>NZ_JGVU02000002.1 GCF_000708755.2 Metabacillus indicus LMG 22858 | reverse complement strand
TGGGGAAGTACTCAAGTGGCTGAAGAGGCGCCCCTGCTAAGGGTGTAGGTCGCGTAAGCGGCGCGAGGGTTCAAATCCCTCCTTCTCCGCCAGAAGGCATGCTCCGGCCCGTTGGTCAAGCGGTTAAGACACCGCCCTTTCACGGCGGTAACACGGGTTCGAATCCCGTACGGGTCATCATTAAGAAAAGTGTTGCACATTGTGCAGCGCTTTTTTTGTTGTTAGAAAAGATAGCCGTTATGAAAAACGCCGTAAAGCGTACCTATCCTCCACAATGATTCCGTCAACGGGATCTCGACTCCCATAAGGCAGCTCAGACTATCTCCAAGGAACGAATGAACCCTGTATCCCCGTTAAAATATGACTTCAAAAAATCCTTCTTTCCCTTAAAATATGTTTTCAACAAATAATATATATTTCTGTTACTCAAAAAGGTTTGAATGTTTTTCATTAGAGGTATAAGTAATGGTAATAAAGAAACCGTGATTAAAAGGTCGTGAAAATTTCGACAAATATAAGAGGATTTGTCGAATTAACTGTTTTTGTGATATAGCATACTGCATTTGCTGAGATTGTATTTTTTTGTTAATATGACCGGATTTTCTCATCGAATATGACTTATTTAGTAAATAAGACTGATGTTCATTTCACCAACATTCTATCCTTCCTTCCTTTCTTTATTCGACATCATTTTAAAAGTATAATGTTTTGAAAAATGAATGGCTGTTCATGACATTTCGTGTCAATAAGTAGAAGCGCTTACAAAAAAGGTAATCCTTCCTTCTGATTGAAATAAGAATTAAGATTACTTTATAGAAAGGGTGATGGGAATGAATCTTGCTACGCCAACTGATTTTGAGGTGCATCTTTTCCATGAAGGAAATTTGTTCAGAGCTCATGAATTGTTTGGTGCCCGCAGCAGCGTGCGAAACGGTGTGAGCGGAACAGTATTCACAGTTTGGGCTCCTCATGCGCTTGAGGTGCGGGTTGCAGGTGATTTTAATCACTGGGACGGCACTGGACACAAGCTTGAGAAGCTGAATGAACAGGGAATCTGGTCTGCTTTTATTGATGGCATCGAAGAGGGTGATCTCTATAAATATGAGATTATCACTCAAAAGCATGAAAAAATTCTGAAGGCTGATCCATTTGCCTTTTATTCTGAGCTGAAGCCAAATACAGCTTCTGTTGTTTACAATCTTGGAGGGTATAAATGGAATGATAAAAACTGGCAGAGAAAAAAACGCCAAAAGGAAATTTATCAGCGCCCTATGTACATTTATGAACTGAATATCTGCTCTTGGAAAAAGAAAGAGGACGGCAGCCTTTATACATATTTAGAGCTTGCGGATGTCTTGATTCCGTATGTTCTTGAGCATGGGTTTACACATATCGAGCTTTTGCCGATTATTGAGCACCCATATGACCGTTCATGGGGATATCAGGGCACGGGCTATTATTCGGCTACAAGCCGTTACGGCACCCCGCACGACTTGATGACATTCATAGATCTTTGCCATCAGAATAACCTGGGAGTCATTATGGACTGGGTACCAGGCCATTTCTGCAAAGATGCACACGGACTTTATTTCTTTGACGGGGAACCGGTTTTTGAATATGAGAAATTTGAAGACAGGGAGAACATCGTCTGGGGTACGGCGAACTTTGATCTTGGAAAACCGGAAGTGCAGAGTTTCCTGATTTCAAATGCTCTCTTCTGGCTTGAAATGTTCCATATCGACGGTTTCAGGGTTGATGCTGTTGCCAATATGATTTACTGGCAGAATACGGATGAACCTCACGAGAATGCGTTCGCGGTTCAGTTTTTAAGAAAACTGAATGAGAAAGTGTTTGAGTACGATCCTTCCGTACTGATGATTGCGGAAGATTCTACGGATTTTCCTCTTGTAACATCTCCTGTCTCTGATGGAGGACTGGGATTTAATTATAAATGGAATATGGGCTGGATGAACGATATCCTCAAATACATGGAAGCCCCTCCAGAACAGCGGAAAGATCTTCATCACAAAGTTTCTTTTTCCCTGATCTACGCTTTCACAGAGAATTTTATCCTTCCGCTTTCACATGATGAAGTGGTCCATGGAAAACGTTCGCTGCTGAATAAAATGCCGGGTGACTACTGGCAGAAATTTGCACAGTACAGACTTTTGCTTGGTTATATGCTTGCACATCCAGGCAAAAAGCTGCTGTTTATGGGCGGAGAATTTGCCCAGTTTGATGAGTGGAAAGACCTTGAGCAGCTTGACTGGGTGCTTGATGACTTTGACATGCATCAAAAATCAAGAGTTTATGTTAAAGAACTGCTTGCCCTGTATAAACGCCAGCGTCCGCTTTATGAGCTTGACCATTCGCAGGAAGGCTTTGAATGGATTGACGTCAATAATTCAGACCAGAGTATTTTTTCTTTTATCCGTAAAGGGATTAAGCCGAACGAACAGCTTGTTGTCGTTTGTAACTTCACTCCTGAAACGTACCATGACTATAAAGTCGGAGTGCCGATTGATACCAGATATGTTGAAACGCTGAACAGCGATGATGCAGTATTTGGAGGGTCGGGCCAGATCAACAAGAAAGAACTGAAAGCGCAGGAAGGCAAGATGCATAATCAGCCTTACCATATATCAATGACCATTCCGCCATATGGAATATCCATATTACGCGCAGTTAAAAAACGAGAGGAGACAATCAACCATGGTGAAAAAAAAGTGCGTCGCAATGTTATTGGCAGGAGGAAAGGGTAGCAGATTAAGTTCACTGACACAGAATCTGGCGAAACCGGCTGTTCCTTTTGGAGGAAAATACAGAATCATTGATTTTACACTGAGCAACTGCTGCAACTCCGGCATTGATACAGTTGGTGTGCTGACGCAGTATCAGCCGCTTGTCCTGAATTCCTACATCGGAATTGGAAGTGCATGGGATCTTGACCGGAAAAACGGGGGAGTAACGGTTCTTCCTCCATACGCTGAATCTTCAGAGGTGAAATGGTACAAAGGAACAGCAAGTGCCATCTATCAGAATCTGAATTATTTAAGACAGTATGATCCTGAATACGTGCTCATTTTGTCAGGCGATCATATTTACAAAATGGATTATTCCGACATGCTTGACTATCATATCGAAAAGGACGCCGACGTTTCTATTTCGGTAAAAGAAGTTCCATGGGATGAAGCGAGCCGGTTCGGAATCTTAAATACTGACGCTAATCTTGAAGTTATAGAGTTTGATGAAAAACCTCAAAATCCTAAAAATAATCTTGCTTCCATGGGAATCTATATCTTCAAATGGTCCATTCTTAAGGAGTTTTTGGAGATGGATGAGCGCAATCCATATTCAAGCCACGACTTTGGAAAAGATGTTCTGCCGCTGCTTCTTGATGAAAAGAAAAAGCTTGTTGCGTATCCATTCAAAGGCTACTGGAAGGATGTCGGCACAGTGAAAAGTCTGTGGGAAGCAAACATGGACCTTTTAAAAGCCGATCCTGAGCTTGATCTTTTCGACAATAACTGGAGAATTTATTCTGTAAACCCGAATCAGCCGCCGCAGTATCTGTCAGAAGGCGCAGAAGTGACGGAATCATTAGTAAATGAAGGCTGTGTCGTATACGGCACCATTCATAAATCGGTCCTTTTCCAGGGTGTAACAGTAGGACAGCACTCTTTCCTGAAAAATACGGTCGTCATGCCTGATGCTGTCATTGGCAATAATGTTTATATTGAGAATGCGATTGTTCCGTCGGGGCTTGTTGTGCCGGATGGCATGGTCATTCGTTCGGATAAAGATATTGATGAAGTCATTTTAGTAACGGAAGAATTAGTCGAGCAAACGGCAGGAGCGTAACCGCTAAGTACGATGTGCGTGTCAGCAGTGAAATCCTATTTATTTCCGATGAAAAAAAACGAATGCGAGAGGTGGAACAGCTATGAATCAAAGGATGCTGGGAATTATTGATGCAACAACGTATACAAATGCCATCGAAGACTTGACGGTAAATCGTTCAATGGCAGCGGTCCCGTTTGCAGGACGCTACAGATTAATAGATTTTATCTTATCGAATATGGTGAACTCGGATATTGACAGTGTAGCAATCTTCCCGAAATACCAGTACCGTTCTCTAATGGACCATCTTGGTTCAGGAAAGCAATGGGACTTAAACAGAAAGCGTGACGGACTGTTCTTTTTCCCGTCACCGCATTTAAATGATCAATACAGCGAGTTTGGATCGATCCGCCAGCTGTCAGATCATATTGATTATTTCCTCAGAAGCAAGCAGGAATATGCGGTTATTGCAAACAGCTATACCGTCTGCAATATCGATTTTAAAGATGTTCTTGCCAAGCACGTGAAAATGGGCTGCGACATAACAGAAATCCGCAAAGACGGCGAGTCCCTGCAGATGTATGTCATGTCAACAAAACTATTGCTGAATCTGATTCATGACAATAACCAGACAGGATATAAAACGATAGCCCAGGTAATCATGGATAATACCCACAAGCTCATGATCTGTGATTATGAATTTGACGGATATGTCGCCATTATTGATTCGACTGAAAGCTATTACCGCCACAGCCTTGAAATGTTGAAGCCGGAAGTCTGGCAGCAGCTGTTCCTGACAAATCGTCCTATCTTGACGAAGGTAAAGGATGAGCCGCCTGCACGCCATGGCCAGAACGCTATTGTGAAAAATTCCATGATTGCAAACGGCAGCGTCATAGAAGGGCATGTTGAAAACAGCATTATTTTCAGAGCCGTTCATATTGGAAAAGGAACCGTTGTGAAAAACGGCATCATCATGCAGAAATCACAGATCGGTGAAGACTGTGTTCTTGAAAATGTCGTGCTTGATAAAGATGTCAAAGTTGGAAGCGGCATTGAACTGAAAGGAACATCTGATCTTCCGGTTGTCCTCAGAAAAGGAACGGTACAAGGAGCGCTGATGAAATCGTGAAAGTATTATTTGTCGTATCGGAATGTGTTCCCTTCGTAAAGTCCGGAGGCCTGGCCGACGTTGCGGGAGCACTGCCGAAGGAGCTTAAGCGCCTCGGGACTGACATAAGAGTAGTCCTGCCTAAATACGGGCAAATCCCAGAGCGCTTCCGCTCCAAAATGAAGAAAGTGAAGGAGATTGTCGTTCCTGTCGGATGGAGACGGCAATA
The DNA here is from genome assembly GCF_000708755.2 of Metabacillus indicus LMG 22858. GTDB lineage: Bacteria > Bacillota > Bacilli > Bacillales > Bacillaceae > Bacillus_P > Bacillus_P indicus. Next base: position 1,748,095 of record NZ_JGVU02000002.1, on the reverse strand, counting down.
TTGCGGTATCGAGCAGCTTGAATTTGAGGGTGTCACGTATTATTTCATCGATCATGAATATTATTTTAAGCGTGATTCTTTATATGGCCATTATGATGACGGGGAACGGTTCTCTTTTTTCTGCAGAGCCGTTCTTGATTCCATTAAGGCGGTTGACTTCCAGCCTGATGTGATCCACTGTCATGACTGGCATACAGGTATGGTTCCATTCCTTCTGAAAGAGGAATATGCCTCGCAGTCTTTTTATGAAAATATGAAAGCAGTCTTCACGATTCATAATCTGCAGTTTCAGGGGATTTTCCCGAGAGAAATTCTGTACGACCTGCTGGGCCTTGATGACCGTTATTTTAACAATGATCAGCTTGAGTTCCACGGCATGGTCAACTTCATGAAAGCTGCTCTTGTAGCATCTGATTTGATCACGACGGTAAGCCCGACATATAAAAATGAAATTCAGACCCCATATTTCGGAGAGCGTCTTGACGGTCTGCTGCGGGTTAAGGAAGCGTCTCTTGTCGGGATTCTGAACGGCATCGATGACACGATCTACAACCCCGGGGATGATCCGTACATAGCATTCCCTTATGACGAGCACAGAGCTCAGAATAAAGCGAAAAACAAAAAAGAGCTTCAAAAGATGTTTGGCCTGCCTGAAAAAGAGGATACGCCACTCATGACAATGGTTACGCGGCTTACTCAGCAAAAAGGACTTGATCTCGTTGAACGCGTGCTGCATGAGATGCTGCAGTCTGATATGCAGATGATTATCCTTGGAACCGGAGAAAAGAAATTCGAGGATTTCTTCCGTCACATGGAATGGCTCTTTCCGGATAAATGCAAAGCATATATCGGCTTTGATGAGCCTCTTGCACACCGCATTTATGCAGGGTCGGACTTCTTTCTGATGCCGTCGCAGTTTGAACCGTGCGGACTTGGACAGCTGATTGCCCTCCGCTATGGATCCATTCCGATTGTAAGGGAAACAGGCGGACTGAATGACACTGTCACATCCTACCGGGATGATACAGGTGAAGGGAACGGGTTCACCTTCACAAATTTCAATGCGCATGATATGAAGCACACAGTCGACCGTGCATTTTCTGTTTATAAAAACAAAACCATTTGGAACAGCCTTGTCAAAACAGCTATGAAGGAAGATTACAGTTGGGCGCAGTCTGCGTTTAAATACAACCAGCTTTACGCTGATTTAATGACTAGGAGTGGGAGTCATGTTCTCTGACAAAAACGAGTTTAAGAACAGTTTTCTGAAGCGTCTGGAAATGATGTACGGAAAAACGTTTGCTGAGTCGACAAAACGCGACCAGTACCAAACGCTTGGAAACATGGTAAGAGAACATATCAGCAGCCATTGGATCCAGACAAATGAATGGAACCGCGCAAGCAATAACAAACAGGTCTATTACCTGTCAATCGAGTTTCTGCTTGGCAGGCTGCTTGGACAAAATCTGTTAAACCTGGGGATCCGGGAAGTTGTGCTTGAAGGGTTTGCTGAGCTTGGCATTGATCTTGAGGAGATCGAGGAAAGCGAAGCAGATGCAGGCCTCGGCAATGGCGGTTTAGGCCGCCTTGCTGCCTGTTTCCTTGATTCGCTGGCATCTCTCAACCTTCCGGGCCATGGCCTTGGAATACGCTATAAACACGGCCTATTTGACCAGAAAATCGTCGATGGCTATCAGGTGGAGCTGCCTGAGCAGTGGCTTAGACACGGCAACGTCTGGGAAGTGCGAAAGCCGGATCAGGCCATTGAAATTCCTTTCTGGGGAAAAATCGAACATGTCATGGAGGATGGAAAGCTTGAATTCCGTCACGTTCATGCAGAAAACATAATGGCTGTGCCTTATGATATGCCCGTCATCGGCTATGAAACAAGCACGGTCAATACTCTGAGACTGTGGAACGCTGAACCGTCTCCAAATCCGCCAAACCGCGACGTGCTTGCGTATAAACGCGAGACAGAAGCTGTTTCTGAATTTCTGTATCCGGACGATACACATGATGAAGGGAAAATTCTTCGTCTGAAACAGCAGTATTTTCTGGTCTCTGCAAGCCTGCAGTCCATCATAAGATCCTACCTGAAAAAGAATGACACACTGCATGAATTTCACAAGCATGTAGCCATTCATGTCAATGATACACATCCGGTTCTGGCCATTCCTGAACTGATGCGCATCCTTCTTGATGAAGAGCACATGGAATGGGAAGAAGCCTGGAACATCACCGTTGGCACAATCTCCTATACAAATCATACGACACTGTCTGAAGCACTTGAAAAATGGCCGTTGCATATCTTTAAACCGCTGCTGCCGCGAATTTATATGATTGTTGAAGAAATAAATGAAAGATTTTGCAGAGAATTGTGGAATCGTTTCCCGGGAGACTGGAAGCGGATTGAAAATATGGCGATTATTGCGCACGGTGTCGTCAAGATGGCTCACTTAGCCATAGCTGGCAGCCACAGCGTCAACGGAGTAGCCAAAATCCACTCTGATATCCTGAAAAACAGGGAAATGAAGCTGTTTCATCAAATCTATCCTCAAAAATTCAACAATAAAACGAACGGCATCACTCATCGCAGATGGCTGCTGAAGGCCAATCCGGAGCTGACAAGTCTGATAACGGATACGATCGGGACAGACTGGATTAAAAAGCCCCATCTGATGATTGAACTGAAGCGGCACATTTACGATCCGCTGCTGAAAGAACAGTTTGCAGCTGTAAAACGAAAGCGAAAGAAAATTTTAGCGGACATTATTGAAAAAAATACTGGCATCAAGGTAGATGAAAATTCCATTTTTGACGTTCAGGTTAAGCGCCTTCATGCCTATAAACGTCAGCTGCTGAACGTGCTGCACATTATGTACCTGTACAACAGGCTGAAAGAGGATTCTAATTTCTCGATTCATCCGAGAACCTTTATCTTTGGGGCAAAGGCATCACCAGGCTATTATTACGCCAAGAAAATCATTAAGCTGATTAATGCACTTGCCGACAAAGTAAACAATGACCCGAAAGTTTCAAAAATGATGAAAGTCATTTTTATGGAAAACTACAGAGTGTCATTGGCGGAGCATATTTTCCCTGCTGCAGACGTCAGTGAGCAAATCTCAACAGCCAGTAAGGAAGCATCGGGCACAGGGAATATGAAGTTCATGATGAACGGCGCCCTGACTATAGGAACTCTGGACGGTGCAAACATTGAGATTCTTGAAGAAGTCGGGAAGGAAAACATTTTCACATTCGGATTAAAGGCTGAGGAAGTCTTGAACTATTATGAAAATGGCGGATATCGCTCAAGCGAATATTATCACCATGATCTGAGGATCAGGCAGGTGGTAGACCAGCTCACAAATGGATTTTTCCCTGATACGGAAGATGAATTTGAGGCGATAAAAGACTCCTTGCTGTATGAAAACGATCAGTATTTCGTTCTTCGGGATTTCGCATCATATGTGGATGCACAGGATCAGCTTGAAAAAGCCTATCTAAATCAGGATAAGTGGCTTGAAAAAGCCCTGTTGAACATTGCGCATTCCGGTTATTTTTCCAGTGACCGCACCATTCATGAATATGCAGACGGCATTTGGGACATCCAGCCGATTCCTGTCTTACATTGAAATTGAAAAACCCGCTATTAGCGGGTTTTTTTCTGCGGCGGTAAAAACAAGCGCACAAAACGCTCTGTTTTACTCTGTATAAGGATCTTTTTCGTATGCAGGCAAATCACCGAACGGCGTCATCAGACCTTCTTCATCAAGTGTGTGTTCATATTGCCTGTGCTGAATGGACGGATATACGGTTACATTCTTTCCTTCAATATCTGTGGCAGCGAAGTTTTCGTAATCTTCGACATAGCCTGTCGGATCATCATTTTCCATGTAAACGTCATTATATGAGTCGACGGGATATTCAAGGTCTGAAGGTGTTTCGGAGTTTCCGTACCGCTCGACGTCCTGATACGTATCTTCTGCATCATAAGCTTCAGAATCGCTCTCATCGTACTCAAACTTACCAAAGGCAGGCTCCAGGACATCTTCTTCAATTGGGCGCTCATAGGAAACAGCCTGTTCAGGCGAGTGCTCCTTGCAGGTGACGGCTGTCGGGAGCACTTCAAGCCGTTCTTCGGGAATGTCCCGGCCGCAAACCTCGCATTTGCCGTAAGTGCCATTCTTGATGGCTGAAAGAGCCCGGTTCACATCACTTAATTCCTCTTCTGCATGCTCGTTAAGGGCAATATCCTTCTCGCGTTCATAAAGTTCCGTGCCTTCATCTCCCGGATGATTATCATAGCTTGAAAGCTCTCCTGTTGAATCATGCCCGAAGCTCTGTTCAAGGCCATAGTGGCTGTTTTCTTTAAGATGCCGTTCCAGCTCCGCTTTTATCTCTTCAAGAACAGAGCGATAGGAAGCCATTTGTTCACTGCTCAGCATATCCATCACATTCCTTTCCACGTCTAGCAGCTTTTAAGTTAATCGCTTTTCTTAGTATGGTCAAAAGGCGTGTTTTCATGTTTGAAAATGAAAGTTTCCTGGTTCTGCATGTGAAAAAAGCCAAAATAAAAAGGCCCCGTAAGAGGACCTTTTAGATCGTGCTGATAAATAATCCGATCGCAAGCAAAAAGCCGAACTGGATGTTTGTTTGAGCCGTAGCTTTCATAGCAGGCATCATTTCAAGCGGAAGTGATTTTCCGATAAACTTCTTGACCGCACTGTATGCTTTAGGCGTGCTGATCAAAACAAGCAATGCCCATGCTGACAGATAGCCAAATGCAATCATGGCAAGAATGACAGCGTAAGAAGCGGCAAACGTGGCGGCAAGGAAGATGATGGCTTTTTTGCGGCCAATTAGAATGGCCAGTGTCTTCCGTCCATTTTCTTTGTCGCCGTCAAGGTCACGGATGTTGTTGGACAGCATGATGTTTCCGACTAAAAAGGCAATTGGTATGGAAATGATTACACTGATAGCAGAAATTGTACCTGTCTGGATATAATAAGCGAGCAGAATGATGACCATTCCCATAAAGAATCCCGCTACAAGCTCTCCAAAAGGAGTGTATGCAATCGGAACAGGGCCTCCTGTATAGAAGTATCCTGTCGCCATGCAGATCAGGCCGATGACAGCAATCCACCAAGTGGACTCCATACAAATGTAGATGCCAAGCAAGATGGCGATTCCGAAGAAGCCGAAAGCAAGGTTCAGTACTGTTTTTGGCTTTACGCCGTTTCGGACGATTGCTCCGCCGATTCCGACAGAGTTTTCATTGTCGAGACCGCGCTTAAAGTCGAAGTATTCATTAAACATGTTGGTTGCAGCCTGAATCAGAATGGATGCAAGAAGCATGGCAAGAAACAGGGCCGCATGTATACTGCCTTCATTTAAGGCAAGAACTGTGCCGATCGTAACGGGTATAAAGGCTGCTGAAAGGGTATGCGGCCTGAGCAGCATCCACCATACTTTCCAGCTTTTATCCGGTTTGATGGAAGGCATGTTCTGAGTTGTGTGAGATTGTGTGTGCATCTTTTTCTTCCTCCCCTAGTTGAAGCTGACTAAAGCTGACAGCTTCCCAAAATTAAGTGTAGGAAATTTACAATATTGTGTCAATCCTTTTACAGATGTTTGAACATCGGGGTCTATTCCAGCACCTGAAAATTCTTCCTTGAGAGCTTTTCATTTTAAAGTGATGCGGGTAGTAATATAATAAGGATAATAGTCGTTCATTCTATTATACCATTTCTTTGGGAAAGTACTATTGACACCTCTTTCCTCTGGGGTGTATCTTAATATAAGCGATTTTTCGGTTTTGGAGGGATTTCCAATGATTACGGCGTTAGAACATACATTTACAGAGAAATTGAAGGGTGCTTTGGATGAAGCGGGACAGTTAGAAGAGCCGGTGATCCTGAGTCAGGTTAAAACATTGCATGAGATCAAGAATCCCCTCCAATTTTATGCGGCTGGCGAACAGCATTTTTCAGGAAGCCGGTTTTACTGGGCCACTCCGGGTGCACGGTTTACGATCTGTGGTCTGGGCAGCGAATGCACAGTGGAAAATGATGCTGTAAGCGACCGTTTTGGGCGCATTGAAACGGAATGGAAGCGCTTCAAAAAGATTGTTCACCATGAAGATAGTGAAAGTTTTCACATAGGTACAGGCGCCCTGCTTTTTGGCGGCTTTTCGTTTGATCCGCATAATCGGAGCAATGAGCAGTGGAGCCACTTTCCGGAATCTAAGTTTTTTCTGCCTTCTGTGATGCTTACGGTGAAGGAAAATGCATCCTATTTAACCATCAACCGGATAATCAGGCCGGATGACGAGCTTGAGGACTGCGCGCTGCACTTTACGGATCTTGCAAATAAAGTACTGGCAGCACAGCAGCCGGTGAGCATGGAACCCGCCGGCAATTATTCGCTCGAAGAAGAAGATACACAAGAATGGATGTCCGCTGTCGAAAAAGCTACAGCTTCCATTAAAGGAGGCAAGCTTGATAAAGTGGTGCTTGCACGGGAGGTCAGTGTTTCTTATGAGCGTGATATAAATGTCTATGCAGCTTTAAATAAGCTTCAGATAGAACAGCCTGGAAGCTTTATTTTCTCGATTGAAATCGGCAGCAAGTCTTTCATCGGGGCTACACCTGAGCGGCTTATTAAAAAAGAAGGCAGCAGACTGCTTTCAACATGTCTTGCAGGGTCGATCAAAAGAGGGGATACAAAGCACGAGGATACAGAACTTGGCACTGCCCTCTTAAATGATGAAAAAAACCTGATTGAGCATGACATTGTCGTCAAAATGATCAAGGATTCTTTTGAGGAGTGCTGCAGTGAAATCAGGGTGCCGGACGGTCCGCAGCTTTTAAAAACAAAAAATATCCAGCATCTGTATACGCCGATAGAAGGCACAATGCACGGCGGCAGGTCGCTGCTCAGCTTAGTTGAAAAGCTGCATCCAACGCCTGCACTCGGAGGGTATCCAAAAGCAGGTGCACTTGAGATGATCAGAGACATTGAGCCGATGGACAGAGGATGGTATGCAGGTCCGGTTGGATGGCTGGATTCAGACAACAACGGGGAATTTGCAGTGGCCATCCGGTCAGGGCTGATAGACGGGGAACAGGCATCCCTTTTTGCAGGATGCGGAATTGTAGCAGAATCGGATCCGCAGTCGGAATATCAGGAAACACTCATTAAACTGAAGCCGATGCTTTCTGCTCTGGGAGGTATGCAGCATGAGCAAATCTAAATCACTTACCCTTTATGCAGCAAATTTTGCGGATGAGCTGGCAAAAGCGGATGTTACAGAAGCCGTCATCAGTCCAGGATCAAGGTCAACACCGATGGCGATGCTGATGGCAGAACACCCTGATATCAACATTCATCTTATGATCGATGAAAGGTCCGCAGGCTTTTTTGCACTGGGGCTTTCCAAAATGCTGAATAAACCGGTAGCGCTGCTGTGCACATCCGGTACTGCAGCTGCAAATTATTACCCTGCTGTCGTGGAGGCATTCTATTCAAGAGTGCCTCTGCTTATTTTGACGGCTGACCGTCCTCACGAACTGCGGGATGTTGGAGCTCCCCAGGCGATTGATCAGATTCATTTTTTCGGACGGTATGCGAAGTGGTTTGCAGACATGGCAATTCCTGAACAAACGGAAGGAATGCTTGCCTACAGCAGAATGATGGCTGCCAGGGCAGCAGGCAAAGCATTGTCATCTCCAGCTGGTCCTGTGCACCTGAACCTTCCATTTAGAGAACCGCTGATTCCTGATTTTGACTTAGAGGACATTTGGAAGAATGGCAGCGGCAGAACACAGCATGTCACCATTAAACCGGGACAGGCAGTTCTTCATGACCCTGAAATAGAGAGGATTGCCGAGTTGCTTTCCGGAAAAGAAAAAGGACTGATTGTGTGCGGGGAAATACGTGATCCGCTCTTTACTGACGCTGTCCTTAAACTTTCAGCAGCTTTAAAATATCCAATACTTGCAGATCCCCTTTCTAACTTAAGAACAGGATCTCATGATAAATCTGCAGTCATTGATGGATACGATGCTTTTATGAAAGATGATGAACTTCTAAATGAGCTGAAACCGGACGTCATAATCCGTTTTGGATCGATGCCGGTTTCAAAGCCGCTGTTCCTGTTTCTGAAACGATCTCCTGAGATTCTGCAGCTGGTGGTCGATGGACAGGGGGGGTTCCGGGAACCTACTCTCATGGCTTCTGAAATGATTGAATGCGATGAAAGCTGGTTCTGTGAAAGTCTGTCGGGCAGGGTTTCTCCTGCAGAAAATGAACAATGGCTAAAGACGTGGCAGGAGACAAACAGTGCAGCACGTAAGATCCTTTCCTCTCCGGAAGACGGACCGGATGCCATGTTTGAAGGAAAAGTCTTTTCCGAGCTGCAAAAGGCCATGCCCGAGAAAAGCCATATGTTTGTCGGAAACAGCATGCCGATCCGTGATGCTGACAACTACTTTTTAAATTCAAATAAGCGTATTTCTGTACACGCCAACCGGGGGGCAAACGGGATAGACGGAATCGTCTCAACAGCCCTTGGAATGAGTGCGGCTGCAGAAGATCCGCTTTTCCTGGTCATTGGAGACCTTTCCTTTTACCATGACATGAATGGGCTGCTGGCTGCAAAAATGCACAAGCTTGACATGACGGTGATCCTATTGAACAACGACGGCGGAGGCATTTTTTCCTTCCTGCCCCAGTCAAAAGAAGAAAAGCATTTTGAAACGCTTTTCGGGACCCCGACCGGTCTGCATTTTCAGCATGCTGCTTCGCTCTATGATGCGGCATATACCCAGCCTGAGACCTGGGAGGCATTTAGAGATGACGTTGAAAACGCCGCTCGCCGCAAGGGGCTGAATATCATCGAAGTCCGTACGAACCGCCATTCCCGTGTCACGATTCATCGAAACTTGATGAATCGTGTTTCCCAGGAAATAAGAGAGATGATGCGGAAATGATGGTGAAGATAAGAGGGATTTCTTACTCGGTCGAAACGTATGGAGAGGGCCGGCCCCTTGTGCTTCTGCATGGTTTTACAGGATCGGCAGAAACATGGCATCCGTTTCTTGAAATGTTTCAATCCTGCCAGGTGATATTAATTGACCTGATTGGTCACGGCAGGACCGATACTCCGGCAGATTACCGCCGGTATTCGATGGAGGAGACGGTGCTTGATCTTCATGCACTTTTCAAGGAGCTAGAGCTGGATAAACCTGTGATTGCAGGCTATTCAATGGGAGGCAGGGCAGCCTTGTCCTATGCTGTGCGCTATCCTGAAACAGTCAGCAAACTGATTCTTGAAAGCTGCACACCCGGGCTCCTCTCGAGAGAGGAAAGAAAAAAGAGACAGCAAAGTGACAAGGAACTTGCCGAAATGATTTCAGAAAAAGGAATTCCGCATTTCGTGCAGCATTGGGAGGAGATTCCGCTGTTTGCCTCCCAAAAAGAACTGCCTGAGGCCATTCAGAACAGAGAGCGCAGCAAGCGGCTTAAAAACAATGCAGCCGGCCTGTCAAACAGTCTTCTCGGGATGGGGACGGGCTCACAGACTCCTGTCTGGACCGGTCTTTCTTCCCTTCATATCCCTGTCCTTCTCATCTGCGGAGAGCGGGATGAGAAGTTCTGCAGGCTTGCAGAAGAGATGAAAGGTTTGCTCCCTCTTTCGACATATATTAAAATGAAAGATGCAGGTCATGCAGTTCATGTGGAACAACCGCAAATCTTTGGTAAAATAGTAAATGAGTTTGTTAATAAGTAAACGTATTCAAAAGGAGGCTGTACGCGATGACAGTAGAATGGGTAGCTGAACGCAAGTACGAAGATATTTTATATGAAACGTATAATGGGATTGCCAAAATCTCGATTAACCGCCCGGAAGTACATAATGCATTCCGTCCAAAGACAGTGATGGAGCTGATTGACGCTTTTGCCTATGCAAGAGACGATGCAAATGTGGGAGTCATCATTTTAACAGGCACAGGCGAAAAGGCATTCTGTTCCGGAGGAGACCAGAAAGTCCGCGGACATGGCGGATATGTTGGAGAAGATCAGATTCCAAGGCTGAATGTTCTTGACCTTCAGCGCCTGATCCGTGTTATTCCGAAACCGGTTATCGCGATGGTTGCAGGATACGCAATCGGAGGCGGACATGTTCTTCACATCGTATGTGATCTGACAATTGCAGCTGACAATGCTGTATTCGGACAGACTGGACCAAAGGTTGGAAGCTTTGATGCAGGATACGGTTCAGGATACCTTGCCCGTATTGTGGGACATAAAAAAGCCAGAGAGATCTGGTTCCTCTGCCGCCAGTACAATGCACAGGAAGCTCTGGACATGGGTCTTGTCAACACAGTAGTGCCTCTTGAAAAACTTGAAGAAGAAACCGTTCAGTGGTGTGAAGAGATTCTTGAGAAGAGTCCGACTGCCATCCGCTTCTTAAAAGCTGCATTTAATGCGGATACAGACGGACTTGCCGGCATCCAGCAATTTGCAGGTGACGCAACGCTTCTTTATTACACGACAGATGAAGCAAAAGAAGGAAGAGACGCTTTCAAAGAAAAGCGCAATCCTGACTTCAAACAGTTCCCAAGATTTCCTTAAGGACATGCAGCAGCTTGATGAGTTCATCAAGCTGTTTTCTTTTATGCAAATTTGCCGAAGCTACTAGCATATGAAAGTTGGTGAAAACATGACAATGATGCCAAACTGGCTGATGCAGAGGGCTTTTTTGACGCCCGAACGAATCGCGGTTGCAGCTGAGGAAGAAACGGTAACCTTTCATGAACTGCACATCCGGACACTCCGAAAAGCAGCCGCCATGCAAGGAGAAGGCATGGGAAAAGGGAGCCGGTGTGCGGTTCTTATGAAGAACAGTCTTGATATGGCCGTCACCATTCATGCTCTTGCCTATATTGGGGCACAGGCCATATTGCTGAATACACGCTTGACAGCAGCAGAGCTTGACTATCAGCTGCGTGATTCAGAATCAGAGTATCTCCTGTACCATCATGCCCTGGAACATCAATGGGAGAAGCCAAGCTGGATTTCTATAGACAGCAGGAACCTTGAAAGTCTTACAGAAACTGAAATGTTTGAAAAAACATTTCATCTGGATGAGACGGCGACCATTATGTATACATCCGGCACGACAGGGAAACCGAAAGGCGTGATGCAGACCTTCGGGAACCATTACTGGAGCGCTTCCGGATCCTCTTTAAATCTTGGACTTCATCATGATGACCGCTGGCTTTGTGCGGTTCCTCTTTTTCATATCAGCGGTCTTTCCATTTTAATGAGAGGAATTATTTATGGAATGACCGTTGTGCTTCATGAAGCATTTCAGCCTGAAAAAGCAAATAAGGCGATCATGGAAGAAGGAGTAACCATTGCATCGGTTGTGCAGGCAATGCTGACCCGGATGCTTGAAGACCTTGGTGATGCAAAGTTTCCAGACAGTTTGCGGGTCATGCTGCTTGGCGGAGGCCCGGCGCCCATGCCTCTTTTAAAAGAGTGTAAAGAAAAATCCATTCCGGTCTATCAGACTTACGGAATGACAGAGACTTCCTCTCAAATTGTCACCCTTTCTCCGGAATACAGCTTTTCAAAGCTTGGATCTGCCGGCAAGCCTTTGTTTCCGTGCCGGATTAAAATCATGAACAGCGGAGCAGAGTGTCCTCCTATGGCTGAAGGAGAGATTTACGTCCAGGGTCCAAATGTCACAAAGGGCTACTGGAAGCGGGAAAGCACGTTTCACGACGGCTTTCTTCCTACAGGGGATATCGGCTATCTTGACGAAGATGGGTTTTTATTTGTTTTAGACAGGCGTTCAGATCTAATTGTTTCAGGCGGTGAAAATGTGTATCCTGCCGAAATAGAGGCGGTGCTCCTGTCGCACCCGTCTGTACTTGAAGCGGGAGCAGCGGGAGCAGATGATCCAAAGTGGGGACAGGTGCCAGTAGCATATGTGGTTTTAAAGGAGCATGTGAGCGAAGCTGAACTGCTCTCGTATTGCAGAGAAAGACTTGCAAAATATAAACTTCCTTCCCGTATTTATTTTAGAGACAGCCTTCCGAGAAACGCTTCGAGCAAGCTGATGCGGAGGATGCTTGCGGATGGAGGCAGGCATGATTGACGTCCGGAAAGTGACCCTTCACCATCTGGAGATGAATCTCGTCTCTCCCTTCAAAAACAGCAGAGAAACGGTTCACCGGCGGGAGAGTATTCTGGTTGAACTGGAAGATTCCTCAGGATCCACAGGCTGGGGGGAGGTTGTTGCCTTTTCATCCCCCTGGTATACCGAAGAAACCATCAAGACATGCCATCATATGCTGACATCTTTCTTGATTCCGGATCTTCTCGGTCAAACGTTCCAGCATCCGGAGTCCTATGCAAATTCCCTTCAGTGGATCAGGCGGAACCAAATGGCAAAGGCATCAATTGAATCTGCTGTATGGGATTTGTATGCGAAGCTTCTTGGCAGGCCGCTTGCAGACGTACTTGGCGGGACCAGAAGTCAGATTGATTCCGGAGTTGTTGTGGGAATGGCGCCTGCAGCAATGATGCTTCAGAAGATAGAGCAGCATATCGATGAAGGATATAAAAGAATAAAAGTAAAAATCGAACCGGGGATGGATGTTGAACTGCTTGAAGAAATCAGAACCCGTTTTCCGGATATTCCTCTTATGGCAGACGCCAATTCAGCTTATACACTCAGTGATCTCGGGCATTTGAAAAAGCTTGATTCCTATAATCTGATGATGATTGAGCAGCCGCTTGGCCATGATGATATCATCGAGCATGCGGTCCTGCAGGCTGAAATCAAAACGCCCATCTGCCTGGATGAGAGCATCATCACCTTCAATGATGCGAAAAATGCGATCCAGCTTGGAAGCTGCGGAATCATTAATATTAAACCAGGCCGAGTTGGAGGGCTTGCGGAGTCAAAGAAGATTCACGATCTCTGTGCGGAAAAAGGCATACCTGTCTGGGTAGGCGGCATGCTTGAGACTGGCGTTTCACGGGCACATAACATTGCTCTCGCCTCTCTATCCGGTTTTTCCATTCCAGGTGATATCTCTGCATCTTCACGGTATTGGGAGGAGGACATCATTACACCTGAAGTGAAAGTGGACAAAGGATTGATTGATGTTCCGGCAGCAGCGGGAATCGGGTTTGAAATCGACAGGACGAAATTAGAAAAGTACCGCACCTTCAAAGAGGAATTCACCCTGTAAAAAGGTATTTTACCCTAGGGGAAAATGAAGTTTTTCAAATCAAAAACGTGATTTTCCCGCTTTGCTCAGTTTTGCGTTATATGATAAAAAGAGAGTGTAGAGTGATTCGGCATCATTCTAACAAATACCCTCTCTGCCCTTTTTAAGCCAGCTGTCTTCGGATAGCTGGTTTTTTTGTCGAGAATCTATGATTGACAGACAGAGGGAAATGCTTTAAATTTTGCATAAGGGCAAAAAACTTATACTTGTCAACAAATTATGAAACAAGCTAACTTATTGGCACCCAACCTATCTTTCTTTCATATGATGCTTCAGCGAAAGGAAGACTTTTTTTACCTTAAAATTTGCATATGGGAAACATTTGTTGATTGATGAAAAGGAGGATTTATATGAAAAAACGATTCAGTATGCTGATCGCAGTTTTTATGTTTACGGCAATCATGTCTGCCTGCAGCAAGAGCACAGGCGGAGGGGAAAATGACAAGGTTCAGGTAACGACGACAATTGCTCAGATTGCGGATGTTGCAGCGAATGTCGGAGGAAGCCATGTAGAAGTCACTTCTTTGATGGGACCGGGAATTGATCCCCATTTGTATCAGGCGTCACAGGGAGACATTCAGAAGCTGAATAAGGCTGATATTATTCTTTACAATGGTCTCCACCTGGAAGGCAAGATGGGCGAGATTTTTGAAAAGATGTCAAATGAAAAGCCGACTGTACCTGTAGCAGAGGCGATACCCAAAACAAAATTGATAAGTGATCCGGCCAATAAAAAAGCACATGATCCCCATGTCTGGTTTGATATTTCATTATGGATGTACACCGTTGATAAAGTGGAAGAGGAGCTGAGCAAGCTTTCTCCTGAAAACAAAGAGGAGTTTGCTGCCAATGCAGCTGCGTATAAAGAAAAGCTTGCAGAAATGGACCAATATGCAAAGGAGCAGGTTCAATCCATTCCTGAAGAGAGCAGAGTTCTAGTTACCGCCCACGATGCATTCGCATACTTTGGGAAGGCATACGGCTTTGAAGTAATGGGCCTTCAGGGACTGAGCACAGATTCTGAATATGGTTTGAAGGATGTTCAAAATTTGGTGGAAGTGCTGACAGAGAAAGAGATTAAGGCTGTTTTTGTTGAGAGCAGCATCTCAGAAAAATCCATTAAAGCGGTTGTCGAAGGTTCTAAGAAAAACGGTCATGACGTGAAGATCGGCGGACAGCTTTATTCAGATGCCATGGGCGAAGAAGGGTCTGAAGAAGGAACGTATCTTGGAATGTTCAAACACAATATCGATACAATCGTTTCATCATTGAAATAAGGCAGGTGCTGATCATGATACCAGTAGCAGTTAACAATTTGACGGTTGCCTATCACCGGAAACCTGTCCTTCAAGAGGTTGGTTTTGAGGTTCCGGAGGGGAAATTAATTGGAATTATCGGACCGAACGGGGCAGGAAAATCAACGCTGATTAAGGCGGTACTCGGGCTGATCCCTTCAGCCTCAGGAGAAGTTGAAATTTACGGGGATTCATATAAAAAGCAGCGTAAGCGGGTCGGCTATGTCCCTCAAAGAGGTTCAGTTGACTGGGACTTTCCGACAAATGCCCTTGATGTTGTGCTGATGGGGCGCTACGGACATGTGGGCTGGATGAAAAGGCCGGGCAAAAAGGATATTGCCTTTGCAAAAGAATGCCTGAACAAAGTGGGCATGCTGGATTTTGCCGACAGGCAAATCAGCCAGCTTTCCGGCGGCCAGCAGCAGCGTGTTTTTCTTGCAAGAGCCCTTGCACAGGATGCAGACGTATATTTTATGGATGAACCATTTGTCGGTGTGGATGCCGCAACGGAAAAAGCAATTATCTCGCTGCTTAACGAACTGAAAGCAAGAAAAAAGACGGTGCTGGTCGTGCACCATGATCTGCAGACTGTAGAAGAATACTTTGACTGGGTATTGCTTTTGAACCTTAGGAAAATCGCTTTTGGTCCGACGGGTGAGGTCTTTAACATGGAGAACCTTCAGAAAACCTACGGGGGCAGACTCACATTCTTGCAGGATCAGCAGGTGCTAGTAGACGAAACCAAACAGGAGTGAAGAAATATGATGGAGGAATTAATCTATCAGCTGCAAAATCAAAATACGCAGTGGGTGCTTGTCGGAACAATGCTTCTAGGTCTTGCAAGCGGAGTCCTTGGCAGCTTCGCTCTTCTTAGAAAACAGAGCCTGATCGGCGATGCGATGGCCCATGCCGCTCTGCCTGGAGTTTGTATGGCCTATCTTCTCTACGGTTCTAAATCATTGCTGTGGTTTCTTGTGGGAGCTGCGGTTTCGGGAATGCTTGCTGCTTGGCTTATCGGGATCATTATCAAGCACTCCAGAATAAAAGAGGATTCAGCCCTTGGCCTTGTTCTGTCCGTTTTCTTCGGGTTTGGAATTGTGCTGCTGACTTATATTCAGCATAACCGGGGCGGAAATCAGAGCGGACTGAGTGATTTTATTTTTGGAAAAGCGGCATCGATGGTCGGTCAGGATGTTCAGATTATTACATGGATTGCAGCTGCCCTGCTCCTTCTTACCGCCATTTTCTTTAAAGAGTTTAAACTACTGACGTTTGATCCTCAATTTGCAAAAGGAATTGGCCTGCCGACAACATTTCTGAATGGCCTGCTGATGGTCCTGATTGTCTGTGCAGTTGTAATCGGCCTCCAGACGGTTGGTGTTATTTTAATGGCAGCCATGCTGATCACTCCGGCGATTGCTGCTAGATACTGGACGGATAAGCTTGGACATATGGTGCTTATTGCAGGGCTTATAGGCGGGATCTCAGGTGTTGCAGGGACTCTTCTCAGCACGACAACTGACGGAATGGCAACAGGGCCGCTTATTATTGTTGCAGCGACGACCCTGTTTTTGATATCCCTTGTATTTGCACCGAAAAGAGGCCTTGTGTCAAAAGCGGTGAAACAGTTGAAATTGAAAAGGAAAACGTCGGTTGAACAGCTTCTTCTCTCTTTTTACGATATAACGGAGAATGCCGGGGTGAGTGGGGCATTTTCCCTTCAAGATGTTCTCAGTAAGAGAAAGGTTTCCCAAAGTCTGATCAATAAATCGGTCAAGGAACTTGAAAAGAAGAACCTCGTTATGCAGGCCGGGAGCGATCAATGGAGATTGACAGAAACGGGTTTAATGCATGCCTACGAGCTGACCTTGAATCAGAGGCTGTATGAGATGTATTTGATGCATGAAATGGAGCTTGCCCAGCTTCAGCTTAAAAGCAGGGATGATGTTGATGTGGAGAAAATGCCGTTTGATATGAAGAAGAGGCTGATGAGTCTTCTGAAAGATCACAGCAGAGAGCCAAAACTTCTGCCGGGAACAGCAAATGGCTTAAACAGAAAGGAGTGGCAGGTTCAATGAGCTACGATGCATGGATTCTTTTGACCGGATCCCTTGTCGGCATTACATGTGCGATCATTGGCTGTTTCCTGATTCTCAGGCGAATGGCGATGCTCGCTGATGCGATCAGCCACTCTGTTCTGCTCGGAATAGTCGGTGCCTATTTCGTGAGCAAGAGTCTTGACGGTGTTTCGATGTTTATAGGGGCAGCTGTAGTCGGCCTGCTGACAGCTTTTTTAGTTCAGGTGCTGAATGCAAAAGGGGTTCAGTCCGATGCAGCAATTGGAGTCGTGTTCACATTCCTGTTTGCAGTCGGAGTTATTCTGCTGTCGCTATTTGGAGGGAATATTCATCTTGATGTGGATCATGCATTAATGGGGGAGATCACCTTTATTCCGTGGAATACCCTTACACTTGCAGGAATGGATGTTGGGCCAAAAGCGGTATGGATGCTTGGTTCGGTCCTTGTGATTAATCTCGTACTTATTGCGCTGTTTTATAAGGAGTTCAAAATAACATCTTTTGATCCTCAAATGGCAGCCGCCATCGGCATCCCTGTCCTTGTTATGCATTATCTGCAAATGGGGATGCTTTCGATTACAACGGTTGCTTCCTTTGACAGTGTCGGAGCGATATTAGTGGTTGCGATGCTGATTGTTCCTGCTTCAGCCGCCTATCTGCTGACAGATAAACTGTCGCATATGCTCGTGATCAGCTCTGGTATTGGTGTTTTGTCCGCAGTCCTCGGCTATTGGTCGGCAACATGGCTGAATGTTTCCATAGCCGGTGCGATGGCTACAGCAGCAGGTGCACTCTTCTTTTTGGCCTTTCTGTTATCGCCAACACACGGTATGCTTTCAAAATGGCTTGCAAAAAGAAATTTTGCTTCCACTAGTGAATAAAAATGATTCTCATTATCAATAATAAAGAAAAGGACAGCCGCAAGCTGTCCTTTTTACTAGAACATTTTACAAATCATGAGGTTTAAATGTTTTACAGTCGGTCTCTTCACTGCGTGAAGCCGTGTCGCCTCTATGGCTCACAACATAAATGGCATCAGCCGTACACTGGTTGCCATTGCCCCAGTACTCACAGTTATTTACTTCGCACTTTACCTCTCTTGGCATAAAAATACCCTCCTTTTAATTAAGGTTCATCTGTTAGTTTTGCTTACTTTCCTGTCTTTCATACGTGAAAAGGGGTCAGTCCCGCTCTGCGTTAATCCGTTAACAAGGAGCGGGACTGACCCTCAGCTTTCCTTTTGATCCAAATAGCGTTTGTCTTTCATGAACAGCCTCCAGAAATAGAAGAAGCCAGGGAAAAGGATGAGAAATCCGACGATGTACGTGATAAAGACGGCATGAAATGTATTCGGGTGTGTAAAGCCGTCCTGTATGGTCACATCCGGATAGAGCATGTAAGGCAGATGTGCACGTCCGTATGCGTAGCTTGCAAGTAAATACTGAGCGACTACAGCTACTACAGCGAGCCTTGGGCGCCCGAGCTTTCTTTTATCCTTTTGGGAAGGAAGAAAGAGTGCTCCGCCGGCAATGAGAAACATGGCTACCGAGCCAATTAGAAATGGGAGATATTCCATCATGTTTGTGTAGATCCAATTAGCTTCATTCCTTAGCGTAAGCATGATCAGAAAGCCCATCACAAGCGAAAGCGGTCCGACAATCAGGGCATCCCGTCTGTAAACTTTATAAGCTTCAGGCTCATTCGCCACATTTGAATAATCCGACAGCAGGAGTGAAGAAAGAAATAGCGTGCTCGTAACGGCAAACCCGCTGAATGCATAGGCATTAGGACTTGTGAACAGTTTATCCAGCTGAAGTTGATGCGCACCGTCGATAACCTCAATGAAGCCGCCGTGTGTTATCGGGAGCACGAGAAGGAGGATGGCCGGTATAATAAACCCTGAAATTCCGGAAACATACGTCAGCAGTTTGCCGTATCCTGATTTTGAATAGTGGGAAAAAACGAGAAAGCCGCTTCGGATTGCGAGCAGCAGCAGAATAATGCTGCCCGGAATTAAAAGCACAGTGCCCAGGATGAACGTTGCCCCCGGGAAAAAACTGAACAGGGCGACAACTATCGCAACGATAAAAACATTCGTTACTTCCCAGGTTGGCGATAAATAGCGATTGGCAATGTTCGTTGCATTCGTCCGTTCTTTATTGATGTAAACCATGGACCAGAATCCTGCTCCAAAGTCCATCGTTGCCATAACAGCATAGATAAAGACAAATCCCCAGACAACCGTAATGGCAAGCAGAGCATCTGTTGTCATCTTTGCAGCGCCTCCTTCGTAAACGTTTTAATAAACACTGACGCCATCTCCCGGCTTATCGAGTTCTTTTTCAACCGGATTGCGTTTAAAGTAATAGACAAGGACAAGAATCACGGCGAGTCCCAAAATGACATAGACAAGGGTGAACAATATAAAGAGTGTGCCAATCTGACCTGAAGCTGTCACGACATCCTCGGTTTTCAGCAAGCGGTAGATTACCCAAGGCTGTCTCCCTGTACAAGCGAAAATCCAGCCAAACTCAATCGCAAGCATGGACAGGATGCCTGATGGAACAAACAGTACAAGCAGCCATTTCGGAAAATGGGGCCGCTTCAGAATTTTGTACCAGAAAAACCCGATCATGGAAAGGAGGATCAGCAGGCTGCCGATACCTACCATGGCATTAAACAAGGTATGGACAAACAGCGGAGGCCAATATTCTTCCGGAAAATCATTTAAGCCGATAACCTCGGTTTTAAAGCTGTTATCTGCCAAAAAGCTGAGTGCCCACGGGATTTCAATTCCCCATTTCACTTCCTGTGTTTCTCTGTCTGTAAATCCGCCGACAGCAAGCGGAGCATAGCGCTGCGTTTCAAAAAGCCCCTCGGCTGCAGCGAGCTTTTCAGGCTGATATTCATGCAACATCTGAGCAGATTCGTGTCCGTTCAAAGCGGTCAAAAATGAGAAAATGCCACCGACAATCAGCCCCATCATGAGCGCTTTGCGGTGAAACTTATAAAGCCTTTCATTTTTCATGTTTCTGAGCATTTTATACGCAGCAATTGAAGCGATGACAAATGCTCCCGTCATAAATGCAGAAACAACGACATGTCCAGCCGTTACGATGAAGCTTGGGTTAAAGAACGCAGCCCAAGGATCAACATCAACAATCTCTCCGTTTTCTATCCGGAAGCCCGCAGGAGTCCCTTCAAACGCATGGACATTTGTAATGAGAATCGCGGATGCTGCGGCTCCGATTAAAACAAGCGATACACTGACAATCCTCATTCTAGGGGAGATGCGGTCAGCAGCATACACATAAATGGACATAAACAGCGCTTCCACAAAAAAGGCATAAATTTCAATCTGAAAAGGAAGGGCCATAACCCGGCCGATGACTTCCATGAATCCCGGCCACAGCAAGGCAAGCTGCACACCTGCGATTGTTCCCGTAGGTATAGCAACCCCTAGCAGCACGGCCTGCCCTTTCGTCCAGCGTTTTGCCATCACGGCATAATCAGGATCCTTCGTTTTTTGAAAAAGCAGCTCTGCTATTAAAATCATTAAAGGGAGGCCTACACCAAGCGATGCAAAAATAATATGAAAGCCCATTGTCGTCCCGAACAAGGATCTGGCAAGTACGAGATCATCCATCTGTTTTCCGCCTTTCTTTCCCATGGTTGTAACAATCTTTCCTTATTGTCCGCATTTTTCCATAAAATATGCTTTCAATGTTTCTTTCTTTGCAGGCAGACCCGTTGACAAAAAGACGTAAAGAGGGTAACATATAAAACGTAATAATTACGATTAAAGGAGTGCTGTAAATGAAACAGGGTATCCATCCGGATTATCATAAAGTGGTATATATGGACACAAACAGCGGGTTTAAATTTTTGAGCGGCTCTACTCAAAATTCAAACGAAACAACTGAGTGGGAAGACGGCAATACGTATCCGCTGATCAAAATTGAAATCAGCTCTGATACACATCCGTTCTACACAGGGCGCCAGAAATTCGCAGACCGCGACGGACGCGCAGAGCGCTTCAAGAAAAAATACAACATGTAAAAAGGGAGCCCTGGAGCATCATGTTCCAGGGCATCTTTTTTGTATGATAATCTAGTGGCAGGGAGGTTTTTTACATGAAAAAAATACCCGTTTACACCATAAGCGGTTTTTTAGGAAGTGGCAAAACAACGCTTCTTGTGAAAATGGCGGATGAGCTGAAAAGCAGAGGACAAAAAGTGGGCATTATTTTAAATGAGCTTGGCGATGAGAACGTAGAGAAGCATTTATTTAAAGATCAGCAGGTCCATGAGCTTTTAAATGGCTGTATTTGCTGCACCATTCAGGATGATCTTGTGACGACGCTCAAAGCGTTTAAAGCGGAGCAATCTGTTGACGTCCTTCTAATAGAAGGAACAGGAGTGGCGAATCCGCTTGAAATTAAAGACGTACTTCTTTCTCCGGCACTGATTGATGATTATGAGCTTCGTTCAATGATTGGAATTGTCGATGCAAGCCACTACCTCGACTACCAGAGCATGTTCTCAAGCTCGAAGGAAATCCGCTCTTTGCTGAAAGAACAAATTATTTCTTCCGATTTTCTGATTCTGAACAAAATAGACCTGGCAGGGGATAAAGAACTGGAAAAGGTAAAGAAGAAAATTCGGAAAACCGTTCAGGAAGATATGGAAATCTATCATGCATCATATGGAAACGTACCATTTGAAAAACTGATTGAACAGCGCCATTCTTCCCTTACACTCAGTGAAGGAGGAGGGCACCATCACCATCATCACACGATTGGCACAATTAAGATTGAGGATCCGCGGGTCATGGAGCTTTCTGATCTTGAATCCATCCTGAGAGATATAGATGGCCTGATCCGTGCAAAAGGGCATCTAATAGTGGAAGGCACAATGAGGGAGATGCAGTATGCTGCAGGGAAAGCAGTAATATCAAAAGAAAAGGTTGAGAGCGACAAGCCTGTTTTGATCCTGATTGGGCAAAATCTGCCTGCAGAAAGAATACAGAAACTATTTGTAAAAAGACATACATAAAAATCCCGGCCAAGCTGGCCGGGATTTTTATTGAAGAGCAGTCTTTAACGTTTCAAGATTGCGCTTCATAATGCTGAAATAATCTTCATTATTTTTAGCATCTTCTTCTGAAATAGACTCAAGATTGGATAGGGTCAGGCTTTCTGCGCCAATTTCATTTTTCACAATGTCTGCAATTTTGCTGTTGACGTTATTTTCAAAGATCACATAATTGATCTTGTTTTCTTTAGCTGTTTCAACGATGGTCTGAAGCTGCTTTTGTGATGGCTCCTGTGTTGGAGAAAGTCCTAAAACGCTTATCTGTTCAATGCCGTAGCGACTTTCCCAGTAGCCATACGCTGCATGAGATACCAGTATTTCTTTATTCTTGGCGGCACCAATGGTTTCTTTGTAATCAGCATCCAGTTTTTCTAAGTCTGCTTTAAGTGCATTAAAATTCTTCTCGAATTCTTCTTTTGATTCCGGATGAAGCTCTGTCAGGCCGTTTTTGATGTTCTCAGCCATTTGGATGGCAAGAGCTGGATCAAGCCAGATATGAGGATCTTTGTCTCCATGGTCATGAGCGTGTTCTTCTTCAGCTGCATGCTCCTCTTCTTTAGCATGGTCGTCATGTCCCTTTTCAGAAGCATGTTCTTCCTCATGAGCGTGGTCGTCATGTCCCTCTTCAGAAGCATGTTCTTCCTCATGAGCATGATCATCATGTCCTTCTTCTTCATCATGCGCTTCTTCGTTATGAGAGGAATCAGCAAGCTCAATTCCTTCACCGGCTTTAATGATTTTCACATCTTCTGACTGCAGGGTTTCAGTTGCTTTTTCAGCAAATCCCTCAAGTCCGACGCCTGAGTAGATAAAGGCATCCGCTTCAGCCATGGCAACCATATCTTTTGTAGAAGGTTCAAATGTATGGGCGTCTGCATTCGCAGGATAGACACTTTCAACCTCTACAGCGTCTCCTCCGATTTTTTCAGCAAAATCCTGAACAGGGAAGATCGTAGTATAAACCTTCAGCTTGTCCTTATCGTCTCCGGGTGTTTCATTTCCGCTGTCTGCACAGCCTGCAAGAGCTGTTCCAAGCAGCAGTGCCAGTGCCATTGATAATCCTTTTTTTCTCATTGTAAGCTCCTTATATATAAATATTTCGTTGGTTTCATCATTTCCTATCACATTATATCGTAATACTTACGATTTGAGAACCGTAAATACTCTGATGGAAAAAGAAAAACCATTCTCACAATTATGAAAAAGCAGGAAGCGGGTCACGCATGGAGGACCAGTCTGATTTCATTTCTTCTTCTATCAGAAGACATTCGTCAAGTGAGGCTTCCACATCAGAACGATTAAGATCAATACCGATGAAAACAAGTTCTGTCATGCGGTCTCCAAATTCCGCGTCCCAGCGCTCAAGCAGCTCAGGCTCTTCCTGAAGGGTTTGAATCCGCTCTTCCTCCGTATAGGCGGCAACCCATTCTCCTGCGCCCTGAATCATGATGGATGTACCTGCCTGGGACAGAAGGCCGGATGTATCATTTCTTGATGCAAGCCAGAAAAAGCCTTTCGCTCTTACGACATCCTGCGGCCAATTCTCAAGCCATGCCATAAACCGCTCAGGATGAAACGGCTTCCGTCTTCTGTAAACAAAGGAAGAAATGCCGTATTCCTCTGTCTCCGGCACATGCTCTTCATTGAGTTCCTTGATCCAGCCGGCGGACTGGCTTGCTTTTTCAAAATCAAAGCTGTTTGTGTCCATAATTTCAGCCAGAGATACATGGCTGAAGGCGGTTTTTATAATCTTTGCATCCGGATTTAATTTTCTAAGTACACCATATAATTCATTTACATCCTCTTCTTCCAGCAAATCAGTTTTGTTCAGGAGTAGAACGTCTGCGAATTCAATCTGGTCGATCAGCAGGTCAATGACTTCTCTTGTATCGTTTTCATCTGTTCCCTGTTTCCGGTCCAGAAGATTTTCACCAGAAGAGAAATCCTCCCAGAAGCGGTTCCCGTCCACAACCGTTACCATTGTATCTAAGCGGCAGAAGGCAGAAAGATCAATGCCTATCTCTTCATCAATATAGGTAAATGTCTGGGCAACAGGCACAGGTTCGCTGATGCCGGATGATTCGATAACGATATAGTCGATGTTTCCTTCCTTCACCAGACGCTCGACTTCAATCATCAAATCCTCGCGCAGCGTACAGCATATGCAGCCGTTTTGCATTTCCACCAGTTTTTCTTCTGTACGGCTGACGCTATTTTTAATCAGGCTGCCGTCAATGTTGATTTCGCTCATATCATTGACAATCACGGCAATCCGCCTGTTTTCTTTGTTCTCAAGAATGTGCTTTAAAAGGGTCGTTTTTCCGGCTCCAAGGTATCCGCTTAAAACCGTAACGGGAATTTGTTTGCTCATCATAATCCTCCAGTTTTTTTAAATAGTAATTATTACGATTTACATCATATAGTAAAACGCGCCTAAAAAACAAGTGTTATGATATAGTAAATAAAAAGCTGCCTATTACATGCAGCCAAACTATACCACTTTATAAGGAGAATAGCAGATGAGATTGTTAGAAGAAATTATTGAACACAATTCCCAGTTTGTAGAGAAGAAAGACTACGAAAAATATCAGACGACAAAATTTCCTGACAAAAAAATGGTCATTTTAACTTGTATGGATACAAGACTTGTCGAGCTTCTTCCGCAGGCAATGAACGTCAAGAACGGCGATGTTAAAATTGTCAAAAGTGCCGGAGCAATTGTTGCCCATCCGTTTGGAAGCATCATGAGAAGTATTCTTGTAGCTGTTATGGAGCTTGGCGCAGACGAAGTATGCGTTGTCGGACACCATGACTGCGGCATGAGTGCCCTGAATCCGGAGTCATTTCTTGAAAAAGCAAAAAACCGGGGAATTACCCAGGATAAAATTGATACGCTCCGTTATTCAGGAATTCAGCTTGATGATTGGCTGAAAGGGTTTAATAAAGTCGAAGACAGTGTAAAACACAGTGTAGACGTTATCCGCAATCACCCATTGCTTCCGGGTGATGTTCCTGTACACGGTCTTGTGATAGATCCGTCTACAGGAAAGCTTGATTTAGTAGTGGACGGCTACGGAGTCTGATCCTTTTTTTCCGGAACCGGATCAAAGCCCCCGGGATGAAAAGGATGGCACTTAAGGATTCTCTTTACGGTCAGATAACCGCCTTTTAAAGCCCCAAACCGTTTGACGGATTCTAGCCCGTAATGGGAGCAGGTCGGATAGAAACGGCAGGACGGGGGTTTCAGCGGCGACAGGAATTTCTGATAAAACCGGATCAGTGCGATAAACAGCTGTTTCATTTTAATCACCTCTCTGTATGCCTTAAGTATACTGCAAGTGGGAAAAAGTTAAAATTGGAAACACTTATTCAGACAAAAGTGATGAATTTTATCGGGATTAATTGTATGATAAAAAGAGACGTAATAAAGGAGTGGTACTATGCCATCAGTTGAAAGCTTTGACCTTGATCATAATGCAGTCGTTGCCCCGTATGTCAGACATTGCGGCGTTCATAAAGTAGGAACAGACGGACTTGTTAATAAATTTGATATCCGCTTTTGCCAGCCGAATAAGCAGGCGATGAAGCCGGATGTGATCCACACCCTTGAGCATTTGCTTGCATTCAATATCCGCACGCATGCAGAAAAGTACGATCACTTTGATATTATCGACATCTCGCCAATGGGCTGCCAGACCGGCTACTACCTTGTAGTAAGCGGCGAGCCGAAGGTTGAAGAAATTATCGATCTTTTAGAAGACACATTAAAAGATGCGATTGAAATCACTGAAATTCCTGCAGCCAACGAAAAGCAGTGCGGCCAGGCTAAACTTCATGATTTAGAAGGAGCCAAGCGCCTCATGCGTTTCTGGCTTGATCAGGATAAAGAAGACCTTGCTAAAGTTTTTGGATAAGAACAGAGAACAGTGCCTTGCGATGCAGGGCGCTGTTTTTTTGAGCCTTTTTACCTGATTGACGGTAGAAAGAAGGGAATGATACACTTCAAATCGTAATTATTACGTTTTGAGGAGAGGTAGTTTGGAAGACAAGTATACGTTTTTAGTGTCCATAAAAATGCTTTTGCACGAAATAGCAGAGCTATCGGCCTTTATTAAAAAAAGCAGCCCGTGCTGTGAAATGCTGACAGAAAAACTGGACGAACTTTCTGCATTTGTCATGGATGATAAAAACGAAAAACAATGGCGTTTATGGGAAAGTGATATGGAGATCAGAAAATATGCCAGCCTTCTGAGAGAAACATCTTCCGCTGCGGTAGCTGCCCTGGAAAAACATCAATCTGTCTGCACGTCGAGGAGCAATGCCGATATGTCAGGCTATTTTTCAGCTCTTTCCTCTGCTGTAAAAGAGGATGCTGTCAAGTGCGGAATCTCAGGGACATCAGAGGTTTTCTTTATAGGGTCAGGTGCGTTTCCTCTTTCTGCGCTAACCATTGCCAAAGAAACAGGCGCTCGTCTGACATGCCTGGATATTGATGAAGAAGCTGTGGCAATGGGCAGGGATATCGCCTGTCTGTCTGGACTAAAAGAGAATGTTCGGTTTACAAGCGAGCCGGTTTCAAAACTGCCTGCCATCAAAAGAGCCACGCATGTCATAATTGCTTCCCTTGTGGAAGAGAAAAAGGCGATTATTGAGCAGCTTGCATCCCTTCTTCCGTGTGGAGCCAAAGTTGTTCTGCGGTATGGAAATGGCCTGAAATCTATTTTTAACTATCCCTATTATGATTCGCCGGAGTCTGTTTGGAAAACTGAAACGGTTTACCAGGATAAACGTTTCTACGATACGCTGATTCTGACAAAAAAAGTGGAGGCATTGACAGGAAAGGAAGTCGAATATTCATGACCTTTAAATCGAATTCTTTTGGGAACACGCTGATTGCGGGGGCTGGACCGGCAGCCTTTGCCGCTGCGGTCCAAGCTGGAAAAGGAGAGTACTCAAATAAATTGGGCTTAGCCAACCGGGCCGGGGAACATTCTGAACAGCTTCAGGAATACTTTGAACGAAATGGATTTGAAGTGTCCTCCTTATTTGCTCCCCACTTAGATCAAAATTTGAATGGAAAAACCCGCATTCATTATTTTTACCCATCTTTAGGTGAAGTGAACGATTTATGGGAGACGATTATCCTATGCACGCCAAGCCATACATACATTGAAGTTTTAAAAGAGTTGAACCTAAAGAATCTGAAAAGGGCAAAACGAGTGGTTCTTCTTTCTCCGGGAATCGGCTCTGCTTCAACGATCATCGAGAAGCTGGCATTAGATATAGAGGTTATCAGCCTGTCTGCATATTATGCAGCGACAAAGCTTCCAGCAGAAGACCCGTTCACAGCTTACACAAAAGCTGTGAAGAAAAAAGTCTATGTGGGGTCCCGATACAAAAACAGCAGCTTTGCTCATGTCCTGGCTGACTTTATAAGAAGTATCGGTCCTGAAGCGGAAATTCTTTCATCAGCAGTTGAAGCCGAGGCAAGAAGCATAACAACCTATGTTCATCCGCCATTATTCATGAACCCTGTTGCGTTGAGAGAGATTTTGAGAGAAGACAAGTCTGTTAAATCCATGTACAAGCTATATCCGGAAGGGCCAATTAGCCAGCACGCGATAAAGGCTATGAACGGTCTTTGGAAAGAGCTTTCCGAAGTTGCTTCCTGTTTGGGAGCAAAGCCTATTAACCTTTTGGAATTTTTAAATGATGATAACTATCCAGTACACGAATACACGCTCTCAAGAAATGATATCTGCCAGTTCCCGACGTTTAGTCCGGAGAAGCAGGAATATTTGCTGTACATCAGATACACGTCTATTTTAATTGACCCTTTTTCCGCTCCAGATGAGAATGGAACGTACTTTGATTTTTCAAAGGTGCCGTTTGCCCAGGTAAAGCGGGCGAGGTCAGGAAAATGGGTGCTTCCAAGAGTTCCGCTTGAAGATTACCATAAGCTGAAACTGGTGACTGAACTTGCTGTTAAGGCAGGCATTTCTATGCCTGTGGCTCATTCATTGCTAAGGGCGTTTGAAGAGGAAGCGGCACGGTTCAGCCAAACACATCACGCTTCGTTTGAAAATTATATTCCTGAAGGGAGGGAAGAAACATGCTGAAGAATGGGGTCTTGCTTGCCGTTTTATCCTCACTCGTTTTCAGTGTGATGAATGCCCTTGTTAAAGCGGTCAGCCTGAATATTCCTGCTTCAGAAATCATGTTTTTCAGAAGCTTGATCGGCACTGTCATCATTTTTGTAATGATGAGGCAAAGCAAAACCGCCTTTTCAAAAAAGGGCGTGCCCATGCTCTTTTTAAGAGGAATGCTCGGTGCATTGTATCTATATGCTTACTTTTTTACCATTTCAAAAATACCGCTTGCTGATGCAAGTATTCTTGCACACTTATCAACTATTTTCGTCTTTTTCCTCTCAGCGGTTTTTTTAAAGGAAAAGGTCTCAAAATCAACCTTTTATGTTCTTCCCCTTGTTTTTCTTGGAGGAATACTCTTGATTAAGCCGTTCCAATTCTCGTCTTTCTCGGTGTATGCTCTTGTCGGAGTATTAAGTGCTCTGTTTGCTGCAGGAGCAGCAACATCTATTCGGTATCTGAGCAAAACACATCCGTCTTATGAAATTGTTTTTTATTTTCTCGCAACAGGAACGGTTCTTTCCATTCCGCTCATGTGGAACGAATTTGTCGTGCCGTCACTGATTGAAGGCTTTTACTTAATTTGCATTGGTGTTGTGTCCCTTCTTGGCCAAATTTTCCTGACGAAAGCTTTCACCCATGAAAATATTGTTGTTGTGGAAATGACCAGGTATATAGGAATTGTCTTCAATGCATTGTGGGGCTTTTTATTCTGGTCAGAGATACCGGATGCACTCACCATTTCAGGCGGTATCTTGATTGTTGCTTCATGTGTTCTGCTGTCTATGATGAAAAGAAGAACGGCTGGGGTGCAGGGGCGCGCGTCTTCTGTTTTAAAAAATGGGCATTGACCGTTGTTCAAGAAGCTAGTAATATTTACTAATGTAAATCGTAATTATTACGAATTAAAATGTTCAAGGGTGGTAGATGTGATGAAATCGTTTAGTGGTTCAAAAAGCTTGATTGCTATTTTAATAGGCTTATGTATTCTTGCAGCTGCAGGATGTTCTGCTGAAAATAGCCAAGCTGATCCTGAAAAAGAAGAAAAGGATAAGAAGGTATCAATGATCTTCAGCTTTAAGTCGCCGAACATGGATCCTCACACTGGATTTACCCCAATCCGTGCAGGAGTGACAGAGACGCTTCTAAAGCTTGACGAAAATTCTAAGATCGAAGGCTGGCTCGCTGAAAAATGGGAGACAGAAGATAATGTGAACTGGACATTCACAATCCGTGATGAGGTTAAATTTCAGGACGGAAAAAAACTTGATGCTGCGGCAGTCAAGGCTTCTCTGGAGAGAAGTGCTGCTGTTAACGAATCACTTGGAGATTCGCTGAAAATACAATCAATGGAAGCAGACGGACAAACGCTTTCTATTACAACCACAGAACCATATCCTGCTCTTCCTTCCGAGCTTGTTAACCCGTATACATCGATTGTAAACACAGAAGCTGAAAAAGAGATGGGCGAAGAAGAGTTTAACAATGCCCCAGTTGGTACAGGTCCGTTTAAAGTCAAAACATTCATTTCAAATCAAGAAGTACAGGTTGAAAAATTCAGCGGCTATTGGGCAGGAGAGCCTAAGGTCAGTGAAGCAGTCATTAAATTTAATGAAGATGCCAACGTAAGATCACTTGCTTTTCAATCTAAAGAAGCAGATGTCGTTTACAACATTCCGGCAGAAGGCATTGAGCCAATCGAAAAAGATAAAGAACTGAAGGTTGAATCTGTACCTGGCCTTAGAGCCCATTTTATTTTATACAATCAGCAAAGCCCTAAAGTGTCAGATGTTAAGGTGAGAGAAGCCCTTGACTTGCTCCTTGACCGCAAGAGCGCAGCAGAAGACATTATGCTTGGACACGGGATTCCTGCAAATGGCCCGTTCAACAGCACCCTTCCATTTGGTATAAAGGATGAAGTGAAAGCAGTGAATGTTGATAAAGCCAAAGAACTGCTTGCTGAAGCAGGCTACAAAGAGAATGGCCAGGGGAAAATGGAAAAAGACGGACAGCCCCTCAAGCTTGAACTCATTACGTATAAAGCACGTCCGGAACTTCCGCTTATCGCACAGCTTCTGCAGTCAGATGCAGCAAAAGCAGGAATTGATATCGAAATTAAAAATGTTGAAAATGCAGATACACACCTTGTTGAAAATAAAGACTGGGATCTTGCTACATACAGCAACAATACGTCTCCCCGGGGAGATGGGAGCTACTTCCTGAATACAGCCTTTACGAAAACAGGTGCTTTAAACGTAGGCAAAATTTCAATCCCGGAACTGAATGAACTGATCAAAGAACTGAATACAACCACCGATTTAGATAAAAGAACACAGCTGACAAGGGATGCAGCAGGAATCATCAACAAAGAATTCGCACACAGCTATGCCGTTTATCCAAACATTCTTGTAGGGGTGAACAAGCGGGTTCAAAACTTTAATCCTACAGCTGAGGAGTATTATATCCTAACTCATACAATGGATGTGAAGTAACATGCTTCCTCTTATAAAACAGCGTGTGATTCAGCTGGTTCTCGTCATCTTCATTTTGTCTGTTTTTACATTCGGACTGATGAAGCTTGCTCCTGGCGATCCGGTAATGCTGATATTAAACGCTGATGAAATGATGGTAACAGATGCTGACCAGGCTGAGCTCAGAAAAGAGCTTGGCTTTGATCAGCCTCTATATGTTCAGTACGGAAAATGGATGTTTGGGCTGCTTCAGCTTGATCTTGGAAAGTCCTACATGAGCGGTAATCCAGTCTGGGACGAACTGATGAAGCGCTTGCCAATCACGTTGGAGCTTGCAGGGGGAGCATTGCTCGTCATGGCTGCCATCGCTCTTCCGCTTGGTATTGCAGCAGGGAGGTTTCCAGGGAAATGGCCGGATCACCTCAGCAGAGTGCTTGCACTGATTGGGGCATCAATTCCAAGCTTCTGGCTGGGACTGATGCTTATTTACGTTTTCGCTTTTAAGCTTCAGCTGCTGCCTTCGAATGGATTTGGAGAGTGGTCTCAATCCATTTTGCCCTCATTTGCATTAGGGTTTTCACTGGCAGCTGTTTATGCAAGATTATTGCGCTCGGGTTTAATGGAAAGCTATTCCGAAGATTACGTCCGGGCAGCAAGAGCAAGAGGGGTGAAAGAATGGCGCATTCTGTGGATTCATGCTATCCGGGCTGCTCTTTTGCCTGTCATGACGGTGCTTGGTCTGAGTATGGGAAGTCTTCTTGGGGGAGCGGTCGTTATTGAGATCTTATTTTCCTGGCCAGGGCTTGGAAGTATGGCGGTCGACGCTATTTTTGCCCGTGATTACCCTGTCATACAGGGATATGTATTACTGACAGGCGTTTTTGTTGTAGCGATGAATCTGATGACAGATCTTTCGTATTTTCTCATTGATCCCCGAATCAGAAGAGGAAAGGAGGCAGCGAAATGAATCCTTTTCCACAGGTGAAAAAGAACGTCCGCCATCTGAAACGGACCATTTTTTCAGGCAGATTAATGATAGTGACAGGAGCAGCTTTGCTTGTCTTTATTGCCGTTCTTTCAATTGCGGGCCCGCTTCTTGTTTCAAATGATCCTTATACGGCAAATATGGGTGAACGGTTTGCTTCTCCAAGTCTGCAATACCCTCTTGGAACAGATAATCTTGGCAGGTGCATTTTTACAAGATTGATGGTAGGGGCAAAAGCAACTCTCGGCATCACAGCGCTTGTTGTGGCAAGTGTTCTTTGTATAGGTCTTCCTCTCGGCCTTCTGTCGGGGTATGCAGGGGGGAGGTTTGATGCTTTTCTCATGAGAACGGCAGACGGGCTTCTTGCTTTGCCGGAATTTATTCTGGCGATTGCCATTGCAGGTTTTATGGGTCCAAGTCTTACAAATTTAATGATTGCTGTTGTCGCAGTGAAATGGATCACCTACACCCGTTTAGTAAGAGGCATTGTGATTTCGGAAAAGGAAAAAGAGTACATTCTTGCCGCAAAGGTTGGAGGATGCTCTGATTGGAAGATTCTTAGAAGGCATATACTGCCTCACATTCTGTCGCCGGTTCTCATACTCGCAGCACTGGATATCGGGAAAGTGATTTTGATTATCTCATCCCTATCTTACATAGGTCTCGGTGCACAGCCCCCTAACCCTGAATGGGGAGCCATGCTGAATGACGGCAGGCCTTATTTTCAAACGTACCCGGAATTGATGATTTATCCCGGTTTTGCCATCTTTCTGGTTGTTTTATCATGCAACTTAATAGGGGAAGGCCTGAGAGACCGGCTCGATGTAAAAAGCAGGTAGGTCCGGAGGTGAAAAGAGCATTGAACGCAAAGAATGATAAGACAGTCTTAACCGTAAGCAACGTTTCCATTACACTAACGAATAAACACGAGAGCAGAATCCTTGTAAAAAATCTTAATCTCAAGATCAAGGCAGGAGAAATGATTGGACTTGCAGGAGAAAGCGGCAGCGGGAAAAGTATGACAGCAGCAGCTATACTGGGTCTGCTGCCGCCGTCTGCCCGTATATCAAAAGGGAGCATCCTTTTTTCCGGAAATGAATTAACAGCCATGAAAGAAAAAGAAATGCAGAAGATAAGAGGAAAAGATGTAACGTACATTTTCCAAAACTATCAAGGAAGTTTTACGCCTTTTCTTAAAATTGGCAGGCAGCTTGTCGAAGCGATTAAATCTCATCGTCAAGTAAGGAAAGCGAACGCTGAACAGGAGGTTCTTTACTGGCTGGAGCGGGTGAAGCTTCCTGCAGAAAGGACGTTTAATAGCTATCCGCATCAGCTCAGCGGAGGACAGTTGCAGAGAGCCTCACTTGCAGCATCCCTCATGATGAAGCCTTCACTGATCATTGCAGACGAGCCGACAACGGCTCTTGATGTTTTGACTGGTGAATCGATTCTTCAGCTGCTTGCTGATCTTCAAAGAGAAATAGACTGTGCCGTGCTCCTTATCTCGCATAATCTAAATCATTTGCTGAAACGGACAGACAAGATGATGATCATGTACGGCGGGAGAATTGTTGAGCATGGCCCAACAGAGATGATCGCTACAGATCCCGCGCACCCTTATACGAAACTTTTATTAAGCACACAGCCTAAACTTGAGGGAAGTGTACCCAGAAGATTGCCGAGTATTGATGGCGAGCCGGGTCTCTCGGCTGAAACCGGTTGTCCGTTTGCCCTTCGCTGCCCGCTCGTAATACCGGAGTGCAGGACATTTCCTGCATTTCAGGAAAAGAATGTTCATCATTGGTCCGCTTGCCATGCGGACATGAGAGGAGAGAAGACAGATGCTGACAGTCAGCCAAATCTCAAAGTCTTACAAAGATCATAACATTCTTTCAGACGTTTCCCTCACTGTAAAGGAAGGGGAGTGCCTCGGGCTGATTGGCGAAAGCGGGAGCGGCAAAAGTACGCTTGCAAAGCTGATAGTCGGACTTGATTCTGCTGACAGCGGAGAAATCACGATAAACGGAATTGTGCTGAGGGAACAAAAGGGAAAAGCTCTAAAGAAAATAAGGCGCCACATTGGGGTTGTGTTTCAGGATTCTCATGCTTCACTAAACCCCAAACTGCCTATCTGGAAAACGGTCGCAGAGCCGCTTGAAAACTATCCGGAAGCTATTCCTGCTTATTTATTGGAAGAAAAAGCGGACAGAAAAAAAATGGCACTTCACCTTTTTAAAAAAGTTGGCTTAAGCGACAGGCACTTGGATTGTTACCCTCATCAGCTCAGCGGCGGACAGAGACAGCGCGCAGCCATCGCCCGGGCAATCAGCATTGAACCGAAACTCCTTATTTTGGATGAGCCAACATCAAGCCTTGATGTATCCGTCCAGGCGCAAATATTGAACCTGCTCAAGGAGCTTAAAGAGGAGCTTGGCATGTCCTTTTTGTTCATATCACACGACATCGCTGCCGTCCGGTTTATGTGCGATCAAATCTGCGTGCTGAAGGATGGAAATCTGCTTGATGTCTTTTCTTCAGCAGAGCTCTTTGAGGACAAACGCCATCCATATACGAAGCAGCTTGCGGATGCTGGTTACTAGGCGTTGCTTAAAATCGGTCGATTCGTTATACTGTTCACATTGATTATACATATGTCCGTACAGAGAATACATGCGGGCCGAGGAGGATTCAGTGTGATAGGAAGATTATTGATTTCATGTGAGGACCGCCCGGGAATTGTTGCAGCAGTATCACGTTTTTTAGCTGATGAAGGAGCAAACATTATTCACTCAGATCAGCATTCTACCGATCCGGTCGGCGGTCTTTTTTTTATGAGAATCGAATTTCAGCTTCATGGAATTGAAGATATGATAAATGAACTCAGAAACCGGTTTGAGCAGACGGCAGCTGCGTTTCAAATGAAATGGCGCATGTCCTGTGCGAGTGATAAAAAGAAGATCGCCATCTTTGTTTCAAAAGAAGATCACTGTCTCCAGGATCTGCTGCAGCGTTACCGCCTCGGCGAACTTTCTGCAGAAATAGCTATGATTGTCAGCAATCATAATGATATGAGGGAAATTGTTGAGCCGTTCGGCATTCCGTATCACCATGTGCAGGCAACGAAGGAAACAAGAGAAGAAGCGGCAATAACACATCTTGAACTTTTGGAAGAAGCAGGTGTGGATACCGTTGTTCTTGCGAGATACATGCAGATTATTCCGCCTGTTATGATTGAACGTTTTAAGAACCGGATTATTAACATTCATCATTCATTCCTGCCTGCCTTTGTTGGGGGCAAGCCTTATAATCAAGCCTATGACCGCGGCGTGAAAATTATCGGGGCAACCGCCCATTATGTAACTGAAGAGCTTGACCAGGGTCCAATCATTGAGCAGGATGTCGAGCGTGTAAGTCACAGATATCAGATTAAGGATCTGAAACGGGTTGGAAGAGACGTTGAAAAGCTTGTTCTGTCACGCGCCGTCGGGTGGCATCTGGATGATAAGGTACTCGTTTATGAAAATAAAACGGTGGTATTTCCTTAAAAACCCAAAAAAAGATCAGTCGAATGCAGACTGGTCTCTTTTTTTTGCTGTTTTCGCATTGATTTATAGGTACCAGGTCCTGAGCAAAGTAATTGACCCCATTCTCCAAGAGGAGTATCGTTGTCTGCGTTAACTTCTATACAGCTTATATCTCTGTTTTGCAGAGCTAGTAAAGAAAGAATGCTTCAAAAAATAAACCCATGAAGGAGAATGCGATATGGAAAACTATCAAGAACTTGCAGCAAAACAAAAGTCATTTTTCCGAAGCGGGAAAACGAAGGATGTTCAGTTGCGGATTCAGACGCTGACTAAACTGAAAGAGCTTATTATAAGCAATGAACAGGAGATTCTTGACGCCTTGAAAGCTGACCTGAATAAACCTGAAATGGAAGCTAAGCGCGCAGAGATAAGCCTTGTTCTAAGTGAAATAAATTTTATGGCCGAGAATTTAATCTCTTGGTCTGCACCGAAGAAAACAGATACGCCGACTACACATGAAGGAGCAGAAAGCTTTATCTTATCAGAGCCGTATGGATCAGCACTTATCATTGCACCGTGGAACTACCCGTTCCAGCTTGCCGTTAATCCGCTGGCGGGCGCCATTGCAGCCGGGAACTGTGCGGTGCTGAAACCTTCTGAGCTCACACCCCGCACATCAGGGCTTTTGGCAAAGCTGATTAATGACAACTTCCCGGAGGAATATTTGCGTGTTGTTGAAGGGGAAGTCGAAACCAGTACAGCTCTGCTGAAAGAGAAATTTGACTATATTTTCTTTACCGGCAGTACACCGGTAGGGAAGATTGTCGCAAAAGCTGCTGCTGAGCATTTGACACCTGTTACGCTTGAACTGGGCGGGAAAAGTCCGGCGATTGTTCACGACGATGCTGATTTCGATCAGGCGGCTGCACGAATTGCCGGGGGGAAATTCATGAATGCCGGCCAAACGTGCGTGGCACCCGATTATATCTTGGTAAAGAGAGAAGTGAAAAATCAGCTGATAGCCAAGCTGAAAGAAGCCATTACAAAGACATACGGTGAAAATGTGGCGGGAGATGAGTACCCGCATGTGGTGAGTGAAAGACACTTTGACCGGCTGCATGCATTCCTGGAAAGCGGAAACGCAGTTGCAGGAGGCAAATCCGACAAATCACGTTTATTCATTGAACCGACAATCCTAGACAATGTTTCATGGGATGACCCTGTGATGCAGGATGAGATCTTTGGGCCAATCCTGCCTGTGCTAGAATACGATGACTTGCAGCAAGCCATCGATGTCATAGCTGAACGTCCTAAGCCGCTTGCCTTGTACCTTTTCTCTGAGAACGAGAACATCCAAAATGAAGTGCTGCATAATCTGTCATTCGGCGGGGGTGCACTAAACGATACCATCAGCCACATGACGTCTCATTACCTCCCGTTCGGCGGTGTTGGAGACAGCGGCATGGGCGCTTACCACGGCAAAGCGAGCTTTGATACGTTTACACATTCTAAGAGTATTCTTAAACGCTCCTTTAAGTAAGGTTAATAGATGATGCCTCAAGCCTGCAGTGAGAAAACATTTTCCGCTGCAGGCTTTTCATTTAGGTACAGAAAATGTATAATGATTATAAATCGTATTTATTACGATTTGTATTAACTCTCATCGAAACCGGGGTGCTGAGATTGAATGAAAAAGGAATGAACGTCCTTGCAAAGGGAATCATTGCAGGTCTATCCGAGACGAAAAGATCAGTTTATCAATATATAGAGAGCAGAGAGGATGAACTTGCGTCTCAATGCGAAACAAAAGAACAATTTCTGACCATGCTCGTAAAAGTGTCGCCTTATCATGAAGCAGCCGGCAGGTTCAATATAAGTGCTGAAGAAATTTACCGGCTGATGAAGGAAACAGAAGCTGAAATCAACAAAAAGCTAGAACAAAAACTGAACACTTATAAATGGATCGACTGTACAGAGCGAATGGGCAATGGATCAGAAAACAACAAAAAGCATTTTCTCTTTCTAGCATAAATGTGCGGAAACAGTATGATTTTTAAATCGTAATCATTACGAAGAAAAAGAAAGGATGAACGTTCATGGCCAAAAAATCAAAAGTGGCAAAAGAAAAAAAGCGTCAGGAGCTTGTTGAAAAATACAGGGAATTACGTGCAGAATTAAAGGAAAGCGGCGACATTGAGGCACTGCGCAGGCTGCCGCGTGATTCTTCCCCTACACGCCTGAAAAACCGCTGCGAGGTAACAGGCAGACCTAGAGGGTATCTTCGTAAATTTAAGCTGTCAAGAATTGCATTCCGTGAGCTTGCTCACAAAGGCCAGCTTCCCGGTGTGAAAAAATCAAGCTGGTAAGACAAAAGAAGGAAAACATACTCTGCCAAGATGTGACTGAAGCATGCCATTTGCCCTGGTATGCTTTTTTTATGTCTATAAGTATCTATTTTCAATAAATGAACATCTTAAATGAATAAAATTTTATTGTAAAACAATAAATAGCATGGTACAGTTTAATTGAAAATATATATGCGAGGTGCTTTTTATGAAACGGGGAACAACGCTCTTTTTAAAGACAGCGATCATCCTGATTGGTCTTCCTGTTATTGCTTTGTGCATATTTGTCATACCTGAAATCGGAAATTTTGCAGCAGAATTGTATCCTGAACAGACTTTTCTCAAATATCTCGTTTTCATCGACTTGTATGCGACGGCTATTCCGTTTTACTTTGCCCTTTATCAATCGTTTCATCTTTTAAATTTAATCGATAGAAACCAGGCTTTTTCGGATTATGCCGTCGAAGCTTTAAAGAAAATCAAATACTGCGCTTTTAGTTTCAGTGCCTTGTATGTGTTTGGTCTGCCGATCTTTTACCTCATGGCGGAAAGGGACGATGCACCGGGCATCATTCTAATCGGAATGGTCATGATCTTTGCATCCTTTGTAGTTGCGGTCTTTGCTGCTGTCCTGCAGAAGCTGTTAAAAGAAGCGATTGATATCAAATCAGAAAATGATTTAACGGTCTGAGGTGAATAATATGGCGATAATTATAAATATTGATGTCATGCTGGCCAAAAGAAAAATGAGCGTAACTGAACTTTCGGAAAGAGTAGGCATTACAATGGCAAACCTTTCGATTTTAAAAAACGGCAAGGCAAAAGCTGTAAGGCTCTCCACTTTGGAGGGGATCTGCAAGGCGCTCGACTGTCAGCCGGGAGATATCCTGGAATACCGGAGTGATGAAGATGGCGAGTAAGCAGGAGGCAGTTCAACCGCGGGAAAATCCGCTTGGAGCCTTCATCTCAAGAGCAATCGTACAGCTCTTTCATTTTGGATGGCAGCAGGCTCTGTCCTGTTTGTTTCCTGTTGTCATCTTTGCTTCCCTTGCATTGACACAGGTTATCCCTCTTCCGTTTCTTCCAAGGTACGACTGGCTGCTTTTGATTTGTCTTCTCATGCAGTGGCTGATGCTGAGGTCAGGGCTTGAAACAAAGGATGAACTGAAAGTCATTACCCTGTTTCATATCATCGGGCTTGCCCTTGAACTTTTCAAGGTGCATATGGGCTCCTGGTCATACCCTGAGGAAGGGTATTCCAAGGTTTTTGGCGTTCCGCTGTACAGCGGATTTATGTACGCAAGTGTAGCGAGCTACTTATGCCAGGCTTGGAGGCGCCTTGAAGTGGAGCTGATAAAATGGCCCTCGCTTTGGGCAGTCGTGCCGCTTGCAGCTGCCGTCTATTTGAATTTTTTCACTCACCACTTCTGGATTGACGTCAGGTGGTGGCTGTCCGGACTGGTCATTCTAGTTTTCTGGCAGTCCTGGGTTTCTTATGAGGTGAACGGATCCCGGTACCGCATGCCGCTTGCTCTATCCTTTGTGCTGATCGGCTTTTTCATTTGGATTGCCGAGAATATTGCCACCTATTTTGGGGCCTGGAAGTATCCCAATCAAACGGAAGCATGGAGCCTTGTTCATTTAGGAAAGGTCAGTTCATGGCAGCTGCTTGTGATCGTCAGCTTTCTGATTGTGGCTGTGCTGAAGCAGGTAAAAGGGAAAACGTACGAGAGTATGAGAAAAAAATAAACGTATAACTGGTGTTTACTCCATTAGGGTAGACGCTTTTTTTTTGCTGAAAAAGTAACATTTATTGCAATGTATTTTTTTTTATAATAATACCTTGCATTATTAGGTAATAAATTTTATATTATATGTAAGAGGTGTTTATAAATGGAAATTAATAAAGAGGTTTTAAAGGGCCATATTGATACGATACTTTTGTCATTACTTAAAAACCGGGATATGTACGGCTATGAGCTGGCAAAAATGGTGCGGGAAAAAAGCGATAATCAGTTTGAATTAAAGGAAGCTACCCTCTATTTATCCTTGAAGAGGCTGGAAAAAAACAAGTGGATTTCATCTTACTGGGGCGAAGAACAGGGTCCGGGAGGAAGGCGCAAATATTATAAGCTGACACAATTGGGGCTTGATGGTTTTGAAGATAAGCGAAAAGAGTGGGATTTTGTTAAAAAAATGATGGATTCATTTCTGGGAGGGCAGGATTCATATGAAGCAAATTGAAAAATATGTTACTTCAATTTATAAGGATGTTTCAGGCAACAGACAGGAGATTGAAGATCTGATGCAGGAAATGCGGTCGCACTTAATGGAAAGTGTGCAAGAGCTGAAAGCAGAAGGACATTCGGAAGATGCTGCTGTCCGTATAGCAATCGAAAATTTTGGAGGAAAGCAGCACATTGTGAAAGGATTATCGGAGTTTTTTCACGTTCAGAAAACATTTCTCCGCTATTTAAAAACAATTGCTGTACTTGCTTTTGTGCTTGGATGTATCTTTCTCGTATTTTCAATTATGGAACAAAATGAGTTTAATAACGAATTAAAGCAGATGGATTTCGTGGGAGAAGATAAAGAAAGAATGATGGAAGATGTGTATGAAGTTATACAAAATTCAAGTGAACTATCACCGGCAGATGAGGAAAAACTGACGGGAGTTTACGATAAGTATGAGAATAGACTGAATCTCATTGCTGTCTTTCCAGTTAAAGGATTAGAGGACTGGCTGCAGGAAAACATGCAGGCGCTGCAAGAGCCGGTCAATCATTTTCCAATTGACTATGAGCGGGCAGCGGCGGTAATAGGCAGTGAGGGCACAATCGAGGATAAGGCGGAAATTAAACCGAGCGATTATGATTACGGAACGGTAGTCAAAGCGAATGACAAATGGATTGTCCAATATGAATATAAAACTTCCTATGAATCTGTGATTGAAAAACAGCTGCAGATGGAGAATTATGGTCCATCACTGCTTGATTTTTATAAGTTTCCTCTCTTTTTCTCTACTATTGCAATCATCCTTTGGGCTCTCTGGGCATCTTTAGGGCGTCATACGAAACGATTGCAGGAAACTATAAGCTGATTGCGTGAACAGCACTTATCCTTAAAGGACAGGTGCTGTTTTCCTGTAAAAAAACGTCATTTCATAGATCCTTTCACCCGATTTGTGTCAGTATGATTAAAAAACGTTATTCGTTGCGTAAAGATCATTGATTGTTTAAATTTCCTTCTGTTAAAATGGAACAATTAAAATATGAAATAACTTCTTGCAGTGGAAAAGGGAGGATAGAAGTCAGATTCACAGAAGCGAACAATCAGAGAGCATCTGAATGAAAATAAAAGATACATAGAATAAGAAACAACTAGAGGTTTCAGCAGAATATTGGAGGAGTTAATCATGTTTCGCCAAACGGATAACCGCCGCTACATCCCTGCGCTGGATGGACTTCGGGCAATTGCCGTCATGACGGTCATTGCCTATCATTTTCATCTTGGTTTTGCAAAGGGAGGATTTTTGGGGGTTGATGTTTTCTTTGTTTTATCAGGTTATTTAATTACATCTATGATCCTCCCGGAAAAAGGAGAGACGCTGCAGCTGAACTTTGCTGCATTTTGGACAGGAAGGTTAAGACGGCTGCTTCCTGCCGCTTTCGTTATGATTACGGCAACGTTTGTATGGGTGATGTTTTTTGACAGAGAGCTTATGGGCACGCTTCGCGGTGATGCCGTTTCGTCCCTGTTCTACGTCAGCAACTGGTGGTACATTTTTAATGATCTTTCTTACTTTGATCAATTTGGATCGCCGTCACCTTTTAAAAACCTGTGGTCGCTTGCCATAGAAGAACAGTTTTATATCATTTGGCCAATCTTGCTTGCAGCCGGTCTGTTTGTCTTTAAAAAGCGGCTGAAACTGGCGGCTGCCATAGCGGGTTTAGCTGTTTGCTCAGCGGTTTTAATGGCTGTTCTCTTTCAGGACGGAACAGATCCGAGCCGCGTCTATTATGGAACCGATACGAGGGCATTTGAGCTTCTTGCAGGCTGTGTCCTGGCTCTTGTATGGCCAATGAAGCGTTTGTCTTCAGGCAGGGTGCCAATTGGACATAAGGTGTCTCTGAATGTCATCAGTTTCGCCGCTTTTGGAATTCTCCTTGCCTGCTTTCATTTTGTCACTGAATATCAGCCGTTTTTGTACAGAGGCGGAATGTTTTTAATCTGTCTTAACGCAGCCGTTCTGATTGGAGCCGTCAGTCATCCTGTCAGCTATTTGGGGAAGATTCTCTCTTTTAAACCCCTGCGCTGGATCGGGACGCGGTCATACGGCATTTACCTGTGGCATTACCCTGTCATTGTGCTTGGCACGCCCGTCCATGAAATCGGAAATCCGGTTTACTGGAGAGTCGGGCTGCAGCTTCTGCTGATCCTGGTCATCGCAGAGCTTTCATACCGGCTGATAGAAGTACCTGTAAGAAGAGAGGGCTTCAGGGGATTTATCAAGCTGACCTGGACAGACTTTTCTCTATCAAGGAAAGCAGCGTCACTTGTCGTTTCTGTTCTATTTGTTTTCTTTGCCGCCGGAGCACTTGGGATTGTTGAAGGGGAGAAAAAAGAAATGCACTCTTCTCCTAAGCAGGTCAAAATCAGTGATAAGCAGGAGAAATCACAGAATGACGATTCTTCAGAAAAAGAGGAGCCGAAGACAGAGGAGCCATCTGATAAGGAAGTCCTCGCCATAGGTGATTCTGTCATGATTGATATAGCTTCAAATCTTCAAGAAGAGTATCCTCGCATTACGATAGATGCTGAGATTGGCAGACAGATGCGCCAGGCGGTCAGTCTTGCTCCTGAATATGATGAATACAATGAGCAGAATAAAGCGGTTGTCATTCATCTCGGAACCAACGGATACTTCCCGGAGAACCAGCTGGAAGAATTGCTTGATTCGTTCTCAGAAGCCGAAGTCTATTTGGTGAACACCCGGGTGCCGAAAGAATGGGAAAGCAGCGTAAACCGTCTGCTGCAGGAAAAAGCAGAGCAAAACGAAAATGTTACACTGATTGACTGGTATTCAGAGTCCATTGATCATCCTGAATATTTCGGGGATGACGGAGTCCATCTGGGGAAAACAGGCGCGGAGGCTTTGACAGATCTGATTGCCGAATCAGTCAATAAAGAAAAATAGAAGAGAAGGCTGTTCATTCGACTGCGGATGAACAGCCTTTTTTATGTGCATAAAAAAGAGATGCCCATTATCAGGCATCTCAAGCTGCATATTTATTTCCGGTACGACAATTCTGCAATGGCATCATGCAGATGAATGGATTCTTCGTTCCGGCATTCGACGCGGAAGGCTGAAACAAAATCAAGCTCGTAAAGGTCTGCTGCAACGAGGCGGACCATGTCTTCCACGAAGCGCGGATTTTCATACGCTGTTTCTGTGACCATTTTTTCATCCGGACGTTTAAGGACCGGGTGGATCATGGCGCTTGCGTTAGTTTCCGCTGCTGCCAGCAGCGCCTCTTTCCAGTCACGCTCTTCGTTGTAGCCTTCTGCAAATTCTACTTCCATCGTGATGAATCCGCGCTGATTATGGGCGCTGTACTCACTGATTTCCTTCGAGCACGGGCAGAGTGTTGTCACTGCACATGTAAGCTTTGCACTGGCTGTGAAGCCTTTGCCTTCTTCATAGTGGATTTTCATGCCGGCAGTGGCATGGTTTAAGCCGGCAAGTTCCGAGCTTGGTCCTTTACGCTCGTAAAACCATGGGAAGGTCACGTCAATTTCAGCATCCTTTTGTTTCAATCGTTCAGCAAGCTCTTTCGTAAAGTCATAGAGTTCATTGATGGACATGGTGAAACCGCCGTTTAAGCGGTATTTCTCAAGCTGTTCTGTGAAACGGCTCATGTTGGTTCCTTTTGCTTCATATGAGATGGATGACGTCATTTTAAATGCAGCCACTGTTGTTTGCTGTTCAGGTGACAGCGAAGATTGGATCACAACGGGATAT
Organism: Metabacillus indicus LMG 22858; assembly: GCF_000708755.2. Lineage (GTDB taxonomy): Bacteria > Bacillota > Bacilli > Bacillales > Bacillaceae > Bacillus_P > Bacillus_P indicus. The sequence continues at coordinate 1,704,823 of NZ_JGVU02000002.1, read as the reverse complement.
TTTACATTGCTGATGCCGACAGCATTTATATGAAATAAAAAGTCTTTTTTTGAATTTTGCAGATCCGGCATTTTGTCCTTTTCAACAGGTTTTGTTTTCAAGCCGGGTCCTACTGACCCAAATAGTCTGTGTCTCTCTTTTTTGGGCGGTAACTGTAATTCTCTTTTCATAGATGATCTCCTCTCGAGTGCCTCAATACTAGAGAGTATACTGTACAATGAAAGATTACGGCAATGAAAAATGCTCAATAGTGGTTAAAGGCCGGATAAAATCAGTTCTGCAGCCTGCCGGGCACCTGATATGTTTCGTGCAATTGGACCTACCTGCAGTTCTGCGAGGGCACCTGTTACATACAGTCCCCGGTCCCACTGCAGATGCTCATTTACAATTGGATATCCGCAGTCGGCGCATGTTAATTTCTCACGTTCTATTAAGGGGTTTATCCACTCTTTTCCGGGTAGTGAAGGCATAAATCCGGTTGCCAGAATGACTGAACCCGCCTGAATGAGACTGCTGTCTTTTCCGTGAAGGGTAAGTGTCTTCCCGTCTGCAGCCGCCTGTTCAACTTCAAAGTCCTTCCATTCCAGCATGCCGCGCTTTTTTAAATGATGAAGCTTCATTTGCAGATCCCTGGTAATGGAGCCGCGGTGCCTTGCTGACTTTATGTGATTGCGTCTGCTTGTGTAGTCAGCGTTCATTCTGAATGTACGCTGCTTTTTCGGTCCGAGCCATCCGGGATCACTATCGAAGAGTTTAACTCTGAATGGATGGCGCTTCAGCATCGTCACTTCTCCCGGATAAAGCCCTGCAAGCTTATTAGATAAGTGGGCTGCCGTCATGCCGCCGCCGATGACTACAACAGGACCGGGCAGATTACCAAGATTCAGATTCTTATCGAAAATATGATAGATATGGTCAAAATTCTTCTTCGCTGCTTCAGCCCACTCAGGCCAATGGGGCTGTTCTCCAATTCCAATGGCCAGGACCACATTTTCAGAAATCAGCGTTTTCCCGTCTGCAAGGGTAACCTTCCAATGTTCACCTGTTTTATTAAGTGTTTTTGTACGGCCCTGAATCCAGCAGTTTTCAAGATTCAATTCCCGGTATATGTGATCGCAGTGTGTTTTAAATAATTCCAGCGAAGGTCTTTTAAACCTGCCGTAGAAACCGTGATGTCCCTGCTGTTTGGAAAAGCGCTCAAGTCCAAAGGGATTCATCTCAATATGGTGAACAGAAGGAGACCGCAAAAATGGCATAGATATCGCTTCAGTACAGTTTCTCCAGTTTTCAAGAGGCTTGGAGTGGGGATCAATCACCCTCAATTTTTCCGCCTCCGTTTTCTTGCTTTGCAGAAGAAAAGAAGCCATTGTCATTCCCTGGACTCCGCCTCCGATAATGATCCATTCGTACATAATTCCACTCCTAAAACGTAACTGTTACGATTTAATTAGTTTACCTAATTCCAACGAATTTTACAATAGGGGGGATTTGTCATGAAATTGCATAATTTATGGACTGGCCCCGTATGCTATAATGCTAGGAGAAATAATAGGATTGGAGATTAGAGATGAAAAAACCGGCGTTTTCTATTGTGAAGGAGTCTCTCGCTCTTGCATTAATAGGGTTGTTTATTTATCTTTTTATATTCATAGATTTCGGAAGCTTCCAGATTGATGCACCTAAATCGTTCTTAAACTTAAACACGATTTTCCTGAGCATAGTGCTTGAAGCCATTCCCTTTATCCTGCTTGGGGTTTTCGTTTCTGCTTTAATTCAGTCATTTGTATCGGAAGAGATGATTCAAAAATACCTTCCTAAAAATGCTGTCATTGCCCTGTTTCCTGCAGCACTGCTGGGCATTATTTTTCCTGTCTGCGAGTGTGCCATCGTTCCGATTGTGAGACGGTTAATAAAAAAAGGCATGCCGCTTCATATCGGAATTGTATTCCTGGTTTCTGCTCCGATACTAAATCCTGTCGTCTTCGCGTCTACATACTATGCCTTTCAGTCATCAAAAGAAATTGTGTACGGACGCATGGGACTTGCTTTTATCGTCGCCATCTTAGTCGGACTCGCGGTCTATTTGATTTTTAAAAACCGAGATCAGCTGAAATGGACGAGAGAGGAGCTTGTTGGAAGAACTGTATCTTCTGAACCAGTAAAAGGGGTCAGCAAATGGAAAGAAACACTGTTCCATGCAAGCGATGAGTTTTTTGAAATGGGGAAATACCTCATTCTGGGTGCGTTCATCGCAAGTGTCTTCCAGACGTTCCTTGACCGCTCCCTGCTGACGGATCTTGGTTCAAGTGAATTCCTGTCTCCAGCAATTATGATGGCATTTGCCTACATTCTTTCGCTCTGTTCGGAAGCAGATGCGTTTGTGGCTGCCTCTTTCGGCGGAACATTTACTGCAGGCTCCCTGCTTGCATTTCTGGTTTATGGACCAATGATCGATTTGAAAAATACAATCATGCTGTTCGCTTTCTTCAGAGCAAAATTTGTTTTTGCCTTTATTGCCATTGTAACAGCAGCTGTTTATCTATCCGTGCTGGTTTACCAGCAGGTAATCCTGTAAGGAGGAAAACCAATGGAAAAGGAAAGAGATTACCGTTTTCACTTATATTTGCGCGGCATTATCCTGATGGGCTTTACGATGCTTCTTTTTAAACTCATCGTCACTGGTGACATCCGGAATTTCATTGCCCCCCGGATGCTTCCGTTTATCTATTTTGCTGTTGTCACGTTTTTAGTTCTCGGTGTTGTTCAAATCTGGAGAAGCGGCAGCAAAAAAACAGAAGAGCTTTACTGCAACTGCGGTTTTGATCATTCAGGAAAAAGTTCGCCGATTCAGTCGCTTGTTATCTATTCATTTTTTATTTTTCCGGTTGTAACAGGGTTTGTTTTTCCTGACACCGTTCTTGACAGCTCAATTGCTGCAAAGCGCGGCTTTAAAAACGGTCTGGCCCAGTCTCAGGAGCAGCAGGCCGGATCAGAAGAAGACGCTCAGATGGATAAAGACCTTGCTGATCTGTACTTGCAGGATCCGGATGAGTATATGAAGCAGCTTGAGGAACGCGTAGAGGAAAAAACGCAGTCTCCTGCATCAAGTCCGGACGCACCTCTTGAGCATCCGGACGGATTCCAGATTCAGGCACCGCCTGAAGGTTATTACGAAGAGCTGGAAGCCAAAATGCTGAAAATGGACAAAATCGTCCTGACAGAAAAAAACTATATCGCCATGACCAATATATTAGATAAAAACCCTCAGAAGTTTGAAGGCAAAGAAGTGGAAATGCTCGGATTTGTCTACAGAGAAGAGGGATTTGAAGAAGACCAGTTTGTTGTCGCGAGGTTTGGCCTATCCTGCTGTGTAGCGGATGCTTCTGTGTATGGAACGCTTGCATCCATTGAAGACGGAAAGACATATGAACAGGATGAATGGGTAAAAGTAAGCGGGAAAATAAAGAGTGTGAAGTTTAAAGACTGGACGCTGCCGAGTGTCGAGATTCAGTCAATCAAGAAGATTGAGCAGCCGAAAGAGCCTTATGTCTATGAAGAATATTAAAAAGAGCTGGGCAGCTGCCCAGCTCTTTTTGGTGCTTATTTTAAAGCGTTAACGGCATTGATTAAACCGTGTCCTGCCGCGCCGTCATATCCATTTTTGAACAAATCTTCAGAAGAAGATTGGACGATGTGTTTGACTTGGGAAGGAGATAGCTTGTCCTTTCCATGCTGCGCGATAATGACACCTGCAAGTGCTGCGGCTTTTGGAGCAGCCATGGATGTGCCTCCTTTGTATCCGTATCCTCCGCCAGGAATTGTAGCTAAGCACAGGTACGTATTGTCTCTTCCTGCGCCCGTAGCTGGATCATAATTCGGTCCTAAATCACCGCCGGGAGCGATCACATCAATTTTTCCAACGCCGTAATTCGAGTAAAAAGCAAGGTTTTTAAGCTGACCGCCTGCAGAAACGCGAATCATGCTCTGGCTGCTCGGACTTCTGTGTGTAGCGCCGTTATCATCGCCGGAAAGCTTTCCTGGGCTGCTGATGTCAAGAGCATTGTTTCCTGCAGATCCGACAACCGTTACACCCTTCTTGATGGCGTATTGAATCGCTCTGTTGAAAAGTCTAACGTCTGCTACAGTGTCTTTAGTTGCATATTCAGGGTTTTGGAACCAATCGTAGCCTCCAAGCGACATGTTGACAACATCCACATTGTCATCTGCAGCCGTCATAAGCGCTTCTGCGATATGCGCTGTTTCAGCTCCGCCTGTTGGACCAAATACGCGGTAAGCCGCTACTTTCAAGTCAGGACCTACACCCATTGTGCGGCCTTTTGCTGCAATTGATCCTGCAACATGTGTACCGTGGCTGTTCTGGTCCATCGCATCTGGATAGCCTGGAACGAACGATTTCCCGTACGCATAATTGTCTTTTAAATCCGGGTGAGTGTAATCAATGCCTGTGTCGATGACCCCTACGACGATATCATTCCCATCGACGGATTTTCCTGTTCCGCCTGGAAGTGTCCATGATTCGCCATTGTTGGTTACTTGTTTAATATCCCATTGCAGAGAATTATATAAATCTGCACTTGCATCTGCTTCAGGCGTAAAGGCTGCTTCAACAACAGGTGATTCTGGGTAAAGCTTCTTTTGGACACCTGCATCCTGCACGCTGGAGGATTTTTTAATGGCTGTCAAAAAGTCCGGGTTAGCAGAAGAAACCTCCACTGCACCAACCTTTTCAAGCTTGTCGCTTACTTTCCCTCCAGCTTTTGCAATCAGCTCCTGATAGCCTGATGGAAGAGTGTTTTCATTTTTGAAAACGACCAGATAGCTTTTTTCCGGAGCCTGGGCAGATCCTGTTGCAGCGGCCCCTCCAAATACTGCAGAAGCACAAAGTGCAGTACTTAATACGCCTGCCATAAATCCTTTTTTCAATGTCATGTATGTATCCCCCTTCATTTTCTTAATTTTCATTATAATATAAAAATTAGATCCTTTTTCTTTATTGTTCGATCGTTTTCGACAGGTTTTATCAGGGTTATCTATCTTTCGATGGGAAAAATGAAAGGATTTTACAATAACTAAATAGAAAGAATGGATTTTTCTCTCCTGCAAAAGAGTGATAATAAATGACGATTGAAAAATGTGTCGAAAGTATAGTTCTAAATACACAAAAAGACGCCTTTATGTATCAGGCGTCTTTACCGTTAGTCATATGCTCTTTTTCTTGTGGTTTGTCCTCTTTTTGAAGAGGATCAATTGTGTGCTCATATTTATATGCCTTGGAAGTTGTGAGAACACTTAAAAGAAGAACAATTAGAATAATGAGAATGCATATCGCAAAGATTACATACATGCTGGTCCCCCCTGTATGTCCACATTGTATCAGATTTTCATGCCTATTTTGTTTTATTTTTTGTGATTCTGGGTAACGTAAGAGTAGATTTAAGGAGGAGATTCATATGTCTGAAAAACTAATTCAAACCGTTAACAAACAAGTGGCAAACTGGACTGTCCTTTATGAGAAATTACATAACTATCACTGGTATGTAAAGGGCCAGAACTTCTTCACCCTTCATGAAAAGTTTGAAGAGCTCTACAATGAGGCACACGTCCACATTGACGAACTTGCAGAGCGTCTGCTCGCACTTGAGGGAGCGCCGGTTGCAACGCTCAGAGAATGTCTGGAGCTGTCGACAATCAGCGAAGCAGAAGGCAAGGAGACCGCAGAGCAGATGGTACAGTCCACGTTCAATGATTTCACAAAAGTGGCGGAAGAGCTGAAAGAAGGCATGGAACTTGCCGATGAGGTAGGAGATGAAACGACAGGAGATATGCTCCTTGCAATTCATCAGAGTCTTGAAAAGCATAACTGGATGCTAAAATCATTCTTGGGAAAATAAGGCTGCCGGATGGCAGTCTTTTTTCGTGCAGTCCATTTTTCTTCTGATAGGGTATATGCTAGAACAAGTAGATGAAATAAGCATAAGATATAGGGATTTTATTTTCCATGAAAGGATGGCAAAAAAATGTCTCGTCCAGAAATGGGCCTGCTAATGCTGACTTCTGTCTACTTTTCGGTTTTGACTTTTATTATTGGAGAACTGCATGAAATTTTTCTGATCCTGCTTGCACTGATGGCCTTGGAACTGATTACCTTTCTGCTGGCCGGTGTCATAAACAGCAATGGGAACCTTCTGAAAAACGCAGCCTCAAGATTTGGAGCAAAAGTCATCATCATAGCAGTCGTTGCTGTCGCCAACCTCATTGATCTCATTCTTAACACAAGCTATCTTCTCCGGGACGGCACGATCTGTTTCTATATCGTGTTTGAAGCTCTCAGAATCCTTCGCAATGCCCATTACGTTAAGCTTCCTGTACCGCAGTTTCTTATACGGATTCTCGAGTTTATTGAACAGCTGCTTAAAAGGTAGCCCCGAATAAATTGTCCGCTGTTGGGAAAAAAATAAAAAATGGACAAGTAAAGGGGTGGCTTTAACAAATGCCTGATACAAAACAAACGTATTATGTAACGGTGGCAAACGGAGAAATATCAAGACTCAGCACGCAAGCTCCGTGGGACTATAAAATAGAAGCGACTGAAGAAGAAATTACGTCGCTCAGAGAATATTTTGACCAAGTGTATTCTTCTGACTGGCAGGGGTTTTTCAGGGCGCATGTACCATACCTTGAATATCATTATGACAGGCAGAACGATGCAATTGACCAGACCAACATAAAGATTTTTGAAATGATTTATGAACTCGGAGACGAAGAGGCAAAGGATCATATCAAGTCTCAGGGGATATTAAAAAAGATTGAAGAACAACAATAGGTCTTATACAATTTCATTCATTGTGATAAGATTTTTATGGACACATAGAAATTGAGGGATTGGAAATGTTTCGATTTAAAGATTATTATCACAATGAAGTGCATTTATCGTTTGAAGAACATCCATTTTCAGAAAAACCGAAACACGTCTGGGTAATTTGCCGGTATGGAAACCGCTGGCTGCTCACGATCCACAGAGACCGCGGCTATGAATTTCCCGGAGGCAAAGTAGAAAAGGGTGAAAACCCCTCAGATGCCGCTCTAAGAGAGGTAAAAGAAGAAACGGGAGCAAGTGTTTCTAAACTTCATTACGTCGGGCAATACAAAGTGCTTGGAAAAGAAAAAACAATTATTAAAAACATTTATTATGCAGAAATTGACGAGATCATCCCGCAAGCTGACTACCTTGAAACAGAAGGCCCCATTCTTTTTGAAACACTGCCGACAGACATTGGAAGAAACCGCAGATTCAGTTTTATTATGAAAGACGACGTCCTGCTGAAAAGCATGGAACGAATATTAGAGCGCTTTATGTAACATCCCGGTTCAGAAGGAGCCGGGAATTTTTTTGAAAAAAAACCCTTTTGCTCTTGGAAAATATAGTAATATAAAGGGAGTGTGTCACGAAAGGAGAATGGATATGACCCACAGTGAACCAAGATACATATGGATTGCCATTGCTTTGCTGCTTGCCGTTTCAAGCTTTTTTGTGATATTAATCGTTCCCCAGACGGTGCATAATGTTCTTTTTCATACCCCGAATACAGCCATTATCCAAACACCGAGACTTGTGCTTTATATGTATGGCATCTCAATCGCGGTGCTGGCCCTTGCCTGTTTTTTAATGTACCTGAACCAGAAGAAGCTCTGGAAAGCGGCGCTGCCTATTGCTGTACTCGGACTGATCGGACTGGGTCTTGGAACGGATCATTATAAAGTCGTAACCTATGACGAGATCATATACAGCGATGCATGGACATTTGCAGAAACAAGCTACAAATGGTCGGACGTAAAGGAAATTATTACGGAAGATTCGGAAGATCAAGCTGTCAATTGGCAAGTGAAGCTGTTTTTTAAGGATGGAAATGAACTTGTGTTTTTAAGAGACAAACGGTTCAACAGCGATCATTCGAATTTTTATGCGGCTGCGAAAATGCATGGAGTGCCTTACAAAGGAATAAATGACAAATAAGGCTTCCCCATTAGAGGAAGCCTTGTTTTAGCTTTATACGCCGATTGCAAGATCTTCTTTTTTTAAGTAATCAGCAAGAAGGTCTGGTGCGCTCAGATATATGAGCCCGTTGCCTTCCAGGCTTTTTGGGAACCCAAGAGGGATAGTCCGTTTCATGAGCTGGGCATAAATTTCCGGCTCTGACATTTTTCGTTCAAACTCGCTTTCAGAGAGAGGCTTCAGCAGTGCCAGAGCTCCTGACACATGAGGTGCCGCCATGGATGTGCCGCTGAAAATGGCATATTTGCCGCCGGGGACTGTCGAGACAATTTTTTCACCGGGTGCAACGGCATCTATTTCATTGTTGGAATTTGTAAAGTAGGATGACTTTCTCTGCAGGCTTACAGCTCCTACTGAGATGACTTCATTGTAGCAGCCGGGATAGGAGAATTCGGACGTTTTGCTGTTGCCGTCTCCCTCATTGCCTGCTGCACAGACAACTAAAATCTGATTTTGTACAGCTTTTTGAACCACTTCATGGAGCTCAGGTACATCAGATGGCCCTCCAAGAGACATGGAGATGATGTCAGCTTTTTCTGAAATGGCATATTCGATTGCGCTGATTATCCATTCATAAGCGCCTGACCCTTCCTCGCCGCCCAAAGCTTTCAGAATAAGCAATTTAGCCTCAGGTGCAACGCCGACAACGCCCGAATCAGGGTTAACCGCCGCAATTGTTCCGGCAACATGAGTTCCATGTCCGTTGTAGTCAGTGAAGTTTTCGGGATCGCCGTTGTCATCATCGGTAAAATTGCGTCCGCCGATCACTCTGCCCTCAAGATCGGGATGCTGGGCATCGCATCCGGTATCAATCACTGCAACGACTACGTCTTTTCCTTTAAACCCCTTGCTCCAAATCGACGGGGCCTGAATCAGATTTACGCCTTCCGGAATCTGCTGAATATCTACGAGCTGGTCTTCAACTTGGTACGGGATTAATCGAACAGATTTTTCCATAAGAACCCCTCCTAATTGTTTCTCGCAAACTAGTAACCGGCAAAAGAGCAGAGAGTAATCAGAACTTTCTGTTAAATTCTATCATTTTCCAATAACACTTGCAAATGCCAAATAGACTAGAAGGAAAATAGGAGTCAGGATTGGGGCTGCGAGGAGGAAAAGCGAGGATGATGCCCTGTAAATCAGCCGGCGCAAAATAGAGGGCTCCAAAAAGGTAAAATGATGCCCTATAAATCAACCAGCACAAAATAGAGGGCACCAAAAAAATCAAACCCGGAAAAAACACTATCTCACCAGCGCAAATACAAAAAATACAGCTGCCCGCGCAGCTGCATTATTCTCTGTCTTTTACAAGTCTTCGCTCAAGCAGCTCCACCGCCTGATACATGATTGTGGCAAAGCACGCGATGATGATGAGGGAGAGCAGAACAAGGGTAAAGTTAAAGACTTGAAAGCCGTAAATGATCATGTAGCCGAGTCCTTTTGCGGATACGAGAAATTCACCGACGATGACGCCTACCCAGGATAAGCCGACGTTGACTTTTAACGTCGAAATAATGGTTGGGAAGGAAGAGGGAAGAACGGCTTCCTTGAACATCTGCCATTTTTTCGCGCCGAATGTCTGCAGGACCTTCAGATAGTTGGCATCAATTTCCCTGAATGCGGTGTAGACAACGATGGTTGTAATAATGATGGAGATGATGGCCCCCATAGCAATGATGGAAAAGTAGCCGGGACCGAGTGCTACGATCAGGATGGGTCCAAGTGCAACTTTAGGCATTGCGTTTAAGATGACAAGGTAGGGATCAAGGATATTCGACAATCGTTTTGACCACCAGAGAATGGCGGCAAGTACGGTGCCCGCAAGTGTGCCGAGGATAAAGCCGAGCACGGTTTCAAACAAAGTGACGCTCAAGTTCGCGGCAAGCGAGCCATCTGCTGTTTTTTCTAAAAACAAGCTCCAGATCTTCGACGGGTAGCTGAAGAGAAGAGGATCAATCCATTCTCTTTTTCCCGCAAGCTCCCATAGTGAAAAGAAAGAAACGAATATTAGAAGCTGGTAAAATCTTATCCAGTTCTTCTCTTTTTTCAGCCCTTTTAAATACGAGAGATGCAGCTGCTGCAGTTCATCCTTTTTCATCGAGAAGGTCCAGCTCCTTCCATATGTGCTGAAAGAGATCATTGAAGGAAGGGTGCTGCCTTGCCTGAAATGGCTCAAGCTTCTTCAGTTCTTCGGGTATGATAAATGTTTTGGCCACTCTTCCGGGCTTTGACGAGAGAAGAAAGATGCGGTCGCTCATGGCGATGGCTTCCCCGATATCATGGGTAACAAGCAGGGCAGTCTTCCCGTAATCTTTCAGTGTGCTCCATACAAGGTCTTCTAATTTAAGCTTTGTCTGATAATCGAGAGCCGAGAATGGTTCGTCGAGCATCAGAAGCTTGGGATCGGTTGTAAGCGTTCTGACAAGTGCCGCTCTCTGCCTCATCCCGCCTGAAAGCTGACGAGGGTAGCTTTTCTCCACATTTTCGAGTCCCATTTCAGCAAGGAGGGAAAGCCCTCTCATCCTTGCCTCCGGTGTGAGCTTTCCTCCAATTTTTAATCCGAGAAGAATATTCTCTTCAATGGTCTTCCAGGGAAAAAGATAATCCTGCTGAAGCATATAGCCGATGGATGAGGAGAACCGGTCAACAGGTTTTCCTTCCATCAGCACCTTGCCTTTTGTCGGAGAAATCAGTCCTGCTATGATGGACAGCAGCGTGGTTTTGCCGCAGCCGCTCGGGCCTAGGAAAGAAATGAATTCTCCTTCTTTAATTTCAAGGTCAATGTTCTCTAATGCAAGAGTTGCGGATTCTTTAGTGAAGTAGATGTGATGGATATGCTGGACCGTTAAGAAAGACATGCTGAAACCTCCTTACTTTGCGGCATCTTCAGCAAACTTTGTATTAACAAGCTCGGCGTGATTAATCCGCGCAGGGAGTTCGCCGGCTTCTTCCATGATGTCCTGAAGATTCGTCCACTCTGCTTCATCAAGGATCGGGTCTGTGGCAAATGATCCTTGAGCTTTATAGCGTTCGACCACCGTCGTGATCAGGTCGAGTTCTGTATCTTTAAATTGAGGGGCAATGGATTTTGCGATTGTTTCCGCGTTATTTTCTTCCACCCATTGCTGCGCTTTATAAATCGCTTTTGTGAACTTTTCAGCCGCTTCTTTATCGTCTTTCAGGAAGCTTTGCTTTGCCATAAAGGTCGTATATGGGACTTTGCCGGATTCCTCGCCGAAGGATGCCACAATATGCCCTGTACCTTCTTTTTCAAAAATACTTGCAGTCGGTTCAAAGAGCTGGACGAAATCGCCTGTGCCTGATGCAAATGCGCTCGGAATATTAGCAAAATCAATATTCTGAATCAGTTCCAGATCCGCCTTAGGATCAATTCCCTGCTGCTTCAGGACAAATTCGCCAACCATCTGCGGCATGCCGCCTTTACGCTGGCCGAGGAATGTTGTGCCTTTCAGCTGGTCCCAGCTGAAATTGTCTATTTTCTCGCGTGAAACAAGGAAGGTTCCGTCTGTCTGAGTGAGCTGTGCGAAGTTGATCACAGGATCCTTTGAGCCCTGTGCTGAAACATAAATGGATGTTTCAGAGCCGACTAGCGCGATATCAGCTCCATCTGAGAGCAGGGCCGTCATCGTCTTGTCACCGCCCCACGTAGTTGTCAGTTCGACATCAAGACCTTCTTCTTCAAAAAACCCTTCAGACATCGCTGCATAAAGAGGAGCATAGAAAATGGAATGGGTGACTTCAGCGAGTCTGATTTTTTCCGGCTTGCTTTGATTGCACGCGCTCATTGTAAAGACGAGCAGAGCAAGCAGACAAAAGCCAATCAGCTTTTTTTTCATACATAATCCTCCTTGGTGACAGACACCATTAAAAATAGGTAAAATAAGTTTTCAGTATTGTAACGCCTGAAATAGTGTATGAATTCAGCGAAAATGTGTGAATGCCTATTATCGTTTTGTGAGGTGAAGGGAAGATGGAAAACGGATCTATTGTTGAACGCCAGGTGATGCCGTCTCCCAATCCCGCTGTCAGACTGGAAATCGTCACCTATTTGTCTGAAGGCCTGAAGGTGAAGGGACTGCTCGCAGAACCTGTGCAAGAGGGAGTATATGACGGTTTTCTGTATTTGCGCGGCGGCATTAAGAATGTCGGCAAAGTCAGACCCGGGCGGATCGTGCAGTTTGCATCTGAAGGGTTTGTCGTCATGGCTCCTTTCTACAGGGGGAATCAGGGAGGAGAAGGGAATGAAGATTTCGCAGGAGAAGACAGATATGATGCCCTGCATGCTTTAACGCTGCTGAAAAATCATTCAAAAGTGATAAACGAACGGATTCACGTGTTCGGTTTTTCCAGAGGCGGCGTCATGGCGCTGTTTGCAGGACTGCTTGACCGGGATGTGAAATCGGTTGTGACATGGGGCGGGGTATCGGATATGACGCTGACCTATGAAGAAAGAGAAGACATGAGGAGAATGATGAAGCGGGTGATAGGAGGGACTCCGTCCAAATATCCGGAACGGTACCACTGGAGAACGCCTCTTTACGAACTTGAGGACTGGCATGCGCCAATCTTAATCATCCACGGGATGCATGATCAGAATGTGTCCGTGCAGCATGCTCATTTATTGGAGAACAGGCTTTTGGAACTCGGAATAAAAGCAGAAACGATGTACTTTGAGGAGTATACGCACTATTTTCCACCGGCTGTAAACAGAAAAGTCGTGAAGGACCTTACAGCATGGATGAAAAAACAGTAAAACCGGGAACGGTTATGATAAAATAAGGCTATCTATGAAGAGGAGTGATGAGGATGGGCATGCCTTTAGAGCTGAACACAATGATCGTGACCAAAGGAAGAGAGAGCAGGCTGGAAGAGAATCTTTTTTCGCTTGAAAAAGAGGGATATCGCATTTATCCGCTGGAAATACCTGTTGAGGTCAGAAAAACAAAAGACGGCGATGTCAGCGGACAGGCTCTGATTAAAAAACTTGAACTTGCCGACTCAAAAACCATCCTGACTTATCAGCTGATTGCGCTGAAGTCGACGAATTAAAGCATCTGAAATGAAGTCTGCATACAAAAAAGCTGCTGAGCACATCAGCAGCTTTTATAATTCAGCTGAAAAAGGGTTTTCGCCAAATGAGCAAACTCTTCCGGCTGTATCGCTGTCTTTTCAGCGCGGCCGTTTTCCGTCCGGGTGATTGAAGTGCCGGTCAGTGTGACCGTGCCGCTGTCTGTTATTTTTACGGCCAAGGGATTTTTGTTAAAAGGGGAGAATTCTGAGTGACAGATAACATCCTGCATTTCATCTAATTCTGACTCCTTCATTTCTCTTGGGTCAAATACATATCCTTTTTTCCAATCTGTATCTTTGCCTGAAAGCTTCATCTCAAGCAGATATTCTCCTGGAAACTCCGAAACCTCAGCCGCGCGGAACTCCCCGTTGCGGGAGCTGATGACCTCTCCGTTCAGAGGGACAGGTTTCAACGGAAGATTTCCTCCAAATCCTGTGTCAATCAGATACTGCTCGCTATGATAGTCAAGAAAGATGGCGGCATGTGTTCTTCCTGTCCGGCTGAAGCAGTTGTTATGGTGGTCATAGACCATGCCCCTGACCAATTTTACGTTCAAATTGTTTTCCAGAAGAAAATAATAGAGGAGGGGATTGAGTTCATAACAGAGTCCTCCTTCATTCCCAACCAGCATTTTTTCTGTCAGGTTTTCTTTATTGACTGGCTTTGTCTGTCCGGTCAGCACACGAAAATTTTCGAAAGGAAAAGCTGAGGCCGTCCGCTCAAGCAGGTCCTCAAGCTGTTCAAATGAAATGGTGCTGCCGGCGGGTAAACCCAGTCTGTTTCTGAACGCCTGATTAAGCTCCATGGAATCTCTCCTTTAAATGGTTTTCATCCAATCAAGAAAGTCATGCAGTTTGTCCACTGAAGTCAGATTCTCATTGCATGTTTTGGAATCTTTGCAAATATAGTTTCCCTTTTTAACGTACGTTCCCTGCTCTGACCCTTTCAGCTCTACTGTAAAAAGTCCAGTTTCTGAGAATTTGCCGCAGATTGTACAGACGCCTTTCTGGTAGGTGCTGCTGAAGGTGCCGCTGAGTCCGGTCCATTTTTCTCCTGATTCCGCTATCATAAAGTATTTTCCCGTACCTTTGTCGTGCCAGCCGATATAGGATACTTCGTTTAGTTCCAGCTCTTGCGCAAAAGAGGGAAGCTTTAATTTTTTTGCTTTCGGGAAAAGTTTTTTGACAGACTGCTCCGTTAACGGCCTGAACGGAATCGTATATGGACGCAGTTTGGCAAGATATGCATCGGCATCCATCGTGTCTTTAACATCTGAAACAGGGGAAATAAGGTCTCTCTGCTCAGGAGAAAGTTCTTCGAATACAGCTGTAGCCCTTTCTGCCGCAAGTGATTTTAGTGCGTCTAAGACATGGCGGTCATTAGCCGTGCTGTGCCCGTTCACAAGAATCTGTGCCTGTGCCTTTATATGGTTGTACTGGTCGCTTCGGATAAATGGTTCCATTTTTAATTCACTCCGCTTCTAAACAGCCGGCTGAACCGGCTTTCTTTTATTATATGCAAGTTTCATCCGTTTTTTAAATGGATGAAACAAATAGAAGGAAACTCGGCATAAAAAGAGGGATGATCTTATTGATCATCCGCTGCCGCTGTTCGTTTATAGACAATTTTTTTTATAGTCTCTGAGGAAAGGAAATATTCCTGTGCAAGCTCCTGTATGGTGCTGCCGCTGCGGAAGGATGTACGGATGCTGTCATTTCTATCATCAATCCATTTTCTGCTGCCGGAACAGCTTCCCCATTTTTGGCGGCTGGATTCAGGCCGCGGTATATAGATAGACTCTCCCTGGATATATTGCTGAATTTCAGTAATCAGTCTGTCAGGAAGAACCTCATTTGCGTTAACATATTTCATTTCTGCCAGCTCCTTATTTTTTAATAGAGAAATAAGGGCAAAGCCTGGCATTAATGGCGATGCGGAATGTTAGGCACGGATTGCCTTACTCGTGATTTGCCCCATGCAAAGGATCGCCTTTTTAATACTGGGCTTTGCATGAGTTGCTGCAGTATCCGGCAAATGGAATAAGTCTGCCAAAGTGATCACCTCCTTAACTGCCTTTTTTATACAATACTATCATACGTAACCTGAGGGGAAAAAGAAAAAACGTTTGGCTGCAAATGCGGCCAAACGTTTTTCTTTTATACAGCTATTTTCGATTCATTTATTTTTTGTGCTTTCTTTGTGCTGAACTTGTTTACAAGCATTGTAAGTGCACCGTCACCAGTCACATTTGTTGCTGTTCCCAGGCTGTCCTGAGCAAGATACAGAGCAATCATGAGGGATACCATCGTCGGATCAAAGCCGAGCATCGTCTTCAGAAGGCCGATCGCTGCCATGACCGCTCCGCCAGGTACACCCGGTGCTGCGACCATAGTGATCCCGAGCATAAGGATAAACGGAATCATCATTCCGGCAGTCGGGACTGTGCCGTTCATCATCATAACGCCCATCGCACAGCAGACAAGAGTAATTGTGCTGCCTGAAAGGTGAACTGTTGCAAGGAGCGGAACGCTGAAATCGGCAACTTTAGCCTGAACGCCTGTTTTCTTTACCTGACCAAGC
Organism: Metabacillus indicus LMG 22858; assembly: GCF_000708755.2. Classification (GTDB taxonomy): domain Bacteria; phylum Bacillota; class Bacilli; order Bacillales; family Bacillaceae; genus Bacillus_P; species Bacillus_P indicus. The sequence continues at coordinate 1,689,077 of NZ_JGVU02000002.1, read as the reverse complement.
GTGACAGGAATAGTCGCTGCAGATGACTGTGTTCCAAGCGCTGTAAAATAAGCTGGCGACATGATTTTTAAAAGTTTGAAAGGATTGTTTTTCGTCAGCAATCCGCTCGTGCTGTATTGCAGAAGAAGCATTGTGAGATGCAGGGTAATAATCAGGATAAAGACTTTTGCAAAAACAGACAGAATGGACTGAACCTGTCCTCCAAATGTCATGTTGGCAAAGATTCCGAAAATGTGAAACGGAAGAAGCGGAATGATGACCGTTTTAATCAATTTTTCCACGATCTTCTGGAAATCTTCAAATGCATGCTGCAGTGTGTTTCCTTTAATCGATGCAAGGCCAATTCCGATGATAAACGCGAAAAGAAGGGCGCTCATGACTTCCATCACAGGCGGCATGCCGATTTCAAAAAATGGTTTCTGAAGGAACTCTTCAGGGTTATCTGTTTGAACCAGTTTATTTTCTGAGATAAAGGAAGGCAGGATAAAGGATGCTGCCGCAAAAGCAAGGATACCTGCAAAAATGGTAGACAGATAGGCAAAACCTGTTGTCATCCCGAGCAGTTTTCCTGCGCCTTTTCCGAGCTGTCCAATACCTGGAGCAATAAAGCCAATGATGATAAATGGGATGGCAAAATTAATAAAGTTTCCGAAAATCCCGTTAAAAGTAGCGAAGCCTTTTACCAGCCATTCGGGAGAAATGCTTCCGACCGCGACACCTAATGCGATGGCCAGTACAATTTTCGGCAATAATCCGAGCTTGATTTTCATTGATGTGTCCTCCTGAAAGATACATTTGTACATGAGTTATAGAAACTACTTTAGCACAGGCGGACTGAAATTTGTATAAAAAAAGAGAATTTTATTTTATTAATATATGGAAATGAAGGAGAAGAAACAAAAAAAATCTGTGCCGCAGAAGAGGGCACAGATTTTTTATTGTTAACCAGGAAATTATAAAGAATAAAAGGCTGTGGATAACATAACAAAGTTATCATCGTCCAGCTCCAGCGCCTAGATCCTCTGTCAGAACAAATCCGTCAAAAAAGTCAAAACCGGACTTTTCCGCCGGATTCTTATCTGCCTATCGGATCTGACCAAGGCGCTTGCGCTTTTGTTCTTAGACTGTAGGTCCGCCAAGCGTTTCAATATCAGCCGAAACGTTCTTGAACTTTTTGAAGTTTTGTTTGAATTGTCCAGCAAGCTCCTGCGCCTTTGCGTTGTAGGCTTCCGAGCTGTCCCATGTCTTCACAGGCTGGAGCACTTCATCAGGCACGCCAGGTACATGAATAGGAATTTGCAGACCGAAGTTTGCATCAGTTACTGTCTCAACGCTGTCAAGCTCTCCTTCAAGGGCAGACTGTACCATTGCACGCGTATATTTAAGCTTCATACGCTGCCCTGTACCGTACTCTCCGCCGGTCCATCCAGTGTTGACAAGGAACACATTGGCACCGTGCTCATCGATTTTGCGTCCGAGCATTTCCGCATAAACGGTAGCCGGAAGCGGAAGGAATGGCGAGCCAAAGCATGTTGAGAACGTAGCCTGCGGTGATGTAATGCCGCGCTCTGTTCCGGCAAGCTTGCTTGTATAGCCGCTAAGGAAATGGTACATTGCCTGTTCTTTCGTCAGTTTGCTGATTGGAGGCAGAACTCCGAATGCATCAGCTGTCAAAAAGACGATTGTATGAGGATGTCCGGCAATGCTCGGCATCACAATATTGTCCATTGCTTCAAGCGGGTAAGCTGCTCTTGTATTTTCAGTGAAGAATGTATCATCATAATCGGCCGCTCTTGTATCGTCATCTAGGACCACATTTTCCAAAACAGATCCAAATCGGATCGCATCAAAGATTTGCGGTTCTTTTTCTCTTGTGAGGTTGATGCACTTGGCATAACAGCCTCCCTCGATATTAAAAACACCCGCATTTGACCAGCCGTGCTCGTCATCGCCGATCAGTTTTCGTTTCGGGTCAGCAGAAAGCGTTGTCTTTCCTGTTCCTGAAAGTCCGAAGAAAAGGGCGACATCTCCTTCCTGGCCGACGTTAGCCGAGCAGTGCATCGGCAGAATGCCGCTCTCAGGCAGAAGGTAGTTCATAACAGAAAAAATGGATTTCTTCATTTCGCCTGCATATTCCGTACCGCCGATTAAAATCGTTCTTTTTTCGAAAGAGACAATAATGAATGTTTCGGAATTTGTGCCGTCAACAGCAGGATCTGCTTTGAAATTCGGTGCAGAAACGATTGTAAATGGATTTGTATGCTGAACAAGTTCATCTGGACTTCCAGGCTGGATAAAAAGCTGCTGGGCAAACAAGTTGTGCCATGCAAACTCGTTTACAACCTGAATCGGAAGGCGGTATTTCGTATCAGCGCCGGCGAATCCTTTGAAAACAAATAGTTCATTGCGGTCTTTTAAGTATGAAAGGACTTTTAAGTATAGCTTTTCAAATGCTGCTTCTGAGAAAGGCTGATTCACAGTACCCCATTCAATTTTGTCTTCTGTGGATTTTTCGTTTACAATGAATTTATCCTTAGGTGAGCGGCCTGTATATGTGCCTGTAGTTGCACGTACGGCTCCCGTTGATGTTAAAACGCCTTCTTTTCGCTCCAGAACCTTTTCAACAAGAACTGGAACCGATAAGTTATGAAATGCATTTTCCCCATTAAGTAATACTTCAAGCTCGTTTGTGATTTCGATTGAATTCATCCCATACCCATCCTTTACCTATATTTCGGATTTTTATCTATAGTTTCATCCTGCTCTTGTTAATTAGTATAACACATTAAAATAAATAGTCTATACTATTTAACTTATTCTACGTGCAAAATCACAAAATGGAACAAATTCAGCTTTGTTTTCCATGAAAATGATACATATATAATAGAAGTGTTTCGTACGCAACTTTTTGTGGAAAAGAAGATGGGAGAGTAAAAAAAAGGAACATAAAAACCTTGTCATTTTTTGTTGACACCTGCATTATAAGTGCGCTATCATATGACCTTGAACGGATTCTCTTATCCCGAGCTGGTGGAGGGACAGGCCCTGTGAAACCCAGCAACCTGCTTTACCGGAAAAATTCATTTCAGATCAGAATGCCCTGAGTGAATTTGAAAAGCAAAGGTGCTAACCTGATGCAAGGCGAAAGCCCTTGATCGATAAGAGCGAAAGGCTGCGAATTCAGTAAATAACCTTTCCTCGCGGGAAAGGATTTTTTATTTTTTAGATATTTTGCCTGAATGTACTCGTGGATTCTCCTAAAACATGCCAACTGAAATATTTTGCCGAATGGTCAAAATATGAAAGGGAATGAGTTCCGTATCATCTACCTTTTGAGGAGGAAAACTTTAATGACTAAACAACGTCGTCTGTTTACTTCAGAGTCAGTAACTGAAGGTCATCCTGATAAAATCTGCGACCAGATCTCTGATTCGATTCTCGATGCAATTCTTGAAAAAGATGCAAATGCCCGTGTAGCGTGCGAAACATCTGTAACAACAGGTCTTGTGCTTGTTGCCGGTGAAATCACCACTTCTACTTATGTAGACATTCCTAAAATTGTCCGTGAAACAGTTAAGGAAATTGGCTACACTCGTGCAAAATACGGTTTCGATGCTGAAACTTGTGCAGTACTTACTTCCATCGACGAGCAGTCAGCTGACATCGCCATGGGTGTTGACCAGGCGCTTGAAGCTCGCGAAGGAAAAATGACTGACGAGCAAATCGATGCAATTGGTGCAGGTGACCAGGGTCTTATGTTCGGATATGCGAACAATGAAACTAAAGAGCTTATGCCTCTTCCAATTTCACTGGCTCACAAGCTTTCCCGCCGCCTGACTGAAGTGCGTAAAGAAGACATTCTTCCTTACCTTCGTCCGGATGGAAAAACTCAGGTAACGGTTGAATACGATGAAAATGACAAGCCTGTGCGAATTGACACAATTGTTATTTCAACTCAGCATCACCCTGAGATCTCACTTGAGCAAATTCAGCGCAATGTAAAAGAGCATGTCATTAACCCGGTTGTTCCAAAGGAATTAATCGATGCAGATACAAAATATTTCATCAACCCGACTGGACGCTTCGTTATCGGCGGACCTCAAGGCGATGCTGGTCTGACTGGCCGCAAAATCATCGTTGACACTTACGGAGGCTATGCTCGTCACGGCGGCGGCGCATTCTCCGGTAAAGATCCTACAAAAGTTGACCGCTCAGCAGCATATGCAGCTCGCTACGTTGCCAAAAACATTGTAGCTGCAGGTCTTGCTGACAAGTGTGAAGTTCAGCTTGCATACGCAATCGGTGTTGCACAGCCGGTTTCTATTGCAATTGACACATTTGAAACAGGTAAAGTAAAAGAAGATGTGCTGGTAGACGTTGTCCGCGAGAACTTCGACCTTCGTCCAGCAGGCATCATCAACATGCTGAACCTTCGCCGTCCAATCTACAAACAAACGGCTGCTTACGGTCACTTCGGCCGCAACGATCTTGACCTTCCATGGGAAAGAACGGACAAAGCTGAAGTACTTAAAGAGCAAGCGTTAAACCGATAAAATCGATAGAAGATGGAATCTGCCTTAGGGCGGGTTTCATCTTTTTTTGTTTTGTGGAGAGAAAGTGTCTTATTGAATTTTAAACTTTAAAAAATGCGGAAAATTGTCCCTTCAGTCGGTGGAGAAGGAGCTGAAGGTCAGAAAAGAGGATGGATTGTGCCCTTTAGATGGTGGAGAAGGAGCTGAAGGTCAGAAAAGAGGATGGATTGTGCCCTTTAGATGGTGGAGAAGGAGCTGAAGGGCACAAAAGCGGATGAATTGTGCCCTTCAGTCGGTTGAGAAGAAGCTGAAGGTCACAAAAGCGGATGAATTGTGCCCTTCAGTCGGTTGAGAAGAAGCTGAAGGTCACAAAAGCAGATGGATCATGCCCTTCATTTGGTGGAGATGGAGCTGAAGGTAACAAAAGCGGAAGGATCGTGCCCTTCAGTTTGTGGAGAAGAAGCTGAAGGTAACAAAAGCGAATGGATCGTGCCCTTCAGTTGGTGGAGAAGAAGCTGAAGGTAACAAAAGCGGAAGGATCGTGCCCTTCAGATGGTGGAGAAGAAGCTGAAGGGCACTAAACGGAACAACTCGTGCACGCCAGATGGTTAAGAAGCTCCTAATGGTTTTTAGTCAATTAAAAAATCCGTCTTTTTGTAAAAATATGCAACTTTCCGGCAGGTTCTGTCGTTTCATAGGCAGACAAGAAGCTGGAGGGAAAAAAATGTGCGGTTTTGCAGGTGTTATTTATTACAGTCAAACAAAGAAAACGGAGTACAGGGAGCTTATAAAAAATGCGGGCAGGATGATAAAGCACAGGGGTCCGGATGACAGCGGGATGTTTGAGGATGAGCACGTGATTCTTTCATTCAGAAGGCTCAGCATTATTGACGTCCAGGGCGGCCATCAGCCCATGTCTTATCAAAACGGCCGCTATCATATTGTGTTTAATGGAGAGATCTATAATTATATGGAGCTCAGAAAACACTTGCTTTCTAGAGGAGTTTCATTAAAAACGGAAACAGATACAGAAGTGATTGTCGCGCTGTATCACTTGTACGGAGCGGAAGTCGTTGATTATTTGAGAGGGATGTTTTCCTTTTTAATTTGAGACAGGTTAAATAGGCACCTCTTTGGAGCAAGAGATCATTTTGGTATTAAACCGCTCTACTATATTGAAAATGGACATACGGTTCTATTTGCTTCAGAGATGAAAAGTATAAAAGAATATTGTACAGACCCTGTAATTGACGTCCAATCACTGCAGCATTATCTTTCATTTCAGTATGTTCCAGATCCCCGCACCATACAGGAGCATATTCAAAAAGTGCCGCCCGGATCTGTTTTTTCAAAGGCTATTGGACAGCCCCTTAAGATTGAACGCTACTGGAAGCCGATGCTTGAACCAAAAGCGCAGGCTGATGAGAAAAAAATGATCAGGAACATTCAGGAGGCGCTCATCGACTCTGTGAACCTTCATATGAGAAGTGATGTTCCGGTTGGTTCTTTCTTGTCCGGAGGGGTAGATTCCAGTATTATTGCTTCCATTGCGAGCAGGTATCATCCCGGGCTGAAAACATTTTCTGTCGGATTTAGTCAGTCCGGTTACAGTGAAATTGACGTGGCCAAAGAAACGGCCGCTGCTATTGGAGTAGAGAACGCTTCCTATTATGTGGACCATGAGGAATTTATGAGAGAGCTTCCGAAAATTATCTGGCATATGGATGATCCTGTTGCAGATCCCGCTTCTATTCCGCTCTATTTTGTTGCCAGAGAAGCCAGAAAACAGGTGACTGTTGTTCTGTCAGGTGAGGGAGCAGATGAACTTTTTGCGGGATATAACATTTATAAAGAGCCTGGAGATCTGTCCCTGTTTACCTATTTGCCTAATCCCATCAGGAAAGCGCTAAAACAGCTGTCGGTCATGTTCCCGGAAGGAATGAAAGGAAAGAGCTTTATCGAAAGAGGCACAACGCTCCTTGAAGAAAGGTACATAGGGAATGCAAACATTTTTTCATCATCAGAGAAAAAGATGATGCTGACAAATATGGAACAGTATGAAAAGCCAACCGGAATTACTAAATGCCTGTTCGATGAAGTTCGTCAGCTTGACAGTATATCAAGGATGCAGTACATCGATCTTATGACTTGGCTGAAAGGGGACATCCTTGTGAAGGCGGATAAAATGACAATGGCACATTCTCTTGAATTGAGGGTTCCCTTTTTAGATAAAGAAGTTTTCAGAGCTGCTGCGCAGATTCCGCATGAATGGAAAGTGAAAAATAGTGAAACCAAGTATCTGCTTCGGAAGGCTGTCCGTGATTTGGTTCCGCCGCATGTCCTGCACAGACGGAAACTTGGTTTTCCAGTCCCGATCAGGGATTGGCTGAAAGATGAAATGTATGAGTGGGCAAGGTCGCTCCTCACGGAAAACGGGACGGATTACCTGCTGGATAAGACTCTTGCTCTTGGGATGCTTGAAAAGCACAGAAGGGGCGAAGGAGATTACAGCAGAAAAATTTGGACAGTATTGACGTTTATTCTCTGGCATCAGGTTTTCATCGAAAATGTTTACACTTTCAGTCCTCTTGAGCTTGTCCATTCCTGAATGATGCAGGAGAATGAAATAAGCAATAAAATGAAAATTACAGCACAGGAAAGGGAGAACGCATGATGGCGGTCTCCCTTTTATTAAGCGTACCGGATATAGGACTGCTGATGAAGCACTTCATTGTACTCATTGAGAAGTCCTTCAAAAATAGAATCCCACGTCTGTGTCAGCGCATATGCACGGGAGCTCATGCCCATCTGGTAACGCAGAGCATCATTAGTGAGAAGTGTTTCAATGGCTCCGGTAAAACTTGAAACGGAGCCGGTTTCGCAAAGATAGCCTGTTTTTCCATGCTGGATGATGTTCTTCACTCCGCCCGAGTTTGCTCCGATTACTGGAGTCCCAGCAGCAAGTGCTTCCAGCACAACGTTTCCGAATGTTTCGGTTGGTGAGGGGAAAACAAAAAGATCTGAGCCTGAGTAAATCTTAGCGAGCTTTTCGCCGCTTGCATAGCCTGCAAAGGTCATATTGCCAGGTGCCCCGTTCATCATTTCTTCTTTTGACGGCCCGTCACCGACGACAAGAAAGTGAACCTTGTTTTTTAATTGAGGCGGGAGCTGATGGGAGATTTTCATAAAAGTCTCCACATCTTTTTCAGGGGCGAGCCTTCCTACATAAGTCAAAATAAACTTTTCTTTTATCTGATATTCCTGAATGATTTCCCTCCGAAGGTAGTTAGGGTGAAAAAGCTGACAATCTACGCCTCGCGACCAGATGCGGACATTCTCAAATCCCTGATGCAGCACCTGAAGTTTCGTTTCTTCCGAGGGCACAAAAACTTTCTGGAGAGGGCGGTGAAACCAAAGCATATATTTCCATAATAGCTTCGAGAAAATCTGCAGATCGTAAAATTCTAAATACTGGTCAAAATCTGTATGGTATGAACCGACTAAGGGGATATTTAATTTTTTGGCATAATGCAGTCCGCATAGACCAATGTTAAAAGGAGTGGCTACATGGATGATGTCGGGTTTGAATTTCATGAGTTCTGATTTTACTTGCAGCATGTTGGGCCATGCAAGTCTGCATTCCGGATACAGAAAAAAGGATGAGCTCGCAAATCTGTGTATATGGCTGGAAAAAAGTGATTCCTTCGTGCTTTCCGGCGCAAAAACTTTGTATTCGTGGCCCTTTTCTTCTAAATAATCGGTAAGACGCTTTAACGTTCTCGCAACGCCATTTACATCAGGTGCAAATGTGTCTGTGAATATCGCAATTTTCATCTTTACCCCTCCATGAGTCTGCAGCAGCAGCAATGTTCTCTTTCACGTTACAATGGAAGCTGGAAAAAGGATGCCCCTCCAAAGTATTTCTGAATGAAAAGATAGCAGGTTATACCGGCAGTCGTGCCAAGAATGCATCCTGCCAGGACATCTGAGGGGTAGTGAAGTCCGAGATACATCCTCGAAATTCCTACACTGAACCCTAGAGGAAGCAGTATAACGGCAGCTTGAGGAAAGAGGAATAAAAAGGGTATGATGACGGAAAAGATGGCTGTTGTATGGCCGGATGGAAACGAATGATCCTCAAGCGGGTTCGCCGGCACCTTTGTCTCAAGCAGCGCAAGATAAGGACGTTTTCTCGGGTAGCGCTTTTTGACATAGGAAACGGGCAGGTGGCTGAGCAATAATGCCGCTGCACTTGCTGCCGCTGCAAGGCGCAGCTGGCCTGATGTGATGAAAAGGAGAAGAAGGCACAGCGAGATGGTAAAGGCTGCTCCGCCGGTATGGGTGATATTCCGGAAAAAGCAATTCATGAACTTCCGGTCAAAATGACGGTTTACACTGCGGAACAATCTGCATTCAAAATCGTACATGTTTGCAATTAATTTAGTCATCTATCCGATGCTCCTTTACAACACTGTTTACCTCCATTTTAATGGCGAAATATTTAGAGAATAATAATGGGATGTAAAGATTTCAAGTAAGAAATTTACATTCTTTTTATCCATAAAAAAACCGCGGAACAGCAGTCAAGAGCCATTCCGCGGTCATCAGCCCAGCCGAATAGACCCCTTTTTTGCAGGTGTTAACTAATATGTAAAAACGGCATGGGTTATTCCCGGTTTTCCTGCACCGCTTTATAAAGCTGTCCTTTTTCAGCGTACTCCCTGCGGATGCGCTTCATATCCAGGCGGTCCTCGTCTGTTAATTCTCTGACGACTTTAGCGGGCCTGCCGAATGCAAGGGTATTTGGCGGAATCTTCTTGCCCTGGGGAACGAGGCTTCCTGCACCGATAAAGGCGCCTTCTCCAATTTCAGCTCCGTCGAGGATAATGGATCCCATCCCGATTAACGCATGTTTACGGATGATGGAACTGTGCAGAATCACACAATGGCCAACGGTTACGCCATCTTCCAATACAAGCGGGGCGTTCGGGCTTTGATGGAGACAGCTGAGATCCTGAACATTTACTCTGTCACCGATTCTGACAGGAGACACATCTCCCCTGATGACTGTTCCAAACCAGATGCTTGATTCCCGGCCGATGACTACGTCACCTGAAACGGTTGCTGTATCTGCAATAAAAGCAGAATCTGCTATATCCGGATATGTGTCTTTATAGGGATAAATCATGCGGATCAAACTCCTTTTGTTATATAATTAGGCAAACATATTATACCAAAGAACGACCGGGTTAAAGCAGGCGTGAAAAACCTTTTAGAAAGGTGTGAAATGAGTTTATGTGGAAATGGGAATGTGAAGATGAGAATCCGAAAGGCGTCATTGTCATTGTTCATGGAGCTGCAGAGCATCATGGACGATACAGGTGGCTTGTCCAAATGTGGAAATGTGCAGGGTATCATGTGATTATGGGCGACTTGCCGGGGCAGGGGACTTCGACAAGAAACAGAGGGCATATAAAATCTTTTGACGAATACATTGCAGAGTTTAACATCTGGGTAAAAGAAGCGAGAAAGCTTGGCCTTCCGCTGTTTCTGCTTGGACACAGCATGGGAGGGCTTATCGTCATCAGGGCTTTGCAGGAAGAACATCAGCACATTAATGGTGTGATCCTTTCATCTCCATGCCTTGGACTTATTTTTAAGCCCAATAAAGCACTGGAACTTATTTCAAAACCTTTAAATATCCTGGCGCCTTCTTTAAAGGTGAATTCGGGTCTTTCCGTCAGTCTGGCCACGAGAAATAAGGAAGTCAGAGATGCGGATGAAAATGATACTCTTTATGTGACAAAAGTATCTATAAGGTGGTATCGTGAACTCATCAAGGCAATGGAACAGGCCCATGCGAAAGTGAAGCAATTCCCTGACCTGCCGCTTTTAGTTATGCAGGGCGGAGATGACAAGGTAGTGGATCACTCCTTGGTCAGAACCTGGTTTAACCGCGCCCCGCTCAGAGAAAAGGCATATAAGGAATGGGACGGCTTTTATCATGAAATATTTAACGAACCAGAGAGAGATCAAGTATTTAAGTACGCTGAGGCGTTTGTCAGCGCGCATTTAGAGCGAGGAACATAAAGAGGTGATTTTCTTGAAGGCAATTCCTGAGCACCCGCTTTTGCTTATGGCAAAAATTTATAAAGACATCTTTCCGTCTGTTCATTTCCATCTGAACACGTGGAAAGAAAAAGCGGAACAGATCCCGAATACTGAGCTTAGAACCCAGGCCCTTGCAAGCATCAGCACGAAGACCTTTCATTGTGAAGGAGGCGGCATCTACGGGCTCCTGTCAGGAGACTGCAGGCACGACTGCGTGGAGTTTATTGTCGCCTATCAGACAATCAGCGATTATCTCGATAACCTTTGCGACAGAAGCACGTCTCTTAATCCGGAAGACTTTGCGTTGCTTCATGAATCGATGACTGACGCTCTTACAGTCGGCGCCCCTCTTAAAAATTACTATGCATACAGGACCGACCAGGATGACGGCGGATATTTGCATGAGCTCGTGAAAACGTGCCAGCGAATTTTGTCAGGTTTAGATAACTATCCATTCATTGCGGATTATCTGATTGAACTTGCCCGCTACTATTGCGACCTGCAGGTACATAAGCACGTAACAGTGAACGAGCGCATACCAAGGCTTGAAACTTGGTTTGAAACATACAGGCAGGAGCTTCCTGACATGCAGTGGTATGAATTTTCTGCGTGTGCAGGCTCTACATTGGGCATCTTTTGCCTTGTCTCCTATGCCTTCAGAAAAGACTTCAGCAAGTCAGAAGCTGCCCGCATCAGAAACAGCTACTTCCCCTATGTTCAGGGACTGCATATCCTTCTCGATTACCTGATTGACCAGGAAGAAGACAGAATCGGCGGCGACCTGAATTTCTGCAATTATTACTCAGACGAACGGGAAATGATGGGCCGTCTCCAGCACTTCGTCGTTCAGGCAGAAACCAATTTGAACGGCATTCCCCACGAAAACTTTCATAAACTGATTCACCGGGGACTTCTTGGCGTGTATCTCTCAGATGAAAAAGTTACAGCCAGAAAAGATCTCGGCAGACTTGCCAGGCAGCTGATCAAGCTTGGCGGAAAAACATCATCGTTTTTCTACTGGAACGGAAGAGCTTACAGGGCATTTCAAAAGCTGTCAGCAAGAAGTTCGTAATGAAAAAACGGGCCTGAAACCCAACTGGTTTCAAGGCCCGTTTTCTGTTTTCAGCACGATTATGCCTTCATCTTCTCAATTGCCACAATAAAAGGAGCGTCGTTTTTCTGATTCATGAACTGATATTTAAGGACATGTGCCTCTTTTTGAGGAATCTTTTGCACAAAGTCCAAAACGGCATCTCTTTCTGCTTTTCCTTCTTCGTGGCCATGGTAAATGACAAGAATCATGATTCCGCCTTTTTTCAGGACGGAAAGCAGCTGCTCAACAGCCTTCAGTGTGGAATCCGGTCTAGTCACAATCGATTTGTCGCCACCTGGAAGATATCCGAGGTTGAATATGGCTCCGGCCGCTTTTCCATGCCATTTTTCAGGGATAAAATCAGCCAGGTTTTCGTGACTCTCTTTAAAAAGAGTCACCCTGTCAGCGTATCCTGCCTGTAAAATCCGTTCTGAAGTGGCGCGGACTGCTTCTTCCTGTATGTCAAAGCCGTACACGTGACCTGATTCTCCAACAAGCTCTGCGAGGAAAACTGTATCATGCCCATTGCCTATTGTAGCGTCAACGGCGATGTCGCCTTCTGCTGCGGCTTTGGATAAAAGTGTTTTTGCAAATGTGAGAACCCGTTCGAGTGTCATAATTGTCCTGCCTTTTCTGTCTTATAAAATTTCCCTTGGTAGCTCTCTCTTCTTTTTAATTCTGCATCGATTGAATTCAGCACATCCCATTTGTTTACACTCCACATCGGCCCGATCATCAGGTCAATCGGCCCGTCGCCTGTTATGCGGTGCACAATCATTTCCGGGGGAAGAATTTCAAGCTGGTCACATACTAATGACACATAATCCTCTTTTGTAAGGAATTCAAGCTTCCCTTTTTCATACTGCTTGACCATAGGCGTGCCTTTCAGCAAATGCAGAAGGTGGATTTTAATCCCCTGCACATCAAGGTTTGCTGCGGCACGGGCTGTTTCCATCATCATTTCATTCGTCTCAAGCGGCAAGCCGTTAATAATGTGTGTACAGACTCTTATGTTATGCTTGCGCAGCTTTTCAACACCTTCAGCGTAGCAGGCAAAATCATGCGCCCGGTTAATAAGAAGGGCCGTTCGTTCATGAACGGTCTGAAGTCCGAGCTCAACCCAAAGATACGTGCGTTGATTTAATTCTGCCAGATAGTCAACCACATCATCAGGAAGACAGTCAGGGCGTGTAGCGATAGAGAGGCCGACAACACCGTCAAGAGCAAGAACAGATTCGAACTTTTCTCTCAAAACCTCAACAGGAGCATGCGTATTTGTAAATGCCTGAAAATAAGCCATATACTTTCCGTCTTTCCACTTTTCGTGCATTTTATCTTTTATTTCATGAAATTGCGTAACAAGATCCTCTTTGCGGTTTCCGGCAAAATCGCCAGAACCTGCTGCACTGCAGAACGTACACCCTCCAAAAGCTGCTGTCCCGTCTCTGTTCGGACAGTCAAAACCCCCGTCCAGAGCCACTTTAAACACCTTATGTCCAAAATGATTCCGCAAGTGGTAATTCCACGTATGATACCTTTTATCGTCTGCTGCATATAGAAAAGGGTTTTTCTCTTTCAGCGGAAAAACCTCCTTTTTGTAAAAAAATTTTCAACAAGCCATCAGAGCATTTTATCACGGGGCAGACTCTTATGACAAACATGCACAGCCGGATTTACCAATTGTTTTTCAGTAAAAGGAACAGGCTCTAGGCAAACAATATGAGTAATGGAGCACAATGCTTCATTTTACAATAGGAGGTCTGCAGCCATGGCAACAAGACAATCTGTTACTGAATGTCTCGATAATTGCTCAAATACGTATGATTTCGCCCAAAGCCAGTATACAGAAGGCCGAAAGCAGGAGCATTACAACGATACAGAATACTCTAAAGCGCAGCAAATGCTTGAAGATGCAGTAAATGAGTGCAATGCATTGTCTCTGAGCGCAAACGATCAGCAAAAAGAACAGCTGTACAGAATGCGCATCCAGCTTCAGCAGCTTCAAAATGAAATGATTCTGCTTGATCACTAGGAGGATGAAGTCTGTATGAAAAAACGCTCAAAACAGCAAAACCCCGAACAGAAAACAAGAAACGGCATCAACAATACCGACACCGAATTCGGCCAGGAATTTGATCCGGTAAAAGAGTCCAAGAAAAAATATGAAAAACAGGGACAGAAAGTGAAATCGAAACAGCGTCCTGAATAATGAATGACCGCTTCCGGGTTTGGGAGCGGTTTTTTAGGTGTTTTTTAAAAGCTGCTGGAGGTTTGGTGCCATCAAAAAAGGAATTGTGCATTTTGATGGTTCTGATCTCTGAGATAAGTGCCATTAAAAAAGGGATAGTGCGTGTTGATGGTTCCGAACTCCGAGATAAGTGTCATCAAAAAAAGGATAGTGCGTGTTGATGGTACTGAACTCCGAGATAAGTGCCATCAAAAAAGGAAATCTGCGTGTTGGTGGATCTGAACTCCGAGATAAGTGCCATCAAAAGAGGAAATCTACGTGTTGGTGGTTCTGAACTCCGAGTTAAGTTCCATCAAAAAAGGAAATCTGCGTGTTGATGGTTCCAAACTCCGAGATAAGTTCCATCAAAAGAGGAAATCTGCGTGTTGGTGGTTCCGAACTCCGAGATAAGTGTCATCAAAAAAAGGATAGTGCGTGTTGATGGTACTGAACTCCGAGATAAGTGCCATCAACCTGGAAAGTCTGCGTGTTGATGGCACCGAACCCCGGTAATAGTTCCATCAAAAATAAATTCCGCGTTTTGATACCCCAAACACAAAAAACACTCCCAAAATTCCCCAAAAATCCATTGACAATAATTACAAAAACAATTATTGTATTAAGTGTACTACCAAAACTAATACACGTAGTACAGAACCATTTCACGATAGGAAGAAGGGAGACCGATGATTCAAATTGACCCGCGCAGCTCAAAAGCGATTTATGAACAGATCATTCAGCAGATGAAAGAGCTCTGTCTGAAAGGAATTCTTAAGCCCGGTGAAAAGCTCCCGTCTGTGCGCGAGCTTTCAACGATGATTATTGCAAACCCTAATACCGTAAGCAAAGCATATAAAGAGCTTGAACGTGAAGGAATGATTGAAACGTTAAGGGGCAGGGGGACTTTTGTCTCCGAGAATGCCGGAGTAACGCTTGATGAAGGGAAGATGGAGATGATCAAAGAACAATTGAAGCCGCTGATTGTAGATGCCGTTTATGCGGGAATTGACATTGAAGTCATTCACAAATGGATTGAGGAAATCAGCAGAGAAATGAGAGGCGGAGACCATGCTTGAACTGAAAAATCTCTCAAAATCGCTCGATGGAGTGAGGGTGCTGGAGGACGTATCGCTGACGATTGAAAAAGGCGATATCTTTGGGCTTCTGGGCAGAAACGGCTCGGGAAAAACGACGCTTCTGCGGATTATTCAGCAGATTGTGCTGCCGGATGAGGGAGAAGTTTTGTTTGAAAATGCCTCCATAAAGAAGCAGCCCCTGGCTAAAAGAAAGGTTATTTATGTACCTGTCCAAAACCCTTTTTATGATAGATATACATATAAAGAACTGTCAGGAATGCTGAAATCCCTGTATCCGGATTTTGATGTCACCTATGCAAACGAGCTGATGAACCGCTACGGTATACCTGAAACAAAAAAATACAGGGATTTATCAACGGGGCTGAAGAAACAGTTTGCTCTCATTATGGCCTTTGCTTCAAGACC
Organism: Metabacillus indicus LMG 22858; assembly: GCF_000708755.2. Lineage (GTDB taxonomy): Bacteria > Bacillota > Bacilli > Bacillales > Bacillaceae > Bacillus_P > Bacillus_P indicus. Next base: position 1,673,612 of record NZ_JGVU02000002.1, on the reverse strand, counting down.
TGCAGTCATTTTGCTTGATGAGCCGACTGACGGAATTGATGCTGTCACAAGAAGAGATCTCCTGCAGCTTATGGTGGATGAAGTGGGTGAAAGAGAAACCGCCATTCTGATTACATCCCACAGGCTTGAGGATATTGAAAGGATCTGCAGCAAGATCGGTTTTCTGGATGGCCATACTCTGTCCAATGTGATGGACCTTGAATCGCTCCGGGAGGATTTTGTGAAAATACAGGCTGTTTTTGAAAATGACCTGCACTTAAAGATTAGAGAAATGGGTGTTCCGATTCTTGAGCACTCCGGTATTTTTTACACGATGCTTCTGGAAAAAAAGGATGAAGATAAGATGAAGCGGCTTCAATCTCTCGGTCCTAAAGTCTGGAATACGCTCCCGGTTAACTTAGAGGAAGTATTTATTGCAAAGTTTGGAGGGGACCGAAGATGGTAGTGCGTGCTTTATTTCTAAAAGAGTTAAGACAGATCAGAGTCCTGCTTGTTTTATTTTTTCTTCTTAATGCCTTTTTTCTTCCTTATAGAATTTGGTCCGAACATTCGAGCTTTTTAAACATGCTGAAGGATTATCCCGAGTTGTCGACTGATCCATTTACTTATCCCTTAGGAGACGATTTGCTCCTGATTTTATCAGCTGCTTTCCTGTTTTTCATCGCAATCGCGCAAATGGGAACGGAGAGAGCCAGGGGTACAATGGATTATACACTTGGTCTGCCATTTAAACGTTCAGAAATTTATCTTGTGAAATCTGCTTCTGTTCTTATTGCAATCCTGCTTTCGTCACTGATTTCGCTTGTGCTGTCAGGAATCTACACAGAGACGGCAGGCGTGGCCCTGTCTGAACCGTTAATGGATTATTATTTGGAATTGTTTTTCTGCCTGGTGATGGTTTACAGCTTGACCTTTGCAGCGGGTTCGCTTACGGGAACGCCATTTGCGCAGGGGCTGACGGCTCTGAGCACCGGCTCGCTGCCGTTTCTGTTTACATTTGTTGTCTTTAACCATGTAGAAGGCCTTGGATTATACTCCTATGCAGAAATCGAGAATTTCATTAATGCGGGATGTCTTTTGACACCGTTTCTTCCAATGATGAGCTTGCCTTTTTTCAAGGAACTAACGGAGGGAATGCCCCTTTACTTTTTGATCCAGGCAGCGATGGGTGTATTATTCTTTGGGATTGGACTGTATTCATTCCTGCATCATCCGAATGAAAGGAACGGCAATTTCTTTTTATGGAAACATCTTAATCTACCTATTCTGATCTTGGTGCTGCTGCTTGGGGTGCTTGGATTCAGTTCAATGGGATACCGAATGTATGATCAAGGCATAACAGGATTTGTAACCGGAGGCGCTGCCGGGGCAGCCGTAAGTCTGCTGCTGGGCTACTTCCTCATATATAAAAAAACAAAGCATTCCTAGGAGAGGAAATCATGATAAAAGTTGATGGATTAAGTCACTCGTTTAAGGTTGGAAAAAAAGGAAATGAAAAAGAAATACCTGTTTTGAAAAATGTATCGCTTGCCATTCAAAAAGGGGAAATCGCTTCAATCGTCGGCAGGAGCGGTTCGGGGAAATCAACGCTTCTCAATTTAGTTTCAGGCTATATCGCCCCGACAGAGGGGAAAATTACTGTCGGCGGCACAGAGGTGACCGGGTTCAGTGAAAAAGAATGGGCAGCCTTCAGGCTTGATACGTTTGGCTTCATTTTTCAAAGTTTTCAGCTCATCCCGAGTCTGACGACGTTTGAAAACATTGAACTGCCATTAACGTTGAAGGGAGTTCCTTCTTCTGCAAGAAAAACGAAGGTAACCGAAATGCTTTACAGAATCGGTCTTGATAACCATTCGGGCCATTATCCAAACGAGCTGTCAGGGGGACAGCAGCAGCGCGTTGGAATTGGACGTGCCCTGATTACAAATCCTGAAATCATTCTGGCTGATGAACCGACAGGAAGTCTGGACAGTGAGACGGAAAAAGAAATTCTTGACCTCATCAAAGAGCTGAACACAGAAAAAGGCATCACGTTCTTCATCATTACCCACGATGAAGAAGTAGCGGCATTCAGCGACAGAAAATTTGTGCTGCAGGACGGCGTATTGAAGGAAGAGGGTGTTCCTGTTGAAATTTAGAGATCAGCTCAGCCTCGTCAGAAGAAATATGAAGAAAAACAGGATGAGGGTTTTCATGACCGTACTTGCGACTACCATCGGCTGTGCGTTTCTGATTGTTCTTGCATCAGTCGGTTTCGGCATGCAAAAAAGCATGCAGGAGGAGCTTTTGAGCGCTCAAAAGCTGAACGAAATCCAAATCAGCGGGAAGGAAACGGACGCGGGATTTGAACAGGGAAATGACGAACAAATTAAAGAACTCGAGGATACAAAGAATGTGGCAGCAGTCGTCAGAAGGTCCTATGCTACCCAGACAGGACAAACGGCTGCAAAGCTCGGTGACAGAACAGCCGATTTTTCAGCTCCGCTGATTACGAATATGGAAAATGAATTTAAGGCAAATTTAAAGCTTGACTCTGGAAAAGCCCCGAAAAATGACCGTGAAGTCATTGTCGGCCATCACTTTGCAAGTTCGCTTCTGACGGATGCGGAAAGAAAACAGCTTGATGAGCAGGCTCAGAATTCAAAGACAGCTGCAGAAGAACCGGAAGGCTATCAGGGTGAACTGATCGGAAAAGAGATTGTCTTAACACAGACCGAGCAGATTGACGGCAAATCGGAAACGAAAAGCTGGACGTTCACGATCTCCGGTATTACAGCAGCACCTTCAAGAGATTATATGGATGATTTCAATATCTACATCAGTGATGTGTGGAAAAAAGACATGCAGGAATTTGCCGCAAAAGCAGATGCTGCAGATGAAGTTGAACCGCAGGAATATAATGAAATAAAGGTTTATACGGCAAGCATTGAAGATGTTAAAGGCGTGACAGATTCCCTGAAGGATAAAGGATACTTAGTGTATTCGATAACAGAAGAGCTTGAAAACATGAACTTATTCTTTAATGCCTTTAAAGCAGGACTGATTTTTGTCGGAACTGTAGCCGTTCTGATTGCATCGATCGGTATTTTTAATACGATGACTATGGCTGTAACAGAACGTACCCAGGAAATCGGGATTATGAAGGCAATCGGGGCTCAGCCTGGCGTGATCCGCAGAATCTTTCTTCTTGAGAGTGCGTTTATCGGCCTGCTCGGTGCATTGCTCGGTGTGATCATTGCTTATGCTGTCAGCTTTGCAGCAAACTTTGCCATTCCGCTTGTGCTTGGAGCCGTTTCTGAGGGAAGCATGGAAGGTGTGGACTTTACGTTCTCCTACATCCCCCTCAGTCTTGTCCTGATTGCGGGCGGCATCAGTCTCGGAGTGGCCTTGATTTCAGGATTGCGTCCGGCCGTGAAGGCGACGAATATCAATGTTCTCTCCGCGCTCAGACGAGAGCTTTAAAGGCATTCAATGCCTGCTGTTTGCAAATTATGACCTGCGGAGGGATGGCATTTGAAAAGATGGCTTGTCAATTTGATGATCGCATTGCTTTTGGTGATTTTATTTGTTCTGCCTGTAAGAGGTATGTTCAGCAGTGCAATCACCATTACGATTACAAATCAATCGGAACATCAGCTGGATGAAATGGAGATCAGTTATTTTTATAATGAGGAAAAAATTGTGATTCCGTCATTGGAACCGAAACAAACCTATCAGCTGAAAATCACGCCGAGCGAAAAGTTCAGTGAAAGTTCTATTAACCTTTTATACAGAGACAAAAACGGAAAACAGCTTGAGGAAACGATTGTCGGCTATTTTGAAAAAGGATATCAGGGTTCTGCAGATGTGACAGCAGTGAGCATGCAATCCAGTGGTGAAATTATATTTGAAACAGAAGAGGATCTGTCTTTGTATTAACAATGATGCAAGCATCCAGGCACGGCAAATCAGTCCGGTATTTCCCGGTTGCAATCTCCAGATAAAAGGACTACAATCTTCTATGGATTTAAAAAAACGCGAAGGCAGCTCTTGCCTTCGTGCTTTTTTGTGAGTTTTTTAAGGAGGTTTTCGCGATGCCGCGTTCTTTATGGCTGCTTGTAATAGGAATGCTGATTAACGTAACAGGTTCTTCGTTTCTGTGGCCTTTAAATACGATTTACATTCATGATCATCTGGGGAAATCACTGACAGTTGCCGGGATTGTCCTGATGCTGAATTCTGCTGCAAGTGTAGCGGGCAACCTGATTGGCGGGGTGCTTTTTGACCGGTACGGGGGCTACCGCTCTATTTTGAGCGGGATTGTGCTTACGTTCACGGCTATTCTGGGCCTTGTTTTCTTTAATGACTGGCCTTGGTATATTGTCTTTTTGACGCTTGTCGGGTTTGGCTCCGGAATTGTGTTTCCATCGATGTATGCACTTGCCGGAACGGTTTGGCCAGAAGGCGGTCGAAAGGCGTTTAACGCAATTTATGTTTCTCAAAATGCGGGAGTTGCGATTGGGGCTGCGCTTGGCGGACTGATCGCAGGGTATTCCTTTCAGCTGATTTTTATTGCAAATGCAGCACTGTATGCTGTTTTTTTCTTGCTTGCATGTTTCGGTTATCGAAAGATTGCATCAGCTCCATCTGCTCAATCATCCATTTTGCAGGAATCATCCAAACTGCAGAACCGCGATAAATTTACAGCACTGATTATTCTTTGCTCCGGCTATTTGCTGTGCTGGGTCGCGTATGTTCAGTGGCAGTCAACGATTGCCGCCCACACACAGGAGCTGAACATCCCGCTTACCCAGTACAGTTTGATCTGGACGGTAAACGGGGCATTGATTGTTTTCGGCCAGCCGCTTGTGAATACATTTGTTAAATATGCTGCCAAATCCATTAAAAAGCAGATGATGATCGGCTTTTGCATCTTTATTTTCTCCTTTGTCATGGTCTCCTTTGCAGGTGACTTCAGCGGATTTATGACAGCGATGATCATTTTAACAATCGGAGAAATGCTTGTATGGCCGGCAGTTCCTACCATTGCCAATGCTCTCGCTCCAAAAGGAAGGGAAGGATTTTATCAGGGCTTTGTCAACAGCACAGCTACAGGCGGAAGGATGATCGGTCCGCTGCTTGGAGGCGTACTGGTTGATCTATATGGCATGAACATGCTGTTTGCTGTTCTGATTGGATTGCTGTTTATCGCCATGTTCACGACATCCGTTTACGATAAGAAAATCAAAGAGAAGCATCCTGCGCCCGCAGTGAGTGCGTGATAACAGATGGCACACCTTTTAAATGGAAAAGGTGTGCTTTTTTCGGTCAAATGGACAAGTATTTGGAAGAGTGAGGAAAATAAAGAGGCGTACTCTCCAGAAATGCATGGTACTAATCACTTAGGCGCCGGACCGAAAAAGTGTTCGGTCTAGTGAAATAGTACGAATGAAAGTTTACTGAAAATTCCTTCTATTTAATCAAGATTGTTCCCTTGATATTCACATATAATGGAAGTAAAACAAGCTTCTGGTTTTATTGATTTGTACAAGCAAAGAGAAGCAATATATCTTGTACCTGAAGTCGCGTGCCGAATTTATTACGGCTTTAGGAAGGTGATCTTATGCTGCAGACTGTAATTGTAGCGTCATTGATTGGGGGGTTAATGGGACTGCTTGGACATGTTAAAAAGAAGGGAAGGATGGAAAAGCCAAGAATGACCAAGCGTTTTATCTACCTCGGTTTCTGGGAGGATATCGCAATGGGCACGACCGCATCGATCCTGCTCGTTTTATCTACAGAACCTTCATCCTCATTTCAGCTTGTCGTGCTTTCTATTATCGCTGGTTACAGCGGGGAGGCCGTACTTCGGAGTTTTGACTTTGTCAGACAGCAGCAGGACAGCATTGAACAGCCTGTAAAAGACAATGAGCGCCAAGCGAAATAATCTCCAAACCATCTCACACCTTATCTCTCAACAACCTACACTTCTATTAAAAGCATGATTTTCCCGCATTCCTGCCCATTTCATAAGTTTTTACAGCGAACAGCTTGCAACCGTGGTTTAAATTCTATAAAATACATGTATAACTTTATGATTTTGAACGGTGATAAGGATTAGTAACAGACTGCGGATGCTCAGAGAATTGACGGACGGTGAGAGTCAATCATCCAATGCCTGCGAACTCGCCTTTGAGTTACGGATGCGAACTGCAGGGCAGCCTGCACGGTAATGTCTGTCGTGATCCACGTTACGGATATCAAGTGAGTGCCGTATGGCGCTAAATTGGGTGGTACCGCGGGAAATAAACCTCTCGTCCCTTTCGGGGACGGGAGGTTTTTTCTGTTTTCTCCGTTTAACAATCCAAAACCCGTTCAAACTGAATTAGTAGAAACAGCGCACCAATCAGAGGAGGATAATGATGAATTACAAGCACGAAAAAATCGAGAAGAAATGGCAGAACTACTGGCTTGAAAATAAGACGTTCAAAACAACGGAAGATGCCGGCAAGCCTAAATTTTACGCACTTGACATGTTTCCGTATCCATCAGGGGCGGGCCTTCATGTCGGACATCCGGAAGGTTTTACAGCAACTGACATTCTTTCCCGCGTAAAACGCATGCAGGGATATAACGTCCTTCATCCGATGGGATGGGATGCATTCGGTCTTCCTGCTGAGCAATACGCGCTTGATACTGGGAATGACCCTGCAGAGTTTACAGCCAAAAACATTGATACGTTCCGCCGTCAGATTCAAAGCCTCGGATTTTCATATGACTGGGACCGTGAAATTAATACGACAGATCCTGAATACTACAAGTGGACACAATGGATTTTCCTTCAGTTATATAAAAAAGGTCTTGCTTATGTTGATGAGGTAGCGGTCAACTGGTGTCCTGCACTTGGAACCGTCCTTGCAAATGAAGAAATCATCGACGGAAAGAGCGAGCGCGGAGGCCATCCTGTTGAACGCCGCCCGATGAAACAATGGATGCTGAAAATCACGGCATATGCAGACCGCTTAATTGAGGACCTTGAAGAAGTTGACTGGCCTGAGAGCATCAAGGAAATGCAGCGCAACTGGATCGGCCGTTCTGAAGGAGCGCACGTTCAGTTTACCGTTGACGGACATGAAGAATCCTTTACTGTTTTCACAACACGTCCGGATACGCTCTTTGGGGCGACGTATGCAGTCCTTGCTCCCGAGCATGCTTTAGTTGATAAAATTACAACAGAAGACCAAAAGGATGCTGTAGCAGCTTATCTTGATAAAGTAAAAAGCAAGAGTGATCTTGAACGGACAGATCTTGCGAAAGAAAAAACAGGAGTATTCACAGGTGCGTTTGCTGTTAACCCTGCAAACGGCGAAAAAATGCCGATCTGGATTGCAGACTACGTTCTTGTAAGCTACGGAACTGGCGCAATTATGGCTGTTCCTGCACACGACGAGCGAGACTATGAATTTGCAAAAATGTTCGACCTGCCGATCAAAGAGGTTGTTGAAGGCGGCAATGTTGAAAATGAAGCTTATACAGGCGACGGACAGCATGTGAACTCTGATTTCCTCAACGGCTTAAATAAAGAAGAAGCCATTGAAAACATGATTGCATGGCTTGAAACAAACAAAAAGGGCGAAAAGAAAACGACTTACCGTCTTCGTGACTGGCTGTTCTCCCGCCAGCGCTACTGGGGTGAGCCGATTCCGATTATTCATTGGGAAGACGGCACAATGTCAGCAGTACCTGAGGAAGAGCTTCCTCTGACACTGCCGAAAACGACAGAAATCCGTCCTTCAGGCACAGGCGAATCTCCGCTTGCCGTTATTGAAGAGTGGGTAAACGTAACAGACCCTGCAACAGGCAAAAAAGGCAGACGCGAGACAAACACAATGCCGCAATGGGCCGGAAGCTGCTGGTACTACCTGCGCTATATTGATCCAAAGAACGCTGAGCACCTTGCAGATCCTGAAAAAATCAAGCAGTGGCTGCCTGTTGACACATACATCGGCGGTGCGGAACATGCGGTTCTTCATTTGCTGTATGCGCGCTTCTGGCATAAAGTGCTGTACGATCTTGGCATTGTTCCTACAAAAGAGCCGTTCCAGAAATTGTTTAACCAGGGAATGATTCTTGGGGAAAACAACGAAAAAATGAGTAAATCCAAAGGCAATGTTGTCAATCCGGATGATATCGTTGCAAGCCACGGTGCAGATACGCTTCGCCTTTACGAAATGTTCATGGGACCTCTTGAGGCTTCTATCGCCTGGTCTGAAAAAGGACTTGACGGAGCTCGCCGTTTCCTTGACCGTGTATGGCGTCTGTTCGTAGAAGATAACGGAGCTCTTAATGCAAAAGTGACTGACAGCCCATCTGACAGCTTAGAGCGTGTGTATCATCAAACCGTTAAAAAAGTAACAGAGGATTACGAAGGACTGCGTTTCAACACAGCGATCTCCCAGCTGATGGTTTTCATTAATGAGGCGTACAAAGCAACAGTTCTTCCAAAGTCATATATGGAAGGCTTCGTTAAATTGCTTTCACCGGTAGCTCCTCACCTTGCTGAGGAATTATGGGAAAAGCTTGGCCACGAAGGAACAGTCTCCTATGAAACATGGCCTGCATACGACGAAGGCAAATTAGTTGAGGACGAAGTGGAAATCGTTGTTCAGGTAAACGGGAAAGTAAAAGCGAAACTCCACGTTCCAAAAGACGCAACACGCGAAGAAATGCAGGAGCTTGCTCTTTCAGATGTTGACGTGAAAGAACAGGTTGACGGAAAAACAATACGCAAAATCATTGCCGTTCCTGGAAAACTTGTAAATATTGTAGCGAACTAAGAAAAAGCAGGCCACGGAGCCTGCTTTTTTCATTGCTTTGTCAAAGTGGTATGTCACACACATGCTTTGGTATAATAAACCCATCTGAAACAGAAAGGATGATTTCAATGAGAGAAATAACAACAGACGAATTACATAAAAAACTGAAAAGCGGAGAAACGCTGAACCTTGTAGATGTGCGCGAGGAGGATGAAGTGGAAGAAGGGATGATTCCTGAAGCAAAACATATCCGCATGGGAGAAATTCCTGAAAAGCTTGATCAGTTTGATAAGGACAAAGAATACATCATCATCTGCCGGTCAGGCGGACGCAGCGGCAACGTCTGCTCCTTCATGGAGGACAAAGGCTATAAAGTGACGAACATGGCGGGCGGCATGCTTGACTGGAAAGGCGACACAAAACGCAAAAGTGAATTGGCATAATTCCATTTCCCTGCTTCGGCAGGGTTTTTTTGTTGAATGAACAGCTAAAATAAAAACGCTATCATAAACAACATCCCTTAAAAATACACTTCAACTAAGGAGGGATGTGATATGTCTGACTATCACAAGCTTGATGTAACGGATCGCGTTGTCGCTAAGCTGCACGGGGAATTTATGGAGCTGTACATCGGAAAGGAGTATATCGGGAAGCTTGTCATAACTTCTGATGGACGGGAATATGAATTAGAAAGTGGGTTCATAATGGAAGAGGACAGGTTTTACCGCGTGTATGAACGGAACTGCGAGCTCCAGCAGCAATACGCGGAAGGCAATGATATGGGATGGTGCTAAATGTACAAGGTGGCCGTTTTTGATAAAGAGCATGAAAAAGACCTGGAAAAGGCAATCAATCAATTCCTGAAGTCGATTTCAGATGAGCAGCTTGTTGACATTAAATACAATGTGTCGGCAGCCTGCGATCAGAACGGGGAACAGCTTTATTGTTTTTCAGCCCTCATTTTATACAGAACCTAAAAAGGAAGCCGCTATAAACTAGCTGCTTCCTTTGCATATTGTGCGGCATTTTTTCCGGCAAGCCTGCCGGTTACAAGAGCAGATGTAATGTTGTAGCCTCCTGTGTAGCCGTGGATATCAAGGATTTCTCCGCAAAAATACAAGCCGTTCATAAGTTTTGACGCCATTTCTTTTGGATGGATCTCCTTAACCGATACTCCGCCTCCGGTTACGAACGCCTTGTCGATAGACAGCGTCCCGTGGACGTTAAACTGAAATCCTTTGCAGTCCTGTATGAATGACCGCCATTTATCCATCTGAAGATTGGCAGCCGGCAGATTCGGGTCTATTCCGTTTTTCTCAAGGAGAAACAGAAGGTATCTTTCAGTCAGGAATCCTTTCAGCACGTTTTTAACGGCTTTCTTAGGTTCTGATTTGAAGAGCTTGACCGTTTCCTGAAAAAGCTCTTCTTGGTTCCGGTCCGGAAACGAGTCGATGCTTACGGGAATAGCCGTGGTTTTGAACTTTTTCATCGCTTTGACGACGTATTGGCTGCAGCGGAGAACAGCCGGTCCGGAAATCCCGAAGTGGGTAAAAATCATGTCCATCTGGTGCGTTTTGATGACCTTGCCTTTAGGATTCAGCACGCTCAGGGCAACATTCCGGAGAGAGAGGCCCTGTAGCGTTTTTTCCTGAATGAAATGTTCATTGGATGTTACTGGAACTTCTGTTGGAAAAAGCTCTGTAATGGTATGTCCTGCTTTTTCAGCCCAGGCATATCCGTCTCCTGTGCTTCCGGTATGGGGAACGCTTTTGCCCCCGACAGCAACCACAACCGACTGTGTTTGAATATATTCGCCGTTTTTTAACCGCACACCGGCGGTCTTGCCGTTCTCGTACTCGATCGTTTCCACTGGATCGTTTGTACGGATTGTCACACGCAGCTTTTGGAGTTCATTAAGAAGAGCATCAACAACAGACTGAGCTTTGTCTGTGACCGGAAACATCCTGCCGTGGTCTTCTTCCTTCAGCTGTATGCCAAGCTTTTCAAAAAAGCGGATAATATCCTCATTGCTGAATTCTGAGAATGCGCTGTATAAAAATCGTCCGTTTCCGGGAATATGTTTAACAATCTCATCAACCGGGAGCCTGTTTGTGACATTGCATCTGCCGCCACCTGAAATTGCAAGCTTTCTGCCGAGTTTATTTCCTTTATCGAGCAGGAGGACGCGTGCTCCTTTTTCACCTGCCGCAATCGCTGCCATCAGGCCGGATGGACCGCCTCCGATAATCACTACATCAACCTTCATGCTTTCACAACCTTTTCTTTCTGAAAAAACCTTTTCTCTCCCTATTATAGCGGAATCACGTGAAATGCCAAATCCGCCTTTTATTGTTTTATAAAGAATATAAGGATGTTGATAACCTTACAAGGTTATCAACGTCTAGCTTCAGCGCCTAGATCCTCTGTCAGAACAAATCCGCCAAAAAAGGCGGGACCCGGACTTTTCCGTCGGATTCTTATCTGCCTGCCGGATCTTACCAAGGCGCTTCCGCTTTTGTCATGCACAAACATTCTTGTTATAGGTCTCTAATGTGTTAAAATAGAAAAGTTGAATCTTCAGAGAGAAATTGGTGATTTCATTCATGTCGAATAAATTATTGCGGGGAACACTCGTATTAACGCTTGGCACCTACATATCAAGAATTCTTGGAATGATCTACATTATCCCGTTCTATGCGCTTGTCGGAAAAGACGGCGGGGCCTTGTACCAGATAGGATATGCGCAGTATGCCGTTTTCCTCGGCATTGCGACCATGGGATTTCCCCAGGCGGTTTCAAAATTTGTATCAAAGTATAATTCCATAGGAGATTACGCAACAAGCAGGAAAATGTTCCGAGTGGGCATCTCGGTGATGTTCTTAACGGGAGTGCTTGCGTTTATCATTCTCTATTTTCTGGCGCCGGTTTTGGCTGAAAGCTCGCTTGGGCAAAGAGAGATCGGCAATACAACGGTTGACGATGCCGTGCTTGTCATCCGCATGGTCAGTCTCGCCTTAATTGTCGTGCCGATCATGAGTCTTATCAGGGGATTTTTCCAGGGGCATCAGTCAATGGGGCCGACAGCTGTTTCTCAGGTTATTGAACAGATTGTAAGAATTGCCTTCCTGCTCGTGTCAGCTTACCTGGTTTTGAAGGTATTTGACGGCTCGCTTGTAACGGCAGTCGGCTATTCGACCTTCGCTGCATTTGTCGGAGCCATCGGAGGCCTGCTTGTGCTGTTTGCTTACTGGCAGCGCCGCAAACACGGTCTTGAAGCTATGAGGGAGAATGTGGTTCCTTCTGAAGACATGCCCGCAGGACGCATGTTTAAAGAGCTTTTTTCATACGCAGGGCCATTTGTCTTTGTTGGACTTGCTATCCCTTTATATACGTACATTGATACAAATACGTTCATTAAATCGATGGTTGAGGGAGGATTTAAAGAAACGGCAACAGGTATATTTTCAATTGTTGTCTTATATTTGCCAAAGCTTGTGATGATACCCGTATCACTCGCGACAGCATTTGGACTGACGCTTGTACCGACGATTACAAGATCCTTCACCGATAAGAATATGAAGCTTGTGAATAAGCAGATTGATCAGGCCTTTCAGATTATCATATTCCTCACACTGCCTGCTATTGTCGGGCTGGTGATACTGTCAGAGCCTGCCTATATGCTGTTTTATGAAAACGATCCGGACGGGGCACTCTTGCTGAGATGGTTCGCGCCTGTAGCGATCCTGTTTTCTTTCTTTACCGTAACAGCAGCCGTTCTGCAGGGAATCAACAAGCAAAAGCTTGCTGTTATTTCCCTTTCACTTGGACTGATCATTAAACTTGCTGTGAATGCTCCGCTCATTGAGGCGTACCAGGGTGTCGGATCCATTCTCGCAACAGCGCTTGGGTTCGGTGCATCTATTCTGTACAGTTTTGCAATGATCCGCCGCCACGCAGGCTATTCATTCAAGCTGCTGTTCAAGCGCACCGTCTTTATCGGAATTCTGACTGCTTTTATGGGTCTGGTCGTGTCAGTCACCCAATCCGTTCTATCTATTTTTATTGAATACTCTGATGGGAAAATGCAGTCAGTCATCATACTGCTGATTGCGATCGGTTTAGGAGCAGCTGCATACCTGTACGCAGCGCACCGCTCTCACCTGCTCGAGAAGCTGCTCGGCAGCCGTTTTTCCTTTTTAAACCGCAAGAAGAAGGCTGCTGAATAAGCCTTCTTTTTTCAAAGCTCTAGAAGAAAAAAAGAGGACTGCTTACAGCGTAATGTAAGCAAACCTAGTGGATTGCAGCGGAAGGAACGGCATACTTCCAGGATTCGAATATTCGCAATTTTAAACTTTACCGCAAAAGGCAGGTCGTAACATGAGAATCGATAAATTACTTTCAAACATAGGGTACGGAAGCAGAAAAGAAGTAAAGCAGCTTCTGAAGACAGGTGCTGTAAAGGCTGACGGCAAGATCATCAAGGATGCCAAAACACATGTTGACCCAGCGGTTCAGGCCGTGACAGTACACGGTGAAACAGTCGAATATAAAGAGCACATTTACCTGATGCTGAACAAACCGGCCGGCTTCCTGTCGGCCACAGAGGATTCTGTCCAGAAAACGGTTATTGATCTGCTTGAAATGAACGATGCCGTCTACAAGCCATTTCCTGTAGGACGTCTTGATAAAGACACAGAGGGGCTTTCGCTCCTTACAAACGACGGCCAGCTGTCACATCAGCTGCTTTCTCCTAAAAAGCACGTGCCAAAAACGTACTATGCGAAAATTGAGGGACACGTCACAGAAGAAGATGCGTCTGCTTTCAAAGAAGGTGTAGAGCTTGATGACGGGTATGTCACAAAGCCTGCCCGCCTTGAGATCATCGAAGCAGGAGAACGGTCAGAGATTCATATCACAATCACTGAAGGAAAATTCCACCAAGTAAAACGGATGTTTGAGGCAGTCGGCAAAAAAGTAGCCTATCTGCAGCGCATCAGCATGGGCCCGCTTCATCTGGATGAGAGTCTTGAACTCGGAGAATACAGAGAGCTGACGGACGAAGAAGTGGAAGCTCTGAGGAATGCTGAGGCCATAGAACTGTAAATGCGAAGAAAAAAACCAGTCGCCAAAAGGGCAGACTGGTTTTCTTATGTATGCAATTTTAAAATTTTTTCCGGAATCAGCGGCTTTCTAGGAAGACATTTTTCTAACCTTCTTCTGTGTAATTGTCCATTTGCCTCTGCTTGGGCTCCGAACGAGGTCATTATACGCTAACACATTTAAATCTCTTTGAATGGTTCTCGGTGTAATACCAAATTCGTCGACAAGCTGCTGAGTTGTAACAGTACCTCTTTCATGGATAAACATGTAGACAGATTTGATACGAGTTAGCATACGGTTTGTTGAAGGTTTCAAAAAACCACTCCTTATCATTTGATCGTATGGCATAGCCTACTGCAACCTACGATGTCCCCTACTGCAGATGTTACTGTACTAATTTAATTTATGAACGCTACAACAATATTTTACACGATTTCGACATCATCATACCAGCGAAAAGCTAGAATTAACAAAATTTTTACATAGTTTTAATCTTGTTACAAGCTGATTGGTTCTATATTTCTTATTTTACTATATGTGATTAATTCTGAATAGTATGACATTTTTATGTGTATAAAAAAGCACCCATATCTAGTATGGATGCTTTTGAAGTGTTTTATGAGCGGCTTTTAATGTCCCCCGAGGAACACGAGCTGAATGAAGAACAGAACGGCAAAGATATAAACGAACAGGTGAACATCTCTCCATTTTCCTTTTGCTATTTTCATAAGCGGGTAGGAGATGAAGCCGAGCGCTATGCCTGTTGCAATGCTTGATGTGAGCGGCATTGCAATAATGACAAGGAAGGCCGGGAAAGCTTCGTCGAGTTCGTTCCAGTTAATTTTCGCAATGTTGCCCATCATTAAGCTTCCTACGATAATCAGGGCAGGAGCTGTGATGGCTGCTATGCCTGAAACAGCTCCTACAAGCGGGCTGAAAAATGCGGTAAGCCCGAACAGGACGGCAACGGTCAATGTAGTGAGTCCTGTTCGTCCTCCGGCGGCAACGCCTGCAGAGGATTCAATGTAGGCAGTCGTCGGACTTGTGCCGAACATAGCGCCTACAGTCGTTGCAGCAGAGTCGGCAAGAAGGGCTTTGCGTGCATTCGGCAGTTCATTTCCCTTCATAAGACCGGCCTGCTGGGCAACGCCGATCATTGTTCCTGTTGTATCAAAGATTGTAACCAAAAGGAATGAGAAAACAACGGCGTAAAGGCCATTTGAAATCACCTGTCCAATGGCATCGGCCGGGTTCAGGACCATAAATCCTTCAGGCAGGCTCGGTACAGAGACAAAACCATTTTCAAATGAAAGTTCTCCGGTGAAATAGGCGATAATTCCAGTAATGATCATCCCAAAGAACAGGGCACCGTGAACATTCAGGCTCATAAGAAGCAGGGAAACAGCAAGCCCGATCAGAGCAAGGATGACAGGAGGTGAAGAGAGATCACCAAGCGTCACAAGATTTTCAGGATGGTCTGTTACAATGCCTGTCAGTCTGAGGCCGATGAAGGCGATAAACAGCCCGATTCCCGCTGTGATTCCGTATTTCAGGTTAGCCGGTATGGCTTCAATCAGTTTTTTGCGAAAAGGCGTCAGCGATAAAATCAGGAAAATGAGGCCCGCCACAAAAACAGAGGCAAAGGCAACTTGGTAGCTGACCTGATGGCCGCCGACAACCGAGTAGGCGAAGTAAGCGTTGAGACCCATTCCGGGTGCAATGGCAATCGGGTAATTTGCAGCAAGCGCCATCCACAGCGTTCCGACAATGGCCGCAATGATGGTGGCTGTAAACACCTGGTCGAATGGAACGCCTGCATCTGCAAGAATGATCGGGTTGACAACCACGATGTAAACCATCGTCAGGAATGTTGTAATTCCTGCAAGTGCCTCTGTGCGCACCGTTGTTTGATGTTCTTTCAGTTTAAACATAAGTAAGCCTCCAATTTGTAATCTGTCGCGCAGCCTGGCTTCAGCTGCTGTCATGAGAAAGGTCCCTTGAATACTGGGACCGCTGTTGAATAATCGGCATCTGCCTTTTTATGCGCTGTCTATCGGCAGCAGAAGCAGAATGAGTGATAAGTGCACTTGATAAACGAACGTTTTCACAAAACATTTATTATATTATTCGTTTTTAGGCTGATTTGCAAGAGTTTTTGTTTTTTGTTTAAGCTTAGTTTCTCCGTGCAGCGCTTTCTTATGTTTGCATCCTTTGGTATCTTAACTAAGTAGAGGTACGATGAAAATGATCATGAAAAGAGGTATGCAAATGGAATGGATGCAGGAAGTACTGAAGAGAAAAGATCAATTTACTGAAGATACTCAGGAATTTTTGCGGATTAAGAGTGTGCTTGATGAGAAATCAAAAACAGAAGGCGCTCCATTTGGAAAAGGCATACATAAAGCTTTAACTCACATGCTCCAAAAGGGAGAAAAAGACGGGTTTACGGCCAAAAACCTCGACGGATACGCCGGACACCTTGAAATGGGACAGGGAGATGAAATTGTAGGCATACTCTGTCATGTCGATGTTGTACCTGAAGGGGACGGCTGGAGCAGCGATCCTTTCGGAGCAGAAATCCGTGACGGGAAAATTTACGCGCGCGGGGCGATTGATGATAAAGGCCCGACTATGGCAGCTTATTATGCCATGAAGATTGTGAAGGATCTTGGGCTTCCACTGAACAAGCGGGTCCGGATGATTCTTGGAACAGATGAAGAAAGTGACTGGGGCTGTGTGGAGCACTACTTCAAACATGAAGAAATGCCTGCCCTCGGTTTTGCTCCAGATGCAGATTTCCCAATCATAAATGCCGAAAAGGGAATTATTGATGCAAAGCTTTCTTTCCATTTTGATAAAGCGAGCATCAGCAAAAATGGACCAAAGCTTCTTTCTTTCAAGTCAGGAAGACGTTTTAACATGGTGCCGGATTTTGCCGAAGCGATCGTTCAGACAGAGGATGCAAAACCCCTCTCCGAAAAATACAGCAGCTACCTGTCCCAGTATGAGATCAAAGGCAGTGTTTCAGAGGAGAATGGCACCCTCAAATTAACTGCTGAAGGAATTTCCGCTCACGGAAGTCTTCCGCATACAGGCAAAAACGCAGGTCTTTTGCTTGGGCTTTTCCTTGCTGAAGCCGAGCTTGATCATAATGGAAAGGTTTTTGTGAGGCAGATGACCGCCTTTTTCAGCAATGATACGAGAGGCGAGAAAATCGGCATTCAATGTGAAGACGAAGTAAGCGGAGAATTGACAGTCAATCTCGGCATCATGTCATATGACATCAAAGATGGCGGAGAGCTTGGGGTAAATATCCGCTACCCTGTTACAGCAGATTCGGAAAGGATTGAAGAAGGACTCAAATCGATTACTGATTTTCACCTTACCTCCTTCAGCGACTCAAAGCCGCATTATGTAGAAGCAGAGCATGAACTCATTCAAATGCTTAAAAAGGTTTATGAGGAGCAGACTGGCGAGAAGCCTGAACTGATTGCCATAGGGGGAGGAACGTATGCCAGGTCACTTAAAGCCGGTGTAGCTTTCGGCCCGATGTTTCCTGGAAGACCGGATGTTGCCCATCAAAAGGATGAATATGTCATCATCGATGATCTTCTGAAGGCAACGGCCATTTATGCCCAGGCCATTTATGAACTGGCAAAATAAGATTAACGAAACGCTTTTCATGTGGTAGGATGTTTGAAGAAGCTTTTAGCCGCTCCCTTTTCCGGGAGCGGTTTTTAGCAATCAAATGACAGGTGGGGAAAGAAGGCTGCTGGTTTGGATTATTCTCTTCAAAGAGAACACCGCATGACGCGGGTTTCGTTCTGTTCGTTTTATTTTCTCATGTTTTTTGCCATAGGTTCTCTGTTTCCTTTATTGCCAGTTTATTTAAAGGACAGTGTGGGACTTTCAGGAAGCCAGATTGGAATCATTATGAGCATCAGCCCGGTTGTTATGATTTTAGTTCAGCCGCTGTGGGGGGTATTAAGTGACATCACGCAGAAACCGACTGTTTTACTGACCGTCGCTTTGACGCTTGCCGGACTGTTTGGGATTGTATTCTCACTTCTTGACGGCTATTTCTGGCTGATTGTGATTGCTCTGCTGCTGGCGGTTGTTCAGAGTGCTCTGATTCCTTTATCCGACAGCATTTCAATGAATTATGTCCACAAGACCAAAACGGAATACGGTTCCATCAGGCTGTGGGGAGCTGTTGGTTTTGCAGTTGCTGTCATGGCTGTCGGCCAGCTGTCTGAACACTATTCTCTTCACGTGATTTTTTATTCTTTTGCACTCGTGCTGTTTCTGGCCATTTTCTTTGCAGCTCAGCTGCCGAATGAAAGCAGAACGATGCAGATCAGCATCCGTGACGGCATAAAAGAACTTGCGAATGTTCCAAGGTATTTTCTGTTTCTATTTATAGCATTTCTTGTTCTCGGCCCTATTCTTGCCAATAATATTTATTTCGGTATTTTTGTCGCTGATCTTGGCGGCGGGCTGACCGGTATCGGCATTGCATTTTTACTTGCGGCGGGCAGTGAAGCCCCGTTTATGAAGTTTGCAAGCAGCTGGATCAGGCGCCTCGGCATGATGAACATCCTGGTTATGGCAACATGCATTTCATGTCTCAGATGGTTCCTGTATTTCTTTGAACCGCCACTTGGGGTTGTGTATGCCACAACGATTGCACAAGGGTTTTCTGTTGGATTGTTCATTCCTGCTGCCCTCCAGTATGTGAGAGAGCTTGCTCCTGTTTCTGTAGGGGCAACGGCGATTTCTCTGTATTCATCTGTCGGCAACGGGCTGGGAAACTGGTTTTGCACGTTTTTTGGGGGCCTTATCCTTGAAGGGTATTCGATTCTTCATGTGTATTTATTCTTTGGAACGATGTCCCTTATTGCGCTTGTCATCCTTTGTGTGATGAAGCTGAATCAAAAAAGAGCTGTTCCGGTTTAATCCGGAGCAGCTCTTTTTCTTAAGACCTATTCTTCTCTGAATACATCGCTTGATAAATACCGTTCACCTGTATCGCATGCGATGCAGACAACAACATCATCCGGTGTCAGGCGTTTGGCAACTTCAAGGGCGGCAAAGCAGGCTGCCCCTGAGGAAGGACCGACAAGGATTCCTTCTTCCGCAGCAAGTCTGCGTGTGATGTCGTACGCTTCAGCGTCCTGTATTTTAAAAATTTCATCGTAAACATCCTGATTTAAAATGTCGGGAATAAATCCGGGGCTTGTGCCGACAAGCTTATGCTTGCCTGGCTTTCCTCCTGAAAGGACCGGGGACCCGGCCGGCTCTACAACATGCACGGTCAGATCCGGATAATGCTCTTTGAGTGTTTCGCCGGTGCCTGTAATGGTCCCGCCGGTGCCTGCCGTTGCAACGAATGCAGTAAGCTTTTTCCCGATCTCATCCATTGCGGCAATAATCTCGGGTGCCGTTGTTTTGCGGTGGGCATCAGCATTTGCTTCGTTTTCAAACTGCATGGGAACAAAGCTGTCAGGGATTTCCTCTGCTAGCTCGTTTGCCTTTTTTATAGCACCGGGCATTTTTTCGTCGCCGGGTGTAAGCACAACTTCTGCACCGTAAGCTTTAAGCAGATTGATGCGCTCCTGTGTCATCGTATCAGGCATAACAAGAATGGCTTTGTATCCTCTTGCTGCCGCATTCATGGCAAGTCCAATGCCTGTATTCCCTGACGTTGGCTCGATAATCGTTGAATGTTCGTTTAACAGGCCTTGCTTTTCGGCCTCGACAATCATATTAAAAGCAGCTCTGTCTTTTACACTGCCGCTTGGATTGAAGAACTCAAGCTTAAGGTAAACCGCAGCCCCGTCTTTTGGATTCAGGCGGTTTAATTTTAAAAGAGGTGTATGGCCAATTAAATCTGCCACATTTTCTACAACACGCATGATTATTTCAGCTCCTTTAGTTGATATAATAGCATATCCTCTGTTTGCCTTCCCAGCAATCGATTTTCATGAAGCGAGGCGCTTTGGTTCTATTCTTCCCGCAGACTTTGATAAAATGAAAAAAGTGTCTGCACAGTTTTTGCATGGAAGCTTACGAGCAGAGCCATACTCTTAGCAAACAGACGGGAAAGGAACCGTTATGACAACACAAACCCATTATTTTATTGGAATATCTGTCCCTCAGAATGAAGCGGAAATGCTGACTGCAAAAACAGAAGGGATGAAGAAGCTGTTTAAGTCCTGGGTTCATCCTCTGGATTATCATTTGACGCTCGCTTTTTTGGGGCATCCTGATTCCGCTGATCAACTGCAGGCCGTCATGAAGGAACTGCACACAGCTCTTGGCGAGTTTCCTTCATTTCACCTGTCAATCAGTGGCTTCGGCACATTTGGGAGAAAACAGGCTCCCCGGATTTTCTGGGCGGGTACGGAAAAATCAGAGCCGCTAGAAAAGGTGAGGGAAACGGTATACTCCGTGTGCCGGAAACACGGTTTCGCACTAGATGAACGTCCATTTGCCCCTCATATCACGATTGCGCGGAAATGGGCGGCAGATGAAGACTTTCAGGAAGGGATGCTTCCGGGTCATCCGGTGTCAGCCTTTCAGGTTTCAAAAATCAATCTGTTTCAGACCAAGCTTGGGGAGGTCCCCAAGTACCATACAATTGACACTGTCTTATTGCGCTGATGCCCAATAAGATAAATAAGACTCTTTTACGCTTAGCGGGGAAACTATGAAATTTATACGTATTGTTATTCAGCTTGCCGGATTATTTCTTTTTTATTTTGCCGGAACAGCCATTCAGCAATTTTTCAACTTGTCCATGCCGGGCAGCATTATCGGCATGTTTCTTTTATTTTTCTGCTTGTCCTTCAAACTCATAAAACTGCCGCTGTTAAAGGAAGGAAGCTCCTTTTTGCTTAAACATTTGGCCTTGCTTTTCGTTCCTGCAACGGTCGGGCTGATGGACCATTTTGACCTGTTTGCGGGAAGAGGCCTGATCAGTGCGCTGATTGCTCTTTTCAGCACAGCTCTCGTCATGCTTTCAGCCGCTTTTGTAAGCCAGTGGATGAGCACCAGAAAAACGGCAAATGAAGGAGAGGGGAAAAACCTATAATGGCTGTGATCTTCTATATTGTCCTTACGGTAATCGTATACGCCCTTATGAGAGAGGTTTATAAAAAATACCCCTTTCCTCTATTAGTGCCGATCTCAACGAGCACTTTTCTCTTAATTGTGCTTTTCCTTCTCACAGATACCGAGTATGCTGAGTATATGACTGGCGGAAAGTGGATTGATGCTCTTTTAGGCCCTGCAGTAGTCGCACTTGCTTATCCGCTGTATGAAAACAGACATGTGATGAAGAGGTATGCGTGGACCGTCTTTACAAGCGTGCTTACGGGAAGCATTATCGGAATAGTAAGCGGGGCCGGCCTAGCAGCATTATTTCATGTAGACCGGGAGATGATCCTGTCGCTCGCTCCTAAATCGGTCACAAATCCCGTTGCAATGGATATTTCAGAAATACTGGGAGGAATCCCTGCGCTTGCGGCCATATATGTGGTTATAGCAGGCATGTCGGGGGCTGTTTTCGGTCCGTCTCTTTTGAAAGCTTTTGGCATTAGCCATCCCGTTGCAAAAGGAATCGGACTTGGTGCGGCATCACACGGAACGGGTACAGCGAGGGCTCTTGAAATGGGAGAGCTTGAAGGAGCTGTCAGTTCCATTTCCATGACGCTGTGCGCCATTTTTACGGCTGTTCTGTGTCCGTTATTGGTTCCGTTTCTTTTACACGTTCTGTGAGTTTGAATGTTTCGGAAGGAGTTTACATAAAGTGGCTCAATTAATAAAAGTTCATGCGTGCATATCCAGATATGAAATGGATCTGTACCGCTATCAGAGCCGGTTTCTGCGTGTGAAAAAACAGCAGTGGCTCATGCTGAAGGAAGCTTTTGAAAAGAATGAATTTCACCATTTTGTTAAAAAAGAGCAAATGGAAAGGACGGAAAATGGGGAGGGTTCGCTGACACGGATACGGAGTTACAGGCTTAACAAGGAAAGGTCCGGCCCATCTGTCACCTATCCTGAAGCAAATATGGATTCACCTGAGCTGAGCTTCCATGCCACCCCCGGCTCGCTTGATGAGCTGAAGGAAATGTTTATGAAGCGTGTCTTTCATTTCCAGCTGAAATGGGCAACGTCAACCATTAGGGACAGATCATTTGCAGATCCGTCTCTCTCGGATGACCACAATCTGCAGGAACTTCTGCAAAAGCTTCCGGATCAGCATCTGATCATGTATGCTCCGGTCCTCAGGGTGAAAAATACATCCATTGCCCTCGACACGATTTTAATAAGTCCGGGGGAAATCACGTGCATTCACTTTCTTGAAGGCGGCCGCCATGACGTATATATGGGATCCGCAGAAAGGTTCTGGCGTAAAAACCCGGGAGAAAAAGATGAATCAAGTCTACTCTCGCCGATGATCAGCCTCAGCCGGACAGCAGCCCTTGTAAAGCAGCTTTTAAAAGAAAAAGAGATTGGATTAAAAGTGAAAAAAGCACTTGTATGCAAAGAGGGCTTTGTAGAATACCCAGAGGCTCCTTATGATCTCACAGTTGCGGATAAGAGGGCATACAGTCAGTGGATGTACCCTCACGTCCATCATTCAATGCCGATGAAGCATGATCAGCTGAAGGCAGCAGGTGTGCTCCTGGCTAATTGTGTGATCGAATCGTTCAGAAGAAATGACTAATGCGCCTTTTGGCGTATTTTTTTACCCAATTACACCCACTTCATCTAAGAAAAAAGCTATAATTTTACTAGACTCGGAATATCTCTTAAGGTATTCCTATTCCACTTGAAGATAATGGGGCTGACGATGGAAAACAGCATATACTTTATTATAAATCCCGTTGCGGGAAACGGACGGTCTTTGCGTGTCTGGAAGAAAATGAAAGAAGAAATGGAAAAGAAAAACATGGAGTACCGGTCTTTTATGACGGATTACGCCGGACATGCAGAAGTACTTGCCAGGCAAATTGCATCCATACATGATTACCGGCTGAAAACGGTGATAGGCATTGGCGGAGACGGAACGATTCACGAAATTGTAAACGGGCTCAGCGGATTTGACCATATACAGATCGGTTATGTGCCATCAGGGTCGGGCAATGATTTTATGAAGGGATACGGCGGCTCAAAAGGGAAAAGCTCTATTCTCACAAGACTGAATAGACAGGCTAAAAGCTATGATTTGGGCTGCTGCAGGGCCGGGAAAGCAGACCGGCTGTTTGTGAACAGCATTGGTGCCGGCTTCGACGCCTACGTTGCGAAGCTTTCCAATGAGATGCAGTGGAAAAAGGTCCTGAATAGAGCGGGTGCAGGCTCCTTTGTGTACACTCTTGCTCTTATGAAAGGTCTTTTCACTTACCAGCCCGGTCCTCTCTCTGTAACGATTGACGGCGAAGAAAAGGTTTTTGAGAAGGTCTGGCTTGCTGCAGTCAGCAACCATCCGTTTTACGGGGGAGGAATGAAAATCTCTCCTGATGCAAGGCCTGATGACGGATTGCTGAATGTCACCGTTGTCCACGGATTATCCAGGGGAAAACTGCTGCTTCTGTTTGGACTTGTTTTTGCAGGCAGACATAAAGGGCTGAAAGAAGTTTGCATGATGGAGGGCCATGAAATCACGATATCAGGCCCCGTTTCTGTCATGGTGCATGCAGACGGAGAATATTTAGGCGAAACACCTGTTACAGTCACATTAAGGCCGAAAAGCATAAAGTATTATATCTGAATAAATATCAAGACGTGTCCACATGGGTATACTGGTGTGATGAAGAAACAACTATTGCAGGCAGGTGAATCAACATGCTAACGGTACAACGTGCATATCATGCATACCTTGACGAAATGAACTTAATCACCATTTTAATTCCTGCAGAAATGCAGGGAGACGGAAAGAGGACGTTCTATCTGCTTGACGGGGAGACCCGGACAGAGCTCAAGTGTGAACGGATCGAGACGATTGAAAACAGAGTAAAGATTCAATGCAGGTTTGACCCGTCCGTTAAGCCATTCGGAAAACTGTACGAAATTTGTGATGACCTGAACCGTAAAACCGATCTGCAGATGGGGGCTGTCATCAGAACGGATTTATTTGATGACTATTTTTACTACGGAGAAAATGACCTGGGTGCAGTATGCGGGGAGGAATCCACAGTATTAAAGGTCTGGGCTCCTACTGCGATAGAGGTGAAAGTAAAGCTTCTTTTTCCGGATGTAAATAAAATCGAAACGATGCCTATGACCCTTGGAGAAAAAGGAATATGGATGATAGAGCTTCAAGGTAATTTTGACAGCGTTTTCTATACGTATCTTGTCTGTGTGAACCTGATCTGGAACGAAGCTGTCGATCCTTATGCAAAAGCGGTTTCCATAAACGGAGAGTACGGTGTCATAACAGATCTGAAAAAAACAGCCGTCTTAAGGAAAAAACCTCAACCTTTTGAAAAATTGACCGATGCCATTATATATGAGGCTCATATACGCGATTTCAGCATCCATCCGGACAGCGGCATAAAGCAAAAGGGAAAATACGCAGCCTTCAATGAAAAAGAGACGAAAACAGCAGGCGGATTATCGTCTGGTCTTTCTTATTTGCAGGAGCTTGGTGTGACCCATCTGGAGCTTTTGCCTTTTAACGATTTTGAAGGCGTGGACGAACAGGACACATCCGCGGAGTATAACTGGGGATACAATCCTCTGCACTTTAATGCGCCGGAGGGAAGCTATTCCGCGAAACCTGATGACCCTGCCGAACGAATAAGAGAATTAAAGAGCGCCATTCAGTCTATTCATGAAAGCGGAATCAGAGTGATTATGGATGTCGTGTACAACCACGTCTATATCCGGGAGACCTCTTCTTTTGAAAAAATTGTACAGGGGTATTATTTCCGTCACGATCACAACGGACTTCCGTCAGATGGAACAGGTGTCGGAAATGATATCGCATCAGAAAGGAAAATGGCCCGCAAATTTATTGTGGATTCTGTTTCCTATTGGCTGAGCGAATATGATGTTGATGGTTTCCGTTTTGATTTGATGGGTATTTTAGATGTTGAAACGATGAATGAAGTTCATGCATCATGTATGAGGATTAAGCCGGATCTTCTTATTTTGGGAGAAGGATGGGACTTAAACACCCCGCTTGCCTATGAAAAAAAAGCGATTATTGCAAACGCAGGGAAAATGCCGGGCATCTCTTTTTTCAATGACCAGTTCAGGGATGTCATCAAAGGGAGCACATTTAACCTTTACGACAAAGGATTTATTTTCGGGCATACATCAAACCCTGATTTGCTGGCAAGAGTCATGACAGGTTCGATTGCCCATTTCACGTCGCCGGCACAATCCATTAATTATGTGGAATCCCATGACAATCATACGCTTTGGGATAAAATGGAGGTTTCAAATCCTCATGAGGCGCATGAAGACAGACGGATGAGGCAAAAACTTGCTGCCGGAATGGTCATCCTTGCGCAGGGCATCCCGTTTTTCCACAGCGGCCAGGAATTTTACCGGACGAAAAAAGGCGTTGAAAACAGCTATAAATCACCTGATGACATCAATCAGCTCGACTGGAATGAACGGGAGAAATACGCTGAAGATGTCAAGTACGTCAAGCACCTTATTGCCTTAAGAAAATCCCACGGCGCCTTCCGGTTTGCAGCTTCTGATGAAATCAGCAGACATTACCGGGTACTCAAAAATGATGGCGGAGTATACGCATATGCATTAATGGACGTAAAAGATTATGGTCCATGGAGACACATTGCGGTCATCCACTGCAGCCATCGAAACGGTGCGGTCATTCCGCTCCCTGCAGGAGGAGAATGGGAAATCGCATCAAGTCCATCGATGCATAAAAATCACCATGATCAGAAGGCAGACTCACAGATCACAGCAAATGAAATCGGCACTTTGGTCTTGTTTCAAAAGTAGCTTTTCGGTTTTTCTTGACTAAATTCGCCTGGAAACGATAAAATTTAAAAGGATGGCTACTTGTATCTGTTTGATTCATCAAACTAGCTGTCTTTTTTAATTGACTGAAATGATGACGAATGACAGGAAAAGCGCATGCTTTCTTTTCCTATTCCAAACTTATAAATGAAATGTTGGGTTGAAATTGAAGGTGAACTGGTTGGAACAACTACTAGGCAGCGAGTGGGAGCTATCTCCTGCTGGCGGAGCAACAGGCGATGCCTATTTTGCACAGCGAGAAGGACAAAAATTGTTCTTAAAACGAAATAGTTCTCCATTCTTGGCCGTTCTGTCTGCAGAAGGAATTGTTCCTAAGCTTGTATGGACAAAGAGACTGGAAAATGGCGATGTGATTACAGCACAGCACTGGCTCAGCGGCCGTGAACTGAAGCCGAATGATATGAACGGGGAAAACGTAGCGGAACTGCTGCATAAGATCCATCATTCAAAAGAACTGCTTGATATGCTGAAACGTCTTGGAAAGCAGCCTCTTACTCCATCCTTGATATTAGAGGACTTAAAGCAAACGGTTGAGTTTGAAAATTTCTATCTCCCTGAAGTGCTGCAGGCCCTTCACTATCTTGAAGAAAACCTGCCATATGTGGATTGTGCCGAAAAAGTGGTCTGCCACTGCGATGTCAATCATAACAATTGGCTGCTCTCAAGCGAGAACCAGCTCTATCTGATTGACTGGGACGGCGCGCTGATAGCAGACCCGGCAATCGATATCGGCATGCTGCTTTACTGGTACATTGACGAAAAAGACTGGGACAGCTGGCTCTCTACTTACGGACTTCAGCTTAACGATCAGCTTAGGGCCAGAATGTTCTGGTATGTGCTTGCGCAAACGATTACCTACACTCTTTGGTACCGTGCCAAGCACAACGAAAAAGAAACCAACGAATGGCACAGCTATCTGCGCCAAATGATCACAAAAATCAGCGCAGATTAAGAAAACGAATCAATGTCGCTGATCCATTGTGACAGCACATTTTGCTGAGACGTAATATATGAATTCAGTTCAGGGGAATTTTTTCCGTCCTGGCTGTACGAATAAATCGATTGCAGGACACCCTTTAAATCCTGATGCACATCAGCATGAACCATTAAAGATTTCACCACGCGCTCAAGCTGCTCGCATTCAGCAACCGTTCCGCAGCAGTCACTCTGGTGCTCTGACAGAATATCCTTTAACAACTCAACTTGATTCTCGTATTTAAGCGGCATAAAAAGCCTCCTTTGCAAATTCTTCTCTTAATTTGCGCAGGAGACGCTGTTTTCATTCCGCCCGTATGCAGCCGGTTCCGCGGGGAGCCGGCTGTTTTTTGGTTTTGTGGATTCGAAGGTTGCGCCGCGAAAGGCCGATGGGAATGTGAGAAGTGGTGTCACTGGGTGGAGAGGTGCAACAAAGAGTCTGTGGAGAAAGTGAAAATTGGCGTCACTAGGCGGAGAGGTGCCACAAGAGGCTGGTTAAAATGTTAGAAGTGGCGTCACTGGGCGGAGTGATGCCATAAAGAGGCTGTTGGGAATGAGAGAAGTGGCGTCATTAGGCGGAGTGGTGCCACAAAGAGGCTGTTGAGAAAGTGAAAAGTGGCGTCACTTGGCGGAGTGGTGCCACAAAGAGGCTGTTGAGAATATGAAAAGTGGCAGCATTAAGCGGAGTGATGCCACAAAACCCTGATGAATATAAAACAAGTGGTGCCATTATGATCACTGCTGCTGCACAATATATGCCGGCACAATTGCACGGACTTTTCTCACAAATTCTGTTAATCAGTCCACCAGATTTTCTTGCACCCAGGACCGTTTCGTGATACCCTTTTATCCGACATTACATGGACAGAGGTGTGCTTGATGCGACAGCGAAACAAGCCTTGGGCAAATGACTACATTGCCGGGCATTCACATATTGCAATACAGAATCCTAAAGAACAAAGAGGAAAGTGGAGCAAGCTTTTTGGAAACGAAAATCCTATCCATATTGAAGTGGGAACAGGCAAAGGCCAGTTCGTAACAGGAATGGCAAAAGCAAACCCTGATATTAACTATATCGGGATTGAATTATCTCAAAGCGTTATTGTCGCAGCCCTTCAAAAAGCGGTTGAATCAGAGTGTGAAAACCTTTTCCTGCTTAATGAAAACGCTGAAGACCTGACAGACCTTTTTGCAGAAGGTGAAGTGGACAGAGTTTACCTGAATTTTTCTGATCCTTGGCCAAAAACAAGGCATGAAAAGCGGAGACTGACGTACAAAACCTTTTTGAAAAGATACCAGGATATTCTGGTGGAAGAGGGAGAAATTCACTTTAAAACAGATAATCAGGGGCTGTTTGAATATTCGCTTAGAAGCTTTTCAGAATACGGCCTGCTTCTGACTTTTGTAAGCCTTGACCTGCACAGCAGTGAGTTTGAGGGCAACATTATGACTGAATACGAAGAAAAATTTTCAAATAAAGGCCAGCGGATCTACCGCTCGGAAGTGAAATTCAGAAAGTAGCTCAGGAGATCAATCCTGGGCTTTTTTAATGCCCGCTGTCTCCTGTTTTTGGTATGATGGAGGAGGAGGGGATAAAAATGGAGAGGTTAACAATTGGGGAAACAACTTTAACTTGGCTTGACGGGGGAGTGACTTACCTTGACGGAGGTGCGATGTTTGGCGTCGTTCCAAAACCGCTTTGGTCTAAAAAATATCCTGTCAACGAACTTAATCAAATCGAATTGCGGACAGATCCCATTCTGGTCCAGAAGAACGGAGTAAATCTTCTGATCGACAGCGGTATCGGGTCCGGCAGGCTGACAGATAAGCAGAAACGCAACTTTGGTGTAACAGCTGAATCCAATGTTGAGCATTCGCTCAATGAGCTTGGGCTAAAACCAGAAGATATTGATTTTGTTCTGATGACGCATCTTCATTTTGATCATGTTTCGGGTCTCACCAAACGTGAGGGTGAGGAACTGGCATCTGTTTTTCCAAAGGCGAAAATCATCACTTCTCTTACGGAATGGAATGAAATGAAAGAGCCGAATATTCGGTCTGCGAATACATACTGGAAAGATAACTGGACAGCCATTGAACAGCAGGTAGAAGCCTTTGAAGAGTCATCCGAGGTAGTGCCCGGCATCACGATGTTCCACACAGGAGGCCACAGCAACGGCCATAGCGTGATTAAGATCGAAGACGGCGGGGAAACGATCCTTCATATGGCAGACCTGATGCCTACACATGCGCACAGCAATCCGCTTTGGGTGCTCGCTTATGATGACTATCCGATGACGTCGATTGAACAGAAGCAAAAATGGCTCGGACTTGCTGCTGATCAAAATACGTGGATCTCTTTTTATCATGACGCGTTTTACCGCGCAATCAAGTGGAACAGTCAGCGGGAGATCACAGAAAAGGTCGAGCGGGTTCGTCCGCTGTAAATAAAAAGGCATGGGGTACGCACCCCATGCCTTTTGTGTTTTATGCAATTTGTTCAACATGCAGGATATTTCCGTTTGTTGCGTCTACAAATGCTTCGTACTGCTCAAGATCCGATCCTGCCATCCGTGTAACGCCGGCCTTGTAGATGCTGTAGGATTCCCCCTGATTAATAAAGGATTCACGAACCGTATAAATCCATGAACCATTAATAGGGCCTTTCTCTTTAAACGCGTTCTTCACAGCCGTCAGTGCTTTTTCAGAAGAAATATAAGCCGGCTTCAATTGATCTCTGAAAAGATATGCAGCGGCCAGGCCAATCCCGATTCCTATCAGTACTTTTCTGCCATTCATCACAATCTCCTCCATCCTGTACACGATGTTTTAAGTATACAGAAAATGCCTTCTGTTGTTAAGCAGGAGGGTGGAGAGAAATGATTAAGGATGGTTGCGGGGGAAGTGTTCATAACTGGAATTAGCAACAGAAACTCTGGGTGGTTTGCGGGTGAAAGTGTTCTTAACTGGATGTAGCAGCAGAAACTCTGGTTGGTTTGCGGGTGAAAGTGTTCTTAACTGGATTTAGCAGCAGGAACTCTGGTTGGTTTGCGGGTGAAAGTGTTCATAACTGGGGTTAGCAGCAGAAACTCTGGGTAGTTTGCGGGGGAAAGTGTTCATAACTGGATATAGCAGCAGAAACTCTGATTGGTTTGCGGGTGAAAGTGTTCTTAACGGGATTTAGCAGCAGAAACTTTGGTTGGTTTGCAGGGGAAAGTGTTCTTAACGGGATTTAGCAGCAGAAACTTTGGTTGGTTTGCAGGGTAAAGTGTTCTTAACTGGATTTAGCAGCAGAAACTTTGGTTGGTTTGCGGGTGTAAGTGTTCATAACTGGGGTTAGCAGCAGAAACTCTGGGAAGTTTGAGGGGGAAAGTGTTCATAACTGGATTTAGCAGCGCAAACTCTGGCTGATGCACAAGGGAAAGTGTTTTTAACCAGGAGATTCCGCTTTTCGCATTGTCTAGCTCCGACTCCCAGCCCTTCCGTCAGAACAAAATCCCCCAAAAAGTCAAAACCGGACTTTTCCGCCGATTTCTTATCTGACTCCCGGAGCTAAACGGGCGATTCCGCTTTTCTTTAGTAGCACGAACGATAAATCTTCTGTAAAATGAAAATATACATATGTAAAGGGGATATGATGGATGAATCAAGAGACGTTAGAGCTTTTTAAGACATTGACGGAGCTTCCGGGTGCGCCGGGGAATGAGCATGCTGTACGAAAGTTTATGCGTTCTGAGCTCACCAAGTATTCAGATGAGATCATTCAGGACCGTCTCGGCAGTATTTTCGGGGTGAAGCGGGGCAGTGAGGAAGGTCCGAGGATTATGGTTGCCGGCCACATGGATGAAGTGGGTTTCATGGTGACGGGTGTTACGAAAAACGGAATGCTGCGTTTTCAGACGCTTGGAGGCTGGTGGAGCCAGGTTCTGCTTGCGCAGCGTGTGGAGGTTATCACGGATGCGGGACCTGTTCCGGGAGTGATTGGTTCCATTCCGCCACACTTGCTCAGCGAAGACCAGCGTAATAAACCGATGCAAATCAAAAATATGCTGATTGATATTGGTGCTGATTCTGATGAAGATGCGAAAGCTCTGGGCATTAGACCTGGCCAGCAGATTCTTCCTGTTTGTCCATTTACGCCGATGGCCAATCCGAAAAAAATTATGGCAAAGGCGTGGGATAACCGCTACGGCTGCGGTTTATCAATTGAACTTTTGAAAGAGCTGAAAGATGTTACCCTTCCGAATACGCTTTATTCCGGAGCGACTGTACAGGAAGAAGTTGGTTTAAGGGGAGCACAGACAGCTGCGAACATGATTCGTCCGGATCTATTCTTTGCACTTGATGCAAGTCCTGCAAACGACATGAGCGGAGCAAAGCATGAATTCGGCCAGCTCGGAAAAGGTGCGCTTCTTCGCATCCTTGACCGCACGATGGTCACTCACAGAGGAATGCGCGAATTTGTTTTGGATACGGCAGAATCAAACAATATTCCGTATCAGTACTTTGTTTCCCAGGGTGGTACAGATGCAGGACGAGTGCATACATCAAACGATGGTGTCCCGTCTGCCGTTGTGGGCATTTGCTCACGCTACATTCACACGGCAGCATCCATTGTGCACATTGATGATTACGCTGCAGCAAAGGAACTGATCGTTAAGCTTGTGAAAGCCTGTGACCAGTCGACTGTAACTACTATTAAACAAAACTCATAAAAATGGCGTTTCCGCCAGATTACTTTGCGCATTTTGCTTCGGTTTCCCGGAGCTATGCGCTTTTTTAAAGGAGATTAATTATGAAGGTTGCCATCGGGACGCTGAACCCGGCAAAAGTGAATGCCGTACAAGAGTGCCTTGACCAGCTCAGTTCTTTTACATTAAGCAGTACGAGTGTTTCATCAGGTGTTGCTGACCAGCCGTTTTCTGATGAGGAGACAATACAGGGAGCTGTAAACAGGGCCCTGCGTGCAAGAGAAGAAGAAAATGCCGACATCGGAATAGGTCTTGAAGGCGGTATGATCGAGACAGATGAGGGCTTTTTCCTTTGCAATTGGGGGGCGCTGTCTGTTCAGGGGGTGGAACCGATTATTGCAGGCGGCGCGAGGATTCCCCTGCCTGCGGAGATTGGCAGAAAAGTAAAATCAGGTATTGAGCTGAAGCTTGTGATGGACGAGTATTCCAACAAGGAGAATATCAGCCAAAAAGAAGGCGCCGTCGGTATTTTTACAGGCGGACTTGTGACAAGGAAAGAGATGTTTAAGCATATTTGCCTGCTTCTTTTCGGACAATATTTTTACCAAATAAAACAAAAATGAGCAGATCAAAAAAAGAGACCAATCGTTAATCGACTGGTCTCTTTTTTTAATGCGGTCATAGGCTTTCTAAATCTGCAGCAATTACTTGATTATTTTTTCAATTTGAATTAAATGCTCCGGAGATAATTCAATTGTATCTGCTTTCGCATTTTCCCTGATCTGATCAGCCCGTTTGCCGCCGGGGATGACAGTATCAACTCCCTCTTGCGCAAGCAGCCACACCAAGGCCAGATTAGAGAGGCTTGTTCCGTATTCGCCTGCGATTGCTTTTAATTTCTCTACTTTGGTTAAAGCAGCAGAAAATGTTTCCGGCTGGAATAAAGGCTCTGCTTTTCTCCAGTCACCGTCATTCAGTTTCAAATCACGGCTGTACTTGCCCCCAAGGATTCCAAAAGCAAGCGGCCCATATGGGATGAACGAGATGTTATTTTCCCGGCTGTACGGCAAGAGTTCTTTTTCTGCTGAGCGGTCAAGCATGTTATAAGGAGACTGAATGACATCAATATCGTTATGCTGATTTGCTTCTTTAAGCTGGCTTAAACTGACATTTGAAATTCCAATAGAACCAATTTTTCCTTCCTCTTTTAAGCGGGATAGTTCACCTATTGCCTCCGCTAAAGGTGTTTCGTTGTCAGGATAATGCAAGTAGTATAAATCGATAAAATCAGTCTGCAGTCTTTTTAGACTTTTTTCAACCGCAGCACGTAAATATTCCGGTTTGTTGTTGATGCGTGTGGTGCTGTCGTCCAATCGTTCCACTGCCCCTTTAGTAGCGAGCTTGAGACCGGAGCGAACCGGTCTAATGATTTCTCCAATAAGTTCTTCTGAACGGCCGAATCCGTAAACATCTGCAGTATCTATAAAAGTTATACCCAGATTCAAGGCTTCTTTCACAAGTTCTCTTCCCTGGTTTTCATCTAAATGTGCAAATAAATTATGTCCTCCTACCGCATTCGTTCCCAATCCGATTTGTGTTACGTTCAAATCAGCTTTTTTCAGATGTACTTTTTTCACTATATGATCCTCCAGTAATTTAATGTTCTAGTGTTCTATGATTATCGAACACAATGGCATAATAACACGTCTGATCTTTTATGACAATAAAAAAAGCTCTGATAAAATCAGAGCTTTTTAATAGCTTTCAGGGTCTGCGCTTAGGACCACGTCCATTAAGCCGGGAAACTTATTGTTTAAATCATCTGTTCTGATGGAATAAAAATGCTGGGATCCTTCAACGCGCACTCTGATAATGGCGGATTCTCTCAGCGTTTTTATATGATGGGAAACGGTTGATTTAGAAATGTTGAATTCGTAAGAGTAGTACGTGCATACTTCCTCGCCCCTGCTTGCTATGCTTTTCACAATTTTTAACCGGTTCGGGTCACTCAGTGCATGCAGCACTCTCGATAGACGTATACTTTCAATTGATGGATGGTTAGGTTTTCTCATGAGTAAAATTATAACTCAAATAAAAAGACCGTGTCCAGAATGAGAAATGGGGACATCATTTCTATTCATAAAATAAACCTGTCTTGTCAACGATAAAATGTAAGGGTTATTATAGGGAGGGAATTCTATTTTCCTAGTAAAGATGGAGGGGTTTTTCAGTATGAAGAAACTATATACCGGACTACTATTTGTTTTCTTATTATTCCTTTTTGGCTGTACGATAAATGATGAAGAAATTCAGACTGCAACGATAGATCAGACGAAAACATCTTTTGAAGCAAAACCGCCTGCAGCCAATGATAAAAGCGGCTCTATCAGCTATTACTTGCCTGAAGGCTATAAAGCAGAAGCAGGGAAAACAAATAATGTCATTTTTACCAAGGGAGATCAGCAGTACGTTCTCTTTGTGAATGAGAATGAAAAAGAGACGAGCTCTTTTTTCTATGATACTCTTCTTGAGCAATATAAAGATCCGCTAGTAAATGAAACTTTTGAGGACAAAGGCCGTTTTGGCTACATTCTCGTGGATAAACTGAAAGCGGACGACGAGTATGAAGTGTCAGCAGGCATCGGCGGAGTGAAAATGACGACGCAGACTAACAGCAGGGAAGTCGCAGATACGGCAGAACAAATGATGAAAATCGTTTCTTCTGTTTCATTTAAATGAAAAACAGGCCTCTTTCAGACAGGAAGAGGTCTTCTTATTTTCAGCCGGGCTTTTTCTGATAAGTCCCTACAGTGGCAACAGGGACCAGGGTTTGGTATGATTCGGGTGGATAGATTTAGTTCATATTGGAGGTTTTATTATGGAAAAACTGCAATCGATGCAGCAATACAATGAAGTTATTCAGCAGGAGCGGGTCATTTTCATGTTTTCAGCTGACTGGTGCCCGGACTGCCGATTTCTGGACCCGATTTTGCCCGAGCTTCAGGAAGAAAACAGCAGCTATACGTTTTACTATGTAGACCGCGACGAATTCATTGATTTGTGTGCAGATCTTGGCGTTTTTGGTATTCCAAGCTTTGTTGCTTTTCATAAAGGCGCGGAAACTGGACGTTATGTGAATAAAGACAGAAAAACGAAAGAACAGATTCAGGAATTCATTAATGGACTTTCCTGAGACAGAAGGGAAGATTCTGGGATGAAAATGACCTCAAGAAAAATGGCTGAAACGATTAAAGACCGCTTGAGCCATAAAGCATGGTCCACACGGTTTGACAGGGAAAAAGATCAGCTCCGGGTGGAAGATGATGAGACGAAAAAAGGTCTGACTATTTCGCTTCCGGGGATTATTGCCAAATGGGAAGAGAAAAAAGATACAGCTGTTGATGAGCTTGTGTACTATATCGAAGAAGCGCTGACTGTTATGAATCATGAACAGGAATTGACCGGCAAAGAAAAAGGGATCTTTCCGGTTATCAGATCCACCTCTTTTCCTGAAGAGTCATCAGACGGAGTCAAGCTGATTTTTGAAGAGCATACGGCAGAAACAAGAATCTATTATGCCCTTGATTTAGGAAAATCATATCGTCTGATTGATGAAAAGATGATGGAGCGTGAGAACTGGACGTTCAGCAAGCTGAAAGAGATGGCCAGATTTAATCTCAGGTCGCTTGATACGAGTGTAAAAGAAGATCATGTCGCAGGAAATGTGTTTTATTTTCTTAATGCAAACGACGGTTATGATGCGAGCCGCCTGCTGAATGAATCGATCCTTGATTCGTTTCAGAAGAAAGCAGAGGGAACAATGGCCATCGCGGTTCCCCATCAGGATGTTCTGATCATAGCAGATGTACGCAACGATACAGGCTACGATATTCTCGGGCAAATGGCGATGAGCTTTTTCGCAAGCGGCAGAGTGCCGATTACGGCTTTGTCCTTCTTATATGAAAACCGCGAGCTTGAACCTGTTTTTATTCTTGCGAAGAACCGTGCAAAAAAAGAAGAACAGGACTAAATAGCTAAACTGGAAAATTTGTCCGCTGACTCCCATAAAAAAGCGGATAATATCGTACCATTTATAAAAATGTGAAACGTCACTGGAGATTTTTTCTAGTGGCTTTTTCCGTTTGCGGGAAACGAAATTTCCCTCTCTCTCTTGAAAATGAAATGGTCATTTATCTGAAAAAGATGCGATTACCTGATACAATAGAGGGGTATGAAAGAAGAAACATTTGAAAGAGTGGTATGCAATGAGTTGGTTTTCTAAAATGATCAATTATTTTACTGGTGAAACAGAAGAAGATAAGCAATTGGAAAAAAGATCAGCCGAAAGCAGGCAGCTGCCTGAACAGCTTCCGCCTGTACATAATGCACCGGCTCAAATGAAGCAGCCGGCTGCCAATACGAAAAATGCAGATGCAAAAATCGCCTATCAGTACCCGAAAGGGAATTTTAAATTTCCGGTCATTCCAGACCAGCAGAACAGCCGGACAGAACCAAGAAGACCTGCTGCAAAAACGGAAAGGAAAGCTCCTGCCGCGCCAAAAAAGCCTGCAGGGCAAGCTTTGAAAAAAACAGACAGCAAGCCTGTTAAAAAAACATTCAGTCCGACAGAAATTCCTTCTCCGATTTACGGATACAGATCAAGAGACAACCAGGGTCCGTTTAACAGCCGGGTCAGTCAGGACGGCGGACGTGAAACGGGAACTACGCTGTTTCAAAGCTATCAGCAGGAAGCAAAGGCTGCAGAATCTGTCATTTCAAGGCTTCATCAGCAGAATCATGAAATGCTGAAAAAAGAAGCAGACCGGCTAAAGGCACGTTCAGGGTCTATCCCTGATGAAGCAACATCACAGGATAAGCCGGGCCGACCTGAAGTGTCAGCTTTGCATAAACACCAAAATCATAAACCTGAAACGTTCTCATTCGGATATCGCAAGGAAGAGAAAAAACAGGATCTGCACACTTCTGATCAAGTGAGTGAACAGCCCCGAAGCTTCAGAGAGTCAGCAGCTTCAATGGAAGAGGAAGAACATGAAACAAGGTCTGATGTCATTCGTCCTATAGACCGAGCGAAAGAGCAATCTTCAGCCTTTAAAGAAGCAGCTCCTGCTCTATCAATGGAAGAGGATGAAGTGTCCGAACTGTATGAGCCATCCCAGTCAGGGCAGCCTGAAGAGCCCGATGTGCACGAGACTGCAGCGTCACTTGAATCAATTCCTGCGCTGGAAACAGAACGCGAATCTAAAGCAGAAGAAACAGCTGTACCAGAATTAGAATCTGTGCCAGAAGTGAAAGCTCAGCCAGAATTGGAATTTGAACAAGAAGTTATTGATGAACCACAATTGAAATCTGAATCAGAATTAGAATTTGAACCAGAAGTAAAATCTGAACAGGAAGCAGGAAACCGAGAGCGTCCTGCCTCTCTTTTCCAGGATGTGCGGAATTTAAACGTCCATGAGGAAAACAGATCTGCTCAGAACCCGCAGCAGGAGGCTGGATTAGAGCTTTCCGAAGAAACAAAGCCTGAAGCAGGAAAAGTTCAGGAGCAAGGAAACAGCGGGAGCAGGAGGTCAACGGTTCCATTCAATGTGATGATGTTCGGGCGCGATAAGCAAAAAGCGCAAAGAAATCAGAGCGCGCCTGGGGGCTCTGCTTATGCATTTCCGTCTCTCCAGCTTTTGAATATTCCCCCAAAGGAAATTGTCGATGACACGGAATGGCTGAGAGAGCAGACACAGCTGCTGAATATGACACTTGAGAATTTCAATGTCAAAGCAAAAGTTGTTCACGTGACACAGGGACCTGCTGTAACACGTCTTGAGGTGCAGCCGGAGCCGGGTGTTAAAGTCAACAAAATTACAAATCTGACAGATGACATAAAGCTTAGTCTTTCTGCCAAGGATATCCGCATCGAAGCGCCGATACCAGGGAAGAACCGGATAGGCATCGAGGTGCCGAACAGACACAGCAAAATGGTGTACCTGAGAGAAATTCTGAGAAGTCCCGACTTCATAAACAGCCAGTCGCCTCTTACAGCAGCTCTTGGACTGGATATATCCGGCCAGGCTGTCGTGACCGATTTGAAAAAAATGCCCCACGGACTGATTGCGGGTGCAACCGGCTCAGGAAAAAGCGTCTGCATCAATACGATCCTTGTGAGCCTGCTGTATAAAGCCTCGCCGCATGAAGTGAAGCTGATGCTGATTGACCCTAAAATGGTGGAGCTTGCTCCGTATCAGAATGT
Organism: Metabacillus indicus LMG 22858; assembly: GCF_000708755.2. GTDB lineage: Bacteria > Bacillota > Bacilli > Bacillales > Bacillaceae > Bacillus_P > Bacillus_P indicus. The sequence continues at coordinate 1,635,768 of NZ_JGVU02000002.1, read as the reverse complement.
TCCCCATTTAGTCAGCCCGGTCATCACAGATGTGAAAGCCGCCACAGGTGCGCTGAGATGGGCAGTAGAAGAAATGGAACGCAGATATGAGCTGTTTGCCCATGCAGGAGCGAGGGATATTTCACGCTACAATGAGCTTGCAGCCAAGCACAATTCAGGTGAACATATGCCTTACTTGGTGATTGTGATTGATGAGCTGGCGGATTTAATGATGGCTGCGCCTGCCGATGTCGAAGAATCCATCTGCAGAATTGCCCAGAAAGCAAGAGCCTGCGGGATCCATCTAATTGTGGCTACTCAAAGACCATCCGTTGATGTTATTACGGGTCTGATCAAATCAAATATTCCGACAAGAATTGCGTTCTCGGTTTCCTCTCAAGTAGACTCACGCACGATTCTTGATGCAGCCGGGGCAGAAAAGCTGCTTGGCAAAGGGGATATGCTGTTCCTTGAAAACGGAACATCAAAGGCAGTCAGACTGCAGGGGAACTTTGTATCGGATGAAGAAATTGAGCGGGTAGTAGGCCATGTCAGAAATCAAATGAAGCCTGTCTTTTTGTTCGAACAGGAAGAATTAATGAGAAAATCAAGCATTGAGAACGATGAGGATGAGCTGCTTTTAGAAGCGTGTGAATACATCGTTGATCAGGGAGGAGCTTCAACCTCCAGCCTGCAGAGAAGATTCAGAATCGGCTATAACCGCGCTGCCAGATTAATGGATATGATGGAAAAGCAGGGCATTATTTCGGAGGCAAGGGGAAGCAAGCCCCGTGAAGTGCTGATTACAGAGCAGGATTTAGAAAGCATGCAGGAAAGAAGTGTTTACTGATTCATTTGAAAAGAAGATAATATTTTCAGGGTGAGAAGGTATTATCTTCCTCAATTGGGAAAACTGTTTCTATACAGTTTCCCTCTTTTTCTGCTTTGAAAAACAAAATCCTGAAATCAGGGCAAATTCTTTCATAGAAAGCCATCATGGGGCAGGGCGGCTGAATGAGAGCGCGCCATTTTGATTAAGCACTTGCCAAGTTCAAGGATATCGTTTAAGATGCATTGGGCAGGAAAAAATACGATTTGTTTTCATCATTCTTAAAAGCCATGCAGAGAATCTGCAGAATGCAGAATGCTGCAGGCCTGCGATTAAAATACATAACCGCTATCTTATGCAGCCGCCGGTTGCACATTGGGTTAAGAATCATATAATGTCAAACAGATAGACGTTTGTTGGAGGTTCTATTTATGACTGTTTACCATTTTGTTGGAATAAAAGGGACTGGAATGAGCGCCCTGGCACAGATTCTTCATGACATGAACTATGAGGTTCAGGGATCTGACATTGAAAAACCGATTTTTACACAAAAAGCATTAGAACAGCGCGGAATTAACATTTTCCCATTTTCAAAAGAGAATATCCGTCAAGGACTGACGATTATAGCCGGAAATGCGTTTCCGGACACACACCCGGAAATCGAAGAAGCAAAGAATCTTGGTCTTGAGATCATCCGCTATCACATTTTCCTGGGTCAATTTATGGAGAAATTTACAAGTGTGGGTGTAACGGGAGCACACGGTAAAACGTCTACAACCGGTTTGCTCGCTCATGTAATGCAGGGTGCAAAGCCTACTTCCTTCCTCATCGGAGACGGAACAGGCAGAGGGATGGAAGGAAGCGAATACTTTGTTTTTGAAGCGTGCGAGTACCGCAGACATTTCCTTTCCTACTACCCGGATTACGCGATCATGACGAATATCGACTTTGATCATCCTGATTACTTCAGCAGCATCGATGACGTTTTTAAAGCGTTCCAGGAAATGGCCATGCAAGTGAAAAAAGGGATCATCGCCTGCGGTGATGATGAGCACCTTCAGCATATCCAGGCTAATGTTCCTGTCGTGTACTACGGATTCAGCGAAGAAAACGACTTTCAGGCACGCAATGTAGTCAAATCAACGGATGGAACAAGCTTTGACGTGTTTGTCCGAAATACATTCTATGCTTCATTTAAGATTCCTACGTTCGGAGACCACAGTGTGCTGAATGCTCTATCTGTCATTGCCATTTGCCACTATGAAGAAATTGATGCAGAGGTTATTCAGGCGCAGCTTCAAACGTTTGAAGGCGTAAAGCGCCGATTCAACGAGAAAAAAATCGGCAATCAGGTTCTGATTGATGACTATGCGCATCATCCGACTGAAATTACGGCAACGATTGATGCAGCCAGACAAAAATATCCGGACCGTGAAATCGTGGCAGTGTTCCAGCCGCATACGTTTACCCGCACACAGTCGTTTCTTGATGAATTCGCAGACAGCCTGAAGAAAGCAGATATGGTTTACCTCTGCGATATTTTCGGCTCTGCCAGGGAAAACATCGGAAAGCTCTCAATTCAGGATCTATTGAATAAAATTGATTCAGCAGCCCTGATTGACGAAGAAGAAACTGGCGTCCTTAAAAAGCACGAAGGCGGCGTTCTTGTGTTCATGGGAGCAGGAGACATTCAGAAATACCAGCGTGCCTACGAAAAAGAAATAGGTTAAAAAAGCATGAGCCGCGGCTCATGCTTTTTTGTGTTTTCAATGAAATTTTAATGAATAAAAGGCTGTGCACGAAATAACAAAGTTATCCTCGGCAAGCGTAAGCGCCTAGATCCTCTGTCAGAACAAATCCGTCAAAAAAGTCAAAACCGGACTTTTCCGACGGATTCTTATCTGCCTATCGGATCTGAACAAGGCACTTCCGCTTTTGTTACTTATTTAAGACTTTCAGGATTCAGCCCTTTTAGCTCATCAATCACAAAGACGCCGTCTTTTCTGATTAAAACACCGTCAAAATACATTTCTCCGCCGCCGTATTCAGGGCGCTGGATGTTAACCATGTCCCAGTGGATATTGGAGTGGTTGCCGTTAAATGCATCATCATAGCATTGTCCCGGCGTAAAGTGGAAGCTGCCGTCAATTTTTTCATCAAACAGAATATCCTGCATCGGATGCTGGATGTACGGGTTAACGCCAATCGCGAACTCGCCGATATATCTTGCTCCTTCATCTGTGTCAAAAATACTGTTGATGCGGTCTGTGTCGTTTGATTCGGCTTCAATGATTTTGCCGTCTTTAAACGTGAGTTTTACATTTTCAAACGTGAAGCCGTTGTATGGTGAAGGCGTGTTATACGTAATGGTTCCATTGACAGAATCGCGGACCGGCGCCGTATAAACCTCTCCGTCAGGAATATTCATTTCTCCTGCACATTTAACGGCAGGTATGTCTTTAATGGAGAAAACGAGATCAGTTCCAGGACCTGTAATTCTCACTTCATCCGTTTTGTTCATCAGATTGACGAGCGAATCCATCGCCTCATCCATTTTGCCGTAGTCGAGATTGCAGACATCAAAGTAGAAGTCTTCAAATGCTTCCGTGCTCATTTTCGCAAGCTGGGCCATAGAAGCGTTTGGATAGCGGAGGACAACCCATCTTGTTTTAGGAACGCGGATATCACGGTGAACCTTTTTGCCGACAGTCCGGCTCTGCAGCTTCATCTGAGAATCTGGAACATCTGCATGCTCATTTATGTTGTCACCTGAACGAAGCCCGATATAAGCATCCATTTTGCTCATCACATTTGCTTCAAAATCTGCCATCATGCTGTACTGCTCTTCCTGTCCTCCCATGAGAAGGGCACGGTCCACCTGCTGATCCTTGAGGGATACGAATGGATATCCTCCTGCAGCGTAGGCTTCTTGAACAAGAGCCGTAACGAGCTCTCTTTGCAGACCGAAATTTTCAATAAGTACTTTCTCGCCTTTTTTTAATTTAACTGAATAATTGATCAGGTTTTTGGCGAGTGATTGAATGCGGGGATCTTTCATTTTTCTTCCTCCTATGTAAACATATAACCGGCTCAGCCTTTATTGTAACCGATGTTTTAAAAAAGAGTTAAAATTTTTAGTGAAAATTGAAAAACTCGGTCATAATAGGAGAGGAATCCGGCGCGTTTTGTAGAATACTAGGGGTATGAAAAATTCATGTTTATGATTTGTTTCTTACGGGAAACAGTTACTATCGCTTATTTGGAGGTGCTGAAGTTGGAAATTATTTTATACTTAGCTGTTGCACTCATTGCAATTGCATTCACAGTTCTTGTCGTGTTCCTGTCGAAAACGCTGAAGGCGCTGTCGGCTACGCTGAACAATGTAGCAGGCACACTGGAAGGCCTTGAGAAGCAGGTGCAGGGTATCACCCTTGAAACGACTCAATTGCTGCATAAGACCAATGCTTTGGCAGAAGACATTCAGGAGAAATCCGAGAAACTGAACACAGTTGTATCCGCTGTTCAGGGTGTCGGTTCATCTTTACAGAACTTCAATGATTCTGTACAAAAGGTAGCCGCTTCTGTCGGTACAAACCTTGAGAAAAACCAGGATAAAATCAATCAGGTCGTCCAGTGGAGCAACGTGGCCATGGATGTCTGGAACAAATGGAAGATCAAAAAAGAAGTTCGAGAACAGCAGAAGTACCCGACTATATGAACTCGTTTTAAAAAATATAGAAGAATTACAATAGGGAGGAATTTATCATGAGCAAAGATGGAATCAACAGTAAAGATTTTATGATCGGAACACTTGTTGGAGGGATTGTGGGTGCAACAACAGCCCTTTTCCTTGCGCCGAAATCAGGTAAAGAACTTCGTGATAATATTGGGGAACAGGCTGTCATTGTAAAAGAAAAAACAGGTAAAATCACAAACGATGCCCTTGAAAAAGGCAATGAGTTTGCTGCGATTGCAAAAGAAAAATCAGCCACTCTTTCACAGGCTGTGACTGACCAGTCTTCACAGATCATGAGCAAAGTGCGTGATCTTAAATCATCCAAACAGCAAAACGACGAGCAGACAGAGGACGAAATCAGACTTGCTCCTGAAGCAGCCGATGAGCCTCAGCTGAATGCGGATGTACAATCGCCGGTAAGCCCAGCGGCGGCTCCAACTGCCGGTACAACGCCTCATTCAGAAGAGCTTAAAAAACAAGTGAACAAAGAGATCGAGGAAGCGAAAAAAGAAGAAATCAATAAGTAAGCTTCCTGAAATAGAAAAAACAATCGGCAGCTTAAAGCCGATTGTTTTTATTTTGTCATTTATTCGTATAAAATGTAGGTAAAACCAGTGGAGGCCAAAAATCATGCCAAAAGTAAAAATTGATACTGTAGAAGACTTCCAGAAAATCGCCGAGCAAGAAGCTGCATTCCTTTTCTTTAAAAACAGCTTAACGTGCCCGATTGCCCAGGCCGCTTTTTCTGAGTTCTCCGCGTTTACAGAAGGGAATGATTCCATTCCCGCCTATTACCTGAACGTGCAGGAAGCAAGACCGCTATCTAACCATATTGCCGAAACTTACGGCATCAGGCACGAATCGCCTCAGGCCCTTCTGTTTAAGGACAAGCAGGTTGTCTGGAATGAATCACACTGGAAAATCACAGCAGACTCTTTGAAGCAGGCTGCATCAAACGAATAAAAGAAAAGCGGAGCCGACAGCGGCTCCGCTTTTCTTAAATCCATTTTATACTCAGCCTATCCCCCGGAGAGAGCTCTTCGTGGAAGCTTGTTTCCTGTTCATTTTTCAGCAGGAGGAAGCGCTTGTTCGTCTGAGCGGGGAATGTGACGTCAACAGCTTTGAACACGTCCTGGAAGATGAAGGAGCCTGCCTGCTGTTTTTGAATCTTCAGGTCATCGCCGCTTCGGATCTCATCAGATAAGGAGAGCAATATGCCTCCTCTGTATACGTGAAGAAGCATTTTTTTGATGACAGTCGGTTCTTGATTGTAGAAAATGGTGATGGATTCATAGGCATCCATTTCAAGAGCAGAAAGCACCTGGCCGAGAGAAGGCCTTTTTTTGCGGACAGCCGTTATTTGATCCCGTTCTTTGAAAGAGGAATCCGGATGTGCTTTTTCATGGTTAATCGTGATTTTTCCTGAGAATGCGTCCAGATGGACTAACCGTCCGTCAATAGACAGGCAGAAGGGAGTGCATCTTGACGCGTCCTGGAAAAGGTCCATGACTTTGTCAGGGAATGTATAAGTAATCACATCTCTGTCAGCGACCGGGTCATTGGGGTCAGCCGGTGTTCCATTTTTTAAGAGCTTCGCCTGCACTGCAACCTGCTCGCCGTTTAAAATGATTTTCTTTTCCGGTACAACATCGATCAAATCTGAAATGACGACAGGGAGGGAGTGGCCGTCTTTCCCTTTTTGAATCGTTATTTCATCTCCGTTCTGAAGTTCTTCATCTACTGAACAGCGCCTTCCGTTTTTACTGATGACCGGTGCTTCGCCGTAGGTGCCGGGAACGGTCACAGAGCGGCCGTTGATTGAAACAAAATAGGCAAGTCCGGGTTTGCCGTAATAGCCTGACAGCTGAATGCCGGATGACAGCAGGCTGTCAGAGACGGTCCGCTTTTTCATCTGAAGAAGTCTCACTTTCTGTCCGTTGACACTGACACTGACATAATGAATCGGATTGATGCTTGAAGTAATCGCGATTCCGATCGGTGTTACAAGCTCCGGTCCTTTTCCTAAGCTATCTGAGAGATGAAGCTGCTGAATCGCTTCGATTCCTCTAATGGCAATGCGGTCTTCAGGCAGCGACAATTGTTCTGCAAGCAGGGCAGGCAGTCCGGGAGTTAAGCTGCCTCCACCAATCAGCATGACAGCTTTTGGCGGCTTTCCGCTGTTGAGGGAAAGGATTTCTTCTTTGATTAATTTCGAAAGACGGGAAGCGGCAGGCTGTATGGAAGCTGCGGCTGCTTCTTTTGAAACACTTTTTTCGTACCCAAGGATATCCTTAAAACGGATGATCTGTGATGTATTCAGCTCTCTTTTCACCCGTTCTGCTTCATGAAAATCAAGCAAAAACTCGTCTGAAACAGCTTCTGTAATGGCATCTCCTGCTGCGGGCACCATTCCGTATGCAGTAACCGTGCCTTCGCTTGTAATGGCAATGTCAGATGTGCCTGCCCCAATATCAACCAGAGCCACATTGAGCCTTCGCATAGATGCCGGTATCAGCACATTGATGGCTGCAATCGGTTCAAGTGTCATGGCAAGCATTTCTAAGTCTGCTCTTTTTAAAGCAGCCAGGAGAGACTCTGTTACGACTTTAGGCAGGAAGGTAGCAATTATTTCGGCAGATGCGTTATGCCCCTGCTGGTCGAGCAGGCTGCCGATCTCCTGCTGATCAAGCTTATAGGAAATAACAGAGTAGCCCACGCAGTCATAGCCAGCCATGCCGGTTTCTTTCTGGGCGATTTCCTGCTGTGCGAGCTGAACGGCCATTAATTCGAGCTGGGAGACTGCCTCATCTTCGAGAATCGGTTTTCCTGTTATATCGATGGATGCTTCTGCACGAAGTGTTTTAAGCGCTCTTCCTGCTGCGGCAACGCTGACTTTCGTCAGAGGTCCATATTTTTTTTCGAGCTTTTCTTTTACGGATACAATGACTTTAGCCACAGCTTGAATATCGTGTATCTGACCGTCGAGCATTGAGCGCTCATTATGTTCTTCCATGACGGCATCAATGACTTCAAACACGCCGCTGCGCTCAGAGAGAAGCAGTCCCACGACTGAACGCGTGCCGATATCGAGTGCGAATGTATGGTCAGCTGCTTTCATGAACAGCACCTCTTTCATTTATTCTTATCTAGTTTATCGGCTGAATTCGAAAAAACATCAGCCGTGCCTCAAGCAGACTCCTGAAAAAGACTGCAAAAACAATCGCTCAAACGCTTTATTGCTTAAAAGCGTTTAAATGTTAAAGAAAAATGCGTGACAACAGGATTGTTTTTGTATATAATTATCACTAATTACAAAAGAAAATGATTACTATTTTCTTTTCAGTGCATAATGCATCTGCCGGGAATACGGTCAGATGCTTGAATAAGATGCATGTACAAGCCGGTTTGCCGGTTTCTATAAAAACGGGAAAGGATGAGTCAGATGAGTAACGCCGAGTTAGAAGCATTGCGAGAGAGAGCAGAAGAGATTAATCTGCAGATTTTACAGCTGATTAATGAGCGAGGAAAGTTAGTACAGGATATTGGTAAAGCCAAGGAAGCGCAGGGCGTTAATCGATATGATCCTGTCCGTGAACGAAGAATGCTTAATAAATTGAAAGAAAACAATGACGGACCTTTCGAGGATTCCACCATTCAGCATATATTCAAAGAAATCTTTAAAGCGAGTCTTGAGCTTCAGGAAGACGACCACCGCAAGGCGCTTTTAGTTTCTCGTAAAAAGAAACCTGAAGATACGATTGTGGATGTAAAAGGAGTTAAAATCGGAGACGGCAGCCAGGTACTGATTGCCGGTCCATGCGCAGTTGAAAGCTATGAGCAGGTTGCTGCTGTTGCTGAAGAAGCCAAGAAACAAGGAGTGCGCCTGCTTCGCGGCGGTGCGTTCAAACCGCGCACAAGCCCTTACGATTTCCAGGGTCTTGGTGTAGAAGGCCTGAAAATACTAAAACGCGTTGCCGATGAGTACGATATGGCTGTCATCAGTGAAATCGTCAACCCGGCAGATATCGAAATCGCAATTCAATACATTGATGTCATTCAGATCGGTGCACGCAACATGCAGAACTTTGAGCTGCTGAAAGCTGCCGGTGCCGTTAATAAGCCTGTGCTCCTGAAGCGCGGTCTTGCGGCAACTCTTGATGAATTTGTGAATGCTGCCGAGTACATCATTTCACAGGGAAATGATCAGATCATCCTGTGTGAACGCGGCATCAGAACGTATGAAACAGCAACACGCAACACGCTTGATATTTCAGCGGTTCCTATTTTAAAACAGGAAACGCACTTGCCGGTACTTGTTGATGTGACGCATTCAACAGGACGCCGCGATTTGCTTATTCCATGTGCTAAAGCTGCACTTGCAATCGGAGCAGACGGCGTAATGGCAGAGGTTCATCCGGACCCGGCGGTTGCACTGTCAGATTCTGCCCAGCAGATGGACTTCGATCAGTTTGCTGATTTCATGAATGAAATTAAACCTTTAATTAAAGTTAAAGCATAAAAAACCTTTTCAGGGTGCCGCGGAGGAGAGAATTCTTGAATCCGCACGGCACCCTGATTTTGTTTTGCTTGCAACATGATGAGGTTTTATTTATGATAGAAAACAGTGCTGTTTATGAAAAACTTTGCTCATTTATGAACAAATACGGTTATATTGCGTAAAAACGCTGTAAATAGATTGCTTACGTTTTCATAGTATCGTATCATTATGTACATATAAATTCATAATGATGACATGTTACTTTCAATAATTGTAAATGCTAACTATACATATAGATGGATTTCGAAGGAGTGTAGGAAAATGAACAATATTACGATTTACGATGTAGCCCGTGAAGCAAATGTTTCCATGGCTACAGTATCAAGGGTTGTAAACGGCAACCCGAATGTAAAACCGACAACGCGCAAAAAGGTGTCTGAAGCCATTGATCGTCTCGGCTACCGCCCAAATGCTGTTGCAAGAGGACTTGCGAGCAAAAAAACAACAACTGTAGGGGTCATTATCCCTGATATCTCAAGTACATTTTATGCAGAACTTGCCCGCGGAATTGAAGATATTGCAACTATGTACAAATACAATATTATCTTGAGTAATTCAGATCAAAACCGAGACAAGGAACTTCACCTGCTGAACACGATGCTTGGAAAGCAAGTGGACGGAATTGTCTTCATGGGCGGAAACATTACAGACGAGCATGTGGAAGAGTTTAAACGCTCCCCTGTACCGATCGTTCTTGCTGCTTCTGTAGATGTAAATGAAGTGACGCCTTCAGTAAACATCAACTATGAGCAGGCATCCTTTGATGCTGTGTCCATGCTGATTGAAAAAGGCCATAAGCGCATCGGTTATGTAACAGGACCAATGGAAGAGCCGATCAATAAAGAAATGAAAATGAAAGGCTATCTGCGTGCCCTGTCAGAAGCCGGCATTGACGCTGATGAAGCGCTGATCACAGAGGGTGACTACACGTATGATTCAGGCCTTGAGGCTTTTGAGAAAATCAATGAGCTCTCTGATAAACCGACTGCGATCTTTGCAGGAACTGATGAAATGGCGCTTGGAGTTGTACATGCCGCTCAGGACATGGGCTATGTGATTCCGAATGACATTGAAATCATCGGATTTGACAACACGAAGCTTGCATCAATGGTCCGTCCTAAGCTGACGACCGTTGTACAGCCGACTTATGACATCGGAGCTGTAGCTATGCGCTTATTGACAAAGCTGATGAACAAAGAAGAAGTGGAAAATCATATCGTTGAGCTTCCGCACCGCATTGAAATAAGACAATCGACAAAATCATAAGTAAAAGGCATGAATCCCTGCGATTCATGCCTTTTTTCAGGTTTAAAGAGAGTGTCTGTCTTTCGCCTTGTTCTGACGGATCGGAAAAAGAGCTTTAGCGGTCGTCTGCGCATTTTTCTCTTCAATTTCAAGCTTTCTTGGGATGGCTTTATAGTCATCCTTTGAATCGTGCCAGAAGGAAGGAAGAGTGACAGGGGCTTTTGACTGCCAGTGTTCAATCCACTCGGGAGGAAGGTTTCCTTCTGCAGGAAGATCCTTCATCTGAAGCCAGATCATCGCCCATGCCCTTGGGACAACTCTCCAAATGTCATACCCGCCTCCGCCGACGGCAATCCATTTTCCTCCGCAGTACTCATCAGCGATTTCCTGAGCGAGCTTAGGAATTTCTTTGAAAATAGCGGTCGTTGTCGCGAAATGGGTAAGAGGATCATAAAAGTGAGCATCGGCGCCGTTTTGGGTAAGAATCACATCTGGCTTAAAGAAAGCGGCAACCTCCCGAATAGACTGCCTGTAGGCATCCATCCAGGATTCATCTTCAGTAAAGGCATCAAGCGGGATATTAAACGAATACCCGTAGCCCTGTCCTGCGCCGCGCTCTGTCACATTGCCTGTCCCAGGAAATAAGTAGCGTCCGGTTTCATGAATGGAAAGGGTGCAGACAGAAGGATCATCGTAAAAAGTCCACTGCACGCCGTCTCCGTGATGGGCATCTGTATCTATATAGAGCACTTTCGCCTGATACTTTTTCTGAATATACTTGATCGCAACAGAGCTGTCGTTATATATGCAGAATCCGGAAGCCTTGCCGCGGAAGCCGTGATGAAGCCCGCCTCCAAGATTCAAGGCTCTTTTGGATTTTCCTTCCATAACATGCTCTACTGCTGCAAGCGTGCCTCCGACAAGAAGAGCTGCGGCGTCATGCATGCCTGGAAAAATAGGAGTATCTTCCGTTCCAATTCCGTAATTCATTGCCTCTTTTTGATCCAGTTCTCCCGCTCCCGCTTTTTTAACAGCTTCTATGTACTTTTTGTCGTGAACGAGTGCAAGCTCTTCATCAGTGGCCATCCTCGGTGCTGCGAGCTCATCATCAGACAATGCATTCATCTTTTTCAGCAGATCATAGGTCAGCTCTACTCTAAGCTGGTTGAATGGGTGGTCCTGGCTGAATTTGTACTGCTGAAAAAGAGGGGAGTAGATGAAAATATTTTCTTTCATGACGAAATCCCCGGTACATTTGGCCACAGAACGGTATAGCCTTCTTTATCAAGCTCCTCAATTAAAGGCATCGGATTCATTGTCTGAACTCTGAAGACGAGGATCTTAAACCGTTCGTCCTGATCAGGATAAACCAGCACGCTCGATATATTCACATTGTGCCTGCTGAAAACAGCAGCTGCTTCTGAAAGAACTCCTGATACATTCGGAACTTTTACTTCAATCTGAGAGCCGGGCTGGTCAGCGCCTGTCAGCTGAACGAATGTATGGAGAAGATCCGTTTCTGTCACAATCCCCACTAGCTTTCCGTGCTTGATGATCGGCAGACATCCAATTTTATGCTCATAGAATATAGACGAGATTTCTTCGACAAAATCAAGCGGATGTCCGGTAATCGCATCTGTTTTCATGATGGATTTGAGCGGTTTATTCAGCGTTTCCCGGTCATTGGTCAGTTCGAATATGGAAGGACTCGCATCCTTTATGTCCCTATCTGAAACGATGCCTGCGAGCATGTCGTTTCCTGACACAATAAGAATATGGCGGATTCGGTGTTCAGCCATTCTTTCAATGGCTTCAGCAATGGTTGCATCCGGCTGAAGCGTAACGACGTTTTTATTCATGATTTGTTCGACGATCATTCTTATTACCCCTTTGTTTTAAAGCATGAACGAAACATATCAGTACATAAAGCGGTTTTTGAATCTCAATTGGTCAAACTGCTGAATGGAGTCCTGATCGACTCTTTTCCCTATTTTCGCCATTAGGCAGTTTGCAGGATGAGAGCTGATTTCAGGTTCATCTGTCGCATACCATTCAAGGCCGCCTGCATTCATCATCTTCTCCATGACTTTCCTGTATTCCCATACATTCAGCCCGGTTCCTTTTAAATCCCAGTGCCAGTAGTACTCGGTTGTAATGGTGATATAATCCTCCATGGCATCATCCATCATCGAAACTCTCAGAAGATTTTTCCCCACAGAGAAGCCCCGGAATTCAGGTATGACTTCAATCGCACCGAGTTCAATCAAATTTTCCATCTTACCTTCTGACCATCTTTCAAGAGGATCAGGATACAAATATGTAACATACCCGACAATGGTATGGCGATTTCTTGCAATAATAATCCGGCCTTCCGGAAGTCCCGCTATTTCGACCAGTGCCTTATGCTGCTGCTCAGGCTGCCTGAAGGCGGTCAGATCCTTGTGAAATTCAAGTCCTGCCAGTTTTTCAGGCTTAATGGGTCCTTCGATAATAAGGGGGCCAAACGGAGTTTTTATCTCTTTTGCGTTGTACGTTTTCGGGTGTTCCATTCATTCACCGCCTTTTTAATCTGCTGAACTATCATCTATTATACTAGAAAAAATAGAAAATGAAGCGTTTACACGAAAAAACCAGGATTTTTTTAAAAATTGAGAAAAGATAGAAACTGTTCTATAATAGAGGATGTATACACTGAACAAGGGGGAATTAAGATGAAGTTGGAAGCGCTGCCAGCAGCAAAGGGGAACCACAATCTTGAAGACTACCAAAAAACCTATGACCATTTTGACTGGTCTGAGGCAGAAAAAAACCTCTCGTGGTCGGAAACAGGAAGAATCAATGCTGCATACGAAGCAATTGACAAACATGCAGAATCTTTCCGGAAGAACAAGGTTGCCTTGTACTACCGGGACCCTGAAAGAGAAGAGAAGTATACGTTTAAAGAAATGAAAGAACACTCAAATAAAGCAGGGAATATTCTCCGCCAATGTGCAGATGTTGAAAAAGGCGACAGAGTGTTTGTCTTCATGCCGAGAACGCCCGAGCTTTATTTTACTGTCCTTGGAGCCATCAAACTGGGCGCCATCGTTGGTCCATTATTTGAGGCATTCATGGAGGGGGCAGTAAGCGACCGCCTGAAAGACAGCGAGGCTAAAGTCATCGTGACAACGCCTGAACTTCTTGAGCGTGTTCCGTTCAACGATCTGCCTGCTTTAAAGCATGTTGTATTAGTTGGAGAAAATGTAAATGAAGATGGTCCGTACATAGATTTCCTTACAAGAATAAAAACCGCTAGCACGAAGCTCGAAATAGAATGGGTAGAAAAGACGGACGGACTTCTTCTTCATTATACGTCCGGTTCAACAGGAAAACCTAAAGGTGTGCTTCATGTCCATCAGGCGATGGTCCAGCATTACCAGACAGGCAGCTGGGTGCTTGACCTGAAGGAAGATGACGTTTACTGGTGCACAGCAGATCCAGGCTGGGTAACGGGTACAGTATACGGCATTTTCGGACCATGGCTTCACGGTGCATCCAATGTCATCGTTGGAGGCAGATTTAAGCCGGAGCATTGGTATGAAACGATCCAAAACTATGGCGTTACCGTATGGTACAGTGCGCCGACTGCCTTCCGCATGCTGATGGGAGCAGGAGACGAACTCGTTAAACAATATGATTTAAGCTCATTAAGACATGTTTTGAGTGTCGGAGAGCCTCTTAATCCTGAAGTTGTCAGATGGGGAGTAAAAGTGTTTGATAACAGGATCCACGATACGTGGTGGATGACGGAAACAGGCGCGCAGGTAATTTGCAACTACCCGTCCATGGAAATCAAACCGGGCTCTATGGGCAAGCCGATTCCAGGCGTCCAGGCTGCCATAGTGGATGATCAGGGAAATGAAGTTCCGCCGTACCGCATGGGCAACCTTGCCATTAAAAAGGGCTGGCCTTCCATGATGCATGCGATCTGGAACAACAAAGAAAAGTACGAATCCTATTTCATGCCGGGCGACTGGTATGTATCAGGCGACTCTGCCTATAAAGATGAGGACGGTTACTACTGGTTCCAGGGAAGAATTGATGATGTCATCATGACTTCAGGGGAGAGAGTTGGGCCGTTTGAAGTGGAAAGCAAGCTTGTCGAACACCCTGCCATTGCAGAAGCAGGCGTCATCGGCAAACCTGATCCTGTCCGCGGCGAAATCATCAAGGCGTTTGTCGCCCTTCGCGACGGCTACGAGGCGACGGATGAACTTAAAGAGGAAATCCGCAACTTCGTCAAAAAAGGCCTTGCTGCACACGCGGCACCTCGCGAAATCGAATTCCGCGACAAGCTGCCTAAAACACGCAGCGGAAAAATCATGCGCCGCGTCCTGAAAGCATGGGAACTTGATCTGCCGACAGGTGATTTGTCGACGATGGAAGATTAAAGAACGAATAGAGCAAAGAAAATCCGAACTGAGGTAATTAGTTCGGATTTTTTCTGTTGGGAAGGATTTTTGTAGTTGGTTTTGAGAGTTGTGCTGACCCATTATCTGGAGGAAGTGCATAAGATATGACCCTTTATCAGGATGGAGATTGTGTGAAGGGTTATAAGTAAACAGGATATGACCGTTTATCAAGAGTGGGATCGTGTGAAGGGTCATAAGTGGAAAAGAAATGACCCTTTATCAGGATGGAGATTGTGTGAAGGGTTATAAGTGGATAAGATATAACCGTTTATCAAGAGTAGGATCGTGCGAAGGGTCATAAGTGGTTAAGATATGACCCTTCATCAGAAGGGAGATTGTGTGAAGGGTTATAACTAAACAAGAAATGACTCTTGATCAAGAAGGGGATTGTTTGAAGGGTCATAAATGCGATGCCATCCTATTAAGTGATGGAAAGTGACGCCACTCCCAAAACCTAAAAAAGGATGCCCCCAGCGGGCATCCTTCTTCACAATCATCCATTCGGTTTTTCAGGCGGTGTCTGGGGTTCGCCCGGCGGTTTCGCAGGCTCTCCCGTTTTTGGTTTTTCAGGCGGAGCCGGCGGCTTAGGTTCAGCAGGCTTGGGCTCCGCAGGTTTTGGTTCTGCCGGTTTAGGTGCAGCAGGCTTTGGCTCTGCAGGTTTTGCAGCGGCCGGTTTTTCTGCCTGGTAGCTGCCGCTTTTCACAATGGAGGAAGCAGGTGATTCTTTTCCGGCTACATCAACTGCTGTGACGTAGTAGGCTGCCGGAGAGCCGCCGATTGAAGCGGAAAGGCTCTTGGAAGCCGGAATGCTGGCAACTTTTTTAAAGTCTTTAGAGAAATTGCCGGCTGCATATACGCGGTAGCCGATGACATCAGAATCTCCGCTTGTGTTCCATGCAAGAGAGCTGCCGCTTATTCCGACACCTGTTACTTGCCTTGGCACCGCTCCGTTGTCCCTGATTTCATTTCCGTCAGTGACGACAATTTTTCCCCAATTTGTTTTGTTTGGCAGCAGTTCTTTTAAATCGCTGAAGCTGCTGAGATTATGCAATTCAAGGATTTCCTTCTTCAGCATCGGACCCTGAAGGACAAATTCAGCAGGTGCAGAAGGAGGTACCTGATACGCACGGTCTTTTACAAACACATATTTTCCGGATGTTAAACTGTCATCCGTTTTTTTCGGCACGAATTTGGCGTTGAAAAGATCTGTTGTGACTAGTCCTGCCTGCTGGCACATCGCAGACGGAAGATCGCCTGAAAGGGCGCAGTAGGATCTCTGGACTATTCCGCCCGGCATTTTAAACGTCGCTTTTGGTGCAATCATTCCCGGGTTTACTTCATGTGCAGCGTTCATCATCTTGGACCAGAGGAGGATGTTCCGCTGGCTGTAGGACATGCCTTTATAGTTTTTATCAACAGACTTTGGAGTATCATAGCCGAGCCATGTGCCAAAGGACACATTTGGATTAGAAGCTACAAACCAAATATCCTTATACTCCTGACTCGTACCTGTCTTTCCTGCCCAGTCTGCACTGAACGATAAGTAATTTTTGGCCGAAGCCCCGGTTCCGGACTGAATGACATCTCTCATCATATCAATCGTCAGATAGGAAGTTTGCGGCGTGAACACGTCAACAGCTTTTGATTGATGCTGGTAAATGACTTCTCCTGATTTTGTTTCAATTTTTTCAATCAGATAAGCATCAACAAATTTTCCGCCGTTTGCAAAGGTAGCATACGCATTTACGTTTTCTTCAACTGTCACTCCGTTGGTCAATCCCCCGATCGCAACGGCAGGGATTCCGATATCTCTTTTAGAAATATTGCTCATGCCCATTTTCTTTAAGTATTCAGTAGGATTTTGATCCATAACCCTCATATATGATTTAATGGCAGGTATGTTATAGGATTTTTCAAGAGCAAATCGCGCACTTGTGAAGCCGTGGAACCTGCCGTCAAAGTTTTTAGGCTTCCATCCCCGAACGTCCATCGGCACATCTGCAAGAACGGAACCAGGCTGCAGTTTTCCGACTTCCATGGCAGGGGCATAGGCAAGGAGCGGCTTCATCGTCGAACCATTCGAACGGTACGAATCTGTCGCATGATTCGTCTCTGAAACATCGTGATCTCTTCCCCCGACAAAGCTGAGGATTTTTCCGGTTTTGTTTTCGATTAATACAGCTCCTACTTCAACCGGTTCCTGAACTTGATCCTTTTTGCCTGTTTCTTTATTAATCTTGTATTCTGGTTTGCTGTTGCCGTAATATTCATAGGATTTGGCAATGGCATTCATTTTATCGTACATATTTTTATTGACAGTAGTGTGAATCTTGTAGCCGTTTTGTCTTAGATTTCTGTCTGCCAGAGCTTTGTATTCGGCATAGAGTTCTTTATTTTGCTTTAATTCATCCAGTTTGCGGCCGTCTTTTTCCGCAAGCTGGGCAAGAATGATATCTCTTGCGCGCTCTTCAATTTCGTATGTGAGCCAAGGATATTCATCAATGGAAGAAGGTTTGGCGGCTGTTAAGCTTTTTCTGAGGTCGAATTTGCTTGCTTCCTGATATTCCTGCTGGGTAATAAAGCCTTTGTCGTGCATGCGGCGCAGAACGGTTTTCATTCTGGACGTCCCCGCATCAAGATTTTCTTTAATTTCTCCCTGGTTTGTAAAAGGTGTGTAGCCAAACGGGCTTTGCGGAAGTCCCGCTATAAATGCTGCTTGAGGGAGGGACAGGTCTTTTGCATCGACTCCGAAAATACCTTGGGCAGCTGCCTGTACTCCCGCGACATTTCTTCCTGATGCATTTCTTCCAAGATCCGCTACATTCAGGTAAGCTTCAAGAATCTCTTCTTTTTCAAAAAATCGTTCTAGTCTGAGCGCAAGCAGAATTTCCTTTGCTTTTCGGTCAAAAGAAACTTCATCGGTCAGGATCTGATTTTTGATGAGCTGCTGAGTCAGCGTGCTTCCTCCTGAACGATTAGACGAGTTGGTTGCTTCCTGAAAAAGAGCGCGCATAATCGCTTTAGGAACCACGCCGTCATGCTCGTAGAAAAATTCATCTTCAGTCGCAATTACGGCATTTTTTACATGATCAGATATATCTGCAAGCTTTACTTCCTGCCGTTCAATATCTGCCCGGAGCTTGCCGAGGTAAACATTATCCGAAAAATAAACCTGTGAGGTTTCTTCATAGTTGTAGATGTCTTTTTTCATTGAATTGTATGTGCGGAGAGGTTCATCTTTTACGAGAGAAGCAAAATAGCCTGCTCCTACGCCCGCACCAAAAGAAGCCGTCAGTAAACCGATTACAATAAACACAAGCACCAGGTTCCAGATGACTCCATATGTAATGTTAAACCCTTTAATTGTTCTATGTTTGTATGGCATCCATTTTCTGTACCACGTTCTAAGTTTATCCATGAGCGTATCATCCCCCTATACAATCACTTCATTATATCATATAAAAACAGTTCTTTTGTATGATCTTGTCAAATCGGGGCGGATCGTTTGACAAGTCATGCTGAGTTGTGGTAAAAAAGATTTATTATTATTTATCGCTTTGAATGGAAGAAGTAGTGAACATCTCCCTGTCCCAGAAAGCTGATGGTCGATGCAAATCAGCACAAAGATGGATCATGAATTACCTCCAGGAGCTTCTTTTGTGAACGGCAGATCTGCCAATTAGCAGAAGACGGGTTAAAGGCCGTTATCTTTTCGAGACGGGAAGCATGCTTCCCAAAGCAGGGTGGTACCGCGTATTCCACGCCCCTTCATTTATTGAAGGGGCGTTTTTGTATTTTATGAAAAAGGAGAGAAGCAAAATGAGTGAATTGCTCAAAGATCTTCAGTTCAGAGGATTAATTAATCAAATGACAGACGAAGAAGGCCTGAAAAAGGTGCTTGAAGAGGAGTCTGTTAAATTATATACAGGATTTGACCCGACAGCAGACAGCCTGCACATCGGCCATCTGCTTCCAATTTTAACTCTTCGCCGTTTCCAGCAGGCAGGACACCGTCCGATTGCCCTCGTAGGGGGAGCAACAGGAATGATTGGAGATCCGTCCGGCAAAAAAGCAGAACGTACGCTGAATACATCTGATATCGTCAAAGAATGGTCAGATAAAATTAAGAACCAGCTGTCACGTTTCCTTGATTTTGATCCTTCAGGAAAAAATCCTGCCGTACTTGCAAACAACTTCGACTGGATCGGTTCTATGGATCTGATTACATTCCTTCGAGATGTGGGCAAAAACTTCGGCATCAACTACATGCTTGCTAAAGATACGGTTGCTTCAAGAATCGAATCCGGCATCTCATACACAGAATTCAGCTACATGATTCTGCAATCTTACGACTTTTTGAACCTGTACAGAGAAGAAGGCTGCAGACTTCAGGTTGGCGGAAGCGATCAGTGGGGCAATATCACAGCTGGTCTTGAGCTCATCCGCAAATCAGAAGAGAATGCAAAAGCATTCGGTCTAACTGTACCGCTTGTGACAAAATCAGACGGCACAAAATTCGGCAAAACAGAAGGCGGCGCGATCTGGCTTGATAAGGAAAAGACAACGCCTTACGAGTTCTACCAGTTCTGGATCAACACAGACGACCGCGATGTAATGAAATACATCAAGTTTTTCACGTTCCTTTCTCATGAAGAAATTGCTTCACTCGAATTGGAACTGACAGATGCTCCGGAAAAGCGCGCAGCTCAAAAAGCACTCGCTGAAGAAATGACAAAGCTTGTCCATGGAGAAAAATCCCTTGAGCAGGCCATTAAAATTTCACAGGCACTTTTCAGCGGCAACATCAAAGAACTGACTGGCGACGAAATTGAACAGGGCTTCAAAGACGTTCCTGCCTTTACAGTAGAAGAGAACGAAATCGGACTGGTTGACCTTTTAGTCAGCGCCAAAATTTCTCCTTCAAAACGCCAGGCGAGAGAAGACGTATCAAACGGAGCGGTATACATTAACGGCGAACGCGTCCAGGAAACAGACAAAGTTCTTGGAGCCGAAGACCGCATTGACGGCAAATTCACCGTGATCCGCAGAGGGAAGAAGAAGTACACGCTGATTCAGTACAAATAATTTTTGAAAGCCTCTATTTATAGGGGCTTTTTTTCTTGCCAAAAATTACACTCCAAACCCTCCCCAAAAAAGTTGTAAGCGAACAGGTGTTTGCATATAATAAAGGGAGAGCAAAGGAGCTGAAAAAATGAACATACTATTTGAGAGGTCGATTAATCAGAAGCTTCCGATTGAAATTATTTATCTTTCTGAAAAAGGAGCTTTGTCCCAGAGAACAATCGCTGTGAGGGAAATACGCGGCAGCTATGTAAAGGCGTACTGTTTTTCAAAGCAGCAGGTGAGGATCTTTAAGGTGGACAACATTTTATCTGCCGGTGTGAAGGGGAAACGGGTGAATTATGCGTAACTATAGAAAAAACCCCGGCATAAGCCGGGGTTTTTGAAGATATTAACGAGAGTAGAACTCAATAGCTTCTAAAACCCTAGTATTCTTAGGTTTTCAGAGGAATTTTTGAAAACCTCCCCCAAAACCTCCCCCAAAACCTCCCCCAATTTACAAATGAAGTGCCTGTTCAAATGCCTGAACAGATTCCTCTTCAAGGTCTTTGAATGAATGTCCATAGATATCCAATATCATTTGAGGAGTATTTCCAAGACGATCCGCAATGACTTTTACAGGAATTCTTTTACTTATTAAAATGGTTGCATGAGTGTGTCGTAAGCCATGAGGAGTTATCCGTTTTAGATTTATTTTATTAAGTATTCGATCCATCGAATACTTAATAGTATTATCTGTTACTGGAGTGCCATTCTGATAAGAGATAAAGATGAAATCCTCTTCTGAAAAAATTAAACCATAGGATAATTTTATCTCTTTGCACCACTTACGATATGACGTTAATTGTTTGATTAACGCTTCATCAATTAAGATTGTACGATAGCTGCGTTTAGTTTTTGGCGTTCGTTCGCCTTTATTATCACGGGTACGCTTAACTGAAATTGTCCTAGCCTCAAGGTTAACATCTTCCCATTTTAATCCTTGAGCTTCTCCCTTTCTTAATCCCGTATATGCGAGCAGGAAGATCAGAGTATAATTAGTGATGTTGTCTAGTTCTTTGCTGGCAGCAAGAAGTTTTCTTAATTCATTTGAAGTAAGGAAATTATCTGCTGCTTCTTCCATTTCAATCGTTATCTTATTGAAGCGGTTTCTCGGAATGATTTCATCATCTACAGCAGCATTTACTGCTACTTTAAATAATTTGTGGAATAGTTGAACAGTACTTGGTTTGTATTTTTTTAGCAGTGTGTTTATATACACTCTTTTATAGGTTGTCTTATCAAGTTCCGCTAATTTGTACTTACCCAGGAGTGGTTTCATCTGATATTTAATGGCATTTTTTCGTTGTAATTGAGAACTTACTTTCCAACTGTTTTTATGAGTTTCATACCAAGTATCTAGCCATTCACCTATAGTTAAATTATTACTCTCTACTCTTTTTACATCACCATTGAGTATTCCGGTTTTTACTTCTAATAATGCTCTATATGCCTCATTCTCTGAAGTGAATCCTTGTTTAGACTTTTCTTTTCTCTTTCCTAAGTGATCATAGTATCGATGGCGATAGCACCACAATTTAATTCCTTTTACATTATGGTAAAAAAACAATTCTGAGTCTTTTTTTGTTTTGTGAAGTTTCATTTTATTCCCCTTTCTGAACGTGGACAGACGCTTAGCTTGGGAACAAAAATTTAAAAACCACCCCCTTTAAAGAACATACGTTCTATTATTGATTAAAAAAATTTACGCTCTAAAAACATATTTACCACTCTAGGAGGAACACCGTATTCTTCTATTGCTTCATTTATATATATCATCTCTGTTTCTTTATTAGCTAATAGTAACTTAACTGCGAAAAAATTTGCCTCAACTTCAATCTGATCTATAGAAAAAAGAGTATTCTTTTTTAAAAAAGGAGTATAGGCATTAGGATGAAGGATAGCATGACCCAATTCGTGGGAGCAGATAAATTCTCTTTGTTTATCCGAAGTGTTTTCATTAATATGTATGATTTTAATTCTAAAGTTTTTACTGTAATAACCTAATGTATTGCCTAAGTTTTCAAAGACGACCGCTATCCCCAGACTTTGAGCAATCGTAAAAGGGCAATTGGTTTTATTTCTCTCTACTAGCCTTTCGACCTTTCTGGTAATTGACTCCATGGTTACACTCCTAGTTGCGGTATTTTTTAGGTGTGAATTTTTGTTTAGCTAATCGCTTTGCTAATCGCAACGAGTTTTCAAGGGACGATATAAGCAATTCTCTATCCTCATCATCCATGTCTTCGATGTTGTGACCATCAAAAGCAGCATACCCATTTTTAGACTCTAATCCCTCTATCATCCGGCTTAGTTCCTTTTGAATATCTTTTTCATCTTTTGAGTTAAGTTCTGGAAGCGAAGTATTCGTTGAACTAATTTCAAGCTCATCATATTCTTCTTTAGCTAAATCATCAGCTTTTATTCCCAGTACCTTACATACTTTTAATACATTATCAATTGAAGCGTTTTTTAAATCCCTTTCGATCATTGATCTTAATGTTGTATAGGCTACTCCGCTGGCCTTAGATAATGACATGATAGTGAAACCTTTCTCTTTTATCATGCGATCTAAGTATTCTCCTCTTTTCATCTCATTCCACCTCACTAATATACGATTATTCGTTATTTATGTATCAAATATACCATCGTTATTTCCATAAGTAAACATATTGTTACGACAGGTTGTAATTTATCCATTGTATTAGTTGATTAGTTACGATATGTAGTATATTATTGATCTTAGGTTACGATGTATCGTAAAAAGTGAGGTGGAACTATGTTTAGGAATCTAGAAGCTGAGATGGCTAGAAGAGGCATTACTAAATTGTCACTTGCCAAGAGATTAGGTATGCGGTATCCGACTTTAATTGACAAATTAAATGGAAAATATCGTCTGTATTTCGAAGAAGCTCTTCGAATAAGGCAAGAAATATGTCCTGAAATGGATCTTGACTATCTTTTTGCAACAACAAAAAACCAGTCAGCTTAATTTTAAGGAGGTGAATACATTTGCCGCTAGCAAAAGTAAATGTGGATGTAGATGAAAAAGAAATTAAAGATTTTATTAATATGCAGTTAGAGCAAGCCCTGCGTGAATTCCTATTTATGTGGGACATTGATCAAATGGCAAAAAGAACATGCATGAGTAAATCATTTCTAGAGAATGAATTCCTTCATGATCCCCGAATGAAGTTATTGGAAAGAAGGAAGGAAAAGGGCAAAAGGTTTTGGTTTTATGAAGAGTCAAAGCAAGCAATGAAATCTATCATGGACGAATGGTAAGTTACTGCGTGGACAGACGTTATTAAAGTAAAACTGGAGGATAGTTAATGGAACACTTACATCTAATAGAATCAAATAATCAGCGTGTTTTAACTACAGCCAATCTAGCAGAGGCTTATGGAACAGATGAAAAAAGAATCTCAGAAAATTTCATTCGTAATAAGGAACGATATATATTGGGTAAGCACTTTCTTCTTTTACAAGGAGAAGAACTCAGATATTTCAAGGTCACTTATCCGCAAATTGCAGAACAGTCTAAAAGGGCTCCAATGTTATATGTATGGACAGAGAAAGGTGCATGGATGCATGCCAAATCGCTTAACACTCCTAAAGCTTGGAATGCATATGAGTCACTAGTAGATGATTACTACAATGTTAAAATGTCGTTGCAAGGAGCAAATAAAATTACCGAAAGAGACAAGTTGCATTCTGTTATGAAACTAGCTTTCTATCATGATGAAGACCTTAAAGAAATTAAACAAGATGTTGCAACGATTAAAAAAGATCTTGAACAGCGTATTACAGTTAATTATGGACAGCAGCAGGCAATAAATAATGCAGTAAAGAAGCGAGTTCATAAACTGTGGGATGAAAATGTCGTGAATAAAGATGTGCATAAATCAATCCGAAAATTGTATTCTTCTCTCTGGAAAGACTTAAAAGCTGCATTTGCTGTAAATAGCTATTGTAACATTCGAGAAAAGGATTTTGAGGAGGCCATTAAATATGTCCAAGCATGGAGACCTCGGTTGATTTGAGGATTAATGGAAAGGATTTGTTTCTATGATTACGGAATATACATGCCTAGACTGCAAAGTAGAAGAGTATGAGTTTGCAATAGTACCAAAAAAGAAGTGTCCTAATTGCGGCATGATAATGAATTGTAAAGAGGATTTAGAATGATATCGAGGACCTTAGTTATAGGCATAAAAAAATCCATTGCTACCAACAATGGACGCTTATAAAAAATACTTTTTTCAATTGTAACATAAATATAGGGGAAATTGCATGAGAGGGTGTAAATATGGCTAAATATCGCCAAGTGCATGTAGAGTTTTGGCAGGATGGATTTGTTTTAGATCTTACGCCGGAAGAAAAGTACTTTTATCTGTATCTTATGACTAATAGTAAAACCAGCCAGTGTGGCATATACGAATTGCCTCTTAGAATAATTGAAACTGAGACAGGCTATAACCGGGAAACTGTAACCAAATTAATAAAACGGTTTATCAGTTACGGAAAGATTAACTATGATAGTGGAACCAAAGAAGTAATGATCATAAATTGGTTAAAATTTAATCGCATTGCGTCTCCAAAAGTAATCGCATGCGTAAACAAAGAAGTATCTCAAATAAAGTCAAAATCATTTAAGAATGCATTTATATCAACATCTAAACAGTATGGATACCCTATAGATACCCTATCCATACACTATGGGGAAGAAGAAGAAAAAGAAGAAGAAAAAGAAGAAGAAAAAGAAGAAGAAAAAGAAAATAAGAATAGTATTTACTCAAATGAATTTGAGCAATTCTGGTCAATATATCCTCGGAAAATTGATAAGAAAAAAGCTGCCAAATCTTTTAAGTCAGCCATGAAAACCCATTCACTTAAAAAGATTCTAATTGGGACTGATATGTACGCTAAACAAGTACTAAATACTGCTAAACAATACATTAAGCATCCAGCAACTTTTTTAAATAACGATTCATTCATTGATGGTTATGAGGAGAGAGAAGAAAATGCAAAAGATACAGCAGAACTTCTTAAAGAATACGATCTCGGTTTCTGAGTTCAGATGTCCTAGTTGTTCAAAGAAATATCTTTTGAAAGATGGATTGGAATATTGTTTTCATTGTACAGAGGTTGCTTTAGTAGATAAACAACTCGGTAAAGAAGCATCAGAATGGATTAAAAACAGAGAAATGGATGAAATACTAGATGTTTTTAAATATCACAGTTTAATAAATCGTGATCTAGAGCTAGCTGCATTTGACACATTTATACCCAAAAATGAGTCACAGAAAGAGGCTTTGCTTAAATCTCAAGAATACGTTGAGAGCTTTAATGGAGTTGATGGATTGTTCTTTCTTGGAGAACCTGGGCGCGGCAAAAGTCACTTAGCAGCATCCATTGCAAAGTCACTAACCAAAAGAAAGGTGTCGTGTATTTTCATTTCCTTACCTCGATTACTTACAGAACTTAAGAATTCATACAACAAAAACAGCGAAGTATCAGAGAAAGATATCTTACGAGCCATGCAAAAAACAGACCTTCTTATATTAGATGATATTGGAGCTGATAGGGCAAAAGATGACAAAGGTTCTTCTTGGGCACGTGGTAAAACATTTGAAGTACTGGATAGTAGACTAGGAAAATCCAATGTAATAACAACAAATTATGGATCCAAAGAACTTATTCAAATGTATGGAGAAAGGGATTTCAGTCGAATGGTGCAAAATACTACACCCATTAAAATAAGTGGTAAGAATTATAGATTCGAAGGCTTAGGGGGATAACTAATGAAGTGTAATTGTTGTGGACAAGCTGCAGTAAAAGAAAATTTAGGGACATATATTTTTATCCCATGTAAATGTCCAATAATTAAAGAAGATGAAGAGAGAAGGTATAAATTTATTAAAAAAAGGCTGGATGAAGCAATGGCAAGTTTAGATAAAAGTGTTCAGCTGCAAGAAAGATAATGTAGAACAAGGAGATTTAAATTCATGCTGGGGGGATAAAATGTCACAATTATCATTTACATTACCAGAAATAAACCGAGAAGAAACCAAAAAGAGAGTCGAAGAAGCACTTGAAAAATATAGAATTTTATTACTACAGACATTTGAAGAGGAATTGCCTAAACTTACAGCAAACTACTCTTTTCTGCCACCTTCAAAGTCAAATGTTAACTTTTCAAACACGGAGAATATAGCCGTTAAAAAAGCAGATTATGATCGACACAGAAAACAATTTCTCGCTCAAATTCACAAGGCTGTAAATCGTCTATCGCAACAGGAAAGATCGATAATAATAAATAGGTATATGAGCCAGGAAGAAGCCTACGATTATGAAATCTATAATCAAATCGGTATGAGTGAAAGAAAATATTACCGAGTTAAGACAAGGGCTTTTTATAAGTTAGCCTTAATACTTAATATCGAGGTATATGCTGAGCGTGAGAGTGTGATGAATTAGTGAATTTTGTCCAACCAATAAGAGATCCTGAAATGATCTTTTTCATTAAACGTTATCTCAAGGAACAGAATGAAAGAAATTATATGTTATTTGTTACAGGTATTAACTCTGGATTGAGAATATCTGATATTTTGCCTCTAAAAGTGATAGATGCAAAGAAATCTTATTTCAATATCACAGAAATTAAAACAAACAAGAAAAAGCGCATAGATATGACTCCGCAGCTCCAAAGAGAATTCAAAAAGTA
The DNA here is from genome assembly GCF_000708755.2 of Metabacillus indicus LMG 22858. Taxonomy (GTDB): domain Bacteria; phylum Bacillota; class Bacilli; order Bacillales; family Bacillaceae; genus Bacillus_P; species Bacillus_P indicus. The sequence goes on along the minus strand of NZ_JGVU02000002.1, from coordinate 1,609,122 downwards.
TATTGAAGGTAAAGAGGATCATGTTTACCTTTTTAAGAGCAGAGAGGGTCTAAACAAACCAATAGGGCGGAGTCAAGCATATAAAATTCTTAGAAAGGCTGCTGAATATGTAGGACTCGATGACATCGGGACACATACTTTAAGGAAGACGTTTGGATACCATTTGTATAAACAGACTGGTGATGTAGCTTTACTACAGAAAATACTTAATCACTCTGATCCAGCATTTACCCTAAGGTATATTGGAATTGATCAGGATGCAATGAACAAAGCTTTAAGAACATTTAGAATATAAGGAAGGAATTAATCAATTACTAAAACCCCAATTTAAAAATTGGGGTTTTAGAATACCTTTTAAATTTATTATATATCATTCTGTCTAGATGAATTATTATGCTTCCAAACACATAATTCATCATTAATTTTTATTATTAGGAACGCAAACAATTTCATGAAAGTCATATAGTTGGTTTCATGAATTTTCTCATTACTAGGATCATTTGGCTGCGTCCCATGGAGATACATATTTCTTAAGTCTAAAGAGTTGCTAAAAGTAGCTTTATTTAAATGATAATCAAAATACTCATGTTCAAGCTTATTAAAGAATTTATTTTCTGCTATCAGAAGGCCTTCTTCTAATAACTTGTCAATTTTAGTTTTATATTCTTTAGGAACTCTCCAATAATTGATTACTTCGTCGTTATATAATTTATGTAAAACCATCACTTTTATTTTATCCTTTAATTTTAAAAAACCCTGTGAATCTATCTCAATATAATCTCTTTCTTGAAGCCATTTCAATTCAATTACTAGGTACTCATCATATTCATCACTTTTTATTTTTTCACTAAGTAATAAACTAAAAAAATCAGATGTTTCTCTTTTCAATCTTGGGGTGTAACTTAACATACATTGTTTGGAAAATAACAGATAAGTAGCTTTTAAATATTCTTCCCCACTTGGATAAATGTATTTTTGATGTAGAATGCTCGAACACTCTTTATAGAGTAAATGATTCGAAGAAAAATGTAATAACTCATTATCAATATATCCATCCTCTATAAAATATCCATACTGCTTAAGGGCACTTTCCATTTCGGGAAGAATTGCTCTGCATTTTTCTAAGTAAGATGAACCCTTTGAAGGTAACTTAATTCTAAAATTAACTATTCCAAATTCTTCACTTAAATATTTTGTGAAGAACCACTCGAATACCTCTTCAAGTCTAACATTAAATTTAAGAAGTTGATGATAATACCCCTGCATTTTTAGTGTGGAAAAAAAATTCTTATGGTGAAAAATACTACCCACATTATATGATTTTTTAGTACGAGTCAAAAAAAACTGCTCTAATGTACCTTGTTCATTCATTTTGCTTACATCATTTAGCAACATTGTACTATCCACATACTCAAAAATATAAATGAAATTATTAAGTAGTGTATTAAAATCTGAATTTTCTTCTAACCACTTCATTCCCACTATACATTCCCAGTTTAATCCTGAAAAATTGTATATAACAGCTTCTTCTTGATCTGATTTAAAAATTACAGAAGTGGAATACTCCAATCCTCTATTAGTTTTAAATATCTTTTCTTCCTCTAAATTAAGTCTTTTGGAGGCCTCGAGTCTGGTTTTGTCTGATATCCTAAGTTCGGTTGAATTTTGAATGTTTTTTATGACTCTTAAATAATTTATATTAGGATCTGCAGAATTAATATAATTTTTAATTAACTGTTCCTTATTTTCAACTGTTAATGCTGATGGAAAAAACATTTCTTCTTTTTCAGTCATATGGATAATTTCATATACATCAAGTATATATTCTGCACTTTTGATATCCGCAAACATATATTGAATAATTTCATTACTAAAAAAATTAACTATTTTTTTATTTTTTAGTATTGGTGGTAGGAAAATATCATCTCTAAATAATATTTCTAAAAAATCGCTTTTAGAAATATGATGGAATGCTTTAAAGTGATTAATTAGACTCCAGTAATCATCTAAATATTTAAACTCCACATCTTTGAATATTGCTATTAAATTAGTTGCATTTTCTTTGTGTAAAAACTGTCCTATAAAACCTTTTATTAGATTTATTTCAGTTTTTAAAGTTATGTGTTTTTTATCAATAAAATACTCATTTAAGTTTCCTTCATCATAAAACTTAATAATGTTATACAATTCAATCACTTCGTTAATGTTTACAGTTTTTTTGGAATATGGTTTTTCATTAAAAATTTTTTCAATCCTATCCAAATATCCGCGCACTATTATAGTTGCTTTAGGGGAAAACTTAACTCTATTCATAAGTTACCTCTTATTATCAGAATGAATTTTTTATTGCTTTCATTAAATACTACCATAAATTACAAGTGTAGGTTTAAACTACAATACTCCTCATTATATATTTGTGTTACTCATTTTTTAAATGGGCCTTGAATACATACAGGACAACCTTCGTAGTACATTTATCAATTCAACACAATATAAGATATGGGTAATTAGAGGGAAAAAAGGATAATATGTCTAATTAATATAAAAGAATAATTTTTTGTGAAATATAACTAACAAAACTCAAATTTTTATACTAAAGATAGGGGATTAGACATGGATAAAAACGAGATAATTACCATTAATACTAGTAATGAAGTAGCGCAATCTGTTGATGCTTATGAAGTAGGACCATCTGTTGATGCTTTTTCAAAAGGGCTTCAACAATACTTAGAAAATCTTGATTTACCTTCTCAGAATATTTTAGTCACTCCAGACGAGAGAATGGACGTCTTGGACAATCTACCTAGGGTAGTTAACCGGTTGACTCCAGAATTAAAAAGTAGTTCTATGTACATTTCTAAATTTATAGCAGCATGTGGGGCTGGTTTATTCGATGCTGCATTAAATTTTCTTTGGAACGAAACGGTAATCAATTTACGTAAAAAAGTTATTAGGTTTGATATGGATTATTTTTTAAACAGTATTGTAACCGACACTAAACGTCGAGCTACTTTCAAAACAGAAGAAGATTTAAAGAAACTAGATGAATGGGAATTAATTAAAGGCTGTAAGGATACTGGAATAATAACGGATATTGGTTATAAGCATCTTGATTACATTCGTGATATGAGGAATCACGCTAGTGCGGCCCATCCAAACCATAACGACTTAGACGGTTTACAGCTAACAAGCTGGTTACAAACTTGCATTAAGGAAGTCTTAGCAAAAGAACCGGAAGGACCTGTTTTGGAAGTGAAAAGGTTATTAAATAATTTGAGAACCAATATACTCTCAACCATCGATTTACCACCTATTAACTCTAATATTGAAATGTTACCAGTGGATTTAGTAGATTCTACGATCAGAGCAGTTTTTGGAATGTATACGGACCCTCAATTAGATGTCAAAATAAAAAATAATTTAAAACTAGTAGCACCTTCTTTATGGGAAAACTGTTCTGTAGAATCTAAGAGAAGTCTAGGGTTAAAGTATGCAGTTTATTCAGCAAATGCAGATTTATTTAGAAAGGGCTTAGCTCATGAGTTTTTGCAATTTGTACAAGGATTATCATATTTGCCAGAAGAACAAATTGCAGTCGATATGGATATGGCATTAGATAACTTGTTTTCGGCCCATAATGGGTTTAATAATTTCCACAATGAGCCACCTCATGCAAGACTACTATCTGCATATGTTCCGCAGACAGGTGAGATACCGTTAATAGTTATTGATAAATATGTGAAAGTACTAACTATGTGTTACATTGGAAATGGTTATGGGGTCTCTGATTCTGCATCAATCTATTATGATGATCTTATCAATCGATTTACCGAACCTCAAATAAGAGAGTTTGTAAAGCTTATTAATGATAGTGATGTTAAATCAAGGTTGCAATTTTCTCGATGTTCTACAAGGTTTAATAATCTTATAGAACAGTTTTTACCTAGAGTTGCAGATGTGAAACTTCAACAGGTTTTAACATATTTATTTAAAACACCTAATAATAACCTTCAAAATCTAAAAAATGATACTGAATATAAACGCCTAACGTTAAACTTGTAAAAAGAAAATATTATTGCAGACGATAAGCAGAAAAATGGCAGAAGTACGGCAGAGCATTAACCACTATACCTGATAATATGATATTAACAAAATAACTCAAAAGCGTTTTTCCAATCGGGAGGGCGCTTTTTCTATGCCTTAAAAGAAGAATGAGATTAGGTAAGATAGTTAGGAATTGTCACCTTAGCAGAACAAAAATACTTTGAATTGTATAAGAAGATGCACTGGACTACATGAAGAGACAGTGTTAAATGGATTTGATAAGGCTCTACAGATAAATTAAAGGAGGAATATTCCTGTTTAATGCAGGATTTCATCTTATGTTGTCGAAACTGATGACAATAGGGAGGTGAGTATATGTCGGTTAGTTTGCAAGCCAAATTTGACAAAGTTGAAATGGTTTTTAAAGGTTTAAACGCTACACATAAAGTCATTTATATTATAGAGCAAGTGGAAAGTTCACCTTTTCTTAAGAAATTCCAGGTGAAATCACTTAAAAATAATCAAAAAGAAATAAGTAAAATTGGTCTTAGAATTGATGAGATATTAAAGGATCCAAATATTGATGCTAAATATAGTAAAGAGTTTGTACAATTAAGTGATCAAATCAAGTTCTTATCAGAGGAATTCATATCATATGGAGATATCATTGTCTATTTAGATCATGACTGTATAAAATTTGAAGTTATTGTTACTAATGATCAACCAAAGGAATTTATTTTTACAAAAGAAGAATATTGGGATTCACTTATTAAATTTTTAGAAGAAGACTTGAATCAGAGTATATTAAACAAAATAACGATTTAAAGCACCTATATGGTGCTTTTTATATTTCAGGCAATAGGCCTGTTAACTGGTAACTTAATTTAGAAAGGATGTTCTCTTTATGAGTGAAATCAATATGGGTGGTCTGAGATTAGATGTTAAAGCGATTGGTATTGATGAAACATTAGAGAAGTTAAACAAACTTAATGAATTATTAAAAGAGGCTAACTCTTTAAAAAACGAATTAGCCAATTCTGAAATCTCAATACAATTTAAGCATCAATCATTCGAGTAGGGACTGGGGGATTGAGGAAAAGTAGCTTAGCTTCAAGCCTCTTAATGAACATTTCTAAGTACCATTTGAGTTCTGTAAACTCCACTCCCTCATGTTTTTGCTCGTAATGAACGTAATCATTCCCGAGTATGCGGACAACATCTGCTGAAGTCAAGGCTTCCTGCTCATCTAAATAATCTTTTAGAGCATTACTTAATGATTTTCTTTTTACTACTTTTGGATCTTCATGCAAGGCATTAATTGCAAAATCCTTAATAAGAATTTCTAATGCTAGACGGTAACCAGCGCCAGCCACGTCTAAGTGATTTTGTTGTTCCGCCGTATAAGCCTGGTTGTAGACGTCTATAAACCTGGGAGAAATTTTTTCAATTAAATCATGGAACTGAACTTTTTTTTGGTTCGGATAGACGGATATGTACTCTAACTCTTGATTATTTTCCTTGTATCTCTTATGTAAAGTAACAAAGAATTTTTCACAATCAGGGCATTTATGAAGTAAGACATTTAGTGCTTCTTCATTTCCTATATAACTCAAACGATAATATTCAACTGTTATTGCTGAAATTGCTTGATTACAATGGGGACAAAATCTTGGTATCTTAATTTTTAAGTTTGAGAAATAGGGTGTGTTTGGCTTTGAAACTATAACTTCTTTTAAATTATCCATAGAAAAATGCTCCTTAATTTTTTTTGCAAGTTCTCAAAATATTACATTAGAATATGTCAGAAACTCATAGCGGATATAAGAAGTATATTATTGCAATTTATTTATCATAAAAATTATCATTTCATCAACTTCGGCATTAGGATTTATAGAAGTTATTTCATCTCGAACATCATTAAGTCTTATTCTTTTCCCAGTTTCAATCTCTTCGACCAATTTTGGTTGTATAGAACCAACTTTTGTCAAATATACAATATAATCTTTTTCATTAATAGTGACAATAGATATATCTATTTTACTGTTATGCAACCATGCATATGACATGTTCTCACCTCTTTTTTTACATTATTCGTCATTATAAGAGGTAAATCCTCTTAGTTGTGGAATTGTAAATTGAAAGGTGGAGAAAGTGTTGGACACAGTAGAGATTTTAAGCTTAAGTATTTCTGGGTTAAGCGTAATAGTGACGGGTTTTTTTAGTTTCTTAATTTTTAGTGCAAATAAGAAATCTGCAGAAGCAGCAGTTCAATCCGCGAGAGCAGCTGAAGAAGCCACTAAAGCATCAGTAGAAAGTGTAAAGATTGCAAAGGCGATGATGGATTTACAGACCGAACAAAAGAAACAAATTAGAAATCACCTAAAACGAGATGTTATTGATCAAGTGACTTTCTTGTGTTTATACCTGGAGGCAAACAAATCAAATTATTCTGCTGCAAAAATGAAGATGTTTCCAGAAAAAATATTTATCACTAATCAGGATTTAGGGACTTACTTTACTGAAGAAGAAACCCAAGCCATTCGTGATGCTATTATGTCTTACAAGGCTTTTAGAATTTTATATTATAAAGATGGTGAACCACATTTCATGGTGAATGATAGTTTCATAAAAGATCACGATAAACTCTTGGAATTATTGAGTAAAGTATTAGTAAGTTTAGGCGCCGAGGAATAGGGTGTCTTTTTATTTGAGGTGAAACAATGAAATCATACGCTAATAAATTCTATAAGTCTTCAACTTGGGAGTGCAAACGTATAAGAATCTTGAAGCGTGACTTATATGAGTGTAGAGAATGCAAACGTTATGGAAAGAAGACAGCAGCATCCACGGTTCATCACATCAATCCTTTATTGGACAAGCCAGAGCTTCGACTTGCTACATGGAATCTGTTGAGCTTATGCAATAGGTGTCATGATAAGATGCACGACCGGACAACTGATCGTCTGACTACCTTGGGTGAGTGGTGGGTAGAACGCGCTGAAAGAATGAGAGATTATGAAAAAATCATTTAGAAAAATCTCAAAAAAAAACCTAAATTTTATTCTTTGTTTAACCCCCCCTAACTTTTTTAAAAAAATATTTTTTTCTGGGGACCGAGGGGGGGAACTTTTTCCAATAGAGCGATTTTCCAAAAATTTTTTTTCGGAGGTGAGAAGGCGTTGACGAAGCTGCCGTCCAAAGAAACGATTAAACGAAAAACGATCTCGGATATGAAAGAGCTCGGAGTGCATAAACCCCAGTATAATCGCTTGATTGACATCTATGCCGAACTTGTTTTTCAATACAACCGGTTGAATGAGCAATTCAAAGATGAGGGATATGAATACGAGTCATATACTGCTGCAGGAGGTGCAAAAAAATCCCCGATTGTTGCATCCCTGGAATCACTTCGGAAGGACATTTTGGCATACTCCGATCGTCTCTGCCTTAATCCGAAATCCAGCGATTCCCCCATTGAAAAGAAAAAAACCTCATCGCTGGCTAGTGTTTTGAGCAGCCTGAAATGAAAAAGAAAAAATACGAGAACTATGACGTGGTAATGGAGTATGCCAACAGCATTATAGAACGCAGGAAGCTTGTAAACCGGGAACAAATTCAAGGATGCGAGCGCTTTTTGCGCGACTTAAAGAATCCGGATTATGAGTTTGATCCAAAGGATGCAGAGTTCGTCATAGGAATCATCGAAAAAACCTTTGTTCATGCCCAGGGAGAAATGCTGGACGGAACTCCTTTGAGGGGCACACCCTTTTTATTAGAGCCTTTTCACAAATTCCAGGTTTACAATTTGCTTGGCTTTTATAAAAAGGGGACGAAGATCCGCCGGTTCAAAGAGGCATTTATTTATATCCCTCGAAAAAACATCAAGACAAGTTTTGCGGCTGGCCTCGCTTGGGCGTTGGGGCTATTGAACCGGAAGAGTGGAAGTAAAGTGTACATCGTTGCTGCCGCGTTGAAGCAGTCATTGGAAAGTTTCAACTTTATCAATTTTAACTTGGGACAAATGGGGGAGAAAGAAAATTTCCGTGTAATCGACAACAACCAGGAACACTCAATCTCCGGTGATTTAGGGGACGGTTCGCTTTACATCCAGGCACTTGCGGCCAATCCGGATAAACAGGACTCACTAAACTGTAACATCTCCATTGCTGATGAGCTGCACGCCTATAAAACACCGAAGCAATACAACATCATCAAGGAAGCCATGAAAGCTTATACAAACAAGCTGATGATTGGCATTACGACAGCCGGCGATGATATGACGAGCTTCTGCTATCAGCGCCTGCAGTATTGTAAAAAGATTTTAGACGGGACGATTAAGGACGAAGCCTATTTTGTCTTTATTGCAAAAGCTGACGAGGATGAAAAAGGGAATGTAGACTATACAAATCCTATTGAACATCAAAAAGCAAACCCGGCTTATGGCGTTTCTATTCGGCCGGATGATATTTTGAACGACGCCCTGCAGGCTCAAAACGATCCCCAGCAGCGCAAAGACTTTCTGGCCAAGTCACTGAACATCTACACGTCAGCGATGAGGGCCTATTTTAATATTGACGAGTTTAAAGTCTCTGATAGGAAGTACAAGTGGACAATCAAGGATCTGATTAAGCTGAATATAGACTGGTATGGCGGCGCCGACCTTTCGAAAATGCACGATTTAACAGCAGCTGCCCTTTATGGAAATTATAAAGGCGTTGATATTGCTGTTACGCATGCCTGGTTCCCGATAGTGGCCGCAACCCAAAAGGCAGAGGAGGATAATATTCCTCTGTTTGGATGGAGGGATGATGGGTGGCTGAATATGTGTAATACTGCCACCGTCAATCACTCGGACATAGTCAATTGGTTTGCGAATATGAAGAAGATGGGATTCAAGGTGAAGCAGGTAGGATTTGACCGCAAGTTCTCCCGTGAGTTTTTTGTCGATATGAAAAAGAAAGGCTTCAAAATGATTGATCAGCCGCAATACTTTTATAAGAAATCAGAAGGTTTCCGGCGGATTGAGAAAAAAGCAAAAGATGAAATGTTCTATTATCTGCATTCACAAGCTTTTGAATATTGCGTTCAAAATGTGGCTGCGATTGAAAAAACAGATGACATGATCCAATACGAAAAAGTGATGCCAAACCTCCGCATTGATGTATTCGACGCGGCTGTTTTTGGTGCTATTCGTATGCTTGAAAACATTGAGAAGTCAACTGACGCAAGCTCTTGGCTGAAAGGAGGATGATGCATGGCCAAGCGAAACCGCAGTAAAAAGAAAAGTCAGGTCCGGTCTGAACCGTTAACAACCATCGGGCTCTTTATGGCCGGAGAAGACAAGTCACTTCTTGTTTCAGGATATACAAAGATGTCTGATAATCCGGAAGTGCGAATGGCAGTTCACAGAATTGCAGACTTAATCAGCTCCATGACCATTCACTTAATGCAAAATACAGACAATGGTGATGTGAGGGTTAGAAACGCACTGGCCCGTAAGCTTGATATAAGTCCTTATAGTTTAATGACTCGGAAAGCCTGGGTGTATAACATCGTTTACACCTTGCTTCTTGATGGAAGTGGGAACAGCGTGGTTTATCCCAGGTTTGAAAAGGGACTAATACAAGACCTTATTCCTTTACGGCCATCTGGCGTTCATTTTGTCGACACTGAATTTGCCTATAAGGTGAACTATCAAGGAAAATCGTACAACTATGACGAGATCCTTCACTTTGTTTTAAACCCTGATCCGGAACGACCGTACATTGGCCAGGGCTTTCAAGTGGTCTTAAAAGAGATTGTCGATAATTTACGGCAGGCCACCAAAACCAAGAATAGCTTTATGACCGACAAGTGGAAACCCTCCGTCATTATTTCAGTTGATGCGATGTCTGAAGAGTTGGCCAGCGAAGAGGGCCGCGATCAAATCTTAAGCAAGTACATCAATGAAACCGGAGGCGGCAAGCCCTGGATTGTCCCTGCCGACTTTGTCAAAATTGAACAGGTTAAACCCTTGTCATTAAACGATTTAGCAATTAATGACGCTGTACAAATAGATAAGAGAACGGTGGCCGGCATCTTAGGAGTGCCGCCTTTTTTTGTTGGCGTGGGCGAATTTAAAAAAGATGAGTTCAACAATTTTATCAATTCTTCCTTGCTTCCTATTGCAAAAGGCATGGAGCAAGAGCTGACAAGAAAGCTCTTATATGCTTCTGATCTTTATTTCAAATTTAATCCTCGTTCCCTTTACGCGTATGACATTAAGGAATTGTCAGAGGTCGGCATGAACATGTATACGCGCGGCATCATGGAAGGGAACGAGGTGCGCGATTGGATTGGCCTTTCCCCGAAAGAGGGACTTAATGAACTTGTCATGCTAGAGAACTATATCCCAGCTGGCATGATTGGCGATCAAAAGAAGTTGAACCAAGGAGGTGAAAACGATGAGTAGAGTTAAGGGCCGTCAAACCAGGAGCGTCTCAACAGAATTAAAGACCCGGGCTGTCGATGGAGAGGAAATGGTGATAGAGGGATATTTTGCTGTGTTCAATCGCGCCACTGAATTGTGGACAGGCGCCTATGAGGAGCTGAGTCCTGAAGCGTTCAATGAAACGCTTGGAAATGATATTCGCGGTCTAATCAATCACGATACAACCCTTGTCCTTGGCCGGAACAAATCCGGAACCCTTGAATTGAAGGCTGACAGCCATGGTCTATGGGGGAAGATTCGCATTAACCCCAATGACTCTGACGCAGTTAACATCTATGAACGGGTAAAGCGAGGGGATGTGGACCAGTGCAGTTTCGGATTCAACATCCTGAAAGAAGACACAGATTTTCGTGAAGATGGTTCGGTCAAGTGGACCATCCGAAAAGTGGACCTTCATGAAGTTTCTGTCTGTACGTTTCCGGCATATGAAGAAACGGGCGTCCAGGCTCGGAAGTCGGAAATAGAGCAACACCAAAAGCGTCAGCTCGATCAGCGTAAACACCAATTAAAGGAGCGATTGAAACAATGGCACTAAGACAAATTATGCTTTTAAAGAAAATTGAACAAAGACAATCAAGCCTGGCTGATTTATTGATTCAGCAGGAAGGGTTTGCAACAAGGTCCCAAGAGTTAGAGGCAGCGATCAATGAGGCCAAAACGGAAGACGAAATTGAAGCCGTTGAGGAGAGCATGACAAAGCTTGAAGACGACGAGGCACAGCTTGAAAAAAGTAAGACCAAGCTCGAAACAGAAATTGCTGACCTTGAAAGCGAACTCGAAAAGCTAAACAGCAACGAGCCAGCACAGCAGCAGCGTTCAAATGAAAAGGGGGAAATGGAAGGCATGAACAGACAACAGGTAAGAGAGCTATTGAGAACTGGTGAATACTACAAGCACAGCGAAGTTGTGGATTTTTACAATAAGTTCCGTAACATCCGCGCCATCTCAGGTTCCGAGCTGACTATTCCGGAAGTGGTCATTAACCGGATCATGGACATCATGGGGGATTTCACAACACTTTATCCATTGGTTGAAAAGATTCGTGTGAAAGGTACAACTCGTATCCTGGTTGATACAGATACAACGCCGGCCTCTTGGGTTGAACAAAAAGCCCCGATTCCTACTGGAGACGTTGGAACAATTGCAAACATTGACTTTGACGGGTTCAAGGTAGGTAAGGTTACGTTTGTTGACAATTACCTGCTGCAGGATTCTATCATTAACCTAGATGAATATGTGACAAAGAAAATCGCTCGAGCTATCGCTCTTGCACTTGATATTGCCATTGTAAAAGGTCAAGGAGCTGCACAAAAACAGCCGGAAGGAATCATTCCTGCCCTGCCAGCTGAAAACATTGTCTCAGTCGATGCGGATGCTAACCTTTTGAAAAACCTAGTGAAGCACCTTGGACTCATTGACACGGGCGTTGATAGTGTCGGAGAAATCGTTGCTGTCATGAGCCGCAGAACGTATTACGGCCGACTTGCAGAGTATAGCATTCAGGTGGATTCTGAGGGTAACGTGGTGGGCAAGCTTCCAAACCTTGGCCGTCCTGATCTTCTTGGCCTGCGCGTTGTTTTCAATAACAACCTGGATGCAGATAAAGTCCTTTTCGGAGAATACTCAAAGTATACGCTTGTTGAACGTGAAGCCATCACAATTGATAATTCTGAACACGTGAAATTTGTGGAAGATCAAACCGCATTCCGCGGCAAAGGACGATTCGACGGGAAACCAGTAAAGCCTGAAGCGTTTGTTCTGGTTACCATCGTAGACGTTCCTGTCGTATAAGGGAGGATAAAGGATGAAAAACAAAGTAATCAAGCCATTTATTGATGCAGAAACAAGGGCCCGTTACAATGCGGGCTCTTTCTATGAAACAGCTGATGATAAACGCATTGCCTATCTGGAGCAACGCGGCTTTATTGCGGATGCAGACAATTCTGGAAATACAAATGTTCCAGAAACCGAAGCCACTGAACAAAGTGAGCAGCCGGATCCTAAACCGAAAGCGCCGGCCAGAAAGAAAAAGCCTAAAGAATAAGGCGGTGCTCCATGAACGAACAAATCACAGAGAATTTATTGGCTTTGCTGAAGCTTGATCTAGGCATCACTCACACGTTGAGGGATGCCTATTTTCTTACCCTCATTCAGTCGGCGCAGCAAGAAATTGAACGGACCGGGATTGTCCTGGATTTCGTGAATGTGGGGGATCAAATGCTTACCGTGGATTACGCCGCCTGGAGTTATCGCAAACGCCAAGAAGACGTTCCTTTATCTAAAAATCTTAAGCTGCGTATAAACAATAGATTGATACAGAAGGCAGGAAGACCAGATGCCATCACTTAAAAGCAGTCTTGGAAGCAGCCCTTATGTTTCCTTGGACGAGGTTTGTTCGTTGCTTTCAATGCATACGGTCAAGGATGAATTAAACCAGAACGTTTCTACACCGATTGAACGACAAGTCTTTTGTTCCAAGATTAGCATCAGCCGGGCAGAGTTTTCAGTAGCTGGCCAGCTGAACCATAAACCTCAAATCGTTTTGTTGATTGATTCTGATGAGTACGATTATGAAAAGAAACTCAAATTTGAGGACGCAACGTATACTGCATACCGGCATTTTCAGCGAACAGATGGATATACAGAGGTGTATTGCGAGGTGAGGGCAGGTGGTTAGTATTGACCAAATTGCCAATCAGATTACGCAGGTTTTGCGTGACTATACGAACGAAGTTGAGCAAGAAATTGAAGTGATAAAAGAAAGAGTATCAAAGGATGCTGTTTCAGAACTGAAGACCACAAGTCCAAAGCTTACGGGGAGTTACCGAAAAGGGTGGCGTGTGAAAAAGGTCGGCAAGAAGAGAATCGTTCATAATAAAACCGATTATCAGCTGACCCATTTGCTTGAAAAAGGACATGCCAACAGAAACGGCGGCAGGACCCCGGCGAAAGTTCATATTCAGCCAGTGGAGGAAAAGGTATTCAGGGAATTTATTGACGATGTGGAAAGGGCGATCCGTGAATGACGATCATTGAGTTGAAAGCCATCCTGGAAGCGACCGGTTTGCCGGTGGCTTATTCGCATTTTACGGCATCTGAAAACAGCCCCGTCCCTGAACCTCCTTATATTTGTTACATGGTGAATGCATCTCCTCATTTCATGGCAGATAACAAGGTCTTCAAGAAGATAGATGACGTTTCCATTGAACTTTATACGAACAAAAAGGACTTGGCTATTGAAGCCATGCTTGAAGAGGTTCTCGATCAGCATTCCATTCCTTATATTCCGGATGAAGTGTTCATCCCTTCTGAACAGCTCTTTCAAAAAATTTATGATGTGAGGTTGATTTAACAATGAACGAAAACAAAGTGACCTTTGGTTTAGAGAACGTCCATTATGCGCCATATACAGAGACTGCAGGTACCATCACGTATGAAACGCCAATCCGGATTCGCGGTGGGGTTGAAATTACACTGGATCCGCGTGGAGAACTAAGTGAATTTTATGCGGACAACCTTCTGTACTATGTGACGAACAGCAATCAAGGGTATGACGGAACTCTCAACATTGCGAATATCCCGGAACAATTCGCAATTGATGCACTTGGAGAGGAAATCAGTGGACATCGCGTCTATTGAGTCCATTGATTTTGATCTTTTCTATAACTTTACATGGGTGCTGGCCAAGACGGCAGATAAATCCATTCCGGATCCGATCACATGGCTGGATCAGTTTGAACAGTTCCCTCTGGTCGATGTAATCTCTGAGACCCAGGACCTGCTCACTCATAGCATTCAAGGAAAAAAAAAATAAAAGACAACGAAGGAACATCGGATGGGGAAGGCGTTTCCACAGACATGTTCCTTCTTTTATGTAAAAAAGTCGGTCTTGCCAAAGACGATCTCGAAGACATGACGGTGGGCATGTGCCTGGATTATATTGACGAATACCTAAACATGCAAAAGCCGAAGAAGCAAATACGCAAGGCCAATCAGAATGACTTTGACGCGTTTTAACAGGAGGTGAGACAGTGAGCAGAATTAAAGGGATTACGATTGAAATTGGTCATGATACGGTTGGCTTGGAGGGCGCTTTGAGAGACGTCAATCAGCGAAGCAAAGACTTGGCAAAGGAACTGAAAGACGTGGAGCGACTTCTTAAATTCGACCCGAACAATACTGAATTACTGGCTCAAAGGCAGGAACTTTTAACTCAAAGTATAGGCTCTACAACGCAAAAGCTCGAACAATTACGAGCAGCTGAAGCCCAGGTGCAGGCACAATTTGAAGCCGGAACGATTGGTGAGGAACAATACCGCGGCTTCCGCCGTGAATTACAGCAAACCGAGCAGCAGCTGCAAACCTATCAGCAAGCAATGACGGATATGGCAAGAGAACAAGAGAAAGTTGGACAAGGCACCCGTCAATTGGGTGCCTTTTTTGAAGCAACGGGAACCTCTGTTCAGGACTACGCAAACGTGATTGGCAACCGGTTAGTGACAGCCATCCAAAATGGCTCGGCTACGTCCCGGGATCTGGAATATGCTTTTCAACGGATAGGACGTCAGGCTATTGGAGCGAACGGTGATATTGAACAGCTTCGAACCACGTTGGCCTCTATTGATTCCGGAAATTCCATCAATAACATTCGATGGGATATTCAGCGTCTGCAGATGGACCTGCAGGATACAGAGGAGGCCGTAGAAGGTGTCGGCATTGGCCTGGAAAATGTGGCCGGGGCATTAGTGGTCGGTGGCGGTCTGGCCGGCGCCGTTGAACAAGCGCTTGATACCTCTTCGCTTGATACCAAAATAAAGCTCTCCATGGAAATACCCCCTGAATCGATTGGCTCAGTGAAAGAAGCCATTAAGCAGATTGAAGCGTATGGAATAGACGGGGAGGCAGCCCTTGAAGGAATCAGACGGCAGTGGGCACTCAATAAGAATGCAACCGACGAACAGAATGCTTCCCTTGTAAAAATGGCCGGAACCGTTGCGGCCTCCTATGCCGGGGTGGACTTTAACGAGCTGATCCAGGAAACCAATGAGATTGCGGCCTCTCTGAAAATCACCAATGAAGATGCGATTGCGCTGACAAATTCCCTTTTGAAAGCAGGATTCCCACCCGAGCAGCTTGATACGATTTCCGAATATGGAACTCAAATGCAGCTTGCTGGCTTCGACGCGAAAGAAATACAAGCCATTTTTGAAGCCGGAATCGATACGAAAACGTGGAACATCGATAACTTGAACGATGGTGTAAAAGAAGCCCGGCTGACGATGTCAGGTTTCGGCCTTGAAGTGCCGAAGGCTTTAAAGCCATTAATTGAAGATGCCGGAATCTCCGCAAAGAAATTTCAAGATTGGGGCAAAGCAGTCGCGGCAGGCGGAAAAGAAGGTTCCAAAGCCATGAGTGAGGTTTCAACATGGTTAGAGGGCATTGACAATAAAGAATTAAAGAATGAACTGGCAACAAAGGTTTTCGGTACGAAGTGGGAAGATCAGGGAGCGAATATGATTTCTGTTTTTCAGGGAGTCGCGACTGCAGCTGACAAAACAGCTCAAAATACCCGTGGTCTTCAAGAACAAATGGATACGTTAGATGCGGATCCAATGGTACAAATGAAAACAGCTGTCTCTGATCTGATGCTCGCCCTGGCCCCGGTTTTGGCTGTTGTGGCCAGTATGATTTCGAAAGTGGCTGAGTGGATCTCGAAGAATCCAGAGCTCGCAGCTGCCATCGTCGCCGTGACCACCGCAGTCGGAGTTTTAGCCGCAGGTTTATTGGCTCTTGCGCCAATTTTTGCTGGTATCACAACAGCAGCCGGTCTGCTTGGGATTAGTGTCGGCGCTCTTGTGGGCATTGTTGCCGGCGTTGTGGTGGCGATTGGGGCGTTAGTGGCCGCAGGAGTATGGCTCTATCAAAACTGGGATACAGTCAAGGAAAAAGCCATTCTCATATGGGAAGCTGTAAAAACGTACTTCTCAATGACGTGGGAAAACATAGTGACCACGGCGATTGCTGCCTGGACAGCCTTTTCATCATGGTTCTCACAGATGTGGACTAGCATGCTCACCGGTATCACAACCTTTCTCACCAGTATGATCACGTGGTTCTCACAGGCGTGGACTAGTGTAATAACCAGTACAACAGCCTTTCTCACCAGTTTAGCCACTTGGCTTTCTCAGACATGGACGAACATGCTGACCAGTACCACAACCTTTCTCATCAATATCGCAAAATGGTTTTCCCAGACGTGGACAAACATGATTACTTCGACAAAATCCTTTTTGAACAGTGTGTTAACCTTTTTCACGAATACCTGGACAAATGCACGAACAAAAACCCAAGAAATATGGAACGGAATACGAACCTCTATATTCTCCGTTTGGGACTCTATTAAAACAGGAGCCTATCAGAAGTTTGATGCGGTGAGAAACAGCATTCAGCAAGCAATGAACAATGTAAAGTCTTCGGTTACATCCATCTGGAGCTCCATTCGCTCAACGATCACGAATGCGGCATCAGGCATCGTGTCCTCTGTTTCAGGCAAATTCTCTGAGACTGTCAATACCATTCGCTCTAAAATGAACCAGGCATGGGACACCGTGAGAAGCGCCATGAGCAATATCAAGAGTGCCTTTAACATTGACCTATACGCCAGTGGGAAGGCCATTATTCAAAGTGCGATCGACGGGCTTTCTGCAATGAAAGGGAAAATTCTTCGAAAAGTGGAAGACATCGTCGGAGCTGTCCGGGATTTCTGGCCGTTTTCTCCGGCGAAAAGAGGACCATTGAGTGACATTCATAGAATGGACTTTGCTGGACCGATTGGAGACTCCATCGAGAACGCGAGACACCCTCTTGAAAGGGCCATGTCTTCCCTGGCCTCCAGAGTTTCAAATTCCATGGCAGGAATGACAGCTGTCCAGGTGCCAATGAGAGCAAATATTGGAGATTCGGACGAAACGTACAGCCCTTCCAGATCAAGAGGCACGGCAGATGTTGCCGCAGCCGGAGGGCACCCTGAGTACGTTCTTGTGCACATTGATATTGAAAAGACGCCAATTGCCAAGGTTCTTGCCAAGCCTATAAGGGACGAAATGAACCTTCAAGACAAATTCGGATTAGACTTCAAGGGGCTGATAACATGAGCGGAGGATTAATTTTTGACGGGATTCATAGTTCAACTTTCCATGTCATGGTTAAATCAGTTAAACCACTCAGGGCCCCTGTCATTAATCGTTTTATCACCATTCCGAACAGAGACGGTGCATACCTGGAAGGGGCGAATCTTGATGTACTGGCATTTGCCATTGAAATCGGGATTAAAGCAGATTCTCCTATTCACCTACACGACTTAAAGAGACAGATTGCGTATTGGCTAAGGCCGAGAAAAGAAGCTGTTCCCCTCATTTTTGATGAGGATCCTGTTCATATGTATTATGGAGTGCCAGACGGTGCTGCAGACCTCGAAAGGCTCTTTCGTTTCGGAAAGGGCTCTTTCGCCATCTTAATTCCTGATTCTCATAGTCATGGACAGGAAAATACGCAAATTATTAACGATCCCATTGGTTCTATTGTGAACGATATTATCGTCAATCATGGTACTGCAGACAGCTATCCTCTTTTTCGTGCGACCATCTTGGAACCTATCACTCTATTAGACATCATCTCACCAGATGCTTACATCCGCCTTGGGGAGCCAGTAGATTTAGAAAAGGAAGTCCCCTTTGTGAAAGAAGAGCGCCTTCTATGGCATCAATGCAACAATTTAACCGGATGGAGCACGGCTAGCTTTGTGGACGGAGGAGTAGTCGCCGGGACCATGGTTTCGGATTCAACCAAGTTTCAGGCTTCCGGATATGGCACTGGAAGCGCCTGGCATGGTCCGGCCATCAAGACAAGTGTCCCGAACGGCCCTCTTGTCGATTTCAAGGTAGATGCATTGGTCGGCCTGCAAAATGGCAAGGGTGACCTTGTGGGGAGAGTTGAGGTCTATCTCTTGGATGATGCCAATAAGGCCATAGCAAAAATGGCTCTAAAAGATACATCAAGTTCAATTTCGGCAGTCGCAGGAGAGATGAGGATAGGTGACAATACCATCAATCACTTTCTTCTAAGTGAATATGGGGATGCCCGAGAAAGTTGGAATAACTTTTACGGCATGCTTCGCATATCCCGGATAGGCAAGAAATGGACAGCCTATATCGCGAAAATTGATTCAAAAACCGGCAAACATCATACAAGAAGAACCGTGACGTTTTTAGACGAAGATTCCATTTTCAACAAGCAAGTGTCTCAAATTGCCGTTCATGTTGGGCAGCTTGGAACTCGAAAGGCCGCAGCTGCTTCAATTTATGACATAAAAGCCTTTCGTATCAATCAACCTACCGATGTCCAAATTCCTTATATTGCAGACGCGGGGGACGTTATTGAAATTGATCACAAGGAAAAAGAAATTCGGGTGAATGGTGAATCCCGAAACGACATAAAAGAATTTGGTGGCAGCTTCTTCCCCTTCGGTGTAGGTGAAACGCAGCTGGCTGTAAATCCACCAAGCGCGGCAACTGTGGAAGCTATATGGAGGGATAAATGGGTATGATTCATATTCTGGATAAAGATGAACGCATTGTCGATTTTTTAGAAAACAGCAGTGAAAAAAAGCTGTTTTGGGATGATCTGCATACAGAGAAGATTGAGGATTCCTATAATACCTTTGAATTCAAAAC
This sequence comes from Metabacillus indicus LMG 22858, assembly GCF_000708755.2. Taxonomy (GTDB): domain Bacteria; phylum Bacillota; class Bacilli; order Bacillales; family Bacillaceae; genus Bacillus_P; species Bacillus_P indicus. Next base: position 1,589,856 of record NZ_JGVU02000002.1, on the reverse strand, counting down.
AGTAGACGGCACTAAAACATCCGACTTCCTGGCCAACAAAAGAAAATTCGTCGTCCGTGATGCGGACGGCTTTTATTATGCCTATATCATCAATCACATTGCACAAGAAAACATGAATGGTTCACGGACGAAGTATATCCTTGGCCAGGGCGAGCAAGTGGAGCTAAAAACCTCCAAAATTGTGGAGCCTGTCGTGATGGAGGGCGCAACCCCCAAAACCGCAGGGAGCCATGTGCTGGCAGGAACAAGATTCGAACTCGGTATTGTTGAATATTCCGGAAGCAAGAAATTTGAAGTGAAAGACTTCATTTCTGCCCTTCAGGCGCTCCACTTATTGGCCAGCACGTTCGGCCTTGAACTTCGATTCAGAGTGGAGGTCAAAGGCAGCCGGATCGTCAAAAGGTATGTTGATCTCCTAAAGCGCATAGGCCATTACAACGGAAAAGAGGTCGAACTTGGCAAAGACCTTATCGGCATCAGGCGTCTGTCTGATTCAAATGATTTGTATACGGCCCTATGGGGTGTCGGAAAAGCAACTGCAGACGGGGAATTTATCACGTTTGAGGACATCAACCAAGGAAAGAAGTATGTGGTCGACGAACAAGCAAGAGCACGGTGGGGCCTTCATTTTGGTGTCTATCAGCATGAGCACGAAGGGGATCAACCGGTATCAAAGAGCGTCTTAAAAACAAGTACGATCAATGCGTTAAAACAAGTCATTGAAAGCCAAGTGAAATATGAAGTCTCTGCAGCTGCGCTTGAAGATGTGTTTGGCCTTTCCCACGAAATGATGAGAAAAGGCGATACCATCCGTATAAAAGATGTAGAGTTCAGTCCACCTCTTTATCTGGAAGCCAGGGTATTGGAAAAACAAAGATCCCAAACGGCCGCCTCCAAAAATGGGGTTGTTTTAGGAAACTATCTTGAAGTTCAAGTTACTCCCATCCAAAGCATACGTGAACTGCAGAAAAAACTCTTCCGGAACGAAGCCCGATGGAATAGCCGGAACTATGTATGGATTATGTACGGAGACGACCAAAACGGGGCGAATATCACTTCAAATTCGGCAGGGAAGAAATACATTGGGGTAGCAAGCAATCAACTAGTCGAGACTCCCTCTTTAAAACCGACTGATTATGAATGGTCCTTGGTTCAAGGGCCGCAGGGAGAAAAAGGCGACACCGGCGAGCAGGGGCCGCAGGGCTTGCAAGGAATTCAAGGCGATAAAGGGGATCAGGGAATAAGGGGGCCGGTTGGTCCAAACGGACTCCCTTCTTACACACACATTTCCTATGCAAACAATGCAACGGGCACATTAGGCTTCTCAGTCAGTGATTCCACAAACAAGCTTTATATAGGAGTTTATACGGACTCTACGGCGACAGACAGCTTAGACCCATCTGTCTATAGATGGACACTTATAAAAGGCGCAGACGGCGCACGAGGGCTCCCTGGACCTACAGGGTCAGATGGAAGGACGCCTTACTTCCACACTGCATACGCCACAAACGCAATGGGGACGTCCGGCTTTTCCACGACCGTGGCCACAGGAAAGACGTACATCGGGACATACACCGACTATACGGCCGCCGATTCAACAAACCCGGCCGATTACACCTGGGTGTTAATCAAGGGCGATAAAGGTGATCCTGGCGAACGAGGACTTCAAGGGCTCCAAGGGCCACAAGGAGATCAAGGGATTCAGGGACCTAAAGGAGCTGATGGACTTTCATCCTACACTCATATTGCCTATGCAAATAATTCGACGGGAACAATCGGATTTTCAGTCAGTGACCCCTCCGGAAAGTCATACATAGGTGTTTACGTTGATCGTATTGCCGCAGATTCAACAGATGCATCTAAATACAAGTGGACGCTGATTAAAGGCGCAGACGGCGCACAAGGGCTCCCTGGGCCTGCAGGGGCGGATGGAAGGACGCCTTATTTCCACACTGCCTATGCCACAAACGCAACAGGGACGTCCGGTTTTTCCACGACCGTGGCCACAGGAAAGACGTACATTGGGACTTATACCGACTATACAGCAGCTGATTCAACAAATCCGGCCGATTACACCTGGGTGTTAATCAAAGGCGATAAAGGGGATACCGGATCAACGGGGCCCCAAGGTCCAACAGGGCCAAAGGGTGACACGGGAAATACAGGTGGTACTGGCCCAACAGGCCCCCGAGGTCCGGAGTCAGATGAGGCTCCTTTAATGAACACCAATCCAAATTTTTATGATTGGAGCAGCACGCTACCTGCCAGGTGGGCACTCTCTGGAACCTCCCCTACGAAGGTAGCCTCAGGAAATGGAACCGGCAATTCAGCTCGTTTTGTCATACCTGCAGGCGGCACTGGCCACTTATCACAAAGCATTACGAACAAACCGTATTTTCAATATCTGTTTATTGAAGCTACATTCATGCTTGAAAGTGGCACGATTGACGGCGCTGGTATTTTAGCAAGGATGGAAGCGACAAGTGACTTTGATAATAAAGTTGACTTTAAAGATTTCGTGCCTTCTCCTGTTCCAGGAAAATATTACACCGTTGCAACTGTTTTAAAAATGCCTTTAGTAGCAACGCCGTCCGGGTTCACTGGATACACATTTTACGCCATGGCTGGATGGTCCGGTTTTTCACCCGTAACAGCCAAAACGATGCAAATAGATTCTGCCAAAGTAAGGCCAGCTTCAAAAGCTGAAATTGATGCATATGAGGCCGACTTGCTTCTTCAGGATTGGTCGTATGAAGGAACCAATGATATTGACGGCAATAAAATCCGAGCAAAGACAGTCACTGCGACTCAAATTGTAGCTGCAAGCCTTTCAGCCATTTCAGCTAATTTAGGAAAAGTAACGGCTGGCGAAATCGATGGTGTCACATACAGATCGTCTACGGTACAGAACGGCCAAACTTACGATGTTTTAATGGAAAAAGGATCAATTTTTTTATCACATGATTTGAATACCGGGCTTATTGAATCGCTTGATTTGAGGGGTGACGGCGTCACAGCAAAAACGGATATGGGCGGCGGTGCTTTTGATCGAACCTCCCTCTCTACAATCGGGTTAAATCTTTACGATTCGAGAGATCAATCCTGGCTGTCGTTATCAAATTACAATAAGGCCCTTGAGTCAGCAAACTTCTTAAATTTAATTGCATTTAATGGCCCCATTACACTTGATGCAACAGGAAACATCGATTTAAGAGCAAGCTCACAAATTAAGGTGAATAAAGATATAACCCCACTTGTCCATGCATTCTTGTCTTTATTAAATGGATGGTCAAATTACAATACAACAAGTCACATCGGCGCAGGATATACAAAATCAGCTGACGGTTTTGTCCATCTTCGCGGAATGATAAAAGGTGGAGCTGTCGGAAATGTGTTCGCGACATTGCCTGCCGGCTGCAGGCCATTAAATGATGAACCAATTGCAGTCTTAACGAGTGGCGGCGTGGGAAGATTGGACGTCAAACCAAATGGGTACCTTCAATTCATGTCAGGTGGGACTGGCTGGGTTTCACTGTCCGGCGTCGTCTTTAAAGCCGAAAATTAGAGGTGAGACATGCTGGAATACATTATTGTTGATTCAGACGGAAAAATCATTGATTCTGTGCTTTTGCAAGACTATGAACCAGTTCCAGAAAATCACGTGAAACCCTGGGGAGACCGGGGTTTTTTTGAGCCAAAATGGGACTTTGAAAGGGGTGATTGGATTGAAGGATTGGTATCTGATGAAGTCGAGAGAAAAAGAAACGAGAACCTCGCTTCTCAGAGAGATCCGGGACCTGAAGAAATGAACTCTATGGCCATATTAGAATTAACAAACATGATTTTCGGAGGAATGGGAGTTGAGTGATGTGTTAGCGATGTTGTTTGCCACCTATATCATGAAGGGGAAATGGTCGTACTCAGAAGTGCCAGACCTATTGAAACCCCAGGTAAAAGAAATTTTAGTCGATGAGGGGCTTGGCCACCTGACTGGAGAACCTTTCAATGGATAAACGGGGATTTATAATTGAAGACTTAAAAAATCAAATTGTTCGGTTGACTGACGAACGAGCGCTATTTTTCGCGCTCGGTAAAGAACAAGAAGAAAAAAACACCCAGCTGCAAGAAGAAAATGATTTTCTGATCAAGCAGGCAGAAGAATCAGCAAAACGAGAGAATGAACTAGTTTCTGAAGTCGCCTTGCTAAGAAAACAAATAAACAAAGAAAACGAAGCCTAACAGGCTTTTTTTATTGCCAAAACTCCAAGCGCTTGGAGTTTTGGCTTTTAGGGGGGGCGCCCAAATTGGAGGGGATTACCGTGGATCTTTGGCAACAAGCCATCCAGAAAGAAATTGATGATTTAAAATCTCAACAAGGCAAACACAAAGAGGAAATCGACGAATTGAAAAAGGTGACAGCCTTCCATGAACGTGACATTAAAGACATCAAAGACACCTTGAAAGAAATTAAAGAAGATACAAAATGGCTTAGACGATCCATCACAAATGCCATTATTGTAGCATCCATAACTGGCGTAATCGCCATTGTATTTACAGCAATAAGAGGAGGAATTTAACATGATGAAAGATACATTCACTTTACTTGGAGGGTTTCTAACGGCCCTTCTTTTCTTTTTTGGCACAATTGGCATCACATTTGACTGGTTCACAGAAGAAAGCATTAATGCGTTTGTATTCGCAGCTGCCGCCTTTGCCGCATTGGTTATCAATCTCTACGCCATCTGGAAAAACACGTTTATTAGCAAGCAAGGTCAAATTCAGAAGAAAGCACTTCAAGCTCAAAACTTATTAAAAAAATAACAGCTGCCATAATGGCGGCTGTTTTATTTGGAGGGAATACACATGTCCATTTCAAAAAAGTATACTATTGAACGCAAATATATTAACAAAGGCAAGGCCCGTTCTGGCCAGAAACTTGTCAAAGGTAAACCTGAATTTATTGTGTCTCACGAAACGGCCAATAATTCAGCTGATGCAGATGATCATTTTAATTACTTCAACAATCAGCAGCCAAACGCCTCTGCCCACACGTTCATTGACAGCCAAAAGATTTTAGAAATCATCCCTCTGAATGAAAAAGCCTGGCATAACCTTTTCGGAAACCCTGAAGACAATGAGTTATTTGGTGAAGATGCCAATGATACAGCTGCCGGTGTTGAGTTATGCCGTACTGGAAACTTCAAAGAAGCCTATGACCGTTATGTTTGGTATCATGCATACCTTTGCCGCACATACGGTTTGGATCCACTGAAAAAGATTGTTCCCCACAGCAAGCTTGATCCTCGTCGCCGGTCAGATCCTGAAAGCTGGCTGAAACCTAATGGGGTTACTTGGGCACAGTTTATTAAAGACGTTAAGAACTATTATGATAATTGGCATATAAAGCCGGATGCCGCAAAAACAGAAAACAAATCAGTGCAAATCCTTACGGGAGGGTTAAGTGCAGAATCGTGCAAAATTGTATCTGAATACTTCATTGAAAAAAACTGGTGGGGACGTCTCCAGTTTGAGCAGCCAGGTAATCCAAGAATGTTATCAGGTGGTCTTAGTCCTTCAATGAGATCTGAATATGAAAAATGGTTAAAAAACTTAGGATGGCACTACGAGATTGTAAAATAATTTGGAGGCCTTTCTACATATTAGAGAGGCTTCGTTCTTCTGTAATATTAAATGGGCGAGCAAAATAATTTGATGATTTTTCAATGATTGTAAGGGAATTACATGGTATCATTACAAATAATGGTTATTCCATTAAAGGGCAGGATTGTGGAATAAGGGTTCAGTTAAAATTGGAGTGAGAATTGTGAAGTTTCGAGGAAAAAAACGTTATTTTCGCGAATTAGACATTAGATCGTCCGGAGATCAATACAACTTAGATTTTAGTAACGATGGGTGGTTTGACTTGTGGCATACTCACCTTGATTTTATTGGAATAGGAAATAGACCAAAGTACAGAAAACAGCACGCAAATGCACATTTAGCTTTATATAAGGATTTAGTAAAAGAAATGGACACTTTTGAAAAACCATACCAATCTTGGATTGAGTTTAATCAAAACGACGCTTCTTTAGATGCAGTCTATATTCACACTCCAAATCCCAATGAAGATAACTTTCCACTGGAAATCGCAGACTTAATATTAGACCCTCCTATTCCTGTTTATTTAAAAGGCTTAATTAACAAGGAAGAATTTAATCTAGGGTATTATAAACGGAGCTCTGACGGCAACTACATAGTGCAGTATAAAGATAAAGGTATTACTTTTAAATAGTCCTTATATAAACCCCATTTTTCACAAAAAAACTATGAGGTGAGTAATCTGGCAATTAAATTTAACGAATTAGAAGAGCGAAAACTTTTTGTCGCAATGTATCTTCTTTTTAAAGGCATAACTTTACTGGATGATGTGAATACAGCTGTTCTTGAAAGAATTGATAGTAACGATGAAAAACAGAAAATGCAGGTGAAAGAATTCTCTGAAAAAATTATAAAAGTCGCACAAGCCAGAGCACGAATTGATGATGAATATATTTTAACTGAAGATGAAAATGAAGCTGAACGTAGAGAAGAAATTGAGGACGAAATTTACAAGTTGCTAGAAGAAAACTTTAATAATGAAAAGGTGAAAACTCTTTTATCAAGTTAACTTTCCACAATAAACGAACATCTTCTTGTTACTTCTATTGATCTTTCGGGTGCGATTGCAGCAAAGTGTGATCATTTTTATATTGAAGACTTGGGTAGGGTTGATGAATAAGAAATTTGAAAGGTGCTTAAGAAAATGGCTATATTTCCAGATGAAAGCGAGTTACTTTCTTTATTTGAATGTGAACCTACGTTATTTGATAATAACTCAAATGATATGCAATTTTATTACAATACAGCGAAATACCAGTTTTCGAACGGTGAAGAAGACTTTATTGTTACTATTTCTCCATCGTATGGAGAAGTAAAAATTCAGGTGACTTACCGAGAATCAAGAAGATTCTTATCGTTATTGGAACTCAAACGTGTATCTAAGTTTGAAATTACAGCAGACCAAAAAGAACACTCAAGTGTCTTGTTAACAGTTCTAAATGAGGATTCCCAACAAATGATAGAAATTGACTTTAAGCCATATTTCAAACTGATCTTCAAAGAACATTTTTAAATAGAATTTTATTAAGCAATCGGGGGCTTATCTGGAAAAGATAAGTCTTCTTTTTATGGGAATATATATTGTTAATCTCGACTTAATTTGAAATAATTGGTATTAAGTGATTCTTCTAGATAAATGGAACAAGCTTTATGCGAAGGAGGTATCTATGGTGTACAAACAAACGATATGTTTTATTAGAAACGATGATAAGATCCTAATGCTAAATAGAGACTTTGCACCCACCCAGGGCCTTTGGAATGGTGTAGGTGGAAAGATGGAAGAGAATGAAACTCCTTTGGAATGTGTTATAAGAGAAGTCAAGGAAGAAACAAGTATTGATATTTCTTCAACTTCTATCAACTACAAAGGTACTGTTTCTTGGGAAGTAGATGATAAATATATTGGAGGAATGTATGTATTTCTTGTTGAAATCCCTAATACTTTTGTCTTTCAAACACCTAGGAGAGTAGCTGAAGGCATCTTAGATTGGAAAAAGATATCCTGGTTATTGGATGATCATAATTTTGGGGTGGGTGAGATGATTCCACACTTCTTACCCCACATACTAAATAATCCATTGTGTTTGGATCATAAATGTGTGTTACATAAAAAGAGACTGACAAGATACGAGTGCAGTGAGGTTTTTAACTAACAGAAATTAATAGAGACAACTCTTATTAAACAATCGGGGCGATTGCTGCATATAGTAATCCACCCCTTTAGCTAAGAATTGGGCAGGATTGTGGAATATGAGTTTCCATTTGGAACATAGACATATGGGGGGCAAGTCAGTGAGAAAGATAACTTTATCAAACGGAAATACAGTAGAAGTAGAGTGTTTAAGTTGTGCATTAACAAGTGGAATGATTGAACCTGATGGCGGTGTGGTACTTGAAACGGAGTATTTTCACGCTCATCAAGATGTTGCTTATCCAATAAGGGGACTAATAATATTAGCTTCTAAACGCCATATCAAATGTTTTGATGAATTAACAGAAGAAGAAAAGATAGATTATATTAAGGTTTTGTCAAAAATAAGGAAGGCTCAAAGAGATGTATTAGGAATTGAATACGTTTATTATTTTTACAATGAAGATACAACTCATCATTTTCATACTTGGATGGTTCCAAGATATGAATGGATGTATGAACTCGGTCGCTCTGTTGAGTCTGTTAGACCTGTTCTACTTCACGCTCGAAATGAAATGAATAGCAAACAAAATATTCAAGAAGTAATGGGTGCGATTGACATTTTGACAAAAGAATTAAATAAATAAGTTAATCATTTAACTAATGACGTAGTTATCTTAAAAGATTAAAAAAACTTATTAAGCTAAAAAGAGCTTTAATCGAAGTCCCCATTTTGATTTTAGGTGATGATTTACTATTAACGCTCTTCAGCAATCGGGGGCGATTGCAGAAAATTGCTTTCTATTTTTAAGTTGGAACTTAGAGGAAATACAGAGCAAGGAGAACTAATATGAGTAACTGGATCGAGTTATCAAGTAAGGAAGACAAAGAATTATATAAAAAGATATACAAAAAACTTAAATTCAAACCCAGTACGGTTGAGTTTCCTTCTTTTGTGGTTCCGAGCCCATTCATCAGCTATGATATATCGCATTGTCTTGTAGATATGAGCCAATTTGAATCTTTGAATAGTGATCTTAAAAATAAAACACTTCATAATCTCAAAGAAGTAACAAAAAAAGATGAATTCATTTATGGATTTGATTGGAACCACGCTAGTTATTGGGTAAATCCACATTTAGATTTTCCGAAGACTGAATGTAATGAGTGGTTAGTGCCTGTATTTCCTGATGGGGATTACTACTTCTTTCTGCAAGAAAATTTAGATTGGGGAATTCTAGGTCATCCCTGGGAAAAATCTATAACTATCTTTGGCCCAGACCTGCTACAAGCATTTAAAAATGTTAGTCCATCTTTGTTTTGGAAAGTATTAAGAAAAGGGTAGCCGGTGTGTATACTTTTATTCAGCAATCGGGGGCTTTAACGGAAAATGGCAACCTATATTAGGTTGCCATTTTCTTTGTGTATTAAAGGTCCATTTTGCTGAGCATTAACCAGAATTGAGGGCGAAAATCTGATAATCAATTTTTATTAATTTGGTGTAAGAGGTGAGAGGTGATCTGTCCACTTGTTTTATTACCCCAAAACCTCCCCCAATCTCCCCCAAATCAATACGTTATAATGTGTTATTCTAAGAACCAAAACAAATAAAAAAACCCTAGAAAAGCCGTTTTATCAACGTTTCTAGGGTTTTATAAAGGCTATTTAAGAACCACTTTACTTAACGAGAGTAGAACTCAACGATAAGAGCTTCGTTAATTTCAGCAGGCATTTCAGAACGCTCTGGAAGACGAGTGAAAGTACCTTCTAATTTGTCAGCATCGAAAGTTAGGAAATCAGGAACGAAGTTGTTTACTTCGATTGATTCTTTAACGATGTCAAGGTTGCGAGATTTTTCGCGAAGTGTGATTGTTTGACCTGGCTTCACTTGGAATGATGGAATGTCTACGCGGCTTCCATCAACCATGATGTGGCCATGGTTAACAACTTGGCGTGCCTGGCGGCGAGTGCGAGCTAGGCCTAAACGATAAACAACGTTGTCAAGACGTGATTCAAGAAGAATCATGAAGTTTTCACCGTGTTTACCAGTCATTTTAGCAGCTTTGTCAAATGTGTTGCGGAATTGACGCTCGTTCACACCGAACATGTGGCGAAGCTTTTGTTTTTCTTGAAGCTGTAAGCCGTACTCAGAAAGTTTTTTACGCTGAGTCGGGCCGTGCTGACCTGGTGCGAATGGACGCTTTTCTAATTCTTTACCTGTTCCGCTTAATGAAATTCCCAGACGGCGGGAAAGTTTCCAACTTGGACCTGTATAACGAGACATAGATGTCTCCTCCTTACATGTTTTTATTTGGCATAAAATAAAAACAGACTGACCCTGACTGAGTGCACATTTTGTTTTCATATATCCTCGCTCCAGCAGCAGAGAGTTACACGATACACCTCGTCACAGAGGAACAAAATGAAATCACAGCAGTGGTATCAATAGGCTGCGAATATTTATTTTACACAACGACCATTATATAATTTTGATATTGGAAAGTCAACAATCTATCAGGAAAGACGATAATACAAATAGAGGAAAAAACACATTCGGTTAATAAATTGGAAAAAAATATATGTTACAATGAAGGAACGAAAGCTGATTCGGACATACGGGGGATTTTTGTGACAAGTCATTCTGAATACATACTACTATCCATTAAAAGTTCTTTTTTTGATTATATCAGCAGTCAGGCACGTCCGTACAGCAGACATGCAGCGGAATATGCTGTCAGCTGCCTCCAATCATATTTAAGTGCAGAGTATGTTTCTTTTTTTAAGCGCAAAGAGGATCAGTACCTGTTGATTGCTGCAAGTTCGCATTCCTACCACACGGTGCCCTTCAGACAGAAGCGCTCGTTGATCGAGCGGACAGAGTCAAGGGTCGACCTCATGCTTTCTGAGGGATTTCTGCTTTCCGTAACGGAGAAGGAACATGTCTTTGATGAAGATTTTTATAGACTTCTAACTAAAGAGTGCAGTCTTTTTCTTGCACACTTTCAGCGCCTTCAGAAGAAAACGGATATGGAAAAAAACTATCAGGAGCTCTATGCGCTTACTAAAAGGCTTCATGCGACTATGAATAAGGATGAAGTGTTAAATCAATTGATTTTATCTCTTCAGAAAATGTTTCCTGACTATCTGTTTTATTTATTTTTATCACACGACAGTGACAGCAGCCATCAGCTGCCCGTGAAAGAGTTTGATTACGAAGGGACAGGCAGCGAGAGCGCGATGGAAGCCTATTTAACGGGAGAGATTAAATGGGATGCCTCTGAGTCTTCAAACCAGGTTATTTTGTATGCGCCGCTTAAAGGGAACCAGGGCATTTACGGTGTAGTCGAGGTTACTCAGCAGAACCGGTCTGAAATTGACGAGGATGAAACGGTGATGACCGCTTCACTTGCTGAAGCTGCCGGTCATGCTCTTGAAAATGCCAAGCTTTACGAACAGTCGAAAAAACTTGTTTCCGATTTGCAGCTCATCAATGAGACATCGCATAAACTCAACAAAAATTTAAGGCTCATTGATACGATGACCTTTATGTCTGACCGGATGATCCGTTCTTTTTCTGCTGATGAGACGGGCTTTTTCTATACAAGCAGCGAAGGGACGAGGATGCTTCCAGGCAGTACGTCGTTTTTTCATACGGCAGAAGCTTCTTTTTATCTGGAAATTGCAGAGCGCAGAGTAAGGCAGGAGCTTGAAGGAGTATTCATCGGTGACTTAAAGGTGAAAGATGCCGCTTTTTCTTCCTTGATTGCCATTCCGATGGTTCAAAGGGATGAATTGAAGGGTTTCGCTGTTATTCTGCATAGGAATCCGTATGCTTTCACGTTTGAAATGTTTAAATTGATGCAGTCCCTTATTCACCATTCAACGCTTGCTTTAATGAATTCCATGCTGAGAGAAGAACTTGAACTGCTGGTCATTACAGACCATCTTACAAAACTGTATTCCCGCAATTATCTGGATGATTCGGTGCAGCACTCTCTTAAAACGGACAGCCAGGGAGTATTTATCTTGATGGATATTGATGATTTTAAAACCGTTAATGATACGCACGGGCATCAGACAGGGGATGACATTTTGATTCAGGTGGCAGGCATCATTATGAACAGCATCACAGAAAGTGACGTTGGAGCCAGATGGGGCGGTGAGGAGCTTGCCGTTTACTTGCCGCAGGCTGACCCGCGTTATGGTATCGAACTTGCGAACCGCATAGTTGATTCTGTACAGAATGAGACTTTTCCATCTGTTACGATTTCGTGCGGCGTTGCCCACTGGACGGCAGAGGAGCCTGAATCTCTGAAAAGAATGATAAGAAGAGCAGATCAGGCGCTTTACAAAGCAAAAGAAAACGGAAAAAACTGCGCAGTCTTTTATGAAGAATCAGAGGTCATGCACGAGACCTCCTGACTCTTCTTTTTTTACGAAACTAAGAAAGCGCTTTCAAATTTAGTTGATTTGTCATATGATATGGAAGGCAGCAGCTTAAGGGGGAAAAGACATGGGGAAGGAATATCAATTTGAAACAAAGGTGATTCACAGTCATGAAAAGATGAAAGATCCATATAACAGTCTGGCTCCGCCACTTTATCAAACGGCCACTTTTGTCTTTGACAAGGCGGAAAGCGGGGAGCGGAGGTTTTTGGGAGAGGAAGAAGGACACATCTATTCAAGACTCGGCAATCCGACGGTTCAGCTGGCTGAACAAAAGATTGCATCGCTTGAAGGGGCAGAAGCAGCACTTGCTTTTGGATCAGGCATGGGGGCGGTCTCTGCCGTCATGATGTCAATGGTGAGAACAGGTTCTCACATTCTTTGCTCAAAAGGGATCTACGGCTGTACGTTTGGCCTTTTGAACATGCTAAAAGAAAAATTTGGTGTGACTTATTCGTTTTCCGAGCTTTCTTCTAAAGAAGAGATTGAAAAAGAGATCAGACCGGAAACTGCCTTTATTTATATTGAAACGCCAATTAATCCGACGATGCAGATCATCAGTCTTCAAACCGTTTCAGAAGCTGCTAAAGCTCATGGGCTTCGCGTCGTGGTGGACAATACGTTCTGCTCGCCGTACCTTCAGCAGCCGCTTTCTCACGGCTGTGATATCGTTCTTCACAGCGCCACGAAATACATCAGCGGGCATGGAGATGTTATCGGCGGTTTTGCTGCAGGGGATAGAGAATATATTGAAAAGCTTGCCATGACAGAAAGGAAAGACATCGGGGCCATCATGTCTCCGTTTGATGCATGGCTTTTGCTTAGAGGGCTGAAAACTCTCCCAGTCAGAATGGACCGGCACTGTGAGAGCGCTGCTGAAATTGCCGGTAGACTGCTGATTCATCCTGCAGTCGGGCAGGTTGTGTATCCATTTATCGGTGACGCTGAGGAAACGCGCATTGCCAGGAAGCAAATGAAAAAAGGCGGCGGATTGATTTCGTTCACGTTAAAAGAAGAGAGCAAATTGGAGGCCCAGCGATTTATGAACGCGCTGAATCTTATTAAAATTGCTGTTAGTCTGGGTGATGCGGAGAGTCTGATTCAGCACCCTGCCACTATGACCCATTCGGTTATACCGGAAACAGAAAGGCATGAGATGGGCATCAGCGACAATCTTGTGAGACTGTCTGTCGGCCTTGAAAGTGTGGAAGACATCTGGAATGATCTGAACCAGGCTTTGGATGCTTTATAAAGTTGAAATGCCCGAGAGGCTATGAAGCTCTCGGGCATTTTGTCGTCATTTAAGTTGAAAACTTACAGAAAATCAACAAGCGTTTCCGTGAACTTCTCCAGATACTTTTGGTCAAGCTCGCTGAATCTGTCTTTAATCGGACTGTCAATATCAAGGACGCCGATTAACTCCCCGTCCTTCACCATCGGGACGACGATTTCAGACTGAGATGCGGCATCACAGGCAATGTGTCCCGGAAAAGCGTGGACATCCGCCACTCTCTCTGTTTTGCGGTTTTGTGCAGCGGTACCGCACACGCCTCTTCCGACAGGTATTCTTACACATGCCGGCAGTCCCTGAAACGGGCCGAGAACAAGCTCGCTGTCTTTGTAAAGGTAAAAACCGACCCAATTGATTTCCGTAAGAAACTGGTTTAAAAGAGCCGACGCATTGGCCAGATTGGCGATCGCATCTTTTTCTCCATCGAGCAAAGCCTTCAGCTGCTTAATGAGCATTTCGTAATTTTCTTCTTGTTTCCCGCTGTATTTTTCGACATGAAACACGATATTTCCCCACCTTTGTGTATTTTTCACGCGTATTAGAGCGCGCGGACAAACTTTGTCGATAAAAGAATAGAGGATATCTTCCTATTTTCTTGAATGTACAAAGTAATGATGAAAGGGGTGAGATTTATGCCAGTGCAGCCGAACGCCTCCAATCAAACGAAAGAAAAGATCATAGATGCAGCTGTAGCACTGTTCAACACACAGGGCTTTAACGGCACATCCGTAAGGGAAATTGCCAAAAAAGCGAATGTCAATGTTGCTCACATCTCCTATTACTTTAATGGAAAGGGCGGCCTTCTGGAATACTTGGTTTCAAAGTATTATGAAGGATACCTTTCAGTCATTGAAACAGGCTATCTCCGCCTGAGCCGAGAAACACCAAAAAACTGCCTGCTTCTCTTGATTGGGGATATTCTAAACTATCAGCATGAAAACCGTCAACTTGCACGATTTGTTCTGAGAGAAGTAACCCTCGATTCAATGTTGATCAGAGAAGTGATGACAACGTATCTCACAAAAGAAAAGTACTTTTTTAAAGCCATTCTTGAAGAGGGCATCCGCTCCGGACAGTTCCGGAAAGCACCGATGGCCCACATTCTTGTGCAGCTGAAGAGCCTTCTGAACATGCCGTACCTTCAGCCGCAATATATGAGCGAAGTGCTCTATATTCAAACCCATGAATCCTATTTTGTGAAACAGTATTTTCACGAAATTGAAATCTGGATTGACCATCTTTTATGCGATCCTTCAAAGAAGGAAGCAATCGTGTAAGGATTCCGGCCAATCAGACCAGGGCCTCCTCATAATGAAAATAGTGTGCTCCAACATCCTTTGCACTATGGGCATCAGACCCGTATATGAGAGGGATGTTTTGTTTTTTTGCCTCCTTGATCATCCATCCGTCAAGATAGATCCCGCCGCAAAGTTCTTTTCTGAGTCCTGCTGTATTAAAATCGAGCTCCATCTCGTTCTTTTTAACAGCAGAAAGAAGGGACAGCTGCATGTCTTTTAGGTCAAACTCAGCAGGAAATGCTTTATGGAATTTTTTTATAAGCGTCAGATGTCCCAGCCTGCCCGGCTTATAAGGACCAAGCTCTGATTTAACTGCAGCAATCAGGGTCTCGTAGTAAAGTTCATGCAGCTTCTTTACGCCGCCGGCCGATTCGGCCATTTTTAAAAAGGTATCACTGTCAAAATCAAGGCATTGATATTCGCTGCCGGGCTTCAGAAAATGAACAGACAAAATCCCGTCATCCATGAACGGGCCATAGTCGTTTAGAAAACTTTCTGTCCCCTTTTCATACCCGCGGATGTAATCCACTTCAAAGCCGAGGTTGATTTTTATATGTCCGGAATAGGTCTTTTTTACAGAAGTGACCCGGGTAATGTAATCCTCCAATTCAGAATGGCTCATAGCACTGTCGCTCCCCGGAACAGGATCTGCAAACCCTTCCGGAAGAGGGGCATGCTCTGTAAAAGTCAGTTCCTCAAACCCTTCACTCAAAGCCCTTTCAACATACATTTCAAGGCTGTCATCAGAGCCGTGCGGGCAAAATGGCGTATGTACATGTCCGTCTTTTTTTCTCATGCAGAAAATCCCCTCTCAAGTACCGCGAAATATGGCGATAAATTGTGCAAAAAAATTTAAAATACCGGTCAAAAATTGTCGTTTACATGGTATCATAAATACAATGAAAAAACATTTAACCGTACAATGATCAGATTACATATGAAAATTCGACAATCGTTACTTACATTCATATAAATATATTATACCTTGTTATGACGATTTGCTGGAACACAACGAGGGGGCTCACTATGGAAGTCGTTATTGGACTTATTGTCATTTTGCTGGTTTTATTTGGAGTCGGCTACGCAATCAGAAGAAATATCTACAAAGAAGTAGACCGGCTGGAAGCCTTGAAAATCGAGATCATGAACCGGTCGATTGCAGATGAGCTTTCGAAGGTCAAAGATCTAAAGATGACAGGACAGGCGGAAGAATTATTTGAGCGGTGGAGAAAAGAGTGGGACGAAATCCTGACAGCCCAGCTTCCGGAAGTAGAGGAGCTCCTGTTTGATGCAGAGGATTACGCGGACAAGTACCGCTTTACTAAATCGAAAAAAGTGCTTGAACATATCGAGAAAACGCTTAAGCTTGTGGATGAATCAATTGAAATCATCATCTCTGAGATCAATGAACTGATTACGAGTGAAGAGAAAAACAGCACAGAAATCGAAGAGGTAAGAACACAAGTCAAAAAAGCGAAGAAGACGCTTCTGGCTCACAGCCATACCTTCGGAAAGTCGCATGCAGCGCTTGAGATCAAGCTTGCAGAGATCACTGAGGCGCTTAAGCAGTTTGAAGCGGAAACAGAAGAAGGGAATTACCTTGCAGCCCGTGAAATCCTTCTGGGGCAAAAGGACGAGATCCATATTCTGCTTGAGAAAATTGATGAAATTCCAAAGCTGCTCGCAGAATGTCAGACTGTCATTCCGAATCAGCTTTCAGAGCTGTCAGACGGCTATCAGGAAATGCTTGAGAACGGATTCCACCTGAAACATATCCAGCTTGAGACAGAGCTTGAAAAAATGAACAAACAGCTAGAGGCGTATATGGCCCTTCTTGCTCAAGGCGAGACACTGGAAGTAAAAGAAAATATAGAAGAGATGCAGGAAGCGATTGATACTTTTTACGACTTGCTTGAAAAAGAAGTACTCGCCCATCATTTCGTCCAGACGGCTGCTGTAAAAATAGATGAGCAGCTGGCAGATCTTCTTAAAAAGCGCCAGGAAACAGAAGAAGAAGCGGAACTTGTCAAAGAAAGCTACCAGATTTCAGAAGTTGACCTTGACCGCCGCCGAAAAATTGAAAAACAGATTTCAGCGCTGTGCAAACAGTTTTCTCTTATCCAGAACAAGCTTCAGTCCGAACAGCTGGCCCATTCCATTTTGAAGGAGGAGCTCGAGCAGCTCCAAAGTCAAATTGAAGAAGTGCGTGCAGAGCACCAGGAATTCAGTGAAATGCTCCTTGCATTAAGGAAAGAAGAAAGAGAAGCAAGGGCAGCTCTTGCTGAAGGAAGAAAACAGCTTTATGAAGCAAGCCGGAAGATTCAAAAAAGCAACGTACCGGGACTGCCGCCGAATCTTGCAGAACTTTTGAAAGAGGCGAAGCGTTCGCTCGGAGACGCTGGCCGAAAGCTTGAAGAAATCCCGCTTAACATGATTGAAGTGAATCGAATTCTTGAAGAAGCGACTGCCCATATTGAAATTTTTTCAAGACAGTCAGACGAGATGATCGAACAAGTCTACCTGACAGAGAAAGTCATTCAGTACGGCAACAAGTACCGGAGAAGAAATGGTACGCTCGCTGAACAGCTGAAAGAAGCGGAAGATCACTTCCGCAATTATGAATATACAAAATCGCTTGATAAAGCAGCTGCAGCCTTGGAACAGGTTGAGCCGGGCTCGCTCTCAAAGCTTCAAAGCATGCTGGAAGAGCAGACGTCCAAATAAAAAATCCCGCACCTTCAACGGTGCGGGATTTTTGATGTCTGTTCAACTATTTTCTCTGGCTGTCTGGTGAAGCAGATGCCGTTCTGAATGAGGAATAGATGTATCCCAGAAGGCCGCCGACAGCAGCAGGGACGATAAAGCCAATTCCATATTCAAACAGTGGAACATTTCCTTTCATCCAGGCGTCCAGTCCTGCAGGAAGAAGCCCTCCCGCTTTCAGGCCGTCAGCAACGCTTATCACAAATGTAAACAGCAGGCTTCCAAGATAAACTTCGTTTGCTCCTTTGAAATAGGAGTGGAAGAAAGATAAAGCAATCAGCACAATGGCAAGAGGATATAACGCCACAAGAACAGGTACAGAAAACGAAATCAGCTTTGTTAATCCGGCGTTTGCCACTGTCATACTGAACAGACAAATGATGAAGGTAATCGTTTTATAAGACAGACTTGGGAAAATTTTCGAAAAATAATTGCCGCAGGAAGATACGAGTCCGATACTTGTTGTCAGGCATGCAAACAGGATGGCGGTTCCAAGCACTGCATTTCCAAACGTGCCGAATAAGTAATGGACAGATTCAGATAAAATAGCTCCGCCGTTATCAAGATAACCAATCTTCGAGACGCTTGTAGCGCCGAGATAGGCCAATGATACATATACAAGCACGAGTCCGCCGGCAGCAATCAGGCCTGAATTTAAGCAGATTTTTGCTATTTGAGATCTGTCTGTAACTCCTTTATCTTTAACCGCATTGATGACGACAATTCCAAAGACCAGTGCCGCAAGTGTGTCCATCGTCAAGTAGCCTTCAAGAAACCCTTTGAAAAACGCGCCGTTCTCGTACTCTTTCGTTGGACTCTCAAACGTTCCAAGCGGAGTAACCAGCATTTTCACTGTGATCAGGGCAAGTACTATAAGCAGGACCGGCGTAAGCAGCTTGCCGATTGTATCAACAAGCTTTGTAGGGTTCAAAGACAGCCAGTACGTCACAGCGAAAAAGACCAGCGTGAAAAGGAACAGGATCCAGCCATCGCCGCTTGATGACTCCGGCAAATATGGAATCACCCCAATTTCAAATGTGACCGTTGCCGTTCTCGGAATCGCAAAAATCGGGCCGATCGCAAGATAGAGTACAAAAGGAAAGAAGAATCCAAACAGAGGATGGACTCTGCCTGCAAGGGACTGAATATCACTTCCGGACAGCCCGATGGCAATGACTCCAAGAAGCGGAAGTCCAACGCCTGTAATAAGGAAGCCGATAATCGCCGTCCACATGTGATCTCCTGAGAGCTGCCCCAGTGCCGGAGGGAAAATAAGGTTCCCTGCGCCAAAAAACAATGCAAACAGCATCAGTCCTATAACAAATGTTTCTTTTATGGTTAACGATTTATTCGACATCAAAAAATCCCCCTGAGATATACGTACTAACAATGTATCCGTTTACATCCTATCACATCCGCCAAAAAATTTGTCGAAAAATGTGACTAAATCAATTTTTATTATATTCTAAAAATTAAATCTGTCAAATGTTCTTTCAAAGATTTCTTATTTCATCAAACTGTGTTATTATGATTGTTTGTTTCGTGCAAACTATAAAGATTGAGGAAATCATCCTCGTTTGTACACAGGAGGAGCAGGAAATGATTTACCTGGACAATAGCGCTACAACAAAACCATACGATGAAGTATTGCACGCTTTCTCACAAGTTGCAACCCGGTTTTTTGCCAATCCTTCCTCCCTGCACAGCCTCGGAGCTGAAGCGGAAAAGGTCCTCACTCAGGCAAGAAGGCAGACAGCCGCGCTTTTAGGTGCCGAAGAAAGCGAAGTCATTTTTACTTCCGGCGGCACGGAAGGGAACAATCTGGCAGTTAAAGGGTCAGCTCTTGCGCGAAGACATCACGGAAAACATATCATCACAAGCAAGATCGAGCATCCCTCGGTCCTTGAAAGCATCAAGCAGCTTAAGGAACACTTTGACTTTGACGTTACATACCTGCAGCCGGATGAATACGGGATGATCACAATAGAAAAAGTAGAAGAAGCCATTAGACCTGACACGATCCTGGTGTCAATCATGCATATAAACAATGAGGTTGGGACCATCCAGCCTATAGAACAAATAGGGGAAATGCTTGCGTCATAT
Source organism: Metabacillus indicus LMG 22858 (assembly GCF_000708755.2). GTDB lineage: Bacteria > Bacillota > Bacilli > Bacillales > Bacillaceae > Bacillus_P > Bacillus_P indicus. The sequence goes on along the minus strand of NZ_JGVU02000002.1, from coordinate 1,570,166 downwards.
CCAAAAATCGCATTTCATGTGGATGCTGTCCAGGGAGCAGGAAAAGTTCCATTGCCGCTTAAGCATATTGATTTGTGCACGATTTCAGGCCATAAATTCCATGGTTTGAAAGGATGCGGTGCCCTTTATATGAAAAAAGGGGTTAAACTGCTGCCGATGCTCTCTGGAGGCGAACAGGAAATGCAGGCACGCTCCGGAACGGAAAGTGCTGCTCTTGCGGCTTCGATGGCAAAAGCACTAAGAATGTCGACTGAACGGTACAAATCGAACCGGGAAAAGATGAACAGGCAAAAACACTTCTTATTAAACGGGCTGGCAAATATGGATACAGTTCAGATCAACACGCCTGCAGGGCAGTCGGCCGGCCATATCATCAACTTTTCCGTGCCGGGTACAGAGGCGGAAGTTCTATTGCGGATGCTTGAACAGGAAGAGATTTATGTCTCTACCACCTCTGCCTGCTCTTCAAAACGAAAGCGCAGCAGCACAGTGCTGCTTGCGATGGGAAAAAGCGGGTCAGTTGCTTCAAGCTCCATCAGGGTCAGCCTTTCGTACGACACAGAAGATAAGGACCTGGAGCGGTTTTTAGCCGTTTTAGAAGCATCTGTAAAAAAACTAGTGAAACTTGCGAGGTAGTTTTATGAAGTATGAGCACATTATGGTAAGGTACGGGGAAATTACCACTAAAGGAAAAAACAGAAGATGGTTCGTAAACTGTCTGAAGCAAAACCTCAAATCGGTGCTGTCTGATTATCCTGCATTGGGGTACTGGGGCAACCGCGACCGGCTTTATATCAACTTGAACGGGGAGAATCACGAGGAGATTCTCGAGAAGCTCCCGCTCGTATTCGGCATTCACTCCTTCAGTCTTGTATTGAAGACGAAAAGAGAACTGGAAGAAATCAAAAATGGTGCTCTCGCTTTAATAGAAGGTCAATATAAGTCAGGAGACAGCTTTAAAGTCTCCGCAAAAAGAGCGGATAAAACATTCCCTTTGCTGACAAATGAAATAAATTATGAAGTGGGCAGCCATATTTTGAAGAATACTGACGGACTGACTGTAGATGTGCACAGTCCGGATATTGATGTAAGGGTTGAGGTTCGCGAAGAAGCGGCATATCTGTCTTCAAGAGATTACGAAGGCGTCGGGGGATTGCCGGCAGGTGCGAGCGGTAAAGCCGTTTTGATGCTTTCAGGAGGAATTGACAGTCCTGTAGCCGGCTATTTTGCGATGAAAAGAGGAATAGAGCTTGAAGCTGTCCACTTTTTCAGCCCGCCGTACACAAGTGAGCGGGCAAAGCAAAAGGTGATTGAACTTGCCCGCAGACTGACTGTTTTCGGGGGCAGGATCAGACTGCATATCGTTCCATTTACCGAGATACAGGAAGCGATTCAAAAGCAGGTTCCTGAAAGCTATGTCATGACATCCACGCGCAGGATGATGCTTCAAATAGCCGATAAGATACGTGAGAAGCATGACGCGCTTGCGATTGTGACAGGAGAGAGTCTCGGGCAGGTCGCAAGCCAGACGCTTGAAAGCATGTTTGCCATTAACGACGTGACGAGCACGCCTATCATCAGACCGCTGATTGCCTCTGACAAAAAAGATATCATCTCTCTTGCAAAGCAGATCGGCACGCATGATACATCCATTTTGCCGTATGAGGACTGCTGCACCATTTTTACGCCTCCATCACCGGCAACGCAGCCAAAGCTTGAGAAAGCGCAGCGTTTTGAAAGCTTTCTTGATTTTGAGCCGATGATTTTAAAAGCTGTTGAACGAACTGAGTTAGTGGAATTGTCTGCTGCTTCTGAAGAGGAATTCGATGATCTCTTTTAAAAACTGTGAACAATTACCAAATTAAGTTTGTATGAAGCCATGTGTTTTTACACAATCTATACTCACAAGGAGGTGAAAACACATGGCAAACAACAGCTCAAACCAACTAGTAGTACCAGGCGCACAACAAGCGATCGACCAAATGAAATACGAAATCGCTTCTGAGTTCGGAGTGAACTTAGGACCTGAAACAACTGCTCGTGCTAACGGTTCTGTTGGCGGTGAGATCACTAAACGTCTAGTATCTTACGCTCAACAAAACATGGGTGGATTTTCAAAATAACCTGAACTAAATAGATATGGCTACGAAGGGTGGGGATCATACCCCGCTCTTTTCTTTGCCCTTTTTTGCTCAATGAGCAATTCATATAGAGGAGGCTGCTAATCATGACAAAAAACAACCGCACTGAGTTTTCTGAGGGACCGGAACAGGATCAAAAGCTTCAAAAGTCAAGAAAGCAAGGCAGAAAACGAAGAAACGAACCAAAAAATGCAGTAGAATCGAATGAACAGAGCTAAGACAGGACACGGATTCCATCCGTGTCTTTTTTCATTTTATTAAGAAGACAAAGTTATTTTGTAATAATATTCAAAAATGTTAAATTATTATGTATAATCGAATAGAAAGTACAAGGAGGGGTCACTTATGCTGAGAGATGAACTAATTGCGCCAGAAATCTACAATTTGGTAGAAGAAGTTGAAAAACACGCAAAAGATGCAAACCGGGTAGCCCTTAAATGGGAAAATGAGCAGGGAGAAAAACAGGAACTTACATATGGACAGCTTCTTGATAGAGCGAACAGAATTGGAAGCGCTTTACTTAGTAAGGGTCTTACACAGGGAGATAAAATCCTTGTCATTATTCCGAGGTTTCCGGAAGCATATGCGGTTTACTTGGGAGCCCTTAAAGCAGGCTTTGTTGTCATACCAAGCTCAGAAATGCTGCGTACCAAGGATCTTCAATACCGAGTGACCCACGGAGATGTGAAAGCCATCATTTCCTACATAGATTTTACTGCAGAATGCAGCGGGATTAAGGAATATGACGGCCTGCACAAGTTTGCAGCCGGCGGAAAAGCAGAAGGCTGGTACAGCCTTGAAGAAGAGGCTGCCGGGCAATCAGGCGATCTCAAGGTGGCAGAAACAAAGAGGGACAGCCACGCTTTCTTGTCCTACACATCGGGAACAACGGGCAATCCAAAAGGCGTCGTTCATACGCACGGCTGGGCATTTGCCCATCTTAAAACCGCTGCAAGCAACTGGCTGAGTATTGAAGAGAATGATGTTGTCTGGGCAACGGCGGGGCCTGGCTGGCAAAAATGGATCTGGAGCCCGTTCTTATCGGTTCTTGGATCGGGGGCAACGGGACTTGTGTACAACGGACGCTTTGAACCTAAGAAGTACCTTCAGCTGCTTCAGGATTATAAAGTAAACGTACTTTGCTGTACACCTACAGAGTACCGCCTGATGGCCAAAGTGGACAATCTGAAGGATTATTCACTTCCTGAGCTCCACAGCGCCGTTTCAGCAGGAGAACCGCTCAACCGGGAAGTGATTGATACGTTCAGAAACTACTTCGGCATAGAAGTCAGAGACGGATATGGCCAGACAGAAAACACACTTCTTGTCGGCGTCATGAAGGGAATGCAGCTGAAACCCGGCTCTATGGGCATGCCGACGCCAGGCAACAAAGTGGAAATCATCAATGAGGACGGAGACATCTGTGCGGCCGGAGAAGTCGGCGACATCGCCGTGCATGTCGATACTCCCGCTCTTTTCAAAGAATACTACAAAGATGCCGAGCGGACTGCCATGCAGTTTAGAGGGGACTACTATATTACAGGTGACCGCGCCAGAAAAGATGAAGACGGCTACTTCTGGTTTGAAGGCAGAAGAGACGATATCATCATCAGCTCCGGCTATACAATCGGACCGTTTGAAGTCGAAGATGCGCTCGTCAAGCATCCTTTCGTCAAGGAATGCGCGGTTGTCGCAAGTCCGGATGAGCTTCGCGGAAGCATCGTAAAAGCATTTGTCGTGCTTCAGGAGGAAGTGGATGCTTCCTCACCGGATCTGATTCCTGCTCTTCAGGATCACGTAAAAGAACTGACTGCACCTTATAAATATCCGAGGAAGATTGAATTTGTCGAGGAACTGCCAAAAACGACGTCAGGCAAAATCAGACGGATTGAGCTCAGACAGCGAGAGCTTGCAGAAGCTTAAAATTTATGAAAACCAGACAGGAGCTCTCTGTCTGGTTTTTCCATGCTCTGAATGATACCATAGATTCAAATGAAAGAGCTGGAGGAATGAGAACGTGGGCACGCTTTGGTTCGGCGGAAAAATTTATACTTTAATAGAAGAAAGAGATACAGTTGAAGCGGTCTATACCGAAAAAGGCTACATTAAAGATACGGGGGATCTGGAAAAACTCCGGTCTTTGTATCCCGGGGCCAAAGAAATGAATTTAGGCGGACATACGATGCTGCCGGGATTTACAGACAGTCATATGCATGTGATTGGCCATGGCGAAAAGCTGATGCACCTTGATTTTTCAGAAATGGCTTCTTCAGAGGAAGTGCTCGAAAGCTTGCGTGAGCGTGCAAAGACGATCCAGCACGGTGAGTGGATTATCGGAGAAGGGTTTAATGAAAACCAATTTCCTGACCGCAAAATTCTCCACAGGAGAGAGCTTGATGACATTTCGAATGTTCATCCCATCTTAATTAAACGTATTTGCCATCATGCTGTTATTGTGAATACAAAAGCTATGGAGCTGGCAGGTATTTCTTCAGAAACTCCTGACCCGGAAGGCGGCTTGATTGTCCGGGATGAAAATAGCGATCCGACAGGCTATATGCATGATGGGGCCCAGGAGCTTGTTTTTCAGGCACAACCGCAGGTTTCAAAGGAGTATTTACATAAAGCATTGCTGAAATCGATTGAAGACTGCCATAAAAAAGGTCTTGTTGGAGGACATACCGAAGATCTGTCATATTACGGCAGCCTAGAAAATGTTCTTGGCGCATTTGACTCCGTGATTAATGGAGAAAAGAAAACGTTTAGAGCGCATCTTCTTGTTCATCATCATATAACAGATGAATTTCAGCAAAAAGAGCGGGATTTGGGGCCGTTTATCGAATTTGGCGCAATGAAGCTGTTCGCCGATGGTGCACTTGGGGGAAGAACGGCTCTCTTAAGCGAACCTTATGAAGATGATCCCGGAACAAATGGCGTCAGCATCCATTCAGAAGAAGGGCTTAACAGCCTGATTCAAAAAGCCAGAGGATATGGCATGGAGGTTGCCATTCACACGATTGGCGACCTTGCATTTGAAAAAGCACTGGATGCCATTGAGGCGAATCCGCCCCTTCAAAAGCATCAGCACGACCGGCTGATTCACGCTCAGATTCTGAACGCGGAACTGATTGAACGTGTAAAAAAACTCCCGGTTATTCTCGACATTCAGCCGAGATTTTCATCAAGTGACTTTCCATGGGTGATGGACCGCATCGGACGGGATAAAATAAAGTACTGCTACGCCTGGAAAACACTAATAAATGAAGGCGTGAATTGTGCAGGCGGATCAGATGCGCCGATTGAACCGATTGCTCCCCTCCTTGGCATCTACTCGGCTGTAAAAAGAGAGAGCATTTACGACGGGCAGGTCTATCTTCCGGAAGAGAGGTTGTCGGTATATGAAGCGGTAGAGTTATACACAAAAGGGAGCGCATATGCCGTGCATCATGAACATGAATACGGCTGCATCGCAAAAGGATACACCGCAGACTTCACCGTCCTGAGCAGGGATATCTTTGAAGAAGATGCCCTGCTTGAGACCGAAGTTGTTATGACGGTTGTTGATGATAGGGTAGTGTATGAGAAGAAGTCAATGAACGATTGCAAGATCATATAACAAGAAAAACGCCTGGCTTCCCGGGCGTTTTTTCATTGATGCTTTGCAGTTCAATCGCTTTATTAATTGAAAAAGGTTGCTATTCTCTCTCCGTTTGAAAAGACACCTGATGAAAAAAAGAGAAAAGTGAGCAGTAAAAAAGGGGTCCATTTCCATTCAATCTTCTTCCGGCAATACATGTTTGTCAATATGACTGTTGGAAAGTAAACCAAACCTGCCGCAGCGGTAATGAATAGAAAAGGAACCAATAATCCTTTTTCTAATGTTGGATCTAATGGATAGCCCAGAGCTTCACTGATATACAGGAAAAGTATAACAAATAAAACAAACATGTATTGAAAGACGTAACCGAAGAGGAAATTGGAAACAGCGTGCAAAATGAATTTTAAAATTCCGTTCACCTTCCTGTAGTGGTTTATTTGGAATGGCAGGAAGCCAAAATAGTGCCCTATAAATTAACAGGATCAAAATATAGGGATGCAAAAAGCAGAAGTGCCGTCCTATAAATTAGCAGGAGTAAAATATAGGGCAGTAAAAAGCGAAAATGCAGCCTTATAATTCAGCAGTATCAGAATATAGGGAAGCAAAAAGCGGAAATGCTGCCCTATAAATTAGTAAGAGCAGATTATAGGACAGCAAAGAGCCAAAATGCTGTCACATAAATGAGCAGGAGCAGAATATAGGGCAGCGAAAAAACAAAATAATACCCCGTATTTCATCAATCACGAAATACAGGGTAATAAAAACATAAGGTCAATCTGTCAATCTTCAGGAGCAAAATACAGAGTATCAGCTGTAAGTGCTCCTCGGCCAGCATGAGGCGATTCCGCTTTTCGTGGTGTCCAGCTCCATCAGCCAACTCCTCTGTCAGAACGGAACCGTCGGCAAAGGCAAAAAGCGCCTTTACCGCCGTTTCCTTATCTGACTCCCGGAGCTAAACGGCTGATTCCGCTTTTCTTTATAAAAACGTCCGCTTCACTTTTTCCCAGAAGGAATTGTCTTTGAGTTTAACGGTTTTAATCATGGATGGGCTTAAGGAAAGCTCGACGTTCTCGACGTGGCGGATGCTCAGGGCATCGTTGTCCATGCCGATGACAGGGTGGTCATTGCCGTCCTGGACGATTTTCAGCGTAAGCTTTCTGTCTCCGCTCAAGATAAACGGGGAACCGAGTGTTCTGTATTTATTGTTGTTCAAAGAGGCAAGCTCGCTTACTTGCAGACATGGCAGAAGCGGGTCAACCACTGCTCCCTGAACGGATTTGTTATAGGCTGTGCTGCCTGTAGGCGTAGAGATGATCATGCCGTCCCCTCTGAACGTTTCAAAGTGAAGGTCATCAATAAAGACGTCGATAACAAACGTTTTAATGATGCCGGAGCGGATGGAGCATTCGTTTAGGCACTGGAAGGATGTGTGTCCGTCAACGGTTACATTTAAGAGTGGATAACGTCTTACCTCCACTTGAGCTTCCCTCATGGCGTCAATCATCTTATCTGTTTCTTCGATTTTAAAGTCACAGTAAAGGCTTACAGTTCCTTTTACGGAAATTCCTGCATACAGGCAGTCCTCTCTGAATCCGGTTTTTCTGACAGCCTGAAGGAATGTGCCGTCCCCGCCGATGCTGACAATGATGTTAGCCTGTTTTGCATCCTGCACGACTGTAAATCCATTTTCGGAAGCGAGGGAAGTAAGCCCTTCCACTTTATGTACTAAATCATCCTGTTTTTTGTAGAAAAAGTAAACATTGCGCCGATTATCTGTCATGGTGATCCTCCTTAATGTTGGAAAAGTTACACAATCCTAGAAAATGGTGTTACAATACTTTATGGTGTTTAGTTTACCATTTTCGGCTTGAATATTAAAATAATTGCACGTGCCGGGCTAATGTTTTTCGGCCAGCAGAAACTGTTTTAGGAGGAATCAGCATGAATGGGAAACGATGGGGGGCACTTGTCACCGCAGCTGTTCTTTTCGGGGTATCCGTTGTGATCAGCTTGACAAGTATGGCTTTGGCCAACAGCAATGCCTTTACAGATGCACTTTCAGCAAACGAAGAATTTGCAGAAACGGTGCTTGAAGCAGGAAATGAATCAGACAAAATCGTCGTCCTTGAAGTGAACGGCGTGATTCAGGACACAGGTGAAAATGTGACGTCTTTTTTTGAGACGGCAGGCTACAATCATCAGCAGTTCCTGAAAATGATCGATGCTGCAGCAGAAGACAACAATGTCCGCGGCATTATGCTCAAAGTGAATTCTCCGGGAGGAGGAGTTGTGGAGAGTGCGGAAATACATAAACATTTAATGGATGCAAAAGAAAAGCATGACAAAAAGATCTATGTGTCAATGGGAACAACAGCTGCCTCTGGAGGCTATTATATCTCTGCCCCGGCAGATAAAATCTACGCAGCCCCGGATACTTTAACCGGTTCGCTCGGCGTCATCATGCAGGGAGTGAATTACAGCGGCCTTGCTGAGAAATATGGCGTGAAGTTCGAAACGATCAAGAGCGGGGAGTTCAAAGATATCATGTCCCCTTCCCGGGAAATGACAGCAGAAGACCGCAAAATCCTTCAGACAATGGTTGATAATGCGTACAGCGGATTTGTCGACGTTATTGCCGGCGGGCGCGGGATGTCAGATGCAGAAGTAAGAAAAATTGCAGACGGCCGCATTTATGACGGACGCCAGGCAAAAGAGCTGAACTTGATTGATGAACTCGGATACTCTGATGATGCGTTAAAAGGCATGAAAAAAGATTTGAAGATCGACGGTGCACACGTAGTCGAGTATGAAACGAATGCCGGACTTGATTCACTGCTTTCACTTGGCGCAACAAAAGTGTTCAGCGAGGAATTTGAGCTGATGGGCTTATACCGTTTCTTCTCGCAGTCGAATTCACCGAGAATGATGTATTTGTACTCAGAATAAAAGGAGGGTTTGCAGATGGATGCTACGTTTGAAGAAAACAGCCAAACCCGGGAGCAGCCTCTTTACCGCCAAGAAGAAATGGACGTCCACTATGCCGGCTTCTGGCTTAGATTCTGGGCTTATTTGATCGATATTATTGTCATTTGGAGCATCAACCGGATTGTCTTTCATCCGCTTTTTACATGGCTGGATATACCAGTATCGAAAACGTTCATTTTTTCTCCGATTGCGATTTGTTCCGCCGCTGTCTTTTACGCGTATTTTGTCCTGATGACGAAATTTCTCGGGCAAACTCTCGGTAAAATGGTGCTTGGGCTGAAAGTGATTTCCGTCAAACAGGAAGAACTGACATGGAGCACTGTTCTGTTTAGAGAGTTTATCGGGCGATTTATTTCAAAGTTTACGTGGATCGGCTACGCTGTCGCAGCATTCACTCCAAAGAAACAGGGAGTGCACGATTTGTTTGCAGATACAGCCGTTGTAACTGAATATTTGAGAAAAAGCGAAAGAATCCTTGCTCCGGCAGGGACAGAATAAGTTTTGACCGAGATAAACCTGCATCCGCCGCAGGTTTATTTTTTTTTGCCGAGGACGATACTGGAGGATTGAAAGGATGTGACAGGGGTGGCCTGGATCTGGATTTGCGCTATTGCACTTATTCTTTTATTTACGCTTATCTTATTTATGAAAATAACGATTATCGCTGATATCAGGCACGTAGGGCATGATGATGAGATAAGCCTGAAATTCAGGGCTTTTTTCGGACTGCTGAAATACACCTATAAAATTCCTTTAATTAAAGTAGATCCTGATGGGCCGAACCTGCTGCTGAAAAAAGAAAAAGCAGTTGGCGAAAACAAGAAGCCTAAGAACAGTGACGAAAAAGTTTCTCCTGATGATATGCTGACGAGCATAAAGGATCTGAAGGAACTGACCGAGCATATTGTGCATCTGCATGCGATCGTGAAACGGTTTCTCGCCAATATTTCCATCACGAAGTTTGAGTGGCGGTCTGAGATAGGTACAGGTGACGCCGCTGAAACAGGTTTCCTTATTGGGCCCGGGTGGACGTTAAAAGGAGCGGCTCTCGGCATCATCAGCCACTATATGAAACTGAAGAATCGGCCCATTCTTTCAATTGAGCCGAATTTTTATCAAAAGAGCTCAAAAACGATGCTTTCATGTATGCTCCACTTTCGAACAGGGCATGCTATGTTGGCGGGACTGCGCCTGCTCAAATACTGGAGAGGCGGACGTCCAACTTTACGGGATCAGCAGTTTTCTTTTTTGTCCAAGAAAAAGAACACACCAGCTTAAAGGAGGAACCTTTTTATGAGTGATCATCCAATTCAGGGCCTGATGAAGACGGCTATGGAAAATCTTAAGCAGATGATTGATGTAAATACAATCATAGGCGACCCTGTCGAAACACCTGACGGAAGCGTCATTTTGACCGTCTCGAAGGTTGGTTTCGGTTTTGCAGCAGGGGGCAGTGAGTTTAATGGAACGGGTATTGAAGAAAAGAATACCGGCGGAACAGCAGGCGGTCAGCACGACCACCATAAACATCCATTTGGCGGCGGAAGCGGTGGCGGAGTTTCCATCACGCCGATTGCCTTTCTCATTGTCGGCCACAATGGAATCAAAATGCTTCATTTAGATGAAAGCACACACCTGTACGAACGCATTCTTGATACGGCTCCACAGGCAGTGGAAAAAATTCAGGGAATCTTCAAAAAGAACAAAAATGATCACAGCCACACTGGCCATCAGCAGCAAAAAGATGATTTTGATATTTAAGCCCGGACGCCCGTCATAGGATGACAGGCGTTTTTTTTGCTGTAATTTGGGAAAAGATGCCCTTTTCCGTTGCAAATAGCGCCTGATTCAGGCTATATTTACACTGTACATATTTTCGGAGGAGGAATAGTAAATGGCGTCTATTACATTCAAGCAAAATCCGGTAACACTTATCGGAAACGAGGTAAAAGCCGGAGATACAGCTCCAAATTTCACAGTGCTTGCCAATGATCTATCAGAAGTTTCACTGTCCGATTCAAAAGGACAAGTACGCATTCTTTCTGTCGTTCCTTCTATCGACACAGGTGTTTGTGATGCACAGACACGCCGTTTTAATGAAGAAGCTTCAAAAATTGACAACCTGAAAGTGCTGACTGTCAGCGTCGACCTTCCATTTGCGCAAAAGCGCTGGTGCGCAGCTAACGGCATTGAAAATGTCCAAACCGTATCAGACCACCGCGACCTTTCATTTGGCGAAGCATACGGCGTACACATCCAAGAGCTAAGACTTCTTGCGAGAGCAGTATTCGTTGTCGACAGCAATGACAAAGTAACGTATGTAGAATACGTGAGCGAAGCAACGAACCACCCTGACTATGATGCTGCAATCGAAGCGGCTAAAGCTGCTAACTGATTAGTGTTCTTGAGAACCTCTTGCCCTTTCGGCAGCGAGGTTCTTTTTTATGAAGCCCAGGCAATCCTGCTTGAATTATCACCTCCTGATGAGTAGAATGAGGGATACGAACCATGAAGGAGGAAACGACCATGCAAGCCGTTTCGAATGTTGAAAAGCTGTTCACGATGATGAATGAATCAGCCGAGATTATTTCAAAAGAATGCAACCTTACATATATTGAAGCCGTAGCGGAAACCGGCGAAAATCTTTTCCAGAATGAAGTCCTGCAAGATGAGATGAGCGAGGTCACGAAAAAGAACCTTGCAAAAAAATATGAACAGGCAAACATCTCTTCCTTCCAAAAGGAAGAGATCCGCAAAGCCTTTCAGCTTGTTATTTTAAAGGGCCTTAAAGATGGCGCCCATGCCAATCACCAGATGACTCCGGATACAGTCGGGCTGTTTACAGGCTATTTGGTAAACAAGTTTGCAGCCGGGGAAAAGAACATTTCGATTCTTGATCCTGCTGTAGGGACAGGCAACCTTCTCACAGCCGTTCTTAACCATATTGGCGGGGAGGATGTGCTGAGCTACGGAGTGGAAGTGGATGATCTCCTGATTAAGCTTGCCTATTTGAATGCCAATCTTGGAGAGCATACTGTTCAGTTTTATAACCAGGATTCACTTGAGCCGCTCTATGTAGATCCGGTAAATTACGTCATCTGCGATTTGCCTGTAGGGTATTATCCAAATGATGTCGGCGCAGACAAATTCAAATTAAAAGCAGACAGCGGGCATTCCTATTCCCATCACCTGTTTATTGAGCAGAGTCTGAACTATACAAAACCGGGCGGCTATCTTTTCTTTATTGTGCCGAATCATCTTTTTGAGTCTGCAGAAGCGCCGAAACTGAAAGCATACTTAAAGGATCACGCTATTGTTCAGGGGCTTTTGAAACTGCCGCAAACCCTCTTTAAAGACAAGCAGCATGAGAAAAGCCTGTTTATTCTTCAAAAGAAAGGCGAAGGTGTTTCTGCACCGAAGCACGCCATGCTTGCCGAGCTGCCAAGCTTCTCCGATAAAGCAGGAATGCAGTCCATTATGAAGCAGCTTGACGGCTGGTTTAAAGAAAATAAATAACATTCAGGAACCGCTCCAGCGCGGTTCTTTTTTATGTCTGACAACACGAAAAGTCAGAATTAAATGAATATGAACTGTAAACGATTGCAGGTGTGAATTGCACTTGAAATGTCTGACATGCAATGTTTAAATGAGAAAGGCAGATAATATTCGGGTTCATTTGTAAAGAATAAAGAAGAGTTGATTTTCTTTATTTTTTTAATACACAATCGTGTTTTTATATAAAAAGGAGCGGTAATCATTATGGCAAAAGTAATTGCAATTAATGCAGGGAGCTCTTCATTGAAGTTCCAGTTGTTTGAAATGCCTGCAGAGACAGTGCTGACAGCAGGTCTTGTAGAACGCATCGGGCTAGATAATGCTGTATTCACCATTTCTGTGAATGGAGAAAAGCAAACAGAAACAACGGAGATTCCAGATCACGCGGTGGCTGTTAAAATTCTTCTCTCTAAGCTGACAGACCTTGGCATCATTCAATCGCTAGATGAAATTGAAGGAATCGGACACCGTGTTGTGCACGGAGGCGAAAAGTTTGATGATTCTGTCCTGATTACACCGGAAACACTTGCACAAATTGAAGAGCTTTCAGAGCTTGCTCCTCTTCACAATCCGGCAAACGTTGTCGGAATCAAAGCATTTAAAGAAGTGCTTCCAAATGTGCCGGCTGTAGCCGTTTTTGACACTGCTTTTCATCAGACAATGCCTGACCAGTCTTTCCTTTACAGTCTTCCATACGAGTACTATGAAAAGTTCGGCATCCGCAAATACGGATTCCATGGCACGTCGCATAAATATGTATCAGAAAGAGCGGCTGAGCTTCTTGGCCGTCCGATTGAGCAGCTTCGCCTGATTTCATGCCACTTAGGAAACGGCGCAAGCATCGCTGCTATTGAGGGCGGAAAGTCTATTGATACTTCTATGGGCTTCACACCTCTTGCAGGTGTTGCGATGGGTACGCGTTCAGGGAACATTGACCCTGCCCTTATCCCGTTCATCATGGAAAAAACAGGACACTCAGCTATCGAAGTGCTTGATATCTTGAACAAAAAGAGCGGACTGCTAGGTATTTCCGGACTTTCTTCAGACCTTCGCGACATTACAAAGGCTGCTGAAGAAGGAAACGACCGTGCAAGAACGTCCCTTGAAGTGTTTGCAAGCAGAATTCATAAATACATCGGTTCTTATGCAGCGCGCATGTCCGGTGTAGATGCGATCATCTTTACGGCAGGAATCGGGGAAAACAGCATTGATATTCGTGAGCGCGTTCTTCGCGGCCTTGAATTCATGGGTGTTTACTGGGATCCTTCGCTGAACCAGGTGCGCGGTGAAGAGGCGTTTATCAGCTACCCTCACTCGCCGGTTAAAGTCATGATCATTCCTACAAATGAAGAAGTGATGATTGCACGCGACGTAGAGCGCATTGCAAAATAATGAAACGCAAAAGGCAGCCGGCATAAACGGCTGTCTTTTTTTGCGCAATTAATGGCCATTATAGGCAATACTAAGCAGAAATGTCATGCAAAAGGAGAGCGCCAATCATGGAGTATGCCTGGCTTTCACTTGTACCGTTTCTCATCGTTATTGCCTTTTCCATTTGGCTGAAGGAAATCCTGCCCGGACTTGTAGCGGGTCTTATTGTCGGCTCTTATCTTGTAAAGCCTGAACTGCTTGGAGGGCTTGAACAGGTCTTGAAGTATGTATTGAAAACACTTGAAGATGATTCAAACATTCAGATTATCGGATTTCTCTATTTGTTCGGGGGACTTGTCGGCATGATGAAAATCTCCGGAGGCATCAAAGGTTTTTCAGAATGGGTAGGCAAAAGAGTCAAATCAGAAAGAGGTCTTTTAAGCATGATCTGGCTGTCTTTGCCTTTTACGTTTATGATGCCGATGTTCAGGATCATGATGATCGGTCCGGTCATTAAATCGCTGATGGAAAAAAGCGAGCTTTCAAGACAAAAAGTAGGATTTACAATGGACGTTTCAACAGCATCAACCATTGTTCTCCTGCCGGCGGGAACAGCCTTTACGGGATTCATGCTGTCACTCGTAGAAGGGGGAATTGAGCGGAATCAGCTCGATCTTCCGCCGTATCAAATCTATCTCCAGAGTATTCCGTTTAACTTTTTTGCCATCGCGATGCTGGTCCTTGGTCTTGTCGGCACGTTTAAAAAGCCGAAAAAGAAGCAGGATGAAAAGAAAGAAGCAGCGGAGGAACATCCCTATCATGGCGTCGGGCTTAAGAAAGAGCTTGAACAAGTAGAGGCTCAGCCTTGGCACTTGATTGTGCCTTTATTCTTCCTGCTGGGTCTGTCGATGTTTCTGCTGTGGCAGGACGGGACGGAAAAAGGGGCAAAGTCCCTTTTTCAGGCATTTGCAAAAGCGGATGCCACATTTGTCATGCTGCTTGCTGTGTTTTTAACACTCGTTCTGACATTTGTGTTTTACAGCATAAGACGCGTGCCGCTGAAAGAAACGCTCTATCACTTTTACGACGGAGGCAACCAGCTGATGCAGGCAATCATTCTTTTGATCCTTGTGTGGGCATTGTCTCTTTCTGCAGAAGATATCGGGTTTTCAGATTTTATCAGTTCAACGCTTGGAGATGTCCTGCCGGCTGCATTCGTCCCGGCCATCATTTTTTTGCTTGGTTCAGCAGTAGGATATTTCATCGGATCATCCTGGGGGACGTGGGGGTTGTTTATGCCTCTTGGAATGACTCTCGCAGCTGCTTCAGGAGCATCACTGCCTTTGACAGTCGGGGCGGTTTTTGCAAGCGGGGCGTTTGGGGCGATGACATCTCCGCTTGGTGATACCACGATTACTACGGCATCCATTTTGGAAATGCCGGTTGTATCCTACGCAAGGTATAAATTGAAATTTACCGCAGTCGGATGCGCTGCAGCTGCGGTCATGTATGCATGTGCGGGTTTCTTTCTTAAATAACAGATCCTCATGCACGGAGCGTTCCCTGTGATATAATAAGGAAAACAATGGAGATTTACAGGAGGCTGAACATGGCGCTAACTAAACGTGAAACCGCCTTGCTTTTAGAAATCAAAAGATGGGAAGATTCCATGCGGGAGGATCTTCGCTCAGATTTTGGACGGACATACGACAAGTGGCTGAACCGGAAACTGAATCAGCTGCCGGGGCCGCTGAAAGAGAAATTTTTCGGCAAACTGGATGATATTTTGTTTCATCTGCATGCGTTTATCCAAAATTCTCATGTGCAGCAGGATGCCCGCCAGCAGCTACTAATGACGGCAAAGACGTTTCATGAAGAAATCGATCAGATAGAGGATTTAAAGAAACTGTCTGTAGATCAGCTGCATTATTTATCCGAACTGCAGCTGTCAAAGCACAGGCTTTATTCGTTCGTTCAGGGAGGCCTCGCTGGTACTGGCGGACTTTTGCTGATGGGCATTGATCTCCCCGCCCAAATGCTGCTTAACCTGCGGGCCGTTCAAATGACGGCACTCAGCTATGGATATGAAGTGAACACCCCTTATGAAATGATGACTTCCTTAAAAGTTTATCATGCTGCCATTTTGCCGAAGCACCTGAGGTATGAGCAATGGACTTCCCTTAAGGAAGAATTGCAGGACAGCGAGAGCCATCCGTTCTTTTATGAAGGGGAAGACGTGTTTGCCAATCAGGCGACACTTGATCATCTTGTGAAGCAGCTTGTCAAAGTATCAGCGATATCAATGCTGAGAAAAAAAATGATTGGCGGCATCCCATTGATCGGAATGGCGATCGGGGCCGGAGTGAACTACCAGATGACACGCCAGATCACGGAGTTTGCCCATCAGTATTACAGATACAGGCTCCTGCTTGAAAAGAAGGATTCAGATCATGAGTTTGATTGAACATAAAAAGAAGGATTTCGCTCCAATCTCCTGTAAAGTGATCACGGTCAGCGATACGAGAACAACTGATACCGACAAGAGCGGACAGCTTATGCATTCTCTTTTACAGGAAGCGGGCCATCACATAACGGAGTACGAAATTGTGCCTGATGAAGAAATGCTCATAAAGAGTGCAGCGGTCAGCGGCTGTAAAGCTCCCGGCATAGATGCTGTCTTAATCAGCGGCGGAACAGGCATTGCAAAGAGAGATGTCACAATCGAAGCTGTTTTAAGCATCATTCAAAAAGAACTTCCGGGATTCGGCGAGATCTTCCGCATGCTCAGCTATCAGGAAGACATCGGTTCAGCCGCCATCTTGAGCAGGGCGGCCGCAGGAACCGCCGACAATACAATTATTTTCTCCATGCCCGGCTCAACCGGCGCAGTCAAACTTGCGATGGAGAAGCTCATTTTGCCGGAGCTTGGGCATATTGTGAAAGAATTAAAGAAAGATCTTTGATAAAAAACCATCGCCTTTTAGGCAGATGGTTTTTTTGTATGTTTATTTAAAACTGTTTCTCAAGTATGCATCCTCTCAGACACGTGCTGATTCTGCCTGAACCACAGCCAGAGGTCATTGATGACAGATGCGTGTTCTGAGATTTCAGAATTCAGCCTGCAGGAAACAGTAAAGTCATCCTCTGAATCGAGTGCTGCCTGCTTCTTGTTTATGACCGTTTCAATTGCTGCAATCTGATCGGGTATATGGCCGCGGATATTTTCCCACTGCATAAGAATGGATTCCTGTTCCTGCTTCGTAAGCTTCTCCCACTCCACTTCAATCCTTGGGATATAGATTCCCAGACGGCTGCTGAATTCAAAGTGCTTCATCTTGATTCCCCCGTACGCATGATTTTCTTCCATTTTACATGAGGGCTGTATACAATTCACGAAAATATCGTAAAAACTTTTAAGAAATGTATTGAAAAACAGCTGATAACTTGTTAAAGTGATAGTTATTAAAATGAATTAATATAAATCTAAATTAATATTTATACATCCGAGAGGGGAAATTAAAGATGGTTGAAAATAAAAAAGTAGTTCTTGCCTATTCAGGCGGATTAGATACGTCAGTTGCAGTTAAATGGCTTCAGGATCAAGGATATGAAGTTGTGGCCTGCTGCCTGGACGTTGGAGAAGGAAAAGACCTGGCGTTTGTTCAAAGCAAAGCCCTTCAGGTCGGCGCTTCAAAATCATATGTGATCGATGCAAAAAAAGAATTTGCAGATGAATATGCACTAGCTGCCTTGCAGGCACATGCTCTGTACGAAGGGAAGTATCCGCTTGTATCCGCGCTGTCCCGTCCGCTCATTGCCAAAAAACTTGTAGAAGTTGCTGAACAGGAAGGGGCTGTAGCTGTAGCCCACGGCTGCACGGGAAAAGGAAACGACCAGGTGCGGTTTGAAGTATCCATCAAAGCACTGAATCCTGACCTTGAAGTGCTTGCGCCGGTTCGTGAGTGGAGCTGGTCGCGGGAAGAGGAAATCCAATATGCCATGGACAACAACATTCCGATCCCGGTCAATCTTGACAGCCCGTACTCAATTGACCAGAACTTATGGGGAAGAAGCAATGAATGCGGCGTTTTAGAGGATCCGTGGGCAGCTCCGCCGGAAGGAGCCTATGATCTGACGAACGCGCTGGAACATACACCTGACACGCCTGAAATCATTGAAATTGGATTTGAAAAAGGGGTTCCTGTTACGTTGAATGGCGTTTCCTATCCGCTTTCAGAATTGATTCTTCATTTAAACACAGTAGCAGGCAATCATGGAGTCGGACGGATTGACCATGTTGAAAACCGCCTTGTGGGAATCAAATCCCGTGAAGTGTATGAATGCCCTGCAGCCATGACGCTGATCAAAGCTCATAAAGAGCTTGAGGATCTGACGCTTGTGAAAGAAGTGGCACACTTTAAACCGGTCATTGAAATGAAGCTGACAGAACTGATTTACAACGGTCTTTGGTTCTCGCCGCTTAAAGATGCGCTGATGGGATTCCTGAAAGAAACGCAGGAATATGTGACAGGAACAGTCCGTGTCAAACTGTTTAAAGGGCATAGCATTGTAGAAGGAAGAAAGTCGGAGTATTCCCTTTACGATGAAAAGCTTGCAACTTACACAACCGAAGATTCCTTTGACCACGCGGCTGCAGTCGGATTTATCTCGCTGTATGGACTTCCGACAAAAGTAAGCAGCATGGTGCAGGGGAAAAAGAAGGTGAATGTATGAAAAAGCTGTGGGGAGGCCGTTTTCAAAAAACACCCGAGAAATGGGTAGATGAGTTTGGCGCATCTATTTCATTTGATCAAGAGCTTGTCTTTGAAGACATTCAGGGCAGCCTCGCACATGTTCATATGCTTGGCGAATGCGGGATTCTTTCACTTGAAGAAGCAGAGCAGATTAAAACCGGTCTGCTTCTTCTGAAAGAAAAAGCTGAAAAAGGAGAGCTTTCTTTTTCAGTGGATTATGAAGATATCCATCTGAATCTTGAGAAACTGCTGATCGATGAGATTGGTCCAGTCGGAGGCAAGCTTCACACAGGGAGAAGCAGAAATGACCAAGTGGCAACGGACATGCACTTGTATCTGAAAAACCATGTGAACGAAATTGTCGGACTGATCTCTGCGTTTCAGGAAACGCTTCTCAAGCAGGCAAAAGAAAATGTTGAGACCATTCTTCCGGGGTATACACATCTTCAAAGAGCACAGCCTATTTCCTTTGCTCATCACCTTCTTGCCTATTTTTGGATGCTTGAGCGGGACAAACAGCGTTTCTCGGAATCCTTGAAGCGGATCAGCCTTTCCCCGCTTGGATGCGGTGCTCTCGCAGGCACCACTTTTCCGATCGACCGCAAGCTGACTGCTGAGCTTCTGGAGTTCGACGGCATTTATGAAAACAGTCTTGACGGCGTAAGCGACCGGGATTTCATTGTTGAGTTTTTAAGCAACAGCTCAATCATGATGATGCATCTGTCCCGTCTTTGCGAAGAATTGATTCTCTGGTGCAGCCAGGAATTTCAGTTTGTCGAGCTTGATGACACCTATGCAACCGGCAGCTCCATGATGCCTCAGAAGAAAAATCCGGATATGGCCGAACTGATCCGCGGAAAAACGGGACGGGTCTACGGCAATCTGTTTGCTTTGCTCACAACGTTAAAGGGTCTTCCGCTTGCATACAACAAAGATATGCAGGAAGACAAAGAGGGCATGTTTGATGCGGTCCGCACGGTTGAAGGCAGTCTGCAGATCTTCACAGGAATGATCGGCACACTCAAGGTCAAAGAGGAAAAAATGAAGAAAGCGACCACTGAGGATTTTTCAAATGCGACCGAGCTTGCCGATTATCTTGCTAAAAAAGGCATGCCTTTCCGTGAAGCGCACGAAGTGGTCGGAAAGCTTGTGTATACGTGCATCCAAAAAGGAATCTACTTAAAAGATCTCCCGCTTGCCGAATACAAAGAAGCATCTGATTTATTTTCAGAAGATCTGTTTGAAGCAATTGATCCTTACACCGCCGTTGCAAAGAGAATCAGTGATGGCGGCACCGGTTTTTCAAAAGTAAAGGAAGCGCTGCTGAAAGCTGAAGACGCTCTGTCATAAAGAAGATATTACCATCGTATTTCCTCCCCATTTCACAAACGATAACAGGGAACACAATCAGGTGACAGGGGGCTGAAAGAAGATGGGAAAAGAAAAGGATCCTAAAAACCATTCTGCCTACTTCGATTACGAAGGTGAAAATGAAACGTCTCAATTAATCACTGAAGCGTATTCAAGCGGAGTCGTTGAGCAGCAATATGAGCAAAACTTCCTGCAGGAAAATCTGCAGCCGAGAGAAGAATCAGAGTAAACAAAAAAAGTCATCTCAGGATGACTTTTTTTGTCCTTTCAGCAAAGCGGTGTAAAGCACCAATGTAAAAATGAAAGAAACAAACCCGGGGGACAGAGATTCCGGGATGATCCAATAAAACGCAATGCCGCAGAGGATGGACGCTGCACCTTTCCTGTTAAGCTTTCGTACATGCAATTCCCTGCCCTTTAGCTGCAAGTGTGTAAATTCAGCAATAATAACAGCAGACAGCGGGACGATGGCAGAGCCCATCCATGAAATAAAGGAGGAAGCTTCTGTCACTAAAGAGGGCATCGTGCTGCATGCGACAGCGGCTGTGCCGAACACGACTGCACTCTTCAGTCTTCCAAGGGAAGGGAAAATATTCAGCAGACTGAAAGCCCCTGTATACGCATTGTTTAAGTTGATGGAAAACATGGACAATATGGAACAGATCAGAATGACAGATACAAGCGTCACCGAGTCTGTCAGCGCGCTCGCTGAAATGAAAGGATTCAGCTCCCCGAAATGTGCCGCACTGTAAGCGCCGAAAAGTGCGGTCAGGATAAATCCGAATAGATTGCCGGCATAGAGTCCGAAGAATCCCTGCTTTGGAGACTTTGCGTATCTTGCCATATCAGCAGAAGCACTGACACCTGAAATATACTGGACAAACACGAGGCTCGCATAAAAAGCCATTGCAGGCAGGGATGAGGAAGAATATTCCGGCACACTCGGCGATGATAAGAGAGCAGGATCTGCAGTAAAATATAAATAAACCATAACGGCCTGCCCCGCAAGAAGGAATGGCAGGAAGTACTTTGTCATGCGTTTGACGGCATCAAACCCGGCTGCAGCGACGGCAGCCATGAAAATCCCAAGAAGCACGGCAGTCAGAGCAAAATGAGGGGAAAAAGAAAAATAGCGCCTGCAGATTTCTATGATCATGAACGTTCCGCCAATCGTTTGTACGCAAAACCAGTAAAGAGAGGTCAGTGTTCTGACCGGCGATGAGAAAAAACGCGCTCCGCTGACGCCGATATACGATCTCATTGCATATTGGGCAGGAATTCCGTGAACTGAGCCGGGCAGCGAAAGCAGAGACACAAATAAAAAGGCCAATGCAGCTCCAATGACTGTGGAGACGGCTGCCTGCATAACAGACAGGCCTCCTTCCATGACGGCCAGAGCAGGAAGAAGGAAATTCCCTGCATTCACCGAAAAAGATAATTGAATCAAAAAGTAATCAAACCATGATGTGCTGCGGAGCTCCTTTGGAACAGCTTCCAGACCGAAACGTTCCATTTTTGACCGTACTGCAGGTTGAGACATATGTATTCCGCCTTTTTTAAAAGTGAACGCACCGTGAAAAACATTCAGCGCAGATAAGATTATTGTAAGATTCCTTTCTGTTCAATACAATGGAAAAGAAGCAGCATTACATTTCCCGGACCACCGAGGAGGATTTTGCCATTGAGACACGCAATTATTACAGCCGGTTCCAAAGGACTGGGACGAAAAGTGACGGAAATCTTCCTTGAGAAAGGCTACTCCGTTACGGTCAATTACCGCAGCGATGAAGATGCTGTGCTGCAGCTAAAAGAAAAATATGCGCACATAAGCGAACGCATGCTTTTTTTGAAAGGCGATGTCACAAAAAAAGATGATCTCATAAAGCTTGCGGATGAAACTCTCAGCACATTCGGCCGGATTGACTGCTTAATCAATAATGCAGGGCCATACATATTTGAGCGCAAGAAGCTTGCAGATTATGAAGATGATGAATGGTATGAAATGATTGAAGGCAATCTTAGCGCGGTCTTTCACCTTTTCAAAAAAGTGATACCGGTCATGAGACAGCAGCAGTACGGACGGATCATCACCTACGGATTTCAGGGAGCTGAATCATCATCCGGCTGGCTACACCGTTCTGCTTTCAGCGCAGCGAAAACAGGACTTGCCTCTCTGACAAAGACAATTGCCATTGAAGAAGCGGAGAATGGCATTACTGCGAACATGATTTGCCCGGGCAATATTGTGGGAGAGATGAAGGAAGCTTCCATCCATGAGTCGAGAAAAACACCTGATTCAGAAACGCCTGTAGGCAGATCCGGCACCGGAGAAGATATCGGCAGGCTCATCTCCTTTTTGTGCGAGGAAGATTCTGACATGATCACTGGAGCCATCGTTGAAGCTTCAGGGGCAGTCAACGTGCTGAGCCGAAGACAATAAGAGAAACCCCGGAGATTCCGGGGTTTTTTGTATGTGTTTTTTATTGGGGGGCTGAGGGAACGGGAGTGACACTGAAGACTCCACATGCCTGAAGAAGAGCACGTTCAGATGCGCACATTTAGCAGGAATGGATTTCCAAATTTCGTGTGTTTCCATATACTAAAGAAAGGAAATACTTATAGCAGAAACGGAATGTAATGGCACAGGAGGAAGATGTATGAAAATCGGCATCCCCAAGGAAGTTAAAAATAATGAAAACCGTGTTGCTATGACCCCGGCCGGCGTTGTTCACCTCGTTCAGGCAGGACATGAAGTCTATATTGAACAAAATGCAGGCGAAGGATCAGGTTTTCCCGATCACCAGTATACAGAAGCAGGGGCGAAAATTGTTTCTTCCCCTGAAGAAGCCTGGTCTATGGAAATGGTGATGAAGGTAAAAGAGCCGCTGCCTTCTGAATATCAGTATTTCCGCGAAGACCTCATCCTGTTTACCTATTTGCATCTTGCAGCAGAACCTGAGCTGACGCGCGCTTTGATCGATCGGAAGGTCACAGGTATTGCGTATGAAACGGTCCAGCTCCCAAACCGGTCCCTGCCGCTGCTGACGCCAATGAGTGAAGTGGCCGGCAGAATGGCTTCACAAATCGGTGCACAGTTTTTAGAAAAAACGAAAGGCGGAAAGGGAATCCTGCTTTCAGGAGTTCCTGGAGTCAAGCGCGGAAAAGTTGCCATCATCGGCGGAGGAGTAGCAGGCACAAATGCTGCGAAAATTGCGGTCGGACTCGGGGCAGATGTAACGATGCTTGATGTGAATCCGGAACGGCTCCGCCAGCTTGATGATATTTTCGGAAAAGAAATCTCCACGCTGATGTCGAATCCTTTCAATATCGCGTACGCTGCGGCCCAGTCAGATCTAGTGATCGGTGCGGTCCTCATCCCTGGGGCACGGGCCCCGAAGCTCGTGACAGAAGAGATGGTCCAGAGCATGACGCCCGGTTCTGTGATTGTTGATATCGCCATCGATCAGGGAGGCATCTTTGCAACAACCGACAGAATCACGACTCACGATCATCCTACGTATGAAAAGCACGGGGTCCTCCATTATGCGGTGGCAAATATGCCGGGAGCGGTGCCGCGGACCTCGACAATCGCGCTGACAAACGTGACCGTCCCATATGCGGTGCAGATTGCTAACAAAGGGTACAAAAAAGCATGCCTTGAAAATGAGCCGCTTTTAAAAGGCGTTAACACGCTGAAGGGATTTGTCACATACGAAGCAGTCGCAGAAGCGCATTCATTAACTTATGCAGATGCAAGAGCTCTTCTTGGTGAATAGGGATACGGGCATGAAGAAGCCCGTGTCTTTTTTTGTGTGGAGAAGTAAGGTTTTTCCGGCCGGCGGGAATGGAGCCTTCAAGAGTCGTGTGCAAACGATTTGATGGCACTGAACAGTCGGAATAGAACCCTCAAGAGCAGCCGGAATCGGTTTTGTTGGCACTGAACAGCCGGAATAGAACCCTCAAGAGCAGCGGGAATCGATTTTGATGGCACTGAACAACAGGATAAGAGCCCTCAAGAGCAGCCGGAATCGGTTTTGTTGGCACTGAACAACAGGAATAGAACCCTCAAAAAGCGTCCGGAATCGATTTGATGGCACTGAACGTCAGGATAAGAACCCTCAAAAAGCGTCCGGAATCAGTTTGATGGCACTGAACAGCAGGATAAGAACCCTCAAAAAGCGTCCGGAATCGGTTTGATGGCACTGAACGTCAGGATAAGAACCCTCAAGAAGCGTCCGGAATCGACTTGATGGCACTGAACAACAGGATAAGAACCCTCAAGAGCAGCCGGAATCGGTTTTGTTGGCACTGAATGAACAACAGGAATAGAACTCTCAAGAGCAGTCTGCAATCGATTTGATAGCACCAAACGCCAAATCCCTCAACCTACGCCTTCCAAAATAGAAATCTCTCTATTGCATTCTCACGCACCCTCACATTCGACAGCCCCCTCTATTTTTAGTACGATAAAACTATCAATTAAATGGGAGTGAGAGAAATGAACGTTTCATACCATGGACATTCTGTTGTACAGATTAAAACGGATCAGCACACGATTATCATTGACCCATTCATTAACGGGAACGGTCAGACAGACCTGAAGACGGATGATTTAAAAGTGGATGTGATACTGCTTACACACGGGCACAATGATCACGTCGGCGATACGATCGAGCTTGCAAAGAAAAATAATGCGCTTGTTGTGGCGCCGTTTGAACTTGCTACATACCTGGGATGGAAGGGACTCAACGTTCATGAGATGCACATCGGCGGATCTCACACATTTGATTTTGGCACGGTCAAGCTGACTCAGGCTTTCCACGGCTCGAGCTATGAGGAAGAAGGAGAAAAAATCGTTTATACCGGGATGCCTGCCGGAATTCTTTTCAAACATGGCGGAAAAACAGTCTATCACGCAGGAGACACAGGCCTTTTCTCAGATATGAAGCTTCTTGGGGAACTCGAAGAGATTGATCTTGCGTTTCTGCCGATCGGCGATAATTTTACAATGGGGCCGGAGGATGCGGCCATAGCAGCAAAATGGATCAAGGCAAAAACCGTCGTCCCAATGCATTACAATACATTTCCAGTGATTGAGCAGAATCCGCAGGATTTTGCGGACAGCCTTCCAGGTAAAATGGGAAAAGTCATGAAAGCCGGAGACTCTATTAAACTATAAGTGAAAACGAAAATGCGGGCGGATGCCTGCATTTTTTTCATGGATGCGCATAAAATGAACCAAGCTGTTTTAAAAGGAGCTGGTTAATATGCGTATTCTCTATTTGCTGCTGGCGGGAGCCATGCTGTTTTATGCACTGCCAAGACTGGATATCTCAAGTGCAAACCCTCTTGAGAGCCTGTTTTCTCTCATCTGGATTCTGTTTGCTCTCTTTGCTGCAGGCGGAAATTTAACGGGTCTGATGTATGCACCGAAAAAACACAAAGCAAAACAGGCGCAAGTGCGCAGGATGAAAGTAAGACAGCGTGCAGCGGCGCGTTGATATAAAGCGGTCTCACCCTTATAATAGAAAAAGAAAGAATGGCTGATAAAAAAGGGTGAAGAAGCTTGGCGACAAAGCATGAGCAAATACTGCAGCATATTGACGGCCTCCCGATCGGGGAAAAGATTTCGGTCAGGCAGGTCGCGAAAGATATGAACGTAAGTGAAGGCACTGCATACCGTGCGATTAAAGAAGCCGAAAACAAAGGCTATGTAAGCACGATTGAGCGTGTTGGAACCATTAGGATTGAAAAGAAAAAGAAAGAAAATATTGAAAAACTCACATACGCTGAAGTTGTAAATATCGTAGATGGACAAGTCCTGGGCGGACGTGCGGGACTTCATAAAACGCTTAACAAGTTTGTCATCGGCGCCATGAAGCTTGAGGCGATGATGCGCTATACGGGTGCCGGGAATCTGCTTATCGTAGGGAACCGGACAAATGCTCATCAGCTCGCCATTGAAGCGGGTGCAGCTGTGCTGATTACCGGGGGTTTTGACACTGACGAGCATGTAAAGAGAATTGCTGATGAAGCCGAGCTTCCGATTATTTCAACAAGCTATGATACGTTTACTGTGGCAACCATGATTAACAGAGCGATTTACGATCAGCTGATCAAAAAGGAAATTGTTCTGGTTGAAGATATTCTCACAACGCTTGATAAAACGATATGCCTGAAAACGACTGATACAGTAGATGAGTGGTATCAGCATAATGTGAATACAGGCCACGGCCGTTTTCCGGTCATTGATAACCAGCTGAGAGTACAGGGGATGGTCACCTCAAAAGACGTGATGGGGTATGACCGCAGTGTGATTGTTGAGAAAGTCATGACGAAAAATCCAATCACGGTCATTGGGAAAACATCCGTTGCCTCAGCGGCGCAAATGATGGTCTGGGAAGGCATTGAGGTTTTGCCTGTAGTAGATCAGAATAACCGGCTGGAAGGAATGATCAGCCGTCAGGACGTTCTTCAGGCGCTGCAAATGATTCAAAGGCAGCCTCAGATCGGCGAGAAGCTTGATGACATCGTGACCAATCAGTTTATTGTCACGGCTGAGGATGCAAAAAAAGCGAATGTCTACCGTTTTCAAGTATCCCCGCAAATGACAAATCATCTCGGCACGATTTCATATGGTGTATTTACAACCGTCGTGACAGAAGCGACAAACCGGTATCTTCGCACACAGAAAAAAGGCGAAATTGTCGTTGAAAACATCACGATTTACTTTATGAAGCCTGTTCAGATGGACAGCATGCTTGAAGTGCATCCAAAAATCCTTGAAGTCGGGCGCAAGTTCGGAAAGATTGATGTTGAGGTATTCAGCAGCGGAGTGGCAGTAGGCAAAGCCATGCTGATGGTGCAGCTGATTGAGAGAAGCTGAAAATAGGTAAAAAAGCAGGCAGGGAAAACGAGAGTTTCCCTGCCTGCTTTTTTAAACCAAGCGATTTCAGCCTTCCCTTGCTTCTTTTGCAGCGTGAGGAAGGTAGTGCTTATAGGCTTTGTAGCCGGCCAAGCTGCTGGCAAGTCCGACAACCATAAAAATAATCCCAACGACCAATGAAACCGTTGAATGAAATAAAAACAGCTGGTTCAGGCCGAACAAAAACACAAATACACCCAGTGCTATGCTCGATTTTGCAGAGAGCCACTGTTTTTCCATCGGCTTTCTGGTTCTGTAAAACTTCACTTTATAGAAAAGATAAAAAGAGAAGGCAAATACGATCAGAATGACAAGTACAGGCATTAAGAATAACCTCCATAGTAAACTTACATCCTCTATTTTAATCATTCTTGCGCAGGATTGCTATAACCAAAGACAAGATTCGCTTTCTGCCCGGACGGTTTTATGCTTTAATTAGTCTATAATCAGGTTCGAAAAGGAGACTACACATGAAACAGGAAATTCTGTCAGAGATTAAGCAGTATGAAACGATCATCATTCACCGGCACGTACGTCCTGACCCGGATGCATACGGATCACAATGCGGACTGGCCGAGATTATCAAGGCCTCTTTCCCGGAAAAGAACGTCCTTGCAGCGGGACTTGGTGAACCCTCACTCGAGTTTTTATATAAAATGGACAACGTGAAAGACCGTGACTACGAGGGAGCACTTGTGATTGTCTGCGACACCGCCAATCAGGAGCGTGTGTGTGATCAGCGCTATCATACAGGTGCAAAGCTTATAAAAATTGACCACCATCCAAATGAAGATCCATACGGAGACCTTCTGTGGGTGGATACGTCCGCAAGTTCAGTCAGTGAAATGATTTATGAATTTTATCTTGCGGGCAAAGAAGACGGGCTTGTTTTGCCTGACAAAGCAGCAGAGCTGATTTACGCGGGAATTGTCGGCGATACGGGCAGATTCCTTTTTCCGAGCACGACGAAAAAAACATTAAGATATGCCAGTGAGCTTGTTGAGTATGATTTTTCATTTACAGACATTTATGATGAGATGTATAAGACGAAATATAATGCGGCTAAGCTCAGCGGCTATGTTCTGCAGAATTTCAAGCTGTCGTCATCGGGTGCTGCTTCCATGATCCTGACGAAAGAGATCCTGGAGCAATTTGAAGTGAGTGCTTCTGAGGCTTCACAGCTGGTAGGCATGCTTGGCAATATTGAAGGTCTTCGGGCATGGGTCTTTTTTGTAGAAGAAGCAGATCAGATCAGAGTAAGGCTTAGATCCAAAGGTCCGGTTATTAATGAACTGGCAAAAAAATACCGCGGCGGCGGCCATCCGCTTGCTTCAGGCGCATCTGTCACAAGCTGGGAAGAAGCGGATCAGGTTCTTTCAGATCTTGAAAGCATTTGCCGGAGCTTTCAATAAGAAAAGCCAGATGAACTTATTTCACAGGGATAAACCAGTACCCGAATTCAGTTGAATCTTCGTGAAAGGTCAGTCCCTGTGCAAGAAGTTCTTTTTTAATCAGTGAAGCAAGCTCGTTTGACTCCGCATAAGCTGAATAGCCTTCTTTCAGGCGTGCCGCTTTTTCCCGGGCCATCTGTTTGTGGTTTAAAACATACATCCTCATTCCTCCTGATTTTGGGTTTGCTGCTATTACCATTCTACCCGAAAGGCAGGAAGGAGTGCGGTTTAATTGATTGAAATTTCTAAAAATAAACCATTCGGTTCCCGCCGCAAGGTTCATTGGTCCCGTTTTTTATTTTGCGAATGAGACTTTAAGCTCGATTGAGAGGGTGGTGTATATGAACATTTCCTCAATTTCCACCCGGTACTGCTTGTCATCGATTTTATATACTTTGTTTTCGACCGCTTTTTTCATCAGCTTTCTCGTTTTATAAACACTTTCCAGATCCTTTGCCAAAACATCAGACACATCTTCTTTCACCTGATCCTCAATCATAAATGTCATCAGGGACGTAAACTGATAGCGTTCTCCGTTCATTAAGGTCACGCTGATCTTCTGCACCCGGAGTTTTTCCTGAGTGATTTTATTCAGATTCTGAATCTCCTCATAGTAGCTTTTATTTGTCTGCTTCAAATCTTCAATTGTGTACGTCTGTTCTTCAATTTTTGTCACCAGCTTCTCCTGCCACTCGCCATATATATAAAGGAAGATGCACCAGCTGATGATGGCGCCGAGCACCATGCCTCCAAAAAGCCGCTGCCAGGATGGACGCCTGTATAATGGAGGGATTCTCATTCCGGTGACTCCTGCGTGAGCCATAAGATCAGGAGCCAGCCAGTCTGCGCGCCGCCCATGGCTGAAATGATCAGCAGGACCTGTTTAATTACATCACGTGTTTCTCCTTCAAAAAATCCTCTTTCAAAGCTTGAAAAAGCGTCAAAGGTACCGCCGATTGCAGCGACAAGGGCCCATATTTTCAGTCTGTTTGCGAGACTGTAAATCGTCGACAGCGGAGGCTCACCTGCTAAGTAAGCACCGATGCCGCCAACAATTGATCCGCCGAGAATTACGCCGAGTGCTATGAAATAACTGTTGATAAAGGCCGGAATAAACGCCTCTTTAACCTCCATGCGATTCACCCCTTTCTTCTATGTATATGGACAAACAATGGAAGTATGAGATGGGACAGCTTCAATTTGTGTCACTTTTCAATAGAGAATATAATAAAAAGATGAGATTTAGAGAAAGGACGGGACATGCGATTGCCATTTGTTCACCTTCAAGTTCAAAGTGCCTACAGTCTGCTGAACAGTTCAGCGCGAATCGACCGGCTTGTTGAAAAAACAGCAGCCCACGGAGCAAAATCACTAGCGATTACTGACTTCCATACGATGTATGGGGCGGTAGCTTTTTATAAAACATGCATGAAACACGGCATCAAACCCATTATCGGGCTAATAGCGTCTGTTACGCTCGAAGAACAGGGCGCAAGCGAGGGATACCCGCTTGTTCTGCTTGCCAAAAACAATGAAGGATACAGAAATCTGATCAAAATCAGCAGTGTTCTTCAAACAAGATCTCCAGGGGGAATAAAATCCCGGTGGATGAAATCCTACAGCTCCGGAATTATCGGGTTAACACCCGGTGACAAGGGCTTGGTGGAACAGGCGCTCTTGAGCGGGGATAAAGAGGAAGCGGAAAAAACGCTCTTGCTTTATAAATCACTGTTTCATGAAGGCGATTTCTATCTTTCGCTCCAAAATCACAGCCTGCATACAGATAAAGAGCTGGAGAAAGGGATTTTAGAAGTAAGCAAAAAAACAGGGGTGCCTGCTGCCGCTGCCAACAACGTTCACTATATCGAAAAAGAGGATGCGTTTGCCCACAATTGCCTTCTTGCCATCAAAAACGGTGCAAAGCTTGAAGACGACAGTGACTTCGCCCTTCCTTCCAATCAGTATTATTTAAAATCCCCTGCTGAAATGGCAGAGCTTTTCAGGGACTGTCCCGAAGCTCTTGAAAACACTCTGAAAATAGCAGATAGGTGCCAGGTCACAATGGAACTTGGACAAACCCGTCTTCCGAAGTATCCTGCACCTGACGGCCAGCCGGCTGACGAATATTTGGAGCGCCTGTGCCTGTCCGGTCTCAAAGAGAGGTTCGGCGATCCGCCGGACAGCTATTACAAAAGGCTTGACTACGAGCTGAATGTAATCAGGGAGATGAAATTCAGCGACTATTTCCTGATTGTCTGGGATTTCATGAAATATGCCCATGATCATCGAATTCTCACCGGTCCGGGAAGGGGATCTGCAGCAGGCTCGCTTGTTGCCTATGTCCTCAGAATCACAGATGTGGATCCAATAGAGCACCGCCTTTTATTTGAGCGCTTCTTAAATCCTGAGCGCATAAATATGCCTGATATAGATATAGATTTTCCTGATTCTAAAAGGGATGAGATCATCTCGTATGTGGCAGAAAAGTACGGGGCGATGCACGCAGCTCAAATCGTGACGTTCGGAACACTCGCTGCCAAAGCTTCCCTCAGGGATGTCGGGAGAGTCATGGGGGCATCTGCCAAAGAAGCTGATGTTCTTGCAAGGCTCATTCCTTCAAAGCCCGGGTCCACATTGGAGCAGGTTCTCTCAGAATCCAAAGACCTTCAGCAGCTTCTGGATGATTCGGATTTGTACAGGAGAATTTTTGAAACAGCCGTAAAGCTTGAAGGCCTCCCTAGGCACACCTCCACACATGCAGCGGGCATGGTGCTGAGCAGCCAGCCGCTTACAGATATCGTTCCGATCCAGGAGGGGCATAACGGCATTTATTTAACTCAGTTTTCAATGGATTATCTTGAGGATCTTGGGCTTTTGAAAATGGATTTTCTTGGCCTGAGAAATTTAACGCTGATTGAGCAGATCACAGGTTTAATCGAACGCCATGAAAAGAAACGGATTGATTTTGCCCGCATTTCCTACGCTGATGATCAAACGTTCGAGCTTCTTGGAAAAGGGGATACAACAGGAGTTTTTCAGCTTGAATCAGACGGGATGCGCAGCGTTCTGAAACGGCTCAAGCCGACAGATCTTGAAGATATCGTAGCTGTAAACGCCCTGTACCGTCCGGGTCCGATGGAAAACATTCCGCTGTATATCAGACGGAAACATCATGAAGAGCAAATCAAGTACCCGCATCCGGATTTAAAACCAATCCTTCAAACGACGAACGGCGTCATCGTCTATCAGGAGCAGATTATGGAGATTGCGTCTAAAATGGCCGGATTTTCTTTAGGTGAAGCGGATCTTCTAAGGCGCGCTGTCGGAAAGAAACAAAAAGAAATCCTTGACCGGGAGAGAGAGCACTTTGTCTCGGGCTGTCTGAATAACGGCTATGACCGGGCGTCTGCAAACCATATTTACGACTTAATCGTCAAATTTGCAAATTACGGGTTCAACCGGAGCCATGCTGTTGCCTACAGCATGATTTCTTTTCAGCTTGCCTATTTAAAAGCCCACTATCCGGTTTATTTTACGGCCGCTCTTTTAACAAGCGTGATCGGCAACGATGAGAAAACCGCCCAGTACATCCGTGAGGCAAAGCAGCATGGAGTCACAGTTCTTCCTCCTTCTATTAATAGAAGCGAATATCCTTTTCTTGTCGAAAACGGAAACATCCGCTTCAGTCTGAATGCGATTAAAAGTGTAGGCGTCAATGCTGTAAAAGAAATCTACGCGGCCAGAAAGAAAAAAGCGTTCTCAGATCTGTTTGATTTCTGCACAAGGGTATCCATGAAGACCGTAAACAGACGAGTTGTTGAGTCTCTTATTTTTTCAGGGGCCATGGACGAGTTTGGCATGGAGAGGTCGACTCTGCTTGCTAGCCTTGATCTTGCGCTTGAACATGCTGCCCTTTTTTCAACGGATGATGAAAATCAATTTGATTTGTTTTTAGAAGAGGAAGAATTCAGCATCAAGCCGAAATATATAGAAGTTGAGCCGTTCAAAACGGAAGAAAAGCTGAAGTTTGAAAAAGAGTCGCTTGGTTTTTATTTTTCAAGCCATCCTGCTTCAGCCCATTTGCCGCTGTTTCAGCGTGCAGGGGTTCTTCCTCTGAGTGAAGCTGTTCTCGGAGGTCAGAAAAAAGTAAAGGTCGGCGTGTTTATTTCTGCCATGCGGACGATCAGGACAAAAAAAGGCGAGGTCATGGCGTTTCTTGCCTTGAGTGATGAAAGCGGGGATCTTGAAGCGGTGGCTTTTCCGAACGTTTATACGAAGGCCCGGAATTTGCTTGATCAGGGAAATGTGGTCATTCTTACAGGCAAAATGGAAAACCGCAGCGACCGCACGCAGCTGATTATTTCCGATGCGGAAACAGTGGATGATCTGAAGAAAAGAGCAAAGATGCTCTTTTTAAAAATTGAGGAATTGCATCTCGCGGAAGGAAAGCTTCAAACCGTGCAGAATACTCTTAAAAAGCACCGCGGCACAACGCCTGTTATTCTCTACTATGAAAAAGAGAAAAAGAGCGTCAGACTGCCGGATGAATATAACACAGAAGCGAGTGCTGCATGTCTTTCAGAGCTTAGAAAATTACTCGGAGAGAAAAATGCAGCCGTCAAAGAATAAGCACAAAGGTCCGGTGCCGGACAAAAAGACAGGACTTTACAATACTTAAAATTATGTTATGATTTATTATTGGCTGGAGGTGGTCTGACCACCTCCAAATAGACCCTAAGGAGTGAGAACATGTCATTGCGCGAAGAAGCATTACATATGCATCTAGTTCATAAAGGAAAGCTTGAATCAAAATCAAAAGTACCAGTCAGAAATGCTAAAGACCTGAGCTTAGCATATTCTCCAGGGGTCGCTGAACCTTGCAAAGCGATTTATGAAGATAAAAATAAAGTGTACGACTATACAATGAAAGGCAACATGGTTGCCGTTGTTTCTGATGGAACGGCTGTCCTTGGGCTTGGAAATATCGGACCGGAGGCAGCACTTCCTGTTATGGAAGGGAAAGCTGTTCTTTTCAAAAGCTTCGCAGGTGTTGATGCGTTTCCAATCTGTTTAAACACAACGGATGTGGACAAGATTGTAGAAACGGTCAAACTTCTCGAACCTACTTTCGGCGGCGTGAATCTTGAGGATATTGCTGCACCGAATTGCTTTGTCATTGAAGAGCGCCTGAAAAAAGAAACGAATATTCCGATTTTCCATGATGACCAGCATGGTACAGCCATCGTTACAGTGGCAGGTCTTGTGAACGCATTGAAGCTTGCTGGCAAATCCATGTCAAGCATCAGGGTGGTTGCAAACGGAGCGGGTGCGGCAGGCATTGCCATCATTAAATTGCTTTACCGCTACGGTGTGCGCGATATTATCATGTGCGATTCCAAAGGGTCGATCTTTGAAGGCCGCTCTTATGGAATGAACAGTGTAAAAGAGGAAGTGGCCAAATATACAAACCGCGACCGCACAGAGGGAAGCCTGGCCGATGTCATTAAAGATGCGGACGTGTTTATCGGCGTTTCAGTAGAAGGGGCTTTGACGAAAGAAATGATTGCATCCATGAAAAAAGATCCGATTATCTTTGCAATGGCAAACCCTGTCCCTGAAATCATGCCTCATGAAGCGAAAGAAGCAGGCGCCATGGTCATCGGAACAGGCCGTTCAGATTTCCCGAATCAGGTAAACAACGTTCTTGCTTTCCCTGGCATTTTTCGCGGAGCGCTTGATGTGCGAGCTACACACATAAATGAACAAATGAAAATTGCGGCTGTAGAAGCGATTGCTGCCCTGATTTCAACTGAGGAACTGACGGCGGATTATGTCATCCCGGCTCCATTTGATTCCCGGGTTGCCCCTGCGGTGGCTGCGGCTGTTGCGAGGGCAGCAATGGAAACGGGAGTGGCCAGAATAAAAGCCGATCCTGAGGAAATTGCAGAAAAAACGAAGCAGCTTGCGATTATTGATGCAAAGTGAGTGATGTACAATGAGTGCATCTAAACCTAAAGTATATATCGAAATTCTTCGCGAAATCAGGTCGATCATCAAAGAAGACGGGCTCGCTGCGGGCGATAAGATTCCATCTGAACGCGAGCTTGCCGAACGTCTGCAGGCAGGACGGTCCTCTGTCAGAGAAGCGCTTCGGGCGCTTGAGCTCCTGGGGATCATTGAAACAAGGCGCGGGGAAGGCACCTTTATTAAAGATTTTCGCGACAATGACCTTGTCGAAATTCTCGGCACCTTTATTCTTCAGGATAAAAATGCAATTTCTGATCTTACTGAGATGAATAAGCTTCTTGAATATAATGCCCTGCAGGTCCTGCTTGCAAAAGACCGCGAGACGGAACTGAAAGAACTGAGAGACAGGCTGAAGCAGGAGACGATGGCCCATGCAGCATTCATGACGGAGCTTATGAAACTGTCGGATAATTTTCTGCTGTACCGTATCTGGACGGTTGTCAGCGAGTATGTAAAGCTGATTCAGCCCAAACATGAGTCCGGACCTCAAGCCGTCTATGAAGAAATCATCGACGGACTGCTTTCCAAGGACGAAAATCGTGTATTCCAATCTTTTTACACTCTAGCTCATAAAGAAAGTGCCGATAAGGCATAACATCTTTTTTCGGAAAGGCTTCCCTGCTGCCGGTCTTATTATCAGCGGCGCAGATTCACAGCCTGCAAAAAAATGGATGATGGTCAGGCAATTGCCCGGTCATTTTCATAGAAAAGGAGGCAGCGATTTGTTAAAGGATTTATTTTCAAAGAAAAAGAAATATGCATCCATTCCTTCAGATCAGGCAAAGCACGATGTGCCTGAAGGAATTATGACAAAATGTCCAAGCTGTAAAAAGATTATGTATACGAAAGAATTAAATAAAAACCTGCGCGTGTGCATGAACTGCGGCCACCACCATACAATGAATGCCAAAGAGCGCATTAAGAGTTTATTTGATGAACATACATTTAAAGAGTTTGATAAAGAGATGGTTTCTGAAAACCCTCTTAATTTTCCGGGCTATCTTGAAAAAGTAGAAAAAGACCGGAAGAAAACAAAGATGAATGAAGCGGTTGTAACAGGCGAGGGAGCCATTAACGGCAATCAGACCGTTGTTGCAGTCATGGATGCCACTTTCCGGATGGGAAGCATGGGGTCAGTCGTTGGAGAAAAGATTACGAGAGCGATTGAGCGTGCGAATGAAAGAAAGCTTCCATTCATCATCTTTACAGCTTCAGGCGGCGCCAGAATGCAGGAAGGTGTTTTAAGCCTTATGCAGATGGCCAAAACGAGCTCTGCCCTGAAACTGTTCAGTGATAACGGCGGATTGATCATTTCTGTAATGACACACCCGACAACAGGCGGTGTTTCAGCAAGCTTTGCCTCTTTGGGAGACTACAATTTTGCTGAACCGAAAGCGCTAATCGGTTTTGCCGGCAGACGGATTATTGAACAGACGATCAGAGAAGATCTGCCGGAAGATTTCCAGACAGCAGAATTTCTATTAAAACACGGTCAGCTTGATGCGGTCATCCACCGTCTCGATATGAAGGATACTCTTTCGAATATCCTTGAGCTTCATTCCTCAGGAGGTGCATCTTCATGGTAGGGGAACTGGAATTTGAAAAGCCCGTCACAGAACTGAGGGCGAAAATCTCTGAACTGAAACAGTTTACGGAAAGTACAGATGTGGACTTGTCTGCTGAGATCTCTAAGCTTGAAGGGCGCCTTGAAAAGCTTGAGAGAGAAATTTACACAAATCTTCAGCCGTGGGACAGAGTTCAGATTGCAAGACATCCGAACCGTCCGACAACGCTTGATTATATTGAAAAGCTCTTCACAAACTTTTTCGAGCTTCATGGTGACCGGTATTATGGGGATGATGAAGCCATCGTAGGCGGAATTGCCAAGTTTAACGGGCTCCCTGTAACGGTCATTGGCCATCAGCGCGGAAAAGATACAAAAGAAAACATCCGCAGAAACTTCGGAATGCCTCATCCAGAAGGCTACCGCAAGGCACTCAGACTGATGCATCAGGCTGACAAGTTCGGCCGTCCGATCATTTGCCTGATTGATACAAAAGGAGCATACCCTGGAAAAGCAGCCGAAGAACGTGGCCAAAGTGAAGCCATTGCAAAGAACCTTTTTGAAATGGCAGGGTTATCCGTACCGGTCATCTGCATCGTTATCGGCGAGGGCGGAAGCGGCGGTGCGCTTGCTCTTGGAGTCGGCAACCACATCCATATGCTTGAGAATTCAACCTATTCGGTTATTTCCCCGGAAGGAGCTGCTGCCCTTTTGTGGAAAGATTCAGGACTTGCCAAAAAGGCAGCGGAAACGATGAAAATCACGGCCCCGGATCTGAAAGAACTGGGCGTTATTGATCAAATCATCAAAGAAGTAAAAGGCGGCGCCCACAGGGATGTTGCTGAACAGGCAAAAAATATGAATGGGGTCATTCATGATTCGCTGAAAGAGCTTTTAAAGCTCGATGGAGAGCAGCTGATTCAGCACCGCTATGAAAAGTTTAAAAGAATCGGCCAGGTTTCGTTTGCAGAGGAAATTATTGGGGTAAAATAGATTAACGTGTAGCCTTCGGAAGGAAGGCGGCACGTTTCTTTTTTTGAAAGGACTGTTTTTCAGACCTTGAATTCTTAAATGAAGAATGCCAAATCTGGTTATTCATAGAAAAACAGCCAGTTCATGTGAGTGAGATTATTCGACAATCCCAAAAGGAAGCGTTTACTTGACTTAATTTTCAAAGATTCGCTGAAAACCCTTCAGGACAGGCGGTTTTATTGTATAATGAGAAAGGTTTAAAGGTAACGTGAAATTTCGACATTTGTCGTTTCTTGTCTATTGTATTGCCCATTTCTTCATGTTATTTTAATATCACATACTACTTTGGGGTGAGAAAAATGAAAAAAATCGGCGTATTAACCAGTGGAGGAGATTCACCTGGCATGAACGCTGCCGTGCGTGCTGTCGTACGTAAAGCGATCTATCATGACGTAGAGGTGTTCGGCATTTATC
The DNA here is from genome assembly GCF_000708755.2 of Metabacillus indicus LMG 22858. Lineage (GTDB taxonomy): Bacteria > Bacillota > Bacilli > Bacillales > Bacillaceae > Bacillus_P > Bacillus_P indicus. The sequence goes on along the minus strand of NZ_JGVU02000002.1, from coordinate 1,532,978 downwards.
ATGGTTATTCAGGCTTAATTGCAGGCCATATAGAAAAACTTGAACTCGGTTCGGTAGGAGATATTATCCACCGCGGGGGTACAAAGCTCTACACAGCCCGCTGCCCGGAGTTTAAAACAGTTGAAGGCCAGCTCAAAGGCATCGAACAGCTGAAAAAGCACGGCATTGAAGGCCTTGTAGTCATCGGCGGAGACGGTTCTTACATGGGAGCTAAAAAACTGACTGAACACGGTTTCCCGTGCGTAGGCGTTCCAGGCACCATTGACAATGACATTCCAGGCACAGATTTTACAATCGGATTTGACACGGCACTTAATACCGTGATTGATGCAATAGACAAAATTCGTGATACAGCAACTTCACATGAGCGTACATATGTAATTGAAGTAATGGGACGCCATGCAGGAGATCTTGCATTATGGTCCGGCCTTGCAGGCGGAGCAGAAACGATTCTGATTCCTGAAGTTGACTATGATATGGAAGATATACTTGCCCGTCTGAAGCACGGAACAGACCGCGGCAAAAAGCACAGTATCATCATTGTTGCTGAAGGCGTTGGAAGCGGAGTTGACTTCGGAAGAAGGATCGAAGAAGCTACAAACCTCGAAACACGTGTCTCCGTTCTTGGCCACATTCAGCGCGGAGGGTCGCCAACAGCATTTGACAGAGTCCTTGCAAGCCGTCTGGGAGCTTACGCTGTAGAACTTCTTCTTGAAGGCAAAGGCGGACGTGCGGTCGGTATTCAAAGCAACAAGCTGACGAACAATGATATCCTCGAAATTCTAGACACACCGCATACGATTGATCAGAACATGTACCAGCTTTCCAAAGAATTATCCATCTGATTTCCAATCAGACTGGTATCGTTTTCATACCTATATACAGGAGGAATTTATCGAATGAGAAAAACGAAAATAGTTTGTACGATCGGCCCTGCAAGTGAAAGTGTAGAGAAGCTTACACAATTGATGGAAGCGGGCATGAACGTATCACGCCTGAACTTCTCCCACGGAGATTTTGAAGAGCACGGAGCACGCATCAAAAACATCCGCGAAGCAGCTGCAAAGCTTAATAAGAATGTTGCCATCCTTCTTGATACGAAAGGACCGGAAATCCGCACGCATTCTATGCAGGACGGAGCAATTGAACTCGTGGCAGGATCTGAAGTAACGGTATCTATGACTGAAGTTCTTGGTACAGCAGACAAGTTCTCCATTTCTTACGAAGGTCTTATCGACGATGTTCATACAGGTTCAATCATTCTTCTTGATGACGGTCTGATCGGTCTTGAAGTAATTGAAATCAATAAACAGGCGAGTGAAATCAGAACAAAGATCCTTAACACAGGAACACTTAAAAATAAAAAAGGCGTCAACGTGCCGGGAGTAAGTGTAAAACTTCCTGGAATCACTGAAAAAGATGCAAATGACATTGTGTTCGGAATTGAGCAGGGAGTGGACTTTATCGCTGCATCATTCGTGCGCCGCGCAGCAGATGTTCTTGAGATCCGCGAATTGCTTGAAAAACATGGAGCATCTCAAATCCAGATCATCCCGAAAATTGAAAACCAGGAAGGCGTCGACAACATCGATGAAATTCTTGAAGTATCAGACGGCCTTATGGTAGCGCGCGGAGACCTTGGCGTTGAAATTCCTGCAGAAGAAGTGCCTCTTGTTCAAAAAGAATTGATCAAAAAGTGCAACGCAGCAGGCAAGCCTGTTATCACAGCTACTCAAATGCTTGACAGCATGCAGCGCAACCCGCGCCCTACACGCGCAGAAGCAAGTGACGTTGCAAATGCCATTTTCGACGGTACAGATGCAATCATGCTTTCTGGTGAAACAGCAGCCGGTTCATACCCTGTTGAAGCTGTTCAAACAATGAACAACATCGCTTCACGTGCAGAACAGGCACTGGATTACAAGCAGATCCTTGCAAAGCGCAGCGAACAGGCTGACATGACAATTACAGATGCAATCGGACAATCGGTTGCACATACAGGCTTGAACCTTCAGGCGGCTGCAATTGTAGCAACGACTGAAAGCGGCCATACTGCACGCATGATCTCAAAATACCGTCCTAAAGCTCCAATCGTTGCGGTCACATCATGTGAATCTGTTTCACGCAAGCTTGCTCTTGTATGGGGCGTACATTCACGCAACGGCGAACAGTCTTCATCAACAGATGAAATGCTTGATCAGGCTGTTCAGGAATCCCTTCTTTCAGGTGTAGTCAAGCATGGTGATCTGATTGTCATCACAGCTGGTGTGCCGATCGGAGAAACAGGCACAACAAACTTGATGAAAGTTCATGTTGTCGGCGATGTTATCGCTAAAGGCCAGGGCATTGGCCGCAAAACTGCATTCGGCAAAGTTGTAGTGGCAAGCTCAGCGGCTGATGCAGAAGCAAAAATGACACAGGGAGCCATTCTGGTTTCTCAAAGCACAGACCGCGACATGATGCCTGCGCTTGAAAAAGCAGCTGCTCTTATTACAGAAGAAGGCGGCTTGACAAGTCATGCTGCTGTTGTAGGCTTAAGCCTTGGAATTCCTGTTATTGTCGGCGTTGAAAACGCAACAGCCATCTTAAAAGACGGCCAGGAAATCACAGTAGACGGATCACGCGGCGCGATCTATCAAGGACACGCAAGCGTCCTTTAAGTGAATACAGAAAAAGAGAAGGGCAGACCCCTTCTCTTTTTTGCATGTGTTTCATATACTTTTCCATTAGATGCACAAGCCTTTTTATCCATAACGCGAGGTGAATTTCACATTGAGATATATCCTGCCTTTTCTAATCATCATCCCTGCGCTTGAGATTGGCATTTTGCTGTTCTCAGGCAAAACGCTCGGAATTATTCCGACCATTCTGCTGATCATTGCAACAGGAGTCGGAGGCGCCTTCCTGGCCAAAAAACAAGGCATAGAAACCATTCAAAAAGTCCAGAGAGAAATGAGCAGGGGCAACATTCCCGGAGACTCGATACTCGACGGACTCTGCATCCTTACAGGCGGCCTCCTTTTGCTCACACCGGGCTTTGTCACCGATATAACCGGTTTTATGCTGCTCATACCCGGCACAAGGAAAATGTTTAAACCGCTTCTTCAGAAGCAGATCAGCAAAATGATTGAACGAAACCGGTTCACCATTATCAGATAGAGCCGGGTGAAGCTTGCCGGCAAGAAAGATCCCCCGAAAAAATTCGGGGGATTTCTTATCTGTATGCAGGAGAAAAACAGGCGATTGGCCTAATCGCGGCTCGTTCCTGTAATAAACTTCCATGCATCCTCAAAAACCCCGGCGTTCTGAAGGGCGTTAAAAATGACAAGAGCAACCGGCCCTGCAATCAGGCCTAAAAACCCAATCAGCTTAAAGCCGACAAACAGAGAAAGCAGGGTAGCAAGCGGATCAAGACCAATGGTAGAAGAGAGAATTTTCGGTTCTATCAGCTGCCTTTGCATTAAGATAATAAGATACAGCGCGCCAAGTCCAATAGCAAAGGGGAGTTCGCCGCTGAAAGCAGAGTAGATGATCCAGGGAACAAAGACAAGACCGGTGCCAAGGTACGGCAATAGATCGACCAGGCCAATCATCAAAGCTATCGTGATTGCATAATCCACTCTCAATAAGAGCAACCCTATAAGGACGGTCACAGTGGTAATGCTGATCAAAATAATCTGGGCCTTTATAAAACCAAATAATGCTTTTTTTAAGTCATCTGCGACAGATCTTCCGCTTTTTCGTGCTTTGACGGGAAGATACTTTCTGAGTAATTTCTGGAACTTGTACCAGTCTTTGCTGATAAAAAAAGCGGCTAAAAGAGAAAAGACAGCGGCAGTTGCTGCATTGGGAAGCCAGCTGATCAGAAGCGGAATGTTTTCTAATATTTCTTTTAGAAATTCTGCCGCGTTTGAACCGATTTGCTCACCGGTGTGCTGGATGTTTGCAAGAATCGTTTTTTGCTGGGAGGCATCAAGAGTATTAAACAGCGCTGCAAAGTCCTCATAAACCGGCAGAATCCGGTCTAAAGTAAATGTTTCTATATATACAACAAGCGTTTTAAAATGCTCAGGTACAGACGAAGCTAAATAAGTCGTACCCGCTACAATCTCTGCAATCAGAAGTGTGACCATTCCTGCAAAGACAATGACTAAGCACGCAATAGACAAAAACACGGCAGCGCCGCGAACCATCCGCCTCTCAAGCAGATCGACAAAAGGATTTATAATAGAGGCTAATAAAAAACCTATAATAAATGGATAAGCGAGGGCGGATACATAATAGACGGACGCAGCTGCAGCTATGATAATTGCTGTGACTGCAAGGGCTCTGAAGGCCGCATGTGCCAGTTGTGCATTCAATAAAATACCCTCCTTTTCTCTTTTGGGGAAAAATCCGGAAAGGAAGAATGAAATGAATCAACCTGTCCTATTTTTAATCATATTATTCATCGTTGGATTTCTTGCCAAAAATCAGTCATTAATGTTTGCAGTAGGTTTTCTTCTTGCTGTAAAACTGACCGGACTGGATGAAAAGCTGTTTCCGCACATTCAGTCGAAAGGAATAAATTGGGGGGTTACGGTTATTACGATTGCCGTTCTCGTCCCGATTGCCACAGGAGATATCGGATTTAAGCAGCTGACAGAAGCAATGAAATCCTCCTACGCATGGATTGCCCTGGGTGCAGGAATTGCTGTGGCGCTGATTGCTAAAAACGGTTTGACTCTGCTGCAGGATGATCCGCACATTACAACAGCGCTTGTATTTGGCACCATTCTCGCCGTTTCATTATTTGGGGGAGTGGCAGTCGGGCCGCTGATCGGGGCAGGCATTGCCTATCTGGCCATGCAAACGGTTAAATTTTTTGGTTAATATAATAAATTCTGATACAATATACGAGAAGGCGCCTTGAAAACCTATTATTCATCTTAAATATCATTTTTCTGACAAATTTTTTGCTTCTGGAAATTCTTTTCGTTCACAAAAATCAGATAATTGTTTATAATGGATATAGGCAGTATGATTACGCCTTCTTGTTCATCTTAAGTCACAATTGAAGATAACATTCGATGTGGCTCTTATAATGGCTGTAAATGTAAGCATTTTCTTTTTAAAAATGCTTGAGTATTGAGCAAGCGCTCGGTCGTTTAAATAATTGGAAGAATGGGCAAATAAGAAGAAAAATGGATTTGTCGAATGCTATCTTTTATTGCTGACGAGAAGAGCGGATCAATGGGGATATTTTTGCAAAGGAGAGATTTACATGACAACAACACGGGGTCTGGAGGGAGTAGTTGCTACTACTTCATCCGTAAGTTCAATTATTGATGATACTCTTACATATGCGGGGTATAACATCGATGATTTAGCAGAGAATGCTAGTTTCGAAGAGGTTGTATATTTATTGTGGCACAGAAAGCTTCCTGATCATGCAGAGCTTGCACAGATTAAAAAAGAGCTTGCAGAGAATGCGGAAATTCCGCAGGAGGTTGTCAGCCATTTTAAATCGTACGACCTTAAGTCAGTGCATCCGATGGCGGCGCTCCGCACAGCTGTTTCCCTTCTTGGGCTGTTTGACAGCGAAGCCGATGTCATGGATCCGGAAGCGAACTACCGCAAAGCGATCCGTCTGCAGGCTAAACTGCCTACAATTGTGGCTGCATTCGCACGTATCCGCAAGGGGCTTGAGCCTATTAAACCGAAGGCAGATGCCAGTTTAGCAGAAAACTTCCTGTATACACTGACAGGCGAAGAGCCAAGCAGTGTTGCGGTTGAGGCTTTCAACAAGGCACTCGTTCTTCATGCAGATCATGAATTAAATGCATCTACATTCACAGCGCGTGTCTGTGTGGCGACACTGTCAGACGTCTATTCCGGAATCACTGCAGCGATCGGAGCTCTAAAAGGGCCGCTTCACGGGGGAGCAAACGAAGCTGTTATGAAGATGCTGAAGGAAATCGGCGATGTGGATAACGTCGAAGCGTATCTTCACGAAAAGTTTGCCCGCAAAGAAAAAATCATGGGATTCGGACACCGCGTATATCGCCAGGGAGATCCGAGAGCCAAGCATCTCAGAGAAATGTCCGAGAAGCTCACCAACCTGACAGGCGAACCAAAATGGTTTGAAATGTCCACAAAAATCGAAGAGGTCGTAACCAGCGAAAAATCAATTCCGCCGAATGTTGATTTCTATTCAGCATCCATGTACCACAGTCTTGGAATTGACCATGACCTTTTCACGCCGATCTTTGCTGTCAGCCGTGTATCAGGATGGCTTGCACACATTCTTGAGCAGTACGAAAACAACCGCCTGATTCGCCCTCGCGCAGATTACACAGGCCCTGACATGCAAAAATACGTTCCAATCGAGCAGCGCGGCTGATTTAAGCGGACGAGGCAGTATCGGCATACGCTGATGCTGCCTGTCCCTGCGCATTTTTCCAAAAAACAAATTTCACTTACATAACAGGAGGTAACTACAATGACACAAGGACAAAAAATCACAGTTACAGACGGAGTACTTAACGTACCAAACGATCCGATTATTCCATTTATCGAAGGAGACGGCATTGGTCCTGATATCTGGGCTGCAGCTTCACGCGTTCTTGAAGCAGCTGTTGACAAAGCATACAATGGCGAAAAGAAAATCGTTTGGAAAGAAGTGCTTGCAGGAGAAAAAGCATTCAATCAGACTGGCGAGTGGCTGCCTGAAGAAACGCTTGATATGATCCGCGAGTATTTCATCGCAATCAAAGGACCTTTAACAACTCCTGTAGGCGGCGGAATCCGTTCACTGAACGTTGCTCTTCGCCAGGAGCTTGATCTTTTCACATGCCTGCGTCCAGTACGCTACTTCAACGGTGTTCCGTCTCCAATCAAACGCCCTGAAGATACAGACATGGTGATCTTCCGTGAAAATACAGAAGATATCTATGCCGGCATTGAGTATGCAAAAGGATCTGAAGAAGTTGAAAAGCTGATTGCTTTCCTTAAAAATGAAATGGGCGTAAACAAAATCCGTTTCCCTGAGACTTCAGGAATCGGCATCAAGCCTGTATCAGAAGAAGGCACACAGCGTCTTGTGCGTGCTGCCATCAACTATGCAATCAAAGAAGGCCGCAAGTCCGTAACACTTGTTCACAAAGGCAACATCATGAAATACACAGAAGGAGCCTTCAAAAACTGGGGCTACGAGCTTGCTGAAAAAGAATTCGGAGATCAAGTATTCACTTGGGCTGAATATGACCGCATCGTTGAGAAAGACGGCAAAGACGCTGCAAACAAGGCTCAGCAGGAAGCTGAAGATGCAGGCAAAATCATCGTTAAAGATTCCATTGCTGATATCTTCCTTCAGCAGATCCTTACACGTCCGCGCGAGTTTGACGTAGTTGCTACGATGAACCTGAACGGTGACTACATCTCAGATGCTCTTGCTGCGCAAGTCGGCGGAATTGGAATCGCTCCTGGAGCAAATATTAACTATGAAACTGGACATGCTATTTTCGAAGCGACTCATGGAACTGCTCCTAAATATGCAGGTCTTGATAAAGTAAATCCATCTTCTGTTATTCTCTCAGGTGTCCTTATGCTTGAGCACTTAGGCTGGAATGAGGCAGCTAAGCTTGTTGTAGAAGCAATGGAGAAATCCATCTCTGAGAAAGTTGTCACTTACGACTTTGCCCGTTTGATGGACGGCGCTAAAGAAGTGAAATGCTCTGAGTTCGGAGATGCTTTAATCAGCAAAATGTAAGATCTTCTTCATCAACAATACACAGAGCTGTTTTTCACTTTTGGAAAACAGCTCTGTTATGCTAAAGGGGATGTTTTTAATGGGCATGAAGCGTAAAAAAGTTTCCGTAATCGGCGCAGGTTTCACAGGAGCAACCACTGCATTTTTGTTAGCTCAAAAAGAACTGTCTGATGTCGTGATTGTTGATATTCCGCAGCAGGAAAATCCGACTAAAGGAAAAGCTTTGGACATGCTTGAGGCAAGTCCTGTTCAGGGATTTGACGCTCAGATTACAGGGACCAGCGACTATGCTGATACAGCTGATTCTGATCTTGTCATCATTACAGCAGGCATTGCAAGAAAACCGGGAATGAGCCGCGACGACCTTGTTCAGACGAACCAGAAAATCATGAAAAGCGTGACAAAGGAGATTGTGAAGTATTCGCCGGATGCGGTCATTCTAGTTTTGACCAATCCGGTCGATGCCATGACCTACACGGTTTTCAAAGAGTCAGGTTTCCCTAAACACCGCGTCATCGGCCAGTCAGGTATTCTCGACACTGCGCGCTTCCGCACATTTGCGGCACAGGAGCTGAATCTGTCGGTAAAAGATGTGACTGGATTTGTTCTTGGCGGACACGGTGATGACATGGTTCCTCTGGTGAGATATTCGTATGCCGGCGGAATTCCGCTTGAAACGCTGATCCCTAAAGACCGCCTGGAAGCAATTGTTGAGAGAACACGCAAAGGCGGCGGTGAGATTGTCAATCTTCTTGGAAACGGAAGTGCGTATTATGCGCCGGCTGCATCTCTTGCAGAAATGGCAGAAGCTATTCTTAAAGATCAGCGCCGTGTGATTCCTGCTATCGTTTACTTAGAAGGAGAATACGGGTTCGAAGGGATCTACCTTGGAGTTCCTGTCATTCTTGGCGGAAACGGGCTTGAGCAGATTATCGAGCTCGACTTGAATGATGATGAAAAAGAAGCATTATCAAGATCTGCTGACTCGGTCAAAAGTGTCATGAAGGTTCTTTCTTAATCGCTGCCGGGACTGGAGAATACTCTCCAGTCCCTTTTATCAAGTATTTTGCAAACGTTTTCAAATGATTGGAGGACGACGATAATGCTGCTTGGAAAAAAAAGAAAACTTGGAAGACAGATAGATGAAATCACGGTTGGAGAGAAATTAACGCTGACCGAAAAAATTGAAGATAAAGACCTGCTCCTCTATCTTGGACTGACAAATGATTCTAATCCGCTCTATATTCAGCATGATTATGCATCACTCACGCCTTATGAAAAGCCGATTGTCCCTAGCATCATGCTGACGGGCATTATCACATCTGCGATATCCAAATATATGCCTGGACCGGGAAGCCACATCCTTAGTCAAAACCTTGATTTCGTCCGTGCGGTCTATCATTACAGCATGATTCAATTCCTGTTTGAGGTGACCCAGGTGAATGCGTCCGAAAATACTGTCCTTCTCAAGGTACATGCGCATAATGACAAAGACGAGACCGTCATTCAGGGGACAATAACAGTTGCGCCTCCTGCAGCAATTGCCTCTATGGATGGCAGTGCTCTTGAAAACTTTTAAGCCAATGCCGGCACCTGTACAGGGTGCCGGCATTTTACTGTCCGTCACTGGAATGCCTTTTCCTGTTTTGGCTATTCTAATAGAGAAAGACAGCGTGCTGAAAGGATCATTTGAAAGAAAACATTTGTTCATTTGAATCTATCCTCTATAATGGAAGTATAAAAGAGAGAAAACACGTTGGATTGCTAGGGGAATACTATTTGGTGGAGGCTTTATATGAGTAAGAAAATTCTGGTCGTAGATGATGAGCAATCAATCCTGACTCTGCTGCAGTACAATCTGGTTCAGGCAGGGTATGAGGTAATAACCGCTATAGATGGAGAAGACGGGCTTGAAAAGGGTTTGAATGAGTCCCCTGACCTAATGGTTCTTGATCTTATGCTGCCTAAAATGGACGGGATCGAAGTGTGCAAGCAGCTTAGACAGAAGAAAATCATGGTGCCGATTCTCATGCTGACGGCTAAAGATGATGAGTTTGATAAGGTGCTTGGCCTTGAGCTTGGCGCTGATGATTATATGACAAAGCCTTTCAGTCCAAGAGAAGTTGTGGCAAGGGTGAAAGCCATTTTAAGAAGAACGCAGACATCTTCTGAATCTGAAGAAAAAGAATTGGATACATCTGAGAGAATCCTGATAGGCGATTTGAGAATTCTCCCTGAACATTATGAAGCCTATTACGGCGATGAACGCCTTGAGCTTACCCCTAAGGAATTTGAATTGCTTGTATACCTTGCCCGTCACAAAGGAAGAGTACTGACGCGCGACCAGCTTTTGAGTGCAGTATGGAACTACGATTTTGCAGGGGATACACGGATCGTGGATGTCCACATTAGCCACTTAAGGGAAAAAATAGAACGCAATACGAAAAAACCGCTTTATATTAAAACTATAAGGGGACTCGGCTACAAGCTTGAGGAGCCTAGGCTGGATGAATAGATTCCGGTCACGCCTTATTTTTGCCCTTATTACACTGATCATTGCCGTACTGATCGGCCTCGGGCTTTTGCTTGGGCAAATTTTCGGCAGCTATTATATGAGTTCTTTTCAGGAGCGCATGAAAGAGGAAGCAAAAATTACTGAGCTTCTGGTAAAGGAAAAGGGACTGTCATCTTCTGAGATGAACTCCTTCCTGAACCGCTACAGCAAAGCGATTAAGGCTCATATCACCATTTATGACAGAAACGGGAATGTTCTGCATGATGCCGGCCCTTTTAAACAGGATCACGATTCTATTTCAAAAGAGATTCTTCTAAAGCACCGGAATACAAATAAAGGCTTCAAACTAAATATACAAAATGACAAACTGTATTTTTACGGTCTTCCTTATTTGGAAAACAACGAAAAGCGGGGGTATATCGTCCTCAGCTCTACGGAATCGTCTTTAAAGAAAATCAACCAGCAGATCTGGGGATTGCTGATTGCGAGTCTTGGAATGGCCCTCCTTGTCATTCTGCTGCTTGCTGTCAGAATTACATCGCGCTACACAAGGCCGATTGAATCGGCGACGAACGTTGCGATGGAGCTTGCAAAAGGAAATTATAAAGCAAGAACCTATGAAGATCACCTGGATGAAACGGGCATGCTCAGCCAGTCTATTAATGTTCTTGCCAGAAATCTTCAGGATATGAACCGTGCACAGGAAATGCAGCAGGACAGGCTGCAGACGCTGATTGAAAATATGGGCAGCGGTCTGATCCTGATCGACGGAAGAGGCTACATTAACCTGGTAAACCGGGCATACAAAGAGCTCTTTCACATTAAATCAACAGACTTCCTGTACAAGCTTTATTATGAAGCGTTCGAACACCGGGAGATTGTTGATTTGGTCGAGCATATCTTCATGACTGAAATCAAAGCAAGAAAACAGCTGCATCTCCCTCTGAAAATTGAGCGCAGGCATTTTGAAGTGTACGGTGCCCCGATTATAGGCACAAACGATGAATGGAAAGGCATTGTGCTTGTTTTCCATGATATCACTGAGCTGAAAAAGCTCGAACAGATGAGAAAAGACTTCGTTGCGAACGTATCACATGAGCTCAAAACACCGATTACATCAATTAAAGGGTTTACGGAAACGCTGCTTGACGGAGCACTTGAAGACAGGGAGACGCTGGAGTACTTTCTCTCGATCATCTTGAAAGAAAGCGACCGTCTACAAACGCTTATTCAGGATCTGCTTGATCTTTCCAAAATAGAACAGCAGGGCTTTAAGCTGAACCTTCAGCACTGCAATGCGAAGGAAGTTCTCGAAGAGGTTATCATTATCCTGAAAAGCAAAGCAGAAGAAAAAGAGATTGGGCTGTCACTTGCTATGCCGGAAGAAGGTCTTCACATTTACGGGGATGTTTACCGCTTAAAGCAGATCTTTATCAACCTGATCAGCAATGCATTGAACTATACACCCAAGGGCGGCAAAGTAAATGTGATTCTTAAAGACGGCGGTGACCAGGCGGTATTTATTGTGAGTGATACGGGAATCGGCATTGAAAAAGAAGAAATTCCAAGGATTTTTGAACGTTTTTACAGAGTGGACAAAGCGAGAAGCCGGAATTCAGGCGGAACGGGGCTCGGGCTTGCCATTGTCAAGCATCTGGTGGAAGCGCACAAAGGACGGATTTATGTGAGCAGCACCGTTGGGGAAGGAACTACGTTTACCGTTAAACTGAATAAAAACCAAAACGAAGGCTAGTTTACAATATATTTACATCACATTTATTCCTGCTTAATAAAATGCTGATAATATACTAAGTGAAAACCCCTTCATCCAAGGAGCCAATCTTTTGGACGAGAACATCCCTGTTCTCGTCCCTTTTTTTGTCTTCAAAAAAAGATGAAACCTTTTCATGGAAAGAACGTAAATATTTGTGAAGAGAAAAAGGGGGCGGAGAAATGATCAGCATCAGGCGCATTTACACGATCATAGGAGCAGTGCTGCTGGCTGCAGTGCTTTTGATCGTTGCATTTACTACATGGTATACGGTCGATGAATCCGATCAAGCGGTTATCATCACATTTGGTGAAGTAGAAGAAGGCATCAGTGAGCCCGGTCTTCACTTCAAAATGCCATGGCCAATTCAGTCCGTTGAAAAGCTGTCCAAAGAAACGTTCAGTCTTAAGTTCGGATATTCAGAAGAAAACGGCGAAGTAAAATCCTTTCCAAAGGACACGAAAATGATCACAGGGGATGAAAATATCGTTCTCGCAGATATGGTTGTGCAGTGGAAAATTACCGATCCTGAAAAGTACTTATTTAACTCGGAAGATCCAGAAGAAATCCTGTATGACGCCACATCGGCATCCCTTCGAAGCATTATCGGCAGCTCTGAAATTGACGATGCTCTCACATCCGGAAAAGTGGAAATCGAGGAAAATGTTCAGGAACTGCTGATTTCTTTGATGGAGAAGTATGATATCGGCATCTCGGTTCTGGCCGTGAAACTTCAGGATGTAGACCTTCCGAATGATGAGGTAAGAAAAGCCTTCACGGACGTAACAAGCGCGCGTGAAACGATGAATACGAAAATTAATGAAGCAAAAAAATACTCAAATCAGCGAACGCGGGAGGCTGAAGGGGAAGAGGATGCACTCATCTCAAAAGCAGAAGCTGACAAAACGGCAAGAATTGAAAAAGCCCGCGGAGAAGTAGCTAATTTCAACGCTGTTCTAAGCGAGTATGAAAAAGCCGAGGGCATAACAGAGAAGCGTCTCATTCTTGAAACGATCGATCAGGTGCTTCCAGGAGCCACGATCTATTTTATGAAAGATGACGGCAGCACAATGAAATATCTCCCTATTAGCGAACTGCAGAAGAAGAAGGAAGAGCCAAAACCTGAAACTGAGGAAGGAAGTGAAAAGAATGGCCAATGACAACTTGGTGGACATGAGTGAAAAGCGCGGAGATTCCGGAGGGTACAGCAAATATATAAAGACGGGACTCTGGCTTTTACTCACCCTTGCTGCAGCGATTGTTCTTTTCACAAACATGTTTGTTGTAAAAGAAAATGAATATAAAGTAGTCCGCCAGTTTGGCGAGGTTGTCAGAATCATAGAAAAGCCGGGGCTGCACTTGAAAGTTCCTTTTGTCCAGTCGGTCTCATCAATTCCGAAATACCAGATGACATATGATGTTGAAGAAGCGGAAATCAATACGAAAGACAAAAAAAGAATCCTGATTGATAATTTTGCTGTCTGGAAAGTAGACGACCCGAAGAAAATGATTGCCAACGCGAGAACGCTCGTGAACGCTGAAACAAAAATGGCTGAGTTCACTTTTTCCACCGTCCGTTCAGAGCTTGGCCGGCTCAACTATGATGAAATCATTAACGATGAAAAATCATCAAGAGGCAGCATTAACGATAAAGTAACGGAAATTGTGAATGCGCTTTTGGAAAAGGACGGATACGGCATTACAGTCACAGATGTCAGAATTAAACGTACCGACCTGCCTGAGGACAATGAAGCTTCTGTTTATACCCGCATGATCTCTGAAAGACAGTCAACGGCCCAGGATTATTTGTCCCAGGGTGATGCTAAGAAAAACAGCGCCATCGCGGCAACCGACCGGACTGTAAAGGAAATGCTGGCTAAGGCAGCAGCCAACGCAGATGTTATCAGAAGTCAGGGGGAACAGGAAGCGGGGAGAATCTACAACAGCTCCTATTCTAAAAACCCGGAATTCTATGAATTGTACAGAACACTTGAATCCTACAAAAAGACCATCGACGAAGAAACGGTCATTATCATGCCGTTTGACTCTGACTATGCCAAAACATTGCTGGGCGGAACTGACTAACAGCGTCCTGTCCCCTGATTTTCATTCTGTCTGCCTGTCATGGTAGAATAGAGAAAGAAAATCAGGGGATTTTTTATATCCTTGTACAGGGAGGTTTACCTATGCCGAAAAAACTCGTGCTGATCGACGGGAACAGCATTGCCTACCGGGCTTTTTTTGCCCTTCCGCTGCTGAACAATGACAAAGGTGTACATACAAACGCTATTTACGGATTTACCATGATCCTTATGAAAATACTTGAAGATGAAAAGCCGTCTCACATGCTGGTTGCTTTTGATGCGGGAAAAACGACCTTCAGGCATGAAACGTTCAAGGAATACAAGGGCGGCCGGCAGAAGACGCCGCCTGAGCTGTCGGAGCAATTTCCGTTCATCAGGGAACTGCTTGATGCCTACAGCATTTCACGGTATGAGCTACCGAATTATGAAGCGGATGATATTATCGGAACTCTGTCAAGACAAGCCGAAAAAGACGGCTTTGAAGTGAAAGTCATATCCGGGGATAAAGATTTGACACAGCTTGTCTCAGAACACATCACCGTTGACATTACAAGAAAAGGAATAACAGATGTTGATTCCTATACGCCTCAATTTGTCATGGAGAAATACGGCCTGTCTCCTTCGCAGATAATCGATATGAAAGGTCTTATGGGAGACAGTTCAGACAATATTCCGGGTGTTCCGGGCGTCGGAGAAAAAACGGCCATCAAACTTCTGAAGGAACATGAAACCCTTGAAGGGCTCTATGAATCTTTAGACAAGGTCACGGCCAAAAAATTAAAGGAAAAGCTTGAAGAAAACAAAGAACAGGCGATCATGAGCAAAGAGCTTGCAACCATCAACTGTGCGGCGCCGCTTGAAATTACCTTGTCTGAAGCAGAGTATAAGGGCTTTGAGGCTAAGACCGTAGCGGGTATTTACAAAGAGCTCGGCTTCAATTCTCTCCTGGACAAGCTGGGAGCGGACACAGAAGAAGATCTTGAGCCTATTGAAGATGTTCAATTTGAAATGCTGGTCGAAATTGCGGAGGAGCACCTGGCTGATGAATCCGTCCTGATTGTAGAAGTGCTTGATGACAATTATCACAGCAGCAGCATCATCGGACTTGCTGTGATCAATGAAAATGGCAGCTACTATGTGCCGGCAGAGCTTGCCGTAAAATCCGAGGCATTCAAAAAATGGGCGGCAGACGGGACGAAACGAAAAACGGTTTATGATGCCAAACAATCCATCGTTGCTCTTCACTGGCAGGGTATTGAGCTGAATGCAGTTGAGTTCGACGTATTGCTTGCTGCCTATATCCTGGACCCTTCACAGTCGTTTGCGGATGCAGCAGGAGTGGCCCGCCACAGCGGCATTCACCTCGTTCAGTCCGATGAAACGGTTTACGGCAAGGGGGCAAAACGCGCCATTCCGGAAACGGAAAAGCTTGCTGAACACCTTGTAAGAAAAGGTCTTGCCTTAAAGGCTGTTAAAGAAAAGCTTCAGCTCCAACTTGAAGAAAATGAACAGCTTGAGCTTTATCTCCATCTTGAAATGCCGCTTTCCATTATTCTTGCGGAAATGGAAGCAACAGGTGTGAGCGTGGATATCGAACGTCTGGAGGAGATGGGACGGCAGCTGACAGACCGTCTGATGACCCTCGAAGAAACCATTCACCGCCTTGCAGGCGAGGCGTTTAATATCAATTCGCCAAAGCAGCTGGGCTCCATTCTCTTTGACAAGCTTGGGCTGCCCGCTGCTAAGAAAACAAAGACAGGATATTCCACGTCTGCAGACGTGCTTGAAAAGCTTGCAGGCAAGCATGAAATCGTGCAGGAAATCCTTCATTACCGCCAGCTCGGCAAACTTCAGTCCACTTATATCGAGGGACTTTTGAAAGTCGTCCACAAGGACACAAGGAAGGTGCATACAAGATATGTACAGACGCTAACCCAGACAGGCCGTCTGAGCTCGACAGACCCGAATCTGCAGAACATCCCGATCCGCCTTGAAGAAGGACGCAAAATCCGTCAGGCCTTTGTCCCTTCTGAAAAAGACTGGGTCATGTTTGCAGCCGATTATTCGCAGATTGAACTTCGGGTTCTTGCCCACATTGCAGGTGATAGAAATCTGATTGAGGCCTTCCGAAATGACCTTGATATTCATACAAAAACAGCGATGGACGTTTTCGGCGTTGAAGCGGATGCCGTTACTTCGAATATGAGAAGGCAGGCAAAGGCCGTTAACTTTGGTATCGTATATGGCATCAGCGACTATGGCCTTTCTCAAAGTCTGAACATTACCCGAAAAGAGGCGGGAGAGTTTATTAAACGCTACCTCGAAAGTTTCGACGGTGTCAAAGAGTATATGGAAGAGATCGTACAGGAAGCCAAGCAGAACGGATATGTCAAAACGCTTCTTCACCGGAGGCGCTACATACCTGAGATTACGAGCAGGAATTTTAATGTGCGAAGCTTTGCAGAGAGAACGGCGATGAATACCCCAATCCAGGGAAGTGCGGCCGATATCATCAAAAAAGCCATGATTGATATGGCTGCAAAGCTGAAAGAGGAAAAACTTCAAACACGTCTATTGCTTCAGGTGCACGATGAATTGATTTTTGAGGCGCCGAAAGAAGAAATACCGGTACTTGAAAAGCTTGTTCCTCAAGTGATGGAACACGCGGTTGAACTGAAAGTGCCTCTTAAAGTGGACTATTCTTATGGTTCATCCTGGTACGACGCAAAATAAGGAAGTGAAAATATGCCTGAACTGCCGGAGGTTGAAACCGTCAGACGGACGCTGATTGAATTAGTCAAAGGAAAAACAATAGAGGCCGTATATATCCACTGGCCCAAAATCATTAAAAAGCCGGAAGAAACGGTGCAGTTTCAGGATGCCGTTGCCGGCCAGACAATACAGGATGTCGGAAGACGGGGGAAATTTCTCAAATTCTATCTTGATGACTATGTCATTGTCTCCCATCTCAGGATGGAAGGGAAATACGGTCTGTTTCAGTCATCTGAACCCATCGACAAGCACACGCATGTCGTATTTAAAATGACGGATGGATCGGAGCTGAGGTATAAGGATGTCAGAAAGTTTGGCACTATGCACCTTTTCACGAAAGGTGAGGAAGAACTGCATATGCCCCTGTCCCATCTTGGACCGGAACCGTTCTCGGAAAGCTTTACCCCTGAATACCTGCAGGAAAAGCTGAAAAAGACGAACCGGAAAATCAAGGCTGTCCTCCTTGACCAGAAGGTGCTTGTAGGCCTTGGGAACATTTATGTAGATGAGGCGCTCTTCAGGTCCGGCATCCACCCTGAGCGTCCCGCAAACGGGCTCAGCGCAGAGGAAACAGCAAAGCTTCATCTGGAAATTGTGCGCACGCTGAGTGAAGCCGTTGAAAAAGGAGGAAGCACGGTCAGATCCTATGTGAATACACAAGGACAGATCGGCATGTTCCAGCTTCAGCTGTTTGTATACGGAAGAACGAATGAACCATGCAAGGTTTGCGGCGAACCCCTTATTAAGACAGTAGTTGGAGGAAGAGGAACCCATTACTGCAGCAGCTGCCAGAGTTAAGTGAACACCTCATAGGCCGATGTCATATACTACCGTAGCATTTGCGGAAGGGGCATGGTTTATGGTTGCAGCTGCATCACTTTTTTTATTGGCATTTGCAGTAAGTCTGGATAGCTTTTCAGTCGGTTTCACCTATGGATTAAGGAAAATGAGCATGCCGTTTAAGTCGGTCTTCATCATTGCCTGCTGTTCAGCAGTTACTTTGCTTCTTGCAATGGGGGCCGGTCACGCGCTTGCTTCAGTCCTTCCCCACAGTCTGACCGGAAAGCTCGGAGGCATTATCTTAATAGGAATTGGCGCATGGGTGCTTTATCAGTTTCTTCAGCCTGTCAGGGAAATGACAAAGGAAGAATCTGAAAAGACCCTGCTTAACCTTGAAATCAAGTCTTTTGGCATCGTCATTAACATTTTGAGCAGACCGGCTGCAGCAGATATAGATAAATCCGGCACAATTACAGGGGTTGAAGCCCTTCTGCTCGGATTTGCATTGTCGCTTGATGCGTTTGGAGCAGGAATAGGAGCGGCGCTTCTCGGCTATTCTCCTTTGGCGACAAGCGTGCTTGTGGCCGTTATGAGCTCTTTGTTTGTGATGTTCGGAATCAAATCCGGGCACCTCTTTTCAAGATTTGCCTGGATGGAAAAACTATCATTTCTTCCGGGAGTTCTGCTGATTATACTCGGAATCTGGAAGCTTTAGAAGCAGGGGGAAAAAAAGTGACGCTCTCAATTGGTTTAACAGGCGGAATTGCAAGCGGAAAAAGCACCGTATCAAACATGTTCAAAGAAGCAAACATCCCGGTTATAGATGCAGATATCATCGCAAGACAGGTCGTAGAACAAGGCGCGCCGGCATACCGGCTGATTGCAGAAGCATTTGGGAGCGGCATCCTTCAGGAAGACGGATCGATTGACCGCGAGAAGCTGGGAAGCATTATTTTTCAAAACGCAAACGAGCGGGAAAAACTGAACAGCATCGTTCATCCGGCAGTCAGAAAAGAAATGCTGCGGCAAAAAGAAGAGGCGGAAGCAAGCGGGGAGGCTGCCGTCGTTCTGGATATCCCGCTCTTGTTTGAAAGCAAGCTGACACACTTGGCGGATGTGACGCTGGTCGTATACGTGAATCCAGATGTGCAGCTGAGCAGATTGATGAGACGCAACGGCTTATCAGAAGAAGATGCAAAATGGAGAATCGCATCACAGCTCCCCCTGAATGAAAAGAAGGATCAGGCGGATGAAGTGATCGATAACAACGGAACGATCGAAGAAACAAAAAAACAGTTTCATACATTGCTTGAGAAATGGAACCTCGCTTCTAAATGAAGCCTGGTTTCATTTTTTTTTTGAAAAAAGAACATTTAATCATCCTATTTGGGCTTAAATGTGATATACTAATCGTGCGAATAAGCATATATTAGTATATCACATAATCCGAGAGGGGTAATGGTATGAAAGCGAAGATTGCCATTAACGGTTTTGGTCGAATTGGGAGAATGGTATTCAGAAAAGCAATCTTTGAAGAAAGCATGACGATTGTCGCCATCAACGCAAGCTATCCGGCTGAGACGCTGGCGCACATGATCAAATATGATACAAATCACGGGAAGTTCGAAGGGGAAGTGCTTCCTTTTGATGATTATTTGCTTGTTAACGGACAAAAGGTCCAATTACTTAACTTCAGAGATCCGAGGGATTTACCTTGGGGACTCATGGATATTGATATAGTTGTTGAAGCTACGGGTAAATTCAACGACGGTGAAAAAGCGATGTACCATGTACAGGCCGGTGCAAAAAAAGTCATCCTAACAGCACCGGGAAAAAATGAAGACATTACAGTTGTCATGGGCGTAAATGAAGAGGCTTACAACAATGAACAGCACGTCATCATTTCAAATGCATCATGCACAACAAACTGCCTGGCACCCGTTGTAAAAGTGCTCGATGAACAGTTTGGCATTGAAAATGGCCTCATGACAACCGTTCACGCATACACAAACGATCAGAAAAACATTGATAACCCGCACAAAGATCTGCGCAGAGCAAGAGCATGCGGCCAGTCGATAATCCCGACAACAACAGGAGCTGCAAAAGCGCTGTCACTCGTCCTGCCTCATCTTAAAGGCAAACTTCATGGCATGGCACTTAGAGTCCCGACTCCGAATGTCTCGCTCGTCGACCTCGTTGTCGATGTGAAAAGAGACGTGACAGTAGAAGAAGTGAGTGCTGCGTTCATGGATGCTGCAGACGGTGAGCTCCAGGGAATCCTGGATTTTACAACAGAGCCGCTAGTATCGATCGACTTTAACACCAATCCTCATTCCGCAATCATTGACGGCCTGTCCACCATCGTCATGGCAGACCGGAAAATAAAAGTGCTCGCATGGTATGACAACGAGTGGGGCTACTCATGCAGAGTCGTGGATCTCGTTCGATTTGTTGCTTCGAAAATGAAAAAGTTGTCGGCGGTATAAATAGATAAGTTGAAAAGGCAGCCTTTGGCTGTCTTTTCTTTGTGGTTCCAGCTTTTGGGTGTGGTGCAAACCAGCGAGAATTAGCAAACTAGTAATAACTCTGTACAAGGACTCCGTTAGGTTAGAACCCTCAAACAAAGAAAAATCTGGTTTGGTGGCACCAATCGGTCCGATAAGAACCCTCAAGCGGAGAAGAGTCCATTTTGATGGCACCAATCAGTGCGATAAGAACCCTCAAGCAGAGAAGAATCCATTTTGATGGCACCGATTCGTCCGATAAGAATCCTCAAGCAGAGATGAATCAGATTTGGTGGTCCTATTCCGTCCGATAAAAACCCTCAATCAAAAAAGAATCTGCCATAACGGCACAATTCTGCAAAGATCCTATCTGAACACAAACAGTTAACTCAATTATTTCCTCCCCCAAAAAACGAAATTTATCTCCGCTCAAAAAATAGTAAAACCCCCGGCAGCGTGGGCTATGAGCCCCTCTAAAGAAGAGATGCATCATTTTTTTAAAAAAAGTGTGTTGCAAAAACAAACTAAAGAAAGTATACTATTTTTCGTGAACTTCTTAATGAACGCGGCCTTGTGGCTACTTAAAGGGTTAGGACCTCTCTGGACTAACTTTCCCCCGTGGTAGTTCAACAATCCATTGCGAAGAACTTCATGTAAACTAAAATTCCTAAAGGGGGAACCATATAATGGAAACAATGGGACGTCACGTTATCTCTGAACTGTGGGGATGCGACTTTGATAAACTGAATGATATGGACTTTATTGAAAAAACGTTTGTAAATGCTGCACTGAAATCAGGTGCTGAAGTGCGCGAGGTAGCTTTTCATAAATTTGCTCCTCAAGGTGTGAGCGGAGTTGTTATCATCTCTGAGTCTCACTTAACGATTCACAGCTTCCCTGAACATGGATATGCAAGCATTGATGTATATACTTGCGGAGACTTAAACCCGAATGTTGCAGCAGACTATATTGCAGAGGCTCTTTGCGCACAAACACGCGAGAACATTGAGATCCCGCGCGGCATGGGTCCTGTACAAGTGAAACAGGCACAAGTAAAAGCTCTTTAATGATTACTCATTTTCATGTAAAATGAAAGAGGTGCAGCATGCACCTCTTTTTCTTATGCCATTACCTTTTACATACATACCTTTTATTCTAATTAGAAAAGGAGCCAAGCCTGACTATGAGCATTATGCATAAAATGAAAAGTTTCTTCTCTTCAGGACAGGAAACGTCTGAAAGTCACTACGATGAGGCATTGAGAAGCCACTATTATAAAACAACCGCCAAGAAGGCAATGGAAACCGTTCAGCAAACGCTCGGCAGAATGCCTGGAGCGAAAGTAACCTCCGTTTCCGAGGAGCACGGCGAAATCAGTCTTGCTTTTGAAAAACCTAAAAAAGCGCTGATGATTGTCACGGTCATATCTGTACGGCCTTACGAAACGGCCATCGATTTTAACGTTTCAACAGATTCAAAGCTCGGAACAGATTTCGGATTCAGCAAAAAGCTGATCAGTGAGGCATACGATAAGCTGAATAAGGATCTTCCGTTTATCGGCACTGGACTTTATCCAAAGTGATAACGGGTGCTTGCGAAGGAAAGTCCAGGCTTTTGGGAAAGATAGAAGAAAAGATTCGGCATCATGATCAGACTGTAACAAAAATCCCGATGCTTTTTGATTGGAGCTGGTTGTATGAAATGTCCTACATGTCATCATAATGGCACGAGAGTTCTGGACTCCCGTCCGGTTGATGAAGGAAAATCCATTCGGAGACGTCGTGAGTGCGAAGAGTGCCAGTACCGCTTCACTACGTTTGAAAAGGTAGAGGAGATTCCGCTCATCGTTGTCAAAAAAGAAGGGGTCCGGGAAGAATTCAGCAAAGATAAAATTCTTCGGGGTCTCATTAAAGCGTGTGAAAAGCGCCCTGTTCCTCTTCCTAAACTGGAGGAGATTGTGCAGGATATTGAAAAAGAACTCCGGAATCAGGGAATATCAGAAGTGAACAGCGACGACATTGGCGAAATGGTTATGGACAGGCTTGCCGGTGTGGATGAAGTGGCTTACGTCCGGTTTGCGTCCGTTTACCGCCAGTTTAAAGATATAAACGTATTTATTCAAGAACTATCAGAGCTGATCAAAAAGGTGAAATAAGAGCGCGCAGAACATGGTTTTGGGCTCTTTTTTCCTTTTCGCAGGCGTGCTGCGAGTTTCGGCCGATGAAACCGAGGGAATGCTATGGACAATCATTGGAAACAGTTACTTCCAGTAGACAGATATCTCGTTAAAATGAACGGGCTGCTGCAGGATTTTGACAGAAAAGTTCTGACGCTGCTTTATCAGCCTCTGCTTGGGGCAAAAAGCTATGCCCTCTATATGACACTCTGGTCAGAGCTTGAACAGGACCGGATCTGGAGCAGAGAAACGACGCATCATGGCTTGATGTCTCTTATGCAAAACAACCTGAGGGAGATCTATGAAGAACGGATAAAGCTTGAGGGCATAGGACTGCTTAAAACCTATCTGAAAGAAGAAGGAGATTCCAGACTCTACATCTATGAGCTTATGCCGCCTATCATGCCGGATGAGTTTTTTCAAGACGGGGTATTGAACATCTATCTGTATAACCGGATCGGAAAGTCAAAATACAGTCAGCTGAAAACCTATTTTTCAGACAGCAGCCTTCCGGAAAACTTGACCCAAGTGACGAAGCCGTTTAATGAGGTGTTTCAGTCCCTGCAGCCAACAGAAATGCACTCTTTCGCTTCAGGAGAAATGCAGGAATCGATGGTGCCTGAAGAAGGCCGGGACTTTCTTGGTTCCAAGGAGGGCAGCTCTCCCCATATGACGGACACTGTTTTTGATTTTGATCTGTTTTTCGCCGGGCTTTCAGAAGCTGTTATTCCAAGGAAATCCATCACGCCGAAAGTAAAAGAAACGATCAAGAAACTTTCTTATCTTTACGGCATTGGAGCCATGGAGATGAAGAATGTTGTGATGAACGCCATTGATGCGAATGAAGCCATTCAAATAGACGAACTCAGAAAGGCTGCAAGAGACTGGTATCAGTTTGAGCATGGAGAAAAGCTTCCTGCGCTTACTGAAAAAGTACAGCCTTCCCATCTCAGGTCAAAGCCTGCGGTTCAAGCTGAACTGTCACAGGAAGAATCGCTGATCAAACAGCTTGAGAGCATCTCGCCGAAGCAGTTTTTAAAGGACCTGGCAGACGGCATAGAGCCATCTGCTGCAGACCTGCAGATTGTTGAAGAAGTCATGTTTAAACAAAAGCTTCATCCGGGCGTTGTGAACGTCCTGATCTACTATGTCATGCTCAAAACCGACATGAAGCTCTCAAAGACGTATGTTCAGCGAATCGCGAGCCACTGGGCCCGGAAACAGGTGTCAACTGTAAAGGATGCGATGGACCTTGCAAAGCAGGAGCACAGAAAGTACCAGGACTGGGCTTCAAAGAAAACATCTTCCGGCAGAAAAATCGTCCGGAAAGAAACCCTGCCCGAGTATTTACAGCAAAGCGAAGAACGTGCAGTTCCAGCCGCAGAACAGGATGACGAAGCAACAGAGCTCGAACGGAAACGGCTTGAAGAAAAGCTCAGACAGTACAGGGAACAAAATTAATCTCAGGCGGAGGTGAACAAAATGGAATCCATCAACAAATCTCTTGGGCGTCTTTCAGGCCGGGAGGATTTTCAGAAGAGGCTGGGTGCCATGAAGGCTCAGATCATGCAAAATCCGGATATCCAGGAGTTTCTGCATGAAAACAGTTCTGAAGTGAATGAAGAAATGATCAACAGAAGCCTGATCAAACTCTATGAATACATTGGACAAAGCAAGCGCTGTGCCGACTGCCCGAGTCTCCGGGAATGCAAAAATCTAGTAGAAGGCTATCATCCGAAGCTCATCCTTCAGGGTAAAACCATTGACCTGAAATATGAGGTCTGCCCGACGAAAGAAGCGGATGACGAACGGAAAAAACAGCAGTCGCTCATCAAGTCCATGTTTATTCCCCGGGACGTTCTGAATGCAACCCTTGAAGATATCGACCTCAAGGAAGCAAGCAGGCTGAAGGTTGTGGACATGGCCCTCAGCTTCAGCAGGGACTATCAAGAGGGCAAGTACCGCAAAGGGCTGTACTTATACGGACCGTTCGGGATCGGCAAGACCTATATTCTAGGAGCGATTGCAAACGAACTGGCAAAGAAAAAGATTCCTTCCATGCTAGTGTATGTGCCGGAATTTTTCAGGGAATTAAAAAGCTCCATGCATGATCATTCGCTGGAAGAGAAGGTTGAGGCGGTTAAAAAGGTAAAGGTGCTTATGCTTGATGACATTGGCGCCGAGGCGATGTCAAGCTGGGTGCGCGATGATATTCTCGGGTCAATTCTCCAATACCGCATGCTTGAAAACCTTCCAACGTTTTTCACCTCCAATTTCAGCATGAAAGATCTTCAGTCGCATTTAAGCGTTACACAGCGGGGCGAAGAAGAGCCTGTAAAATCAGCGAGAATTATGGAGAGAATCAAGTATCTGGCAGAACCGTTCGAACTGAAAGGCCGCAACTGGCGCGAAAGATAGAAAAAGCAGTATACCGCAAATTCTGCGGCGTGCTGCTTTTTTTAGGTTTGTGATTCTAATTGTTCTTCTCTGGCCATATACATGGAATCAGGTATTGGCTAAAAGGGGGGACAACCTTGATCAAAGTATTTTTTAATTCTCCGGATGAAGCAGAAAGATTTTATACAATGCTTGTCCTTAAGCAGAATCGGCGGAACGTTGAATTGTGCATAATTGACGGAAACGGAGTCGGGGTTTCGGCAAGAGATTTTGATGCGGCGGCAAGAACGCTTTTTATTCCGGCGCTTGCGTCTTATATTCTTAAATACAATGAATCACGTCTTATGCTTTCGATCATCAGGGACCGCTTTTATTTTCATGAGCCTGAAGAGCAGCAGCAAATCATACATATTGCAGAGGCGATCATTGAAGGTGAACGGACGGAAATTCCCGGCGCAAAACAGCTCCCCGTGAGAGAAACGCCGATTTATGAAGCGTTGAATGACTTTATTAAGCCTGATCTTGCATTTGCTCTTTCATCTTTTATAAAATTCCGTCTCCACAGCTATGTGGAGCGTTTATATAAATATATTGAGCTTGCGATTGAAGAGTATAAGCTTGAACAGGAATATCAGACGTTTATTCATAGTTTAAGAGAGTATGCCATGAACAGGGAAACAAAGGCAGAGGTTATTCACATTGTTCATGAACAAGAGCTGACCGTTTATAACGAGCATTTTTCTGAAATCAGCAAAGAGGATTTAGCAGGGCATATTGACAGGACGTTCGTTCATCAGCACCCGATGTATATCGATGCTTCCCTGTTGGCTCCCCTTGTCTCTATAGCCCCTGGGAGGATACACCTGTATACAGATTCACCTGATTATGGAATGGTGCAGACAATCCAGAATATCTTTCTTGAACGAGTCAGCATTTATCCGAGAAAGATGGCTGGCGTTTAAAATTCAGCTTCCGGAAGGGAAAAAGCGGAATCGGCTTGATTTCCTCCCGGAATGCTTTTATAATACGTTATGAATAGAAGAAATGTTTTGATGAGGACACGGGTGAGTTATCACGGCTCAAAGAGAGGGAAGACACGGCTGAAAGCTTCCCAGTACGAATAACCTGCTTACCGCCTCTGAACTTCAGCCTTGAAAAGGACTCGGGTCCCCAGTAAGTGCTGACGGGAAATCCCGTTACAGATCTTTTTTGAGCCATTCACTGTGCGTATTGTGAATGGAAACAAGGGTGGAACCACGGCGAATAATCACTCGTCCCTTATTTTAAGGGACGAGTTTTTTATTTTTTAAGAAAACATGCAAGGAGTGACGACAGGATGTCAATTGTAAACATTACTTTTCCGGACGGAGCTGTAAAGGAATATCAGGCAGGCACCTCAACTGAAGATATTGCAGCCTCCATCAGCCCGGGTCTTAGAAAAAAATCCATTGCCGGTAAACTGAACGGTGAACTGATTGATTTGAAAACACCGATCGAGCAGGACGGGAGCATTGAAATTGTCACACTCGACAGTCCGGATGCTCTGGAAATCATCCGCCACAGCTCTGCCCACGTACTGGCCCAGGCAATTAAGCGATTATATGGAGATGTAAAGCTTGGAATCGGTCCGGTTATTGAAAACGGGTTCTACTATGACATCGATATGGAAGAATCCATCTCAGCTGAGGATCTGCCGGCGATTGAAAAAGAAATGAAGAAGATTATCAATGAAAATATAGAGGTTGTGCGCAAAGAAGTAACACGCGAAGAAGCAAAGGCTCTGTATGAAGAAATCGGCGATCACTTAAAGCTTGAACTGCTTGATGCCATTCCTGAAGGGGAAAAAGTGACTATCTATGAACAGGGCGATTTCTTTGACCTCTGCCGCGGAGTGCATGTTCCTTCAACAGGAAAGCTGAAAGAATTTAAGCTCTTGAGTGTAGCCGGCGCATACTGGCGCGGGGACAGCAACAATAAAATGCTGCAACGCATTTACGGTACGGCTTTCATTAAAAAAGCAGACCTTGATGAGCATCTGCGCCTGCTTGAAGAAGCGAAAGAGCGCGATCACCGCAAGCTTGGAAAAGAACTGAGCCTGTTTACAACGTCTCAAAAAGTAGGACAGGGCCTTCCGATCTGGCTTCCAAAAGGCGCGACAATCCGCCGCATCGTAGAACGCTACATTGTGGATAAAGAAGAACGTCTGGGCTATCAGCATGTGTATACACCGGTGCTTGGCAGTGTCGAGCTGTACAAAACATCCGGCCACTGGGATCATTATCAGGATGACATGTTCCCTGCTATGTCCATGGACAATGAGGAGCTTGTTCTTCGTCCGATGAACTGCCCGCATCACATGATGGTGTACAAGCACGACATTCACAGCTACCGCGAACTTCCGATCCGCGTGGCGGAGCTTGGAACGATGCACCGCTATGAGATGTCAGGAGCTCTTACAGGCCTGCAGCGTGTCCGCGCGATGACGCTGAATGACGCCCATATCTTTGTTCGCCCTGATCAAATCAAGGATGAATTTATCCGGGTTGTAAAACTTGTTGAAGAAGTTTATAAAGACTTTGGCATCAATGACTATTCCTTCCGTCTTTCCTACCGCGATCCGGAAGACACAGAGAAGTATTTTGACGATGATGCGATGTGGGAAAAAGCACAGAGCATGCTTAAATCTGCGATGGACGAGCTTGGCCATGACTATTTTGAGGCAGAAGGAGAAGCGGCGTTCTATGGTCCTAAGCTTGATGTCCAGGTCCGCACAGCACTTGGAAAAGACGAAACGCTTTCTACTGTGCAGCTTGACTTCTTATTGCCTGAACGCTTTGATCTGAATTATGTCGGCGAAGACGGCAAACAGCACCGTCCGGTTGTTATTCACCGCGGGGTTGTCTCAACGATGGAACGTTTTGTGGCCTTCCTGATTGAAGAGTACAAAGGGGCGTTCCCGACTTGGCTTGCTCCGACTCAGGTTCAGGTGATCCCGGTTTCGCCTTCTGTTCATCTTGATTACGCGAAAAGCGTTCAGGAAAAGCTGCAGGCTGAAGGACTCCGCGTCGAGCTTGATGCACGCGATGAGAAAATCGGATATAAAATCCGCGAGGCACAGATTCAGAAAACACCTTATATGCTTGTAGTGGGCGATAATGAAGCAGCCGAATCAGCTGTGAATGTCCGTAAATACGGCGAGCAGAAATCTGAAACAATCAGCCTGGATGCATTTATTGAGGGCATTGTGAAAGAAGTTAAAAGATAAATCTGTAAAAAAGTATTGCACATGCGGAAGATGTTTGATACAATTCTTTTTGTTGCAATAAAAGCCAGCATGACTTGACACAGGAATTTTTTCCGTGATATAATTTGCATGGTAATTGAATAGAACGTTTGTCTAGCAAGCAGAAGCACCCGCTTCTCACCTGATTGACGCATTGCGCAGTCTGCAGGTTTACGACCATTTTATACTTAGTATACTAAATCGTAGTGTGGGTGTTTTATGCGCCCGCACTTTTTTATTTGAAAAAAGTGCGAGCAGAGTCTGTTCAGTTAAAAATCCTTGGAGGTGGCTAATTATTAGCAAAGACATGATGGTAAACGATGGAATCCGCGCTCGTGAGGTTCGTCTGATTGGTGCAAACGGCGACCAGCTTGGAATCAAAACACGCCAAGAGGCGCTTGAGATTGCTGCCAGAGCGAATCTTGACTTAGTGTTAGTTGCCGCAAACGCGAAGCCTCCTGTATGTCGCATTATGGACTACGGAAAATTCCGTTTTGAGCAGCAGAAGAAAGACAAAGAAGCACGTAAAAATCAAAAGATCATCAGCATGAAAGAGGTTCGCTTCAGCCCGACGATTGATGAGCATGATTTTAACACAAAACTTAAAAATGCACGCAAGTTCCTTGAAAAAGGAGATAAAGTGAAAGCTTCCATCCGCTTTAAAGGACGTGCAATCACTCATAAAGAAATTGGCCAGCGTGTTCTGGACCGTTTTTCTAAAGCTTGTGAAGATTTAAGTACAATTGAGTCTCATCCGAAAATGGATGGACGCAGTATGTTCCTGGTGCTTGCACCAAAAGCTGAAAAGTAAAGATACGAGGAGGAATACCTTATGCCAAAAATGAAAACTCATCGCGGCGCTGCAAAGCGTTTCAAAAAGACTGGATCAGGTAAATTAAAACGTTCACACGCTTACACTAGCCATTTATTTGCTAACAAATCAACGAAAGCAAAACGCAAGCTTCGCAAAGGCACGCTAGTAAGCAAAGGCGACTTCAAACGCATCCGTCATTTATTAGATAACATTAAATAATTCGTTTTCACATAGGAGGGAATTGACATGCCAAGAGTAAAAGGCGGTACTGTCTCACGTCAAAGACGTAAAAAAGTTCTTAAATTAGCTAAAGGTTATTTCGGTTCAAAACATACATTATACAAAGTTGCTAACCAGCAAGTAATGAAATCATTAATGTATGCTTACCGTGATCGCCGTCAGAAAAAGCGCGACTTCCGTCAGCTTTGGATCACTCGTATTAACGCTGCTGCACGCTTGAACGGTCTTTCTTACAGCCGTTTAATGCATGGCTTGAAGCTTGCAGGCATCGAAGTAAACCGCAAAATGCTTTCTGAGCTTGCAGTTACTGATGCAAAAGCTTTCGCTCAACTTGCAGACGCTGCTAAAGCTAAACTTAACAGCTAATACCACAAGACCATTCTCACCGTATGAGGATGGTCTTTTTATCATTTATTATGGAGTTGAATGATATGACACTCGTGATGGCATACTATTTGATCTTGAATGTATACGGCTTTTACATAATGGGAGCGGATAAGAAAAAAGCGAAACGGGGCGAGTGGAGAATCAAGGAGAACACTCTTTGGCTTGTCGCCTTTATCGGGGGAGCAGCGGGACTTACTATAGGGATGAATACATACCGCCATAAAACAAAGCACCGAACGTTTGCAGCAGGTCTTCCGGCACTGATGGTTGTCCATCTCATATTGTTTGTCTATTTTCTTTATAAACTGTCATAAGACAGCCTCCCAGCCGATACACTTTAGGGAACGATTCTCACACAGCATCATCAGGGACTGCATGAAAGAGGTGGGAACAATCGATCTTGCTACTTCGGCTGTGGTCAATACCGTCCAGTCTGCGGGATTTCTGGCACCTGTGTTTTTTATCGGCATGCACATTTTGAGGCAGTTTTTGTTCATACCCGTTGTGGCCATTTGCATTGTCGGGGGCATTCTTTTCGGAACAGAATTCGGCACGTTTTATTCCATTATCGGGCTGACTGTTGCGAGCATCACCTTTTATACGCTGTCGAAACAGTTTCCTTCCTTCTTAGACCGTTTTTCAGGGCTTAAGAAAAAATGGATGGGAAATTATACGCGTCTTTCGGTTGGGCAGATTACCGTGCTTCGGATGATTCCGTTCGTGAATTTTTCGCTCTTATCCCTCTGCATTCTGGACAGATCAGGCTCGTTTAAAGAATATGCAAAGCTTTCCTTCTGGACTCATATTCCTGCGGCCTTCTGTTTTACTTCGTTTGGCACTTACTTTGGCAGACTGTCGCTCATTGCGACCGTTCTGATCCTCTGCACGCTTGTCGTATTTGTCTATTTGCTCAGAGAACGGAGAAGCATTATTAAATGGAACGAATTTTTTCTGAAATAGCAAAAAGCCGTGATCGACAAGGTCACGGCTTTTGTGCTTTTGAGAGAAATTCTCTGACCGGACTCTTCCAGTCAATGGCTGCATGCGGATAGTTTTCTTTTACTTTGTCTGTGATGAAGGTGAAGTCTGATAAAGAAAGTCCTTGAAGCTTGCTGGGTGTGTCGGTCCAGATGAAAATGGAGACAACTTCAAACGCCTGATCGGTCGTGCCGAGATACTTTTCGCCTTCAAACCGGACGCCTTTGTAGGTAAGCAGAAAATTCTTTCGGACATTGCCGGGGTCATCGAGCAGATAAAACTGATTCTGTTCTTGTGCAAGCTCAAGCTTTCGTTTAGGATTCAGCACGTATTTTGCTAAAGAATAAAGGATAAAAACAACGAGTGCGAGCAGGAGCAGCCGTAGAAAAATAACAATCATAGCAATGCCTCCAAGACATATTTTGTTACAATACGTATAAACACGCCTTAAGGTTTCATATTTCATGAAAAATTTTTGAAGCATGGTTCCTGCAGTGATAAAATGGGCTCGTAGAGGAGAGTGAAATCGTGAATTTAACAAAACTGTTTAAGATGCAGCATACCCTTGACATGAAAATAGAAAAACAGCACGGCCTTGAGAAGGAATCCCTTATTCACAAAAAGATTCTTGCCCTGTATGTAGAAGTGGGTGAACTGGCGAATGAGACGAGATGCTTTAAATTCTGGAGCCTGAAACCGCCGGCGGAAACAGATGTCATTCTTGAAGAGTACGTGGACGGCGTCCATTTTATTTTGTCCCTTGGAATCGAGATTGGAAAAACAAGCGGAATCGAGATGCAGCAGAATGCGGAAGAAAAGACACTGACTGCTCATTTTGCCGATGTTTTTAACGCAATTGCCGAGTTTGAAAAGAACCATGAGGATGAACAATTTATCCGGCTGTTCAGCAAGTATATGCACCTTGGACAGGCCCTTGGATTTTCGGGAGCCCAGATTGAAGATGCCTATATGAAAAAGAATGAAGTGAACCATGACCGCCAGAAACAGGGTTATTAACATTTTGTATTACTTTCCAGCGTTTAGTATAATAGTAGATAATAAACGAGAGGGGTAAAGGGATGACAAAATTAGACGAAACACTTCAGATGCTGAAGGATCTGACAGACGCAAAGGGAATTCCCGGAAATGAACGCGAACCGAGAGAGGTTATGAAAAACTACATATCAGCCTATGCCGATGAGGTAACAACAGACGGACTTGGAAGTCTGATTGCTAAAAAGACCGGCAAAGAAGGCGGACCGAAGATTATGGTAGCGGGCCACCTTGATGAAGTCGGCTTTATGATCACGCAAATTGACGATAAAGGGTTTCTCCGCTTCCAGACAGTAGGCGGATGGTGGTCACAGGTGATGCTTGCCCAGCGAGTAACCATCGTGACGAATAAAGGGGATGTAACAGGTGTAATCGGCTCTAAGCCGCCGCATATCCTGCCTCCGGAAGCTAGAAAAAAACCGGTGGATATTAAAGATATGTTTATTGATATCGGCGCTTCAAGCCGTGAGGAAGCAATGGAATTCGGCGTTCGTCCGGGAGACCAGGCTGTTCCTTATTTTGAATTTACCGTGATGAACAATGAGAAGATGCTTCTTGCCAAGGCATGGGATAACCGCATCGGCTGTGCCATTGCCATTGACGTCCTGAAAGGCCTGAAAGATGCTGATCATCCAAACGTTGTCTACGGTGTAGGAACGATTCAGGAAGAAGTAGGGCTCCGCGGAGCGCGCACTTCTGCTCATGCCATCCAGCCGGATATCGGATTTGGAGTGGATGTCGGGATTGCCGGCGATACTCCTGGAATCTCTGACAAAGAAGCTTCAAGCAAAATGGGAGAAGGGCCGCAGATTATTCTTTATGATGCATCAATGGTTTCCCATAAAGGACTTCGCGACTTCGTTACAGGCGTTGCTGATGAAATGAATATTCCATATCAGTTCGATGCAATTGCAGGCGGAGGAACAGACTCAGGTGCAATCCATATGACAGCAAACGGTGTGCCTGCACTTTCCATCACCATTGCAACAAGATACATCCATTCCCATGCAGCCATGCTTCACCGCGACGATTATGAAAATGCGGTTAAGCTGATTACAGAAGTTATTAAGCGTTTAGATGACGAAACTGTAAAAGCTATTACATTCGACTAAGAAAAGCGCAAGATCCCATAAAAAAATGCCGGGCAGCCGCCCGGCATTTATTTCTTTTTCAAGCCTTCTTCAAGAATCGTAAGCATTTCATTCTTTTCATCTTCACTTGAATTCTGCCAGATCACTTCAAACAGAACGCCAAGTCCCGGAAGCATCTTTTCTTCACCATTTTGGATTGCATCCACAATCGTATCCTCAAGCTGCCCCTGGTCATTACCCGAAACATTTGAGATAATGGCATTTCGTAAATTTAAATCCATATGACTCACTCCATTTTTAAAATAGTTGATCTCTGTTTATCGTGCGTCACTTTGCTTATTTTATGTATCTTCCGTTAAAATAATAAAAAAGCTTTCAGCGAATATGGCCGTTTCATAAGATATGCCTAAACTCCAGTGGATTGCAGCGGAAGAAACTTGACTCCTGCGGGATGAAGAGGGAATGGGAGACCCCGCAGGCTGGCCGAGGAGGCTCCCATCCCTCCCCGCGGAAAGCAAGTTTCTGGAGCGGAAAGGAACGGGTATAAGTTCAGAACCAAATTCTTCTATAGCTTGTGATATTAACAAAAGAAAAAAGATGGGCAGGAAAACCCAACACTAAAAGGAGCAGGACAATTGAAGCGAATCGAATCCATACAAAATCAAAAAGTCAAACAATGGCGCAAACTTCACACAAAAAAAGAACGTGATGCATCAGGCACCTTTTTAATTGAAGGCATGCATCTTGTAGAAGAAGCCATTAAAAATAAATCAAATATAAAAGAGCTGATCCTCTCAGAAGACACAGTTATTCCAAAAGGCTGGGACGTCGATGATCTCTCCATCATCTACGTAACAAAAGAAATCATGAAAGCCATTTCCGAGACAGAAACCCCTCAAGGTGCTGCAGCCGTATGCATCCAGAAGGACAGCGGAAGCATAAGCACATGGAAAAAAGTCATACTGATTGATGCGCTTCAGGATCCGGGGAACCTTGGAACCATTATCCGGACAGCCGATGCGGCAGGTCTTGACGGCGTCATTCTCGGAGATGGGACAGTTGATCCGTATAATTCAAAAGTCGTGCGTTCCTCACAGGGCTCCATTTTCCACATACCGGTTGTAAGAAAAAAAATGGATGAAGCCATTTCAGAACTGAAGCAGAATGAAGTGTCCATTTACGGAACCTCCCTGCAGAACGGATCCGATTACAGAAAAGCAGAAACCTCAGAACATTTTGCCTTGCTTATCGGCAATGAAGGCAGCGGGGTAAAGGAGGAATGGCTGTCCCTTACCGACCAGAATCTGTACATCCCGATCCTTGGGAAAGCTGAATCTTTAAACGCGGGAGTTGCTGCAGGAATCCTGATGTATCACCTTGTGAAATAGGCAAAAGCGTGGTTGCATCGCCATCATGAATTCATTATAATAAAAGACAGTTACATACCATGAAAAAGCGTTGACAGAGAAGAGTATTCTGCGAAAGCGTCAATCAGGGAGAAAATGCCGGTGACTGTGAGCATTTTTTTGACAGCAGCAGATGAATTCACCTCTTTAGCTGACACCAGGACCATCCGGAAAAATCCCGGGTGTAAAGGTGCTCCGGATCCTATCCGTTATTTATGAACGAAGTGAACAGCATGTTTTTTTGCTGTTAACAAGGGTGGTACCGCGACTGTCAACTCGTCCCTTTTTGGACGGGTTTTTTATTTTGTTCAAAAAAATCAGGAATCATCTGAAATAAAAGGAGGAATAAACGATGCAGGAGCAATTAAAACAGCTTCAGCTTGAAGCGCTTGAAAAAATTCAGGCAGCAAATGATTTAAAGAGCCTGAATGAGATCCGTGTATCATATCTAGGTAAAAAAGGGCCAATCACAGAAGTTCTTCGCGGAATGGGCAAACTTTCTGCAGAAGAGCGCCCGCTGATGGGAGCTTTGGCCAACGAGGTGCGCGAGAGCATTGCCACAAGCATTTCAGCTAAACAAGAAGGACTTGAGGAAGCGGCAGTTGAAGAGAAGCTGGCAGCTGAAACAATTGATGTGACACTTCCAGGGCGACCTGTGCGCACAGGGAATCATCATCCGATCACGTCTGTCATTGAGGAAATCGAAGACCTTTTCCTTAACATGGGCTATTCCGTTGAAGAAGGCCCTGAGGTAGAGACAGATTATTTCAACTTTGAAGCGCTGAATCTTCCAAAAGGACATCCGGCACGTGATATGCAGGATTCTTTCTACATAACGGAAGAAACGCTGCTTCGGACTCACACATCACCTGTCCAGGCAAGAACGATGCAGAAATTTAAAGGGCAGGGACCGGTCAAAATCATTTGTCCAGGCAAAGTATACCGCCGTGATAATGATGATGCGACACACTCACACCAGTTCACGCAAATTGAAGGACTTGTCATTGACGAGAACATCAGCATGAGCGATTTGAAAGGAACACTTGAAGTTTTTGCTAAAAAGATGTTCGGCGAAGAGCGCGAAATCCGTCTGCGCCCAAGCTTTTTCCCGTTTACTGAGCCTTCAGTTGAAGTCGATGTTTCATGCTTCGTTTGCGGCGGCAATGGCTGCAGTGTTTGCAAAAGAACGGGATGGATTGAAATTCTAGGTGCAGGAATGGTTCATCCGAATGTTCTTGAGATGGCCGGGTTTGATTCGAAGAAATACAGCGGGTTTGCTTTTGGCATGGGACCGGAGCGAATTGCCATGCTGAAATACGGCATTGATGACATCCGTCATTTTTACACGAACGACATGCGTTTCCTTAAACAATTTAAAAGAGCATAAAAGGAGGGTTCCAAATGTTTGTTTCCTATAAATGGCTGCAGGATTACGTGGATCTCAGCGGAATCCCGGCAGAAGAACTGGCAGAAAAAATCACCCGAAGCGGGATTGAAGTAGAGGGTGTAGAGGTTTTAAACGAAGGGATGAGCGGTGTAGTCGTCGGGCATGTGCTTGAAAAAGAGCAGCACCCGAATGCAGATAAGCTCAACAAATGTCTGGTCGATACAGGCGGCGAGAACCCTGTTCAAATTATTTGCGGTGCTGCAAATGTCGATAAAGGACAAAAAGTAGCTGTGGCAACAGTAGGCGCGGTGCTTCCTGGTAATTTTAAAATCAAAAAGGCAAAGCTTCGCGGCGAAGAGTCAAACGGAATGATCTGTTCTCTTCAGGAACTGGGCTTTGAATCAAAGACGGTGGCAAAAGAATACGCTGAAGGCATCTTTGTCTTTCCAAATAATGCTGAGCCTGGAAAAGATGCTCTTGCAGAACTTGGGCGTGATGACCAGATTCTTGAGCTTGGTCTTACCCCAAACCGTTCAGACTGCCTGAGCATGCTTGGAGTTGCGCATGAAGTAGCGGCTATTTTGGGCAGAAGCGTAACGTACCCTGACCTGACGCACGATGAAGGTTCGGAGAAGGCATCTGAGAGCATTTCTGTCGCTGTTGAAGCAAAAGAAGAAAATCCGCTGTATGTTGCGAAAGTGGTTCGGAATGTAAAGGTCGCTCCGTCTCCTCTATGGCTGCAGACAAGACTGATGGCCGCAGGCATTCGTCCGCACAACAATGTGGTGGATATTACAAACTACGTACTGATTGAATACGGTCAGCCGCTTCATGCCTTTGACTATGACCGCTTAGGATCAAAAGAAATCCTTGTCCGCATGGCAAAAGATGGCGAAGAAATCGTAACACTGGATGGACAAAAACGCACCCTTACTCCGGAGCACCTTGTCATTACAAACGGAACGGAGCCGGTTGCACTCGCAGGTGTGATGGGCGGGGAGAATTCAGAAGTTCATTCTGATACAACGACTGTTCTTCTTGAGTCCGCGTATTTTAACGGCCAGACTGTGAGAAAATCGTCTAAAGATCACGGCCTAAGAAGTGAAGCAAGTGCGCGCTTTGAAAAAGGCGTCGATCCAAACCGGGTTCGTGCCGCGGCCGAACGCGCTGCCCAGCTGATGGCAGAGCTTGCGGGGGGAGAGGTGCTTTCAGGATCGGCAGAAGTGAATTATCTAGAAGCTGAACCTGCAGTCGTGACCGTTCACATTGAAAAAATCAACCGTGTGCTCGGCATGAATATTTCAGGGAATGAAATGCAGTCCATCTTTACACGCCTTGGGTTTGAAGTGCAGGAGGATAACGGTGCCTTCACGGTTACAGTTCCTACAAGACGCGGAGATATTACAATAGAAGAAGATCTGATTGAAGAAGTTGCAAGACTGTACGGCTATGACAACATTCCGTCTACTTTCCCTGTCAGCGCATCCGCACCGGGCAAATTGACTGATTATCAGCAAAAACGCCGGATGGCCCGCCGCTTCTTAGAAGGAGCCGGCTTGCATCAGGCAATCACATACTCACTGACGAGTGAAGACAAAGCTTCTCAGTTTGCGCTTCAGCCTTCAGATCTGACACGCCTGTCCATGCCGATGAGTGAAGAGCGCAGCGTTCTTCGCCTGAGCTTAATCCCTCATTTGCTCGAGACGCTGAAATACAATCTTGCCCGTCAAAATGACCAGGCTGCTCTTTATGAAATGAGCTCTGTGTTCATTTCAAACGGACCAGGTGAACAGCCTCTGGAAAAAGAACGATTAAGCGGAGCTGTAACAGGGCTGTGGCACCTTAACCAGTGGCAGGCTGAGAAGAAACAGGTCGATTTCTATGTGGTAAAGGGAATTCTTGACGGCCTGTTCGATCGTTTAGGCTTAAAAGAACACATCACTTACCAGCAGACAAAACGCGACGGTCTTCATCCTGGACGTACAGCAGAAATTCTTTTGAACGGCGTTTCTGCAGGATTTATCGGACAGGTGCATCCGAAGCTTCAAAAGCAAATGGATCTGACTGAGACGTACGTGTTTGAACTTGCTCTTCAGGAGCTTCTTCAAACAGAAGCAGAACCATTAACATTCTCTGTTATTCCGCGCTTTCCGTCTATGACGAGAGACATTGCCCTCGTTGTTGATAAAGACGTTGTAGCGGGCGATTTGCAGAGCGCTATTTCAGAGGCTGGAGGAAAGCTGCTGAAGGACGTTTCCATTTTTGATTTATACGAAGGCGATAAGCTTGATGAAAATAAAAAATCACTGGCCTTCTCTCTTCGCTACTTTGATCCTGAGCGAACACTGACAGACGAAGAAGTAACAAAGGCGCATGAAAAAGTTCTCCGCACGGTCGAGGAAAAATTTGCCGCCGTGCTGAGAGGCTAATCGCAGCGAGAACAGGAAAAGAGCAGCTGACCATCAAGGTCCGGCTGCTCTTTTTTATCTTTTTCTTTTCTTTGCGGCGATTTTTTCAGCTTTTTCGGTATTTGCAAAATGAAACTTCGTAAGTTCTTTCAGTGCCGGGCTGCCTTTTTTCAGGATGATGGCGGCGGCAGCCTCGTCTACTTTAGCTCCCGCTCCTTTTGGAAGGGTAACTCCTGCTTTTTCTGACAGGCGGTCCATTTCCTTTAAAAAGGCATAGCGTGCAAGAATCGAGGCGGCCGCAACAGCCAGGTGGATTCCTTCTGCTTTAGTGCTGAAAAATGTTTTTTCTCTTTTGAAGGATTTTCCAGATAAGTGCTTGAAATACAGAGAAGGCTCTGCAAATTGATCAATTAATATGCCTTCAGGTTCTTCTGGTGCAATCTTGTCATAGAGTTTGTTTATCGCCTGGTTATGCAAAATGGCTTTCATTTTCCCCTGGGACATTCCCGTGCTTTGGAGCTGGTTGTATTTTTCATTGTGCAGGATCAGCAGGGAGTATGGAATGACTTTAAGAAGGTCCTTCGCAATCGCAATGATCTGAGTGTCATTCAAGTGTTTTGAATCCTTTACTCCAAGCTCTTGAAGGAGCGGAATCTGCTCCTTTTTTACATAGGCGGCAACGACCGTAATAGGGCCGAAAAAGTCACCCGTGCCGACTTCATCTGATCCGATGATCGAAAGAGATGAAATGTTTGGCGGCGGACTGAAAATGGTCTTTTGCTGCGAAGGTTTCTTAGTAGCCTTTTTCTCGGGTTCGGACCATTTGGAAGCCTCTTCTGCTGCAAGATTTCCCTGGAAAAGAACTTTCCCTGATTTGTAGGCGGTGATGGAGCAGCCGTTTGCTTTTGCAGTAAAAACGGCACCCGGTGGAAGCTTTGATCCGAGTCCGGAAGAATAATAGGTTTTCATTTTCAGCATGGTCTGCTGATCAATTTTTATAACGGCATTGGACAAGAGAAGACACCTCTTCTATAGTATTATTGGGTAGGGGATTGATTGGCATTATCTTTCCATTATACTAAATATCATGTTATGATAAAGATTAGGATTCTCAAGAATGGAGGATTTTTCGTTGGATAACCACTCAAAAAAGAAAACGACAGTTGATATATATGGACAGCAATTTTCAATAGTAGGCACAGAAAGCACAAGTCATGTGCGTCTGGTGGCTTCTATTGTTGATGATAAAATGCGGGAAATCAGCAGTAAAAGTCCTAATCTTGATATAAATAAACTTGCCGTTCTGACGGCGGTCAATGTTGTTCATGACTACCTGAAATTAAGAGATGAATTTGAAAGACTAGAGAGACAAATTACAGAAAAGGATTGACGCAGTTAATGCTTGATATTGCCCTTTTAATTATTTTGATCATGGGTCTGC
Organism: Metabacillus indicus LMG 22858; assembly: GCF_000708755.2. Classification (GTDB taxonomy): domain Bacteria; phylum Bacillota; class Bacilli; order Bacillales; family Bacillaceae; genus Bacillus_P; species Bacillus_P indicus. The sequence goes on along the minus strand of NZ_JGVU02000002.1, from coordinate 1,493,741 downwards.
TCGTCGGACTGAAACGGGGATTCATCCTTCAGTTCATTCACCTTGCAGGATTCATTATCGCCTACATTGTAGCTTATAAATACTTCGGGGTTCTGGCGCCGAAGCTTGAGCTGTGGGTGCCATACCCGAGCTTTGGGGATAGCAGCTCCAGCATTTCGTTCTTTACAGGCGGAAACCTTGAGAATGCCTACTACCGCGCTGTTGCATTTGTCATCTTGTTCATCGGAACAAAGATCGTGCTTCAGATTGTCGGATCTATGCTTGATTTTGTTACATACCTTCCTGTATTAAAGCAGCTGAATAAATGGGCCGGTGCCATTCTTGGTTTTCTAGAAGTCTATTTGATTTTATTCATTCTCCTTTTTATCGGAGGTCTTCTGCCCATCCCTGAAGTACAGTCGGCGATGGGGGATTCGGGAATTGCCAAAGTGATTGTCCACCATACACCGTATTTTTCAGATAAAGTTCAGGAACTGTGGATCCAATATGCACCAAAATAACTTCTCCTCCAATCAGGAGAAGTTTTTTTGGCGCAAGTAGACGATTGTACATTTGCTTCAATTATTTGTATCATTCTAACTAGATGATTTGATCACGTACATGAGGTGAAAAACGTTGACTATACATAAAAAAGATGTCATTAAACTGCTTGAGCTTATTGCCGTTCATATGGAGCTTAAAGGAGAAAATCCGTTTAAAACCGCAGCTTTCAGAAAAGCGGCAAACGCTCTGGAAACAGATGACCGCAGTCTTACTGCGATTGATGATTTTACAAAGATTGCAGGCATCGGAAAAGGGACGGCTGCTGTCATTAAAGAATATATGGAAGCCGGAGAATCAGAAACGCTGAAGCAGCTGCAGGAAGAGGTGCCTCAAGGGCTTATCCCGCTGTTAAAGCTGCCGGGACTCGGCGGAAAGAAAATAGCGAAGCTGTATAAGGAGCTCGGCGTTACGGATGCTGAATCTCTTAAACAGGCATGTGAAGAAGAAAAAGTGCAGGCGCTGGCAGGCTTCGGCAAGAAAACGGAAGAAAAAATCCTTGAGGCCATCAAGGAAATGGGCACACGCCCTGAAAGGCTTCCGCTTTCTTTTGTCCTGCCGATCGCAGATGAAATTGAGACATATATTGAGTCGTGCGGGGAAATTCTGAAATACAGCAGGGCCGGAAGCTTAAGGCGCATGAGAGAAACAGTAAAAGATCTGGACTTTATCATCGCGACAGATCATCCGCAGTTTGTCAGAGAGCAGCTTCTTAAGATGCCGAACATTTCTTCCGTCATTGCAAGCGGAGATACGAAGGTATCTGTCGAGCTTTTATATGAATATGAAATTGGCGTCGATTTCCGTTTAGTTACATTAAAGGAATTTGCCTCAACGCTGCATCATTTCACGGGATCAAAAGATCACAATGTGAAAATGCGCCAGCTTGCAAAAGAGCGCGGAGAAAAGATCAGCGAGTACGGAGTTGAAAATACCGAAACAGGCGAAATCAAGACGTTTTCAACGGAAGAAGAGTTTTATGCACATTTTGATTTGCCTCACTTTCCGCCCGAGATCAGGGAGGACGGAACAGAGGTTGAAAAATACCGCAAAGATACAAAACTGATTTCACTCCAGGATATAAAAGGAGATCTCCATATGCACTCCACATGGAGCGATGGTGCGTTTACCATCAGTGAAATGGCGGAAGCGTGCAGGCTCCGGGGCTATCACTATATGGCCATTACGGATCATTCTCAGTATTTGAAGGTTGCAAACGGCCTGACTCCCGAACGGTTAAAAGCACAGCGGGAGGAAATTGATAAGCTGAATGAGCAGTACGATGATTTTAAGATTCTTGCAGGTGTAGAGATGGATATTCTGCCGGACGGAACGCTTGATTACAGCGACGATGTGCTGGATGGCATGGATTTTGTGATTGCTTCCATCCATTCTAGTTTTTCCCAGCCTCAGGATGTGATTATGAAACGGCTGAAAACGGCGCTGGACCACCACCGTGTCCATATGATTGCACATCCTACCGGGAGACTGATCGGCAAACGGAATGGATATGAACCTGATGTTGAGATGCTGATTCAGCTTGCAAAAGAGACAGATACGGTTCTTGAGCTGAATGCCAACCCAAACAGGCTTGATCTGAGTGCAGAACACATCAGAAAAGCGCATGAGGCAGGAGTCAAGGTTGCCATCAATACGGACGCCCATAACCTGGACATGCTTGAAGATATGAAAACAGGCGTTTCAACGGCCATTAAAGGCTGGGTGAAAGCTGAAAATGTGATAAATACTTGGGACCTGGACAAGCTGCAATCCTTTTTGAAAAAAGAAGGCAGCAGATAAACGCGGTCTAATGGGTCTAAAAGACAGCAAGGAGGCTGTATACCGTGCAGCAGCGAGTGTTGAACGTATTGGAATTTCATAAAGTAAAAGAACAGCTTGTGAAGCATGCGTCGTCATCTTTGGCGAAAGAAAAAGCAGACAAGCTGGTTCCTTCAACAAATGTTGAAGAAGTGAAAACATGGCAGGAGCAAACCGATGAAGCAGCTAAAGTGCTGAGACTTAAAGGCAATGTTCCGCTTGGCGGGCTGACCGATATCCGCAGCAGCATCAAGCGCGCTCAAATCGGCGGCATGCTGAATCCCTATGAACTGACAGAGATTTCAGGGACCCTCTATGCCGGGAAACAGATGAAGCGGTTTATTGAGGATATGATTGATGGCGGGATTGAACTGCCTCACCTTGACGGGTTTGCAGCCCAAATACAACCTCTGCAGGAACTTGAGCAGGAAATTTCGCACTGCATTGGAGATAACGGAGAGGTGCTTGACGGGGCAAGCGACACACTGCGGTCGATCCGAACGTCCCTTAGAACAACTGAATCACGGATAAGAGAGAAATTAGAATCGATGATCAGGTCGTCATCTGCCCAAAAGATGCTTTCTGATGCCATCATTACAATCCGGAACGAACGGTATGTCATTCCCGTTAAGCAGGAATACCGCTCCGCATACGGCGGCATTGTCCATGACCAGTCATCATCAGGAGCTACGCTTTTCATTGAGCCTCAGGTCATTGTTGATTTGAACAACACGCTTCAGCAGGCGCGAATGAAAGAAAAAATAGAAATTGACCGGATTTTAACGGATCTGTCACTTAAAGTGGCCGAAGAGTCTGAAGCACTTCTAGTCAATGTCGAAGCTTTGAGCGAAATGGACTTTATGTTTACAAAAGCAGGCTACGCCAAAAAAATCAAAGCATCCAAGCCGGAAATGAACGGCAGCGGAAGAATCAAATTGTTCAAAGCGCGCCATCCTCTTTTAAATCCTGACGAAGTAGTCCCAAACGACATTGAGCTCGGGACAGATTTTTCCACGATTGTGATTACAGGACCTAACACAGGGGGAAAAACCGTCACGCTTAAAACCGTCGGCCTGTTCACGCTGATGGCCCAGTCAGGGCTTCAGATTCCTGCGCTTGACGGATCGGAGATGGCTGTTTTTGAAAATGTGTATGCCGATATCGGGGACGAGCAGTCGATTGAACAGAGCTTGAGTACGTTCTCTTCCCATATGGTCAACATTGTGGATATTCTGAAAAGGGTTGATTCTGAAAGTCTCGTGCTGTTTGATGAGCTTGGTGCAGGAACAGATCCTCAGGAAGGCGCAGCGCTTGCGATATCCATCCTGGATGAAGTTCATCACAGGGGGGCAAGGGTCATCGCTACGACCCATTATCCTGAGCTGAAAGCTTATGGATACAACCGCGAAGGCGTCGTGAACGCAAGTGTCGAGTTTAATGTGGAAACACTGAGCCCGACATACAAGCTGCTGATTGGTGTGCCGGGACGAAGCAACGCATTTGAAATCTCAAAGCGCCTTGGTCTCATGAATTCAGTGATTGACCGGGCGAAATCTCATATGAGCGAAGACAGCAATGAAGTAGATTCTATGATTGCCTCGCTTGAAGAGAGCAAAAAACGTTCGGACTTTGAGCTTACAGAGGCAGAGCAGCTGAGAAAAGATGCAGAGGATCTGCATGCTGAACTGCAAAAACAAATACTGGAATTCAATGAAGAACGTGATAAACTATTTGAAAAAGCAGAAAAGAAAGCAGCTGAAAAAGTGGAAGCTGCACAAGCGGAAGCAGAATCGATTATCCGCGAGCTGAGAAGAATGCAGAAAGAACATCGTACAGGCATTAAAGAGCATGAGCTGATCGATGCAAAAAAACGCCTGGAAGAAGCTGTTCCGGAATTTGAAAAGAGCAAAAAACCTGTGAAAACCGCTCCTCAGAAACACCGGTTTGAAGAAGGCGACGAAGTCAAAGTCATCAGCTTTAATCAAAAAGGCCATCTTCTTTCCAAAGTAGGAGAGAGCGAATGGCAGGTTCAGATCGGCATCCTGAAAATGAAAGTGAACGAAAAGGACCTCCAATACATCAGCAGGCCTAAACCGGTTGAAACAAAGCCGCTTGCTGTGGTGAAGGGTAAGGATTATCACGTATCACTTGAGCTTGACCTCAGGGGAGAACGCTACGAAAATGCCCTCATGAGGGTTGAGAAGTATATGGATGATGCTGTTCTTGCAGGCTACCCGAGGATTTCCATTATCCACGGAAAAGGTACCGGAGCCCTTCGCACAGGGGTGCAGGAATACCTGAAAAAACACAGGAACGTAAAAAGCACACGCTACGGAGAAGCAGGAGAAGGCGGAACGGGTGTAACGATTGTTGAATTAAAATAGACATTAGGAGATCTTCAATGAATCAATTTTGGGAGAATGAATTCGTTCAAACAGCTGCGTATTACAGCGTGGTCATCTTATGCATTGTTGTCTTTTTGGCGATATTTGAAATTGTGACAAAGTACAACAACTGGGATGAAATTCAAAAAGGGAATCTAGCGGTTGCGATGACAACAGGAGGCAAAATCTTCGGAATTGCCAACGTCTTCCGTTTTTCCATCGGTCAGCATGATTCGCTGTTTGAAATGATCGGCTGGGGCATGTTTGGATTCGTCCTGCTGCTGCTGGGCTATTTTATCTATGAATTTTTAACGCCGAAATTCAGAATCGATGATGAAATCCAAAAGGACAACCGTGCTGTAGGGTTTATCTCAATGGTCATTTCCATCGGATTGTCCTACGTGATCGGCGCAGGGATATAAGGGGAGAAAACAGTGGAAACATTAGCGAAAGTACTGCTCGCCGTATGCGGCCTTTTCATCGCAGTGGGAATTATCTTTCTGGTCTTTTTTGCTTAAGTTTGTGAAATTGGCTGTAATCGAATATTAGCGGACTGCAGCGGAAGGGAGCGTCTTCAGACAAAACGCTCCCAAAAACCAGTCCCAGAAGAGAACCCGGATTTCATAACATGAATCCAGGTTTTTTTCATATAGTTAAATTAATAAAAAATATTCTATATTCTGAATATATCTTTGGTATACTTTCTATATAAGCCAAAAGTCATAATGGCAGCAAAAGGGAGGAATGAAAATGGAAGTGCAAAAACCATGGCTTCATCTATATCCTGACGAAATACCCCACTACACAGAATTTGACAACCTGCCTCTACAAGCCTATCTTACAAAAGCAGCAGATGAGTTTCCGGCAAAAACCGCCATTCACTTCTTGGGAAAGGAGCTGACGTTCAGGGAAGTCCATGAACAATCTTTGAAACTTGCAGCCTACCTTCAGGAGCTGGGACTGAAAAAAGATGAGCGCGTATCGATCATGCTCCCGAACTGCCCTCAGGCAGTCATTGCCTACTACGGCGTCCTTTTTGCCGGAGGAATAGTCGTTCAGACAAATCCGCTGTATATGGAAAGAGAGCTTGAATATCAGCTGAATGACTCTGACGCCAAATACATCATTACGCTAGATCTTCTCTATCCAAGGGTCTCAAAAATGAAAGCGTTAACAGTTCTTGAACACATCATCGCAACAAGCATCAAAGATTATCTTCCATTCCCTAAAAATCTGCTTTATCCGTTCGTGCAGAAAAAACAGAACCAGATTGTCGTCAAAATCGAGCATGGCGGACATACACACCAGTTTAAAGAAATTATGAAAAGGGAGAGCACGGAAGTAGAAGCATTTGAAGTGAATACAAAAGAGGACGTGGCTCTTCTTCAATATACAGGCGGCACAACAGGGTTTCCAAAAGGGGTTATGCTGACGCATGAAAATCTTGTGGCAAATACGTCCATGTGCACATCCTGGATGTATCAGTGCAGGCGCGGCGAAGAATCTGTTCTCGGCATCCTGCCGTTCTTTCACGTATACGGAATGACTGCGGTCATGAACCTGTCCATTATGCAGGGATATAAGATGATTCTGCTGCCGAAGTTTGATGCGACAGATACGCTGAAAGCAATCGACAAGCTGAAGCCAACCCTGTTTCCTGGCGCTCCGACTATTTATATAGCCCTGTTGAATCATCCCGATCTTAAAAAATATGACCTTTCTTCCGTTGAGTCCTGCATAAGCGGATCCGCTCCGCTTCCGGTTGAGGTTCAGGAGCAATTTGAACGGGAAACCGGAGGAAAACTTGTGGAGGGATACGGTCTTTCTGAAGCATCTCCTGTTACACATTCCAACTTCCTCTGGTCACACAGAAAAAAAGGAAGCATCGGTGTGCCGTGGCCCAGCACAGATTCTGTGATCCTCTCATTTGAAACCGGAAAACCGGCCGCGTTTAACGAGCTCGGGGAAATTGCTGTCAGAGGTCCCCAGATCATGAAGGGATATTGGAAAAAGCCTGAAGAGACGGCTGCCGTCATCAAGGATGGCTGGCTGCTTACAGGTGATATCGGCTATATGGATGAGGAAGGCTATTTTTATATTGTCGACAGAAAGAAAGATATGATTATAGCGGGCGGATTTAATATCTATCCGCGCGAGATCGAAGAAGTGCTTTATGAGCATGAAAAAGTGCAGGAAGTGGTCGTCGCAGGCATACCTGACCCGTACAGAGGGGAAACGGTCAAAGCCTACATCGTCCTGAAAGAGGGAGAAGAGGCAACCGAGCAGGAATTTGACGAGTTTGCCCGCAAACATATGGCAGCTTACAAAATTCCAAGAATCTATGAATTCCGTCAGGAGCTTCCAAAGACAGCTGTCGGAAAGATTTTGAGGCGATCTCTAGTTGAAGAGGAAAAAGAAAAGCTGAAAAATGCAAATTAAGTTATCATCAGCTCCGTATTATTTGTTTAGACTCCAGTGGACTGAAGCGGAAGGCACTTGACTCCTTGTCCAGCTGCAGCGCCCAACTCCTCTGTCAGAACAAAATCCCCCAAAAAGTCAAACCCGGACTTTTCGGGTGATTTCTTATCTGACTGCCGGAGCAAAACGGGCGCTTCCGCTTTTCTATGGGATGAAGAGGGCACTGAAGATCCCGCAAGCGCAGCGAGGAAGCTTCAGGCACTCCCCGCGGAAAGCAAGTGACTGGAGCGAAAGGGAACGGGTACAATCTTAAAAATGAATAACTTGGAACGACCCCCATGTTGCTGCGGGGGTCTTTTCAAGCTATGATGAAGAAACACTTCTATAACCTTTTTCCGGGCTGCATCTTTTTCTTGACAGAAGAGCTTTGTCATTTTATGATGAAAATATGAATGATGATTCATTCATTATTTGAAAGGAAGAATGAACTTTGAAGCAAAAACGACCAAAATACCTCCAGATCATTGATGCAGCTGTCATCGTGATTGCCGAAAACGGCTACCATCACGCACAGGTATCAAAGATTGCCAAGCAGGCTGGAGTAGCTGATGGCACCATCTATCTGTATTTTAAGAACAAAGAAGATATCCTTATCTCCCTCTTTCAGGAAAAGATGGGCGTGTTCATCGAAAAAATTCAACAAGAAATAGCAGGAAAAGACACGGCTGCGGAGAAATTATATATGTTGATAGAAAAGCATTTTTCTCTATTGGCAGAAGACCATCACCTGGCTGTTGTGACCCAGCTTGAACTCAGGCAGTCCAATAAGGAACTTCGCCTGAGAATCAACGAGATACTCAAAGGGTACCTGAATATCCTTGACTCCATTATTCAGACTGGGAAAGATACCTCTGAATTCAGCGAGGATCTCGATGCAAGACTTGCAAGGCAAATGATTTTCGGAACGATTGACGAAACAGTCACAACTTGGGTTATGAACGACCTGAAGTTTGACCTGCCTGCACTTGCGGGAAATGTTCACAAACTTTTAATCAACGGCTGCGGCAGGGTGTAGCGTCACCCTCTGCGCCAACATGCACAAAAGGAGGCCTGAGCTGTGAGTTATTTAAAAGTCAAAGTAGAAGATTATGTTGCGGACGTAACCATACACCAACCTCCCGCAAACGCATTATCGTCCTATGTTTTGAAAGAGCTTTCATCACTGATGGATGAGTTTGAATCAAACAAAGAGGTAAGAGTTATTGTCATTCACGGAGAAGGACGTTTCTTCTCTGCAGGAGCTGACATTAAGGAATTTACGGCAGTGAAAAACGGCGAAGAATTTTCAGGACTTGCCGCAAACGGCCAGGAGCTTTTTGAACGAATCGAGACCTTTCCAAAGCCGGTCATCGCTTCAATCCATGGAGCTGCCCTTGGCGGCGGTCTTGAACTCGCAATGAGCTGCCACGTAAGGCTTGTCACTGAAAACGCAAAGCTTGGACTGCCTGAACTGCAGCTTGGCCTGATTCCGGGATTTGCAGGATCGCAGCGCCTCCCTAAATATGTAGGAGAAGCGAAAGCGCTTGAAATGCTGCTGACGAGCGAACCGATCTCAGGTACGGAAGCGGTGTCCTATGGACTTGCAAACCATGCTTTTCCTGAAGACTCTCTCGCTGAAGAGACAATGAAGCTTGCAAAGAAATTTGCAGCGAAAAGTCCGATAGCCGTTGCGGCAGCCATTGATCTGATCAACGCTTCTAAAACTCTTCCTTACCATGAAAGAGTAAAGAAGGAAGCCGGATATTTCGGCACCGTTTTTGAAAGTGCGGACGCCAAAGAAGGCATAAGTGCTTTCCTTGAGAAAAGACAGCCGCAGTTCAAAGGCGAATAAACGTCACTGATTAAACGTTACATACGTTTTTTCTATACAATTTGAATGCTTAACGTAAATAGGGGGATGGACATGAATATTTATGTAATCATGAAAAAAACGTTTGATACGGAAGAAAAAATAACGCTTCAAAACGGCAAAATCAACGAAGACGGCGCCGAGTTCATTATTAATCCTTACGATGAATATGCGATTGAAGAAGCGATTCAGATCCGCGATGCAAACAGCGGGGAAGTAACAGTTGTGACAATCGGCGGCGAAGAGGCTGAGAAGGAACTGCGCACAGCTCTTGCCATGGGGTGTGACAAGGCTGTTCTTATTAATACGGAAGACGATCTTGAAGACGGAGATCAGTTTACAACGTCAAAGATTCTTGCTGAATATTTTAAAGACAAGGATGCAGATTTGATTCTCGGCGGAAACGTTGCAATTGACGGCGGTTCAGGCCAGGTAGGCCCACGTCTTGCAGAACTTCTTGATATTCCTTATGTTACGACAATTACTAAGCTTGAAATCAATGGAAATCAGGCTACCGTTGTCCGTGATGTAGAAGGTGATTCAGAAGTAATCGAAACATCACTTCCTTTGCTTGTAACAGCACAGCAGGGACTGAACGAGCCGCGCTACCCATCTTTGCCTGGAATCATGAAAGCAAAGAAAAAGCCGCTTGAAGAGCTGGAACTGGATGATCTGGATCTAGAGGAAGATGACGTTGAACCGAAAACGAAAACAATCGAAATTTATATGCCGCCAAAGAAAGAAGCAGGAAAAGTGCTTCAGGGCGAGCTTGATGCCCAGGTAAAAGAACTGGTATCACTTCTTCGCAACGAAGCGAAAGTCATCTGACAATCTGGACCAGCACGGAATTACTTTCTATCAAACGTATAACAGGGGGACTCTATAATGGCACGAAAAGTACTGGTACTCGGAGAAGTACGTGATCAATCACTCCGCAATGTTTCTTTTGAAGCAATTGCTGCAGGCAAAACGATTTCAGAAGGCGGGGAAGTAACAGCTGTTCTTTTAGGGGAAAGCGTTGCTTCACTTGCACAGGAAATGATCCATTACGGTGCGGACCGTGTAATTACGGTGGAAGACGCAAAGCTGAAAACATATACGCCTGACGGTTATTCACAGGCTCTTCTGGCTGTAATTGAACAGGAAAAACCTGAAGGTCTGGTTTTTGGCCATACAGCTCTTGGAAAAGATTTATCGCCTAAAATCGCTGCGAAAATCGGTTCAGGCCTGATCTCAGATGCAACGGATTTAGAAGTGACAGGCGGAAATGCCGTGTTCACTCGACCAATCTACTCAGGAAAAGCGTTCGAAAAGAAAATTGTGACTGACGGAACAATTTTTGCTACAATTCGTCCAAATAACATTGCTCCTCTTGAAAAGGATGAATCAAGAAGCGGCGAAGTATCTTCAGTAACAGCTGATATCAAAGATCTTCGCACAGTTGTAAAAGAAGTGGTGCGCAAAGCAACTGAAGGCGTGGATCTCTCAGAAGCAAAAGTGATTGTCGCAGGCGGACGCGGAGTGAAAAGCACAGACGGCTTTAACCCTCTTAAAGAGCTTTCGGATGTTCTTGGCGGAGCGGTTGGCGCTTCCCGCGGTGCATGTGATGCGGATTACTGCGATTATTCCCTGCAGATCGGCCAGACAGGAAAAGTTGTCACTCCTGACTTGTACATTGCCTGCGGCATCTCCGGAGCCATTCAGCATTTAGCAGGTATGTCCAACTCGAAAATCATTGTTGCCATCAACAAAGATCCGGAAGCAAATATCTTTAAAGTGGCCGATTACGGTATTGTGGGTGACCTCTTTGAAGTCGTTCCGCTTCTGACAAAAGAATTCAAAAAGCTTAAAGTACATTCTTAAAAGACCATAAAAACACGACCTTGCCCGTCGTGTTTTTATTTTCTCCAGTCTGGATATGTTTTTCCTCATAAAGTTGGGGAAAAGTAAATGTGAGCAAAAAATTCGCAGACCCAATTCTTTAATGCTATACTTCAGTTATTACTCGATTTTAGGAGGAAATTACAATGGCAATTACAAATGCAACAGATCAAACATTCACAGCAGAAACTAGCGAAGGCGTAGTCCTCGTTGACTTTTGGGCTCCATGGTGCGGACCTTGTAAAATGATTGCTCCGGTTCTTGAAGAACTTGATCAGGAAATGGGCGACAAAGTGAAAGTTGTTAAGCTTGATGTTGATGAAAACCAGGAAACAGCAGGCAAATACGGAGTTATGAGCATTCCGACTCTGCTTGTATTCAAAAACGGCGAAGTTGTAGACAAAACGGTTGGATTCCAGCCTAAAGAAGCTTTAGCTGAACTACTTAACAAACACGCATAATTCGAAAACCTGCCTGAGATTATTCGGCTGGATCTTTCAAAATGAAAACCCAGGCTTACGAGCTTGGGTTTTTCGTTTCTCTTTCAAAAAGGAGAAAAAGCTCCTCTCCGATTCGAAAAATATGTCAATTATTGCTCAGGAAATGATTGCCCCGCTGCCTGTAAAACAGGCACGAATTCTCCTCTGACTGCGTCTGCAAATTAGCATGCATATCTCCGCACGACTCACAGACAGGAAAATGGTACAATATTGGAATAAACCTTATTAATGGAGTGTCCGCAATGGAGCAATTGATAAAAGAAAAGCTGGCCGTTTTGCCGGATCAGCCGGGCTGCTATTTGATGAAGGACCGTTTCGGCACCGTTATATATGTCGGAAAAGCAAAAGTGCTGAAGAATCGTGTCCGTTCTTATTTTACAGGCTCGCATGACGGGAAAACGCAGCGGCTTGTGAGTGAAATCAGGGATTTTGAATACATTGTAACCTCTTCAAATATAGAAGCGCTAATCTTAGAGCTGAATCTGATAAAAAAGCATGATCCAAAATACAATATCATGCTGAAGGATGACAAAATTTATCCGTTTATCAAAATCACCGGTGAAAGACATCCGCGGCTGATCGTTACCAGAAATGTAAAGAAGGATAAAGGAAAATACTTCGGTCCCTATCCAAACGTGCAGGCAGCAAGGGAAACGAAAAAGCTGCTTGACCGCCTCTATCCTCTAAGAAAATGCTCCACACTCCCTGATCGTGTATGCCTTTACTACCACATGGGACAATGCCTTGCACCCTGCGTCTACAATGTGACCCAGGAACAGAACAGGCAGATGGTGGACGAAATGACGCGCTTTCTTAAAGGCGGATTTAAGCAGATTAAAGAGGAACTCTCAAAGAAAATGCTGGCTGCATCTGAGAACCTTGACTTTGAACGTGCGAAGGAATTCCGGGACCAGATTGCCCATATTGACGCCACGATGGAAAAGCAAAAGATGACGATGAATGACTTTGTCGACCGCGATGTGTTCGGTTATTCGTACGACAAGGGGTGGATGTGCGTTCAGGTGTTTTTTGTAAGACAGGGCAAGCTGATTGAACGGGATATTGCCATGTTCCCGCTTTATCAGGAACCGGAAGAAGAGTTTTTAACCTTCCTCGGCCAGTTTTACTCAAAGAGCAATCACATTCTTCCTAAAGAAATACTGCTTCCGGACAGCGTTGACCGGGAGATGGCTGCTGAGCTTCTCGGAGTCACTGCGACGCAGCCTCAGCGGGGAAAGAAAAAGGATCTCGTTCTGCTTGCACATGAAAATGCGAAAATTGCCCTTAAAGAAAAATTCTCGCTGATTGAGCGCGATGAAGAACGAACGATAAAAGCGATCGACCAGCTGGGTGAAAAAATGGGTATTTATACGCCTGCAAGAATTGAAGCCTTTGATAATTCAAACATTCAGGGTACAGATCCGGTATCGGCCATGATCGTTTTCATTGACGGGAAGCCTGCTAAAAAGGAATACAGAAAGTATAAAATTAAAACCGTTAAAGGCCCTGATGATTATGAGTCGATGCGGGAAGTTGTCCGCAGACGATATACGCGCGTCCTGAAAGAAGAACTACCGCTTCCTGACTTGATTATTATTGACGGGGGAAAAGGCCACCTTGCAGCAGCTCAGGATGTGCTTGAAAATGAGCTTGGCTTGACCATACCTGTAGCAGGCCTTGTAAAGGACGACAAACATAGAACATCCAACCTCATGGTCGGCAGTCCGCCTGAAATTGTGGAGCTTGAACGAAACAGCCAGGAGTTCTATCTCCTCCAGCGCATTCAGGATGAGGTTCACCGGTTTGCGATTACTTTCCACAGGCAGACGCGCGGAAAGACCGCTTTTCAATCGATTCTGGATGACATACCCGGCGTTGGCGAAAAGCGCAGGAAGGTCCTGCTGAAACATTTCGGGTCTGTGAAAAAAATGAAAGAGGCAAGTATTGAGGACATTATCGCTGCAGGCATGCCTTCAAATACCGCAGAATTAATCTATGAAAAACTGCAGGAAAAAGAAGAAGCATAAAATGTTCTTGCTTTAAGCAGTAAGGTTTGCTAAAATTTTAACTAATTTCATAAATCAGATCGTTTAGTTCGTTAAATGACGGTAGAGGTGCGGACTTCAAGAGTAGCGCGTCAGAGGAAAATGGATTCCTTTGAAGACGCGTGAAAGGGGAGCGCCGCCGAAGCAAAGAAAGAGCCATTTCTTCTCTTTGCTGGTTTTGCGTTTAAGAGACGCAGGATTGTCAAGAAGATGTTTTTCTTGGAGCGCTATCTCATTGTATGAATGAAGTTCCATTATTCGTTTATGCAAGCAATGAGATAGAGAATCTCATTGCTTTTTTTGCGTTTTCCGGGATTCTCCCTTTTACTTGCTGACGATCAAATAAGACTTGAAAGGCGAGAGGCGATATGGGTTTAATTGTACAAAAATTTGGGGGCACATCAGTTGGTTCTCCGGAGAAAATCATGAATGCTGCCAACCGTGCAGCTGAAGAAAGCCAAAAGGGCAACAGTGTTGTTGTCGTTGTATCGGCAATGGGGAAAACAACGGATCATTTAGTATCACTTGCAGCTGAAATCACACAAAAACCAAGCAAGCGCGAAATGGACATGCTGCTTTCAACAGGAGAGCAAGTGACCATCTCTCTACTGACAATGGCTTTGCAGGCGAAAGGCTATGACGCTGTTTCCTATACAGGCTGGCAGGCCGGCATCAGCACAGAGCACGTCCATGGAAATGCGAGAATTTCCGGAATTGATACAGAGAAAATAGAAAAACGGCTTTCTGAAGGGAAAATCGTCGTTGTTGCCGGATTTCAGGGCTTTGCAGACGGCAGCGAGATTACGACTCTTGGACGCGGAGGATCCGATACAACAGCAGTTGCCTTAGCAGCGGCGCTGAAAGCGGACAAATGCGATATTTATACAGATGTGACGGGTGTTTACACAACCGATCCGCGCTTTGTAAAAGGGGCAAGAAAGCTTGAGGGAATTTCCTATGATGAAATGCTTGAGCTCGCTAACCTGGGAGCGGGTGTCCTGCATCCGCGTGCAGTTGAATTTGCCAAAAATTACGGAGTACCGCTTGAAGTCAGATCCAGCACAGAAGCCGAACGGGGCACGCTTATTGAGGAGGAAACAGATATGGAACAGAATTTAATTGTAAGAGGCATTGCATTTGAAGATCAGGTGTCAAAAGTGACGGTTTGCGGGCTGCAAAACGGATTGATGGCTCTTTCCACCATTTTCAAAACACTCGCAAGCCACGGAATCAATGTGGATATTATTATTCAAAGTACAGCAAACGCACAGATTGCTTCTCTTTCATTCTCTGTTAAAACAGGTGAGGTCGAAGAGACCGTGCACGTTCTTGAAACGTATAAGGAGGAACTCGGATTTGAACGGATCGAATTTGAAAACGGCCTGGCCAAAGTCTCGATCGTAGGATCCGGAATGGTCTCAAACCCGGGAGTTGCCGCGGAAATGTTCCATGTTCTTGCGAAGGAACAGATTGAGGTGAAAATGGTCAGCACGTCAGAAATAAAAGTTTCAACGGTAGTCGGCCATGCTGATATGGTGAAAGCGGTAGAAGCGCTGCACGACGCATTTGAACTTTCAGAGCAGCCGGCAGGCGTCCTTGGCGCCAACTGAGAGCTTTGATGAAAATAAAAAAAGGGCGGGTATCATGAGTACCCGTCCTTTATTCGTTTTCAAACTCCATGTCTTTGTAGTCCCATTTCACAGTAAAGTGAACTTTGTCCGCACGTTTTTTAACATGCTCATATGTTTCGGTGATCTGCTTGTTCATGCGCTGCACCTGCTGGGCGATGAAACCTGCTTCAAGCTGGAACGAAGGTTCTTTCATCGTTTTAAATCTTGCCTGGATCAGTTCGCTTTGCAGCTGAAATTCCATTTCGTCTTTTTTCTTATGTACAAGTGAAAGGTTTCCAAAGCCTGCGAGCGAAAAGAAAGCGATCAGCTCGTCGATGGATTCTGCCGGATACTTCCGCGCAAGGCTCTTGCCTGCCCAGTACATCATGGAAGCGGACTCGTTCCCCAAAATGTCAGGAATAAGCACTTCTCTAAGGAGTTCATATGCAAACGCAGGCACCTGCATATCTCTGAGCTGTGCCGTGTCAATTTGTTCTTTCGTTTTTTTCACATTCTTCCCCTCTTTCTGATTTTTATTATATATCAAGATGCGGCATGAGGCACATGCAATAAAAGTAAATTATCTGACCGATCAGCGCCAGATTAGTATTTTAAGAAAATAAAAATTGTTTGAAAAAGAGATTTGTCACAAAATTAAAATTTATGAACACGTTTTCTTGACGCTGTACCGCGTGAGGAGTACAATAAATTTGTCACATTTTATCATACAATGTTTATTTTTTTAAAAGATTGCCGGGGAATAGGAGAAACATTAAAAAAAAGATTTTAAGATTACTAGGGGGTTATGTTGAGATGGCTGGAAACAGAGAGTATTTGAACCGAAGACTTCATTCCTTGCTTGGAGTGATTCCGGTTGGCGTCTTCTTAATTCAGCATCTTGTTGTAAATAACTTTGCAACAAGAGGAGAAGAAGCATTTAACAATGCTGCACATTTTATGGAAAGCTTGCCGTTTAGAATTGTTCTGGAGACATTTATTATATTCCTCCCGCTTTTATACCATGCAATCTACGGAATTTACATTGCGTTTACAGCGAAAAACAACGTCAGCAAGTTCGGATACTTCCGCAACTGGATGTTCATGCTTCAGAGAATCTCAGGTGTTATTACACTGATTTTCGTTTCATGGCACGTGTGGGAAACAAGAATTGCAGCTGCCTTTGGAGCAGAAGTGAATTTTGATATGATGGCCTCTATTTTCAGCAATCCATTCATGATTGTTTTTTACGTAGTTGGTGTAGTATCAACAATCTTCCACTTTGCAAACGGCCTGTGGTCATTTGCTGTGAGCTGGGGAATTACAGTCACTCCTAGATCACAATTGATCTCCACTTACGTGACAATCGCACTTTTCCTTGCACTGTCCTACGTTGGAGTCAGCACTATTTTTGCATTTGTTTGATGAGTACTAGAATCAAAGGGAGTGGGCCAGATGAGTAAAGGTAGAATTATTGTCGTCGGAGGCGGTTTGGCAGGCCTGATGGCAACCATCAAAGCAGCAGAATCCGGCGTTCATGTAGATTTATTTTCGTTAGTACCAGTTAAGCGCTCTCATTCCGTTTGTGCACAAGGCGGAATCAACGGCGCTGTAAATACAAAAGGAGAAGGCGATTCTCCTTGGGAGCATTTTGATGATACAGTTTACGGCGGGGATTTCCTTGCCAACCAGCCTCCTGTAAAAGCGATGTGCGAGGCAGCTCCGTCAATCATTCACTTGCTTGACCGCATGGGTGTCATGTTCAACCGTACACCGGAAGGGCTTCTTGACTTCCGCCGTTTTGGAGGAACGCAGCATCACCGCACGGCATTTGCCGGTGCAACAACAGGTCAGCAGCTTCTGTATGCGCTTGATGAGCAGGTCCGCCGCTATGAAGTGGCAGGTCTTGTTACAAAGTACGAGGGCTGGGAATTCCTTGGAGCCGTTGTCGATGACGATGGTGTATGCAGAGGTATCACCGGTCAGGATTTAACAAGCATGGAAATCAAGTCATTCCGTTCCGACGCTGTCATCATGGCAACGGGCGGACCTGGAATCATCTTCGGAAAATCAACAAACTCTGTCATCAACACGGGATCAGCAGCTTCCATCGTCTATCAGCAGGGCGTTCACTATGCAAATGGCGAGTTCATTCAGATTCACCCGACAGCTATTCCGGGAGATGACAAGCTTCGCCTGATGAGTGAATCAGCCCGCGGAGAAGGCGGACGCGTCTGGACGTATAAAGACGGGAAGCCATGGTATTTCCTTGAGGAAAAATATCCGGCATACGGAAACCTTGTTCCGCGTGATATCGCAACACGCGAAATTTTCGACGTGTGCGTCTCTCAAAAGCTCGGCATCAATGGCGAGAACATGGTCTATCTTGATCTGTCTCATAAAGATCCGAAAGAGCTTGACATTAAGCTTGGAGGCATCATCGAAATTTATGAAAAATTCATGGGTGATGACCCGCGCAAGCTTCCAATGAAAATCTTCCCTGCTGTTCATTACTCAATGGGCGGTCTGTGGGTTGACTATAATCAGATGACGAATATTCCCGGCTTATTTGCTGCGGGAGAATGTGATTACTCCATGCACGGCGCAAACCGTCTTGGTGCGAACTCCCTTCTTTCAGCCATCTACGGCGGAATGGTGGCAGGTCCGAAAGCGGTTGACTATATCAGCGGCTTAGATGCTTCTGCTGAAGATCTTTCATCTGCTGTATATGACGCTCATGTGAAGCAGGAAGAAGAAAAATGGCAGAACATCATGAACCTTGACGGAACTGAAAATGCCTACGTGCTTCATAAAGAGCTTGGCGAATGGATGACTGACAATGTAACGGTTGTCCGCTACAACGACAAGCTTCTGAAAACCGATGAGAAAATCCAAGAGCTGATTGAACGCTATCAGAATATCAATATTAATGATACGGCGAAATGGAGCAACCAGGGTGCTACGTTTACCCGCCAGCTTCAGAACATGCTTCAAATGTCCCGCGTCGTGACATTGGGCGCCTATAACCGCAACGAAAGCCGCGGAGCGCATTACAAGCCTGAATTCCCTGAACGAAATGATGAAGACTTCCTTAAAACGACGATGGCTACGTTTGCCGGTCTGACTGCTGCTCCTAAGTTCCACTACGAAGAAGTGGACGTCAGCTTAATCGAACCGCGCAAACGCGACTACTCGAAGAAGAAAAAGGGGGAATAAGAAATGAACAGTGAAAAGAAAGTAGTTCGTTTTATTATTACTCGCCAAGATGAGCCCGGTGCCGCCCCTTATGATGAAACATTTGAAATTCCTTACCGTCCGAATATGAACGTGATCTCCGCGCTGATGGAGATCAGAAGGAATCCTGTGAATTCTGAGGGTAGAGAAACAACGCCGATCACTTGGGATATGAACTGTCTTGAAGAGGTATGCGGAGCCTGTTCTATGGTGATTAACGGCAAGCCGCGCCAGTCATGTACAGCACTTGTCGACCAGCTTGAACAGCCGATCCGCCTTCAGCCGATGAAGACATTCCCTGTTGTGCGCGACCTTCAGGTTGACCGCAGCAGAATGTTTGATTCCCTTAAGAAGGTAAAAGCGTGGATTCCGATTGACGGAACATACGACCTTGGACCTGGCCCCCGTATGCCTGAGAAAAAACGCCAATGGGCATATGAGCTTTCAAAATGCATGACGTGCGGAGTTTGCCTTGAGGCATGCCCGAACGTTAACAGTAATTCTGATTTCATCGGACCGGCTCCTCTTTCACAGGTTCGCTTGTTTAACGCTCATCCAACAGGTTCATTGAACAAAGCCGAGCGTCTTGAAGCGATTATGGGTGACGGAGGACTTGCAAACTGCGGAAACTCTCAAAACTGCGTGCAATCATGTCCTAAAGGAATTCCTTTAACGACTTCTATTGCTGCACTGAACAGAGATACAACGTTCCAGGCCTTCCGCAATTTCTTCGGAAGCGATCAAGTCTAAGCAGTAAGAAGAAAAACACCTCTTTAAATAAGAGGTGTTTTTTACATATCATCAAAGAAAAGAGGAACAGCCATGAACAAAATTCCATATATCACAATGCCTCTTCAGGAGTGGAAGGATACATTTGCTTTTCATCATCCTTTAAAGGTTCGCTTTTCCGAAACAGATATGTTCGGGCATATGAACAACACAGCTCCAATTGCATATTTTGAAGAAGCTAGGATCGAGTTTTTTAAACATGCAGGTCTGATGGAGAACTGGCTGAAGAAGGACGGGGAACTGATTCCTGTTGTCGCCGACATCCAGTGCGATTACATCAGGCAGGTGTTTTTTGATGAGGAACTATTGCTGTTTGTCAAAGCTGCATCTGTTGGAAATTCGTCTGCCGAGCTCCATTACTGCGCGGTAAATAAAAAAAGGGAAGTCTGCTTTACAGGACGAGGAACCGTTGTGCAGATATCGAAATACAATGGAAAAAGTGTACCATTTCTGAATGCGGAAAAGAAAATGCTCATAGGTTCTGAGGTCTTTGCCACATAAAAAAATAGACACCGAATTTCACGAATCAGCTAAAGTAACAGTCACCGCCAATACAGAGTGCACATACTATATGTTGACTAATCTTATACCCATTCGTTAGACCGGCTCGCACCTAGCAAGGAGGGTTACCATTCTTGAAAGAGAAAGAGTTTCAATCAAAGCCACTACTCACGAAAAGAGAGAGAGAAGTTTTCGAATTATTAGTACAGGATAAAACGACGAAAGAAATAGCGGGCGAGCTCTTCATTAGTGAAAAAACAGTTCGGAACCATATTTCCAATGCGATGCAAAAGCTTGGAGTAAAAGGAAGATCACAGGCAGTTGTTGAGCTTCTTCGTATGGGTGAACTTGAGCTCTAATACGTACCGGCTGACCTTATTCTAGGCTGGCCGGTTATTATTTCTGCCGGGATTTTTTCCTGAAATGACTGTCAGCTAAAATATCAAACTTGCATTTTTGTGTGAAAACATAGAAAATGGATATGATACGCACAATACTAGTGTACATTCTGCTCCGTGCGGTCAGATTGAATGAGTGAGGGTTGCTGATGACAGTTCATAATGATGTATTAAGTGATAAAATGGTGGCTGACCTGGAAAAATCCTTGAGGCATATTTCTGTGATGGTGAAGCAGAGAGGCCGGGAGATCCTGAGTCAATTCCCGATTACACCGCCCCAGTTTGTGGCGCTGCAATGGCTTTCTGAACACGGCGACATGACAGTCGGTGAATTATCCAACAAATTGTACCTAGCATGCAGCACTACGACTGATCTGGTTGACCGGATGGAGAAAAACAAACTTGTCGTGCGCGTGAAAGATCCAAATGACCGCAGAGTGGTAAGAGTGCACCTTCTGGCAGAAGGGCAGCGCATTATTGAAGAAGTCATTCATAAGCGGCAAGAATACTTAAAAAACGTAATCAGAAATTATGATATGCAGGAAATAATTCAGCTTGAAAGCTCATTGACGAAACTGCACCTAGAAATGAGAGAAGAATGAGGCGATTTTTTGAACAGAGCAATCGGCGTCATTGATTCCGGTGTCGGCGGCCTGACCGTTGCACGGGAAATTATGAGGCAGCTACCAAATGAAGACATCATCTATTTAGGTGATACAGCAAGATGTCCCTATGGTCCAAGACCGATTGAAGAGGTTCGGGCTTTTACATGGCAGATGACGAATTACCTCGTCTCTAACCATCATATTAAAATGCTTGTGATTGCGTGCAATACGGCAACAGCCATTGCCCTTCAGGAAATTCAGGATGAGCTTGATATTCCTGTTGTCGGCGTTGTGTTCCCGGGTGCCCGCACAGCCATTAAAGTGACAAGAAACAACCGCATCGGCGTCATTGGAACGGTAAACACGGTCTCAAGCGGCGCGTACGAAAAGGCTCTGAAGACCATCAAGAAGTCAGTGACGGTTGAAAGCCTTGCCTGTCCGGCATTTGTTCCGCTTGTTGAAAGCGGGGACTTTGATAATGACTATGCGGTTTCAATTGTAGAGGATTCCCTTTTTCCGCTGAAGGACCATCCGATCGATACACTGATTCTCGGCTGCACGCATTATCCGGTTCTTAAAGACCTGATCGAGAACTATATGGGACCAAAAGTAAAGATTATCAGTTCAGGAGACGAAACTGCCCGTGAGGTAAGTACGATCCTGTCATATAAGAAAGCATTGAATGAATCGCAGGAGGAAAATCATCACCTCTTCCTGACAACCGGATCGAAGGATCTCTTCCAGCGCATCGCTTCGCAGCTGTTTGAAGAGCCGGTGAAAAATGTTCAGTCTATTGCGCTTTAATTAAGGCAGAGGCTGTGACATAAATATGTTAGCCATCTAAAACCGAACTAGGGTATAACTAGTTCGGTTTTTTTTATGGTGTTGGACCATACAACTGGAATTAGAAATAGATACTTAATTTTGCTGATACAGACGGAGTGCTGCCACTTTTATAAGAGGTAAGTCCACATTTGTGGCATCATTCGCCAGAGTGGTACCACTTTTATCGGAAGTGGATCCACATTAGTGGTGTCATTCGCCAGAGTGGTGCCACTTTAATCGGAAGTTGATCTACATTAGTGGCGTCATTCGCCAGAGTGGTACCACTTTTATCAGAAGTTGATCTACATTTGTGGCGCCATTCACCAGAGTGGTGCCACTTTAATCGGAAGTTGATCCACATTTGTGGCATCATTCGCCAGAGTGGTACCACTTTTATCGGAAGTGGATCCACATTAGTGGTGTCATTCGCCAGAGTGGTGCCACTTTTATGAGGGCTGAATCCATATTTGTGGCGTTGTCTCAAGAAATGACATCAAAAAATGTTTTTTATTAATCTTCCGACTCTCACCTTACTAACATGTTTTTTCCCAGACTCTTTGTTTTACATTCATTTCATCAAGAACTTGTTTTACAGCAGTCAATTTCTTTCCTCTCACGCTCTATTAAAAATTTCTTCCTGATTTCGGTCTAATTCAATCAACAGCTCGTATACATAGTAGTACAAACTGCCTTAGGAGGGAAATGTATGTCTCAAAAGAGAAACGTGAAGATTGCTGCTACTGTAATGACTTCGGCGCTGTTATTGTCCGGCTGCGGATTGTTCGGCGGGGAGAAGGCCAAGGAAATCGATCCTCCACAAGACGTATCGTATGTGGATGAAGGAGATAAAGCTGCTGAAGAAACAGTAAAAGAGGAGAAAACAACAGCAGAAGGGAAAAAAGGGGAAGAGGCGGCACAAACATACTCCAGGCAGTTATATTTAATTGACAGCAATGGACTTGTCGTCGCCCAGACATTTGATCTGCCAAAGCAGGAAGGCGTAGCAAAGCAGGTGCTTGACTACCTTGTTGAAGGCGGGCCTGTGACAAATATGCTGCCTGACGGATTCAGAGCGGTTATTCCGCAGGATACACAGGTCAGCGTCAATGTGAAAGACGGCGTTGCCGTTGTTGATTTTTCAAAAGAATTTAAAAATTATCAAAAAGAAGATGAGCTGAAGATTCTTCAGTCAATCACATGGACGCTTACTCAGTTTGATTCTGTCAAAACCGTCAAAATCATGATTAACGGCCATGAGCAAAACGAAATGCCTGTAGGGGGCACGCCGATCAGCAGCGAGCTGAGCAGAGCTGACGGCATCAACCTGGATACTGCAGGCGTCATGGATATTACAGATACAAAACCGCTTACGGTTTATTATACAGCGCAGCACGACGACAAGACGTATTATGTGCCTGTTACAACACGCGTGAGCAATGATGAAGAAGATCCGATTGCCGCTGTTGTAAAAAAACTGACAGAAGGGCCGTCCGCAAATACTGCGCTCCTCAGTGATTTTTCACAAGATGTGAAGCTGCTGGAAGAGCCTAAGCTTGAAGACGGAACGGTCACGCTTAATTTTAACGAATCCATTTACGGAAGTGCGGATGAAGAGAAAAAGATGGTATCCTCCCACGTCGTAAATTCACTTGTTCTGTCTCTGACTGAGCAGGCGGGAATTGAAAACGTTGTGCTGACAGTGGACGGCAAGGCAGACCTTGTAAACGAGGACGGCAAAAAGATGACAGAACCTGTTGCGCGTCCAGTGAATGTCAACACAGGTAGTTTTTAATCGGTGATTTTTGATATACTATAAAGTGAAACGAAGAGGTAGTCTTTAGCACTGCCTCTTCTTTATTGCCTCCGGACCTTATATCTTTTTTGAATAAAGCCGGGACAAGCCCTATACATATAACGAAAAAGCAAATCAATCAGGATCAGGAATGATCGGAGGAATCATAATGAGACATGACGGACGAAAGCAAGATGAAATCAGACGAGTAGAAATAGTTACAGATTATGTGAAACACCCGGAAGGATCTGTTCTGATCTGTGTGGGAGATACAAAGGTCATCTGCAATGCCAGCATTGAAGACCGTGTGCCCCCGTTTATGCGTGGAGAAGGTAAAGGCTGGATTACAGCAGAATACTCGATGCTGCCCCGGGCAACTGAACAAAGAACGATCAGAGAATCTTCAAAAGGGAAAATTACCGGCAGAACAATGGAAATTCAGCGCCTGATTGGACGAGCTCTCCGCGCAGTGGTAGACCTGGACAAGCTTGGCGAGCGTACAATCTGGATCGACTGTGATGTGATTCAGGCGGACGGCGGTACAAGAACAGCATCCATTACAGGTGCATTTGTGGCCATGACGATTGCTCTTGGAAAGCTTCTGTCAGAAAAGAAAATCAGTTCGCTGCCAATCACAGATTTTCTTGCTGCAACGTCTGTCGGCATGGATTCAAAGCTTGGCGAGATTCTCGATCTAAACTATATTGAAGATTCATCTGCAGAAGTGGACATGAATGTCATCATGACAGGGTCAGGACGATTTGTAGAGCTGCAGGGAACAGGCGAAGAGGCAACGTTCTCTCGCGAAGAGCTGAATGAACTTTTAAACCTAGCAGAAAAAGGAATTCAGTCTTTGGTTACGATCCAAATGGAAGCGCTGGGTGATTTAGCCCTTAAAATTGCGGATCAAAAGAACGGAAAGGAATGAACCTGATGAAGGAAGTCATTATTGCCACAAAAAATGCAGGAAAGCTTCTTGAATTTCAGACGATTCTTTCTGCATACGATTTGACTTGCATCTCGCTGCTTGATTTTGATGATGCACCTGATGTAGAGGAAACGGGTTCGACTTTTGAAGAGAATGCCATTTTAAAAGCTGAGGCAATCTCGAGACTTTACGGAAAAATGGCGATTGCTGACGACTCAGGATTGTCGATTGACTACCTGAACGGAGAGCCGGGTATTTTTTCGGCAAGATATGCAGGTCCGGAAAAAGATGATGCTGCCAATATCCAAAAGGTGCTGGCTGAGCTCAAGGACGCAGATAAGGAAGAGCGCACCGCAAGATTCCGCTGTGCACTTGCACTTGCTGAGCCCGGACGGGAAACGGTGACGGTTGAAGGATCTGTCGAAGGGTATATAACAGAAGAGCCGGCTGGAGAAAATGGGTTCGGATATGACCCGATTTTCCTCGTCAAGGATAAAGCAAAAACAATGGCCGAGCTGACAAAAGAAGAGAAAAACAAAATCAGTCACAGGGCAGCGGCTCTAAAGAAGCTGTCAGAGCTGCTCCAAGCCTGATTACAGGGAGTTATGAGTGATGAAGGTTCTTATTATCAGCGACAGCCACGGGCTGACAGACGAGCTTCAGGAGATCAGAAAAAGGCATGAATCTGAAACAGAAGCGATGTTTCACTGCGGCGATTCAGAGCTGCCTGCCGATCACCCTTCTATGCAGGGCTTTGTTTCAGTCCGGGGAAACTGCGATTATGAACAGAAATATGCGGAGGAACTGATTGAAGAAGCAGGCGGGTTCCGTTTTTTCATTGCGCATGGCCATATGCATAATGTGAAGTCCACACTGATGAACTTGAAATATGCCGCAGAGGACCACGGTGCAAAGATTGTCTGTTTCGGGCATTCCCATGTTGCAGGCGCAGAATCTGCCGGCGGCATCCTCTTCATTAATCCTGGCAGCATCAGGCTGCCGAGGATGCGCATCGAAAAAACATATGTTATATTAGAAATACAAAACGGGTCGGCAGCTGTAACATTTTATCAGCAGGACGGAACGCCTGTAAAAGGCATGGCGCAGAGGTTTGAGCTGTCTTAAAAAGGAAAGGGGGAATTTCTTCCCTCTTTCAAAACTTTTTAGAAAAAGTTATTGACTTTATAGCTGATCGCACATATAATAAGAAATGTCGCTGATACATAATCGCGATTGTCACAAAAAACATGTCCCAGTAGCTCAGTGGATAGAGCAACGGCCTTCTAAGCCGTTGGTCGGGAGTTCGAATCTCTCCTGGGACGCCATACTTTATACATACAAACTTCTTTCTGAAAATGAAAGAAGTTTTTTTGTTTGATTTTGTTGTTTTCTGTATTTCGCTGACTTATGCGTAAAACAACAGTGGACTGAAGCGGAAGGCACTTGACTCCATGTCCAGCTGCAGCGCCCAACTCCTCTGTCAGAACAAAATCCCCCAAAAAGTCAAACCCGGACTTTTCGGGTGATTTCTTATCTGACTGCCGGAGCAAAACGGGCGCTTCCGCTTTTCTGGGGGATAAAGAGGGCACTGAAGATCCCGCAAGCGCAGCGAGGAAGCTCCCGGCCCTCCCCGCGGAAAGCAAGTTCCTGGAGCGAAAGGGAACGGGTAAATGTGCCATCTCCCATTTGTTCAAAAAATGTTCATAATTTTCCCTCAGCACCTTACGCGTTTTCATCAAGAATCCCTTTCCGGATTCACCCTCAAAAAGTTCCTTTTCCCCAGCTGAAATCACCCAAAACCCTGTCAGACAATCTCACAGAAAAAAACTTCAAAAAAATTTTTCAAAAACACAATTCCTATAATGACAGGCATGTAAGCGTATACAAATTATTAAACAAATCTAAATTATCTAACAATTCCAAAAAAGACGGTTGACACCGCTTTTTAATGGGCGTAAGATAGGCTCAAATATAAGTTACATGAACATGTGAGGTTCATTAAAAGAAAAACATAACAGGCCGTTTAGCTGCGGCAGCAAGATCACTTTATATCTTTTAAAAGAGTCCATAACTAACGTTATAAGGATTTTTTTTACACACTGGAATTCAGCTGATTAACGCGTTTAGACTTTAAAAGAAAGGTGTGCTCTTTATGGGTGACCAATGGATTTTTTTGAACAAGGAATTTGTAAGAAAAGAAGATGCGAAGATTTCGGTGTATGATCACGGATTCTTGTATGGAGACGGGATTTTCGAAGGAATCAGAGTCTACAGCGGCAACATCTTCCGTTTAAAAGAGCACATGAAAAGACTGTATGAATCAGCGAGATCCATTTTGCTCACGATGCCGTACACCCAGGAAGAGCTTACAGACCTGACAGTGAAAACGGTCGAGAAAAACGGACTGGATGATGCTTATATCAGACTGGTAGTCTCAAGAGGAGTAGGAGATCTTGGGCTTGATCCATATAAATGCAAAGAGGCAAATGTCGTCATTATAGTAGAGCCGCTCTCAATCTTTCCTAAACATCTTTATGAAACAGGAATTGATATTGTGACAGTCCCTACAAGACGGAACCGTCCGGATGTTCTCAGTCCGAAAGTAAAATCACTCAACTATTTAAATAACGTTCTTGTAAAAATTGAAGCTCATCTGGCAAATGTAAGCGAAGCGCTCATGCTGAATGATCAGGGCTATGTCGCAGAAGGATCTGCAGACAACGTCTTTATCTATAAAAATAACAAACTCCTGACTCCGCCGGGATATCTTGGCGCTCTTGAAGGAGTGACGCGAAACGTCATCATCGAAATCGCGGCAGAACTTGGCTATGATGTGCGGGAAGAACCATTTACCCGCCACGATGTGTATACAGCTGATGAGGTTTTCCTGACAGGAACAGCAGCAGAAGTCATTGCCGTTGTAAAGGTAGACGGCAGGGAAATCGGTGACGGCAAGCCGGGCGAGCACACAAACCGCCTGCTTGAGCAATTCAGGAAAAAAGTCATTGAAGACGGCGTGAAAGTTGAAACAGGCAATTCAAGCTTAAGTGTAAGTTAATAAGTGAAAACTTTGAAGAGGATAAGTAGCAATGGAAACAAGGATCCACAGAGAGCCGGCGGCTGCTGAAAGCCGGTGTTCCCTTCCAGCGTGAACTCGCCTCTGAGTGCTGATTTGAAATAGAGTAGGATCAGCCGGGTGCTATTTTTCACACCACCCGTTACCAAAAGAAAGCTTTAAGCTTTCATAAGGTGGCCTGATTTCAGGCCATGAACAAGGGTGGTACCGCGAAAAGTGTTTTCAAACCTTTTCGCCCCTTTGACTCACAACTAGTGGGCAATATTGGGGCGGGAAGGTTTTTTATGTGGATTTTAAGGCAAAAAGACCAGTCTTGCGCTGGATAAAGCTTCAATAGTAACTAGAGAAGCAGGGCTTTTTAGATGATAGCGGGAAAAAAGGAGGCAAAAATCGATGAATATGAAGGTACAATTGGACGCTGATTCTGCCAAGTGTACGGAAACGATGTCCGGTGCCATGATGATGATTGAAGCTCTTAGACGGGAAAACACAGAGGTGATTTTCGGCTATCCCGGAGGAGCTGTCCTTCCGATTTACGACAAGCTGTACAGTTCAGGCATGTTTCACGTTCTGACAAGACACGAACAGGGAGGCATTCACGCAGCAGAAGGCTATGCAAGGGTTTCAGGCAAACCCGGAGTCGTAATCGCCACCTCTGGACCGGGAGCTACAAACTTAATTACCGGACTCACAGACGCGATGATTGATTCCCTTCCGCTCGTTGTCTTTACCGGACAGGTTGCGACTTCTGTAATTGGAACCGATGCTTTTCAGGAAGCGGATATACTCGGAATTACAATGCCGATTACAAAGCACAACTATCAAGTAAGGGATGTCAACGACTTTCCGCGCATCATCAAAGAAGCATTCCATATTGCAACAACCGGCAGACCGGGACCAGTACTGATAGATGTGCCGAAGGATATCGCTGTAGCTGAAGGGATTTTCAACTATGACGAACCTGTACACCTTCCCGGATATCAGCCGAAGACAGAGCCGAATTACCTCCAGATCAGAAAGCTTGTAGAAGCTGTAAGCCGTGCTAAAAAACCAGTGATTCTCGCTGGTGCAGGTGTTATTCACGCTAAAGGAAGCGACAAGCTGAAAGAATATGCAGAACAGCAGCAAATTCCGGTTGCAAGCACCCTTCTCGGACTTGGCAGTTTCCCGGCAGATCATCCGCTGTTCCTCGGAATGGCAGGGATGCACGGTACGTATACCGCCAATATGGCGCTTTATGACTGCGATTTGCTGATCAGCGTGGGAGCGCGGTTTGACGACAGGGTGACAGGGAACTTAAATCACTTTGCTAAGAAGGCTGTCATTGCTCATATCGACATTGATCCAGCCGAAATCGGCAAGGTGGTCGAAACGCAGATTCCGGTTGTCGGGGATGCGAAGCTGGTTCTTGAACAGCTCATTCATCAAAACGGGAAAAGAAGCGAGCATGATGAGTGGTATGGAGCTCTTCAAACAAACAAAAAGACGCTGCCTCTCTGGTATAAGCCTTCAAATGAAGAGCTGAAGCCGCAGCACATGGTTGAATTGATTCATGAATGGACAGATGGAGAAGCGATCGTAACTACTGATGTCGGACAGCATCAAATGTGGGCGGCTCAGTATTACCGGATGCAGCGGCCGAACAGATGGGTCACATCCGGCGGGCTTGGAACAATGGGCTTTGGACTTCCGGCGGCGATTGGGGCGCAGCTTGCTGAAAAAGACGCGACTGTTGCGGCGATCCTTGGTGATGGCGGATTCCAAATGACCCTTCAGGAGCTTTCTGTTATTCACGAACTTAACCTTCCTGTTAAGGTCATTATTTTAAACAACGGCGTGCTTGGAATGGTAAGGCAGTGGCAGGAAATCTTCTATGAAGAAAGATATTCCCAGTCGGTCTTTCAATCACAGCCTGATTTCGTGAAACTTGCGGAAGCGTATGGCATGAAAGGACTGAATATTCAGACTGAAAGTGATTTCCCTGCCTTTAAAGAAGCGCTTAGATCCAGAGAGCCAGTCCTGATTTCCGTAAATGTAAGCCAGATGGAAAATGTGTATCCAATGATTGCGCCAGGAAAAGGACTGCATGAAATGGTGGGTGTTAAGGAATGAAGCGAATATTGACATTAACCGTAAACAACCGGTCCGGCGTACTCAACCGAATTACCGGACTTTTTACGAAAAGACACTATAACATTGAAAGCATCACAGTCGGGCATGCAGAAATTGAAGGCATATCCCGCATGACATTCGTCATCCATGTTGAGGACGAAAAAGAAGTAGAACAAATTACAAAACAGCTTAACAAGCAAATCGACGTGCTGAAGGTTCAGGACATTACCAATCAATCAATCGTTGCAAGAGAACTCGCGCTGATCAAAGTGATCGCTGCACCGGCAGTCAGAATGGAAGTGCAGGGCGTCATTGAACCATTCCGGGCTGCCATCATAGATGTCAGCCGGGACAGCCTGGTCGTTCAAGTAACGGGGGAATCAGACAAAATAGAAGCCATCATCGATCTCCTCAGACCCTATGGCATCAAAGAAATAGCCAGAACCGGCACAACAGCGTTCCCAAGAGGAACACAGCGGCCGTCAAGCTCGAAAACATATTCAATTGTATAAAGAAAAGACGGCAATGAATGTTAACAGCCTTCAGTGGAGCGAAAGGGAACGGATGGAACGTATACAATTACAAATCAAATAAAAAATGGAAAATAAAAGGAGAGAATGAACATGGTAAAAGTTTATTATAACGGTGATGTAAATGAGGAAGTACTATCAGGCAAAAAGATCGCAGTAATCGGCTACGGCTCACAGGGCCATGCACATGCACTGAACTTAAAAGAAAGCGGAGCAGATGTTGTAGTAGGTGTCCGCAAAGGAAAATCCTTCAATAAAGCAGCATCAGACGGAGTAGAGGTAACAACAGTTAAAGAAGCTGCAGCACAGGCTGATGTCGTGATGGTGCTTCTGCCGGATGAACAGCAGCAGAAGGTATACGAAGAAGAAATCAAAGATCAGCTTCAGCCGGGTAATGCGCTGGTTTTTGCACACGGATTTAATGTTCACTTTAACCAGATCGTTCCTCCGGAATTTGTTGACGTATTTCTTGTAGCTCCTAAAGGACCGGGTCACCTTGTAAGAAGAACCTTCGAAGACGGTGCCGGTGTTCCAGCATTGTTTGCGGTCTATCAGGATGTTACTGGCCAGGCGAAAGATCTTGCTCTTGCATACGCAAAGGCAATCGGAGGAGCGCGTGCGGGAGTTCTTGAAACAACATTTAAAGAAGAAACCGAAACAGATCTATTTGGAGAACAGGCTGTTCTGTGCGGTGGACTTACTTCCCTTGTGAAAGCAGGGTTTGAAACACTGGTGGAAGCGGGATATCAGCCGGAACTTGCCTACTTCGAATGTCTGCACGAACTGAAGCTCATCGTAGACCTTATGTATGAAGACGGCATGGCGGGCATGAGATACTCCATCTCTGATACAGCCCAGTGGGGAGACTTTGTGTCAGGACCTAGAGTAGTAGATGCAAGAGTAAAAGAATCCATGAAAGAAGTGCTCAATGACATTCAATCAGGAAAATTCGCTAAAGACTGGATCGTAGAAAATCAGGTGAACCGCCCGCAGTTCAACGCAATCAACAACAGAGAAAGTGAGCATCAGATTGAAACAGTCGGCAGAAAGCTGCGCGAAATGATGCCATTTGTAAAACCAAAACGGAAAGAAGTGGTCGCCAGTGCGAAAAATTAACCTTTTTGATACAACACTGAGAGACGGGGAACAATCAGCCGGAGTGAATTTGAATGCAAAGGAAAAACTGCAGATTGCCCTTCAGCTTGAACGTCTTGGCGTTGATATTATGGAGGCCGGTTTCCCGGCTTCCTCAAAGGGTGATTTTTCAGCCGTGCAGGAGATTGCACGAACCATTAAAAACTGCTCCGTCACAGGTCTTGCGCGTTCGGTCAAAACAGATATTGATGCAGCGTGGGAAGCTTTGAAAGACGGTGCAAATCCAAGGCTGCATGTGTTTTTGGCAACATCTCCGATTCACATGCAATACAAATTGAAACAGACTCCGGACCAGGTCATTGAGACAGCGGTCGAATCAGTCAAATACGCATCTAAATTCTTTCCGCTTATTCAGTGGTCTGCAGAGGATGCCTGCAGGAGCGAATTGCCGTTTCTGGCCAAGATTGTTGAGCGGGTCATAGCAGCTGGAGCAAATGTCATCAACATTCCCGACACGGTCGGCTATATTAACCCGAAGGAATACGGGGAGATCTTTCAGTACTTAAAATCAAATGTAAAAGGGATAGAAAATGTCATTCTATCCGCCCATTGCCACGATGACCTTGGAATGGCAACAGCCAATTCTCTTGCTGCCATTGAAAACGGGGCGGGACAGATTGAGGGAACGATCAACGGAATCGGAGAGCGGGCAGGAAATGCTTCACTTGAAGAAATCGGCGTTGCGCTTCACATCCGTTCAGATTATTTTGGGGCCAAAACAAACATGAAGCTTGATGAAATCAAAAAAACGAGTGATCTGGTCAGCAAACTGACCGGCATGATGATTCCTCCAAACAAAGCGGTTGTAGGGAAAAATGCATTCGCGCACGAATCAGGCATTCACCAGGACGGCGTTTTGAAAGAAAAAACAACCTATGAAATTATTTCTCCAGAACTGGTCGGGGTCGGATCCAATGCGATGGTGCTCGGCAAACATTCAGGCCGCCATGCTTTCAAGAGCAAAGTGGCTGAGCTTGGCTTCAATGTAACTGAAGAAGAGACACATAAAATCTTTAAAACATTCAAAACCCTTTCTGAGAGAAAGAAAGAATTTACGGATGAGGATATTGCAGCACTTGTCATAGAGGAAAAAGTGGAAAAGAGCGAGGATATGTTTGAACTTTTATCGCTTCAAGTTCAGTACGGAACCTCACAAGTGCCGACTGCTACTGTAACTCTAAAAAACCAGGAGCAGGTCCTTGTACAGGAGGCTGCTACCGGAGGAGGAAGTGTAGAGGCGATCTACAATACGCTTGAGCGCTGTACCGGCTTTACTATTAAACTTCTTGACTACCGGATCCAGTCTAATTCAAGCGGCCGGGATGCTCTTGCACAGGTTTTTGTCAGAGTCACTGTTGGCGGGGTGGAATCAAGCGGAAGGGGTATGGCGCAGGATGTTCTTGAAGCATCAGCGAAAGCCTACCTGAACGCTGTCAACCGGATTCTCATTCTGAATGCACAGGCACAGGAACAATTAAAGGCGACTGTCTAATAGAAGAAAAACCAGATTAAAAATCATGAAGGAGGCAGAAAAAATGGAGAAGAAAATTGCATTATTGCCGGGAGACGGCATCGGATTAGAAGTAATGAACGGTGCTGTAGAGATTCTGAAGGCCATTGAAGAGCATTACTACCATCGTTTTCACTTTCAGTATGGACTGATCGGCGGGGCGGCAATTGATGAAACCAATTCTCCGCTTCCTGAACAAACGCTGAACATGTGCAAAGAGGCTGATGCAGTCCTGCTCGGATCTGTAGGAGGCCCGAAATGGGACCAGAATCCTTCGCATTTAAGGCCTGAAAGGGGGCTTCTGGCTCTCAGGAAGGAGCTTGATCTGTATGCAAATCTTCGTCCTGTGGAGACAGTGGAAAGTCTCCTTGATTCTTCCCCTTTGAAGCGGGAGTTTGTGGAAGGCGTCGACTTCATGATTGTAAGAGAACTTACGGGTGGCCTTTACTTTGGAAAACCGAGCGAGCGCAAGGTTTACGGCGGTGAAGAGACGGTTGTCGATACCCTTTTTTATAAGCGTGATGAGATGGTGCGGATCATTGAACAGGCATTTGAGCTTGCCCAGGGCAGGCAGAAAAAAGTCACGTCAGTTGATAAGGCCAATGTTTTAGAATCGAGCCGAATGTGGAGGGAAGTCGCTGAAGAGGTAGCTGCAAGGTATCCGGATGTTGAACTGCAGCACATGCTTGTCGACCATGCAGCCATGGCCCTCATTCATAATCCAAAACAGTTTGATGTCATCGTAACTGAGAACATGTTCGGCGACATTTTAAGTGACGAAGCTTCAATGCTGACGGGCTCGCTCGGCATGCTGCCATCGGCAAGCCTGAGCTCAACCGGTCTCCATCTGTATGAACCGGTCCATGGTTCTGCACCTGACATTGCAGGAGAAGATAAAGCAAATCCAGTGGCGATGATTTTATCCGCCGCGATGATGCTCAGACATTCCTTTGGTATGAATGAAGAGGCAGAAGCTGTTGAAAATGCCGTAAAACATGTGCTTGATTCAGGGAAGCGCACAGCAGACCTTGCGAAAAAAGGAGAAGCTCCTCTTTCTACAACGGCTCTGGTTGAAGAAGTGAAAGCTGCTTTGGCTGACGACCACGCCATCTTTAACATTATGGAAGCTTACGCATAAAAAACCGGCGCTTTTCATTTCGATGAAAAGCGCCCCTCTTTTCCTTCTATATAAATACGTGCAGGGAGGTATCAGTCTTGAAAGCAAGAACAATCGTCGAAAAAATTTGGGATGATCATGTAGTATACAGAAAAGATCATCAGCCGGACCTATTATATATTGATTTGCACCTGATTCATGAAGTAACGTCTCCCCAGGCGTTTGAGGGCTTAAGACAAAATGGGAGAAAGGTGAGAAAGCCTGAAAACACTTTTGCCACAATGGATCATAACATTCCGACCGTCAACCGGTTTGATATTAAAGACGAAACAGCGCGGCTCCAGGTAAGCGCCCTTGAAACAAACTGCGGAGAATTCGGCATCAGGCTTGCTGACCTTAACAGCTCAGATCAGGGAATTGTTCACGTCATCGGACCGGAACTTGGCCTGACACAGCCGGGCAAAACCATCGTATGCGGAGACAGCCATACATCGACACACGGAGCGTTCGGAGCTCTGGCATTCGGCATCGGAACAAGTGAAGTAGAACATGTCCTCGCCACTCAAACGCTTTGGCAGCAGAAGCCGAAAACATTAAATGTTCACATAAAGGGATCCCTGAAAAAAGGCGTGACGGCTAAAGATGTCATTCTCTCCATTATCGGTTCCTTCGGAGTGAGATTCGGCACAGGGTATGTGATCGAATTTACAGGTGAAGCCATTGAAAATATGTCGATGGATGAGAGAATGACGGTCTGCAACATGTCAATTGAAGCAGGCGCCAGAGCTGGACTGATTGCACCTGATGAAACAACGTTCAAGTATATTGAGGGAAGACCTTACGCTCCAAAGGGAGAGGAATTTGAAGAAGCTGTTGCATACTGGCGCACACTCCACAGCGACCCGGGTGCGGAATATGATGATCAGATTATCGTTTTGGCATCTGACATTGCACCGATGGTCACATGGGGAACAAATCCCGGAATGGCTGTGTCAATAGATGAGAGAGTGCCGAACACAGGCATGTTCTCAAAACAGGAGGAAAAACAGGAGGCAGAGCGGGCTTATTTTTATATGGGCCTGGAGCCGGATACCGCGATAAAAGAGATAGAAATAGACTATGTCTTTATTGGCTCCTGCACAAACTCGAGACTCACAGACCTGCGTCAGGCGGCAGAAGTAATCAGAGGCCATAAAGTGAATCCTTCCGTAAGGGCAATCGTTGTTCCCGGTTCGCAAAATGTAAAGCTTCAGGCGGAAGCTGAAGGGCTCCACCATACGTTTAAAGAAGCGGGCTTTGAGTGGCGGGAATCAGGGTGCAGCATGTGCCTGAGCATGAATGATGATGTCGTGCCGGAAGGAAAGCGCTGTGCTTCCACCTCCAACCGGAACTTTGAAGGCCGTCAGGGAAAAGGAGCAAGAACGCACCTTGTCAGTCCTGCAATGGCTGCAGCAGCGGCGCTTAACGGGAAATTTGTTGATGTAAGAGAATGGATAGGAGGGGCTGCAAGTGGAAGCATTTCAAGTGCACAAGGGTAAAACAGCGGTACTGAACAGATCAAATGTGGACACCGATCAGATTATCCCCAAACAGTTTCTGAAACGAATAGAACGCACTGGATACGGACGCTTCGCTTTTTTTGACTGGCGCTATACAAGCGATCATACTGAAAATCCTGAGTTTGAACTGAATAAGCCTGAGGCAAAGGGGGCAAGCGTTCTGATTGCAGGGGAGAACTTTGGGTGCGGATCTTCAAGAGAGCATGCCCCGTGGGCGCTTTCAGACTTCGGCTTCAGAGTGATCATTGCTCCTTCTTTCGCCGATATCTTCCATCAGAACTGCCTGAAGAACGGTCTTCTTCCTATTAAAGTAGAAGAAAAGATTCATCAGCAGCTGGTTGAAAAGGGAGCTTTCGAGTGTACGGTCGATCTGGAAAAGCAGGAAATCCGCGAAGGTGAAGATGTTCTTTACCATTTTGACATTGATCCATACTGGAAGGATATGCTTTTAAACGGCCATGATGAAATTTCCCTCACCTTTATGTATGAAGAGCAGATTTCAAATTACGAAAACACAAGAAAAGCCTGGTTAATATAATCCAGGCTTTTCTTGTGTTCTTCAAACTCCATTGGTAAACTTGAAGGCAAATGCACAGCGGAGATGATTGAATGAGCGAGAAGAAACAGAGAAAAGTCATTCCATTCCCTAACTTAAGTGAGCGCTTGGTTGATAAAGGACTGGACGCTTTAAAAAATAAACGGTTCAAAGAGGCGCTGCCACTCTTTTATGAAGTGCTTGAGCTTGGCGAGGACAGAGCGGAAATTCATCTTGGCATTGCGCTCTGTCTGATGGAGCTTGGCGATCTGGATGAAGCAAAGACGGTCTGCAAAAAAATGCTTCATGAAGATATCGGAGACTATTTTACGGTCCTGCAGGTCTACTTGACGATCTTAATTCAGCTGAGACAGTACGAGGAAGTGCAGCAGACAATCGAGGCTGTCCTTCAGGAGAATCATCTTCCCCACGATCAGGCGGAGCATTTTTACAAGCTTCTTGATTTCAGCAGGAAAATGAATGAAGATGAAGGATCTATTTTTGAAGAGGATGATGAGGAAGGCGAACCCGGTGAACCTAAACTGCTTCTGGATACGATTAATCAGCAGGTAGCTTATGTACAGTCGCTGAAGGACCGGAATGTTTCAAGGCACATGCAGAAGCTGCAGACGATTCTGAAGAATCCTGAAAGCCATCCTGTCGTACAGTCCATGATTCTGCATCTCCTCATGGAAAATGAGACTGCAAAAGAAGTGAAAGTTGCAAAATTCGGCCATATGATGGCGGTTGTTCCGTCAGAGCTCGAGGACTTATCCGAGATGCCTTTTACGAAAAAAGTGCTGAATGCCCTTGATGATATCCTCGGACAGGAAAACCCGTCGCTTTATGAAGCGGTGAAAGAAATCTGGATCAGGCACCTGTATGTGCTGTTTCCATTTTTGCCGGAACCGCCGGAAGCAAGGCTCTGGGCCGCAGCCCTTCATTATACGGGCTATGAGATGCACGGGATCTCGGCACCTGCAGAAGAGGTATGTGATTCATATGATATCGCGCAGGATGAGCTAGTGCAGGCTGTGAAAAAAATCTACGAGATAGAAGAAATTTCTTATTTGCAAATCTAACGTATATGTTGAAAGGAATTTTTTCTATGTTATAATGAAATGGTTGTAAATTGATGATCAGCCGTACAAGAGGGAACACATCCCTGTGCGTGCAGACATCAGCCATACACTGGACGATTTAGTAAGTCATCTACATAGGGGTATAGCAGAGAAGCTGTTTGTCAACAATGGACAGGTATCCTCTGTCAAAACCTAACCTAGATTATGTCACTATTTCAAATAGATTTTTTGGAGGGAAACTAATGTCTGCAAAATGGGAAAAGCTTGAGGGCAACCAAGGCGTTCTTACAGTAGAAGTTGAAGCTGAAAAGTTCGGCCAAGCCCTTGACGAAGCATTCAAAAAAGTATCAAAGCAAGTAAATATACCTGGATTCCGTAAAGGGAAAGTGCCTCGCGCAATGTTCGAACAGCGCTTTGGCATCGAATCACTATACCAGGATGCGCTTGATATCCTTCTTCCTGAGGTTTATCCTCAAGCGGTTGAAGAAGCGGGAATCGATCCGATCGACCGTCCGGAGATCGACGTTGAGCAAATCGAAAAAGGCAAAAACCTTATTTTCACTGCAAAAGTGGTTGTAAAGCCTGAAGTGAAACTTGGCGAATACAAAGGCCTTGAAGTTGAAAAAATGGACGCATCTGTATCTGATGAAGATGTTGATGCAGAACTTAAAACACTTCAGGAGCGTCACGCAGAGCTTGTTGTGAAAGAAGAAGGCACTGTTGAAAACGGCGACACAGTTGTTATTGATTTCGAAGGATTCGCTGACGGCGAAGCATTCGAAGGCGGCACTGCTGAAAACTACACGCTTGAAATCGGCTCAGGTTCATTCATCCCTGGCTTTGAAGATCAGCTTGTAGGTTTGGAAGCTGGCGGCGAAAAGGATGTTGAAGTAACATTCCCTGAAGAATATCACGCTGAAAACCTTGCAGGAAAGCCTGCAACATTCAAAGTGAAGCTTCACGAAATCAAAGCCAAAGAACTTCCAGCTCTTGACGATGAGTTCGCTAAAGATGTGGACGAAGAAGTTGAAAGCCTTGAAGCTCTTAAAGCTAAAACAAGAACTCGCTTAGAAGAAGCTAAAAAAGCAGAAGCTGAAAATACACTTCGCGACACACTTGTTGACAAAGCTTCTGACAATGCAGAAGTTGACATCCCACAAGTGCTTATCGACAATGAAGTAAACCGCATGATGCAGGAGTTTGAGCAGCGTCTTCAAGCTCAGGGCATGAACCTTGAACTTTACTTCCAGTTCTCAGGTCAGGACGAAGATGCACTTAAAGAGCAAATGAAAGAAGATGCATCTAAACGCGTGAAGTACAATCTGACTCTTGAAGCAATCGCAAAAGCTGAAAACATCGAAGCTACTGATGAAGAAGTGGAAGCTGAAATTGCTAAAATGGCAGAAATGTACAACATGCCGGTTGAAAACATCAAGCAGGCTCTTGGATCTCTTGAAGGACTGAAAGAAGATCTTAAAGTACGCAAAGCAATCGACTTCCTTGTTGAAAACAGCAAAGAAGCAGCTTAATAATGATAAAATGAAACAAGGCGCGAGTTCATTCGTGCCTTGTTTTGCAAAATAAAGAGCTATGAGGCGATTCGGCGCAAATCGATGTGCCCGTCCGGATTTATTTTTCCGCTCTTTGGGTACTATATAATTACTGCATGCTACATACATATAGAGGTAAGAAATGAACTCATTTTTTACCCCAGCAAGGATTTTGGCCGGGAAGAGCGAATACTATAATATACTCCTCTTTTAGGTAAAGCTGTTTTATTTCCAGTAGTCTACATACTTATGGTACAATGCAATACATACCAATTTTTTCAGACTTTTTCCGCTTCTTGCGGCAAGTCAGTTGCGCAATCGTCATCCCCATTTCCTTTCTGCCTGAGGATAAGCATGCATGATGCTGCTGTCCCGTCCGGTAAAGGTGTGGCCCGCTGATGATACAAAGAAATAAGGGGTGAAGACATGTTTAAATTTAACGACGAAAAAGGTCAGCTTAAGTGTTCGTTTTGCGGTAAAACACAAGACCAAGTCCGTAAATTAGTTGCTGGACCGGGTGTCTATATATGTGACGAGTGCATAGAGCTGTGCACAGAGATCGTTGAAGAGGAACTTGGAACAGAGGAAGAAGTAGAATTTAAGGATGTTCCAAAGCCGAAGGAGATTCGTGAAATTCTTGACGAATATGTCATCGGTCAGGAACAGGCAAAGAAAAGCCTGGCAGTTGCGGTTTATAATCACTATAAACGCATCAACTCCAACAGCAAAATTGATGAAGTTGAGCTTTCAAAAAGCAACATCGCCATGATCGGGCCTACGGGAAGCGGTAAAACCCTTCTTGCCCAGACGCTGGCGCGCATCCTGAATGTACCGTTTGCGATTGCCGACGCAACGTCGCTTACAGAAGCCGGATATGTCGGGGAAGATGTTGAAAACATCCTTCTAAAACTGATCCAGGCTGCTGATTACGATGTAGAAAAGGCTGAAAAAGGGATCATCTATATCGATGAAATCGATAAAGTGGCCCGCAAATCCGAAAACCCGTCCATCACTCGCGATGTGTCAGGTGAAGGTGTGCAGCAGGCCCTTCTTAAAATTCTTGAAGGAACCGTTGCAAGTGTTCCGCCGCAGGGCGGACGCAAGCATCCGCATCAGGAATTCATCCAGATCGATACAACAAACATTCTCTTTATCTGCGGCGGAGCGTTTGACGGCATCGAGCAAATCGTAAAACGCCGTCTTGGCCAGAAGGTCATCGGCTTTGGATCCGATAAGAAGGATGATGATCTGGACCAAAAAATGCTTCTGTCTAAAGTACTTCCGGAGGATCTTCTCCGCTTCGGGCTTATTCCGGAGTTCATTGGCCGTCTGCCGGTTATTGCAAGCCTCCAGCCTCTTGATGAGGAAGCCCTTGTTGAAATTCTGACAAAGCCTAAAAATGCGCTTGTTAAGCAGTATCAAAAAATGCTTGATCTTGACGGCGTAGAGCTTGAATTTGAAGACAATGCCCTTATGGAAATATCCAAAAAGGCGATTGAACGCAAAACAGGCGCACGCGGACTCCGTTCTATTATCGAGGGAATCATGCTTGAAGTAATGTTTGAGCTGCCGTCCCGCGACGATATTACGAAGTGTGTCATTACGGCAGAAACGGTAACAGACAAAGTTCCTCCTAAGCTAGTGCTGACAGATGGAACGGTTATCGTCGAAGATACCAAAACATCTGCATAACCTGTATTTTACACCCCTGGAATTTGTATTCCAGGGGTTTTTGCTGTTATTTCCTTTCTCGTTTTCAATTGTTTTTATACATAAACGGAGCAATTATAGTTGGCATATTTACGTTTATTAAAATTACCCCTCGGAGATACTAGCTTGTACAGTGAAACTTTCATCAATAGATGACGAGTGGAACAGACCGGGCATGTGCGGACAGGAAAGCCGGCGGGTGATTACTGCACGTTTATGCGGGATAAAATGACATCGCAGTAGGAGGGACCACTATGAGCTGGACTGGCATTGCCTTGTTTGTACAACTTTTTTTCGGGGTCATCATTGGCTTGTACTTTTGGAACTTATTAAAAAATCAGCGTACGCAGAAAGTTTCAATTGACCGCGAATCACGAAAAGAAATGGAACAGCTGAAGAAAATGAGATCAATTAAGTTATCAGAGCCTTTATCTGAGAGAGTGCGTCCTAAAAGCTTTACAGATATCGTGGGGCAGGAGGACGGCATTAAGGCCCTTAAAGCCGCCCTGTGCGGACCCAACCCGCAGCACGTGATTATATATGGTCCGCCCGGAGTGGGGAAAACCGCGGCTGCGAGATTGGTTCTTGAAGAGGCAAGACGCAATGCCAAGTCCCCATTTAAGCCTTCGGCCGTCTTTATTGAACTTGATGCCACAACGGCGAGATTTGATGAAAGGGGCATTGCAGATCCTTTAATCGGTTCTGTTCATGATCCTATTTATCAGGGAGCAGGAGCCATGGGACAAGCGGGGATTCCCCAGCCGAAGCAAGGAGCCGTCACGAATGCACATGGCGGTGTGCTGTTCATTGATGAAATCGGAGAGCTTCATCCTATACAGATGAACAAACTTCTAAAAGTGCTTGAAGACAGAAAAGTCTTTTTGGAGAGTGCTTATTACAGCGAAGAAAACACACAAATTCCAAACCATATTCATGACATTTTTCAAAATGGACTGCCTGCTGATTTCCGGCTGATCGGTGCGACAACAAGAACACCGAACGAAATTCCGCCGGCTATCCGCTCAAGATGTCTTGAGGTCTTTTTCAGGGATTTGGAGTCAGAGGAACTGGCCATTGTTGCCAAAAAAGCAGCAGTAAAAGTGAATATGAACGTCAGCGACAAGAGCATTGCCACATTGACGTCTTATGTGCGGAACGGCCGCGAAGTTGTCAATATGATGCAGATTGCAGCCGGGATGGCCATGACGGAAGACCGCAGCGAAATCACCATGCAGGATATTGAATGGGTTGTCAGTTCAAGCCAGCTGACGCCGCGGCATGATAAAAAAATCTATGAAGACGCCAGGGTCGGTCTTGTAAACGGACTTGCTGTGCACGGTCCAAATTCAGGCTCACTGCTTGAAATCGAGGTAACCGTTATTTATGCAAAGGATAAAGGCACAATAAACATTACAGGCATTGTTGAAGAAGAAAGCATCGGCGACAGAGGAAAATCCGTCAGAAGAAAAAGTATGGCAAAAGGATCGATTGAAAATGTCATAACGGTCCTTCGCTCAATGGGCATCAACGCAAATGACTATGACATTCATGTCAATTTCCCAGGCGGCATTCCTGTTGACGGTCCATCAGCCGGCATAGCGATGGCTACGGGAATTTTCTCAGCCATTCATAAAATACCGGTCGATCACACAGTAGCCATGACAGGGGAAATCAGCATTCACGGAAGTGTAAAGCCGATTGGCGGAGTAGTGCCTAAGATTAAAGCAGCCAAGCTTGCAGGCGCAAAAACCGTAATTATTCCTGCTGAAAACATGCAGTCTATTTTAAAGACCATTGAAGGCATCAGCATCATACCGGTCGCTCACTTGCAGGAAGTCTTTGACCTTGCATTCGTCAACCCGCCAACTGAGTTGGAAAACCCGGTTACACTTATAAAACAGGACCTCGGGTAATATCTCGGGGTTTTTTTAATGGGGAAAAGCATTTTGCTTGAAGTTAAGAAGTAATTTCTTTAGTCTTCTGGTCACGGAAAGGGTATACTACATAAGGTAAACCTATATGCTTTACAGATGACTCTGCCTGCAGAATAGGATTGTACAAGAACGAAGCTCTTATATTATAATGATTGATACTTAGTCATGGAGGTGCTTTTAAAGTTGGCGAAAAAAGAAGAGAAAATCGTCCCCCTCCTACCTCTTAGAGGATTGTTAGTGTACCCGACAATGGTACTTCACCTTGATGTAGGACGCGAAAAATCCGTACAGGCGCTTGAGAAAGCGATGATGGATGATCACATAATCTTTTTAACGACACAACGGGATATTTCAATTGATGAACCTGCTGAAGAGGATATCTTCAAAGTAGGTACGCTCACAAAAATAAAACAGATGCTGAAGCTTCCAAATGGAACAATCAGAGTTCTGGTCGAAGGCATGCAGCGCGGAGAAATGACCAAATACACAGACGAAGGCGACTATTTTTCGGTAAGCGCTCTTCCTTTGGATGAAAGAGACGGCAAGGATGCTGAAGATGAAGCGCTGATGAGAACGCTGCTTGATCATTTTGATCAGTACATAAAGCTGTCAAAAAAAATCTCCGGTGAAACGCTCTCAACCGTCTCTGACATTGATGAACCAGGCAGAATGGC
Organism: Metabacillus indicus LMG 22858; assembly: GCF_000708755.2. GTDB lineage: Bacteria > Bacillota > Bacilli > Bacillales > Bacillaceae > Bacillus_P > Bacillus_P indicus. The sequence continues at coordinate 1,451,023 of NZ_JGVU02000002.1, read as the reverse complement.
TGACATCATTGCTTCTCACCTGCCGCTTAAGCTCAAAGAAAAGCAGGAAGTGCTTGAAACCCTTGACATTAAAGAGCGGCTGAACAAGGTCATTGAGATTATTCACAATGAAAAAGAAGTTCTTCAGCTTGAAAAGAAAATCGGCCAGCGTGTTAAAAGGTCAATGGAACGGACGCAAAAGGAATACTATCTCCGCGAACAAATGAAAGCCATCCAAAAAGAGCTTGGCGATAAAGAAGGCAAAACCGGAGAAGTGGACATTCTAAGCAGCAGGATTGAAGAAGCTGGAATGCCTGACCATGTTAAGCTTACAGCACTTAAAGAGCTTGAGAGGTACGAAAAAGTACCTTCAACTTCTGCTGAGAGCTCGGTTATCCGCAATTATCTAGACTGGCTCATTTCCCTGCCCTGGTCAAATGCGACAGAGGACCGACTTGATTTAAAGCGCGCCGAGAAAATTCTTGATGAAGACCATTACGGCCTTGAAAAAGTAAAAGACCGCGTGCTTGAATACCTTGCCGTTCAGAAGCTGACCAATTCGCTTAAAGGCCCGATCCTTTGTCTGTCAGGACCTCCCGGTGTAGGGAAAACGTCCCTTGCAAAATCAGTGGCAAAATCCCTTGACCGTCATTTTGTCCGTATTTCGCTCGGTGGAGTGAGAGACGAATCAGAAATCCGAGGACACAGAAGAACATATGTGGGCGCAATGCCGGGACGCATTATTCAGGGCATGAAAAAAGCAGGAACGATTAATCCGGTCTTTTTGCTTGATGAAATCGATAAAATGTCCAACGATTTCAGGGGGGACCCTTCTTCAGCCCTGCTCGAAGTGCTTGACCCTGAACAAAATCATACGTTCAGCGATCATTACATTGAAGAGACGTATGATCTGTCAAAGGTCATGTTCATTGCAACAGCCAATAATCTGGCCACGATCCCGGGGCCTCTTCGTGACCGGATGGAAATTATCACAATCGCCGGATACACAGAGCTTGAGAAAATTCATATTGCCAAAGATCATTTGCTGCCAAAGCAGCTGAAAGATCACGGATTGAAAAAGTCCCACCTTCAAATAAGAGAGTCTGCGATCCGGAACATCGTGCGCTACCATACGCGCGAGGCAGGAGTCCGCAGCCTTGAACGCCAGCTTGCATCGATCTGCAGAAAAGCTGCGAAGCAAATTGTATCCGAAGAGAAAAAGAAATTGATTATCACAGATAAAAACCTGTCCGATTATCTTGGGAAGAATAAATTCAGGTATGGCCAGGCAGAGCTTGAGGATCAAGTTGGAGTAGCGACAGGCCTTGCCTATACGACAGTCGGCGGAGATACCCTTTCGATAGAAGTGTCGCTTTCACCGGGCAAAGGAAAGCTGATTTTGACCGGAAAGCTTGGCGATGTGATGAAAGAGTCTGCACAAGCTGCCTTCAGCTTTATCCGTTCGCGCGCTAAAGAAATGAACATTGATGAGAATTTTCACGAGAAAAATGATATTCATATTCATGTTCCGGAGGGCGCTGTGCCGAAGGATGGGCCTTCTGCAGGGATTACCATGGCAACTGCCTTAATTTCAGCTCTTACCGGACGGCCGGTCAGAAAAGAAGTAGGCATGACAGGGGAGATTACCCTTAGAGGCAGAGTGCTACCAATCGGCGGATTAAAAGAAAAAACGCTAAGCGCTCACCGTGCAGGGCTGACGAAAATCATCCTGCCAAAAGACAATGAACGGGATATTGAAGATATTCCGGAAAGTGTACGGAGTGAATTAACTTTTGTGCCTGTATCACATCTTGATGAAGTGCTGCAGCATGCATTAACGGGAGAGAGTAAATGAAAGTCACAAGTTCCGAGATCGTCATCAGTGCAGTAAAGCCGGATCAGTACCCTGATCTTGATTTGCCTGAAATTGCACTGGCAGGACGCTCAAACGTAGGAAAATCATCGTTTATCAACAAATTGCTTAACAGGAAGAACCTTGCCAGAACGTCATCAAAGCCCGGCAAAACCCAGACCCTGAACTTCTACATCATCAATGAAATCATGCATTTTGTGGATGTGCCCGGCTACGGGTATGCAAAGGTTTCAAAAACCGAGCGCGAAGCCTGGGGAAAAATGATCGAAACATATTTTACGAAAAGAAGACAGCTCCGTGCAGCCGTCCTTCTTGTCGACCTGCGCCACGCACCGTCAAAAGACGATGTCATGATGTATGAGTTTTTGAAGCATTATGATATTCCTGTCATGGTCGTTGCCACAAAGGCAGATAAAATCCCTAAAGGCAAATGGCAAAAACACATGAAAGTCGTAAGAGAAACGCTGAATAAGGACCCTGAAGACCCGATGATCTGCTTCTCATCCGAAACAGGGCTTGGCAAAGAAGAATCCTGGGCTGTCATCAGACAGTACACTGGAGTCTAAACGCAAAAACCTGTGCAGAACAATCTGCACAGGTTTTTTTATTTTTCTGCCTCTTTCTCATCATCGGTGTCATCGTTCTGCACCTCTTTCAGCGATTTCAGCCATTCGGGCTGAGGCTGATCGGGCCCCTCGCTGAAAACTTTAATTGTATCCCTTTCATCCTGATGCGAAAAAATATCGTGGATATCATTTCCGTTTCCAAGGATGTTGCCAAACCCCTGATTCAGCTTGCTGCTGTTTTTGAAATTGGAAGGAAAGTTATTGCCGAAGTTCACGGCTGAGGCACCTTCCACTGTGCCGATGTGTATATCTCCGATTCTAAAAGATGAGGACAGGACCTGATCATGATCAGGCAGAGGCTGACTGTATTTCTTTTCGTTTATTTCGTAAGGAATGTGTTTTCCATTAACGATAATGGAAATATCATTTTCGCGCTTTGGCTGCTGACGTGATTTTGAATGAAATGTATTTCCTATATTCATCGTTCCGTTCACTTGCTTTACATCTATATTTTCAAGCCTGTAAACAAGTTCATGGACATTCATAGTTTGTACCCGGTCTATGTGAAAGGTTTGGCGGCTGAGGTTTTGAGCGTTAACCGCTTCCTCTAATGCATACAGCCTTTTTTCAATTTTGCGAAGAAGTGTCAGGAAAGACTCATCCTCAAGCGTCATACCGTTTCACCCCTTTAGCACGTTCGCCTGACTGGTGAATAAAATAGGAGGCAAACCGGAATTTTGATTGGAGGCAGATGCAATGAAAATCAGATCCTCTAAAATATCTTTTTCGGACCTTAACGTTCTTGAAATAGCTGACAACTCTGGGGTTTTTATTGGAAGAAACAGGCAGGTCAAGTGGAATACTGCGGCAGGCAGTCACTCCGGTTTCGGCAGAATCTCCGGCAATGAAAATGAAATCGCCCATACGATACATCTTGTCCTGCATGAGCATGTAAAAAAAGAAAAAGGGTCTCAGCAGACGGACAAAGGAAGTGGGGAACCCTAATTCTGTTCGCCGTCTGTTTTCTTTTTCTGAACGTTTGCCAATGTGAATGTATGATGAATGGTATTGGAATTTCCGCGTACTCGTCCAAATCCCTCATGGACGCCTGAGCGATTTGTCCATTTGTACTGAAAGTTCTCTCCATAAAACATGCCTGAGCTATGCTTTATCTGGTAGACATTTATTGAATGAAAATGGATGTTTGCCAATTCCAGGCCCCTCTCTCAAACTCTGCACACGATTTTCCCCTATTACATGTATATAGAATCTCCGGTGAAGTATGACCGCGGCAAAAAGAAAACCACCGTTTGCGGTGGTTTTCAGTCAGCTCTGATAGACAGGCTGATCATTGGAACCCTGATTCTGGGTAAAATCCGAATCCATAAAATCATCATCATGAATAATATTCACTGTATCTACCGCCAGATTATTCGCACCCATGATTTTCCCGAATCCATAATTGCTCTTCATGCTCACTGTCCAGTCATATTGAGTATTCGTCCCCGTGAAAATTCCGGAGTTTCCAGAAAGGGAGGTCACATTTATATTGGTGAACTGAATAGATAAACTTTTCATCTAAATCTGTGAAACAGGCTGAGGGTTGATATTTTCAGGCTGGGCAATCGCCATATCGGCCAGATCCTGATCGTTGATAATATTTGTGCAGCCAATTGCACCCGAATTGATGAAGTTCCCGTTTCCTGAATTGAATTTCCCCTGGGCATTCCAGTCCGGCTGGCTGTTCTGCCCCGAAGAAATGATGGAATTTGCAGCCATGCTTACAACATTGATCATATTGAATACGACAGATACCGGCACAATCCAATCCTCCATTTCTCCTGCTGTAATACCTTAGTATATGTTCTGGATGCGTGCAGTGTGAACTTGTTTGGAAAACACACAAAAGGGAAAGGAGATGAAACTCCTTTCCCTTTTATGAGGATTTTCTTACATATTTACTTCTTTTTCAGAAACAATAAGTAAAAACCGCCAAGAATTAACAGAACAGGCCAGAATTTCTGGACGACCTGAACGCCTTGTTCGACCCACCCGAGACCGTTAATGATCGAGTCGAAAAAGTGGAGAAATGCGGCGAGCAGGAGTAGAATGATTCCTTGTATGGATCCTGTTTTTGTTTTGGCCGACCGGAGTATGATGCCGAGTCCGATGATAAAGGTGATGGCAGGCGCGTGTTCAGGCCAGTCGGGGAACTGCCCGAAGCAAAGAAAGTGCACGCCGAGTCCTCCAAGCAAAATGCCTGGAAGTATGGCATTTTCATCCTGATCAAAATGGCCTCCGATCAGAAAAGCGAGCCCAAAAAGAATGAGCAGTGTCTGCCATGACTGCTGCTGGTCAAAAAGCTTGATCTGAAAGGTTTCCAGCGCATAGTAAAAACCGATCGCAAGCAGGGCATAGGCAGAAAAGTTTGTCGATTTTTTCATTTCAGTCACCTCTGAATTAAGACGATTACCTTGATTGTAAGCACTTTTTTTGGTATTGTTCAAGGTGGACGAATTTGCTGCAGCTTTTGCTGTTTAAAATACAAATCAGCACGAATCCGCATTGTCATGCGGAATCATGCCGGCTGTTTAACTAGTATGATATCACAGTCCGGCAAGCTTTCAAGAACTGTTCACATTTGTAAAAAGAGAAAAAACAGAGACATGGTATAATAGTAATAGAATTCTTGTATGTGGGGTGTATGACATTATGCATATCTTAGCTGTAGGCTTAAATTATAAAACTGCCCCTGTCGAAATCCGTGAAAAACTGACCTTTCAGCCGAATGAACTCGGAGATGCCATGAAAGCACTGAAAGAGCAGAAGAGCATTCTTGAAAACATCATTGTTTCGACATGTAACCGGACAGAGATTTATACGGTTGTGGACCAGCTTCATACTGGCCGTTATTATATTAAAGCATTTTTAGCCGAGTGGTTCGGCCTTGATAAGGATTCCTTTTCTCCTTTTTTAACTATGTATGAAAATGATGGTGCCATTGAGCATCTTTTCAGTGTTTCATGCGGACTGGATTCAATGGTCCTCGGAGAAACACAGATTCTCGGCCAGGTGCGTACAAGCTTCATGCTCGGACAAACAGAAGGTACGATCGGAACGGTATTTAACCATCTGTTTAAGCAGGCAGTGACTCTTGCCAAAAAAGCACACTCTGAGACTGATATCGGAGCTAACGCAGTTTCTGTCAGCTATGCGGCTGTTGAACTTGCGAAGAAAATATTCGGCGACCTGACGAACAAGCATGTGCTTATTCTCGGTGCCGGCAAAATGGGCGAGCTTGCTGCACAGAACCTTCATGGCAGCGGAGTGCGCAAAGTGACGGTTGTTAACCGCACGTTTGAAAAAGCAGAGGTTCTGGCAAGGAAATTCAGCGGCCATGCAAAAGGGATAAATGAGCTTCAGTGCGCGCTTGTTGAAGCTGATATTCTGATCAGCTCAACCGGTTCAAGCGATTTTGTCATCACAAAAGAGATGATGGCTCCTGCTGAAAAAATGAGAAAGGGCAAGCCGCTGTTTATGGTGGATATTGCGGTTCCCCGCGACCTTGACCCTGCTCTTGATGAACTTGAAAGTGTGTTTCTGTATGATATTGACGATCTTCAGGGAATTGTGGACGCAAACCTTCAGGAGCGCCAAAAAGCAGCTGAGGAAATCGGATTAATGCTAGAGGCGGAGATTGTCGCCTTCAAGCAATGGCTTGGCACACTCGGAGTTGTTCCTGTCATTTCGGCGCTTCGCGAAAAAGCTCTTGGCATTCAGGCGGAAACGATGCAAAGCCTCGAGCGCAAAATGCCTAATCTGACTGACCGTGAACTGAAGCTTCTGAACAAGCACACCAAAAGCATCATTAACCAAATGCTCCGCGATCCGATTCTTAAGGTGAAAGAGCTTGCTGCTGATTCGGACGCAGAACAGAATCTGGAGCTTTTCATGAAGATCTTTGATATTGAAGAAGCAGTTGAAGAGCAAAAACGCAGAGAAAACTCGGTTTCTTTAAGCAGCTCTCAGGCAGTGCCTGGGCAGGCAAGAGCTTCACTTCAAACGTAAGTGAGAGGAATTTGATGTATGCCAGAAATGAGTTTACCTAGAATTAATGAACTGATTATTATTCTTTATGCATTCAGTGTTCTCTTTTTTTTCATAGATTTTATTCATAACAACCGGAAGGCTAACAAAATTGCCTTCTGGTTGCTTTCTATTGTTTGGCTGCTGCAAACAATTTTTTTGTTTTATCAAATGTTTGAGACCGGCAGATTTCCAGTCCTGAACATATCAGAAGGGCTTTATTTTTATTCGTGGGTGCTTGTGACGCTGTCAGTCGTCTTAAACCGTTTTTTGAAAGCGGATTTTATCATCTTTTTTACAAATGTACTCGGATTTATCATGCTCAGCATCCACACATTCGCGCCATCACAATATGAATCGGCAGCGGTTTCCGGACAGCTGATTTCTGAGCTTTTGTTTATACACATCACAATGGCCATCCTGTCTTACGGGGCTTTTACCCTGTCTTTCGTTTTTTCCATTCTGTATTTGATTCAGTATAATTTGCTGAAGAAGAAAAAATGGGGAAAGCAGCTTATCCGGATTGACGACCTGGCCAAGCTTGATCACATGTCCTATGTATTAAATGTGATTGGTGTACCGATGCTGTTACTGAGCTTAATACTCGGGATGATCTGGGCATACTTAAAAATCCCGAACTTCCACTGGTACGACGCGAAGGTAACCGGTTCGTTCATGATGCTCCTTGTGTACGGCTATTATTTATACAGCCGGATCGTGAAGGAATGGCATGGAAAACAGGTTGCTTATTATAACGCAGCAGCCTTTTTAATTTTATTAATTAATTTCTTTTTATTCGGAAGCCTTTCAAGGTTTCATATTTGGGACTCTTAATGCAAGATACATCCTAGTTGGAGGAACTCATTATGCGCAAAATCATTGTAGGATCCAGACGTAGCAAACTGGCTTTGACCCAGACGAATTGGGTGATTGACCAGCTTAAAAAAATCGGGCTGCCTTTTGACTTTGAAGTCCGGGAAATCGTGACAAAGGGCGATCAGATTCTTGATGTCACCCTCTCGAAAGTGGGAGGAAAAGGCCTTTTTGTAAAAGAGATTGAACAGGCCATGCTTGACGGCGAGATTGATATGGCTGTTCACAGCATGAAGGATATGCCTGCTGTTCTGCCGGAAGGGCTGACAATTGGCTGCATTCCGCACCGAGAAGATCCGCGGGATGCTTTTATTTCTAAAAATCACGTCAGTCTTGCTGATCTGCCTGCGGGTGCAGTGGTGGGAACAAGCAGTTTAAGAAGAAGCGCACAGCTCCTTGCCATGAGGCCTGATCTTGATATTAAGTGGATCAGAGGCAATATCGACACGCGCCTGGCAAAGCTTCAGCACGAAGATTACGATGCGATCATCCTAGCTGCAGCGGGTCTTGCGAGAATGGGCTGGAGCCAGGACGTTGTGACAGAGTTTCTTGATGCGAAAGACTGCGTTCCGGCAGTCGGCCAGGGAGCGCTTTCCATCGAATGCCGTGCAGACGATCAAGAACTGCTTACTCTTTTGTCCCATTTTACGGATGAAGCGACACAGCTTGCCGTTCAGGCGGAGCGCACCTTCCTTCATGTGATGGAGGGAGGATGCCAGGTACCGATTGCAGGGTATGCAGAAGTCGCTTTTGACAAAGAAATTTCGCTTACCGCACTGATTGCCTCTCCTGACGGAAAAGAGATTTATAAAGAAAGAATCACAGGCAAAGATCCCGTAGCCATGGGAAAAGAAGTGTCTGAAAGACTGATTGCGCAGGGAGCAAAGCAGCTGATCGACAAGGTAAAAGAGGAGCTAGACCTTTAATGGCCGGCGGTCTCTCAGGAAAGACCATTCTGATTACGAGAGAAGAAACACAGGCAACCACTTTTGCAGCGAAAATTAAAAAAGCCGGCGGAGTTCCTGTTGCTGCTCCGCTGATTTCCTTTGAAAAAGCGAAGGATATACATAAACTTAAAGAGGCAGTTCGAGGTATTAAGGCTGAAGACTGCCTCGTCTTTACGAGCATGAACGGGGTGCTTTTCTTTTTTGATTTTCTGAAAGAGCACGGCTTCCCTTCTGATTTCCTGTCGCACTGCACATTTGCCGCCGTGGGGCGGAAAACAAGGCAGCTGATTGAAGACAGGGGCTATACGGTCAGAATCATGCCGAAGGAGTATGTAGCTGAAAGGCTTGCTGAAGAAATCGCGGGGAGCATCAGGCCGTCCCAGCATATTTATCTCTTCAGGGGGAATCTTGCCAGGGAAATTCTCATGAAAGAATTGACTCTCAAGGGCTTCTCCGTGACAGACCTTACGCTATATGAAACAATACATAATACAGAGGATGGAAACAGGATTGAGCAGCTGCTTGAGGAGCAAAAACTCGATTACATTACCTTTACCTCCTCATCCACTGTTGATGCCTTTATGAAGGTCATGAAAAACAAAAATCTGGATACTCTGCTCAAGGGCGTTACGCTTGTGAGCATTGGACCGATCACACATAAAACGCTTAAGAAGTACGGCTATGACGGCATTGTGTCAGATCCGTACACCATCGATGCCATGATTGACCGTATCCAAACACACGCTGAAAGGCAGGAATAAGCTATGGACATTCAATTTAACAGACACCGCAGACTCCGGAGCACAGGCAGCATGAGGTCACTCGTCCGCGAAACACATCTGCACGCAGAAGACTTTATTTATCCGATCTTCGTTGTTGAAGGCGAGCAAAAACGCAATGAGGTAAAATCAATGCCCGGCGTTGAACAGATTTCGCTTGATTACCTGAATGCAGAAATGCAGGAGGTAAGCGATCTCGGAATCAAGTCTGTCATCGTCTTTGGAGTGCCTGATCAAAAGGATGAGCTTGGCACACAGGCTTACCATGACCACGGCATCGTTCAGCGTGCGATTGCACAGATTAAAGAAAATTTCCCTGAGCTTGTTGTGATTGCCGACACGTGTCTTTGCCAGTATACAGACCACGGCCACTGCGGAATTGTGAAAGAGGGAAAAGTCCTCAATGACCCGACCCTTGATCTGCTGGCGCGCACTGCGATCAGCCAGGCAAGAGCGGGTGCGGATGTCATCGCTCCTTCAAATATGATGGACGGGTTTGTGGCTGCTATCCGCCATGGCCTGGATGAAGCGGGATTTGAAGATGTGCCGATTATGTCATACGGAATTAAATACTCAAGCGCCTTTTACGGTCCGTTCAGGGATGCTGCCCACAGCACTCCGCAGTTTGGAGACCGCAAAACGTATCAGATGGATCCTGCAAACCGCCTTGAAGCGCTCAGAGAAGCAGAATCGGATATGATGGAAGGGGCGGACTTCCTGATTGTGAAACCTGCCCTGTCTTACCTTGATATCATCCGCGATGTGAAAAATAACTTTAACGTGCCGATTGTTGCATATAACGTAAGCGGCGAATTTGCCATGATCAAGGCAGCCGCACAAAACGGCTGGGTCGATGAAAAGGCAATCGTGATGGAAATGATGATCAGCATGAAGCGCGCAGGCGTGGATATGATATTGACATATCATGCCAAGGATTGTGCACGCTGGCTGAAGGAACAACACTAATCGCAGGAGGAGAAGTCAAATGCGCAGTTATGAAAAATCAGGCAAGGCCTTCGCAGAAGCTCAAGGGCTGATGCCGGGCGGAGTGAACAGTCCTGTTCGCGCCTTTAAATCCGTCGCTATGGATCCCATATTCATGGAGCGGGGAAAAGGCTCTAAAATTTACGATATTGACGGTAATGAATATATTGATTATGTGCTTTCATGGGGACCACTTATTTTAGGCCATACAAATGACGCGGTTGTTGAAGCCATTAAAAAGGTGACAGAATCCGGTACAAGCTTCGGGGCTCCGACGCTGATTGAAAATGAGCTGGCCAAGCTTGTGATTGACCGCGTGCCATCTATTGAAATCATCCGGATGGTGAGTTCGGGAACAGAAGCAACGATGAGTGCCCTGAGACTTGCACGCGGTTTTACCGGAAGAAATAAGATTTTGAAATTTGAAGGCTGCTATCACGGCCACGGGGATTCCCTGCTGATCAAAGCAGGTTCAGGTGTTGCAACACTTGGACTGCCTGACAGCCCGGGAGTTCCTGAAGGAGTAGCAAAGAACACGATCACTGTTCCATACAACGACATGGAAAGCGTGAAATATGCCTTTGAACAGTTCGGTGATGACATTGCCGGTGTGATTGTTGAGCCGGTGGCTGGTAACATGGGAGTTGTCCCTCCGCTTCCAGGCTTCCTCGAAAGCCTGCGCAGCATCACAGAGGAGTACGGCTCACTGCTTATCTTTGATGAAGTGATGACGGGCTTCCGCGTTGATTACGGCTGTGCTCAAGGGTACTTCGGCGTGACGCCTGACCTGACATGTCTCGGGAAAGTGATTGGCGGCGGACTTCCTGTCGGAGCATATGGCGGCCGTGCCGACATTATGAAACAGGTTGCCCCAAGCGGACCGATTTACCAGGCAGGCACCCTGTCCGGAAACCCTCTTGCGATGACAGCAGGCTATGCAACGCTCAGCCAGCTTACTCCGGATACCTACAAAGAGTTCGGCAGAAAAGCGGACATCCTTGAAGAAGGATTAACAGCGGCTGCTGAAAAACACGGCATTCCGATTACAGTGAATCGCGCGGGATCTATGATTGGCTTTTTCTTTACAGACGAGAACGTCATCAATTTCGAAAAAGCGAAAACATCCAATCTCGAGTACTTCTCAAAGTTCTATCGCGAAATGGCAAACGAAGGTGTGTTCCTTCCGCCGTCACAGTTCGAAGGTCTGTTCCTTTCCACTGCCCACAGTGATGAGGATCTTGAAAAAACGATTGCAGCGGCAGAGAAAGCATTCGCTGCCCTTAAATAAAGTGAAGACCCCCTGCGAGTCAATGTGCAGGGGGTTTTATTATTTGGGCGTATATCCTGATTTCCGGCTCAGCCATTTGCTGGCAAGGATAATGGTCAGTCCGATAATGGCGACGGCAATCATAAGCAAATCAGATACAATCGTGATCCATAACGGAATCTGAAGCAGAAAAATTGCGCCGATGATAACAAAGAATAGGGGTCTCATACTAATCTCCTGAATGTTTTTCTTTTAGTATAGCAAATGGGGCGGAAAAAAGAGAACCTGCAGACGGCAGGTTCTCTATGTACTCAATATTTAGCTGAACCTTCTTTTGCTTTTCCGGCGTCTTCCTGAAGGTTCCCTTTCAGTTTGTCTTTCTTTCCTTCACGCTGAAGCTCAGGATTGTTTGCTGCATTGCCCACCTGATCTTTCACTTCGCCTTTAGCCTGGTTTACCTTGCCTTTTACTTTGTCGCTCATGCCGTGATCTTTTGACATCATCAAACACTCCTTTCTTGTATCCTTCATGTTCCCTGCATTTCCTGAGCTTAAACCAGGCATTTGATCAAAAAAATCATAAACCTTCACCGTGCGGCATATTCCTTTAATGTCACAGGTATTTTCGTAAGGACACCTGAAAGGAGGAGTTCAAGTTGTCACAGGATCAACAATCATCATTGCGGTTCTCTGTTGAGGAATCCGTTTGGTTTCAAAAGGGACAGGAAGTGGGTGAGCTGTTATCCATCTCATTAGATCCAGACATCACCATCCAGGAGTTTGACCAGTACATCTCGATTCGGGGTGCGCTTAAGCTTACGGGTGAGTACAAAATAGATGAGGATTATAGCGAAGAGGAATTTGAATATGCCAATCTCCGGTTTATCAGCAGTGTAGAAACAAGAGAAGACGGCATATCGCAGCTTGTTCACGGTTTTCCTGTAGATATCACGATTCCGAGAAACCGCATTGGAAACTTGGAAGAAGTGTATGTAACGATTGAGTCTTTTGATTATGATCTGTCAGAAAGCAGAAACCTTAGGCTCGTAGCTGACCTTGAAATCAGTGGTATTGCAAGCGGGGATGCGGCTGCTGAGGCGGAAGAAGAACAGGAGCAGGAGCAGGAATATGTGTTTGAGCAGGAGCAGGAACCAGAGCTCCAGCCGCTGTTCCGCTCACCTCAGGCACTGTATGAAGAGGAAACGCAAGTAGAAGAATATGATGCTTTTGCGCATGCAGGCAGCCAAAATCATGACGATCTGTATGAACCGTTTCATGTAGAAGTGAAAAAAGAGGCTGCAGAGGAAGAAGCGGCTGCACCGGACATTTCTTATTTTGCAAGCAGGCCGCAGTATGAGGAACCGTATAAGGCGCCTCAAAAGCAAAGTCCGAAAGCAAGAAAAGAAGAACAGGCAAGAAAGCAGGAGGAACCAAAGCAGACGGAAAACTCCCTCTACTTGACGAAGCTTTTTGAACGGGATGAAGAAGAGGAGTTTACAAAGCTTAAGATCTGCCTTGTCCAGCAGGGTGACACTATTGACAGCATTTGCGACCGCTACGGGATTACGGTCCAGCAGCTGCACAGAGTCAATCAGCTGAATTCAAGCGCAGATGTGCACGAAGGCCAGACACTTTACATTCCTGTTTACGCAAATACTCATTAAGAAAAGAAAGCAGCTTGGGGAGGAGAGTTCCTCAGCTGTTTTTTTTGTAAGTCTCTTTAAATGAGACCCGGCTAAAAGGAAGTGGGACAAAAAATGATGAGAGAAAATATGGATAAACTTGCGGAGGTTTTAAAAGAGTATGAGCTGAAAGCGGAATATGCGGAGTCTGTTACAGATAAACTGACGAAGGTCTATGCCAGTTCAGGTGCCTCCTACGCCTTGAAAAAGATGTCATCGAACCGGAATGGCCAATTCATTGAAACGCTTCACGGTGCTCATCAGAAAGGCTATTCAGGGTATGTACCCATCTTCAGAAACAGGCACCGGCAGTTTTTCACCTCTGACGGAGAAAACTGGTACTACATTATGCCCTGGCTCACCAACGAAACAGAAGAAGAGCGGGATGAGCGGCATAAAAATATGTTCAGGGAGCTTGCAGCGCTTCACCAGAGAACGGCTGCTGAGGAAAAGCTGAATCAGAATGCCCTGAAAATTCACTACGATACCCTTGCCAAGCAATGGGACGACAACAAAGCCCAGTATGAAAAATACGTGGAGGAATGCGAGAAGAAGTGGTATCTCTCCCCGTTTGAACTGCAGGCCGTCACGTATTACTTTGAAACCGCCCGTGCGACAGAATTTGCCCGCAAAAAACTTGATGAGTGGTATGAGATGATGAAGGAAAAAGAGGATGTGCGGCAAGTCATGATCCACGGCAGAGCGTCCATTCATCACTACTTGTATGATGAACAGGGAACGGGGTATTTCACCAATTTTGAACATGCCAGGTATTCATCGCCCATTGATGATGCGCTTCTCTTTTACCACAGGACGTTCCATACGTACCCGTTTGCAGATGATAACTGTGCCGACTGGTTTTACACCTATCAGCAGACGTTTCCATACAGAGAAGAGGAAATGCAGCTGTTCATCTGCTATCTTGCCTATCCGGATTTTGTCTACAAACAAGTGAAAAAGCACATGAACCTGAATGACAGAAGCGCGTCGCAGCTTCAGAAAAATCAGGACCTGATCAAATCTTACTGGACCTTTAAAAACATCGAGTACTTCGTCATGAAGGTGACGCAGATCGAAGAAAACAAAAAACTGGCCGCAGAGCAGTCGACATAAACAAAACCCAATCAGTGATTGGGTTTTTTAAATCCATTCCATATAAAGCGCCACCCCAAGCAATATCAGCAGCGCCAGCAGGACAAGGTCGACGGGCGACGGGAAAATCAGGGTCCGGACGGTCTGAAAGATGGTAATCGGCACGATGAACTGTCCGGCAATGAGCTTAAACTGCTTTACATACGGCGACAGGTTATAATCGTTTATTTTTCTGCGCATCCTAAAACTCTCCTCACTGAATCCTTCTTGTATAAAGAATATGTGCATTTACCCAGTTTTGTGCCTTTTCGGGAATAAAGACTGTGAAAAATGGAGAAGATGATTGACGTGAAATGACTGGATTGTATACAATACAACATATATCATGTTTTCATAATCGAACACATACCGTGATAGGGAAGAGTAAAGCGGAAAGCTGTTTTCAGAGAGAGAAATCGCCTGCTGAGAGATTTCTTAAACAAGCGTGCTTGAAGGTCGCCCTGGAGTAATTCTCTTGAACCATGAAGTAGAGAGAATCGGCATGAACGCCGTTATCCCATTTGAGAGCACAGGTTCTTTTTTGCCTGTGAAAAAAGGTGGCACCGCGAAATCAACTCCTTTCGTCCTTTTACCGGACGAGGGGAGTTTTTTATTTTCCGAAAAGTGCGGAAATGAACTGATTTGAAGATTTTAAGGAGGAAGAAACATGGAGAACAAGGAGCAGACACTCTCTACAAAATATGATCCGCAGGCAATTGAGCGCGATCGCTACGACTACTGGCTGAAGGGAAAGTTTTTTGAAGCTTCAAACGACCAGGAAAAGCAGCCGTACACGGTTGTCATCCCCCCGCCGAACGTAACAGGAAAGCTACACCTTGGCCATGCCTGGGACACGACGCTTCAGGATATCGTGACGCGCATGAAACGCATGCAGGGCTATGACGTTCTCTGGCTGCCTGGAATGGACCATGCAGGAATTGCTACTCAGGCAAAAGTTGAAGGAAAGCTTCGCGAGGAAGGCAAGTCCCGCTATGACCTTGGTCGCGAAAAGTTTGTTGAGGAAACATGGAAATGGAAAGAAGAATACGCATCCCATATCCGCGCGCAGTGGTCTAAGCTTGGCCTTGGCCTAGATTATTCAAGAGAGCGGTTTACGCTTGATGAAGGCCTTTCAAAAGCGGTTAATGAGGTATTTGTCTCTCTTTATAAAAAAGGACTCATTTACCGCGGCGAATATATTATCAACTGGGATCCGCAGACAAAAACGGCTCTTTCTGATATAGAAGTTATCTATAAAGATGTTCAGGGCGCATTTTACCACATGCGCTACCCGCTGTCAGACGGTTCCGGTGCCATTGAAGTTGCCACGACACGTCCTGAAACGATGCTTGGCGATACAGCGGTTGCTGTTCACCCGGAAGATGAGCGCTACAAGCATTTGATCGGCAAAACCGTTGTTCTCCCTATCGTAGGACGCGAAATTCCGATTGTCGGAGATGACTATGTAGATATGGAATTCGGTTCCGGAGCGGTTAAGATTACTCCGGCGCACGATCCGAATGACTTTGAAATCGGAAACCGCCACAGCCTTGAACGTGTTCTTGTGATGAACGAGGACGGAACGATGAATGCGAAAGCGGGAATCTACAGCGGACTTGACCGTTTTGAGTGCAGAAAGCAGATCGTGAAGGATCTTCAGGAAATGGATGTTCTGTTCAAAATTGAAGAGCACATGCATTCAGTCGGGCACAGCGAACGGAGCGGAGCGGTTGTTGAGCCGTACCTTTCTACGCAGTGGTTCGTTAAGATGCAGCCACTTGCAGATGCAGCGATTGAGCTTCAGGACAAAGAAGACAAAGTGAACTTTGTTCCAAACCGTTTTGAGAATACCTATATGCGCTGGATGGAAAATATCCGCGACTGGTGTATTTCAAGACAGCTTTGGTGGGGACACCGCATACCTGCCTGGTATCATAAAGAAACAGGCGAAGTGCATGTTGATCACGCACCGCCTGCAGACCTTGAAAACTGGGAACAGGATACAGACGTGCTTGATACGTGGTTCAGTTCGGCACTGTGGCCGTTTTCTACAATGGGCTGGCCGGATGAGGATTCAGTTGACTATCAGCGCTACTATCCGACAGATGTGCTTGTAACAGGCTATGACATCATTTTCTTCTGGGTTTCCCGCATGATTTTCCAGGGTCTTGAATTTACCGGCAAGCGTCCATTCAAAGACGTGCTGATTCACGGACTTGTCCGCGATGAGCAGGGACGCAAAATGAGTAAATCACTTGGAAACGGCGTAGACCCGATGGATGTAATCGATAAGTACGGAGCGGATTCTCTTCGTTACTTCCTTTCAACAGGAAGCTCGCCTGGCCAGGATCTGCGTTTCAGCTACGAAAAAGTAGAAGCAACATGGAACTTTGCCAATAAGATCTGGAACGCTTCACGCTTTGCGCTGATGAACATGGACGGCCTGAAATATGATGAAATCGATTTGACCGGTGAAAAATCAGTGGCTGACAAGTGGATTCTTACACGCCTCAATGAAACAATCGAGCACGTGACAAAGCTTGCCGATAAATACGAATTTGGTGAAATCGGCCGTCATCTGTACAACTTTATCTGGGATGATTTCTGTGACTGGTACATTGAAATGGCGAAGCTTCCGCTTTATGGCGAAGACGAAGCGGCGAAAAAGACAACCCGTTCAATTCTTGCATATGTACTAGATAACACGATGAGACTTCTTCATCCGTTCATGCCGTTTATTACCGAGGAAATTTGGCAGAACCTCCCTCACGAAGGGGAATCCATTACAACCGCCAAATGGCCGGTTGCTGATCCTTCACTTACGGATGAAGCTGCGGCGGCAGATATGAAGCTTCTAGTTGAAGTAATCCGGTCGGTTCGAAATGTAAGAGCAGAAGTGAACACGCCGATGAGCAAGCAAATTCCAATGATGATCAAGGCAAAATCAGCAGACATCCAAAATCAGCTCGAGCAGAACCGCGCCTATATCGAGCGTTTCTGCAACACGTCAAGCCTTTCGATCGGCATAGATGCTGAAACAGGCGACAAAGCGATGACATCTGTTGTAACAGGAGCGGAATTGATCTTCCCTCTTGAAGGCTTGATCAACCTCGATGAAGAAATTGCACGCCTTGAGAAAGAGCTTGATAAATTAAATAAAGAAGTTGAACGTGTTCAGAAAAAGTTGAGCAATGAAGGCTTCGTTAAAAAAGCGCCTGAGAAGGTTATAGAAGAAGAACGCGCGAAAGAAAAAGATTATACAGAAAAAAGAGAAGCCGTTCTTTCAAGAATCGGAGAGCTGAAAGGCTGAATGACAAAGGCTCGGGTGTGATTGATGATCATGCCCGAGTTTTCATGTACATAAAAAGAAGGGGCAGATGATATGTTTCAAACGTACGAAGAAGCTGTCGGGTGGATACATTCCCGCCTCAGATTCGGCATCAAACCCGGCCTGAAGCGTATGGAATGGCTGATTGACAGACTCGGTAATCCGCATAAAAAAGTGAAAACCGTCCATGTGGCAGGCACAAACGGAAAAGGATCGACCATTGCCTACATGAGAAACGTGCTTACAGAAGCAGGTTATAAAACCGGCACTTTCACATCCCCGTTCCTTGAAACCTTCAACGAGCGGATCAGCATGAACGGAATTCCTATTCCGGATGCGGAGATGCTGTTTTTGGCAAATACGATAAAACCGCTGTCAGACGAGCTTGAGCAAACAGAGCTTGGAGGGCCGACCGAGTTTGAAATCATCACCGCCATGGCTTTCTATTATTTCGGAAACCATGAAAAAACAGATGTGCTGCTGCTTGAAACAGGGCTTGGAGGCACATTAGATTCAACGAATATTTCAGAGCCGGTCCTGACCATGATTACAAGCATCGGCTATGATCACATGCATATTCTGGGGAACACCATAGAGGAAATTGCCGGTGAAAAAGCGGGCATTATTAAACAGAGTGTACCGATGCTTACGGCAGTAACGGATGAGCGTGCTTTGAACGTTATAAAAAGAAGAGCGGCAGAAAAAAACGCTGATCTTTTCCACGATTCTTTTCCTGTTCTGAAACACGAACCGCTAAGAGGCGGGGAGAGGTTCGATATGAAAACACCATATCACTCATTCGAAGGGCTTGAGATCTCCATGAGGGGAGAGCATCAGGTGCAAAATGCCGCGCTTGCTGTTATGGCTCTGGATTATTTAAGGGTTCATGACTTGTTTGCTGCTGGGGATGAGCACATTCGAAAAGGCCTTCATCAGACAAATTGGAGCGGAAGGTTTGAACAGGTTTCCGAGTTTCCTGCCATCATTCTTGACGGTGCTCATAATAAAGAGGGAGCGGAAAGTCTTGCGGCAGTGATGAGAAGGCACTATGCCGGCAAGCGGATCCATGTTCTTTTCTCTGCCCTGAAGGACAAGGAATACAGCCCGATGATTTCAACTCTTTCCGCTATTGCAGATACCATGCATTTCACAACTTTTGATTTTCCGAGAGCTGCTTGCGCATCAGAGCTGTATGAAGCATGCACGCATCCGGTAAAATCGTTCCATGAAGACTGGAAAGGGGCGATTGATGAAATGATGACAGCAGGTGAGAGCGGGGACATCTATTTAGTCACAGGTTCTCTCTACTTCATTTCTGAGGTTAGGCCTTATTGTCGAAAAATATCACATGAAAATTAGGCTGATAGTCCCGAAATAAATGACAGAAATCTGAATTTTTGTTAAAATATAAAAAACAGCACGGCGGGAGAGGAGGACAATCCATGGAAACAAAGCTGAAGTCCATTTTATGGGCCGTCTGGGCTTTTGTATTTCCTTCAGCACTATTTGCAGCTTACACTCTCTGGCCGGTAAAGATTTCAGGAAATGAATGGACGATTGCCGCTTTTCTGGTTTTCATGTGCATTGTTTCGATTTTCCCGATCATTGTCAACGAAACCCCTGTCTTTTTCGCACAGGGTGTTTCCATATCCGTTTTTCTCCTTTTTGGGCCTTTTGTTGAAATGATTCTTATGCAGGCAGCGCTCACCGTGCTCCTGCTGAAGCTCAGAATCGGAAAACGGGAAATTTACCGGTATCCAACAAACTCGCTGATGTTTTTGATCGTATCAGCAGCAGGGGCAGCCGTCTATTATGCGATTGGCGGCACACATGATCATGAGGCTCTAACGCTGCCGTTCATCCTGAAGGTCATTGCCTATTCGTTTACCATCTGTCTTGTGAATCATTTCTTTCTGCAGCATGTCATCAGAGGAATCTTCTACAAAAAGAAAGAAAAGTTTTTTTCCAGGGATTTTCTGTGGGAGATCTTCACAACGCTCATGTTTTTGCCGGTTGGCATTCTGCTCTACCTGCTCTATCTTGACCTTGGACCGCAGGCTCTCTTCTTTGTAGGAATTCCTTTTGTGGGAATCTCGTTTATCCTCCTGCTTCTCTCACAGAGCCAGCGGCTGAATACCTATCTTCAGCAAGCGAGCGAAATCGGCCATCAGCTTACTGAAAGGCTTGAAGTGAAGGAAGTCGTTGAAGTGTATCTGGACAAACTGACGTCCATGATCAAAGCGGACTATGCTTATATCATTGATGTCATCAGCGACAATGAACTGAAGGTCATCCGAAAGCTCGACAACGGAAAGATTGTGAAACACGCAAAAGAGTCCATTTCCGTTCACCAGGGCGTAAGCGGCCTCGTCTATGCAACCAAAAAAAGCGTGCTCTACAAAAAGAGGGACCACTGGGCAAAGCTTGAGAGAACACTCCTGCCGGAAAGCATAGAAAGCGTGATTGCCGTTCCGATTGTCAGAAACCAGAAGGTCGTCGGGATTGTCATTCTGGCGTCTAACAAGAAACGGTTTTATGACCGGGCGCAGCTGATGATTACGGATCTATTGACCGCCTATCTTGGTGTGGCAATTGAAAATGCAAAGAGCTACGAAGAAACGAAAAAACAAAGTGAACGCTGTCCATTAACGGGCCTTTACAATTACCGCTATATGGAAAAGCTTCTTGAATATGAATACACTGAACTGGTTCAGCTCAAAGGGCAGAAGCTTTCGCTGATCCTGCTCGACATTGATCACTTTAAAAAGGTGAATGATACATACGGGCACCAGGCAGGGAATGAAATTTTGATCTCGCTTGCTGAGCGGCTTACGAGATTCATAGGTGACAGAGGTACGGTTGCAAGGTACGGCGGGGAAGAATTTGTGATCCTTCTTCCAAATATGGACAAGCCTGCGTGCTTTGCAACCGCTGAGGGCATCCGCCAAAGCATTGCAAACCGTCCCTTTATCGTCGAACAAAGCATCCAGCATCACGGAAAGAGGCAGCCTGTCTCCATCACAGCAAGCATCGGCTATGCAACAGCCCCTGAAGATGCAGAAGGACCGCTCGACCTCATCCGCCACGCAGACCGCGCCATGTACATCGGTGCAAAGCAGGCGGGACGGAACAGGGTTGCGGAATATGTGAAATAGGAAAAGCCGGCATAAAAAATGCCGGCTTTTTTTGTTATTTAACTTCGGTATCAATGGTCTCGACTTTCAGTTTTTCTACTGTCGGAATGCCTGTAGGGGGATTAAGGATCAGGTCCTCTTTGAATTCTATTTGCAGCCTTGAGGGCAATCCCGGCTTTTGCTGATTTTTTTCAAAATACAGTCCGCCGACGTTGTTATAAAGTTCAGGATCTAAATCATAGCGCCATTCATAATGATACCATTTAGGGCCAACCCAGACATATCGTCCACCTAGGCTATTTCTTGTTTCTCCCTTGGTGGCGTTCAAGATAATATTCGATCCATAAACGCCTCCTTTAATTTTAATGTTGGAACCTACTCCGTACATTTCAAGCGTTTCATTGGAATAAAGAAAAGCATCAATAATCTTCGGTGTACTGCTGTACTCATTATTGTTTGCGACAAGCATGCTGCCGTTGCTCAAGATAACCGCTGTTCCGCCGCTTACATTGTTGAGATTTTCGATTGATGTATTCTTTTCCACATAAACCGTTCCGTTCGTATTAAAATCTGATCGGATATCTGCTGCATCCGAGATATACATTTGTCCATCGAGATTCAGATTTGATATCGCAGCTTTTCCGTTAATATAGACATAGCTGTTCGGGTTTGTTAATTCGATGGTGCCTTTTAGATCCGCCTGTCCATTAATAAAGACATTGCCGCTTGTAATGAGCCTGCCTGCTTCCCCCATAGTGAAATTGCCTTCCATCAAAACATCGCCTGCTACGTTGAGAACACCGGTCAATTCAAGATTTTGAAGAAACTTTTTGCTGGTATTGTAAACGGTGGTGCCGGAAAGGAGGCTGTTGTTTAAACCGTTTGCTATTTGTCCTTTTCTTGCTGTGTAAGCTGCATGTTTTTCATTAATCCGGCCCAGAATGTTAATCTGGTTTGTTGAAACAATTGCATCTCTTATTCTTGGAGATGACACAAAATAACTCGACAGGCTGCCTGTATTCGTTATCGGCCGGAAATTTTGAGCGGTGGTGCTGGAAGAAGAACTGTTGTAAAAATAGGCAGATGAATAGGGCTGACCCGAAGCATCCAGCCCTTTTACTGTCATATCACCCTGTATCGACGGATAAACGGTTCCAGGATAATACGTTGTACCAGATTGAATGAACTTTCCTCTATTGCTTAAATAAAGCCTTTTCTGTACAAAGATGTTCCCCTTAATATCTACTGCACCGTTTAATGTTAAATCTCCATTCGTTACTACCCCGTAATTAAAGATATCTGCAATTGTAGACACCTTTAGAGTTCGCTTTAATTTTTTTCCGGCATGTTCAGGCCCGACCGGAGCAGTAATATCGACAGTCTGCACAAACAGATTGTTGGTTGCAGTGATCTGCTTAAGTGTTTTTGCGATTACCTCAATACCTGACCGCTGTTCAATTCTTGCCTCCAAACTGCCCAATTTAGTGAGCAGTGTTTGAGAATTCAGCACTTCATTGTTGATGCCTTCTAAAAGAACTTCATATTCTGCGGACGCTTCGTCAAGGCGTTTTTCTGCTTTCGTCATATCCTCAAGGTACGTTTTAGAATGCTTTACATATGCTTGAGAACTGATTGTTATGCTGAGGAGTGAGATTCCCCAAATGGTGACCAATGTAAAAACCATCAGCACGTTAAGCAGGGCATAGCCATTCTGATTTAACTTTTTCAAACCAATCACCTCAATCTGCCAGGTTATATACTTTCAGGATTTCATACGGTTTTGAATCTGTGTTTTTTTCTTTCAGGACAAGCTTGCAGATCAATTGCGAGGAATCCTCTGCAATAAAAAAATGGCTGCCTTCTAAAGAAATGTTTTCATTGTTGACGGGTTTTCCGTCAATGCTTAAATTTCCGCCTGAAAAAATGACCGGAATAGGCATTCTTGTTTCTTCCAATACATTTGAAGCATTGACCCTTTTAGTGATTTTAATGGGAGTAACTTTTGTAAGCTCTTGTCCTTTTATATCTCCAAGTCCAAACTCATCCGCGTTCTCAAGCGCCTTATTTAAAGAGTCAATAATCAGGACCGCCTCATTTCTGAGATTGGTTTTAGAAAGCGTAGATTCCCCTGCTTTCATCATAGATAGTAAAAATCCCGTGCTCATTGTGAGAATGATAGATGAGAGGACAAGCACCAAAAGCAGCTCGATCAGTGTTATTCCCTTTTGATTTAAATGAAGTTTCTTCATTTGCGCACATACCCCTCGAGTGTTGAAGAGGAGGATATCCCGTCACGGTTTGTCACTGTGACAGAAATCTCTACAAGCTTTCCTCGCAAATTTGCCTGAGACGGTTCTCTGAAGGAGACATTGGCAGAATATCCGTTCAGAGAAAAAGCATCTTCATGAAGCGCGAGTTTCTGCTTTATGACATCAGGGGCAAGATTCTCTCCTGTGTTTATTTTTCTTTTTGCTTCAATAAATCCTTCCGCCTGATAGGCCTCGAGAAGACTTTTGCTTAACTGCTGGGATGTAATGTTTTTGTCGAAAGAATTTGAGTAAGAAGCACTATTCACGAAAAAACTGCTTAATACAGAAAACATGATGGTCAAAATGACGATGGAGGCTAAAACTTCAATCAGTGTGAACCCCTGTTCCTTTTGTAAAGCCTTTTTCATAGGCATCCCCGTACTTTCTATTATAATTTATGGATTTGAAGGAAAATCTTTCTTTCCATCTGAATAGAGCTATTATACAATAAAACTAGTCGATTTTTGTCTAGTATTTGGAAAATAATAATTCGAATGACTTAGGTTTATTTAACTAGTAGAAAGCGTATTGTGACAAAAGGGGGGGCATGAAGTGGGTACATCATCAAAAGGAAAAGTGTTACTTGTTTTGTTCGGATGTGTTTTTATTCTCTTTGGATTTTCTTTTTTCGGTGTGAAAGCGTATGGGGCGCTTTTTAATGTAAAGACGGTTCCTGAAGGTGTGGAGGTCGGCGGAATTGTATTAGCGGGTTTAACGCTGGAAGAAGCGGAAGAGAAGCTGAATCAGGGAGTTGCCGTATGGAAAGAAAACAGCTTTTATTTTCTCCAGGCAGACCGGGAGCTTGGTCTTGATTCCAACTTTGTCACATTTGATGTGAAGAAAACGGCAGAGCTTTCACTTGAAAATAAAACGAACAAGCTGATTGCCGCTGTTGATGCAGAAGCTCTTGGCGTTTTTCTGGAAAACGAGCTTAGTCCGGAAATATTACCGGCTGTTGATCAAAAAGCACTTGCATCAGAAATTGAGCTTGCAGCGTCCGAATTAACGGAGGGGATCTTCACCCTGTCTATTGAAGACTACCTTGTGAAAGAAAAGCTGCCAAAAACGCTGCTTGCAGGTACGGTGATTCCTGCCGGCTCAGCTGTTTTAGAGCAGCCTGCTGTTATAGAAATTGCACCCTTCGGATCGTTCTCGTTAGAAGCTTATGTGGAAGAGGTTGCCCTTGAGATGGAGGATGACGCTCTGAGCCAGCTGGCCACCGGAATCTATCAGACCATTCTGCTGATCAACTTTGAAATTCTTGAGCGGCACATTAGTGCGGAGCTACCGTCTTATGCAGAACTCGGGAAAGAAGCGGCATTTGCGAAAGGAAAACGGGACCTTGTTTTCTACAATCCCAACGATGCTGCATACGAGCTGAAGCTTGCTCAGGACGGCGCTTCTTTAACCATCAGCATTGAAGGTGCCGCATTTGAAAACACGTACAGTTTGACGATGGAAAATGAGAAAAGCTACAAGCCGAAAAAAATCATCCAATACGACTCGGCTCTTAATGACAATACAACGAGAGTCATAGAAGAAGGCAGAAACGGTCAGTCAGCTGCGGTCTACAGAAATGAATTGAACCGTGAAGGAAAGCTTCTTTCAAGCACCCTGATCTCTGATGACTATTATGCACCTGTTCACAGAGTGGAAGTGAAGCCGCTCAAGAAAGAACAGCAGGAGTCCGTTCCGGCTGCTCCAGGTGAAGGAGTTCAGCCGGGCGTTGAATCCGGTCAAACTGAAGCTCCGGCCAATGCGGAGAACCCTGCACTAGAAAACCTTCCTGAGAACAGTCCTAAAACCGGCAGTGATCAGGAGCTGTGGGAAGAACCTGCAGTTGAAAAAGGAGATGAATAACACTTTGAAGCAGACGCGAAAAAGGCTTGGAGATCTTCTTGTGGAAACAGGCCTGATAACGGATGAACAGCTGAAGGTCACGTTAAAAGAGAAAAGTGAGCGGCAGAAGCTTGGGGATGCGCTCCTTCAGAGAGGCTATATAACGGAGCAGCAGCTGATTGAAGTGCTTGAATTTCAGCTGGGCATTCCGCATGTGAGCCTGTTCAGATATCCCTTTGATACGAAGCTTTTCACCTTGATTCCAAAGGAAACGGCTAAACGCAATTACATGATTCCCCTGAAAAAAGAGGGGGACAAGCTGTATGTCGCAATGGCGGATCCGATGGATTACTACGCAATTGAAGATCTCAGACTTTCCACAGGCTTTCAGGTAGAACCGGCGATTGCCACAAAGGACGATATATTAAGAACGATCACAAAGTATTTTGATATGGAAGAAGACATTGACCAGCTGATCGGGATGCCTCAGGAGACGGTGCAGGATGAGAAAGCAACTGAAGCGGACTCGCCGATTGTCAGGCTTGTCAATCAGCTGCTTCAAAATGCCGTCCAGCAGCGGGCAAGCGATATTCATATCGATCCGCAGGAAACAAAGATTGCTGTTCGCTACAGAATAGACGGCGTCCTGAAAACGGAGCGTGTTCTTCCGAAACACATGCAGAGCGTTCTTACCGCCCGGATCAAAATTATGTCCAACCTCGATATAACGGAGCAGCGGGTTCCCCAGGACGGAAGAATTAAACTGACGCTTGATTTTCATCCGATTGATCTGCGTGTCGCCACCTTGCCCACCATTTACGGGGAAAAAATTGTTCTCAGGGTGCTCGATCTCAGCAGTGCGTTAAATGACATGACGCAGCTCGGCTTCCATCCAAGAAATCTTGAGCGATTCTCGCAGCTGATTGAACGGCCGTCGGGAATTGTGCTGATTACCGGCCCGACCGGTTCAGGGAAATCTTCGACGCTGTATGCGGCTTTGAACAAATTGAACTCTGAGGATGTTAACATCATCACCATTGAGGATCCGGTCGAGTACCAGCTTGAAGGAATCAATCAGATCCAGGTCAACCAGACTGTCGGCATGACGTTTGCAAAAGGGCTAAGATCCATTTTGAGACAGGACCCGAACATCATCATGGTCGGAGAAATAAGAGATAAAGAAACCGCTGAAGTTGCCATACGTGCGTCTTTGACAGGTCACCTTGTACTCAGTACTCTCCATACAAATGATTCGGTCGGTACAATCACCCGTCTGATTGATATGGGCGTAGAGCCGTTTCTCGTTGCTACTTCTCTTTCCGGAGTCGTCGCCCAGAGGCTTGTCAGAAAAGTATGCCGCGATTGCGCGGAAACCGTTCAGCCAACTGTCCGGGAAAAGGAGATTTTCGCCAAGCGGGGCTTGACAGTTGAATCCATTGTACGGGGAAGAGGCTGCGGAACATGCAATATGACAGGGTACAAAGGCCGCCTTGCAATCCATGAACTGCTTGTTGTCACAGATGATATGAAAAAAGTGATTATGAATGGCGAATCCTTCTCGGGAATACGTGAGCTTGCCATTAAAAATAAAACGCTTTTCCTGATAGACGACGGATTGCTGAAAGTAAAGCAGGGATTGACGACGACGGAAGAAATACTGCGCGTCGCCCTATCGGAGTGATGATGATGAAAATGAAACTTGAAGGAATTATGAGAGATGCCTTTGAACTAAAGGCATCAGATATTCACCTTACCGTAGGGATAGCGCCTATGCTGAGAATCAACGGTGAGTTGAGAAGCTATAGCGGTGTCGCTCTGCTGCCAGAGGATACGGAAGAAATGGCGAAATCCATCCTTCCCCAGGCGATGTGGGAAAAGTTTCAGGAAAAAGGGGAACTGGATTTCTCATACGGCATATCCGGCGTTTCGAGATTCAGAGTGAACGCCTATAAGCAGCGTTCTTGTACTGCGCTTGCCATCCGGATTATTCCAACGTCCATCCCGACACTTGAGGACCTGCATCTTCCGGAAGTCCTGAAATCACTGTCCCATAAACCTCAGGGGCTTATTTTAGTGACAGGCCCGACAGGCAGCGGCAAATCGACCACCCTTGCAGCAATGATCCATCATATGAACCAGTCGGCGAGAAAGCACATTATTACTCTAGAAGATCCGATTGAATATCTTCATAAGCATGGCTCGTGCATCATTGATCAGCGGGAAGTGGGATTTGATACGCTGAACTTTGCCAACGGATTAAGGGCGGCGCTCAGGCAGGACCCGGATGTCATACTGGTCGGGGAAATGAGAGATTTGGAGACGGTTCATACAGCGATTACCGCTGCTGAAACAGGGCATCTGGTCCTTGGGACGCTGCACACATCCAGTGCGCCTTCAACGATTGACAGAATCATAGATGTTTTTCCTCCTAACCAGCAGGCGCAGGTAAGGATTCAGCTTGCATCCGTGCTGACCGGCATTCTGTCTCAGCGCCTTTTTCAGACTTCGGACTTCAGAGGAAGAAGAGCGGCCACGGAAATTTTAGTGAACAACCCTGCCATTGCGAATTTGATTCGAAATGAGAAAATCCACCAGATTCATAACATTTTGCAGACAAGCCGTGATCAGGGAATGATGACGCTTGAAGGGTCAATAAGAGAACTTGTTCAATCAGGCGTAATCTTGAGGGAAATGGCAGACCCCTTCTTGCAGGAGACAATACGGTAATGGCGCGGTTCAAATATGAAGGCCGGGGAAAAGCGGGTCAGACAAGCGGCGTGATCGCCGGCACTTCAAAACGTGACGTCATAGTGAAACTGCAGGAAAAAGGCCTAAGAATTACAAAAATTGAAGAGCTTCAGGAAACCCTGCTGACAAAAGAAATCAGCATAGGCAATCCTGTTAAGCTGCAGGATTTTGTCATTTATCTGCGACAATTTTCCACGCTGCTGAAGGCAGGTATATCTGTTGTTGATGCGACAAATATTCTTGCCAGACAAACAGAAAGCAAAGCACTCGGAAAAGCGCTATTTGACGTAGAAGAAGAGCTCAGGTCTGGAAATCCGCTGTCTGCCGCAGCGGCAAAGCATAAGAAAATCTTCTCCAATATGTTTACGAACATGGTTAAAGCCGGAGAAGCTGCAGGGAATATGGATGAAACGCTCGACAGGCTGGCGCTGCACTATGAAAAGCAGCATAAAACAAAGCAGAAAATCATTTCCGCTCTTGCCTATCCGGCCGTTGTCGGGATTGTTGCCATAGCGGTCGTCATTTTTCTTTTAGTGGCCGTTGTGCCGACGTTTGTGGATATGTTCCAGGACTTCGGAGCCGAGCTTCCCCTCATCACGAAGTTTGTGCTTGGTGCAAGTGAATGGATGCAGTCGTTTTGGTGGCTTGTAATCATCTTTATCCTGCTGATTATCGCGGGGATTGCAGCCATGAAATCGCAGCCTTCAACAAAGTATTATCTGGATGCGGCTGCCTTGAGAATGCCGATATTTGGAAAAATGCTGCAGAAGGCGGCGCTCGCCAGAATGACGAGAACACTCAGCTCGCTTTTTTCGAGCTCTGTTCCAATCCTGCAGGCGATTTCCATAGTAGAAAGCATCGTTGAAAATGAAGTCATCAGCCGGGTACTGAAAGAGTCGAGAAATGCACTTGAAAAAGGGCATTCTCTTACAGAGCCAATGAGAGATCACTGGGTGTTTCCGCCGCTCGTTACACAGATGATTGCGATTGGGGAGGAGACGGGATCACTCGATGAAATGCTCTCGAAAGTTGCGGATTTTTACGAAGATGAAGTCGAGCAGGCTACAGACAGACTGAAGTCCCTGATCGAGCCGCTGATGATTGTCTTTCTTGCAGGAATTGTCGGTGTGGTAGTGACTTCCATCCTAGTTCCTATGTTTGATATTTTCAACAAAATAAATTAATTTTCGAGAAAAAATTAGCAGTAAAATCCAATTTTATATGCTATAATGACGATAGACTAAACACAAAGACCTATACTTCTAAATTACTAGATGAGGAGAAAGAGACATGTTTAAAAAAATGCTTAAGAACGAACGGGGATTAACACTCATTGAATTGCTTGCTGTTGTTGTTATTTTGGGGATTATTGCGGCTATTGCTGTGCCGAGTATTGGTAATGTGATTAAAAATTCAAAAGAAGATGCTGTTCATGCTGAAGCTGTATCAGTTCTTGAAGCAGCAAAGCTATACGTATCAAGTAATAGCCCTACAGCTAATGCTACTTTTTCTAATAATGGTACCAATCCAAACACCGCACTGAATGAATACTTAGATGGAGTGGGGAATTACAGTATTACGATGAACGTTGCAAATGGTAAATATACTTATACAAATATCACTGTAACAAAAAATAATATTACTAAAACATATACAACTGAATCGAATTTGCGTAGTAAAACATCTACACCATAAGCATGACTTTAATCATAATAATTATCTACGGCCTCCTACTAGGCTCCTTCTACAACGTAGTCGGCCTCCGTGTTCCAATGAAACAATCCATAGTCGCACCCCGTTCCGCGTGTCCGGGGTGCGGACATACATTAACAGCAGGCGAGCTTATTCCTGTTGTTTCTTATGTTTTACAGGGCGGTAAGTGCAAAAAATGCAAAGCCCTCATCTCTCCGCTGTATCCGTTTGTGGAAGGAATGACGGCGCTGCTTTTTGCAGCGGCGGCTTTGCTTTTGGGGTGGACAGGGGAACTGGCTGTTGCGCTGACGCTTATTTCGATGTTTATGATTATTTTTGTGTCTGATGTGAAATACATGGTGATCCCTGATAAAGTGCTGCTGTTTTTCGGCGGACTATTGGCTTTTGAAAGAATCTTAATTCCGCTTTCGCCTTGGTGGGATCCGCTTGCAGGCGCTGCAGCCGGATTTTCGCTGCTTTATGCGATTGCTTTCGTGACGAGGGGCAAAGGAATGGGCGGCGGGGATATCAAGCTTTTTGGCGTTCTTGGACTTGCTCTTGGATGGAAGCTTGTTCTGCTTGCCTTCTTTCTCTCATGTCTCGCCGGCTCGCTTTCCGGAGGGATAGCGATGCTTCTTGGAAAAGCAAAGCGGAAGGAGCCGATACCGTTCGGACCTGCCATCATGGCGGGGACTCTTGCAGCCTACTTTTTTGGGGAACATTTAATAGACTGGTATATTCGTTTGATCGGTTATTAGGAAAGGAGGGAGCATATTGGGGCTTTCCGGATTTCGTTTCAGCAAAAAGACAGGAAATTTTACGATTAAAGATGATGCCATTCGCTACGCAGAACTAAAGCAGGCAGAACCATTGATGATGGGAATGTGCGAAGAGCGCCCGCTTCCTGAAGGGCTCATCCGCGGAGGGGTCATCCAGGATTTTGACACTCTTTCACTCATACTGGATGAGTGTGTGAGAGAGTGGGGTATTAAGGGCAGGAAAGTCCGATTCACAGTTCCTGATTCCCATGTAGTGATCCGGAAGGTGAACGTACCCGGCGATTTAATTGATGATGAGATTCGCGGACATCTCTATGTGGAAATCGGTTCGTCGATCCATCTGCCTTTTGATGAGGCTGTTTTTGATTATATCGTGACAGGCCGGACGGACAAGGAGCTTCATCTGCTGCTGTTTGCGTCGAGTGAAGAGCTTGTCAGGAGCTATTCCGACCTGTTTGACACTGCGGGCCTGAAACCGGATGCCGCCGATATCTCTCCCCTTTGTCAGTACCGTTTTTATTTGAATCAAAAACCAAAAGTGGATTATGCAGCCTCTGTCATGCTTATCCAGTATGATCTGTCAGGTGTAAACCTGAGCATCTTTCAGCAGGAGCAGCCTGTATTTATGCGGAACATAGAGGTTGAGAAGAATGTCCGTGAATTGGACAGCATGAGCGGGACCATGACAGTTGAAGAATTTCGGTTTCAGGCAAACGAAATTATGAAAGAAATCGACCATGTCCTCAATTTCTACAGATTTTCACTGAATCAGGGGAATGATGAAGTTTCATCCTTCATCCTGACGGGAGATCACCCGCTGCTCCATGAAGCAGAGCGGCTTCTGGCTGAACGGTATGACTATCCTGTTGATTCATTAAAGAATGCGCAAGCTGAAACGTTGAATAAAACTCCGCTGCCTGCTTCGTTTTATCTGACTGCCGGTCTGGCATTAAAAGAGGTGCGTTAAATGCTGGCTGATATTAATTTGCTGCCGAAAAAAGATCCCAGGAATGTGGCCAATGCCACGCTTTATATTCTTCTTGCTTTTATCGCCGTTATTTTTGCGGGGCTTTTTATCATTCAGCTGACTTCTGCCAATGGAGAAAAAGCAGAGCTGAAGAGTCAGGCTGGGGCACTCCAATCAGAGTATGAGCGGCTCGCAGCTGAAAAAGGAACAAAAAGCAATACAAGCTCTTCGGTTTCCTCTCTTCAAAGCGCTGTTGAATACGCTGACGGCGTATCGCTCGATTCTGTTCCGGTTGTGAAAGAACTCGCAGGCAAGCTTCCTGAACGGGGGTTCTTTAAAACCTTCTCCTATAATGATGCTGGAGAGCTGACGCTTTCCGTTCAATTTGACACAAACCGAGAGGCAGCGTACTATCTTGCAAGATTAAAAGAATCTGCCTACTTCACCAAAGCCGATTTAATCAGCATCACCGCTGTCAAAGAAGAGGGGACAGAGGCTCCTGAGGGAGAAGAATCAGGCGGGCTCCCTCGGTCGGAAGCGCAGTATATTCTTACATTGAATCCGGATTATTTACAAGCAGAGAGCGGGGAACAAACTGATGACGATTCATCTTCATAAAAAACATTTTTTCCTCCTGCTTGCAGCAGCCTTCACTCTCGGTTTGCTCTATTTCGGTTCGTACCACCTCTTTATAAAGCCTGTTAAGGCAGAAATCAGCTCGCTTGAGAATTCAAGGGACATGTATTTGACCCAAATCGGAACGTTAGGTGAAAATCCTTCGACAGAAACAAAGGCGCCTGTTCATTCTGTAGAATTACAGCGAAAAGTCCCGGTTTCCCCGATGGTGGAACAGCTTGTGCTGGATCTTGAAAAGGCTGAAACGGTTTCAAACAGTAAAATAGAAAGCGTCACATTCGCTGAAAGCGAAGATGCATTCCTGCCGCCGGCCGAACCGGAAGCTGTCCCAAGTGAAGCTCCGGCTGACGGGGCTGAAAGCTCAGAGGCTCCTGCGGATCAATCTGGAACTGCAGAGGTGCCGTCAGAATCAGCGGACGCACCGCCTGCACAGCCTGTAAGTGCTCAGGAGAGCGCTGGGCTGCCTGCAGCACCTGAGGGACTAAAGCGAATCCTCATTTCCCTTGAAGTGACGTCCAGCCGCTATTTTGATATGGAGGCGTTTATCTCGGAGCTAGAAAATCAGCAGCGCGTCGCGAAAGTGGATCTGCTGACATTCAACGGGGTGAAAGAGCTGACTTCGCTTGATCAGGAAGCGGAGCCGCTTAAGTATTCGCTGCAGGTCTCTGCCTTTTATATGGATACCCTTCAGGACCTTAAGGATGAGACTCCAAAAGTGGCAGCCCCGGAGCCGGTGGGCAAGCTCAATCCTCTTAATCCTTCGCTTGTAAAGGAAGAAGATGGCGAATAGAGCGGGTATTTGACGAAAACCTTTCTGAACAAGACGACAAATGTCTTGTTCTTTTTTATTTTTGCTGTGCTAGCATGAATACCAAATACTTGAATCGTACAGATAGGCGGTGTAGAGGTGGACAAGCGTGCACATGCAATGAAGGTGAAGATCAACGGGGAGGAACGGAATTGGAAAGACAAGAACAGCCGGAAGAAAGGAAAGAAAGGGGAGGAGGCAGAAAAGCCTGACATTCCTGTAACGAGCTGGAATGAGAAAGCGATGGCTGAACAGGAGGCCGCCGCGTCCGATGCTGAAAAAGAGGATGAGTTCACATGGGTTCTCCCGGAGGATGACGGGGAGGTTTTCCAGGATGATCCCAAGGTTGTCGCCGTTAAAAAGGTATCCTCAAAATCAAAGCATTCTCCATATTTCAGTACAGGGAAGAAGGTTCATCTAAGTGCCTATCCTTTTAAGCAATATGCCATCACCATTGTGCTTGCGATTGTGCTTGGCGTAAGCTTCGGATTTCTTGCCCTGAATTTCATGTCAGATGAGGATCTGCCTGCCGCTCTTCAGACAGGTGCAGGACAGGCTGAGGACGTGGCGGCGGCTCCTGAGGCACCGGGCACAGGCGCCGGAGCTGCAGAGCAAACGATGCAGCTTTATTTCGCACAAATCGGAAAGTTCTCTTCTAAAGAGGGTGCCGATGCCACGGCTGCCGACTTAAAAGCCAAAGGATTTCCCGCTGCAGCAGTTGAGGAAGACGGCTCCTACTTCGTTTACGGGGGAGTCGGCAATGAAAAACAGGAGGCAGATGGGCTGAGCAATGTCTATAAATCCAGCTCCATTGATACATGGAGCGGAAAAACAGCTGACTTCTCTGTGAAATCAAATGAAGATGCGTCGGCATTCATCGGCCATTTCAAAACACTTGTTACCCTGTCATCTGCCGCAGTGGAAGGGAACAGCAAAGAGGTAACATCGAAATCTGAAGCTGTTCTCACAGAGCTTGGAAAGCTTAAACCGAAGGATGAAAGTCTTGTTTCGATGAAAAAAGAGTTAACGGATGTGTCGTCAATGCTTTCGAAAGGCGCGGATGAAAAGACAGGATGGGCCGCCCAGCAGAAGCTGATGGACCTGCTCGTTTCGCTAAATTAAATTTCCCGGGGCATCTCGATGAAAAGAGATGCTTTTTTTATTGCAGAAAAAGCTGCTGTTTTCCGTGCAAAATTCCATTTTGGCCGTTTGTGCATCCTGCCTGTGTTTGCTAAGATACGAGTGTATCTCCCTTTAAACCGAATGAAAGGATGTTGAAGAATGGAACATCATCTTATTTTAGCGTCAGGATCTCCGCGCAGAAAAGAGCTTCTTGAAAAAGTCAGCATCCAGTTTACAGTTGTTGTCAGTGATGTGGAAGAGAAAGTGGACCCGGCGCTTTCGCCCTCTGACATTGTCATGTCGCTCGCTAAGCAGAAGGCCGCTGCCGTTGCAGAGCGCTTCAGAGACTCCGTTGTTCTTGGATCGGATACAGTAGTTGTGTACGGCGGCGAAATTCTAGGGAAACCTGCAGATGAAGAGGATGCAAAAACAACGCTTGCCAAGCTTTCAGGCAGGACACATCAGGTGCTCACAGGTGTTGCCATTTTGCATCAAGAGAAGAAAATCGTTTTTTACGAGCAGACAGATGTGACATTCTGGCCGCTCACAGATGAAGACATTGAAGAGTATGTGCTGTCCGGAGAGCCGATGGACAAGGCAGGATCCTACGGCATACAGGGTCTTGGATCGCTGTTTGTAAAAGAAATCCGCGGCGATTATTTTTCTGTCGTAGGACTTCCTTTGTCGAGGACAGCGAGAGAGCTTAAAAAAGCGGGCTACATCCGTTAAGAGAAAGGCAGAGAGGGACTCAGGAGGAGAAACAGATTGGAAGTGCTGAAAATCCATGATTTCCCGCTGGAAGACAGGCCGCGTGAAAGGCTGATTCATGACGGTCCTGAAAGTCTTGCCAACCATGAGCTGCTGGCCATCCTGCTTCGGACAGGTTCAAAAAAAGAGTCTGTTCTGCAGCTTGCCAACCGTCTGCTCAACCACTTTGAAGGCTTGAGGTTTTTAAAAGAAGCATCAGTCGCCGAGCTGACGAGCATTTCCGGAATTGGAGAGGCAAAGGCCGTTCAGGTTCTGGCAGCGCTTGAGCTCGGCAGACGGATCAACCGTCTTGCCTATGAAGACAGATATGTCATTAAATCTCCTCAGGACGGCGCCAATTATGTAATGGAAGAAATGCGCTTTTTGTCACAGGAGCATTTTGTCTGTCTCTATTTAAATACGAAAAATCAGGTGCTTCATAAACAAACCGTTTTTATCGGAAGCCTGAATGCCTCCATTGTTCATCCCCGCGAAGTATTTAAAGAAGCGCTGAAACGTTCTGCCGCTTCAATTATCTGCATCCATAACCACCCGTCAGGCGACCCTTCCCCGAGCAGAGAAGATATTGAAGTTACTAAAAGATTAACAGAGTGTGGTAAAATGATAGGGATAGAGCTTTTGGACCATCTTATTATTGGCGAGCAAAAATATGTGAGTTTAAAAGAAAAAGGATATTTGTAACACTTTTATTTTTGTGTAATTACGCTATAATAATGTTTATGAGTTTTTTTCGCCGTCGCATTTGACTGCTTTTAAAATAAGTAATTCGGTTTTTAGAAAGGGAGATACATGTAATGTTTGGAATTGGGACAAGAGACCTTGGTATAGATTTGGGTACGGCCAATACACTGGTATTTGTTAAAGGAAAAGGAATTGTTGTGCGCGAGCCTTCTGTGGTTGCGATGCAGACGGACACGAAGTCGATCGTGGCAGTAGGAAACGACGCGAAAAATATGATCGGACGTACACCCGGCAATGTAGTGGCGCTCCGCCCGATGAAAGACGGGGTTATCGCCGACTATGAAACAACGGCAGCAATGATGAAGTATTACATAAAACAAGCAACAAAAGGAAAAGGCATTTTCTCAAGCAAGCCTTACGTTATGGTCTGTGTTCCTTCCGGCATTACAGCAGTAGAAGAACGTGCAGTGATCGATGCAACCAGACAGGCTGGTGCACGTGATGCTTATACGATAGAAGAGCCGTTTGCAGCTGCGATCGGTGCAAATCTTCCTGTCTGGGAACCGACTGGAAGCATGGTTGTTGATATTGGTGGCGGTACGACTGAAGTAGCCATCATCTCTCTTGGCGGGATTGTAACGTCGCAGTCAATCCGCGTAGCAGGCGATGAAATGGATGATGCGATCGTCAACTACATCCGCAAAACGTACAATTTAATGATCGGTGACCGTACGTCTGAATCCATCAAAATGGAAATCGGTTCAGCAGGATCTCCTGAGGGCGTTGAGAACATGGACATCCGCGGCCGCGATCTTCTGACAGGTCTACCGAAAACAATTGAAATTACGGCGAAAGAAATTGCGGAGGCTCTTCGCGATACGGTTAATTCAATTGTCGATTCTGTTAAAAATACACTTGAAAAGACTCCGCCTGAGCTTGCAGCGGACATTATGGACCGCGGCATCGTCCTTACTGGCGGCGGCGCTTTGCTTCGCAATATTGATAAAGTGATTAGTGAAGAAACGAACATGCCTGTCCTCATTGCCGAGAATCCTCTTGACTGTGTAGCAGTCGGCACCGGCAAAGCTCTTGAGCATATTCATCTTTTCAAAACAAAAGCAAAAGACAGCAGATAATACACGTGCCTTCTGAAGGTTCGTTTTAAAACAGCTGCATTTGCACGGACTGATTCCTGCGAACACAGCAAATAGTTAGAGGGTGTAAAGTCACATGCCGCAGTTTTTCTTGAATAAACGTCTTATCCTGCTCCTGGTCAGTATTATCTTTTTAGTGGCATTGATCGGCTATTCGCTAAAAGAAGACAGAGAGCTTACTTGGCCGGAGCAATTTGTCAAAGATTCAACAGGATTATTTCAAACAGTCTTTCATAAGCCCGCACAATATGTAGCGGGCTTCTTTGAGAATGTCGGCGATCTTAAAAATACGTATGAAGAAAACAAGCTCCTCAAAAGCAAGATTGATGAGCATATGAAAATCGAAACAGAGCTGCAGGCTCTCAGACGCGACAATGAAAAGCTGCGCGAAGAGCTGGGTGCACAGGAATCACTTAGAGAATACAATCCGATTCCGGCAGCGCTGATTGCGAGAAACCCGGACCCGGGCAGATGGTTTGATCTGATTACCATTGATAAGGGGTCACAGCACGGCGTTGAAAAGGATATGGCCGTTATTACAAATAAAGGCCTGATCGGGAAAGTGAAAAGCACCTCTAAATTCAATTCCACCGTTCAGCTTTTAAGTTCCCCGGACCGAAAAAACCGGATCGCGGCTGAAATTCAGGGCAAAGACGGACAGCCAAATATTTTCGGTCTGATCGAAGGATATGACGAGAAGAAAAAAGCTCTTCTGCTTAAGAAGATTGAATCGGACGTCAAAATCGAAAAAGGCCAGAAAGTTGTAACGTCCGGAAGCAGCGGGATCTTCCCTGAAGGTCTTGTCATCGGTGAAGTGCTTGAAGTAGAACCCGATTCATACGGCCTTTCGCAAATGGCCTACATTAAGCCGGAAGCAGATCTTTATGATATTGACCGGGTATTTGTAACAGACAGAGTTAAAGAAACGATCGATATTACCAATATGGATCCAGAGGAGGAGGAGGAATCATGAACCGTATCCTCCTTCCTCTTTTCATTTTGTTCGTTTTTATATCGGAAAGCACGTTTACCGATCTGATTGAGCTTCCGTTTACATCTGAAGATCAAGTGATTATCCCGAGATTTGTGATGCTTTCCATCGTTTTTATTACGGCTTACTACAGCCAGAAGATGGGGATTATCTACGGGATGGTTTTCGGTCTGCTGCATGATATTGTGTATACCGAAATCCTCGGCATCTATTTGTTTGCCTATCCGCTGTTTGCCTACCTGATCTCAAAAGCGCTGAAGGCTCTTCAGGGGAACATGCTTGTTGTGCTTTTCCTGTCTCTGCTGGCAGTGACTCTTCTGGAATTTTATTCTTACGGCATTCAGATGCTGATCGGCTATTCGAATCTGCCATTCTATGATTTTACAAATCTGAGGCTTCTTCCGACGATTCTTGCAAACTCAGTTGGCGCCATCGTCCTGATCTATCCGATGAGCCGTTTTATTTCAAAAGTGAAAAGGGACTATATGGACGATTTGTAGACTGTAATCTGACAGCAGATTACGGCCTGTGCAAACAGATGGCCGGGTGAAATGAGTACTGCTTGTGATCCATTCTTCCTGAATCAGGAAACGGACAAAGTTTCAGAAATTGCGTTTTAAAAAGAGGAAGAAGGCATCGATCTGTCGAAATTGTATAGTCGTTGAGGTGAACGTCATGAAGGCTCAAAAACAGCATTATGTCACGATAAAAGGCACGAAAGACGGCCTAACCCTGCATCTTGATGATTCGTGTTCGTTTGAAGAACTGCTGAATGATCTTGATCAGATGCTGTCTCTAAAACAGTATATACATGAAGATGGGCCAACGATCACCGTTAACGTTAAAGCGGGCAACCGTCTGCTTCACAGAAACCATCAGGAACAAATTGAGGCTGTGATCCAGAAAAAGCGGAATCTGGTTGTTGAAACATTTGAAAGCAATGTGGTTACAAAAGAACATGCCGCACGCATGAAAAAAGAAGCGGAAATCGTTTCTGCGGCAAAGGTCATCCGCTCAGGCCAGGTTCTGAAGGTTGACGGTGATCTTCTTTTGATAGGAGATGTGAATCCCGGCGGCACAGTGATTGCCGGGGGCAACATCTTCATTATGGGAACACTCAGAGGAATTGCTCATGCCGGATATAACGGGAAGAGCTCAGCTGTCATTGCCGCATCCGTGATGATGCCGTCGCAAATCCGGATTGGCTCGACAGTCGGCAGAGCGCCTGATTATGACCGGGAAGAAACGCATGAGATGGAATGTGCGTACATAGATGAAAGCGAGTCGATCGTCATTGACCGGCTGCAGCAGTTAACTCATTTACGACCTGAATTGACAAGGTTTGAGGGAGGAATTTAACCGTGGGTGAGGCAATCGTTATTACCTCTGGCAAAGGCGGAGTTGGAAAAACAACGACTTCTGCCAATCTAGGAACATCATTGGCGATTTTAGGAAAACGGGTATGTCTCATTGATACAGACATCGGTCTTCGCAACCTGGATGTTGTAATGGGACTTGAAAACCGGATCATTTATGATCTGGTGGATGTTGTCGAAGGGCGTTGCAAAATTCATCAGGCCCTGGTTAAAGATAAACGCTTTGAAGACAGGCTTTACCTGCTTCCTGCTGCTCAGACGAGCGACAAGTCGGCTGTGAATCCTGACCAGATGAAAAAGCTTGTTGATGAGCTGAAACAGGACTATGATTATATCGTCATTGACTGTCCGGCAGGCATTGAGCAGGGCTTTAAAAACGCAGTCGCAGGGGCGGACAAGGCAATTGTCGTAACAACTCCGGAAACGTCTGCTGTGCGGGATGCAGACCGCATTATCGGACTGCTTGAACGTGAAGAAGGCATTGAACCTCCAAAACTTGTGATTAACCGTATACGGAATCATCTTGTGAAAGACGGCGATATGCTTGATATAGATGATATTGTTGCTCATCTGTCGATTGACCTCATTGGGATTGTAGCGGATGATGATGATGTCATTAAAGCTTCCAATAAAGGCGAACCGATCGCAATGGACGCTTCAAACCGCGCATCTATTGCCTACCGGAACATCGCGCGCCGGATCCTTGGCGAAGCCGTTCCTCTTCAGTCGCTTGAGGATGCAAATCCGGGCATGTTTACAAAAATCAAACGCTTTTTCGGTGTAAGAGTATAAACAGGCAGTCTCCTTAATTCAGGGAGGCTGTTTTTTTCGTTGTTAAGTAAATTATAAAGAATAATAGGGGCTAACATAACAAAGTCATCATCGGCAAGCGGAAGCGCCTAGATCCTCTGTCAGAACAAATCCGGCAAAAAAGTCAAAATCGGACTTTTCTGCCGGATTCTTATCTGCCTATCGGATCTGAAAAAGGTGCTTGCGCTTTTGTATCACAGCTTGTCATAAACCCGTCGGACAAGGCATATGATGCAGTAAATGTGCTATGAGGGGATGGGAGCTGCAATGGGAAATCGTGCGGATGATCTGCGGAAAAAAATGGCGAAGAGAAAACGGGAGCTCCGTTTGGGAGACGCTTCTAAACGGGATCCCAAACCGTTTTCAGCTCTTCCTTACACGGATGATGAGGAGAAATACAGCGGCGCTGCGTATCATTCGTACGATCCCGGCAGTGGCGGCGGGGGAGGACAGCATCCGCTGTTTAAGCCGGATGTGTTCATGTTCAAGCTGCTGATCGGCGCCTGTCTTGTGCTGGTATCAGCGATTGTGTTTAAAAATGATTCGCCTCCGTTTGAAAAAGTTCAGCATGTTGTAACAGGCACGTTTGAAGAAGAGTTCCAGTTTGCGAGACTATCGAAATGGTACGGGGAACAGTTCGGAGACCCGCTGGCTCTGATCAAGCCTGCTGCTGACAAACAGCCTGCTTCAGACCAGTATACCGCTCCTGCGTCAGGCAAGGTGCTTGAAACGTTTGAAGATAACGGCCAGGGTGTCATGGTTGAAACAAGCAGCACGCTTGTTGAAGCGATGAATGAAGGGGTTGTCATTGAAATTGGAAAGAAGGAAGAGTCAGGTCTGACGGTTGTCGTCCAGCATGACGATTCAACAGAAAGCTGGTACGGAAACCTCGAAGAAGTGCAGGTCTCCCTATATGACTTCGTTGAAAACGGAAAGGAAATCGGTAAAATCAAAGCAGCAGAAGATCAGAAGGGAACGTATTATTTTGCTATTAAAAAGGGTGAGCAATTTATAGACCCAATACAGGTGATCTCCTTTGAATAAATATTTGTCTGTGTTTCTTCACATTCATATTCACCCCATTCTATGGCTGATCATGGGAATCTCAGTCATGACTGCCCACTTTCAGTCACTGCTGATTCTGCTTGTGATCATTCTTGTGCATGAGCTTGGGCACGCGATGGCTGCAAGACATTTTGACTGGAGGCTGAAATCAATTGTCCTCCTTCCATTTGGAGGGGTTGCAGAAGTTGAGGAGCATGGGAACAGGCCGCTGAAGGAAGAGCTTATTACGATTGCTGCGGGACCGTTTCAGCATCTTCCTCTGCAGGGAGCTGCCTTTCTTTTGTTTTCAGCAGGCTATATGAGCCCGGAAACATTTCAGCTTTTTACGTTTTACAACGGAATGATCTTTCTGTTTAATCTGCTGCCGATCTGGCCGCTGGATGGCGGAAAGCTGCTGTTTTTGTTTGTTTCCGTGAGGCGGTCCTATCAGGAGGCCCACAAATTGATGCTGCTTGTGTCAGCTGTCTTTCTTGCAGTGTATTTGCTGTTTTTTCTCCTGTTCTCTCCGCAGCAGCTGAATGTCTGGATCATTGCAGGATTTCTCATCTATTCCTTATATACTGAATACAAACACCGAAGCTTTGTAAGCATGCGTTTTTTGCTTGAGAGGTATTACGGCAATAAACAGGACCCGGGAATCCTTGAGCCGATTGTAGTAGATGAGGATGAGATGATCTATCAGACCCTCCTGAAGTTCAGGCGGGGATGCAAGCATCCAATTATTGTTGAACGTGACGGAAAAAAACTGTTTGAGCTTGATGAGAATGAGCTGCTGCATGCTTATTTTGCCGATAAACGCGTGCAGTCGACAGTCGGTGAGCTGAACTACCTCTATTGACGCTGGCCTCATAAAATGAGTAAATAAGAGAAAGCACTTATAGAAATGAGGATGTTTCATTGCGTACGTTACTTTTCAATGCAAAGGGCAGCGAGAACCGCTGCGCGCTGCTTGAAGACAGCCAGATCCAGGAGATACACATTCATCATATACATGAAACGGCCGGCGCCATTTACGCGGGCCGTGTTTTAAATGTTCTGAAGGGAATGGCGGCTGCGTTTGTTGATATTGGGTCCGAGAAAAACGGCTATCTGTCTGTCCACGACCTTCCTTCCTCTATGGAAAAAAGAATAAGAGAAGGACAGCAGATCATCGTTCAGGTGGTAAAAGAGGCGACAGATCATAAGGGGCCAAAACTAACAGCAAAATTGGAGTTTGGCGGACAGTATCTTGTTTATATGCCTGATTCTGGATATACAGCCGTCTCGAAAAAAATTGAAGACTCCGCTGAAAGAGAGAGGCTGCTTGCCATCGGAGCCTCTCTTTGCAAGGAAGGTGAAGGCCTTGTATTCAGAACCGCGGCAAACGGAAGAGAGAAAGAGGAACTCAGGCGTGAATTTGATTATTTGAAAGGGAAATACGAAGAAGCAAATAGTAAGAAACCGGATAAAGTGCCATGTCTGCTTGCCGAGGGCACGCCGTTTTTTGACCGGATGCTGCGGGAGTATGACCTTGGGGAAATTGACCGGATCGTCTGTGATGAGAGTGAGCTTGCTCTGGATCTTAAAGCGTGGTGCAGCGGGACGGAGGTTATCTTTCACCAGTCTAAGCAGCCGATTTTTGAAGCGTATGATGTTGAACAGGAAATAGAGAAAGCTCTCAAGAGGATTGTTTGGCTGTCTAATGGCTCGTACCTTGTGATCGACAAGACTGAAGCCATGGCAGTCATTGATGTTAATACAGGGAAATTTTCCGGCAAGAGCTCTCTTCAGGATACAGTGCTGAAGACAAATCTTGCAGCTGCAAAGGAAGCCGCCCGCCAGATCAGGCTCCGCAATCTGAGCGGAATGATCATCATTGATTTTATTGATATGGACAGGCAGGAGGACAGGCAGGCTGTGCTCTCACAAATGCTGAAAGAGGCTAAGCGTGATAAGGTGCAGTCAAGGATTATCGGGTTTACCCAGATG
Organism: Metabacillus indicus LMG 22858; assembly: GCF_000708755.2. Lineage (GTDB taxonomy): Bacteria > Bacillota > Bacilli > Bacillales > Bacillaceae > Bacillus_P > Bacillus_P indicus. The sequence goes on along the minus strand of NZ_JGVU02000002.1, from coordinate 1,408,682 downwards.
AATATCTTTCAGATGACAAGAAAAAGAGTGCGGCCGGATCTTGCCTCCCTGCTGATGAGCCCCTGCCCGCACTGCAGCGGCACCGGTACGGTCGTTTCAGCGGAAACGACAGCGTTCAGGCTTGAGCGGGAGCTGTGGGAGCGTCAGTATATGGAGCATGAAGCTGTTTTAGTCGAGCTTCCGGCAGACGCGGCGCGGATTTTCAGGGGAGAACAGGACGAACATATTAAGCGCCTTGAGAGCGTTTTGCGCTTTCGCATCTTCCTAAATCCTTCATCTGAATCACGCACATACAGAATTATTCACCAGGGAGACGCGGAAGAAATTATCCGCCTGCTGAAAAAGAAAGAGAAAATGTGATTGACACAGATAGCCTGCTTTTGATAGTATTGTTATGTTATTGATTGTAGCACCCGTGCTACAACCGCTCAGATGCAGGTTTTAAGCCTTTCGGTTCATCCGGAACACCTGTCTGCTGGCGAGTCTGAGTCTAATTAGGAGGTGCATAGGAATGTACGCAATTATTGAAACTGGTGGCAAACAAATCAAGGTAGAAGCTGGTCAGGCGATCTACGTTGAAAAGCTTGCTGGTGAGCAAGGCGACACTGTTACTTTTGACCGAGTATTATTCATCGGCGGAGATGACGTGAAAGTTGGAAGCCCGATCGTTGCTGGTGCGACTGTTACAGCGAAAGTTGAAAAACAGGGCCGCGCTAAAAAGATCACTGTATTCAAATACAAGGCTAAGAAAAACTACCGCAAAAAGCAAGGTCATCGTCAGCCATACACGAAACTTGTTATTGATGCAATCAACGCATAAGGCTTTTTAAGATGATAAAAGCAGTCATTAACCGCTCCAGCAGCGGCTTAATTGAATCGTTTACATTATCTGGACATGCCGATTTCGATGTTCACGGCAAGGACATTGTCTGTGCTGGAGCATCTGCTGTCGTATTCGGCGCTGTTAATGCAGTACATAAATTAACAGGCATAACGCCGATTGTCGATCAGGGCGGCGACGGAGGATATCTTTCGTTTCAGCTGCCGCAGGAACTTGAGCAGGAAGCAGCCGGCAAGGCACAGCTTCTGCTTGAGGGAATGCTTGTTTCTCTGCAGTCAATTGAACTTAGCTACGGGCATTTCATACACATTGTTATAAATAACAACCAGCAGGAGGTGGACTAGAATGTTTTTAACTTTAGATCTTCAGTTCTTCGCTTCTAAAAAAGGAGTAGGTTCTACTAAGAACGGACGTGATTCAATCTCTAAGCGTCTTGGCGCTAAGAGTGCAGATGGCGAATTCGTAAGCGGTGGTTCTATCCTTTTCCGTCAGCGCGGTACGAAAATTTATCCAGGTGAAAACGTTGGCCGCGGCGGCGACGACACTCTTTTCGCGAAAGTGGACGGAGTTGTGCGTTTCGAGCGTTTCGGACGTGACCGCAAAAAAGTTAGCGTATATCCTGTAGCACAAGAAGCATAATTTCTTTAGGAAAACTCTAGCCCCTGGTTAGAGTTTTTCTTTTGTTTATTAAATGCAAACGATGGCAGCCTCATTCAATACCCCCCATCTAGCTGATTCCTTCTGCTTTTTTCAAATTGCCCTTATTTTCCCCTGGATTGTTTGTTATAATTTAGTACGACATTCAGTTTCCAAGTTGAAACTCCTAGAGAAATGAATAGAGAAAGATAAGGGAGCAGGAGTGCCGACATGAAAAAAACAAATGAAGAGTGGAATATTGTCGAGGTGCTGAGTCATTCCCGCCACGACTGGATGAATAAACTTCAGTTACTAAAAGGAAACATAACGCTGAATAAATATGACCGCGTACAGCAGATTATCGAAGAAATTGTGATTGAATCCCAGAATGAATCAAAGCTCTGCAATCTGAAGATGCTTTCGTTTGCGAGTATGCTGATGACGTTCAACTGGCACAGGCATCAGTATGCCCTCGAATACGAGGTGCTCGGCACTGCGTGTGATCTGTCTGAACTCGATCAGACAGCTACAGATTGGTGCGGACATTTCTTTCAGATTCTTGATGATGCTGCGGACCGCTGCGCTGAAAATCATATGAGCATTACAATAGAAACAGAAGCCAATCAAAGACAAGCCCGGTTCTTTTTTGACTTTAACGGCATAATAACAGATAAAGCACTGTTATTAAACTGGCTGAAAGCAAATGAGCAAAGCGGGGTTGAAGTGAAGCACTATGAGCTTTCCCCGAATGAATTGACCGTTGCGGTTGAACTTGCATAATTGGCTTGGACGGAGGATTACCATGTTTATAGATCAGGTGAAAATATATGTGAAAGGCGGAGACGGGGGCAATGGCCTTGTCGCGTTCCGCAGAGAAAAATACGTGCCGAAAGGCGGACCTGCAGGCGGAGACGGCGGTAAAGGCGCAGATGTCATTTTCCAGGTGGAAGAAGGACTGCGCACACTGATGGATTTCCGCTATCAGCGCCACTTTAAAGCAGACCGCGGACAGCACGGCATGTCCAAAAACCAGCACGGGCGAAATGCGGAGGCGATGATTGTCAAAGTTCCGCCTGGCACCGTTGTGATGGAAGAAGAAACAAGAACGGTTATTGCTGATTTAACAGAGCACGGCCAGCAGGCTGTTATTGCAAAAGGCGGACGCGGAGGACGCGGAAACAGCCGTTTTGCCACTCCTGCCAACCCGGCACCGGAGCTTTCTGAAAACGGTGAGCCTGGTCAGGAGCGCAACATCATCATGGAGCTTAAGCTTCTTGCAGATGTAGGTCTGGTCGGTTTTCCGAGCGTAGGAAAATCAACGCTTCTTTCTGTTGTTAGTTCGGCAAAGCCGAAAATTGCAGAATACCACTTTACAACGCTAGTTCCAAACCTTGGAGTGGTGGAAACGGGCGATGGCCGCAGCTTCGTTATGGCAGATCTTCCTGGTCTGATCGAAGGGGCGCATGAAGGTGTTGGACTTGGTCACCAGTTCCTCCGCCACATTGAGCGCACACGCGTCATTGTGCATGTGATTGACATGTCGAGCGGCGAAGGCCGTGATCCTTATGAGGATTATCTGACGATCAATGCGGAGCTGAAAGAATACAACCTGCGCCTGACTGAAAGACCGCAGATTATTGTCGCCAACAAAATGGACATGCCTGAGTCAGAAGAAAATCTGAAGATCTTCAAAGAGAAGCTCGAGGACGACCTTCCGATTTTCCCTGTTTCAGCCATTACCCGCGAAGGTGTTCGCGAACTGCTTTATGAAGTGATGAATACGATTGAGAAGACGCCTGAGTTCCCTCTTTATGAGGAAGAGGATCTGTCTGATCACCGTGTCCTTTATAAATTTGATAAAGAGGCAGCGGAGTTTGAAATTAATCGTGACAGCGACGGCACGTTTAATGTTACAGGGGAGAAAGTTGAATATCTCTTCAAAATGACAAACTTCCAGCGCGAGGAATCCATCCGCCGCTTTGCAAGACAGCTTCGCGGACTTGGTGTCGATGAAGCCCTGCGTCAGCGCGGAGCGAAAGACGGCGATATTGTGCGCCTGCTTGATTTTGAATTTGAATTTGTTGAATAGTCATGAAAGAAGAGCGATTGCCTGCTCTTCTTTTTTCAAAAGAAAAAAAGTGCAGTTTTCATAAAGGAGAAGGTCATGAAAGAAGAAACCTTTTTTTTAGTAAGAGAAGATGTTCTGCCGGAAGCCATGAGAAAAACACTAGAAGTGAAGCAGCTCATTGAGCGGAAAAAAGCGGAATCGGTTGCAGAAGCTGTTCAGCGTGTGGATATGAGCAGAAGCGCCTATTATAAATACCGTGATGCCGTTTTTCCGTTTCACACCATGGTGAATGAACGGATTATTACCCTTTTCTTCCATCTTGAGGACCGTTCCGGCACATTGTCCCAGCTGCTTGCAGTTGTCGCATCGGCAGGGTGCAATGTTCTGACGATTCACCAGACCATTCCTCTTCAGGGGAGGGCTAACGTCACGCTGTCCCTGAACACAAATGGAATGAGAGAAGATATAAACAGTGTCATGGCAAAGCTTAAACGGCTTGAATTTGTTGAGAAAGTAGAGATATTAGGATCTGGAGCTTAGAGGAGAGGATTACAAGTATGTCTTTTAAGGTTGGCTATTTAGGGCCTGCAGCTACGTTTACTCATCTTGCAGTGACGAAATATTTTGAAGATGAAGCAGAGCAGATTCCGTTTTTGAATATACCAAAATGCATAGATGCCGTTGCGGCTGGTGAAATCGATGTGGCGGTAGTTCCGCTTGAGAATGCTCTTGAAGGATCTGTTAATTTAACAGTGGATTACCTCGTGCACGAACAGCCGCTGCCGATTGTAGGGGAGATTGTTGCCCCGATCCAGCAGCATTTATTGGTGCATCCTGAAAGAGAACATTGCTGGGAAGAGACGGAGAAAGTATACTCCCACTCCCACGCCATTGCCCAGTGCCATAAATTCCTGCACCGGGAGCTTCCGGATGCAGCCTACGAAAATGCGACCTCTACAGGTGCTGCTGCAAAATACATACAGGAACATCCTGAAGAAAAAGTTGCGGCCATTGCAAATGAGCTGGCAGCAGAGGAATACGGACTGAAAATGGTCAGGAAGGATATACACGATTATCCTCATAACCATACGCGCTTTGCCGTGCTTCATCCCGACAAGGCAGCATCCTTCAGAACAAATTTAAGGAAAGTAACTGACCGAACAACCCTGATGATCACCCTTCCGTCCGATCAGTCAGGAGCCCTGCATCAGGTGCTCTCAGCCTTTTCATGGAGAAAGCTCAATCTCTCAAAGATTGAGTCACGGCCGATGAAAACAGGCCTAGGCAATTACTTTTTTATCGTGGACATTGATATGCAATTAGATGAAGTCCTTATCCCGGGTGCAACGGCAGAGCTTGAAGCCCTTGGCTGCGGAGTCAGGATTTTAGGGACATATTCGGCTTATGCCATTTAAAAAACCGGCCTGTGCTTCAGGCCGGTTTTTTACTTTTAATCGTCTTCATCCACTAAAAATCCTTCCACTTTCAGTGCAGCGCACGCTTCATCTATTTTTTCCTGCCTGTCCGCTGCCAGGGTGTGAAGGTGGAGACCTTCTGTCAGCTGTGACAAATAGGCGGCGTTGCGGTCTTCAATTTTTTTGATGAAATCTTTGACTTCCTTGCGGTTGCTGACCATGATCGAGGCCGTCAGTTCCCCGTAGACAGGATGTTCAATGATCACATCCCTGACTGTTACCCCGTGGTCCACAATCAGGTTCAGCTCTTCTTCTGTTGCTTCAGGGCCGTGGCTGCTTGCGATGATCCGCTTGTAAACAGGCAGCTCTTCTTTGTCCTGCATGACATACACATAGCCCTGACTTGTGGCAAGAATCGGTTCATTTTGAGCTTTCAGAAGAGAGATATCCTGCACAATGACCTGTCTGCTCACATTGGTCCGCTGCGCAATCTCACTCCCCTTCAGCGGTTCATCCGCTTCCTTCAGCCAGTTAAGGATCACATTTCTTCTTTCATTACCCGGAATTTTCATTCTTTCTTACGTCCTTTCTGCCTGTCTTTCACTGAGCGTCCGGCCGATAATGCCGGCCATTTTTTTCAGATCATCAGCCGTGGTGTATTTACCTGTTGAGATCCTGATGTACTGCAGGGCAGCCTGAGGCGGCAAGCCGGTGGAAAGAAGAGCTCTGGAAGGCTCCTGCATGCCGATTTGACAGGCCGTTCCTGTTGAAATGGCCACGCCTCTCCGGTTGCTCTCAAGCAGCATGTACTGCCCTTCGATTCCTTTTATGTGAAGGCCGATAATCGACGGCACCTGATCTGGGCTGTGCTCATTGATGATGTGCACATGATCTCTAAAGGGCTTCAGCATCTCGAAAAAAACGTCCCGCAATTCGCTGAGCCTTAAAGATTCAGATTCCATACCCGAACATGCCTGTTCAGCTGCAGCTGCAAAAGCTGCGATACCGGGAACGTTTACGGTGCCTGCCCTGAACCCATTTTCGTGTGTTCCCCCGTGAATGTACGGTTTTAAAACATGTTTCGGATTTAAATATAAACAGCCGACCCCTTTTGGCCCGTATATTTTATGGCTTGAAAGGGACACTGCATCAAGCCCCCATTCATCAGCCTTAAGAGAGACCTTCCCGAAAGACTGAACACAGTCACTGTGAAAATAAACCGGCTGTTTTAAAAGCCACTCACCAATCTCCTGCAGATTCTGAATACATCCTATTTCCGAATTTACGTGCTGAACGGTCACTAGGGCGGTGTTCTCGCGCAGTGCTTCTCTAATGCTGTCCACATGTAGTTTACCATGATTGTCCGGCATTAAAAATGTTACCTCATAGCCTTTCCCCTGTAAAAACATCAAATAGTTATAGATCGACGAATGCTCTAATGCGGATGCAATGATGTGATTTTTTCCCTCCGCATTCGCTAAAAGAGTGTCAACAGCAAGGACATTTGACTCGCTGCCGCCTGATGTAAAGCAAATTCCCTTAGCCGTACCGCCGATAAGTCCTGCGAGCTTGCTGCGGCATGCCTCAAGCAATGAACCGGCCAGATCTCCCTCATCATGAAGACTGTTGCTGTTGGCAAACGCCTTCCTGGACGCTTCAGAAAAAACATGAAGAGCCTCTTCGCTGAGCGGAGCTGCTGCTGCGTAATCAAGATAGATCATCCCATTCTCTCCTCCAAAAAAATCTCTTGTCATTAGTTTAGTTTTGTGTAAATATAGGTGTCAAGACACTTGTAAAGAATGGGGGTTATTTTTTTGCCTCAAACGGACGTATTAATCATTGGAAGCGGCATCGCAGCTATATCTGCAGCCTGTCAGCTGCAAAAAACGAAACATGTGACCATCCTGACCAAAGGGGCGAAAGTCAGCAGCAATTCAATGCTTGCTCAAGGCGGGATTGCTGCAGCCATTCGTGCGAATGACAGTTACAAGAGCCATTCCGAGGATACGCTTAATGCCGGCCATTTTCATAATGATGAAGAGGCAGTTGAGCTGCTTGTCAGGGAGGGAGCAAAAGACGTTCTTTCACTGGCGGAAAAAGGGCTTCCTTTTGACAGGGACAGCAGAGGCGAGCTCCTTCTCGGCATGGAAGGCGCTCACAGCTTCAGCCGAATTCTCCATGCAGGAGGAGATGCCACAGGAAGAGCGATGATGCGGTTTCTTTTGTCTTGCCTGAATGAAAACACGGTCATCCATGAAAATGAAATGGTGCTTGAATTGATTGTGGAAAACGGAGTATGTCTCGGTGCTGTTTCAAGATCTCAGAACGGACTTGTAAACAGGCACACCGCACAGCATACAATTCTTGCGACAGGCGGATGCGGAAAGCTGTATCTGCACTCGTCCAATGCGGACGGCATAACAGGAGACGGTTTAGCGCTTGGATATAGAGCAGGCGCGGTGCTTGCGGATATGGAATTTACCCAGTTTCACCCGACGATGCTGCTTGCAGGCGGAGGGTGTGCCGGACTGATCTCTGAAGCAGTAAGAGGGGAAGGGGCCTTTCTTCAAAATGATTTGGGCGAACGGATCATGGAAGGCATCCATCCTCTTAAAGACCTTGCGCCGAGAGACATCGTTGCACGCGTTATCTTTTCGCAGATCAAAAAAGGGCGCAGCGTTTATCTGAACATCCTGCCGGTTTTAAACTTTGAAGAACGGTTTCCGACCATTACGGCGATGTGCCGGAAATATAACATAGTAATTGAAAACGGACTGCTCCCGGTGGCGCCGGGCATGCATTTTTTAATGGGCGGCATCAAGACCGATCTGCATGGCCGGACATCTGTCAGCAGGCTTTATGCTGCAGGAGAAACGGCGTGCACGGGGGTTCATGGGGCAAACAGGCTGGCGAGCAACTCCCTGCTTGAAGGTCTGGTCTTCGGAAAGCGTCTCGCAAACAAGATTCAGAGCATCCAGGAAACAGTTGATCTAAAAACGGATACACAAGCAATCTCACATCCTGCAGACATCGAATTGCCGGAACGGGAAGACATTCAGCAGGTTATGACCGCATATGCGGGAATTGAACGGACGGAGGAAGAACTTGCAAAAGCTTTGCACTGGTTTGAAAAATGGCTGAGGCCGTATTGGGCTATTAATGTGAAAGACCTCACAAATGATAGTGCAGAACGTCTTAACATGATGACATCAGGCTGGCTGATTGTATCGGCTGCTCTGCAGAGGACCGAAAGCAGAGGGGGTCACTGCAGATTGGATTTTCCAGATTCAAATGATGCATTCTGGCTGAAAAAACAAATTCTTCTTTCGAAAAAAGGGTGCAGCTATCAACAACATTCAGAGGTGAAGATCATTGAATTTACTTAAATTAAAAAAGCAGCTGGAAGGTTTTTTTGCAGAAGACATCGGAGATTTTGATGCAACGAGCACGTTTATTTTTTCGGAAGGCCAGACAGGTTCTGCCGTTATCCGTGCGAAGGAAGATGGCATTTTCGCCGGTGCAGACGTGGTGAAAGCCGGATATGCCGTGTTAGACCCGCGGGTTACAGTCCAGGTTCTGAAGCGGGACGGAGAGGCCATTTCCAGGGGCGAAAAGGCGGCTGTCCTGACCGGACCGATTGCATCCATATTGACAGGAGAGCGAGTCGTGCTGAATCTCCTGCAGCGGATGAGCGGAATTGCGACGCTGACCAATCAGGCGGTAAAGCTGCTGAATTCAGATCATACGAAAATCTGCGATACAAGAAAAACGACCCCGGGCCTCAGAATGATTGAAAAATATGCAGTCAGGTGCGGAGGAGGGTACAACCACAGATTTGGACTGTATGACGGCATCATGCTGAAAGATAACCATATTGCAAGCGCGGGTTCAATAGCTGAAGCGGTTCAAAAAGCAAGAGCGCATGCCGGTCATATGATCAAAATTGAGGTTGAGATTGAAACGGAACAGCAGCTGCACGAGGCCATCTCGGCACGCGCAGATATCATTATGTTTGATAACCGGACCCCGGATGAAGCGGCAGCATTTGCAGCCATCACACCTGAATCCATCATTACAGAAGCATCAGGGGGCATAACGCTTGAAAATTTAGCAGATTACGGGCGCACAGGAGTGGATTATGTTTCACTCGGTATGCTGACTCATTCCGCAAAAGCGCTTGATTTGAGCATGAATGTAGAATAGAAGGGGGAACGTGACATGAACGTTTTGGATATGCTTCAATTTGAAACAAATGAAAAAATGCCGCCGCACTATAAAGAGCTAAGCGAAAACGAAATGATTGAACGAGTGAAAGCAATTAAAGAAAGGTACGGGAAAAAACTGCTGATTCCCGGCCATCATTATCAAAAAGATGAAGTGATTCAGTTTGCGGATATAACGGGTGATTCCCTGCAGCTTGCACAGGCGGCAGCTGCCAACAAAGAAGCAGAGTACATCGTCTTTTGCGGCGTGCATTTTATGGCTGAAACAGCCGATATGCTGACAACTGAACAGCAGAAGGTCTTTTTGCCGGATATGAGGGCCGGCTGCTCGATGGCCGATATGGCGGATATCAGCCAGACAGAGCAGGCATGGATCAAGCTTCAGGAATTGTTTGGCGACACCATCCTTCCGCTGACATATGTGAATTCAACGGCTGCCATTAAAGCGTTTGTCGGACGAAATGGCGGTGCAACGGTCACATCCTCAAATGCGGAAAAAATGCTGAGCTGGGCTTTTGGTCAGAAGGAAAGGATTCTCTTTTTGCCTGATCAGCATCTTGGAAGAAACACAGCTTATAACCTTGGCATTCCTCTTGAGAAAATGGCTGTCTGGAACCCTCATACAAATGAGCTTGAATGTGACGGCAATCCCGAAGATGTTATTGTGATTCTATGGAAGGGCCACTGCTCTGTCCATGAGAAATTCACCGTGCAGAACATTGAGCATATCAGAAGTACGAAGCCCGATATGAACATTATTGTTCACCCTGAATGCAGCAGGGAAGTTGTGGCGGCAAGCGATCTTGCAGGCTCTACCAAGTACATTATCGATGTCATCGAGGCATCAGAGCCTGGAAGCAAATGGGCAGTCGGAACAGAGATGAACCTTGTTAAGAGGATCATTGATCAGCATCCTGACAAAGAGATTGTTTCGCTGAATCCGTTCATGTGTCCTTGTTTGACAATGAACCGAATTGATCTGCCGCACCTGCTTTGGTCTCTTGAGGGAATTGATGAAGGGAAACCGGTCAATCAGATTCGCGTTGATGAACAGACATCAAAGGATGCGGTCCTTGCTCTTGAAAGGATGCTCGAGCACGTTTAATCCATAACTGGCAGACACTCGGCCGTGTAAGCGACATGCTTGCCCAGGCCCAGTGTTTGTCAGTTTTTTCTTTTCCCCTGAACATATATTTGTCTTCACAAGCATAAGTTGTGATGAAGAAGAATGGCATCATTGCCTGCTAATCATATGCGATAAAGTTTCAAGCATAGGAGGGGGAAAGGTTGAAAATCCACATTGTTCAAAAAGGCGATACCCTTTGGAAGATTGCCAAAAAATATGGTGTAGACTTTGAAGAAGTGAAAAAAATGAATTCTCAGCTCAGCAATCCTGATTTAATTATGCCGGGAATGAAAATAAAGGTTCCAACCGGCGGCGTGCCTGTGAAAAACGAAACGAAGCTTAATTTTTCAGGCAAAAAAGAAATGCCGAAATCAGAACATCCTTTTTCAAAGGAAAAACCGAAGCAAGTCATGGGTGAGGCAGATACGAAACCAAAAGAAGTTCCTAAAGAAAAACCATCTGTCCCTTATGTACCGCCAGTACCTAATATGAAGCAGCCGGCTTATCCGGAGCTTGATATTAACAACTATTACATGCTGAATATGGCGATGATGCCTCAGGCGCCTCAGCCACAGCTGCCGCCTAAGCCGTCAAATGTCATGCCGGAAATGATGAAGCCGGCTGAAAAACCGGCTGAGAAACCTGCCGAAAAAGAAAAACCGAAATATGTATCGCCGGCAAGCAAAGAGGAGGCTGATAAAGACATGGAAAACAAACCAAGCATGCCTCAGCAAGGGGTAATGGGTGCCTATCAGGGCGGTCCCGGCCAGCAAAGCCCTCAGGGATTCCCGGGTCAGGGTCAAGGATTTCCCGGCCAGCAGGGAGCGCCGTTCCAGAATCCGGGCATGGTTGCCGGAGCGATGGATCAGGGCCCAGGAGGAGATGACTGTTATCCAGTATCACCGGTCATGCCTGGACCTGGATTTGGCGGACCAGGGTTTGGAGGTCCGGGATTCGGTGGCGGACCGGGATTCGGCGGACCGGGATTCGGCGGACCTGGTTTCGGCGGCGGCCCTGGATTTGGAGGATACCCGCAAATGCAGCCTTATGGCGGAATGCAGGGAATGCCTCAGGGAATGCCGCAGCAAATGCCGTTTGATGACGATGACGATGATGATGTAATGGGTGCATACAGCCCGCAGCAGCCTGGATTTGGCGGACCTGGATTCGGAGGACCAGGATTTGGGGGTCCAGGATTTGGAGGAGCCCCAGGGTATGGAGGCGGACCAGGATTTGGCGGACCTGGATTCGGCGGACCGGGCTATGGATATCCGCCTGGATGTGTACCAGTATCCCCAGTCATGCCTGGACCGGGTTTCGGATATCCTCAACAGGGAGGATATGGCGGCGGACCTATGCCTGGTCAGGTAATGGGGGCATACGGCGGAGCGCCAAACATGCCTGGTCAAGTAATGGGTGCATATGGCGGAGCGCCAAACATGCCTGGTCAAGTAATGGGTGCATATGGCGGAGCGCCAAACATGCCTGGTCAAGTGATGGGGGCATACGGCGGAGCGCCGGATAACAACCAGCCGCCTCAAGTCAGTCCTGCAATGGATAAAGAGGATTGCGGATGCGGAGGACCTGGACCGGGGTTCGGAGGCCAGCCGGGGTACGGAATGGGCATGCCGGGTCAATTTGGCGGAATGCCAGGTCAGTTTGGTCAAGGACAATTTGGCGGAATGCCGGGCCAATTCGGAGGAATGCCGGGCGGTCAGGGGCAATTTGGCGGGATGCCTGGCCAGTTCGGGCAGAGTGATCAGTTTGCCATGCCAAGATTTGACGAAGAAGAAGAAGACTAATGTCGCCTGAAGAGACGGATCTGTTCGTCTCTTTTTTTTATGCTTTTTAACTGCGTATATAAAATAAAATCAGCAGCTGGTACAAGTGAAAATTCCTCTCCATTATTTAAAGAACTTACCTTTAACTAACAGGTTAATCCCCTCCTGAACGAGCAACCTATACAAGAGCGGATTTGCTCGCATCAGAAAAATCAGGGGGTTTTTATATTGAGGCATAAACTTACTGCTTTTGCTGCAATTGCTGTCGCTGCATCAGGTCTCGCTGCATGTAACAACAACAACGAAGGCGCGCTCGATACGCGCTACAATGATAATGCCAGACCGATCGGCTATTATTCAAATGAGCACCGAGGCAATAATGGCAATGCAGACAACGTAGATAATGATGGACCTCTGACTGAAATGATGGAAGGCGATATGAACGATAATTACTTTACAAAAGTAAACAATCGGGATACTGCTTTTCATAATGGAAGAATGGATAATCCCACTGCGCCGCTTTCAAATGAAGACGGCATGCTCGAGAGAGATAATCGTTTCAGCCGCAACGATGAAAATTATCATGGTCAGGTAAAGCAGATCAGCTATTACAATGACAATGAGAAAGCTATGGCTAAAAAGGTTTCTGAGCGGGCTGCAGATGTGAAAAACGTTGACGACGTCCGCACCCTTGTAAATGGAGACCAGGTCCTTGTTGCTGTTGACACAGACGACAAGAATGACAAAAACGTGAAAAATGCCGTAATGGATGCCGTCAAACCTGCAGCCAAAGGAAAAGACGTACAGGTTGTCACAGATGAAGGAACATTTTCCCGTGTGAGAACAATCAACGACAATATCGAAAATGGGCAGGATAAAAAGTCCATCGATGCCGATATCCGCGATTTGTTTGATGATATCGGGAACATGATGAATAAGCCCGTTCAGCAAGCCCGATAACCTTAAAAGAGGTGCCTCAGTGCGCCTCTTTTTAATTTGTCCGATTTTATACCTCTGCGATTCGGCTTTTTCTATGGTTAATCCTTCTATTTATGGTCAAACTATTAATGAATCAATATTTCTTTACCAGAACGGTAAATGGATTGGGGGGGGTAAGAGATGATGTCATCTCATCGTTTCCTGTTTACAGCTGCAGTTGCGTTCATTGGAATCTTTTTTCTTTCTTTTCCTGCTGTTCATGAACCGTACGATGCAGCCGGCAATGACAATCAGGCCTATGAAGTCAGCGGTCCCCTGACTGTGACAGTGGTTCTTGAACGGATCTACCTGGACGGGGAGATCAGCGAAGAGGTTAAAACAGAAACCATCCTCGCGATGGAAGATTTCTGGGCTAAGTATGAAGGCTGGCAGCTTGTCGATCAGGATGATAATCAGATCATTTTTCAAAAAGAAGTTGATGATATCTCCCCATTGTTAAAAGCAAACGGGTATTTCGGCCTTTCATCAGAAGGGGTATTTTCTATTTTCAACGGCAAGCCTGATGATGCGTCAGAGATCATCCATTCCTTCTTCCAGATTGATGTAGGGAAGCTCGAGACCCGGAAACATGACGAGCTGAGACACGGCATTCGCATCCAGTCGAAAGACCATTACTTAAAAGTCATACAATCCTATAAAGCCTATTCGTCACCCGCAGAGGTGAACTGAAGCTGTCTTGTGTGCCCGATCTTTTGAACGGGTGCATTTTTTTGTTTTCTTTAGTCAAAATCCGCTGTTTAATACTACAGTCAGAGAAAAAAAGTATGTTACAATGAGGTACAGTTATAAAGAGGTGAAAAGTTTGATCGAATTTATAAAAGGAACCATTGATCTGGTGACTCCCGAGTATGTGGTGATTGACCGCGGGGGCATTGGCTATCAGGTTCACACTCCTAACCCATTCAGCTACCAGCGCAGCCGTTCCTCGGAAGTGACGATCTATACGTATCAGCATGTCAGAGAAGATATCCTCGCGCTGTACGGTTTTCATACAAGAGAAGAAAAAGCCTTATTTATGAAGCTTTTAAATGTGACAGGCATTGGTCCTAAAGGAGCTCTTGCGATACTTGCTTCCGGGAATCCGTCACAAGTAGTCGGAGCCATAGAGAATGAGGATGAAAAATTCCTTGTGAAATTTCCCGGCGTAGGCAAAAAAACGGCGAGACAAATCATTCTCGATCTTAAAGGAAAGCTTGGAGACATAGCAGGCGGGCTTGCTCCTGACTTATTTACCCACGAAGAGCATGCTGCAACAGAAACAGCCTCCAAATCACTGAGTGAAGCACTTGAAGCCCTGAAGGTTCTAGGTTATGCAGAACGGGAAATCAGCAAAGTTGTTCCTGCTCTGATGGAAGAGGAGCTTTCCACAGACCAGTATGTGAAAAAAGCGTTGCAAAAGCTATTAAAGTAAGGTGATCATTTATGGACGAACGTCTTGTTTCCGGCGAAGCGGAGCTTGATGAAGGAGCTCTTGAGCTCTCCCTGAGACCGAGGACTTTATCACAGTACATTGGGCAGGATAAAGTAAAGGATAATCTTAAGGTTTTTATTGAAGCAGCAAAGATGAGAAGCGAAACACTGGATCACGTGCTTCTTTACGGGCCTCCCGGGCTTGGCAAAACGACCCTTGCCACCATCATAGCAAATGAAATGGGCGTAAATATCAGAACGACTTCAGGACCGGCCATTGAAAGGCCGGGCGACCTTGCCGCCATTCTGACCGCCCTTGAACCCGGTGATGTTTTATTTATTGATGAAATTCACCGCCTTCAGCGTTCCATTGAAGAAGTGCTGTATCCTGCAATGGAAGATTTCTGTCTTGATATTGTCATTGGAAAAGGACCGCAAGCCCGGTCCGTGCGTCTTGATCTGCCCCCGTTTACGCTCATTGGAGCTACAACAAGAGTCGGCCTGCTGACTGCCCCCCTCAGGGACCGTTTCGGTGTATTGAGCCGTCTTGAGTACTACAATGAAGAGCAGCTCTCCCTGATTGCCGAACGGACAGGGGATATTCTTGGCATTGGCCTCGAAAAAGAAGCATCTCTTGAACTGGCGCGCCGGTCACGCGGGACTCCGAGGATAGCCAACAGGCTGCTCAGGAGGGTAAGAGACTTTGCACAGGTTCTCGGAAAACCGGCGATTACAGGCAGCCTCGCAAATGAAGCGCTTGAAAGGCTGCAGGTGGACAGACTTGGCCTTGATCATATCGATCACAAGCTGCTGATGGGCATTATTGAAAAATTTAAAGGCGGACCCGTGGGACTCGACACGATTTCTGCTACAATAGGCGAAGAATCGCACACGATTGAAGATGTATATGAACCATATCTTTTGCAGATTGGTTTTATACAGCGGACTCCTAGGGGAAGAATGGTAACAGATGCAGTTTATCATCACTTTCAAATGGAAGTTCCAAAACACTAGAGATTTGCATAACGGAAAAGGTGAGAAATAATGAAAGTAGATTTGTTTGATTTTGATTTGCCTGAAGAATTGATCGCGCAGGTTCCGCTGCTCGAGCGGGACGCGTCAAGACTGATGGTGCTTGATAAAGAATCCGGATCGGTGGAACATGGCAAGTTTAAGTCGATTATTGATTATTTTCATGAAGGCGACTGTCTTGTTTTAAACAATACACGTGTTCTGCCTGCAAGACTCATTGGCGAGAAAAAAGATACAGGCGCCAAAATTGAACTGCTCTTGTTAAAACAGGAACAGGGAGATGTATGGGAAGTTCTTGCAAAGCCTGCCAAACGCGTGAAAGTCGGAACTGAAATCGTATTTGGCGACGGCATTTTGCGTGCGGTCTGCACAGGAGAGGCTGATCACGGAGGCAGAATGCTTGAATTCAAGTACGAGGGTATTTTTTATGAGGCGCTTGACTCTCTCGGTAAAATGCCATTGCCGCCGTACATTAAAGAACAGCTTGATGATCAGGAACGTTATCAGACGGTATTCTCAAGAGAGGTCGGGTCTGCTGCAGCCCCTACGGCCGGTCTTCATTTTACCGAAGAGATTCTTGAAGCTCTGAAAGAAAAAGGAGTCCATCTTGCGTTTATTACGCTGCATGTCGGCCTCGGTACATTCCGTCCGGTTAGTGCTGACGTTGTGGAAGAGCACGAAATGCATGCCGAGTTCTATCAGATGAGCGCAGGCACTGCCCAGCTGCTAAATCAGGTCAGGGAAAAAGGCGGCCGGATCATCTCTGTCGGAACGACGTCGACCCGCACTCTTGAAACAATCGCGTCGGCAAATAACGGTACATTTAAGGAAGACAGCGGCTGGACCAGCATTTTCATTTATCCCGGCTATGAATTCAAGGCAATCGACGGCATGGTGACCAATTTCCACTTGCCGAAGTCATCCCTGATTATGCTCGTCAGCGCTCTTGCAACAAGAGAGCACGTCATGCATGCCTACGAAACGGCTGTTAAGGAAAAATACCGCTTCTTCAGCTTTGGCGATGCCATGCTGATCATCTAGAAATACTGCCTTGAAGGAGGAAAAAAGGTGTCATATCCACCAATTCGCTATGAATTAATTAAAACGTGCAAGCAGACAGGAGCTAGGCTCGGACGGGTCCATACACCGCACGGGTCATTTGAAACGCCTGTTTTTATGCCGGTGGGAACGCTTGCGACGGTTAAAACGATGTCTCCGGAAGAGCTTGTTCAAATGGGAGCAGGCATTATTTTAAGCAATACGTATCATTTATGGCTTCGTCCAGGAAATGAAATTGTCAAAGAAGCGGGCGGCCTTCATAAGTTTATGAACTGGGACCGCGCCATTTTGACAGATTCAGGCGGTTTCCAGGTCTTCAGTTTAAGTGAATTCCGAAAGATCGAAGAAGAGGGCGTCCACTTCAGAAACCATCTGAATGGAGACAAGCTTTTCCTGTCTCCTGAAAAGGCGATGCAGATCCAAAATGACCTGGGATCAGATATAATGATGGCATTTGATGAATGCCCTCCGTTCCCGGCTGAGTATGATTACATGAAAAAATCTGTTGAGCGGACAAGCAGATGGGCAGAGCGCTGTCTGACTGCACATGAACGTCCAAACGATCAGGGTCTTTTCGGAATCGTTCAGGGCGGAGAATATGAGGAGCTCAGAAAACAGAGCGCAAGAGACCTGATTTCGATGGATTTCCCTGGTTACGCAGTCGGAGGGCTGTCAGTCGGAGAGCCGAAAGATGTGATGAACCGCGTGCTTGAGTTTACAACACCGCTATTGCCTTCTGATAAGCCGCGCTATTTGATGGGCGTAGGTTCGCCTGATTCACTGATTGACGGGGCGGTAAGAGGCATTGATATGTTTGACTGTGTGCTTCCTACACGCATTGCGCGCAATGGAACCCTTATGACAAGCAAAGGCCGCCTGGTCGTCAAAAACGCAGCATTTGCCCGTGACTACGGTCCGATTGACGAGAATTGCGATTGCTATACATGCCGCAATTACAGCCGCGCCTATATCCGCCATCTCATGAAATGTGATGAAACATTCGGCATCCGATTAACTTCTTACCATAACCTTCATTTTCTGTTAAACTTAATGGAGCAGGTGAGACAGGCAATCCGCGAAGACCGCCTCGGGGATTTCAGAGATGAATTCTTCGAGCAGTACGGGTTTAATAAACCAAACGCGAAAAACTTCTAGTTAGTTCGGCTGCCTGCTATGCAGGCGGCTTCATAGATACGGTGTCTGCACTGCAGATGAGAGACTTGAAAGGGGTGAAAAAAATGGAACTATTGACTACAGTTGGACCGCTGATACTGATGTTTGCGATTTTTTACTTTTTGCTGATTCGTCCTCAGCAGAAGCAGCAGAAAAAAGTGCGTGAAATGCAGGACAGTCTGTCTAAAGGCGACAAAGTCGTTACAATCGGCGGAATGCATGGCATCGTTGATTCAATCGATGAAGAGAAAGTTGTCATCAAAGCAGGAGACGGATCCCGTCTGACATTTGACCGCCGCGCAGTCCGCGACGTTGTTGAACAAAAAGGCATCTCAATGGAAAAAGCCTAATACATACGGCAAAAAGAAAAGAAGCGCCCGCGGGCGCTTCTTTTTTTATGCCTATTTGGAACCTGACAAGTTGACTCCCATCACGCCGCCAAGCATGGCGATCGCAAGAAATCCCCCGTGGTACATCGTCTGCTCCATTGTAAACGTCTTGCCGTAGCCCAAAAACTGAAAGAAAAAAATGATCAGCGTGTAAAGAAGCGCTGTTGTGCCTCCAACGAGCCATCCCCGTTCTTTCCCTTTTCCGCCCGCTATAAATCCTCCTATAAAGACAGCCAGAAATGAGAGGCCTAAAATAACCCACTTAATGGAATCCTCTGTTAATGAAGTGAATTTAAGCAGCAGAGAAAATAATAAGCTTACAGCCAGCGCTGCGATTAAAATACTTGATAAGCCATACATGATGGCTTTTCCCCATCTGCGTGTATTCATTTTAATCTCCCCCTCTGTTCCTTAGCTTGTTTTCGCTCGTCTTACTACCATCCTATTCACATGAAGCAAAAATAGAATCGAAATTGTTCTACATGAAAAAGGTTTATCCGTTCAAAATAAAGGTATCGATGCAGCAAGGAGGACTTTAAAAATGGAAGTGCATTTCATTATCATCGGACGCACCATTTTCCTGTACGTGCTCATTCTGATTATTTTCAGACTGATGGGCAAACGGGAGATCGGGGAACTCAGTATATTGGATCTTGTGGTCTTTCTAATGATTGCAGAAATGGCGGTCATGGCGATAGAAGACACGAATGATCCGCTGATACATACCATCATTCCAATGTTTCTTCTTCTCGGCATTCAAATCAGCCTTGCCTACTTTTCGCTGAAAAATCAAAAGGTGCGTGCATGGATCGACGGCAAGCCGACCATCATCATTGACAGAGGGAAAATCAATGAGCATGCCATGAAAACCCAGCGCTATAATTTCGATGACCTCATGACCCAGCTTAGAGAAAAGGACGTGAATGATATAAGCGAGGTTGATTTTGCCATTCTTGAACCGTCCGGCAAGCTCTCTGTAATAAAAAAAGAGAATGGCAGCGAGCATCAGGAGCTGCAGCTGCCGCTTATTGTGGACGGACTGATTCAGGAGGAAAACCTGTACCGGATCGGAAAAACGAACTTATGGCTGAGACAGCAGCTGAGAAAGCTCGGGTACTTTGATGTGAAGAATATCTCACTTTGCACCCACAACAAACAAACTTTTTTTATAGATCTGATTGATGACAAGTAGGCATTACCGCGGCACAAATTTTGAAAGATGACCGCCGATAAACGGCAGTCTGCCGACATCGTCTTTCATTACAAGCCTGAAGGCAACAAGCAGGATGCAGTATACCGAAAAAGTGAAGCAAACCGATAAAATCAGGTTCATTCCCAAACCGAGCGGCAGAATCTTGAAAAAGAAATAGCCTGCAATGCCGGATAAGATCATCGTTAAAAAGCATCTGATATATTCACTCACTTTAATGGTCAGGGAAATCACTTTCATCACTGTTGCCAAATGAAGAAGCGTGACAAGCATGATGCCTGCCACAATGGCAAGCGCTGCTCCCATAATGCCGAGAGACGGTCTTGTCGCCAGCAGAAAGATCAGGGCGGTTTTCACCGCAGAGCCGACGAAGCTGTTGATCATGGCCGCCTTTGCCAGGTTAAGCGCCTGCAGGACTGCCTGGAGAGGACCCTGGAAATAGTAAAAGATAAAAAACGGGGCCATGACCTGAACAAAAATAGCGGCATGGCTGCTCCCGTACATAGCTTTCATGAGCGGTTCTGCATAGATGTACAGAATGACGACGGCAAATCCTCCGGTTACTAGAGAGAGCCTGAAGGCCTGCTGGAGCCTGTGCTGAACGACGTGCAGCTTTTTTTTGGCCATTGCTTCGCTTATCGCGGGAACTAAAGCCGTTGAGAGAGAATACGTAATAAATGACGGGAGCATCAAAAGGGGCAGGGCATATCCTGTCAGCTCTCCGTACTGCTTTGTTGCCATTGTGGCGGTAAATCCTGCAATGGCAAGGCTCTGCGCCACAACGATCGGCTCGAAAAACCAGGCAATCGAACCGATCATGCGGCTTCCTGTAGTCGGAAGGGCGATGCTCATTAAGTTCTGAAAGGTTGTTTTCCCTTCTTTCAGGGAAGTGAAAAACTTGCGGCGTACCCGGAACTTCTTTTTCATTTTAAACATGGAGAACATATACAAGAGGGAAATGAGCTCTCCTGCCACAGCAGATGCCATCGCCCCTGCAGCAGCATATTCAATTCCGTAAGGCAAAAAGGTTTTCGTGCAGACGGCAATTAAAGAAATCCGCACAACCTGCTCAAGCACTTGTGAAATCGCAGCCGGCCGCATATTCTGCTTGCCCTGAAAATATCCTCTGAGGACAGAAGATACTGCAATGATCGGGACAACCGGTGTAATGGCAAGCAGCGGGTAGAGCGTTCTAGGATCGGTCAGCAGCGAATTTGATAAATACGGGGCCAGAAAAAGGATGGCCGGCGTAAATAAAAGGCTTAAAGTGCCTGTAACTGCAAGAGAAACAATCAGGATTTTTTTTATTTTCCTCTGATTTCCTTCCGCTTCTGCTTCTGCCACAAGCTTGGAAATGGCCACTGGCAGGCCAAACTGAGTAATGGTGATGATCAGCACAAGTGTCGGCATAGCCATCATATAAAGTCCGACGCCTTCTTCTCCTATAAATCGGGCGACTACAATCCGGTTCATAAATCCTAGAACACGCGTAATCAGGCCGGCGGCTATTAAAATGAGCGTCCCCTGTAAAAATGTTTGCTTTGACATCACGTTCCCCGCCTTCTCAAATAGCATCTAATCATATACAATTAACTATATGCGCTATGATTGGCCAAGCATGACAAGATGTTCGCGCATGGCCGCTGTAAAAATCCCGATCACGCATACATAATGAATGGAGGAGCGTGCCATGACCCAAAAGGATGAAATTGAAAAATACCGCCATCACGTGAAACCGGCTCTTGTCAGCAAAGCAGAAGAGTTTAAAATTCTTGACTACGGTGATGTGACAGAATCAGAGATATGGAACTACCTGAGAAATAAAAAGTGGAAAAAGAAGACCGAGCTGATGGTTCACGAAATGGTGGCTGATATTATGGCTGTAAAACCAAGCGAATTCATGACGTTTGCAACGATCGAGTCGTTTAAATCGGGCAGCTGGTTTGACAGTGAAGAAGGCAGACAACTAGGCACGGCAAAAGAATAATACATATTGAACGGTTTTTTTCTAAGGAGGATGCAACATGGTTAAAAAGGGACGCATCATTGTTTTTTTCTTACTCGTCCTTTGCGTAGGAAGCTTAATTGGTGCTTTTGGAAACAAGGCAACAGGGAACATACTCCTTGGTCTTGATCTGCAGGGAGGCTTTGAAATCCTGTATGACGTAGAGCCTGCTAATGACGGGGATAAAATAGACCGGAGCGCGCTTGTCAGTACGGTCAATGCCCTCCAAAAAAGAGCGAATGTTCTGGGTGTAAGCGAGCCTAACATTCAAATTGAAGGCGAAAACCGGATCCGGGTGCAGCTTGCGGGTGTAAAGGATCAGAATCAGGCGAGGGAGATTCTGTCGACACAGGCTGAGCTGACGTTCCGTGACGTGAATGACAAGGTGATGATGAATGGATCTGACCTTGTAGAGGGAGCGTCTAAACAGACGTTTGACCCCGATACACAGGAGCCGATTGTAGCTGTAAAGCTGAAAGACGCTGATAAATTCAAGAAAGTCACAGAACAAATATCTGCGATGGCCCCTGAAAATCAGCTTGTTATCTGGCTTGATTATGCTGAAGGGGATTCCTATAAAGAGGAAGTATCAAAAGAGTCGCCGAAGTTCATTTCAAATCCGAACGTCAATAAAGTATTTGATACGACAGATGTAACGATTACCGGGCAATTTTCTGTTGAAGAGGCAAAAGACCTTGCCAACCTTCTTAATGCGGGATCACTGCCGGTTAAACTGGTTGAAACCTACTCGACTTCAGTAGGGGCACAGTTCGGAGAAGAAGCGCTTCAGACAACGGTTCTTGCAGGCATCATTGGAATCGGGTTTATTTTCCTGTTCATGATGTATTTCTACCGTTTGCCGGGGATTATCGCAGTAGTCACTCTTTCAACCTATCTGTTTTTTGTCCTGCAGGTATTTGACTGGATGAATGCTGTTCTAACACTGCCGGGTATTGCGGCTTTAATACTTGGGGTAGGTATGGCTGTTGATGCCAACATCATTACATATGAACGGATAAAAGAAGAAATCAAACTCGGAAAATCAATCCGGTCAGCCTACAGAGCGGGCAGCAGAAGATCGTTTGCGACAATCTTCGATGCCAACATTACGACGATGCTTGCAGGCGGTGTGCTGTTCTTCTTCGGAACAAGTGCTGTCAAGGGCTTCGCAACAAGTCTTATTCTCAGTATCTTAATGAGTTTCCTGACGTCCGTTTTCCTGAGCAGACTGCTGCTTGGATTGTTGGTGGAAAGCAGATGGCTTGATAAAAAACCAGGATATTTCGGCGTGAACAAAAAAGATATTATCGATCTGAGCAAATCAACAGAAGATGTGGATGCTCCGACTAAATTTGATAAAGTCGATTTTGTTAAGCACCGCAAAAAATTCTTTGCTGCTTCAGGCATCCTGCTTGCAGCGGGTCTTGTCCTGCTGATCATCTTCAGGCTGAACCTTGGCATCGATTTTTCAAGCGGTACCCGCATTGAAATCGGAGCCGATAAGACACTGACAGCCGAGGAAGTAGAGAAAGATCTTGAAACACTTGATCTGGAAGCAAAAGATATCGTGTTTGCAGGCAGTCAGAATCAGACGGCGGTTGCGAGGTTCGTAGGCGTGCTTGATAAAGGGGAAATTGCTGAAGTTAAAGACTTCTTTAATGAAAAGTACGGCAAAGAACCGAGCATCAGCACGGTATCTCCTGAAGTAGGAAAAGAACTGGCGAGAAACGCGATGTACGGCGTGCTTATCGCCTCTTTGGGAATCATTATCTATGTATCCTTGAGATTCGAATACAAAATGGCCGTGGCTGCTGTTCTTGCCCTGCTGTATGATGCCTTCTTTATCATTGCAGTTTTCAGCATTACAAGGCTTGAAGTGGACATCACGTTTATCGCGGCTGTACTCACGATCGTGGGGTATTCCATTAACGATACAATTGTTACATTTGACCGGATCAGAGAGCTTTATAAGAAAACCAAGGTTAAAACATACGATGATTTGAAAAGCATTGTAAACCGAAGCCTTCAGCAGACGTTTACGCGATCCGTCAACACGGTCCTGACCGTTGTTTTCTGTGTCATCGCATTACTTGTTTTCGGAAGCGATTCAATCCGGAACTTCTCCATTGCTCTTCTGATCGGCTTGATTTCAGGAACCTATTCGTCCCTGTTCATCGCATCACAGCTGTGGATGATGTGGAAGTGGAGAGAGATCCAAAAGAAAAGCAAAGCGAAAAAAGTACAGGATCAGGAAGAACCGATTGTTTAACGGGAACCGCGGAAACTATTCCGCGGTTTTTGTTTTATGCGGCAGCTTCAGAAAAGGCCCCAAATAGCATCAATGCGGCTCCTGCTCATACACTAATTATGGGGTGATATAAATGCCAAGGGTGAAATACACAAGTGCAGACGTTGATTTAGTGGCGAGAATGATGAGAGCAGAAGCAGAGGGGGAAGGAAAGCAGGGAATGCTGTATGTAGGCAATGTCATTGTCAACCGGGCGGTGGCGGATTGTCTGGATTTTAAAGATGTCAGAACGATCAGGCAGGTCATTTACCAGGTTCAGGGCGGTAATTATTCGTTTGAAGCGGTTCAAAAAGGCAATCTCTTTTACAACAGAGCAAGATCCTCCGAACAGAAGCTTGCCAGAAGAACTTTGGAATCCTGGAGAGATCATCCGGCGAAATATGCTCTGTGGTATTTCAATCCATATGCGCCATGCCCGCCGACGTGGTACGGCCAGCCTCATTCCGGGCAATTCAAAAAACATTGTTATTATGAACCTAAAGCAGGAACATGTGCGAGTGTTTACTAAAGCTTACAGCAGTTATTGATGCTGAAGCTGCAAGTTTCAGAAGGCTCCCCCTTACCCGATGAACACATTCATGCTTTCCATACAAAAGGACATCATAGTAGAATGGGAAAATGATTCTCTATGCCCCCATGTTTTGCGGTTTGGAAAATCCGGGTATAAAAGAGAATCGAAAGAAAGGGGGAGTACAGGATGAAAAGACAGTGGAGTTTTCTTTTTGCCATCCTATTTGCACTTATTGTAGCGGTTTTTGCAGTCATCAACGTGGATTCGGTTGAAGTGGATTATCTGTTCGGAGAAGCCAGATGGCCTCTGATTCTGATTATTTTAGGCTCTGTTCTGCTTGGCGGCCTGATGATTGCTTCTGCCGGACTGACCAGAATTTTTTCCCTGCAGCGGAGAGTGAAGGCTCTTGAAAAAGAGAATGCCGAGCTGCTGAGTGAAAATGAAAAGCTCAAAATGGAACACATTCCAGATGAAACAAAAAGCAGTTCTCATGGCGCAAAACAAATTGGCCAGACATCTGATGAGATGTAGAGCTGTTCATAAACCTTAGGGAAAACGGCAGGCTTGTTCGCTATTATGGCGGATGGGCCTGTTTTTTTGTGCAGAACGCCGTAACAAATTAAGTGGTAAAATCGTACCCGGCAAAGCAGGAAAACAGGAGTTGTAGGGTAAGCAAAGGAGCGAATCGTACCCAGCAAAGCCGAAAACCAGGTGGTGGAGGGTAAGCAAAGCACTGAATTCTACCCAGCAAAGCCGAAAAACAGGAACCGAAGGGTAAGCAAATAAAAAAACTCCCTTCCTCTTTCACGGCAAAGCTGCATCCTTCATTAGAATCCAATCACGGCACCTGGCATTTATATTCGTTTGTCACCCCATGCCGCCTCTAGTATAATAGGGTGGTTGAGGGGTGATTTTTTTGCTGAAAGCAAAGAACAGATGGGATGTTCACGAACACCATCCCGAAAAAATGAACGAATTGATGAGTACATTGAATCTTACGCCTCTGGTAGCTTCACTTTTGCTTAACCGGGGAATTGAATCGGCTGATGCGGCCGATCAGTTTCTTCACATAGAAAAGCACGGCTTTCACGATCCATTTACACTGCTCGGCATGGATAAAGCTGTGCAGCGTATTCACAGCGCCATTGAGCATGGGGAAAAAATTCTGATTTTCGGAGATTATGACGCGGACGGCGTAAGCTCGACGGTCGTCATGCTTGAGACGCTTCATTCACTTGGAGCCAATGCCGATTTTTATATTCCAAACCGGTTCACCGAGGGCTACGGTCCGAATGAACCTGCTTTCCGCAAAGCCCGTGAAAATGGCTACGGGCTGATTATTACGGTAGATACAGGAATTTCTGCTGTTAACGAAGCGGCTTTTGCAAAAGAGCTTGGAGTCGATCTGATTATTACCGATCATCACGAACCAGGGCCGGTACTTCCGGATGCGTATGCCATCATCCATCCGAAGCAGCCTGGCTGCACGTATGCATTTAAGGAGCTTGCTGGTGTAGGGGTTGCTTTTAAGCTTGCCCATGCGCTTTCAGGAACTGTTCCGGAACACCTGCTTGAGATAGCAGCCATCGGTACAATTGCTGACCTTGTGCCCCTTCACGGGGAAAACCGTCTTATTGCAAGATTGGGTATCCAGCAGATGAATCGGACAGAACGGACAGGATTAAAGGCACTTCTAAAAGCAGCAGGGGCTGACGGGAAAGAAGTCAATGAGGAGACCATCGGTTTTGCGGTCGGACCCCGCATCAATGCAGTCGGACGCCTTGAAACAGCAGATCCCGCTGTCCGCCTCCTGATGTCTGCGGACAGTGAGGAAGCGGCAGAGCTTGCCGTTTACATCGACGGCTTAAACAAAGAGAGACAGAAAATTGTTTCGCAGATTACAGACGAAGCGATCGAACAGGTTGAGACCCTGTACCCAGCAGATCAGCATTCTGTGCTTGTTCTTGCGAAAGAGGGCTGGAATCCGGGTGTCGTAGGAATTGTAGCGTCAAGAATAGTGGAAAAATACTACAGACCGACCATTATTCTGTGCATTGATCCTGAAAAAGGAACGGCAAAAGGTTCTGCCCGAAGCATCGCAGGGTTTGATCTGTTTGCCAATCTTTCAGAATGCCGTGATATTCTACCGCACTTTGGCGGTCACCCAATGGCAGCAGGCATGACGCTTGAGCTCCAGCATGTCGATCAGCTGAGAGACAGATTGAATAATCTTGCCTCCGCTACGCTGAAAGAAGAGGATTTTATTCCGATAAAAACCATTGATGCCGCATGCAGTCTTGCTGACGTTTCTGTGGAGTCGATTGAGAAAATAGCGAAGCTCGCCCCGTTTGGCATGGGAAATCCAAAACCGCTGTTTTTGCTGGAGTCTGTACAAGTGGGGTCCATGAGAAAAATCGGTTCTGACCAGACCCACTTAAAGCTTGCGGTGGAGCAGGATCAAAAGCAGCTTGACTGCATCGGGTTCGGGTTCGGGCATTTGCATGATCACATGGCGCCGCTCGCAAAAGTGTCACTTGTCGGGGAATTGTCCATAAATGAATGGAACAATTTCAGAAAACCGCAGCTGATGATTCAGGATCTTGCTGTAAATGAGTGGCAGCTGTTTGATGCAAGAGGATCGCGTGATTTGAATAAAACGCTAGATAAGATGAAGGATAAAGAAAACGTTTATGTTGTTTTTCAAAAAGAGACATTGTCTATGCTGAAGGATTCTGGACAGGATATCGTCTATCTCGAAGATGAGGGTTCGGCTGAAAAAATCCAAGGCAAGTACATCACCTTTGTTGATACTCCAACATCTATCGAACGTCTTGACGCTCTCTTTGAGAACGTGTTTCCTGAACGCATCTATGCGGTTTTTCATCAGCATACCGATCATTTTTTTGCTACCATCCCGACAAGAGACCACTTTAAATGGTACTATGGCTTCCTGAAGCAAAAAGAAAATTTCGACTTGAAAAAGCACGCAGAAGCCCTTGCACGCCACAAAGGATGGTCAAGTGAAACAATCAATTTCATGTCACAGGTGTTTTTTGACTTAGAATTTGCTACAATAGACAATGGCATTATTTCTGTCAATCATCAGCCGCCTAAAAGAGACCTCTCCGAATCTTCATCGTATTCTGCCAAACTCAGTCAGCTGGAGCTTGAGAATACGCTGCTGTATTCGTCGTACCAGGACTTGAAGAAGTGGTTTGATGATCGGATGAAACAATCGAAGGCGCTTGTCAATGCATGAGGAGGACAAACTTAATATGGATTTAAAGAAATACGTGACAGTCGTTCCGGATTACCCGAAGCCGGGAATCCAGTTTAAAGATATTACAACGTTGATGGACAATGGTGATGCATACCGCTATGCAACAGATCAAATTGTTGACTATGCACGCAAACAAAACGTTGATATAATTGTAGGACCGGAAGCACGCGGATTTATTATCGGATGTCCGGTTGCTTATTCTCTTGGAGTAGGTTTTGCACCAGTCCGCAAAGAAGGCAAGCTTCCGCGCGAAGTAGTCCGTGTTGAATACGGACTTGAGTACGGAAAAGACGTACTGACTATGCACAAGGATGCAATCAAGCCGGGTCAGCGAGTACTCATCACAGATGATCTTCTTGCTACAGGCGGCACAATCGAAGCTACGATCCAATTGGTTGAGGAGCTTGGCGGAGTTGTTGCAGGGATTGCTTTCCTGATTGAGCTCAGCTATCTTGACGGTCGCAGCAAGCTCGATAAATACGATATCTTAACATTAATGACGTTTTAATCACATAGAAAAAAGCACTCGGGAATGGGTGCTTTTTCTCTTATTTAACTGCAGGCAAAGTACCGGCCAAAAGCTTGGCACAGAAAAGACGGTCTCCCTCTTTACATCTTCTGTGTTTTTATTGATAATAGGTACAATAAAGTTCTCATTGTAAAGGTGATTCCATGGCTAATGAACAAGTACTGACTGCCGAGCAGGTCATAGAAAAGGCGAAGCGCTATTTAACCGGAGAAGACCTCGTCTTTATCCAGAAAGCCTATGATTATGCAGAAGAGGCGCATCGTGAACAATACCGGAAATCGGGTGAACCATATATCATTCATCCAATACAGGTCGCAGGGATACTGGTTGACCTGGACATGGATCCGTCAACAATCGCGGGTGGATTTTTACATGATGTCGTAGAAGATACAGATGTAACACTTGATGACTTGAAACAAACATTTAATGATGAAGTCGCCATGCTCGTGGATGGAGTGACAAAGCTCGGAAAAATTAAATATAAATCACACGAAGAACAGCAGGCTGAAAATCATCGTAAAATGTTTGTCGCAATGGCACAGGACATTCGTGTGATCTTGATTAAACTCGCCGACCGCCTCCACAACATGCGCACACTGAAGCATCTGCCGCAGGAAAAGCAGCGCAGGATCTCAAATGAAACACTGGAAATTTTTGCGCCGCTCGCTCATCGTCTGGGGATTTCAAAAATTAAGTGGGAGCTTGAAGACACGGCTCTGCGCTATTTGAATCCGCAGCAGTACTACAGGATTGTCAATCTGATGAAGAAAAAGCGGGCAGAACGCGAGGCCTACTTGGACGAAGTCATTGATGAAGTGAAAAACCGCGTTGGGGAAGTCAACATTAAGGCGGATTTTTCGGGACGTCCGAAACACATTTACAGCATTTACCGCAAAATGGCCCTGCAGAACAAGCAGTTTAATGAAATTTATGATTTATTAGCCGTCAGAATCATCGTAAACAGCATTAAAGACTGCTATGCCGTTCTTGGAATTATCCATACGTGCTGGAAGCCGATGCCCGGCAGATTTAAGGATTATATTGCCATGCCGAAGGCAAATATGTATCAGTCCCTTCATACGACTGTCATGGGTCCAAAAGGCGATCCTCTTGAAGTGCAGATCCGCACAAAGGATATGCACACGATTGCAGAATACGGGATTGCTGCACACTGGGCGTATAAAGAAGGCAAAGAGACAGAGGAGCAATCTACACTTGAGCAGAAGCTGACCTGGTTCCGTGAAATTCTGGAGTTTCAGGATGATACGACAAATGCCGAGGAGTTTATGGAATCTCTTAAAATCGATCTGTTCTCTGATATGGTGTTCATTTTTACGCCAAAAGGTGATGTTATTGAAATGCCTTCAGGCTCAGTGCCGATCGATTTTGCCTACCGCATTCACTCAGAAATAGGCAATAAAACAATTGGGGCAAAAGTGAACGGAAAGATTGTAACCCTTGATTATAAACTCAAAACAGGCGATATTATCGAGATTATGACGTCCAAGCATTCATATGGCCCAAGCCAGGACTGGCTCAAGCTTGCTCAGACGTCACAGGCTAAAAATAAAATCCGCCAGTTTTTCAAAAAGCAGCGCCGCGAAGAGAACGTTGATAAGGGAAAAGAAATGGTTGAAAAAGAGATTAAAAATCTCGACTTTGAACTGAAGGACATCCTGACAACGGAGAATCTTAAGCGCGTTTCTGAGAAATTCAATTTCTCAAATGAGGAAGATATGTATGCTGCTGTTGGATACAACGGCATTACTGCAGCCCAGGTAGCGAACAGACTGACGGAAAAGCTCCGCAAAAAGCGGGATATGGAACAGGAAAAAGATATCTCAGAGGTTATTTCCGAGGTGCGTCCATATCCGTCCAAAAAGCGGGACAGCGGGGTAAGAGTCAAAGGAATTGACAACCTTCTGATCCGTCTTTCCAAGTGCTGCAACCCGGTTCCGGGTGACGAAATTGTCGGCTTCATCACGAAGGGCCGGGGAGTTTCCGTTCACAGGGATGATTGTCCGAATGTACACACGGACGAGGCACAGGCACGTTTAATTCCGGTCGAATGGGAAACACAGCTTGATGCACGGAAAGAGTACAACGTGGAAATCGAAATACTCGGCTACGACAGAAGAGGCCTGTTGAACGAGGTGCTCCAGGCTGTCAACGAAACGAAAACAAACATTTCATCTGTTGCAGGAAAGTCTGACCGCAACAAAGTGGCGACGATCAATATGGCGATTGCCATCTCCAATATCAGCCACCTTCATAAAGTGGTTGAGAGAATCAAGCAGATCTCAGATATCTATTCTGTAAGAAGAATCATGAACTAGAAAGGGTTCGTTCGGTTTGAAAATTGTTTTACAGCGTGCTAAAGATGCAGAAGTGAAAGTCAAAAATGAAACAGTGGGAAAAATTGGACAGGGGTTTATGCTTCTTGTCGGCGTCACACACGACGATGATGAGCAGGATGCAGATTACCTTGCAGAAAAAGTAGCCAATCTCAGAGTGTTTGAAGATGACGATGATAAAATGAATCTTTCTTTGCTTGACGTTGGCGGAGAGGTCCTGTCGATTTCGCAGTTTACGCTTTACGGTGACTGCAGAAAAGGGAGAAGGCCGAACTTTATGGCTGCAGCAAAACCCGATCACGCACAGCCGCTCTATGATTATTTCAACCAGAAGCTGCGCGACAAGGGCATCAGCGTTCAAACCGGAGAGTTTGGCGCCATGATGGACGTGGCATTTACAAATGTCGGTCCGGTCACGCTAATATTAGAATCAAAAAGCTGAACGCCGGGGAGACCCGGCATTTTATTTGCTAATAAAAAAAACACCACCCAGGACGCCTGGGTGGTGTTTTGCTGTTATTTGAAGTACTGGGCCAATCCGTAATAGATGCCCTGTGCAACCCGTTCCTGGTAGGAGCCTGAGCTGACTGTGAGTTCTTCAGCGCTGTTGCTCACATAGCCAAGTTCAAGCAGGACTGCCGGCTGTCTGTTTTCACGGATGACGTGATAGTCTCCGAATTTGGTGCCGCGGTCTTTAAGCCGGGCCTGCTTCAGCAGTTCATCATGAACGGGAGAGGCAAGAGGCTTGTCTTTTGATGAGCTGTAATAATAAGTTGTCATTCCGTGTACGCTCCGGTTTTCGATGCTGTCAAAATGAAGGCTGATGAATGCATCTGCATCCCGGTAGTGAGCGGTGCTGACCCGTGAGCTGAGGCTGATGTAGCTGTCGCTGCTGCGTGTCAGATGAACATCGGCACCTGATGCTTTCAGTTTATCGTACACAAGTTTTGCAGTAGACATTGTTAAATCTTTCTCAAGGGTACCCCTCGTTCCGATAGCCCCGCCATCACGTCCGCCGTGACCCGGGTCAAGAACGACTGTTTTGTTTTTCAGATAAGACGTTACATCTCCGCCAGGCCTTGATACGGAGCTTCCTGATGAAGACACCACCCAGCCTGCTACATATCCTGTTGTGCTGCCGGAAAGCTGGATTTTGTACCAGTCGCCAACTTTACTGACAACAGTAAATTGCTCGCCTGCATTTGCCCGTCTTACAATTTTTTCATTTGTGGATGGTCCTTTGCGGATGTTTGTGCCGTTTTGCAGAATGCTGACTTTTGATGTGCCGCTTTTGTTCTCTTCCGTTTTTCCCTTTGACGAGAGGGAAACGTAGGAGCTTGAAACCCATCCTTTTTTACTGCCTGAATATTGAATATGAAGCCAGCTGTTTGCTGATTCAAGAATGGTGACCTGTGTGTTTTTTGCAACAGACCCGATCACTTTTCCGTTCAGGCTCCCGCTGCTTCTGACATTCAGGGAGCTTGCCGTAACTTTTCCTGTCTGTCCGGTTTTTTCTGTCTGTTTTTCTGTTTCAGTTGAAATGAAATCGCTATGTACCCATCCTCTTTGGCCATTAAAACGGATTTCCAGCCACTCGCCATCATTTCCCGTTATCGAAACAGATGCATGTTTCTTCAGGCTTCCAATAGTAGAAGCTGAGGTGGATGGTTTATTCCGCACGTTGAGTGAGGTGGCCTTTACCTTGCCTGATTTTGTTCCTGATGGAGACGGGGAAGCTGTTTGTGTTTTCTTGCTGATGGTGACAAACTGGCTTGAAACCCAGCCGCGCTTTCCATTAAAGGAAATTTCAACCCAATTGGCGTTTTGCTGAACGAATGATGCTTTTTTTCCTTTGTCGAAGGTGCCGGTCACTTGAAAGCTTGTCCCGGGGCCGCTTCTGATTCTGAGATCCTCAGCATTCGATGTGACCGTGCCGTCTGAATTGCTTTCTTTTGAAGCTGCGGATTTATTCTGAAGGGTAACAAGCCATGAGGCAACCCATCCTTTGTTTCCGCCTGATAATTGCAGTTCATACCAGCCTTTGCTCTCGTCCGTAATGCTGTAGACAGTCCCTTTTTTTACACTTGCGATGACCGGATAGCTTAAACCCGGACCGCTCCTGATGTTGAGGCCGTCCGCTGCGATTACAGCTTTTTGCGGCTCAGCTGACGCAGTTCCCGGCATCATTGGCAGCTGGCTGAAAAGCAGCAGTGCACAAATGACGGGATATAGAATTTTTCGAAACAATGACCGGTCCTCCTTTTTTTGATTAACCTTATAAAGATTCTTTTATTATATCGGATATCCCTTGTGACATTTGATATATTTTTTCGCTAAACAGGAAAGACTAGAGAAAAGACAGTTGCTGTAAAGGAGAAAAAAATGAGGCACAGTGAAAAAAGCGAAGGATCGCATTATAATAATCTTGATATTTTCGGAGTGAATTCACGGGAACTGACGAAGGATCAGCATTCCAACCTGTATGAACTTGCTGGAGAGTACGGAATGAACGCAAAAGAAGCAAAGAAATTGAAAAAACGGGTAAATCGCTCTTGACACAAGTCACGGAACATTCGTATGATAGTATATAAATCTTAACTGGAATTACATAATCAGAACCGATGACGGAGAAGAGTAATCAGGATGACACATGACCAGAGAAGGAAAGCCTTGGCTGTAAGCTTTCCCATGATGACTTGATGAAGAGAACACTCTCTAGGTTTCCCTCTGAACGGACTTGCATCTAGTAGGAGGAGAACGTGACAGGCGTTAACTGTCTTTGAGCGGGAGCAGTCTTTTTGCTTCAACTAGGGTGGCACCACGGGATACAAACTCTCGTCCCTACATTTTTATGTAGGGGCGGGAGTTTTTTTATTTTTTGAAAAAATCGGAGGAATCTAACATGGCATTTCAAATACCGAGAGGCACGCAGGATATTCTGCCTGGAGAAGTTGAACGCTGGCAGTATATTGAAAATACAGCACGTGAAATATGCAAATTGTATCAATATAAGGAAATCCGCACACCCGTTTTTGAACACACTGAGCTGTTCCAGAGGGGGGTAGGCGAATCAACGGACATCGTTCAAAAGGAGATGTATACGTTCCAGGACCGCAAAGGAAGAAACATCACGCTTCGTCCTGAAGGAACGGCTTCAACAGTCCGTGCATTCGTTGAGAAAAAGCTGTATGCACAGCCTGCACAGCCGACAAAGCTCTATTATATTGGACCAATGTTCAGATACGAACGTCCTCAGACAGGCCGTTTCCGCCAGTTTGTGCAATTCGGGGTGGAGGCTCTCGGCAGCAGCAATCCCGCAATGGATGCAGAAGTCATTTCCCTTGCAATGGAGCTTTACCGCTCTGTTGGACTGAAGAAACTGAAGCTCATCATCAACAGCCTTGGAGATGCAGACAGCAGAAAAGCTCATAAGGAAGCATTAATTGCCCACTTTGAGCCTAGAATCGGGGAGTTTTGCTCAGACTGCCAAAAAAGACTGAGGCAAAATCCGCTTCGCATCCTTGACTGCAAAACAGACCGTGATCATGAACTGATGAAAACTGCTCCATCCATTATGGATTATCTGAACGATGAGTCCCGCGCTTATTTTGAAAAGGTTCAGGCATACTTAACAGACCTTGGAATCGATTTTACAGTCGATCCGAATCTTGTGCGCGGCCTTGATTATTATAATCACACTGCGTTTGAAATCATGAGCGATGCAGAAGGGTTCGGCGCCATTACGACCCTTTGCGGCGGCGGACGATACAACGGCCTCGTTCAGGAAATCGGCGGACCGGAAACCCCCGGCATCGGCTTTGCACTAAGTATTGAACGCCTGCTCGCTGCTCTTGATGCAGAAGGCGTAGAACTGCCTGTAGACCAGTCGATCGACTGCTATGTCGTAACGCTTGGCGACAAGCCGAAAGACCGTTCTGTATCTCTTGTTTATGAGCTGCGCAAAGCGGGACTGACAGCTGAAAAGGATTATGATGATAAAAAAATGAAGGCTCAATTTAAAGCGGCAGACCGGTTTAATGCAAGGTATGTTGCCGTTCTTGGCGAAGATGAGCTTGAAAAGAACATGATTTCTGTTAAAAACATGGAATCAGGCGAACAGAAAGAAATTTCCCTGCAGGACCTTGCAGCGTATATAAAAGGATAGTCAAAAGGAGAGAGAAATAATGTTTGGACGAACATATTATTGCGGCGAAGTAACAGAAGCAGCAATCGGAGAAAAAGTAACACTTAAAGGCTGGGTGCAAAAACGACGCGACCTTGGCGGCCTGATCTTTATTGATCTGAGAGACAGAACGGGTATCGTGCAGATTGTCGTGAATCCTGAAGTATCAGAGGAAGCGCTGAAAATTGCAGAAAAAGCCCGCAGCGAATACGTCCTTGACATCGAAGGAACTGTCGCAGCGCGTTCTGAAGGAACGGTTAATCCAAACCTTGCTACAGGCAAAATCGAAATTATGGTTGAGAAAGCGGCAATCATCAATGCAGCAAAAAACCCGCCATTCCTGATTGAAGATAAGTCTGAAGAGGTTTCAGAGGATGTGCGTTTGAAATACCGTTATCTGGACCTTAGAAGACCGGCCTTGCTTGATACGTTTAAAATGCGCCACAATGTGTCCAAATCAATCCGCAATTTCCTGGATGAGAACGGCTTCCTTGACGTTGAAACACCGATTCTGACTAAGAGCACGCCTGAAGGAGCGCGTGACTATCTTGTTCCAAGCCGTGTACATGAAGGAGAGTTTTACGCACTTCCACAGTCACCGCAGATTTTCAAACAGCTGTTGATGGTATCCGGCTTCGACCGTTATTATCAGATTGCCCGCTGCTTCCGCGATGAAGACCTGCGTGCAGACCGCCAGCCTGAATTCACTCAGGTGGATATTGAAATGTCCTTTATGAGCCAGGATGAGATCATGGGTCTGATGGAAAAAATGATGTCCCGCATCATGAAAGAAACAAAGGGCGTGGAACTTGAACTTCCTCTGCCACGCATGACATACGACGAGGCGATGGGCCGCTATGGTTCAGATAAACCGGATACGCGTTTCGGCCTTGAACTCATAAATGTTTCTGAGCTTGTAAAAGACAGCGGCTTTAAAGTGTTCAGCGGCGCTGTCGAAAACGGCGGAGAAGTGAAGGTCATCAATGTAAAAGGCGCGGCAGCTTCTTATTCCCGCAAAGACATTGATGCTTTAACAGAGTTCGTTTCCCAGTACGGAGCAAAAGGACTTGCATGGCTGAAAGCAGAGGAACAGGAGCTGAAAGGCCCGATTTCAAAATTCTTCGGGGAAGAAGAGCAGGCTGCACTTAGAACGGTAACAGAAGCTGAAGCTGGAGATTTGCTGCTGTTTGTTGCCGACAAAAAATCAGTTGTGGCAGATGCGCTTGGCGCCCTCCGCCTCAAACTTGGAAAAGAACTTGGCCTGATTGATGAAAGCAAATATAACTTCCTGTGGGTCATTGACTGGCCGCTGCTTGAGTACGACGAGGAAGCACAGCGCTATTTCGCAGCCCATCATCCGTTCACAATGCCTGCACGCGAGGATCTGGAGCTGTTTGAAACGAATCCGGCCGCAATGAAAGCACAGGCTTATGACCTTGTACTAAACGGCTATGAGCTTGGCGGAGGAAGCATCCGTATTTTTGAAAGAGATGTTCAGCAGAAAATGTTCAAAATGCTCGGCTTCTCAGAAGAGGAAGCGACGGAGCAATTCGGATTCCTGCTTGAAGCATTTGAATACGGAACGCCGCCGCATGGCGGAATCGCGCTTGGCCTTGACCGTCTCGTCATGCTGCTTGCAGGCAGAACGAACCTTCGCGACACCATTGCATTCCCTAAAACAGCAAGCGCAAGCGACCTTCTCACACATGCGCCAAGTGAAGTCAGCACAGCCCAGCTGAACGACCTTAACCTTGCCCTGAAGCTTAAAAAGGGTGAATAATGCCTACTTGGAATTGCTTGAAAAGGCCGTTCCAATGTGGTAATCTTTTTACAAGATAAAAAGAAGTCCTGATGTGTACGTCGTACACTTAGTTTTGATCCAACATTACTTGATCCGGGAGTTCAAGTTTCCATTGCGGTGTAAATGCCTCATCATTCGATCAGAGGACTTATCACCCGTGGAACAGGACACCCACCTGCTGTGAGCGGGTTCAAAACCAAGATAGCCGCGACGGCACAATTGGGACTTCTGCCGAATAAGAACATACAGCCTTCATGAGCTTTTGCTTGTGGGGGCTTTTTATTTTTCTGCGAAGGACTTGAGGGCACTGTAGCACTTGAAAAACGAGATAAGTGCCACCAAGGATGGGGAAGGTCGATTTGGTGGAACTTATAGACGAGATAAATGCCACCAACGAAGGAGAAGACCGATTTGGTGGTACTGAAAATCGAGATAAGTGCCATCAAGGTAGGGGGAGAACGAATTGGTGGTACTGAAAAACGAGATAAGTGCCATCAAGGAAGGGGAAGACCGAATTGGTGGTACTGAAAAACGAGATAAGTGCCATCAAGGAAGGGGAAGACCGAATTGGTGGTACTGAAAAACGAGATAAGTGCCATCAAGGAAGGGGAAGAATGAATTGGTGGTACTGAAAAACGAGATAAGTGCCACCAACGAAGGAGAAGACCGAATTAGTGGTAATGAAAAACGAGATAAGTGCCATCAAAGAAGGAAGAGAGCGACTTGGTGGAACTCAAAAACGAGATAAGTACCACCAAGGAAGGAAAAGATCGTATTGGTGGCACTGAAAAACATGATAGTGTCATCCAAATAGGAGATCGGTGCATTAATGACACCAATATCCATGTGCGAGCTGCTGCTGATCATTGCCCAATCAAGAATTCCCTCTTGTTTTTCACCGAAAGTATGATATATTCATTTTCAGGAAAAATACTGACATGGATTCTATAAATGGAGTTGAGAGGATTGCTGAATCAATTTTCACGCAATGAACTTGCGATTGGAAAAGAAGGTATTGAAATTTTAAAAAACAGCACAGTTGCTGTTCTTGGGATCGGCGGAGTCGGATCGTTTTCGGCAGAGGCTCTTGCGCGTTCGGGAGTGGGACGTATTGTGCTTGTTGATAAAGATGATGTGGATATCACGAATGTAAACCGCCAGATCCATGCGCTTGTGTCGACTGTAGGGAAGCCAAAAGCGGATCTGATGAGAGACAGAATTAAAGAAATCAATCCTGATTGTGACGTCATCGCACTGAAGATGTTTTATACGGAAGAAACGTATGAAGAGTTTTTCAGCCACGGACTGGATTATGTGATTGATGCTTCTGATACGATTTCGTACAAGATCCATCTAATGAAAGAGTGCCTGAGAAGAGAGATTCCGATTATCTCAAGCATGGGCGCTGCAAATAAGACCGATCCAACAAGGTTTAAAATTGAAGACATTTCAAAAACCCACACAGACCCGATTGCGAAGGTCATCCGCACCCGTCTCCGCAAAGAAGGCATCCGAAAAGGAATTAAAGTGGTGTTTTCTGATGAAAGTCCGATTGTGATCCGCGAAGATGTACGGGTAAAGGTAGGAAATGACGCTGCGGAGATCCGCAAGGCTAAAATGCCGCCTTCATCCAATGCATGGGTACCATCCGTAGCAGGATTGATCATGGGCGGTCATGTCATCATGGACCTTCTGAAAGATATTAAAATTTCTCGTGTAAACGATAAATAGACAAAAAGAAAGCAGGCAGGAAAACCATTGTTTTCCTGCCTGCTTTTTTAGTTCCTCATCAGCTTTTCGTAAATCTGGGCAAGTGACAGTTCAAATTTCCCTGTCTGTTTAGGCTCGTAGTATTTTTTCTTTTTTAAGGAGTCGGGGAGATACTGCTGTTTGACCCACCCGTTTTCATAGTCATGCGGATATTTGTAGTCGATGCCCCGGCCCAGCTTACCGGCACCTTTATAGTGTGCATCTTTTAAATGGTCAGGCACTTCTCCGCTTTTGCCTGCCCTGATATCTGCAAGGGCTGCATCGAGCGCTTTATAGGCAGAGTTTGACTTTGGCGACAGACACAGTTCAATGACGGCGTTCGCAAGAGGTATTCTTGCTTCAGGCAGTCCCAGGCGCTCTGTTGCTTCAATGGCTGCAAGTGTCCTTGCTCCGGCCTGTGGGCTTGCAAGGCCGATATCTTCATAGGCAATGACGAGCAGTCTTCGGTTAATGCTGATCAGGTCGCCCGCTTCAATCAGTCTTCCGAGATAATGAAGAGCTGCATTCACATCAGACCCTCTGATCGATTTTTGAAAAGCAGAGAGCACGTCGTAGTGGGCATCTCCGTCCTTGTCGTGCACAAAGCTCTTTTTCTGAAGGCATTCTTCAGCGGTTTGCAGGTCAATGCGGATGATGCCCTCATCGTCCGGTTCAGATGAAATGACGGCCAGTTCAAGTGCATTCAATGCCGATCTTACATCGCCTGCACAGCTTGAGGCGAAATGATCGAGCGCGTCGTCTGCCACTTCTGCCCTGTACTTGGCAAGTCCCTTTTTATCATCCTGCAGGGCCCGGTTCAGCGCTTTTTTGATGTCGTCCGCTTCAAGCGGCTTCAGCTCAAAGATTTGGCATCTGCTTCTGATTGCTGGATTAATGGCGTGATAAGGGTTGCTCGTTGTTGCTCCTATTAGAATGATTTTTCCGTCCTCAAGATAGGGAAGGAGAAAATCCTGTTTGGCTTTGTCGAGGCGGTGGACCTCGTCAAGAATCAAAATGACTTTGCCTGACATTTTGGCTTCTTCTGCAACGATTTCCATGTCTTTTTTATTGTTTACAACAGCATTCAGTTTTCTGAAAGCTGTATTTGTGCTTCCTGCTATGGCTGTTGCTATGGACGTTTTGCCGATTCCGGGCGGTCCGTACAAAATCATGGAGCTCAGGTGCCGTGCTTTAACCATCCGCTCAATCATTTTGCCTTTTCCGACCAGGTGCTCCTGTCCGATGATTTCATCAATTGATTCCGGCCTCATTCTGAATGCCAGTGGTTTCATTTCCATCACTCCCGGGTGGTTCAAGCTCTTTCACTCCCAGTATACCAATTTGTCTTCCCAAATGCTTAATAAGTCAATTTGAATGCTTGGGTAATAGGAAATATGCTATAATGGCTTAGGTTCATTTTAATGAAAAAGGTGTTGACTGAAAGGCGGCGTTGGAACGTATGCGTCCAGGGAAATCACTTGCTGAGCTGAGAGTGAGATGGAGTATTTATTTTACGGGACTCCTCATCATGGCTTTCGGCATTGTGCTGACCATTAAAGCAGACCTCGGCACATCGCCGTGGGATGTACTTCATATAGGATTGTATTATCAGCTTGGTTTAACGATCGGATCTTGGGCAATTATTGTAGGAGGAGGCATTCTTCTTCTGGCATCCATCTTTACAAAGAAGATGCCGCAGGCCGGTGCGTTTGTGAATATGCTTACAGTTGGCCTTTTTATCGATTTATATATGATGATTCCGTTTTTGCAGACGCCTGCCGGCTATGCAGGGAAAATCGGAATGCTGCTTCTCGGCATTCTGGTCATGGGGTATGGCATCGGGTTATATATATCAGCAGGCTGCGGGGCGGGGCCGCGTGATACACTCATGCTTGCCCTGGTTGAAAAAACGGGAATGAAGGTATCAAGGATCAGAAGCGGCATTGAAGTGATTGTTTTGCTTATAGGCTGGTCACTTGGGGGTCCTGTCTTTTTCGGCACAATCGTCTGTACGCTGTCAATCGGCTATATTATCGGCTTTACTCTGCCGTATTGCCAGAAGGCAACCGATGCCCTGCTTTTGAGAACAGAAGAAAAAAGACAAAGGGTTCAACAAGTCAGTTAGATAAATAGGGGTGGAAGAATGAAGATTTCAACGAAAGGCCGCTACGGTCTTACTATTATGATTGAGCTTGCGAAAAAACACGGCGAAGGGCCGACTTCATTAAAGAGCATTGCCCAGACGCATGATTTGTCTGAGCACTATCTTGAGCAGCTGATTGCACCACTGCGCAATGCGGGACTGGTTAAAAGCATCCGCGGTGCCTACGGGGGATATGTGCTCGGCAATGAACCGGCAGCCATTACGTCAGGGGATATTATCCGCGTGCTTGAAGGGCCTATAAGCCCTGTTGAAGTTCTTGAAGATGAAGAACCTGCCAAGCGTCATCTGTGGGTCAGGATACGAGATGCCGTCAAAGATGTACTGGACAGCACAACACTTGAAGATCTTGCAAATTATACGGATGATGAGCAGGAATCTTACATGTTTTATATTTAAAAGGTGGGTTTACTGTGGATAGAATTTATTTGGATCATGCTGCAACATCACCCATGCATCCCGCTGTGATTGAGCAAATGATTCCGCATATGCAGAATGTATTTGGAAATCCATCAAGCATCCACGGGTTCGGGCGTGAAAGCAGAAGGCTGCTTGATGAAGCAAGATCGGTTATTGCAGCAAGTATTCATGCCAGACCGAAAGAAATCATTTTCACAAGCGGCGGCACGGAAGCTGATAATATGGCAATCCTCGGTACTGCATCAGCTTACCGCCATAAAGGGAATCATATTATTACGACACAGATTGAGCATCATGCCGTTTTAAATACATGCAAGAACCTTGAGAAGCAGGGGTTTGAGGTTACCTATCTGCCTGTTGACACAGACGGCAGCATATCTGTCGAAGCACTGAAAAAAGCACTGAAGCCTGAAACCATCCTAGTGACGATCATGTACGGAAACAATGAGACAGGATCGGTTCAGCCGGTTCAGGAGATTGGCATGGCTTTAAAAAACCATCCTGCTCTTTTCCACACAGATGCTGTTCAGGCTTACGGTCTTCTTGACCTCGATGTGAAAGAGTGCGGAATTGATATGCTCTCTGCTTCCGGCCACAAAATCAACGGCCCGAAAGGCACGGGATTTCTGTACCTGAGGGAAGGAATATCCCTTAAACAGCAGTCTTACGGCGGTGAGCAGGAACTGAAAAGACGCGCAGGAACAGAAAATGTTCCAGGCATTTACGGACTAAAGGCAGCAGCTGAACTTGCTCTGAAAACAAAAGAGGAAAAAGTTGCCCAATATAGAGAGTTTAAAATGAAATTAATGGAAGTACTGAAGGAAGAAGAGGTTTCGTTTGAAGTGAACGGAACACTTGAAGGCAGTCTTCCTCATGTGCTGAACCTTTATTTCCCGGGAACAAATGTAGAGGCAATGCTTGTAAATATGGATCTTGCGGGTATCGCCGTTTCCAGCGGCTCTGCCTGCACAGCAGGATCCATTGAACCCTCTCATGTGCTGACTGCGATGTACGGCGATCATGAGCGGACGAAAGCATCGATCAGGTTCAGCTTCGGTTACGGGAATACGCTTGATCAAATCGAAAAAACGGCCCGCGTTACAGCAGGAATTGTGAAGCGGCTTACAGCTTAGAAGGAACTATGGAGGTGAAAAAGATGCAAAAAGCACCTAAAGACACACGTGTCGTTGTCGGGATGTCAGGCGGAGTTGATTCCTCCGTTGCGGCATTGCTTTTAAAACAACAGGGATACGATGTGATCGGCATCTTTATGAAAAACTGGGATGATACGGATGAAAACGGCGTCTGCACGGCAACTGAAGACTATGATGATGTCATTCAGGTCTGCAATCAGATCGGTATTCCGTATTATGCCGTCAATTTTGAAAAGCAATATTGGGACAAAGTATTTACCTATTTCCTCGATGAATACAAAGCGGGAAGAACGCCAAATCCTGATGTCATGTGCAACAAGGAAATCAAATTCAAAGCGTTTCTTGAGCATGCGATCTCTCTTGGAGCAGATTATCTTGCAACAGGACACTACGCACAGGTTGAATTCCGGGACGGCGAATATAAAATGCTGAGAGGCGCGGATGCAAACAAAGATCAAACGTATTTCCTCAATCAGCTATCGCAGGATCAGCTTTCCAAAGTGATGTTCCCGATCGGAAATATTCCAAAATCCAAAGTCCGCGAGATTGCAAAAGAAGCGGGCCTTGCGACAGCGTCCAAAAAAGACAGCACAGGAATCTGCTTTATCGGCGAACGGAACTTCAAGGAATTCCTGAGCGGATACCTTCCTGCACAGCCAGGCCTGATGCAGACTCTTTCAGGAGAGGTAAAAGGCAAGCATGACGGGCTGATGTATTATACAATCGGCCAGCGCCACGGCCTTGGAATCGGCGGAAGCGGAGATCCGTGGTTTGTCATCGGCAAAGACCTCGAAAAAAATGTTCTTTACGTTGATCAGGGCTTTGACAATGATCTGCTTTATTCTGATTCTCTGACTGCCACAAGCATCAGCTGGGTGTCGGGAAAGATGCCTGAGGGCACGGTTACATGCACGGCGAAATTCAGATACCGTCAGGAAGATCATGCCGTTCAAGTTAAAATGACGGATGCTGAAACAGCACAGGTTATCTTTGATAAGCCGGTAAGAGCCATTACACCAGGACAGGCGGTCGTTTTTTATAACGGAGACGAGTGTCTTGGCGGCGGAACCATAGACGAAGTGTTTAAAAAAGATGATAAAATCTGGTATGTCGGATAATGCAGACTTATGAAAACCTCAACAGCAACGGTTGAGGTTTTTCTTTTAAAGGGAAAGGAAGTGCCAAAGATGAGTGATAAAAACAAAATGGGCATTGAAGCGATGCAAAAAGGCGACTTTGAAAAGGCGGCAGGATTTTTTTCTGAAGCCATTGAAGAAAATCCGAATGATGCTGTTTGCTACGTGAATTTCGGAAATCTGCTTGCAGCTGTGGGAGAACCTGAAAAAGCGATTTCGTTTTTTGAAAAAGCCATTGGGCTTGATGAAGAGGCAACTACGGCTTATTACGGAGCAGGAAGTGTTTATTACGATCAGGAACGCTATGAGCAGGCGAAAAACATGTTCGTAAAAGCGATACAAAAAGGAATGGACAATTCAGATGTCTACTTTATGCTGGGAATGAGCTATGTGGTGACGGAACAGCCGCTGCCGGCGCTTCCTTATTTGCAGAGAGCAGCAGAATTAAATGAAGAAGATACAGAAGCACGTTTTCAGTATGCTCTTTGTCTTGCCCAGCAGGATGCGCTCGATGAAGCAATCAAGCAATTTGGCATTGTCGCTGAGAAGGACCCAGAACATGCTGATGCTTTTTACAATCTAGGCGTTGGATATGCATTTAAGGAAAAACCTGAAAAAGCGCTTCAAATGCTTGAGCGCGCGCTTGAGATTCAGCCTGGTCACGCGATGGCTGCCAATCTGAAACAATTATTGCAAGAGATGTAGCGGGGAGGAGATCTTGTGCAGCAACAGGCGGATCTGTTTCAGGAACAGGAACGGTTTCTAAAAGGCAAAATCATCACGGTTATTTTTCAGAATGAGCAGAATCATTACACCGTCCTGAAGACGGAGGTTCTTGAGACGAGCGAAAATATTGATCAAAAAGAGATGACCGTGACAGGCTATTTTCCGCTTCTGCATGAAGATGAAACGTACACCTTCTTTGGGATGGTCACGCAGCATCCAAAATTCGGCCAGCAGTTTCAGGCAGAGCACTACAGAAAAGAGATTCCTAAAACAAGGGACGGGGTCATCCAGTATCTATCAAGTGATCTTTTCAAAGGCATAGGGAGAAAAACGGCCGAAGCCATTGTGGACGAGCTTGGAGAAGGGGCCATTTCAAAAATGATGGAGGATCCATCCCTTCTTGATAAGGTCCCGAAACTTGGCAAAGACAAGGCGAAACTGCTACTCGATCAGCTGAAGGAGCACCAGGGACTTGAACAGGCCATGATTATCCTGAACCAGCTCGGATTTGGCCCGCAGTTGTCCATGAAAATTTATCAGGCCTATCAGGACAGAACGGTACAGATCATCCAGGAGAACCCGTTTCAGCTCGTAAAGGATATTGAAGGCATCGGGTTTGTGCGGGCAGATGAACTGGGAAGCCGCATGGGGCTTGGGGGAAACCATCCAGAGCGAATCAAAGCAGCCTGCTTTTACACGATTGAGCACCTTTGCCTTCAGGAAGGCCATACATATGTTTCAACCGAACAGCTTATTGTAAAAGCAATGGATCTCCTGAATCAGTCCAGTGACATCAGAGTGATTGAAACAGATATTTCAGCACAGATTATTAAGCTGGCCGAAGACAGAGGCATCATCATTGAAGAGGACAGAACGTACTTGCCATCGC
This sequence comes from Metabacillus indicus LMG 22858, assembly GCF_000708755.2. Classification (GTDB taxonomy): domain Bacteria; phylum Bacillota; class Bacilli; order Bacillales; family Bacillaceae; genus Bacillus_P; species Bacillus_P indicus. The sequence continues at coordinate 1,364,114 of NZ_JGVU02000002.1, read as the reverse complement.
TCTATTTTGCGGAGCAGGGGCTTGTGAAAAGCATTCAACGGGTCCTTCTTCAAACGGAGTATGACAGTCTTTTTCCCGAGTCAGAGTTTCTCCTGTCACTTGGAAACCTGGAGGAACGGATGAACGTTCAGTATGCTTCCAGTCAGAAAGAGGCTATTCAGACAGCCTTGATGTCGCCGATGCTTCTTCTTACAGGAGGACCCGGAACAGGAAAAACGACCGTGATCAAGGGGATTGTCGAGCTGTATGCCGATCTGCACGGGTGTTCTCTTGACCCAAAGGATTATAAAAAAGAAGAGCCTTTTCCGATTTCATTGGTGGCGCCTACCGGACGTGCTGCAAAGCGGATGACAGAAGCGACGGGACTGCCTGCCGTCACGATTCACAGGCTGCTGAAATGGAACGGGGCAGAAGGCTTTGACCACGGCGAAGACAATCCGATCGGGGCCAAGCTCCTGATTGTCGATGAAATGTCCATGGTGGATACCTGGATTGCCCATCAGCTTTTTAAAGCCCTGCCTGAACAGATTCAGGTGATTATGGTAGGGGATGAAGATCAGCTGCCTTCTGTTGGACCCGGCCAGGTTTTGCGTGATCTGCTTGAGTCGGATGCCGTTCCTGTCGTGCGACTGACGGATATTTACAGACAGGCAGAAGGATCATCCATTATTGAGCTTGCCCATGATATTAAAAAAGGGAGGCTTCCTGAAAACCTTGCCGCCCCGACGAAAGACCGTTCTTTTATCAGGTGCAGCGGCACGCAGGTAAAAGAAGTGGTGGAAAAGGTTATTGCGAATGCTATTAAGAAAGGGTATACCGCACGCGATGTGCAGGTTCTTGCTCCTATGTACAGGGGTCCTGCAGGCATAGACCAGCTGAACGTGATGCTGCAGGAGCTGTTCAATCCGAAATCCTCCGGCAAGCGTGAAATGAAGTTTGGAGAAACGGTGTACCGTTCAGGCGATAAAGTGCTTCAGCTCGTCAATCAGCCTGAAAGCAATGTGTACAACGGGGATATCGGGGAGATTGTCTCCATCTTTTATGCGAAGGAAAACACAGAAAAAGAAGATATGATCGTCATTTCCTTTGACGGTAATGAAGTGACGTATACAAAATCAGATTTTACTCAGTTTACTCACGCGTTCTGCTGCTCCATCCATAAATCCCAGGGCAGCGAATTTCCTATTGTGGTTGTGCCGGTTGTGAAGAGCTACTACCGGATGCTAAGGCGGAACCTTATTTATACGGCCATCACCCGAAGTAAGCAGTTTCTGATTCTTTGCGGAGAGCAGGATGCGCTTCTCAGGGGTATCGAAAACCGCGATCATCTGAGCCGGCAGACGTCCCTTCGCATGAAGCTGTCGCAAAAGCAGGAAGAAAAACAGGAGCTCGAGTCAGAGCTTCCATTCGGCGCGGCAGATGCCATGATCGGAATGGAAGGCATTACCCCGTATGACTTTATGGAAGACAGCAGAATCTAAGAGTGTTCGGAAAGGGGGAGTTTCTCCTGCGGACATTCACAGAGCTCAGAGGCCTTCCTGTAGTCGATCTGGAAGACGGGTATATAGCAGGGTATGTATGTGATGCATGTCTTGATAAAAACGGCCGTTTCACCGGACTTTTGCTGCATGAAAAAGGCTTTTTTAAAAAAGGGCGCATCGTACCGAGTGAATCGATTTGCACCATCGGCAAGGACGGGATCATGATGAAAGGAAGAAGCACGCTGAAATCGCTGTCTGAATTCAGAGAAGCTTATTTCCTGACATCACGCCGCCGAATCCAATACAAAGAGGTTTTTTCTGCAGAGGGCGAGAAGCTTGGTCTTCTCGCAGATGTATATTTTTCTGAACATTTGGGCACCATTGTAGCATATGAACTGACGGACGGATTCTTTGCAGACATGATGGAGGGAAAGAAGAAACTTGATCCTCCGGGGACTTTAACGATCAGCAAAGATGCAATCGTCATGGATTTTATTCATTAGCGAGGTGCACCAAATTGTTGAAATGCCCGAATTGCAAAAGCAAAGATATAGGCAAAATCGGCGTAAACCAGTATTACTGCTGGGGATGCTTCATAGAGCTGTCTGTATCTAAAGGACAGATTTTCACCCACCAGGTGGAAGAGGACGGTTCCTTAAGTTCTCTTGATGATCTTTTCTCAGATGATGACCGAACAATCAGCATGTAAACGCAGCAAGGGGGAAATGAGTATGAACCGGCGAATGACCTCAATGCTTACAGATTTACTTGGACGTGTTTCCGTTTCTAAGCGGGACATGAAAAAAATGAAAAAACGCATCAAGAAACTATTCTGATGCGCGCATGATGAAAAGCAGTCAGATTACCTGGCTGCTTTTTTGCTTTGGATACAGGGGAATTCATCCGTATAAAAAGGAGCAGCGGGAATATAGGGTAGTAAAAAGCGAAAATGCATCCATATAAAATGAAGTTGCGGAAATATAGGGGAGCAAAAAGAAAAAATGCTGTCCCATAAAAAGGTGCAGCGGAAATATGGGGTACCAAAAAGCGAAAATGCATCCCTATAAATACAAACTTCAATAGTATAGGACAACAGGTAAAAAGAAGGTCAGAAAAGAGTGCACCTAGAACAACTTAAAACTCCAGTGGACTGTAGCGGAAGGCACTTGACTCCTGCGGGATTAAGAGAGCACTGGAGACCCCGCAAGCGAAGCGAGGAGGCTCCAGGCGCTCCCCGCGGAAAGCAAGTGACTGGAGCGAAAGGGAACGGGTACGAGTACGAGCTCCCATCCCTCCCAGCGGTAATCTTGTGACTGTAGTCCAAGAGAACGGGTATAATCAAACGGCCATAATACAATAAGCACTCATTCTTCTTTCCCGCCCATGAATAATTCCCCCCTCCATCACCAAACTAAAGACGAGGAGGGGATGCAACTTGAGAGAACGATATGTCAAATGGCTGCTTAGAATCGCAATATTCCTTCTGATCCTGCTTTCTGTTTTTCTCTTTATGAAGCTGAGAGTACTGTGGGATCCTTTGTACATGATGATAAAGGCCATCCTGATCCCTTTTTTAATTGCAGGCTTTATTACATACTTGCTGCATCCGGTCATTGAAAAGCTCCACTCTACAGGTGTTCCGCGGACACTTTCCATCCTGATCATCTACACCCTGTTCTTTGGCGGTGTCGGCTACGGCCTCTATAAAGGCATTCCGGTGATGATTATTCAGCTGAAGGAATTGTCGGCCAGTTTTCCTGTGCTTGAGCAGAAATACCAGGGCTGGCTTGAGATGGTTCACACCCAGACGGACCGGTTCCCTGATGAAATACACACAAGGATTGAAGAGGGATTTCAGAATGTTGAAGCCTGGTTTTCATACTGGATTGATAAAATTCTGAGCAGTCTGGGCAAGGCTGTTGATTACGTCCTGGTTCTCGCGCTGATTCCATTTCTGGTTTTTTATATGCTGAAGGATTATGAGCAGCTGAAAAAAGCAGCCTGGTATTTGACTCCTAAAAGATGGAGAGCGGAGGCTTCCGTATTTGTCAGAGATGTGGATCAGTCGCTTGGAAGCTATATAAGAGGACAGCTGCTCGTCTGTGTGATTATTGGACTTCTTGCGTTTGTTTCTCTTTGGTTTTTTGATATTAAGTATCCGCTCGTTATCGGAATTCTGATTGGTGTTACGAATGTCATCCCGTATTTTGGGCCTGTCATCGGAGCCATTCCGGCTGTCATTATTGCTGCATCGATGTCTGTAAACACCGTCTTGATTGTTGCGGCCATTATTTTCACGCTGCAGTTTATTGAAGGGAACATTCTCGGTCCGCTGATCGTCGGGAGAAGCCTTCACATGCATCCGATTGTGATTATGCTTGCTTTGCTTGCCGGCGGTGAAATAGCCGGCATCGTCGGGCTGATTCTGGCTGTACCGTTGCTTGCTGTGCTGAAAGTCACACTCATGCATCTCATGCAGCTGAGAAGACAGCATTGACAATGGGTTGGCGTTAAACTATAATTCAGCGTATAAAGCGCAAATAGGAAAACGATGAAGGAACGAGTATGTTTCAGACCATCTGACAAGAGAGGGGCTTGTACGCTGAGAGAGCTCTGAGGTGAAGGGAAACAGAAGGCTATTCCGGAGTGCAGGCAAACCCTGCCGGTGAAACCACGTTACGGTTTTAATGAAGTGATGGACTATTATGTCTATAATCAGGGTGGTACCGCGAGCAATCTCTCGTCCCTGTGAAAATCAAGCGTGATTTTCACAGAGGCGGGAGTTTTTTATTTGCAGACATTTAAAAGGAGGAACAAAGATGAAAACACTAACCTCAGCGCAAGTACGCCAAATGTTCTTGGACTTCTTTAAAGAAAAAGGGCATGCAGTGGAACCAAGTGCATCTCTCGTGCCGCATGAAGATCCGTCTCTTTTATGGATCAACAGCGGGGTTGCTACATTAAAAAAATACTTTGATGGCCGGGTGATTCCTGCAAATCCGAGAATTTGCAACGCCCAGAAATCAATCCGCACAAATGACATTGAAAACGTCGGAAAAACGGCTCGTCATCATACGTTTTTTGAAATGCTCGGCAACTTTTCCATCGGCGACTACTTCAAAGTAGAGGCGATTGAATGGGCTTGGGAATTTCTTACGGACAAGAACTGGATCGGTTTTGACCCTGAGAAGCTTTCGGTTACAATTCATCCGGAAGATGATGAAGCGTTCCTGATCTGGAAAGACAAAATCGGTGTTCCGGAAGAGCGTATTATCCGCTTGGAGGGCAACTTCTGGGATATCGGAGAAGGCCCGAGCGGACCGAATACAGAGATTTTCTACGATAGAGGAGAATCATACGGAAATGACCCGCAGGACCCTGAGCTTTATCCTGGCGGTGAAAATGAGCGCTATCTTGAAGTGTGGAACCTTGTGTTCTCTGAGTTCAACCATAATTCAGACGGAACGTATACTCCACTGCCTAAGAAAAACATTGATACAGGCATGGGCCTTGAGCGGATGGTTTCGGTCATTCAGGATGTGCCGACTAACTTCGATACAGATCTGTTCATGCCGATCATTGGTGCAACAGAAAACGCATCTGGCGAAAAATACCGCGTGGATGCTGAGAAAGATGAAGCCTTCAAAGTGATTGCCGATCATATCCGGACAGTGACATTCGCAGTCGGTGACGGAGCGCTTCCTTCTAACGAAGGCCGCGGCTATGTACTTAGACGCCTTCTCCGCCGTGCTGTGAGGTATGCTAAAAAGCTCTCCATCAACCGCCCGTTCATGTATGAACTCGTTCCGGTTGTCGGAGAAATTATGGTTGATTTTTATCCGGAAGTGCAGGCGAAAACAGAATTTATCCAAAAGGTGATCAAAAACGAAGAAGAACGTTTCCATGAAACACTGAATGACGGCCTGGCAATTCTATCAGAAGTGGTCAAAGCCCAAAAAGCTAAAGGCAGCTCAGTCATTCCTGGTGCGGATGTATTCCGTCTCTACGATACGTACGGATTCCCTGTTGAATTAACAGAGGAATATGCACAGGAAGAGCAGATGGAAATCGACCATGAAGGCTTCAAAAGAGAGATGGAAGGCCAGCGCGAGCGGGCACGTGCTGCAAGGCAGGATGTTGATTCCATGCAGGTTCAGGGCGGAGTGCTCGGAGAAATTAAAGCAGACAGCACGTTTGTCGGCTACAGCAGCCTTACAGCAAAAGCTTCTGTTTCCGTTCTTTTGAAAAACGGCGAGATCATCAGTGAAGCGCATGAAGGAGAAGAAGTTCAGCTGATTCTGAATGAAACGCCGTTTTATGCAGAGAGCGGCGGACAGATTGCAGATGAGGGCACAATTGAAAGTGAAGCTGTTAAGCTTCAGGTCAAGCATGTCCAAAAAGCTCCAAACGGCCAGAACCTTCATACGGCCTTTGTTGTTAGCGGGACAGTGAAAACAAATGACGAGGTAACAGCTTCTGTTGATGAAAAAACACGCAGTGCCGTTATTAAAAATCATACAGCGACACATCTTTTGCACCAGGCTCTTAAAGATGTCCTTGGAGGACATGTCAATCAGGCAGGCTCTCTTGTAACAGGAGAAAGACTCCGCTTTGACTTCTCTCATTTCGGTCAGGTGCAGCCTGAGGAACTTGAGCAAATTGAACAGATCGTCAATGAACAGATCTGGAAAAGCATCGGAGTGAATATTGAGCTTAAGCCGATTGCTGAAGCAAAAGAAATGGGTGCAATGGCTCTGTTCGGCGAGAAATACGGAGATATTGTCCGTGTCGTTCAAGTCGGCGATTACAGCCTTGAGCTTTGCGGAGGCTGCCATGTTGACAATACAGCGTCCATCGGCATGTTTAAACTTGTGGCTGAATCAGGAATTGGCGCCGGAACCCGAAGAATTGAAGCTGTAACAGGACAAGGCGCATACCAGCTTGTTAAAGATCAGCTTTCTATCCTTTCAGACGTTGCAGGTAAACTTAAATCAAGCCCGAAAGATGCTGCAAACCGTGTTGACGCCCTGCTTTTAGAAGTTCGTTCTCTTCAAAGGGAGAATGAATCATTGACAGCAAAACTGGGTAACGTAGAAGCTGGAAGCTTACTGAGCCAGGCTGCGGAAATTGACGGAGTCACCCTGCTTGCAAGCAAGGTAAGTGCAAAAGACATGAACAGCCTGCGTTCTATGGTGGATGAGCTGAAGCAGAAACTTGGATCAGCGGTTGTCATTCTGGGTGCGGCCCATGACGGGAAAGTCAGTCTTGCAGCTGGTGTTACAGGCGATTTAGTCAAGAAAGGCTATCATTCCGGCAAACTGATCAAAGAAGTAGCGGCACGCTGCGGCGGAAGCGGCGGCGGACGTCCGGATATGGCTCAGGCAGGCGGAAAAGAACCTGAAAAGCTTGAAAGCGCTCTGGAATATGCTTCAGAATGGATGAAAACTGTCTGATTTTTCTTCCTGCAAGGGAAATCCGTTTTATAATTTCCATACTTAGTGTAGAATGGTAATAAGAATGGACAAGCAGATTCAAACAGCGAATCTGGGAAAGAGGTGCGTGTGATGAGTTCCTTTGACAAAACAATGAAGTTTAATTTTTCTGAGGAAGCAGTGGAGACGAACGTAAATGAAGTGCTGTTCACTGTTTATGATGCCTTAAAGGAAAAAGGGTATAACCCGATCAATCAGATCGTCGGCTACCTTCTCTCCGGAGATCCTGCTTATATCCCGCGGCATCGCGATGCAAGAAATTTAATCCGCAAGCTTGAGCGCGACGAACTCATTGAGGAATTGGTCAAATCGTACTTACACCATCATAGAGAGGATTAATATGCGAATTATCGGGCTTGACTATGGCTCCAAAACAATCGGAGTCGCTGTCAGCGATGAACTTGGCTGGACAGCACAGGGAATCGAGACAATCAAGATTGATGAAACAGCAGGGAATTTTGGACTTCCCAGGCTGACTCAGATTGTAAATGAGCATCATGCAGAGAAATTTGTCCTCGGTTTTCCAAAGAACATGAATGGAACGGTCGGACCAAGGGGAGAAGCAAGCCAGAGGTTTGCATCAAAGCTTGAGAAAACCTTCGGCATCCCGGTCATCCTCTGGGATGAACGATTATCCACGATGGCTGCAGAACGTGTTCTGCTCTCAGCGGATGTCAGCAGAAAAAAGAGAAAAAAGGTAATTGATAAAATGGCTGCCGTCATGATCCTTCAGGGCTATCTTGACAGCCTGAACTAACAGGCAGCAAACTATAGATGAGGTGACTTACATGGAACACGGAGAAAAACAAATTACAGTAGTAGACGAAAACGGCAACGAGCAGCTTTGCGAAATTCTTTTCACTTTCGCTTCTGAGGAGTTCGGAAAGTCTTACGTCCTTTACTATCCGCTTGGCGAACAGGATGACGAGGAAGAAATCGAAATTCATGCATCAAGCTTCGAGCCTACTGCAGACGGCGTGGACGGGGAACTTGCTCCGATCGAAACAGAAGAAGAGTGGGATCTTGTAGAAGAAATGCTGAATACATTCCTTGACAACGAAGAGGAAGAAAACTAAATCGTCAGATAAAAAGTAAACCGTCATTTGACGGTTTATTTTTTTTTGCTTTTTAAACCGTATTAAGGGAACACTCTTGACAAAGAAGAACTTGAAATTCTCTGTTTGTGCGGGATGGAACAGGCGCTCCCGTAAAAATGTGGTGGAATTTGGCGAAAAAATGGTCATTATGTAGTATAATCATGATGATGAAAGGGGGAGCTCGTCCATAATGTCAGAGGGAGATTCGAACAAACATACATTGCAGCACAAACTCCTGGAAAAACAGCAGGAAGCAAGAGTCATCCGGAAGATTGTCCTGATTGTTGTCGCTGTGCTGCTTATAGCTATGACAGGGCTGATCGGCGGAGGCTATTTATATATCAAATCCGCGCTGGAGCCGGCTGATGAAACAGATAAAAAAGCAGTGAATGTAACGATACCTATAGGTTCATCTGTCTCATCCATTGCGGCTATTCTGGAAGAAGAAAAGATTATTAAAGATAAACGGGTTTTCAAATACTATGTGAAATTTAAAAACGAATCAGGTTTTCAGGCGGGTGACTATAAACTTACCCCATCGATGGAACTTGAAGACATTATCGCAAGCCTCAAATCAGGCCGGGTTATAACAGACGTTGTATTTCAGATTCCCGTTCCTGAAGGCATTCAGCTCACACAGATTGCAGCACAGGTTGCCAAGCACTCCGGCTACCCTGAAAAAGAAGTGCTGAACAGAATGAACAGCAAAGAATTTATTTCGGCTATGCAGAAAAAATACCCGGAAACCGTGACAAAAGAAATCTACGGCCAGGATATTAAGTACCCGCTTGAAGGCTATTTTTATCCTGCAACTTATCCGTTTTATGAGGAAAAACCTCCGCTTGATCTGATTCTAGAAGAAATGATCAAGAAAACAGATGAAGTGGTCAAGCCTTATGCAGACCAGCTGGAAGAAAAAAACATGCCGGTTCACAGATTTTTGACGATGGCATCTCTCATCGAAGAAGAAGCGACCCAGTCAGCTGACAGAGAAAAGATATCAAGCGTTTTTTATAACCGGATCAGCAAAAAAATGCCGCTTCAGACTGATCCTACCGTGCTTTATGCACTTGGAGAGCATAAAGACCGCGTGTATTACAAAGATCTTGAAGTAGAATCACCCTACAATACGTACAAAGTACAGGGACTTCCGCCGGGACCGATTGCAAATCCGGGAAGCCAGTCACTGAAGGCGGCAATTGAGCCTGCCAAGACGGACTATCTCTACTTCCTCGCAACGAAAAAAGGCGAAGTGATCTTCACAAAAACACTTGCAGAACATAACAAAGCAAAAGCTGAACACATCACGAATAAATAAGAAACTGGGGAAGGCGAAAAAATTCGCATTCCCTTTTCTATTGTGGTAAAATATATCGAGTTGCAAAGACAGAGATAAACAAAACGATAAATACAGCCAAGAGTTCTTCGGAAGAACTCTTATTTTCATGAGATAAGATAGACCTGAACGCCCGCCAGTGCGGCGTTTAAAGGAGAAGACAATGGAAAACGAAACAATTTTGACATATATAGAAAGCCTTCTTCCCGAGCAGGATGAATCCATCAAAAAGATGGAGGAATATGCAGAACAAAACGTCGTTCCGATTATGGAAAAGACAGGGATCGAAGTTCTGATCAGTCTCCTTGTGCTGAAACAGCCAAGAAAAATACTGGAAATCGGCACAGCCATCGGCTACTCTGCCATCCGCATGTGCAGGGCGCTGCCGCAAGCGGAAATTGTGACGGCTGAGCGAAATGCAGAACGCTACAAACAGGCATCCCAGAATATCACGGAGAACGGACTAAGTGACAGAATAACCGCTCTCCACGGCGACGCCCTCCAGCTGAAAGAGCAGATTGAAGAAAAAGGACCGTATGACGTGATTTTCATTGATGCTGCCAAGGGGCAGTATATGAGATTTTTTGAAATGTATGAGCCGATGCTCTCTGAAGGCGGCTGTATCATAACGGACAACGTTCTGTTTAAAGGACTTGTTGCGAATGAAGAGGAGGACATGTCGTTTCACCGGAGACGGCGTGCGCTGCTCAGGAAAATCCGCAGCTATAATGAATGGCTGATGTCCCATCCTTCCTATCACACAGCGATTTTTCCTGTCGGAGACGGAATGGCCGTAAGTATAAAACGAGGTGAACAAGATGAATAAACCGGAATTAATTGTCACACCAACCAAGATGGAAGATATAATCCCCCTTGTAGATGCAGGAGCCACTGCCTTTGTTCTTGGAGAACAGCGCTTCGGGCTCAGACTTGCAGGTGAATTTAATCGTGACCAAATGAGAGAGGCAACAGCCATTGCCCACTCGAAAGATGTAAAAGTGTACGCCGCTATGAATGCGATTTTTCATAACGAAAAGGTAGAAGAGCTTTATGACTATCTTCGTTTTCTGAAAGAAATCAACGTGGATGCTGTTTTATTTGGAGATCCAGCCGTTCTCATGGCGGCAAGAGAAGCTGCTCCTGACCTTCCTCTCCACTGGAATACGGAAACGACAGCTACAAACTGGTATACATGCAATTATTGGGGAAGAAAAGGGGCAAAAAGGGCAGTTCTTGCACGTGAGTTAAGCATGGAGTCGATTATCAACACGAAAGAACATGCAGAAGTGGAAATTGAGGTTCAGGTCCACGGAATGACATGCATGTTCCAGTCCAAACGCTCTCTAATCGGAAACTACTTCGAATATCAGGGAAAAGCAATGAAAATCGAAAACATCCAAAGCGAAAAAGCGATGTTCCTGCATGACAAAGAACGCAGCAACAAATATCCGATTTATGAGGACGAAAACGGCACGCACATCATGAGCCCGAACGATATGTGCATCATAGATGAACTCACTGACATGATTGATGCCGGCATTGACTCATTCAAAATTGACGGTGTCCTTCAAACGTCTGAGTATTTGATTGAGGTAACGAAAAAATACCGCAAAGCAATCGATCTCTGCGTGGAAGACCGCGATGAGTATGAAAATGTAAAAGATGCTCTTCTTTCAGAAATTGAAGACATTCAGCCTGAAAACCGACCGCTTGATACAGGATTTTTCTTTAAAGAAACCGTTTATTAATAGAAGCTTAGCAAGAAACAAGGAGGAATAAATGATGGTGACTGCTGCAGATAACATTTCACAGATCATAGACGGCAAACGCGTCATTGTGAAAAAACCGGAATTGCTTGCACCGGCAGGCAATCTCGAAAAATTGAAAATTGCCGTTCACTACGGTGCAGACGCCGTTTTTATCGGCGGGAAAGAATTCGGCCTCCGTTCTAATGCAGATAATTTCTCATTGGAAGAAATGGCTGAAGGAGTACAGTTTGCAAACAAATACGGTGCAAGAATTTATGTTACGACCAACATTTTTGCCCATAACGAAAACATGGACGGGCTTGAAGAGTACCTTATGGGCCTTCAGGAAGCAGGCGTTTCAGGCATTATCGTGGCTGATCCGATGATTATCGAAACATGCCGCAGAGTAGCTCCGAAACTTGAAGTGCATCTAAGCACACAGCAGTCTCTCTCGAACTGGAAAGCTGTTCAGTTCTGGAAAGAAGAGGGACTTGAGCGAGTTGTGCTTGCGCGTGAAACAAGCGCTGAAGAAATAAAAGAAATGAAAGAAAAAGTTGATATTGAGATTGAAACCTTTATCCACGGAGCGATGTGCATCGCGTATTCAGGACGCTGCGTACTGAGCAATCATATGACTGCGCGTGATTCAAACCGCGGGGGATGCTGTCAGTCATGCCGCTGGGACTACGATCTTTATAAGCTTTCAGGTAATGGTGAAGAAGCTTTGTTCGACCAGGATGACGCTGCGTTTGCCATGAGTCCGAAAGACTTAAATTTGATCCAGTCGATTCCGAAAATGATCGAGCTTGGAATTGACAGCCTGAAAATTGAAGGCCGCATGAAGTCCATTCACTATGTTGCAACGGTTGTCAGTGTTTACCGCAAGGTCATCGATGCCTATTGCGCTGATCCTGAAAACTTTGTTATCCAAAAAGAATGGCTTGATGAGCTTGATAAGTGTGCAAACCGCGACACAGCTCCTGCTTTCTTTGAAGGTGTTCCAGGAACAGAGGAGCAAATGTTCGGCATTCACGGCAAGAAAACAACGTTTGACTTCGTTGGGCTTGTTCTTGATTACAATGAAGAGACTGGAATGGTTACACTGCAGCAGCGCAACTATTTCAAGCCGGGAGACGAAGTTGAATTCTTTGGCCCTGAAATGGAAAACTTCACGCAAAAAATTGAGCAGCTGTGGGATGAAGACGGAAATGTTCTTGATGCAGCCCGCCACCCTCTGCAAATTGTGACGTTTAAAGCAGACCGAAAAGTCTTCCCAAATAACATGATGCGGAAGGGGAAGTGAACCGATGGGGAAAAAGCCCATTGTCATTGGGGTAGCCGGGGGCTCAGGCTCCGGAAAAACCAGTGTGACAAAGTCTATTTATGATTACTTTAAAGGCCATTCCATCTTAATGCTGGAGCAGGACTTTTATTATAAAGATCAAAGTCATCTTCCGTTTGAGGAGAGGCTGAATACAAACTATGATCACCCGCTTGCTTTTGACAACACGCTTTTGATTGAGCATATTAAACAGCTTTTAAATTACGAAGCCATCAACAAGCCTGTCTATGACTACAAGCTTCACACCCGCTCTGAAGATGTCCTGCTCGTTGAGCCTAAAGACGTTATTATTCTTGAAGGCATTCTCGTTCTTGAGGACGAGAGACTCCGCAATTTAATGGATATTAAGCTGTACGTTGATACAGATGCAGATATCAGGATCATCAGACGCATGCTTCGTGATATAAAAGAGCGCGGAAGAACGATTGACTCTGTCATCGAGCAGTATGTTTCCGTTGTCCGTCCAATGCATAACCAGTTCATTGAGCCGACAAAGCGCTATGCGGATATTATCATACCTGAAGGCGGCCAGAACCATGTGGCCATCGACCTTATGGTTACAAAGATTCAAACAATTCTTGAACTAAACGCAATTTTGTAATAACATAGCATAGATAAAGAGTACTGTGACCATATTATGTATAGGCTGTTAAAGTTTCTCACAGCTTTTATGAACCGGATTTAAAATTCTTATGTTCAGAAAGCTTCATCGGGAAAAGTACGATGTCTTAAAAGCAAGCCCAGGGCTTGCTTTTAAGCTACATAAAGCAAATAATATGCATAAACCGGGCGGGAGCAGATCTAGCTCCTCCGTTATCACAGTGCAGTCTTACATACCAATTGATTTTGGGGGCAGTTATACTAGAAGGAGTGAGATCATGGCACAAGAAAAAGTATTTCCTATGACACTTGAAGGTAAAGAAAAGCTTGAGCAGGAACTTGAATACTTAAAATCGGTCAAACGTAAAGAAGTAGTAGAAAGAATCAAGATTGCACGCAGCTTCGGAGACCTGTCTGAGAATTCGGAATATGATTCAGCCAAAGAAGAACAGGCTTTTGTTGAAGGACGCGTTACAACACTTGAGAATATGATCCGCAATGCTAAAATCATTGTGGATGATGCTAATTCAAATGTTGTCACTCTCGGCAAAACCATTTCATTTATTGAACTTCCAAACGGCGATGAAGAAACATATACAATCGTCGGAAGCGCTGAGGCAGATCCATTTGAAGGCAAAATCTCTAATGATTCCCCAATCGCAAAGAGCCTCATGGGCCGTCAGGTTGGAGATGAAGTAAACGTGCAGACTCCGGGCGGAGAAATGCAAGTAAGAATCACAAACGTTAAGTAAGAAGGTTTAATAAGAAAACACCTCGTCGACACTAGTCAAAGGCGAGGTGTTTTTTTGATGATAATGAAGAAGAGAATGAAATGGACGGGCGCTTTTATTTTTATATGCATGCTTGTGCTGATTGCAAGGCTTGCAGACATCCAGCTTATAAACACAGAGTCCTTTGGGGGAGAAAATGTCAATTTAATTGAAGAGAGTGTCGGACAGAGAACGCAGGAAGTCATGATTGACGACGGCCGCGGCCGGTTTGTGGACAGAAATCTCCTTCCTGTCGGAAATTTTCAGGAACCCAAACTCGTATTGTTCCCGTTTTTGAAAAACATTGAGTGGCCGAAAGAAAAACTGGCGCAGATAACCGGATACTCTGCTTTTGCCCTTAAAAACATGCTTGAGGATGCTGACAAACCGCTGATCATGGGTTCTGCAGAGGGCATAACCTTGACTGAGTCCCAAATGGATACGATCAATGACCTTGAGATCCCTGGGGTTTTCGCCATTTACCAGCAGGCAAAAAAGAAGGATGAAGCAGCAAACCATATCATCGGCATCACGGGAGAAAGTCCGGATGTACTGAGAGAACGCTACCCTGATAAGAAGGAGCTATCCTCCAAAACGCAGGTCGGCTTTACCGGGCTTGAAAAAGCATTTGATGAATTTTTACTTCCGGATGCAGAAACAAAGCTTTTATACCATGTGGACGGCGATGGAAATCCGCTCTTTGGCATAAACGTCAAGTATATTGCAAACGCAAATCCTTTTTATCCTGTAAGCGTCAAAACAACCATTGACAGCAGGATACAGAAAATGGCGGATGCGATCGTCACGAAATACGGCATTAAAAAAGGGGGACTTGTGCTCCTGGACGCTGAAACGAGTGAAGTGCTGGCGATGGTAAGCAAACCGGCGCTTGAAAGGTCTGACTCCGGTTCACACACAAACCATATGCTGACTCCGCAAATTCCCGGTTCCGTTTTTAAAACGGTCATCGCCGCTGCTGCGATTGAAAACGGGCTGAAGCTGAAAAATTCGTATAATTGCCAGCTGGATATGTATGGTGAACATGACGATGATTCTGATATGGGAATCCTCAACTTTGAACGCAGTTTTGCAAGAAGCTGCAACTACACGTTTACAACGACAGCTGAAGAATTGATTAAAAAAGACAAAAAGACCATTGAGGAATTTGCAGGGAAATTAGGCCTGACTGAAAAAAATGGCTGGAGCGGAAATGTGTTTCATTATAACCAGTTCAGGCAGTTTCCTGAAGAGAAGTCTCCTTCCATTTGGGATGACCCGCGAGATAAAGGAGCGTTTCGTGCTGTGGCACAGACGGCAATCGGGCAGAAAAATGTCCGCGTAACCCCGCTTGCTGCAGCGAACATGATGGCGACAATTGCGCGGGGAGGAGAAAAAAAGCAGGTGAAGATTGCTGACAGCATTCTTTATAAAAACGGGACAACCATGTTTGAATTTCCGGATCAGGATATGGAAGGTGATGGGATCTCTCCTTACACAGCCTCCAAGCTGCAGCATTTGCTCAGGCTGGTTGTAACAGATAAGGACGGAACCGGCAGAAGATTTCAGTCGCTGCCATTTGAAGTTTCGGGAAAGTCAGGCACGGCTGAAACAGGACATAAAACTGTCCACAAATGGTTTGCAGGGTATTTTCCTTCAAACAATCCCAAATATGCCCTTGCGGTTGTTGAACTGGATACTCAAAGTGAAACATCCTCGGCCAACAGCATCTTTTATGATGTCGCAGCTGAATTATCCCGATTAGAAAATGCTTCTACTAGATAGAAACGCAATCTAATGATAGAATAAGACAGAATGTTAGAGGGATAAAGGAGTGTAATGCACTTGAGCAATCTAAGTAAAGGATCACGCTTTGAAAACCGTGATAAACGCCGGAAAGCAAATGTTGTCCTGAACATTTTAATTGGGATTGTAGCCATTTTAATTCTTGTCATTGGGTCACAGCTGCTGCTTGGCGGAAATGACAGCGAAAAGGCGTCAGAAAAAGCAAACGAAGAGACGGCATCAGGTACCGTCAAGAATGATGAGAATAAAGGACAACAAGATAAAGAAAAAGCTGAAGCGTCTGAAGAAAACAGCGAAGAAAACAGCACAGAAGATGCAGATGAAGCAGAAAAAGAAGAAACGGCCGAAGAAAACGGCGAAGAAAATGAAGAAGCCGGAGAACCTGTCGTAACAGAAGGCGATCCGAATTCAAACGTAGATCAGATTATTGAAAATCCAGGCTGGAAGCCGGTCGGAACTTCGCAATCTGAGCCCCACGTTGCCCAATATGACAAAAGCTCACAGGACTGGGCTGAAATGATCAAGGCTATGAGTTATGCTACAGGACTGAGCGAATCAGATATGACCATCTGGTTTATCGGAAACAACGGCAGTCCGAATGATGCAAAAGGAACCATTTCTTCAAAAGACAAAACACAAAATTACAAAGTAGAGATTACCTGGGTTGAAAACGAAGGCTGGAAGCCGGTCAGAGTCGAAAAACTGAAACAGCCTGAAAATTGATGAAAGGTGAGACAAAACGTCTCACCTTTTTATTTTGCCTTAAAATGCACCGCAGCGCTGTAAAACCGTCTTCCTTCTTCACTTACATGCATCTGGTGGGAAACCGAATGCACCTCAAGCAAAATCGCTTTATTGATCTCAATCTGCTCGCTGATCTTCTTCTCAAGATCTGCAAGCTTCTCCGACTCGAAAAATTCCACTTTATCTTTAATGAACTCCAGTTTAAACATATTAGATGCCTCCAAATATATATTCTTCTGCTACTATTTAGTAACGCTATAAAAGTTTTAAACTTAGTGGACTTTAGCGGAAAGCACTCGACACCTTGTCCAGCTGCAGCGCTCAGGCTCTACTGTCAGAACAAAATCCCCCAAAAAGGCGGGACCCGGACTTCTCGGGTGATTTCTTATCTGACTGCCGGAGTAAAACGGGCGCTTCCGCTTTTCTATAGAATATCTCATAAAATACCCTTCTGGAAAGTCTTTTCATTGCCTGTTAAACAAACCGTGTGGTAAATTAAGAACAGTTCTATTTTTAAATCATAGTATACACATAGGAATTATTTAAATTATCATCAAAGGATTGGTGCATGATGGGAAGAGAGTTTGTAGAACTATTTGAAGATTGGGCTCACTCGTATGATTCGACTGTAGTCGGACATGATGAAGAATATAAAGATGTGTTCAGCGGCTACAGCGCCATTCTTGAAGCTGTAGCATCCAAATCTGGTAAATTCGTCCTTGAATTCGGAGTCGGAACCGGCAACCTGACAGCAGAACTGCTGAATAAAGGAAAGCAGGTCTACGGAATCGAACCATCGAAGACGATGAGAGAAAAAGCAGCTGAAAAGCTTGGAAACAAGGCTCAGATCAGCGACGGTGATTTTCTCACCTTCCCTGTTCCAAAAGGGGAAATAGACACGGTTGTTAGTACGTATGCGTTTCATCATTTAACAGATGAAGAAAAAGAGAAAGCTGTCGCAATTTATGCCCGTCTTCTCGGCAAAGGTGGTAAAATAGTGTTTGCTGACACAATGTTTGAAGATCAGAAGGCTTACAAGTCCATGATTGAAAAAGCAAAAAAACAGCACTACTTAAACTTGGCAGCCGACCTTGAAACAGAATATTACACAACACATTCAGTCATGCGCGGCATCCTTGAAAAACATTCATTCACTGCCGACTTCACGCAGCTCAACGAATTTGTGTGGCTGATAGAAGCCGTAAAAAAATAATACCGACAGCGTTTCAGGCTGATGCCGGCCAAAAACCCCTTTTGAAAGGAATGGAACAACAAATGAAAGCAGCCATCATTGGAGCAATGGAAGAAGAAGTTTCTATTTTAAGAGATCAGCTTGAACATGCAAAAACAGAAACGATCGCAGGAAGCGAATTTACAACTGGAACATACAGCGGGATGGACGTTATCCTTCTGAAATCAGGAATTGGGAAGGTAAATGCTTCCGTAAGCACTGCTATCCTGCTTGACCGCTTCAAACCTGATGTGGTCATTAACACAGGTTCAGCTGGAGGTTTTCATCATTCCCTGAATGTTGGAGACGTCGTCATTTCTACAGAAGTAAGACATCACGATGTAGATGTGACAGCATTTAACTACGAATACGGTCAAGTGCCCGGCATGCCGGCTGCTTTCCTTCCGGATGAAAAGCTGGTTGCAATTGCTGCCGAGCAGGCTCAGGAACAGGAAGGGATTCAGGTTGTGAAAGGTCTGATTGCCACCGGTGATTCGTTTATGAATGATCCTGAAAGAGTCGCATACATCCGAACAAAATTTGAAAACCTATACGCAGTTGAGATGGAGGCTGCGGCCATAGCCCAGACTGCCCATCAATTCGGCGTACCGTTTGTCATCATCCGCTCTTTGTCTGATATTGCAGGAAAAGAATCGGATGTATCATTCGAACAATACTTGGAAACAGCTGCAAAAAATTCCGCAGAGCTTGTTTTAAGCATTGTCCGTGCATTAAAAAGCTAAAAACAGAGGGGATCGCAATGATCCTCTTTTTTAAGGATAACAGGATAAGAGTGCAGACATTCTTATCACAGGAGTGGACAGAATGAAAGTCGTAAAAGGCATTGAAGAACTGATTGGCAGAACGCCTCTGATGGAATTGACCCAGTTTCCGCTTCCAAACGGCGTGCGCCTGTTTGCAAAACTGGAGTTTATGAATCCGGGCGGGAGCATTAAAGACCGTCTTGGCGCTGAACTGATTGATGAAGCATTACGAACAGGCAAGGTGAAAAAAGGCGGAACGATTATTGAACCGACCGCTGGCAATACGGGCATCGGACTTGCGCTTGCCGCAATCAGCAGGAATGTAAATGTGATTGTGTGCGTCCCCGAAAAGTTCAGTATGGAAAAACAGGATCTCATGAGGGCGCTCGGGGCAGAAGTTGTCAATACCCCGACAGCAGAAGGAATGAAGGGCGCCATCAAGAAAGCTCAGGAGCTTAGTGAGCAGATACCCGGATCCTACTGCCCTCAGCAGTTTGGAAATCCTGCAAATCCGCTGACGTACTATAAAACGCTTGGACCTGAGCTGTGGGAGCAGCTCGACGGGAAAATCGATGTGTTTCTCGCAGGGGCAGGAACCGGCGGAACATTTATGGGAACGGCGCAGTATTTAAAAGAGGTAAATCCCGGTGTGAAAACCGTTATAGTAGAGCCTGAAGGATCAATTTTGAACGGCGGAGAATCCGGACCGCACAAAACAGAGGGGATCGGAATGGAATTCCTCCCGGATTATATGGATGAAACGTATTTTGACAGTATTCATACAGTCATGGACACAGACGCGTTTAAAAGAGTGAAAGAGCTTGCCATGAAAGAGGGCCTTTTAGTCGGAAGCTCAGCAGGTGCAGCGATGCATGCAGCCCTTCTTGAGGCAGAAAAAGCGGCCCCGGGCTCACACATTGTGACGATCTTTGCTGACAGCAGTGAACGGTATTTAAGCAAAAAGATTTACGAAGGAGGAATCTAGCATGAAACAGAAAACGAAAATGATTCACGGGGGCATTGTCGGAGACCCGCACACAGGAGCTGTATCAACACCTATTTATCAGGTAAGCACCTATAAACAGGACGGAGTCGGCAATCATAAAGGATTCGAGTATTCCCGCACAGGAAACCCTACCCGTCATGCTTTGGAAGAGCTGATCAAGGATCTTGAGGGGGGTCATGCAGGCTTTGCATTTGGTTCCGGCATGGCTGCCATAACAGGCGTCATGATGCTGTTCAACAGCGGAGATCATGTGATCCTGACTGATGATGTTTACGGCGGAACATACCGTGTGATGACAAAGATTCTGAACCGTATGGGCATTGATTCTACTTTCGTTGACACAAGCGAACTCTCTACAATTGAAGCTGCGGTAAAAGAAAACACGAAAGCCCTGTTCATTGAAACACCGACAAATCCGCTTCTTAAAATTACGGACGTCGAAGCGGCAGCGGCACTTGCGAAAAAACACGGACTGCTGACGATCGTAGACAACACGTTCAGCACGCCATACTGGCAAACCCCGCTTTCAATGGGAGCTGACATCGTCCTTCACAGCGCAACAAAATACATTGGCGGACACAGTGACGTAGTCGGCGGCCTTGTAGTCGTCCGGTCTGAAAAACTGGCAGAAGAGCTTCATTTTGTTCAAAACTCTACAGGTGGAGTACTTGGGCCTCAGGATTCCTGGCTTCTGATGCGCGGCATTAAAACACTCGCTCTCCGTATGGAAGCACATGAGAAGAATACGGCAGCCATCGTTGATTTTCTAGTGGAGCATCCGGCAGTTGAAAAAGTATTCTACCCGGGCCTTGCAAATCATCCTAATCATGAAATTGCGAAAAAGCAGTCAGGCGGATTCGGCGGAATGGTTTCGTTTGATGTCGGCAGCGAAGAAAAGGCGGAAGAAGTGCTTTCAAAAGTAAAATACTTTACTTTGGCAGAGAGTCTTGGCGCAGTTGAAAGCCTGATTTCAGTTCCGGCTAAAATGACGCATGCATCCATTCCGGCAGAGCGCCGAAGAGAGCTTGGCATCACAGATGGCCTGGTCCGGATTTCAGTGGGCATTGAAGATGCGGAGGACCTTGTTGAAGATCTGAAACATGCATTAAACTAATTCCTCTGCTGCCTGTATTTGCCTGCATCATTGCCTGCTCTGATATGTTAAGGTTTTTATAGACACATATTCAGGCAGGTCACAACTGGACTTTTTCTTATAGGGGCCTTTTACTGCTTTAAACGTTCTCTGGCATACAAGAAACGGCTGGATGAGCAGGATCAGGCATAGTCTTCTACTATAAACAAAGAACCCGTTCTTATCTGAACGGGTTCTTTTTATTGGTTAAGCACCTTGCTCTTTAAGATGGATTCATAGATCAGCTTTGCTCCATGCGGAGTCATATGATTTCCGGATGGGTCAATAATTCCTGCTTTAAGCAGCAGTTCATCAGAGTCGCCTCCGGCAGCCTGCACCATGGTCGTCCAGTTGTCAATTAAGGTGATGTCATTTTTAAACGCAATTTCGCGGGTAATGTCATTATAGGAATTATGCCAGTTCCGTGCCCCGTCTGTATGGGAATAGAGTTTTTTCGGATATCTCGTGTAGTAAAGCTTGTCATGGCCGTTTCCTTCAACTATAGGAAGGCATGTCATCAGAACGGGTTTTCCGCCGTTCTTTTTAATCTCATTTACATAGTAAAGCAGATTTTCCCTGAAGCGGCTGTGTGTGACTTTTGGCTGCCCGTTTGGCAGAATCACAGCATCATTCGTTCCAAACATGATGAAAACAAGATCGGGTTTTGTGTTCAGCACATCCCGTCTAAACCGTTTTCTTGCATCCTCAGTCGTTTCTCCTCCTACTCCTGCATTATGAATGAACGTCTGTCCATCGTTTACAGGGAGAGTGGATTTGACGAGGTTTACCCATTTATCTGTATCCTGATAATTTCGGATGGTCCAGTTTGCTCCGCGCGTGTTGCTGTCGCCAAAGGCAACAATGGTATATCTATCTGATCGGTTTCCGCAGCTGATCAGCAGCAGAAAAAACAAAAGAAAAGCAGCGAGAGACAAGTATTTTTTCAAAAAAAACAACCTCCAACATAAGATGGCCAAGGGCTTGACAGCACCAGCATTCATTATTGATGAAAAAGAAGGAAGAATCAATAGAGTTTTCAAAAATGTCATAATGTATGCGCTTCATTTTTGGTGAAAAACTGGAAGGACTTCCGCAATCTTTCGTAGTACAGACACTTTCACACCCTTCCGGACATAGACTTGATTATAGGCAGCTGCCTACAATCTGTTCGTGGAGGTGGGTCAATGTCAGGAGTTTTAGCTGCATTAGGATACTTATTAAAAGAGCTGGTCTTTTTAGTATCTTATGTCAAAAACAATGCCTTCCCTCAGCCATTGTCAGCAAGCGAAGAAAAAAAATACTTAAGGCTGATGGCAACAGGGGATGAGCATGCCCGTAATATGCTGATCGAGCACAATCTGCGGCTGGTGGCGCACATCGTCAAGAAATTTGAAAATACCGGCGAGGACTCGGAGGACCTTATTTCAATCGGCACGATTGGTCTGATAAAAGCAATTGAAAGCTATTCAGAAGGCAAGGGCACAAAGCTCGCTACGTACGCGGCAAGATGTATTGAAAATGAAATCCTCATGCATCTGAGGGCATTAAAGAAAACCAAAAAGGACGTCTCCCTTCATGATCCGATCGGCCAGGATAAAGAGGGGAACGAAATCAGCCTGATTGACGTGCTGAAATCAGAGTCAGAAGACGTCATCGATACGATTCAGCTGAACATGGAACTAGAAAAAGTAAAAGAATTTATCGATATTCTGGATGAACGGGAGAAAGAAGTCATTGTAGGCAGATTCGGCCTTGACCTGCAAAAAGAGAAAACGCAGCGGGAAATCGCAAAGGAGCTGGGCATCTCAAGGAGTTACGTGTCGAGGATCGAAAAGAGGGCACTCATGAAAATGTTCCATGAATTTTACAGGGCGGAAAAGGAAAAAAAGGGCCAGCAGAAGGGCCGGCAAAAGGGGAAGGGATGAAAAAAGCGAAGATCTTTAAAAAGATCTTCGCTTTTTGTATTGGTTTATGTCAGGGCTAAACGGTCGGCTCCGCCCGTGCTAGTCAGAATCCTTCTCCACATTAAGGTGCATTCTGAGTTTCATTTGAATCATCATTTTCGCTCTCTCCTTTCGTTTTTTAAGTATGGTGGGGTGTTAGTTTCCGTTATACATTTGGAAGCATTTGTTCATCATGGCTTCATAAGATTTGTAGACTTGTTCTTCGTGGTGGATCTCTTCGATTGATTTTTTTCTGCGTTCGATTGTCAGACTTACAAACAATAGGTTGATCGTCATATAGTTTCACCTCCTGTTTTTCTTTGATGTTTTTTCCTGTTCATTAGATGCCGTTATACATTTGGAAGCATTTATTCTGCATGGCTTCGTAAGATTTGAAAACTTGTTCTTCATGCTGCACTTGTTCAAGCGTCTGTTTTCTGCGGTTGATTGTAAGTGATACAAATAATAAGTTGATCGTCATTTTTTCTCACCTCCTTTAAATGGTTAAAACCAATTTTAATATTGATTGCAGTGCAGCCGTTCCCTTTCGCTCCAGGAACTTGCTTTCCGCGGGGAGTGCCTGAAGCTTCCTCGCTGCAGCTGGACAAGGAGTCAAGTTCCTTCCGCTGCAATCCACTGGAGAGGCTGTTCAAAATCCCCAGAGAACACAAAAACGCCGCAGGGCATACCTGTGGCGTGTCGCGTTTTATAAAAATGGACATAAAAACGCCGCAGGAGAGTGCTACTCAACCTGCGGCGGTAAGGACAATAGGATAATTACCGTTTACCAGTTCGGCCGAATAGACGTGTATTCAATTGAGCTGCATTCCATTGTGCTGACACTGACATGATTGACATTTGATTCGACCTCCCTTTTCGTAGTTTTGATTACAATGGTAATTATATCCACGAAAGGATAAATTGTAAACCCTTTTTTTGAAAAATAGGCAATATTTATTAAATGAGCTGACAATCTATGGCTATAGCCTATACCAATTAGTTGAGTGTCACATAATTTAGAGGGAACAGTTTAAAAGGAGGTCTTACTCATGCGCTCTTGCACACCATTCTACGGACCGCCTGCACCATATCCTTATCCTTATCCCTATGCACCTTACGCGGGCTTTGGCTATTGGTACGCTTTTATTGTCGTATTGCTGATCCTGCTGCTTGTTTTAGGAGGAGGCTATTACTACAATAACTATTGCTGCAAATAGCCAAAAAAAAACACCTCGGCTGAGGTGTTTTTTACATTTTGCGGATTCTGAAGGATGAGATCATACAAAAAGAAAGAATCATCAGAAGGAACATATAGGAATGCACCGGCATGAAGTCTTTCCATAAATAACTGAGGGTGGCGATGCATCCGGCTGCTGTTATTGGCAGTCCACTGAAAAATCCGCAGTTATCTGTAATGTTAAATCTGGCAAGTCTGAAAGCACCGCATCCTATAAATAAAACGGCGAAAAAAGCTCCCGGCGCCCCGAGCTCAAAAAGAATTCCTTTATAAATAAGTAGTGCCGGAGCAACACCAAATGATATAATATCACTCATTGAATCCAATTGTTTGCCGAGTTCGGACTCGATGTTGAATTTTCTGGCAACCATTCCGTCAAACCTGTCAGCAAGAGCAGCAAGAAAAATAAGCAGAAGACTCAGCTTCAGCACGTCGTTAAGAGTATAGATAATGGCGAAGCCGCCCAGTCCAAGATTCACAAGGGTCAGCATGTTGGCGGTATTTGCTTTTATTTTTTTTAATGTGGCATCGATATAGCCTGCTAAAAACATAATGGCACTTCCTTAAATAGCATAAATGACCTATTCAGGCCTACTTTTATTCTATGCATGATATTGACAGTAGTAAAGATATTTTTTTGGAGGATGAACATTTATAACAATAATTTTCCAATGATTTCTTTATAAATAAGCATGAAAAAAGAAGCATGAACATTTGATGATAACCCAAATCATGTGATTCGTCCAGGTTAATCATCAATCCATGTTAAGCCAGGCGCTGTTTATAAATACGATTGAATTGACTCATGCTAAGGAAAGGATGAAAAAGGAGAGGAGCTGGCTTATTTTTTGGACCGGCTGCTGTTCTCCTTTTTGAAAAGAATAAAGCGGCATTTGCAGAGTCTCGGGGAGAGGTTAAGGTTTTCGCGGGATTGGCTGATAAGCGCAAAAGAAGAGAGCTTCACGTTTTAAAAGTCAGCTCGAAGCTTTTAAAACGTGAGTCAATGACCGGCGTTTGATCTCTTTTTTGATCAGTTCTATAAAATCTTCGCTCAGCTGCATTTCTGTCGCTTTATAGTAGGATTCAATGAGCAGTTCATCGGAAAGTTTTCTCATAGGATCGCCGGCTTGCCGGCTTGCACCTCCATTATGGAAATAATGTTCTATAAAGTAAGCACCATGCATATACTTTTATGTTATTTTCTTCTAGTAAATCCAATCTAACACGAAATATAAAATAGAACAATCGTTCTGTTATCCACAGAAGAAAGTGGATAAGCTGTTAATATCTTGTTTATAATCCTATCAGCAGAGGAATCTATATGAGTGAACAATGTGAATAGACTTATCCACAGAACGGAAGGCCGAACATTTTGTCGAAAAATTTACCGGATTTCTTCTGAATTTCTGCAGAATGCCAAGTTTCTTTTGAAAGAAAGATTAAAATCAGATATGATGTAGTTTGGCTAAAAAATGTCCGATGAGGTGTTTATAGAATGTTGAAATTATTTCTGCCGGGAGAGTACGTGAAGAATATTTATGAAATCTCTCCACAGGCATTAAAAGACAGAGGAGTAAAAGGCATCATCACCGACCTTGACAACACCCTGGTAGAATGGGACCGTCCAAGTGCCACTCCGAAACTTATTGAATGGTTCAAAGATGTAAAAGAACATGGCATCAAGGTTACCATTGTTTCTAATAATGTAGAAAAACGGGTGCGCTCTTTCTCAGATCCCCTTCAAATTCCTTTCATCTATAAAGCAAGAAAACCGATGGGCAAAGCATTCCGCAGAGCTCTGAAAAACATGGAGCTTGATAAAAAGGATGTTGTTGTGATTGGCGATCAGCTGCTGACAGATGTCCTTGGCGGCAACCGCAACGGTTTTCATACGATTTTAGTCGTGCCTGTTGCATCTACTGACGGTTTTGTAACGAGACTTAACCGCAAAATTGAAAGAAGAATTCTTGCTGTTCTGAAAAGAAAAGGCTTGATTCAGTGGGAGGATTAAACGTGACAGAGGAACAATTTGTCTGCATCGGCTGCGGTGTGAAAATACAGACAGAACATCCGGACGAGCTTGGATATGCACCGGAGAGCGCTTTGCAAAAGGAACAGATCATTTGCCAAAGGTGCTTCCGCCTAAAAAACTATAATGAAATTCAGGATGTTTCACTGACAGATGATGACTTTCTGAAAATCCTTCACAGTATCGGCGACACGAACGCACTTGTGGTGAAAATCGTTGATATCTTCGACTTTAACGGCAGCTGGCTGAGCGGCCTTCAGCGTTTTGTCGGAGGCAACCCGATTCTGCTCGTCGGAAATAAAGCGGATATTCTTCCAAAGTCGGTCAAGAGACAAAAATTGACCAACTGGATGAAACGGGAAGCTAAGGAACTCGGCTTAAACGCTGTGGATGTATTTCTGATCAGCTCTGCAAGAGGCCAGGGCATTCCGGAAGTCACTGAAGCGATTGAAGAATACCGGAACGGACAGGATGTCTATGTCGTCGGTTGCACAAATGTCGGCAAGTCCACCTTCATCAACCGCATTATTAAAGAAGTGACGGGTGAAAAAGATGTGATTACCACATCGCATTTTCCTGGTACAACGCTCGATCTTATTGAAATTCCGCTTGATGACGGATCAGCTTTATATGATACTCCGGGTATTATTAACCACCATCAGATGGCCCATTTCGTCGATAAAAAAGACTTAAAACTGCTGTCTCCAAAAAAAGAGATCAAGCCAAAGGTTTTTCAGCTGAACGAGTCTCAGACTCTATTCTTTGGCGGTCTTGCCCGTCTTGACTACGTGAGCGGCGGAAGAACGTCTCTTACGTGCTATGTGCCTGCAGAAATTACGATTCACCGCACAAAGCTTGAAAATGCAGACGAGCTGTATGAACGCCATGCAGGAGACATGCTGACTCCGCCAAGAAAAGACCAGCTCGGAAGCTTCCCGGAACTGACAGCTCATGAATTTACAATTAAGGATGATAAGACTGACATTGTCTTTTCCGGACTTGGATGGGTAACTGTCAATGAAGGAAACAAAAAAGTAACGGCTTACGCGCCTAAAGGCGTAAATGTTACATTAAGATCATCCTTAATTTAACGGGGAGAGATTCTTTTGAACAAAGTATACGGTCTTATAGGATGTCCGGTCGGACACTCGATGTCGCCGCTTATTCACAATGATCAGCTTCAGCATAAGAAAATAAGTGCGGCCTATCATGCTTTTCATGTGGAAAAAGAACACCTCAAAGCTGCGGTTGAAGGTGCAAGAGCGCTTGGCATTGCCGGATTCAACGTGACCATTCCTCATAAAATTTCCATTATCCCTTTTTTGGATGAACTTGATCAAAGCGCAGAGCTGCTTGGCGCTGTTAATACCGTTTTGAATAAAGAGGGCAGATTGATCGGGTATAATACAGATGGACAGGGATATTTGGCATCACTGAAGCAGCTGATGGAAAAGCCACTGCATGAGCAGAGGTATTTGATTATCGGTGCTGGAGGGGCTGCCAGGGCCATTTTTTACACACTCGCATCAGAGGGCGCATCAGCCATTGATCTTGCCAACCGGACGCCTGAAAAAGCTCGCATGCTTATGGAGGAGTGTCCGCATAAGGTCGATGGAAACGTCTTTTCATTAAGTGAGGCGGAATCTCTTTTATCTGATTATGATGTCATCATCCAGACAACGGCCATCGGCATGCATCCAAATGAAACAGAAAAGCCCTTTGCGGCAAGCAATATCCGAAGAGGGACGATTGTAAGCGACATCGTGTACAATCCGGTAAAAACCGCTTTTCTGACAGAAGCGGAAAAAGCAGGTGCTAGAATCCTGAACGGGGTTGGCATGTTTGTTTATCAAGCGGCCCTTTCATTTGAAATATGGACCGGTGAAAAACCGGATACTGCAAGAATGAGTAAGCTCGTATTTGCACAATTAGGAGGAAATTCATGTTAACAGGAAAACAAAAACGCTTTTTGCGTTCAGAAGCTCACCATTTGAACCCGATTTTTCAAGTAGGAAAAGGCGGGGTCAATGACAATATGATTCAGCAAATCGCAGATGTGCTTGAAGCGAGAGAATTAATAAAAGTAAGTGTGCTGCAAAACTGCGAAGAAGACAGAGATACAGTTGCAGCAGCCCTTTCAAAAGGCGCAAGAGCTGAACTTGTGCAGGTAATCGGCAATACGATTGTTCTTTACAAAGAGTCCAGAGAGAACAAGCAGCTGAAGCTGCCCAGATAACAAGGAGGCTGAAGGATGAAGAAGATTGGGATATTTGGAGGGACATTCGATCCTCCTCATTTTGGACATTTAATTATGGCAAATGAAGTTCTAAGTGCTCTTCACCTTCACGAAATCTGGTTCATGCCGAACCAGAACCCTCCCCATAAAGACTCAGAAGAAATTTCAGACAGCCTTCACCGCATGCATATGCTCAGGCTGTGTACAGAAAAGAAGCCGGAATTTAAGGTTCAGAGTATTGAGTTTGAGCGGGTCGGGCCTTCTTATACGTATGACACGGTCGTTCTTTTGAAGGAACAATACCCTGACTGCTCGTTTTATTTTATCATTGGCGCGGATATGATCGAATATTTGCCGAAGTGGCATAATATAGACATGCTTACTGAACTTGTTCAATTTGTCGGGGTGAAACGGGAAGGTTATCAAACAGAGACAGACTATCCTGTCTGTGAAGTCACTGCTCCGATTATTGAGATTTCTTCCACAATGATCAGGGAACGGTTCAGGCAGCAGCAGTCAGCGGATTTTCTGCTGCCTCAAGAAGTGATAGGATATATAGAGGAGAATCATTTATATGAATCGTGATCAGGCACTTGCTATTGTAAAAGAACAATTGACAGAACACAGATACGTTCATACAATCGGCGTGATGGAAACGGCGATCGAGCTCGCTGACAGATACGGGGGAGACCTCAAAAAAGCAGAAACAGCTGCTATTTTTCACGATTATGCAAAGTTCCGCAGCAAGGAAGAAATGAAGCAGATCATCACGGAGCAGAAGATGGCCCCTGATCTGCTGATTCACAGTCCTGAGCTGTGGCATGCTCCTGTCGGGGCGTACCTTGTGAAAAAGGAAGCGGGGATAGAGGACGCAGAAATCCTTGATGCAATCCGTTACCATACCTCAGGCAGAGAAAACATGACCCTGCTTGATAAAATCATTTATGTGGCAGATTACATCGAGCCCGGAAGAATTTTTCCCGGTGCCGAGGAAGTGCGCAAAATCGCTGAAACCGATTTGAATCAGGCGCTGATGGCATCGATGAAAAATACGATCCTGTTTTTGCTGAAAAAAAATCAGCCCATTTATCCGCAGACTCTGCAATCATATAATTATTTGGTGTTTGAAGAAAAAGGAGGAACAAGCTATTGACTGGTAAAGAAACATTGGAAATCATGGCAAAAGCAGCAGATGACAAAAGAGGGGAAGATATTGTTGCCCTTAAAATGGAAGGAATCTCATTAATTGCGGATTACTTTCTGATTTGTCACGGGAATTCAGACAAACAGGTTCAGGCAATCGCAAGAGAGATGAAAGATCAGGCAGGCGAAAAAGGGATTAACGTGAAACGTCTGGAAGGCTTCGATGAAGCACGCTGGGTCCTGATTGATATGGGAGATGTTGTCGCTCATGTTTTCCATAAAGAAGAGCGGGGTTACTATAAGCTTGAAAAGCTATGGGGAGATGCTCCGCATGAGAATCTGGAGAATGTTCTCACTCCATGATTTATAAAGGGTTCGCAGAAATTTACGATGAGCTGATGAAAGACGTCCCGTATGGACAGTGGACGGATTTTCTTCATGAAAGAATGAAGAGATTTGGAAACGGAGGCAGCCGCATCCTTGATTTAGGCTGCGGTACAGGGGAAATATCCATCAGGCTGAAGCAAAAGGGATACGCTGTTACCGGCATGGACATCAGTGAAGAAATGCTTTCAGTCGCTTATCAGAAGACAGCCGAACTTGGTCTCAGCATCCAGTATCTTCAGCATGATATGCGGGAAAAAAGCGATCTTAATCAATCATTTGACGGTGTTTTTATTTGCTGTGATTCCCTGAATTATCTGCAGTCAAAAGAAGATG
This sequence comes from Metabacillus indicus LMG 22858, assembly GCF_000708755.2. Taxonomy (GTDB): domain Bacteria; phylum Bacillota; class Bacilli; order Bacillales; family Bacillaceae; genus Bacillus_P; species Bacillus_P indicus. The sequence goes on along the minus strand of NZ_JGVU02000002.1, from coordinate 1,334,260 downwards.
TCCAAAGTACCTTCAAAGCATCCTTTGACCAGCTGGCTGAAGGCGGTCTGCTTATTTTTGATGTGCACTCATTATATAAAATTCATGAAATCTTTAATGGCGCAACTTTTGCAGGAAATGATGAGGACGTAAGCTTTATTTGGAACAGCTTCCTGGGCGATGAGCCCGGCAGCATCGAGCACGATTTATCCTTTTTTGTGAAGCGTGATTCTTTTTATGAGCGTTTCGATGAATTCCATATGCAAAGAACCTACTCCATTGACTGCTATAAAGATATGATTGCGGCTGCAGGGCTGGAACTGCTTGAGATAAGTGCGGATTTTTCGGAGGATCAGCCTGACGAAGAATCCGAGAGAATCTTTTTTACAGCACGAAAGAACGGATTACTGGGTTAACACTAAAAAACCATCATTTTTTTTGATGGTTTTTTTTCGTATGGAGAAGGAATAGAAGGCTGCTTGAAGAATGATTAGTATAGTCACTCATATCTCCCGAACTGTTCTCCCACTTCTCTCAGATCCTGATCAAATTTTTTATGGGTCCTCTGAAACAGGTGTTCAAAGACATCGCCCAGTTCAGATTCCATCACACTGATTCCCTCTCCCGTAACACCGCCTTTTACACACACCTTCTCCTGAAGGGTTGGCAGTGTATACCTCTCGCTTTCAAGCAACTTCCCGAGACCGACGACCATTTCACTGGTAAGCTGGACCGCCTGATTTTTTGTGATGTCTGTTTCCCTGACAGCTGCATCAATGAACCTCTGAAGCAGATAACTGAAGAATGCCGGCCCGCAGCTTACAATATCCGAGGAGACACGTGTAATTTGATCTTCAATTGTAAAGGGGTGAGAGATGGTCTGGAAGAGCTCTTCAATTTTCTTTCGCATATCCCCGCTGCATCTTCCGAATGTCAGCAGTGAAACGCCTGACAATGCCCGGTTTGTAATACTCGGTATCACACGGGCAACCTGACAGCTGACAACCGACTGCAGCTGCTCGACACTGATTGGGCTAGTAATGGAAATAATGCATTGATCATGCCGGAGATAGGGTGACAATTTCAGCAGCAGGGGGTGAATATCAAGCGGCTTGACGCATATAAAAATAAGCTCAGCTTGCCGAGCAATTTCTTCGGGCGTTAAATACAGGTTCAGTTTAGGATGCTCTTTTCTCAGGTTTGCCGCTTTTTCAAAGGTCCGGTTTGTAATATGAATGTCTGAGGGCTTAAGTGCATGAGATTCAATAAACGCTTCAATCAGAATCTTCCCCATATTGCCTGTTCCAATAAAACCTGCGTTCAATGTGTCATCCCCTCCTTTTATCATACTTACTCCTACACTTTATGAAATCTGTTTCCCTTTTATGAATACAACTAAGGAGCTGAAAATGAAATTACTTAAAAAATATAAAATCGCTGTTCTGATTGCCGCTGCAGCTGCATTTCTGTTTGTTTATCAATCCCAGGAGCAAGATTCAGGGGGCGAGAAGGCATTATTGCTTGATGGAGAGGCTGTATTAATGGAACCTGAGTCTCCAGAAACTACGCCCGATCAAAGTGCGGAAAGTCAGCCGGAAGAGCTCATTGTGGACGTGAAGGGTGAAGTGAAAGCGCCCGGCGTTTATGAAATGAAGCCAGGAGAAAGATACCATCATGTCATCGATGCCGCCGGGGGACTTACTGAACAGGCGGATGCAGCACAGATTAACCTTGCAGCACTGCTTGAAGACGGTATGGTGGTTCAGGTTCCGAAGATTGGTGAAATCCCGAATGAATTCACTCAGCAGCCGGGAGGGGCACATCCTTCTGGCGGGGGAGGAGAGAAAACGGTGAATCTGAATAAGGCGTCATCTGAGGAACTGCAGACCCTTACAGGAATCGGACCGGCAAAAGCAGAGGCCATTATTGCCTACCGGGAGGAAACAGGGGGTTTTAAAACCGTTGAAGATCTCATGAATGTTTCAGGGATCGGTGAAAAGTCGTTTGAAAAAGTGAAAGACAGTATTTCAGTAAAATGAATTGACTGCGTTTTAGAACTATCAGTACACTAGAAGAAGATCATGCACTTTTACAAATGGGGGATAATATGAACAGAATTTCCTGGAATCAGTATTTTATGGCCCAGAGCCACTTGCTCGCATTAAGAAGCACGTGCACGCGGCTTGCAGTAGGAGCGACCATTGTAAGAGACAAGAGGATTATAGCAGGCGGATACAACGGCTCCATTGCCGGAGGAGTGCACTGCATAGATGAAGGCTGCTACGTCATCGACAACCATTGTGTAAGAACCATCCACGCGGAAATGAATGCGCTGCTTCAATGTGCAAAATTCGGGGTTCCGGCGGCGGGAGCGGAAATATATGTGACCCACTTTCCCTGCCTGCAGTGCTGCAAAGCTCTCATTCAAAGCGGCATAAAGAAAGTTTATTATGCAAAAAGCTATAGGAATCACCCTTATGCGATCGAATTATTTGAACAGGCGGGAGTTGCAGTAGAGCAAGTGGAAGGCGAGACGGATTCACTTGAAGCGGAGCAAAGAGAGTTCGTAGAAGAACTTCTCAGGCAAGTAAGTGCTGAAGATTCGGATACGCGCGACATGCTCATAAAAAAAGCAGACAAGCTTTTTAAAAGGTGAATATCTTGCAGATCTCTAAAATAAGCTATCAGGGAAGGCTTATCTATTTTGCGGCAGCATCCGGTTTAGGTGTTGCTGCTGCAAAATCTCCTGATCATCCCCTTATGCTCATATTGGTGTTTTTCTTCTTTTCCTTTCTTCTCCTTCGTAAAATGAAGACCCTCTTCGTTCTTACACTTCTCATGTTTATCTTTTTTGCCGTTCACTACACCCAAACGGACAATCGAAATGTTTCACAATTTACAGAAGGCAGAACAGTTCTCCGAGCAGCCTTTTTAGAACCGCCTGAGTTTGACGGAAATCAGATGAAAGGTGTCATTAAAGCGCATGGGGAGAAGCTGTCTGCCGTTTATTACGTTCAGTCTGAAGGGGAACTTATGAACCTGGCCAAACAGCTTGAAGCAGGCACCTCCTGCACATTTAATGGCCATCTGTCGCATCCATTAAAAGCGACTGTCCCTAATGCGTTTGACTACCATGATTACTTAAGAAACAGCAGAATTCACTGGGTTATGACCCCTGATTCGATCAAAGACTGCAGCGGCGGGGCTTCCTCTTTTTTCGAAAAGCTGGCTGAGTACAGAGCAAAGGGAATTCAGTTTGCTGCCGAGGAATTTTCTCCCCAGTCAAGAGGCATTGCTGCGGCTCTGCTTTTTGGATACAGGGAGTATATTCCAGATGAGATCAACAAAGCATACCGCGATTTGGGCATCATCCATTTGCTGGCGATTTCAGGACTGCATGTCAGCATTCTTGTTTCCTGCATTTACTTCATTCTCATACGCTCAGGTGTGACCCATGAATGGGCTGCCCGTATTCTTCTTTTGCTGCTTCCCGTATACAGCCTGCTTGCAGGCGGGGCTCCGTCTGTCCTGAGAGCTGCCGGCATGAGCATGATCTATCTCGCCGTTAAACAGCTGAGAATAAAGCTCACAGCTGCAGATGCGATTTCCATTGCATGTATTGTGATGCTTGCCGCAGATCCCTATTATTTATTTAACATCGGTTTTCAGCTGTCCTTCGCAGTCAGTCTTGCCCTTCTTTTATCCGTTAAAATCATTTCCTCATTTTCAAGCCGTCTGCATCAGCTCACAGCTGTATCAGTGATTGCGCAGGCTTCCTCACTTCCAATCATCCTGCAAAGCTTTTATCAGGTGTCAGCAGTAAGTGTGCTTGTGAATCTGCTGTTTGTGCCATTTTATTCAGCGGTCGTTCTTCCTCTTTGCCTGGGCTCTTTTCTTTTAAAGGCAGCTGTTCCTTCTGCAGGAACCGTGCTGATTGGAGTGACTGATGCCGTCATTGCCATCAGCAATGATGCTGCGCTGCTTGCAGGCAGCAGATATTCTTTTATGCTTGTATTCGGGAAGCCATCATGGCTGGTGCTTTCTCTTTACACGGTCCTGTTTTGCTTTGCAGCTGTGGCATTTGAAAAGCACTTCCTTTTCAGCAGGCTGAAAGGGGCGGCGGCAGCCGTTTTTCTGCTTCTCTTCCTTCAGCATCAATCTGCACACTTCCAGGCAGAAGGAGAGGTTGTCATTCTGGATGTCGGTCAGGGTGATTCCATATACGTGTCTGCGCCTTATAATCAGGGAACCTATCTGATTGATACCGGAGGCATTCTCTCGTTCAGCAGGGAAGCCTGGCAGGAAAAACGGTCGTCCTACTCCATAGCCGAGGATACGCTGGTGCCGTTTTTAAAATCTAAAGGTAAAAAGACGCTTGATAAGCTGATTTTGACTCATGGGGATGCGGACCATGCAGGGGAAGCGCTGAAACTGCTGCGGGAAGTAGAGGTAAAGGAAATCGTCGTTCCAAAAGGATTTATAAGAGGGGACTTTGAAAAAGAAATTGTGGAGGAAGCTTTGGCAAAAGGGATAAAAATAACCGCTCTTGGAAGCGGAGATGTTATGGATGACAAATACTTCAAGTGGAAAGTATTATCACCTGCAGAGATTACAGACAGTGAAAACGATGATTCGCTTGTTCTGTACGCGGAAATAGGTGGTCTGAAGTGGATTTTTACCGGTGATCTTGAACATGACGGGGAGAAGCGGATCCTTGAAGCCTACAGGGGATTACGGGCGGATGTGCTGAAAATTGGCCATCACGGAAGTAAAGGCTCCACTTCTGTTCCTTTTCTTCAGCAGCTGCAGCCCAAGATCGCCCTGATTTCGGCCGGAAGGAAGAACAGATACAATCATCCCCATCCGGATGTGCTGAAACTCCTTGAGCAAAATGGGACCAAAACATACCGCACGGACCGGGATGGGTCAATTGCTTATAAATTTAAGGGGGACAATGGAACATTTTCTATCCACCCTCCATACGATAGCGTATCAGGAAAGGAAAAATGAAAAAGAGACTGCCCGGCAGCCTCTATGTAAGGGTTGTCATGAACCGATTAACTTAATAACAGTTGCCATGATGAAGATCGTGGCGAAAAAACCAAATGATACAACAAATCCCACTCCAGAGTCTACAGCGTCGTTGCGTTTACTTTGAACATTCTTTTCAAATTCATTCACAATTTACCCCTCCTATTATGCCTTATAGTATAAGTCAAATCCGCCAAAAAATCTATCATTTTCCAATCGGCCATTTGTCAACACTTTACACCTATAGAAAGATGGGGGCAAGAGGACACTATAAGAAATCAGATCGATCGCCAGCCAGTATGTGGAACCCGGGTCATATGCGGCGGCGTTTATATAAATCAGGGGACTTGTCATCAGGTTCCCTGTTCCATTTGGCTTTTTCTCTTGAAAAAAAAGCAAAGGACCTATACGATGAGAGAAGCATGATGGAAACTGGGTGATTACATGGTAGTAAATGTCTGGAAAGACCTGAAAAATAAAAAGCTTAAGCCTGTATATCTTCTGCTGGGCAAGGAATCTTATCTTCTTCAGGAAACCCTTCAGCTGATCATAGATGCTGCACTGGAACCGTCCGAAATGGATTTTAATCTTGCGCAGTACGATTTGTCGGAAACGCTGCTTGAAGCTGCAATAGAAGATGCTGAAACGCTTCCGTTTCTCGGTGAGCGGAGAGTGGTTATTTTAAAAAACCCGGCGTTTTTAACTAGTGAGAAAAAGAAGGAAAAGCTTGAGCACCGCATTGAAAAACTTGAGGAGTACGTAAACTCCCCTGCACCTTATACCGTTCTTGTGATTGCAGCTCCGTATGAAAAGCTTGATGAACGGAAAAAAATCACAAAAGCCCTGAAAAAAACTGCTGAAACGGTGGAAATGAACGGATTTTCAGAAGGCGATACGAAAAAATGGATGAATGAACTGGCGGAAACGCATGGCATCACTCTGCAAAACGAGGCCCGGGACATGCTCTATATGCTGACTGCCGGAAATCTTATGGCCATCTCGCAGGAGCTTTCAAAACTGAGTACATATACAGGTGAAGGCGGAACCATTACAGCGGACACAGTATCGTCTTTAGTGGCAAGAACACTTGAGCAGAATATTTTTGAACTAATTGAAAAGGTCGTCCGCAAAGACCGGGCAAACGCGATGCAGATCTTTTATGACCTGCTGAAAGCAAATGAAGAACCGATTAAAATTCTGTCCCTTCTGATCAATCAGTTCAGGCTCCTGCTGCAGGCGAAAGAGCTTGCTGCACTTGGGTACGGACAGCAGCAGATAGCAGGAAACCTCAAAGTGCATCCTTTCAGAGTCAAGCTTGCTCTGGGGCAGGCGCAGCTGTTTCAAAGCAGCGAGCTTACAGCCATCATAAATGAGCTGGCAGAAGCTGATTATGTCATGAAAACGGGAAAGATGGATAAGAAACTGACCATTGAACTGTTTCTTCTGAAGCTATTTAACAGAAAAAATGCATAAAAAAATCCTCTTCCCGTGAAGAGGATTTTTTTGCATTATGCTGAAAGACCGTTTACAGATTTCGTTAAACGAGATTTGTAACGAGCAGCAGCGTTTTTGTGGATAAGTCCACTTTGAGCAGCTTTGTCAATTCTTTTAGCAGCTACAGATAGTGCAGCTTTAGCATTGTCAGCATCGTTGTTAACAATAAGAGCTTCTACTCTTTTGATAGCAGTACGCATAGCAGATTTGATTGTAGCGTTGTGTGCATTGCGCTCAGCGTTCGTTTTTGTGCGTTTGATCGCAGATTTGATGTTTGGCATTCGTTTCACCTCCTAAAAAGCATTCGAGATCTATTATACTCGATATTTTCATCAACAATAAGAACAAGTGATATTTTATCAAACGGGCATATAGAATGCAATATAATTGTAAAGGAAAATCTCGCAGCTGTTTTCCGCCTGGAATGAAACGGTCCAAAACCGGTAAAAATAAGGAATAAATCTAATTTGCCAGGAGGAAAACACGTGAAAGAATCATTGGATCTAAGCAAGTATTCAGTCCGGACAGATTTAGCCATTGAAGCGAAGGGGATGGCAGATGAGTCCAGAACTCCCGAACAGAAGGCGAAATCTCCCGAAATAGAAGGTGTCATAGTTAAAGAGAGGGATGAGAACGGCATCAAAATAACATCTCTTCAAATAACAGAACAGGGAGCAGAGCTGACCGGCAAAAAACCAGGCAATTATCTGACGCTTGAAGTTCAGGGCATACGCCAGAAAGACACAGCCCTCCAGGATCAGGTTGTTGATGTCTTTGCAAAAGAGTTCAGCCAGTTTATGGAGGGGCTGAACATATCGAAAGACGCAAGCTGTCTTGTTGTCGGTCTTGGAAACTGGAATGTGACGCCTGATTCGCTTGGACCGCAGGTTGTGGAAAATCTCCTGGTGACCCGGCATCTGTTTAAACTGCAGCCTGAAAATGTTCAGGAAGGGTTCAGGCCGGTCAGCGCCATATCCCCCGGAGTTATGGGGATTACAGGCATTGAAACTAGTGACATCATTACAGGCATCATTGATAAAAGCAAGCCTGATTTTGTCATTGCCATCGATGCTCTTGCGGCGCGCTCGATTGAACGTGTGAACACGACCATACAAATATCAGACACGGGCATCCATCCGGGTTCAGGTGTAGGAAACAAACGCAAGGAACTCAGCATGGATACGCTTGGCATACCGGTTATTGCACTCGGCATTCCAACGGTAGTGGATGCCGTATCCATTACAAGCGATACCATCGATTTTATTTTAAAGCATTTCGGCAGAGAGATGAGAGAAGGGGACAAACCTTCAAAAGCATTAACACCTGCAGGAATGACATTTGGCAAAAAGAAAGTTCTTACTGATGAAGATATGCCGTCGGATGAACACAGACAGCAGTTTCTCGGAGTGATCGGCACGCTTGAAGATGAAGAAAAAAGAAGACTCATTCATGAGGTGCTCTCTCCGCTCGGGCATAATCTGATGGTAACACCGAAAGAAGTGGATACCTTTATTGAAGACATGGCGACCGTCGTTGCCAACGGCCTGAACGAAGCACTTCACCAGCAAGTGGACAAAGGAAACGCAAGATCATATACCCATTGAAAAACAGTCTATTTTCTCCTTCTGCTGCATATAGTTTAGCAGGCAGGCTTTAAGGAGGAAAAAGAAAGATGAAGCACTTTCGTCAAACTCGCGGTATTGTTGTCACTCTAAACGGGACAAGCTTGAAAAAAGGATTCGCACTAGGCTTTACTTTGTTTATGCTCGTGTTTTTGCTCTCAGGCGCACTGACCTCGCTCAAGCCTGAATACAGGATTACTTCAAAATCAATAAACGAACTGACAAGCAATATTAACGGACAGGCATTCATTCACCTGCTTGGTTTTGAAAACCGTTATTTCATAAAGGATCTTCCTAAAGAAACGAAGCTTCCGAGCGTGTCATCCCTGTTTTTTAAAGCGGCAACAAGCATTAATCCCGACGACCCTCGCAGTCTTCTTGGTAGAGAGCTTCCGGGTTTTACTCTCTTTGACAGTGAAATTTTAGTTGCCGGCGAAGGAACCGACTATACAACCATGCCGATTGAATCTCCTCCTCCAACAGAGGTTCTGCTTGAGGAGAGAGAGGCTTCAATCGCTGACCTGGAGGGAGCGGGTGAGGAGCCTGACCAGGCGAAAACCCCGCCGGTCGAAACGACTGGTGACCGGAAAGTTGTCTATATTTATCACACCCATACAACAGAATCCTATCTGCCTATGCTGAAAAATGTGAAGGACCCAAACAGCGCCTATCACTCAGAAGCTAATGTAACCCTTGTAGGCGACAGGCTTGGGAAAGCACTTCAAGACAAGGGAATTGGGACAAATGTTGATAAAACGAATTTTATGAAAAAGCTGAATGAAAAGGGATGGTCCTTCGGAAAAGCCTACACAATGTCCAGGCCTACAGTTGAAACCGCGATGGCTTCCAATAAAGAAATTCAGTATGTGATTGATATTCACCGGGATTCACAGCGCTATAATGTAACAACCGCAACTATAGGCGGCAAGAAATACGCTAAAGTGGCATTTGTCATTGGAGGGAAGAATCCTCTCCGCGATAAAAACAAACATCTTGCTTCTGAATTGCACAAGCTGATTGAGAGCAAATACCCGGGCCTCAGCCGTGGTGTCTTCATGAAAGACTCGCCGGGGTCAAACAGCCTGTACAACCAGGATCTAACGCAAAACGCTATACTCATCGAATTTGGCGGAATCGATAATAACCTTGAAGAACTGAACAGAACAGCGGATGCAGTGGCCGACATTTTTGCAGATTATTACTGGCAGGCTGAAAAAGTAAATGGAGCGCCTGCCGCTGAGAAAAAATAAGCAATCAGATTAGAGGGACGTACGATGATAAAATTCATGCTGAAGTGCTTTGTCCTATGCTCGGTTCTTTTATTTGGAGTCCTGTTCGGCATGCAGCAGGCAAACCACGGCCTCGTCAAAATGAAAGGCTATGAAGACCCGAAGTTAAGCAGCGCTTTTGAGGTGAAAAATGATGCATCAGGCGAACTCGAAGCTTCTGTCCTCGGAAACACACACAACCTTGAAGAAAAACAGCAAAAGCTCGAAGACATGGAAGCATTCAACTTCTTTTCCCAGCTGGGAAAGACATTTGCCTCGTTTGCGAGTGCTGTCATTACAGGCCTGATCAGCTTTTTGGCAGGCATGGTTGAAAGCCTGTTTCAATAAGGGGGATACTGCATAAGATGGAGGGAAGCGGGCAGCTGCTTTCCTTTTTTTTTTTTTGGGGATTATGAAGGGCAGAAGTGAAAAGTGTATTGAGCCCTTAAGATGCTTGATGATCGCTGAAGGTCGAAAACCGGGGACGAATGTGCCCTTCAGGGAAAAAGAAGTAAGCTGAAGGTCGAAAACCAGGCAGGAATGTGCCCTTCAGGGAAAAGGAAGTAAGCTGAAGGTCGAAAACCAGGCAGGAATGTGCCCTTCAGAGAAAAGGAAGTAAGCTGAAGGTCGAAAACCAGGCAGGAATGTGCCCTTCAGAGAAGAGGAAGTGAACTGATGGGAGAAGACAAGGCAAGAATGTGCCCTTCAGAGAAGAAGAAGTAAGTTGTAGGGCATAATCCAGATACAAATTGTTGCGATTCCGCTTTTCGGTGATGTCCAGCTCCGGTGCCCAGACCTTCTGTCAGAACAAAATCCCCGAAAAAGGCAAACCCTGCCTTTTTCAGTGATTTCTTATCTGCCTGCCAGGTCTAAACGGGCCCCTCCGCTTTTCGGTGATGTCCAGCTCCATCGCCCAACTCCTCTGTCAGAACGGATCCGTCAGTAAAGGCAAAAAGCGCCTTTTCTGCCGCCTCCTTATCTGACTCCCGGAGCTGCCCGGGCGATTCCGCTTTTCGTATGTCCAGCTCCGCCTTCCAACTCCTCGGCCAGAACAAATTCCCCCAAAAAGGCAAAAACCGGCCTTTTCGGGTGAATTCTTATCTGTCTGTCGGAGCTAACCGGAAGGCTCCGCTTTTCGGTGTTGAATGTTCCCCCCCCTATTGTTATAATCAAAGTTAGTGCATTGGCCAGTTTAGTAGGAGTGATAGAACGATTATGATGAATAAAGACGATAAATTAAAGAGGCAGTCCAAGATCCGCAACTTCTCAATCATTGCTCATATTGACCATGGGAAGTCAACGCTAGCCGACCGGATTCTTGAGAAGACGTCTGCTTTGACTCAGAGAGAAATGAAAAATCAGCTTCTTGACTCAATGGACCTTGAGCGGGAACGCGGCATTACGATCAAACTTAATGCTGTTCAGCTGCGATATAAAGCAAAAGACGGGGAAGAGTACATCTTCCATTTGATCGATACCCCGGGACATGTTGACTTTACATACGAGGTATCCCGAAGCCTTGCTGCGTGCGAAGGTGCGGTTCTTGTTGTAGATGCAGCCCAGGGTATTGAAGCTCAGACGCTGGCAAACGTTTATTTGGCGCTTGACAATGATCTTGAGATTTTGCCGATAATCAACAAGATTGATCTTCCGAGCGCAGACCCTGAGCGTGTGCGTCAGGAGATTGAAGATGTGATTGGACTTGACGCCTCAGAGGCTGTTCTTGCTTCAGCTAAAGCTGGCATCGGTATTGAAGAAATTCTGGAGCAGGTTGTTGAGAAGGTTCCGGCTCCACAAGGAGACCCTGAAGCTCCTCTTAAAGCTCTGATCTTTGACTCGCTTTATGATGCATACCGCGGTGTAGTTGCTTACATCCGTGTTGTAGAGGGAACCGTCAAAGTCGGACAGAAAATCAAAATGATGGCAACAGGCAAAGAGTTTGAAGTGACAGAAGTCGGCGTATTTACGCCAAAACCTGTACTCATGGACGAACTGAATGTCGGAGACGTAGGTTTTTTAACGGCTGCCATTAAAAACGTGGGAGACACACGTGTCGGTGATACCATTACGGATGCAAAAAACAGTGCCGTTGAGGCGCTTCCGGGCTACCGGAAACTGAATCCAATGGTATACTGCGGACTTTACCCGATTGATACAGCAAAATACAATGACCTTCGCGAAGCGCTTGAAAAGCTTGAGCTGAATGATTCTGCCCTGCAATTTGAGCCGGAAACGTCACAGGCACTTGGTTTCGGCTTCCGCTGCGGATTCCTTGGCCTCCTTCATATGGAGATTATCCAGGAGCGGATCGAACGCGAATTTAAAATCGACCTGATCACAACTGCACCGAGTGTTATTTATAATGTTTTCCTGACAGACGGATCGGATGTCCGTGTTGACAATCCGTCAAACCTGCCTGATCCGCAGAAGATTGACCGGATCGAGGAACCGTATGTAAAAGCAACCGTTATGGTGCCGAACGATTACGTTGGAGCGGTTATGGAGCTTTGCCAGATTAAGCGCGGCAATTTCATTGACATGCAGTATCTTGATGAGAACCGTGTCAGCATTATTTATGAGCTGCCGCTTTCAGAGATTGTCTATGACTTCTTCGACCAGCTCAAATCCAATACAAAAGGATATGCCTCTTTTGATTACGAGCTGATTGGATACAAAGCATCCAAGCTTGTGAAAATGGATATTCTGTTAAATAACGAAAAAATTGATGCCCTTTCGTTCATTGTGCATAAAGACTCGGCCTATGACCGCGGGAAAATCATTGTTGAAAAACTGAAAGAACTGATTCCCCGCCAGCAGTTCGAAGTTCCGATTCAGGCGGCAATTGGACAGAAGGTTGTTGCGCGCTCGACGATTAAAGCGATGCGCAAAAACGTTCTTGCCAAGTGCTACGGAGGGGATATCTCACGTAAGCGTAAGCTTCTTGAGAAGCAAAAAGAAGGTAAAAAGCGGATGAAAACGGTTGGTTCTGTTGAAGTTCCGCAGGAAGCCTTCATGGCGGTCCTCAAAATGGATGACAACTAATCAAATGATTTTGAGTCCCCGGAAATCTGTGATATTGTAAGAAAAAACTACTGCCGCAGTCGTGTACTGCGGCTTCTTTATTAGAAGGTGAGAAATATGGTTCAGGCAGCATATTTTCATATTCCATTCTGCGAACAAATCTGTCACTACTGCGATTTTAATAAAGTCTTTTTAAAAAATCAGCCTGTAGATGAGTATTTGGACAGCATGCACAAGGAAATGAAAAACACAGTAAAAAAAACACCGGCAGACCGACTTAAAACCATCTTTATAGGCGGCGGCACACCGACAGCCCTGAATGAGTTTCAGATGGAGAAGCTGCTTACGTCCATTGCTGAAGAATTTCCGGTTGGAGGTCTTCATGAATATGCTGCAGAAGCAAATCCCGGTGAAGTCTCCTTGGAAAAACTGAAAATCATGAAAGAACTTGGAGTAAACAGACTGAGCTTTGGCGTGCAGACGTTTAATGACAGGCTGCTTGAAAAAATAGGCCGCAGCCACAGGTCTGAAGATGTGATGAAAACAATTGGCCTTGCAGAAAAAGCGGGCTTTGACAATATCAGCATTGACTTAATGTATGGATTGCCCGGGCAGACGATGGATGATTTTAAAGAAACCCTTCACACAGCGTTCAGTCTTGATGTTCAGCACTATTCGTCCTATTCGCTGATCGTGGAGCCTAAAACCGTTTTCTATAATTTAATGTCCAAAGGAAAACTTCTTCTTCCTCCTCAGGAAGAAGAGGCAGCCATGTATGAGCTGCTAATGGAGGAAATGGACAAGCACGGTTTCGCACAGTATGAAATCAGCAATTTTGCAAAGCCCGGTTATGAAAGCATGCATAATCTGACGTACTGGAACAATGAAGAGTATTTCGGAATCGGTGCAGGCGCCCATAGCTATGGAGGCGGAGTACGCCGTGCCAATGCAGGACCGCTGAAAAAATACATGTCTTTAGTTGAAGAAGAAGGATTTCCGTATACGAGTGAGCACATCGTGTCTAAAGCGGAAGCAATGGAAGAAGAAATGTTTCTTGGGCTGAGAAAATCCGCCGGAGTGAGCCGTGCCAGGTTTTATGAAAAATTTGGCATGCGCATGGAGCAGGTTTTTGGACAGCAGATAAAGGAACAGATTGCTAATGGACTGATTGAAGAAAACGGAGACTTCCTCTCGCTCACACACAAGGGCAAGCTTCTTGGAAACGAAGTGTTCCAGGCGTTTTTAGGGGTTATTCCTGAAAAGGACGGACAGTAATCAGTTCTTTTCTTCCTCTTTGTATTTTTGCCTGATCTGGCATGAGAATTTCGTCTAAATAATTGACATTTCACGAGTGATTTGATACTTTTTATTATAGATTTAGCACTCACACATACAGAGTGCTAACAGAGGTGATGATAATGCTAACAGATCGTCAGCTTTTAATCCTTCAGGTCATTGTGGATGATTTTATTCAGTCTGCACAGCCTGTAGGCTCAAGGACCTTGTCCAAAAAGGATTCGATCACGTTCAGTTCGGCTACCATCCGCAATGAGATGGCCGATCTTGAAGATATGGGGTTTATTGAGAAAACACATAGTTCCTCTGGAAGAGTTCCTTCTGAAAAGGGGTACCGCTACTATGTCGACAACCTTCTTGCACCGCAGAAGCTATCGAATATGGATGTTGTCACAATTAAATCTGTGTTTGCAGAACGTATATTTGAACTTGAAAAAGTCGTTCAGAAATCTGCGCAGATCTTATCGGATCTGACAAACTATACATCGATTATTCTCGGTCCAAAGGTGAACGAAAACCGGCTCAAGCGCATTCAGATCGTTCCAATCAATGACGATACGGCTGTTGCCATTATCGTGACAAATACCGGACATGTAGAGAACAGAACGATTTCGTTTCCCGAAAGCATAGCTCCCCAGGATATTGAGAAGATGGTCAATATTTTAAATGAGAGGCTCTTTAATGTGCCGATTGTGGAGCTGCATGACAAAATCTATAAAGAAATCGTCAGTCTCCTGAAAAATCATATCCAGAATTATGACGCTGTCATGAAGGTGCTTACTGGAACGTTTACGCTGAACAGCAATGAAAAGATCTATTTCGGCGGAAAGACAAACATGCTCAGTCAGCCTGAATTCAATGACATCTCAAGGGTCAGAACGCTGCTTACGATGATTGAACAGGAACAGGAACTATACAATATTTTAAATGCCAACGATTCAGGCATAACAATTAAAATTGGCAAAGAGAATGAAAATATCGCAATGGAAAACTGCAGCCTGATCACCGCAACCTACTCCGTTGACAACAGGCAGATCGGCCGCATTGCCGTGCTTGGCCCGACGAGAATGGAATATTCGCGGGTTATCAGCCTGCTGCAGAGAGTGACAAAAGACATGTCCAAGGCGCTGACAAATTTGTATCACTCGTAAAACAATTGTCCATATTGTAAGAGAGCGGAAAAACCGTTTTCCGCTCCTTTCCATGATGTTTATCCTTTAAGGGAGGTGAAAGAAATTGACTAACGAAGCAAAAGAAAGCTTAAAAGAAAATGGGGCAGCCGGGCAAGAAGAAACAGTGATCAGCCAGGAAGAAGAGGCAGCTGAAGCTCAGGCCGGCCAGGAGGAAGCTCAGGAGCAGGATTCAGGCGAGTTATCTGATGCGAAAGCTAAAATTGAGGAGCTTGAAGCAAAGCTCAGCGATACAGAAAACCGCATGTACCGTCTTCAGGCGGATTTAGATAACTTCAGAAGACGTGCCCGCCTTGATATGGAATCTGCTCAAAAGTATCGTTCTCAAAATCTCATTACCGACATTCTGCCAGCTCTTGATAACTTTGAAAGAGCGTTAAAAATAGATACAGATGACGAAAAAACACAGTCTCTGCTGCAAGGCATGGATATGGTATACCGCCAGCTGATCCAGGCACTTCAAAACGAAGGCGCTGAAGCCATTCAGGCAGAAGGCCAGCCGTTTGACCCGCATCTTCACCAGGCTGTCATGCAGGTGGAAGATGAGAATTTTGAAGCGGGAACGGTTATTGAAGAGTTCCAAAAAGGGTATAAGCTAAAAGACCGCATCATCAGACCAGCAATGGTGAAAGTGAATCAATAAACTACATATCAGGAGGTTTTCTACGATGGGGAAAATTATCGGCATCGATTTAGGTACTACAAACTCATGTGTCGCTGTATTAGAAGGCGGCGAACCTAAGGTTATTCCAAACGCAGAAGGCAACCGCACGACTCCTTCAGTCGTTGCATTCAAAAATGGCGAGCGTCAGGTTGGGGAAGTTGCGAAGCGTCAGTCAATCACAAACCCTAACACAATCATGTCCATTAAACGCCACATGGGTACAGACTACAAAGTAGAGGTTGAGGGCAAAGAAAATACGCCTCAGCAAATCTCTGCAATCATCCTTCAGCATCTGAAAGCTTATGCAGAAGACTATCTTGGCGAGCCTGTAACGAAAGCCGTTATTACTGTTCCTGCATACTTCAATGATGCAGAGCGCCAGGCTACTAAAGATGCAGGTAAAATCGCTGGTCTTGAAGTAGAGCGCATCATCAACGAACCAACTGCTGCAGCACTTGCATATGGTTTGGATAAAACAGATCAGGATCAGACGATTCTTGTATACGACCTTGGCGGCGGTACATTTGACGTTTCTGTTCTTGAACTTGGCGACGGAGTATTTGAAGTACGCTCAACTGCAGGTGACAACCGTCTTGGCGGAGATGACTTTGACCAAGTGATTATTGACTACCTTACAGCTGAATTCAAAAAAGAAAACGGCATTGATCTTTCTAAAGACAAAATGGCTCTTCAGCGTCTTAAAGATGCAGCTGAAAAAGCGAAAAAAGATCTTTCAGGCGTTTCATCTACACAAATCTCACTTCCATTCATTACAGCTGGAGAAGCTGGACCGCTTCACCTGGAAGTAACATTATCAAGAGCTAAATTTGAAGAGCTTTCTTCAAACCTTGTTGAAAGAACAATGGGACCGGTTCGCCAGTCTCTTAAAGATGCAGGTCTATCTAAATCAGAAATCGATAAAGTTATCCTTGTCGGCGGATCAACGCGTATTCCTGCCGTTGTGGAAGCAATCAAAAAAGAGCTTGGCCAGGAGCCGTCAAAAGGCGTTAACCCTGACGAAGTAGTGGCGCTTGGAGCAGCAATTCAGGGCGGCGTTATTACTGGAGACGTTAAAGATGTTGTTCTTCTTGACGTAACTCCGCTTTCACTAGGAATTGAAACAATGGGCGGCGTGTTCACGAAATTAATCGAGCGCAACACGACGATTCCAACAAGCAAATCCCAAGTGTTCTCAACAGCTGCAGACAGCCAGACAGCTGTAGACATTCACGTTCTTCAAGGTGAGCGTCCAATGTCAGCAGACAACAAAACGCTTGGCCGTTTCCAGCTTACTGACATTCCGCCGGCACCGCGCGGAGTACCTCAAATCGAAGTATCATTCGATATTGATAAAAACGGTATCGTAAACGTGCGTGCAAAAGATCTTGGAACAAATAAAGAGCAGGCGATCACAATCAAGTCTTCTACAGGCCTGAGCGATGACGAGATCGAACGCATGGTAAAAGAAGCAGAAGAAAATGCTGAAGCAGATAAATTGCGCAAAGAAGAAGTAGAACTTCGCAATGAAGCAGATCAGCTTGTCTTCGCAACAGAAAAGACACTGAAAGATCTTGAAGGCAAAGTGGACGAAGCGGAAGTTGCTAAAGCAAATGAAGCAAAAGACGCTTTAAAAGCAGCCATTGAGAAAAACGAACTTGAAGAAATCAAAATGAAAAAAGACGAGCTTCAGGAAATCGTTCAGCAGCTGTCAATGAAACTGTACGAAGAAGCTGCAAAACAGCAGCAGGGTGCTGAAGGTGCACAAGGCGCTTCCAACCAGGACGACAATGTCGTTGATGCAGAATACGAAGAAGTAAATGACGACAAGAAATAAATGTCGCCATCCCGAAAGTCAAAGTCAGGCTTGTCTTGACTTTGGCTTTTTTTGATGAGGCTCTTTTCGCAGATAATGTTGCTTTAGTGTGAATCCGTCAAACTCCAGTGGATTGCAGCGGAAGGCACTTGCCTCCTTGTCCAGCTGCAGCGCCCAACTCCTCTGTCAGAACAAAATCCCCCAAAAAGTCAAACCCGGACTTTTCGGGTGATTTCTTATCTGACTGCTGGAGCAAAACGGGCACTTCCGCTTTTCTGGGGCATAAAGAGGGCACTGAAGATCCCGCAAGCGCAGCGAGGAAGCTTCAGGCACTCCCCGCGGTAATCTTGTGACTGGAGCGGAAAGGAACGGGTACGATTGCAAAAACAGCACTCTATGCGAAAGCAATCTTCAATCTGCAAAGAGCGCGTGCTGACAAGGTGTTCATTTTTTATTGAGAAACAAAGACACTTTCAGCTGCCAAGAATAATGTATAGGTACAGAATGACCCCCACAAACATTATCTTGCAATCATGCCAAATCGAGTGATACAATTTACTTTATGTGAGAATTCGGGAGTGAGCAATTATGAGCAAGCGTGATTACTATGAAGTGCTTGGAGTAAGTAAGAGCGCGTCTAAGGATGAGATGAAAAAAGCGTACCGCAAGCTGTCAAAAAAATATCATCCTGATATTAACAAAGAAGCAGACGCTTCAGATAAATTTAAAGAAATTACAGAAGCATACGAAGTCCTTTCTGACGACCAAAAACGGGCTCAATACGATCAATTCGGCCATGCTGATCCAAATCAGGGCTTTGGCGGTTCTGACTTTGGCGGAGGATTCGGCGGTTTTGACGATATCTTCAGCTCTATTTTCGGAGGCGGAAGAAGACGCGACCCTAATGCGCCGAGACAGGGTGCAGACCTGCAGTATACAATGACGATTGCCTTTGAAGAAGCTGTATTCGGCAAAGAAACAACCATCGAAATTCCGCGAGAAGAAACATGTGACACGTGTGACGGATCCGGAGCCAAGCCCGGAACAAAACCTGAAACCTGTTCGCACTGCAGCGGTTCAGGCCAGCTGAACGTTGAACAGAACACGCCATTTGGAAGAATTGTCAACCGCAGAGTATGTCATTACTGCAGCGGGACAGGCAAACAAATCAAACACAAATGTTCAACATGCGGCGGAGCCGGAAAAGTGCAGAAGCGCAAGAAAATCTCGGTTAAGATTCCTGCCGGTGTTGATGACGGCCAGCAGCTGAGAGTATCCGGACAGGGTGAGCCAGGCGTAAACGGCGGTCCAGCAGGAGACCTTTATGTTGTCTTTAATGTAAGGCCTCATGAGTTTTTCGAACGCAACGGCGATGACATCTACTGCGAAATGCCTCTGACATTTGCACAGGCTGCTCTTGGAGATGAAATTGAGGTTCCGACCCTTCACGGCAAAGTGAAGCTGAAGGTGCCTGCAGGTACACAAACGGGCACCAAATTCCGCATGAAGGGCAAAGGCGTCGCGAATGTGCGCGGCTATGGCCAGGGAGATCAGCACATTGTTATCCGGGTGCTTACACCTACTAATATTAATGAAAAACAAAAAGAACTGCTGCGCGAATTTGCTGAAATGAGCGGCGGCAGACCGGATGAGCATGAAGAAAGTTTTTTTGATAAAGTGAAACGTGCTTTCAAGGGTGAATAAACAGAAGTGGAGCTGGTAGAATGAAATGGTCTGAGTTAAGTATTCATACAACACAGGAAGCGGTTGAGCCGATTTCCAATATCCTGCATGAGGCGGGAGCTAGCGGAGTCGTAATTGAAGATCAGATGGATCTGTTAAAAGAGCGCGAAAGTGTGTATGGAGAAATCTACCACCTCAATTCTGATGATTATCCTGATGAAGGTGTTATTATTAAAGCATATCTTCCCGTAAACAGTTTTCTCGGGGAAACGGTGGAAGAAATTAAAGAAGCTGTGAACAATCTGCTTATTCATGATATTGATTTAGGGAAGAATGATATATCAATCAGTGAAGTGAATGAGGAAGAATGGGCTACAGCCTGGAAGAAGTACTACCACCCTGTCAAAATTTCAGAGCGGTTCACAATTGTTCCAACATGGGAAACCTATACTCCCGTCCATTCGGATGAGCTCATCATTGAGCTTGATCCTGGAATGGCATTTGGCACAGGAACACATCCGACGACCGTTTTATGCATTCAGGCGCTTGAGCGCTCTGTAAAAGAAAATGACACGGTTGTCGATGTCGGTACCGGTTCAGGCGTTCTAAGCATTGCATCCGCAATGCTTGGGGCAAAACATGTACAGGCAATGGATCTTGATCCGGTTGCAGTAGATGCGGCACGGCTTAATACAAAGCTCAACAAAGTGCATGAGACAGTCACGGTTACACAGAACAACCTCCTGAACGGTGTCGAAGGGCCGGTTGATGTTGTTGTTGCGAATATTTTGGCTGAAGTCATTCTGAGATTTGCAGGTGACGCCAATCAAATCCTGAAGCAGGACGGATTATTCATTACTTCAGGCATTATCCTAAACAAAAAGGCAGAAGTCAGAAATGGCCTGATCGAAGCCGGTTTTGAGATTGAAGAAACAGTGGTCATGGAAGACTGGGTGGCCTTTATCGCCAGAAAAAAATAAGAGGTGCTCATCGGTGCAGCGTTATTTTATCGAGGAAACAAAAGAAAATAGTCCATCCAGAATAACCATCACGGGAGACGATGTTCATCACATCTCCCGTGTCATGCGTATGAAGCCCGGCAATGAAATTGTCTGCTGTACAGCAGACGGTTTTTCTGCGCTGTGTGAAATCGCAGAGCTTCACGAAGATGCGGTTGTATGTTCTGTCCTGGAATGGCAGGATGCGGACAATGAACTGCCTGTGAAGGTCACGATTGCGAGCGGGCTGCCTAAAGGGGATAAGCTCGAGTGGATTTTCCAAAAGGGCACTGAGCTTGGTGCTTCTTCGTTTATCCCTTTTAATGCTGCCCGTTCCGTTGTCAAGCTTGATGAAAAAAAAGCAGGCAAGAAAGCGGACCGCTGGAGAAAGATCGTGAAAGAAGCTTCAGAGCAATCGTACAGGAATGTGATTCCCGATGTTTCTGAGCCTCAAAGTTTTAAAGAGCTTTTAAGACATTCAGAGTCTTATGATTATAAAATTGCCGCTTACGAGGAATCAGCCAAAACAGGCGAGATGTCGAACCTTGCAAAGGTGCTGCAGTCGTGCAGTCCGGGGCAGTCGGTTCTTGCTGTGTTTGGACCGGAAGGCGGCCTGACGAAAGAAGAAACAGAGCAGCTGACAGCCGCAGGATTCAACCTTTGCGGACTTGGGCCAAGAATTTTAAGGACGGAAACGGCTCCTCTATACCTTTTGTCTGCTGTTTCCTATCATTTTGAATTATCGAGGTGAATCCCATGCCAACAGTAGCTTTTCATACACTTGGCTGTAAAGTAAATCATTACGAAACAGAAGCGATCTGGCAGCTGTTCAAAGAATCAGGCTATGAGCGGTCTGAATTTGAAAGCAAAGCAGACGTATATGTTATTAATACATGCACCGTTACAAATACGGGCGATAAAAAAAGCCGCCAGGTCATCCGCCGCGCCATCAGAAAAAATCCGGACGGCGTCATCTGTGTAACCGGCTGTTATGCACAAACTTCTCCTGCTGAAATTATGGCTATTCCAGGAGTCGATATTGTAGTTGGAACATCCGACCGCATTAAAATGCTTGATTATATCGAGCAGTTCAAAAAAGAAAGACAGCCAATCAACGGCGTCAGCAACATCATGAAGGCGCGCGTCTATGAAGAACTGGACGTTCCTGCCTTCACAGACCGCACACGTGCTTCCCTGAAAATCCAGGAAGGGTGCAATAACTTCTGCACATTCTGCATTATTCCTTGGGCACGCGGACTCATGCGTTCACGTGACCCTGAGGAAGTCATCAATCAGGCTCAGCAGCTTGTTGATGCTGGATACAAAGAAATTGTTCTGACCGGCATTCACACAGGCGGATACGGCGAAGATATGAAAGATTACAACTTTGCGATGCTTCTCCGCGATCTTGATGCACGGGTAAAAGGACTGAAACGCATCCGGATTTCATCTATTGAAGCAAGCCAAATTACAGACGAAGTGATTGAAGTACTGGATCAGTCGGACAAGATTGTCCGTCATCTGCACATTCCAATTCAATCCGCTTCTAACACAGTGCTGAAAAGAATGAGACGCAAGTACACAATGGAATTTTTCGCAGAGCGTCTAACGCGTCTGAAACAAGCGCTGCCGGGCCTTGCTGTTACATCTGACGTCATTGTCGGCTTCCCTGGCGAAACAGAAGAAGAATTCATGGAAACCTACAACTTTATTAAAGAGCACAAATTTTCCGAGCTTCACGTATTCCCGTACTCGAAACGTACCGGAACACCTGCTGCAAGAATGGAAGATCAGGTGGACGAAGAGATTAAAAACGAACGCGTTCATCAGCTGATTGCACTGTCAGACCAGCTTGCAAAAGAATATGCTTCAGATTACGAAGGAGAAGTACTTGAGGTCATTCCTGAAGAAGAGTACAAAGAATCTCCCGAGAGCGGCCTTTATGTAGGATATACTGACAACTATCTGAAAGTCGTATTCCCGGCTTCTGAAGAAATGGTCGGCAAAATCGTAAAAGTAAAAATCACAAAAGCAGGCTACCCGTACTCAGAAGGACAATTCGTCCGCGTCATGGACGAAGACACCACAGCTGAAGCGGTCCGCCAAATTTCATAAACAGCAAAAGAAAAATCCGAACTGGGAATTACTTAGTTCGGATTTTTTTCTTTTGAAAGGCTCCTAAAAGTAAAGTTTTATTTTAGAGAGTACTTACGTTTTAGCGAGCGAAATTAAAACTCCAGTGGACTGCAGCGGAAGGCACTTGACTCCTTGTCCAGCTCCAGCGCCCAACTCCTCTGTCAGAACAAAATCCCCCAAAAAGTCAAAACCGGACTTTTCGGGTGATTTCTTTTCTGACTGCCGGAGCAAAACGGGCGCTTCCGCTTTTCTGGGGCATAAAGAGGGCACTGAAGATCCCGCAAGCGCAGCGAGGAAGCTTCAGGCACTCCCCGCGGAAAGCAAGTGACTGGAGCGAAAGGGAGCGGGTACAAATACAAACCCAATTGAAAAGAATTACCGAAAGCAGGTTTATAATTATTTTCCCGGTGTAAATTAAACTTGTACTCGTATTTCAATCAAAAAAATGATAAGATGTAAGAGGTCAGACGACTATAATAATGGAAAAGGGGTAGTACATATGTCAGTAAACATTGGCAGTATGATCGACCATACGGCTTTAAAGCCTGAAACAACTAAATCACAAATCGAAACATTATGCGCAGAAGCGAAAGAATATAAATTTGCATCTGTCTGTGTAAACCCGACTTGGGTTGAAACAGCAGCAGCCCTTCTAAAAGGCACAGAAGTAAAAGTTTGCACAGTAATCGGTTTCCCGCTTGGAGCATCTACTCCTGAAACGAAAGCATTTGAAACAGGCGATGCAATTGCAAAAGGTGCAACTGAAGTAGACATGGTCATCAACATCGGTGCCCTAAAAGACAAAAACGATGAGCTTGTTGAGCGTGACATCCGCGCAGTTGTCGATGCAGCTAAAGGAAAAGCGCTTACGAAGGTAATCATTGAATCATGCCTTCTGACTGACGAAGAAAAAGTCAGAGCATGCGAGCTTTCTGTAAAAGCAGGAGCTGACTTTGTTAAAACATCTACTGGCTTCTCAACTGGAGGCGCAACTGTAGAAGACATCGCTCTTATGCGCAAAACAGTAGGCCCTGATATCGGCGTTAAAGCTTCAGGCGGAGTCCGTGACCGTGCAGGTGCAATGGCTATGGTTGAAGCAGGCGCTACGCGCATCGGTGCAAGTGCTGGAATTGCCATTGTAAATGGTGAAACGTCAACTTCAGATTATTAATAACAGCAAAAAGCTGACGGAGAAATCCGGCAGCTTTTTTTAATGCTTTCTATTAACAAACCTGGCGGAAGACTCCACAAATCTTCCGAATGGTTCAGCAAAAGGAAGGACGGCAATCGAACTGACGACATTGAACACGAGACTGAAATGGGCCAGCTGCAAATCAGGCTCGGCTGCAAAATGCTCTGCAATACCGCTGCAGAAAGCAATAAATGGATAAAAGGCAGCGACTCCAAGGACATTGAGCCAGACATGGGCATAGGCTGTCAGTTTGGCTTCATGCCCGGCTCCGGCTGATGCCATCAAACCGGTGATGCACGTTCCGATATTAGCTCCGAGAATGTAGGCTATGCCGGCGCTGAGAGTCAGTAGGTCTGCATTCATAAAGCTCATAATGATGCCTGCGGCTGCAGCGCTTGAGTGAATGATGGCAGTCAAAACTGTGCCGCCAAGCACTCCTGCAAACGCATGGGTGTTTGAATACAGCAGCAGTTCACTTACGGTCTCAAGGTGCGATAGAGGTTCTGCAAGCTTGCCAAACCCGGACATGGATAAAAACAGCAGGCCAAGCCCGGAAAGAATTCCGCTGATCCTGAGAAGGGACTGCCTTTTCATCATCGCACCCGCTAAAAAGAAAAGTAATCCCCCGCCTATCATGGGGAAAATCAGTGATCCAAGGTCCAGTGTGATCAGCTGAGTCGTAAAAGTCGACCCGATATTCGTTCCCAATATGATGCCGATGGTTTGTCTGAATGTAATGATACCCGCAGAGACCAGCCCGATCACAATGACCATAACAGCTGAACTGCTCTGCAGAATACCGGTAAAAACAATGCCTGCAAGAAACGCTTTGAACGGGTGATCTATACAGGCAAACACCCAGCTTCTCATAGTGCTTCCTGATAAAATGGAAAGACCGTTTTTAAGTATTTGCATACCTGTCAGAAAGAAAAGTAAATACAGCAAAAAGAACATTGCAGCCGCCATGTGCTCACCTCTTCTTCACACTATATGGACAAGCGCGCAGAATCATGACAGAAATACTATGGACAAACGATTGTTCTTTAGAAGTTTTTTTATATAAGTTGACCTCTGAGGCACGTTATATTATAATGGCAAAGTACATGTTTTCTTTAAACATGTTTATTAAACAGATGATGTCGATTGGTTGTATTCGGAGGGAGGGAATAAGAATGTCAAAAACGGTCGTTCGTAAAAACGAGTCGCTTGAGGACGCTCTTCGTCGCTTCAAACGTACAGTATCAAAAAGCGGTACTATACAAGAAGCTAGAAAGCGCGAATTCTATGAAAAACCTAGCGTAAAACGTAAGAAAAAGTCTGAAGCTGCTAGAAAACGCAAATTCTAAAGAGGGTGGATTTATGAGTCTTCTTGAGCGTTTGAATCAAGATATGAAACAAGCGATGAAGAACAAAGAGAAGGACAAACTGGCTGTTATCCGTATGGTGAAAGCCTCATTACAGAATGAAGCCATCAAACTGGGTAAACAGGAGTTGTCTGCTGAAGAGGAACTGACTGTGTTTTCTCGCGAATTAAAGCAACGTAAAGACTCCCTCCAGGAATTCAGTAAAGCTGATCGCTTAGATTTAGTTGAAAAGACACAGGCTGAACTTGATATCTTAACTGTATACATGCCTAAGCAGCTGACAGAGGAAGAACTTACAGCTATCGTTCAGGAAACGATTGCTGAAGTGAATGCTGTGTCAAAAGCAGACATGGGTAAAGTTATGGCTGCCATCATGCCTAAGGTTAAAGGTAAGGCTGACGGTGCGCTTGTCAATAAAACTGTAGCTGGACAGCTATCATAAAAACCGGAAAAACACCCTGTTCATTTGAACAGGGTGTTTTTTAGCAGAATTTTTAATAAAAATGAAACCTATACTTAAGTAGAAACGTATTACTGATAGACTGCAGATGAAAGGGGGCCAGCTGAACATTGAAGAGTCATCATAACCGTCTATTTCATATCTTTTTCGGCATTGTTCTTTTCCTTTCGCTTTTTGGAAGTGCATATATGCCTGCAGCTGACAATTCAGCAGATAAAGTTGCGGTTATCCCCATTGAAGAGACGGTTGAAAAAGGATTGTCGCAGTTTATCAAGAGATCGTTTAAGGAAGCTGCTGCTGCAAATGCAGACCATATCATTTTAGACATCAATACTCCAGGGGGAGCGGTTGATGCCGCTCTTGAAATTGCTGATACAATCAGAGGGTCGAACATCCCTGTAACCGCTTTTATTGACCGCAGGGCGCTGTCTGCCGGAGCGTATATTGCCCTGAATGCAGATCAGATTTATATGGTTCCCGGTGCGAAAATGGGATCTGCCGCTATCATTGATCTTGAAGGCAATACAGCAGATAAAAAGGCAGAATCGCTCTGGCTTGCGGAAATGAAGGAATCAGCTGAGCAAAATAACCGGAATGCCAAATATGCCCTTGCCATGGCAGATCCTGATGTGGATGTGCCTGAGTACGGAGCCGGAAAAGGTGATCTTCTGACACTGAATTCGGAGCAGGCGCTTGAGGTCGGTTATTCTGAGGGAACGGCTGAAAATCTGGACAGTTTGCTCCAAAAGCTGAATCTTGCCTCAGCAGAAGTCATTGATATTGAAGTAAGCTTTGCCGAGAAGGTCGCGCGGTTTGTCACAAACCCGATTGTCATCCCTATTCTGCTCTCTATTGGAAGCCTCGGGCTAATTGTTGAGCTTTACAGTCCAGGTTTCGGACTGCCGGGAATTATGGGACTGTCTTCGCTCTTCCTATTCTTCTACGGACACTATATTGCAGGGCTTGCCGGGCTTGAGACCATCATTCTTTTTGCCGCCGGAATCATTCTTGTGGCAGCTGAGTTTTTCGTCCCGGGAGGCATAATAGGATTTATTGGTTTTGGAGCAATCCTGCTCAGTTTCTTCATCGCAACAGATGACATAGGCTATATGGCCTTTTCGCTTGGGATTGCGCTTTTAGTTGCCGTATCGGCAGCCATCATATTTGTAAAGGTGTTTGGAAAACGTATGAATATCTTTAAAAAACTCATATTGCGTGATTCAACCAATACGGAAAGCGGATATGTTTCGAACCGCAGCAGGCTCGAGCTGATCGGCAAGACGGGTGTGGCACTAACTTCAATGAGGCCTTCGGGCACAGCTCTGATCGAAGATGAGCGCATTGATGTGGTGACAGAAGGAACGTTTATTGCAAAAGATCAGAAAGTAAAGGTTATTAAGGTAGAGGGCTCCCGGGTCGTCGTAAGAGAAATCATTTAATTGAAGGAGGAACAAAATGGATCCATCATTGCTGCTCACGTTAGGCTTAATTGTTATAGGTGTCATTGTACTTGGTGTTTTATTTACCTTTGTGCCGATTACACTGTGGATTTCAGCACTTGCTGCAGGGGTAAGAATCAGTATTTTCACCCTGATCGGGATGAGGCTTCGCCGAGTAAGTCCGAACAGAATCATTAATCCGCTCATTAAAGCACATAAGGCTGGACTTGGAGTAACCATCAATCAGCTTGAAAGCCATTATCTTGCCGGAGGGAATGTAGACCGGGTTGTAAATGCTTTGATCGCAGCTGAGCGCGCCAACATCGAACTGACATTTGAGCGCTGTGCAGCCATTGACCTGGCTGGACGCGATGTTCTTGAAGCTGTACAGATGAGTGTTAATCCAAAAGTGATTGAAACGCCGTTTATTGCAGGGGTTGCTATGGACGGAATCGAAGTAAAAGCAAAAGCGCGCATCACAGTCCGTGCAAACATTGAAAGACTTGTCGGGGGTGCCGGCGAAGACACCATTATTGCACGGGTAGGAGAAGGAATCGTCAGTA
The DNA here is from genome assembly GCF_000708755.2 of Metabacillus indicus LMG 22858. Lineage (GTDB taxonomy): Bacteria > Bacillota > Bacilli > Bacillales > Bacillaceae > Bacillus_P > Bacillus_P indicus. The sequence goes on along the minus strand of NZ_JGVU02000002.1, from coordinate 1,307,047 downwards.
CGATCGGTTCTTCTGACAACCATAAAAAAGTTCTTGAAAACCCGGATAGGATTTCTCAGACGGTATTAAACAAAGGACTTGATTCAGGGACTGCTTTTGAAATTCTGTCGATCGATATCGCAGATGTGGATATTGGCAAAAACATCGGGGCGATTCTGCAGACTGATCAGGCTGAAGCAGATAAGAAAATTGCCCAGGCAAAAGCTGAAGAACGCCGTGCGATGGCGGTCGCTCTTGAACAGGAAATGAATGCCAGAACGCAGGAAATGAGAGCGAAGGTTGTGGAGGCAGAGGCTACAGTTCCTCTCGCGATGGCAGAAGCACTGCGCAATGGGAAAATCGGCGTGATGGACTATATGAATTTTGAAAATATACATGCTGATACAGGCATGAGAGATTCGATCGGAAAGCTTTCGAAAGATCAGCCTGATCATGAAGAGTAGGAATCAGCCCAAATCAGGAGGTGCTGATGGATGCAATGGATTGATTTTCTTTTAAACAACCCTCTTGTGATAGCAGGTCTTATCTTCGCCATTTCTTCCCTGTTCGGAAAAAAAGCGAGAGATAAAAAAGCAGAAGCGCAGCGTGATCGAAAAAGAAAACCTGCTACTGTACAAAATACTGCCGCGCCGAATAGAGCGGAGGCTGAAAAGCCGGGCAGGGAATCGTTTGAAGAAGCAAAGGACCGAATGAAAGAAGCTGTTAAAACAATTGAAGCAAGATATCAGTCTGCTAAAAGCACCTTGCCGAATGCGGACGAAGATGCCGCTTCAAGGAATGTGACGGAATTAAAGGAGCAGGCGGATCTGTTTGTGCAGCAGACGGCTCAGAAGGCTCCTGCTGCACCTAAGAAAACACCTGCAGCTGCAAGAGATGATATTGTCCGGGGCATTATCTGGAGCGAAATCATCGGACCGCCGCGTTCTAAAAAGCCGCACAGGGCAGCAAGGCGGCAACTTTAAAAAAATGTGTTAGAACCCCCTTTAAACTCATACATATGAGATGAGAGGGGGTTCTTTTTTATGGCGAAAAAATGGCGGCAGAACGTTGCGAAATGGATCACGCGAACAATTGAAATACCCCAGGATGTCATGATGGATCTTCCCCGCATCACCATGATCGGCCAGATACATATTTATATAGAAAATCACAGAGGGCTGCTTACATTTACAGACAATGAGCTGAGGCTTCTGTTAAAACAGGGTCAGCTTCAAATAAAGGGAGAAGCTTTTGTCATAAAAACCATTCTGCCTGAAGAGATTCTTCTGCAGGGGAAAATTGATCAGGTCAATTACTTGGAACAATCTTAAAAATCGGGGGATGACGATGAAAAATCAATGGATGCATTTCTTTTACGGCGTGATAAAAGTAACAGCAGCGGGAAGAGGAACGGAACGGTTTGTAAATGACTGCATCAGACAGGGAATCCCTGTCTGGAATGTGAGAAAAGAAGAGAATGGACTCTCTTTTTTTATTCGCCTGAAAGATGTACATGCCTTGAGGCGGGCGGCAAGAAAAAGCGAATGCAAATGTTCGCTGCAAAAGGTGTCGGGACTGCCGTTTCTAATCCAGAAATCATTGAAAAACAGCGGCTTTGTTATCGGATTCACTCTGTTCTTTGCTGTCATCCTGCTCCTCTCCAATATGATTTGGGGAATCGATGTAAAAGGCGCAAAGCCGAGCACGGAGCATAAAATCATGAAAGAGCTGGATGCAATGGGGGTGAAAACAGGAAGGCTGCAGTTCATGACGCTTGATCCTGATTCCATCCAGAAAAAGCTGACAGACAATATCAGTGAATTGACATGGGTGGGTGTTGAACTCAGGGGAACGCATTTTCATTTTGAGGTGGTCGAAAAGAATGAACCCGAAAAAACAGCAGAAGCAGGCCCTCAGCATATTGTAGCGAAAAAGAAAGCGGTCATTACAAAGATGTATGTTGAAAAAGGACAGCCTTCCGTGACCATTCATGATCATGTTGAAAAAGGGCAGCTGCTCGTATCAGGCTTAATCGGAGGCGAAAAAAAGAAGCAGCTTGTTGCGGCTAAAGCGGAAATTCTGGGTGAAACATGGTATAGATCGGAAATAACTGTGCCAAAAAAACAAACCTTTCAGCTTTTTTCAGGCAGCGAAGTCAGAAAAACGTACCTTTCAGTTGGGTCAGCCGATCTCCAGATTTGGGGATTTAATCAGGACCTGTATGCAAAATATGAAGAGGAAAATGATATCAGGCCGCTCCGGTTTTTAAAATGGACTCTCCCGCTTGGATTCGGCCAGAAGATCTACCGTGAAAAAGAAGTCTATGAAAAACAATATACAGAGGAAGAGGCGCGCGCTGCCGCGATTGATCAGGGCAAAAAAGAGCTGCTTGGACAATTAGGAGAAGATGCAGAGGTAAAGGGTCAAAAAGTTTTGCACCAGACGAACGAGAATGGTAAAGTAAAACTAACAGTGCTCTACCAAGTTATAGAAAATATCGTAAAAACAACACCAATTGTTCAGGGAGACTAAATCATGCCAGAAGAACTCATTACGATAAATCTGCAAGTCGAAAATCCAAACGAAGCAGCATCTCTTTTTGGAAACAATGATGTACACCTGAAGCGGATGGAAGATGAGCTGTCCGTTACAATTGTATCAAGAGGCGAAGCTGTCTATGTAAATGGAGAAGAAGAGAATGCAAATATAGCTGGTGATGTGCTTGCGTCGCTTCAGGTTCTTCTGAAAAGAGGAATAGCCATCAGCGAACGCGACGTCATCTATGGCATTGAAATGGCTAAAAAACACAAGCTTGATGAATTTGAAGCTCTTTATGTTGAGGAAGTAAGCAAAAATGCTCAGGGGAAATCCATCAGAGTCAAAACTCTCGGGCAAAGACATTATGTGTCTTCTATCCGAAACAAGGACCTGATATTCGGCATCGGCCCTGCAGGAACAGGCAAAACGTATCTCGCCGTTGTGATGGCGGTCAGCGCACTTAAGAATAATCAAGTAAAGCGGATCATTCTCACGCGGCCGGCTGTTGAAGCAGGAGAAAGTCTTGGCTTCCTGCCTGGAGACCTCAAAGAAAAAGTAGACCCTTACTTACGCCCTCTTTATGATGCGCTTAACGATGTTCTCGGAGCGGAACATACGCAGCGGCTGATTGAGAGAGGCACCATCGAAATTGCGCCTCTTGCCTATATGAGAGGAAGAACGCTTGATGATGCTTTTGTTATTTTGGATGAAGCCCAAAATACAACACCTGCACAGATGAAAATGTTTTTAACAAGACTCGGATTTGGTTCGAAAATGGTCATTACCGGCGATATTACACAGGTTGACCTGCCGAGAGGCGTCCAGTCGGGTCTTGCTGCAGCAAGGGATACACTGAATTCTGTAAGCGGTATAGCGTTTAATGAATTGCAGCAGTCAGACGTCGTGCGCCATCCGCTTGTAGCGAAAATCATTGAAGCATATGACAAGACAAAGTGACCCGGGCGCCCGTTTTCGGGTCACTTTTTTCAGGAATGCAAAGGGGAGCGGGGGGTGATGTTATGAAAACAAAGCGAAGTGCTAAGCTCAGTCAGCTCATTGAAACGTTAAAGCATTATAAGTTTATACATATTTCCATGTATTTTTTGCTTGCTGCTGTCATTTTTGTCTCCCTTTACAGCAATGTAAAGCCGGAAACGGTTGATGTTGAACTTTTTACTTACTCTGATCAGACAATCATAGCTCCGACTCAGGCGGAAGATACGTTTGAAACTGAGAGCAAACGGCAGGAAGCATACGATGCCGTTCAAGATGAATATGTCCTGAGAAAAGATTATGTTGTAAACCGCGTAGAAGTCATAACATCGATCTTTGACTTTGTAAAAGAAACAAACAAAGAGGCTGCAGATGAAATGAAGCTGCAGAATGAAAATGTGACAGAAGGCGAAGAAGCCTACACAGTATCAATTGAAGAAAAACTCATTCGGCTGAAGGACAAGCTTACAGAAGATATCCGAGAAAAAATTTCAGATGATACATTCACCGCTCTCCTTGAATCCTCGGAGAATGAGCTGAATATAGCCAAGGATGCAGCGGTCACGGCAGTCAACCGGGTGATGAGCGAGGAAATTCCGCTGCAGAAGCAGGATGAGGCAAAGGATCTGGTTGAAGAGGACCTTACATCCTCGAATTTAAGGGCGGACTTACTGAAAGCAGCGATTGAACTCGGAAGATATGCCGTTATTGCGAACTATGTCTTTGATCTTGATGCGACGGAAGAGAAAAAGCAGCAGGCATACGATGATGTCAATGAAGTACAGATTAAACAGGGACAGATTCTTGTTGAAGAAGGCGGTTACATCAGCAGGGATATCTACCGCAAACTTGATCTTGTAGGTCTTCTCGACAATAAGCTTGCTTTGAAGCCGTTTGCCGGTCTGCTGCTGATGATCCTTCTGATCCTTGCGGCGCTCATTTATTATTTTGAGGCTCCTGACAGACAGCCGCACAGAAAAAATCACTCTCTCATTCTGTATGTCCTGATATTCAGCATTACCATCCTGCTGATTAAAATTATCAGCTTCTTTCAGGAAATCAATTATAATAACGTAGGGTATCTCGTTCCTGTCGCTATGGGTGCCATGCTGATCAAGCTGCTTCTCCATGAGAGACTGGCCATTTTGACAAGCATTATCTTTGCTGTATGCGGCAGCATTATCTTTAATGAAGGCGTAACGGGGACGTTCAATTTCACGATCGGCATCTACTTCCTGTTCGGCAGTATAGCAGGCGTCCTCTTTTTGAACGAGCAGAATGTCAGGTCAAGAATTTTGCAGACGGGATTGTTTGTGGCGCTGATCAACATCATGATCATCACAGCGATCACCTTGATACAAAACGGAAGCTACTCAAATATTGAGTTGGGCTCTTATTTCATAATGGCTCTTGCTTCCGGACTCATATCGTCTGTTCTGACAATTGGATTCATGCCGTTTTTTGAAACGGGTTTCGGAATTCTCTCGACAATGAAACTGATTGAGCTGTCGAACCCGAATCATCCTCTGCTCAGAAAAATTCTGACTGAAACACCAGGGACGTATCATCACAGTGTCATGGTCGCAAATCTTTCAGAAGCAGCGTGCGAGGCAATCGGTGCGAATGGACTGCTTGCCCGCGTGGGAGCCTATTACCATGATATCGGAAAAACAAAACGGCCTCAGTACTTTATTGAGAATCAGATGAATATTGAAAATCCGCATGATAAACTGTCTCCCCAGCTAAGTAAAAATGTGATTATCGCACATGCTTCAGACGGTGCGGAAATGCTCAGGAAACACAAAATGCCCAAAGAGTTTGTGGATATTGCAGAACAGCATCACGGGACAACCCTGCTGAAGTTTTTCTATCATAAAGCGAAGCAGAACCACCCTGATATATACGAAGAAGAGTTCAGATATCCCGGACCGAAGCCGCAGACAAAAGAAATCGCGATTATTTCGATTGCAGACAGTGTAGAGGCTGCGGTAAGATCCATGTCGAGTCCGACACCGGATAAAATTGAAAAGCTGATACGCGGAATCATTGCGGACAGGCTTCAGGACCATCAGCTGAACGAGTGTGATCTGACTCTGAGGGAACTGGATATCATTGCGAAATCATTCAGCGAAACATTAAAGGGGATATTTCACTCAAGAATTGAATATCCGGAAATTACAAAACAGAAGGTGAAACAGGCATGAACAGAATGATAATCGATATGGAGGATGAAACAGAACAGCTCTCACAAGACCAGCTTTCTATGGTCGAAAACCTGCTGCAGCACGCGGCTCAAACTGAGAACGTGCCTCAGGATGCAGAGCTTTCTGTTACGTTCACAGACAATCAGAGAATTCAGGAAGTAAATAGAGAGTACCGGAACAAAGATCAGGTAACGGACGTCATTTCTTTTGCGATGGAAGAGCTGGGCGAAGGCGAGGTTTCGATCGTCGGCGGGGAAGATATGCCCCGCATCCTCGGGGATATCATCATTTCAGTGCCCCGTGCAAAGGAACAGGCGGAAGAATACGGTCATTCTTTTACAAGAGAGCTAGGATTTCTGGCTGTTCACGGCCTTCTTCATTTGCTGGGATATGACCACATGACAGAAGAAGATGAAAAAAAGATGTTCGGCAAACAAAAGGATATTCTCGATGCGTATGGACTTAAAAGAGAAGTCTGAGCGTGAACGGTTTTTAAAAAGTTTTTATTATGCTTGGCAGGGGATAAAGATGACCCTGATTCATGAGCGGAACTTTCAGATTCATGCTTTTGTATGTCTGATCGTGACGGGGGCCGGGCTGTACTTTCACCTGTCTGCCGGCGAGTGGATCATCATTCTTTTCCTTATGGGCGGAATGCTCTCGCTTGAGCTCATGAATACGGCGGTAGAGCGTGTTGTTGACCTTGTAACCGCCGACTATCACCCGCTTGCAAAGGCAGCCAAAGACGCAGCAGCCGGCGCTGTTTTGATTTATGCCATTCTTGCGGTTATGATAGGGTTACTCATTTTCTTTCCAAAGATCCTTTAAGTTATGAGAAAATTCTTACAATTAAATTACATTTGCGGCAATCAGGTGAAATTTCATTCCGGCAGAGGTAAAATAGAAGTACACAGAGCCGCTTAAGAAAGGGAGAATAGCATTGAACTCAGAACAACTCATCAAAGAAGCAATAGCAGCTCGGGAAATGGCATATGTTCCTTATTCCAAATTCCAGGTTGGTGCTGCTCTATTAACAAAAGACGGAAAAGTGTACAGAGGCTGCAATATTGAAAATGCCTCATACGGCATGACGAACTGTGCAGAACGGACAGCGCTTTTTAAGGCTGTATCAGAAGGCGACAAGGAGTTTGCGGCCATTGCCATCGTAGCAGATACGGAGGGCCCTGTGTCCCCGTGCGGTGCGTGCAGGCAGGTCATCTCAGAATTGTGTCCGAGAGACATGAAAGTAATACTGACAAATTTAAAAGGCGACGTAAAAGAATGGACAGTTGCTGAATTATTGCCCGGGGCATTTTCATCGGAGGATTTGAATGAGTAAAAATGAATATAAGTCAGGTTTTGTTTCCATTATCGGCAGACCGAACGTTGGGAAATCAACATTTTTAAACCGCGTGATCGGACAGAAAATCGCGATTATGAGCGACAAACCACAGACAACACGTAATAAAATACAAGGCGTATATACAACAAACGAATCTCAGATTGTGTTCATAGACACACCTGGAATCCATAAACCAAAGCACAAACTGGGCGATTTTATGATGAAGGTAGCCCAGAATACGCTTAAGGAAGTCGATGTCGTCTTATTTATGATCAATGCAGAAGAAGGCTATGGCCGCGGAGATGAATTTATCATTGAAAAACTTCAGCATACAAAGACACCTGTTTTCCTGATCATTAATAAGATAGACCAGATCCATCCGGATCAGCTTCTTCCGCTGATTGACCAGTACCGCGCATTCTATCCCTTCAAGGAAATTATTCCGATTTCAGCTCTTCAGGGCAATAATGTGGACACTCTTCTTGAACAGATTGAATCTTATCTTCCAGCGGGACCGCAGTACTATCCTGCCGATCAGGTGACAGATCATCCTGAACGGTTCATTATTTCTGAGCTTATCAGGGAAAAAGTGCTGCATTTAACACGCGAAGAAATTCCCCACTCGGTTGCAGTGGTGATTGATGCGATTGAAAGACGCGACAACAATCAGTCCATTTACGTAAGTGCAACCGTTATTGTCGAACGTGATTCTCAAAAAGGAATTGTCATCGGCAAACAGGGAAAAATGCTCAAGGAAGTAGGCCAGCGGGCTAGGGCAGATATTGAAGCGCTGCTTGGGACGAAAGTATTTTTAGAGCTTTGGGTGAAAGTGCAGAAAGACTGGCGCAATAAAATGAATCAGCTCAGAGACTTCGGTTTCAGAGAAGATGAATATTAAAAGCTCCTTGAAATTAACAAATTTTATCTAACATGAAACGAAGGATGTTCGGTCAAGATAACGGTATAGAATTGGATAACAGCTTGCTTCTCTTAACAACTGAAAGGCGGGGTTAACATGCTTGATTTTACCTGGAAAGTGTTTATTCAGACAGGTAATATTGATACCTATCTTCTTTTTAAGGAAATGGAAAAAGATACTGGTGACGGACCCGATTTACATGATCATGAGCTGACAGAAGCGGACTTTCCAATTTCGTGATCTGACCGAATCCTTCTGGATGGTGAGAATGATTGCTTCAAAAATGCGAAGGCATTGTGATACGCACAAATGATTATGGTGAAACAAACAAGATTGTGACACTCTATACCCGTGAGCTTGGAAAAGTGGGCGTTATGGCGAGAGGCGCTAAAAAGCCGAACAGCCGCCTGACTGCTTCTACACAGTTATTCACTTACGGGTATTTTTTATTTCAAAAATCAACAGGTCTCGGCGGTCTTCAGCAGGGAGAAACAATAGCATCAATGAGAGGCATCAGGGAAGATATTTTTCTGACGGCATATGCATCCTATATGGCGGAGCTGCTTGATAAAAGCACGGAGCAAAATGATCCTAATCCCTTTCTTTTTGAGCTTTTCAGCCAGTCTCTCAAGCTTTTGAATGAAGGAGTGGACCCGGATGTTCTGCTTCACATTTTCGAGATGAAAATGCTGAATGTTCTTGGTCTTTATCCTCAGCTTGACTCTTGCGTCAACTGCGGAAGCAGAGATGGAACGTTTCATTTTTCCATTCGGGAAAACGGCTTTTTGTGCCACCGCTGCTTTGAAATGGACCCTTACAGACTCAAGATCTCGCAGGGAACCGCCAAGCTGCTGAGGCTGTTTTATTATTTTGATCTGGAAAGGCTTGGGCAAGTGTCTTTAAAACCCGAAACGAAGGCGGAGCTGAAAATGGTCATCCATACATACTACAGCGAGTACTCAGGCCTTTTTCTTAAATCCAAGCGTTTCCTTGATCAGATGGACGCGCTGCGTGGCAAGCTTTCGGATTAACGGGCCTATTGACTTTGAGCTTGCATTCAGGTTATGATGCTAATAATTATATGGAGCTGCTATGAAGGAAAAAGAGTATTTGCTGCAGTTGTGCGAAAGCGAACCCGGGACGGTGGAAGCCGGGTGACAACAGGCAAAGAAAGGCGTTTCCCGAGCGGCGCTTACGGAAAGTGGCAGTGCACTAAGTGCACTTGCAATTAGGGTGGAACCGCGGGTTAACTCTCGTCCCTATGCTGAGATTAAGCAGCATAGAGACGGGAGTTTTTTTGTTGCTTATCTTGTGAATGACAATACATTTTGGAGGTGCATGTTATGAATATTCAAGACATGATATTGACATTGCAAAAACACTGGTCTGATCACGGCTGTGTATTAATGCAGGCATATGACACAGAAAAAGGGGCAGGTACAATGAGCCCGTACACGTTCCTGAAAGCTGTAGGTCCGGAGCCTTGGAAGGTAGCCTATGTTGAACCTTCCCGCCGCCCGGCAGATGGACGATACGGCGAAAATCCGAACAGACTGTATCAGCATCATCAGTTTCAAGTCATTATTAAACCTTCTCCTGACAATATTCAGGAGTGGTATCTCGATTCTCTTAAAGCTCTTGGCATTGACCCGCTGAAGCATGATATCCGTTTTGTTGAGGATAACTGGGAAAACCCGTCTCTTGGATGCGCAGGACTCGGGTGGGAAGTATGGCTTGACGGCATGGAAATTACACAGTTCACTTACTTCCAGCAAGTAGGGGGACTCGAATGCAAACCTGTTTCTGTTGAAATTACTTACGGTATCGAACGTCTCGCATCCTACATTCAGGATAAAGAAAATGTGTTCGATCTGGAATGGACAGAAGGATACACTGTGCGTGACATCTTCCTGATGCCTGAATACGAACATTCTAAATATACGTTTGAAACATCAGATGCAGATATGCTCTTTAACCTGTTTTCCATTTATGAAAAAGAGGCCCACCGCCAGATGGACGAGGGACTTGTGCACCCTGCATATGATTATGTTTTAAAATGTTCCCATACGTTCAATCTGCTTGACGCAAGAGGGGCGATTTCCGTGACAGAAAGAACGGGATATATCGGCCGCGTCCGAAACCTTGCCAGAAAAGTAGCCAAAACTTTTTATAATGAACGGGAGAAGCTTGGATTTCCAATGCTGAAACAAGAGGAGGCTGAAACAAATGAGTAAACAGGATCTGCTGCTTGAACTTGGACTTGAGGAGCTTCCTGCAAGATTTGTAACAGATGCGATGAATCAGCTTTCTATGAAAGTTGAAAACTGGCTGAAAGAGAAAAACATTTCATTTGGAGAAGTGCATGTTTACTCAACTCCGAGAAGGCTTGCCGTACGGATTGAGGATGTTGCGGAAAAGCAGAAGGATATTGAAGAAGAAGCGAAAGGACCGGCGAAGAAAATAGCGCTTGATTCAGAAGGAAACTGGTCAAAAGCGGCTGCCGGCTTTTCAAGAGGCCAGGGAGCGTCTCCTGAGGATATTTATTTTAAAGAAATCGGCGGCATTGAATATGCCCATGTTCATAAATTTATTAAGGGAAAAGAAACAAAACAGCTGCTGTCAGAGCTTAAAGACATCATCACAAGCCTGACATTCCCGAAGAATATGCGCTGGGGATCCCAGGACCTAAGGTTTGCACGTCCGATCAAATGGATGATTGCGCTCTTTGGCAGCGAAATCATTCCGTTTGAAATCACCGGTGTGAAAACAGGCAATGAAACAAGAGGACACCGCTTCCTGGGACAGGATCAGACGGTGCAATCAGGATCTCACTATGAAGAAACCCTTCTTTCACAATACGTTATCGCTTCCCCGGTAAAACGGAAAGAAGCGATTCTGACACAGCTTCATCATATCGAAGAAGAAAACGGATGGGAGATTCCGATCGATAAGGATCTGCTTGAAGAAGTAACGAATCTTGTAGAGTATCCGACGGCGCTCTTCGGCAAGTTTGAAGAAGAATATCTGTCTCTTCCTGAAGAAGTTCTGATTACAACGATGAAAGAACATCAGAGATATTTCCCTGTGAAAAACAAAGAAGGAAAGCTGCTTCCATTCTTTGTGACTGTCAGAAACGGTGATCACAACCATATTGAAAATGTAGCAAGAGGAAACGAAAAAGTGCTGCGTGCACGCCTTTCTGATGCTGCGTTCTTCTACAATGAGGATCAAAAGCTTGTGATTGCAAATAACGTAAAGAAACTTGATAAAATCATTTTCCACGAAGAACTTGGTTCTACAGGCGATAAAGTCAGAAGAGTAACGGCATTGTCTGAAAAACTGGCAGACCGCTTTGCGTCAGAGCAAGAGAAAAAACATGCGGTGCGCGCAGCTGAAATCTGCAAATTCGATCTGGTCACTCATATGGTCTATGAGTTCCCTGAACTGCAGGGAATCATCGGTGAAAAATATGCAAGAGCGTTCGGCGAAGCAGAAGAAGTGGCAGCGGCCATTAACGAGCACTACATGCCTCGTCACGCGGATGATGCAGCACCTTCAACCACCGCGGGTGCGATTGTTGCTCTTGCGGATAAACTGGATACGATTGCGGGATTCTTCTCAATCGGCGTCATTCCGACAGGATCGCAGGATCCATATGCACTCAGACGTCAGGCAAGCGGTATTGTTCACATTCTTCTTGCCAAGCAGTGGAAGGTGACGCTTGATGAATTGTTTGAAGCTGCCCTTGCTCCATTTGAAGGTTCGGATAAAGAAAAAGTAATGGCAGATTTGCGTTCATTCTTTAAAATGCGCATCAAGCATGTTCTTGATGAAAAGAAAATCAGATACGATATCGTCGATGCGGTTCTTGGGTCTGAACAGCTTGAACTTACGGCTGTCCTCTCCAAAGCGGAAGTTCTGGCCGCTGCTGCAGGTGAAGCAGGATTTAAAGAAGAAATGGAAGCTTTTGCCCGCGTTCAGAATATCTCCAAAAAAGGAACGGGTGACGCTGTAGATCCTTCCCTGTTTAAAAATCAGGAAGAAAAAGATCTCTACAGCAAGTACACAGAAGCAGCGGAAGCATATGCTGCGCACGGAGCCCGCGGCGAGTATAAAGAAGCGTTTAAAGCTCTTCGCTCCCTTCAGCCTGCCATTGAGAGCTATTTCAGCGAAACTATGGTTATGGCAGAAGACGAAGCACTGAAAACAAATCGCCTTGCCCAGATGAAAAAGCTTGCAGCACTCATTGAATCCTTTGCGGACATGAATGCTGTCATTGTAAAATAGAGAAACGAGGACGGTTGCCTTGAGGCAATCGTCCCGTTTGTTTACGTATTTCAAAAGCAGCCTGTGAAAAGGTTCTTTTCAATCTGCTCAAATAGTATATAATATTTTTATATGAGTATAACCTATTTGGATTGAGTGAAAGCAGAACTATAGATACATATGTATTGGAACCTTAAGGTGGTGAGTACAATCGAATTAAATAAAAGACAGGAACATATTCTGCAGATTGTAAAAGCAAGCGGGCCGATTACCGGCGAACACATTGCAGACCAGCTGAATTTAACGAGGGCCACTCTGCGGCCTGACCTTGCCATCCTGACGATGGCCGGATACCTGGAAGCGAGGCCTAGAGTCGGCTATTTTTACACAGGCAAGACCGGAGCCGGCATGCTGTCTGATAAATTGAAAAAACTTCAGGTAAAGGATTTTCAGTCCATACCTGTCGTTGTAAATGAAAATGTGTCTGTTTACGATGCCATTGTGACCATGTTTCTTGAAGATGTGGGGACGCTCTTTGTCGTCGACCAGGGGTCCATCCTTGTCGGTGTGCTGTCGAGGAAAGATCTGCTCAGGGCAAGCATCGGAAAGCAGGAGCTTGCATCGATTCCGGTCAATATCATTATGACAAGAATGCCGAACATCACGATGTGCAGCAGAGAGGACAACATCGTGGATGTAGCGAAATATTTAATTCATAAACAAATTGATGCCATTCCAGTTATTAAAGAAACAGATAAAGGGTTCGAAGTAACAGGCAGAATTACAAAAACAAATATGACAAAGATATTGGTCGGACTAGCGGAGAATGAAATCATCTAACTGGGGAGTGGGGAATGGTATGTACAATCGTCATGTCTATGTTGTTTCGGATTCTGTCGGTGAAACGGCTGAACTGGTTATCAAAGCTGCGATCAGCCAGTTCAACGGGTACGCTGCAGACACCAAAGTAAAGCGGATTCCATATGTAGAGGATCTTGGAACGATTAAAGAGATTATCGCCCATGCAAAGCTTGAACAGGCTATTGTCTGCTTTACCCTTGTTGTGCCTGACCTGAGGCAGGGACTGATTGAGGAGGCGGAAGCCCAGGGGGTCGTTTATTACGATATTATCGGACCGCTCATTGATAAAATGGAATCTGCGTACGGCATCTCAGCCAAATATGAGCCGGGAAGAGTAAGAAAACTTGATGAAGATTACTTCAAAAAGGTAGAAGCCATTGAATTTGCCGTAAAATACGATGATGGAAGAGATCCAAGGGGCATCATGAAAGCGGATATCATCCTTGTCGGTGTGTCTAGAACATCGAAAACGCCTTTGTCCCAGTATCTGGCGCACAAACGGTTTAAAGTGGCCAATGTTCCGCTCGTTCCGGAAGTTGAACCGCCTGAAGAGCTGTTTAAAGTGTCGCCGCAAAAATGCATCGGCCTTAAAATAAGCCCGGACAAGTTAAACGATATCAGAAAAGAACGGCTCATTTCACTGGGGCTTAACGACAAGGCGATCTACGCCAACATTGACAGAATCAAAGTGGAGCTTGAATACTTCGAAAAAATAATCGACAGAATCGGCTGCCAGGTGATTGATGTTTCAAATAAAGCGGTAGAAGAGACAGCCAACATGATCCAGAACATCATGAACAGATACAACTGAATCTAACGGATGTAAAGACTCAGAGTGGCCTGATACTCTGAGTTTTCTGCATGTATCCTGTTTACAGCTTTAATTGGCTAAAAAGAATGGAAAAATGAAAGACTTTGTATTATAATAAAAAATTGTGATAAAATTACTTATTTTAGGTTTAGACTTGACCTATTACGAATAAACTATTTATTGTGATCTGTCAAGCTAATCATTAAAAAATAATTCGACAAATTCAGTCTTGATTTCCTTTGGCATCTTTTCTGGATAGTTTAGAAGGAATCCTTCGGAGTGATGTAGAATAGTGAAAGACGGCGAAAAAAAGATGCAGATTATTGTCGACGCAGATGCGTGTCCGGTTAAACAGGAGATTGCTGATCTGGCTGCAGTGCACGGGGTACGGGTCCTGTTTGTTGCTTCCTACAATCATCAGTCATCAACTACATATGGATGCGACTGGGTATACGTGGACACAGGAAAAGAAGCTGCTGATTTATACATTGTTAATCACACCTCGAGGCACGATACCGTTGTGACTCAGGACATCGGTCTTGCAGGGCTTCTCCTTAAAAAAGGGGTTACAGTTATCACACCCCGGGGTATAGAACTTACAGAAGATTCGATTGAAACAGCTCTTCAGTTCAGGTATCTTTCCGCAAAGGAACGGCGAAGCGGGAATCATACGAAAGGACCGAAGAAGTTTACCGGAGCAGACCGGGAACATTTTGTCCGCACCCTTCAAAAGATTTTGTCGAAAGATGCAGGAATTGGTGATTAAATCGCGAATATTAGTTTCACGGAGATGTTACTATGGCAAATCGTATTCCTGACGAACTTATTGATCAGATTCAGAAGTCTGCAGATATCGTGGATGTTGTAGGCGAATATGTTCAATTGAAAAAGCAGGGGCGAAATCATTTTGGTCTCTGTCCTTTTCATGGAGAAAAATCTCCGTCATTTTCTGTCTCGCATGATAAGCAGATCTACCACTGTTTTGGATGCGGCGCCGGAGGAAATGTTTTTTCCTTTCTGATGCAGATAGAAGGGCTCTCCTTTGTGGAGGCAGCCGGATCTTTAGCAGACAGGCTTAACATAGAACTGCCGGATCATCTTCATTCCGCCCAGCCAAAAGACGCAAACAGCGATGATGAAAAAATGATTGAAGCTCATGAACTGCTGAAAAAGTTTTACCATCACCTGCTCGTAAACACGAAAGAAGGCCAGGAAGCTCTTGATTATCTGACAGGCAGAGGCTTTGATAAGGAAACTATCGATCAGTTTGAAATTGGCTATTCGCTTGATTCGTGGGATTTCGCTGCGAAATTTCTGACCAAACGCGGATACAGTCCCGAAATGATGGAACGAGCAGGGCTTCTTGTTAAGAAGAACAATTCTGATTCCTATCTTGACCGCTTCAGAAACAGAGTTATGTTCCCGATCCTTGACCATACCGGGAGAACAATCGCGTTCTCAGGCAGAGTGCTCGGCAAGGAACAGCCGAAGTTTCTGAACAGTCCTGAAACCCCGATTTTCAATAAGAGCAAGGTCCTTTACAATTTTCATCAGGCAAGAGTACATATACGCAAAAATCAGCAAGCCGTTTTATTCGAAGGTTTTGCCGATGTGATATCTGCTGTCCGTTCAAATGTGCCGAATGCGATTGCCACAATGGGTACATCGCTTACAGATGCCCAGGCAAAAATCATCAAAAGAAATGCAGGAGATGTTATCATATGCTATGACTCAGATTCTGCAGGCCTGGAGGCAACGCTCAGGGCTTCAAGAACACTTGCTGCTGCAGGATGCAAAATGCGGGTAGCCGCCCTGCCTCATGGGACAGACCCTGATGACTACATCCGGACACACGGAGCCGAGAAGTTCAGGCAGGATGTAATAGGGGCAAGCATTACGCTGATGGCATTTAAGATGCAGATGTTCAGAAAAGGCAAAAATCTGCACGATGAAGGACAAAGACTGCAGTACATCGAAGATATAGTCAGAGAGCTGAGTCTTCTTGACAATCCTGTTGAAATTGAGCTTTATCTGAAACAGCTGTCTGAAGAGTTTTCACTCTCCATGGATGTTTTGAAAAGCCGTGTGCTTGATCAGAAAGGAAGCAGGCAGCGTGAGCCGAAAAAAGAGCAGGCTGCGCCGGCTCCTCCAAAAACGGAGACAAGGATACCGCAGCAAAAGCGCCTTCTGAAAGCTTTTCATAATGCAGAAAGGCTGCTCATCGCCCACATGCTGAGAAACAAAGAAATCGCCCAAAAAGTGCTGGACAGGGTGGGGCTTCAATTTAATATTGAGGAACACAGAGCCATTATTACTTATTTATATGCTTATTACGAAGAGGGCTTTGAAGCAAATGTAAGCTCCTTTCTGAGGAGACTGCCTGATCATAAGCTTCATCAAGTGGTTTCAGATATCGCGATGCTTTCCGTGAATGAAGAAATTTCGGAGCGGGAGCTGTCAGATTATATCAAACAGGTGTTGAATCACCAAAATTGGTTAATGATAAAAGAAAAAGAATCTGAAAAGCACGATGCAGAACGCAAAAAGGATTTTGTTAAAGCTGCCGGCATTGCCATGGAAATCATTAAGCTGAAACAAAGCCTTAAATAGCACTGAAATGAGATTCACTGTTGCTGATTGATTATTTCCAATCAGAACATTACTATAAAGCACTAATTGCAAGAGTTTGGAAGGAGGGGATCCAATGGCTGATAAACAAACCCATGATTCTGAATTGACATTGGAACAGGCTAAGGACCAATTAACTGAAATCGGAAAAAAACGTGGAGTTTTAACATACGAAGAGATTGCTGAACGCATGTCAGGCTTCGAAATTGAATCAGACCAAATGGATGAGTATTATGAATTCCTGGGTGAACAGGGTGTTGAACTGGTGGGAGATAACGAATCAACAGAAGACCCGAACATTCAGCAGCTTGCAAAGGAAGAAGAGTTTGACCTGAATGATTTGAGTGTGCCGCCGGGCGTTAAAATAAATGACCCTGTCCGCATGTACCTTAAAGAAATCGGACGAGTAGACCTTTTGACTGCAGACGAAGAAATTAAGCTTGCAAACCGGATAGAAGAAGGAGACGAAGAAGCGAAAAGAAGACTCGCTGAAGCAAACCTCCGTCTTGTCGTCAGTATTGCAAAACGGTATGTAGGCCGCGGAATGCTGTTTCTCGATCTGATCCAGGAAGGCAACATGGGACTGATGAAGGCGGTAGAGAAATTTGATTACCGCAAAGGCTTTAAATTCAGTACCTATGCTACTTGGTGGATTCGCCAGGCCATAACACGCGCCATTGCCGACCAGGCAAGAACGATCCGTATTCCGGTTCATATGGTTGAAACAATTAACAAGTTGATCCGGGTTCAGCGCCAGCTGCTTCAGGATTTAGGCCGTGAGCCTTCACCGGAGGAGATTGCGGAAGACATGGATCTGACGCCTGATAAAGTCAGAGAAATCCTTAAGATTGCGCAGGAGCCTGTTTCTCTTGAGACTCCAATCGGGGAAGAGGATGACTCGCATCTTGGTGACTTTATAGAAGATCAGGATGCCACATCTCCATCTGAGCATGCTGCATACGAACTTCTGAAAGAACAGCTTGAAGATGTGCTTGATACTCTTACTGACCGGGAAGAAAACGTGCTTCGTCTTCGCTTCGGACTTGACGACGGACGTACCCGCACTCTTGAAGAGGTCGGAAAAGTTTTCGGCGTAACAAGAGAGCGTATCCGTCAGATTGAAGCAAAAGCGCTTCGCAAGCTTCGCCATCCAAGCAGAAGCAAACGGCTTAAAGATTTTCTTGAATAGAAAGCAGAAAGCGGACATTACGTTCGCTTTTTTTTGTTGTTCAAATTCTTAAGAATCAGATGTGACAGCGCTAACACCCTTTTTCTTACATCTTCTTTTCATTATTTTACTTAATTGTTATTTAATTTGCAAACTGCCTTCTTAAAAAAATTCTTCGGCAGCAATTGCTGAATAGACGGGGAAAACATGATTTTACCCTGATAACATGCGGGTTTCATTCCGGCTGCAGGATCATCTCCGGGCAAATGGGCACAAAACAAACACAAAAAAATATTTTTTCATAAAATAAAAAATTTAAAAAGTTGTGAAAATAGAGCTGTTCATCTTATAATTTATAATGTAAGCGTATTCAAAACGGAGGGATAAAATGAATTTTGAACTATCACAAGAGCAGCGCATGATTCAAAAAACCATCAGGGAATTCGCAGAAGAAGTTGTGGAACCGGGAGCATATGAACGGGATAAAACGAAACAGTTTCCGGCCGAAATTTTCAAACAGCTGGGGGATATGGGCATTCTTGGACTGCCATTCTCTGAGGAATTCGGCGGAAGCGGAGCAGATACAACCAGTTTTGCAATCGTAACGGAAGAATTAAGCAAAGCTTGCGGTTCGACAGGCATTACATATTCCGCCCATATTTCTTTAGGCGGGGCGCCAATCAGCATGTTTGGAACAGAAGAGCAGAAGAGAACATATCTTTCAAAAATCTGCTCTGGAGAGTCTTTAGGGGCTTTTGGTCTCACTGAGCCTAACGCAGGCTCTGATGCAGGAGGAACCCTGACTGAAGCAGTTGAAAAGGACGGCAAGTTTACGATCAACGGCAACAAATGCTACATTACAAATGCTTCTTACGCCAAATTTCTTTCATTAACAGCCATTACTGGACGGAATGAAGGAAAAAAAGAAATCAGTGCCATTATTGTTCCGACAGATGCACCTGGCTTCAAGGTCATTGATAATTATGAAAAAATGGGGCTGAACGCATCCAACACGACAGAACTGATTTTAGAAGATGTCGAGGTTCCGTCTGAAAATCTCCTTGGCAAGAAGGGGAACGGCTTCAGGCAATTCCTGATGACTCTTGACGGAGGAAGAATCGGAATTGCTGCAATGGCTGTCGGGATTGCACAGGCGGCATTTGAAAAGGCGCTTGCTTACTCAAAGGAGCGAAAGCAATTCGGCAAAACGCTAAGCGAGTTTCAGGCGATACAGTTCAAGCTTGCTGACATGGCCATGAAAATTGACCTTGCGCGTACAGCGGTATACAAAGCGGCCTGGCTCAAGGATCAAGGAAAGCCATTCACTAAAGAAGCGTCCTACTGCAAGCTGTTCGCATCTGAAATGTGCACAGAGGTATCCAACCAGGCGATCCAAATTCATGGCGGATACGGCTATATGAAAGAATACCAGGTGGAGCGCTATCTTCGGGATGCAAAGCTTCTTGAGATTGGTGAAGGCACGAGTGAAGTTCAAAGAATGGTTATTGCCAGACAGATTGGGTGCTGAACGAACGTGATTTGAAGAACTTCATCTTAACAGATGAGGTTTTTTTGTCTAATTTTTGAAAAATACGCCATCTTTCTGCAATAACTCTTTTCCTTAACAGCGTTTTCAAGTAAAATAGAGATTGTTTAAACCTATCGTTTACCTGCATTTCAAGATTTTTACATAGGGGAGGTTACATAATGAATCGCAATCCGCTCATTCCATTTGCTCTAGTTGCCGTAATCGGAATCGGCCTTATGTTTTTCTTATCCATCAAGGGGCTCGGCGATATGAAGGAAATGGCTGGTGAAGGAAAAGAAGAAGATAAATCAGGGGAAGTTGCAAACGCTTCACCGGAGGAAATCTACAAGCAGAACTGTATTTCGTGCCATGGTGAGAATTACGAAGGCGGAGCAGGTCCGGCTCTTAAAGGAGTAGGGGACAAGCTCGGTGTTGACGGAATCAAAGACACGATTAAAAACGGCCGCGGAGCAATGCCTGCAGGACTTGTTCCTGATGAAAAGCTTGACGAAATGGCCAAATGGGTATCAGAAATCAAATAGCCTTGAACCGGGTCATATTATGACGCTTAAAGCATTACATAATGTGATAAAGAAAAGTCCTTTGCATCTGCGGAGGACTTTTCTTATTATATAGAGAGACTGATTTAAAAGTACATAAGAATGTGGTGATAGAAAATGAACGATGTAAACTTATCAAAACGGCTGAAAACAGTGGCTGATTATATACCTGAAGGTGCGGTGCTTGCTGATATCGGCTCAGACCATGCCTATCTGCCTTGCTATGCCCTTCTGAACGGGCTGGCCGCTTCTGCAGTAGCGGGAGAGGTTGTGGAAGGGCCTTACCAGTCTGCCAAAAAACAGGTGAAAAAAAGCGGACTCGAGGATGTCATCTCTGTGCGTCTCGGCAGCGGGCTGGAAGTGATAGGGCCGAATGAAGTCACCTGCATTACGATCGCCGGCATGGGCGGTGCTTTGATCGAAAAGATTCTGGATGCAGGAAAGGAAAAGCTCCAGGGTGTGCAGAGGCTGATTCTTCAGCCGAATATTCATGCTCATCACATTAGAGAATGGCTGCTTCAAAACGGCTGGGAACTGGTGAATGAAGAGATTTTGGAAGAGGACGGAAAAATCTATGAAATTCTTGTCGGGGAAAGAGGAGACGCAAAAGCTCCGTATCAAGATGTTTCTCTTGAAACCGGCCTTCTTGTAGGACCCCATTTAATGCGAAAACAATCAAGCACGTTTATAAAGAAGTGGTCACAGGAAAAAGAACACTATAAACGTATTTTAGAAAATATAAGCAAGGCAACAGAAAGCGAAGAAAACAGCAGGAAAATGCAGGAATTAACTCGCATGATTGCCATGCTTGAGGAGGCGGCGGGAGAATGAGCAAACAACCAAACGGCTATGAAATCATTCAGCTCTTCGAATCTTTTTCAAAGAAAGAATATGCGGTGGAAGGAGACAAAATCGGCCTGCAGATCGGAACGCTGAATAAACCGATAACAGGCGTATTAGTGGCACTGGATGTACTTGATGAAGTGGTGGATGAAGCCATTGAAAAAAAGGCAAACCTGATCATTGCCCATCATCCTCCTATTTTCAGGCCGCTAAAACAGCTTGCAACCGACCAGCCAGGCGGAGCACTCATTGAAAAATGCATCAAGCATGATATCGCCGTGTATGCTGCCCATACAAACCTGGATGTCGCAGAAGGCGGAGTGAATGATCTGCTCGCAGACGCTCTCGGGCTCACAGACACAGAAGTCCTGGCAGACACCTATCAGGAGACATTGAAGAAACTGGTGGTCTATGTCCCGAAAGATCACGCCGGCCGGATACGGACCGTTCTGGGGGATACAGGTGCAGGTCACATCGGCATGTACAGCGATTGTTCTTTTTCTTCAGAAGGAACCGGGCGTTTTCTTCCCCTTGAAGGAACGAATCCCTACATCGGAGAAAAAGGAAAGCTGGAATGTGCAGAAGAAGAGAGAATCGAAACGGTCATTCCAGCGAGCAGTCAGAAGAAAATTGTATCAGCTATGATGAAAGCACATCCATATGAAGAGCCTGCGTTCGACATCTATCCGGTTGAAAACGGAGGGAAGTCACTTGGTCTTGGCAGAATCGGAAAACTGGAAAAAGAAATGACACTTGAAGAGTTTGCCGTTCATGTAAAGGAGGCGCTCGATGTGCCGTTTGTGAGACTTGTTGGAAATAAAGAAGACAAAGTCAAAAAAGTAGCGGTTCTTGGCGGCGACGGAAACAAATATATCCATCACGCAAAACGCAAGGGTGCTGATGTTTATGTGACAGGGGATATGTACTACCATACGGCTCACGACGCTATGATGCTTGGCCTAAACATCGTTGACCCGGGCCACAACGCTGAGAAAGTGATGAAAAAAGGGGTCTCAGACCTTCTGCTTTCAATGTGTGAAGAAAAGAAATTTGAAGTGGGCATCTACCCTTCAGCAATTAACACCGATCCATTTAGCCTTGTATAAAAAACAGCCGCCGGAAAAAAGGATTTCCGGCGGCTGTACTTTTTTATTTTGCTTTTACTTTCGGAAGAATCTTCTGCAGGGGAACATTGTGCTCAATATTCCACGTCAGAGTGTTCTCAGGGTCATACTTTTCAAGAAACTGAATGACCTCTTTGGTAATAGGGGTCGGAGTTGAAGCGCCTGCTGTGATGGCCACTTTCTTCACTCCTTCAAACCATTCGAGCTTCAGTTCGCTGAGGTCTGAAATGCGGTAGGCCTTCGTGCTTGCAATCTCTTCAGAAACCTGGGCTAGACGGTTTGAGTTGTTGCTTTTCGGATCTCCGACAACAATCGTCAGGTCAGCATCTTTGGCCTGTTCGGCAACGGCTTCCTGGCGCACCTGTGTCGCAAGGCAGATCTCCTGGTGATATTCAACATGCGGGTATTTTTCTTTCACGCGTTCCATAATGTCATAAACGTCCCACTGGCTCATCGTTGTCTGGTTTGTGACGATGATTTTATCATTCTGGAATGTCAGAGCATCGACATCTTCTTCTGTTTCAACAAGATGGACGATATCAGGCGCTACACCGACAGCTCCTTCAGGTTCAGGATGGGACTTCTTTCCGATGTATATGACATGATAGCCTTCCGCTTTTTTTGCACGGATCAGATCATGTGTTTTTGTTACATCAGGGCATGTCGCATCAAGGGTAACCAGCCCTTTTTCGGATGCTATCTTTCTTACTTCCGGAGAAACGCCGTGAGCGGTAAAAATGACGGTTCCGCTTTGGACTTTCTCAAGAATCTCAAGGCGGTTGCTTCCGTCGAGCGTGATGATGCCTTCATCTTCAAATGCGTCAGTTACATGTTTATTGTGAACAATCATGCCGAGGATATAAATCGGTCTCGGCAGAGTTTTATCGAGAGCGGCATTCTTGGCAATAACCATGGCATCTACTACGCCATAGCAATAGCCCCGCGGTGCAATCTTAATTACTTCCATTAAAAAGAGCCCCCTAAAGAGAAGTACTTTACAGAAAAGAGAAAAAAGCCAAAGAATCAGGCTCTTGGCTCTTGTAATCTCTTCATTATTATAGCTGAGACTGGGGAATAATTCAAAGAAGAATATCAGATATACAGCTTTGGAGCAGAAGCGCCTTTGACTGCAGGTGTTTTTTCTTTCACTGCAGCCTGTTTTACTTCAGCTGAAGTTTCTTGCTCTGATGTTTCGGTTGAAACGGCCTCAGTCTGGATTGCGGCAGGCTGAGTTTCAGCTGTTTCTGTGCTTTCGCCGTCGTCGCTTGAGCCTCCGCCTTTAAGTTCGCTGTAAATTTTAATCATAGCCGGAAGGTTTCGTACCAAAGGCCCGTACTGCTGAACCATTGGAGTGACCTGCTGTGCCATGCCCAGCACTTTCTGAACGTTTCCAAGCATGCCTGAAAGATTGGCTGGATTTGTGAGTCCCTGAAGGCCCTGCGCTGCATTCGCCGCACCTGTAAGTCCCTGGCCTCCGCCGCCCGGCAAAAATCTCGATAAAAGACCTTTTAGCCCTCCGCTTTTTCCGATTGCCTGCTGTCCGAATTGCTGTGCGCCAAATCCTGCTCCTCCGAATCCCTGTCCCCCGAATCCCGGTCCGCCAAACCCGGCACCTCCAAAACCAGGACCTCCAAAACCCGGTCCGCCAAACTGCGGTCCAAATGATCCCATCTGCGGTCCGAAAGGCTGAAACCTGGATGAGCCTAATCCTCTTGCTTGCTGATATCCAATAGGCTGCCCCGAAAACCGCTGTGCGCCCATTTGCATTCTCTGGGGCTGCATACCTCTTGAAGGCATTTGGGGCATTGGTCTTTGCTGAAACATGATGACCCTCCTTTAAACTAACGTCTATCCTACCTACACAATATGCAGGGTACCTGCGGATGGTCAGCAGATTTATGAGAATAGGCCAAAAAGCAAATTGGTTTTTTTGCCGGATATCGTATATAATGTTTTGATGGACAGGCGTGTCTCCGGATGCGTGCAGTGTTTTTGTTTGAAAGAAGATCTCACCTTCGTATGGCTAAAACCGTCTTACTTTAATTTTTCATCAAGGAGATGATGAACATGGAACAGACAAAGTTCACTCAGTTTCCATTTAAGCCTTTTATTATAGATGCTGTTAAAGCGCTGGGTTTTTATGAACCAACTGAAATACAGGAACGCTTATTTCCTTCCCTTCTGAAAGGGGAAACGGCAATCGGGCAGTCACAGACAGGAACGGGAAAAACCCATGCGTATCTGCTGCCGCTTATTCAAAGAATCGATGCCGCAGACGAAAGTGTGCAGGTCGTCATTACCGCACCTACAAGAGAACTTGCAAATCAAATCTACCAGGATGCTCTTCACATTATTAAATTTGCTCCTGAAAACGAAACAATTACAGCGAAATGCTTTATCGGCGGAACCGATAAGCAAAGAATGATTGATAAACTGAAAACTCAGCCTCAAATCGTCATTGGCACGCCTGGGCGTATTAAAGACCTTGTTGCAGCAAACGCCTTGCATGTTCATCATGCAAAAGCGCTTGTTGTCGATGAAGCTGATCTTATGCTTGATATGGGCTTTATTGAAGATGTGGACAAAATCGGTGCAGCTATGCCTGCAAAGCTTCAAATGCTTGTATTCTCGGCAACGATTCCTGAGAAACTAAAGCCATTCTTAAAAAAATACATGGAAAACCCGAAATTCACCCATGTTGCACCTAAACAGGCAGCGGCGAAGAAAATCAAACATGTCCTTGTGCCCCTGCGTCACCGCAATAAAACAAGTCTGCTCTATGAAATGCTGAAAAGCTATAATCCGTTTCTTGCCATCGTGTTTACAAACACGAAAAAGAAAGCGGATGAGGTTGCAGACGGACTGATTGCAAAAGGACTGAGAGTCGGCAGAATCCACGGGGATCTGACGCCGAGAGACCGCAAAAAAATGATGAAACAGATTAATGACCTGGAGTATCAGTACGTTGTTGCAACAGACCTTGCCTCACGCGGAATTGATATCGACGGAGTCAGCCACGTCATCAATTTTGAACTGCCAAGCGATCTTGATTTTTACATCCACCGCGTCGGCCGTACAGGACGAGCTGATTATTCAGGCATTGCGGCAACCATTTATGAGCCTGAAAATGAGCATGCTCTGAACTTGCTTGAAAAGCTTGGCATCCAGTTTGAAAACATGGACCTTGCAAACGGCGAGTGGAAAACGATTGACGACCGCAAACGCAGACAAAAACGGGCTAAGCCGTCAGACGGAACCGAACAGATGGCGAAAAGCATGGTGAGAAAGCCTAAGGGCGTCAAACCGGGCTACAAAAAGAAAATGTCCCGTGAAATGGATGAAATTAAAAAACGCCAAAGAAGATTGAACAAAAAGCGCAAGTAGGGGGATAAGGCATGCTTAAAATTGGATCACATGTATCAATGAGCGGAAAAAAAATGCTCCTTGCGGCAAGTGAGGAAGCGGCTTCTTACGGTGCAAATACGTTTATGATCTATACAGGAGCACCCCAGAATACAAGAAGAAAAAAGATAGAAGACCTGAACATTGCGGCCGGTCTTGCACACATGAAGGAGCACGGCATTTCGGATATTGTCGTGCATGCACCGTACATCATCAATATCGGCAACACGACAAATCCGGCAACGTTTGAGCTCGGTGTGCAGTTTCTGCGCTCGGAAATAGACCGTTCCCACGCACTCGGCGCAAAACAGATTGTGCTGCATCCGGGTGCGCACGTAGGTGCGGGAGCCGATATAGGCATTAAAAAGATTATTGAAGGCCTGAACGAAGTGCTTGTGAAAGAAGAAAATGTTCAGATCGCCCTTGAGACTATGGCCGGAAAAGGGTCTGAGTGCGGCAGGTCGTTTGATGAGCTTGCACAGATCATTGACGGAGTGACTCATAATGAACATTTATCCGTCTGTTTTGATACGTGTCATACTCATGATGCCGGCTACGATTTGATCAATGACTTTGACGGCGTCTTGAAGGAATTTGATTCCATTATCGGACTCGACAGACTGAAAGTTCTTCACATCAATGACAGCAAAAACCCGGTAGGAGCCAGAAAAGACCGCCATGAAAACATCGGCTTCGGTCACATCGGCTTTGAAGCACTGAACCGGATTGTTCATCATCCTGAACTCTCGGATGTTCCGAAAATCCTTGAAACGCCATATGTAGGAGAAGATAAAAAAGACAAGAAGCCTCCGTACCGCTTTGAAATTGAGATGCTCCGCAATCAGGAATATAACCCGGATTTGCTTGATTTAATACGCAATCAGGAATAAAACAAAAAAAAAGCTGCCGGGAAACCGGCAGCTTTTACCCAATAAACTGCTGCAGGAGCTGATTGACCTTCTGGGCTGTCGCAGGCGAAGTAATGGCAGCCACCCGTTTTAAAAGATCGATTCGTTCTGCATCGTTAAAAATATTGATGTTTTTCCCTCTGATGATTTTCACAATTTCCTGTGCCTGGGGTCTGCTGATGGAAAGGTTATTCTGCTTGGCAAGCTGAAGCAGGCCGTCTGTATCAAGGGTATTCAGTTTCTGGTTGACAATCTTTTGAAATAAAATCACGTACATAACCTCCTCTACAGTTCAATGTATGGCGGAGTTTTTTAAAAAGTGCCTATTCAGGAAAGAAGAAAGGCAAATTTTTTACACATATTCGGAACAGGAATTCTTTAAGAAAGGAGTTTTATTGTGGCAAAAAAACAGCATAAAAAAGAAAGTGCGGGACGGTTTGCCAGAAGGATGATCCTGATTGTGATCGGAGCTGCCCTTGCAGCAGCCTCGATTGAACTGTTTTTAATTCCCAATCAGATCATTGACGGAGGAATTATCGGAATTTCGCTGATCTTGGACTACATAACCCCTGACAGCCTCCCGTTTATTAATTTCGGGACACTTGTGGTCGTTCTGAATCTGCCGTTTATGTACTACGGCTACAAACAAATAGGCAAAACATTTATGATCTCGTCTATATTCGGCATTGTGTTTCTCGCGGTCATTGAAAGTATGCTGCATCATGTAGAACCTTTTACAAACCAGCCGGTGCTTGCAACAGTGTTTGGCGGATTGATGCTTGGAGCGGGTGTCGGGCTCGTCATCCGAAATGGCGGTTCGATGGACGGAACGGAGATCCTCGGGATTCTTCTGACTAAGAAGCTTCCGTTTTCTGTAGGCGAATTCGTTATGTTTATCAACATTTTCATTTTTACATGGGCGGCGTTCGTCTTCGGGCCGGAACAGGCGATGTATTCAGTCATGGCCTACTATATTGCGTTTAAAACAATCGACACAGTCATTCAGGGACTAGATGAAACTAAAGCGGTCATCATCATATCCGATTATTATGAAGATGTTTCTGATGCCATCCTTCAGCGCCTTGGAAGGGGTACAACAAAGCTGAAAGGAAAAGGCGGCTATACTGATGATGAAAAAGAAGTCATTTATGTGGTTGTGACAAGGCTAGAGGTGACTAAGCTTAAATCCATCGTGCATGAGATTGACACAAACGCCTTTATCACCATCATGAACACCCAGGAAACAAAGGGTACCAATTTTAAATCTGCGATTCACTAAGCAGAAATTCTTGCTCTTTTACGGGTAATCTTGTATAATCTCTATGTTAAAGATCAGACATGGCTTCTGATCTTTTTTTACGAAAATAAATCGGAACCATTCTGAAACTTGGAAGTGAATGTAATGAATCAGCCTATTATTGATGTTCAAAGTCTGACTTTCACATATGAACGCACCGCGGTGCTCGAGGATATTCATTTTACCGTGAGAGAGGGAGACTTTCTCGGTCTTGTCGGCCCAAACGGATCCGGAAAAACAACGCTGCTTAAATGCATGCTTGGGCTATTAAAGCCGGATCACGGGAATATAAAGCTTTTCGGCCAGGACATCCGCAAATTTAAAGATTGGCATCGGATCGGTTTTGTTTCCCAGAAAGCCAGCAGCTTTAATACCGGGTTTCCGGCTTCTGTCTATGAAGTGGTTGCGAGCGGGCTGACATCAAAGCTCGGGTTATTTAAGAAACTGAACCATGCCCATCATCAAAAAGTAAAAGAAGCGATTGGCGCAGTCGGGCTTGAAGAACTGACAAACCGGAACATAGGAGAGCTTTCAGGCGGGCAGCAGCAGCGGACTTTTATTGCCAGAGCGCTTGTGAGTGATCCGGATTTGCTCATTTTGGATGAGCCGACAGTCGGAGTTGATGCTCAAACCGTTCAGAGCTTCTATGAAATGCTGCAGCGTTTAAACAAAGGCATGGGTATTACCCTCATTCTCGTTACACATGATGTCGGAACGATCACAGATAAGGTAACACATGTCGCATGCTTAAATAAACATATGCATTTCCACGGAAATACACAGGAATTTGAAAGCCTGAAGAGCTCTGATATGTCTGACTATTACGGTCATTCAGTTCATGTGTTGACTCACGATCATCACGATCATGGGGGAAGGTAAAAATGATTAACAGTATATTTACGTACGAATTCCTGCAGAATGCGTTTCTTGCAGGCATATTAATTGGTTTCATAGCTCCGCTTCTGGGAGTATTTGTTGTCGTCAGGAGACTGTCGCTGATTGCAGATGCTTTAAGTCATGTGACACTCGCCGGCATCGCCGCGAGTCTTCTTCTTGAAAAGAAAGTCCTCGGCATGTCAGGACTCAATCCAATTTATCTTGGAATGGGCTTTTCGGTTGCGGGTTCATTGTTTATTGAAAAGCTCAGAGGCGTTTATAAACATTTTCAGGAGCTCGCTATTCCGATCATCCTGTCGGCAGGAGTAGGCCTCAGTGTTATCTTCATTTCACTTGCGGACGGATTTAACACAGATTTGTTCAACTATTTATTTGGAAGTGTAAGTGCTGTAACGCGCACGGATTTATGGGTGATCATCTCCATTGCTGCCTTTGTTCTGATCGTTATTTTTGCTCTTTATAAAGAACTGTTCCTTTTGTCATTTGACGAGGAGCATGCAGCAGCATCGGGCATCCATTCAAAATGGATCCATTTTATCTTTATTTTAACCGTTGCGCTTGTCATTGCAGCGTCTATGCGGATTGTCGGCATTCTGCTTGTTTCATCGCTTATGACGCTTCCTGTGGCAGCAAGCATCCGGATTGCAAAAGGGTTTAAGCAGGCCATTTTCTTTTCTGTACTCTTCGGAGAAATATCTGTTATCATTGGTTTAGTGTTAGCCTATCAGCTCGATTTAGCTCCGGGCGGGACGATTGTTATGCTTTCCGTTCTCATTCTCGTTCTTACAATTGGATGGACTAAATTAAAAAGGGGCCAGTAAAATGAATGTACAGGAAGCTCTTCTTTTAATGAAGGAAAAAGGATATAAATATACGAGCAAGAGGGAAGAGATGCTTGAACTTTTTTCGCAGTCCAACAAATACTTGACTGCGAGGGATGTGCTTGAAGAAATGAAGCCGGAATATCCGGGTCTGAGTTTTGATACGATTTACCGCAACCTTTCACTTTTTGCGGAAATGGGCATTCTTGAAACGACAGAACTCTCAGGCGAAAAGCATTTCCGCTTTTCATGCTCAACGAAACACCATCATCACCACTTTATTTGTCTGACGTGCGGAAAGACTAAAGAAATTTCTTCTTGTCCTATGGGGAATTTGAAGGAAAACTTATCCGGATATGAAATCAGCGGCCACAAGTTCGAAATTTACGGAATGTGCCCTGAATGCCATGAAGTAACCACATAAAAAAACGCCTGCGGCTTGTTTTTCGCAGGCGTTTTTTTATTTTGTTAAGGAGTAACGGTTTTCTGCATAAGAATTGACCCAGTCTCTTGCCTCAAGCCAATTATCTGCCCTGATGACGTTTTTTGGAACAGGTTCCTGATTATATGGGGTATTAAATAAAATGACAGGAATATTAAATACCTCACTGATGGTGCATGCGTTGTCATGCTTGTCCTCAAAAAAGACATCAATTTTATTTTTCTTCACTGCTTGGAGCTTATCGTGTGTGCCGATTAAGTCGATTTGATGGTACGTAAGACCGTTTCGATTAAACCACTCATACGTCACTTCTTCCAAGTGGCTTCTTCTTGCACTGATGAAAAGAAGCTTATGTTTATTCTTCCATTCATCAAGAACGAGTTTCGCATCCAGTGCCATTGGTGCTTCTTTGTAAATGAGCGGTTCCTTTTCATCCATCCATTTCCAGAATTCAGCTTCTGAGATCTTTAAAAGCTTCGTCAGATCGTACTCCTTCATATCTTCAAAAGTAATGGATTCATTAAATGATTTTTGCAAATACGGCACAAAGGTTTCAGGTGATGTAACTGTGCCATCTATATCAATTCCTAAACGCAGCATCATGTCTTCTCTCCCTTGCTGTCAAACATTCCCATAAAAGTTTATCTCATAACTGATTAATGATGAACTATACTCTTTAGTGTATCATAATCAGCCATTACAATCACAGTAAACTTTAACAGTTATACTGACGTGCCGATCAACTCATACTATAAATGTTCCTTACAATATGAATGGAGGGATCACGCATGGCAGATGAGAAACATTATGATTATCACGGTAACATCAAGGAATATGACCTCCGTGATGATGAAGTTGGCTACAGCAGAGATTTCCGCGATGACTATAGAGAAGAAACGGCTGCCGAACTTGCAGCTCCGGCCACTCTGAGAAGAGAGGCAGACTACGACCGCCGCGACGAAGAAGAAGGAGTCAGAACGGACGGACGAAGAATGGGGTATTTGGCCATTGTTCTGTCAGTCATCTCATTGTTCGTTTTCCCTGTCATCCTCGGGGCAGCGGGCATCATTGTAGGCTTTGTTGCACGCCGCAGAGGGGCAGAAGCTCTTGGCGGATGGGCAATCGGCATCGGTATCGTATCACTCATCCTCGGAATTTTTATCCTGCCGTTCTTTTAAAAGTAGGATAAA
Source organism: Metabacillus indicus LMG 22858 (assembly GCF_000708755.2). Lineage (GTDB taxonomy): Bacteria > Bacillota > Bacilli > Bacillales > Bacillaceae > Bacillus_P > Bacillus_P indicus. The sequence continues at coordinate 1,276,326 of NZ_JGVU02000002.1, read as the reverse complement.
TAAAAACAAGCCCGGCCATTTGGCCAGGCTTGTTTTACATTTCAGCGGAAGCTTTTTCAGCTTCCTGCTTTGCATAATGCTCTTCGGCAATTTTGTCGATTTCTTTTTTCAGTTCCTCAACCATTGTCTCCTCAGGCACTTTGCGGACAATTTGTCCTTTGCGGAAAAGAAGACCTTCACCGCGTGCTCCAGCAATGCCGATATCAGCTTCACGTGCTTCTCCAGGTCCGTTTACGGCACAGCCCAGAACGGCAACTTTGATTGGGGCTTTGATGGTTGAAATATATTCTTCCACTTCATTTGCGATACTGATCAGGTCAATTTCAATGCGTCCGCATGTCGGGCATGAAATTAATGTCGCGGCGTTTGATGCAAGGCCGAAAGATTTAAGAAGCTCGCGTGCAACCTTCACTTCCTCAACCGGATCTGCGCTAAGGGAAATGCGAAGCGTGTTTCCGATTCCTTTGTTTAAAATAGCACCAAGTCCGGCAGCGCTTTTAACTGTACCGGCAAACAGCGTTCCTGATTCCGTAATTCCAAGATGAAGGGGATAGTCAAAAGCCTTTGCGGCTTTCTCGTAAGCCTCGATGGCAAGATTGACATCAGATGCTTTCATGGACACAATAATATCGTGGAAATCCAGATCTTCAAGAATTTTAATATGGTGCAGGGCACTCTCGACCATTCCGTCTGCTGTCGGATAGCCGTATTTCTCAATGATGCGTTTCTCAAGAGAACCTGCATTAACCCCGATGCGTATCGGGATTCCTTTTTCTTTCGCTGCTTTTACAACAGCCTCGACTTTTTCTCTGCGGCCGATGTTTCCCGGATTGATGCGGATCTTATCTGCACCGCCCTCAATAGCTTTTAGAGCCAGTTTATAATCGAAATGAATATCTACAACAAGCGGAATGTTGATGCGTTTTTTTATTTCAGCAATAGCATCGGCTGCACGCTCATCCGGGCAGGCAACACGCACTACTTGGCATCCTGCTTCTTCTAAACGCAGGATTTCAGCGACCGTAGCTTCCACATCGTGTGTTTTCGTTGTTGTCATACTCTGAATGACTAGTTCATTATTTCCGCCAATGGTCAGATTGCCGACTTTAACAGGACGGGTTTTGGTACGATGTATGATTTCACTCACGTGTAAATCGCTCCTTAATTCATAATCATGGTCCTATGGTTTCATAGTACCTATTTGATCATCATTCAATGCGGGGAAATTGTGCTTTCCCTCACAATATTGTAACAGTGAGTGCGCGATATTGACAAGAATTAAGAAGCAACTTCTTTTTCATAAAGTGGAAATTTATATGCTTTTCCTACTTGGATCGCATCTGCTTTTTCATTTGGATTCAGCTTTTCAAAGTCTTTCCTGACTTGTTCTATGGAAACGGGCAGTCCGCTGTGGAGCTGTTCAACGATGGTTAAGACGGTTTCACCCTGCTTAATTTCTTTTACTGTATAAGGAGAGGGCGACGTCTGAACTGCCGCTGCAGGTTCATTATCCTTGGCAGGGGGCGAAAAGGCAATCGTTCCTGTACTGATGTCATAGTACATAATATAGAGAAGAAAGAGTGTTAAAAGAAAGACCATCAGCCGCTTCATATGTATCATCTCCCAATCCGTCACGATGATTATTTATATGGCTTGTCCACTAAAAATATGACATGCCTTTCTTTATTCCTTTCTAAGAAAGATGAAGTGGTGGAGAAACCTTCTTAATACCTATAAATACGACAAAATTCTCCATAAATTAATGAGGGGTTTACACTCTCTTAACATTAATCTGGGATAATTTTCATGAGTTAAGAGGAAGGGTGTAGGCGCATTGAAGGGACTTATCGGGAAAGTAAGCAAAAAGAATGGGTCTTTATCTTACATATACATGAAGATACGATCTGTAAAAATATCAGAAGTGAGCCTCCAGGCAAGGCTCCTGTTCCTTGTATTAACCATTATGGCAGCATCTATAAGTGCTGTAGGTTTTATTTCTTATTCAAAATCCAAAGAAGCAACGATGTCATTGATTGAGGACAGGCTTGCAAGGGAGGTTAACACGACAAACGAAATTGCAGGGAATCTTATGATTGCCTACGTAGGCGAAGAGGATTCATTCCTTGAAAGGTTTAATAAAGTGGTCCTCTCCAACCAGGCCTCCGCATTAATACAGGACGGGCTGAAGGCTGATTTTTTCCTTGTAGCCGAAGGGAAGGCCAATCCTTTTTCTGTGAGTTCAAACAGCAGGCTGCAATTTAAAGAGGATCAGCTGAAAGAAATCACCGAAAAGAAAAATGGCGTGATCCACCAGACGATAGGCGGGACCGACTACACATTGTCTTTTAAGAAAGTTCAGGAGCTCAAGGGTCAATTCCTTATTGCGGTAGAGACAGAAAGTTATATGGAAACCTCTAAGACCCTCGCTTCATTTACCGTTTGGATGATTGGAATCAGTGTCCTGCTTACAGCAGCGGTGCTGATTATTGTGATCAGAAGCTTAACGAATCCTCTTGCCGTCCTCAGAAAAGCGATGAAAGATGTGAGGGACGGCGATTTAACAAGGAATGTCCATGTGAAAACGAAGGTTCCTGAAATAAATTCAGTCATGAAAAGCTTTAATTCCATGATGAATCATATGCGCAGCATTATTGGTGATATCAATCATGCTGCAGATGAGCTGTCGGCTAAAGGAGATCAGCTCAGGGAAGCGACAGATGAAGGGGTTATGCAAAATGGCCAGCTTGTAGAGGCCATTAAAATTGTGAAATTGGGTGCAGAGCAGACAGCCGCGGGTTCAGCGGAAAGCGCAGAGGTGTTCAGCAGGGTGAAGGATGAATTAAAAGAAGTTTTCCGCAACATGGAATTTTTGTTCAGCCGTGCATCAGATATGAACTCTTCAGCAGCACGCGGAGAAGAGCAGGGATCAAAGATGATCCGTACGATGAATGTATTTGAGCGCGAAACAGAGAAAATGACGGCTGTGATCAGAAGCGTGAAAGAGCATTCCATGTCGATTGCGGATGTTGCCGCCATTATTCATACGATTGCTGAGCAGACGAAACTGCTTGCACTCAATGCAGCCATTGAAGCAGCCAGAGCGGGTGAGGCGGGAAAAGGGTTTGCCGTTGTTGCAGATGAGGTGAAAAAACTCGCTGAACAATCATCAAATGCCACTCATAAAATCAGGAATTCCATCTCAAACATGGAGGGTATCGCCGTTCATGCATCAAAAGAATTTGATGAAATGCTCTCAGCCATTCACTCCCATCTTCATGCGGCTTCAGAATCACGTGTTCTGTTTGATGAACTTTCAATTGAAATTAAAACAGTGAGTGACAGGCTGTCTGGAATGAAGAGGCAAATGAATAAGCTGCATGACTATCTGCCTGTCATGGAAAAATCTTCGGCAGGCTTTGAATCTGTTTCTCAGGAAACGCTTGCGAGCGCAGAGCAGATGCTGTTTTCTTCAGAAGAACAAATGACTCAGGTAAGCAGAACGCATGAAATCGGGTTAAGGGTTTCAGAACTTTCAAAGAGCCTCGCGCAATCCGCCAAAGAATACAAAGTGTAAAACACTTGTACATATAAAATGAGCCCCAAAGCTGAAGATGCTTTGGGGCTCATTTTGTCAGTCAGTCGAGCGTTTTCTTGCGTGCACCGGGAATTTCTTTAAGTGCCAGATACATGACAACCAGATTTACAAACCAGTTGATGAAAATTCCGCTAGGGACCGAAATTTGCAGGAACTCCATAATCATGAAGAAAATAGATGCGAGTGTAATTGAATATGCAGCCATTACCCACAGCTGTTTAAAATTCACTTTTTTCTGCAGACTATTCTTAAAGAGAATACTCACAAACGCAAGAAACGTAATTTCGATAAATTTTGATGCAGCGGTAAAAAGGTAAAAGACGAGCAGGACAGTTCCGATGACAATTGGCAGAACACTTTCGAACTGGGACGAGTACGTCAGCAGATCCGCTTTAGACAATGTGTTCAGCATAGAGTAATCATAGCTTTGCGACTGTCCGGCAAAAGCATAGACAAATTCATTTTTCAGGAGGCCGATCGCATTTTCTTTGCTTTCAATTTCCTGAACTGTAAAAGAACCAGTGGGATCGAAGACGATAAAGAGATCATCTTTTGTGAGCTCTAACGGCTCTTTCGCATCTGAAACCAATGCTCCATCTTCTATTGTAAACTCCGGCAAGTCCTCTCTAAGTGTTGAGTCAAGGCCTTTCAGCAGTGCTGATATGCCGGAGGACATGTAAATCCCCATTGGCAGGGTGATAAGTATTGTCAGCATAAAGACATAAAGAATGGTTTTGCCGATTCCCTGAAATCTGAACATGGAGATCGATTTGGGGGAATAAGTACTTTTTGCGAGCTGTTTAAAAATGTTCAATTATACGCACATCCTTCTATAATCATCCAGTTTTCATTTTAACCATGCAGACCGCAAGAAACAAGGAATAATCGAATAGAAACTGCTAATGTTAAGATATTGTAAATTTTTTATGAAAAAGGGATAAACACCTTTACAATCAATCCACAATTCGTTAATAATTGGGGAGGTTGTAGAAACATGTCGATAAAAAGATGTTAGGGGTTGAATGAAGTTGGATCTCGATTTACAGAAGATGATCTTTGAATTTCTCGGAGGCCTTGGGATTTTCCTCTTCGGAATTAAATTCATGGGCGACGGACTGCAAAAATCAGCAGGTGACAGACTGCGTGACATACTGGATAAGTTTACGACAAATCCTGTTATGGGTGTTCTGGCAGGTATATTTGTTACAATACTCATCCAGTCAAGCAGCGGTACGACTGTACTCGTCGTAGGACTTGTCAGCGCAGGGTTTATGAATTTGCGCCAGGCAATTGGTGTCATTATGGGTGCAAATATTGGAACCACTGTCACAGCCTTTATCATAGGTATTAAAATTTCAGACTATGCACTGCCGATTCTGTTTGCCGGTGCTGTACTGCTTTTCTTCTTTAAAAACAAAAAAATTCATAACTTCGGCCAGATTGTCTTCGGATTTGGTGCTTTGTTCTTTGGACTTGAATTAATGGGCGACGGCATGAAGCCGCTTCGTTCGCTTCAGGCTTTTCAGGAACTCACTGTCAGCATGAGTGACAATCCGCTGCTTGGCGTTGTGATCGGCACTGTCTTTACTGTCATCGTCCAAAGCTCGAGTGCGACAATCGGTATCCTGCAGGAGCTTCATGGACTTGGCCTGATTGATATTAAAGCTTCCCTGCCGGTTCTTTTCGGAGATAACATTGGTACTACGATTACGGCCGTTTTGGCTTCAATTGGTGCTTCTGTTGCTGCAAGAAGAGCGGCATTGACGCATGTTATCTTCAACTTGATAGGGACAGCCATTTTCCTGCTGATTCTGCCGCTGTTCACAGCCTTTGTCGCCATGCTGAAGGCGAACCTTGGATTGAATCCCGAGATGACGATTGCCTTTGCTCATGGAACATTTAACTTATCAAATACGTTAATTCAGCTTCCGTTTATCGGGGTGCTTGCTTACATTGTAACAAAGTTAATTCCTGGAGAAGATTCTCTGGTAGAATACAAAGCAAAACATTTGGATCCGCTGTTTATTGAGCAATCCTCTTCCATTGCGCTTGGCCAGGCGAAAGAGGAAATCCTTCGCATGGGTCAGTTTGCATCACTTGGCCTTGAAGAGGCAAATCAATATCTGAAAACAAACCAGAGTAAACATGCCGATACAGCTTACCAGATCGAAGATGCCATCAATAATCTTGACCGGAAAATCACAGACTATCTCGTATTAATTTCACGGGCAGAAATGTCTGCAGCAGAGTCTGAAGAACATTCAACTCTGATGGATACGGTAAGAGACATCGAACGCGTCGGCGATCACTTTGAAAACATTGTGGAGCTTGTCGATTATCAGCTTACAAACAAAGTAAAGCTCACTGAATCCGCACTGAAAGATTTAGATGAAATGTTCACTTTGACAATCAGCACGCTGAAAGATGCCATTACTGCATTAGATGATAAAAATACAGATCTTGCAGCAAAAGTCATGAAATCAGAAGAACAGATTGACAAAATGGAACGCACACTGCGCAAAAAGCATATTCTCCGCATAAATGAGGGAAGCTGCACGGGTCAGGCAGGCATTGTATTTGTCGACATCATCAGCAACCTTGAGCGAATCGGCGACCATTCTGTCAACATCGCTGAAGCTGTGCTTGGCTACCGCAAATAATGGTTTAAAAAAGACTGAATAAGCTATAATGAAAGCAAGGGCTAAAGCTCTTGCTTTTTTTCAGCAATAACGAAGAAAGAGTGGTGTTTTCCGATTTGGAAGCTTTATATTGGACACTGATTATCATTATGTTTGTGATTGGATTTGCAGGACTGATTTATCCGATTATCCCAAGCGTTCTCTTCATTGTCGGCGGATTTCTTCTATTTGGCGCTTTCTTTGGCTTTGAGGAATTCGGCTATCAGTTCTGGCTGATTGAGGGAGTGTTTGTCGCTGTCTTATTTGCCGCTGACTATGTGGCAAATTTAATGGGGGTCAAAAGAGTCGGAGGAAGCAAGGCTGCCATTTGGGGAAGCACGATTGGACTTTTGATCGGTCCATTTATCATTCCTATAGCGGGAATCATCATTGGACCGTTTATCGGTGCAGTGCTTGCAGAACTTCTCGTTCACAAAAAAGATTTTAATGAATCTGTAAAAGTCGGCCTTGGATCTCTTATTGGATTTATATCAGGGGTTTTTGCCAAAACAATCATTCAGCTCGTTATGATCGGTTATTTCCTGTATACCGTTCTCTGACGTGAAGAACATTCGAAAAAACATGCATATAAATTGAAACAATCGGTCAATTTTGGTAATCTTAATGTGACAAGCTTAGGCTTAGCAACTACATACCATTCAAGGAGGAGATTTAAATGGCTTACGAACTACCGCAACTGCCTTACGCATATGATGCACTTGAACCGCATATCGATAAGGAAACAATGAATATTCACCACACGAAACACCATAACACATACATCACGAACGTGAATGCTGCTCTAGAAGGTCATGACGATCTTCTCAGCAAAAGTGTTGAAGAACTTGTTTCAAATCTTGACGCAGTGCCTGAATCAGCGCGCACAGCTGTACGCAACAACGGCGGCGGCCATGCGAACCACAGCCTGTTCTGGACAATCCTTTCACCAAACGGCGGCGGAGCTCCATCAGGAGAACTTGCTGACAAAATCAACAGCAAATTCGGAAGCTTTGAAACATTCAAAGAAGAATTCGCTAAAGCTGGCGCTACACGCTTTGGATCTGGCTGGGCATGGCTTGTTGTAAACAATGGCGAGCTTGAAGTAACAAGCACTCCAAACCAGGACTCTCCTTTAATGGAAGGCAAAACGCCGATCCTTGGTCTTGATGTCTGGGAGCATGCTTACTACCTGAACTACCAAAACCGCCGTCCTGACTACATCGGAGCTTTCTGGAACGTTGTAAACTGGGAAGAAGTAAACAGACGCTACGAAGAAGCTAAATAATAGACGTGAAAAAACAGGAAATCTTGGATTTCCTGTTTTTTTATTTGGAGATTTTATAGTAAGAATTAAACGGCTGATTCCGCTTTTCGTGTTGTCCAGCTCCATCAGCCAACTCCTCTGCCAGAACGGAATCGTCAAAAAAGGCATAAAGCGCCTTTTCCGCCGCTTCCTTATCTGACTCCCGGAGCTAAACGGATGATTCCGCTTTTCTCATTGTCCAGCTCCGCCTCCCACCCTTCCGTCAGAACAAAATCCCCCAAAAAGTCAAACCCGGACTTTTTGGGTGATTTCTTTTCTGCCTGTCAGGGCTAAACGAAAGGCTCTGCTTTTCGTATTGTCCAGCTCCATCGCCCAACTCCTCGGCCAGAACGGCTCCGCCGCAAAAAGCAAACCCGGCTTTTTCCGTCGGATCCTTTTCTGTCCTTCGGAGCTAACCGGGCGATTCCGCTTTTCGTGGTGTCCAGCTCCATCAGCCAACTCCTCTGTCAGAACAAAATCCCCCAAAAAGTCAAAAGCGGACTTTTCGGGTGATTTCTTATCTGCCTATCGGAGCTAAACGGCTGATTCCGCTTTTCTTTGCATATCTCCCCCCCCTTTACACAGACTAATTAGTAGCTGATGAAGGGGAGTTTTAGGTATGTCTAAGCTGCAGAAAGTCTTTGGTAATGTGGAAGTGAACCGCGATTTGCTTCTGCTTCTGACGATTGGGGGCATGTATTCTTTAGGGATTGCCCTCTCGAATGCTTTTGTTAATGTGTATTTGTGGAAGCAGTCCGGCAGTTTTTTGGATTTAGGGATCTATAATCTGACGATTGTGATCATGCAGCCCATTACATTTATTATTGCCGGGAGATGGGCGAAAAAAATTGACCGGGTGATTGTGTTTCGTCTTGGTGTTGCCTTTCTGGCTGTATTTTATCTGTCCGTTCTCTTAATTGGGGACAGGGCAGCAGATAATTTGATTTTGCTTGGAGGTCTTCTTGGGATAGGCTCAGGTTTTTACTGGCTTTCCTTTAATGTACTGACATTTGAAATTACAGAACCTGAGACAAGGGACTTTTTTAACGGATTTTTAGGGGTCATGACTTCCTCTGCTGGAATGATCGGCCCGATTGTCGCCGGTTTTGTCATCTCAAGGCTTGCAGGAGACACGGGATACAAAACAATCTTTTCCCTGTCGCTTGCCCTGTTTTTTTGTGCAGTGATTCTAAGTCTCTTCTTGAAAAGAAGGCATGCGAACGGGCGTTTTCTGCTTATGGATGTTTTAAAAGAAAGAAAGCGGAACATGAACTGGCGTATGATTACGAACGCTCATTTCTTTCAGGGGCTCAGGGAAGGTACGTTTATTTTTGTCATTGGAGTCCTTGTTTTTATCACGACCGGCAGCGAACTTGCTCTGGGGAAATATGGGCTGATTAACTCTGCGGTTGCTTTTGTTTTTTATTATCTGGCCACAAGGATGATTACGAAGAAAATGAGAAAGAAGTTTATCCTGGCAGGGGGAATTCTGCTTTATGCTTCCATTTTCCTGCTTCTTTTTGATCTGACCTACACAAAGCTCATCATCTATGCGATTTCTATTGCGGTCGCCTATCCGCTTCTGCTCGTTCCCTACATTTCATTGACTTACGATGTGATTGGGCGGTCATGGAATGCAGGAGAAGCAAGGATCGAATACATTGTCGTCAGAGAACTGTTTTTAAACATGGGGAGAATTACGTCAATCCTCCTGTTTATTCTTTCTGTCACGCTGTTTAATGAAAAACAGAGCATTCCTTTTCTGCTTGCTATCATAGGGGCAGGACACAGCTGTATTTATTTTTTCATAAGGAAGGTTTCACTGCCTGAAACAAATGAACCCATCGATAAAAAAGAGGTTAACGGACAGAAAAAAATGCCTGAGCCGAACCTTGTAGATGGAGAAAGCAGCTGACACGGCATATGACAATCGTGTTACAACTGTCGAAAATAATAGAAATAAGTCGATTTTTTTCATAAAATAGAGGGTAGACACCATGTTATGGTGTCTATTTTCATTTTTAAAACCTGATTTCGACAATAAGGCGGTGCAGCATGACAAAGAAAAAGAAACGGACAGTCCCGCTTCGCTTGAATATCCTGTTTTTCCTTATCTTTTTGTTATTTTCAGGAATGATACTAAGGCTTGGCATTGTCCAGATTGTATATGGAGAAGATTACCGCAAGGAAGTTGAAAGGACGGAAGAAGTAACAATAAGCACGTCTGTCCCCCGGGGGAAAATCTTTGACAGAAACTACAATACAATTGTAGACAACAAGCCGATCAAGGCGATTACATATACAAGATCGGCTTCTTCTGATCAAGAGGAACGACTTGAAACAGCAGCCAAACTTGCCAAGATTTTTGACCAGGACACAACGGACTCAAAAGAGGACCAGGAGGCTCTGGAAGAAGACTTAAAGAAAATCACGGTAAGAGATAAAAAAGATTACTGGATTTTGACGCGTCCTGAAAAAGCAGAAAAGAAAATCACGAAAGCGGACCGTCAGAAGGTGCTTGACGGAGTAATGAGCGAAGATGACCTGTACGATCTGCAGCTTGAAAGAATAACGGAAAATGAGCTGAAGGAAATTACTCAGGAAGAGCTTAAAGTTCTTGCGATCAAACGGGAAATGGACAGCGGTTATGCCCTGACGCCCCAGATTATTAAAAAAGACAACATTTCTGAAAAGGAATTTGCTTTTATAAGCGAAAACCTTGATGAGCTGCCCGGTATCGATATTACAACCGACTGGGAGCGCAACTATGTGTTTGATAAAACACTCCGAACGCTTATAGGCAGCATCTCTTCTTCTGAAGAGGGAGTGCCCCAGGACAGACTGGACTATTTCACTTCCCGTGAGTACAGCCGGAATGACAGAGTGGGGAAAAGTTATCTCGAGTATCAATATGAAGACATTCTGCAGGGGCAAAAAGCAAAAGCCCGCAATATTACCGATAAGTCGGGAAACATCATTGATACAGAAATCATCACCGAAGGAAAGAGCGGCAAAGACCTGATCATGACAGTCGATGTAGAGCTTCAGCAGGAAGTTGAAAAGATCATCGAAGAAGAATTGAAAGCGGCCAAAAAGAAATCCGGAACGGCCCTCCTTGACCGGGCCTTTGTCGTCATGATGGACCCGAGAAACGGTGAAGTGCTTTCTATGGCGGGTAAACAGATCAAAAAAGATGAAAATGGAAAAACCGTCATTGATGATTATGCTCTCGGGACGATGACAAGTTCATACACAATGGGGTCAGCTGTAAAAGGGGCCACTGTTCTTTCAGGTTTCCAATCAGGTGTGATTAAGCCCGGAAGCATACAGCTGGACGAACCTCTTTACATCAAAGGCTCCCCGCCTAAAAAGTCCTATCAGACAATGGGAAACATCAATGATCTTGAAGCGCTTCAGCGGTCTTCCAATGTATATATGTTTAAAACTGCCATCGCTATGGCGGATGGCGAGTATAGACGAAACAAATCACTGCCCCTAGATACATCAGCCTTTTCTGTGCTGAGAAACTACTACAGCCAGTTTGGTCTTGGCGTCAAAACGGGCATAGACCTCCCTAACGAAGCAACAGGCTTTAAAGGAAGGGATGTAACGCCCGGCCTGCTGCTTGATTTATCAATCGGACAATATGACACGTATACGCCGCTTCAGCTTGCGCAATATGTTTCTGTCATTGCAAACGGCGGCTACCGCATGAAGCCGCAGCTTGTGAAGGAAATAAGAGAACCGTCTCCGAAAGACAATCTTGGATCTGTGATTGAATCCATTAATCCTGAAGTGTTAAATAAGGTTGAAATGAAGCCCCAGTATGTTGAACGTGTTCAGGAAGGATTCAGAAGGGTCATGCAGGAAAAAAGAGGGACTGCCTATGGTTATTTCATGGGAGCGGATTACCTCCCTGCAGGCAAAACAGGGACAGCCCAGGCATTTTACGACGGGCCGAACAAAGACCAGTTCCTTTCGCCTACTTATAATCTGACTCTTGTGGGGTATGCGCCTCACAACAACCCTGAAATCGCCTTTTCAGTAGTTGTACCATGGGCGTATGATAAAGCCAGCAATTCTCATCCAATCAATAACCTGATAGGACGGAGAATTATGGATAAGTATTTTGAACTGAAAAGCGAACAGAGCAAAGAAGGCATTGAAGAAGGTGTCGGCCAGCCTGAAAATGCAAGAGAGCTGGAAGAAGCTGAATAAAAGCAAGCGATAAAGAGGACAATAAAAGCACTCAAATGAGAGTGCTTTTTTTGTTGGGTTTGAAAAGAGTCTGCTGGAACAAGCATTAAGCCGGCACCCTTTCACTATTCGACAAAAAGGGATATGCATTTACAAAACCTTAACATTTGATTAAAACCATGTTAACACTTAGGCGTTATTGTATTACTTGTAGGACAAAAACACCACTTTGTAGGGGGAATTAAGAAATATGAAAAGCTTCAAATTTTTAGCCATGACTATTATGATTTCGTCTTTGCTTGCATTCGCAGCAGCATGCGGAAATGGTGAAAGCACAGAAGGAAACGGTTCTGAAGACAAAACTTCTGAAGAAGCAGCTCAATTAGAAGGTGAAGTTGGAATCGACGGATCATCAACTGTTGCTCCTATCGGTGAAGCAGTTTCTGAAGAATTCGCAATGGAAAATCAAGATGTTAAAGCTCCTATCGGCGTATCAGGAACTGGCGGCGGATTTGAGAAGTTCGTAGCAGGCGAAACGGATATTTCTCAAGCGTCACGTCCAATTAAAGATGAAGAAGCACAAGCAGCTAAAGACGCTGGAATTGAATATACTGAACTTCAAGTCGCTTTTGACGGACTTTCTGTAGTAGTAAATAAAGAAAATGATTTCATCAAAGAATTAACGGTTGAAGACCTTAAAAAGATTTGGGTTGAAGACGGTAAAGAAAAGAAATGGTCTGATATCAACCCTGACTGGCCAAACGAGCCAATCAAGCTTTTCTCTCCAGGAACTGATTCAGGAACGTATGACTACTTCGATGAAGTAATTCTTGACGAAGAGCCTGTTGCTAAAGCTGCTACTCTTTCTGAAGATGACAACGTTCTTGTTAAAGGTGTGCAAGGAGACAAAAACGCAATGGCATTCTTCGGATATGCTTACTACCTTGAAAACAAAGATACACTTAAAGTTGTTCCAATCGTAAATGAAGAAGGCAAAGCAGTTGAGCCGACAAATGAATCAGTTGAGTCTGGCGAATACAATCCGCTTTCACGTCCGCTTTACATCTATGTGAACAACGCTTCAATGAAAGAAAAGCCACAAGTTGCTGAATACGTGAAGTTCTACATGGAAAACGCCGGCGCACTTGCTGAAGAAGTCGGATACGTAAGCCTTCCTGAAGAAAAGTACAAAGAGCAGCTTGAAACAATCGAAGGTTTAAAATAATTTAAAATCTAATAGATGAGAAGCATAAAACTGCTTCTCATCTTCCCATGTTTTGGAAAGGGGTTTTCGCATTATGGCAACAGAATCAAGCCGCTCTGTCAGTGAACTGATCAGAGAAAAAAAAGAGAAAAGATCCTGGATGAGATCTACAGAAAAACTGGTCCCGGCATTTTTATTGCTGACAGCTGTCATTTCCGTTCTTACGACAGTAGGAATTGTGTTAACTCTTATTGTTGAAACGGTAACGTTTTTCAGCAAAGTGCCTCTGCTTGACTTTATAACCCAGCGGGAATGGTATCCGTTTTTTGAAAGTGATCCAGCCTACGGAATTATAACACTTATTTCTGGAACACTTCTTGTAGCAGTAATTGCAATGGTTGTAGCTTTGCCGATTGGTTTGGCATCTGCTATTTATTTGAGTGAGTATGCATCAGACCGGGTAAGAAGGATCATAAAGCCGATCCTTGAAGTACTTGCCGGGATACCGACTATTGTGTACGGATTCTTCGCCCTGACATTTGTTACACCGCTGCTTCGTTCGATTATGCCTGACCTTGGATTCTTCAATGCTCTGAGCCCGGGTATTGTGGTGGGGATTATGATCATTCCAATGATTGCTTCACTATCTGAGGATGCCATGACATCTGTTCCAAGAGCTATGAGAGAAGGCGCCCTGGCACTTGGATCAACGAAATTTGAAGTTGCCATTAAGGTAGTGCTTCCGGCAGCTATATCCGGTGTCATTGCTTCATTTGTACTGGCTATTTCACGTGCAATCGGCGAAACGATGATTGTTACACTAGCAGGCGGTGCTACACCTAAGCTTACGTTTGATCCGACGGAATCCATTCAGACGATGACAGCTTACATTGTTCAGGTAAGTTCAGGTGATGCAGGTTATGGAACAACAATCTACTACAGCATTTATGCTGTCGGTATGACGCTATTCCTGTTCACATTGCTCATGAACCTGCTTGCACAGTTTATTTCCCGCCGCTTCAGGGAGGAATACTAAGATGAACTACATTAATAAAGATAAAGTCGCAAAGAAGATGGGCAGCAGGCTTGCGGTAAACGGCATTTACAAAGGTATTTTTATGATTGCCACAAGTTTTGCTCTCGTTGTTCTCGGAATTCTTTTATATCGGATATTCACTCAAGGATTTAGCTTTTTAACACCGGAATTTTTTCAGAATTTCGCATCAAGAAGACCGTCAGCATCAGGTATTAAAGCAGCACTGGTCGGTTCCCTCTGGGTTATGGCTGTAGTCATACCGACTGGATTGATTCTTGGTGTCGGCACGGCTTTATATATGGAAGAATACGCTAAGAAAAATAAATTCACGAACTTCCTGCAAGTGAATATTGCAAACCTTGCCGGAGTTCCTTCGATCGTTTTTGGACTCTTGGGTCTTACTGTATTTGTCCGTTACTTTGACCTTGGAAGAAGCATTTTAGCCGGGGGATTTACAATGGCGCTTCTTGTTCTTCCGGTTATTGTCGTTGCGTCTCAGGAAGCCATCAGAGCTGTTCCTAAAGAGCTACGTGAAGCATCTTTCGGTATGGGGGCAACGAAGTGGCAGACCATTCGCAGAGTTGTTTTACCGGCTGCTATACCAGGTATTTTAACAGGTAGCATTCTTGCATTCTCAAGGGCAATAGGCGAAACAGCGCCTCTGCTGGTTGTAGGTGCGTTCGCATTCGTAAACTACCTGCCTGAAAGTGTAATGAGCACATTTACCGTTATGCCAATTCAGATCTTTAACTGGGCTTCAAGACCGCAGGCTGATTTCCAGGATGTAGCTGCCGCCGGAATTATCGTTCTGTTTATCTTCCTGATTGTCATGAACTCTGTGGCTGTCTTGATTCGTAACAAGTTCCAGAAAAATTATTAAACATGCTTTGAAATGGATGAAGGAGGTTTCACACGATGGAAATGACAAAAGTTGTGAAAGAGCGCAAGGAAAACGAGGAGTTCGCGGCGAAGGCTGAAAAAGAAAAAAGCATCGTCTATAAAACAGATAACCTGAATCTTTGGTACGGAAATGACCAGGCGCTGAAAAATATTGACCTTGATATCTATGAAAACGAAGTAACGGCGATTATCGGACCTTCAGGTTGCGGTAAATCAACGTACATTAAAACATTGAACCGCATGGTTGAACTGATTCCTACAGTCCGCACATCAGGCAAAATTATCTACCGCGGAAAAAATATCTTTGACAAGGGCTACGGGGTTGAAGACCTGCGTACAAGAGTAGGAATGGTGTTTCAAAAGCCAAATCCGTTCCCTAAATCTATTTATGACAATGTTGCATACGGACCAAGAATTCATGGAATCCGCGAGAAAAAGACGCTTGACGCCATCGTTGAAAAAAGCTTAAAAGGCGCAGCCATCTGGGATGAAGTAAAGGACCGCTTAAAAGAAAATGCATACGGCCTTTCCGGCGGACAGCAGCAGCGTTTGTGCATCGCGCGCTGTCTTGCGATTGAACCCGATGTGATCCTGATGGATGAGCCGACGTCTGCACTTGACCCGATCTCGACGTTAAAAGTGGAAGAGCTTGTTCAGGAATTGAAAAAGCAGTACAGCATCGTGATTGTTACTCACAACATGCAGCAGGCTGCACGTATTTCCGACCGCACAGCATTTTTCCTAAACGGCGAAGTTGTGGAATACGCACATACTGACAAGCTGTTCTCTAACCCGTCTGATAAACGTACAGAAGATTACATCACAGGACGTTTCGGTTAAATAAAGGTAAGTCGTGCAAAACAATCAGTTTGCACGGCTTATTCCTGTATGATTTACTGGGAAAAACACATCAGCTTGATACTATTGGAGGGAAGCGACATGGTAGTAAGAGAGAAGTTTGAATATGACCTTAAAATTCTTCAGGATAAATTAAATGAAATTGCAAGCCTTTCCGTAAAATCGCTGTCTGAGGCAATCGGTGCACTTGAAACAAGAAATGTAGAAGCAGCGCTTGAAATTATCGAAAATGATGAAAGAATTGATGATCTGGATGAGGAAATCAATGACCTTGCCATCCTTCTTATTGCCAAGCAGCAGCCCGTTGCCATTGACCTGAGAAGAATTATCGTCGCCATTAAAATCTCTAATGACATTGAAAGAATGGCGGACTTTGCTGTTAATATTGCAAAATCAACAATCAGAATCGGGGACGAGCCGTTATTCAAACCGATTGAAACCATTAAAAAAATGCATGCGATTGCTGTTGAAATGTTATCCCTGTCTGTTAAGGCATATAACGAAGAAGATGTGGTCCTTGCCAAGCAAGTAGCGGAGATGGATGATCAGGTGGATGATTTATATGGCCAGACAATTCGTGAACTGCTTGAAATTATGCCTGAGCGCAAAGAGCTTATGCAGCAGCTTACTCAGCTTATGTTCGTGTGCAGATACATCGAACGCACAGCTGACCATGCGACAAATATCTCAGAAAGCGTCCTCTACCTCGTAAAAGGCAGAAGATACGACCTTAATGCTTAAACCATCAAAAAAGCTTGCCGCAAACGCGGCAAGCTTTTTTATGTCGGGAATTCCCGAATAGAAAAATGAACGCCTCGATTTCTCTGGCGTTCACTCCTTTTTATTTTACGAGAACATTTACAATCTCGCTGAAGCTCATTCCTTTTTTAAGCTGGAATGTTCCCATGCGTACTTTTGTATGATAATTTCCGTTAATGACAAAATCATTAAATTCGCTTGCGGATTCGATGACGCCTTCCTGTTCGAGAATGCGCGAAACATCAGAAGTCGCCATGCCGTCTACAATTTTAAGGGTATAGTTTTCCTGCTGGGGTTTTTCTTCTGCAGGTTTTTCAGCCTGTTTTTGCTTTTCAATTAAAGCCTTTTCTTTAAAGGCGATTAATTCGTCATATTCTTTCGTATCAACAGCCGTCTGGCCGTTTTTGATTAAGTATTCTTTGATGTCATTTTCAGTTACTTCTCTATTGACAGTCACAGTCGCTTTGTCGTTGTTTTCTCCGAAAAAGTGAGTGGCAGCGAGTACAGATGTGGAAAGAATCATTCCTGCTGCGAACGATTGAAATCCTTTTCTGCTCATGTGAGGACCCTCTCATTCTTTTTTAGAATGTCTCTGATTTCATCCTCGCTTAAGTATTCAGAACGTGCAATGGCTTCAGTGGATAATCCTTGATTATGCTTTAAAACAATGCGCTGAAGCGTTTGAGGATCGATTGAATCATAATCTGAAAGCTGAAGGCCGTTTTGCAGAATTTCTTCTTCTAAAACTCTGACTTTTTTCTTCAGCTTGTAGATCTCCTGCATAGATGATACCGACAGGTGCTCTACTTCCTGTTCAATGTCTTTAACGGAATCTCTCTGAAAATATGAGACGCCAATTAAAAGGATGCTTACGGCAAACAGGGCAATAATCATAATCTCCATTTTATTCACCTTCTAATATTTTTTCCCTTTTTCTTTATACCATAAAAAGCTTATGGACTAAAGGAAATTCGTAGATATTGTCGAAAATTGTCCTTATTGGATCAGCTTTTTTCAAATACAGGATTTATGTCATAATAAGGAGAGAAATGGATGTGCGGGAAATGACATTGAAGCAAGTGAAGCGAGGGGAATAGCAGTGGATATCATTCATGAAAAGGAGACAGGGATCAGACTCGCCCAAAAACAGTCAGGTTTGTATGCTAGCTGGGATATCGATGAGCCGGATCAAAGGATTGTGTCCACTCTATTCGGCAAAGCGTTTTGCCTGCTTGGAAAAAAGATCCGCATTTTCAGGCAGGCAAAAGGGTTTCTTGCTTATAAGGATATAGAGCTGCAAAAGGAAAGGCACGCATTTATTCCATACAGCGGGACGGAAGCCATCTACTTTGCCGACCTCATCTTATATGATCAAAGCAGAGAACTTACACTTGCAAGATCAGACTCCGTTCATGGAGAAACAGGCAGCGGCAGCAGTTCAGATTGGCGATCGGCCTATTCCAGAACGAACTGGAAGCGCTGCTTTTCCGGATACACCTCATATGGGGATGTTCCAGATGAAAAAGAACCGGTAATATTACAGGACTTAAACACGAATATGCAGAATGTGGAGGAGGTCAAAAGCTCGCTTCACAAACTTCACGCTTCTGTCCTTATGATTTCAACAGAATATCCGCCAAATCTTATTGGCGGACTAGGCCGTCATGTGCATGTCCTTGTTCAAGCCCTCGCTGAAAAAAAGAAAACAGTCATTCTCTTAACCGCTGCAGCGGACCCCGCTCTGCAAGGCTATGAGAACCCGGCGCCTTTTCTGCACATTTTCAGGCTACAACCCCTGTATAAGACGAGCACTAGCCTTGAAGAGTGGGTGCTGAACATGAACTTTGCCTTCGTTCAGTTTTTGAAAAGAAATAGAGGCCTCTCCTTTGATCTTGTTCACGTACATGACTGGCTGACTGCCGGGGCCGGACGGGCTGTAAGGGAAGGTTGGGGAGTTCCGCTTGCAGCGACCATACATGCGACAGAAATTGGGCGAAACGGGTCCGCATGTACCCCGCTGCAGAAACACATTACTATGGAAGAAAAAAGGCTTGTTAAAGAGTCTGACAGGGTCATCGTATGCAGCCAATATATGCAGAAACAAGCTGAAGATCAATTAGAAATGGCCCCCGGCAAGTCTGCGGTCATCTATAATGGAATAAATCCGCTAAAAAGTAATATGAATGATAAAAATTCTAAAAACAAAAAACCTCTTTTTTTATCTGGAGAGCCATATATTTTTGCAGCGGGACGGCTGGTCCCCGAAAAAGGATTCGGCGTGCTGCTTGCAGCCATGCCGGAAATTTTAAAGCGTTTTCCTGAAATTAGGCTTATAATTGCAGGAGATGGGCCATACCGCAGCGAATATGAAAAACTAGCGAAAGAATTGAACGTTCAAAATCATGTCATATTTCTTGGTTTTTTAGACGATGCACCTCTTCATATATGTTTTAAGAACTGTGAGATGACCGTTGTGCCAAGTTTGTATGAACCCTTTGGAATGATCTCCCTTGAGAGCATGGCAGCATGTAAGCTTACAATTGCATCTGATACCGGCGGGCTTAAAGAAATCATCCGGCATAGGGAAAACGGTCTTTTATTTGAGCGGGGGAATTCGGAAGCTTTAACATCAGCTATCTTAGAGGCACTAACAAATAAAATATGGGCAGATCGCCTTGCGAAGGAAGGATTGTCTGACGTTTCGCGGCGTTTTTCCTATGATCTGTTTGCAGAGCAAGTGATAGAAGAATATGAAGTGCTGAATTCCATAAAGACAAGGAGCTGAAGTAAAGTGAAAGCTGTTATCCTCGCAGGCGGAGAAGGCTGCCGGCTCAGACCGCTTACAAATCATTGTCCAAAGCCGCTTGTGCCCATACTGAATAAGCCCGTACTGGAATATAGCCTTGAGCTTCTCAAAAGGCATGGTATAGATGATGTTATTATGACCGTACATTACTTGTCGTCAGCCATCAGGTCCTATTTTGGAGACGGTTCGAAGTGGGGCATCAGAATCACATACAGTGAAGAGGAAATGCCTCTTGGCACAGCAGGGAGCGTCAAGCTTGCAGAAGAGCTTCTGACAGAACCTTTTCTTGTCATCAGCGGGGACATTCTGACCGATTTTGATTTAACCGCAGGCATTGATCATCATTTGTCACACGGTGCGGCTGCGACAATCTTCACAAAGCCGCTTGATCTCCCAATTGAATACGGAGTGCTGCTTTCAAAAGAAACCCATATCAGCAGGATGTTTGAAAAACCGAAGTGGAATGACCTTTCAGATCACTCCATCAATACGGGGATCTATATTTTCAATCCAAGCATCTTCTCTTACCTGGAAGAGTTTGCATCCAGTGATTTCAGCAATGATCTGTTCCCTGAAATGATCCGAAATAAAGAGACTATCTCCCTTTTCAGAGCGGAGGGGTACTGGTCGGATATTGGAACTCTCTCAAATTACCGCGAAGCACAATTTGATATGCTTGAACATCGAGTGAATCTCGCCCCTAAGGGAAAAGAGATTGCCAAGGGCATCTGGATGGAGGACGGTGTCACGATCCATGATGATGTGACTTTGAAGGGGCCAATCTATATCAGCAGCAATACGATCATACATGAAGGGGCGACAGTGGGGCCTCACACTGTATTGTCTGAATCAGCCATCATCCACGAAAAATCTTCTGTTACACATTCCATTCTGTGGGAAAACAGCTATGTAGGAAAATCGTGCAGCCTTGGCGGGATGATCGGACAGTGCCAGATTCAAGATCACTCAGCTCTCGCTGATATGAATGAAGAGACGGCAAATGCCTGGCAAGAGTACACGAAAAAAAATTCCTAACATCTGTATGAAATAAAAGTTGAAAATAATGTGGCATTTATTTTTTAAAAATGCTATTATAGTTAAGTCTGATTTAGTATAAGTTTTTTCAGTTTGGAGGGAAATCAACATGCGCGTTAATCTTACATTAGCTTGCACAGAATGCGGCGAACGTAATTACATTTCTAAAAAGAATAAACGTAATAACCCAGATCGTATGGAGCTTAAAAAATACTGCTCTAGAGAGAAAAAGGTTACATTGCACCGCGAAACAAAGTAAGCAGCAGGAATTTTTTCCTTGCTGTTTTTTTTTACGCGAATTTTAGCAAAGGGAGAATGGCTGATGCTGAAAAAAACATTGAGAAAACAAATGCTGGACGAATTATCTGAGATGGAACCTGATACATACAGAAGCCTTTGCGGGCGTATACATAAACAACTCTTTCAGTCCTCCTGCTGGAAAGACAGCAAGACGATTGGCATTACAATCTCACGAGGCATGGAAGTTGACACAAATCGTATCATTGAAAAAGCGCTGCAGATGAACAAGCGTGTAGCTATTCCGAGATGCCTGCCGAAAACCAGGGAAATGGAATTTCGCACGTATACATCAGAAGATCAGCTGGAGGTTGTTTATTACGGCTTAAAGGAACCTGCTGTGTCAAAAACATCCTTAGTGACGCCTGACGAAATGGATCTACTATTTGTTCCCGGGGTTTGTTTTAGCAAATTGGGGTACCGGATCGGCTACGGGGGAGGCTATTATGACAGGTATCTTCCTTCATTTGGAGGGATGACGGTCTCACTTGCCTTTTCTCAACAAATTCTGCCGGACCTTCCTGCAGAACATCATGATATTCCGGTCAGGAAGATCATAACTGAAGATGAGGTGATCTTGACAAGTGGCTGATCTTTTAATTGCCATTCTGTTTATTCTGGGCATTTCTGCTGCAGGATGTAAGCTGAAATCTTTAACGCTTGGCGGTGCAGCGGCAGCGGTTTTTACCGGCATCTCCATTTATGCAGGCTTTGGTTATCCGGGACTGATCTTGCTTGGCGTGTTTTTTGGAAGCTCAAGCTTATGGAGCAAGTACAAGCGGAATCAAAAAGCGAGTGTTGAAGAGATGCTTGTTAAAGGAGATCAGAGGGATGCCGTTCAGGTGTTTGCAAATGGAGGGGCTGCCTCGCTTTTAAGCATTCTTTATGCATTTTTTCCATTTGAGGGAGGATTTGCTGTCTACAGTGCAGCAATTGCTGCAGCAAATGCTGACACCTGGGCTTCAGAAATTGGAACATTGAGCAGAAAAAAGCCGAGAATGATTTTTTCCTTGAAACAAGTGGAGAAAGGAACATCAGGAGCAGTCAGCGTTCTCGGCACAGCAGCCGCAGCGGCAGGGTCCGGGCTGATAGCCCTTTGTGCATATGCTGTCTTTGCTCTTGAGCCGATGGAGTTCTATCTGATCTTTCTTATAGGGTTCGCCGGAAATCTGATTGATACGTTTCTCGGTGCGGCCGTTCAGGTGCAGTTTCAATGCCCTGCATGCGGAAAAACAACAGAAAAAAAGATGCACTGCGATACTGAAGGAGAGAAAATTGGCGGCTTTCTTGATAATGATGCCGTTAATTTCACCGCGATCCTTGGTGCAGCATTGCTAGTCTTTCTTTTTTATTAACCGAAAGTGAATGATGCATGGATAAAACCGTGATCTCCCGCAGAGAGTAATAGCAGGAGGGATGATCATGCGAAAAGTGAATTCTGTACTTTTGACTATACTCGGAGCTCTTGTCTTTTATCAGTACCGCTACAGGCTGATGAATGCTGTTCTGAGCAGCCCGGCCATCCGGCACCAGTTTATACAGCTGTCGATGAGGATACCGTTTATCCGCAATAAGTTTATGTTTCGTGTTTTCCGCTGAAAGCGCCTCCTGCAGGTGCTTTTTTATCTTTTTGCAGACATATACATAATCAGCAGCATAAAAAAGGATATTGAAACGCAATCAATGCATATTTGGCGGCTTTTCATAAAATTCAGTAACAGGCGCTTTTCTTAACAGGGATGCATGGAGTTGATATACTATACTTAAAAAGGTCGGAGTGAAGCATATGGGAATAAGGCAGGAACAAATATTCTGGAAATATGTTCACGATGCTGTCACGCGGCATAATGATCAGATCATCCGTCTTTCGGACGATGATCGCGAAATTCTGCTTGCTCCAAATAAAAATAAAGAGTTTCAGCTTATACGCATTCTGCAGATAGACCTGGACTGGGGCAGCCAGCTTCAGCAGGATATCGAGAGAACCGCATTCAGAATAGATAGGCTCCGCGCGCAAACATTCAAGCACCCTGTCCAGCTTCTGAATATTTATCTTTCC
Source organism: Metabacillus indicus LMG 22858 (assembly GCF_000708755.2). GTDB lineage: Bacteria > Bacillota > Bacilli > Bacillales > Bacillaceae > Bacillus_P > Bacillus_P indicus. The sequence goes on along the minus strand of NZ_JGVU02000002.1, from coordinate 1,253,599 downwards.
CCCTATCCGCCGGTTGATGATTGGGAACACCGGACCGAAAGACCTCATCAGGAAGGAAAAACAACCATTAAATCGGTTGTCATCCATAAAGACAATGAGCAGAAGATGATTGACTATCTTGAAGCGCTGCTTGGGAAAAGGCTGCCGTTTTTGGTAGATGCAGAAGAAGCAGACATAGGCTTGTTGAAGAAGGAGGCCATCTTTCATTCAAATAAGAAAGCGAATGAAGAAAGACAGCTTTTCCGTTATGGAAAACCTCTTTTCACCTATTTGTTTATCGGTTTGCAGGTCGGCATGTTTATGCTTCTTGAAGCTTCAGGAGGCAGCCAGAACCCCCAGACGCTTGTTGACTATGGGGCGAAATATAACCCGCTGCTTGCCGACGGGGAATGGTGGCGTTTGTTCACTCCTATTATTCTTCACATCGGAATCCTCCATCTGCTGATGAATACATTGGCGCTTCTTTATATAGGGGGGGCGGTTGAGAGAATGTACGGATCTGTAAGGTTTCTGCTTATATATTTGTTTGCGGGAGCATCAGGAACGCTAGCGAGCTTTGCATTCAGCCCTTCCATATCCGCGGGGGCATCAGGCGCCATTTTTGGATGTTTCGGAGCCCTGCTCTATATGGGCATTGATAAGCCAAAGCTGTTTTTCAGGACAATTGGAACAAATGTCATCTTTATCATCGTTTTGAATCTGCTGTTTGGTTTTGCATTTCCAGGAGTGGATAACGCCGGTCATCTTGGAGGTCTTGCAGGAGGATTTCTTGCAGCTTTGATGGTGCAGCTGCCCAAACAGAAGAAATGGGGCTTGCGGCTGACAGGAGCAGTTCTTGCTCTGTTTTTTACAGGGGGGCTGTATCTTTACGGTTCGCTTCTGATAAAGGGATTGTAGCGAAGAGCGGGGCCCGCTCTTTTTTTGTTCCCTGAAAAAATACACTCCAGTTTTGAATTTTAAAATATCCTCTTGACGGAAAGTGACATTCCTTTATACTTTTATGTAGGTTCATGCAGAATATCTATGAAATGAGCAGGTGTAATGATGAAAACGATTTACGATATTCAGCAGTTTCTGAAAAAAATGGGAACGATCATATATATTGGAGACAGAGCAGCTGATCTTGAACTGATGGAAATGGAAATCAGGCAAATATATGAATCAAACCTAATGGACGTAAAGGACTACCAAATGGCAATCCTGCTTCTTAGGCAGGAAAGGCAGCGGGTTCTTGAAAAGAAATAGCTCCTGCTGTTTTAAATGATTGTGCAAACGGTTTCTCTAAGACTACAACAAAAAAGGATGACATATTATGACAGATAAATGGCTGGTTGGAATAGATCTTGGCGGTACAACAATTAAAATGGCATTTATCAGCCATTACGGCGAAATGATTGAAAAATGGGAGATCCCTACAGATAAAAGCGGAAAAACCATTACGACAGATATTGCAAAGGCAATTGACGCCAAACTTTCAGAGCTTGGCCAGACAAAAGCGAAGCTTGCCGGCATTGGCATGGGTGCACCGGGCCCTGTGAATTTAGAAACAGGACTTGTGTATGAAACAGTGAACCTCGGCTGGAAAAATTACCCGTTAAAGCATCACCTTGAAATTGAGACAGGCCTCAGAGCCGTTATTGACAATGATGCAAACATCGCAGCGATCGGCGAAATGTGGAAGGGAGCCGGAGACGGAGCGACGGATGTTATATGTGTAACGCTTGGCACAGGAGTCGGCGGCGGCATCATTTCAAACGGAACGGTTGTGCATGGTGTAAACGGTGCAGGGGGAGAAATAGGACACATTACCTCTGTGACTGAAGGCGGAGCACCTTGCAACTGCGGCAAAGAAGGCTGCTTAGAGACAATTGCATCTGCAACGGGCATTGTAAGACTTGCCGTTGAAAAACTGAGCGAAAGTGATGCGCAGAGCAGCCTCAGAACCCTTTATGCCGAAAACGGCAGCATTTCGTCGAGAGATGTTTTTGAAGCTTCTGAACAGGGAGATGCTCTTGCATCGGAAGTTGTTGAATATATTACGAAGCAGCTTGGACTTGCACTTGCAAACCTTTCAAACGGTCTGAATCCTGAGAAGATTGTAATCGGCGGGGGAGTTTCAAGAGCCGGAGAGCACTTAAGAAAAAACACAGAGAAGTATTTCAAGCGTTATGCATTCCCGCGTGTGGCTGAAGGCGCGTCCATATCCATTGCAACTCTTGGCAATGATGCTGGCGTTATTGGCGGAGCGTGGCTTGTAAAAACAAAACTTTCCGCGGTTTAATCGCATATAAAAGCCCGGGAAAGCAATACTAAAAGGAGCCTTATCAAAGCAGATAAGGCTCCTTTCTTATTTTAAAGAATATTCAGAAGATATTTACTTTGGCATTTTTGAAACCTTTTTGGGTTTTATACGTCTAACTATAGGGTAAAACGAATAAGCTGAACAACATTACAATTCTATCAGCCTATTGTAAGCTAAGTGTTAAAAACGATTGATTTTTTGTTAAAGAAGTATTAAGATATGGTTTAGTTGTTCAATCTGCCTAATTTATGGAAATTAAAGAGAATTTAAAAAAATAAAAAAACGAGATCTTGACTGCGCAGGTTCTAACGAATGAGGAGGTTATGAAATGCGTATCCAATCATTTTCAAAAATTTCATTTTTGCTTATCGCGACACTGTTCATGTGGATCAAAACATACATTGTCTACAAAACTAGCTTTGATATCAAAATTGAAAATTTCACCCAAGAGTTTATCCTGTTTATTAACCCCCTGAGCTTTCTTTTGTTTATCTTCGGCTTTGGCCTGTTCATGAAAGAGAAAAACCGCAACCGATATATCCTTGCTGCGAGCATGATCGTAACGTTTGTCTTGCTTGCAAACATTGTTTTTTACCGATTTTTCAATGACTTCCTGACAATTCCGGTTCTTTTTCAGACAAGCAATATGGGTGACCTCGGAAGCAGTATTTCTTCCCTGTTTGAACCGCTTGATCTGCTATTGCTTGTTGACATTGTCATTCTTGCCTGGCTTATGAAGCGTCCGCGCTTTCAGGCAGGTGCCGCCGTCACAAGAAAAGAAAAATCAGCTTTCTATCTGCTTGTTGCCGGTATCTTTTTCTTCAACCTGGGACTGGCTGAGACTGAACGTCCGCAGTTGCTTACACGTTCATTTGACCGTGAAATGCTTGTGAAAAACATCAGCGTCTATAATTTCCACATTTATGACGGCGTGCTGCAGTCTAAAACATCTGCACAGCGCGCTCTTGCAGACAGCAACAGCCTGACTGAAATTGAGAACTATGTAAAAGCGAATAAGAAGGAACCGGACAAAGACATGTTCGGCATTGCAAAAGACAGAAACGTAATCCTGGTTTCACTGGAATCGACTCAGAGCTTTGTCATTAACGAAACCATTAACGGCAAAGAAATCACGCCATTTTTAAATGATTTTATCGGTGAAAGCTACAACTTTGACAACTTTTATCATCAGACAGGACAGGGGAAAACGTCCGATTCTGAATTTATCGTAGAGAATTCCCTGTATCCGCTAGGCCGGGGAGCCGTTTTCTTTACAAACAGCAACAACGAATATGTAGCTGCTCCTGAGCTTCTTAAAGAGCAAGGGTACTATTCGGCTGTTTTCCATGCCAATAATAAAAGCTTCTGGAACCGTGACATCATGTATCAGGCACTTGGATATGACAGGTTCTTTGATGTAAATGACTATGAAGTAAACGAAGAAAATTCTGTCGGATGGGGATTAAAAGACAAAGAGTTTTTTGAACAGTCTGTTGACCATATGAAAGAACTTCCCCAGCCGTTTTACAGCAAGCATATCACGCTTACCAACCATTTCCCGTTTGAACTGAACGAAGAAGACAAAATGGTGGATGAGTTTAACTCAAACAGCAAAACGCTGAATAACTATTTCCCGACTGTGCGTTACCAGGATGAAGCCTTAAAGCACTTCATTCAGAAGCTAAAAGATGAAGGGCTTTACGAGAATTCCATTATCGTCCTTTACGGTGACCACTACGGTATTTCTGAAAACCACAATGCTGCGATGGGCGAGTTCCTCGGCAAAGAAGTGACGCCGTACGATGAAATTCAGCTTCAGAGAGTGCCTTTTGTCATTCACATCCCTGGAGTGACGGATAAAAATCCTAAAACCATTTCTGACGTTTCAGGACAGATCGATATTCGTCCTACACTAATGCATTTGCTTGGCGTAGAGACGAAAGATGAGATTGAATTCGGCAAGGATCTCTTCTCAAAAGATAAACTTCCTTTTACGGTTCTACGTGATGGAAGCTTCATCACAGACAAATTTGTCTACACAAGCGGCACATGCTACGACAAATCAACAGAGCAGCCTGCTGAAGACAAGGATGCGTGTGAACCATATATGGATAAAGCGAAACAGGAGCTTAACTACTCCGATAAAATCATCTATGGTGACCTCCTTCGTTTCTATGATGAAATGAAAAAGGAAAATGAGAAAAAAGAGTAAACCTGCAAAAGCTTTGGCCCTGTGCCAAAGCTTTTTTTATTCTCTTTGATTCCCTTCTTTAATAAATGCTTTAACAAGAAAGCCCGCATGTAATCATATGCTGAATATAAGCACATTTTTTGGGGGGATTGTAATGATTGTCAGAGTGAAAAGGGATACACATTTAAAAGAACTGTCCCATCTGCTGAATATACATGAACAGCTCCTATTTGAGGCAAATCCGGCATGTTCCGCAGCCTGCATCCTTTCAGGAGAAACGCTCCGCATACCTTTTACCGAGAATGTAAAATGTCACATATCGTCCACTTTCAATGCACCGCATATTAGGAATATAATAGACTTTTATGAGGGGCAGCTTCCACTGCCGCCATCACCTGAGTTTATCCAGAAGACGAGAGCATATGATTACATTGTTCTGCTTGAAGATCTGGAAAAAATCCTTCATGCCTATCCTTTTGTAGAAAAACGGACAATTGGACACAGTGTTTTGGGGCTGCCAGTATATGAGCTTAAAATTGGAAACGGACCCAAAAAAGTTCATATGAACGGCTCCTTTCATGCAAATGAATGGATTACAACATCTGTCCTGATGAACTGGCTCCATGAATATTTAGAAGCGGTTGTTGACGGAGGGTCATTTGAAGGTCATTCCGCAATGGATTTATATCAGCAAGTATCCCTTTCTTTTGTCCCGATGGTCAATCCTGACGGTGTACAGCTTGTACTGAACGGACTGCCGTCTGATAATTCGCACTATCATTCGACGCTTCACATGAACAATAACAGCCTTGATTTTGAACAGTGGAAGGCGAATATTAATGGAGTGGATCTGAACAATCAATATCCTGCGAACTGGGAGATTGAAAAGGAGAGAAAAATTCCTAAAGCTCCGTCTTCAAGGGATTACCCGGGTGACGCGCCGCTGACTGAACCGGAATCCATTATGATGGCAAAGCTTGTGGAGACAGAAAACTTTGATATGGTTGTCGCTGTTCATACCCAGGGCGAAGAAATCTACTGGGGATACATGAACTGTGAGCCGGAACAAGCGGGCATCATCGTGAAAGAATTCAGCAGGCAGAGCGGCTATAAAGCGATCAGAACCATTGACAGTCATGCGGGATTCAGGGACTGGTTTGTTTTGGTGAAGAAGAAATGCGGGTATACTATAGAGCTTGGGACGGGAGTGAATCCTCTTCCTCTCAGTCAGTTCGATGACATTTACAAAAAAAGCAGAGGCATTTTCTGGGCTTCATTATATATGCTGAAATCCTGAAACTTTTCAGCAAGTCTGAACGTATTACAAGATAAGAAGAGGGGAGACGAGATGATGAGAGCCAGACGATTTACCGCTTTACTATTTATTGTCATAATTGCTGCCGGCTGCTCGCAGGAGCCTCATCAATCTCGGGATGTCCCGGACGAAAAGGCAGTTAAATCAGAGCAAACGAATGAGAAAGACATGTCTGCAGACAAGGCAGCAGAAAAAGATCTTGTCCCGCTTTCGGACTCAGAATTCTTTTCGGCTGAAGACTGGGCAGATGAGAGCAGCATTTATTATTTAAGCGAAAATGCCGGCGGGTCCGTCGTCTACCAATATAATTTGTTCACAGGAGAAAGAAAGCCGTTCTTTGAAACAGAGGCATCCATCGTTCAATTGTCAATCAGCCGGGAATCGGGCTTGCTCGCCGTCCACTCCAGCCCCACTAGCTATGAGGCAAGCATCACGGTCCTTGATCAATCAGGAAATATCAGGACAGAGCGGTCATTCCCGTCAACTGAACTGAATTTTTCATGGAGTCCTTCAGGAGAAAAGCTTTTCATCACAGCTTTTGATGAAAACTGGTCTTTTGAAACCTTTCTCCTTTCAATGAGTGATTATTCGCTTGAGAAAAACCCGGTCGAGCTTCCATTTATTCAGTGGCTCACTGATGATGAAATCACTTATCTAAAATGGAATGAAGCAGAACCGCAGCTCACAGCTCCGCTTGCAGCTTATTCTCTGCAGACAAAGGAAGAACGGATTCTTGAAGAACACATTATCTCACATGCGCATTTTGGAGAATACACATTCTCAATAAAAGTAGAGAATGAAGAGGAATCAACCGGCACGTATTTGTTTTTCAAAAACGGGGAACTTCTCTATTCATTTGACGTTCCATTAACTCCTTTATACTCCGAGTGGCTTATTCCTGAATATGACACGGCAGAAGGTGTTTTCTATACTTTTATTCCGGGAGATACGGAAGGGAAGTTCGATTTGACTGCTGTTGACCCGGAAAAAGAAACAATGAGTACAATCATTGAGAATGTCGACAACAGCCCGATCAGTCTTTCACCTGATGGGGAATATGCCCTGTACGGGTCATACCGGGAAAAGCTCATTCACTTGAAAGATGGTGAAATTAAGAGTATCGTTAAATGAAAAAAAGAAGGCAGGAACGAATATGGCCATAGCAGATGTAACCGTCATACCAATAGGCACCGAAACGGCAAGTGTAAGCCAGTATGTAGCAGCAGTTCAAAAAATCCTCAAAGGATATGAAGCGGAAGGCAAGATTAAATTTCAGCTTACCCCGATGAATACGCTTATCGAAGGAGAGCTGCCGGATTTATTTGAAGTCATTCAGGCGATTCACGAGTCTCCTTTTGAGAAAGGGATTCAAAGAGTGGCCACCAATATCCGAATCGATGACCGGAGAGACAAAAAGTCTACAATGGAAAGCAAGCTTAAAAGTGTAAATGCCCATCAGTAGTAAAAAACAAAAACGGCCACACAGAGTGCATGTGCACTCCGTATGGCCGTTTTTTGCTGCCTGTTAGTGAGCAGTCGGAAATCCATGGTGAAGAATGGTCATTACCGTAAACCATCCGAAAACAGCAAGTGTTCCGCCGGCGAAAACAATGCCCATTACATTTTTGTCTTTAAACGAGCGCAGCAATCCTAGCACAGACAGCAATGTAACTAGAGCAAAAATAATAACTAACCCCATATTTGTAGCCCCCTGACGTATGTAAGTCGTTTCATAAAATCATGAAGAAAAGCAAAATATTCCTTTTAATAGTTTAAACGTTTTCATTCTGTTTGTCGAGGCCCGAATTCTATACAGACCCCATATGAATCAGCCATTTTTTTCATGAGCTCGAAATTGTCTGCATCAGTGAATAAAACGCTGTCATTCTCTGCAATCAAGTGCTCCTCTGTCTGAAGTCTGCACATTTGTTTCTGGAGAGGATCGCCGCTTGTGAGTCTGAACGAAAGGATCATCTCTGAAAGGAAATAATGGCGGCCGGCTTCACTTGTAAAGCCATAGTCAGTAAATGTACCGTACAGCACACTCAGATCTGTCTGCAGCAGCTCATGCACATCTTCTATCAGAGTATGCTTTTCTTCTTTCAGCTTTGAGACAAGACGGCTGCAGTCTGTTACCGTGATCATATCCGCTCTGTCTATCCAGTCATATTCCTGAATAGCTTCAGCAGAGGCACCACTGGTCCATTCGATTCCCCATAATCTTTTCACCCTTTTTCAGCCCCTCCTTCTTTTAGTTGTTTCCCTTTTTAGTGTAGAATAGAAAGAAAATGCATGCAACGGGGTGTTTATATGAACTGGGAGCAGCTTCCTTTAGGTCCTCTCCAAACAAATTGCTACATCATCTCCAACCGCGAAAAAGAATGCCTGGTCATTGATCCGGGGAGCGAAGGAAATAAATTGATTCAGCACCTGCAAAAACGCGGCCTGAAGCCAATGGCAGTGCTTCTGACACACGCCCATTTTGATCATATCGGCGCTGTTGACGACGTGCGCAATGAATACAAAATTCCTGTCTACATACACAGACTTGAAAAAAAGTGGCTTGGAAATCCCGCTAAGAACGGGTCAAACGCTTTTCTTGGACAATCTATTGCAGCTGAAGATGCCGACCATCTAATTGATGAGGAAACCATTCTGAATGCAGGGTCTTTTTCCTGCAAAGTGCTGGAAACGCCGGGCCACTCACCGGGAAGCATTTCCTTTTTCTTTGAGGAAAGCGGATTTGTCGTCTCCGGAGATGCTCTGTTTGCGGGCAGCATTGGCCGGACGGATCTTCCTGAAGGCAATCATCGCCAGCTGATTAAAAGCATCCATGACAAACTGCTGAACCTTCCTGAAGACACGGTCGTGCTGCCTGGGCATGGACAGGATACAACGATAGGAGCCGAAATGGACAGCAATCCATTTTTAAACGGTTTTTAGGAACTGCCATGAAACAGCTTGTCTTCGATCTGATTGACCGGCAGGGAGGCTCTATTTCCTATGCGGAGTATATGAACCTTGTCCTCTATCATCCTGAGCACGGCTATTATTCAAGTACCCGGCAAAAGATAGGAAAAGGCGGAGACTTTTACACCTCGAGCAATGTTTCGGATGTTTATGCGAAAGTGTTTGCAGCCTTTTTTTCCAGGATGGTTGAAAAAGACCTCGCTGAACCGGCGTTTTGTGAAATCGGCGGGGGCACAGGCAGATTTCTGGAAGCACTTCTTTTGGAATGGAAAAATTGTTCACCTCGTACTTATGAGGCTTTAACGGTTATTTCTGTTGAAGGAAGCGGATTTCACAGAAACCTTCAAATGGAAAGATGCGCAGATCTTGCCGTTTCTGTTCAGGAGCAGCTTCCTGAAAATTTCAGAGGGATCATCTTCTCAAATGAACTGTTTGATGCCTTCCCTGTACATGTAGTTGCCAAAATAGATTCACAGCTGTTTGAAGTGAAAGTAGCATATAAAAATGGCGCGCTAGTTGAAGAATTCGAGCCTCTCAAGAATGAAGAGATTGCTTCCTTCCTGCTGTGGCAGAATATTGAGCTCTCAGAAGGCCAGCGCTTTGAAGTGCCGCTGGCTATGCTCAGCTATATGCGGATGCTGGATCATGCTTGTGAGGCTGCTGTCATCGCAATGGTGGACTATGGCTACACAAACGCAGAGTGGCACACTCCTGCAAGAAAGCAGGGGAGCATGAGGGGATATTTCAGACATCAAATGATGCCGCCGCTTCTTCACCCGTTTGAAATGGATATAACAACACATATCCATTTTGATGCGTATGAGAAAAAAGCGGAAGAGCTTGGGTGGAACCTGCTCGTGAAAGAAAGGCAGGATCAGTTTCTGATGAATGCGGGAATTCTTTCATTTCTCCATGAGCATTCCCACAGGGATCCTTTCAGCCCGTCTGCCAAACAAAACAGAGCTGTAAGAGACCTGATCATGCCAGGCAACATCAGTTCTGCGTTTCATGTGTTTCTGCATGGCAAAGGTATTGAGCGCCTGACTGATGACATTTATAAAAAATGGTGACCTGCATTTTGCAGGTCACCATTTTTATTTTGATAAGTTTGTTGGGGTTTGATCTTAGTGACCGCCTTGCCCAGGAACCATCATAAATGTAGTCCAATATGTAAAGCCCACGAAGAAAATCGTTAAATATGCGCCGAACACGTAAATGTACATGCGCTCAGAAAGTTTAAGATAAGATAAAAACACGAAAAATCCCGTCTGACCGAAGAATAATAATGAAGTCGTTTTCATATCTCCCAGGTAAAACATGACAGCGAAGATGCCAGTCCAGAAGCCTAATACTCGGAACATGCGATCCATATGTCAATCCCTCCTTTGTTTGAGTCCCTAAGTCCATCACTTTTTTTATTATAAAGTACGTCCAACGTCCTTGTAAATAGCGTTTACATTCTAGAAGTACCAATTATGTCACAAAGTGTAAACAAACCTAAAAAAGTTTGTTGAAATCGAGGCTTATTGCTGTACAAAAGTTAAACAATTGCTGTACAATTGGTTTATACAAGTTGAACAGCTGCCGTCTAAACAAAATTGATCATAAAAAAACAATATAAAATGGGAGATGAAGACAATGAACGAATTGGTTTTTTATAGTTATCCGAGCTGTACATCATGCAGAAAGACAAAGCATTGGCTTAAGGCACATAACGTTGATTTCAATGAAAAACATTTGTTTCGCGAAACTCCTACTTATTCAGAACTTCAAAAAATCCTTCAGCTTACAACAGACGGCATGGATGAGATTCTGGCGACCCGCAGCCAGACATACAAGGAACTGAACCTGGATATTGATGAACTGCCGCTTTCAGATGTGATAAAACTGATCATCGACGAGCCCAAACTACTTAGAAGGCCTATTATCACAGACGGAAAAAAACTGGTCGTCGGCTATAATCCTCAAGCCCTGACAAAGCTTTCTAAAAAGAAAGAAGTACAAAAATCCGTTTCATAAAAAGCTCTCCCGTTCTTTATAGGGAACAAAATAATAAGAATTCATGAGAATTATGCAGAAATACCTAGTAATGATGGGATAACTTAAAAATTTGCCCGAATTTGAAGATTTTCATTTCAGCCTTTTCTTTGTATAGTGAATACAGATGGTTCATTATAAAGAACGAAAAGGGTGGAATGATGATGACAGAAATTCAATTTTTCTTAGAAGGCATTGGCAACCGGAATGTAGCAACAGACTACTCCAGCCCGAATTTTATTACAGATGAGTCAAGCATTGAAAAAGCTTCCAAAGAGTTCGCTAAAAAGAACAAGCTGAAATATATAGAATATGAAATCCTGAACAGCGGGTACAGGGTTTACTATCTAAAACCGTCATTGCTCAAATCTAAGAGGAAGCCATATATTTATTATGCGAAAAGAAACGCTTAAAAAACCTGCGGATAAGTTTATCCGCAGGTTTTTTTGTGTTAAGGGGCCTGTGCAAAGGTTGAACAGCCGTTTCGTTGTTTCCTTATCTGACTCCCGGAGCTAACCGGGCGATTCCGCTTTTCGTTGTGTCCAGCTCCGCCTCCTAGCCCTTCCGTCAGAACAAAATCCCCGAAAAAGTCAAAACCGGACTTTTCCGGTGATTTCTTTTCTGCCTGTCAGGGCTGAACAGTCGGCTCCGCTTTTCGTGGTGTCCAGCTGCGCCTTCCAACTCCTCTGCCAGAACAAAATCACCCAAAAAGGCAAAACCGGCCTTTTTGGGTGATTTCTTATCTGACTCCCGGAGCTAAACGGAAGGCTCCGCTTTTCGTACTGGGCTAGCTGGATTCGAACCAGCGCATGACGGAGTCAAAGTCCGTTGCCTTACCGCTTGGCTATAGCCCATTAAAGACTTTATACAGTATGGGCAAAACTGGTAAAATTATTCATTGCCGCTCTATTTTTTGTTTTTCTTCAAGGGGAAAATGAGGTTTTCGCCCTTATAGAACTCCTGATTTGTCCCGAAAATTGACTTTTCGGTATGTGCGCTTTCTCTTTAAATGAGGTAGTCTTTCAGTAGCCGCACAGAAAGGAGGAAATCATGAATTCCATCGAATTGCTCAGTGAAAGAATTGTTGAAGAAGCTTGTGAGCTTAACGCTTCTGATATTCATTTTGTTCCCAGGGAAACAGACGCGGTTATTCAATACAGAATTGATGATGATCTCATTGAAAAAAGGATTATCCGCAAAGAAGTCTGTGGCAGGATTATCGCCCATTTTAAATTTCTTGCTTCTATGGATATTGGCGAGAGGAGGAGGCCGCAGAACGGTTCACTTGCTCTGTCAAATGAGGCAATCAATGTTCAGCTTCGCATGTCCACTCTTCCTACCGTATTTGAAGAAAGTCTAGTGATCAGAATTCTCCCGAATGATTGCATCCCTTCCGTCACCAAGCTGTCGCTTTTTCCGCAGTCCGCACAAAAACTTCTCTCTTTTCTAAACCATTCCCACGGTTTAATGGTTTTTACGGGTCCAACCGGTTCCGGAAAAACAACGACTCTCTATTCTCTCATTCATTATGCCAAAAAACATTTTAACCGCAGCATTATAACGCTTGAGGATCCGGTTGAAACGAAAAGCTCCGAGGTTCTGCAGGTACAGGTTAATGAAAAAGCGGGGATCACGTATGCGGTCGGGCTGAAGGCCATACTCAGGCACGACCCGGATATCATAATGGTCGGTGAGATCAGAGACCGGGAAACTGCACAAATTGCAATCAGGGCAGCGCTCACAGGACATTTGGTTCTGTCGACGATGCATACAAGAGATGCCAAAGGCGCGATTTACAGAATGCTTGAATTTGATGTAAGCCTGTCTGAAATTGAGCAGACCTTTCTAGCTGTCGTTGCTCAGAGGCTTGTCGGTGTCAAATGTCCATTTTGCGAGGGCGAATGCTCACCGCAGTGTAAAAAAATGAGAAACGTCAGGAGACTTGGAATCTTTGAAATGCTGTACGGGAAAAACCTTACACTTGCCATAAAAGAAGCACGCGGGGAAAAGGTCGAATGTGATTATGCCACCTTAAAGGATGCGATAAAGAAGGGGATTGCCCTGGGGTACTTGCCGTCTTATGCTCTTCATAAGTGGATGTATGCCTATGAAGACTAAAAAAAGATGGAGCCTTAAGGATCAATCGCAATTTCTGAAGAGGATGAGCAATCTTTTAGAAAAGGGCTATACACTAAATGAAGCGTTAAAATTTACTTCTATTGATCTTCGCGCAGATAAAAGCGGGGATGTGGCTCATTGTCTGAGAAGGCTCTCTGCAGGTCAGTCGATCCGTTCGGCTTTTGAAGAATTATCCTTTCACCGTGAAGTTCTAAGCTATTTGTATTTTGCCGAGAAGCACGGGGATCTGGATGCCGCCTTCAAAGAAGCTGGAGATATGCTCAGCAGAAAAGTCGTGCAGCGCGAAAAATGGCAGAAGGTTATGCAATATCCTCTTTTTCTCTTCTTCACAATTGGCATTCTCTTTTACCTCTCACAATCTGTCATTGCCCCTCAGTTTCAGCAGATCTACCATTCCATGAACCTTGAACCCAGTTTTTTGACACATTTTCTGTTTTTCCTGTTTGAAGCAGTAAAATCAGCGGTGATTGGAAGCCTCGTCCTGCTGATGCTTGGCGGTGTTTATTACATGGTCCGGCTGAGAGCCTTTAAACCTCAGAGAAAAATGAGATTTATGCTGAAAATTCCGGTATGGAAAAAAATCATTGTTCTCATTAACAGCTACTATTTTTCCCTGCAGCTGAGCAATCTCCTGAAAAGCGGTTTATCGATTTATGAATCTCTCAAGGTTTTTGAACATCAGAATTTTCTTCCGTTTTACAGAGATGAGGCGAAATGGTTTATTGAACATTTAAAAAAGGGGGAGAGATTTGAAACCCTCATAAGCCATAACAGTTTTTACGAAAAGGAAATGAGTCAGGTCGTCGGCCATGGACAAGCAAATGGAAGGCTTGCAAGAGAGCTGTATACATACAGCCAGTTTGTTCTTGAAAGGCTAGAAGACAAAACAATGAAATGGCTGTTGATGATTCAGCCTGCAGCCTATATCACCGTGGGAATTACAGTCCTGATCATGTACCTGTCAATGATTATGCCCATGTATCACATGATGGAAGCTTTATAACGGGAAAGGAGTCTGATTATGGTTAAAAATGAAAAGGGATTTACACTGATTGAAATGCTTATTGTCCTTCTTGTCATATCCGTCCTGCTTTTGATCACCATTCCCAATATTACAAAGCATCACGCAAACATCCAGAGCAAAGGATGTGAAGGGCTAAAAAATACGGTTCAGGCCCAAGCCTCAGCCTATCAGATTGAAACGAAAAAGACTGCGACGATCGAAGCCCTTGTGACGGCAGGGTACCTTGAAGAAGCACCTGCATGTCCAAATGGCACGGCGCTTACTATTGATTCGGAGGGAAAAGTCGGTGAGGCGTCTGCAGCCGAATAAAGGGTTCACGCTTATGGAAACCGTCATCGTAATCAGCATCGTTACTGTGATGACAGGGACGGCTGTTTTCATCCTTCAGCCATTTCAAAGTCAAAAGCCTGCTCAGCTTTTCTTCAAGACTCTTGAACAGGATCTTTTATATGCCCAGCAGTACGCCATTTCAAATAAAAAAACGATCGTCCTGTTATTTGACCCTGCTAACCACAGGTATATAGGTACAGAAGGGGGGATATCCCCGAAGAGACTCTATACCGTTTCGTATGATTCGGATATCCTGCTAACGCCTTCCACGATGGAAGCGAGAGTTCAGTTTACTCCTGACGGGAGGCTCTCTGACAGCGGCACGATTGTCATGCAATACCGCAAAAAACGATATAACATGATTTTTTACATGGGGATGGGGAGGATGGGCGTTGAGGAACGATAGCGGCACTACATTGGCTGAGACGGTTATGGCTTTTAGCATCTGGTCTATGATTTCGCTGATTTTGATCCCTGCCTCTATGTATATCAGTCAGGAACGGGAAAAAACGCGCCTTAAACATGAAGCAGTCACTGAATTGCAGTCAATCATTGAAAAGCGCGCGTATAAGGAAGGAGAACACAATGAAGAAGGAAAGGATATCAGCTGGAGTGCTTCGGGAGAGCTCGAAAAAGCATGCATTGAGTGGAGCTACAAAGGCAAGCTCGAAACGGAATGCCTCTATTCTTTCAGACCATAGCGGTTTTACGTTCTTGAATATGCTGTTTTCTTTCAGTATATTCGCTGTGATTACAGCATCGTCAGCTCTGCTTATTCCCCATCTATACAGAGTGTCGGAAGATAAACGGGACATAAATCCGCTGGAATGGGAGATCTTTCAGCAGCAGGCAGCCATTGAATTCAGAGAAGGCACCGGCTTCAAAGTCCAGGACCAAATGCTTTCATTTACCTCGAAAACGGGAAGAAGCATTGAATTTGAAAAGTATGGAACGATGATTCGTAGACAGGTGAATAACACCGGCCACATTATTTGCTTGAGACATGTGAAGGATATGCAATTCACCCAAATCGAAGGGGGAGCCCTGCTCACAGTTGTCAGTACTTCAGGCAAAACCTACAGGTGCACATTCAGAAGCTTTTTAGGATTGAAGCGGTCTGGATGAGAAATGAAAAAGGATTTATCCTGCCGTCTGTTTCAATGATCGCATTCTTTATCTTGCTGATTCTCCTTCACCAGACAGCAGTATTCACAGCAGAAAAAAAGTTTTACAGCGAGAGAGAACGTTCAATGATTCTTGAGAATCTGCTCCTTTGCGGTGTTCAGCATTCGATGCAGTCCATTGCTGATCAAGAAGGGGTAAACCACTATGAAATAAAGACGGACGATGGTTCCATCACTTATACGGCTGCTGAAAAAGGTGAAGGCGAACTGCTGGTATCACTTGCTGCAAAACTTAATACAGGCCATTTTTCATCAGCAAAATATACGTACAATCTGAATTCCGGAGAAATGACTGATTGGACGGTCTACTGATTTACCTGCAGAGCAGTTCCCTGCATCCTGATTCTGTGGTAAGGTAGTTGAAAAACAAGCGGAGTGAACAGCAGTGAAGCCAATTTTTATCACGGGATTTATGGGGACCGGAAAAACGACTGTAGGCAAGGTTCTTGCCGAAAAACTCGGATGCCCTGTATTAGATACTGATCAAATGATTGAACACGCAGCAGGAAAGCAGATCAAAGACATCTTTAAAGAAGACGGGGAAGAGGTGTTCCGTTCACTAGAAACACAGATGATTGAGCGTGCGCCTTCCGAAAATGCTGTGATAACGACAGGCGGCGGACTGCCTGTGCGCAAAGTGAACAGGGAAAAAATGAAAGAGAGCGGCATTGTGATTTTCCTTCAAACCGATCTTGATGTCATTTTTGAACGTGTGCAGCAGGATGAAAACCGGCCGCTAGCTTCAAAAGCTTCAAAAGAAGAGCTTTCATCGCTCTATGAGTCACGCGTAAATGCATATGAGGACTGTACGATAAAAATCAAAACAGAGGGAAAAACCATAGAACAGCTGGCAGATGAACTGATTGAACGTATAAAAGAGCTGGAAACGCGGCATACTAGCTAAAAAGTGCGTATGAGGTGTGTTTGCAGTGTCTACGAATGATTATGTGAAATATATGACTCAGCAGCTGGTCAGATATATGGATACTCCAAAAGAAGAGCGGAAGGCAATAAAAACAATGCGAAAAACGGAGAAGTCGCCGTTTGCAAGCAGGTGGTTCGGTATCCTTCCCTTTGCATTTATGTTTTTCTTAAAAAGAAGAAAATAGCTTCAATGAAAGAAGGTACCTTGGAGAGAGGTACCTTCTTTCGTGTTCTACACCGGTTTAATCCGCTTCTTCCAGAACCTGTATCTTTTTGATTTTTTCTGTTTTTGCATCGTAAGAGATGGTGACAAACACCCCGATGTCTTTCATTCCCTCGCGCAATGTCACCTTGTATTGTTTGACCGTCTGATTTTTCTTGGTGTTGTCCCAGATTTTTTGGGTAAACAATACTTGTGAGAGCGGATATCTTTTTTTCGTTTCTTTCACCGCTACGTTTTTCCAGTCTGTATGCTTTTCCGCATAAACATTTGCTGATTGTGAAACCAAAGCCGGCTGCAGACCGTATATAAGGAGAAGCAGCAAAAGCAAAATGGTTTTCCTCATGATATTCACCGTCCTTGTTAGTTATTTTTTCCAAAAAACATGCTGCTATTCAAAGGGGGATTTAAAATGGGATTTTTCTTAATGGTTGTATTTGTCGGAATTTTGGCAGTAATGGGGATCGCTGGTGATAACAAAAAAAGGAGCAGGCACAGGGACTCCTCTGGTTATACGTATACGAGTTCAGACAATGGCAGAGACTGCCATTCTGATTCTGGATTCTTCGGCGGCGGGGATTCAGGCGGGGGAGACTGCGGCGGCGGTGGCGGCGGAGGAGATTGAGAAAGAGGGGGCCTGCAAAGACAGGCTTTTTTGTTTTTAATGAAGAATGCGGCATGCTAGTGATTGTTCTTTATAATGTTTAAATTTAGTAAGATTATTAAAGAAAATTGGAGGAAATCGGCGGTAAACGTTCTTTAAAAAGAAAAATAGCGGAATTTGAACCTGTTTTTATTCGCTGAAGAGGTATATACTTTTAGTAGACGGATTAAGTTTGCTCTTTTTGTTCTTTATTAAGAATAAAGGCGGAAATGTGTTGAAGGCACTCTTTTTGATGTTAGCAGCTTTAAATGGTATGGACGCAGCATTGACCCTTGCCGGTCTGCATTATGAGCTGATTACAGAAGCCAATCCTGTTATGAGGATTCTGTATGAGATACATCCTGCGGTATTTACATGTAGTAAGCTGTCATTTTCATTATTTCTGCTTTTGTTTGTTTTCACGGGGCGTGTGCCGTCATCACCGATCATTAAAGTCCTTTCAATTGCCGCTGCATTTCTGTATTCTGCTGTTCTTTTGGCTCATTTGCACTGGATCCGGCTGCTGATTGGATGAAAAGGGGAAAAGCGATGTATAAAAAACTTTGCAGTCAGTGCTATCAGCCATCTTTCAGCAGCAGCAAATCATATCAGTGGATTTGTCCTGTCTGTTCAAAGGATCTTACCTCCCATAAAGCGATACAGGCTGTTCACGCTGTAAAGAAAATACCGCTGTCAGCCTATCAGCAAAATATGGGAACAGGATACGAATTTGACAGAAAAGGATAGCGTACGTAAAAACAGCACCATACAAAAGGGGTAAGAAGACCTTTTGCATGGTGCTGTTATTTTTCCTGGTTCATTTTCCAGCGGTTAAATTCAAGAAACTCTCTGAACTGATCCTTTGTAACACCTGAATCCATTGCCTCTTTGACCAGATTTGCCCAATCATGATCAAGGTTTGCCTGTTTCATGTTTTGTGACTGGTCTTCAAGAATAAGTGTATTCATTGAGACCCCAAGGACGGAAGAGACTTTTTCGAGAAATTGAACAGAAGGATTTGACTGCAGGTTCCGTTCGATTGAGCTTAAATATGATTTGGCAACTCCGGCCCGATCGGCAAGCTCTGATAGTGACAGTCCACGTTCTTTGCGGTATTTTCGTATGCGTTCACCAATCATATAATCACCTTCCCAGTCGTATTATAGCATATAGCGAAGGGATTGTTATATATACAGAACGAATTTACGAAAAAAAAATACAGACTGCAGCTGTTTGTCAACTTTAAACTGTTTGCGTTTTCAAAAACTCTCTGATTTCCTCTTTGCTGATACCCATCTCCAAAGCCGACAGAATCAACTCTTTCCATTCCTGATCAAGCTTTTGAAACTCCTCCATTAACACTTCCATTGTAACTCCTCCTAAAATACGCAATAGTATTTCAGGCAGTCCAGCCATCATAGCTCCGTAGAACGTTAGATCTGTGACTTTGCGTCCCGGCTTTTCAGCAGGTTTGCCTTTGTCTGATTATGTGTAACTCTGACACTGCATCAAAAACAAAGTATTTCTTTTGTCACTTCGTGTTGTCTATCTAATTTACTACTAGTATAAAATTTCATTTTCATTTATTGTGCTGAAATATGTCGAGAGAAAAAAATATTTTCATTTTTTTCAAAAAATTACTAGTAATTAGAATTATATTCCTTTTATATGGGCATTTTGGCTTGATTTTACTGTTTTCTTCGACAGCCATTCTTCAGCAAAAATAAAAAGGCAAAAAATGATTTTATGACACCAAAATCATTTTTTGCGCAAATTTTGACATTAAGCGAGGGCAGTCCTCGATAAATAGAATAACCCGCCGTTTGTAATCGAGACATGAATGTGAGGATCATACAGCTCTTTCAAGGCTTCTTTTTCAAGATGGTACGATTCTGGTTTTTCTTCAAGATCTTCATAAAAATGGCTTAGCAGCATCATATCTGAATTCCAGCGCTGTCTTGCATCATCAGCCCAGGTGTGGTCATCCTGTTCAAATTTAGCTTGTATATAATTTTGAATTCGCAAGAGGCCGCTTTGAACTTTAATCATTGGCGAAGTTGTAAAACACAAATCAGGAATTCTGGGAGTGAGGGCCATGTTTTCCAAATGATCCTGAAAATCTTCTATGATGGCTCCGCTGATCAGGTGAAGTCCAATGGAATAGAGATGATCTTTTTTCTTGTCGCTCTGATAGGATACCATGACATTTACACCCAGCCATGGATGCAGGGACTGAGAGCTTCCCGTGTTCGGCGGGTTTTCATAGAGGCGGATATGGCCTCCGAATTTTTTGGCAGTCCGGAAAATCTGGTGCAGTCTTGGTGCTCCGAAGTGCATGATTTCCCCTTTCAAATCAGCTGGTGCCCGTTTGGCATCTGTTATTAAAGTCAGCTGCATCGGACTCGGCACACCGCCTGTTTTCTCAAGATATGTCCAGTAAAACGGCCTGTTCATCAATTCTTTATCCATGTCCACTGTCAGCTGGATCGTCATATAGCCAGGCTGTTTTTCTGTAATGTCACATGAATTGGCCGTGAAAAAGGTTTCAAGGAACTCGCTGATCTGCTGCTGCTGCATTGGTTATCCCTCCATTCTCTGTTTTGTGTGTTCCTGTTCTGCAGAATGCAGGATGGATGTCAGGTTTTCCATCTTAATTTTCATTTCTCCATCGCTTTTAGATTTAAACAGGATGTCCTGCAGGTGATCTTCGAAATTGGATATCTCAAGTTTTGTCAGTATTTCATCAAGCTCGCCGATGACTTTTTCAAACAGGTTGATTTTTTCATAGAGAAGTTTCAGAATGTGCTCTTCAACGGTGTTTTTTGTTGCCATATTATAAATGTGGACATCTTTTTCCTGCCCGAGACGGTGAATCCGTCCAATCCGCTGTTCAAGCCGCATCGGATTCCAGGGAAGATCATAGTTGATAATGTGATTGCAGAACTGCAGGTTGATTCCTTCCCCGCCAGCTTCTGTCGCAATCAGTACTTGAACCCGGTTTTTGAAAAGGTCTTTCATCCAGTCTTTTTTGCCCCTCTTGAATCCTCCTCTGAAAGGAACAGATGAAATGCCGTGCTGCTGAAGAAACCACTGAAGATAAAACTGGGTGGCCCTGTATTCTGTAAAAATGATGACTTTGTCATTGATTTGCTGAATCAGTTCAACCGTCCGCTGTGCTTTGGAATTTCCGTCAACTTCATTAATGCAGTTCATCAGCTCTTCAATGACAGAGTCTGGAAGAGGGGATGCTTCGCCTTCGGGGCGCTCGGCCATTTTTTTCAGCGTCATGTAGACAGCTTCCCTGCTTGAGCATGCCTCTCTTTGCAGCGTCATGATTGAAAACGTGCTGGCGGAAGAGGCGCCGAATGTTTTGAGACGTGATATAGCCGTATACAACTGGCGCTCACTCTCAGACAGCTCGATCGGAACGGTCTCAACATGTCGTTTAGGCCATTCAATGCCCGTATCTCCTCTGCGGTTTCGGATCATGACTTTGTTCACGAGTTCCTGAAGGTGCTCATGGTGTTCCAAAGAGCGGTTCTTGGCAGAAAATACTTCTGAAAAATAAGCTTCGTTGCCTAAATGTCCGGGCTTCAGCAGAGATACAAGGTTAAAAATCTCTTCTACGCGGTTTTGAATGGGCGTTGCAGTAAGAAGCAGGCAGTATTTCTTTTTCAGGCTCTGAACAAATTCATAGTTTTTCGTTTTGCTGTTTTTCAGTTTATGAGCTTCATCGATGATCACCAGGTCGTACTGCTGGTTAAGAACAATTTCCCGGTGGGGGCTTCTTTTTGCCGTATCAATGGAAGAGACCACTACATCGCAGGCTTCCCATACGTAGCTTTTCTTTTGCTCAACGGCTGGAATATAGAACTTTTCATGAAGCTCTCTTGCCCACTGGGAAACAAGAGAGGCAGGAACGAGGATGAGAATTTTCTTAGCGAGTCCCCGAATCATATATTCCTTGACGATGAGGCCTGCTTCAATTGTTTTTCCAAGTCCTACCTCATCTGCAAGGATGGCCTTTCCGTTCATGTTTTCCACCACCTGCCTTGCAACCTCCAACTGATGGGGAAGAGGAGTGAAGTCTGTCAGGTGATTTGGAGCTTGAAGCCCTTCAAAGGAAGGAACAATCAGGTGCTTTTGCACGGCGCATGCTAATTTGTAATTCTCCCAGCTGGCCCACGGACCGTCGTCATCAAGCTTTTTAAGAAATATATCTTGCCACGCGGAGTCAAATTTCAGTTTAACGTTCATGATTGACAGCCCTTTCAAAAAAGAGTAGATCTTTCTCTATTGTTCACGTTAAGTGGTAAAATAGCAGGTTATCACAATGGATTAGATGAAAAGACAGTAAAACACGAACATTCCAATGTGTTTTAAACAAAACATTTGTGAAAAAAGTGATTGATGAATAAAGACCTTAATGGTAGGATGTTAATAAGTAAGAAAGTTGCTAACTTACTCAGTTTTCAGTCAGCAGGCTTCTTATGTCAAAAATGTCATAATGTCTAAAATGTCTACTTATCAGTATCACCAATTAATGAAAAAATATGAGCGGATGAGAGCAAGGGGAGAGACTGCAGCATACGCATGCAGCGCCGAAGGAGCAAACTGATGTGAATCTCTCAGGCAAAAGAACTCTTGCTTGACGCAACTCTGGAGAGAGTTTGTGAAAGCGGCAAACCACCAAAGGGGAAAGCTCGGCCATTTTATTAGGCCGGGTAAACTTTCAGGTGCAGGGACAGAGACTTCCATTAAAGGGAGTTCTCTGTCCTTTTTTTGATGAAAAAAAGAGGATCATACCGGGAGGCGATGAAATGGCGGATTTAAAGCGGACACCACTTTTTGACTTATACAAAGAGCAGGGTGCAAAAACGATTGATTTCGGCGGCTGGGACTTGCCGGTGCAGTTTTCTTCTATTAAAGAAGAACATGAAGCTGTTCGCGAAAGAGCAGGCTTGTTCGATGTATCCCACATGGGGGAAATTGAAGTGAGGGGCACTGGCAGCCTTGCATTTCTTCAAAAAACAATGACAAACGATGTTGCTCTTTTAAAAGACGGAGGAGCGCAGTATACCGCTATGTGCTATGAAGACGGCGGAACGGTGGATGATTTATTAATCTATAAAAAATCAGATGTGCATTATCTCCTTGTAGTGAATGCATCCAACATTGAAAAGGATTTTGATTGGCTGAACTCCCAGCTGTTCGGGGACACGGAACTGCACAATGTATCTTCAGATGTCGCCCAGCTCGCTATCCAGGGACCGCTTGCTGAGTCAATCCTTCAAAAACTCACGGATACAAATTTAAGTGAAATCAAGTTTTTTAAATTCAAAGATGACGTAAACATTGCAGGAGCCTCTGCTCTTGTATCAAGAACAGGCTATACAGGTGAAGATGGTTTTGAGATTTACTGCGCCGCGTCAAAAGCTCCTGAGCTTTGGAAAGCGATTTTGGAAGCCGGAAAAGAAGATGGTCTGCTGCCATGCGGACTTGGCGCCCGTGATACGCTTCGCTTTGAAGCGAACCTGCCGCTCTACGGACAGGAACTTTCCAAAGTTATTACCCCGATAGAAGCAGGCATCGGATTTGCCGTGAAACCGAACAAGGAAAGTGATTTCAACGGCAAAGCTGTGTTAAAGGATCAAAAAGAAAACGGACCGGACCGAAAGCTTGCCGGAATTGAAATGATCGATAAAGGCATACCGCGATACGGCTATGAGGTGTTTGCAGGAGAAGAGCAGATCGGGGAAATTACAACCGGCACACAATCTCCTACACTTAAAAAGAATATCGGTTGGGCACTGCTTAAGAAAGAATTTGCCGAGCCCGGCACTGAAGTGGTTGTTCAAGTACGTAAAAAACGCTTGAAAGCAGTTGTCGTGCAGACGCCTTTTTATAAGCGACCAAAAAAATAAACCGGGTTGAAAGGGGAATACATCCATGAAACATCGTTACTTGCCGATGACAGAGCAAGATCAGCAGGAGATGCTTCAAGCTGTCGGAGTAGCATCAATTGATGAGCTTTTTCAAGACATTCCTGAAAGTGTTCGATTTAAGGGCGAATACAGCATCAAGAAGGCTAAATCGGAAACAGAGCTAATGAAAGAGATGAGCGCGCTTGCTGCTAAAAATAAAGACCTAAGAAGCAATGCCTCTTTCCTTGGAGCGGGAGTCTATGACCACTACATGCCGATCATTGTGGATCATGTGATTTCAAGATCGGAATTCTATACGGCCTACACGCCGTATCAGCCTGAGATTTCACAGGGCGAACTGCAGGCTATCTTCGAATTTCAGACGATGATCGCAGAGCTTACCGGCATGGATGCAGCCAACTCTTCTATGTATGACGGCGGAACGTCACTTGCTGAAGCGGCTATGCTTGCCTGCGGACAGACGAAAAAGAAAAAGGTCATTGTGTCAGGAGCCGTTCATCCGGAAAGCAGAGATGTGCTGAAAACGTATGCAAAAGGACAGTACATTGAAGTGGTGGAAGTGCCTGTCAAAAACGGCGTCACAGATCTTGAGGCATTAAAGCAGGAGTTGTCTGATGATGTAGCAGCGGTCGTAGTTCAATATCCTAACTTCTTCGGCCAGATTGAACCTCTTAAGGACATTGAGCCAATTGCCCATACAGGCAAAAGCATGTTTATCGTCTCTTCCAACCCGCTCGCCCTTGGAGCTTTAACACCTCCGGGAGCATTCGGCGCGGACATTGTTGCCGGCGACGCTCAGCCGTTTGGTATCCCAACAGCATTTGGCGGCCCGCACTGCGGCTATTTTGCTGTCACTCAGAAACTGATCCGCAAAGTGCCCGGCCGTCTTGTCGGACAGACAAAGGATGACCAGGGACGCAGAGGATTTGTTCTCACGCTTCAGGCACGCGAACAGCATATCAGACGTGATAAAGCGACATCAAACATCTGTTCAAATCAGGCTTTGAATGCACTTGCAGCGTCTGTTGCCATGACAGCGCTCGGAAGAAAAGGAGTCAAAGAAATGGCTCTGCAGAATATCCAGAAAGCAAACTACGCTAAAAAGGCATTTAAAGAAAAAGGCTTTGACGTGCCATTTGACGGACCGATCTTCAATGAGTTTGCCGTTAAATTAAATAAACCGGTGAAAGAAGTGAATGCCCGCCTGATTGAAAAGGGCATCATCGGAGGCTTCGATCTTGGCAGCGTATATCCTGAGCTTGAAAATCACATGCTCGTAGCTGTGACAGAACTTCGCACGAAAGAAGAAATCGATCAACTTGTTTTGGAATTGGGGGATGGACATGAATAACGAGAATCAGCCATTGATTTTTGAACTGACAAAGCCTGGAAGAACAGGCTACAGCCTGCCTGATATGGATATTCCCGAACAATCAGCAGATGAACTCATTCCCGCTGACTATCTCCGCACAGAGGAAGCTGAACTGCCGGAGGTATCAGAGCTTGATATTATGAGGCACTATACAGCTCTTTCAAAGCGCAATCATGGAGTGGACTCAGGCTTTTATCCGCTTGGCTCATGCACGATGAAGTACAACCCGAAAATAAACGAAAATGTTGCCCGCATGGCAGGGCTTGCCCATATCCATCCGCTTCAGGATGAAAGTACCGTACAGGGAGCTCTTGAGCTGATGTATGACCTTCAGGAGCACCTTGTAGAAATTACAGGAATGGATGAAGTCACGCTTCAGCCGGCAGCGGGTGCCCACGGAGAGTGGACCGGACTTATGATGATCCGTGCGTATCACGAAGCAAACGGCGACACTGGACGCACAAAGGTCATCGTACCTGATTCTGCACACGGAACCAATCCTGCATCTGCTACAGTGGCAGGTTTTGAAACGGTCACTGTTAAATCAAATGAACATGGACTCGTCGATCTTGAAGATCTGAAGCGTGTAGTAGGAGATGATACCGCTGCGCTGATGCTCACAAATCCGAATACGCTGGGTCTGTTTGAGGAAAATATTCTGGACATGGCAAAGATCGTGCATGATGCAGGCGGCAAGCTGTACTATGACGGAGCCAACCTAAACGCTGTACTAAGCAAGGCTCGTCCCGGAGATATGGGATTTGACGTGGTTCACTTAAATCTCCACAAAACGTTTACCGGGCCGCATGGCGGCGGAGGACCGGGTTCAGGTCCTGTCGGTGTAAAAGCAGATCTGATTCCGTATCTTCCTAAGCCTGTTCTTGTGAAACGTGATGACAAATATGCATTTGACTATGACAGACCTCAGTCCATCGGAAGAGTCAAGCCGTTTTACGGCAACTTCGGAATCAATGTGCGTGCATATACGTATATCCGCACAATGGGGCCAGACGGCTTAAAAGCAGTGACAGAGTATGCGGTTCTGAATGCAAACTACATGATGAGAAGACTTTCAGAAGCCTATGATCTGCCGTTTGACAGACACTGCAAGCATGAGTTTGTTTTATCAGGAAAACGCCAGAAAAAACTCGGAGTGCGCACGCTTGATATCGCAAAGCGCCTTCTTGACTTCGGCTACCATCCGCCGACGATCTACTTCCCGCTTAATGTCGAGGAGTGCATCATGATTGAACCGACGGAAACAGAGTCAAAAGAAACACTTGATTCATTCATTGATGCTATGCTTCAAATTGCGAAAGAAGCAGAGGAAAACCCAGAAATGGTTCAGGAAGCTCCTCATACAACCGTTGTTGGA
This sequence comes from Metabacillus indicus LMG 22858, assembly GCF_000708755.2. Lineage (GTDB taxonomy): Bacteria > Bacillota > Bacilli > Bacillales > Bacillaceae > Bacillus_P > Bacillus_P indicus. The sequence continues at coordinate 1,227,628 of NZ_JGVU02000002.1, read as the reverse complement.
CGTCTTGATGAGACAACGGCAGCACGCAAGCCGATTCTCCGCTATCAGAAGCAATAAGAAAAAGGATTCGCCGCTGGCGAATCCTTTTTTGTTATTTACTTCTTCGTCTTAATTCTTCCGCTCCAGCCCTTAAAGCCGCCTTTTAATGTGTAAAGATCTGAATAGCCCTTTTTCTTAAGCATCTGCGCTGTGCGTCCGCTTCTTACTGTGTTTTGGCAATAAAGATAAACAGGCTGGTCTTTGCGGATTTCTTTATGGCGCTGTCTCATTTGTGACATTGGGATGTTTCTTGCGCCAAGAATATGGCCGCCTTCAAATTCGTTCGGCTCGCGGACATCAATGAGCTGAGCCTTTCTGTATCCTGCACGGAATTCCTCTTCCGTTAATGTTTTCATAATTTTACGCTGGTAAAAATAAGAGAAGATTGTGTAGGCTGCAATTGCGCCGACTAAAATTAATAAGAAAATCCATGTTGTCAAGCTGACCCGACTCCTTTTTTATACCCTTTATGCGGGCTGGTTCATGTAAACTTCTGTTTATTGGACAAGTATAATTATATAAGAGCAGGGTCAAATTGTCATCCATGAATCAGAGTTATTTATTTTCATCCTGGAATTCTTTTTGATAGACTATGGTAGCGGAATGTATTTAACAAACAGCCTAAGCATGAAAAATGGGGTATGAACATGGAGAAAGAAATTTGGAGATTTATTGATTCGGGCAACTGCTCTCCTGCTTACAATATGGCGCTTGATGAGGTGCTGCTTGAGTGGAACAGCGAAGGGAACTTTCCGCCTGTCATCCGTTTTTACGGATGGAATCCTGCGACACTTTCTGTCGGTTATTTCCAGAAGGCGGAAAAAGAAATTGACTTTGAAGCTGTTAAACGAAATGGGCTCGGCTTTGTGCGCAGGCCAACAGGGGGCAGAGGCGTTCTGCATGATAAAGAACTTACATACAGTGTCATTGTTTCAGAAGACCATCCGGAGATGCCGAAGACCGTTACAGAAGCATACCGGGTGATCTCAGAAGGAATTCTTCAGGGATTCAGAGAGCTTGGCCTTGATGCTTATTTCGCGGTGCCGAGAACGGAGGAAGAGAAGCAGGGGCTTAAAAATCCGCGTTCAGCGGTTTGCTTTGATGCACCCTCCTGGTATGAGCTTGTCGTTGAAGGCAGGAAAGTTGCAGGCAGTGCACAGACACGTCAAAAAGGCGTGATTCTCCAGCACGGATCGATTCTGCTTGATCTTGATGAAGATCTTTTGTTCAGCCTGTTTAAGTACCCGAGTGACAGGGTAAAAGAACGAATGCAGAAGAACTTTAAAAATAAGGCAGTAGCAGTGAATGCTCTCAGAGAGACGAAAGTAACGATTGAAGAGGCGAAAGAGGCGTTTAGAAGAGGGTTTGAAAAAGGGCTGAATATTAAGCTCGAATCGTATAAACTGACTGACGAAGAACACGCTGCAGTTATGAAACTGGCAGCTGAAAAATATGAATCGGATGAGTGGAATTATAAACGATAAGCGGCTGAAATAAGTCGCTTTCGTTTATTTTTATTTTCTAGTTATTTCTATGTGTTCCTTATTTTTCTAGCTTTCTGTTCGATTCGAAATTTGCAAGCGACAAATTACTTCAAAAAAAGTGATTTTCAATCTCCTATCTTCTTTATTCTCTTTTTTTCACACTCAATTACGAAGTTTGTAATTTGACAAAATAACAGCAGACTGACTTTTTATCCATATATAGTATTGTCGAACGAAAAAGAAACACTATATATTGATAAACGGATGGCTGTGTGATAAATTAAATCAAGTACAAAGATAATAGGGGAGTTGTTTGAATGACCGTTGCACTGAATGAAAATCTGAAACTTGATGTGGACAAGCTTAACCACGATATTTCACTTTTTCCCCAAGTTCATCCGATTACAGAAGATATGAAGCTTACACACAAAGGTGTATCGCGTTTAGTCATGCTTGACAGGTACACATTTAAAGACACTGAAAAGCTGACGCTGTCCAAAGGCGATTTTGTCGTTCTGACAATTAAGGAAGATCCGAAATTCCCGGCAAGAGGCCTCGGGTACATCTTAGATATAGACTGGCAGGCAAAAATGGCGCACGTTCAGGTGGAAGAAGAGTACCGCCTTTCACTTGAAAAGCCTGAAGAAGTAGAATCAGGAGTCATTCACCGCTCTCTTGACGTTATAGAAAAACCGCTTGAAGTATATTACGAGCAAATAGCCAAGCGGAATGCGACAGGTCTTGCATCTGTTGAGAAAACAGAAGAAAAACGCAAGGAATGGTTTGAGAAGTTCTATCAGGAACTCGTCGGCCTGAACTTTGTTCCAGCCGGACGCGTGTTATACGGAGCGGGAGCAGGAACAGATGTGACGTATTTCAACTGCTACGTGATGCCGTTTGTGCAGGATTCACGCGAAGGCATTTCCGAACACCGCAAGCAGGTCATGGAGATCATGAGCCGCGGCGGAGGCGTTGGAACAAACGGTTCAACGCTGCGTCCGAGAAACACCCTTGCAAGAGGAGTCAACGGCAAATCATCCGGGTCGGTATCCTGGCTTGATGACATTGCGAAACTGACTCATCTGGTTGAGCAGGGCGGGTCGCGCAGGGGCGCGCAAATGATCATGCTTGCCGACTGGCATCCTGACATTATTGAATTCATTATTTCCAAAATGCAGAATCCCCGTATCCTGCGTTATCTGATTGAAAATACAAACGATGAAACCATAAAGAAATACGCCCAGGAAAAGCTGAAGTTCAAGCCGCTTACACAGGACGAGGAAGCTATGTATCAAAGCATCGTCAATTACAAGCAGATTCCGGGCTACGGCGGATTTAACGAGAAAATCATTAAAGACGCAGAAGTGAAGCTTGCAGTCGGCGGAACCTATACCGTTCATAATTCAGAATTCCTTACAGGAGCAAACATCTCAGTCACGCTGACAAAGGATTTCATGGATGCCGTTGAAAAGGATGCCGATTACGAGCTGCGCTTCCCTGATGTTGAAAGCTACAATGCAGAGGAAATGAAAGCTTACAATGAAGACTGGCATAACCATGGTGACGTTCGCGAGTGGGAAAAACTCGGCTACAAAGTGCGCACGTACCGTACGATCAAGGCGAAAGAACTTTGGAACCTCATCAACATCTGCGCAACATACTCTGCAGAGCCGGGCATTTTCTTCATTGATAACGCCAATGACATGACAAACGCTAAAGCGTATGGACAGAAGGTAGTTGCAACGAATCCGTGTGGTAGAGCAGTTTTGTTTGCCTCACGTTAAAAATTGCGGAATGAAGCGGGAACCCTGAGATGGGAATCCGAACCGAAGGCTAAGCCTAAACGTTTAGTCAGGGGCAACGCATAGGAGATGAACCTGAGAGATCAGAATATAATTCTCCCACGAGGCCGCAACATTACATCAATCAGTATTTTTGTAATGAAAAGATATGCTGAACTTACACGAAGGAGAAGTGTAAGAAGTACGGATAAAAAGCCGTGCGATAACAATATTGGAACAGCCTCTCGCACCATATTCTGTCTGCAACCTTGCTGCAGTGAACCTTGCTGAAATGGCAGACAAAGAAACAAAAACCGTCAATTTCGAAAAACTGAAAAGAACGGTTGAAGTCGGTGTCCGCATGCAGGATAACGTAATCGATGCAACACCGTACTTCCTTGATGAAAATAAAAAACAGGCACTAGGCGAACGCCGTGTAGGTCTTGGTGTTATGGGACTTCACGATCTTCTGATCTACTGTGAAACCCAGTACGGTTCTGAAGAAGGCAACGAGCTCATTGACAAGGTCTTTGAAACGATCGCTGTCACTGCGTATAAAGCATCTGTAGAGCTTGCAAAAGAAAAAGGCAGCTTCCCATTCTTGACCGGCGAAACGGCTGAAGAAACGAACAGACTGCGCCAGGCCTTTACTGAGACCGGTTTTATGAGCAAAATGCCGTCTGATATCCTGGAAGATATTAAAGAATACGGTATCCGCAATTCACACTTGCTGACTGTTGCTCCCACGGGATCCACTGGGACGATGGTCGGGGTTTCCACTGGACTAGAACCATACTTCTCCTTCTCTTACTACAGAAGCGGAAGACTTGGCAAGTTCATTGAAGTAAAAGCAGATATCGTACAGGAGTATCTGGATAAAAATCCTGATGCAGATCCGGAGAATCTTCCTGAATGGTTTATCTCAGCTATGGAACTGAGTGCAGAAGCGCATGCAGATGCACAATGCGTCATCCAGCGCTGGATCGACAGTTCAATCAGCAAAACGGTCAACGCTCCTAGAGGATATACGGTGGACAAGGTCCAAAAAGTATATGAGCGACTGTATAAAGGCGGAGCAAAAGGCGGAACGGTCTATGTTGACGGAAGCCGGGACACTCAGGTCCTTACATTAAAAGCGGAGGAGAATACCTTCTCTGAAACAGAAGAAGCACCGAAAGAAAAAGGCAAAGTTGTTCTTGTGGATACAATCCAGGCTTTGCGCTCGACAAATGTAACAATCGGAAACGAAGTGGGCAATACTTGCCCTGTATGCCGTGAAGGTACAGTTGAGGACATTGGCGGATGCAACACATGCACAAGCTGCGGTGCACAGCTGAAGTGCGGATTATAAGAAATGGAAGAGCCGGGACATCCGGCTCTTTTCTTGTGCTTCCCCTGCAAGCTTTCTTGTCATGACCTGCAAACTAGTGTACACTTGTAATGATTTCCTATGTTTTGAACGTTTTTTTGGAGGGGACCTCATGCCAACACCAAGTATGGAAGATTATATTGAACAGATCTACATTTTAATAGAAGAAAAAGGATATGCCCGTGTTTCAGACATCGCGGAAGCATTATCCGTTCATCCCTCCTCAGTGACAAAGATGGTCCAAAAACTAGACAAAGATGAATATCTCATATACGAAAAATACCGTGGACTTATTTTGACGCCTAAGGGCAAGAAGATCGGAAAACGCCTTGTCTACCGCCATGAGCTGCTCGAGCAGTTTATGCGTTTGATCGGCGTGGATGAAGAAAAGATTTACAACGATGTTGAGGGCATTGAGCATCACCTCAGCTGGAATGCCATAGACCGCATCGGAGATCTCGTGCAATTTTTCGAAAGTGATGAAGCGCGTGTAGATACCCTGCGTGCGATCCAAAAACAAAATGAACAGGATAACGAGTCCTGAAGAAGACGAAAGCAGCCGCTTTCGTTTTTTTCTTGCTCAAAAATGGGAAAAGGTCTATTTCATCTGCCTCCATCTTACACTATAAGGATAGGAGAAGAGGGGAGGAACTTCTGTGTACATTGATGGTGTCTTCTCTGGCGGCGGCATAAAAGGGTTTGCGCTGATTGGAGCCTATCAGGCAATTGAACAGCGAGGGCTGCAGTTTGTAAGAGTGGCAGGCACAAGCGCGGGTTCAATTGTGGCATCCTTTATCGCAGCAGGATACAGAAGTGATGAAATTATCCGAATGATGGACGATATGGAGCTTGGGAAGTTTCTTGAGAAAAACCCTTCCATTCTTCCATTTAAATTGATGAAATGGCTTAACCTCTATTGGCGCCTCGGTCTGTATAAAGGCGGGAAGCTTGAGGAATGGATAGCAGCCAGGCTGAAGGAAAGGGGCGTTTCCACCTTTGGCGATTTGAGGCCCGGTTCATTAAAGATTGTCGCATCGGATCTCACTAACGGCAGGATCATTGTGCTGCCTGATGATCTCCCCAGATACGGACTTGTTCCCGAGAGGTTTTCAGTTGCGCGAGCTGTGCTGATGAGCTGCAGTCTTCCGTATTTCTTTGAACCTGTTAAGCTGACGAGTGCTGAAGGGACGAATATAGTGGTAGACGGGGGAGTTTTAAGCAACTTTCCGATCTGGCTCTTTAAGGAAAAGGCCAGGCCTGTTATTGGAATCAAGCTAAGCCCGAGAGATGAAGAAAGGCCGAGGAATCAGATTAAAAATGCGATTGAAATGTACGGTGCGCTGTTTGAAACAATGAAAGATGCCCATGATGCCAGGCATGTATCAAGCAGGCATGAGAGAAACATCATTTTTTTGCCGGTAGAAAGCATTCTCACGACAGAATTTGATCTCTCAGAACAAAAAAAACTAGCTCTGATTGAGCTAGGTAGAAGTCGGACGGAACAATTTCTTAAACGCTGGACATATTAATTCAAAAAGAAAAGCAGGTCAGAAAAAAGCCCTGCTTTTCTTTTTGCCTTTTCTGCCTTCAATCACGGTCAGGTGTGAAGCCTGCTTCTTTTTAAGAGCGCTTGTTTTGCTGCTCTTTTTAGGGGCTGACACACTTTTCAAATGGGAGCTGCTCTGATTGCGGTCGCTGAAACGCCTTTTGGACTGTTTAGCAGCTTTGGAATAAGAGGAAGAGTCTTTTCCCATTCTTTGTTTTGTAAAGTAACGGACAACAAAATAGATGATGGCTAGAACAGCAGCAAACACGAGCATTTCTCTGAAGAGGAAGCCGGGCCTGCTGATGAGAGTCACTAAAAACCCGATTCCTCCCAGAGCTAACACAATCATCACAAATGGATTCATTCTTTTTTTCATGAGTCCACCTCCCAAGATGAAAATGAGTTAATGAAGTTTTAGCTTATACAATTTGTTCTGTTTTTATACCTTCTTCTGTTTCTTTTTCGAGGCGGAGCATTTCATTGAAGCTTGCAATTGCGACTTCTGTCTGTTCGTTGTCTGGCTCTTTTGTGGTCAGAAGCTGAAGGCATAAGCCCGGATATCCAAGCCATTTCAGGACAGGCACGTCTCTGAGCTTATTTGTAAACTGCAGCACCTCAAAAGAAATGCCGATCACAACGGGAATAAGCGCCAGTCTGTTCAAAACGCGCACATAAAGCGGTTCAGTGGGAACGAGCATGTAGACGAAAACTCCGACAATCACGGTGAAAAGAAGGAAGCTGCTTCCGCATCTGTAATGAAGGCGGCTGTTGCTCTGTACGTTTTCGACTGTGAGCGGCATACCGTTTTCATAACAGTTAATGACTTTATGCTCTGCACCGTGATACTGGAATACGCGCTTGATCAGCGGTGTAAAGGAAATCGCGTAAATATAGGCAAGCAGGAGAATAAGTTTGAAAAGACCTTCAATCAGGATCTGTGACAAATCCGATGAAAAAACAGGTCTTGTAAGCTCTGCAAGAAAAAGCGGGACAAGCGTAAAGATGAATTTTCCGAATAAAAAGGACAGGACCCCGATTGCTGCAACTCCGAGTATCATCGTCAGCTTTGATTCTTTTTTCGGCTCGTTCAGCTTCTCGTCATCTTCAGGATCAAGGTCGTACCTGTCTGTTGAAAAGTTGAGATGTTTCGTACCATTTGCGCTTGCTTCTATGATTGCTGCGATTCCGCGGATAAATGGTATTTTTTTAAGGGCTGTCAGTGAGCTGCTTGATTTTCTGGGCAGCCGGAAGTAATCAATTTCCTTGTTCTTCCGTCTGATGGCTGTAACATAGTGATGCTTGCCGCCAAACATGACGCCCTCTACTACTGCTTGCCCTCCATATGCGGGCTTGTTCTGCTTTGACATTTTTCACCAACCTACCTATCTATTCTCTTTTTGAGCGGATTTTAAACAAAACGGAAGAGAATGTTATGTTTATATTCTACATAAAAACAGCATAAACCTCTAGGCAGTTATATTTTATTCTTCAATTTATGGGCGCCGGAAAGGTTCTGCAGGTAAGTACGTCTGTAGTATATCCTAATACTTGCCAGTTAGACATTTTCTGCATCGAATTTCGGATTGGATGTACATACTAGAAGTAGGAGGTGTACATATGACAGATGATTATCAGTCTAATTCTGCAGGAATAGAAGATGGACAGGATGATAAGCAGGGCGAGGGTCTCCCGTTTATCGCAAGAGCTATGATTACCGGATTTGCAGGAGGTATTTTCTGGAGTTTAATCGGCTATTTGGCTTATGTGCTGAACATGACAGAGATCAGTCCGAACATGCTGCTGCAGCCGTTTCTTCTTGGTGACTGGAAAAACGGCACGATCGGAAATTTTGCGGGAGTACTGGTTATCGGATTCCTTTCTATAGGAACGGCACTCGTCTATTATTTAGTTTTAAAAAGGTTTTCGTCTATTTTCGTCGGCATGATCTATGGAGCCGCTTTATGGGCGCTTGTCTTTTTCCTCTTGAATCCGATCTTTCCAAACGTCAAAACAGTCTTTGAACTCGAGCGCCTGACAACGGTTACGATGATATGTTTATACATTTTATATGGGGTCTTTATCGGGTATTCCATTTCCTTTGAACAAAATGAGCTTCAATCGAAAAAAAAGGGCAGCGCTTCCACGTAACAATAGAGGTAACGCACAATGAAGTATGGTAGAATGTTCTAAAATGAACATTCTATTTTTTGTCGGCTTTTTATTCATGCGGCTATTGTTTAAGGCAGCGTTTTGACGAAAACATCTGTCACATGAAGGAGAGTCCTCATCGTGCTTGGAGGTCGAAAGATGAGACACTACATAGTAATTAACGGCCCAAACCTGAATCGCCTTGGGTTGCGTGAACCTGATATTTATGGAAGCAAAACGCTGACAGATCTTGAGCGGGAGCTGATGGTTTTTGCTGAAAAGCAGGGGTTTCAGGTCACGTGCTTTCAGTCCAATCATGAAGGAGACCTGATAGATGCCATTCATGGTTCAGATGGCCACTACGACGGCATTGTTCTGAATCCGGGTGCGTTTACCCACTACAGCTATGCCTTAAGAGATGCAATCGCAAGTGTGCCTCTACCTGTGATTGAGGTGCATATCTCCAATGTTCACAGCCGCGAGCCGTTCAGGCATCAGTCTGTCACTGCGCCGGTCACTGCCGGACAGATAGTCGGCCTCGGATTTCAGGGATACCAGTTTGCCCTGCAGGCAATACATACAAAGATAGGGGAGAAACAGCATGCTGAAGATTGAGAAATTAAGAAACAGGCTCAAGGAGCTTGATGTTGACGGACTTCTTATTGCAAGCGATTATAACAGACGGTACATGACCGGTTTTACAGGCTCATCGGGCGTCGCGCTCGTTTCTCTGTCAGGAGCCGTTTTTATTACAGACTTCAGATATACAGAGCAGGCAGCCAAGCAGGTTGAAGGCTATGAAATTGTTCAGCACAAGGGGCCGATTCTTGACGAAGTCGCTGCACAGGCAGAAAAGCTTTCAATCAGGCGTCTTGGCTTTGAACAGGATCATTTATCCTTTGCAGCTTATTCCTCATATGCTTCCAAACTGAAGGGAATTGAGTTTGTTCCGGTGTCTGAGGCGGTGGAAAAGTTACGCTTGATTAAGTCTGCAGCAGAGATTAAGATATTAAAGGAAGCTGCGGAGATCGCCGATGCTGCATTTAAGCACATTCTTACAGTAGTACAGCCCGGCATGAAGGAAATTGAAGTTTCAAACGAACTTGAATTCTTTATGCGAAAGCAGGGAGCTGTTTCTTCATCATTCGATATCATTGTCGCATCCGGCCACAGGTCAGCTCTTCCGCACGGTGTGGCAAGTGAAAAAGAAATTGAAAAGGGCGATTTTGTAACCTTTGATTTTGGAGCATACTACAAGGGATATTGTTCAGATATTACACGCACGATTGCAGTCGGCAATCCAAGTGATGAGCTGAAGAAGATTTATTCCATTGTTCTTGAAGCCCAGCTTCGCGGCATGAATGGAATTAAAGCAGGTATGACCGGAAAAGAAGCTGATGCTTTGACAAGGGATTATATTTCAGAGAACGGCTATGGCGAGTATTTTGGCCATTCAACCGGACACGGCCTTGGAATGGAAGTTCACGAAAGTCCGTCATTATCCGGAAAATCAGAAACGGTTCTTGAGCCGGGCATGATTGTTACAGTAGAGCCGGGAATTTATGTTCCTAAGCTTGGCGGTGTCCGGATCGAGGACGATACAGTGGTTAAGGAAGATGGCAATGAATCTCTGACACACTCCCCTAAAGAGCTTATTATCTTATAAAAAGCTTCCGGAAGGTTAAAAAGTGTTATTTACATAGGAGGAACAAATATGATTTCAGTTAATGATTTTCGTACGGGCTTAACAATCGAGGTAGATAACGGCATTTGGCGCGTTATGGATTTCCAGCATGTAAAACCGGGAAAGGGCGCTGCATTCGTACGCTCAAAACTGCGTAACCTTCGTACTGGAGCTGTTCAGGAAAAAACGTTCCGTGCTGGAGAAAAAGTAGCGAAAGCTCAAATTGAAAACCGCAAAATGCAGTATCTGTATGCAAATGGCGACCAGCATGTGTTCATGGACAATGAGTCTTATGATCAAGTGGAACTGCCTGAAGCTTCAATCGAGTATGAACTTAAATTCCTTAAGGAAAACATGGAAGTATCAATCATGATGTTCGGCAGCGAAACACTTGGTGTTGAGCTTCCAAACACAGTAGAACTTGAAGTTATTGAAACAGAGCCAGGTATTAAAGGTGATACAGCTTCCGGCGGAACAAAGCCTGCTAAAGTGCAGACTGGACTGATCGTCAACGTCCCGTTCTTCGTAAACGAAGGTGACGTGCTGATCATCAACACAACAGACAGCTCATACGTATCACGCGCGTAAAACCGCATTAAAAAACTCCATCTGATCAGATGGAGTTTTTTGTTTCTTCAATAATTGTCTGCGCCCGGAAAGTACGCGGCTCCTGCTCTCTCTTTTTCCCCGCTTTGAAAAGAAGTGCGGCCGGCAATACTATGTATACGGCAATCCCAATGGCCCACTGCAAATAGTGATAGACCTCATAAGCTTCTATTCCAAATCCCATGACACATCCCCCTTTGTACCTATTATTATAAAATCTGAAAATTCTGTCAAGAATTCTTTTTGTCTAAACGGCCTTTTTCTCTCATAGACTGGACTATCACTCCGGTTGCGGGCTCCGTTTTCGTTCTTTAGGGAATGGACAAGCGAAACTCCGCAGCTTTGTGATTAGAAGAGTAGGGGAGGAAGAAGATGAAGCATTTTCTAGCCGGTCTGGATCCTGCTGTCAGATCCATGGCCCTTTTGAGGCTGCTGTCTGCAAGCATTGAAATGACAGCTGCTGTTTTGATGCTTGTCTTTAATGATGTGCGGAAGGCAGTACTGATCAACTCATTGTTAGCCATTGTCGGGCCGGTCATTTTTATTTTGACAATGACGATCGGCATTTTCCAAATTGCTGAACAGCTGTCTTATGCAAAACTGATTTTCATCTCAATCGGCGTAGCCTTTATCTTAATTGGGGTTTATAAATGAGGTCACAGTCATAATGTGTCCAAGCCTGCATAAACATAGGAGTATTAAGAGACTATGCAAGGAGGAAGCCATGTGAATGAGATTACAGCTATGCTTCCTGAGCCGATCAGACAGCATATACTGGACCTTCCGCCGCATGTGCTGCAGCAAATGGAAGAGATTCGCATCAGAATATCAAAGCGGGTTGAAGTGACAGCGGCGGGAAAACCTGTTTTCCTGTCATGCATCGCTACACATCAGGACGGAATTTCTCTGCTGAGCGAACTGAGCCAATACAGCATCTACGCACTTGAAGAAGAGCTCAAACGCGGCTTTATCACCATTCAGGGCGGCCATCGTGTAGGGCTATCGGGGAGGGTCATAACAGAAAACGGCCGTGTAAAAGCCATCCGCAATGTCACGTCTTTCAACATTCGGGTAGCGCGCCAAAAACGCGGAATTGCTGACCGGTTCATCCATTGCTGCTACAGCGGAGAGTGGCTGAATACCATGATTATCGGCCCGCCTCAGACTGGTAAAACGACGATGCTCCGCGACTTTGCACGAATTATGAGTACAGGCCATGGACAGATCCCATCAAGAAAAGTAGGGATTGTAGATGAGCGCTCAGAGATTGCAGGATGCATAAACGGCATACCCCAGCATGAGTTCGGCGAAAGAGTGGACGTGCTTGATGCATGCCCGAAAGCAGAAGGCATGATGATGATGATCCGCTCTATGAGCCCCGATGTTCTCGTTGTGGATGAGGCGGGGAGAATGGAAGATACAGAAGCGATACTTGAGGCCGTTCATGCGGGTGTCGGACTGTTTATATCCGTTCACGGATGCTCTCTTGAGGATATTAAAATGAGGCCGACTATTGCTCCTCTATTAAATCATCATGTTTTTAAGAGATTCATAGAGCTATCAAGAGTAAGCGGTCCCGGAACGGTCCAGAGAGTCATTGATGAAGAAGGACGGATTGTCAGAACGGAAGAAGGTGTCCCGCTATGCTGAAGCTGCTTGGAGCTGTATTCATCCTGCTTGCTACAACATGGGCCGGTTTTGAAACGGCAAAACACATCAGTGAACGCCCGCGCCAGCTGAGACAGCTGAAGGTTGCCCTGCAGGCGCTCGAAGCAGAAATCATGTATGCTCATACCCCGTTAAAAGAAGCAGCCGCCACCCTTTCAAAGCAAATGCCAAAGCCGCTTTCCTGGTTTTTTGAGGTATTTTCAAAGCGTCTGTCTGCAGGGCATACAAGCGTCAGGGCAGCCTGGGAAAACAGTTTGCAGGAAGTATGGAGGATGACTGCCTTTAAGCAGGGAGAGTACGAGATCATGAAGCAGTTTGGCGAAACACTCGGCCAGCACGACCTGATCTCTCAGCAGAAACATATCCGCCTCGCACTTGCCCATCTTGAAAGAGAGGAAGCGGATGCACTCGACAGACAGAGCCGCTATGAAAAAATGCTGAAAAGCCTTGGATTCTTATCGGGTTTATTGCTGGTTATTTTATTGATGTAGCAGTCAGGAGGATTACATGCAATGGGAGTAGATGTTAATATCATTTTTCAAATAGCGGGCATCGGAATTGTCGTCGCGTTTCTTCACACAATCCTTGATCAGATGGGCAAAAAAGAGTATGCGCAATGGGTCACGCTCCTGGGTTTTATTTATATTCTGTTTATGGTGGCTTCCATTGTAGAAGATTTGTTTCAGAAAATTAAATCAGTCTTCCTTTTTCAGGGATAGGGGGGCTCAGCCATTGAAATTATACAGATTGTCGGACTTGGTTTAGTTGCTACTTTTCTCGCATTGATTGTAAAGGAACAAAAGCCGACATATGCATTCATGCTCGTGGTTTTTGTCGGCTGCGTCATTTTTCTGTTTTTAGTCGACGGCGTTTCCCAGATTATCACCATGATTGAAAAAATTGCGCTGAATGCAAACATTAACATGATGTATGTGGAGACGATCCTGAAAATTATCGGAATTGCCTATATTGCCGAATTCGGCGCACAGATTACAAAGGATGCAGGTCAGGGAGCCATTGCTTCAAAGATTGAGCTTGGCGGAAAAATCATTATTCTTGCAATGGCGGTTCCGATCCTGACTGTCATAATTGAAACCATCATCGGCCTGATACCGGCGTGATGGATAAGGGGTGAGAGTTATTAAAAAGGGAATCGCCGCTGTCTTTTTTCTTTTCTTTTTTTCATTTCCGGCTCTTGTACAAGCTTCTCCCCCTCCACCGCAGCAGGAATTGGTTGATCAGCAGATAGACAAGCTTGGGATCCAGGAAATTAAAACGTTCTGGGACGACATTATGACAGAATACGGAGGGTATCTTCCTGAAAGCCAGAAAGGAAGTCTGCTTCAATTTTTAAATGGCGAGAAAGAATTATCCTTTAAAGAATGGTCAAAAGCTTTCCTGAGCTACATTTTCCATGAAATCATCGCAAACGGAAAACTGCTCGGGACATTGATTATGCTGACAATTTTCAGCATGCTGCTGCAGCTCCTTCAGGACGCGTTCAGCCAGAGCACAGTCAGCAAAGTCGCTTATGCTCTCGTTTACATGGTTTTAATGATCATCGCTCTGAACAGCTTTCATATTGCCATTGAATATACGGTTGAAGCGATCCGGACGATGTCAAGCTTCATACTCGCACTCATTCCGCTTCTTCTTGCTCTGATGGCGGCATCCGGCGGGCTGATATCAGCAGCATTTTTTCACCCGGTCATCCTTTTCCTCATGAATACAAGCGGAGTGCTGATTGAAAAAATTGTTCTGCCGCTTCTGTTTCTCTCCGCTTTGCTGAGCATTGTCAGCACGCTCACGGATCAGTATAAAGTAACGCAGCTGGCCCAGCTTCTAAGAAACATAGGGATCGGGCTGCTTGGTACGTTTTTAACGGTATTTCTCGGAGTCATTTCTGTTCAGGGGGCATCAGCTGCCGTTTCTGACGGGATGGCCATCCGCACGGCCAAGTTTGTGACAGGAAACTTTATACCTGTCCTCGGGCGGATGTTTACCGATGCAACCGATACGGTCATCAGCGCTTCTGTTCTTCTGAAGAACACAGTGGGCATTCTCGGTGTGGCGATTCTCCTGTTTATCGCTGCTTTCCCGGCGATAAAAGTGCTGACTCTGGCCTTTATTTATAAATTTACAGCTGCACTGCTTCAGCCCCTTGGCGGCGGTCCGATCATCAAATGCCTGGATATCATCAGCAAAAGTGTCATCTATATTTTTGCGGCGCTTGCCATCGTGTCACTGATGTTTTTCCTGAGTCTTACAGTCATTATTGCGGCTGGCAATATAACCATGATGGTTCGATAGGAGGGAGTCGGCATGTCATTTCTGACAGAGTGGATTGCAAACATTATTCTTTTCATCATGCTGGCTGTCATACTGGATCTGCTTTTGCCGAACTCGGCCATGCAAAAGTACGCCAAAATGGTGATCAGCCTTCTTCTGATCGTGATTATCCTGTCACCGATTTTTAAGCTTTTGTCCGCCGATATCCCGGCAATGGTCCAGGAAGCCGGGATCGGCAGCTACTCTTCTGCAAAAGAAGCAGAAATAAAAAAATCCATAGATTCACAAAAAAAAGAAATACAAGCCTCAAATGATGCATATATTTTAGAAAACATGGCTGTCCAATTAAAAACGCAGGCAAAAGAGGAGCTGGTGAAAAGCTATGATCTAGCGATAAAAGACATTCGTCTATCTGCAGAAGCACCTTTTGAAAAAATAGAAACCAGTCTCCAGAGCATTGAAGTGACGCTTCAGCCCGGCGCAGAAGAAACCGGAGCCGTTGAAGCTGTACAGCCGGTTGACATCGGCGGTACTAATAGGGAAGAGGAAG
Organism: Metabacillus indicus LMG 22858; assembly: GCF_000708755.2. GTDB lineage: Bacteria > Bacillota > Bacilli > Bacillales > Bacillaceae > Bacillus_P > Bacillus_P indicus. The sequence continues at coordinate 1,212,464 of NZ_JGVU02000002.1, read as the reverse complement.
CTTCCATTTCTTCTGAACCTGAGATTAAAGCTTATTTAGCAAGTATCTGGGGAGTCGACCCTGAGAAGATTTCCTTGAAAATGGAAGGGGGGGAGGGCAGCACAGATGAATAGTCCCAAACAATTGCTGGAAAAATTGAAAACACTGCTAAACTCTGAAAACGGCAAAAAACCGAACAAGTACCACTACCTCCTGATCGCGCTTGCGCTTGGCATCGGATTCATGCTCGTAAGCAATCTGTTGTCCGGTCAGACAGCCATGCCTGACGTATCTCAAGTCTCCGGAATGTCTTCTGCATCTGATAAAGACGAAGAAGTGTTTAAACCGGCTGATGAAGGCGGGGGCTCAGGTTCAATCGAGAAATATGAGCAGGAATACGAGAATCAATTAAAAGAAGCGCTTGATTCCATGTCCGGAATAAACAATGCCATGGTCGTTGTCAACGTAGAAGCGACTTCCGAGCAAATTCTTGAGAGAAACAGCGTCAGCCAGAACCAGACAACTGAAGAGACAGATCCTCAGGGCGGCAAGCGGACAGTGGAAGATGGTTCAACAGAAGAATCCGTTGTTATTATCCGAAAGGGAGATCAGGAGACACCCATCATCCTGCAGACGAAAAAACCGGAAATCAGGGGTGTGCTTGTGGTAGCTGAGGGTGCTGACAACATTCAAATAAAAAAATCAATCGTTGAGGCTGTAACGAGAGTGCTTGGAGTCCCAAGCCACCGCGTAGCAGTTGCAGCGAAAAAAGGGAAATAGAGGAGGATTCTTGAATGATGCTGAAAAAACAAACGGTTTGGTTATTAACAATGTTAAGCTTGGTGGTTGTGCTTTCAGTGTACTACATCACGACACCTGAAGAAATCAAAAATGATGTGGCTATGACAGGTGCTGAAAAAGCAGAGAAAGCGGAAGCTGCGAAAGAAGCAAAGAAAGATGGAGAGGCAGAAGTGACAGTTGAAGAAGCAGAGGACGGAACGGTTGTTTCTGTTTCAAACGATGAACTTTTTGCAACGATTCGCATGCAGCTTGAAGATTCCCGAAACGCCAAGAAAGAAAGTCTTGAAGATATTGTAGCAAGCAAAGAGGCGAGTGCTGCAGAAAAAAGCGCTGCCCGTGATGAGATGAATGCGATTGATGAAGCAGTTGCCAACGAAGAAATCCTTGAAACGTTCATCAAATCAAACGGCTACGATGATGCCCTTGTAAGAATTGAAGGCGAAAAAGTCAAAGTAACAGTAAAAGCGAAAGAAAGCTCAGCTTCAGAAGCGAACAAAATCATCCAGCTTGTCAGCAGCGAGATGAAAGGTATGGAAGATGTAGCTGTCACGCTTGAACCTTCAAATCAATAATCGTAAAACTCCGCGTCCATGGCGCGGGGTTTTCTCTTTTACCTGCCTGTCATTTCAAAATTTTCAATTATCCCTTATAATTGAAAAGAACAGATTATTTTAAGATCACCGGGGGCGGGCAAGAATACATATTGAATTCAAGCACGCAAATGTCGTAAGATAGACATAGGACTTCGTTTTAGTACTAGGCTATAAGAAAAGCGGAATCAGCCGTTCAGCTCCGACAGTCAGATAAGAAATCACCGGAAAAGTCCGGTTTTGACTTTTTCGGGGATTTTGTTCTGACAGAGGAGTTGGCTGATGGAGCTGGACAATAAGAAAAGCGGAAGCACCCGTTTAGCTCCGGCAGTCACATAAGGAATCACCCGGAAAGGCGCTTTTTGCCTTTTTCGACGATTCCTGTTCTGACAGAGGAGTTGGCTGATGGAGCTGGACAATAAGAAAAGCGGAAGCACCCGTTTAGCTCCGGCAGTCAGATAAGAAATCACCCGAAGAGTACGGGCAATGCTTTTTTGGCGTTTTTTCTTTCATAGTCCATAATCCTTAAATGAAGCTTTGCCTTGCTTAGACACGGAATCACAATCATCAAGAATTTGAATAGGGGTGCCAGCAGATGTTGAAAATACAAGAAATCAGAGAACTGATCAAGCTTGTTGACCAGTCTTCAATCGACGAATTTACGTATGAACATGAAGGATCTAAAATTAAGTTAAAGAAACGCATGGAAGAGCTTGAGAAAGCAGCTGTGCAGACAGCTCCTGTACAAGCAGCTCCTCAAATGCCAGCAGCACAGCCGGCTGCGGCTCCTGCAGCCCTTCAGGAAGTAAAAGAAGTGCCAAAGGAAGAAGCGAAGGCTCCTGCCCAGGATGAAAATCTACATAAAATCACTTCGCCGATGGTCGGCACGTTCTATGCAGCGTCATCACCTGACACAGACAACTATGTGAGCGTTGGTTCAAAGGTAACTAATGATTCGGTTGTCTGCATCGTAGAAGCGATGAAGCTGTTTAATGAAATTGAAGCAGAAGTAAAAGGCGAAATCGTTGAAATCCTGGCTGAAAATGGCCAGCTAGTAGAATACGGACAGCCTTTATTCCTTGTCAGACCAGAGTAAGGAGAGAAACTATGATTAAGAAATTGCTTATAGCAAACAGAGGAGAAATTGCGGTACGGATCATTCGGGCCTGCAAAGAACTGGGAATTGAGACGGTTGCGGTCTTTTCAGAAGCAGACAGAGATTCTCTGCACGTTCAGCTTGCTGATGAAGCGTATTGTGTCGGACCGACAGCTTCAAAAGACAGCTATCTGAATTTCACAAATATCATCAGCGTGGCAAAACTTACAGGCAGTGAAGCCATTCATCCGGGTTACGGATTCCTGGCTGAAAATGCAGATTTTGCAGAGCTGTGCGAAGAGTGCAACATCATCTTCGTCGGACCAAGCGCAGATGCGATCTCTAAAATGGGAACAAAGGACGTTGCCAGGGAAACGATGAGAAAAGCCGGTGTTCCGATTGTTCCGGGATCTCAAGGCATTATCAAGGATACGGGAGATGCTGTTTCACTTGCAAATGACATCGGATACCCTGTCATTATCAAAGCAACGGCAGGCGGAGGCGGAAAAGGAATCCGTGTTGCAAAAACAGAACAGGATCTGATCAAAGGCATCCAAATTACTCAGCAGGAAGCTGCTACTGCATTTGGAAATCCCGGTGTCTACATTGAGAAGTACATTGAGGATTTCAGACACGTGGAGATTCAGGTCATGGCAGACTCTCTCGGCAATGTCATCCATTTAGGAGAAAGAGACTGCTCCATTCAGCGCAGACTTCAAAAACTCGTTGAAGAAACCCCGTCTCCTGCCCTTTCAGCTGAAATGCGCGAGACGATGGGAAGGGCTGCTGTTAAAGCTGCTGAAGCCGTCAATTATACTGGAGCAGGAACAGTCGAATTTATTTTTGATCACATCGAAGATAAATTTTACTTCATGGAGATGAACACGCGAATTCAGGTTGAGCATCCTGTAACGGAAATGGTCACAGGCATTGACCTGATCAAGGAACAAATCATGGTTGCTTCAGGCAAAGAGCTTTCTGTGAGGCAGGAAGATGTTGTCTTTAACGGCTGGGCAATCGAATGCCGCATCAATGCAGAGAATCCGGAGAAGAATTTTATGCCCTCTCCTGGTAAAATAGAAATGTACTTGCCGCCCGGAGGCCTTGGTGTTAGAGTAGACTCAGCAGCATACCCTGGTTATTCCATTCCTCCATATTACGACTCCATGATCGCCAAATTGATCACATATGGAGCAACCCGCGAGGAAGCGATTGCCAGAATGAAACGCGCGCTTAGTGAATTTGTTATAGAGGGGATCCACACAACGATTCCTTTCCATCAAAAACTGCTTGAACACGAAACGTTTGTTTCCGGAGACTTTAATACGAAGTTCTTAGAAATCCATAAAGTTATGGAATCTTAAAAATACACGGAGGTGCTGACTCTTGAAAGAAAACAGGCTGCTTGAAATGACTCATGAAGAAAATGGTCTCGGCAAAGTTGAAATTGCCCCGGAAGTCATTGAAGTGATTGCCGGAATCGCTGCTTCTGAAGTAGAAGGCGTTGCACAAATGCGCGGAAACTTCGCGTCAGGCGTTGTAGAACGCCTCGGCAAGAAAAATCACGGCAAAGGCGTGAAAGTCGACCTTTCTGAAGACGGAATCACAATCGATGTCTACTGCGTCATGATGTTCGGCGTTTCCATCCCGACCGTCGCCCAGCGCATCCAGGACAACACTCGCCAGGCGTTGTACAACATGACAGCTCTTGAAATCAACGAGATTAATATCCATGTAGTCGGAATTCAATTCGAAACAAAATCACAGGAAATTGAAATCGACCAGGAAATGTAAAGCCAGAGGAGTTCTTCCTTTGGTTTTTTTTTCTGAGTTCAGCCCGGAAAAAGGTATTTTTAAAAGCGTAAAATATGAAAAATGTAAACACCAGTGAACTGCAGCGGAAGGCACTTGACTCCTTGTCCAGCTGCAGCGCCCAACTCCTCTGTCAGAACAAAATCCCCCAAAAAGTCAAAAGCGGACTTTTCGGGTGATTTCTTATCTGACTGCCGGAGCAAAACGGGCGCTTCCGCTTTTCTAGGGATGAAGAGGGCACTGGAGACCCCGCAAGCGAAGCGAGGAGGCTCCAGGCGCTCCCCGCGGAAAGCAAGTGACTGGAGCGAAAGGGAACGGGTACAAGCTCCCATCCCTCCCCGCGGAAAGCAAATTCCTGCAGCGGAAAGAAACGATTACCATTTTACTGACTGTAACCTACACAAAATCATCCATTTTACACATGCTTTATTCCAGACTGAATTGAGCGAAGATTCCACTAAGTACGAATATTTTAGAGGCAGGACTGTTTTTTATTCGTTATTTGGCCGAAAAACAACAACTGCAGTGTGCTTCTGTCCGTAAAATATGGTATGATCGTTCTATGACATTTCGACATTTTTGTACATAAAGGAGCAAGTAAGAATGAAACGAAGATTAGCAAGAGAAAAAGCACTTCAGGCACTCTTTCAGATAGACGTAAGCGAGATTGATCCAAAAGAAGCAATGAATCATGCCCTGGACGGAGAACAGATGGATGAATTCATGACGGCTCTCGTTTTGGGAACTGTGGAACATACAGAAGAGATTGATGAGCAAATTAAGCCTCACCTCGTAAACTGGAAGCTTGAACGGCTTGCAAACGTAGACCGCTCTGTTCTTCGTTTAGCCGTTTATGAAATGATGTTTATGGAGGAAATTCCTCTTAACGTTACCCTTGACGAAGCCATCGAACTCGCTAAAACGTTCGGGGATGACCAGTCGCCGAAATTTATCAACGGAGTCCTCTCAAACATTAAATCAGCACTCGACAGATAACTCTGTCAAACACCACCTGAGGAGGAACAAAACAATGACAGCTTCAATCATCAGCGGAAAAGAATTGGCACAGGAAAAACGCAGACAGCTTGCCGAGGAAGTAAAAGGATTAAAAGAACAGGGAATTACTCCCGGATTAACGATTATTCTTGTCGGTGACAACCCCGCATCTCTTTCCTATATTAAAGGGAAACAGAAAGCGTCCGAAGAAATCGGGGTTGCTTTTAAACTTGAACATTTTTCAGAAAAGATGACGGAAGAAGAACTGCTTAATGTGATTGAAACCTATAATGAGGACGACAGCTGCCATGGCATTCTTGTCCAGCTGCCTCTGCCTGAACACATCAGCGAAAAAGCAGTCATTGAAAAAATTTCTCCTGAAAAGGACGTTGACGGATTCCATCCTCTAAATGTAGGACAAATGATGGTCGGACAGGATACCTTCCTTCCATGCACCCCTGCAGGAATTGTGGAAATGATTAAATCTGCCGGGATTGAAATTTCAGGGAAGCACGTGGTTGTTGTCGGAAGAAGCAACATTGTCGGAAAACCTGCCGGCATTCTGCTGCTTAATGAGCATGCGACAGTGACTTACTGCCATTCAAGAACGCCAAACTTAAAAGAAATGACCCGTCAGGCAGATATTCTGATTGCTGCTGTCGGCAAAGCGAACTTCATTACAGGAGACCATCTTAAAGAAGGTGCAGCAGTCATTGATGTCGGAGTCAACAGACTGGACACAGGAAAGCTGTGCGGAGATGTTGTCTTTGAGGATGCAATGAACAAAGCAAGCCATATTACTCCTGTTCCAGGCGGCGTCGGTCCGATGACCATCACCATGCTAGCCCATAACGTTGTAAAATCAGCCAAAAAATCTGCTGTTAATCAGCCTTCCAAGTAAGATAAAGGAGTTCAGGCGGATGAGTGAAATCAAACATGTAACGGTAACCGCCCTCACAAAATACATCAAGCGGAAGTTTGATGCCGATCCGCATTTAAAGGATATTTGGGTCAAAGGCGAGCTTTCCAACTTTAAAATGCACAGCCGCGGCCATATGTATTTCACATTGAAGGATGAGGGAGCGCGTATTGCAGCTGTTATGTTCGCAGGTCAGAACGCTTCCTTAAAATTCATGCCGGAAAACGGGATGAAGGTGCTGCTGCGCTGTGAAATCTCCGTGTACGAACCAAGCGGAAATTATCAGATCTATGTAAAAGAAATGCAGCCTGACGGAATTGGAAGTCTGTATCTTGCTTATGAAGAGCTGAAAAAGAAGCTTGAAAAGGAAGGGCTTTTTGACGAAAGGCACAAGCAGCAGGTACCGAAATATCCTTCTGAAATCGGTGTGATTACATCCCCTACGGGCGCTGCTGTGCGTGATATTTTAACAACAATCAAGCGCAGGTACCCATCTGCAAAGGTGATCATTATCCCTGCACTTGTACAGGGAATAAACGCAGGCCCGTCTGTTGTGAAAGCCATCCGGCAGGCAAACAGCCTCGGGACACTTGATGTGATCATCGCAGGCAGGGGCGGAGGCTCAATTGAAGAACTTTGGGCATTTAACGAAGAAATTGTGGCACGTGAAATATTCAGCTCGAAAGTGCCGATTATCTCGGCTGTCGGGCATGAAACGGATTATACAATAGCTGACTTTGTCGCAGATTTGCGCGCTCCAACGCCAACAGGTGCTGCGGAACTTGCTGTTCCCCATTTTGCCGATCTTCTTGAGAGAACGGCAAACAAGAAGACCAGGCTTTTGAGAGCCATGCAGGAGAAGCTTACGGCGAAAAAAGAACAGCTTGCCTATTACCAGAAATCCTATGCTTTTAAATACCCGAAGCAGCTGTATCAGCAAAAAGAGCAGCAGCTTGATGTTCTCGTTGAATCCCTGCAAAAAGAGAGCATCCGCAACATCCAGATGAAAAAAGAGCGGTTTGCAGCATTAAGCAGCCGCTTGCTTAGAGTGCATCCGAACGAAAAAATCAGCCGCGAAAAAGAACGGCACCAGCAGCTTGTCAAAAAATTGACGAGGGATATGTCTGTGCATCTGAAACAAAAACAGGCTGCGTTCGGGGCAATGGCAGCAAATCTTAATGCACTCAGCCCCCTTAAAATCATGGACCGGGGCTACAGTATTGCTTATCAGGATGACAACCTTGTAAAAAGCATTACACAGGTGAAAAAAGGCGACGGTCTGCACATTCATCTGCAGGACGGACAAGTCATCTGCCAAGTTACAGGAGTGGAGGAGCGAAAGTCACATGAGTGAAAAAAAAGAGGTTACGTTTGAACAGGCAATGGAAGAGCTTGAGGGAATTGTGGAAAAGCTTGAAGAAGGCGATGTTCCACTTGAAAAAGCGATTGCCTACTTTCAGGACGGCATGAAGCTGTCAAAACTTTGCCACGATAAGCTTCAATCGGTTGAAAAGCAAATGGACCTGATTCTCCGCGAAGACGGTGAGCTTGCGCCGTTTGACCTTCAGGAGGAAGAATGATGAACCTCAGCCAGTTTCTTTCTTCGAGAAAAGAATTGATTGAAGCAAGGCTGCCTGAGTATATCAGCAGACTTCAGGCTCCGGCTGTTATTAAAGAGGCAATGTCCTATTCCCTGACAGCAGGAGGCAAGCGCCTGCGTCCCGCGCTGGTCCTGGCGGTTCTCAGAGCGTTCGGCAAAGAAGAAGAAACAGGCATTCCTGCTGCATGCGCAGTTGAAATGATCCATACTTATTCTCTCATTCATGATGATCTTCCGGCGATGGACAATGATGACTTGCGGAGAGGCAAACCGACAAACCATAAAGTGTTTGGCGAAGCAATGGCGATTCTTGCAGGTGACGGTCTACTAACACACAGCTTCGGCATCCTAACCGACCAGCAGGACATCTCTGCAGAAATGCGTCTGTCTTTAATCAGTGAACTTGTGCGCGCATCGGGTGCAGAAGGCATGGTTGGAGGGCAGGTTGCTGATATGCAGGGTGAGGGGAAAACTCTTTCCCTTACCGAGCTAGAATACATACATGAGCATAAAACAGCAAAGCTTCTTGGCTTTTCCATCATGGCAGGAGCAATCCTCGCTGAAGCAGAAGCACATGAAAAAGAAATGCTCAGAACGTTTTCCTATCATGTAGGAATCGCTTTTCAAATCCAGGATGATATTCTGGATATTGAAGGGCAACAGGCCAAGATCGGCAAGCCTGTCGGTTCAGATGAAGGAAATCAAAAAACAACCTATCCTGCACTTCTCACTCTCGAGGGAGCAAAAGAAAAGCTTGCAGGCCATATTGCACAAGCAAAAGGGATTCTTTTAGAAATGAAGATAGATTCGTCTCTTTTAGAGGAGCTTTGCGATCTGATTGCTTCAAGAGATCATTAAAAACGCGACATCAGGTCGCGTTTTTTTGTTGGGCAGGGTATCATAAATAACATAAAAACACCGATAACATTACTAAGCTGCCCCATGGCAAAAAAGTCAAAAGCGGACTTTTCTGCGGAATTCTAATCTGCCGAATCTGATCAAGGCGCCTCTCCTTTTTCTGTAAAACACCGTCAAATTGAGGTTTTTCATACGGTATGGTATACTATCACCATATTTTATACATATCTTAAGCAGACAGCGCGGTAAAGACTGCAAATAAAGCGATAATTAAACAATGGCGCCGTTATCACTTGCTGTGTTAGCGGCTCTTTTTTAGCAAAAGACCTTGAAAATGAACTGAAAGCGAGTGATCCATTTGGATCTATTATCCATTAAAGACCCGTCCTTCCTTAAGAAGCTTTCAAACCCTGAATTAGAACAGCTGGGTGCGGAAATCCGCAAATTTCTGATTGAAAAGCTTTCTGTAACAGGAGGGCACATCGGACCGAATTTAGGTGTGGTTGAATTGACAATCGCCCTTCATAAAATCTTCGACAGTCCGAATGATAAATTTCTGTGGGACGTAGGCCATCAGTCTTATGTACATAAAATCCTGACAGGCCGCGCGTGCGAATTCGATACAATCAGGCAGTACCAGGGATTGTGCGGATTCCCGAAACGTAATGAAAGCGAACATGACGTCTGGGAAACCGGTCACAGCTCGACTTCTCTTTCTGCTGCTATGGGAATGGCCATTGCAAGAGACTTAAAAGGCACGAAAGATCACATTGTGCCGATTATCGGAGACGGGGCGCTGACAGGCGGAATGGCACTTGAGGCCCTTAATCATATCGGTCATGAGCAAAAGGACATGATCATCATCTTAAATGACAACGAAATGTCCATCGCACCAAACGTCGGTGCTCTGCACAACGTTCTTGGAAAGCTCCGGACAGCAGGAAAATATCAATGGGTGAAAGATGAACTCGAATATATCCTGAAAAAAATCCCTGCTGTAGGCGGCAAGCTTGCTTCGACTGCAGAACGCGTGAAAGACAGTCTAAAATATATGCTTGTATCAGGCATCTTTTTCGAGGAGCTCGGTATTACTTACCTAGGTCCTGTAGACGGACACAACTATGATGACCTTTTTGAAAATCTGCAGTATGCGAAGAAGACGAAAGGTCCGGTGCTGCTGCACGTCATTACAAAAAAAGGGAAGGGCTACCAGCCTGCTGAAACCGATAAGATCGGTACATGGCACGGAACAGGGCCGTATAAAATTGAAACGGGCGATTTTGTGAAAGGGGAGGCAGCCGGTCCGGCATGGAGCGCTTTAGTCAGTGAGACAGTGCGTAAACTTGCGCGTGAAGACAAACGGATTGTTGCCGTTACTCCTGCCATGCCTGTCGGCTCTAAGCTTGAGAAGTTCGCAGCGGAATTTCCGGACCGCATGTTTGATGTGGGTATCGCTGAACAGCATGCAACGACAATGGCCGCAGGACTTGCAGCCCAGGATATGAAGCCGTTTCTTGCCATTTACTCAACGTTCCTGCAAAGAGCGTACGATCAGGTCGTGCATGATATTTGCCGGCAGAATTTGAACGTTTTTATCGGAATCGACCGCTCAGGCCTAGTTGGTGCAGACGGTGAGACGCATCAGGGTGTTTTTGATATTGCCTTCCTGAGACACTTGCCGAACATTGTGCTGATGATGCCGAAAGATGAGAATGAAGGCCAGCACATGGTTAATACGGCCATCAAATACAATGACGGTCCGATAGCCCTGAGATATCCGCGCGGAAACGGCATCGGAGTCAAGATGGATGCCGAGCTTAAGGAAATTCCTATAGGTACATGGGAAGTGATCAGACCTGGAACTGACGCTGTGATCCTTACATTTGGAACGACCATTGAAATGGCGCTTGAAGCTGCTGAAAGCCTGGCTAAAAAAGACCTGTCTGTAAGAGTGGTCAATGCAAGGTTCATCAAGCCTCTTGATGAGAGCATGCTGGCAGAGATTTTTGAAGAAAAGCTTGCTGTTCTGACAATAGAAGAAGCTGTCCTTCAAGGAGGATTCGGCAGTGCCGTTCTGGAATTTGCCCAGGAAAACGGCTATTCAGATGCTGTGATTGACAGAATGGGAATACCGGATCGATTTATCGAACACGGAAGTGTGGGCAAGCTGCTTGATGAGATCGGGATGACAGCTGCGCATGCAGAAAACCGGATTATCAGCATTTCAAAAGAGAAAGAGAAAAGGGTTTAATGAATGAGTTCAAAAAAAGAAAGAATTGATATCCTCCTTGTTGAAAGAGGGTTAATTGAAACAAGAGAAAAAGCCAAGCGGGCTATTATGGCAGGGCTTGTGTATGCAAATGAAGAGAGAGTGGAAAAACCGGGTGAAAAGGTCGACACCTCTCTAACGCTTACTGTAAAAGGAAATGTCATGCCGTATGTCAGCCGCGGAGGCTTAAAGCTTGAAAAAGCACTGAAAGAATTTGACTTAACGGTAGAAGGTAAAATTCTTTTGGATATCGGATCATCAACAGGCGGTTTTACAGACTGTGCCCTCCAAAACGGGGCAAAAAGCTCCTATGCGCTTGATGTCGGGTATAACCAGCTTGCCTGGAAGCTCCGGCAGGATGAACGGGTGACGGTGATGGAACGGACGAATTTCCGTTATTCAGTGCCTGCTGATTTTACAGCGGGGCTCCCTGAAGTTGCATCCATTGATGTGTCGTTTATTTCTTTGAGGCTGATCCTTCCTGCACTTAAGAAAATATTAGTCGCAGGAGGAGACTGCATCGCGCTCGTCAAACCTCAGTTTGAAGCAGGCAAAGAGCTTGTAGGCAAAAAGGGTATCGTCAGAGAACCGAAAACACACAGACTGGTGCTTGAAGATATTACCCAATTTGCTCTGAAAGAGGGCTATGACTGTGTCAATCTTTCCTACTCCCCCATCACAGGCGGAGACGGAAACATTGAATTTCTGCTGCATCTGAAGAATGCCATCGGCCAGCCTGGTGAAAACCTGCTGCCTGAGAGCATTGATGCAGTAGTCGAACAAGCACAAAGTGAACTGAAAACTAAGAAACAGGAACAGGAATAACGCTGCTGCCGTTATTCCTGTTTGTTCTGCCGGCAGAAATGCAAATGCTTCTTGCATTTCTGAGTATACTACCAGTAAATCAATGAACCGCCTGAACATGCAGGCTGACAAAAACATGTACATTTTTAGCGATTTCATATAACATATTCAGTATAATCATACAGTTAACAAGGGGTGCCCAATGAATAAAGGTCAACGACACATTAAAATCCGCGAGCTGATCACACATAATGAAGTGGAAACGCAGGATGAACTGGTGGACATGCTTAAGGAAGCTGCCTTTAATGTTACTCAGGCTACAGTCTCAAGAGACATTAAAGAGCTGCACCTTGTAAAGGTCCCAATGCTTGATGGGCGGTATAAATACAGCCTCCCTGCAGATCAGCGCTTTAACCCGCTTCAGAAGCTGAAACGGGCGCTAATGGATGCCTTTGTAAAAATTGATTCAGCAGGCCATAACATTATTATGAAAACACTTCCCGGCAATGCAAATGCCATAGGAGCACTTATCGACAACCTGGATTGGAATGAAATATTAGGGACAATCTGCGGAGATGATACGATCTTAATTATCTGCAGAACACCAGATGATACCGAAACCATCTCCAAGCGATTCCTGGATATGCTTTAAAGAATGAAATGGAAGGGGGATTCGGCCCTGTGTTAGCAGAACTTTCCATAAAGAACTTTGCCATAATCGAAGCACTGACTGTCTCTTTTGAAAAAGGGCTTACGGTCCTTACCGGAGAAACAGGAGCTGGAAAATCCATTATTATAGATGCCGTTCATTTGCTGGTAGGAGGAAGAGGGTCATCTGAATTTGTCCGCTACGGAGAAAAAAGGGCTGAACTGGAAGGTCTTTTTTTGCTGGATGATGACGCTCATCCGGTCCTTGAAAGATGCCAGGAGTTTGGAATTGATACAAGTGACGGGATGATTGTCCTGAGACGCGACATTTCAGCAGCAGGCAAGAGTATTTGCCGTGTGAACGGAAAGCTTGTGACCATCGGAATTCTCAGGGAAATCGGCCAGCTCATGATTGATATTCACGGCCAGCATGATAATCAGGAGCTGATGAATGAAGAAAATCACTGGAAGCTGCTCGATCAGTACGGTTCGTCAAAAATAAACCATGCCCTTTCGTCATACAGAGAGATTTACACTACATATGCTTCGCTGCAAAAGAAAATCAAACAGCTTTCTGAAAACGAACAGGAAATGGCCCACAGGCTTGATCTTATTCAGTTTCAGCTCGAAGAAATTGAAAAAGCTGATTTGAAATTAAAAGAAGACGAACAGCTCATGGAAGAAAAAAATGAAATCTCCAACTTTGAAAAGGTCTATGAATCCCTGCAGAACAGCTATAATTCCCTTCACGGCGAACAGAGGGGACTCGACTATATCGGCCATTCCATGAGTCACCTTGAAGAAGTGTCTTCGATTAATGACTCATTGAAAGAAATGTCAGAAACCGTCTCCAACTGCTACTACATGCTTGAAGATCTGTCGTTTCAGATCCGCAGTGAACTTGACAGACTTGAGTTTGACCCGGAGCGGCTAAATGAAATTGAAGCAAGACTTGCGGAGATCACGCATCTGAAGAGAAAGTACGGTCAGAGTGTAGAGGAAATCCTTGAATATGCAGCAGGAATTGAAGAAGAGATTGATACCATTCAAAACCGCGACAGCCACCTTTATAAACTGAAAAACGAACTTGATTCGGTTACGAAGGATCTGGTGATTGAAGCTTCAAACCTGACGGCTGTGCGAAGAAAAAGTGCTGCTGAGCTGATAAAAAACATCCAGCAGGAGCTTAAAGAACTCTATATGGAAAAAACAAAGTTTGAAGTTGTGTTCGGCGTCCGCAAGGGACATCCAGACAGTGTCCAAATAGACAGTGTTCCTGCAAAATTCACCGAAAACGGAGTAGATGAAACGGAATTTTACCTATCTACAAATCCGGGTGAACCCCTTAAACCGCTTTCCAAAATTGCATCCGGGGGAGAGCTTTCAAGAATCATGCTTGCGATGAAAAGCATCTTCTCCAAGCATCAGGGAGTGACGTCGATCATCTTTGATGAGGTTGATACTGGAGTGAGCGGGAGAGTGGCCCAGGCCATCGCAGAGAAGATCTATAAGGTCTCTGTCGGGTCCCAGGTGCTCTGCATCACTCACCTGCCTCAGGTAGCTGCAATGGCAGACACGCATCTTTTCATCTCCAAAGAAACGGTTAAAGGACGCACGAAAACAAGTGTTAAGCCTCTTCTCGAGGAAGAAAAGATAAAAGAAGTCGGCCGGATGATTGCCGGAGTTGAAGTAACGGATTTGACGAAACAGCATGCCAAAGAATTGCTTGCTCTTGCAGAAGCTGCAAAGAGCTTCTAAATACTGCCTTCGCCGGCAGTATTTTTTTTGTCTGCAAAAAACACCTCATGTGCCGTCCTGCGGCATTATACGCCAAAACATCAACATTTTCTTTTTATATCAGTTATAAATGCTCCTCCAAAAGGCAAAATTAATGAATGTAGCCGATGTATTGGTGTGGTAGGAGCGAGGAGAGTGTGTATAGTTGGGCTCAGATAAAATAAGAAAAATAATTGGTTGTATTCTCCTTGTTTCTTTAATGAGTTTAGGATTTGTAAAACCTGTTAAAGAATACGTTCTATTGCCAAATTCTTTAACTGTATTCGAAAATCAGCAATTATCAATGCAGACATCCCTGCAGGCTGATGCAGCCGCGGCGGATTCAGAGCAGGTATTTTCCATTAAAACAGGGAGTGAATCCCTTCAAATTGAAGGCAGGCAAAGCGGAGTAGGAGAAATCGTATTTGACCTTGCCGGAATTCCGATAAAAAAAGTGGACGTTAAAGTCCTTGAAGATTTCCGGGTTATTCCGGGCGGCCAGTCAATAGGCGTTAAACTTAATTCACTTGGCGTCCTTGTTGTCGGACATCATCAAATTAAAACATCCGGAGGAAAAAAATCCCCCGGAGAAATAGCCGGAGTGCAAGTCGGTGATATCATTACGAAAATTAACGGCACCACAGTTGAAAGCATGAGTGATGTGACGCCGTTTATTCAGGGTTCAGGAAAGACCGGCAAGCCTCTTGATTTAGTGATCTCAAGGGATAACAAAGAGCTTAAGACAAAGCTTGTTCCGGTAAAAGATGAAAATGAAGGCGCATACCGGATCGGACTCTATATCAGAGATTCAGCAGCGGGAATCGGGACGATGACCTTTTATGATCCTAAATCGAAGAAATACGGCGCTTTAGGCCACGTTATTTCAGATATGGATACAAAAAAACCAATCGTCGTACAGGACGGACAGGTTGTCAGATCGACTGTCACATCCATTGAAAAGGGAAGCAACGGGAATCCTGGAGAAAAGCTTGCCAGATTTTCAAGCGACAGACAGATTATCGGGGACATTACACGCAACAGTCCATTCGGTATTTTTGGCAGACTGAACGGAGACATGACAAATGGTCTTTATGATAAGCCTATGCCAATCGCCCTTTCAAACGAGGTAAAGGAAGGTCCTGCGCATATACTGACGGTTGTAGACGGTGACAGAGTAGAGGAGTTTGATGTACAGGTCGTCAGTTCTACTCCTCAAAAGTTCCCTGCAATTAAAGGGATGGTCATAAAAATTACAGATCCAAAACTGCTTGAGAAATCAGGCGGGATTGTTCAGGGGATGAGCGGAAGTCCGATTATTCAAAATGGCAAAGTGATTGGCGCCGTTACACATGTGTTTGTTAACGATCCGACTTCAGGGTATGGTGTTCATATCGAGTGGATGCTGAGTGAAGCGGGAATTGATATCTATACGCAAGGTGCAAAGAAAGCAAGCTAAAAGGGCAGCTGTTGAGAGGTGATTCTTGACAGCTCTTTTTTATGTCTTTCTTTATTCCTGTTTTTTCGGTAGAATAGAGAAAAGAAGATTATTCGACAAAACTGTTTAACTTTGGAAGTGATTGGTTGCGGTAATCGTCGAAAATGTGAGGAAACTGGAGAAAAACTTAGATATTTCATTTTTTTGGTATTTTTTAAAATAATTAGAGGAATTTAAGTTGCATTGTCGAAATTCTCATTTAGAATAAACAATAGAGATGCTAACGGGTTAAGGCGGAGAAATGAAGACTGAGGAGGAACTTTAGTGAAGAAGATAAAAGTATGTGTCGTTGATGATAATCGTGAGTTGGTCGGCCTTTTAGATGAGTTTATATCAAGCCAGGATGACATGGAAGTACTGGGAATTGCCTATAACGGTCAGGAATGCCTGAACATGCTGAAGGACAAAGATCCGGATGTCCTTGTACTGGATATTATTATGCCGCATCTTGACGGTCTTGCTGTCCTTGAAAAGGTCAGGGAGATGGAAAAATCCAAACAGCCGAATGTCATTATGCTGACAGCGTTCGGACAGGAAGATGTCACGAAAAAAGCTGTCGACCTTGGTGCGTCTTACTTCATCTTAAAACCGTTCGACATGGAAAACCTTGTCAGCCACATTCGCCAGGTCAGCGGAAAATCGGCTCCTATTCTTTCAAGATCCAGTTCCTCACTCAGATCTCAGCCCGAAAACAAAGGCAAGAACCTCGATGCGAACATTACCAGCATCATTCATGAAATCGGTGTACCTGCTCATATTAAAGGGTACCTGTACTTAAGGGAAGCCATTTCTATGGTGTATAACGATATTGAACTTCTTGGTTCGATTACAAAAGTTCTCTATCCTGACATCGCTAAAAAATACAACACAACAGCAAGCCGTGTCGAGCGTGCAATCCGCCATGCGATTGAAGTGGCCTGGAGCCGCGGAAACATCGAGTCCATCTCATCCCTTTTCGGCTATACGGTAAGCATGTCAAAAGCAAAACCGACAAATTCAGAATTTATCGCAATGGTTGCCGATAAACTTCGACTTGAGCATAAGGCTTCCTGAGAGGGATAGACATTAAATAGAAAAAGAACCCGCTTTCGATTGAAAGGGGGTTCTTTTCAGTTAAAGATCAATTCTCTTTTTTCTCAAGTTCAGCAAGCTTTGCAAGCAGAATGTGCTGGGGCATATGCATCAGCTGTTCAACCGGTACATTCAGTGCTTCGCTCAATTTTACAGCAGTATCAGCTGAAATTGGCAGTGGTCTCATGGGAAATCCTCCTTTATTCTTTTTAAGCGGGTGAAAAAGCAATGACGATTATATTTGGCCACCGGGGTGCAGCCGGCACGCATCCTGAAAATACGATGCCGTCTTTTCAGGCGGCAATTGACCTTGGTGCTGACGGAATTGAACTGGATGTGCATCTTTCTAAAGACGGCATTCCCGTTGTCATCCATGATGAAACAGTTGACCGAACCACAAACGGCACCGGCTATGTTAAAGATTTGACGTATGCAGAGCTTCAGCAGCTTGATGCGTGCTATTTGTTTCCTGAGTGGAGCGGAAAAGCATCCGTGCCATCTCTTGAGCAAGTGGCGGAGTGGATTAGACCGCTGAATGTTAAGGTGAATATTGAATTGAAAAATGACCGGATCCATTACAGGCAAATCGAAGAAAAAGTTATCAGCATCATTGAAAAATACAACTTAGAGAGCCGAGTTATCCTCTCTTCGTTTAACCATGACAGCTTAGTAACATGTTATCACATTTCACCTCATATTGAGCGCGGGGCTCTGATTCATGAAAGGCTGTATCAGCCTTGGGAATATGCAAAAACCATCCCTGCTGCTTCCGTGCACCCTTACTTTTTATCGGCTGATCAATCAATGATTGCAGAAAGTCAGGCGCACGGGGTCATGGTCAGGCCTTATACGGTCAACGACGAACAAATGATGAAGGACCTAATGAAAGCCGGCTGTGCAGGATTTTTCACAGATTATCCTGAAATGGCTGTGCGAATTAGAAAATCACTAAAAAATGGCTGATTGACGAAGCGCCCGGGCTGACTTGGCGCTTTTGCTTTACTACCTCTGGAATCGCTTTTGAACCTTTTTCCTCTTTGAGTCTCTGCGGAAGATGAATCCTGCGACAAAGCTTAATCCCCCTATAAACAAAAGCAGTCCTCCTATGAACTGCATCCATAATGCCGGAAATGGCGGCTGGAGAATGCCAAACAGCATATCGCGCATAAGCTTGATGCCATAGCCTGCCAAAACGCCAGGTATGACCATTATAATCAGAGCAACTATCCTCATATTTCCCCTTGTCCTTTCCCTGTTCTTTCTAAATTGTCAAGTGAATGGGCCTTTTTGTCAAGTGAGCAAAAGCAGATGATGAGATCGTGCAATTTTTTGCATAAAAGGAGCTGTTCGAGTACACTAATGAGGGAATGGGAAAGGCTTTTTTTACGGAGTATTTTCCGATTTTATAAAAAACAAGGGGATAGATTCATGCAAAAAGTGCTGCTTGTTGGTGCGGGCAAAGGCGGGACTGCACTCCTTAAAATGCTGCTTGAGATCAAAGCGATGGAAATTATGGCTGTTGTTGATATTGATTCAAATGCACCGGGTATCGAATATGCCAAGAAAATCGGAATTCTGACCAGCTCAGACTGGAAGCCGCTTCTGTCTGATCAGATCAACATTGTCATAGAAGCAACGGGGAGTTCTGAAGTGTTTGAAGAACTGCTTCAGCAAAGAAGCAGGAGCACAGTCATCATACCGGGCAGCGTGGCTCATATCATAACAAATCTGATTAATCAGAAAGAAGATCTGATTACAGCTCTTCAAGAAATTACATATAAGCATGAAACCATTTTTGACGCAACGAATGACGGCATGATTGTCATCGACGACAAGGAGAGGCTCATTCTTTTTAATAAAATGGCCGAAGAAATGACAGGCTTAAAAAAGGAGGATGTCATCGGCAGGCTTGTCAGGGAAGTCATGCCATCAAGCAAACTGCCGAGAATCCTCCAGACGAAAGAAGTTGAAATGAACCAGGAGCAGGTTCTTGAGAACGGCCTGAAAATCATTACAACCCGAATTCCGATTTTTGACCACTCGGGCATTCTTATTGGGGCGCTTTCGCTTTTTAAAGATATAACGGAAATTGTGAATCTTGCTGAAGAGATGACGAACCTAAAAGAAATTCAGACCATGCTTCAGGCGATTATTCAGTCATCGGATGAAGCGATTTCTGTGGTGGACGAAGAAGGGAGAGGCATCATGATTAATCCTGCCTACTCCCGCATGACCGGCCTGACTGAGGGCGAGGTCCTCGGAATGCCTGCTACAGCGGACATCTCAGAGGGTGAAAGCATGCATATGAAAGTGCTTGAGACAAGAAGGCCTGTCCGCGGAGCGAGAATGAAAGTCGGCCCTTCTAAAAAAGACGTCATCGTCAATGTAGCCCCGATTATCGTCGACGGCAAATTAAAGGGAAGCGTGGGCGTTATTCACGATATGTCTGAGATCCAAACGCTGACAACAGAATTAAACCGGGCAAGGCAAATTATCAGAACCCTCGAAGCGAAATATTCCTTTGAAGACATCGTTGGTGAAAGTGAAGAAATAAAGCTCGCGATCGAACAGGCAAAGCTTGGGGCGAAAACACCTGCGACCGTGCTCCTGAGAGGAGAATCGGGGACGGGAAAAGAGTTATTTGCACACGCTATACATAATGCTAGCGACAGAAAATACAACAAGTTTATTAAAGTAAACTGTGCAGCCATTTCAGAAACCCTGCTTGAAAGTGAATTGTTCGGCTACGAAGAAGGAGCGTTTTCAGGCGCGAAACGCGGAGGCAAGCGTGGGTTTTTTGAAGAGGCGAATAACGGAAGCATCTTCCTTGATGAAATTGGTGAACTGTCAGCCAGTGTACAGGCCAAGCTGCTGCGCGTTCTTCAGGAAAAAGAAATTGTCAGAGTAGGGTCGGCGAAATCCATTTCCATCAATGTAAGGGTAATTGCCGCAACGAACATCAATATCGAAAAAGCCTTGTCTGACGGCACGTTCAGGGAGGATCTGTATTACAGATTAAACAGGTACCCAATATCCATTCCTCCGCTGCGGAACAGGAAAAGTGACATTCCCATGCTTGCCGAACATCTGATCAGAAAGCTGAATCAGGATTATGGACGCAGTATTGAAGGAATTGATGAATCAGCAGCTGCGGCACTGATGGGATACAGCTGGCCGGGTAATGTGAGAGAGCTTGAAAATGTGATCGGAAGAGCGATGATCTTTATGCACTATCATGAACTGAGAATCACAGCCCGCCATCTGCCTGAACTCATTCAGAGTTCTGAAAAAGAAAGACATACCGGGAGTGTCCTTATAGAAGATACCGGGAATATTACGCTTGCCGAAGCTGTGGAAGAAGTCGAAAAAAACCTGATACAGAACGCACTGATTAAACATGGCTATAACCGGACAAAAACCGCTTCTTCATTAGGTGTTTCATTAAGAAACCTGTATTATAAGATGGAGAAATACGGAATTGAAAAATAATGCATGCAAGATATTGCGTGATATGCAATATTTTGCACGAAAAATAAATAGCAGATGAAGCGGTTTCACGTTTTTTCATTTGGCACGCTTCTTGCATTATACATAATCGGGTGCTGTGATTACATCAAGAAAGGGTTGAACACTACATGACATTAGACGACCTGCTGGAAAAAGCGGCACAGCTGGAAAATAAGACGGTTGCTGTTGCAGCGGCAGAAGACGAGGAAGTTCTTGAAGCTGTTAAGCTTGCTTTAGAACGGGAACTGGCTGATTTTATGCTGTTTGGCAACAAAGAAGTCATTGAAACGATGCTTCTTGAAAAACAAATTGATCCCAGAAGAGTCACAATCCATCACGCAAGATCAACCGAACAGGCTTCAGAAGCAGCTGTAAAAGCCGTTTTTCAAAATGAAGCGGATGTTCTTATGAAAGGGAATGTTCCGACTGCTGTGATTTTAAAAGCTGTACTGAACAAGGAGTTCGGTCTTCGCACGGGAAACATCCTTTCACACGTGGCCGTTTTTGATGTGCCAGGCTACGACCGGTACACCATTGTGACAGATGCTGCCATGAACGTTGCGCCGGATCTTCAGCAAAAAAAGCAGATTCTTGAAAACTCCGTTACGGTCGCAAGGAAAATCGGCATTGAGATGCCGAAAGTTGCACCGCTTGCAGCGGTTGAAGTCATTAACCCGGCCATGCAGGCCACACTTGATGCTGCTGCACTAACGCAAATGAATGCCCGCGGGCAAATCAAACATTGTCTTGTAGACGGGCCGCTGGCTCTTGATAACGCCGTTTCCATGGAAGCTGCGGAGCATAAGGGCATAAAGAGCGGGGCTGCGGGACAGGCAGATATTTTATTGGTACCAACCATTGAAGTTGGCAATGTTTTATATAAATCACTTATTTATTTCGCAAGGGCAAAGGTTGGAGCTGTCATTGCAGGAGCTAAAGCGCCAATTGTACTGACAAGCCGTGCAGATTCAGCTGAAAGCAAGCTTTATTCACTGGCACTTGCCATTTGCACAAGTTGAAAACAGAAAAAGCAAAAATGATACCACTAGGAGGATTTACAGATGGAAATTTTCAAATATATGGAACAATACGACTATGAGCAATTGGTTTTCTGCCAGGATAAACAATCAGGACTAAAAGCGATCATTGCTATTCACGATACAACGCTTGGACCGGCTCTTGGCGGAACGCGCATGTGGACATATGCTTCTGAAGCAGATGCCATTGAAGATGCCCTTCGTCTTGCACGTGGCATGACTTACAAAAATGCTGCAGCGGGACTTAACCTCGGAGGCGGCAAAACGGTCATCATCGGAGACCCTAGAAAAGATAAGAATGAAGAAATGTTCCGCGCATTCGGCCGCTATATTCAAGGGCTGAACGGCCGTTATATCACAGCGGAAGATGTAGGGACTACAGTAGAAGATATGGACCTGATTCATGAGGAAACAGATTATGTAACAGGTATTTCTCCTGCATTCGGCTCTTCAGGCAACCCGTCTCCTGTCACTGCATTCGGTGTATACCGCGGAATGAAAGCAGCAGCTAAAGCAGCCTTTGGAACAGATTCACTTGAAGGCAAAACGGTAGCTGTACAAGGTGTAGGAAATGTTGCCTTTAACCTTTGCAGACATCTTCATGAAGAAGGTGCGCAGCTGATCGTAACAGACATTCATAAAGAAGCGGTTCAAAGAGCGGTGGAAGCATTTGGAGCAAAAGCTGTCGATCCTGATGAGATTTATTCAGTTGACTGCGACATTTATGCACCATGTGCACTTGGAGCAACCATTAACGACGATACTATTCCTCAAATTAAAGCAAAAGTCATTGCGGGGGCTGCAAACAATCAGCTGAAAGAAACACGCCACGGCGATACAATTCATGAAATGGGAATCGCTTATGCACCGGACTACGTCATTAATGCCGGCGGAGTTATCAATGTAGCCGACGAACTTCTTGGCTATAACAGCGAAAGAGCCATGAAAAAAGTAGAAGGCATCTACCAGAACATTGAGCGTGTATTTGAAATTGCAAAGCGTGACGGCATTCCTACTTATATGGCTGCTGACCGTCTGGCAGAAGAGCGGATTGAAAGAATGAGAAACTCCCGCAGCCAGTTCCTTCAAAACGGCCATCATATTTTAAGCCGCCGCTAATTTGGAAATACATGGAGCAGGGTCTGTTTGGTCAGATCCTTCTCTTACCTGGAGGTTATGAAAGTTGCAAGAAAAAGAATATCGGATACTCGTCATCAACCCTGGTTCAACTTCTACGAAAATTGGTGTATTTGATAATGAACGTTCTATTTTTGAAAAAACAATTCGACATGATGCGGAAAAGATTCAGTCTTTCACCCAAATCATTGATCAATACGAATTCAGAAAGCAAACGATTCTTGAGACGCTTGATGAAGAAGGCATCAACATTTCAAAATTAAGCGCTGTCTGCGGAAGAGGCGGATTGCTTCGTCCGATTGAAGGCGGAACATATCATGTCAATGAGCAGATGCTTCATGATCTCCGGATAGGCTATGCAGGCCAGCATGCCTCTAACCTTGGAGGAATCATTGCATACGAGATAGCTGGAGGCCTTAATATCCCTGCATTCATCGTAGATCCTGTCGTTGTCGATGAAATGGAACCGATTGCAAAAGTATCAGGCGTTGCTTCAATTGAAAGGAAAAGTATTTTTCACGCACTGAACCAAAAATCAGTCGCAAGAAAAGTAGCCAGGCAGTACGGCAAATCGTATGGGGAAATGAACCTGATTGTCGCTCACATGGGCGGTGGGATTACAGTAGGTGTCCATAAGCAGGGAAAAGTGATCGATGTGAACAACGGTCTCCATGGTGATGGACCGTTCAGCCCTGAAAGAGCTGGGACGGTTCCTGCAGGAGATCTTGTCAGCCTGTGTTTCTCAGGGGATTACTACCGCGAGGAAATTATGAAAATGCTTGTCGGCCGCGGAGGCCTTGTGGGCTACCTTGGAACAAATGACGGACAAAAGGTTGAACGCATGATTGCAGCAGGTGACGAGCGGGCAAAGCTGGTTTTTGATGCGATGGCTTATCAAATCGGAAAAGAAATCGGTGCTGCAAGTGCAGTCCTTAAAGGCAAAGTAGATGCGATAATCCTTACCGGAGGCCTCGCATACGGGAAGAAGTTTGTAAAAGAAATCTCGTCTTATATTGACTGGATAGCAGACATTACGGTATTCCCGGGTGAGAATGAGCTGCAGGCTCTAACAGAAGGTGCACTTCGTGTCCTTCGGGGAGAAGAAGAGCCGAAAGAATATCCCAACCTCGTCATCGCAAAACCGCTCAGCAGAAACTGAGCGCCAAAATAGATCTTCTTACCGGTTAAAGAAAGGAGCATGATCCCATGGCAACTGAATATGATCTCGTGATTGTCGGCGGAGGCACAGGCGGCTATGTAGCAGCCATTCGTGCAAGCCAGCTCGGTTTAAAAACAGCTATTGTTGAAAAAGGGAAGCTTGGCGGCACATGTCTGCATGCAGGCTGCATACCAAGCAAAGCTTTGCTTAGAAGTGCGGAGGTTTTTGCAACAGCAAAACGAAGCGAAGAATTCGGTGTCATCACTTCCGGAGTCGAGCTTGATTTTGCCAAAGTGCAGGAACGGAAGCAGTCCATTATCGATACGCTCCATAAAGGAGTGCAGCATTTAATGAAACAGGGAAAAATTGATGTATTTGAAGGAACAGGCAGAATCCTTGGACCGTCGATTTTTTCTCCAATGCCTGGAACCATCTCCGTTGAAATGAACAACGGGGAGGAAAATGAAATGCTCATACCGAAGAATGTGATTGTCTCAACAGGATCAAGACCGCGCAGCCTTCCTGGACTTGAAATTGATGGAGAAGCAGTCCTCACTTCAGATGAAGCATTAAACCTTCAGTCCCTGCCGAAGTCCATCATCATTGTCGGCGGAGGCGTGATCGGAATTGAATGGGCGTCCATGCTTTCTGATTTCGGTCTTGACGTGACAGTACTTGAATATGCAGACAGAATTCTCCCTACAGAAGATGCAGATATATCAAAAGAAATGCAGCGCCTGCTGAAGAAAAAGGGCGTCAATGTCGTGACAGGTGCAAAGGTTCTTTCTGAAACACTTGAAAAAGGAGAAGGAGTCTCCATATCTGCAGAGCATAAAGGAGAAGTAAAAACCTTCTCGGCAGAAAAAATTCTTGTTTCCGTCGGCCGTCAGGCAAATGTTGAAGGCATTGGTCTAGAGAACACCGACATCCAGATTGAAAATAGATTTATTAAGACAAACGCCTTTATGCAGACAAAAGAATCGCATATTTACGCAATCGGGGATGTGATCGGCGGCATGCAGCTTGCTCATGTAGCTTCACACGAAGGCATTACGGCTGTTGAACACATTGCAGGGAAAAATCCTTCTGCCATCACGTACAGAAACGTATCAAGATGTGTCTACAGCACACCTGAAATTGCAAGTGTGGGTTACACGGAAGCAGAAGCAAAAGATGCCGGTTTTGACGTGAAGACAGGGAAATTCTCTTTCCGTGCAATCGGAAAAGCGCTTGTTTTCGGCGAGTCGGACGGGTTTGTCAAATTGGTGGCAGATGCAAAAACGGATGACCTTCTTGGCGTTCATATGATCGGACCGCACGTGACAGATATGATTTCAGAGGCAGGCCTTGCCATGGTGCTGGATGCAACCCCGTGGGAAATCGGGCATACGATCCATCCGCATCCTACGCTTTCTGAAGCAATCGGCGAAGCTGCACTTGCAGTGGATGGCAGTGCAATACATTCTTAAGGGGAACGACTTCCCTTACATACTGATTTTTAGGAGGCAGCAAAATGGCTGAAAATCGTCATCAAACTCTTGGTCTGACAGATCAGGATGTTCTTGAAATGTATGAAACTATGGTTATGGCCCGTAAAATTGATGAGCGCATGTGGCTGTTGAACCGTTCAGGTAAAATTCCGTTTGTCATCTCTTGTCAGGGACAGGAAGCGGCACAGGTAGGAGCTGCTTTTGCCCTTGACCGGAAAAAAGATTACGCGCTTCCTTACTACAGAGATATGGGCGTTGTTCTTGCTTTTGGCATGACAGCCAAGCAGTTAATGCTCTCGGGATTTGCAAAAGCGGAAGATCCGAACTCAGGCGGACGCCAGATGCCCGGTCACTTTGGGCAAAAAGTAAACCGCATCGTAACAGGTTCTTCTCCTGTAACCACGCAGGTGCCGCATGCTGTCGGCATAGCTCTTGCAGGAAGAATGGAGAAAAAGGACATCGTGACGTTCGTAACATTCGGAGAAGGTTCATCCAATCAGGGTGACTTCCATGAAGGCGCAAACTTTGCAAGTGTTCATAAACTTCCGGTTATTTTCATGTGCGAAAACAACAAGTACGCCATCAGTGTGCCGTATGAGAAGCAAGTTGCATGCGAAAAAATCTCCGACCGTGCTGTTGGATACGGCATGCCTGGCGTGACAGTGGACGGAAACGATCCGCTTGAAGTTTATGCAGCAGTGAAAGAAGCTGCAGACAGAGGACGCCGCGGTGAGGGGCCGACTCTAGTTGAAGCAGTTTCATACCGTCTGACGCCTCATTCAAGTGATGATGATGACCGTTCATACCGCGGACAGGACGAGGTATCTGAAGCGAAGAAAAAGGATCCGATTTTAACATTTGCCTCTTATCTGAAGGAGACAGGCATCCTGACAGAAGAAAAGGAAAAAGAGATCCTTGATCAGATTATGAAGGTTGTCAATGAAGCGACGGATTACGCTGAAAATGCGCCATATGCAGAAGCGGAATCAGCACTCAAATACGTATACGCAGAGTAAGGGGGAAGTACAATGCCAGTCATTTCTTATATAGATGCAGTAACAATGGCCATTCGCGAAGAAATGGAACGCGATCCGAAGGTGTTTGTCCTTGGCGAAGATGTCGGCAGAAAAGGCGGAGTCTTTAAAGCTACAGCAGGACTCTACGATAAATTTGGAGAAGAACGCGTCATTGATACGCCGCTTGCAGAATCTGCTATTGCCGGAGTAGGAATCGGAGCGGCCATGTATGGCATGAGACCGATTGCCGAAATGCAATTTGCTGATTTTATCATGCCGGCTGTCAACCAGATCGTATCAGAAGCGGCGAAAATCAGATACCGTTCCAATAATGACTGGAACTGTCCGATTACCATTCGTGCCCCTTACGGCGGCGGAGTGCACGGCGCTCTGTATCATTCCCAGTCAGTTGAAGCTCTTTTTGCCAATACACCGGGTCTGAAAATTGTGATGCCGTCAACTCCTTATGATGTAAAAGGATTGCTGAAGGCTGCCATCAGAGACGAAGACCCTGTTCTTTTCTTTGAACATAAGCGGGCGTACCGTCTGATTAAAGGGGAAGTCCCTGATGATGATTATGTTCTGCCGATCGGGAAAGCGGATGTAAAACGGGAAGGCGAAGATATCACGATCATCACGTATGGCCTTTGCGTTCATTTTGCCCTCCAGGCTGCGGAAAAACTTGCCCAGGACGGCATTTCAGCTCATATTCTTGATTTGCGCACAGTCTATCCGCTCGATAAAGAAGCGATTATTGAAGCGGCATCAAAAACAGGCAAAGTCCTGCTTGTCACAGAAGACAACAAAGAAGGAAGCATCATGAGTGAAGTTTCAGCGATCATCGCTGAAAACTGCCTGTTCGACCTGGATGCTCCAATCATGCGTCTTGCAGGTCCTGATGTTCCTGCGATGCCTTATGCCCCGACAATGGAAAAGCATTTTATGATCAACCCTGATAAAGTCGAAGCAGCCATGCGGAAGCTTGCGGAGTTTTAAGAAACGTTCTAGTTGAGGAGGGAACTTTCATGGCAGTTGAACAGATGACCATGCCCCAGCTTGGGGAGAGTGTAACAGAAGGCACCATCAGCAAATGGCTCGTATCCGTCGGAGATACCGTTAATAAGTACGACCCGATTGCAGAGGTTATGACAGACAAAGTAAATGCAGAGGTCCCGTCCTCTTTTTCAGGCGTCATCAAGGAACTGACAGCTGAAGAGGGAGACACGCTTGCTGTAGGAGAAATTATCTGCAAAGTAGAAGTCGGAGGCAGTGCAGAAACAGAAGCACCTGCTCAAGCTGAAACGCCTGCAGCTGAAAAAACAGCTCGGGAGCCTGTACAAGAACAGGATCAGTCTAATAAAAAGAGATACTCGCCGGCTGTCCTACGCCTAGCACAGGAGAATGACATTGATCTTACCCAAGTGAACGGAACAGGGGCAGGCGGGAGAATCACAAGAAAAGATCTTCAGCAGCTGATTGAAGGCGGAACGATCCCTAAAGCCGTCGAAACCGTAAATCAAGCTCCAGTTGCTGCAGAGAAGCCGGCGCCTTCAGCACAGAAGGAAACCCTTGCAGCTCCGGCTCCGGCCAAACCGGCAACGACGCAGGGAGCAGCTGTCACCGCGCAGCCGGGAGACGTGGAAATACCGGTTACCGGCATCCGCAAAGCCATTGCAGCCAACATGCTTCGCAGCAAACATGAAGCTCCGCACGCCTGGACGATGATGGAAGTGGATGCAACGAATCTCGTGGAATACCGCAACAGTCTCAAGAACGAGTTCAAACAAAAAGAAGGCTTTAACCTGACGTTCTTTGCCTTCTTCGTCAAAGCAGTTGCCCAGGCACTGAAAGAATTCCCGCAAATCAACTCCATGTGGGCAGGCGACAGCATCATCCAGAAAAAAGACATCAACATCTCGATTGCAGTCGCAACAGATGATGCCCTTTTCGTCCCTGTCATCAAACATGCGGACGAAAAAACCATCAAAGGCATTGCCCGCGAAATCTCAGAACTTGCAGGAAAAGTACGTGCCGGCAAACTGTCTGCAGATGACATGAAAGGCGGCACCTTTACCGTAAACAACACCGGATCATTCGGCTCTGTTCAGTCCATGGGCATTATCAATTACCCGCAGGCTGCCATCCTTCAGGTCGAATCCATCGTGAAGCGCCCGGTTGTCATGAACAACGGCATGATCGCTGTAAGAGACATGGTCAATCTCTGCATGTCCCTCGATCACCGCGTACTTGACGGCTTGATCTGCGGAAGAT
Source organism: Metabacillus indicus LMG 22858 (assembly GCF_000708755.2). Taxonomy (GTDB): domain Bacteria; phylum Bacillota; class Bacilli; order Bacillales; family Bacillaceae; genus Bacillus_P; species Bacillus_P indicus. Next base: position 1,184,133 of record NZ_JGVU02000002.1, on the reverse strand, counting down.
TCTTGGCGCGGGTGAAAGAAATCATCGAACAAACATCAAAAGAAACAACATCGATCTATTAAAAACATTAAGCAGGCAGGAAAACTTCGGTTTTCTATGCCTGTTTTTTTTGTTTTGAGAAGGGGGAGGCTAGCAGGGTTCTTTTGCAGCACTTTGCAGTGGCTAGAAAGCCTGGAAAGTGTTCTAACCTGGCTTTAGCAACATTTTGCAGATGTTAGAAAGTCCTGAAAGTGTTCTAAATGTGTTTTAACAACATTTTGCAGTGACCAGAGAGCCCGGAAAGTGGTCTAACCTGGCTTTAGCAACATTTTGTAGAGGCCAGAAAGCCCAGAAAGTGTTCTAATCTGGCTTTAACAACATTTTGCAGTGACCAGAGAGCCCGGAAAGTGTTCTAACCTGGCTTTAGCAACATTTTGTAGAGGCCAGAAAGCCCAGAAAGTGTTCTAACCTGGCTTTAGCAACATTTTGCAGAGGCCAGAAAGCCCAGAAAGTGTTCTAATCTGGCTTTAACAACACTTTGCAGATGCCAAAAAGCCAGCAAAGTGTTCGGACCCTCCAACCCCCCCACAAAAAAAGTGCCCCAACAGCAATAGCTGCAGAACACTTTTTAAATAACCATTTTTGGAACCAGCATCTGAAAATGCTGGTGCAGAATACGGATGGATTCGGGAGTGGAGGAGTAGACTTCTCCGTCGGTGTCGCAGTTCATTTCATCCTCCGTTTCAATTTTCATGATGCTTGTCCGGTAATGCTGGAGCTGTGAATCGAGATGGTCCCAGTCGATGGTGTCTTTCATGGTGAAGATTTCTTTTAAAACCGTGAAGCTTGCTTCTTTTATAATAAAGATATCTGCAAGGCCGTCATCTATTTGTATGTCAGGGTAGGGAAGCTCGTTTGTTCCGATCATCCGTCCGTTTGCAAGCAGGATCATGATGGCTTCATCTTCTATGACTCTGTCATCCAGCTCCAGTTTAAAGGTAAATGGCTTCATGCTTTTGATTGTTCGGAGTGCGCTGAGAAAGTAGCTGACTCTGCCAAGCAGTGCTTTTTCGGTGTCGTTGATATTTTCAGATGTTTCGGCGATCAGGCCGATGCCCCAGAAATTGAGGAAATAGCCGCTGGTTGATTCAGCTGCATCTACTCCGCGGACTTCACCCTCAAATATGCATTCTGCAGCTTTTCTCAGGTTTTGCGGGATGCCCAGTGTTCTGGAGAAGTCATTGCAGGTGCCTCCCGGAAGTATGGCAATGACCGGTCTGTTTTCAAGTCCGCCAAGACCGTTAATGCACTCATGAACCGTTCCGTCACCCCCAAGAATGATGACGATATCACTTTCTTCACCATGCTCCCGGCAGAACTCCAGGGCGTCCAGAGGTTTTTTCGTCTGGAGCAAAAGAAGCTGCTCCACATGCTGCGAGATAATGGGAACGCAAACGCCAAGCGTTTTTTCCGCATCTTTTTGACCGGCATTGCCATTGTAGATAAGAATGCCCTTTTTATATTCAGCCATAAAAAAACCCCTTACGAGCAAAAGTCGTTTAAAAGTTGAAAAGGTCTCCGAATGCCTTTAAAACAGCACGGAGCAAATAATAGATGATGCGGAAAGGAAAAAGAATCAGGAATTCGGCCAGTTCAAGGAGATCGAACAGGAAATCTAGCCATTTGCTGCTTCTCTTTTTCCGCTTCTTTTTTAATCCGAATGGTCTCTTCTTCATTAAATTATCCTCTCTTCCATTAAATGAAACATCTTTCTTCCTATACGTTTCAAAACTTGGTCTGGTTTCAATTATGAATTACATTTGCTGACTTCTGCAAGGTGTACTAAAATAAAAGAAACTAAGTTTTTATTATTTTCAAAAATGTAAACGCATTCTTTTGCGTCAAGGGGGTGTGCTTCCTTCAGGGAAGCGGGAGAATGAAGCAAAGAATCAGCAGGGAAAGATATGATTTTGAAAAAGCAACCGAACAAATGTGGGTGGAAGAAGCAGAAAGAGCGCTGAAAGGAAAAAGCATTGAGACGCTCTCTAGAAAAACATATGAGGGCATTACACTGCGTCCTGTTTATACAGAGCAAAACAGCCGGGCTGCGCATCAGATTCCAAGGCATCTGGAGAAGCAAAACGGCTGGGAAGTGAGCCAGAAACTTCAGAAATCAAAAACGCCTGAAGAACTGAAAGCGGAAATTCATGAGGCACTGAAATGCGGACAGGATACGATTCATCTTGAGGATGTCTCTTTTCTCAATACATATGAAGATATTCAAATTGCGTTTGAAAACACTGAGTTAAGTGCAACCCCGTTTCACATTTCACTTAAAGAAAACATCGGATTTTTTCCGATTTTCACAGCCTTCCTGAAAAACCGGAATGGAAGCGGACGGTTTGCTTTTGATCCGCTTGGGGAGTGGATCGAGAGCGGGGGAAGCTGCATGCCGATTACAGAAAAACTGGATGCTGCAGCGGATATGATGAAGGCGCTGGAAGAAGCAAACCTGCCGGACGTCAAAACCATCCTTTTGGACGGGCAGATTTACCGGAATGCCGGAGCTTCTGCAAAAGAGGAGCTTGCCTATACATTTGCCAATGCCATTGAACTGTTCAATGCATTAAAAGACCGGGGTGTGCCTGTTGATGTGATTGCCGGCAGAACGGCATTTTCATTTTCGGCAGCGGCGCCGTTCTTTATGGAAATTGCCAAGTTCAGAGCAGCTAAGAAACTGTGGGCTGCTGTGTTAAACGGGTTTGGAGCAGATCCAGAAAAGTTCCCGATCGACCTGCATGCGGCCACATCTTTGATCACGAAAACGAAACACGATATTCACGTCAATATGCTGAGAGCAGCAACAGAAGCGTTTTCTGCTGCGGCCGGGGGAGTCAGCAGCCTGTCTATTTCTCCATTTGATGAAGTGCTTGGCATGCCGGGCAAAACCGGAGAACGGGTTGCGAGAAATACGCACTACGTGTTGAAAGAAGAAAGCCATCTTTCAAAGGTGCAGGACCCTGCAGCGGGATCATGGTACATTGAAGAGCTGACAAGTGAGCTTGCCGAGCAATCGTGGAAGGAAATCCAGGCAATTGAAACGCTCGGTGGCTTTGCAGAGGCCGCAAAGAACGAGTATATCCAGAACCATTTGAGCAGTCTGCTTGAGAAGCGCCTGGAGGATATCAGCAAACGGAGCGTGCAGCTGATTGGAACGAACGTTTATGCCAACCTTCAGGAATCAGCTTACGAGGCGAAGGCAGAAGAAAAAGTGAAGCCAGACAAAAGTACGGCTCACTCTGCACCAGACATTGCGAAATGGATCCAGGACGCTTATACCGTCAAAGCAACTGAACTCAACAGCCTGATGTACCGGGATGACCTTCAGGACGGGGTGAAACCGCTGCTGCAAAAGAGGCTTTCCGAGCCGTTTGAAGAGCTCAGGGCCGCTTCGTCAAGATTTAAAGAAGAAACAGGAAGCTTTCCTTTCATCCAAGTGGTCGTGTTTGGTGAACCGATTGATTATAAAGCAAGACTTGATTTTACGGCAGGACTGCTTGCGGCAGGAGGCGTGGAAGCAAAAATTACGGCGATGGACGAGGCAGAGGCAGACAAGCCTGTCATCTTATGCGGAACAGACGAAGAATATGGATTGCTGGACCTTAAAAACCTGTCTGAAAAACATCCGCTCTTCCTTGCAGGACGTTTTAAGACCGAATATGCTGCTTCCCTTTACCAGGGGATGAATGTGCACGAATTTTTAAAGAATCTTCATAGTCACTTGGGGGTGAAGTAAATGAGCCGGATCAGTTTTGCGAATGTTGAATGGACGGAAAAAAAGAGTCCAGAAAGACAGACAGGCTCCACAGAAGCTTTTCTGTCAAACGAAGGGATTCCGCTTAAACCGGCCTATACAGAGGAAGACAGAAAAGAGATGCCGTTTTTGGACAGCTATCCGGGCATTGCTCCGTTTTTAAGAGGCCCGTATTCCACGATGTATGTGAACCGGCCGTGGACAATCAGGCAGTATGCCGGCTTTTCAACCGCTGAAGACAGCAACGCGTTTTACCGGCGGAATCTTGCTATGGGGCAAAAAGGTCTTTCAGTCGCCTTTGATCTGGCCACGCACAGAGGCTATGACTCCGACCATCCAAGAGTGGAAGGAGATGTCGGAAAAGCGGGAGTTGCCATTGACTCGATCCTGGATATGAAAATTCTCTTTCAGGACATTCCGCTTGATGAGATGTCTGTGTCGATGACAATGAACGGGGCTGTGCTTCCGATTATGGCTTTTTATATTGTGACAGCGGAAGAACAGGGTGTCTCTAAAGAGAAGCTTGCCGGTACAATTCAGAATGATATTTTAAAAGAGTATATGGTGAGAAATACGTATATTTACCCTCCTGATACATCCATGAGAATCATAGGGGATATTTTTGAGTACACCGCAAAGCATATGCCGAAGTTCAACAGCATCAGCATTTCGGGCTATCATATGCAGGAAGCGGGGGCTACTGCGGATATTGAACTCGCTTATACGCTTGCTGACGGCCTGGAATACATCCGGACGGGTTTAAAAGCGGGTCTTACAATTGATCAGTTTGCGCCGAGGCTGTCATTCTTCTGGGCAATCGGCATGAATTATTTTATGGAAGTGGCCAAAATGAGAGCGGCGAGATTGATGTGGGCGCAGATTGTCAAACAGTTTGAGCCGAAAAATCCGAAATCGCTCGCACTACGGACACACTCACAGACATCCGGCTGGAGCCTGACTGCACAGGATCCGTTTAATAATGTCATCCGGACATGCCTTGAAGCACATGCCGCTGCTATGGGCCATACCCAGTCTCTGCATACAAATGCACTTGACGAAGCGATTGCCCTGCCTACTGATTTTTCTGCGCGGATCGCAAGGAATACCCAGCTTTATCTTCAGGCGGAAACAGGAATCTGCGATGTGATTGACCCTTGGGGAGGATCGCATTATGTGGAGTCACTGACTAAGCAGCTGATGGATAAGGCATGGGAACACATTGAAGAGGTTGAAAATCTCGGGGGAATGGCAAAAGCGATTGAGACAGGTCTTCCTAAAATGAAAATAGAAGAAGCTGCCGCAAAACGCCAGGCGAAAATTGACTCCGGATCAGAAACGATTATCGGCGTGAACAAGTATCAAGTCGAGGAAGAGGATCCAATTGAGATTCTTTCTATCGATAATACGGAAGTAAGACGCAAGCAGATTGAGAGACTCCAAGTGCTGAAGGCATCACGTGATCAGAAGCAGGTGGATCAAGCGCTTCAGGCTCTCACAGAAGCCGTGAAGACGGGAGAGGGGAACCTGCTGGAGCTTTCGGTGGAAGCGGCGCGCGCCAGAGCCACTCTCGGTGAAATTTCAGACGCAATAGAAAAAGCGTCTAAACGCCATCAGGCAGTAATCCGCTCTATAAGCGGTGTCTACAGTTCAGAGTTTTCAAACGAAGAAGAAATCGAAAGTGTCAGAAGAATGACCGATGAATTTTCACAGCTGGAAGGAAGAAGGCCACGTATTCTGATTGCAAAAATGGGTCAGGACGGACATGACCGCGGAGCGAAGGTAGTTGCCACCGCTTATGCAGATTTAGGCTTTGACGTTGACATCGGCCCTTTATTTCAGACTCCTGCAGAAACTGCGGCTCAGGCCGTTGAAAATGATGTGCACATCGTCGGAATGAGCTCGCTTGCAGCCGGACACAAAACCCTTCTGCCGCAGCTTGTTCAGGAGCTGAAGGCTTTGGGAAGAGAAGATATCATGGTCATTGTCGGCGGCGTGATTCCGTATCAGGATTACGAATTCCTTCTCAGCAATGGTGCATCTGCTATTTTCGGTCCTGGAACGGTGATTCCGAATGCTGCAAAAATCATGCTTGAAAAAGTATATGAACGTCTTGGCTATGAGGCAGCAGAAGAATGACCGATGCTCCTAAACGAAGAAAAAAGGCTGGAGTTGCGGGAAAGAGTGCAAACGATTATGCAGACGGCGTGCTAAGCGGAAATAAAGTCGCGGTTGCACAAGCCATTACGCTCGTCGAAAGCAATGCTGAAAAGCACTTCGAAACGGCCCAGGAGATGATTGAAGCGCTGCAGCAGCGGACAACAAGCAAGTCCGTCCGGATCGGGATTACAGGCGTACCCGGCGCCGGGAAGAGCACGTTCATAGATGCGTTCGGAACGTATTTGTGCGCAAAGGGCCACAGGGTGGCTGTACTTGCTGTCGACCCCAGCAGCAAGGTGTCCAAAGGCAGCATTCTTGGAGATAAAACAAGAATGGAGCGCCTGTCCAGAAATCCGGATGCCTTTATCCGCCCATCCCCGTCTGGCGGAACTTTGGGCGGAGTGACAAGAAAAACGAGAGAATCCATCATTGTCTGCGAAGCGGCTGGCTATGACGTCATCCTGGTCGAAACAGTGGGGGTAGGCCAGGGGGAATTTGCTATCAGAGGAATGGTCGATTTTTTCCTTCTCCTCGTTCTTACCGGTGCAGGTGACGAGCTTCAGACGATGAAAAAGGGAATCATGGAGCTGCCGGACCTGGTTGTCGTCAATAAAGCGGATGGAGATAACGTAAAGAATGCAGAGAGAGCAAGGCATGAGTATAATCAGATTCTTCACTTTCTGACATCCTACACAAGAGGATGGGAAACAAAAGCTGTCACGGCTTCTGCCATTCAGGAAAAAGGAATCGAAGAAATATGGGACACTGTCACGGCTTTTCTGGACACAACAATGAAAAGCGGCGTGTTTGAAAAAAGAAGACAGCTTCAGCAAAAAGAGTGGCTCTATGAGATGATTCAGGAACAGCTTAAGCATCACTTTTTTCAGCATCCATCGATTAAAGGAACGATGCCTGTCCTCGAACAGGAGGTCATCAGCGGAAAACGCCCGGTTTCTGGAAGCGTCAAAGAGCTGATCACGGCCTTTTTAGAAGGGTGAGTCTTGCATTAAGGTAGTTTTTTTCAAAATCTACTGGTAGAATAGATGTATAGTGTGTATAAAGGAGATGCAACCAATGAATATTGATTTTAATATGTTTATGAACGATGTCGTGGCTCAGGCACGAAAAGAGATTACGGCTGCAGGCTATACAGAGCTGAAAACACCTGAAGATGTTGAAGAAACGTTTAAAAAAGAAGGAACAACGCTTGTCATGATTAACTCCGTCTGCGGATGTGCAGGTGGAATTGCCAGACCGGCAGCTGCGCATTCCGTGCATTATGATAAACGCCCGGACCGACTTGTAACGGTTTTTGCCGGACAGGACAAAGAAGCGACTGCATACGCCCGAGACTTTTTTACGGGTTATCCGCCATCATCTCCGTCTTTTGCCCTGCTAAAAGATGGAAAACTCATGACTATGGTCGAGCGCCACGAAATTGAAGGACATGACCCGATGAGTGTTGTAGCAAAGCTTCAGGAAGCATTTGACCAATATTGCGAAGAAATCTAAACTGCCGCTTATGCGGCTTTTTTTTTTGCGTAATTTTATTTTTCCATAGTTTAACATTCTTTTTTACTATAATATTCTTGCATAAAAATAAATTATTAAAAGATATATTGCATATTTATAAGTCTGTGTTAAAATACATTTATTCGGATATTTATTCGCGAAAAAAGTCTTGTAAATTATTATTCTATAGAACATAATATTATTAAATTTAGAATTTTAAGAAAATAACGAGGGGGAAGTAAAAATGAAGAAGTTTGCACTGTTTTTGATTTCGATTTTGGTGATTGGAGTTCTTGCTGCCTGCGGTTCTTCAGAAACATCCGGCAAAGAGGAGAAAAAAGTCCTAAAAATGGCAACATCAGCCGATTATCCGCCATTTGAGTACATTGACACAGCAAAAGGAAGCGAAATTATCGGTTTTGACATCGATCTTGCAAAAGCAATCGGCAAAGAGCTTGGCTATGAAATTGAAGTTCAGGACATGGATTTCACAGGATTGATCCCAGCGCTTCAAGCCAACAAAGCTGACCTGGTCCTTGCAGGAATGACGCCTACTGAAGAACGTAAAAAGAGCGTTGATTTCTCAGATGTTTATTACACAGCAAAGCACATGATTGTGACTAAAAAGGGCAGCGGCATCAAGTCCGTTGAAGATCTTGAAGGCAAAACAGTCGGTGTTCAGCTTGCATCCATTCAAGAAGGCAAAGCAGAAGAAATCGCTGAAACAGTGAACATCAAAGTAGAAAACCGCAACAGAATCCCTGAACTGATTCAGGAAATGAAAGCTGGCCGCTTTGATGCAGCAATTATTGAAGACACAGTAGCAAAAGGCTACTTCAAAAATGACAAAGAGCTTGAAGGCACAGTCATTGAAGACGGTGAAACGGAAGAAGCTGGTTCAGCAATCGCATTCCCGAAAGACAGCAAATATGCTGAGGAATTCAACAAAGTGCTGAACGAAATGAAAGAAAACGGCGAACTTGAAAAGCTTGTCTTGAAATGGTTCGGCGGAGAAGAATAAGCAGTCAATTCAGGAAAACGTTCAACACACGAATGTTGAACGTTTTTTTGTTTAACATGAGAAAGGAGTGTCGAAATCAATGAATCTGGATTTTCCGGCGATAGCGCCCTCGATACCGTTTATCCTACAGGGGATTCCGGTAACACTTAAGATTGTCGGCCTTTCTGCACTGCTCGGTTTTACACTGGCTGTCATTCTTGCTCTCTTTAAAATCAGCAGAATCAAGCCGCTGATGTGGTTTGCGGATGCATACACATCCATTTTCCGCGGTACACCGCTTATCCTGCAATTATTGATTATTTACTACGGTGCGCCTCAAATACTGGGATTTGAAATTGATCCGTATCCAGCTGCAGTCGCAACATTCGCTCTTAACTCCGGAGCATATATCTCCGAAGTAATCAGAGCAGGCATCATGGCCATTGATAAAGGGCAGCGTGAAGCGGCAATGGCTCTTGGCGTTCCATATTCAAAAATGATGAAAGACATTATTTTCCCGCAGGCGATCAAGAACATTCTGCCTGCTTTAATGAACGAATTTATCACCCTTACTAAAGAATCAGCCATCGTGACGATTATCGGAGTACAGGATATTATGAGAAGCTCCTACATAGTCGGAGGCCAGACGTACCGCTATTTTGAGCCGATCTTAATTGCCGGCCTCATCTATTATGTCATGGTCATTATTTTAACGGTTCTTGGCAAACTTGTTGAAAGGAGAATGGCGCGCAGTGATTAAAGTGGACAACCTTCATAAATCATTCGGAAAATTAGAAGTGCTGAAAGGCATCTCAACACACATCGCAGAAAAAGAAGTTGTGGCCATCATCGGCCCGTCCGGTTCAGGAAAATCCACCTTTTTACGGTGCATGAACAGGCTTGAGGATCCGACGAGCGGCCATATCTACATTAAAGATCAGGATATTACGAATCCGAAAACAGACATCAACAAAGTCCGCCAGAATGTCGGAATGGTGTTTCAGCACTTTCACTTGTTCCCTCATAAAACAGTTCTTGAGAATTTAACATATGCACCTCTTACCGTTAAAGGAACTTCAAAAAAAGAAGCAGAGGAACAGGGGCATGAACTTCTTAAGAAAGTCGGACTCGCAGAAAAAGCGCATGAGTATCCAAACCGTCTGTCGGGCGGACAGAAACAGCGTGTTGCGATTGCAAGAGCACTCGCGATGAATCCAGAAGTGATGCTGTTCGATGAACCGACATCCGCACTTGACCCTGAAATGGTCAAAGAAGTTCTTGAGGTCATGAAGAATCTTGCTTTCTCAGGCATGACGATGGCTATCGTCACGCACGAAATGGGCTTTGCAAGAGAAGTGGCTGACAGGGTTCTCTTTCTTGATGAAGGAAGACTTGTAGAAGACGCTGCTCCGAAAGAATTCTTCTCAAACCCGAAAACACAGCGTGCTCAACTATTCCTTGAAAAAATGCTATAATGGCTACTTAGAAAAAGGTGATCATCATGATCATCTTTTTTCGTTTTAATCTTTAAGCCTGCAATTGGGCAACGTATGAAAAAGGATATGAAACCTCATATCACATGAAACGCAAGGGGAAGACGCATGTTTAAAATTGGTTACCGCACACTCAAAACAGCACTTGGTGCAGCCATCGCCATCAGTCTTGCCGAGCTTTTCGGACTGCAGAATTTTGCATCTGCCGGCATACTGACTATTTTATGCATCCAGGTGACGAAGAAAAAATCGCTTCAGACCTCATGGGCACGCTTTTTTGCCTGCCTGATCGCCATCTTATTTTCCTTTGTCTTTTTCGAAGGAATCGGCTATCATCCATTTGTAATCGGCCTTCTGCTCTTATTTTTTATTCCAGTCACCGTTCGTTTAAAAGCCAAAGAAGGAATTGTGACAAGCTCGGTCATCATCCTCCATCTCTACACAGCCTCGCACATTACGTTTGATCTGATCGTAAATGAAATCGCGCTGATTGCAACCGGTATAGGGGTAGCGCTGATCATGAACCTATACATGCCGAGTGTTGATAAGAAGCTGAAAGAATATCAGCTGGAAGTGGAAGACCGCCTCTCGAAAATCTTCATTGAAATAGAGGAATACCTGCTCTCGCATGACACTTCGTGGGACGGAAGGGAAATCACAGAAACAGCCGCTATCATTAATGAGGCAAAAACGCTCGCGTTCAGAGATGTAGAGAACCATTTTATGAGACATGAAAATCTCTACTATCATTATTTTAAGATGAGGGAAAAACAGTTCGAAATCATTGAGAGGGTTCTTCCGATCATTGCCTCGATTAAAGTAACGGTCGATCAGGCGGAGATTGTGGCGGACTTTATCCGCGAAGTGAGAGAAGCGATCCATCCCGGCAACACCGCTCACAAATTTCTTGTAAAGCTTGCTGAAATGAGAAAAATGTTCGAAGAAATGCCGCTTCCCGAAACCCGTGAAGAATTCGAGGCGCGTGCTGCGCTCTTGCATTTTGTTCGTGAGATGGAACAATATCTTGTGATAAAAAGTCAATTTAAAGGCATGTCCCGCAAGAATGAAATGAAGGCTGCAGGAGCATCCTAATTCAAAAAAGGGTGATAGTCTTTGAAAATGCTGTTCCTGCTCATGATGTTCCTGTCTCCGCTTTGGCCGCTCGGGCAAAATCCTTCTGTGGGCGATCCGTACGTTATCATTAATAAGCAGACGAACGAGCTTGCTTACATTGATAACGGACAGATTATTAAAACCTTTGATGTCGCAACCGGGAAAAATGAGAATCTGACGCCTGAGGGAGAATTTACGATCACAGTCAAGGCGGCAGAGCCCTATTACCGGAAAAAAGACATCCCCGGCGGAGATCCGAAAAATCCGCTCGGCACAAGGTGGATCGGCTTTGACGCCGAAAACACGGATGGACGTATATACGGCATTCACGGCACAAACAACGAGGATTCCATCGGATCCTTCGTCACCCAGGGCTGCGTCCGCATGTACAACGAAGAAGTCGAAATCCTCTTTGAACACATTCCGGTTGGGACCAAAGTGTTTATCACAAAAAACGGCAAGTCCTTTGAAGAGATTGCAGCTGAAAAAGGGGCAATTAAAAAAGGTGATTCCTGAGGGGAATCACCTTTTTTGGCGTCTATTAGAACCACATGCTCATCCCGGCCAACAGCGTTGTTGCCAGCATGACAAAGAGCATGAGATAGATAATGGCTTTTTGAAATCGTTTAGACATTTCGTTCACTCCATTTCAGAGGGTTTGTCCTTCTATTCTAACGCGGATAGGAGGTACGGACAAGGGAGGAGATATGAACAAAGATGGACATTTTTGCCCGAAAAAGAAGGAATTTCGTCGATTGGCAAAGAAGTATGTCATGTTCACGATGTTAAGCGTTTTCATCATGAGGAGGGGAAGAAATGGTCAAAAAGGTCGATCACATTGGGGTAGCCGTCCATTCAATTGAAGAGGTGCTTCCTTTTTATCAGGAAACACTGGGGTTAAAGCTTGAAGGAATGGAAACGGTAGAAGAACAGGGAGTCAAAGTGGCATTTCTGAAAGCAGGCGAAACGAAAATTGAGCTGCTTGAGCCGGTTTCAAAAGAAAGTGCTGTAGCCAGGTTCATTGAAAAGCGCGGAGAAGGCATACATCATTTGGCTTTGGCAGTAGATGATATAAAAATGAGGATTCACGAATTGAAAGAACACGGAATCAAGATGATAGATGAGACTCCAAGAAACGGTGCAGGCGGTGCCTCCATTGCTTTCCTGCATCCAAAGGCTGCAAATGGAGTGCTGGTTGAACTATGTGAAAAGAAGGGAGGAACTGTATCATGAACATTGATATCTTTGAAAAGATTAACGAGCTGTATGACCGGAGACGGGAAGTTGAGATGGGCGGCGGAGATGAACGCATTGATAAGCAGCACGAAAAGGGCAAGCTGACTGCACGGGAGAGAATAGACCTTTTGGTGGATGAAGGAACGTTTGTTGAAATGAATCCCTTCATTGAACACCGCTGCAATGATTTCGGGCTGAGCGGGAAAAAAGGGCCGGGGGACGGAGTTGTGACCGGTTACGGAAAAGTAAACGGCCGTCCGATTTATTTGTTCTCGCAGGACTTCACAGTTTTTGGCGGAGCCCTGGGCGAAATGCACGCCAAAAAGATAGCTGCAGTCATGGATCTTGCCGCAAAAAGCGGGACGCCGTTCGTCGGCCTGAATGACTCCGGAGGTGCGAGGATTCAGGAAGGTGTGGTATCATTAGATGGCTACGGGCAGATTTTTTACCGGAATACCATCTATTCAGGTGTCATTCCGCAGATATCTGTCATCCTCGGCCCATGTGCAGGAGGAGCCGTATATTCTCCGGCCATCACCGATTTTGTGTTCATGGTTGAAAAAACAAGCCAGATGTTCATAACTGGACCTAAGGTCATTGAGACCGTGACAGGGGAAAAAATCAGCTCAGAGGATCTGGGCGGGGCCAAAGTACATAATACGATCAGCGGGAATGCCCATTTCTCCGGACAGACGGAGGAAGAAGTGCTTTCCCAGGTGCGAAAATTACTTACATATTTGCCGCAGAACAACCAGGAAAAAACGCCGGTTCTGCCGCATGAAGAAGAGTCTGACTACAGGCCGAATCTGACGGACTGCATTCCGTTTGACGCGCTTAGACCTTATGACGTCAGAGTGGTCATTGAGGAAGTCGCAGATGCAGGATCTTTTTACGAGGTTCAAAAAGACTTTGCTAAAAACATTGTTGTCGGGTTTGCTCGCATTAAAGGAGAAGTTGTGGGCCTTGTCTGCAATCAGCCGAAATATATGGCGGGCGGGCTTGATATTGATTCATCCGACAAAGCATCCAGATTCATCCGCTTCTGCGATTCATTCCAGATTCCGCTGATTACATTTGAAGATGTGACTGGATTTTTCCCGGGAATTAAACAGGAGCACGGGGGAATTATCCGCCACGGGGCAAAAATCTTATATGCCTACTCAGAGGCAACGGTGCCGAAGCTTACGGTCATTCTCCGCAAAGCATACGGCGGAGCGTATGTGGCGCTGAACAGCAAATCGATCGGAGCGGATCTGGTTTTTGCATGGCCGAATGCCGAGATTGCTGTTATGGGTCCTCAGGGTGCTGCGAATATTATTTTTGCCAGAGAAATTGAAAACAGCGAGAACCCGGAAGAAACGCGGGCAGCCAAAATTGAGGAGTACCGAGAAAAATTCGCCAATCCTTACGTGGCAGCAAGCCAGGGGATGGTCGATGACGTGATTGACCCCCGCGATACAAGAATAAAACTTATTCAGGCGCTCGAGATGCTGCGTACAAAGCAGGAACAGCGTCCTGCGAAAAAACATGGAAACATTCCGCTTTAAGCCTAGGAGGAAACAAAGATGATTAATCAAGAACGTTTAGTGAATGAGTTTTTAGAGCTTGTTCAAATTGATTCCGAAACAAAATTCGAAACAGAAATTGCCAAAGTCCTTACTGAAAAATTTGAAGCACTTGGCGTCCGGGTTGAAGAAGATGATACAACAAGTATTACTGGACACGGTGCAGGCAACCTGATTTGCACGCTGGATGCTGTACAGGACGGCATTGATCCGATTTATTTTACATCCCATATGGACACAGTTGTTCCGGGAAAAGGAATTAAACCTTCTATTAAAGACGGTTACATTGTAACAGACGGCACAACGATTCTTGGTGCAGATGACAAAACGGGATTATCAGCCATGCTTGAGGCAGTTCGTGTGCTGAAAGAAAACAACATCGCCCACGGTAAAATTGAATTCATCATCACAGTTGGAGAAGAGTCCGGTCTTGTTGGAGCAAAAGCATTGGACGGTTCTAAAGTGACGGCTAAATTCGGCTATGCCCTCGACAGTGACGGAAAAGTAGGAACCATTATCGTGGCTGCTCCGACACAGGCAAAGGTAAGAGCTTCTATTTTCGGCAAAACCGCTCACGCAGGTGTTGCGCCTGAAAAGGGCATTTCTGCGATTACGATTGCTTCAAAAGCCATTGCGAAAATGCCGCTTGGAAGAATCGACCATGAAACAACAGCAAACATCGGCCGATTTGAAGGAGGCACGCAAACAAACATTGTGTGCGACCAAGTGAATATCCTGGCTGAAGCGAGATCACTCGTTCCTGAAAAAATGGAAGCTCAAACAGCTAAAATGAAAGAAGCGTTCGAAAGTGCGGCGGCTGAAATGGGAGGCCGTGCAGAAGTTGAAATCGAAGTGATGTATCCTGGCTTTAAGTTTGGCGAAGGAGATCACGTTGTAGAAGTGGCAAAGCGCGCGGCAGCAAACATCTGCCGTACAAGCGAGCTTCAGACAAGCGGCGGCGGAAGTGACGCCAACGTGATTGCCGGATTCGACATCCCGACTGTCAATCTTGCTGTCGGATACGAAGACATCCACACGACAAATGAAAAGATGCCAATCGAAGAACTTGTCAAAACAGCTGAACTTGTGGTATCAATAATCAAAGAAGTAGCTAAAAGCGAATAAGTGAAAAGATGGCAGGCACATGGATTGTGTCTGCTGTTTTACATCATAGAAAGAGGTGCATATTATGGGAAGAAGAGAAAAGGCAACATTTGCAGGCGGCTGTTTTTGGTGCATGGTGAAGCCGTTCGACGAACAGCCGGGCATTATTGAAGTCGTTTCGGGCTATACGGGAGGAAACCTTGATAATCCGTCATATGAACAAATCAAAACAGGTGATACAGGACACAGGGAAGCGGTCGAAATTACCTTTGATCCGGATGTTTTTTCCTATGACACCCTGCTTGAGCTCTATTGGCCGCAGATTGATCCGACAGATGACGGCGGCCAGTTCTTTGACCGCGGCAGCCAGTACCGCACAGCCATTTTCTATCACACAGAAGAGCAAAAGCTGAAGGCTGAGAAAACAAAGCAGGAAATTGAAGCAAGCGGACGCTTTCAAAAACCTGTTGTGACTGAAATCCTTCCTGCCGCTCCATTTTATCCGGCAGAAGAATACCATCAGAAATTCTACGCGAAAAACCCTGAAAAGTACAAGCAGGAGCGCGAAGAGTCCGGAAGAGAAGAATTTATCCGGAACAACTGGAAGAAATAAAGCAAGCAAGCCCTCTGTTCATTTGGACGGAGGGCTTTTTCGATGTTCGGCTCTGTGTTTGTATTAAACCTGCAATGGGTATTTTCCATAATAAGGAGAGTGATTACAATGAATACATTTAATGAAAGTGCCATTGCATCATATGTGAAAACAAGAGCCGAAGAAAACTGCAAACTCCTCCAGGAGAACATGGAAGAGCTGGAAAGAGGAAAAATCCTCGGCAGAATGGAAGCTTACAATGAATTTCTGGAGCGGTTTGGATTTGATAAAGTAGAGTGCAAGTAATCAGGGTCAAGCGGAGCACATCATTCTTGTAAGGGATGATGTGTTTTTGAATTCGTGGAAGGAAGCTTGAGGCTAGCAGCATTAGAGGGTAAGCAAAGTGGTGAATCGTACCCTCGGAAACTGAGAAACGATGTGGGAGGGTAAGCAAAGTGGTGAATCGTACCCTCGGAAACCGAGAAACGATGTGGGAGGGTAAGCAAAGCAGTGAATCAGGGTCAAGCGGAGCACATCATTCTTGTAAGGGATGATGTGTTTTTGAATTCGTGGAAGGAAGCTTGAGGCTAGCAGCATTAGAGAGTCATTTAAAGAGTGAATCGTACCCTCGGAAACTGAGAAACGATGTGAGAGGGTAAGCAAAGTGGTGAATCGTACCCTCGGATACTGAGAAACGATGTGAGAGGGTAAGCAAAGTGGTGAATCGTACCCTCGGAAACTGAGAAACGATGTGGGAGGGTAAGCAAAGTGGTGAATCGTACCCTCTGAAAACTGAGAAACGATGTGAGAGGGTAAGCAAAGTGGTGAATCGTACCCTCGGAAACTGAGAAACGATGTGGGAGGGTAAGCAAAGTGGTGAATCGTACCCTCTGATACCGAAAAACGATGGGTGGAGGGTAAGCAAATACACAATCCATGTTCTCACGAGAGAGAACTTCAATAAAATCATGAGGAGCATAAGATGAAACATTTTTTTCAGGGGTTTTTGATTACAGGGATTGGATCATTTATTCTAATCTGTCTGGGGCTGGCACTTTTTGCAGAATTTTATCCTAACGAGGACCCGTCCGTAGGTGCCGGAGTCGGATTTGCAATAGCAATCGGATTTGTTTTTTCTGCACCGGTTGCTGCCATGATTGGAATTGTAGGTGGAGTGCTTACATATGTATTCAAGAAGTACAAGAAGAACTAACAAAACCCCCGGAACATTTTCCGGGGGCTGATCTTGTTTATGCACTTGCTTTCATGACTTCATTCGCTTTAATCCGGTTGTACTGGCCTTCGGATTTTGACATCACGATGGCAGCGAGGGTATTGCCGACAAGGTTGACGACCGTGCGGGCCATATCCATAATGCGGTCCACTCCAGCAATGAAGGCAAGTCCTTCTGCGGGAATGCCGATTGTTCCGAGAGTGGCAAGCAGAACGACGAAGGATGTTCCAGGAACGGCAGCCATCCCTTTAGACGTAACCATCAAGACTAGGATCAGCGTCAATTGCTGAACAATTGTCAGTTCGATGCCGTAGACCTGTGCAAGGAACAAGGCAGCGATTGCTTGATAGAGTACGGATCCGTCAAGGTTAAACGTGTATCCGATCGGAACGACGAAGGACACAATTCCCTTAGGACAACCCATTTTTTCAAGCTTTTCCATGATGCGGGGCAGGACAGTTTCAGAGCTTGATGTACTGAACGCAAGCAGCAGCTCATCCTTAATGTAGCGAAGCAGGGAAAAGATATTGACGCCTGCCCATTTCGCAACTGCCCCCAATACAACAATCAGGAAGAAAATCAGGGCAGCGTATACTAATAGAACCAATTTTCCAAGAGACAGCAGTGAGTCAATTCCAAATTTCGAAACGGTTACTCCGATCAGGGCGAACACGCCGAGAGGAGCCACTTTCATTACAAGGTTGACGACGTGGAACATCGCGTGTGAAACACCGTCAAAGAACTGAAGGACCGGCTTTCCACGTTCTCCGATGGCTGCTACGCCAAGTCCGAAGAGGACGGAGAAAAAGATGATGGCAAGCATATCGCCTTCTACGACAGATTTAAAGAAGTTTGTCGGCACGATATGAAGGAACGTTTCGGCAACCGATTTTTCACTTTGCTCTTCAGATGTATCGACATACTGCTGGATATCTGTTTTTTGGGCAGATTCCAAATCCACACCTTGTCCAGGCTGAAAGACGTTTGCAAGCAATACGCCGAGGACAATCGCAACAGTTGTAATGATTTCAAAATAAAGAATGGTTTTTCCGCCGAGTCTTCCAACGTGTTTTCCATTCCCAGCACCTGCAACTCCAACGATCAGGCTAGAGATAACAATCGGAATGACAATCATTTTGATCAAACGCAAAAACAAATCTCCAAGCGGCTGCAAAACTGCGGCAACTCGGGGGTCATTAAACCAGACAACACCTACTAAAATACCTAAAGTCAAACCAATGAAAATTTGGGAAGCCAGTCCCAAACGAATTTTTTTCATAGAAGAACCTCCTCTGAGATGTAAGAATTCTGAAAAAACAAAAAAAGACCAATCTAAAGTAAGAAAGGTCTTTAATACACAATTAAAGTCTTTCTCCCAATAAAGCATACGAGGTTAACTGTCGGATTCGGGATTGAGAGTTCCCTTCCATTTACGGATTCACCCCAAGGTAAGAGCCTTACCAAATGCATGATTCCCCCGCTCTGAAAAGATTAAGCTTGTTATGAAATTTGACGGACAATAAAAACACACAAGATATAATTTACTTGTGATAAGGGGAGTCTGTCAATTGTTTTATAAAAAGTAAGAAAGGATCAAATTTTTGCGCTTTTCTAATTCCGTACCCATCATTAGCGGTTCATCTGCTGACTGTGATAAAATTGAGGCACTATAACAGTTTGGAAAGAAGTTGAACGGCATGAAGCAGCAGAGCGGTCCAAGGGTCATTCTCCATGTGGATATGAACAGTTTTTACGCATCTGTTGAGATGGCGTTTGAGCCTGAGCTGAGGGGAAAGCCGCTCGCCATCGCCGGAAATGTGGAAGAGCGGAAGGGAATTGTTGTCACGTGCAGCTATGAGGCCAGGGCCAGAGGCGTGAAAACAACCATGCCGTTGTGGCAGGCGAAGCGCCATTGTCCTGAACTGATTGTCAGGAAACCGAATTTTGACCGGTACCGGAAGGCATCAAGAGCGATGTTTGACCTGTTAAGAGAATTTACAGATCTTGTTGAGCCTGTCTCTATTGATGAGGGATATATGGATTTGACGGAATATCTGAAGGAGGGCAATCCGCTTCAAGTGGCAAAAACGATTCAGCAGCGATTGCTTGAAGAGCTCCTTCTGCCTTCAAGTATAGGCATTGCCCCAAATAAATTCCTAGCCAAGATGGCTTCCAATATGAAAAAGCCCCTTGGCATCACCGTTCTCAGAAAAAGGGAGCTTCACGAGACACTGTGGCCGCTTCCAGCAGGCGAGATGCACGGAGTGGGGGAAAAAACGGCAGAAAAACTTCTCACCATCGGCGTCAAAACAATCAAAGATTTGGCTGAAGCCGATCCGATTTCATTGAAACAGCTCCTGGGCATAAACGGTGAACGGCTGAAAAAACGGGCAAACGGCATAGACAGCAGAGAAGTTAACCCGGACAGCATCAATGATTTTAAGAGCATAGGGAATTCAACCACTCTCTCCAAAGATTCAAGCGATGTGCGCGTCCTGTATGATACCCTGAACCGCCTTTCCCAGTCAGTCAGCATGCGGATGAAGCGGAAAGAGGTGCTCGGAACAAAGATCTTTATCACGATCCGCTACTCAGACCGGAGCACATTTACCCGCAGCCGGACAGTCAATAACCCTCTTGGCGAAAAGGAAGAGCTGTACACTCACGCAAAAGAGATTTTTGACAGGCATTGGACAGGAGAGCCCGTACGGTTGCTCGGTGTGACGTGCCAGGACCTTGTGCCAAAAGGAGATGCCTATAAACAGCTGGATCTGTTTTCTTTTCAGGAGGATGCAAAAAAAGAGCCGCTTTTTAAAACGATTGAGGACATCCAGAAAAAATTTGGCGAAAGTGTCATTAAACGCGGGATGAAAGCGGTCCGCCTGGAGGATGATAAAACAAGCGGGACAAGTTTCAATAAAGATTTTTTAAGGGAATGAGACAAGGCGCTTTCCTTGATAAAAGCAAGGGCACTGTGTTATTTTACAGAAGGAATGCATATTCATGCGCACAACGATATTCGGGACAGAAAGGGAGTAAAAACATGTCTAAACAGCAAATTGGCGTTATCGGTTTGGCCGTAATGGGCAAAAACCTCGCTCTTAATATAGAAAGCCGCGGCTATTCGGTGGCCGTTTATAACCGTTCTTCAGATAAAACAGAAGAAATGCTGAAAGAACACAGCGGCAAGAACCTTACAGGTACATACAGCATTGAAGAGTTTGTTCAGTCTCTTGAAACACCCCGCAAAATTCTTCTGATGGTAAAAGCCGGCTTTGCAACAGATGCAACAATCGAACAGCTTCTGCCTCATCTTGATAAAGGCGATATTCTGATCGACGGAGGTAATACACTTTACACAGATACACAGCGCAGAAACAAAGAGCTTGCTGAAAGCGGCATTCACTTTATCGGCACCGGCGTTTCAGGCGGAGAAGAAGGAGCCCTTAAAGGACCTTCCATCATGCCTGGAGGACAAAAGGAAGCATTTGAACTTGTAAAGCCGATTTTCGAAGCGATTTCTGCAAAAGTGGACGGAGATCCATGTACAACTTACATCGGTCCGGACGGTGCCGGCCACTATGTGAAAATGGTGCACAACGGCATTGAGTACGGCGATATGCAGCTGATTTCAGAAGCTTATTTCATCCTTAAAAATGTTCTTGGTTTATCTGCACAGGAACTCCACGAAGTATTTGCCGAGTGGAATAAAGGCGAGCTTGACAGCTATCTGATTGAAATCACGGCTGACATTTTCACAAAAACAGATGATGAAACAGGCAAGCCGCTTGTCGATATGATTCTGGATACAGCAGGACAAAAAGGAACTGGAAAATGGACAAGCAAAAGTGCCCTTGATTTAGGTGTTCCGCTTCCGATTATTACGGAATCCGTATTTGCCCGCTTCATCTCTGCCATGAAAGATGAGCGTGTAAAAGCGAGCGGCATTCTCTCAGGTCCTTCTGTGACACCATATGAAGGAGACAAAAAAGAACTGATTGAAGTTGTCCGCAAAGCGCTTTACATGAGCAAGA
Organism: Metabacillus indicus LMG 22858; assembly: GCF_000708755.2. Taxonomy (GTDB): domain Bacteria; phylum Bacillota; class Bacilli; order Bacillales; family Bacillaceae; genus Bacillus_P; species Bacillus_P indicus. The sequence continues at coordinate 1,163,300 of NZ_JGVU02000002.1, read as the reverse complement.
TCTGTTCTTATGCCCAAGGTTTTGCCCAAATGAGAGCAGCTTCTGAGGAATACAACTGGGATCTTCAGTATGGCGACATCGCGATGATTTTCAGAGGAGGATGCATCATCCGTGCAGCATTCCTTCAAAAAATCAAAGATGCGTATGACCGTGACGGCGAGCTTGCAAATCTTCTGCTTGATCCTTACTTCAAGGAGATTGCAGAAAGCTACCAGGGAGCTCTTCGCAAAGTGCTGACAGTTGCTATTGAGCAGGGTGTTCCGGTACCAAGCTTCTCAGCTGCCCTTTCTTATTATGACAGCTACCGCACGGCTACATTGCCAGCAAACCTGATTCAAGCGCAGCGCGACTATTTCGGAGCGCACACTTATCAGCGTACAGATAAAGAAGGCATTTTCCATACAGAATGGATGTCTAAGTAAAAACAGAACACGGGGCCTTGTGCTCCGTGTTTTTTGCTGTTTCTAAACCGCTGAATCGGGGTAAAATGTTACGGATAAGAAAAGAACGGGGTGATGTGATGCTTTATTTATTGGCGATTTTACTGCCGCCTGTTGCCGTACTGTTTGTCGGCAGACCGTTTCAGGCGCTGCTTAACCTGATTTTGACGCTCATTTTTTATCTTCCGGGAGCCATACACGCCGTGCTTGTGGTGAAGGATGCAAAAGATGAGAAGCGTATGAAGAAGTACGGAGTGAGGTAACTTAAAAAAGATGCAGACTCTGAAGGAAATTAGCCCGCCTCTAGAGAAATAGAGGGACGGGCTTTATTTATTGTATTTTTTAAAAGGGTGTAGCAAAAGGCAGCTGTACATGGTATGATAATACAGAACAAATGTTCTTATTAAATTTATGACGATGAGGTGTAACATGATCACATCAGTAAATCCTTACATTGTGACAAATGGAAATGGTCAAGAGGCAGTGAAGTTTTATGTGGATGCATTAAATGCTGAACTTGTTTCGATTCAAACATTCGGGGAAATGCCGGAGGATCCGAATCATCCTATTCCCGCTGATGCAAAGGACCGTGTGATGAATGCACAGTTCAAAGCGGGCGATACCCTCATGATGCTGTCAGATACGTTTCCCGGAATGCCTTATACTCTCGGTTCGCAGCTTTCCATTGCGATTCATATTGATTCAGCAGACGCAGCCAAAGATGTATTTGAAAAACTCTCAGCAGGCGGAAATGTCACAATGCCTCTTCAGGAAACATTCTGGAGTCCTGCATACGGTCAGGTTAAAGACAAATATGGTGTTGAATGGCAAGTATCTGCTGTTAAAGAAAACGAATAATATGACTAAAAGAGAGCCCTTCTTGGTTAAGAAGGGTTTTCATCTTTTTACAGAACCGATTGAAGCAAATCGGTTGACTATACAGGCTGTAAGAGTATATATTTCTTTAGGTATACGAAATAAAAGCTGAGGGCGGGATAGAATGTCAACGATTATAGAAGAAAGACCGCCAGCAGTTCCTGGCTTAAAATATGAAAACAGAATTGTTTGGCTGTGGAGTTTAACCGTATGGCTCGTTGTGATGAACACGACGATGTTTAATGTCGCTTTGCCGAGCGTGCTTCGCGATTTGAGCCTTTCATCCGGCACTGCATCCTGGATTGTGTCAGGATACTCAATCGCTTTTGCCATCTCGACTCTCACTTACAGCCGTTTATCAGATTTTATTCCGATCTCAAGGCTGCTTGCAGTCGGGCTTGCCATGCTTGGTGCAGCATCCATTATCGGTTTTATTTCTCATAACTTTTATCTGCTTTTATTCGCAAGAGTTCTTCAGGCAGCGGGAGCAGGGGCTGTGCCTGGTCTTGCCATGGTTTTGGCGGGTAAATATATTCCTATTTCCAGAAGAGGAAAGGCAATGTCGCTGATTTCGTCTGCCGCATCGCTCGGTTTTGGACTTGGACCCGTTATTGGAGGAGCCATTACAACCTATCTCGGATGGAATTACTTATTTGTCATCACCGCATTTGTTGTCCTGCTTCTTCCCCTGTTTAAAAAACTGCTTCCTAAAGAGGAAGTCCATAAGGTACACTTCGATTCAACCGGAGGATTGCTGACAGGTCTCGGAGTTACGGGGCTGCTGCTCTTTTTATCCACCATGTCAGTGCCTCTTCTCATTGGTTCACTGGCCATCCTGTATTTCTTATGGAGGCATATACACAAAGTCAGCCTGCCGTTTGTGCAGCCTTCGCTGTTTAAAAACAGACAGTATGTGAAGCTTGCTTTATCAGCATTTTCAGGATTTATTCTTCATTTTTCAGCGCTCTTTATGATGCCGATCATCCTGACAGAGCTGTTTGAAAAAGATCCGGCTGCCATCGGTCTGATTATCTTTCCTGGTGCTATCCTTTCAGCGGTTGCCGCACAGTTCATTGGGCGGCTGATCGACAAATTCGGAAATATACCGTTAATTTCCTTTGGCCATGTGATGCTCATGATATCACTGCTGATTCTGGCTTTGTTCTCAGGAGAGAATCCATATGCGATTTTGGTTGCCTACATGTTTATGAGCACAGGTTTTTCAAGCCTGACCTCAAGCATTGCAAACGAAGCATCCCGCATCCTGCCGGAGGATGAAATCGGTTCGGGCATGGGCCTGATGCAGCTGATTCAATTTTTCGGCGGAGCATTCGGTGTCGCACTGTCAGGTCTCTTGATTGAATGGCAGCATGGTGTTTCTGGCGCAGCTGTTTATACAAACATTTTCTGGGGAATGACGCTGCTGATTGGAGCTTCAGGCATTATTTTCTTATCGTATGTTCGAAGAAATGCGAGATTGCTTCAAAGCTGAATTGATGCCTATAACGAGATTGAGATATAAGGAAAAAAACGAACTAGAGTTTAACTAGTTCGTTTTTTTATGTTAGTTGAACATATAAGCCATGGATTTTTAATTGTGATGTTACATCAGGAGTGCCGCCACTTTTTACAGAGTTGAATTCGCATTCGTGGTGTTTTTTGACAGTAGTGTCTCTAAAGCTTTCGAAATTATCTGCAATTAGCGTGGTTATTATGTGATAATATAAAGTGAAAAATCACAATGATCGCGTGGAGATACATGTGGAATCAAAAATAGAGCAGTATGAAAGAGAATCATGGATATTCCAGCCAGCCCGTCATTTTCATTTGCGCATGGAAGAAATGAAGATCGCCTCGCAGCACGGTGCATACATTGCAGAGAAATGGCTGGATGTGTTTACCCGCATCCTGGCTAAAGAAGAATACCCTGTTGTGCATCCAATTGGCCTAGAAACTTTTTCCCTGTATGCGGAATATGAAACTGGAGTATTTGAATACGCGCTAGACATTGATGGAGCAGCATCGCATATAAATAAAAATGGACTTAAAGCAGAAATTTTCGAGCCATCCCGCATTATTCACGCCGTTGATCAAGGGAATGTAAACACTGATCCTGCAAGAATTAAGCCCAATCAAAAAAATCCTGTCATGATCCTTCAAAACAGTTTGCTGACAAACGGCAACCCTTATTGTATAAATGGAAACCACCGTCTGACTGAAGCTTATAAATCAGGCTGTCAGAATATAGAGGTGTATGTATTCAGAGAAATGGAAGTAGTTCCATTTTTTTATGACACACTTAGTAAAGCCGCTTATTTCTTAGAGATTGACAGCAGACAAATTGCAGGAGACCTGCCCGCAGGAATAAATGGGAAGTCTCCGATGGTCAATTCCTTTCTGGAATAAGACATAGAAGGGTTCATTACTTAAGAAAGGATGAGTTCCATTGTAATGACACTTTCACTTACTACTTAAACATATTTTAAGACAAGTGAAGGTGATTGACAGGTGAAAAACCATTCGTTTGATTTTTTGTGGATTGGCCAGGCTTTTGCAAATGCCGCAGATGTATTCTATATCGTAGCACTGTTAAGTTACATGTATTCCGTCTCAGGCTCAATTGCAATGACAGCAGCTGTTCCGTTTGCTGTCACGCTGTCAAGGTTCGCAGGCGGTATGACAGCTCCGTTCATGATTGACCGATTCTCTTATAAAACCATTCTTGTATACTCGCAACTGATTAAGACGATGTTTTTACTCATGCTTGCTGTTTGCTTGACTCTTTTTCCGGGGGAAGGGATCTTTACAGTTTTCCCGCTGATTTCAGTCATCGCTTTTTTCGACGGCTGGGCTGTGCCGATCAGAAATTCGCTCGTTCCGCATTTAGTTCCAGAGGACCGCATCGTCCGCGCGAATGGATTTATGGCGGTTATTGATCAACTTGTTCAGCTCGGAAGCTGGCCGCTTGGAAGTATCTCGGTATCGCTTGCCGGCGGAAAAGAAGTATTATATTTCTCTGTGCTGCTTTTTGCCGCTTCAACCATTATGATGACACGAATACAGATGCGGCATATCAATGAAGCCAGTAACGAAAAGGAAGGAAAGACGAAGTGGAATTCTATGCAGGAGGGCTGGAAAGCGCTTTGGAAAACCCCGTCCCTGCGCGTTATTTCAGTCGTTGATTTCTTCGATTCTATTGCACAAGTCGTTTGGATTGCAGCTGTTCTGCTTGTCTATGTGGAAGAAGTACTGAACAAAAGTGAAGCCTGGTGGGGATATTTGAACTCAGCCTATTTTGCCGGTTTGATTTTGGGCGGGCTTTTATGTATAAGATTTGAGACCATTTTAAAAAAATCAATTCGCTATGCAATCATTGCCGGTTCAACAGCCGGGGGAATCTTAACCCTAATGTTTGGATTCACAACAGAGGGGACCGCAGCACTTCTGATTTCATTCCTTGTTGGAATAGGGAGTGAAATCAAATTGATCAGTCAAATCACGCTTATACAAAATCACACAGAAAGAAAGCTTCTGCCGAAAGTGTTTGCAGCCAGGGACGCTATCTTGACCGGTGTATTTGGCATATCCAGTCTGCTGTACGGCATGATAGCTGAAGCATACGGCATTACCATCCTCTTTGTTCTGTCTTCCGTTATATTGATTGGTACAGGGATTTATTCTTTTACTGTGAGGAAGTATGTAAGATTTATAGAATCTGATCAAACTATTTCCTCTTCCGTCCTTAAAGGGTAACAATAAATCAAAAAAGATGATTTCATCATGAAATCATCTTTTTTGGTCTTTTTATGCAAGCAATCTGTCAGCCTCAAGCTGCTCGTTCTGATCAATCAGCGTCGTTTTTAGACTTCTGTAAGTCATGCCGAGTTCATCTATGCTTTTTCTATTATCAAAACGAGCATTTATTCCAACGTTTTTGCTGACATACTTCCGTGTCAGGCCGACTTTCGGTGCAATCAGCCAGATGAGCGGCTTCGGCACTTCGCGTTTTGGAAGAGGATAGTGATTTGGGCGGTTCTCTTCAAATATTCGGGCCATATCGAGCAGGGAAGCTTCCTCATTTGAAATCAAGTATCTGCCCTTTGCAGATTCAGTGAAGGCTGCAAGCACATGGGCTTTTGCAACATCACGCACATCAACGGTTCCGTTGATTAAGTTTGGCACACCGCTTTTAAATCCGCCTTTCAGAAGATCGAGAATTGTGCTGATGCTCGTTGAATCTGAGCGTTTTGAAAGAGACGGACCAAGAATAAAGGTTGGGTTAATGGTGACTAAATCAAAGTGCTGCTTGTCCGCCATTTCCCATGCAGCCTTTTCAGCGAGTGTTTTTGAGTAGCTGTATGGCTGATGTGAAACACTGCTTGTTGTGTTCCAATCCTGTTCATTAAAAGAGGACTTGCCCTCCATATCCGCATTATCCCCAAAAATGGCCACTGCACTGCTCGTAAGGACAACCCGTTTCACTTCAGGTGAGCGTCTGACAGACTCCAGAACGTTTTTCGTGCCTTCCAAAGCCGGTTCAATCAAGTCTTTTTGAGCATCTTTAAATCCGCTGATGAAAAAAGGGGAAGCGGTATGAAAGACATACTCAGTACCTTTCACGGCTTCATCGAAGCTTCCTTTTTCTAGCAAATCTGCTTCATAGACTGTCAATTTTCCGGAAGATTGTTGCTCAACATCCAGGAGATGCTGGTATTTTTCTGTCTTCGCTGCATCGCGGACAGTAATTCTTACATCATGGCCGCCATCAAGCAGTTCCTTAACGACCCAGGCTGCAACATAGCCGGTTCCGCCTGTGACAAGTACGGTTTTCTTCATTACTAAGATCATCCTTCCAACAACTATATGTTTAAGTGTTTAAACATATAGTAATATGAGTTGAAAGTTCTGTCAATGAATATGATGTGTGGTATCAAGCATTCATTATATGATTAATTGAAGCTTCACGAGTATTTCTATGTCTGAAAGAGGATAGGAGACGCAGTTGTTGAAGTATGTTATAGAAAAACGAAAGCTGTAATTACGATTAAGGAGTACATGAATCTTGAAAACAATCTGGCAAAAAGATGATGACTATTATACATTAATTACCTTAACTGATGAAGCAGTTCATCATGCTGAAGGAAAACTCAAAGTAAGGCTGCCTAAATCCTATCTAGCTCTTCTTACCGAACAAAATGGCGCCTCGCTTAATGACAAATCGTTCCCGACGAATGTCCCGACATCCTGGGCAGATGATCATATTCATGTAGGCCATATTTGGGGGATAGGTGAAAAACACAGTATTTTAAACAGTGAATATTTGATAAGCGAGTGGGGACTGCCGCATAATATTGTGATTTTTTCTGGAGACGGGCATTCCTGGAGTGCTTTTGATTATCGAAAGACAAAAGAAAATCCGCCAATCATCTATATTGAGGCTGATTCAGAACTAGTCATTGAACTTGCTCCGGACTTTGAAGCTTTTTTAAACAAATTGTATACCGAAGAAGAAAACGAGCATGATGAATTCTTTTATGAACAGAACCAAAGGGTTTGGACATATGAGGAACTCAAAGTCGCTTTTCTAACAAACATTGAACAAGAAATCATTCCTGCCCTGGATTATCTCTACTTTAATCCTGCAGGAAACGAACGCTTCATTGAGGAAAGTGTGATATTACTTCTGCAAAGTCCTATACTTGGGATTAAAGAGTTAGCTGTCACTTATGGCAACGGGTTTTATGAAAAGGGAGTTCTATCTTCTAAGGCAGTAAAGAAGATTGTGATTTTGATAAGAATTGACAATGAAATCAAGGATTATGAGGAATTTTACTTCCGGAACCTTGTGCAGTAATGTGAAGTGGATTTCATATAAAGCATAAATTGATTATATAGAAAGGAGTGACATACATGAGTGCTCTTTTAACTCTTTTCGGTGATATCTTTTCTGCTATCGCAGCATCTTTGTTGAATAAAGGGAACAAACAAAAAAGGAGATAATAAGCTACGATAGTTTGAGATTGTCAAAATCCAATGTATAGTACTTATTCATCTACTCAAAAGATAATTAGTAGAGGGAACTTGAAACTTTTTCCTGATTTTTTCGTATAGTTAATAAATAATAGTATACAGAGGGGACATTTTAATGAGTCACAATAATGAGATACTAAGCAAAAAAAGATATAAATCAAATTTTGTAGTACCTGTTTTTATTGGGGCAGGAATAGGTGCATTAATGGGATTAGTTGCTTATGTAAAAGATTGGTTTTGATTTGTCTTGGCTCCTTTTTAGTAATAACATGAATGTCCTTAAATAACTGAGGGCTATTTCAAAAAGTGATCAGGAAACCACTATAAGTTTGGTTTCTTTTTAATTTAATCTAATTTAACATAAAGAATTTAACATAGGCTTGTTATTAAAAGTTGTATTGTGTTTCGACTTGAAATAATTAGAACTGGAAGGGGGTGATCGATTGTTTATGAGAACAGAGGTATTCCTCGACGAAGAAATTGAAGAACAGGAATTGATAGATCAGGTATCTTCTTTTTATAAGAACGGATGTTACATCTATGCAATCATTCCAGACTATGAAGAAGAATTGTTTACTACACTCTCTTCAAATTTCATCTCAGTTAAAACCATTTCGTTATCCCGTTTTTTCAAGTGGGATACTGGTGAGGTAGGGTACGTAAAGGACCTTAATAAGCAATATATCTATGAATTTTACTTGAGGTCAACAACAATGGACTATCTTGTTTTTTCTGAAACAGATGTGACAGAAGACCTATCCAAACTTAACAGGCACGGTGACTTCTATAAACTATTTGAATCAAATGTAATCCCTAATATCACAATAGGTCCAGATGGGCAGTGGTTAAACGTAATGGAGTATGAATAGGTTTTGGGCAGATTACAATTAAATGTTAAGCGGCGGCTGTTTGAATAATAAGAGTACCCTCAAAATAACATTAGTAATGTTTGTTGATTACTTTATCCTTTGTTCGGAGCTGATGAATTGAAAAAAGAGCTCATTTATTTCCTTATTCTATTTCTATTAATTAGTACAACAAAAGTATTTTTTGATTATCAGGAAACAAAAGTTTTGCTTTGGAAACAAAACGTAATTGAAGCTTTTGCTTTAGCAGGAATCATTACTTTTTTAAATTGGTTAATCTCTCCAAGAAACAAACAAAGAAAGAAGCCTACGAAACAGGAGAATGAATAATGAAACGGCCAAATCCCTTTACAATCAAAATTGAGAATCAACGTTGGCTTTGCCATGATGAACAAGACTTATGTTCTCATGGTGAAATTTTCTTGAGTGTTCATGATACGATTATTACACAGTCATCCGTTAACGAAGAATGGGGAATCAGTGAGTCCGCTCTGTCAATGCTGAGAACTCTTGAAAATGATTATTGCTGTGACCCTGAACATGATGAAGGGCTAATTCTCCACGGATGCGGGGCAATCCTGATGATGGGCTGCCCCATTTCTATCCACTGGAGCGTCAAACACCTGAACGATCACGTGATCCTATCGGATTTTGTGAAGATTACTACAACCAATCCGGATACGGGGAGTATCTATTATCCAGGGTTAGAAGTGAATATTAGCAGCATCGATTATAAAGACCAGATTGTCTCTTTTGCCCTTCAGGCGAAAGAATTGTTTGATCATTCGAAAGAAAAACGGATTTCTGATGACTACGATAAAGAATTGTATGAAGAATTTTGGACTGAATACAACCAGCTGTTAAATAGGAATATGAACTTGCGACATGTTTAAATTTCTATGTTTTTGTGCAATAAAAAAACACCGCTAAAAGCGGTGCGATATAACATAGAATTAATCAACCATATCCGTAATCGGCCACCAGTGGAAACCGTCTTTTTCAAGCAGTTCGTCAGCGGCTTTTGGACCCATTGTGCCGGCTGCGTAGTTAGGGAATTCTGCTTTGTGCGTTTCCCATGCTTTGGAGATGGTGTCCACATAGCTCCATGAGAGCGACACTTCATCCCAGTGCGTGAAGTTGGTGGCGTCACCGCGCAAGCCGTCGTAGATGAGTTTTTCGTAGGCTTCAGGCGTGTTGAACTGATCAACACAATTGCTGCAGTAGTCAAGCTTGATCGGCTTGACGTAAGAGCCGCCGCCTGCTTCTTTGGCATTCAGGTGCAGCGTGATGCCTTCATCCGGCTGAATGTGAATGACAAGCAGGTTTGGATGCTTGCTGTCTACGTCGTTTGAGTAAAGGTTCATCGGCAGGTCTTTGAACTGTACAACAATCTTCGTTGATTTGGCCGTCATGCGCTTTCCTGTACGGATATAGAAAGGCACGCCAGCCCATCTGAAGTTGTCGATCATCAGCTTGCCGGCAACATAAGTTTCTGTGTTGGATTCCGGATCTACATTGCTTTCTTCGCGGTAGCCGGGAACAGATACGTCTTCTGAATCGCCTTTGCCGTACTGTCCGCGGACGAAGTAATCAGGCACATCCTTCTCTGTAAGAGGGCGGAGTGCGCGCATCACTTTTACTTTTTCTGAACGAATCTCGTCTGTTTCAAGCTTGATCGGCGGCTCCATCGCAAGCAGGGCGACCATCTGCATTAAGTGATTTTGAACCATATCACGAAGCGCACCTGAATTTTCGTAGTAACGTCCGCGGTCTTCAACCCCAAGAACTTCGCTTGAAGTAACCTGAATGTTTGAGATATAGCGGTTGTTCCATACCGACTCAAACAATGCGTTTGAGAAGCGGATCACCTCAATATTCTGCACCATCTGTTTTCCAAGATAGTGGTCAATGCGGTAAATTTGATCTTCCGAGAAAGCTTCACGGATTTCATCGTTCAGCTCCTGTGCAGAAGGCAGATCGTGTCCGAACGGCTTTTCAATGACAAGACGGCTCCAGCCTTCTGTCGCTGTCAGGCCTTCGCTTTTTAAATTCCGGGCAATCGTTCCGAAAAATTCCGGCGCCATCGCCATGTAGAACATTCTGTTTCCAGGGATGCTGTATTTGCCGTCAAGCTCTGAAAGCATGCCTTTCAGCTCAAGGTAGGAAGATGGATTTGTCACATCAAATGGATGATAGTAAAAATGCGATGCAAATTCATCTAGTTCAGATGACTGCTTGATCGATGACTGAATCGAGTCGCTGACATTTGAGCGGAATTCTTCATTTGTCCACGGTCTTCTGCCCACGCCTACAACAGCGAAGTCACTGTCGATTTTTTTGCTGCGGTGAAGACGGTAGATGGAGGGGAAAAGCTTGCGCTTGGCAAGATCTCCTGTTGCTCCGAAAATTACGATTACTGCTTTTGGTTTATGTTCCGTATTCATGTATTGAACCTCACTTTGTATCAGCGGATTTATTAATAATGATATGTAACCTGTTCAAGTACTTAATTTTAATGCTAACCATGAAGTAAATCAAACATTTAAGATCAATTTCCTACATAAGTAGTATGAACCATTTCTATTGTATCCATAAAACGGAAATGAAAATGATTACAAGCAAAAATAAGAGATCGTCAAGAAGGAAGATTTTTAGTACGATACAGAGGAATATACTAGAAATAACCGGGGGTGTCTGTATGAGTTTCAGTTTTGAGAATGTCAGAAAAATATACCGTACAGGTGAAGTAGAGGTGCCTGCATTAAATGACGTCAGCATTGCCTGCGGAAAAGGCGAAATCATTGTCATTCTAGGACCATCCGGCTCCGGGAAATCCACCTTTCTTAACGTGGCCGGCGGAATTGACAGAGCAGACGGGGGGCAGGTCACCGTCCAGGGAGAAAACCTTCATGAAATGAACGACAGGCAGCTAACGCTTTTCAGAAGAAAGCATGCGGGCTTTATTTTCCAGTCCTATAATCTTATTTCTGCACTGACTGTCAGGGAGAACGTTGAAACCGGTGCTGACATCAGCGACCATCCTCTTTCTCCTGATGAGATCCTGGATAAAGTCGGAATGAGTGAACACCAGCACAAGTTTCCGCATCAATTAAGCGGAGGGGAGCAGCAAAGAACAGCCATTGCACGGGCAATCGTAAAAAATCCAAGTATCCTGTTCTGTGATGAGCCGACAGGAGCTCTTGATGAAGAGACCGGAAAAAAAATTCTTTCACTTATTCAGGAAATCAATCGTATATATGGTACAACCATTCTAATGATCACCCATAATCCAGGCATTGCCGATATGGCCCATACCGTCATGAAAATGAAAAGCGGAAAAATCATTGAAACCGTTAAAAATGAGGCTCCAATACCTGCAGAGCAGGTGAAATGGGTATGAAAATCACCGCCATGGCTCTGCGCACCATCGGGCAAAAGCCGCTGCAGTTTGGAGGCTCTGCTCTTCTTCTTGCGGTTGCCGTCATGCTTTTTGTCACGCTCTCAAGCACAATGGCACTGATGGATTCGAGCAATCAGCTGTTTAGAGAAGAGTATAAGCAGGAGGATTTTCAATTTACAGTGGGAGAGCGGCTGTCTGAGGATCAGCTTGCATCATTTGAAAAGGAATTTGGCGTGAATCTGCAGGCCCGCCAATGGCTGGATATCGAATGGAAGGAGGGAGTCATTACCCGGATTCTTTCTATTCAGCAAGGAATTAACGAACCGTATGTGGTAAAAGGCAGTTTGCCTGATGAAAAGAATGAAGCAGCCATAACCGCTTCTTTTGCAGATGCACACGGGCTGAAAGTGGGAGACATCTGGGACTCCGGAGGGGAAACATATAAAATCACAGCCCATGTGTATCTTCCGGACTATATTTACGGCGTACAAAACGAGAATGACCTGATGGCTGATCCGAAGACCTTCGGTGTCGTGCTGATAGACAAAGAGGATTTTCCTGGGGGAAATCAGCCGCCTGTTTATTACTCCGGGCGATTTTCTGAAAACAGCGGTTCCTTAAGCAGTCTGAAAAAGGCTGTTTCAGAAACGGTTCCTGTCCTGAAATGGACCGATGCAAAAGACAATGTCAGGATTTCGTACATTGACGCAGAAATTGAGTCCAATCAGTCATTCGGAAGTGTTCTTCCCGTCTTTATCGGACTGCTTGCCCTGTTTATAGTCGTTTTAATGCTGAAAAGACAAATAGACGTGCAGTCCAATCAAATTGGAACCCTTCTTGCGCTTGGGTACACCAGAAAAGAAGTCACGCTCTCCTTTATGATGTATCCATTGATCATTTCCATTTCCGGCACGATACTCGGGATAGCGGCGGGACTGATTGCAGCGAGGCCACTGACAGAGCTCTACACCGCTTTTTACAATCTGCCCATTTTAAACCGGCTTGCCTTTGATCCGGTCACTCTTATCGCTGGATTTGCCGTACCGATTTCCGTTCTTTGTCTGGCCGGTTTCCTGACAATCAGGAAAAAAGTCAGCAAACCGCCGCTCCAGCTGCTGCACTCAAGACCGTCTTTTTCGAAAAAAGGAGCAATAAAGCTCCCATCGAAATGGAGCTTTAAGAGAAGGTTCCGTCTGAAAATGCTGCTCAGCAGTCCATCCAAGAGCCTTGTGCTGTTTACAGGAATTCTCTTTTCTTCCTTATTAGTCACCTTTGGATTCATTTCCATGAATTCAATGAACGTCCTCATGAAAAAAACGTATGAAGATGCCTATCGCTATAACTATGCGGTCTATTATCAGGAAGTAAAAACGGAGCCTGTTTCGGCAGAGGAAAGTCCGTTTTCTGCAGCAGAAGCCATTATAAAAGGGAAAGACGGCAGAAAAGACGTAAAAACGCAGCTCATTGGTTTGGATCCCTCAACGCCAATGCTGAAGCTGATTGACAGCAGCGGTACAGAGCTGAACGGCGCGCTGTCAGACGGGGCAGTCGTAACGCAGGCTTTGGCTGCAGCTGAAGGCCTTGAAGCCGGAGATTCCATCACGCTTCAAAATCCCTGGACGGACCAGGAGCAATCCGTCACTGTCACCGGTGTCGCAGAAATCTTTATCGGTCATGCCATCTACATGGAACGCGGGGACGTGAACCGCTTTCTGAGCCTGGAAGAGGATGCATACATCGGAAAATGGACGCTTGAAAAGCCAGAAAAGGAATCTGGTGAAGCAATCGCGGCGATTGAAGACAAAAACGCGATGAAAAAAGGTATGGAACAGCTGCTTGAGCCGACCAACTATTCGGCGGCCGTCATCGGTATCTTCGCATTCTTGATCGGCCTCCTCATCATCTACCTGATCACCAGCATGATGATGGATGAGCACACCGTGAACATTTCCCTGCTGAAAGTCATGGGCTATGACAGGAAAGAAATTTCATCCCTGCTTCTGAATGTCTATACTCCGGTTATAATAGCAGGATACGTACTCGGCGTTCCTCTTGCATTTATCAGCTACAAAGGATTGATGGCATCTGTTTCAGAATCAACCGGATTTTCACTTCCGATCGAACCCGACTATCTGATGATTGCTGCTGGTTTTATCATTATCTACGCATCATATGTAACCTCCCTGCAGCTTTCAAAACGAAAAATCAGCCGCATTCCGCTGCAGGAAGTGCTGAAGCGCCAGGAATAAAGAGAATTGATATTGCCCTGGAAATTTAAGAGAGACAATTGCATTCCATGTGATTGTCTCTTTTTTATAAAAAAATACAGCTATTAATTCTGTCAAAAGGAAAAAATAAACTAGAATTTTCATGTGGACATGAAACCAAAAGGTGTTATATACTTAAAAACGAAACCAAATGGTTCTGTATTTTTCAAGTGACAAGGAGTGTTTTTAGTGGAGACATTACAAGATATTAAACAAACAATTATATTTGAAGCTCCTATTCAAAAGGTATGGGCAAAAGTAAGCAATTCGGAAGGTATTGCAGCATGGTTTATGCCCAATGACTTCGAAGCCAAGGTCGGTCATGAGTTCCACATTCAATCCCCTTTTGGTCCATCTCCCTGTAAAGTATTAGAAGTGGATGAACCAACTAAAATTTCTTTTTCCTGGGATACAGATGGATGGGTCGTTACTTTTCTCCTAAAAGACTTGGGCGGAAAGACAGAATTCACTCTGATTCATGGCGGCTGGAAATCTGCAGATGAAGTTCTTCCCAAAGCAAACGAAAAAAGTTCTGTTGTTCGCGAGAGAATGGAGTATGGTTGGATTAATCTTGTTAATGAACGACTTCTGAAGGTTGTTGAAGGATAAATGTCAGCATTAAAGCATGATGTATTTCAAGCAATAGCTGATCCAACAAGAAGAGAAGTCCTTCGATTACTTGCGGGCAAAGAATTGGCCATTACGGAAATTACCTCTCATTTTCCTATTAGCCGGACGGCCATAGCTAAACATCTTCATATTCTTTCGGAAGCTAATTTAGTCAGCGGTAAAAAGGTAGGCAGAGAAAAAATATATCAGCTGCATCCAGAGCCGCTGACAGAAGTTAAACAATGGCTGTCCTATTATGAACAGTTTTGGAATAACAAATTGTCGATCCTTAAACATATTGTTGAGAATGATGATGAATCACTCTAGTGTTTCATACAAATGATTACTCAGTTCATTCATGAACTGAGTTTTTTCTTGCTGACTTGCGACCTTGTGACATTTAGCAAACGTGAATTATTAGAAAAATGAAACTTTTTCAGCCTGTTAACGTAATTTAACTATTCAACTTTTTATCGTTTAATGAGGGGGTCCTGGCTTGAAAAAAAGTGCTTATGCAATTATCGCTTTGGTCATATTTTTAGCAATGATGATTATCAATAATCTAAACATGGGAAATGAGGCAGAGAAATTAAAGCAGGAAAGAGAAGATCTGACTGAGCAGGTTGCCGCTTTAAAAGAAGACAGTGCAAAAAAATCTTCAGTATTAGAAGATACATTGAAAGAAAATGAACGATTGATTAATGATTTTACCAGCCTTAAAAATGAAATTGATGAATTAAGAACACCAGTTGAGTATCAAGATTTCCTGGATGCGGTTCAGACAGTCGAATCTTATAAAGTGAAAGGATCATTCAGTGAGGCGAAAGAGTTGGTTGCAGCTACCACAGGCTTCTCCTCTTTAGACAGAGCGGGAACTTGTCCTTGCGGTTTTTCATATGAAAACGGAAGAGGCATTGATTGGAAGCCAAATTCTGTGCAGGATCTTAAGAAGTTGGGGATAGAAGGAGAAAGAATTATTCTTACCTATCAAACAGGAGAAATGATAAAGGACGATTATCAATTTGTCTTGAAGAACACTGAAGGAGTTAATGACAAGACTCTTAAGTGGAGGATTGAAGAAATTATACCAACCAAGAGGTAGCGTGTTTGTATCCATTTACAGCAGGCTGAACCGCTGATAAGGGAGAATTAGATGAGGAAACTATTTATTGCCGTCCTTTTTTTAGGAGTTTTGTCAGGTTGCACGAATCAATTTATAAACCTTTCAGGAGAAAGCAAAAGCTGGAGTGGTAAATACACAGCAACGATTGATGGAAACGATGAGCATGGCAGCTATGAATTTCATTTTAAGGGCGGAAATGAGAGCACTCAATTTAACGCTCTTGACATAAACATAGGCGACGGAAAGACGACTCAATCAGAAAAAAATGTTAAAGGCGCTACAATTACTCTCTCTTCCAACTGCAGAGGATGTTCTGTGACAGGAAAAGGGGAAAAGCAGAAGGTGACCATAAAATGGGACGATGAGAATGAGGAAACCTTCTTTTTGCAGGAGAAGTAAGTTTGTCGAGCGAATTGATATGAAAGTTTACTTTGGAGGTCCGACAATTGAATATGAACAGAAGAGGTATAAGAAGAGACTCATATAGAGAAAAATGCAGGGAGTTTGGATTTGAAATTCTGTTTGAAGTAGTTTGGAATATCATCACGTTTATTCCGAGGATGCTGTTTCGTCTTGTGAAAGGTATTTTTGATAATTGAATGATTTTATAAGTGGCGTTTGCATGATGAGGCAAACGCTCTTTTTATGAATGTTTTTAATTGAAAACACAACTTTTCAACACGTCATACGTCTAAATAACAGGTACTTACAATCTAAGGAAGAGGACGATTCATTTGGAAGATGCAAGAGAGACCGAAATAGAAGAATGGTACAGCCAGTATCATCAGACCATCTTCAAGTACATTTTAATGATGACAAAAGATTATCAGCAGGCTGAAGACTTAACGCACGAAACGTTTTTAAAGGCATTCAGGCAGCATCATTCCTTCAGGCAGGATTCAAGTCCGAAAACCTGGCTGTTCCGAATTGCGCACAATGTGACGGTAGATGACGCAAGAAAGAAAAAGCCGGTTCGATTAGTCATGGAGCTGTTCCGTCAAAAGAAAGATACCAGTTTGCTTCCTGAACATTTCGTTGAGATGAAAGAGAATTCAAAGGAACTTTATCAGGCCTTGGAAATGCTGAAGGATTCGCATCGCGAGGTTATTATTATCCGGAAAATCAAGGGATTTTCAATCAGCGAGACGTCCGAAATACTTGGCTGGTCAGAAACGAAGGTAAAATCCACACTCTCAAGAGCCATTCATGCCCTGGAAAAAACATTGATCAAGGAGGGTTATCAGGATGAACAAAGAAGTAAGTTATTGTGACCAGCTCCTGCAGAAGTTAGATGATCAAGTAGAATGGAGTCCTCACCGTGCGCAAATGGTTCGACGAAAACTCATGAAAAACATTAAAAAAACGAATGTGATGCTAAGACTTCAGCGGATTTATACTTTCTCAATAAGCTCAGTACTGGCTGCATTATTCCTGTTTGTGATGGCTGGTCAGATAAGCGGACAGTTGAATCTCGCAGGAACAGGCGATCATAGCATCGGAAACAGCAAATTCATCGAAGGTGTCCATTATCAAATAGAAACAATCAATGGTCTAAAAACCGCGGTACTAACAACAAAAGGGATTGAAAATACGGTCTATCCAACGAATGCCAATGAAACCATCAAAACCATTGCAGGAGAACCGGAAATCCATCTCAGTATTTCCAAGCAGGGAAAGGAAGAAGTCTTCGAAACGCAGGCCATTTACCCATCAACTACACCGGGACAGCACATATATATCGTTACTCAAAGACACAATGAACCAATCGATACAAGAATGAAGATGCTGCTTCCGCTTACGAAATATCCAAGTTCGTCCCATTCAGCATACGAGTTGAAAATATCAGGTCACAGAGCTGTTATGCAGGAAGAAAAAACAGGAATCGGTAAGACTGACCTGTACGTAGTTACTGAAAACTATATTTATCATATCTACTCTGCTGGAATGAGTAAAAAAGATTCTAGAATAGACCCGCAGGAACTTATTAGACTTGCAGACTTACTTCAATTCGAAAAAGAATAACAGATTACTGACACCGGAGGAATGTACGTTGCTTTTTAATACCAAGCCAAATTCGAATTTTGACCCATTATTAAAACACGTTACTCATACATTTAATCAAGTAATCTGTTCAGGAGCTGCAGTTTTTGTTATTCAAAACGATTCTGTTGTTTTGGAAGAATATATTGGAGAGCAATCAAACAAGCCTGATGCGAGAGAAGTACAGCGGGATACTCAATTTCATGTAGCCTCTGTGAGAAAAAGCTACATCGGTTTCGCTGTGGCCTATGCTGTACATAAAGGCTGCATTCAAAGCATAGATGACTTGGTAATGAGCTATCTGCCCGAGCTTAATGAAACGGTTTGGAAAGACACAACCATCAGGCATTTATTGACACATACCCACGGCTTATCGGAAAAAGATGGCGCAGTCTATCGGGAGTATGAGGCTGGTGAGAAATGGACCTACAGGCAGGCCGGCGTAAATGCCCTGACATAAATCGTCAAGCGGACAACTGGACAAACCATTTCCGAAATTGTTCATGGACAAGTGTTTGCGCCGCTGGGTTTTTCAGAATCGGATTGGTATGCCGGAAAAAATGAAAACCTTGTTGATGTCATTTTGAGATCTGAACACGATAGCAGCTGGAGAACGAGCAAAAGTACAGAAGGCGACAAGATGAACATGTATGTATCTGCTCGCGAACTGGCTTTATGGGGATATCTGCACCTTAAAGAAGGAAGAATGAACGGGGAACAAATCATTCCAAAAGAAGTCATCCAACTGGCTACATCCCTGCAGAGCCCGGCAGCTTTAGATTTTGACTCTCCTCAGAATGGTTTCCTGTGGTTTGTGAAAGATTTGCCGGCCAAGGAAACAGAAATCGGAGAAAGAGTTCCCAGAGGTTCCTATCAGATATTGGGCTATACAGGCGTTACATTATTGGTGATCCCTGAAGAAAACATCGTTGCTGTCCGTATGTTTAATAGCTTTGGGTCACCTGAGGGATATGATTATTTACAGGACGTCAGGTCATTCGGCGATACGGTGATGAGGTGTTTGGGAAAAGTGAGAAACTAAGTTTAGAAGACAGGAGAGGAACTTCATTTGAAACTAAGGTTTGCTGAAGAAAAGGATATTGACCAATTAATAAAAATGAGATGGGATTTCACTATTGAGCATGATGAGAGCAAGGAAAACTCATCTTTTCCAGACTTCGAGAAAGAATGCCGAACCTTCTTGGAGCACGCTATTAAGGGTAACCGGTGGATGATATGGGTTGCTGATGAAAATGAAAAACTAGTATCGCACATATACTTAGAACTAATTGAAAAAGTACCGCGGCCTGGAAGAACAACCTATCCCTTTGCGTTCATGACAAACGTGTACACCATTCCGGAATATAGAAACAAAGGGATTGGAAGCAGGATGCTAAGCTCGATTAATCAGTGGATTAAAGAAAACAAGTTTGAATTTGTCATTGTTTGGCCAAGTGATGATTCGATTGGGTATTATAAGAAAAATGGGTATGCACATTGCGTTGAGCCGATGGAATATTTTCCTTCTTAAGTGGACGATTTAGTTCTTACGTTTGCCTTTGTTCATCGACAGAAATCGATGGCTGGGGCAAACGATAAGCTTCTAACTGTACTTGGATTTCACTCTATGATAATAGCCAAAAGATAAAAGAACGGTTCCTATGACAGTAGCTGCTGAAATGTAAACGCCATCCCAATCCTCCGAACTCCCTGCCAGAATCCAGACCTCATATGTAATGAATAAGAGTGACAAGACAGTAACAATTCCCAATAGCAACGAACGGCCAATTTGTTTTGCTTCTGCAAGAATCGTCTTTGGGTTTGATTTTTCACCAGTGACTATTTTACGGACTGCAAACAGCAAAATTAGAAAACCCGCAGTAATCAATAGAACATGAATCATATCTGGAACGCCTCTCTTCATAATTGGAAAATACTGATAAGCTGAGTTTATCATAGGAAGGCTGAATTCAGATATATAATATAGACTTATCTGCTGAAAGAAATAAATTTTTAGTGGATGAAAAAAGGTGTTGTTACTGGTGTATCTATTTGGAATAATTAGTATGGATTAGGCGGATGAAGATGATGCCAGTTTGTGCACCGCTTTGGCAGACTGCAGCAATAAGAGAATTCCTGATTTATAGAAAATACATATAAAGGAAAGATGGATATGAAATTCATTAAACGATTTATCTTAAACCGGCCTGCTGAAAAACGGCTGGCATATTTTTACGGAATGATTGCAACAGATGAGCAGGTGTGGCTGCTTAAGGGCGAGCATGGAGAATTGGTTCTAATTGAAGATGAACTTGGAGAGTATCCATTTTTACTGCCGGTTTGGCCAAGTCGAAGTTTTGCAGAGATGGAGGCAGCGCATGTCAATAAATCAGCCGCAGCATTCAATATGCCGCTTTCGGAATTTCTAGAAGAACTGCTGGTGGATATTGAAAAAGACGGGGGAGCTGCAGCCATTTTTCCAAACGAAAAGAATACGAGCATACAAAATCGTGACGAGATAAAGGAAATGCTCACCCGTATTTAATGCTCAGCTAATTTGCTTCTGAAAGGAGCGTCAATCAAGAAGGATTGGCGCTTTTTATGGCGAACAGTATTGGAATATTTGTATAAGGAGCCCTGTCCTATTGGACGTCATCGGACGGAACGGCTGTTAATGAGGTGATTTCTATCTTACAAATGAATAAGAAACAATGGTTAATCGTCAGTTCATTGATTATAACAGTTTTCCTGTCATTTATTCCTGGCATAGGATACCGGGAGGAAGGAAACTACCGGTTTTTTGGAGTGCCGGCACAATGGCTCGGGTACTATGGAGACGGTCAAATCAGCTTCGAAATCTGGGGTTTTCTGTTGAATGCAGGTATCATGTATTGGCTTTTATTTGGTGTCAACAAACTGGTAAGTGGAAGATTTTCATGGAGATGATTTTTTGTCAAAGAGGCAGATTTTAAAAAAAGATGGATTGAATAAATCAAATGAGGTGTCTCACATAGAAAAAGTGCCGGTAAATACTCTCCTTAAGGTTGATGAGGATATTAAGAAAAACGATTTAGGGAAAGCCAGGGACAGACTGCATGGATTGATTGCAACATACCCAAATGAATTAGAGCTCCGCAGAAAATTAGGGGATATTTACTATGCATTGAAGTACCCGTCGATGGCGGGCAGATACTGGTATTTGGAACAGAATAAAACACCTGAGATGGAGCATGCCTGTATCGAATTCGAAAAATCGATGGGGAATAATCCTTTTCAGATTGTAAGAGCTTTAAAGTTTAAAGGCGATAAAGAAATATTAAATGATCTGAAATTCAGTGAAAATTTCTCACCCGTTCAAAGAAAAGTAACTGAAAAGCTGCTCGAGGAACCTGATGATTCAGTGTTTGATAAACTGCTTGTTGTCGGCTGTCTTTCAGTATTAGTAGGGACAATTGTCTTTGCTGTTATAGGCGTGTATTCTTTTGTGGAATGGCTAATGTAGCAAGCGGAAAAATGCATGATATATGATAGGAGCGGATAGTTTGTCAAAAGGAATGATTCATCACATTGAAATATATGTATCTGATCTTAAAAGGTCCATAGAATTCTGGGGGTGGTTTCTTGAAGAGCTGGGTTACAGCCAGTATCAAGAATGGGACCAGGGGCAGAGCTGGAAAATTGAAGATACTTACCTTGTCTTCGTACAAACACAGGAACGATATATGGATGTTTCTTTTAATAGGTGTCGAGTTGGCCTAAACCATCTGGCATTTCACTCGAGTTCACGAGAGCACGTAGATGAATTGACAAGGAAATTAAAGGAGAAAGGGATACCAATCCTTTATCCGGATAAACATCCATTCGCAGGTGGTAATGAACATTATGCCGTGTATTTTGAAGATCCGGATAGAATAAAGGTGGAACTTGTAGCGCCTTAAATCTATGCTTCATTTGGATGGCGTCAATTTAAGAAGGACATATTCCTATCTTCATTGGTTAGTATACATACTTAGTGCTATATAGATTGGCCAGCAACCGATCGTGAATACAATGATTGTCGAGATCGATGGATTTTATCATAAAATCCTGATTACAGGAAAGAAATGTTCAAAACAAGAATTAAGGCAGATGTATGTAAGAGCAAAGCAAATGGCTGCTGATGTTCGTGATCTGCCCAGCATCTTTTGCAGATTAAATAAATTTGACATCGTCCCTTTTGAGGAAGATATTCAAGTGGATTTTGTAATTGATACAGATACGGACAGGATATATACTCCTTCATACTGAGCAAAATCTAAAAACAGCAGTCATCAACTTGGAGGAATGTACTTTGGAGGCAGCATTTTCTCGTGTAATAATTAAAGATACAAGAAATAATATATTAGTTGTTCAGGACAGAGCGGATGACTGGAACTTCCCGGGCGGAAAACAAGAAGCAGGTGAAACGCCTTTAGAATGTGCGAAACGAGAAGTAAAAGAAGAGATTGGAATAGATGTTGATGATCTCATTGAGATTTATAATGGATCCTTTTATTTTGGAGATATCAAATGGCACGGCTACTTTTATTTCGCAAATGCCGCTAATGGAATTCCCGCTATTAATGAAGTAGATAAGATTAAAGAGATTCAATTTATTACAGATTTAAAATCAGTAAAATTCCATTCAGAATTATCACGGATAATTGATCAACTTTCTGGAAGTAAGCAGCTTCAAACAAGTACAACCACTTGGAAGTAGAATATTCATCAATAGAGGGCGTCAATTCAAGAAAGGATTGACGTTGCGGACCAACCAAAGGGGAGAATCATTATGATAAAAGTAAGACCTTTAGATGATAAAGACTATGAACTGATTAAACAAGCAGAAGAAGTAATAGAAAAGAATTATAGATATGGACGACATCATATTGGTGCAGCAGTCAGAACAATAAAAGGTAATGTTTTTTCTGCGGTTCACGTAGAAGCGAATGTGGGGAGAATAACAGTTTGCGGAGAAGCGATGGCCATTGGTAAGTCTATCTCTGAAGGAGACCACGAATTTGAAGCAATTGTAGCAGTTGCTCACCCTCATCCACACGAAGATATAGAAAAATGTTGGGTAGTTGCTCCCTGTGGTATGTGTCGGGAATTAATAAGCGATTATGGAAAAAACACAGATGTCATTATTTCTTATAATGATAAATTAGTGAAGTGCAATGTAATGGAATTACTCCCAGAAAAATATACGAGTGAAATGGAATAGAGAAATTAACTTAAAGCCGGATTTTAAACTGACTTTCAACGAAAAATTATAAAACAAATTATTACTTAGCAATCGGTAAAGAATTCTGGATGATGCAACTAGAGTGGTTCCTCCAAAAGGATTCGGTAGCTGCGATATGTCATCAGGGAGAGACTTATTTCTCTCATAATTGAACGATTGCACCATCAATCGAACCTGTTTAATGGCTATGATATTTTTTAAATGAAGTATCTGCGTTCTTAAAGTCAGACAAAGGAACTTTTCTATCACTGAGTCGACATATTACTAAGGGCGTATAGAATGAACACTTACGTTTAAGCTTTAAACTACCCGTGCCTCGTTATATAATTAAAAGAGAGGGAGTTATGATTTGAAACGATTAAAGCCTTTAAATGATTTTGTTTTTAAAAAACTGTTTGGTGAAAATAAAGATAAAGACATCTTAATTGGATTTATAAATGCAGTTTTAGATATAGAAGTTGAAGACTTGTATATTGTAGAAGAAAAGCTGGATAAAGATAAGATTGATGATAAGCAAGGGATTCTCGACATAAAAGCAATTTGTCATTCAGGTGAGAAAATCAACATCGAAGTGCAGCTTGTTAACGAGCACAATATGATTGAAAGAACGTTGTTTTACTGGGCAAAGCTTTATGCTGAAGACTTTAAGGCTGCTGAGAAATATTCAGATCTTAATCGAACAATCACCATTAATTTATTGGGTTTCACTCTACTGGATGAAATTGAATCGTTTCATTCCATTCATAAAATAAGTGATACGAAAACAGGAAAGACCTTAACAGAATTACTTGAACTCCACTTTATTGAAATGCCGAAGTTCAGCAGCATCACACCAGATGTGCATAATTCACTGCATCGATGGTTATTATTCTTAAGAGAAGATAAAAACAATCAGCAAAATTTAGAGGAGGTGTTTATCTTGGATCAATTAGTAGCAAAAGCTGAAGATAAACTACGCCGTTTAAGTGCTGACGAGGAAACCATCAGGTTGTATCAATTGAGGGAGAAATATCTATCCGATCAAAAGACGCAAATGGATGGAGCTAGAAAAGCAGGGTGGAATGAAGGCAGGAGTAAGGGGCTGGATGAAGGCAAGTCTGAAAAGGCAGCAGAGATTGCTAAAAATCTCCTTAAAGTCCCTGGCATGTCTATTCAGGATGTTTCAGATTACACAGGTCTTTCCCTTGATGAAGTTAAGGAATTGGAAAAAGAAATACGCTAAAGCATGAAAGTGTGTGATCTAAACTGATCATGCACTTTTTTAATTCTTTGAGTAGTTTAAGGGGCAGGAGATTCAAATAGATTAATAGCGAAGAAACTGGGTAAGTTTGTCTCTTAAAAAACATAAGATTTATTCAAGTTGAGAGTACCTTTATAAAGATGTAAATGTGATAAAATGGTAATTGGGACAATAATAGTCATGAACAGGCAAAGATAGGAGACGCTTTATGAATAGTGAATTTGATAATAAAACCAGAGAATATGCAATTGGGAGACCCTCCTATCCAACAGACATTTTATCAGTAATGAAAGAATTAGATATTAATAATCAATCCACTATTGCAGACATTGGTGCAGGTACCGGAATACTTACACATATGTTAGGGAGTCTGGAGTGCGACATTTTGGCAATTGAGCCGAACGAACATATGCTTGAAGAGTGCAAAGTGTATTGCAAAGATGTCACTAACATTAAAATGATTAAGGCCCCGGCAGAAGAAACATCACTTATGGAACATAGTGTAGATGTAATTACCATTGCACAAGCATTTCACTGGTTTGACAAAAAACGATGTAAGAAAGAATTTCGAAGGATTTTGAAAGAAAATGGGTCTGTGGTTATTTTATGGAATGATATGCAGATAACCAGTCAGTTGGCTATGGAATATGCAGCACTATTAAATAATTATAAAGTCAAAACGACTGCTGCCATTTCAAATTTTGACCCAGATGAAGAAAAACGTAATTTTCTCGAGCAGGAGTATACCAAGGTTTACTACGACAACTGGCATACTGTAACAGAGGAAAGTTTTATTGGAGGTGCGTTGTCATTGTCATACACACCTTCAAAATTAGATCTAAAGTATAATGATTTTGTTGCAGAACTTGGACAACTTTTCTCAAAATACCAACATAATGGAAGCGTTACTTTCCATTATAAAACTGAGGTTTGTATTTGTAAGTTTGCAAAGTGACAATTATTCTTATTAAATAATTGGGGGCGACTGCAGCAGAGTGGTCGTCTTTTCAAAAACAGCAGAATTGTAGAACAAAGGAAACAGTAAAGTAGGCTGCTATATTCTTATATGAAAGAGAGGGTTATTTATTAAATATATCTTGGATAGAGCATACGCTAATGAAATACTAGAATGGGCATATAAGAAAAATCCAGGCCCCTGGTACAACCATTCGATTAACGTAGCCAAAGCTACTGAACTCATCGTTTTAGAGCTTAGAAAATGCGGGCACGAACTTGATGTTAATCTGGCTTATAATGCAGCCCTCTTGCACGATATTGGCAGATTTAAGGGCTTTACTAAATCTGTTGTTCATTCCTATGATGGATATATGTACATGAACGATCTGGGGTATTTAGGGAATGCAATTATTTGCGTGACACATTCATTTCCCTGCAAGAATGAAAATATTGAGAATGCTGCAGAGTGGAGCCTTGTTCCTGATTATATGAAGAAGCAATTAGTTGAAATACTAGATAACAATTCTGAATATGATTTATACAATCAAGTAATAACCTTATGTGATGCTCTTGCAGATGCAGAAGGTTTCACCATACTTGAGAAAAGGTTAGTTTCAGTTGGTTTACGTCACGGTACAAACTTTAACACTTCATTACATTGGAAGGGTTTCTATGAAATTAAAAATGAATTAGAAGCTTTAATTGATAAAAAAAGTATATATTCCCTTTTACCAAATATTGAAAAATCAATATATGCGAATATCGACTATTAATTTTATTGTTAGAAGTGTTTGCTAATTAAAATTGCAATAATGCTTGAGAATTGTGCTCAATTGGGGGCAGATTTTATTTAACAAGCTCAAGTATTTGCAGCAACATGGTTTACCTTTTCTTTTAACGGAATAAGGCATTGTCAAATGAACAATTATCTGAATAGTGAAACTTGAAGGTTGAACTACCGTATATACAATAATGGTATTTCTTTAAAGGAGGTATAAATGTATTGCGTAACGTTACAAAAATAACGACAGTACTAATGATATTATTATTAACTGCCTGCTCTCCAAATACGACTGTTTTCACTGGGGAATCAGACAACTGGGAAGCTGAATTAAAGATTATTCATAATGATAACAATATTGTAGATCAATATGTAAACCTCCAATTTAAGGGCAATGATCTAGATTCTGCAGGCAATATCTCATATGAGGTCGACACTAATGCCGGAGGATTTGGTGGCAGCGGACTAGAATTAAATGAAAAAGGACATTTAAAGGGCAGCGATTTAAATAATAAAAATGTCTTAAAAACGACTTCAGCAATCATTTTTGTGGAATGGAACGGTGAAAAGGAAGAAATTTTTCTGAGAAAATAATCGTCACAATACTCGTAAGAGGTAGATTGCTGATAGGGGGATTTTAGAATGAAAAAAGATGATAAAGAAAAAAGCAAAATCAACACAGATGATGGCTGGAACCGGACGGTTTACGGCAGCCCTACTATTGGTGGGTTCATAGTTTTTGGTTTAATTGTCATCTATATTGGATACCAATGGATATTTGGTTAAGAAGGGTCGAATGAAGTAACTTGCATTAACAATCAAGGCGTATGCTAACGCCGTCCCATTATAATTAAACGATGAAAACTTCTGCATAAGACAGGAGAGGTACTATGTCAAAGTATATTAGTATTTTCTTTTTAACGATCATGGTAGTTTTTGCACTTTACATGATATATGGTTCAATATTTATGGCCGGCGTTAATTCTGCTGAAGAGGCAGTCTATACAGTAGGTCTTATAATAATCATTTTAATTTCTTTTTTGATCTCACAAACATACTATTTGATCGACTTAATAAGAAAGAAAAAATAATTTATTATTATCGGAAGCGATTTTTTCCAACAAGGGATAATCGCTTCTTTTATTGAATTCTTTATGAAGAAAACAAAGATTTAGCAGGATTAACCAAGAAAACAAGGTGATAATGTATGGGATTTGATGTGGTTCTATATAATCGTGACGGATGTAGACTAAAGACTATATTTGAAGTCTCAGAAGAGCTCCATAGTGAGATTTTTCATTCTAAAAAACCTGGCGCAGTTACTTGTAAACGCAGTCTTAATAAAATGGTAGGTTAATCGATGAAGGGTAGATGTAATGGAGGATGTTATGGGGACATTAAATTGGATTCAAAAGTGGTATGTTAACCAATGCAACGGTAATTGGGAACATTCAAACGGATTACGAATTAATACATTAGATAATCCTGGTTGGGAGGTAAAAATTAGTATAGAGGAAACTGTTATAAACGATAATCCCTTTGAAAGTATTGATATTGAACGGGCAGAAAATGACTGGATATATTGTAAGATAGAATATGAACGAGAACCGGACGTAATTTACTTTGTCGGTTACGGTGGTCCAGAGAATTTAGAAGAAATCTTAATAGTCTTCAAAAATTGGGCTGAAAGACAAGAAAACCTTACTGAAGTATAGGGGGCTATTGCAGCAAAGCGGATCGCCTATTCTATTGAGGATTTGGATGATTATTAAATAATAGTTTAATTATAATGAGCAAAAATTAATTAAATGATATCAGGTGAACAAATTATGCAAAACAAAGATTACCAGTATGTAATGAATAATACAAAATGGAATGAAATTAGGATAGCGATGTCATCCTTTACCTCTACTCTTCAATGGCGAACAAAAGATTTTGAAACAGCCCACATTAGCACTTGGGATAGCGAATGGTTATGAATGAGGGATATAAATACATAGAATGGCTGGAGATAAAGACAGAAACTGAAATAATCAAGAATGAGGTATTAGAGATAATTAAAAATGTCCAC
The DNA here is from genome assembly GCF_000708755.2 of Metabacillus indicus LMG 22858. Classification (GTDB taxonomy): domain Bacteria; phylum Bacillota; class Bacilli; order Bacillales; family Bacillaceae; genus Bacillus_P; species Bacillus_P indicus. Next base: position 1,135,337 of record NZ_JGVU02000002.1, on the reverse strand, counting down.
GTTCCGGGAAAAATACTTGAAGATAAAATCAGGGTGTATGGTTACGTTGAAGTTGGTACTTCTGTCGACTACCTTTGATTACTTTTTTCAAATATCGGGGCAATTCAACAGAATCTAAACAGAGTGGTTCCTCCAAAAGGAATACTACTAAGAGCGTATTTCTCTCATACATAATGGAGGGGTTATCATTTTTAATAAAATGTTAGGAATTCGGGGAATTGATGATAAAAAAATTAGAATAAACAACAGAGAAGCGGTCAGGGCTGTAATTATCCAAAATAATACGATCCTTTTGGTTCATTCAAATCTTGGAGACTGTAAATTTCCAGGTGGCGGAGTAGATAAGAATGAAAGTCATGCAGAAGCTCTAATGCGTGAGGTCGCAGAAGAGACAGGCTATCTTAACGGTTTAGTTGGAGACAAAATGGGCATTGTCATTGAAAGACATTTAGATGACTATGATAAAGATGCTGTCTTTCAAATGACTTCGCATTATTATCTTTGTGAATTAACAGACGAGAAGGTCGTTGTACAAAAGTTAGATGATTACGAGTCTGAACAAGAATATACACCTAAATGGGTAAAGCTCGAAGATGCGATGGAACAAAACCAATTCATTTTAAATCAATGTGAGCAGAACGTATGGATACACCGTGAAAATTTTGTTTTGACGGAAATAAAAAAATGGAGGACAACCAGTGACGATTAATAGAGCACTAGCTATTATAGAAGCAAACCTTGAGGAAGCCGATTTTGTTGGTGAAATTGATGACCAAATAATTAGGGATGCAGAAAGTAAATTAGGAATAAAACTACCTGAAAGTTATAAAGTTTTTTTGAAAAAATATGGATTGGGAGATATTTTTGGAGAAGAAATTTATGGTCTAGGCACAGATGACACAGGAGTTCCAAGTATGATTTGGATTACCGAAGAATTTCGAAGAACAGAAAATTTACCTCATAGCCTTATCTGTGTTTATTTCGCTGATGACGGTGAGTATCTATGCCTTGATTGTTCAAAAATACAAAGTAACAATGACGATAACGCACCTATCGTTTCCTTCGTTAGTGGCATACCAATAAACGAACAATCGTTTACAATAGTAGCGGAAAATTTTGGAGGGTTTTTATCGGATTTGTTAATTAATGCTCTAGAGGATTAACTGTTATGATAGATTATAACTTATTTCCTACTTATTAATATTCCATCAAAGAGGAGATTGCTGCAAAGTGTGATCGCCATTTTGGATGGTTTCGGCATTAGGGAGCGTCTGCAGCAAAGTGAATTGGCCTATCCTTATTAATAAAGGTGTGAAGGAAATGTCTGAGATGACAACATCCATTGCTTTATACGGTGAGATTGATGAGTTTGATACTAATAAATGGATAGAGTTCTACAGAATATCAAAAGAACTTTCAAGGAATTTTTCGTTTGAATCCAACTACATCGGTCTTAATGGTGAAGAATTTAAATCCGGAAAAGTGTTAACAATCAAGAGAACTGAAAAACGGCTTTTGAAATCACTTACAGAGGGTCATGATCTTTTCTCAATGGCATTGATTTCTTTACCTGAAAATTTTACTCAAGCTGCGTTTGATTATAACTTCTATCTGGGAAGAGAAAAAAACGAAGAAAATGATAAGCAATCTAAAATAATACTAACTATATCATCACAAGAATTTAAGAGAATAAACATTGCGAGTATAATCCCTGCTTTAAAAGAATTTATAGAATTCAAAGAAGGAGAAATCTTTGAGTTATCGAGATATGAAGTTCCGCTCTTTTATGCTTCAAAAATAAACGAAATGAAAGATTATGAGTCACTAAAAATTGTATCAATTTTTTAAGGATTTCTTATTCTTGATAGGAGCTTTAATTTAATCTTGTTTTTCCGTAATCTGGGGCTTGCATGGAAGAAGAAAGAGAACTCCGTTTTCAGCTGGGGTTCCTTTTTAGTTTCTATATCCTTTAATTTCCACTCTACTCTTCATCATTGTCAAGGCCTAATTCTTCTAGGATCCCATCCAACATTCTTTCGCTGAATGATAATTCTTCTAATTCTTCCGCTGTTAATTCATAAAATTTGTTACTTAATATTTCATTAAACACATTTTGAGTTACATTTTCAATTTGCTCTTGTTTTACTCCCCATTCATTGAAGATGATAGGCAGTGATTGTACGAAAAATTCAACGTAGCTCTTAAGAGGATAATCTGAATGGATGATTTCAATATATGGAAACCATAGACCATAATTTTTACTTTTAGCACGGTTATTCTTTCTCGGTAAAAAAACCTCTAGTCTGTCCTGTTCCTTTTTAGTTGCGACTGTCAGATGCAAAAACACATCTTTCTCTATATCTAATAATCCCAAAGGTTTCATAATATGTTCGATTATTTGTATCCTTATGTAATTATCCACTTTATGAGAGAATTTAAAATTAATTTTTGGTTCATTGAACCAAGCACCTATCGTTAATTCCACTTTATCCCTCCTTTTCAGCTCAATGTATGATAGTTATTTCAAATAGTACCATGTATTTACAACAATAATTGATGGAACTTTAATTAATCTTGTTTGTTACTTTCAGAAATTGAAAAATTTCTATCCAATTATAAGTATGTAAATGTTATTTACTACATTAGAGAGGTTAATCCTATATATGCTACTATATTAAAAAAGGTAAACTTTGGAGGTACATCCTGTAATAAGTTTTTTAATGACTTTAAGTTCTTGATCGATCACGTCAAGGACATATTATGAAACATTGCTTTAATAAAGGAGTTGTATATAATGAATGAAAAAAAAGATACAGAATTAAAACGCTCATCAAAAGCAGAAGACATTCTCTCTCAAATCAATACTAAAACTAAGCTAGGCGACTTGCGAAAAATCGCGAAGGACATTAAAAAAGATCACGAACTAGCTATGGAACTTTGGGCAACCGGAGAGTTTTTGCCCAGACTACTGGCAATCTTACTTATGGACAAAAAACTTCTTTCGCAAGATGTGTTAAATAAGCTTGATAAGGATATGCAGATTCACACTTTTGATGAGAGAAATAACTTAATGGATTGGTTAATGGCCAATCAGCTCACTAAAGACAAGAAGAACATTGCATTGATGGAGTCATGGAAAAATAGTCCTTCTGCTCTTCAAAGGCGAGCTTTCTGGTATTATCAAGCGCGATTGAGATGGACTGGACAGACACCGCCTGAAAACACTGCAGAGTTACTAACTGCAATAGAAGCTGCTATTGCGCAGGAAGAGCCGGAAGTTCAATGGGCTATGAATTTCACCGCAGGCTGGATAGGCATTTATGATGAAAAGTATCGAGCACGTTGTATTAAACTTGGTGAGAAAACGGGTCTTTACAAAGATGAAATGGTATCTAAGGGATGTACTCCCAATTATTTGCCGGAGTTCATTACGATTGAAGTTAACAAACGAATGAATAATTAGGTAGAACTAACTGATAAATTCATAAGGTTTTGAGTTGAAAATAAAGGAATTCAAAGCTTATATATGGACAGGATCTGAAAGTAAGCTTCCAGATCCTTTTTGCTTTGCTTGGAGCAGCACTAATGCTGGATGCTCTAAAGCCTGGATTGTTTCTGGCTGGTCACAAGGTATTCCTGAAATTCAGCAGCAGGTGAAAATAGAATCGAAATATTTCTTTGAAACTGTAGTAGAAGGTGAACCATCATTGCATTTTATCTTTTATGGCATTTAAGAATTATTTAAGAACTACATAAGAAATCATTTCGAATTGTTCCTTACAATGAGTTCTAGTCAGCCGATAAGGCGACGAAAACTATTGATTGAAAAGGAGTTTTTCGCATGGCAAAAAAAGCAGGTTATTACTCGGTTTTATCTCATCTTTGGATTCAGTGGATCATGTTGGGGGGCATCTTGCTTAATACGTTTATGGTCTATCCGAATATTTTTCATAACGTACCGGAAACATTGGAATCAACGATGGATTGGATGGATGTCGCTAGTCCGCATACTTATTTTCCGCCATTGGGATTTGCAAGTATTTTGACTGGTGTTTTGGCAGGGATTTTAGTGTGGAAAGTGAAACCGGCAAGAAAGTGGGTACTCTTCAGCCTGCTGGCCATCCTATTAGAAGGGGCAGCTTCTATTCTTTTTGAATGGCCTCGGAATGAGATTATGTTTATTGAAGGTGATGATATTCATTCTGCAGAGTTTCTAAAGCAAACGGTGATGGAATTCAAGATCGTGCATTGGTTCAGGGTTATGTGTAATATAGTTGGATCACTGTTCATCTTCATAGGATTTATTAAGTTTGATCGTTTTATGACAGCAAAAGGAAATAACTAGATCATATAAACGGTGCCGAACAGTCCGTTTTTGTGAGAGTGGAGTACCGTCCGGCTATACCGGTACTTATACTGAAGATATAAGTGTGAACGAGGAGGTAATGTGGAGGTGTCCTTAAAGAAAAGGCTGATTTTATCCAATATCGGTATGGTTGTCATCCCGATTCTCGCTTTAATCATTGTCGAACTCGCTGCCGGGTATTTGTTTTTTTATGTGCTCGAAAGAAAGCCGGAAGGGGAGGACATGCAAGTCTTTCAAACCTTTCGTTTCGCAGCAATGATTGTGATACTGGCCATCACCACCGGCATCCTGACCTATTCGATTTCCAGAAGTATTCTTAAACCGATTGAGATATTAACTATAACGGCGAAAAAGATCAGTGAAGGCGACCTCAATCACAGCTGTGCTTCAGATCAGAAGCATGAATTGGGGCAGCTGTCCAATACCTTTGAAGACATGCGGTTGAAACTAAAGAAAGCGGCAGCGGTTCAACAACAGTACGAGGTTAGCAGGCAGGAGCTCATAGCCAGTATTTCGCATGATCTAAAGACTCCCTTAACCTCGATAAAAGGGTATGTGAGCGGTATTCAGGATGGAGTGGCGGGCACTCCAGAGAAACTGAACCGTTACCTTTCTAAAATTGAAAAAAACGCTCATGAAATGGATGTTCTAATCGATGAACTGTTTCTCTATTCCAAGCTGGACCTTGAAAAAATTCCATTTGCGTTTGAGAACGTAAAACTGGACGATTATTTTCATGATTTCATTGAGGAACTTTCGTTAACACTTGAACAGGAACAGGGGAAAGCGGTTCTGATCTATGATCCTCTTCAAACTTATATAGTGGAAGCGGACAGAGAAAAATTAAACAGGGTCGTCATGAATATCAGCCAAAACAGTTTGAAGTACATGGATAAATCAGTGAAAGACATCCAGATCATCCTGAGTGGGAGAGAAAAAGAGGTCCAGGTGGAAATCAAAGATAATGGGAGCGGAATCCGGAAAAAGGATATTGACCATATTTTTGACAGCTTCTACCGGACAGATGAATCGAGAAATTCATCTACGGGAGGCACCGGTCTCGGACTGTCGATAGCCAAAAAGATCATTGAAAAACACGGAGGGAAAATCTGGGCAGAGAGTGAACAGGGAGAGGGGACGAGTATTTATTTTACACTGAAAAAGGTGAATGAGCGTGAAGAAAATATTGATAATTGAAGACGAGACAGATATTGCTGAACTTGAAAGGGATTATTTAGAAGTGAACGGATTTGACAGTGATATCGCTTCGACCGGGGAGGAAGGGCTGCACCTGGCAAGAACTCATTCGTACAATCTCATATTACTCGATTTAATGCTTCCGGGTATAGACGGGCTTGAGTTATGCAAAAAACTTAGGGACTTTCTGGATATTCCGATTCTTATGGTAACCGCCCGAAAAGAAGACATTGATAAAATCAGGGGATTCGACCGCGGGGCGGATGATTATCTTGTAAAGCCCTTCACACCAAATGAACTGGTCGCTCGCGTAAAAGCACATATTTCTAGATATGACCGGTTGATCAGCCGGGTTTCCCTGAAAAATGAAATTGAGATTAAGAACCTGCGGGTGGACCTCGATTCCCGGAGAGTATACGTCGACAATGCAGAAAAAACATTTACGGCAAAAGAGTTCGATTTATTGGTGTTCATGGCGTCCCATCCTGAAAGGGTCTTCTCGAAGGAGCACCTATTCGAGAGGCTCTGGGGATATGACTCTCTTGGGGACATCACGACGGTCACCGTCCACATCAGGAAAATCCGTGAGAAGATAGAGCAGGATCCATCTGCGCCTAAATTGATTGAAACCATTTGGGGGGTAGGCTACAGATTTAAAAAGGAATAGAACGAAACAACGCGAGATTTCTCTAATAATGGGAGGCGGCGGCTCATTTCTGATTGGTGAAGGAATCATGAGCATCTTTCTCGAATCAATAATTAGTAGTGTATTATCGGGCAAATAGCATTTAAATTTACTAAATGGAGTGAAGAAATTGATAAAAAGTCTGGGTCAAGTAATGGTATATGTTAAAGATCAAGATCAAGCTAAGGATTTTTGGGTGGAAAAAGCAGGTTTTACCGTTATTGCAGAAGAAGATAACAAACAAGGTATGAGATGGATTGAAGTAGCTCCTAAAGCGGGAGGAACAAGTATCGTGCTTCATAATAAGGACTTCATTGCTCAAATGGAACCTGAACTGAATCTCGGTACTCCTTCACTCATGTTCTTTACTGACAACGTGGACCGTTTGTATGATGACTTAAAGAATAAAGGTGTGAAGGTCGGTGAGATTGTAGACTTACCGTCCGGAAAACTATTCAACTTTGCCGATGATGAAGATCATTATTTTGCCGTACAGGAAAGGAATTAATGAAAGAAGCGCCAAATAAGAAATATGATTTTTGGCATGGAAGCAAGGTAAAGGGAGCGGCTGCAGCAAATGGATTGCCTTTTCATAGTGGGAAATTAGGCGCGGGGGATAGAGTTAGTGGACAATGGTAATGAGCATAACAACATTCCAGTGTGGGCATTTGAAAGAATTGAGATAGTTAAGCCAGACCCTGATTGGAAGGACAAAGGTATTCGGGAAAGAGAAGAGCTTCATAATGTACTTTCAGCTTTTAATGTAAAACAAGTAGAGCATATTGGCAGTACTGCAATTCCTAATTTGCCCGCCAAACCAGTTATCGACTTAATGGCCTCTGTTCCATCATTTGAACTTGTCAGAGAAATAGCGGAAACCCTAGCTTTATACCATTGGCATTATGTACCTCCTAAATTAGACAAAAAGCCGTGGAGAAGGTTTTTCGTAAAAGTGAAAAACGACAAACGAGTAGCACATTTACAGTTGATGCAAGAAGGCGAAGAACGCTGGGGAAAACTACTTGCATTTAGAGATAAATTAAGAACTGACGCACATCTGGCAAATGAATACGCTGTAATGAAAAGTCAGTTAGCGCAAGAATTTAATGATGACCGTGAGAGATATACAGAAGCTAAAGCAGAATTTATTAATAAGGTGTTATTTACTTAAGGAACTTATATGTAATTCGAAAGAGAACTCCATTTTAATCTGGAGTTTTTTTGGTGTTTCTGGGCGCTATTGTGTAGCTGTTTTCACCATTCAATCATATCCATTGCCAAAAAGACTAGGTTTCTTATTTTGTCGAGCACGTATCAATGTACATCAAAAGAAGTATAATCATTCCTCCAAACAACTGAAGCATTTCCTTCTTAAAACAAGTAAGCTTATGATACCAGCCGAAATAAGGAGAAATTTCTCATTTGGTGAATTGTTATTGTAAGGAGAGATTGAAATGAATTACGTACAAGTTCGTGTAGCTAGACCAACAAACAACTTACAGCAAATCGTTCGATTTTATGGAGAAGGATTAGGGTTGAAACAAATTGGGCAATTTCAAAATCATGAAGGCTATGACGGGGTGATGTTTGGTATTCCTGATGCATCGTACCATTTGGAATTTACGCAGCATATAGATGGAAGTCCGTGTCCTGCTCCAACAAAAGATAATTTACTTGTTTTCTATATTCCTAATAAAGGTGAGATTCAGCGTTTACACAGCCATTTGAAAACGATGGGCTACAAGACGGTCGAACCTGAAAATCCTTACTGGAAAGAATCTGGTGTTACGATTGAAGATCCAGATGGCTGGCGAATTGTTTTAATGTGTACTAAAGGAATTTAGTTGAAGTTTTAATAAAAACAAAGGAACTTCTAAGTTTGAAGTTCCTTACATAAAACAACTTCACAATTCTAGCCAATCATACCCACACCTAATTAACGAATTCTGGCCTTGCGAAATCCATTGAATACATTGAATGCCGCAGAAAATAGAAAGATGATTATGACGCTTCCAACAAGCCATGTTTGAAATTGCAAATCTGTAGTATTAAATAAATGGCTCATATACGCAATAAATTCTTGGTTCATTACCTTTGGATTACTTACTATGACAAGGAATACACCTGTTCCGATAACTTCAAGAGCAGCAGTAAAGATAGCTATTCTTTTTGTCCATTGTCCTATTATTAGTTTATATAGAGATAACGCTATTTCGAAGGAGATGATGACAAGGACGATTGGCCAATACTGAAGTAATACTTCTTGATTAAAGGCTGGAATCAAGAATTTGAGACCCGCTTCACCGCCTTCATAGATTCCCAAAAGATGATTGGCATGAAAGTATAGTGCTGCCCAAATCGCCGTCCACATCAAATATCCAAATACTTCGAGTTTCGTAATGGCTTTTTTCTTTGGGATATAAGGAATGTTCTTCAGATCATCAGGTGTCCATTTTTTCAAGCTTGCGGATAATGGCTGCTGGTCTTTTCCTTTATCTGTTCTTTCGATCATGACGAAAACGAGGGTAAGCCAGAAAAAAGTGTGGATGCTGACTTCGATCATTTTCCAAATACCGAAACCAGCTATAGTTAAAACGGCATCAATGATTGTTTCTCCGCGGGGAAACCCTATAACATATTCTGCGATAACCGTTATCAGGGAAACAGCAGCAGCAATAGGCAAGATCATTTTTAACAAAGAGACATAAACATCAAAATAGCGCGGTCCAATTAAATGCATGGGCTGATCCCGGTATCCGCTGGCTAATGCTGCAGGATTCCCTAATTTTTTGAGAACTGCATGAGCATCTTTTTCATTGTAATCATCGGGCAGCATATCCTCAATCGTTGACCGCAGCTCAAGGGCAATATCCTGACGGTTCTTTTCAGGCAGCCTGCGAGTGACCTCATATATATAAACCTCAATCACATTCATCTTCGTTCTCTCCTTTTACCAAACGATAAAGTTCTTTCGAATTTTTTAACCATTCTTGTTTCAACTGCAAAAAAATCTCCAGACCGTATTCGCTTAATACATAATATTTGCGCGGCCTGCTTTCGGATGTGTCCCAGCTGCTCGTAACTAATTCCTGTTTTTCTAAACGGCGAAGCAATGGATATAATGTGCTTTGATCGATGGTAATGCCTGATTCCTCTAATAACTGGACAAGTGAATATCCATACTGGGGTGTCCGCAATTGACTTAAAACGGCCAACGTCAGCGTTCCTCGCCTAAGCTCTGTCGATAATGAATTCAATAACGTGCTCATTCACCCACCTCTTTTTAAGTACTGTATGACATACACTATTTGTCTTATGCTATGTGACATACACTATTGTGGTGACAGTAATAATGGAAAATAGGTAATTGATTTAAGTGAAAAAACATTTTAAACCTTTTGATGCTGCATGAAATGAAAAAAGCGCTGATCCTGATATAGGAAAGCGCTTGGTGATGAAAAATATTCGGAGGCTAATGTCTAGCATCATCCCTGGATGTCTTTAATACTTCTTCCGCCTAAAAAAGCATGTCCTGTCTTCAGTTTAGCAAAAGTCTTAAACCCATATTTCTGATACACGTTTTCAATTTTTTCGTTAATCGGAAATACCCAGAGTTTCTCCAGGCCCTGTCTGGAAACTTCTGTCTGTATGTAACGAATCAGCTCGCCGATTAAACCTCTGCCCCTGTATTCTTTCAGAGTTGCTACGCTTTCCATCCTAGCCTGCTGGCCACTGATAAATAGACAGGCTGTTGCACAGGCAGTCCCTTTATAGCGGAGGATATAGTGTACGAAGCTTGGGTGGTTAAATTCTTCTTCAAAAGCCTTTTCCCTGACGGCTTTGCCCCCAAATTCGGTAATGCTGCACTCTATGTCCAATGCTTCAGAATAATTGTCTTTTGTGACCACTTCAATAGTAACTGCCTGATCCATTTCCTTTTCCGGAATGATTTGATCCCACATTTGAACAGGGCTGATTAATTCTTCAAACCCAAAATGATTTAATTTCAGCAGGTTGATCAATTCCTGTTGAGCTTCCAGGTTATAGATGTAAAACCTTGGAATGATTTTTTTAGATTGATAGAAATTCATCACTTGATCAATCACTAGTTGAGGCTGCTCACAAACCTGATCAATATGAGCATGATTGGCATCGTAATAGGTAGGCTGATCTTCGTTGCAGAACATGGCTCCCCATTTGGTGTCTGTCCGGGTAGTGAAGGTTTCCAGATAGGCGAAATCCAGTTTGAAAATATCTTGTATGCTTGTCATAGTAGTTACCCCTGTATGTTAATATAGTTGGTGAATAACCAAATTATAGCATACTGCTTTTTATGGGTTTATCGCGGAAGCAGCAAAATATATTTTAGAAGCATAGTTGATTGAAATAATGATGTATTGGAGGATAAATATTGAAAAAATATACGTATGAAAAAAACTGTCCGACACTCGAAGAATACAAATACCTGTGCGAATCGGCGGGCTGGACCGAGCATATGAATTTTGAAGTCGCGGAAACATCTTTAAAGAATTCTATTTTCGGGGTTACCGTAAAAGATCAAGACCGAATAATAGGTATGGGCAGAATTGTTGGAGATGGCGCAATCTATTTCTATATTCAAGATCTGGTGGTTCATCCTGACTATCAAAAAAGCGGTATTGGTAAAGAAATGATGAACATGCTGACCGAATATTTGAATCAGAATGCTCCGGATAAGGCGTTTGTGGGTTTGTTTGCTTCGCAGGGGAAAGGACCGTTCTATGAAAAATATGATTTTAAAGATTATTCACCGAACATGACCGGGATGTTTACTGTCATTTCAAAAAAATAATAGAGCATGAGTGAAAAGATCGGTCCGCATGGTTAGGGACCGATCTTTTTGTTTTCTATACTTCTCGCACTTCTGTCCCCGAAAAGCGATCATGTGGAAAGACGGCTCCTTCTTCGGCTTCGAACGCTTTCCGGTTTTTTATGTAATCAATAGTACTTACTGTATCCCTGTAGCCCATGCGCTTAATAATTTGCCGGGAAGTCGGTTTTGAACCATCTTCATTTTCAAGGACCAGCCCCATTTTTTTGTAGCCGACGGTTTGACCTCTTTTGCGCAGCTGTGCGTACTCGAGTGTCCACATGACGATAGTCGGTGTGATCAGCGTATGTACTGCTTCGCTTTTTACTTTTTTGCGCAGGAAATACTCAACTCCAGCTGTCACAGCGCTTGAGATTGCCAGGTCTATTAAAATCGCTTTTGTCCGTTTTTTGGTAAGTGATTTCACCGATGATCCTCCTCTGTTTTTGTTTGCCAGTACTTATACGAATAAAGAACAGGTAAGTTTCAATTTGATGAAAAAACAGAAGTCTTTTCTCTTCTGAACTCTTTCCAATCTTCAACTTTTCCCTGTTTTCATGTATTCTAGAGTTACTAGAAAGCGGATGAGGTGAGGCTTCATGGATTTGCTGTTTTTGGGGACAGGTGCCGGGATGCCGGCAAAAGCGAGAAATGTTACGTCGGTTGCACTGCGGCTGCTTGAGGAGCGGCAGGCGGTGTGGCTGTTTGACTGCGGGGAGGCCACGCAGCATCAGATTTTACATACGAGCATTAAACCGAGAAAAATAGAGAAGATTTTCATAACCCATATGCACGGAGATCATATATACGGACTTCCGGGTCTGCTTGGAAGCCGCTCGTTTCAGGGAGGGGAAGAACCACTTGTCATTTATGGTCCACCCGGCATAAAAGACTATGTGGAATACTCTTTGAAATTGAGCTATACGTATTTGAAATATCCTCTTGAAATTGTGGAATTTGAAGACGGGACTGTTTTTGAAGACAGCCAGTTTAAAGTAGAGGCCAAAAGGCTTTCCCATGGCGTTCCATCCTACGGCTACCGGATCACGGAAAAGGATCTGCCCGGCATGCTCATGGTGGATAAGCTGAAAGAGGCGGGTGTTCAGCCCGGACCGCTCTACAAGAAACTGAAAGATGGGGAATCGGTCATGCTTGATGACGGACGAACCCTGCACGGGCAGGATTTTCTCGGCGCTCCTAAAAAAGGAAGAGTCGTTACGATCCTTGGTGATACAAGGACATGCCCTCAGGTAGAGGAGCTTGCAGCTAATGCCGACCTCCTTGTTCATGAATCCACGTTCGGCAAGGAGGATGAACAGCTTGCGTATGAGTATTTTCATTCTTCAACTACTCAGGCCGCCAGAGCTGCCTTGAATGCAGGAGTGAAAAAATTGGTTCTGACCCATATCAGCGCCCGGTATCAGAATGAGGATCAGCAAACTCTCCTAAGCGAAGCATCTGCTATTTTCCCTAATACTTCTGTTGCAGAAGATTTTTCTTGTTTTGAGGTGGAGAGAAATGACAGCTAAGCACCTCTATTTGGTCCGCCACTGCCAGGCTCACGGTCAGGAGGTTTCGGCCTCTCTGACCGAAGCGGGGTTTCAGCAGGCTGAAAAGCTTGTTTCTTTTTTCGAAGGGAAGAAAATAGACAGGATTCTCTCCAGTCCGTTTCGCCGTGCCCTTCAAACCGCTGAGCCCCTTGCTGCTGCGCGCGAACTTGAAGTGGAACGGGACGACAGACTTGCAGAGCGGGTCATGAGCGGAACAGATATGGCAGACTGGAAAGATAAATTGAAGGAAACGTTTGCTGATTTTACCCTCTCTTTCGACGGTGGAGAATCAAATGAGTCAGGCATGAAGCGGGTAAGCTTACTGCTTGGCGATCTGCTTTCAGCTGAGGAGGGGCACATCGTTTTAGTCAGTCATGGAAATCTTTCTGCGCTTTTGCTTAGATACTTTGAAGAAAGCTATGGATATGACCTCATGATGAAGATGAGCAATCCGGATGTTTTCCACATTGAATTAAATGATGGAGAAACAAAGATTCGCCGGATATGGAGTTGACAACTTAGGGCAGAGAAGATAGAATGTTCTTATCAAATCGTAACTATTACGTTTTAATTTTTAGGAGGAACAATCATGAGAGTCAACGTTACACTTCAATGCACAGAGTCAGGGGACCGCAATTACATTACAACTAAGAACAAGCGCAACAATCCTGACCGTCTGGAGCTGAAAAAATATTCTCCGCGCCTTAAAAAAGTAACGGTGCACCGCGAAACAAAGTAAGAATTCACAGGGAACTCATCGGAATTTGATGAAGTTCCTTTTTTCTTGCCCGGAATTAGCGAAATCCCTCGCATGATTTCTCCTTGACTCAAAAGGAATACAGCACAAAGACCTAGAATATAAAAAGGTAAGAAGACAGAAAGAGAAGGGGGAATAGGATGAATAAATACCGCATTTATTTAGGCTTGTTCATTTGTTTTGGCCTGGCATTTGTGATCTGGTCTATGACAGAAATCTCTCACTCCTACGACGAACCCCTTGAAGCTCTCAAACAGACGAAGCAGGATATGGAAGTCATCATTCCAGCCTACAATATCAACGACGAAGCCCTCTATTTCTTCATTGATGAAAACGATCAGCTCGGTACGGCATTTATGAAACAAGGTATTTACGGGTGGAAGACAGGCGCAATATCGGCAAGCCCGCAGCAAGAAATAAAGGCCGATCAAAAACTCATCGACTACCATGTATATGATAATTCCATGATTTACGGTCTTATATCCGATGCCGAAGGGTCACTTGAAGTGAATATAAACGGAGCACCGGCACGCACCCTTGAAATCGGTGTCATGCTTGAACAGGAAGTAGCGCAAAAACATAATCTCCAGGATAAAATCCTCTGGTATTACCAGCAGAAAGATCTGATGCCAGAAGGCGTGAAAACGCTGAAAAACAGTGTCATTGTTCTGAATAAAAAAGGATTTTAATGCTGAAGCTCTAAGGCTTCTTTTTTTTTGCCTGCATATTGACTGGTTTTGAAGGTAGATTGATGAGGGTACACTTCATGACAAAAGGTATTTTACAGAGAAGAAAGGAGTGTTGCTGAGTGCCAGAGGGGCCGGAAATAAGGCTTGCAGCCGACCAGATTGAAAAAGTTCTTCTTCCTCTGCCGGTAGGAGAGGTGTCCTTTGCATTTGACCATCTAAAAGATTATGAACCTCTGTTTGAAGGGGCTCGTGTAGAAAAAGTCGAGACGAAGGGCAAAGCCATGCTGATCCGCTTCAACAACGGCTATACCATCTATTCCCATAACCAGCTGTACGGAAAGTGGGTCGTTCGCAATGCCTATACATATCCTAAAACAAACCGAATCCTCAGACTCGCTATTCATAACGAGAAAAAGTCGGCATTACTTTACAGTGCCTCTGACATTGAGGTTCTCAGAGACAGTGAAGTGCCGGCTCATCCGTTCATCTGCAAAGCAGGTCCTGATGTCCTGAACGATGACATCACCCCGGAAGATCTTTTTGACCGTTTCATGGACAAGCGCTTTTTCCGGAGAAGATGGTCAGCTCTGCTTTTAGATCAGGGATTTGTCGCCGGAATCGGAAACTACCTGCGAAGCGAAATCCTGTATGTGTCAGAAATCCATCCGGACATGCGTCCCGTCGACTGCACAGAGGAACAGCTCCGCGCAGCTGCTGAGGCCATCATCAGCATCACAGTCCAGTCCTACAGGCACAAGGGAATCACAAACGACCTGGAGCTTGCCGAAAAACTAAAAAAACAAGGTGAAAAGAGATCCCAGTACCGCCACTGGGTTTTCAACCGCGAAGGAAGACCCTGCCGCAAAGACGGATCGGAAATTCTGAAAATCATCGCTTCGTCCAGGCGGCTGTATTACTGCCCGGAGTGTCAGAAAAGATGAGAATGACTGGAGAAAACGGGTGTTTTCTGTAGCATAATAAACTGGTTCACAGGATGCTTGTTTCGCATCCTGTTTTTATATTGTGTTTTGTCCAGCTGTGATAAAATGGAAATGAAGCATCGCTCAAATCTAAAGCTAAGCGGGTGAGTGAGATGCAAGTTCACCAAAAGGATTTTTCAGAAGCTTTATTATCTACTATCATAACGACTGAAACGGCAATGAAGAGACTGATAGAAAGGTTGCTGGTCAAAAATAAGCCTGTTTTTGCAGAAAAGAAACTTGATCTGCATGGCGAGTTCTATAAAGAAGGAAACGACCCTTTTACACCTGACTACAGTTCTTCTGTATCGATTGGCGTTTCTGAAGAAAACGGGGAACTTATTGATTTACATACAATTAAAATATGGGAGTGCCAACGATCTTTTTTAGGGTTGACTACCTCAAGGAAGATTCCCTGGAGTACCATAAGTGGTGAGCTGCTTGATGAAACAGTTGAAGATGTTGAAAGTGAGTTAAGAGAGTATATGAGTGATTTTTTAGAAGAGTATCCACCATCCTTATAGAAAAAAGGTGAAATATGAATGACATAATCAGCTACTACAATACTTTTGATGAATGGGGCCGGCTTGAACGGGAGCCGGTCGAATTCCAAGTGAATTGGCATTATATAAAAAAATATCTGCCGAGTACCGGACACATTCTTGACAATGGCGCGGGACCCGGAAAATATTCTATGGCGTTGGCTGCAGATGGATATAGTGTGACGCTGACCGATTTAACTCGGAAACTGGTGAAAATCGCTGAGGTTAAAGCACAAGAACTACATTTAGCAGAACAGTTTGAAGCTTTTCATGTGGCAGATGCGAGAGATTTGAACATGTTAGGAGATGAACAGTTTGACTCAGCCTTAATGCTTGGCCCCATGTATCATCTGCAGGAAGAAAACGACCGGATTAAAGCCGTAAGGGAGTTATACCGTGTAACAAAGCAGGATGGCTTAGTGTTTGTAGCTTTTATGCCAAGATTCAGACACATCCTCACATCCCTCTTGTTTCCCGACAACTGGAGACCGAATGATAACATAGACAGCATCAATAAGTTCTCGCAAACCGGCTGCTTTGATCACGCTGATAAGGGCCGTTTTACAGGTGCGTATTATTTCGAAATAGCCGACATCAAGCCTTTTATGGAAACACATGGATTTGAAACGCTTGAATTAATCGGGTCTAATGCGGGTGCCACCTTATCAAAAGAGAACTGGAATTACTGGAATGAAAAAGGGGAGGAAGAAGTTCAGAAACTAATTGAGTTAATCAAAGAGAAAGCGTCGGATCCTTCTATTTTGGGGATATCCTCGCATTTGCTTTATATAGGGAGGAAGAGGCTGGGATAAGCGGGTGAAATATTTGATAGAAGTTTAAAAAAACAGAGCATCGTCAAAGTATGTCCTGACGGTTACAGGACTGCTTATATATAAAAATGAAAGTGAAGACTATATTTCTCTTAGATACTGCCGTAAAATCTAACTGCTAAAAATTAATTAAAAAATTTCCAGTATTTATTATAAAGTAATTTCCATTTACGTCCATTTAGTGTAAAATTACACTAAAGGAGGATGCGAAATGAAATTATTAGAAGTAATCATGCCGCCAGTAGTGGTGTATCTTGTAATTTGTTTAATTGGACTTCTTTTGCCAGTAGGGGGTCCTGAGGGATCAGGATATGATACTAAGATATGGAATCTATACATTATTCAAGTTTATGCAATCCCTGGATTTCTGATCGCGCTGATGGTATCTCTGTTTGCGAACAGAAAAAAGAAGACTGCTGGCTAAAAAGGATTTAAGGCGAACAACAGAAAGCAAATATTGAACAGAAGACCTGTAAGATTTTATTGAAGCGTGCGTCCGAAAAAGGATTCATGCTTTTTTTGTTGAATACACTCTTGAAACCAACCGAAGGCTGGAGGACACGGAAATTGACGATTCTTGAACTGCTTGGCATTTTTACCGCAGTGTATGTGATCAGGTATTTTTTTGATTCAGAATATAAGCAGAGAAAAAAGAAATGGGTTGTTTCTGATATTTTGATTACAGCACTGCTTGCTGTGATCGTCCAGGAGGTCTATACCTTCTTTTTCATCTAATGAAGGAATGAAATCACTTTAGGTTTGCCGAAGAAAGGAATCACCATGTCCAATTCATTTGTTTTAGAAATTGATTTATCCCAGTGGCAGCAGAATCAAAAGGGGACATTCTTTTCCCGGGTGAGCCATGTCCTGCCTGCCAATGATTTTGAAAGTTTCAGAAAAGCCGTTAGTAAGAAAACAGAGGTTTACCGCGCGGAGGATTTTGAATATGATAGAATGCTTCTTATGAAAGCAATCATTGATCTGGTGAGTGCCGGTGCTGACTATACGGTTTACAAGGAAACAGAAGATCAGAAATGGACTGTCAGTCTCATAGACTTGGAAAAAGAAATCAAAGAATTTAAAACTGCACTGGGCCTTCCTCATTTTACTTATCATCCAGATGTGTATGAAAGCGGATCTTTGTCTTTTTATCATGATACATGCGAGGTATGCAGGCAGGAAGGCTATATCTTTCATGAAGGAGCATACGGAGAAGACGATTTGGATGTGATTTGTGTTCATTGCATTGCATCCGGAAGAGCCGGGGACGAGTACGAGGTTTTCTTTAATCAGCCCTATGCAGCTACATTTGACGATGATTTTAAGGTGAAGGAGCTGCATATGCGGACCCCTTCCATCCGGTCCTGGCAGGAAATTTCCTGGCTTGAACACTGCCATGACTTTTGCGCTTATAAAGGAGCTTCAAACTGGCGTACTATCAGTCACCTGGAGGAGGAACTGCAGCAGGATTTACTGCTGGAAGCTGATAAGTACGATTATCAAGTAGATGAATTAAAGAAAGCGATGAATTCATACATGACCGTCCATCTTTTTGCATGTCTTCATTGCGGGAAACACCGGATTACGACTGATATGTCATAAGGGAGAAATAATAAAGGGATAGGAAATCGCCCGCAAATAATGAAAACAAGGAGGTGCGTCGTTTTGTCAAATCCTTCAAACGAAGAATTGCTCACTGGAGGCAACGTGTCCAGTGTATACCGCTCAGGACAGACAGTAAGACGGGAATGCAAGCCAAATAGCAGAAA
Source organism: Metabacillus indicus LMG 22858 (assembly GCF_000708755.2). Taxonomy (GTDB): domain Bacteria; phylum Bacillota; class Bacilli; order Bacillales; family Bacillaceae; genus Bacillus_P; species Bacillus_P indicus. The sequence goes on along the minus strand of NZ_JGVU02000002.1, from coordinate 1,117,123 downwards.
GATTCATTCACTACTAAGGCATCTCGAAGACAGAGGATATAAGTATGCTCCCAAATATCTCGGTATAGATGAAATAGGCAGAGAGATTCTGACCTTTATTGAAGGCGAAGCCGGGCATTATCCGCTGAAAAAGTACATGTGGTCAGATGCGGTTTTGCAAGAAACAGCTGAAATGCTCAGGCTCTATCATGATGCTGTCAGTGATTTTCCGATCGACAGCAGCTGGAAACCTCTTGATAACACTCCTCAGCCATATGAAGTACTCTGTCATAATGATTTTGCGGTATATAACATCATTTTTAATAACCAGCGTCCAACCGGAATCATTGATTTTGATGTCGCTGGACCTGGACCGCGCATTTGGGACATTGCATACACTCTTTATACATGCGTGCCGCTAAGCAGATTTTATGTTTCAGAAAAAGGGGAGAAGGTTTATTATCAATCATCGTCATCGGAGCATGCAAGCAGGATTAAGCGCAGAATGAACTTGTTCTTAGATGCTTACGGAAAGACGTTTGAAGAAGATGTTCTGGATATCGTTCTGCTGCGAATCGAAGGCTTGTGCAAAACGATTGAAAGAGAAGCGGGTGAAGGCCATCCTGCTTTTCAGAAAATGATCGAAGAAGGCCATCTTGAACATTATCAAAAAGACCTTTCATTTATATCAAATCATAGGAATGATTGGGAATAATTCATTTTCGACATGGAAGCTAGTGAATGAACATAAATTTTTGCTCGAACAAAAACTCAAATAGAATCGTTTAAAGATATGAAAGGACGTGCAAAAACAATGGATGCCAAAACGGTTATGCAGGAGCTTGAATCCCTCGGCAAGGAACGGACAAAGAAAATGTACATGTCAAATGGGGCACAGGAACCTCTTTTTGGTGTGGCAACTGGAGCGATGAAACCAATTGCCAAGCAAATTAAAATCAATCAGGTACTCGCAGAAGAGCTGTATGCCACAGGGAATTATGATGCGATGTATTTTGCCGGGATTATTGCAGATCCAAAAGCCATGACAGAAGAGGACTTTGACCGCTGGATCGATGCAGCATATTTTTATATGATTTCGGACTATGTGGTGGCAGTGACATTATCAGAATCAGATATTGCGCAGGATGTGGCAGATAAGTGGATTGCTAGCGGGGAAGAGTTAAAAATGTCTGCAGGCTGGAGCTGCTACTGCTGGCTGCTTGGAAACCGCAAGGACCATGAATTTTCAGAAAGCAAAATTGCGGCGATGCTTAGTGAGGTCAAAAACACCATTCATGATTCGCCGGAACGAGCGAAATATGCCATGAATCAATTTGTTTACACGGTCGGGATTTCGTATATACCGCTGAGTGAAAAAGCAGTTGAAACGGCCAAGGCAATCGGAACAGTTGAAATCAGGCGGGATACGAAAAAAAGCAGTACTCTGAATGCTTTTGAAACGATCCATAAGGAACTGGATAAAGGGCGGCTTGGGTTTAAGCGGAAGTATGTTAGGTGTTAGGATTTATCTATATTTAACGATAAAAAGCAGCCATTGGCTGCTTTTTTAAGATTTTGTACATTTAATTAGACGGCGTGACATTACAGCTTCGGCATGTCACCAGCAGATTTCCATCTGCCAATTTGCTCGCCCATTTTGACAGGTCCTGTCTTTCCGGTAAATTCAAGATGTCCTTTTGGAACACAAATCACCACAGTTGAGCCGAATGAAAAGTAGCCGAATGGATCGCCGCGGCGAACATCGTGCTGATGGTTGGTTCTTTCAATGGAATTAACATTGAGCGCACCGACCATCACCTGTGCAAATGGAACTCCTGCCGCGCTGAATTTCGTCACCAGGCGGTAATTTCTCGTCAGCGGGCGGAGTCCGTATTTTAAGCCGATTGTATTAACGGGAGCCGCTTCTTTCCCCAATGTATATACTTCTTCGATCTTTGCATCCATTGGGACATGAACCCGGTGGTAGTCAGTGGGACTTAAATAAAAGATCAGCACTTGTCCGCCTGAATATACCTCGGCTTCGTTTTTAGACCCAAGCAGCTCTTCCACAGTATATTCCTGTCCCTTAACAACAAACCTGCTTTCAGGCGTCAGGTGATCAACCACCGACAACACACTGTCACTCGGGCTGACGAACGCATCCTGTTCTCCTGCAATCGGGCGGACACCCGGTTTTAATTCACGGGTGAAAAGATCGTGAAGAGACTGATAGTCTTGAAGATTTTTGCTTGCTTCCTGTAAATTTAATTTATACAGTCTTGAAAATGAACCTGTGAAAGGTTTACTGGCTTTAGATTGTGCAAACCTTTTAAGTAATCTTGCAGCCGCAGGATGGCCGTTTAATTCAAACACTTTACGATAAAAACGGGTTAACATTGTTAGTCAGCACTTCCTTTATTATTCTTGGGCTCTGGTAAAAGCATTTGAATCAGAGTAACCTTCTCGTTCTGGGAGGAAGGCTTATTTGTTATAAAACGGCTGAGGAGTTCATTCATGCCCTTAGACAAATCTTCAACCTCCGCCTTCGTCAGGTAGAGATCTACTTGACTGTATCCAAATGGATCATTGGACAAGTCGGGATCGGCGAGCAGATAGCTTTTGGCCTGGCCGGTCACATTGGACAGGAAGGTCATAAACATGTTCAGGTGGTCTTCACCGGACATACTTTTCAGCTCTTCCAAAGACACCACAGGATTCTGCTTTTCAATCGCATACGTTCTCTCAACGGCACCTCTTATTTTACGTTCTTCTTTTACAAAAATAATCTTATTTTCCTTAAGAATATTTAAATGGCGGTAAAGAGTCGCCTGCGGGATATCAGAGAGCCATTCCTTCAGCTGACTCACAGTCGCATCATTCCTGGAAAGCTGCTGAATAATTTGCATTCGGACCGGATGCAGGATCAAATCCATCTTGGCCTTGGACACTATTCTCACCCTTAATTATTATTGTTATCAGTAATGATAATATTTGATAGAAGAGAGATTGTCAAACATCATTTAGATTAATGGATAACATTGAAAAGAAGTACTGTTATAAATTTGGATAATTATGCTAAAGTGGAGTCAGAACTTTTAATAATTATGGAGCAGAAACCGTAAAAACGCAGGGAGAGATATGAGTGGAATTCAGAGGAGCCAGTGCCTATAATCAGCCGGATTTTTTTGACCAGTACATGAATAGAAGGAACAGACAGGACAGTCCCAATAATGCCATTGAAGGTCCGATCATTCATGAATTAATTGGGGACATTCAGGATAAGTGCATCCTTGATTTAGGGTGCGGTGATGCAAGGTTTGGTAAAGAGCTTTTACACCAAGGGGCAAAACACTATACAGGAGTAGAAGGTTCGGAGCAAATGGCTGAAGCAGCGCGATCCAATCTGATTGGACAAAATGGAAATGTACTTTGCGAAACGATAGAAGCTCATACCTTTCCTAAAGAAGTATTTGATCTTGTAACGTCCCGGTTTGTCCTGCATTATATCTCAGATGTCTGCAGAATTTTTGAAAATATACATCAAACACTTAAAGAAAACGGCAAATTTATTTTCAGCATTCAGCATCCGCTTACAACCTCTGCTTTTGCAAGTAAAGAGCATGGAGATAAGCGAGGCAGCTGGCTTGTTGATGACTATTTCCTTGAGGGAGAAAGAAAAGAACCGTGGATTGACCAAACCGTCGTTAAGTATCATCGTACAACTGAACACTACTTTTCGGCTCTTAGACAAGCTGGTTTTACAGTGCTTGATCTGCGTGAAGGCACACCTAAACGGGAGCATTTCAGCATTGAAGAAGAGTTTTTAAGAAGGCAGCGAATTCCGGTAGTCTTGGTTTTTTCTTGTGTAAAAGATATTGGATGATATGAACATGAACATAAGATTAGCTTCTAGGCAAGACCTGAAGCAAGTTTCGCATGTGTACAATCAAGTTACAATCGACTTGCACAAAAAGGGAATAAACCAATGGGAGTATCCCTGGTGTGCTGAAAAGCTTTTAAGCAAAATTAAGAACCATGAAATGTACGTACTAGTAGATGACTCAGTGTTAATTGGTGCCTTTTGTATAGAGGAAATCAATCAATTGAGCAGGCTGATGATGGATTCAGCCAATATGTATTTAAGTCAAATAGCGATTCTGTGTGAATATCAGGGAAAAGGGATTGGCTTGTACATCACAGAGTTTGCTTGTTCTTACGCCATGTCAGTAAAGAAAAAGATTTATTTGGACTGCTGGGCGGGAAATGAGAAACTAAAAAATTTCTATTTGAAAGCTGGCTTCGATTATCAGGGTGACTTTCCTGAAGAGGACTATTTAATAAGCATTTTCTCGTTCGGTTAATGCTTTTCAAGAATGACCTGTATTCTATTTTAATGAATGGAAGGTGTGAGTCATGAAGCATTTTATAGATGATTTTGCAGGAGCAATTTCTGATTTTCTCAAGGGTATCTTTAAAAGTATCTGTTACTTTTTAGCGGGAATGCTGATTGTCGGTATACCTCTTTATGGAATTGTACTTTTCATTCGCTTTTTTTATTAGTTTATATACGTTACCGAAGGGTTGAAGACATGAATCAATTAACAGAGAACATCTTAAAGTGGACTGGAAGTACAAAGAAAAGAATCATAATTGGCATTTCAGGCCACGGTGCTGCGGGGAAGACCACCTTCGCAGATAAACTCCTGGCTGCACTGAACAAAGAAGATGCCAATTACCTGAATACAGATCCTTACATCATAAGTTCAGGAGTTAGAAAACATGCCCGGATCGAATACAGCTATGGGAACGAAAATCATTCCTTTAAAATGACGGCCTGCCACCCAGCCGCTCATCATCTGCCTGCATTAGAAAGAGATGTGCAGATGATCAGGCAGGGGTTAGATTTTCTTACAATCGATGCTCCTTACGCAAAAAGTATGTTGATTGATTCAAAGAAAAGGATATCAATTGTCGAAGGAATGGCTGTTGCTTTCACGAACCCGGAACTCTATGATTTGAACATCTATTTTTATACGGATGACGAAACAGAGCTGGCCAGAAGAATGAACAGGGATGTTCTTGAACGTGGAACGAATAAAGAGTACTTGCTCTTTTCCCATAATCAGCGCCGGATACAGTACAAGTTGTTTATGCATCCGTACAGCGAGAAATTTGATATTGTTATCAAATCTTTTGAAAAAGGTGAATACATAGAGAAAAATCTTTTTAAGTTTTAGAAATCAACAAACAGGAAGTGCTTCGTAATGCTTAATGAATTGGAATCAGATTGCCAAAATTGCTTTGGATTATGCTGTGTCGCGTTGCCTTATGGAAAATCAGCCGATTTCCCTTTTGATAAAGATGGAGGAGATCCTTGCCGGAATTTGTGTTCTACTTATACCTGCGCCATACACAGTCAATTAAGGGAAAAGGGCTTTCGAGGGTGTGTATCCTATGAGTGTTTCGGCGCCGGCCAGCATGTTTCACAGATGATTTATAACGGCCGGGACTGGCGGGATAATAAAGAGCATGCGGAAGAGATGTTTGCAGTTTTTCCAAATGTGCAGCAGCTGCACGAAATGCTGTTCTACCTTAAGCAGGCCCTGCATCTAAAAGAAACTCAGTCCATTCGAGTAAGTCTTCAAAACAGTTATGAGGAAACGGTCGAGCTGACCTTAAGAAAGCCGGAAGCTATTTTAAAAGTTGATGTGTCAGCACATAGAAGTAAGGTGAATGTTCTGTTAATGGAAACAAGCAAATTGTACAGAAGCAGAGTGAATGACATCAAAAAGAAAAAAAGCAGAAAGGCTGCGGATTTCATAGGGGCAAATCTTAAAGGGCTGAACCTGCAGGGTGAAGATTTTCGCGGGAAATTGATGATAGCAGCAAACATAAGCAACAGTGATTTAAAAAGGGCTGATTTCATTGGTGCCGATCTGAGGGATGCAGATTTGAGGGGTGCTGACCTGACGGAAGCTCTTTTTCTGACACAGTCACAAATTAATTCCGCTATTGGAGATGTTCATACTAAGATTCCGGTATATTTGGAAAGGCCGGGGCATTGGGCAACTACTTAATAGATGTCTTTTTCATAAATACGTTTTACGGCTTACAGATGATACCTTCAACAATAAAAAGACTGTAGGCAAACTCATAATAGATAAGTCTGCTACAGTCTGGGAAGTCCGCTGCTGAATGATAGTTAAAGGATACTCTGGATAATGCCGCCTTCGACTCTTTGGGCAGTTCCATTTATGGCAGAAGCTTTATCTGATGCAATAAAGACAATCGTATCAGCCACTTCTTCTACAGTTGCATAGCGCTGAATTAGAGACGTTGGCTGGTCGTTTTTAAAGTAGTCGCTGATGAAAGCATCCAGTTCTTGTCCATTTTCTTTTGCCATATCGCTGATGAACTGGCCGAAGCCTTCTGTCCATGTCGGTCCAGGAAGGATAGAGTTTACTGTAACGTTTGTTCCTTTAGCTACTTCAGCAAGCCCTCTTGACAATGTGATAAGGGCTGTTTTTGAAACACCATAAGGTACTAGCTCAGGGTATGGTTTAATGCCTGCTTCACTTGCAAGATTGATGATTCTTCCTGAATTGCGCTCCATCATTTTTGGTAAAAAAGCACGTGATAAGCGGACAGCACTCATGACATTAATTTGATAATAGTCCAGCCATTCTTCATCTGTAACTTCTGTAAAGGGTTTTACCGTAAAAACACCAGTATTATTAACTAATACATCCAAATCACCAATTTTATTTATTTCTTCAATTAGTCTGTCTGACTCTTCTTTTACAGATACATCTGCATGAATACCATAAACGGTTCCCATTGAAGAAAGTTCATTAACAACACTCTCCACATTCTCTTTTGAACGGCCGTTGATAATTACGCGAGCCCCTTCGTTTAAAAAACTGATTGCTGTTGCCTTACCGATTCCTGCAGTTGATCCTGTTACAAGAACCAATTTATCTCTTAATTTTAATTCCAATTCAAACAACTCACTTTCAAAGTATTGCCGGCTGATTTATTATGCATGATAGCTAGTAACTTGAAAAGTACGCACTTTTCAGGGACAATGTAACCATTGGGTTATGTAGGAACCAATCGGTAACTGTAAATAATGGAGGAAAGAATGAAAAAATATAATATACCCGTAGAAGCTGCCCTCGAATTGATCGGAGGAAAATGGAAAGTCGTCATCATGTGTCACTTAATATTAGGAACAAAGAGAACGAGCGAATTAAAACGTTTGATGCCAGGTATTTCACAAAAAATGCTGACGCAGCAGCTTAAGGAATTAGAAAAAGATGAATTGATAGAGCGGAAGGTTTATAATCAGGTTCCGCCAAAGGTAGAGTACTCACTAACAGAGTACGGCTGGTCGCTGAAGGAAATTCTTGATGCCCTTTGCAATTGGGGGGAGATGCATATCGAAAGGAAATATGCTAATAAATATGATGTTTTGGAAGAAAGCATTTTAAATAAATAGCAGGAAAATGTAAAACGTAAATATACGACTGTCTCCGCTGGCTGCCTTGTTAAGGTGACCGGCTTTTTCAATGGTGTGATATTCTTTATAAACAGTGCTCTCTTTATTTATCCTTGTTTAATCAGTCGGAATTTGAAATAATTGGTATTATCCTTCTTTTAGGAACAGGTCCTGATTGGTTTCACATCTCCTGTTGTACTGGCGGGAAATCTGACGATGATTCAGCTCAAAGTTTGCGGGAATATTTGCTGAGTGGATATAAAAGAATCTTTTATAAATTTACAGGTTGATAGTGAAGCTTGAAGCTAGAAGGGGGGACAACATGCTCGGATTACCCAGAGGAGAAGTTTTCTTAGTACCATGGTCGAATGAATGGAGAACTGAATTTGAGACAGAGAGGCAGCACATTCAAGATTTAATTGGTCCTTGCATCCATCGTGTTCACCACATTGGAAGTACAGCCATCGAAGGTCTTTGTGCAAAGCCCATCATTGATATAGCTATAGAAATACATGATTTTTCAAAGGGTGAAAAGTGTGCACCCGCACTAGAGAAAATAGGTTACGCTTACAGAGGCACAAACGTATTACCGGATAGGCATTACTTTAATAAAGGAGAACCGAGAACCCACCAGATTCATATGTACGAAACAGGTAATAGATACTTGGCAGAACAGCTCAGATTCAGAGATTGCTTGAGAAGGAACGAGCAGCAGAGAAGAGAATATGAACGGCTGAAGCTTGCATTAGCAAGCTCGAACTCGAATGATAAACATAAATATGCAGATGGAAAAACGGAATTTGTTAGGGCGATTTTAGAAAAAGGATAGAATGGGTACATTCTGAATGCACGTTTTTCTTCCTATGAACTCCGTAAAGAGGTGCTGTTTATGAGACCAATTATCACGATTTCTGCATTAAAGTATCCGAACATTATTCATTATGAATGGCAGGGAGAATTACTGAAGATCACATCTGAATACGTGTTAGTGCTTTGCAAGGCGGGTAGAACATTAACGCATCATACAAAAGGGACAACCTTTACACTTCCTAATGATTCATTAGAATTCTTTTCCTTAAAGAAAGGATTTACAGTTGCGATGGAGATGGAGAACAGGGAAATTGTCTCTTATTACTGCAACATTGCAATGCCGTCTGTGTTTGAAAATAACCATCTTTCCTTTATCGATTTGGACTTGGATCTAGTGAAGCGGTTAAATAATGAATGGGAAGTTCTTGATGAAGATGAATTTGAGATTAATAGCTATACATACAACTACCCTCCAGAGTTTAAAGACTACGTTATTCAATCACTGGAAGAATTGAAAGGGAAAATTAAGAGAGAAGAATTTCCTTTTGATGGGGCTTTGTTGGAAGAATAATCACTGGCCTTTTTGTCTTCTTATCTTCATCTTCTTTCACCAGTACGTTCTTGATGAACAATAAGCGGAATATTCTCTTTCAAGTCTGTTTATTACGGGGTGTCTATAATGATAAAAAGGTATCTATATATTGTAAGTATCTGTGTCATTTTCTTATTGGCAGGATGTACCGACAGTGAAGTTGTGTTTATAGACCTCTATGATAGTGATCCTAAACGAATTCAAAAAATCACAATCACCAATGGTGCAAATGGTGAACGGCGAGTATTACATTCGTCTAGACAAGTAAACGATTTTTTTTCTGAGTTAGAGGATATCACATTTAATAAAAGAGACATTGATAAAGATGAGATTAATGGATTTCTCTATGCTGCTGCTTTTTATGAAAAGGGGAGCAATAATCCTTTCTTTACTATGTCAACAAATCTAGTCAATGATCATGTTTACGAACCAAATAAAGATCTGGAGGATTTGTTAAAAAGACATTTTAAGAACGGGAAAGTTGATCAACAGAATAACTGAAGTATTCAGGAATCAATGATTAGTATGTTCCTCTCAAAATACTATACGACTGTGATAAGGAGATTAGTATGACTAGTGAAAAAGAGATTCTATTGTTAAATAGCGACACGTATTTTAGTTCATTGCTCGAAATCATTGAATCTGTTCCTGTCAGAAAAAGAAATATTTCTATTGATACTCAAGAAAGAGACAAAAATTTTCGCGATGTATTGATGCATCTTTATGAATGGCATGCCATGCTCGAGAGATGGTACCGGGAAGGAATGGATGGGGATCAGCCGGTTATGCCGGCACCAGGTTATAAGTGGAGTAGGATAAAACTGCTCAACATGAAAATCTGGGAAGGGTATCAGGAGGTTACGTTAAATCAAGCCGTAAAAAAAGTGAAGTTAAGCCATGGGAGAGTAATGGACTTAATCAACTTACATACAAATGAAGAAATCATGACAAAAAAATACTCCAAGTGGACAAAAACAAGTAATCTTTACAGCTATTTCGAAGCAAACACGTCCAGTCATTACATTTGGGCTATAAAAAAATGCGAAGTGATTGCACATTGTATTCAAGAGATAGAAATGGATAAGTCTGTAAAGTAGTGTTGAGAGTTGTTAATTTTAAAGGAGCAAAAATATGAACAGAGTGCTTGCTGCAGATATCGCAGACTTAAATAGGTTAGTAGAAATAGACAGTGAGGTAATTGGTAATTCAAGCAGACGGGAAATCATAAAACATGCTATCGAGAGTGGACAGTGTCTCATTGCAAATGAAGAAGAGGAGATTGCAGGGTTTCTTATTCATGATACAAGCTTTTTTGAGTGTACGTTTATCTCTCTCATTATTGTGTCTCCATCCAAGAGGCGCAGGGGAATTGCAAGTTTGCTAATTGACTATATGGTGAGGTCATCTGCAACCGAGAAAGTTTTTTCTTCAACGAATCAATCTAATTCAGATATGCATAAGGTCTTTCATTCAAATGGTTTCGTTGAAAGCGGCATTGTGGAGAATTTGGATGATGGAGATCCGGAAGTGATTTATTTTAAAAAGCGGACAAATTGAATAAAGAATTGAGCTTTTAATATGGAGGATTCAATGGACTATATAAGCTATTTGAGATCTATGGTAGGTCATGAAAAAGTAATAATGGTTGCAGTTGGTGCGATGGTTTTCAACGAAAAGGAAGAGGTGTTGTTGCAGCTGAGAGCAGACAGCCATTTATGGGGAATTCCTGGAGGGTTCATGGAACTGAATGAATCTGTCCGAGATACTGCAAAATGAGAAGTTTTTGAAGAGACCGGTATTACATTAGGTGAACTCAGTTTGTTTGGCATTTATTCAGGACCGTCAAGAGATAAGACATTTTCTAATGGTGATCAGGCGGCTTTGGTTGAAGTCTTTTTCAAGTGTACAGATTATTCTGTATATTTAACGAAGCAAAACGAGGAAACACTTGAAAATAGATTTTTTCCATTAACAGACTTACCTGACAATCTATATATTGAACATTTACCTGTAATCAATGATTTGTTGTCTGAAAAGAAGATTCCTGTAGTAGGTTAATAGATATATTGCAAACATAAGAAAAGGAGACCTTCATGCAAGAAAAAAAGTCACACTACAACTTCGAAGAGTACGACGACCCTTCGCTTTATGATGGGGAAAACGAGTCTTATATAAGCGACATTCCCTTATTATTGAAATGGGCATCGCTGACAAATGGATCAATAATCGATATTGCCTGCGGCACAGGGAGAGCCACTATCCCTTTAGCAAGGCAAGGTCATCGCGTAACTGGAGTGGACGTACATAAAGGAATGCTGGACGAAGCAAGGAGAAAGTCTTCGGACCTGGGTCTTGAAATCAATTGGATTCAACAGGACTGTATGGATTTAAACATCGAAACTTCATCAGATCTCATCTATACCGTTGGAAACTCTTTTCAGCATTTTCTTACAAACGAGGATCAGGATAAGCTATTGGCTTCAGTCAGCCGGCATTTAAATCCTGATGGGATTTTTATTTTTGGAACCAGATTTCCTGGGGCAGAAGAGCTGGTTTCAGCAGGGACAGAGGAATTTTGGAAAACTTATGAGGATGAGGAGAGTAAGCTGCAAGTAGACGTTTACTGCCAATCCTCTTATGATGCCATCAGCCAGATCCAGCATAACACAACAATAAGAAAGTATAAGAATGACGCGGGAGAAGAAGTAAAGGAGAAAAAAACTGAGATCTCTCTGCGCTTTGTTTTTCCAAGGGAAATGGAGAGGCTGCTGGCCATGAACGGATTCAAGGTTTTAAATGTGTATGGGGATTGGAATGAAAATCCGCTGACAGGTGGAAGTAAAGAAATGGTGTATGTTTGTCAGAAAAGAAATATGGATTAGTCAACTATCGGCAGTTCAGCAGCAAGCACCCATTCTTTAAGAGCATGTAGACGAAAGAGGGGAGAATAGTTGAAAACATTGTTTGCATTATTTTTGATACTCATCGGAGTGCTTTTGGCTAGCATCAATTTTGATGATTTGGGTGTTACAGCAAATATGCTGATAAATTTTGTTGGGTTTACAATCATTTTATTGAGTGTAAGCAGGCTGATAAAAAAAATTGATCGTTTATAGTTATCTGCGAGGAATTAATTATTAGTATTCCTTCAACTCATTTCACAGCGATTTGAGTTTTTTTACATACAAAAACACCGCCAAAAGCGGTGCCAAATTGTGCTTATTAATTCTTTTCTCTCATTGCAATAAGGATTACCACCCGCGCGCATACTGCTTTGGCGCCTCAATCGCAACGCCAAGTTCAGCAGCTGCAGTCCGCGGCCAGTATGGGTCGCGAAGAAGGGCGCGTGCAAGGAAGATAAGATCTGCGCGGCCGTTTCCGAGGATTTCTTCAGCCTGTGTTCCGGTTGTGATCAGGCCTACGGCTCCAGTATCGATGCTGGCTCCTTCGCGGATGCGCTCGGCAAATTTCACCTGGTAGCCAGGGAAGACTTTGATGTCTGCAGGAACGAGGGCACCTGAGCTGACATCGATCAGATCGACTCCCTGTTCTTTCATCCATGAGCAGTAATCCACGTAATCTTCTACGTTCAGTCCTTCAGGGGTGTAATCTGTTGCAGATACCCTTACGAACAGCGGTCCGTCCCAGACTTCATTAACAGCATCGATGATTTCTTTCAGGAAGCGGTAGCGGTTTTCTTTGCTGCCGCCGTATTCGTCTGTCCGCTTATTGGAAAGCGGTGAGAGGAACTGGTTGATTAAGTATCCGTGTGCGCCGTGAAGCTCGATGATATCAAATCCAGCTTTTTTCGCACGGATTGCTCCGTCTTTAAAAGCTTGAATGGTTTCTTTAATTTTTTCTGTTGTCATCTCGACAGGTGTTTTGCTTTTTTCATTAAATGCAATGGCGGATGGTGAGACAATCTCGCCTTCGAGCACGGCTTTTCTTCCGGCATGTGCAAGCTGGATCGCCGTTTTGGCGCCATTTTCTTTCATACCGTCAACTAATTTTTTCAAGCCTTCAATATGGTCATCGCTCCAGATGCCGAGATCCTGCGGAGAGATTCTGCCCTGAGGCGTAACGGATGTCGCTTCAATCATGATCAGCCCCGTACCGCCAATGGCGCGGCTAATGTAATGGGTCATATGAAAATCCTCGACCATTCCGCCTTCGCGGTGTGATGAGTACATGCACATCGGAGACATGACGATCCGGTTTTTAAGTGTGACGTTTTTTACGGTGTATGGTGTAAATAAGTGATTCTTCATGTTTGATTGCCTCCTTGAGTGAAATTTCATAAAAAAAGTATATCAGCTTTGAGGTAAGACTTCATGTAAGTTGCCTGACGATGGAGCATTGAGTGAATGCATCCCTATAATCGGGGGCACCGAAAATACAGGGTAGCAAAAAGAGAAAATGCTATCTCATTATCGCGAGCATCGAAAATATGGGGTAACAAAAAGAGAAAATGCTATCCCATAATCGCGAGCACAAAATATAAGGTGCCAAAAAGACAAAGTGCTGCCTTATAATCAGAATCGCCGAAAATACAGGATACCAAAAGTGGAAATTCACTCCTCTGAATTCATTCAAAATGATCCTCTTTTAAAAATTGCGAAAATTCTTTAGAATAGAGTCAGCATCTATTTTAGGAGGTCTCATCATGACAGCAAAATGGCAATCGAAACAGCAGCTGACAGAGCTTTTAACAGGACTAGTGAATCTTGCGAGCATCACGGGATCAAAGGATGAGATTGCCCTTGCCCAGCATCTTTATTATGTGCTGAATGATTTTCCTTATTTCAAAGAACATCCGGATCATGTGAAACTGCATCCCCTTGAAGACGGCCGCTATTTTTTGACGGCTTTTGTTAAAAGCAAAAAAGAAACGGAAGATACGGTTATCCTGATGAGCCATTTCGATGTGGTGGATGTGAAGGATTACGGTCATCTTGAGCATCTTGCTTTCCGGCCGCACGAGCTGACAAAGGAACTTGCGAACTCGGCGAATCTTCTTCCGCAGCCGGTGAAAGAGGATCTTGAAACAGGCGACTGGCTGTTTGGCCGCGGAACGATGGATATGAAGGCGGGACTGACGGTTCAGCTCGGCATGCTTGAGCAGGCGATGAACGGTGAGTTTGACGGAAATTTGCTCCTGCTGACGGTTCCTGATGAAGAAGTAAATTCAGCAGGGATGCTCGGGGCTGTGCCTGTTCTTCAAAAGCTGAAACAAAAATACGATCTTTCCTACACGGCATGCGTCAATTCAGAGCCGATGTTTTCGAGGTATCCGAATGATGAGAATTTCTATGTGTACAGCGGGTCGATTGGAAAAGTGCTGGCCGGGTTTTACTGCAGCGGGGTGGAAACGCATGTAGGCGAGCCTTTTTCTGGACTGAACGCGAATTTAATCATTTCCGAGCTGAACAGGCTGCTTGAGCTGAATGAAAAATATTCAGAGATAGCAGGCGGAGAAGTGACGCCGCCGCCGATGAACCTTATGCAGAAAGATTTGAAAGAGGAGTATTCGGTGCAGATTCCGCATGAGGCCGTTTCGCTGTTCAACATTTTGACGATGAAGCGCAGCATGCTTGAGCTGCACGGGATGCTGATGAATACAGCTTCAGCGGCTGCACGCCGGGTGGAGAAGTTTTACGACGAGAAGGCAAAGCATTACAGCCGGTCTGTCGGTTACACCCCTGCATCCTATCGGGTCACGGTCATGTCCTATGACGAACTGCTTGCCTACGCCGTTCAAAAAGTCGGCGAAGAGGAAGTCAACAGGCATATAGGTTACTTGAAAGCCAACCGCGGTGATCTTGATGACCGCCATTTTACAAACAAAATCGTTTCAGGTCTGTCGGGGTTGTGCAAGGAGCTTGCTCCCTTAATCGTCGTGTTTTACAGTCCGCCGTTTTATCCGTCTGTTTCGTCAAAAGAGGACGCGTTTATCCAGGATGTACTGTCTGATGTGCAGAGCTATGCCGGCAGCAAATTCGGAATCTCTCTTGTGAATCAGGAGTACTTTGCGGGCCTTTCGGATTTGAGCTTTCTTCAGTTGCGTGACAGTGAGGAGTCAATCCGCGAGCTGACGGCCAACATGCCAATCTACGGGGATCACTATAAGCTGCCGCTTGATGAAATAAAAGAGCTGAATATTCCTGTTTTAAACGTCGGCCCTTACGGAAAAGACCCGCATAAGTGGACAGAGCGTCTTCATCTGCCGTACTCCTTTGAAACGTGTCCGGAGCTCTTGAACTATACTTTGAAACAAATCTTTAAAAAAGCAGACAGTGATGAACTGCGTCAGGATTGAGCTGAAAAATTCAAGAGGACTGGCTCTGATCGGTCATTTATATGAAGCCGATTCCCGCAGACTTGTCATCATGTGCCACGGGTTTACGTCTGACAAGTCATCGAGTGGCCGGTTCGACCGGTTTGCCGCTGTCTTCCAGTCGCTCGGATGGAACGTGCTTGCCTTTGATTTCAGCGGCTGCGGCGAGAGTGATGACGATACGCTGACGATGGCAAAAGAAAAGGATGATCTTCAGTCGGTCATTGAATACGCGAAACAATGCGGCTTTCAATCGATTGTCCTTTACGGTCACAGCCTCGGAAGCAGAATCTGCCTGATGTGTTATACAAAAGAAGTGAGCACGATGATTTTGACAGGTGCGTCAACAGGTCCGCATACGTACAACTGGAATGATCACTTCACAGCTGAGCAAATGAGAGAGCTGCAAGAAACAGGAGTGATCACAGAGCATCTTTCCTCAGGTCCCCGGAAACATATCATCATCGATCAGCAGATGCTGCATGATTTTGAACAGGGGAACCAGATGGAGCTGCTGTCGGCCGTTGCCTGTCCAGTTCTGATCATACACGGGAATGCGGACGAAGAAGAAAGAATGCTTTTAGAGACGTCCAAAAGGGGAATGAAGTTGCTGCCCCAAGGTTCAAAACTTGAGGTGATTGATGGAGCTTCACACAGTTTTATGGAGCATCTTGATGAAGTGGAAAAGCTTGCAGTTGAGTGGCTTTGTAAGCATTTAGACGAATGAAGGGACGGGGAAACAGCATGTTCATCGTAAACGCAGAAGGGGCTGTTTTTAAAGAAGACAAATGGCTCATCATTGAACGCAGCATGAGGGAAGAGCACGCCGCAGGGCTGCTTTCCCTGCCCGGCGGAAAAACCGAAAAAGAAGGCGCTGTAATGGATATTCTGGAAAATACGGTCAAGCGGGAAGTGGAAGAGGAGACAGATGTTGTGGTTAAGGATGAAGTCCGTTATGTTCACAGTGCATCGTTTGAGTCAGATGACGGCTTTCATGTCGTGAACATCGTGTTTTTATGTGAATATAAAAGCGGGACGGCTCATCCGAAAAGCGAAGAGGAAGTTTCGGAGGCTGTTTGGATGACAGCGGAGGAAATTTTTGCTCATCCCAATGCACCTGTCTGGCTAAAAACCAGTATCCGTCTTGCAGAGCGCAAAAAAGCGGCGGACGTCATCCTTTAACAGGATGTCGTCCGGCCGCTTTTTTTAAGATCGGGTCAGACTTTTATCTGCACGTACCGGAGCAGCTGAAACGCTGCTGCTGATTTTGATTTGATTGTGTCTCTTCAGCCAGTTGTCCACCGATTTCAGGTCGTACATGATTTCTGTGTTTCCAGAGCTGTATGGACTGATATCATACTGGCTGACAATTCGTCCGCCGAGCAGGATGACCGGGTGATTTGGAAGAGAAGAGAGAGCATCAATGTACTTTTTGACTTTCGGAAGATGGTACACGATAGATACTGAAAGACAAATCACTTCGGGTTTCCAGAGCTCGGCTTTTTTTATGGCGTATTCAAGCGGAAGATTTGGCCCAAGGTAATGAGTTTCCCACCCCTGCTGATCAAACAGGCTGTTGACCATCTTCAGCCCGAGATAGTGCTGCTCGCCTTCTACACAAAGCAGCATAGCTTTTTTTCTGTTTTCTGACTCCGGATGCTGTTCCAGCGGATAGAGGGTCGAAAGGATAAAATCGCACACAACGCTTGCAAGGTGTTCATCTGCAACCGTAATCTCATTATTTTCCCATAAGTCCCCGACATGCTGCATGGCGGGGGTAAACAACTCTTCAAACAGTTGGATCCGTGACAGGTGACTGTGGTCCTTAACCAGCTGAACAGCGGCTGTTTCATTGCCGTCTAACAGCAGGTTTGCAAACTCAAAAGCTGCTGAACTCTTCATACAGAGCACCTCATTTCTCTTTATTTCTCTTTCTCTTTCATTAGTGCATCTGTGCCGGCTTTAAGGTAAGCCAGGTAGGCAGACACTCTCTCCTGATCCTGAATCTCCATTTCAATGAGCACTTCTTCCAGGTAATCAAAGTTATCAATCAAATGCTGCGTTTTCATGCCGTGTTTGACAAGAATGCCGTTCAGCCAGATGGCGTAGTCTGTAAATACCTGTGCATTCTGCAGATCAAAAGCGGTTTGAAGGTGCTTAAGATGATGATGGTTGTCTTCTCTGCATTTTTCTTTGCCTTTTTCTCCGAATCTCTCAAGAAGGAAAGGCTCATTTTGATAGATTTTCTCGGTTGCTTCATAGACAATCTGATCCGCAGGGAAAAAGCTCATCGGGCGACCACCTTGTATTGCTTGACCTTGGGAATGACGGCAGCAAGCTCCTGATCAGGATACTTCTTTTCAAGGTCATGGATTTTCTTGAATTCCTCGCTTTTGACCCAGTTCATGTAGTCTTCTTTTCTTTCAAAAAGCAGCTGGACCGTCAATTCTCCCGCTCGCTTATCGTTTTGCAGAAGCAGAAAATCAACGAATCCTTTTGCTTCATCTACCATTCTTGAACGGTTCTGATATATGGAAATGACTTCTTCGGCCTTTTCATCCGGCACATCGAAGGTCGAAAAAACTGTATACATGCTACCACCTGTCTGTAAATGTGACATTTCGTTTTCTTTTTATTTCAACAAGGCTGCTTTTTTTCCTGCACCTTTATCTTATCAAGTATGCTCTTTTTGAGCGTTTTTTGCAAACAATTCACCCATTTCGGCAGAGCGTTCGGTCGCCGTTTTCACACATTCTCTTAATGCTTTTTTAACGGCATAGTGCTCAAGCCTTGCAATGCCGGCCTCTGTTGTGCCCCCCGGACTTGTTACTTCTTTTCTGAGAACTTCCGGCTGTTTTCCTGAGTGCAGGAGCATTTCGGCCGCTCCGAGGAAAGTTTGGGCGATGAGTGCTTTTGCTGTGTGTGCTTCAATGCCATTATCGGCCGCCGCTGCTTCCAGTGCCTCTGCTAAGTAATAGATGTAGGCAGGTCCGCTTCCTGAAAGGCCTGTTACGGCATCAAGCTGATCTTCTGAAACGTGCACGACCGTACCGATTGCACGGAACAGTTCTGATGCTGCGTCCATTTCCGCCTGGCTGACTTCTGATGTGCAGGCAAGGGCGGTCGCCGATTTCCGGATGGCTGCAGATGTATTTGGCATGGCTCTGATGACGGACAATTTTTTTCCGAACAGATCCTGGATCGTTTCAGTGGAAATTCCCGCAAGGACAGAAATAATTAATTGGCTGCCCTTCACATGCTCCCGTATGCTTTCAATTCCTGATCTGACATCCTTCGGCTTCATGGCAAGAATGATGATATCGGCATGTTTGACAGCTTCGCGCTTGTCTCTGGTGACTGAGACCCCGTAGGACTCTTTTAAAAATGAAAGGCGTTCATCATTTGAATGGTTCGTGACAATTAGTTGGCCAGGAAGGCAGACACCGTCGCTGATTAACCCGTTGATGATGGCTTCGGCTATAGCTCCTGCACCTGTAAATGCGATGTTTTTCATCTTTTTCCTCCTGAAATTTTTTTCAAAATAAAAACCGCCTCATCCAGTAAAAAAAGGACGAAACGGTTTCCGCGGTACCACCTTCATTGAGCGACGTGAATCACTCCAGCTTATGCTCCCGTATCGAGGGGCAGCGTCAGGTTTGCCTGAAAGCTCACAGGGCAGGTTCAAGCGGCAAGAGGATGATGAAACCTTTCAGCCGGCGGGTTTCACTCTCTGTTCATCATTGCGGATTTACTATTCCTGTTCACAGCTCATTACGTTATTTATTTTGCAGCATTCGCGCGTTAAAGCATATTAGTTGTTCATCATTATGCGAGGTTGGACAGGCGTTTGTCAAGGAGTATTTTTTCAATAATAACCGGTGAATTATTTGAAAATAATGACACGTTTGCAGGGAACGTGTAAAATAGGCTTAATAATAGGTGAATAAGCATTCATTTTACACGTATTGAATATAGTAGTCATATATAAAAATAACAAAATGAGGACGATGGTATGAAATTAAAATCAGATTACATAATCCCTATCACCCTCCCGACGCCTTTTCCGGTGGGGGATGTGAACGTTTATCTTGTAAAAGGAGACCGCCTGACGCTGATTGATGCCGGTCCGAAAACACCGGAGGCATTTGCCGCTCTTACAGCCCAGATGAAGGATGCCGGATACCGTCCGGAAGACATTGAGCAGGTAATTCTGACCCACCACCATCCGGATCATGTCGGGCTGCTCGATTATCTGCCCGAGTCGGCTGAAGTGATTGGTCACCGCTACAATGCTCCGTGGATCAGCCAGGATCAGGTATTTATGGAAGAGCAAAAGACCTTTTTTCTGAAGCTGTTTGCCGAGTTGGGCGTAGAAGAGAAGCAGCTTCCGTACCTCGCAAGATTTGTATCAAATCTAAAATATTCATGCAAACGGGAGCTCTCATCAGATCTCAGAGAAGGGGACCCTGTGCCGGGAATGAACGGGTGGCACGTCATTGAGACACCGGGTCATGCGCAGACACATATTGCGCTGTACAGGGCTGAGGATGGCATGATGTTCGGGGGAGACCATATCCTGAAGCATATATCGGCAAATCCTCTGTTGGAACCGTCGATGGAGGGCGGGGCGAGGCCGAAACCGCAGCTGCAGTTTAATGAATCCTTTGAGGCTCTTTTGAAAATCCCGCTCTCAAGTGTGCATTCCGGGCATGGTGAAACTGTCGCAAATCCGCACGAACTGATACAATATCGGTTGAAAAGACAAAAAGAACGCGCCTATGAAGTGCTGTCGTTTTTAAAAGAAAAACCGATGACAGCGTTTGAAGTATCCGAAAGGCTGTTCCCGCGTCTTTATCAGAAGCAGATGATGCTCACGATGTCAGAAACGGTGGGGCAGCTGGATTATCTCGAAGCGATGGGGGAAATTAAGGGTCAAATGGAAGGGGTACACATCCTTTACTCTTGATGAGGTGAACGAAATGAATCAAAAATTGAAAGACCGCTATGTCGTCATTACAGGCGCTTCAGGCGGAATCGGCGAAAAAATGGCCGCACTCGCAGCTGCAAGCGGCGCACACCCGATCCTGATTGCCAGACGGGCTGACCTGCTTGCCGCAGCAGCAAAACGAATCTCTGACCAATACGGCGTCACCTGCACGTATTATCCGCTCGACGTAAGCGACCTGGACGCTGTCGCGCAGACGTTCGCCCGGATTTTGGACAGTGTCCCTCAAATTGATGTGCTCGTCAACAACGCCGGCTTCGGCATCTTTAACACAGTGGAAGAGGCTACACTGGATGAAATGACCTCCATGTTTGAGGTGAACGTATTCGGACTGATTGCCTGCACCAAAATGGTCCTGCCGGGGATGAGATCACGGAATGACGGCCACATCATCAACATCGCCTCACAGGCCGGAAAGCTCGCAACACCAAAATCAAGCCTGTACTCAGCAACAAAGCATGCGGTTCTCGGCTTCACAAACAGCCTCCGTATGGAGCTTGCCGGCACCGGCATTCACGTCACATCCGTCAACCCGGGACCGATCCAGACGAATTTTTTCAATATTGCCGATCAAAGCGGAACGTACGTAAAAAATGTTCAGCGCTTTATGCTTGATCCTGATAAAGTATCTGAAAAAATTGTCAGCGCCATGATGACCGAAAAGCGCGAAATCAACCTGCCCGGCTGGATGAATGCCGGCAGCAGCTTTTATCAGCTCATGCCCCGGGTGTTTGAAAAGCTTGCGGGAAAAGCATTATCGAAAAAATAAGCAGAAAAACAGCCTGCCGGCAAAAAGGCAGGCTGTTTTCATATGCTACAATTCCTGATTCGTCACAAACCCGTACACAACGTCTTCGACCGCCTCAAACCACTCCGAATCTTCCTGCGCCCGCTTCTGCATCACTTTTTCAACAAGTTCTTCTTCCTCTTTTTTACTCAGTGATCCTTGCAGCTCATACTGCTGAAAAGACTGAAGAATCATTTTCAAAATCCACTTTCCGTTCATATTCCACCTCATTCTATCCTGATTATAAGGAGGATTGGGGGAGATGCCAAGCGGGGGTTTTTGTGGGGGGGCAAGGGTCTGATTTAGCGGCTCCGCCTTTTGTGTTGGGCCAGCAGCTCCATAGGGTCACCCGGAAAAGAGGGGCGGGAGACTTTTGAGTACCCTCAATCTTTGGTTTCTGAGTTTTGGTGGTACGATACTGGCTTTTTAGTGCCTTCAATTTATGATTTTTGTGTTTTGAGGGTACGAATCCGGGCTTTTAGTGCCCTCAATTTTTGGTTTTTGGGTTTTGAGGGTACAAATCTGGCTTTTTAGTACCCTCAATTTTTGAATTTCGGTTTTTGAGGGCACGATACCGGCTTTTTAGTACCCTCAATTTTTGAATTTCGGTTTTTGAGGGTACGATTCCGCTTTTCGTATTGTCTAGCTCCGCCTCCTAGTCCTTCTGTCAGAACAAAATCCCCGAAAAAGTCAAAATCGGACTTTTCCGGTGATTTCTTATCTGACTGCCAGGCCTGAACAGTCGGCTCCGCTTTTCGTGTTGTCCAGCTCCATCGCCTAACTCCTCGGCCAAAAAGGATCCGCCGCAAAAAGCAAGACCGGCTTTTTCCGTCGGATCCTTTTCTGTCCTTCGGAGCTAAACAAGGCGATTCCGCATTTCGCGTTGTCCAGCTGCACCGGCCAACTCCTCAGTCGGAACAAAATCCCCCGAAAAGGCAAGTTCGGCCTTTCCGTGTGATTTCTTATCTGACTGCCAGGCCTGAACAGTCGGCTCCGCTTTTCGTAGCAAAAACTACCATTGAAATCGAACGTATATTCGCTTACTATTAGCATATACTGAATGGGAACATATATTCTGTCGTGAGGAGTAAGAACGATGATTGAGGATTACAGCCAATTTCCAAAACGAAAGATTCTGTGCATTGATATGAAGAGCTTTTATGCCAGCTGCGCGGCGGTTCTGGAAGGTCTTGATCCGCTTACGTGCCATTTGGCGGTGGTTGGTGACACAGAAAGGCAGGGGAGTATTGTCCTGGCAGCTTCGCCCTGTCTGAAAAAAGATTTTGGCATCAAGACCGGATCCCGTCTGTTCGAAATTCCGAAAGATTCCCGCATTCGGATTGTGAACGCAAAAATGGCTTCTTTTGTCCGTATTTCGACTGAACTGACGCGCCTGTTTCACCGGTATGTCCCGAAGGATGCCATCCACACGTACAGTGTCGACGAAAGCTTCATCCAAGTTGACGGAGTGGAGGGGATTTGGGGAGATGCGTGGGAGGTTGCTGCAAAAATCAGAGATGATATGGACCGTGAATTTTCGCTGCCGTGTGCAATCGGCATCGGACCCAATATGCTGCTTTCGAAAATCTGCCTTGATCTTGAGGCAAAGAAAAAGGGCATTGCGGAATGGACGTACGACGATGTAAAAGAAAAACTGTGGAAGGTGCAACCGCTCCGGGAAATGTGGGGCATCGGAAGCAGAGTTGAAAAAACGCTGAACCGGATGGGTATTTTCACCGTAGGGCAGCTTGCGGCTCATCCGCTTGAAGTGCTTGAGAAAAAGTTCGGGATTATGGGCAACCAGCTTTATTACCATGCCTGGGGCGTTGATCTCTCTGAAATTGGTGCGCCGATTCTGCAGGGGCAGATCAGTTTCGGGAAGAGCCAGATTCTCATGCGGGATTATCCAGATCCGGAAGAGGTAAAGCACGTCATTCTTGAAATGTGCGAAGAAGTCGCAAGAAGGGCGCGCACGCACAGGAAAGCAGGCAGAACGATCAGTCTCGGCATCGGCTACAGCCATGATGAGCTTGGAGGCGGATTTCACCGCTCACGGACGATGGAACGGCCGACCAACATCACAATGGAGCTCTACGAAACATGCCTCGCCTTATTTGAACAATTTTACGCACATAAAACTGTCCGGAAAATTTCGATTGCCCTCTCCAACATTGAAGATGATTCCGAAATGCAGCTCGATTTATTCCAGCCAAACCGCGAAAAAGAACAGATCCTTGGCTATGTCATGGACTCCATCCGCGGGAAATACGGACCCAATGCCCTGCTGCGGGCCGTTTCCTATACAAACGCAGGCACAGCAAGGCACCGCGCCAAGCTTGTCGGCGGACACAAAGCGTAAAAGGAGGGATACTCATGATTCGGGATCGGGGCAATATCAAATGGACATCCATGATGCTGCCTGAGCATGTAAAAATCTTAAGAGAACTTGAAATTGAACAAGGCTATAAAACGAAGCCCGCAGTAGACGAACAGCAGCTCGAGCATTTTAACGAAATCATCGGCCTCGCCATGGAGGAAAACCGCGAGCTTGCGTTTACCTACTACGAACATCATGATTTTCACGTGCTCAAAGGCCGCGTACACTACGTAGATCCGATCCGCGGATGCCTGCGGATCATCGGCGAAGACCACACGCGCGTTGATCTGCCAATCGAAAAAATAACGGATATAGGGGAGAAGGAGTGAGGTGAAGGCGGGCGGGGGTGCCTGCCTTCTCTTGCGGTAGATATGAAAATGGGCGTGATCATACTGGTCATGCTCTTTTTGTTGTATAGGAGTTATAGTCCTGTTTTTAAAACACTTTGCAGGCGTTTGAGATGGGGGAAAGTGCTGTAATTTTGATTTAAGAACACTTTGGGAATGGGAGAGACGAGAGAAAATGTTGTAATCGGGTTTTAAGAACACTTTCGGGATGGGAGAGGCGAGAGAAAGTGTTGCAATCGGGTTTTAAGAACACTTTTGGAATGAGAGAACCGAGGGAAAGTGCTGTAATCCTGTCTCAAGAACTTTGAAGGCTCCGCCGTAAAAAGCCAATCCTGCTTTTTTCGGCGGATTTTTAACCTTCTGAACTAAACGGCCGCCTCCGCTCTTCCTACTCCGCCCTAACCACCGACTGAAACACTCCCTTATGCGAACCGTCGCAAAACGGCATTTTTTTGGAGAGGCCGCAGCGGCAGAGGGAGAAGCTCTGTTTGGTTTGGAAGACGTTTCCTTCTGCGTCGATCAGTTCGACGTCTCCGGTAATGCGCAGGGAGCCGTTGTCATTTACTTTGATGACGGGTTTTGTCATGGTATCACTCCTTCTATACCTAGACGTATTCAGCTGGACCCCGGGGTATGACAGGCAAGCCGCGGTGCGCATCTGACTGAGTTGTGATAAAATGTCCCTAAGCAACCTGAAATGAGGAGACAAGACGTATGGAAATTAAATGGACAGACCGTGCCATGAAAAAAATAGAAGGCAGTGTTCAGGCTCATTCCGATAAACAAGTGAAGCTCAAGTATGATACCGACGGCTGCGGATGCGTGGTCAGCGGGGTGACCGCACTCTGGCTTGTTGATGAAAAAGACGGAGATGATGTTCTGATTGAAACGAACGCATATCCGGTTCTGGTTGAAAAATCAAAGATGGTGTTTCTGGATGAAAAGATGACAATTGATTTTAACGAGACGGCAAACAGCTACATGCTGACGTGTCCTTCGCAAATCTTGAATCCGCGCATGAGTCTGACTGTAAAGTGAGGTGGAGAGAAAGATGAAGGACCGCTTAACAACTCTTAAGAATATTGCATTAAATAAAACATGGGTTTCGTTTTTGAACAGCAACCATCCATATACCCTGCTGCACTGGTCGATTGGCGGAGTCTTTGAGGACAAAAAAGATGTCTGGCTGCTTCAGGATGAAATGACGTTTGAAGCACAGGAATTTGCTACGATTGATGAGGCAATTGCCTGGCTTGATGAACATATGCATGATATTACAGACGTACTAGGATAAACGCGAAAAAGTGTCTGGGACAAAACCACATCTGAAATGAAAAAACGGTGACATTTTACAACGATGTCACCGTTTTTCGTTTAATAAGAAGCAGTTTTCGTTTCAAAAGCTATAATATCTGATACAGCAGTGTAAATGTTAGGAGGATATTCTGCAATGCGATGCGCTAAGTACAGATACCATTCTGTGCCGTAAGTTACATAAACCCTCGCTTTGTATCCTTCATTTTTTGCATTTTTGATTAAATCAGACCTAACCCCATCTAACATTTCAAGCTCAACGTTTGAATGCTTTAAATAACCTTGCTCAAATACTTTTTCAAGCAGTTTTTCATCATGGGTAGCAATTGAAATAGGATGTTCAGCTTCAACGCCCATTCTGATAAATTCCAGGTAACGGTTATTCAGCTCTTCAGAACGGCCGATCTTAAGGTCTGCAGGTTCCTGATAAGCACCTTTTACAATTCTGATTTTTCCAGGATATTTCAACAATTCATTCAAATCGTCTAATGAACGTTTCAAATGAACTTGTAATGTAATTCCTACGTTTTTATATGTTGAAGCCACTTCTTTATAGATATCTAAAATACGATCTGTCTTTTCAGATTCTTCCATGCTGATCATGAGATTTAAGTGATAAAGTTCAGCAGCTTGTGCCATTTCCTTTAAATTTTTCAAGGCAAGCTCTCTATCAACCGACATGCCAATATGGGATAAATCAAATGAGATGGTTGATTTGATTCCATTAGCGCCTAACTGATGAATTAACGAAATGAACTCTTCTTTTGCAGCATGACACTCGTCGGCATTTGTTGTATTTTCACCTATGTATTCTAAGGAGATAAGGTAGTCTTTCGCGATAAGTTCTTTCGCTTTATTCATTGCATCCAGTCTTGTTTCACCTGATACAAAGCGCTTTGCTGCGCGCATAAATAAAGGATAGAGCTCTTGTGAGTTCTGAATGTAGTTTTTTATCTCACCATTTCTGGCAACCGATTTTAATGCATTGGAAAACCTGATTTCCTCGTGTTTTAACATATACGTAAACTCCTCTCGTTAACGATATAAAAATGAGAATTATATCATGTATAAGGGAAGATGTCATATCATGCATAACAACTTATAGGGTTGTTTCGTATTCTTTCATTTCTTCATAAAATTCATCAATAATTCGTTCGTATTCCTCGCGGTTTTCGGTGTAGGACATGGCGTGGGCGCCTTTTTCGGCAAAATACAGCTTTTTCATGCCGGATTTTTTCTCGAACAGCTGCTGGGTCATCGCTGCCGGTATGTAATCGTCGTCCTTGCTGTGGATAAACAGGACAGGATGCTGAATTCTGTCCATCACCGCAATCGGGGAAACGTCCTGGATGGTGTACCCGTCGCGCAGTTTCAGAAACCGCCTTGCAATCGGCATCACAAGGTAACCGGGGAGCTTGAAGTCAGATTTCAGACGGTAAAGCAGCTGCTCCTGAAGATCTGAAAACGGACAGTCGGCAATATAGTAATCGGCACCGTCTTCTACGAGTCCTGCATAAAGTAGCGTCGTGACAGCACCCATGGATTCACCGTGAATGCCGAGATGCAGGTCATCGCCGACACGGTCCTTCAGCCAATGCACGACAGACTGAAGGTCGTATTTTTCGTAGTGCCCGAAGCTTGTTGTTTTCCCGCCGCTTTCCCCATGCCTTCTGTGGTCATAGATCAGCACGTTGATGCCCCGTTTTAAAAACAGTTTCATGTACTTGACCGAGTTGATCCGGTTCATGGTGACCCCGTGGCAGATAATGACATAGGAGGAGGTGCTGTGCGGGGCAATAAGATGGCCTTTGATGTCATACCCGAACTGGGACGGGATGGATACTTCGATTTTGTTGTAGGCTTCATATTCGCTTTCATCGTAATGGCCGTCTTTTGTTTCGCGGTCGATAATTTCTTTGTCTGATTTCTTTCGCATGTACATCATCTGGTTGGTGAAAAAAAATCCTACTACGAAGATGTAGGAGAGGATGATGCCAGCTCCGATCAGCCACTTTTTCATCTGCATTCTTCCTTCCGCTGTATAATACATCCATTTTATCACGAAGAAGGAAAAGGAGAAAAACAAAAGCAGCAAGCACATGGGGCTTGCTGCCGCGTTATTGTTCCGAGTTTTGGCGTTTTGTCGGGTGTACAGCCTTTTCCAATTCTTCAAAAGCCATAGTCTGCTTCGGGGTATCTGCATTCGGCTTGCCTTTTTGGCTTTTTGATGCCTTTTCGTTTGTCATGATATCCGCTCCTTTCTGTCATCTAAGATGTGAAGAAAGGGGGAGAAATATACATGGAATGAACCAATCTTAAGACCAGCAAGACTAGAATGGATACTTAATAAAGATATGTCAAGCGCAGTTATATCCACTGCTGTTTATTCAGTTAGAAGCGTTTTTGACCGTTTGCTGAGCTGATATTGTTTGCTTTGAACACTTCCTGAAAGATGCGGCTCAATGATCTCCACTGCTTTCAGAAGCTGGTTCATGTCAATGCCTGTTTCAATGTTCAGAGCATGCAGCATATGGAGCACGTCCTCTGTTGCAGCATTTCCTGTAGCACCGGGTGCGAAAGGACATCCGCCGAGTCCGCCTGCAGACGTGTCAAACCTGTCGACGCCTGCCTGCAGCGCTGCGTAAATGTTGGCGAGCGCCATGCCTCTTGTATCATGGAAATGGGCCGTGATCAGCACGTCCGGCAGTGCTTTTTTCAGGCGTGAAAAAAGCTCATGCACTTCAAGCGGATTCGCCATGCCGATGGTGTCGGCAACACTTAAGTCATCAACACCCGCATCTGCAAACTGCCTGCAAAGCTCAACAACGGCATCCGCTTCTATTTTTCCTTCATACGGGCAGTAAAAAGAAGTCGAAATACACGCCCTCACAAAAAAATCTTCTTCCTTGAGCGAGCGGATCAGCGGTAGGAGCTTTTGCATGCTTTCTTCTGTTGTCGCGTTGATATTCTTTTGATTGAAAATGCTGCTGACTCCCACAAAAAAAGCCACCTCTTTGCAATTTGCCTCTTTTGCACGCGCAATCCCTTTTTCATTAGGAGTCAGAACCAGGTTTCTGTTCTCATCGGAACAATAGGTGATGATGTCTCCTGCATCTTTCAGCTGGGGAACCCACTTTGGCGAGACAAAAGAGGTCAATTCCATTTCTTTGAACCCTGCTTTTTTAAGCTCCTTGATAAACTGAATTTTAACGTCTGTCGGAATTTCATTTTTTTCATTTTGCAGCCCGTCACGGGGACCGACCTCAATCAGCGTTGCATGTTTTGGAAGATTCACAGGAAGCACCAGCCTTTCGGATTTTTGAGTACCTTATATTTCGGGATTTCAGGATTTGAGGGTACGATTGGGGATTTTGCGTACCCTCAATTTCAGATTTTTAGGTTTTGAGGGTACGAAACGGCAATTTGCGTACCCTCAAATTTTGATTTTTGGGTACTGAGGGTACGAATCGGGATTTTGCGTACCCACAAATTTTGATTTTTAGGTTTTGAGGGTACTTATCGGCAATTTGTGTACCCTCAATTTCAGGTTTTCAGGTTTTGAGGGTACGATTCCACTTTTCACATTGTCCAGCTCCGCCTCCTAGTCCTTCTGTCAGAACAAAATCACCGAAAAAGTCAAAACCGGACTTTTCCGGTGATTTCTTATCTGACTGCCAGGCCTGAACAGTCGGCTCCACTTTTCACATTGTCCAGCTCCGCCTCCTAGTCCTTCTGTCAGAACAAAATCCCCGAAAAAGTCAAAACCGGACTTTTCCGGTGATTTCTTATCTGACTGCCAGGCCTGAACAGTCGGCTCCGCTTTTCGTATTGTCCAGCTCCATCGCCTAACTCCTCGGCCAGAACGGCTCCGCCGCAAAAAGCAAGCCCGGCTTTTTCCGGCGGATCCTT
Source organism: Metabacillus indicus LMG 22858 (assembly GCF_000708755.2). Classification (GTDB taxonomy): domain Bacteria; phylum Bacillota; class Bacilli; order Bacillales; family Bacillaceae; genus Bacillus_P; species Bacillus_P indicus. The sequence continues at coordinate 1,088,171 of NZ_JGVU02000002.1, read as the reverse complement.
TTCTGTCCTTCGGAGCTGACCAAGGCGATTCCGCTTTTCGGGTTGTCCAGCTCCATCGCCCAGCTCCTCCGCCAGAACAAAATCCCCCAAAAAGTCAAACCCGGACTTTTCGGTTGATTTCTTTTCTGTCTGTCGGAGCTAAACGGGCGATTCCGCTTTTCGTATTGTAAGGGTTTACATATCCCCATATTAATAGTTTACTAAGAGTGTATGCAACTGAAAGCTGAATTTTGAAAAGATTGCAGGAATTTATCAGGATTTAGCGAAACCAATGGTTAAAGCCATGACAAAGGGGATGAGTGTAGTATGAGCAGCAATGAAGTAGTCATCGTGAGTGCTGTCCGCACGGCAATCGGGAGTTTCGGAGGAGCGCTGAAGGGTGTGTCCGCGCCGGAGCTTGGGGCGATTGTGATCAAGGATGCTCTTGAGAAAGCGGGTTTAAAGGGCGAGCAGGTGGATGAAGTCATTATGGGGAATGTGCTGCAGGCGGGACTTGGGCAAAATCCGGCGCGCCAGGCGGCTATGAAAGCGGGTCTTCCTGAGAATGTGCCGTCCATGACGATCAACAAAGTGTGCGGATCCGGTTTGAAAACGGTCCATCTTGCGGCACAGGCGATTTTATCAGGGGATGCAGAGATTGTGGTTGCAGGCGGTATGGAAAATATGAGCCAGGCGCCTTACATATTGAAAAATGCTCGGGACGGATTTAAGATGGGCGATCAGAAGCTGATTGATACGATGGTTTCTGACGGTCTGACGTGTGCGTTCAATAACTATCATATGGGTGTGACAGCAGAGAACTTGTGCGATAAATACGAGATTACGAGAGAAGAGCAGGATGAGTTTGCAGCGTGGAGCCAGCAAAAAGCGGTGAAGGCGATTGAGTCCGGTACGTTCAAATCGGAGATTACGCCTGTCGTCATTCCTCAGCGAAAAGGGGATGCTGTTACGTTTGACACGGATGAGTTCCCGCGCGCAGGCACAACGGCAGAGAAGCTCGGCGGTCTTCGTGCTGCATTTAAGAAGGAAGGTTCTGTAACGGCGGGAAATGCGTCCGGCATTAATGACGGTGCTGCAGCTGTCGTTGTTATGAGCAGAAAAAAAGCAGAAGAGCTGGGCATTCAGCCGCTTGTTAAAATTACTGCAAATGGGAATGCCGGTGTAGATCCAAGCATTATGGGGATTGGACCTGTTGCAGCCGTTCAAAAAGCGTTCCAAAAAAGCGGGCTGACAATGAATGACATGGACCTTGTGGAAGCGAACGAAGCGTTTGCGGCACAGTCGATTGCCGTTGACCGCGAACTTCATTTTGACAAAGAAAAACTCAATGTAAACGGCGGCGCCATTGCCCTTGGACATCCAATCGGTGCAAGCGGCACGCGCATTCTTGTGACGTTGATTCACGAAATGAAGCGCAGAAACGCAAAGCGCGGCCTTGCCACTCTTTGCATCGGCGGCGGCCAGGGTGTTGCGACAATCGTTGAAAATCTGGAGGGATAAATGATGAAGAAGATCTATACATCTTTTACAGAAGCAGTAAGCGAGATCAAAGATGGTTCCACTCTGATGGTCGGCGGTTTCGGGCTGTGCGGCATTCCTGAAAACCTCATCCTTGCCCTTGTTGAAACAGGCGTGAAGGATCTGACGATTATTTCAAATAACTGCGGTGTAGACGACTGGGGACTTGGGCTTCTTTTGAAAAATAAGCAAATCAAAAAGATGATCAGCTCTTATGTGGGCGAGAACAAGGAATTTGAACGCCAGGTGCTCTCAGGCGAAATTGAAGTCGAACTCGTTCCTCAAGGAACGCTTGCTGAAAAAATCCGCGCTGGCGGAGCTGGCATTCCAGCGTTCTATACGCCTGCAGGAGTGGGAACGCCAATTGCTGAAGGAAAAGAAACGCGGAACTTTAACGGGAAAGAATACTTGCTTGAAGAAGCGCTGACGGCAGACTTCAGCCTTGTACGCGCGAGCAAAGCGGATAAAATGGGCAACCTGCTCTACAACAAGACGGCTCAAAACTTTAATCCGATGATTGCAGCGGCGGGAAAAGTCACGATTGCAGAAGTGGAAGAGCTGGTGGAAACGGGGAGCATTCAGCCGGACGGGATTCATACTCCGGGCATTTACGTTCAGGCACTCATTCTCGGAGAGCAGCAGAAGCGTATTGAGCGTCTGACTGTACAAAAGACAGGATGACAGGAGGCAAAGCCATGATACAAAACAAAGCAGAAGTCCGCGAGAAAATTGCCAAACGGGCTGAACAGGAAATTGAAAACGGTTTCTATGTGAATCTCGGAATTGGCATGCCGACACTGGTCGCCAATTATATCGGTGAAAACAAAGAGGTTGTGCTGCAGTCAGAAAACGGTCTTCTCGGGATTGGGCCTTATCCTAAAGAGGGGGATGTCGATCCTGATTTAATCAATGCGGGGAAGGAAACCGTCACAGCGATTCCTGGATCCGCTTATTTCGACAGTTCCGAATCATTCGCGATGATCCGCGGAGGACACGTGAATGTGGCCATTCTCGGAGGCATGGAAGTGTCAGAAAGCGGCGATCTTGCAAACTGGATGATCCCGGGCAAAATGATCAAAGGAATGGGCGGAGCGATGGATCTCGTTCATGGAGCGCAGCGCATCATTGTCATTATGGAGCATGTAAATAAAAGCGGCGAACCGAAGATCCTGAACACGTGCACACTGCCGCTTACAGGCAAAGGTGTTGTGAACCGGATCATAACGGATCAGGCTGTAATAGATGTCACTGAACTTGGCCTCAAACTTAAAGAAGTGGCTAAAGGCTATACAGTAGAAGATATCAAACGCTCAACTGAACCTGAGCTAATCATCGGCGACGATGTCATCCTGGACGCCTATTAATCAGTCAAATCCCTTTCTAACATCGCCATTTCTTGTATATAATGAGTGTATATAGGAGTGATCATCATGGCGAAAAAACAGAAAAAACATCAAAAGGCACAGCCGAAAAAAACAGACGATGCGTCCCTGAACCTGAAGGACCGCCTCGATTCAGGCCTGTTTGAACAGCTCTCCGGAATGAAAAAAGGACTGCTTGAAGAACAGGAGCAAAAGCAGGAGCAGGAACGCCTGCAGAAGCTGAAGGAAAAGAAAGAAAAAGAGAAAAATAAAAGCTTTGAAGAACTGCTTAACGACAGTCAGTTGAAGTGGTCGGATTATAAATAAGAAAATGCCTTCGCGGATGATGCGGAGGCATTTTTTTTACATGTTATTTCCTCTTCTGAACTCACCGGGACTTTTGCCAAGCTGCTGTTTGAAGCGCTTATGGAAATGAGACAGACTCTTGTAGCCGCACGAATCAGAAATGAAGGAAACACTGTGGTCTGAGGTCAGCAGCAGCTCTTTGGCTTTTACAAGACGCTTCATTTCCAGAAAAGCAGGGAGAGTAAAACCGGTCGTCTTTTTAAAGGTTCTGCTGAAATGGGCAGGGCTGACCAATGCCTGATCGGCAAGTACGGTGAGGGACAGATGAGAATCCGTATAGTGAGAGTCAATGTAATTCAGGACATCCTTCATCCACCAGTCCCTTTTATCAGGCATGTGCCCTTTCTTCGCATGTTCAAAGTGCGTATTCATTCTGCTGATTTGAAGGAGCATCCAGTGAAGCAGGAGAATCACGGCGCTGCGGTTTCCTTTTTCAGCGCTGCAGTATTCATCATCCATCATGCCAAGCAGCTTTTCAAACTCCTTCATCCGTTCCGCTGAAAGACGCAGCTTAAACCGGCCGCTTCGAATAAGATCATGAAATGGCCCAAGATAGGAAAAAGAATCTCCTACTTCAGCTATCTGAATAAGCATGGGATGAAAGAGGATGACTGAGCATGTGTAAGGGGCCGTTTTATCAGCGGATGCCTTATGAATGACATCCCCCGGAATCAAATAGAGATCATTTTTCTCCATATCAAAAAAATGCTTATCAACTAAAAAGGACCCTTTTCCGTCGTGAACAAAAACAAGCTCATACCAGTTATGAAAATGATAAAAAGGTACCTTCTCACCAGGATTCCCAGTTAATTTTGGGAGGTACACAAGGGGAAAAAGCGGGTCATATTCGTGCCGTTCCTTTACTGCCTTCATCATGATCTGTCCAATCTCTTTTTTCTTTAGAATAGCAAAGAAAAACGGACTTTGCTCAAGAATGCTTCTTTTCATCAATAAATCGCACATTGCCAGCAAAAAATGCAAACTTTGTGCGCTTTCATTCTTTTATGATCGGTGTACAGACCAAGTCTGAAGGACAAAAATAGAGAATGACAGAAAGAGGAGAGGGATTGCAATGACAGAGAAGATTAAGCGGGAACTTCCGGATTTAAAGGGAGAGTATGAGCTTTCAAAAGAGCAAATTGCAGCATATCAAGAGGATGGGCATATTTGTCTTAGAGCAGTGGCTTCAGAAGAGGAAATAGCATCCTACAGGGATGCAATCCATCAATCTGTGCAGCGCCACGCCGAGAAGCTTGCGCCATTGGAGGAAAGGGATACGTACGGAAAAGCGTTTATTCAGGTCATGAATGTGTGGGAGCATTCGGAGGATGTAAAGAAATTTGTCATGGCAGAGAGATTTGCCAAAATTGCAGCCGACCTTCTGGGTGCAGACGGGGTAAGGATTTATCATGATCAGGCCCTGTACAAAGAGCCTGGCGGTGGACACACGCCATGGCATCAGGATCAGACTTACTGGCCTGTCGATACTTCGAAGACCATTACAATGTGGATGCCGCTTGTTGATGTAACAGATCAAATGGGCTCCATGAGTTTTGCATCAGGCTCCCATAAACAAGGATACATCAGCAAGCTTGGCATTTCGGATGAATCTCACCGGACACTTGGGGAGTATATCGATCAAAATGGTTATAAGCAGGTGACTTATGGGGCGATGAAAGCTGGTGATGCGACATTTCACTATGGATGGACGCTGCACAGCGCTCCGGGAAATCCGTCGGATTCAACCCGTGAAGTGATGACTGTCATCTACATTGCAGACGGAACAAAGGTAGCCGAAATAGACAATGAAGCAAGAGCAAATGATTTAAAACAATGGATGCCCGGGCTTGTTACCGGGGATGTTGTAAACAGTCCTCTTAACCCGCTTGTTTATCATAAAACGAAAAAAGCAGATGAGAAATGACGGCAGAGTTAATCAGCATAAAGTCGCTTTGGGGAATGCCTGGACCTTTAGAGACCCAATTTCAGCGCATTTACAAAGCCGGCTATAAAGGTATTGAATGCCCGCTGCCTGACGGCGGGAAAAGGTCTGAATTTAGTGAGCTTCTTCATCAGTACGGGTTTGTATATGTCGCGCAGATTTTTGCAGCCGACATCAAAAGCTTTGAGGAACAAGTTCAGGAAGCGGCTGATTTTCAACCGCTTCTGATTAATTCTCAAAGTGCGAAAGACTCAATGCCATTTGAAGAGCAGCTTGATTATTTCAAAAGGGCAGTGGACGCAGAAAAAAAGATTGGCCTTCCAGTGGCGCACGAAACACACAGGGGAAGAGCGATGTACAGCCCATGGACAACCGGGCGGCTGCTCAGCGAAATCAAGGATCTCAAGCTTACTGCCGATTTCAGCCACTGGGTATGTGTGTGCGAATCACTGCTTGAAGACCATGCAGAATGGATCGAGCTTGCGGCAGAAAGAACCATACATGTGCATACAAGAACAGGCCATGCGCAGGGGCCGCAGGTGGCTGATCCGAGAGATCCTGTCTGGGGGAAGGAGCAGGATGCCCATTTGAAATGGTGGCGTTCGATCTTTACCCGTCATCAGCGTGAGGGAACCGATTTGACCTTTACGCCTGAATACGGTCCGCCGGGCTACATGCCGACAGTTCCTTTCACACAGGATCCGGTAAGCGATTTGTGGGAGATTTGCCTCTGGAAAAAACGGTTTATAGAAAACGAGTGGGCGAACAGTCTTTCCATTTCAGCAGATTCAAAATAAAAAAGGAGGGGCTGAGTAATTCTCTAAAGCCCCTCCTTTTTCTATTCACCAGCATGTCTACTCCCGATGCCCCTCATACTTATCAAACTTCGTCAAAGCCTGCAGCGCTACAAATTCTTCACCTGAAAGCGGGCGTGCCTCAGAAGCGCGGCAGTTTGCCTGAACTTGTTCGATTTTGCTGGCGCCGGGAACGATGGTTCCGACTGTCTGCTGTTTCAGGCAATACTGGATGGCCGTTTCGGTCATGGTAAGTCCGCTTTCTGCTGCGACTTGCGGAAGAAGTCTGCGCAGTTCTTCTTCGCTGTATGAGAGGTAGCCTTTTTCATTCAGCTTTGTTTCCCATTTGTCTGTAAGCAGTCCCTTGGCCATCGGGCCGCGGCCGATGACGCTGACACCATGGTCGTTCAGAAGGGAAAACCATTCTTCGGGACGGCGGTCAAGGAGGCTGTACTGCATCATGACAGAGATGATGGAGGATTTCTCCAAGTACTGTTTAATGACATTCGGACGGATGGAGGAGATGCCGTAGTAGCGGATCAATCCCTCTTTTTTCAAGTCTTCGAAAGCCTCGATGGTTTCATCGATATTGTCTTCGATTGTGCCCCCGTGAAGCTGGTAAAGGTCGATGTAATCTGTTTTCAGGCGTTTCAGGCTGTGTTTGACCGCTTCTTTTATATAGGCTTTGGAAGCGTCCCAGGTCCAGCCGTCTTTTGCTTCGTTCCAGCGGTTGCCCGCTTTTGTGGCGAGGATGATTTCTTTTCGTTTCTTTTTCAGGGCAGCTCCGACAAATTCTTCGTTCAGTCCGAAATCATATAGATCGGCCGTGTCAAAATAGTTGATGCCATCATGAAGTGCTGCATCAATGATGGATTCTGCCTGCTCCTTGTCTGTTCCAAGGGACATGCAGCCGAGTCCGACTTCACTTACCATTAAATCAGATGTGCCAAGCTGTCTTTTTTTCATTTGTCTCACTCCTGCCTGTTCGTCTTTCTACTGACATTAGTACAAGCAGGAGGAAAAAGCAATTGTGACGCTTACTTGTCCTTTGTCCACTGTTCAATTGTTTCATATTTTCTGCTGTATTCTTTCAGCTTTTCCCGGACTTCCCATGCTTTGCCGACAAGGACGATGCCTTTTTCAAGAAGGTAGATCTTCATGCTTATTCGCCTCGCTTCCCGTGTAGTGGATATCAGTATGTCCATTAAAGCGGTGTTTCAGGCGGTGCCTCTGATGCTTCTTAAGAATGTGGTAGAATATATGTAATCATGAGAATTTGTAGAACGCGGAGGAACGGAAATGAACCACTTAAAGGAAACCACTAAAACATCAGAAAAATTGTTTTCAGGACGCATTATTGATTTGTATCTGGAAGAGGTGGAGCTGCCTAACGGAAAAACAAGCACGCGCGAAATTATCAAGCATCCCGGTGCTGTAGCTGTCCTGGCACTGACGAAAGACAATAAGCTTGTGATGGTTCAGCAATACCGAAAAGCCATGGAGAGGGTGCTTGTGGAGATTCCTGCAGGCAAGCTTGAAAAAGGGGAGCTTCCGGAAGTGACGGCAAAGCGTGAGCTTGAAGAGGAAACAGGCTATACAACACAATCGCTGCAGCATCTGATTTCTTTTTATACATCTCCGGGATTTGCCGATGAACTTGTTCATGTTTACTACACGGATGACTTGCACGTTCTTGAAGAAAAGGCAGAGCTTGATGAGGATGAGTTCGTTGATGTGCTGGAGGTGACGCTTGAAGAGGCGCAGCAGCTGATTGATGAGCAGCGGATTTTCGATGCAAAAACCGCCTATGCTGTTCAATATCTGCAATTAAAGCAGGCTCTTCAGAAATAGCATGAACGATTATTATGCGGACTTACATATTCATATAGGCCGGACTTCTTCCGGAAAGCCTGTGAAAATAACGGCCTCAAAGCAGCTGACGCTTGAAAATATTTTAGTAGAAGCAAGCGGGCATAAAGGGATGGATATCATAGGAGTCATAGACTGTCACGTTCCTGAAGTTCTGATTACGCTTGAAAACGGCATCGGGGAAGGCAAATGGCGCGAGCTCCAGCACGGCGGCATCAGGTTTGAAAAAACGACCCTTCTCCTTGGCTGTGAAATAGAAGTGTATGATTCTCTCTGCAAAGGGCCGCTGCACGTCCTGGTGTTCATGCCGACGATTGAGAGGATGAAGGATTTTTCCTTTTGGCTCGGCAGCAGGGTGAAAAACCTGACCCTGAGTACGCAGAGAATGTACGGGGAAGCCAAAACGCTGCAGAAGAAAGTAAGGGAGCTTAACGGGCTGTTTATTCCCGCCCATATCTTCACTCCGCATAAGAGTCTTTATGGAAGCGGAGTCCATGCTTCTCTTGAAGAGATACTGGAACCTGAATGGATTGACGCCGTTGAGCTTGGCTTGAGTTCAGACACAGAGATGGCATCGAAAGTCACAGAGCTTGACAAGTATCCGTTTCTGACCAATTCGGATGCTCATTCGACGTCCAAAATCGGAAGAGAATATCAGAAGCTCAAGCTTGCCGAACCTTCATTTGAAGAGGTCAGGATGGCTCTGAAAGGGGAAGGGGACCGCCGGATTGCCTCCAACCACGGGCTGAATCCGCTGCTTGGAAAGTATTACAGAACCGTCTGTGAAACATGCGGTGCTGCAAACGAAGAACAGGAACAATCATGCAAAAACTGCGGCAGTTCCCGGTTTACAAAAGGGGTCAGCACCCGGCTGGCTGAACTGGCGGACAGAAGGGCCGGAAGTGGCAGGGAGCGACCGCCTTATGTACATCAGGTTCCGCTGCAGTTTATCCCCGGCATTGGACCGAAAACACTGGAAAAACTGAAGACTGCGTTCGGAACGGAAATGATGATCCTGCATGAGGTTTCAAAGGAACTTCTTGAGAATGTGCTTCCTGCTAAAACAGCAGCGTACATACTTGCGGCAAGGGAAGGCAGGCTTGGCGCAGAACCGGGCGGAGGCGGGATTTACGGCAGGGTTTCTAAAGCATGAAAAGGCACTTTTTGTCAAAGTGCCTTCTTGCGTTAAAAGATTTTAGCAAACACACACGTATCTCTCAGGGAACGTCCGTCTGCAGAAACATCGTCCTGTCTGAGGATGCCTTCCAGCTGAAAACCGAGTTTTTCAGGAATGCGCCGGCTTTTAACATTTTCCGGATCACACCTGATTTCTACCCGCCTGGCGCCGAATTCTCTGGCGGCAAAGGCAGTCAGGGCTTCAACAGCCTCGATCATGTATCCTTTTCCGGAGTGCTTTGTTGAAATCCAGTAGCCGATTTCCACTTTCGGAACATCCCAGTCCATGCGGTGGAAGCCGGTGCTTCCGATAAATTCGCCGGTGATCCGGTCAAACATGAGAAGACGCAGATCCTCCCGCAGCATGAATTTAGCGCAGGATTCGCGGATATTTGCTTCTGTGTCTTCTATAGACTGGCTTTTTTGCGCAAACGGCATCCAAGGCTTTAATTCTTCAAGTGATTCGTTTACGGCGGCGTTCACTGCCTTGCCGTCACCTGGACGGGGAGCGCGGATCAGGAGTCTGTCTGTTGTCAGTTCATTCGGAAAATCAAGTAAGATTGGTCGTTTCATAGGAACACCGCCTTGTCAGTTTTTAAGAATTATAACCTTTTGGGAAAATAATGCAATAGGGGCTTGTCATAGTTTCTTCCTTTTTTTCATACAATCTAGTAAGTGAAAAACCGGGAGGAAGAAAAGATGCGCAAACATCCATTAAAAGCAATGATGATCCAGCATATGAAAGAACGCTCGTCGCTCTACCTGTTTGTCTTTGTATTGTTTTTGATGGGGGTAATTTTCGGGGCGGTCATCGTCAACAGCATGAACTTTACTCAAAAGGAAGATTTATATTTTTATTTAAGCCGCTTTTTCGGACAAGTTTCTGAGGGCAAGGTGGCAAGTTCAGTGGAAATGCTGCAGCAGAGTTTTTTTCATAATCTGAAATATCTGGGCCTGATGTGGGTGCTCGGCATTTCAATCATAGGTTTGCCGGTGATTCTGATTATGTTATTCTTAAAGGGAATTGTCGTTGGCTTTACTGTCGGTTTTCTTGTCAATCAAATGGGCTGGCAGGGCTTTTTGCTTTCATTTGTTTCGGTTATGCCGCAGAATATGATTTTAATACCGGCATTTATTATTATGGGTACGACTGCCATCTCTTTTTCTCTTAAAATTGTAAAGCAGCTCTTGAATAAAAAATCAAATCTGGCAGAGTCGCCGTTTTCGATGTTCGCGCGGTATGCGGCATTCTTTGTTGCTATTGCTGTGCTGACCGCTGCTGCATCAGGGCTTGAGGCATATGCGTCGCCTGTTTTGATGAAAAATGTTATTGAGATTGTATCTAAATAGAATGATTTTTATCTAATAATCATTTTATTTATTAGATTGGAATGATTTTCGTTGGACACATCCCTTTCTTTTGATATAATGGATGAGGAACGCGGCGAGGGAGGAATGTGTGTATGGAAAGCAGAATTGAGCGGATAAAAAAGCAGTTGCATTCATCCAGCTACAAGCTGACTCCTCAGCGCGAAGCTACTGTCAGAGTACTGCTAGAGCGTGAAGAAGATCACTTGAGTGCTGAAGATGTTTACCTCCTCGTTAAGGAAAAAGCGCCAGAGATTGGTTTAGCAACTGTTTATCGTACGTTGGAGCTACTTACAGAACTTAAAATTGTCGATAAAATAAACTTTGGAGACGGCGTATCGCGCTATGATCTGAGAAAAGAAGGCGCAGCGCACTTTCATCATCATCTTGTCTGCATTGAATGCGGCGCGGTCGCTGAAATAGAAGAAGATCTTCTTGAGGATGTAGAACAGATTGTTGAACGGGACTTTCAATTTAAAATTAAAGATCACCGTCTGACCTTTCACGGCATTTGCCGCCGGTGTCAGGAGAAAGAACAGCCGGACGAAGAGCAGGAGTAAACCTTTCCTAATTATTGGAGAGGTTTTTTTGCGTTTATTCGTATAAAGTTTGTCCTTTTTGGCATATGTTTAGGTAAGATGCCGGGTTCTTAAGGAGGCAATGCGAGTGAGAGCAGCACGGACCATGTTTGATATGATCAAAGTTTTTATTTTGTTTACCGGATTTACGATTCTTTTCTATTATGCTATCATTTGGGTTAACTTAGAGTATGAAGAAATGCACCGCTATGACCAGCCCGAGGGTGCAGCGCTTAAGGTCACCAAGATGGTGGCCGATGAAGAGGAGCACTGGCTGAACAGGCTGCTTTTCTTTTACTTAAACGGGGAGTAGAGGAAATTGAAAGATCAAATTCAGGATTTCATGCATTACCTGGTGGTGGAGCGGGGGCTTTCCCACAATACCATTGTTTCGTATGAACGTGATTTAAAAAGCTACCATCACTATTTGACTGAAAAAGAAGAGCTTTCGTCTTTTCAGGACGTGACGCGACTTTCAATTATCCATTTCTTAAAATCTTTAAAGGAAGCGGGAAAATCAAGCAAGACAATCGCCCGGCACACTGCTTCCATCCGCAGCTTTCATCAGTTTCTTTTAAGAGAAAAGGCCGCAGACCACGATCCTACTGTACATATTGAATCTCCCCAGGTCGAACGGACCCTTCCAAAAGTGCTTTCACTAACAGAAGTTGAAAAACTGCTTGATACCCCAAAACTCACATCGCCGTTTGGCTACAGAGATAAAGCCATGCTTGAACTGCTTTATGCGACTGGCATACGGGTGAGTGAGATGATTAATCTTGATATAACCGACGTGCATTTGACGATGGGCTTTGTCCGCTGCATCGGAAAAGGCAATAAAGAGCGGATCGTTCCGATTGGAAGAACCGCAGCAGAAGCGCTTGAGACGTACATTGACAGGGGAAGAACAAAGCTTGCATCGAAGAAAAACCAGACAGATGCCCTGTTTTTAAACCATCACGGCAACAGGATGACGCGCCAGGGCTACTGGAAGAATCTGAAAAAGCTTGCCCTTGAGGCAGGCATCAGCAAAGAGCTTACGCCGCATACTCTCCGCCATTCGTTTGCAACGCATCTTCTTGAAAATGGAGCAGATCTGCGGGCGGTACAGGAAATGCTCGGCCACGCGGATATTTCCACCACTCAAATTTACACGCATGTTTCAAAGACTAGACTGAAAGACGTCTACAGACAATATCATCCAAGAGCATAAGCCATCCTGAGGGGTGGCTTTTTATCTTTTTTTGACAAACAGGTTTTCGAACAAATAAAACAAGGAAAAAGAAAGATAATGATTGTCAGAATCCGTGAAAACGGTTTATACTTTAGATGTCAGACTTCTGACCAATGAAAACGCGTAAATCAATCTTCATCGATTGGGAAATGGTAGTAAAGAGCAACTTTAAGTCATAAGGAGGATCTACATGTCTGATTATACATATAAAAGAGTGTTTCTGATCGTCATGGATTCAGTCGGCATCGGGGAAGCACCGGATGCAGCTGATTTCGGCGACAAAGGCTCACACACACTCGGCCACATTGCAGAGCATATGAAAGGCCTTAACATGCCGAACATGGCAAAGCTTGGACTGAGCAACATAGAAGAAATCGAAGGAATTCCTGTTCAGGAAAAACCGCAGGCATTCTATACAAAAATGAAGGAAGCTTCAAACGGAAAGGATACGATGACAGGCCACTGGGAAATCATGGGCCTTCGTATTGATACACCGTTTAAAGTGTTTCCGGACGGTTTTCCAGATGAACTGATTTCAGCTATTGAAGAAAAAACAGGCAGAAAAGTAATTGGAAACAAACCTGCATCAGGAACGGAGATTCTGGATGAGCTTGGCGAAGAGCATATGAAAACGGGAGCGCTGATTGTGTATACATCTGCGGATTCGGTTCTTCAGATTGCGGCTCATGAGGACATCATTCCGATTGAAGAGCAGCTTAAGATCTGTGAAATGGCACGCGAGATGACCCTTGATGAAAAATATATGGTCGGACGTGTGATTGCCCGTCCTTTTGTGGGGAATCCGGGGAATTTCAAGCGTACGGCAAACCGCCACGACTACGCGCTGAAGCCATTTGAACGCACGGTTATGAATGAGCTTCAAGATGGCGGGCTCGACGTCATTGCCATCGGCAAAATTTCGGATATTTATGATGGAGAAGGCATTACAGACGCGCTCCGCACGAAATCGAATATGGACGGAATGGACAAGATTGCTGAGACAGCCGACCGTGATTTTACAGGCCTAAGCTTTGTAAACCTGGTTGATTTTGATGCGCTGTTCGGGCACAGAAGAGATCCTGAAGGATACGGCCTCGCGCTTGAAGAGTATGATGCTCGTCTGCCTGAATTAATGTCCAAATTAAACGAAGATGACCTGCTCATCATTACGGCTGACCACGGAAATGACCCTGTTCATCACGGGACAGACCATACACGTGAATATGTTCCGCTTTTGGCGTACAGCCCGCGCATGAAACAAGGCACGGAACTGCCTGTCCGAGAAACATTTGCTGATATCGGCGCGACGATTGCCGACAACTTTAAAGTGACGATGCCAAAGCATGGAAAAAGCTTTTTGCACGAATTGAAAAACTAAAGGGGGAACGAGACATGCTGCAAGAAATTAAACAGTCTGCAGAGTTCATGAAGGAAAAAGTAAAAAACCTGCCTGAAATCGGTCTGATCCTTGGATCTGGTCTTGGTGTTCTGGCGGATGAAATCGAGAATCCGGTTAAAATTCCATATGAGGACATTCCAAATTTCCCGGTATCCACTGTTGAGGGCCATGCCGGACAGCTTGTATTCGGAACGCTTAAAGGAGCAAACGTTGCTGCTATGCAGGGCCGGTTCCACTTTTACGAAGGCTACGACATGAAGAAAGTTACGTTCCCTGTCCGTGTACTTAAGGAAATGGGCGTAAAAACGATTATCGTCACGAATGCAGCAGGCGGAGTGAATGAATCGTTTGAACCGGGTGATTTAATGATCATTTCTGACCATATTAATAATATGGGAACAAGCCCGTTAATTGGACCAAATGATTCAGACCTCGGCGTGCGTTTTCCTGACATGTCCCAGGCATACAGCCGCGACCTAAGAACTCTTGCAAAGAATGCGGCTTCAGAGCTTGGCATTAAAGTGCAGGAAGGCGTGTATGTCGGAAATACGGGACCTGCATATGAAACACCGGCAGAAGTTCGCCTGGCACGTGTCCTTGGCGGAGACGCAGTCGGCATGTCAACTGTGCCTGAAGTCATTGTAGCCAATCATGCAGGCATGAAGGTGCTTGGCATTTCCTGTATTTCAAACATGGCTGCCGGTATTCTGGACCAGCCGCTTTCACATGATGAAGTAATGGAAACAACAGAAATGGTAAAAACGAACTTCCTGAATCTAGTGAAGAAAATCGTTGAAGATATTCACAGCGGGGTGGAGAAAAAATGAGAATCGTTGACTTAATTGAAAAAAAACGTGACGGAAAAGAACTGACAAAAGAAGAAATCAGCTTTATCATCAAAGGCTATACAAACGGTGACATTCCTGATTATCAAATCAGTGCTCTTACAATGGCCATCTTTTTTAAAGGCATGACAAAAGAAGAGCGCGCAAACTTAACGATGGAAATGGTTCATTCAGGCGACACGATCGACCTCAGCAAGATTGAAGGCATCAAGGTTGATAAGCACAGCACAGGCGGAGTAGGCGATACAACGACACTTGTTCTTGGACCCCTTGTAGCTGCAGTCGGAGTTCCTGTTGCAAAAATGTCAGGACGCGGCCTTGGCCACACAGGCGGAACGATCGATAAACTTGAAGCTGTACCTGGCTTCCATGTTGAGATTGAAAATGAAGAGTTCATTAAGCTTGTAAACCAAAACAAAATCGCGGTTATCGGCCAGAGCGGCAACTTAACTCCTGCTGATAAAAAGCTTTACGCTCTTCGTGACGTAACAGCAACAGTTGACAGCATTCCGCTGATTGCAAGCTCGATTATGAGCAAAAAGATTGCAGCAGGAGCAGATGCCATTGTTCTTGATGTAAAAACAGGCGCTGGAGCATTTATGAAAGACCTTGATGATGCAAGAGAACTTGCACAGGCAATGGTTGAGATAGGAAATGCAGTCGGACGCAAAACGATGGCCGTTATTTCTGATATGAGCCAGCCGCTTGGCTACGCGATCGGAAACGCACTTGAAATCAAAGAGGCCATTGATACATTAAAAGGCGAAGGTCCGGAAGATCTTCACGAGCTGTGCTTAACGCTTGGAAGCTACATGGTGTTCCTTGCAGAAAAAGCATCATCCCTTGAAGAGGCGCGCAGCATGCTTGAAGAAGTGATTCAAAACGGAAAAGCTCTTGAAACGCTGAAAGTATTCCTTGAAGCACAGGGCGGAGACGGTTCAGTGGTTGATGACCCAAGCAAAATGCCGCAGGCAAAATACAAAGTTGAACTTCCGGCAAAAGAAGACGGCTATGTGTCTGAAATCGTAGCAGATTCTGTAGGAGTTGCAGCGATGTGGCTTGGAGCGGGACGCGCTACGAAAGAATCTGAAATTGACCTTGCAGTCGGTCTGATGCTGAACAAAAAAATTGGAGAGGCCGTCAAAAAAGGCGATTCTCTAGTAACTATTTACAGCAACCAGGAAGATGTGGAGCAAGTCAAAGCGAAGCTTTATGAGAGCATCAAAGTGTCACAGCAGGCAGTGGAAGCACCGCCGCTTGTGCATGATACAGTAAAAGAATAAGAACAGCCAGAGCCGGGATGAACTCCCGGCTTTTTGCATGCAAAAATTTTGGTGTCCATAAGTATATTTTTTCATCACATGGAAAAAATGGGAAGTATATGAATGGAGGGCTTGGAGATGAAACGTCTACTATCAACCGCAGTGCTCAGCACCATGATATTGACCATTGCAACACCTGCTTTTGCAGAAGAAGGCTCAGTCCAGCTTGCGGATAAAGCAAAATCGGCTGTACTGATCGAACGCGACACCGGCAACATTCTCTATGATAAAAACAGTGATGAAAAGCTTCCTCCAGCGAGCATGACAAAGATTATGACCATGCTGCTGATTATGGAAGAGATTGATAAAGGGCAGCTTAAAATGGACGAAAAAGTCCGTACAAGCGAATATGCAGCTTCCATGGGCGGATCTCAAATCTTCCTTGAACCGGGAGAAGAGATGACCGTTCATGAAATGCTTAAAGGCATCGCCATCGCATCCGGAAATGATGCATCGGTTGCCATGGCCGAGCGTATTGCAGGCTCTGAGGATGCATTTGTTAAAAAAATGAACAAACGTGTTAAAGCACTGGGACTTAAAAATACGGCTTTTCAAAACCCGACAGGTCTGCCTGAAAAAGGGCATTACAGCACAGCTCATGATATGGCCGTTATGGCGAAAGAACTACTGAAATTTGAAAAAATTACCCAATACACAGGATCTTATGAAGATTATCTTCGCGAGGATACCGATAAAAAATTCTGGCTCGTTAACACCAACCGCCTTGTAAAGTTCTATAAAGGCGTAGACGGCGTGAAAACAGGCTTTACAAATGAAGCAAAATACTGCCTGACGGCCACTGCCAAAAAAGACAACATGCGTGTCATTGCCGTTGTCATGGGAGCGCCGACTCCAAAAGACAGAAATGCACAAGTGACAAAAATGCTTGATTACGCATTCAGCCAATATGAAACGCACCCTCTGTTCAAACGGAACGAAGTCGTTGCAAAAATGAAGATCAGCAAAGGCGACAGCAAAACCTTAAATCTTGTCACATCTGAACCGATTTCAGTACTGACGAAAAAAGGCGGAAGTGTAAAAGATGTCACTCAGGAAGTTGTCATGAAGCAAAATCTTCAGGCGCCGCTTAAAAAAGGCGATGAGCTTGGAAAATTGATTCTGAAAAAAGACAGTAAAACGGTCGTTGAAAGTCCTCTCGTTGCAGAAGGCGATATTCAGCAGGCCGGCTGGTGGACACTCTTTAAACGCGTCCTCTCAGACTTTACGAAATCAGGCTGAAAACAGAAACTGGCTAATGTTGGCGAATAGGCACTAGTTTTGTCACAGGGCAGGAAAAAAGCGTCAAAACCTCGAAACTGACTATATCCGGAATTTAGGGAGGAATAGGGATGAGTCTAGCAGTAGAGCTTGATGTCAAACAATCTGTCCTGTGCATTCGTCTGATCGGTGAACTCGATCATCATACTGCGGAGGAACTGCGCCAGAAGGTGACAGACATTCTTGCATCTGAAAACGTTCAGCATATCGTACTGAACCTTGAGCACCTGTCATTTATGGACAGTTCAGGGCTTGGTGTCATTTTAGGAAGATACAAACAAGTGAAGCAAATCGGCGGGGAAATGGTCGTCTGTGCCATATCGCCTGCAGTCAAACGCCTGTTTGATATGTCAGGCCTGTTTAAAATCATCCGCCTGGAGTCGTCTGAAGAAAGAGCGCTCGTTACATTGGGGGTGGCATCATGAGAAATGAGATGAACCTTCAATTTTCCGCGCTCAGCCAGAACGAATCCTTTGCGCGCGTGACAGTTGCGGCATTTATTGCCCAGCTTGACCCGACACTTGATGAACTGACTGAAATCAAAACGGTCGTATCTGAGGCGGTGACAAACGCCATCATTCACGGCTATGACAACGACCCAAGCGGAATTGTCTATATTTCTGTCACACTCGAAGACAGCATAGTCACACTGTCCATCCGCGATGAGGGAATGGGAATCAGCGATGTAGAAGAAGCAAGACAGCCTCTTTATACAACTAAGCCGGAACTTGAACGGTCAGGAATGGGCTTTACCATCATGGAGAACTTCATGGATGAAGTGGAAATTGAATCGTCAAAATCCCGCGGAACATCGGTAAAGCTTACAAAACACTTATCGAAAAGCAAAGCTTTAGTAAACTAAGGAGACTTGCTATGGATGTGGAGGTCAAGAACGATATCTCAAAAACTCAGCTTAAGGACCATGAAGTAAAGGAACTGATCAAACGCAGCCAGGAAGGTGACCAGACGGCAAGAGACACGATTGTTGAAAAAAACATGCGCTTAGTGTGGTCTGTCGTTCAAAGATTCCTGAACAGGGGCTATGAAGCAGATGACCTGTTTCAGATCGGCTGCATCGGCCTTTTAAAATCGGTTGACAAATTTGACCTGTCCTACGACGTTAAATTTTCAACCTATGCGGTTCCGATGATTATCGGCGAAATTCAGCGCTTTATCCGGGATGACGGCACAGTAAAGGTGAGCCGCTCTCTAAAAGAACTGGGCAACAAAATCAGAAGAGCAAAAGATGATTTATCAAAATCGCTCGGCAAAATGCCTACTGTCTCTGAGATCGCAGACTACCTTGAGATCACACCCGAAGAAGTCGTTCTTGCACAGGAAGCCGTACGCGCGCCATCCTCCATCCACGAAACCGTCTACGAAAACGATGGCGACCCAATCACCCTGCTCGATCAAATCGCCGACTCGGGCGAGACGAAGTGGTTTGACAAAATCGTCCTGAAAGATGCCATAAAAGAACTCGATGAGCGGGAAAAGCTGATCGTGTATCTCAGGTACTACAAAGACCAGACTCAATCAGAAGTCGCCGAACGCCTCGGCATCTCACAGGTGCAGGTATCAAGGCTCGAAAAAAAGATCCTCCAGCAAATGAAAGACCGGATGGATCAATAATTGTTCAAAAAGACATATCATGCGATGTGTCTTTTTTGAGTTTGCGGAAAATACTAAGCGTGATGGATTGAAGTACGGCTGGCAGTTTTAACTGTATTATATATAAAATTCATCAGATCAATTTGACCGGTCCCCGGCACCGCATCACTATTTCCCTCTACAATCCCGCAAAGCCCCGAGTATCCCCTTAATAAAAACTCCTTTGGTAATTAATGGCCCGCTGCAAGTTGCATGATATAAATTCTTCCAATGCATACTACAGGTACAATCCTATTTTCAGGAAGTGAATGTGATGGAAAAAACGGTATACATCCGGCTGCGTCACAGAGTGCAGGTCCGCCCTGACGATTGTATTACCGTCTCAAAAATTGCTCAGATTGTGGCTGAAAAGGAGCTCCGGACCCGGGTTTCAAATCTTGTTGTCCACAGGGTGCAGCCGAGTGATAAGAATATCGTCGTGATCGATGTCATGCGGGTGCTTGCAGAGGTACATAAGACAGATCCGGATATTGATGTTCAGGCTGTAGGGCCTGCGCAGACAATTGTGGAGATTGTGTTTCAGAAAAAATCGTATTCGCCTGTTTTGTTCGCGCTTGTCTGGATTCTGCTCTTTGTCGGAGCAGCGCTTGCGATTATGAATTTTCATGAAGATGTCAGCATGCAGCTTGTGCATAAACGGCTGTATACGATTATTACCGGAAAAACGTCTGAGCATCCGCTTCTTCTGCAAATCCCATATTCAATCGGACTCGGTCTTGGGATGATTCTGTTTTTCAATCATCTCTTTAAAAAGAGAATTAATGAAGAGCCAAGTCCGCTTGAGGTCGAGATGTTCAATTATCAGCTCGACATGGATATGTATGTATCCATGAAAGAAAACAAAGAAAGCATGAAAAAAATCGATGATCATTAACCTTCTGATCACGATGCTGATCGGGCTCGCAGGGGGGCTTGCTGTAGGATCGGGGTTCGTAGCATTTTTAGCGGTGCTCGGAATCATCCCCCGGCTCACGCAGCTGACGAAAACCGTCGATATGATTCAGGCATATGAGTGGGCCATTGTAGCAGGGGCTATTACAGGGGGATGGGTCAGCTTAAGGGATTCAAAACTGTTCTTGCCCGAATTTTTCCTTTTACCCGTTGGCTTAATCAATGGAATTTTCATCGGCATGCTTGCCGCAGCGCTTACTGAAGTGCTGAATGTCTTTCCGATTCTCGCTAAAAGAATCGGGATTGCCGACAAGATTGTCATTCTCTTAATGGCGATTGTGTTTGGAAAAGTTGCAGGGTCTCTGTTTCACTGGCTCTATTTCGTCTATCAATAATTCCGGGAGGAGAAAACATGGCAAATTTAAAGGACGATTATAAAAATAAGGTAAAGACGTATCAGCCGAAGCCGCCATATTTCAAAAACTGTCTCAAGGCTTTCATTGTGGGAGGGCTGATATGCGCGTTTGGCCAGGCCATCTCAAACATGTATATAAACTTCTTTCATTTTACGGAAAAAACCGCCGGAAACCCTACGGTCGCAACACTTATATTAATTTCAGCTCTCCTTACGGGTTTTGGCATCTACGACAGAATCGGCCAGTTTGCAGGGGCAGGTTCAGCCGTACCTGTTACCGGCTTTGCTAATTCTATGACAAGTGCAGCTCTTGAGCACAGAAGTGAAGGGATTGTGCTCGGAGTTGCGACAAACATGTTTAAGCTTGCAGGTTCGGTCATTGTATTCGGTGTAGTGGCAGCATACGTGGTAGGGATTATCAGATATGTTTACGGACTGGCATTTTAAAAAGAAGGAGGGGCTATAAAAAATGAGATTAACCGGGAAGCAGACGTGGGTTTTTGAAAATCCTGTTTATGTTCAGTCAAGCGGAACAGCTGTCGGGCCAAAAGAAGCAGATGGTCCGCTCGGCAGCGGATTTGATAAAACATATGATAATCTCCACTGCGATGAGGATAACTGGGAGCTTGCAGAACGGCGGCTGATGGAGGATGCGATCGATTTTGCCCTGAAGAAAGGAAATTTCACAAAGGAAGATATTGATTTTTTCCTTGCAGGAGATCTCCTGAATCAGAACGTGACAGCAAACTATACAGCAAGGCATAACAAGATTCCTTTTCTCTGCATGTTTGGAGCATGCTCAACCTCCATGGAAACGCTGGCTGTGAGTTCGGCCCTAGTTGACGGGGGATTTGCAAACAGGGTGTTGGCTGCTACGAGCAGCCACAACGCTACAGCAGAACGGCAATTCAGGTATCCTACCGAATATGGCGGTCAAAAGCCGAAAACAGCTCAGTCCACAATATCCGGTTCAGGAGCTGTCATTGTCAGCCGCGACGAGAGTGACATCAGAATTACGTCAGCGACCATCGGCAGTGTGGCGGACCTTGGAATAACGGATCCTTTTGATATGGGTTCTGCTATGGCGCCTGCAGCTGCGGATACCATTGCACAGCATTTTAAGGATTTGCAGATATCTCCGGACGAGTATGACTTGATTGCAACAGGCGACCTGGCTTCTGTCGGAAGCCCGATTGTGAAAGATCTTTTAAAAGAAGAAGGATTTGACGTCTATGCCAATCATAACGACTGCGGCATTATGATATACCGGCCTGACCAGAACGTGTTTGCAGGGGGCAGCGGCTGCGGATGTTCGGCTGTTGTCACGTACAGCCATCTTTTTGACGAAATGAGAAACGGCAATTTGAAAAAAGTGATGGTGGTTGCAACGGGTGCTCTTTTAAGCCCGACGATGATTCAGCAAAAAGAATCCATTCCGACAATTGCTCATGCAGTTGTTTTCGAGAGAGTGGACAGGGGTGGGAACAATACATGGAATACTTAATTGCGTTTGCAGTTGGCGGGGCTATATGTGTCATCGGCCAGATTCTGCTTGATTTTGCAAAGCTTACACCGGCACATGTTATGAGTACGTTCGTTGTGTCAGGTGCCATTCTTGACGGCTTTGGCATTTATGATAATTTTATAAAATTTGCAGGGGCAGGCGCCACCGTTCCGATTACAAGCTTCGGTCATTCTCTATTGCACGGGGCAATGAAGCAGGCAGAGGAACACGGCATTATCGGGATTGGAATCGGTATTTTCGAACTGACATCTGCCGGGATCTCCGCTGCTATCGTGTTTGCATTTTTCGTGGCACTTATTTTTAAGCCGAAAGGATAAGATCATCCTATGACAGAGACAAGAAGGGTCATTATCGTGACAGATGGAGATGTATATGCGGCCAAAACGATTGCTTATGCGGCAAAGAAAGTCGGCGGCAGATGCATTTCCCAGTCCAAAGGGAATCCCACTTTTTTGACAGGTCCTGAAATTGTGAAGCTAATCTTAAAAACCCCATATGACCCTGTCTTTGTCATGTTTGATGATTGCGGTCTTTTAGAAGAAGGTCCGGGTGAAAGAGCGCTTATGCATGTAGCGGAGCATCCTCAAATTGAAGTGCTTGGGGTCATCGCCGTTGCAGCCAAGACGCACGGGTCCGAATGGACGAATATTGATGTATCCATCGACCGGGACGGACAGATTTCCGAATATGGGGTCGATAAAAGCGGCATAAGAGAATTTGAAGTTGGAAAAATGACGGGAGACACCGTCTATTGTCTGGACAGACTGAATGTGCCGATTATTGTGGGGATCGGAGACATCGGGAAAATGTCCCGCAAAGACAGCGTTGACCGGGGCTCTCCAATAACCATGAAAGCAGTTGAATTAATCCTGGAAAGGAGCGGAATGGCAGATGAGCGAAAAAAAATCAGAACAGAAGACCAAAATTTCATCTAAACTATCCGTCAATGAAAACTATTTTAAAAACCATGTTGGGCTAAATCAAAGCTTTGACCTTGGAGTCCGGAAAATTTATGTCCTGGGCGTAGAGGTCAATATGTACTACGTGACAGGCCTTTGTGATACTTCTTTTCTGATTCCGATTTTAAAAGAACTCGTTGAAATCAATGACTTTGAGTTTGAACGGATGAAAGTCAATGAAATCATTGAAAACAGGCTTGCCCATCAGCAGGTGCAAAAGCTTAAAACCATGGATGAAGCAGTAGATCAGGTCCTTTCAGGATTAGTTGTCTTCATGATTGAAGGCTTTGATTACGGAATCGTCGTTGATGTGCGGAGCTATCCCGGCAGAAACCCTGAAGAACCGGATACAGAAAAAGTGGTCCGGGGTTCAAGAGACGGTTTTGTTGAAAATATCATTGTGAACACTGCTTTGATGCGCAGAAGAATCCGGGATGAAGGCTTGCGGTTTTCAATGATGAAAATCGGTGAACGCTCAAAAACCGATGTGTGCCTGTGCTACATAGAAGATGTTGCAGACCCCGATATGGTTGAAGTGGTAAAAAAAGAGCTTGAGACCATTAAGATAGACGGACTTACGATGTCAGACAAAACGGTGGAAGAATTCCTGGTGAAACAGGGATATAATCCGTTTCCGCTTGTCAGGTACACAGAGCGGGCTGATGTTGCGGCCAATCATTTGCTTGAAGGACATGTATTAATTATTGTTGATACATCTCCAAGTGTGATCATTACGCCAACCACGTACTTTCACCATGTTCAGCACGCGGAGGAATACCGCCAGGCCCCTGCTGTCGGGACATTTTTAAGATGGGTGAGGTTTCTCGGCATCATAGGATCGATATTTATCGTCCCGCTGTGGTTTGCATACGTATTGGAGCCGTCACTTTTGCCTGAAGCGATAGACTATATCGGACCAAATGAAAAGAAGAACATTCCAATTGTCGTACAGCTGTTTCTCGCTGATCTCGGCATCGAATTCTTAAGAATGGCGGCCATTCATACGCCGACAGCATTGTCCGTTGCCATGGGCTTGATTGCGGCAGCTCTGATCGGACAGATTGCCATTGATGTCGGACTTTTTGTTCCTGAAGTCATTCTATATGTAGCGATTGCTGCCATCGGAACGTTCGCAACACCAAGTTATGAGCTGAGCATTGCCAACAAAATGGTCAGGCTGGTGCTCCTTGTGGCAGTTGCACTCTTTCACGCAGAAGGACTTGTCGTCGGGACTACCTTGATTTTCTTATACTTGGCGAGCATCAGATCGTTGAACACGCCATATTTGTGGCCGTTCCTCCCATTTAATGCAAAAGCTCTGTGGCAGGTTTTCATCCGGACATCGGTGCCCGGGGCAAAGGTCAGACCAAGCATCGTACACCCCCAGAATATCAGGAAACAGCCGCGCTAAAAGGATTGAAAGTGCATGGATTTTGTGATATTGTAAGCTTAATTTACCTGAAGGACCAGAAGTGCGGAACAGCTGTTCACCCAAAAGGTAGCAGCTGTTCTTTTGTCCTTTTACGGAATGAAAGAGGGATGCTAAATTGTTCTTACATGGAAGCAGCAAAGTCAACGAGCAGAATCACCTTGAAATTGGGGGAGTAGATGCAGCAGAGCTCGCATCAAAATACGGTACACCTCTTTATATTTACGATGTCGCGCTTATTCGCGAACGTGCGAGAAGCTTTAAACATACATTTGAAAAGCTTGGCGTAAAGGCGCAGGTTGCCTATGCAAGCAAAGCGTTCTCCTCCGTTGCCATGTTTCAGCTTGTGGAAGAAGAAGGCCTTTCCCTTGACGTGGTATCAGGCGGAGAGCTTTACACAGCTGTAACAGCAGGCTTTCCTGCAGACAGAATTCATTTCCACGGCAATAATAAAAGCAGAGCAGAGCTTGAAATGGCGATTAAGCTGAATATAGGCTGCGTCGTTGTTGACAATTTCAGAGAAATCGAGCTTATCAAAGAGATTGCCGCCCAGGAAAAAACGACAGTGCCCGTTCTATTGAGGGTTACTCCAGGCGTTGAAGCGCATACACATGACTATATTACGACCGGCCAGGAAGATTCAAAATTTGGCTTTGACCTTCAAAACGGCCAGGTAGAACGCGCGATGGAAAGTGTTCTTTCATCAGATGCATTCGACCTTCTCGGCTATCACTGCCACATTGGTTCACAGATCTTCGATGCAACGGGCTTCGTTCTCGCTGCTGAAAAAATCTTCACTAAAGTGACGTACTGGAAAGAAACGTTCCAGTACGAACCGAAAGTGGTCAATCTCGGCGGCGGATTCGGAATCCGCTACACTGAAGAAGATGAGCCGATGCCTGCCACATATTATGTTGAAAAAATCGTTGAAAGCATCAAACAGCAGGTGAAGGAAAGCGGCATTGCCATGCCTGAGATCTGGATTGAACCGGGCCGTTCACTTGTAGGTGACGCAGGCACAACGATTTATTCCATCGGCTCAGAAAAAGTGGTGCCGAATGTCCGCAAATATGTCTCAGTCGACGGCGGCATGAGCGACAACATCCGTCCCGCTCTTTACCAGGCAAAATACGAAGCAGCCCTTGCGAACCGGATGAATGACCCTAAAGATGACTCGGTTTCCATCGCCGGAAAATGCTGCGAGAGCGGAGATATGCTCATTTGGGATCTTCCACTGCCGCAAGCAAATCCAGATGATCTGCTTGCAGTCTTCTGCACAGGCGCATACGGATACTCCATGGCAAACAACTACAACCGCATCCCGCGTCCACCGGTTGTTTTCGCAGAAAATGGAGAAGCACAGCTTGTCATTAAAAGAGAAACGTATCAGGATCTGGTCGCACTGGATCTGCCATTAAAATCAAAAGTGTCTCAATGCTGATAGATAGAAAAAACCGCTTCCGGTTGGGAGCGGTTTTTTTGATTTTGGGAGAAGGGGTGAAAAAGGCTGGTTATTACAGGGGATGCGTACCTATAAAAAGGAGCGGGTGAATTATGGGGTAGCAAAAGAAGAAAATGCATCCTTATAAAACGGAGCAGATGAAATATGGGGTAGCAAAAAGATAAAATGTAACCCTATAAAACAGAGCGGGTGAAATATGGGGGAGTAAAAGAAGAAAATGCATTCTTATAAAATGGAGAGGGTGAAATATAGGGTAGCAAAGGAAGAAAATGTAACCCTATAAATCGTAGCGGGTGAAATATAGGGTAGCAAAAGGAGAAAATGCATTCTTATAAAATGGTGCGGGTGAAATATGGGGTAGCAAAAGAGAGAAATGCATCCTTATAAATCGGAGCAGGTAAATAATGCTTAATAAAAGCCCATTCCGCATATCCGGAATATTCCGCTATACCGGAATGGAATGAGTTCTATTTCCGAGATTGCGGAAAAACCCAGCTTTTTAAAATTGAATTTTCTGTTTTTTGAAATCAGGCAAACCAAGCCCTCACTGAATTTAAGTCGATTTTCCGAACTTTTTATTTGGAAAAGCCATGTTGGCACGTAACTTGCAAGTAATTACTGTGAGGCGGTCATTTAGATGGAAGGCGAAAGCGGGAAGGGGTACCCAAATTGTAAGCGCTTACCATTAAATGAGCTGCTTATGCAGGAGAACACTTAGGTTAAGGGGGATGTTTGTGGAAATCATTATTATTTTATTGTCACTGAGTTTATTGATGTTTGTGGCTTATCGGGGATTTTCGGTTATTTTGTTTGCTCCGATCTGTGCACTGTTTGCCGTGCTGCTGACAGATCCGAGTTATGTCCTTCCGTTTTTCTCCAATGTGTTTATGGAGAAAATGGTCGGATTCATTAAACTTTACTTTCCTGTCTTCCTGCTTGGGGCAATATTCGGGAAAGTGGTTGAAATGTCAGGCCTTGCTGAATCGATTGCCAAGACGATTGTCAAACTTGTCGGTGCGAAGAGAGCGATTCTTGCAATCGTTCTGATGGGTGCGATTTTAACGTACAGCGGCGTCAGTCTGTTTGTTGTTGTGTTTGCCGTCTATCCATTTGCGAAAAACCTTTTCATCCAGGCGGACATTCCAAAACGCCTGATTCCGGGAACGATTGCTCTCGGTGCCTTTACTTTTACAATGGATGCCCTTCCGGGTACTCCGCAGATTCAAAACGTAATTCCGACTACTTTCTTCAAAACAGATATCTATGCAGCACCTGTTCTTGGGATCATTGGTGCGATCTTCGTCCTCTCACTTGGGATGTGGTATCTGGAATCAAGACGCAAAAAAGCGGAAAAAGCCGGAGAAGGATATGCAGGATTTCATTCTGAGACGGCTGCAGGACTTGATCCTGAAATCGCCCGCGAAAAAGAAGAAGCTATCTTATCAGCTGGAACTGACCCGAGTGTTGCCCGCCAGGTTTTAGCATTTGTGCCGCTGATTCTGGTTGGTGTGATGAATAAATTTTTCACAGTTTCATTTCCGAAATGGTATCCGAACGGATTTGATTTTTCAGCCATCGGCCTTGAAGCGTTCGGCAAGATCGAACTGCCGTCCGTTGTTGCTATCTGGTCTGTTGAGCTGGCGCTGCTAATTGGTATCGTCGCGACAATTGCTTTTGACTGGAAAGCTGTAACCGCTAACATTAAAGAGGGCCTGAATGCCGGTATCGGCGGTGCTCTGCTTGCAGCTATGAATACAGGCGCTGAGTACGGATTCGGGGGCGTTATCGCTGCATTGCCTGGATTTAAAGCAGTAAGCAACGGAATTTCTTCTACTTTCACAGATCCGCTCGTAAACGGTGCGGTTACGACGACGACACTTGCAGGTATTACAGGTTCTGCATCCGGCGGTATGGGAATTGCGCTCAGTGCGATGTCTGATAAATACCTTGAGGCGATTGAAAAATTTAATATTCCTCCTGAAGTGATGCACAGGGTCATTTCAATGGCCTCCGGCGGTATGGATACGCTTCCTCACAATGGAGCGGTTATCACGCTTCTTGCTGTTACCGGATTGACTCACAGACAATCCTACCGTGATATTTTTGCCATTACGATCATTAAAACAGTTGCCGTATTTGTCATCATCGGTATTTACAGTCTATTCGGTCTAGTTTAAGAAAACATCGGGGAAAGAGAGGGAACAGTGATGGAGAAAGGGAAAGTGCTCGACTCATTTGAACAGGCAATTGAAAAGATAGAAGACGGTGCAACATTGGTCGTTGGAGGCTTCGGCCTCTGCGGCATTCCGGAAAAATCAATTCTTGCGTTAAGAGATAAAGGGGTCAAAGACCTGACAGTTGTCAGCAATAACTGCGGAGTGGATGACTGGGGTCTCGGCCTTCTTCTCGCCAACAAACAAATTAAGAAAATGATGTCCTCTTATGTAGGGGAAAATAAAATTTTTGAACGCCAGTATTTAAGCGGCGAATTGGAAGTTGAATTAATTCCGCAGGGTACGCTTGCCGAGAGGATGAGAGCAGGGGGTGCAGGCATTCCGGGCTTTTATACAGCAACCGGGGTAGGAACAAAGGTCGCGGAAGGAAAAGAACATAAGGACTTTGACGGCCGGACCTATATTCTTGAAAGAGGGATTGTAGGTGATTTTGCCCTCGTGAAAGCATGGAAAGCAGATACCCTTGGCAATTTAGTCTTCCGGAAAACATCAAGAAACTTTAACCCGGTAGCTGCGATGGCAGGGAAAATAACGATTGCAGAAGTGGAAGAAATCGTAGAAGCAGGCGAACTGGATCCGGACGAAATTCATACACCGGGTATCTACGTTCAGCATGTATTGCTTGGAACAAACTATGAAAAGCGCATTGAACGCCTGACTGTGCGCCAGGCATAAGAAGGAGGCAGAACCATGAATGAGAGCAGACGGAAAATGGTGCAGCGAGCAGTGAAAGAAATTCAGGACGGAATGAATGTGAATCTCGGAATCGGAATGCCGACTCTTGTAGCTAATGAGATTCCGGAGGATTACAATGTTCTTTTGCAATCAGAAAATGGCCTCCTCGGAATCGGACCTTATCCGGTTTCCGGAACAGAAGATCCAGACCTGATCAATGCAGGAAAAGAAACGGTAACAAGTGTGCCCGGAGCTTCCTACTTTGACAGTGCCGAATCCTTCGCCATGATCCGCGGGGGGCATATTGACCTTGCCATTCTCGGCGGAATGGAAGTTTCTGAACAGGGTGACCTTGCGAACTGGATGATTCCGGGGAAAATGGTAAAAGGAATGGGCGGTGCCATGGATCTTGTAAACGGCGCCAAAAGAATCATTGTGATTATGGAGCATGTCAATAAATACGGCGAATCTAAGGTGAAAAAAGAATGCAGCCTTCCGCTGACAGGAAAGCATGTAGTCAACCGCCTCATTACCGATCTTGCTGTCTTTGATTTTGCGGATGGTGCGATGGAGCTTGTCGAACTGCAGGACGGAGTGACCATAGAAGAGGTAAAAGAGAAAACAGAGGCCGCGTTTACGGTCAACCAATCATTAATGACCGCCCATTAAGGCGAGGTACAGACAGAAAGGAATATGGCGATGAACCAATTATTCAGCGGAAAAACAGCGCTGATCACAGGCGCTGCAGGCGGGATCGGCTTTGAAATAGCAAAAGAGTATGCAAGAGAAGGTGCTGCGGTCGTAATTTCAGATATTAATAGAGAAGCAGCAGAAGCAGCTGCATCAAAGCTTAAGGATGAAGGATTTGAATCCATTGCGGCGGCGTGCGATGTAACAAAGGAAGAAGAGATGATTGGAGCAATCGAAACCGTCCAAAAGCAATACGGCCGCCTGGATATTCTGGTCAACAATGCAGGACTGCAGCACGTCTCTCCAATTGACGAATTTCCGACTGACCGGTTTGAATTTCTGATTAAAGTCATGCTTACAGCTCCTTTTGTTGCCACAAAGCATGCTTTTCCAATCATGAAAAAGCAAAAATTCGGGAGAATCATCAACATGGCATCCATAAACGGGGTCATCGGATTTGCTGGAAAAGCAGCTTATAACAGTGCAAAGCACGGTGTCATCGGATTAACAAAAGTAGCGGCGCTCGAAGGGGCAGAGCATGGGATTACCGTTAACGCCCTCTGCCCGGGATACGTGGATACACCGCTTGTGCGAAACCAGCTCGCAGACCTTGCAAAAACAAGAAATGTAGAGCTTGAACGCGTGCTCGAGCAGGTCATCTATCCGCTCGTTCCGCAAAAGAGACTGCTCGCTGTTCAGGAAATTGCCGATTATGCCGTCTTCCTTGCAAGCGACAAAGCGAAAGGAATAACCGGTCAGGCAGCGATTCTTGACGGCGGCTATACGGTGCAATAAGAGTGAAAAAAGACAGCGTGCAATGCTGTCTTTTTTATATGCTGAATTTTAACAGTATAAATGCTGGTGCTGAATCTCATAATCTATTGATTTTTGTCAATCTGTCTGTGTAAGATGAACATAAAATGTAAACGGTTTAAAGAAAGGAAAGAGGTGGAGAGAATGAAAGGGCTCATGGAAAAGCTTCCTGCAGACTGGATTGAAGAGGTCGTAAACTTAGCTGCTGAATGCATGGTAGTAGTGGATCATGAGGGGACAGTTCTTTATCTCAATTCTGCCTATTGTGAGTTTTTAAACGTGAATGCCGAAGAATCAATCGGAAAGCCTGTTCAGGATGTGATTGAAAACACAAGAATGCAGATTGTCGCCAAAACCGGACAGGCTGAGGTAGCGTCCATCCATCCAATTAAGGGGAGCGAAATGATTGCCAACCGGTATCCCCTTTATGTTAAAGGTGAGCTCGTTGGCGCTGTAGGGACGGTTATGTTCCGCAATGCACAGGAATGGATTGACTATTCGAAGAAAATCCAGCCGATCATGGAAGAGTTAAACTATTATAAAAAGAAATTTGAAAAAGAGCTCTTCAGCAAGTATCATTTCGGGGATCTTGTAGGAAGCAGCCCGAAATTCACCGAAGCAAAAAGGCTCGCAGAAAGAGTATCAGACAGCCAGTCAGCCGTGCTCCTTCTTGGAGCGTCCGGAACAGGAAAAGAACTGTTTGCCCACGCCATCCATCAGACAAGCGGCAGAAAATTTGCCCCTTTTATGAGAGTCAACTGCGCATCCATCCCCGAACATCTATTTGAATCGGAAATCTTCGGGTATGAAGAAGGTTCCTTTACCGGTGCTAAAAGAGGAGGGAAAAAGGGGAAGTTTGAGCTTGCGCACGGGGGCACTATTTTTCTTGACGAGATTGGCGATCTTCCGCTGCAGATGCAAAGCAAGCTGCTCCGCGTGCTGCAGGAAAAGGAAATTGAACGCATCGGCGGCAGGGGGCCTGTTCAAATTGATGTTAGGGTCATTGCCGCTACCCACAGGAATCTGGAGAAGATGGTTTTGGACGGAGAATTCAGAGAGGACCTCTACTACAGGCTCAATGTCATAAAAATTGAGATTCCCTCACTTGCAGACAGAAAGGAAGACATTGTCCCGATCTCAAGAATTCTATTGAAAAAACTCGAGACGAAGTTTCACAGATACGGTCTGGATCTATCAGAAGAAGCGATGCATGATCTTGAACGGCATACATGGCCCGGAAACATCCGGGAACTTGAAAACGTGCTCGAACGGGCTGTAAATGTGCTCGATGGACAAATCATCTACCCGGAACATCTGCCGCTGTATCTTCAGAAAGAAGAGCAGAGCCAAAGCATGCCATACACTGCCGGCCCGCCGCTGCAGCCAGTAAACAGGAACACATTCGAAGGACCTGTGAAACCGCTTAAGAGCATTGTAGCCGAAGCTGAGAAGAGAGCCATCCTCCATGCTTTATCAGAAGCAAAAGGAAACAAATTGGAGGCGGCAAAGCTTCTTGGAATTGGGAAAACAAGCTTTTATGAAAAATGCAGGGAATATGAAATAAGATAAAAACAGCCTGCAGAAATGGGTATCTGCAGGCTGTATGTGTCAGGCATTATCTTTATTGCTGAAAATAGCAATGATCGCATCCCAAAGAGCAATAAAAAACTCTTTCAGCTGATCAAGGAAGTTCTGGCCTTCCTCTGAATCTATGAATTTTGAAATCTGGTCTTTTGCCTGATCAAGCTGCTGTCCTACTTGATTCCAGTCGATGTTGACGTCTTTCATTTTATTGAACAGGGCTACAAGGCTGTTGATTTCTTCTTCAGACAGTGTAATGCCCAAGTCGTTTGCCGATGTTTCGATCAGTTCACGGAACTCGGCATCAGTCTTTGGAACTCCGTTTTTCGCAATTTCTTCTTTGATTTTAGCCATGAGCGCACTGGCGTTTTCCTGTCCGACCTTGTCGCCGAGTTCAGCTGTTGTGACAAGTTCTTCGTTCGCCACCTGTTTCACATCTTCCGGAATAGCCTCATCTGAACTTACTTCATAAGCTTTCAGCAAACCTGTCAAAGCTGCTGTGCCGGATACCTCAAATGGCGCTGAAACCTGGATGGAAGCATCTTTTACGCCTGCTGTCATCAAGGCGTTCAAATACATTTCATCTGTTACCCAATTGACATTTTTCGTATTTACTTCAAGGCCTGCGCCGCTCTCTTCAATCGTAATCGCTGAAGAGGAAATCGCTCTCGTTCCAATTTGCGCCTTCGGAATATACTTTCCGAGATATTTATGTTCTTCTTCGTTTGTCACTTCTATGACTTGAGCACTGTCATCCGCTCCCATTTCAGACAGCATGGAATCCTTTTGTGCTTCTGTTAAGTTCTTTCCAAGTGTAATAATTTTGTCTCCGGGTGCTGCATCGGCAAGTCCCATTGACGGAAAAGCAAGCAGTGCCAGTGAGAATGCGGTAATCATTATCTTTTTCAAAAAAAAGACCTCCTTCTTTATGACAGCAATCTTCATTATAATATCTTTATCGGTTTGGCGACAGGTTTTTTCAGGAAAACAGCGAACTGTTTGGCTTTATGAAACGTTATATAGTAGAATGAATAACGTTCAGTCTATTAGACGAAAAAAAGATGCAGGAGGTTTCATACATATGAAAAAAGGTCAAATTACAATGGAAAACGGCGATCAAATGGTGATCGAATTTTATCCTGAAGCAGCACCTAAAACAGTAGAAAACTTCGAAAAGCTTGCAAACGAAGGCTTCTACAACGGCGTAACATTCCACCGCGTTATCCCTGGCTTCGTTGCACAAGGCGGAGATCCAACTGGAACTGGCGCAGGCGGCCCTGGCTACTCAATCAAATGCGAAACAGCAGGAAACCCTCACAAGCACGTTGCGGGAGCTCTTTCAATGGCGCATGCCGGAAAAGACACTGGCGGCAGCCAATTCTTCATCGTTCACGAGCCACAGCCTCATTTGAACGGCGTCCACACTGTTTTCGGACAAGTTGTTGAAGGACTGGACAACGTCTACAAAATCAAACAGGGCGATGCAATGAAAGAAGTTAAAGTCTGGGAAGAATAAGATGAATGGGAAGCTGTCCTTAATTGGATAGCTTTTTTTGTGCGAAAATTTGATTTTCGGGATTTGATGGAATTTTCTTCTTGAGATACGATGGGTAAAAGGAGGAATGCACTTGAAAGATCTGCGAGAATCAAAAGAACTGCTGATGTACAGAAAGCTGAATGCCCGAAAGAATTTGAATGCAGAAGAAGCAGCCCACCATCTTAACCTTGAAAAAGGGTTTGAAGGGGAAAAACAGTTTGAGGCGTGGCTGAAACTTCACCAAGGGAACGGAATCATCTTGAGCGATCTCCTGCTCGAAACCAATCAAACAACCTATCAAATCGATTCTCTGTACCTCTCGCCGCAAAAAATCTACTTGTTTGAAGTGAAGAACTTCGAAGGAGACTATCACCTGGACAAAGATAAGTGGCTCTCTCCGGTTAAAAAAGAAGTCAAAAACCCCCTGCTGCAGCTAAGCAGAAACGAAACCCTCTTTCGAATCCTGCTGCAGGAACACCACTTTCAGCTCCCCGTAGAAGCCATCCTGGTTTTTATCAATCCCCGGTTTCACCTTTACCAAGCATCGTCCTCACACCCCATCATTTTTCATTCCCAGCTGGACCGTTTTGCCAAAACACTAAACAAAAATAGTGCCGCCCCGCTTAAAGCCATTCACTCGAAGCTTGCGGAGAAGCTTTTGGCACTCCATCAGGAGGAATCCCGTTTTGAGCGGCTGCCTGGGTATGAGTATGATGAGCTTGAGAAGGGGGTGGGGTGCAGGTTTTGCGGGTCAATCTACGCTACTTTCCAAAACTCCAAGTTTCATTGCTCCAATTGTGAATTCACGGAATCTCATTTTCCAGCCATCCTGCAGGCGATAGAAGAATTTCAGTTTCTCTTTCCTGAAAGAAAGCTTACTGTTGAGCAGATTTGGGAATGGTGTCATTTGGTAAAATCAAAAAAGACCATCAGGAAGATCTTAAACAATCATTTTTTACAGACAGGTAATGGCAGAGCAATTCATTATGTGCCACGTGAAAAAGTGTAAATTCAGTTAAATCCTCCTCCGCAAAGCGGAAAAACAGGTGAGCAGGGTAAGCAAAGGGAGGAATCTTACCCAGCAAGGCGGAAAAAACAGGTGAGCTGGGTAAGCAAAGCGAGGAATCCTACCCCTGTAAAGCGGAAAAAACGGGTGAGCTGGGTAAGCAAAGGTAGGAATCTTACCCAGCAAAGCGGAAAAAACGGGTCAGCAGGGTAAGCAAAGGTAGGAATCTTACCCCGCAAAGCGGAAAAAACGGGTTAGCAGGGTAAGCAAAGGGATGAATCTTACCCCGCAAAGTGGAAAAAACAGGTGAGCAGGGTAAGCAAAGGGAGGAATCATACCCAGCAAAGCGGAAAAAACGGGTGAGCAGGGTAAGCAAAGCGAGAAATCCTACCCAGCAAATCGGAAAAAACAGGTTAGCAGGGTAAGCAAAGCGAGGAATCCTACCCCGCAGGGCGGAAAAAACGGGTTAGCAGGGTAAGCAAAGGGGGGAATCTTACCCCGCAAATCGGAAAAAACAGGTGAGCTGGGTAAGTAAACGCATAAAATGTACCTCAAAAAACCAGCAACCCTTTCTAAGAAGAAAAATCAATCTCCAATAAGAAAACCCCGGAATTAAATCGTTGCAATCTTCCGCATATCCGGATAAGATGATAGAAAGGAACAATTTCATACTCATTGTTTTCCTTCGGGGCAGGGTGAAATTCCCAACCGGCGGTGATAAAGCAGATGCTTTTCAGTCCGTGACCCGGCTGCACAGTGTGCAGGCGGTGGATCCAGTGAAATTCTGGAGCCGACAGTATAGTCTGGATGGGAGAAGGAACACAGTGTTGACGTGCGGGTATTATTTTTCTGAAAAAACAGAGGAATAGTACTCTTGTTTGGCATGCGAATGTGACCAATAATCCCTGACAAGCCCCCAGGTATCAACCTGCGGGCTTTTTTGCATTCTAAAAGAAAGGGGATATGGTTTTGGAGGATCGCGAGTATATGATGACCGCTCTGCGCTTGGCAGAGCAGGGAATCGGGCAGACGTCGCCCAATCCGCATGTTGGTGCGGCTGTGGTGAAGGACGGCAGGATTGTCGGTCTTGGTGCACATCTTAAAGCGGGAGAGCCGCACGCAGAAGTTCATGCGATCAGGATGGCGGGTGCTGAGGCTGAAGGGTCGACTGTTTATGTGACGCTTGAGCCATGCAGCCATCACGGGAAGACTCCTCCTTGTGCGGATCTGCTTATTCAGTCCAAAGTGAGAAGAGTGGTAGTGGCTGTGGAAGATCCGAATCCGGCAGTTGCCGGCAGAGGTATAAGGAAACTCCGTGATGCCGGGATTGAAGTGGAGCTTGGCGTCTCAAAAGAAGAAGCTGCAGAGCTGAACAAAATTTTTTTCCATTATATTAAAAAGAAACGTCCGTTTGTTACGCTGAAGTGGGCTGGGAGTCTTGACGGCAAAACAGCCACTGTCACGGGAGAGAGCAAATGGATCACCGGGAAAGAGGCAAGGAAGGATGTCCACTCCTACAGAGAGAGGCACGATGCCATACTTACCGGTATTGAAACAGTTATAAAAGATAATCCGTCTTTAACATGCAGGACGGAGCATGCTAAAAAGCAGCCTGTCCGAATTGTGCTTGATACGCATTTGAGAATTCCGGAAACAGCCGCCGTGCTGAATGACGGACTTGCAGAAACGTGGCTGATCGCCGGAAGCGGCGCACCTGCTGAAAAAGTAAACCGGCTTGAAAAGAAAGCCAAAGTGATAAAAATGAACACGCCCTTCATAAAAATGGAGGAATTGCTGCAGACCCTCGGTGAAATGGGTGTGACGTCATTGTTTGTAGAAGGCGGCGCAACGGTACATGGAAGTTTTATTGAAAGCGGCATGTTTAATGAAGTCATCAGCTATACGGCTCCCGTTCTGATTGCAGGGGAAGGTGCCCCGTCTCTTGCAGGAGGAACAGGGATTAAGGAAATAAACAAAGCCATCCGGCTGAAAATTAAGTCAGCCGAGCTGATTGGAGAAGATTTGAAGATTGTCTGCGTGAAGAAGGAGGGGTAGTGCAGGATGTTTACAGGAATTATTGAAGAAATCGGCACGATCGGCAGCATGAGCGGAAGTGATAAAGCCATTGAAATGACCATTCATGCGTCAAACGTTTTGGAAGATGTGAAGCTTGGCGACAGTATATCCGTGAACGGTGTGTGCCTGACGGTGACAAAGTTCACGTCATCCTCCTTTACAGTGGATGTGATGCCTGAAACCGTGAAGGCTACCTCGCTGAATGCCCTGAAACAGGGCTCAAACGTAAATCTTGAACGTGCGATGGCGGCAGGAGGCAGGTTTGGCGGGCATTTTGTCACCGGACATGTGGATGGAACAGGTACGATTATCCGCAAGCGGCCGTCTGCAAATGCGGTTTATTACGATATAAAAGCAAGCAGGGACCTGACTTCATCATTAGTCATGAAAGGCTCAATCGCCATTGATGGAATCAGCCTCACAATTTTCGGCCTTGAGAATGAATTAGTAACGGTGTCCATCATCCCGCATACTCTTTCTGAAACCGTTCTTGGCGGCAAAGAGGCAGGGGATATTGTAAACATTGAATGTGACATGCTTGGCAAGTATGTGAAGAAATTCATCGACCAGTCACAGGGCTCTTCATCGATTACACCTGATTTTTTAAAAGAAAACGGATTTTACTAGAATGGAGGACACCTCATGGCATTTCATTCCATAAGTGAGGCAATTGAGGATTTGAAAAACGGCAAGGTTGTCATTGTCGTAGATGATGAAGACCGTGAAAATGAAGGAGATTTTGTAGCACTCGCCGACCATGCGACTCCTGAAGTGATCAATTTCATGATTAAGCACGGCAGAGGACTTGTCTGTGTGCCGCTGTCAGCAGAATACGCGGAAAAATTTCAGTTTCATCCGATGGTCAGCGACAATACGGACCCGCATGGAACGGCGTTTACTGTCAGCATTGACTATAAAACCACCAAAACAGGGATAAGCGCTTCTGAACGATCAGATACGATCATGGCGATTCTAAATGAAGATGCCGTTCCTTCTGACTTTAAACGGCCTGGTCATATTTTTCCGCTCGTTGCGAAGCAGGGAGGCGTGCTGAGACGGGCAGGGCATACAGAAGCTGCTGTTGATCTTGCGAGGCTCTCTGGTGCAAGCCCGGCAGGCGTCATCTGTGAAATTATTAAAGAAGACGGCGAAATGGCGCGGGTTCCTGATTTAATGGAAATTGCAGAGCACCACGGCCTGAAAATGATCACCATTAAAGATCTGATTCACTACCGCAATGTGTCGGATGCTCTTGTCAAAAGAGAAGCGGATATTAAGCTTCCAACTGAGTTCGGCGTGTTCAGAGCCGTCGGATATTCAAATGTTCTTGACGGCAAGGAGCATATTGCCCTTGTGAAAGGAGACATTTCTCCTGATCAGCCAACTCTTGTACGCGTCCATTCAGAATGTCTGACAGGCGATGTGTTCGGGTCAAACCGCTGCGACTGCGGACCTCAGCTCCATGCAGCGCTTGCTCAGATTGAAGAAGCCGGCAGCGGGATTCTACTATATATGAGACAGGAAGGCAGAGGAATCGGCCTTTTAAATAAGATGAAAGCATATGCCCTCCAGGAAGAAGGCTATGATACGGTTGAAGCCAATCATAAGCTTGGATTTGCCGATGATCTGAGGGATTACGGAATCGGTGCCCAGATATTGAAAGATCTTGGCGTGGCAGAGATGAAACTTCTGACGAACAATCCGAGAAAGATTGCAGGGCTTGAAGGGTACGGACTGACAGTAGTGGACCGCGTGCCAATTCAAATGCCTTCTAAAGAAGAAAATGAAGGCTACATGAAAACGAAAAAAGGAAAGCTTGGACATTTACTCAACCTATAACATTGGAGGAAACAGTCATGAAAACATACGAAGGTAATTTAGTCGGATCAGGATTAAAAGTAGCGGTTATCGTAGGTAGATTTAATGAATTCATTACAAGCAAGCTTTTGAGCGGGGCAACAGACGCACTAAAGCGCCACGGCGTAGAGGAAGAGAATGTGGAAATTGCATGGGTGCCGGGCGCATTTGAAATACCGCTGGTTGCCAAAAAAATGGCCGCGTCAAACAAATATGATGCAGTGATCACACTTGGAACGGTCATCAGAGGATCTACGACTCATTATGATTATGTCTGCAATGAGGCGGCAAAAGGAGTTTCGCAGGCATCCATGTCAACAGGCGTTCCGGTGATTTTCGGTGTCCTGACAACGGAATCCATTGAACAGGCGATTGAGCGTGCGGGCACGAAAGCTGGGAATAAAGGCTATGAAGCAGCCGTTGCAGCCATCGAAATGGCGAATTTAATGCGCACATTGGATTAATTTCGCTTAAAAGTGTTTAAAAAGCCCGGAAAACTGTTTATAATGTTCTGAGAGTGATTCTTGCCTGATCCGGGATCTGCTT
This sequence comes from Metabacillus indicus LMG 22858, assembly GCF_000708755.2. GTDB lineage: Bacteria > Bacillota > Bacilli > Bacillales > Bacillaceae > Bacillus_P > Bacillus_P indicus. The sequence continues at coordinate 1,049,754 of NZ_JGVU02000002.1, read as the reverse complement.
AGGTGAACGGAAGAAACATGGACCGAACATCAGTCTGATGACAGGCTCTAATTTTTTGTTTTTGCTTTCTCTAATCGGAAGGTTATTTCGTTAATGAGGGGTTCATATGTTAATTCGCTATAAGAAAAGCTTTGAAAAAATTGCCATGGGTCTTTTGTCTTTTATGCCAAATGAAAAAGATTTAAAGCATTTGCAGCAGACAATGAAACAGTATGAAGCAGATGAGTTCTGGCAGCTGTTTCTATGGAAAGAAGACGATGATATCATCGGCACAATCGGAGTCGTGTTCGAGGACGATGACCGCGTGAAGATTCAGCATGTAAGTGTGAACCCTTCTCACCGTCATCAGGGAATCGGCAGAAAAATGGTGGCGGCATTAAAAGAACAGTACAAAACAAAAACAGTGGTTCCGGATGAACGGACAAAAGCTTTTTTCGAAAAGTGCACGGAACCGGACTGCTAGCTGCAGACTTTCAGAACGCCTGAGCACGGATTAAAGAAATCCGTGATTTCAAAAAAACAGATGAAGCATATGCTTCATCTGTTTTTTTTCTTTTGCAGAAGACTTCTGTTCCGTTCTGCAATAACATCCGACCGGTCCCTCGCGGAATGTCTGTGCACGAGGGAGGCATCCGCAAGATTGCTTGGGTTTCCCCACGTCATGCCGTTTTCTATACAGTGTGATTTCGCCTGCTTCAGCAGCTCTTCATCAGCAACAGGGAGACTTATGCTCTCATATGGCCGCTTTTGTTCAATCGCAAGAGCTGTTTTTCTCATCAGCTCAAGAAGCGATTCGGGGTGCAGGCCGAGTGATGCGAGCGCATCTTTTTCCTGCGAACAAATGGAAATGGCATTTTTAATCATCCGCTCTGCACCGTTCCAGTTTTCCCTTCGGTAATGATAAAGACCGACCGAAAGCTGAATGAGCCCGACCCAGTATGCCTTGCGCTTTCCGGGAGGATCTTCCTTCCAGTGTTCTTCAAGCACTTCATGGCATTCAAAATAGTCGCGGTCTCCGTGGAAGTGAACTAAATAATCTAAATAGGCTTTAGGATACAGACAACATCACCCTCACATCAGAAAATATGTATCTTCAGTTTAGCATAAAGGGGCATCTCCCATGAAGAAATGAAACACAAAAGGTGCTCATCAGCCTGAGCACCAGAATGTTGCTGTCTTTAATAGGCGCTGATTAGTACAGCCAAGCAGCTCCAACGATAATTAACAAAATGAACAATACAACAATCAGCGCAAATCCAGAACCGTAGCCAAAACCTTTATCTCCCATTACTAATTCCTCCTTAAGAACTTTCGAATTTACATTGGTATCTTATGCAGGGCGCTTTGATGTGTATGGGCGAATATCCCGGTTCTGGACTTTTTTCTCATTGTTCTCTGAATCACTTAAAATAGTAATGGAGATTGATCACATTATGTTCTATACTAAAGGGTAGTCTGCTTAAGCGGTACAGAATGAAGTGGTGGGATGAACGTGCAGTACAAAGTGAAAATCGATGCATTTGAGGGGCCGCTGGATCTTCTCCTGCATTTAATCAATACACTTGAGATTGATATTTATGATATACCGGTTGCTGAAATAACCGAGCAGTATATGCTCTATATACATACAATGAAAGAACTTCAGCTTGATGTGGCGTCTGAGTATCTGGTAATGGCAGCAACGCTCTTGTCCATTAAAAGCGGCATGCTTCTTCCAAAACATGAAGAAGAGCTTGAAGAGGATGACTTTGGGTTTGAGCCTGAGGAAGATCCGCGCGATGAGCTGATGAGAAGGCTGATTGAATACCGCAAGTACAAAGAAGCTGCAGATGATTTAAGACACATGGAAGAAGAACGGTCGAAGGTTTTTACAAAGCCGCCGAGTGATCTCAGCGCATATGCCGCAGAGCCTGCTGCAGGATCCGATCCGGTGAATGTCACCATTTACGATATGCTTGGGGCATTCCAGAAGATGATGCGCAGAAAAAAACTGCAGAAGCCGCTGCAGACGAAAATTGCCAGACAGGAAATACCGATTGAGAAGCGGATGGATGAAATACTTGATGAATTCAGGCGAAATCCCCGCAGACGCAAATTTACCGAGCTGTTTCCCTCAGACCAGAAGGATCATCTAGTGGTAACCTTTCTTGCCATCTTGGAATTGATGAAAAACAACAGCATCATGATTGAACAGGAAGAAAATTTTTCAGATATTTATATTCTGGGGAGGGTTTAAAGCCTTGGAGAAATGGAAATCCATTATGGAAGCCCTGCTGTTTGCTGCAGGTGATGAGGGGCTTTCAAAAAAACAGCTCACAGCCGTGCTTGAGATTGAAGAAGTGGTTGTAGCAGAAGCAATAGAAGAACTTCAAAAAGAGTATAAGAAAAAGCAGCGGGGCATTGAATTGATCGAAGTCGCAGGTGTATATCAGCTGACAACGAAAAAAAAGCATGCAGCTTATTTAAAGAAACTGGTTGAAACACCTAACCACAGCTCCCTGTCGCAGGCAGCCCTTGAAATTCTTGCAATAGTAGCCTACAGACAGCCGATTACTAGAGCGGAAATTGAAGAGATAAGAGGGGTCAAATCCGAGCGCCCCCTTCAGACACTCACAGCCAAGGTTCTCGTGAAAGAAGTCGGACGGGCGGAAGGAACAGGACGGGCCATTCTCTATGGAACGACCAAGGAATTTCTCGAGCATTTTGGACTGAAGAACATTAAAGAGCTTCCTCCTCTTCCCGAAAAAGAAGACGACGAGGCGTTCGGAGAAGAAGCCGATCTCTTTTTTGAAAATTTCAATCAGACATTTGAAGAAATCAAATAATTTACACAATTGAAGCAGAACCTGTGGTAAAATAGGGTACAACGGAACAAAGGACACTCTTTGTTCCTTTTTTTGAATCTAAATCAGGAGGGCAATCAGGTGTACATAACCATGTGCAGAGGCTATGAGTTAGAAAAAGAGATGCCGAATACATCCGAGGATTTTTTTAACCGCTCTGAAATCACGATTGTCACAGGTAAAACCGAAAAAACGTTTCACGTCCTGTATGTCAGGTACTTTGAAGAGGTGTTTGCCGGCCAAAACCCTGGCCTTTTCAAAGATGCGGCAATAAAGGATGTACTGGCGTTAATTTGCATTATTCAAAATGAATCGCTCTTAAAGCGGAAACGATTTTATGTAAATGAACAGGATGTTTTTCTCAAGTACTTGGATGGAATCAATCTCCAGCAGGCCCTGGAGATTCCGGCTCACATTAAAGAGCATGGCAGGATCAGTATTAAAGATGCTGCTGAAAAACTGAAAATGACTGTACATAAAGAAATCTAAACAAACGGAAGGGAAGTGTCTCAAGTGGGAAATGCCATTGTAAAAGCACAAACAGAACAAGTAGAACGTTTTTTGGGGAATGTCGTCAATGAGTTGAATACATTTTTAAACCATGCGACAATCTCATCCTTTTTAAACGAGGAAGCGGGAGGAGAAGAGGAGTATTACGAAGATCTTTTCCGCAATCTGAGAAGGCTGTCCGTCTACTGTGAGGAAGGGCTTGAAGCGTGCAAAATTGTGCTTCAGAACGAGCCTTTCAGAAAGCCTGCTGCCGAAAAGGCGCTTTATAAAATTTATCATCAGTGCATTGAAGAGTTTTATAATCCGAAAACTGATGTGTGGTATGAAGACAGCAGGTCCGCCTATACAGGCAAAAACGCCATCAAATACCGCCATGCTGTACCGGCAACTCTTCAAACGATGATTGCTTCGCTTGAAAGCGGCTTTCAGGAGATCCGCGAAGAGCTTGAGTACTACGAAACCGATTACCGCACAAAAATGATTCAATCTAAATAAAGATGTGAGCAGCTGACCAGTGGGCAGCTGTTTTTTGTTGTGCGGAATTGTGACGAAGTGCGTGCCTGAATTTGATTTTGGGGTAAGCAACCGGACGAATCGTACCCTCGTAAACTGTAAATCGATCTGGGAGGGTAAGCAAAGCAATGAATCGTACCCTCGTAAACTGTAAATCGATCTAGGAGGGTAAGCAAAGGCTCGAATCGTACCCTCGTAAACCGAGAAACGATCTGGGAGGGTAAGCAAACCCATGAATCGTACCCTCGTAAACCGAAAAACGATCTGGGAGGGTAAGCAAACTCATGAATCGCACCCTCGGAAACCGAGAAACGATTTGCGAGGGTAAGCAAAGTCACAAATCGTACCCTCGCAAACTGTAAAACGATCTGCGAGGGTAAGCAACCACTCTACCGAAATGACACTTTCTTTCCAAAAGCAAAAATTATTCCTTCATAACCTTTGTCCATCCGCATAAACTTGTACAAAACGATCAAAGGACGTGGGGGCTGTGCGGCAATGGAAACAGATCGCAGTGACCGCACTTGTTTGCCTTTTGCTTATTTCGGGTCTGCCGCATAAGGCTGATGCGATGGGCGTCAGTGCAAGAAGTGCTGTACTGCTTGAACAGGAATCAGGAAGAATCCTTTTTGAAAAAGACGCCCATACAAAACGGAGAATCGCGAGCATTACTAAAATTATGACGGCCATTCTTGCGATTGAATCCGGAAAGATGGATGAAAAGGCAACGGTCAGCAATCGCGCGATACATACTGAAGGGTCGGCGGTCTACCTTCAGGAGGGAGAGAAGATCAAGCTTGAGGACCTTGTGTACGGCCTGATGCTCCGTTCCGGAAATGATGCGGCTGTCGCAATAGCAGAACATGTCGGAGGAAGTGTTGAAGGGTTTGTCCATATGATGAACCAGAAGGCGGCGGAAATCGGCATGATGAACACGGAGTTTGCGAATCCGCACGGTCTGGATGATCATGAAAACCATTATTCAACTGCCTATGATATGGCGATTCTGACAAGGTATGCCATGCAAAACCCGATGTATCAGAAAATATCAGGCACTAAGGTGCACCGTGCTCCCAATCCGAATGAGCAGTGGGACCGTGTTTGGAGAAACAAAAATAAACTGCTGACAAGTCTTTATGAGTACAGCACAGGCGGGAAAACGGGGTATACGAAACGGGCGAAGCGGACGCTTGTGTCAACTGCTTCTAAAGAGGGCATGAACCTTGTGGCTGTGACGATTGATGCTTCTGATGACTGGAATGATCATATTGCCATGTTCAATATGGCATACAGAGATTATGAGCTTTTTAAAGTGAAAGAGTCGGGAACGCTGAAAGATATTCAGGAGAAGATCTATAAGAACCGTCTTTTCATCAAAAGAGATGTGTACTATCCGCTGAATGATGAAGAGGAGGATGAAATCAGAATCGACATCACGCTCATCAAACCGGATAAAAAATGGGATAAGCCGGAAGATGTTCCGAATGTCGTCGGGAAAATGTCCGTTATTGTAGAAGATGAACGTGTCGATGAAGTGCCCATTTACTATGATAATGGCCTGACAAACAAACCGAATGCCCCTCTTTGGGAAAAATTCCGGAAGCTATTTTTTATCGGAGCGGGCTACAGCGGACATGATTAACATCATATGGGTGGGGCTGACCGTCATCGGAATTGTATTTGCCATGGTGAACGGCACGATGGAAGAAGTGAATGCTGCGGTTTTTAAAGGGGCTAAAGATGCTGTTACGATCAGCATCGGCTTGATCAGTGTGCTTGTGTTCTGGCTTGGTCTGATGAAGGTGGCGGAAAAAGCAGGACTTCTTGAAAAATTGAGCAATTTGTTTAAGCCGCTTGTTAAAAGACTCTTTCCGGAGATCCCTCCTGAACACCCTGCAATGGGCTACATTCTGTCGAACATGATGGCGAACCTTTTCGGACTTGGCAATGCAGCCACCCCTCTTGGCATTAAAGCGATGGAACAGATGAAAAAGCTGAATGGGAATAAAACGGATGCAAGCAGGTCGATGATTACGTTTCTCGCACTGAACACATCAAGTATTACGCTGATTCCAACAACAGTCATTGCGGTGAGGATGACGTACGGGTCAAAGTCACCAACTGATATTGTTGGACCTACCCTGCTTGCAACCATCATTTCAGCCATTGGCGCCATTCTGATAGACCGCTATTTCTACCATAGAAGAATGCGGAAGGAGAGGAGATAGGGATGGGGCTTGTCAGTATCATATCTCTATGGATGATTCCCCTGATGATCGGGTTCATTCTTCTTTACGGCACGTTTAAGAAAGTGCCGACCTATGAAACGTTTGTTGAAGGCGGCAAGGAAGGAATTGAGATTGCCTTTTCCATTATTCCTTATTTAGTAGGAATGCTTGTAGCCATCACCATTTTTCGCGCATCTGGTGCGCTTGAGTTTTTCGTCGGGATGATGAAACCTGCACTGGATGCAATTGGTGTGCCGAGTGAAATTGTTCCCCTTGCGTTTATCCGGCCGATATCAGGTACTGCCGCTCTTGGCATGACGACAGATTTGATTGCCGCCTACGGACCGGATTCTTTTATCGGAAGGCTGGCTGCAGTCATGCAGGGCAGCACGGATACAACGCTCTACATCCTGACGGTATATTTCGGTGCAGTCGGTGTGAAAAGAATGGGGGATGCGCTGAAAGTGGGGCTTCTCGCAGACTTGCTTGGAATCGCGGCCGCTATTTTTATTGTGATGCTTGCTTTTTAATGGCAGAGAATACAAGTCTTCCTCACCTGGAAGGCTTTTTTATATGCCTGAATGGGCGGTTATGAAGATTTTTGAGCAGGCGCATCATTTTTGTGAGATAATAAGGCTTCGTGCATGCCACGTAAACTTGTCTAATCAAATTTTTAGCAGTAAGATGTTAACGAGGTGAAAAGAATGGAACGTTTGCAAAAAGTGATAGCTCACGCAGGCCTTGCATCAAGAAGGAAAGCGGAAGAGCTTATATTAGAAGGAAAAGTGACAGTGAATGGAAAAACAGTCCGGGAGCTTGGGATAAAAGTATCCGGAAACGACCGTGTTGAAGTTGCCGGAATTCCTGTTGAAAAAGAAGAACCTGTGTATTTTATTCTTTACAAACCGCGCGGAGTGGTCTCGACTGCTTCTGACGATAAAGGAAGAAAAACGGTGACAGATTTCTTCCAGCATATTAAAGAGCGCATCTATCCGGTGGGAAGGCTTGATTATGATACGTCCGGCCTTGTCATCATGACAAATGACGGCGAATTTGCCAACTTGATGATGCATCCGAAGAGCGAGGTTGAAAAAACCTATGTGGCAAAAATCAAAGGCATTCCTCCGCGTGAAACGCTGAGATCGCTTGAAAAAGGGGTTATGCTTGAAGACGGAAAAACGGCTCCTGCAAAGGTGAAGTTTGTATCTCTTGATAAAAAGAAGCAGACAAGCATTGTGGAACTGACGATTCATGAAGGCAGAAACAGACAGGTGCGCCGCATGTTTGAAGCGATTGGTCACCCGGTTCTTAAGCTGAAGCGCGAAACATACGGCTTCCTTGACCTGAAGGGACTGAAAACAGGCGATGCCCGCGAGCTTTCCCCGCATGAGGTAAAACAGCTCAGATCCCTTGCCAAATTCGGAAAGTAAGCGCCTTAATTTTCACATAAACTTCAAATTATCAGGAAAATGTTCCAAAAAAACAGTGATATAATGAGTTGAAATGTATGAGGATATGGGAGAGTTTTCAATGAAGAAAAAAAGACGTCTGATCATGAGATCCATTATCCTCGCCCTGCTTGCCGGGGCGCTGGGATATACGTTATACACAAATTTTTTCTCAAGCAAAGAAAAGGTGAAGGTTGGCAGCGAGGCGCCTGATTTCGTATTAACAGACCTGAAAGGGGAAAAGCACCAGCTTTCTGATTACAAAGGAAAAGGTGTTTTTCTGAATTTCTGGGGAACATGGTGTGAGCCGTGCAAACGCGAGATGCCCTATATGCAGAGCCAGTATGATTATTATTCAGACCAGGGCGTTGAAATTCTTGCCGTGAACACCGCAGAGTCAAACGTTGCCGTGCAGAGCTTCATGGAAACATATGATTTATCTTTTCCCGTGGTCCTTGATAAAGACTCACAAGTCTTGGAGGCATATGGAGTTGTCCCGCTTCCGACTACATTTCTCATTGACAAAAATGGAGTAGTGAAAGAAATTATCACTGGCCAGATGAATGAGCGGATGGTCAGGGATTATATGGAATCAATCAAGCCGTAAACGGGGAGTTTTCATCATGAATGAAGTGAAATGCTTATGCGGCCACAGCAATCCGCATGGAACGGTTCTCTGCGAATCCTGCGGCCGTCCTATTCAGGAAAAGGAGAACGGAAGCAAGCTGCTTGATATGAAGTATGACGGCAGTGCAAGACGGTCCCAGACCTATAAAAGAACCCCGGTCGACAAGATCTGGAATTTCTTTTCTTCCGTAAAAGTCGGGATTTGGATTATCGTTCTGATTTTAATAGCGTCAGCGATCGGCACCATTCTTCCTCAAGTGATGTACATACCGCCGAATGTGACGCCTAAAGATTTCTACCGGGAAGAATACGGCGTAATTGGCCAGCTTTATTATCAGCTTGGATTTCATGAACTTTTCAGCTCGTGGTGGTATATCGTCCTGATCGGGGCGCTGGCGGCTTCGCTTGTCATTGCAAGCCTTGACCGGTTTGTACCGCTTTACAGGGCGCTGAAAAAGCAGGGCGTCACGCGCCATGAAAGTTTTATGAGAAGACAGCGCCTGTTCAGCGAGACACCGTCTGTCACTGACGCAGATGCGCAGCTGAAAATGGTGAAAGAAAAGCTTGAGAGAAAACGCTATCATGTCAGAGAAGAGAACGGCAGCCTGTTGGCTGAAAAAAACCGTTTTTCCAGATGGGGACCTTATGTCAACCACATCGGTCTGATCATCTTTTTGTTTGGAGCGATGCTCAGGTTTGTGCCGGGCATGTATGTGGATGATGTCTTGTGGATCCGCGAAGGAGAAACAAAGGTCATCCCCGGAACAGACGGCAAGTATTTTCTGAAAAGCGATCAGTTCATTATGGAAACCTACCAGAAAGAAAGCGAAGATGAAGTATTTGAAAACGCGATTACTAGAGTAGGAGACGGCAGTGTAGCCAAAAACTATCAGACAAACGTCACCTTATTTGAACGAAAAGGGGAAGCGCTAATTGGCGCAGATCCTGAGCTTGAGAAAATAAAGGATGAGCAGATTAAAGTGAATCAGCCGTTAAAGCATGATTCGTATGCTCTTTATCAAGTTGATTTCAAACTGAACGAATTAAACAAGATGAAATTCAGTCTGATAGACAAAGAGACGGAAGAGAGCTTTGGTGAACTTGCCATAGATCTGCTTGATCCGAAAAAACAGTATGACCTTGGCAATGGCTATAAAGTGGAAGTTGCAAGCTACCTTCCTGATTTTTATTTCAACAGCGAGGGAGAGCCGGCAACGAAAACAAGAATACCGGATAACCCGGCATTTGTTTTTAAAATGATTTCTCCTGATAAACCTGAGGGCGAGACGAGTTTTGTTGCGATTCAGCAGACGATTGAGCCGAGTGAAGATAATCAGATGAAGATGAAGTTTGAAGGAGTCGAAACGAAAAACCTTTCTGCTCTTACAGTAAGAAAAGACAATACCCTCTGGTTCCTTGGACTTGGCGGAGCCATTTTCATGATCGGTGTCACTCAGGGCATGTACTGGAATCACCGCCGCATCTGGATCAGGCGGAACGGGGATGCCATTCTCCTTGCAGGCCATACCAATAAAAACTGGTACGGCATTAAAAAGGAAATGGAAGCTGTGCTTGAAGGAACAGTGATTGAAAAGCCGGCTGACCAGTCAGATGAGAAATAAAGCGATGAGGAGGAAAAGGTGTGGCGGCTTTAAGCAGTAATTTGCTATTTGCAGCATTCTTTCTATACCTGGCTGCAACCTTTCTTTTTGCAGGAGCAATCCGCGACAAGAGAAAAGAATATAAAAAGCCTACAAAATGGGCGTCTGCAGGCATTGCGGTAACAATCGCCGGATTTGCAGCACAGACCGGCTATTTTATTACAAGATGGATGGCTTCCGGTCATGCTCCTGTCAGCAATCTTTTTGAGTTTACAACGTTTTTCGGCATGATGCTTGTTCTGGCATTTATTGTCCTCTATTTTATTTATAAAGTATCGGTTCTTGGATTGTTTACACTTCCTGTTGCCTTGCTTCTGATTGCCTATGCAAGCATGTTTCCAACAGACATATCTCCGCTGATTCCGGCTTTGCAGAGCAGCTGGCTTCACATCCATGTGACCACTGCGGCTCTTGGACAGGCAATCCTCTCCATCAGCTTCATTGCCGGCGTTATTTATCTGCTTCGCACGGTTGATCAGTCTGTTAAATCCAAAAAGACGTTCTGGCTTGAGACGGTGATGTACGCCCTGGTTGCAACCATTGCGTTTATTGCGATAACAAGCACATTCAGAATCATGGATTATGAAGCTGTCTATCAATGGACAGATAAAAATGAACAGCAAGCGGAAATGGTCTATAACCTTCCTGCTCTTGTAGTTCCCCATAAAGGTGAGCTCCTGACAGAAGGAAAAATGGAAGCTGCTGTTGAAGTTCCGGCCCTGATTTCAGCACGAAAACTGAATACCGTGCTCTGGTCGCTTGGAACAGGATTGCTGCTTTACGGTGCGCTTCGCCTGATTTTAAGAAAGCGGATCTCCGCCTTTTTGCAGCCGCTCGTGAAAAACGTCAACCTGGACCTTGTTGATGAAATTGGATACCGTTCGGTAACAATCGGATTTCCGGTCTTCACATTAGGCGCGCTGATCTTTGCCATGATCTGGGCGCAGATTGCATGGACACGTTTCTGGGGCTGGGATCCGAAGGAAGTCTGGGCACTGATTACCTGGCTGTTTTATGCAGCATACCTCCATCTGCGGCTGTCAAAAGGCTGGCAGGGAGAAAAGTCGGCCTGGCTTGCTGTGATCGGTTTTGCTATCATCATGTTCAACTTGATTTTTGTGAACCTTGTCATCGCCGGTTTGCATTCTTACGCTTAAAATACGTTTTAAAAGAGCCTTCACTCCTATAAAGTGAAGGTTTTTTGGTAAAATAGGAAGTAATCATTCTTATGGCCGCTTACGCTTTTCAGTGTCTAGCTTCAGCGGCCAGCTCCTCTGCCAGAACAAAATCCCCTAAAAAGTCTAAAACCGGACTTTTCAGGTGATTTCTTATCTGGCTCCCGGAGCTAAACGTCCGCTTACACTTTTCTAATTCAGGAGGAACCTCTATGGAAAACAATCCAAACTATAAAATACTTGTTGTAGATGATGAAGACAGAATCAGAAGACTGCTGAAGATGTACCTTGAACGGGAAAACTATCAGATTGAAGAAGCCGACAACGGGAGCGATGCGCTTGAAATGGCTCTTGCAGAAGAGTATGATCTGATTCTGCTTGATTTGATGATGCCGGGCATTGACGGCATTGAGGTGTGCAGACAGCTTCGCCTGAAAAAAGCGACCCCGATCATTATGCTTACGGCAAAAGGGGAAGAAGTGAACAGGGTACAGGGATTTGAGGTCGGCACAGATGACTATATCGTTAAGCCTTTCAGCCCGAGAGAAGTTGTTTTGAGAGTGAAAGCCCTGCTTAGACGCTCTTCGACGACTTCATTCCTTAAAACAGAGACAAAGGCCAAAAACGTGATTGTCTTCCCGCATCTTTCCATTGACCATGATGCCCACCGCGTTCTTGCTGATGGAAAAGAAGTCAGCTTAACGCCGAAAGAATATGAGCTTCTTTACTTTTTGGCGAAAACGCCTGATAAAGTGTATGACCGTGAGAAGCTTTTGAAAGAAGTATGGCAGTATGAGTTTTTCGGCGACTTGAGAACGGTTGATACACATGTTAAGCGCCTTAGAGAGAAACTCAGCAAAGTTTCACCCGATGCTGCCTCGATGATTGTGACGGTCTGGGGTGTCGGCTACAAGTTTGAGGCAGGCAGTGAATGATGTTCTGGAAAAGCGTAGTCGGTAAACTCTGGTTTACCATCCTGCTTCTTGTATCATTCGTCTTATTTGTCCTGACCGTTCTGCTGCTTCAATTTATTGAAAGCTTTCATGTTGATGAAGCCGAAAATGAACTGACACAGCTGGCCAACAAAGTGTCTGTTATTTTAGAAAACCATGAAGACCAGGAGCTTGCAAGGTCCATCACCTGGGAGCTTGCAGATGAACTGACAAGCATTGTGATAGCCGAGAACGAAAATGAATACTGGTTTTCACCAAAAAAGTATGAAAACACACCAACCTTCAGTATGGAGGATATCCGCGCTGACAGAGAGCTGTCAAAAGTGTTCCAAGATCAGAAAAATGTAAGCAAGCTCACCCGGCTGCCTGAAGAACAGCAAAAAAACTCCGGAAACAAGGAGGAAGTACTTGTAGTCGGTGTTCCCTATAAAACAAGTGACGGCAAAGACGGAGCCGTTTTTATGTCACAGTCCCTGCAGGCCGTCCAAAAGACGACCGAGCACACGACAAAATATATTCTTCTTGCAGCAGGTATAGCCATCATTCTGACAACGGTTTTTGCCTTCTTCCTGTCTACTAGAATTACCTATCCATTGAGAAAAATGAGAGAGGCTACACAAGAGCTGACACGTGGCAATTTTGATACAAAAGTTCCTATTTTGAGCCACGATGAAATTGGGGAGCTCGCCATTGCGTTCAATCAGATGGGCAGACAGCTGAAGTTTAACATCAACGCTCTTAATCAGGAGAAAGAACACTTAACGAGCATTTTAAGCAGTATGGCAGACGGGGTTATCACGCTTAATATTGATGGCACGATTCTCGTGACCAACCCCCCTGCAGAGCGCTTCCTGCAGTCATGGTACTATGAACAGAAAATGCAGATAAATGAGGGGGAAGAAATTCCGCCGGAAGCAAAGGAATTGTTCCAGCGGGTTGTCAATACAGAAAGAGAGCATATCGTTGAAGTGACCCTTCAGGGAAGAAGCTGGGTGCTTGTCATGAGCCCGCTATACAATCAGTCGTACGTCCGGGGGGCTGTAGCAGTGCTTCGGGACATGACAGAAGAGCGTCGCCTTGATAAATTGCGCAAAGACTTTATCGCAAACGTCAGCCATGAATTGAGAACGCCGATTGCCATGCTCCAGGGGTATTCTGAAGCAATCGTGGATGATATTGCAAGCTCGGATGAAGAGAAAAAAGAGATTGCACAGGTTATTTACGATGAATCGCTCAGAATGGGTCGGCTTGTCAATGATCTGCTTGATCTTGCCCGGATGGAAGCGGGTCATATTACCCTTAATCTCGAGAGCATTTCCATTTATGAATTTATAGAAAAAATAAACCGGAAATTCCAGGGGCTTGCAAGAGAAAAAGACATTAGGCTCACCTCCAGCATTACACTTGACGAACCTGAATTTGTTCTTGATCCGGATAAAATTGAACAGGTTCTGACGAATCTTGTGGATAACGCAATCAGGCATACACTTGAGGGCGGTACAGTCGAAATGGCTGTGCAGTCTGCTGCCGGCGGTATTAAAGTTGATGTGAAGGATACGGGCACAGGAATTGTCGAAGAAGATCTACCGTTTGTTTTTGAGCGTTTTTACAAAGCAGATAAGGCGAGGACGAGAGGCCGCTCCGGAACTGGCCTTGGTCTTGCGATTGCCAAGAACATTGTCGATGCTCATTCAGGATCGATTAATGTGCACAGCAAAGTAAATGAAGGAACCACATTCAGTTTCTTTCTGCCTCGAAAAACCGTTTATCCTGATAGAATCTGACGAATATTCTTGTTTCATACGAAACACCTGTTGATGCCGCATGTCGTTTTAGGTACAATAAAAGCTGGATATAAAAGTGAATACGAAAAGAAACTGGTGCAAACTTTGCTTAATAGGGAATCAGGTGAGATGCCTGAACTGTCCCCGCAACTGTAAGTGCAGACAATACCTGCTTTTAGACCACTGTCAGAATTCAGACGGGAAGGTGCAGGCTTGAGGATGAAGCACGAGTCAGTAGACCTGCCGGGATCTTTCGAACGTTACTATTCTTCGGGGATTTGAGCATAGAAACGGCACAGGTATGGCATGAGTGCCTGCAGTTTCTTCTATGCCGTTTTTAAAAGCCCATCTTCTATAAGATGGGCTTTTTGCTTTTCCAATACATACACAACAACAAGAGGAGAGATGGAACATGAACAAATTTTACAGTTTTTTCGCAATCATTCTTCTGACACTGATGAGTGCCTGCGGAAATGCGGCAGAGCAGCCTAAAACGGAAGAAACAAAACCTGCTGCTGAGAGCAAAGAGCAGGCTGAAGAGCTGAAAGCATCTGTCACGCTGACAAAAAATGAAATGGCAGAAAAAGTAGACGCTAAAGAAATCGCATTTGAAGAAGGACAAAACTTGATGGATGCCATGAAGGAGAACTTTGAAATTGAAGAGTCCGGAGGTTTTATCAACGGAATTGAAGGCATCCAGGCGAGCGAAGCGGACAAAACATACTGGCATTTAATCGTTAACGGGGAAGATGCCATGACAGGAGCTAATGACATTAAACTGAAAGACGGCGATAAAATTGAATTTGATCTGCGGAATTATGAGTAAGCGTGAGAAACAATGACAACAAGAAGAATCAGTCTTCTGTCTCTGCTTATAGCCTTGTCCGTTGTCGGCAGACTTTCCTTTCAATTTGTTCCGAACATACAGCCGATGACAGCCATCATCCTCATCACGGCGATTCTGCTCGGACCGGTTAATGGAATGATTGTCGCAGTGCTAGGCTGTTTCCTGAGCAACCTGCTGCTTGGCATGGGAACGTGGACAATCTGGCAGATGCTTGCATGGGGGATTCTGGCTCTCGTATTCGGCCTGCTGGGAAAAGCGGTTAAAAGAAACAGGCTGCTCATTTTTACCCCGGCAGCTGTTCTTGCGGGATATCTTTTTGGATTCATTGTTTCTCTTAACATGTTTGTCCTGACAGCTAACGGACTTGCCTACTATCTTGCAGGAATCCCGTTTGATACGATGCATGCAGCAGGAAACGGCATTTTCTTTCTTGTGCTGTACCCGGTTATGCAAAAAACGTTTCAGTATTATCTGTGTAAAAACGATTATGGCGTTACACTTCAATAAAATAATGGCAGAATAAGAGAGAGACTTTCTTTTTAGCTTAGGCAAGACAGTCTGAGAACAAAGGACAGGAGCTGCTGAATATGAATTTGTATACTAGAACCGGCGATAAAGGGAAAACAAGCATTATCGGGGGCCGGGTCGATAAGGATGACCTGAGGGTAGAAGCCTACGGAACAATCGATGAGGTAAACTCTTTTACCGGTCTTGCCATGACATGGATGAACGATGAAATCCTGAAAGACATGAAGCAGGAATTTGAAAAAATCCAGCATGAACTTTTTGACTGCGGAAGCGATCTTGCTGTCATCCACGGCAAGCAAAAGTATCCCTATAAAACAACACCTGACATGATTGAGTTTCTTGAAACGCGAATTGATGCGTACACAGCAGAAGCCCCTCCGCTCGAGCGATTCATTCTTCCTGGAGGGACAGAGGCGGCCGCTGCCATCCATGTGGCAAGGACCGTAGCAAGAAGAGCGGAACGCTGTATTGTTTCACTCAAAAAAGAAACGGAGATCAATGAACATGTTTTAACGTATATGAACAGACTTTCCGATTATTTCTTTGCGGCTGCGAGAGCGGCAAATGCCAGACTCGGTTCAAAAGATGTGGAGTATGAAAGAAGTGCTATCGTATTTACGAAAAAGAAAGAGTCATAATTTCTTTGAAAAGGAAGGCGGAAACTGCCTTCCTTTTTCTATGCAATCCCGATATAGTAAAAGATGTGTAACTTTTTATTCTTCATTCCGACTAATGTATTGATTGGAGGTTCGTTCATGGAAGAGGCCTTTCAGAGGATTTATGAAAAATATCACAGCGATCTTTTCCAGTTCTTGTTTTATATGGTGAAGAATCGTGAACAGGCCGAGGACCTCGTTCAGGAAGTGTATATACGAATATTAAAATCACACAGCAGTTTTGAAGGACGGAGCAGTGAAAAAACCTGGATCCTCTCCATTGCAAGACATGTTGCGATTGATTTTTTCCGCAAACAGAAAACACTCAAACAGCGAATCTTTGAAGCGTTTGACTGGGACCGTGAGCAAATACGGGATCAGCAGCCGCTGCCGGAGGAAATTGCTGCTTTAAATGAAGAGATGCAGATGGTTTACCGGATGCTTGATACATGCACGGTCGATCAGAAGGCCGTCGTTATCTTAAGGTATATTCAGGGAATGTCCATTGCCGATACAGCAGCAGCCCTCGGATTTACGGAAAGTAAAGTGAAAACGACCCAGCACAGAGCGCTGAAAGCTTTGAAAAATAAATTATCTGAACACTCGATCAGGAAGGAGGGAATAGCAAAGGGATGAATCAATCAAAATGGAACGATGAGCAGATTACCGATAAACTTCAAGCCATGCCGGATATCAAAGACCGGAGGACGCAGCAGCAAATCTACACCAGTTTGCAGCAGCGTATGCACAAAAAGAAAGTTCAATGGAAAACACCGGCTCTTGCAAGCTTTGCCGCCCTTTTTATTCTTTTAATCCTTTCACCCTTTTTCCTTCAGAACTTCCAGATGAGTGAAAGCAGGTCTGAGTACAGTGCGGATAAAGCAGCTGAAAGCGGCCAGGTGTCTGAAGAAAACGCAGACATGAAATTAGAAGCAAAATCTGCACCAGAGCCTGAGAAAAAGTCATTTGTAGCAAGGACAAAGGACAATCAAACGATTGTAACGGTTGCCTATCCCGATCTTCAGGTTCAAAATACGATACCGCTCAGCTTTCAGTTCGATTCCTCTGACTCGTACATGACTCTTTTTGAGTCGGCGCTGACTTCATTTGACCCGATGAGCGCCGGACTGAGTCCTTCTGCGCTCTCAGGAACAAAGCTCTCGTATGAGACAGGAGAAGAACGGATGTCTGTTGACATAAAAGGCAATGCATATGCGACTTCAAGCTCAGAAACAGAAAACAGGCTCTTTACAGAAGGTCTTGAAGAGTCTTTCCGCTGGCAGGATGCCTCTCAGGCTGACTATTATACCGGCGGCGAAAAGGGAGCGGAAATCGGAGCGTATGGCTATCAGGATAAACTGACTTTCAAAAAGTTCAAGAAGAAAGCCTATTTCCTGTATCAGGAGAGCCTGAACTCACCTAAACTCCTGGCGCCTTCCCTTCTATCCTTCAACAAGCTGACAGATGCCCTGACGGCTATGAAAGAAAAAGGGACACTCGGATTAAAACCGGTGATCGAAGAAACAGTTATCATCGATGAAATAAAAGAAACAGAAAATGGAGTAACCATTGAATTCACAGACGCCTCAACAATTGATGATAACGAAACAGATACACTGATGCTCGAAGCGATTTTGATGACGGCCAAAGATTTCGGCTATGAAAGTGTAAAATTTGAAGGAATCGAAGCCGGCAAAATTGGTGAAATGGACGTAACACAGGCCGTACCCGTTCCGTTCTCGCCAAACCCCGTCGATCTTGAGGAATAACAGGAAAAACCCGCAGCCTGACGCTTGCGGGTTTTTTGGCCGTTATCAAAAAAAGCAGGAGGGTGCTGAGACTTTATATATGGTTCCAGATTTTCCAGCTAGCAGATGGGATATTTGTGATATTATTGTAAATATTGGTTATTTTGTTTGGGAGCAGGAGGGAAAAGACTTATGGAGGATACTCAAAAGGAAGTAGGACTTAGCGGATTTGAACTGGAAGTTAACGCTCCTTATTCCTTGAATTATTTGATTTATGTCCAAAACATATATATAAACAGTCAAAATCAAGACCGGGAAAATCCTTTGTTTCCATACGTTTATAGTTCAACGTGGGGGCTCTTAGAAGATGAATTTGAAAATATTTTTACAGAAGTATGGAACGAGACAGTAATTAGAAATTGTCAAAGCGGCTTATACGATCATAATGGAACATTAAATCTGGATAAAACATTTTATCAAAAATTGTTTAAGGACAATGAAACAGGAGTATTTGGATATTCTGAGAGTGTTAAATCCTTTGTAACTTGGTGGAATGGGATATACGGAAAAATTTCGATTGAAAGTGTATTTGATGAGAATAGAATGAATGAGGTCTATAGGGATTTATCTAACTCTCTAAATGTGAATAAAAGGTTAAGAATAGATTTGATATATGATAATCCTGTGTTAACTGAAAATACTTTTAATTCGTGGTATGCAGTACTGCCTATTGAAAATATTTTCGACATCAGAAAAAAATCAGAAGTCATTTCGAAATTAATTAAATGTTGCGAGATTAGCTGATTTTTTTATTCAAGTTTAGGGGGTTATTGCATCAAAGTGGATCGCCTTTTCTTATTGAGGAATTGGGCAGCATTTAAAATATCCTTTTGAAAAAAGAAAAGAATCTTCTAAATGAATCAGCAAATTGATGTCTTATTGAACTTTATACCGGATTCAACAGAATTCACTATGAACAGGGGCGGCCCTTTAATGAATAAAGATTTAATAAGAAGAATACAACAAAAATATAGAGATGATAAAGAATTAAAAAATAATGAGAGAAAAAATGCAGTAGAAGCAGCAATTATTATTTTTTTATTTATTTTCCTATTTTACCTAGGGACAAAATTTACATTTACAGAGTCTGAGGGTATCCAACCACTCCAAGCTAATGATGTTGAGCTCGGCTGGATGGAAGTCACTAAAGAAATAGATGATGCCTTAAAGAAGAATACAGATGAATATGCGGGGGTCGCAATTGATTTTAATCCTAAACCTATAAAAATTTTCATTAAGACATCATTTAAGAAAAACAATTTAAAGGGCGATGAGAATCTAAACAAACTTATTAATATAGCTAATGAATGTGTCGTAGCAAATAATCTACCTTCTACTTTACGAGCAATTGATACTTATGAAATCATTATATTATCGAAAAATAAAGAAGAGATAACTCGTAAAGAATTTTATAAACAGGGGATGTAGGATTTAGTGAAAAAGTTATTTTTAGCTATTTTAGGTGCTATTTCAGTTCGAAAAAGAAAATAATATATTTCTCCGCACTCGGCGGCGTATTAATTCAGTTCAATAATGAACTGTGTTTTATTATGCAAAAAAAACACCGCTAAAAGAGGGGCGAATTAGCCTGCTACTTCTTAAGCTATTCCCCCTTCTAAATAACGTGTGATTTCAGGTTTTCCTTCCCTAAACGAAACTCTTAGCATGACGCTTTAGGTTTTTTTTTTGCCGTTATCAAAAAAAGCAGGAGGGTGCTGTGACTTTATTTATGGCTTCAGATTTTCTGGCTAGCAGATGGGATATTTGTGATATTATTGTAAATATTGGTTAATTCGTTAAAGGGTTAAATTAAATAAGCTAATGTCTATTAACAAAGGCACAAAAAAGTGGGGATCTTATCAATATGTCTAAAGAGATGTATATAAAAGTATGTGATTTTTTAATGTTTGCTAACTTGCTTGGAGAAAAAAAGGATAAGCCAACCGTTGTTATGGATGCTGGGTATGGGGATTATTCAAAAGGGTGGAATGCCATAATTTCTGAAGTTTCTCTGCTGACAGAAGTTATTGTGTATGATAGAGCAGGTTTAGGCAGAAGCGAGCCAGGTTCTAATCCTAGAAATAGCCGAGAGATGGTAAAAGAACTGAAAGAACTTTTAGATAAATTGAATATTATTCCTCCATATATACTTGTAGGACACTCTTTTGGGGGTGTAAATGCACGGCTATTTGCGAGTAATTATCCTGAAAATGTTTGTGGGCTGCTTCTAGTGGACTCTACTCCTGAGGATTACAGAGAAAGATTTCTTCCAACGATGTCTCAAGAGTTTCAAGAAGCTTACAATAAGCAATTTGTTCACGAAGGTAATTATGAAGAATTTATGCAAAGTTTAAATCAAATAAAAGAAGACCAAAAGAAATTAAACATTCCCTTAATAGTCCTTTCTGCAGGCAAAAAAAATCACTACTCATCCAAGTCACAAGATTTATGGAATACAATGCAAGAAGAACTTCTTCAAATATCTTCTATCAGTGAATTTATGATTGCTGAAGACAGTACACATTACATACAAAATGATGAACCAGCATTAGTTGTAGATGCCATTAGAAGACTAATTGAAAATCGTTAGGCAGGAGTGATGTAGTAAATGTAATTTGATTTAGGTAAAGGAGTAAAAAAGATGTTTTTAAAACAGAAAAATATGACTTCTGAAGATGAGGTAAATAGAAAGTACAAAGTGATATTTATTAGAATTTCAATAGTTGGATTATTGGTAATGGCATTTTTAGGATATGGAGTTTACTGGGCCTTTTATGATATGAACAGGCTGCCCACAGGATCGTATCTTACTGAAGTTAAATCACCGGATGGGAAGTACACCTTAAAAGCATATATCACGAATGGAGGAGCAACCACCTCTTATTCGATTCGAGGTGAATTAGTATTCAATAAAGAAGAAAACAAATCAAAAAATATATATTGGAACTATCGTGAGAACTCTGCAAATATTACTTGGACAGATAATGAGACCGTAGTAATAAACGGTCATACATTAAAGGTTCCTGGTGGCAAATATGATTTTAGACAACAATAGATTGCGGCACATAGGTACATATCTCTTTTACGAAAGATTTTATTTAAGCAATAAAAAGGATTTGGTTATAGATGACAAAGATATTTTCAAAAGATGAGTTCTCTTATTTCGAATATATATTAAAAGAAGTGGAATATCGTTTGCCGAGCATATGTGTAGACTTAGAAGTTCATAATCGGGGATTTACAGCAGCTTTACCAAATGTCTGGATTGAATTATCAAACATTGAAAAATTTTTGGGTGAAAGCAAAGATATTTCTTTTATAGATACTTTTCAGCATACTTTTACAAGTATGAGCCCTGAAGAAGTGATTATTAATGCGAATAAGGTAAGTCCTTCGACTTGCCAAATCAGATATACATTAAATAAAACGTATTATTCAAGTGATCTTAATCCTGTTCTTGAACCCGTACAACAAAAAGGCTCATTTGAACTGGAAGTATATAAAATAGAAGAATCAAGAAAAGCCCTCCTAGAAATTAGAGACCTATTTCATTAAATTCGTTTTTTGATATTTAACAATCGGAGGCGATTTCTGCACAAATTGATCATCTCCTCATAGTAAGGGGGTTAAGGA
Organism: Metabacillus indicus LMG 22858; assembly: GCF_000708755.2. Taxonomy (GTDB): domain Bacteria; phylum Bacillota; class Bacilli; order Bacillales; family Bacillaceae; genus Bacillus_P; species Bacillus_P indicus. Next base: position 1,028,540 of record NZ_JGVU02000002.1, on the reverse strand, counting down.
ACATGAAGAAATTCATTTTGATTATAGCTCTAAGCATAATAATAGTACTTGTTGGACTTTATTCTTTTCTCAAAATCAATTCTCCATTGGTCAGTGGTACAGTTGGTTCAACACAAGATAATAAAGCAGTTGTTGTTGCAATAGGGAATAAGGGGTTTGGGAAACTGAAGATTAATGAAGTCCTGGTGAATAATTACAATGAACCTATAAAGCTTAAAATACAGGTCACAAATCCCCTTAAAGGTTTCGTTATATCCAAAACGTTCGACGAAAAGGAATTTGGCATTAGTAATATTGATACTATTGATATTGAGTCCGACACATCACCAATAACCCAGTTAGAAAAGATGAATGATGGAACGGCAACTATAAATGATAAAAGTTATGGAATAAGTGTTGTACATAACGAACCCATAGAAAGATTGCATATAACATATAGTCACTTTGGATTGAAGTTTGAAGAAACGGTATCTGTAAATAACCCTTAAGTAATTCTTCACTAATCGAAGTAACACTAAAACTGAATAGGAGATATTTTTATGGAAAAATTAAAATTGAAATTAAATATCCCTCAGACAATTCTCATGTCCTTTATTGCTGCCACAGTAATGACTATCGCAAATTTTCTTATAGACTGGAACAATAGAATATACGCCGGAATTTTTGCTGGATTGACTATTATTGTATGTGGGATACTGGCCAATTTAATGATTAGGGATAAGGACTGATCTTTCCCTAATTTAAAATGGAGGGCGCTCTAGTTCAAAAGGGATTGAGGCTTAAATATATGGAGTTGATTCTGTTTTGAGATCAATTAATAAGAAATTTCTTATTCTCATTGCGCTAATTCTAACGGTTTTAATAGCTTTTATTCCTAACATAGGATACTGGAATGAGGGCACTTATAGATTCTTTGGGATACCGGCTCAATGGCTTGGTTACTATGGAGATGGTCAATTCAGTTTTGAAATATGGGGACTTCTTTTGAATGTATTTATTATATATTCCATTCTCTTTGGTTTATTAAAATTGTTTAAGAGAAAACCTTTATAAAATATTAACGGAAAAATGGATTGCTATAGTCCAAGCATTAAATTTATTCCGGTATAAGGGGCGATTACTGCAAAGCGTGATCTCCTTTTCTTATTGTGGAATCTGGCGGGATATTGAGTGATGATCAGTTACATTGTAGATAAGAGGTGTAGTTAATGCATTATTTGAAATTTCTTTCTTATGAGTTTATATTGTTTAGTTTATTGGTTATTGTAAATTATTATTTTGATGGTTACCTCAATCCGCCCTTTACAGAAGTTGATTTAGTAGCAACTATAATATCTCTATCTATTTTTGTTGTTTTTTTCACTCTTTTGGCCAGATTGTATAAACAGTTTTATACGATTTCATTAAGAAAAAAGATTTTACTGTCTATCCCAACTTTTCTTATTGCTGGATTAATTACAGGCATTATCATGTCTCACGTTTTTGGTGTAGCGTAACTTTACTTCTTCTATATTCGAGTGTTTTATTTGAATACCTGATTCACTCAGTTTAATAAGGAACTGAGTATTTTTGCTTCTTCTCCCATAACGTAAATTGAATGACTAGGACCGTCACATTGAATTAATGAATGTTTTTATACTATATACTCCCGCCTGCAGTTTATTCCCGACTCACCAGTGGACTGAAGCGGAAGGCACTTGACTCCTGCGGGATAAAGAGGGCACGGGAGACCCCACAAACGAAGTGAGGAGGCTCCCGGCACTCCCCGCGGAAAGCAAGTGACTGGAGCGCAAGGAAACGGGTATACCTTCAGACCAACAATCCCCACAAAGTCAGCCTTCCATTAAAGATAACAGTAAATAATTAAGTCTTATCTAACAGGATGCTGCAAAAATAACACTCACTCAACCCCCCACGTCTTCACACAACTTTAACGTATGAATTGGCAAAGACTGCATAATACTAGTATTGGTCATTTTTTGACAAATGAACAAACTAGGGGGAACTCATGTTAGATTTGCTAAGAAGGTTATCCATCGCTCTGATTGTCGGAATATGCGTCATGTTGCTCTTTGTCGGAGGAACACTGGCAAAAGCAGAAAGTCCAGCTGAAGACAAAAGCTGGATTCATCCCGTCAAGGGCACGATAACAGACACATTCGGAACAAGAAGCGGAAAACATAAAGGAATTGATATCGCAGCACCTGAAGGAACGGCCATTTCAGCCGTACAGTCAGGAACCGTGACAAAATCCTATCTTTCAAGTACATACGGCCACGTCGTCTTTATTTCTCACCCTGAAGGATATGAAACGGTCTATGCCCATCTGAGCAAAAGGACCGTTTTAGAAGGGGAACAAGTAGCAAGGGGCCAAAAAATCGGCGTGATCGGCAATACCGGTGTTTCAAGAGGAACTCATCTGCATTTTGAAGTACATAAAGGAAAATGGACATACGACAAAAAACAGGCTGTTGATCCATTTATCATGGTGGCAGCCCACTCTATAGAAGCAATACCCGCGACGGCACAGCCTGCTGCTGAAGATGGATCTGTCACTGTCCAAAAAGGGGACACGCTGTGGGGAATTGCCAACAAAAATGGACTGAGCGTAGAAGGTCTGAAGAAGATAAACGGCCTTGTATCTGACCATTTATACGCAGGCCAGAAGCTGATGATTGAGCAAAGAACGGCTTCCGTGAGCCAGTACACCGTTAAAAAAGGAGACACCCTGTTTTCAATAGCTGAACAGCTACAGATCACAGTGCAGCAGCTGAAGCAAGAAAATGATCTGTCATCTGAAGCGATTTTTCCTGACCAAACGCTGAAAATTACTCATTCTTCAGCTTCTTCTAAATAAACTGAAAATACATTGTCACACTTTCCAAAAAGCGATATAATAGGACAAAACTTCGCGGGGGGAGCAGACAATGCGCACCGACTATCACAATCATCTCGAAAGAGGCACTTTGACGCTTGATTATTTGAAGGAATTTACAGATGAAGCTGCCGCAAAAGGCATCCAGCATTTCGGAATTTCCGAGCATGCCTATCATTTTTATCAGACAAAAAACATTCTGAGCAACCCATGGGTAGATGAGAGGCGCTACTATGATATGAAGGATTACGTGTCTCTTTTTCACGAAGCATGGAATCAGGGAATTGATGTGAAAATGTCGATCGAAATGGACTATACGCCTGGCAGACATGCTGAAATGAAGTCGTTTATTGATACATATGATTTTGATTATGTGATCGGTTCCATACACTGGGTGGATGACTTTGGAATTGACCTGAAGGAATATTTGCATGAATGGGACAAGCGTAATGTAAAAGAAGTATATGAACACTATTTCGGCCAGGTCGTAACCCTTGCCCAATCGAATCTGTTTGATATCGTCGGCCACCTGGATCTTGTCAAAATTTTTAAATACGTCCCGGATGATGAAGAGTTTCTGATGAAGCAGTATGACCGGGCGACAGATGCTCTTGCCCAGTCCAAGACATGCGTTGAGATCAGCACTGCAGGGCTAAGAAAGCCAGTCGGTGAACTGTATCCTGATGAAAGGCTCTTAAAGCTGTGCCATCAAAAGCAAATTCCGATTGTCCTATCTTCGGATGCGCATGTCCCGGGTGATGTTGGCGCAGATTATGACCAGGCTGTGGCTCTTGCTAAGAGAGTGGGCTACACTTCGCTGATGACATTTTCAAAAGGCGAGCGGAAAGAAGTTCCATTAGATTGAAGAAGGAGACTGCAGGCTGATGCCCGCGGTCTTTTTTTACATGAAAAAACATTCCTGCTGTAAAAATTTCAGCCAATGCCTATCCCTTTTCCCGGATTTAGTAGTAAAATGGAAGTCTACATCTTAATTTCGGGAGACATACATGTCAAAAATGAAAAAGGTTTTATATTTCTATGTTTTACTAAGCATCGTGTGGGTATTTGGCACAGACCATTTGATTGCACTGCTTGATTATGACATCTACACATTTATTGCAATTTCAAAAATAAAAGCTGTGTTGTTCATTGCAGCCACTTTTATCTTCATAAAATATTTGATCAGCAAAAATGAACAGTTTCAAGAGCTTGAGCGTGAAAAAGAAAAGCTGCTGTCGCTTATTAATTCTATGGTGGACTTTGTTAACTTTAAAGACGGTGAGGGCCGCTGGATTGAGGTAAATACATTCGGGTTGAATCTGTTTGACCTTCAGGGAGTGGATTACAAGGGGAAGCGGGACAGGGATCTTGCTGAATATACGGAATTTTACAGGGAGGCACTTCTCTATTGCGAGGAATCGGACGAGCAGACCTGGATGAGCGGATCTGTCAGCAGAAGTGAAGAACAGATTCCGCAGCCGGACGGAAGCTTTAAAACGTTTGATACGATTAAGGTTCCGCTGTTCAACGATGACGGTTCGAGGAAAGCCCTTGTCGTTATCGGACGGGACATCACCCAGATGAAAGAAGCGGAGGACCGCCTTCAAAAAGCAGAAAAGCTCAGTGTTGTCGGAGGCCTTGCCGCGAGCGTTGCTCACGAGATTAGAAATCCGCTCACCTCATTAAAAGGGTTTGTTCAGCTGATGAACAAAAACGACAGTGTGAATAAACTGTATTATGAGATTATGGAAAATGAGCTTGACCGGATCAATGAGATTGTCGGAGAGCTGCTTGTTCTGGCAAAGCCTCAAAACATCCGCTTTACGAAAACAAATGTAAGCAAGCTGATGTGCAACGTGATTTCGCTGCTGGAATCACAGGCGAATATGTACGGCGTCAACATTTTGTTTCAGTCGGACGCAGGGATGAATGAGATTGACTGCGAACCGAATCAGCTGAAGCAGGTTTTTATCAATATCATCAAAAATTCTATTGAAGCAGGATCAAAAACGATTTCCATCTCTCTTTTTGAAGAAGGCGGATCAGCGCGCATCATGATTGAAGATGACGGGGAAGGCATGGAAGAGGAGAGGCTGAAACGCCTTGGAGAGCCGTTTTATTCCGTTAAAGAAAAAGGAACAGGGCTCGGCCTTACTGTCAGCTACAGAATCATCCAGTCGCATGGCGGCACCATCACGTATTCAAGCAAGGTGGGAGAGGGCACTAAAGTTGTTATTGACCTTCCCGTAAAAAGAATATAAAACGAGCAAGCAGATCAACTGCTTGCTCGTTTTTGATTCATTCCTTATAGCTCGATAGGTTTTATGGACACAATGTCATCGATGTCAGAAAGGGTTTTAATGAGGGAATCATCAAGCTTGCGGTCGAATGACAGCATCATGATGGCTTCTCCGCCTGCATTTTTTCGTCCTACCTGCATCGTTGCGATGTTGACTTCATGATCTCCGAGAATTCTTCCGACGCGTCCGATGACTCCCGGCTTATCTGTATGCTGAATATAGATAAGGTGACCTGCGGGATAGAAATCAATGTTAAAGGAATTGATGCCGACTATGCGTTCGCCGTAATGCGGAATATGTGTTCCTTTTATTTCAAACGTAGTCTGGTCTCCGTGAATGGACACCGTAATACAGTTTTCGTAACCTGACTGATTCGAAGTGATTTTTTCGCTGAAGCTGATGCCACGCTCTTTAGCGATCATCCCTGCGTTTACTTCGTTGACATTTGATGCAACGCGCGGAGTCAGGAATCCTGCAATCAGGCTTTTTGTTACAAAAGACGTTTCAAGTTCCGCAACAGAACCTTCGTATTTAATGGATATATCATGTACAGGCTCTTTCATGCACTGTGAAACGATATTGCCCATATTCTTTGCGAGCCTGTAAAATGGCTGGATTTTTTCGAATACTTCCTTTGTCAGAGCAGGCAGGTTCACAGAAGTAGTGACGATCTTTCCATCTAGGAAGTCGAGAACATCCTGTGCAACCTGAGCTGCTACATTCAGCTGGGCTTCTTTTGTTGATGCCCCTAAATGCGGTGTGGCAATCACATTGTCAAATTTCAGAAGCGAATGATTTTCCGGCGGCTCTGTTTCAAATACATCAAGGGCAACACCGGCAATATGGCCGTTTTCAAGATAAGGGATGATGGCTTGCTCATCTATAATTCCTCCACGTGCACAATTGAGCAAATAAACGCCTTTTTTTGTTTTCGGCAGTGATTCAGCCCCGATCAGGCCTCTTGTCTCTTTAGTAAGAGGTGTATGTACGGTGATAATGTCCGCCTGTGTCAGAACTTCATCCAATGTGGCGCTTTTAACAGATATTTTGGCTGCGCGGTCGCGGGTTAAAAAAGGATCAAATACGATTACATTTACCCCGAAGGCCTGTGCTCGCTTTGCAATTTCAGTTCCGATTCTGCCGAGTCCCACGATACCGAGCGTTTTGCCGAAAAGCTCCGTGCCGACAAATGCATTCCGGTTCCATTCATTGGATTTAACAGATACCGTTGCCTGCGGGATATGGCGAAGGAGAGATGTCATCATGGCAAATGTATGTTCAGCTGTCGAGATGGTATTTCCGTCAGGTGCATTGATGACGACGACGCCGTGCTTTGTAGCAGCATCAAGATCAATGTTATCGATTCCAACCCCTGCCCTGGCAATAATCTTAAGAGAGGTCATTTTTCCAATCAGTTCGTCTGTGACTTTTGTGGCACTGCGCACCAGTAAAGCATGAAATGTATGTAGCTCATCTTCTGCTTCGGCAGCTTTTTTCTGGACAACTTCGACGTGTTCTGCTTCGAGTAAAGGCTGCAGACCGTCTGCACTCATTGAATCTGAAACAAGAATTCGGTACATGTTTATCCCCCTAAGTACATCTAGTAAATATCAGATAATTTATCATATTAAGATTATTGTGTCAATAACATTAACGCGGTACAACGATAAAGACATTTGCTGGAAAGATGTTTCGCAAGCAAATGTATTCACAAATTGAAACAGATGCAGTATACTTATCTCGAAAACAAAATAACATGATCTATCTTCGGGGCAGGGTGAAATTCCCGACCGGCGGTAAGGAAAGATATTTTTTCCAAAGCCCGCGAGCCGTCCTTGTGATGGCAGGATCTGGTGAGATTCCAGAGCCGACAGTAAAGTCTGGATGGGAGAAGATGGAGGTTCTGGCGTTTAAAATGAAGATTTTAACCGTTTATTTGACCTTGATTAAATTCTCCCCACAGTGATTTTTCACTTGGGGTTTTTATTTTTTCTTGGAAAAACAGGACGTTTCCTTTCTTTCCGGATGGATCGAAAAAGGAGAGAAGCAGCAATGCAGCAAAGTAAAGTCAAAAAGCAGGTATCGATTGCGATGCTTGCGAGTGTTGGGTTTGTGTTGATGATTTTTAATTTCCCGATTGGTTTTTCAAGCTTTTTGGAGCTTGATTTCGGGGACGTGCCGGCCATTATTGCAGCCATTCTTTACGGACCTGGCGCAGGGATTATGGTAGAGGCACTTAAGAATGTTCTTCACTATATTATTATGGGCAATGCAGCTGGAGTACCTGTCGGACAGCTGGCTAACTTCACCGCTGGAGTTCTTTATATTCTGCCGGCATCCTATCTGTACAGAAGAATGAACAGCATGAAAGGGCTGGCAATCGGCCTTTCAGCAGGAACTGTCCTCATGGCAGGTGCTATGAGCGTCCTGAACTATTACTTGTTTATTCCTGCCTACACGTGGTTCCTGAATGCACCTGCAATGGCAGCGCCTGAGCTTAAAGCGCTGATTGTTAGTGGTATTCTGCCGTTTAACTTAATCAAAGGTATTGTGATGGGCTTTGTGTTTATGGCGATCTTCGCCAAGCTGAAAACATGGGTTCATGCTCAAAATGACTATAAACGGGCTGCATAAGCCCAATAAAAAACCCTCCGCAAATGCGGAGGGTTTTCGTATGCTATTCGAATTTCAATGCGTCGCCGTCAAATGACTCGTCAGCAATTTTGATGGAATCAGTCGGGCAGCCCTCATATGCATCCATCATGTCTTCTTCAAGGATCTCAGGAACTTCAACAATTCCCTGGTTATCATCAAGGGTTACAAATGCAATACCCTCATCATCATAATCATAAATGTCCGGTGCAGCAGCTCCGCAAGCACCGCAAGCAATGCACGTATCTTTGTCAACAATTGTATACTTTGCCATCAAAAAAACCTCCTCTGATTTGGTTACACTCTATGATATGGTACTTTCATTCATTTGTCAGCGCACGAGTAAAACGTAAGTCTGAACGAGTGCGTACCTCTTTATATTTATACATTGTAAATCTGTTTTTAAAACTTTTCAATAGTAAAGTACATTGAGAATACTTATCATATAAGGGTTTCTAGTATTTAAGGTACCCTTTGAACGCAACTTTAAACGCCTTTTTTTATACAGAATCTGTTACAATAAAGGATATATCGAATCGTGTCAAAAAGTGCAGGGTGATGACCATGACTTTAACTTATATGGATTGTATTTACCTGGAATGTCTGGAGAAATTCAGAGGCGAACGGACGGCATCTGCTGTCTTTCATCTGCTGAAAGGAAAAAAGTCTTCCCAGACCATCCAGGACAGCAAACTTTTCAGTCTGTCCCGCCTCTTTGGAATGTTTCCCGATCTTTCAAGAAAAGAATTTGATGCAGCCATTGGGGGACTTGTAAAGAGCGGGTGGCTGCTTCCCGTTGAAGGCGATGTATGCCGGCCGAATCCTGATGCCGTCATTCATAAAGAAAATAGGATAAAGGAAAGGCCGCTTCCTAAAGATTTGGACGGAACTCTATATTCGCAGGCAGGTGTGCATTTCTGGAAGCGGACCGTCCTTCTCGCGCAGGTGCTTTCACATGCAGCAGCCGGGAGCGCGCGCTATCTGCCTGTCATAAGAGATGAAAAAGTGCAGCGATGGGTGAAATCCTATCTTAAAGGAATGCCATTCTCAAAAGAAGAGCTTGCCTTCAGCATGTATCAGGAGATGCAGGCATTTCTGAAGCGGGCCGACCATACAGCGGCCTCTGTGTGGGTGTATCAATTAAGTTCCAAAAGCAGAATCGGGTTCACCTACCAGCAGCTTGCCGAGAAATTTAATGAGGATGAAGTATACATCAGGCTCTTGTTCTGGGGGCTTGTTCACCGTTTTTTAAAGGAATCAGCGCAAAATATTCACACATATCCAATACTGCATGCCGTTTCAAAAGATTTGACAAAAAGCGATTCCCTGACTGAGTCTGCTTCCAAAACACTTCATCTGATCCGCTCAGGAAAGTCGATTGATGCGATTTCTGACATAAGGCGTTTGAAAAGAAGCACGATAGAAGACCACATTGTCGAGATCTCTTTAAATGACTCCGGTTTTGATATCTCAATGTTTCTTGAAGAAGAGGGGCTTGCACTGATTACACGCAAGATTCAAGAACTGAATACCCATCAGCTGCGAATCGTAAAAGAGGCTTTAAATGACCGGTTCAGCTACTTTCAGATCAGGCTTGCCTACACAAGAACCTAGGAGGATGCTATGAACGTTCAGCAGGCATTGTCCCGCTATTTTGGATATGAACACTTTCGGGAAGGGCAGGAAAATATCGTTCGGGATGTGCTGTCAGGCCGGGATGTCCTTGCCATGCTGCCGACTGGCGGAGGAAAGTCGCTGTGCTATCAGCTTCCAGGCTATCTCCTTGAGGGAACCGTTCTGATTATTTCTCCTCTGCTCTCTCTTATGGAAGACCAGGTGCAGCAAATCGGCCTGCGGGGCGAAAAAAGGGTGATTGGACTAAACGGCTCTCTTCCATATCTTGAAAGGCAGAGGGCTCTTTCTCATTTGAATCAGTACAGGTTTATCTTTGCGTCACCGGAAATTCTTCAGTCTGAAGCGGTTCTTTCCGCACTCTCTGCCGTCCGAATATCCCTGTTTGCTGTCGATGAAGCCCACTGCATCTCTCAGTGGGGCCATGATTTCAGACCGGACTACTCAAAATTGGGCGAACTTAGAGAAAGCCTCGGCAATCCACCATGTCTTGCCCTGACGGCGACGGCGACAAAAGAGGTTTTAGCAGACATTGAACAATCACTGAATATGAAAAAAACGATCAGGCACGTCTATTCAGTGAACAGAAGCAACATCAGCATCAAAATCGAGGAATATTCCTCATTGGAAGAAAAACTTCAGCGGGTTCTTGAGCTGGTGCGGACCCTTGAGGGACCCGGAATCATTTACTGTGCAAGCAGAAAGTGGACAGAAAGCATTTCGCTTTTTTTACAGGCTGAAGGCATTAAGAACACAGCTTTCTATCACGGAGGCATGGAACCGGAACAGCGGACGCTGATTCAGCATCAGTTCCTATACGGACAGCTGGATGCCGTATGCTGTACGAACGCATTCGGGATGGGAGTAAACAAAGCGAATGTGCGCTATGTGATCCATTTTCATTTTCCGGCTCAAATGGAATCCTATGTTCAGGAAATCGGAAGGGCAGGAAGAGACGGGCTGCCAAGTGCTGCCGTCGCTCTGATTGGAAAAGGAGACCGTGATCTTCCGCTTTCCATGATCGATTCTGAGTTCTGCACCTACAGTCAGCTCCATGAATGCATGTATGCCATGTCATCCGGAATGACCCCGGAAGATGCGTTTAACATGGCGGGGATAAGTGAGATTCAGGGCAGGTTTATCCTGCATCATTTGACATCTTTTGAAAATGGGATTCGCGGTTCAGAACAACAGGCAATCGACTGGATTTTTTCCCGCATTGAAAACCGGCGCCGGTTGAAACTTGAAAAGCTTGATGGCGTCTTGCACTGGCTGTCTTCACCGGAGTGCAGAAGAAAAGGAATATTGGCATACTTTGGGGAAGAAACGTTTCAAAAACAGGAACTCTGCTGTGACAGATGCGGGGTGAGCCTGTCTTTTCTGAAACAGGATCAGTCAAAGCGAAGGATGGATGACCAGCTGCCTGACTGGGAAACAGAATTAAAGGCTGTATTTGGCCAGAACGAGTGATAGCATGGTAAAGCGTCAAAATGAACTTGTTAAAAGCATGAGTGACAGTCAGCTGCTGAAGCAGCTTTACTTTACTCAAATTTTACTACTTACAATTTCCGCTGTTTTGAGTATGATATTATTTAACGGTGTGTCAGAATTTGCGGGCTTGTGGAAGCCTGACACCGGCCAGATCCTCCTAATTGGAGGACTGACAGCAGGAGCTGTTCTTATATTTGATTGGATCATCATGAAGACGATGCCTGAAGATATGTATGATGACGGCGGAATCAATGAAAAAATGTTCAGGAACCGCTCTGTTCCCCACATTTTTTTTCTGTGCCTGCTGATTTCTTTTACAGAAGAAGTGCTCTTCAGAGGTATTCTGCAGACGCATTTCGGTTTTTGGGCAGCGAGCCTCATTTTTGCGGTGCTCCATTTCAGATATTTGTCAAAATGGCTGCTTTTTTGCATGGTGGTGCTGATCAGCCTGCTGCTGGGATTCGTGTATGAGCAGACTGGGAATTTATTTGTAACGGTATTTGCCCATTTTTTAATAGATTTAGTGTTTGCCATTCAAATTCGCTTGAATCACATAAGACGGAGGTGACAAGATGAGCAGAATGGAAAGAGCGGCTTTAGCCAAAAAAGCTAAAATTGAAGACGTGAAATCCCGGACGGGGAGCTACCCTTCACGAAGCGAGATTCACAAAAAGAAAGAGAAAAAAAAGTCACCTTATAAATATCCTGCAGTCACTTTGCTTGCCATTTTCTTTTTTCTGCTTCCCATCGGCTTTTATTACACCATTTCGTATTTTGATGAACGCAGCAAAACCGTTGATGGCGAAAATATTTCCGATTATGAAGACGTGCTGATAAAATACGGAGATGATGAAGAGCAGGAAACAGACGATCAATCAAGTCAGGCCCCGGATGAAAGTAATTCTGCTGCGGCCCCGGAAGGCCAAACGGAACAAACAGAGACAATGACAGCCTCAGCAGACCTTTCTGCAGGCACAGGAGGGCAGGGGGAAGCCTCTGAAACAAAACCCGAACCTCAGCCCGAAAAAGAGCCAAAGCCGGAACCGGAAGCCGCAGCTGAGCCAAAAGAGAACTACAGGATTGTTGAACATACCGTTGGTCCTGAGGATAACCTGTACCGCATATCTGTTAAATATTATGGCGGACGATCAGGAGAAGATCTGATCAAACAATGGAATCAATTAAGCGGAGACGGAGTTTATGAAGGACAAGTCCTGAAAATACCGCTCAAACAGTAAAACGCATGCTGAAGAACGCATGTGTTTTTTTGTACATGCATTTCATAAGAAGGCGGACAGCATCATATAGTTTTATAGACAATTTGTTCGATCGGGAGATGTGATGCATGTGGAAAAGCAAATACTGGAGCTTGGCGGGTCGACAGATCAGGCAACAAGGGAAATGCTGCAGAGCGTGCTGAATAAAAAAAGAAAGTACGACCGGTATAAGAAAAACTGTTTCAAATGGCAGATGTTCACACTCTTTGGCGGTTTAGTGTATTTCCTGTATGTTTATCAGTTTATTGTCGTTCCAAATGGAAGCAATATCGGGTATATGCTTGGAGAGCTGGTCGGCAGCGTTCTGCATTTTTTCGTCGTGCTCCTGCTTGGATCAGGCTATGCAACAGCCCGTTATTATAAGAAAAAAGAAGAAAAATATGAAAAGGAATATCATGGCCTCCGCACAGAAATCATCCGAAAAAGCTCAGAGCTATGGCCGCAGCCGTATCATTGGAAAAAAAGAGGAGAGGTTTATGACATGATGAAGAAGCATTATGACATTAATCTTTATTTTGAAAGCAAATAATTGCATGAAACGCAGAGGATTTTGACAGATAAAAGCGAATGTATGCTAAAACGTTAATGGGGTGATGCGATGTTTGTCAAAAGTACAATGATACCGAAAAACCGGACGGTACATGCAGAAGCTGGTGATTCATTAAAAACAGTCCTTGAAAAATTGGAACATCACAAGATTGACGGTGTTCCTGTCCTGAAAGGGGCAGCATACATAGGCATTGTGACGAGATTTCATCTTTATGAAGAGTTTTTCCAGTCAGAGTTAAAAAAAGAAGCTTTTCTTTCTGAGAAAAAGGCTGAGGACATTGCTGTACACACTGACGTATATCTCGAAGGCGAAGAAATTTTTGAAAATACGCTCCTGCAGCTGAAGGATTATCCCCTGATTGCTGTAGTCGGCGTGGAAAAAGAATTCCTCGGAATCGTTACGCGGTATGATGTGCTTGAACAATTTCAAAGTGCTTTTGGAATGAACAAAAAGGGTGTAAGAATTGCTTTTACTTCTGTGGAAACAGAAGGAAGAATTGCGAGATTGACAGAGCTTGCAAAGCAATTCCACGAAGACATTATCTCTCTTGTTACGTTTGATGAAACAGAGAGCATGGTCAGAAGAATCGTCATGAAGATAGAGAAGAAGGACAACATTAACAGGTTTATTGAACGAATTGAAAAATCCGGCTTCCGGATACTTGACATTTACGAAGATGAATAAAGCTCCTCTCCCTGCATATAAAGATGTGGGGGAGGGGTTTTTTTGTTCAGTCTGCTTTTGCGCCTTATCGCCGGCTTTGCTGCCGGCAGTGTGTCCTGCTTCTTTCTGCCGGTCAGGCTACCTTTTCATTTTCCAGAATTCATTATGGGGCTTGCCCTGTTTCCGGGCAGATCCTTTTTGGGCATGTTTTTTTTTACAGTCTCCTTTCTTCTGCACGCATCCTTGCTTAAAGAAGCTGTTATGAATGCTTGGAAGCTTTTAAAAAAGGAAGGAAATATCGTCCATTCAATCGTTTCCTTTTGTGTTATTTTGAATTTCTCCCTATTAGCTCAAATCGGCATCTGGCAAACAGCCGGATTAGCCTGTTTCAGCGCCGTCTACGGTCTCACGTCCTATTTCCTGCACAGACAACAGCTGAAAAGAGCGCATTGAAAGAAACATGCCTCGAAATTTCAGAAAATACTAGAGATCAGACTATTCAACTGTTATACAAAGTTTACACAAGGTGTTTAATCCTATATACTTTGATTACAGTGATTTTTGTAATTGGAGGATTTGATATGTCCAGTCAAGAAGGCAAATACAACATAAAGGCAGTCTCCAAAATGCTTGGAATCCAGCCGGGAACCCTCAGAGCCTGGGAAAGACGCTATAACATGATCGCACCGGTCAGAAATGATTCCGGCCACCGCTTATATACAGAAGAACACATAAAAATTTTAAAATGGCTGATCACGAAGGTGAATAAAGGGTTTACGATCAGTCAGGCTGTCAATCTTCTTGAACACAGCGAACTGCCTTCAGAAGACCCTGTCAGCGTTTCAGCAGCACCGGATGCCTCCGACCGGTCAATGGATTTAACAGAGGAGCTTATGACTGCGCTCCTCTCATTTGATGAGAACACCGCCCACGAGCTGCTTAACAGAGCCTTCAGTCTTTACTCGATTGATAAAGTGCTTATCGATATCCTCGGAACGCTGCTTGTTAAAATAGGAGACCTGTGGGAAAACGGAAAAATTACATCTGCCCATGAGCATTTTGCGTCATCTTTTCTCAGATCAAGAATCGGCATCATCCTTCATACTCTTCCGGTAAACGGACTGCTTCCCAAAGTGGTCTCTGTGTGCGGACCGGGCGAATGGCATGAACTCGGCCTGTTGATCTTCACCCTCTACCTCCGGAGAAAAGGGTTTGAGGTCATTTATTTGGGGACAAGCATTGCTGACGGAGATATCGATATTGTTCTGGGTGAAGTGAACCCGAAATTCCTTTTCTACTCCTGTACTCTGCAGGAAAATGTAGAAAAGACAATCGCATCTGCAGGTGAACTCAGAGGAAAGCATGAACACCTCATAATAGGACTCGGTGGAAACGGCTTTAATAAGGTTTCAAGAGATGATCTGAAGCCATATGAATCCATGTTTGTCGGCAATACAAAAGAAGAGTGGGACACCTGGCTGAAAGAACGTCTGTCTGTCTGAACCATTTTGCTTCTCTAAACCTGTCCGATTGGTGTAAACTTGCTGGAAAATCAGGCGAACCATCCCACCTGCAATTCATATGATAAAGAAAAAAGTACGTTCTGACGGCAGGAGGGTAAGGGATGCGGCTAGAGCGATTGAACTATAACAAGATCAAAATCTTCTTAACCATAGATGATTTAATGGACAGAGGACTGACAAAGGAAGACTTATGGAAAGATTCTCTGAAAGTGCATCAGCTTTTCAGGGAAATGATGGACGAAGCAAGTGAGGAGCTTGGATTTGAAGCGAGCGGCCCGATTGCTGTAGAGGTTTATTCTCTTCAGGCGCAAGGCATGGTGATCATCGTCACCAAAAACCATGAAGAAGAAGAATCCGATGAAGATTATGCGGATGACTATATTGAAATGCAGGTGAAGCTTGATCAGAATTGCGACATTGTCTATGAATTTCATGAATTTGAAGACATTATCCAGCTGACAAATGCTCTTTATTCTCAGGGTCTGAAGGAAGGAACAGTCTATTCATACCAAAACCGTTTTTTTCTTATACTCGACGAACACCAGCCAATACATGTTGATACGCTTGTATCCATTATCGCAGAATACGGGAATCCATCGATGATATCCATCCATTACTTACATGAGTATGGCAAGTGCCTGCTTGAAGACTTCGCTGTAGAAAAGCTGTATTCCTATTACTGGAAGAAGAACCCGCAGTCTTAAAGACTTCGGGTTTTTCTTTCAATGAAGATGTCTTACTATTCTAAGCTTTCGAACTATACTTATGTGTTTGAATCCTGTTTTATCCATATCCTCCACTTCATTGAAATCGCTTACAAAAATACGTTTTCTTTTCGCTATTTCTACTTTGCAGAAAAGGGCCAAAGGTGTATACTATGTCATGAAAGGTGGACATTCCACCCATCCTGAAGAGACAGTAGGAGGTTTACTCGATGGTAGCCGAAAAGAGCACCAATCATAAACGAGAAAAGCATGATGTGCTGAAATCAACACAAACGGTGATACATAAAGCCCTGGAGAAGCTGGGTTATCCTGAAGAAGTGTATGAATTACTAAAAGAGCCGATGAGAATGATGACGGTAAAAATACCTGTTCGAATGGATGATGGTTCAGTTAAAATTTTTACTGGCTATCGCGCGCAGCATAATGATGCAGTAGGGCCTACAAAGGGCGGAATACGTTTCCATCCTGGAGTAACCGAAACTGAAGTTAAAGCGCTGTCAATCTGGATGAGCCTGAAGTGCGGAATTGTTGACTTGCCATACGGCGGAGGAAAAGGCGGAATCGTCTGCGATCCCCGTGATATGTCATTCCGTGAGCTCGAGCGGCTCAGCCGCGGCTATGTAAGAGCAATCAGCCAGATTGTCGGACCGACAAAAGATATTCCGGCACCGGATGTTTTTACTAATTCACAGATTATGGCCTGGATGATGGATGAATACAGCCGCATCGATGAATTTAACTCTCCTGGATTTATTACAGGGAAGCCTCTTGTTCTTGGAGGTTCGCACGGACGTGAATCAGCTACTGCTAAAGGTGTAACAATTTGTATTCATGAAGCCGCGAAGAAAAAGGGCATTGAGCTGAAAGGCGCGAGGGTTGTCGTGCAGGGCTTCGGAAATGCGGGAAGCTACCTTGCGAAATTCATGCATGATGCAGGAGCCAAAGTCATTGGAATCTCTGATGCATACGGCGGTCTTCACGATCCTGATGGTCTTGATATCGACTACCTTCTTGACCGCAGAGACAGTTTTGGTACTGTGACAAAGTTATTTAATGATACGATTACAAATAAAGAGCTGCTTGAGCTTGATTGCGACATTCTTGTACCGGCAGCGATTGAAAACCAGATTACTGAAGAAAACGCCCATCTCATCCGCGCAAGCATCGTTGTTGAAGCGGCGAACGGGCCAACAACGATTGAAGGGACTCAAATTCTGACTGACCGCGGCATTCTGCTCGTTCCTGATGTGCTTGCAAGTGCCGGCGGTGTTACGGTTTCATACTTTGAGTGGGTTCAGAATAATCAGGGCTACTACTGGACGGAAGAAGAAGTTGAGGAAAAGCTCGAAAAGGTTATGGTCAAATCCTTCAATAATATCTACGATGCGTCACAGACAAGACGAGTCGATATGCGCCTTGCTGCCTACATGGTGGGAGTACGCAAAATGGCGGAAGCGTCAAGGTTCAGAGGCTGGATTTAAGTTAATTGTTTGCAACTGTTCATGAAATCTCCTATCATTACCGGTAGGAGATTTTTTTGCATGTAGCAAAAACTAGAAATTCAGGAGTGAACATGGTGAAAAAAGAAGAGGTCATCATTATCGGAGGAGGTCCATGCGGACTTGCGGCGGCACTTGCTTTAAAAGAAAAAGGGATCGATGCCCTTATTATAGAAAAAGGAAATATTGTTAATTCTATTTATCATTATCCTACACACCAGACTTTTTTCAGTACAGCCGAGAAGCTGGAAATTGGAGGCATTCCGTTTATTACTGAAAACAGGAAGCCTTACAGAATTCAGGCGCTTGCCTATTACCGTGATGTCGTCAGGCGCAGCAGTCTGAGAATTCACGCCTTTGAAAAAGTGACAGGCGTAACAAAGGAAGGCAAGTCCTTTATTGTTTCAACATCAAAGGATACATACAATGCAGATTACATCATTGTCGCAACCGGGTATTATGATCATCCTAACTATATGAACATTGAGGGTGAGGACCTTCCAAAGGTGTTTCACTACTTTAAAGAGGGTCATCCATTTTTTGATAAAGATGTCGTCGTTGTGGGCGGAAAAAACTCAAGCGTCGATGCGGCGCTTGAACTGGTGCACTCAGGGGCCAGAGTCACGGTTATTTACAGGGGCGGTTCGTATTCGCCAAGCGTTAAGCCTTGGATTCTCCCTGAATTTGAAGCGCTTGTCAGAAACGGAACCATTAAAATGAAATTTAATTCACTCTTAAAGCGGATAACAGAGGATACAGTTGTCTATGAAAAAGACTGCAAAGAAGAAGTGACGATCCAAAATGATTTTGTCTTTGCGATGACAGGCTATCATCCGGATCATTCTTTCCTGACAAAAATGGGTGTGGACATTGATCCCGCTACGGGACGTCCTGCTTTTTCAGAAGAAACGATGGAAACAAACGAAGCGGGCATTTATATTGCGGGCGTCATTGCAGCCGGGAATAACGCAAATGAAATCTTTATTGAAAACGGACGGTTCCATGGCGGACTGATTGCAGAAAACATCGCAGCAAAAAAAGACATCACTCCATAAGGTGATGTCTTTTTTTTGTCTGGTTCTTTAAAAGGAAAAAATCTTCTGAAGTTCGCCTGCATCCTGTGTTGTCTCAAGAGCAATCATCAGTTTCAGGCGGGCTTTTTGCCCGTTCAGGCCGTTGCTGAAGATAATGCCGGCTTCTTTCAGTGTTTTTCCTCCGCCTTCATAAGAATAAATATCCTGAACAATGCCGTTAAAGCATCTCGAAACAATGACAATTTTGACGCCTGCATTCATAAGTTTAGCAAGTGCAGGCATTAAGGTTGGCGGAAGGTTGCCCTGTCCAAGCGCTTCAATGACAAGACCGTCAGGCTTCACTTCGGCGATTGCCTTTAAAATTGTGTCGTCCATCCCTGCATAAGCTTTAAGAAGCATGACCTGTTTCGTCAGATGATCGGCTTTAAGATGAGTGCGGTTTACAGGTTTGTGATGAAAAGCCACTCCGCGCTTGTTGACAATTCCAATGGGTCCGTACTGAGGACTCTGGAAGGTAGCAACGTTGCTGGTGTGGGTCTTGGTAGCGTTTTTTGCCGAGTGCACCTCATCATTCATTACGACAAGCACGCCCATATCTGCAGCTTCAGTGCTCGCAGCCACCTGAATAGAGGAAACAAGGTTATACAGCCCGTCCGACCCGAGCTCATTGCTTGAGCGCATGGCGCCTGTTATGACGACAGGAATCCGTACATTAAGAGTTAAATCAAGAAAGTAGGCTGTTTCCTCCAATGTGTCCGTTCCGTGTGTAATCACAATTCCATCTATTTGATCTTTTTGACATGCTTTTTTAATCGTTTCTTTAAGTTCGAGCATTTCTTTTGGCGTGATGTGCGGTGAAGGCAGATAAAAAAGTTCTTTTGAAGTAATCACAATATCGTTAAACGTAAGCAAATGCTTAAGCAGCGGATTGGATTCTCCCTGCTTGACCTCGCCGGTTGTTTCATCTTCGCTCATCGAAATGGTTCCGCCTGTATGGATGACAAAAATATGTTTCATAAGCCCCTCCGGTTGTTCAATATCTTTTCTCGCAATTCATTTTCAATTTTACGATAACATGATACCATTATAAATAGAAGAATTTTGAAGAAAGAAGGCCTGCGGATGATTGCCATT
Organism: Metabacillus indicus LMG 22858; assembly: GCF_000708755.2. Lineage (GTDB taxonomy): Bacteria > Bacillota > Bacilli > Bacillales > Bacillaceae > Bacillus_P > Bacillus_P indicus. The sequence goes on along the minus strand of NZ_JGVU02000002.1, from coordinate 1,009,185 downwards.
ATTTCTGCCGGCATAGCCCCTGGCTTAGCCATTTTAAGTTATTTCTATTTAAAGGACCAATATGAAGCAGAGCCGATTTATATGGTGTTCCGGTCATTTGCCTTCGGGGCGCTGCTTGTTTTTCCGATCATGTTTATTCAGTATGTGCTTGAGACGGAACAGATCATTGACTCAAAGGTGCTGCTGGCTTTTTTCTCGAGCGGACTTTTGGAAGAATTTTTTAAATGGTTTATTTTATTTGTGACCATCTATCCGCATGTTCATTTTGATGAACATTACGACGGCATAGTGTACGGGGTCGCTTCATCACTGGGCTTTGCTACACTTGAAAATATTTTATACTTAGTAGGAAACGGACTTGAATTTGCTGTCGGCCGTGCGCTGCTTCCGGTTTCCAGTCACGCATTATTTGGCGTGATTATGGGCTATTACATGGGAAAAGGAAAGTTTTCCGAGCTCTCGGAAAAAAGAAAATGGATTCTTTTTTCGTTAATGGTTCCCGTCATTTTGCATGGATTGTATGACTATATCCTTGTTGCCCACAAGCTCTGGCCGCTTTATATGGTGCCATTTATGCTATGTCTCTGGTGGTTTTCCCTGCATAAAGCAAAAAAAGCGAGAATGATTAAACATAATAAGTATGCAGTGGCTTTAAAACAATAAAATACGGATCCGTAAAAGCAATCCTGCACCAGGATTGCTTTTTTTGCGCATTGCGCCCCCTGCGGAAAGTTCGGTTCAGCACCAGGATTACAGCTGAATTGCCATTTCCATTTCACCTCTAAATGAACAGAACTTCTAAACATGCTGTATAAAATACCAATTACAACAAAAAATACGTTGTAAGGAAATTCATCAATCATGAGGAGGCAGCAGCATGCAGAAAAAACGTTTCATTTGGATGACGGCGGGTGCAGTGATGATTGCCCTTGTTTTTCAATTAACGATTTTTAATCAAAATGAAGCCCATGCGTTTTCGGATCAAGTGATTCAAAAAGGCGCTGTTGGCGATGATGTTGTGGAACTGCAGGCAAGATTGCAGTACAACGGCTATTATAACGGTTCAATTGACGGGGTGTATGGGTGGAGCACATATTGGGCGGTGCGCAATTTTCAATACGAATTTGGGCTGAAAGAGATTGATGGTCTGGTCGGAGAAGCAACGAAGCATAAATTGTCACAGACTACAAAATACTACCGTGATTTTGTCCACAGACAGTTGAACAAAGGAAAAGATTTCACTCATTATGGCGGCGTGCCGCTCGACAGACAGGTTGCTCCTTCAAAGGAATATAAGGCGAAGCTCAAAGCGACCTATGGAAAAAAAGGCGGCCAAAAAGCGCCTGCAGGCCAGGCTCAGCAAAAAGAGCAGCCAAAAGCGCAGGCACCTCAGCAGAAGCAGCAGGCACAGCCAAAGAAGCAGGCTCAGCCTAAATCACAAAGCAAAGCAAAAACAACGGCCGTCAATATGCCGGAAGGATTTTCACAAAATGACATTCAGCTGATGGCTAATGCCGTATACGGGGAAGCACGCGGCGAACCTTATATCGGACAGGTAGCGGTTGCAGCGGTTATCATCAACCGGGTGGACAGCGCAACATTCCCGAATACGGTGTCAGGCGTTATTTTTGAACCGCGGGCGTTCACAGCTGTAGCTGACGGCCAGATTTGGCTGACACCAAACGATACAGCTAAAAAAGCAGTCATGGATGCGATTAATGGATGGGATCCGACTGAAGGGGCCATTTATTACTTTAACCCTGATACAGCGACAAGCGGATGGATTTGGGGACGTCCTCAAATTAAACAGATTGGAAAGCACATATTCTGTAATTAAGAGGTGAACAAAATGATCAGAGGGATTTTGATCGCAATACTTACAATTGGTGTTGTCGGAACGGCTTATTGGGGCTATAAAGAGCATCAGGAGAAAAATGCCGTGCTGATACATGCAGAAAACAATTATCAGAGGGCTTTCCATGACCTGACCTATCAAGTGGACCAGCTGCATGATAAAATCGGCGCAACTCTTGCCATGAATTCAAGAAAATCACTTTCTCCCGGTCTTGTTGAAGTCTGGAGAATCACATCAGAAGCACATTCAGATGTAGGACAGCTTCCGCTGACTCTGCTGCCGTTCAATAAAACAGAGGAATTTCTCGCAAGCATTTCTGATTTCAGCTACCGCACAGCAGTCAGAGACCTTGACAAAGAACCGCTTTCAGATCAGGAATACGCAACTTTAAAGCAGCTGTATGCAAAATCAGAAGATATTCAAAAAGAGCTGCGGAATGTTCAGCATATGGTTATTGATAATAACCTGCGCTGGATGGATGTAGAGCTTGCCCTTGCTGCAGGTGAAGAAAAGCAGGATAACACGATTATTAACGGATTTAAAACGGTTGAAAAAAATGTGAATGCTTACTCAAGCACAGACTTTGACCCGTCGTTTACTTCAGTAAAAAAAGAAGAGGAAGGCTTTAATCATTTAAAAGGTAAAGTCATTACTGAAAAAGAAGTTCCGAAAATTGTCGAAAAATTTGTTCCAGGCTCTACGGGAAATATGAAAGTGACTCCAAATGGAAAAGGATCTCCCCTTGAATTTTACAGTGTATCGGTCAATGACCCTAAAAAGAAATCGGAGATCTATCTTGATATCACGAAAAAAGGCGGATATCCTATCTGGCTGCTTCAAAACCGCAAAGTGGCACAACCGAAGATCAGCCTGAATGAGGCTTCAAACAACGCGGCCAAATTCTTGAAAGATCAAGGTTTTTCAGATCTCATTCTTTACGAAAGCGCACAGTTTGAGAACATCGGAATCTTTTCCTTTGTTTCCGTCTATGAAAACGTAAGGCTGTACCCTGATGCAATCCGCATGAAAGTGGCGCTTGATGACGGCAAAGTCATCGGTTTTTCTGCAAGGGATTATCTTGCCTCTCACAGAAAACGCGAAATTCCTAAGGCAAAGCTCAGCACAGAAGAGGCTAAGGGCTTTGTGAATCCGAATCTGATGGTTCAGGAAGACAGACTCGCCATCATCACAAATGAGCTCGGAGAAGAAGTTCTCTGCTACGAGTTCTTGGGAACGATGGAGAATGACACGTACCGGATCTTTGTGAACGCTGAAGACGGTTCAGAAGAAAAGGTTGAAAAACTGGATAACTCCGAACCGATTTATCAGGAAATTTAGGAGGATTTTTTTCAGAAGGAAAAGCAGAATAAGGCTTTTCCTTTTTTTTATTACATGATTTAATAAAAGAAGAGAGAATGAAAGAGTGTGATCATGTGCTGGCAATTGGAGATACACTGTATATTGAAGTGCAGGGCGGGGATGCGGCAAGATTAAGATGCCGGGTAGTCGATCTAAAGGACCGGGTCTTATATACCGATTATCCGATTAATGACGAAACAGGCAAAACGACCTTTCTTTTAAATGGAACAGAAATAAACGCCTTTTTTTCACAGCATGGGCAGGCATATTTGTTTCAGTCTGTTCTTCTTCACAGAAAAAAAGAAAGTATTCCAATGCTTGCTTTTACGCTTCCTGAACAGAATGGCTTTACAAAAGTGCAAAGAAGAGAATATGTAAGAGTTGAAACAGATGCCGATGCCGCCATTCATTCTGTATCTGATGCTTTTAAGCCTTTTACAGCCTTAACCGTGGATTTAAGTGCAGGTGGAGCCGCCGTGAAGGTGCCTGCAAACGCAGGGCTTAATGAAAATGATCAAGTATGGATGTGGCTTTCTCTCCATTTCCAAAACGGCAGTATCCAGTACGCGAAAATTCAGGCGAACGTAATAAATGCCGGCAAATCGGGCATAGCGGCCCTGGAATTTACGGATATGACAGAAACTGACCGGAAACAGCTGCTGCAGTATTGCTTCGACCAGGAGCTGCTTCTGAAGAAAAAGAAGACTGCAGCCGAATAAGACCCGCGCTCCTGCACCATACTAATGGTAAAAACGGAGTTTGATAAGTAGATGAAACGGGCAGAGAGAATACTCTTTAAACTAATCATGATCCATCTGATATTGCTCCTGTGCGCGCAGGCTGCCCTGACAAATCCTGGTTTGCAGCCTCACATCTCGCGTGTGGTACAATATGAAGGTGTAAACAAACTGACAATCAGCGAATGGCTTGAAACGTTCAAACAATCCAGTGTGCAGGACAAGTAAACCTGCATTCTTTTTTGTTTGTTCTAAAAAGCCTGCCAGAGCGGCTCAGGCTAAGAATCTGGTAAACTACCCGAGGAGGAACTATGGAACGTACTATTTCTATTGCAATTGACGGCCCTGCTGCTGCAGGCAAAAGTACAGTTGCGAAAATACTTGCAGAAGATTATTCATATTTATATATTGACACGGGAGCTATGTACAGAGCACTCACATACATGGTCCTTAAGAAAAATGAGGACCTTGAAAATGAAGCAGCTGTTAAAGAAATTCTTTCGGATGCACATATTGAACTAGTTCCAAGTGAAAGCGGCCAGCTTGTTTTTGTGAATGGGGAAAATGTCACAGAGCAAATCCGTTCACATGAAGTGACAAACTCTGTATCCATTGCGGCCAAGCATGCATCCGTGCGGGAAGAAATGGTGAAACGCCAGCAGGATATGGCTGTAAACGGAAGAGTGGTCATGGACGGCAGGGATATCGGAACGCACGTGCTGCCGAATGCGGAAGTGAAAATTTTCCTTCGCGCTTCTGTTACTGAGCGCGCAAAAAGAAGGCATGAAGAAAATCTTTCTAAGGGCTTTACCTCTGATCTTGCGCAGCTTGAACTTGAGATTGAAAGAAGAGACAAGCTTGATTCAGAAAGAGAAGTAGCCCCGTTGAAAAAAGCAGAGGATGCAGTTGAAATCGATACAACCTCTCTCTCCATTCAGGGAGTTGTAGATGAAATTAAAAAAATTGTCCAAGAGAGGCTTTGATGCGGATGAGTTTTTATCAATTTGCCAAGGGTGTTGTCGCGTCGGTTTTTTTTCCGCTGTACAGGATTGAAATTCACGGGAAAGAACACTTTCCAAAAGACGGCGCTGTTCTTCTCTGTTCAAACCATATTGACAATCTGGATCCCCCGACCGTCGGAATCTGCGCGCCGAGACAGGTGCATTTTATGGCGAAAGAAGAATTGTTTCGGGTGCCGGTTCTTGGGGGTATAGTTAGGAAAGTCGGCTCATTCCCGGTTAAAAGAGGAATGAGCGACAGGGAAGCCATCAGGAAAGGGCTCAATGTCCTGAAAGACGGCGGAGTGCTCGGCCTGTTTCCGGAAGGAACACGGAGCAAGGACGGCAAGCTTGGAAAGGGACTGGCAGGCGCAGGATTCTTTGCGCTGAAATCAGATGCAAGCATCGTCCCGTGTGCCATTATCGGCACCTACAAGCCTTTTCAGAAAGTAAGGGTTTATTTCGGTCCACCGATCGATTTTGCTCCGCTCCGCGAGAAGAAAACGTCCGCAGATGAGGCTACAGAACTGATTATGTCGAAAATTGCTGAATTGCTCGAAAAACATCAATCTTAAGAGTCTAACTACTTGACAAAATGTAGCATTTATTAGAAGTTAGTAAAAAGAGTATTTTCACTTTATTCTAAAAAGTGATTTCATACATATCCAACTAAGTCGTGGGTTGTGACCAAGGAGGTAATTGGAATGGTTGAAGACATGAATGATGTAGAAGTAAAAACACCGGAAGTCGGTGATGTCCTGAAAGGGATCGTTACCAAAGTAGAAGACAAACAGGTAATTGTTGAAATTGACGGCGTAAAGCATACAGGCATAATTCCAATCAGTGAATTATCCAGTCTGCACGTTGAAAAAGCTTCCGATGTTGTAAGTGAAAATGAGGAATTGCAGCTGAAAGTAACAAAAGTTGAGGATGAAGCCCTCATCCTTTCAAAAAGAGCGATAGATGCAGATCTTGCCTGGGATCAGCTTCAGGCCAAATTTGAATCAAAAGAAGTGTTTGACGCGGAAGTGAAAGACGTTGTAAAAGGCGGTCTTGTTGTAGACCTCGGTGTCAGAGGATTCATACCGGCGTCTTTAGTGGAATCACATTTCGTCGAAGATTTTTCTGACTACAGGGGCAAAACGCTTTCTCTTATGGTTGTTGAAATTGACCGTGAGAAAAACCGCGTCATTCTGTCTCACCGTGCGGTCGTAGAAAAAGAGCAGGGTGAGAAAAAACAGCAGCGCCTTGACATGATCAAAGCAGGAGAAGTGCTGGAAGGCACTGTCCAGCGCCTCACTGATTTCGGTGCTTTCGTCGATATCGGCGGAATTGACGGTCTTGTCCACATTTCACAGCTTTCGCACAATCATGTTGACAAGCCTTCCGAAGTTGTTGAAGAAGGGCAGAAGGTCCAGGTCAAAGTTCTTTCTGTCGACCGTGACAACGAGCGGATTTCTCTTTCCATCAAAGAAACCCTGCCTGGACCATGGGAGAATATTACAAGCCAGGTGAAAGCGGGCGACGTTGTTGAGGGTACAGTAAAACGTCTTGTTTCTTTCGGAGCATTCGTTGAAATTCTTCCTGGAGTAGAAGGCCTTGTCCATATCTCCCAGATCTCAAACAAGCACATCGGCACACCTCATGAAGTTCTTTCTGAAAACGAGAGCGTTCAGGTTAAAGTGCTTGATGTCAATGAGAACGAACAGCGTATCTCCCTAAGCATCCGGGAGCTTGAAGAACCTGAAAAAGCGGACGAAGAAGACTACCGCAATTATCAGGCGAAAGAAGAATCATCCGGCTTCCAGCTTGGTGAGATGATCGGTGATCAATTAAACAAATTAAAAAAGTAAACGGTGATGACTGTGAGCAGAGCTAAGCGAAAGATTGACCATATTCAACATGCTTTAAAAACAGGACAAAAGCGTAATAATGGATTCAGCGACATCCTGTTTCTTCATCAAAGCTTGCCTGATACAGCTGTTCATCACATTGATATGCATACTGAAATTGGCGGACTTGTCTTAAGTTCGCCAATTTTTATCAATGCGATGACAGGCGGAGGCGGTTCTGAAACAGTTAAGATTAATGAAGCATTATCTTCTGCGGCTGCTGAATGCGGGATCCCTGTTGCAGTCGGATCGCAAATGTCGGCGATAAGAAATCCCTCTGAACGGGAATCCTATGAAATTGTGCGCAAGGTGAATCAAAAAGGCGTCCTGTTTGCCAATCTCGGCAGCGAGGCAACGCCTGACCAGGCGAAAACGGCAATTGACATGATTGAAGCAAATGCTCTTCAAATCCATCTTAATGTTGTGCAGGAACTTGTGATGCCAGAAGGAGACCGTGACTTTTCAGGGGCGTTAAACCGGATTTCTGCTATTGCAGAGGCAGTGGATGTACCCGTCTTTGTAAAAGAGGTGGGCTTCGGCATAAACCGTGAAGCAGCTTCAAAACTTGCGGATGCAGGTGTGAAAGCCATTGATGTCGGCGGCTATGGCGGAACGAATTTTGCCAGAATTGAAAATGAGCGGAGAAGCAGGCTTCTTGAAAGCTTTAATGATTGGGGCATTCCAACGGCGGCGTCAATCGCAGAAATTGCGTCATCGGTGAAAGATGTTTCCATCATCGGTTCAGGAGGCATTCAGGATGCGATGGATATCGCAAAAGCTGTCGCCCTAGGTGCGTCTGGAGCCGGCATGGCAGGCTTCTTTTTAAAGATCCTGATTGAAGACGGCTATGAAGCACTCGTTCTTGAAATAAAAAATGTTCAGGAAGAATTGAAAATGATCATGGCTGCCCTCGGTGCTGAAAGCGTCAAACAGCTTCAGGAAGCGCCGGTCATTATATCAGGGTTTACCCACCATTACCTTTCCGAACGGAATGCAGATACAAAAGCATGGAGCAATCGAATAATCAGGAAATAAAGTAATCCGCATCTCTAAGCAGAGATGCGGATTTTTTGCATATATAAAACCTTATTTATTTCTGGCTCTCGATTCTTCCGGACTTTCAAGTGATGCAGCGCCTTTATAAGTTAACGATTGATCTCTGTCAGATTCCACTCGTCCGCTTTGTTTCAATTTCTTTTCCTGTCTGTCGCGTCCCATGTGTTTTTCCCTCCTTTTATGGCTTAGTATGACTCAATGCCGCTTGCTTCATCAGCAAAATTTTTGCCGGTAATTTGGATTAAAGAGGTAAAAATGCAGCCATACTGGTAGAAATAGGAGTGAGAAGAGTGGAGAACGTATTTTACTATTGGATTTTGTGGGGAGCATGGATTATAGCGGTGTTTTTAATGAAAAAATCTGCAAAGCGAACCTTTCTTTCCTTTTTGCTGCTGACATTCATCATAACAGGAGAGATGACGGCACAGGTCTATCCATTTACGGTCAGTGTGCCGTTTGTTCTGACCTTGCTGACGGGGTATTATCTTATCTCGAAGTCACCCAGAAAGCTCTATTCTTTTCTGTCAGTGATGACGATGTCGGCAGCCTATGCAGCTGTTCATTTAGTGGAACTGTTTGATCCGGTCTGGTTTGCGGTCGACAGGTTTTATGTCGTTACGGGTCTTTTAAGTATATTAGCGATTTATCTTGGGAAAAGTATCCATGAACGTTTAGGCTTCTTATTTGTTGCAATAGCCCATGGAGATGTCCTGTTTTATGGGATCTTAAGCAGGTTTTACAGCGGCCTTGCCATCGGATCCTATGACTACATGAATATGGCGGCTGTCAGTCTTCTCGCTGTCTGCACGTGGACCGGCGTGGAAGCGGCAATGGCTGCCTTGAATCAAACTCTGCAAAAAGCAGCAAGGGGGAAGCAGGCATAGGATGAATGAATATACGTTACCGATCATTTTTGGTGTAGCATTTGGGGTTTTTACAAGACTTTATATGCTTCGGACTGATTACAGGCAGTATCCCACCTATCTTCACGGGAAAATCATTCATGTGGCGCTTGGAGTCATAGCGGCCGGCCTTGGCACAATCGCGATTCCGGCAATCATGGAAGAAGAATTTACAGCCATCACGTTTTTAACCCTTGCAGCTTCACAGTTCAGGGAAGTAAGAAACATGGAGCGCAATACATTAACAGAGCTTGACGGCTATGAACTTGTGCCCCGCGGGGCTACTTATATTGAAGGAATTGCCGTCGCCTTTGAAAGCCGCAATTATCTCGTGATCTTTACATCTTTAGTTGTTACGCTTGTCTATTTGGCGCTGAATGTTTGGGCTGCACTTGCATCAGGCGTCATTTGCCTGCTCGTGTCGAAAAAATTGATGGCGGGAAGCAAGATTAAAGATATCGTGGACATCGAATATGTAGCGCCCCATTTTGAAGGGGCCGGACTTTATGTGGATAATATTTATATTATGAACATCGGGGTTCCAGACAAACAGGAAGCTGTATTGAAATACGGCATGGGCTTTGTGCTGACTCCAAAAAATTACAACGCCAGAAATACAATCGCCAATCTGGGTCAGAGGCAGGCAATCCTTCATGATGTGTCTACAGCCCTCGGCGTTCATCGCGATTCAGGAGAGCCTTCCCTTGTTCCGCTGGCAAAAAGAGACCTTGATGACGGCCGTCTTGGTGTTTTTGTTCTTCCCCAGGGCGGAGACAAAGATCTTGCAAAAACCGTGATAGGCGAAGTTCCTACCCTTGAAAATGCCATTCGCATGCCAAGTGAATCAAAAGCAAATAAAGAAGGCAGGTCGGTCAAGTGAACACAGCTCTTGAAAAGTATATACTCGCTGCAGTGACGACCAACCCGGCGAAGGTAGCAGGAGGGACGGCTGTCTTTATTGTGAAGGACAAGGAAGAAATGGATTTTTTCGCAAAGAATCTTGAAGCCATCCTGGATGGCATTGCCCATGGAATCGGCGAGGATCTTTACATAATTGTCAAGCATTGAGTTGTACAACATGCTAATCTCTGCTAATATATAAAAGTTAAGCCCTTCCTAAAAGAGAAGGGTTTCTTTCATGAAGGCTCTTCCCTGAGTCTTGTTATCATGGTCAGAAAGGCTGCAAATGTACAGCCTGAGTTTTTTGAAAAAGCTTATTGTACAGAAAATGAGACTGATGCTGCCTGTTTAACATAAATACGTAAATTGTAAGCTGAAAGGAAAGATCGCTATGGCTAAACCCGTAATTGCAATTGTTGGACGCCCAAACGTCGGCAAATCAACAATTTTTAACCGGATTGTCGGTGAACGTGTATCTATCGTTGAAGACATCCCAGGAGTAACACGTGACAGAATTTACAGTTCAGGAGAATGGCTGAACTACCAGTTTAATGTGATTGATACAGGCGGTATTGACATCGGCGACGAACCGTTTCTCGCACAGATCCGCCAGCAGGCGGAAATCGCGATTGATGAAGCTGACGTCATCATCTTTATGACGAACGGCCGTGAAGGTGTCACAGCTGCAGATGAAGAAGTCGCAAAGATTCTTTACCGCAGCAAAAAGCCTGTCGTTCTGGCTGTAAACAAAGTCGATAACCCTGATATGAGAGCGAGTGTTTATGACTTTTATGCGCTGGGATTCGGCGAGCCGTTTCCGATCTCAGGCTCCCACGGCCTGGGCCTCGGTGATTTGCTTGATGCTGTGGCAGAGCATTTCAAGAACCTTATTACAGAGGAATATGATGAGGAAACCATTAAGTTCTCCCTTATCGGTCGCCCGAATGTCGGGAAATCTTCCCTTGTTAATGCCCTGCTTGGTGAAGAGCGCGTAATCGTCAGCAACATTGCCGGCACTACACGTGATGCGGTCGATACAAGCTACCGCTACGAAGGACAGGACTTCGTGATCATCGATACGGCTGGTATGAGGAAAAAAGGGAAAGTATACGAATCAACGGAAAAATACAGCGTGCTGCGTGCCCTTAAGGCCATTGACCGCTCAGATGTTGTTCTTGTCGTCATTGACGGGGAAGAGGGCATTATTGAGCAGGATAAACGCATTGCAGGCTATGCCCATGAAGCAGGCCGTGCAGTTGTCATTGTAGTAAACAAATGGGATGCTGTAGAGAAGGATGAAAAAACGATGAAGGACTTTGAAGTGAAGATCAGAGACCACTTCCAGTTCCTTGATTATGCTCCGATTGTTTTTCTTTCGGCAAAAACGACACGCCGCATTCATACATTGCTTCCGCAAATTGTGCGTGCAAGTGAAAACCACGCTCTGCGCGTTCAGACCACTGTATTGAACGATGTCATCATGGATGCAGTCGCCATGAATCCGGCGCCGACAGACAAAGGCAAACGACTGAAAATTTACTACGCTACACAGGTTGCAGTTAAGCCGCCTGCGTTTGCTATTTTTGTCAATGAACCCGAATTGATGCATTTCTCATATGAGCGCTTCCTTCAGAACCGCATCAGGGATGCATTTGGATTTGAAGGCACGCCGATCAAGATCTTTTCACGGGCCAGAAAATAATAGAGGTGAATGAAGATGCAGCGAATTGCCGTTCTTGGCGCGGGAAGCTGGGGCACTGCTTTAAGCCTTGTTCTCGCAGATAATCAGCACGAAGTAAGATTATGGGGTCACCGCAAGGAATTAATTCAGGAAATTAATGAAACGCATAAAAATCAAAAGTATCTCCCTGATATAGAGCTTTCAGATAACATCAAGGGCTGCACTGATTTAAGAAAAACCCTGCAGGATGTGCAGATTGCCGTTCTCGCTGTTCCTACTAAAGCCATACGGGAAGTTCTTCAGGATGTCATTAAAGTAATCAGCCATAAGCTGACAATCGTGCACGTAAGCAAAGGGATAGAGCCTGACAGTCTTCTGCGCATTTCTGAGATCATTAAAGAGGAAGTTCCTGAAGAACTCCTTCAGGACGTCGTCGTTCTGTCCGGGCCAAGTCATGCTGAAGAAGTAGGGCTAAGGCAGCCGACTACTGTCACATCTTCATCTGATAACCTTGCAGCTGCCGAGCTTGTTCAGGACCTGTTTATGAATCAGCATTTCAGAGTGTACACGAACCCTGATGTCATCGGGGTGGAAATCGGCGGTGCGCTTAAAAATATTATTGCTCTTGCAGCAGGCATTACAGACGGCCTTGGATATGGGGACAACGCAAAAGCGGCTCTTATCACTAGAGGACTTGCTGAGATCGCCCGCCTCGGAAGCATCATGGGAGGCAATCCGCTTACGTTTTCAGGACTGACAGGAATCGGGGATCTGATCGTAACATGTACAAGCGTTCATTCACGAAACTGGAGAGCGGGGAATCTTCTCGGAAAAGGCCAGAAGCTTGAAGATGTTCTTGAAAACATGGGCATGGTCGTTGAAGGCGTGCGCACAACAAAAGCGGCTTACCAGCTCGCTCAAAAATTTGATGTGAAAATGCCGATCACAGAAGCTCTCTACGCCGTTCTTTTTAACGGGATAGAAGTGAAGGACGCTGTGGACTCGCTGATGGCGAGAGTGAAAACACATGAAATGGAAGATCTTGTGAATATCAGCGAAAATCGCTGCTGACCTTGTGGCACATGGGTTTGGGGCTGCATACTATACCTTGAGTTTGTGAAGCCTATTCATCAACCTCATGAAAACGGACCACTAGGTGCAATTACGTGAAACATGAAAGCATTGAACTGTATACTTACGTATCCTTTCTGGCGAATTTCTCAGTGAAATTAGGCATTAGAGGATGCAAATGCTCTGATATTCGCATAAAATGCATCGTAGTAAATCATGAGTTGTTCTAAACAATGGGTACCGATTAGTCAGGTGCAAACGCATGACCGAAGTAGAGCTGCCCCCTCTTTACTTCGGTTTTTTTGCGTTCTGATCAAGAGGGAAGGCTGAATGAATCAAGTTAAAACATTCGCCATTGAACCAGGCAATTCCGCTTTTTGAAATATATGCTATAATATGTTCGAAACGATAGGGAGGTAAAACCAGAAATGAGTCCAGCGTTAATGAAAATGTGGATTGCGCTTGCATCGATGGGATTTATGTTTATCGCGATTCTCGCAATCTATTTAAGCAGATTTAAAATGAAAGGGTTTTTAAAAGGCACATTTGCCGCAATTGCCTACTTTTTTATGATTCTTGCAGGACTTCTGATCTTTTTTGTTGTGTTCAGCGGCCCCGTTAATGAATAAGGAATTCACTACATAAAGGAAGATTTTCATGAAAAAGCCTGTTATTTTTGCAACCGTTTTTACCATGCTTATGCTATTATCCGGCTGTCTTTACCCTGAGGATCAGCTGAATCAGAATCAGATCCCATACGAGGATCAGATTGCGGCCGTACAGAATTCAGTCGACCGGTTCAGAGAAGATTCAGGAGGCCTTCTTCCCATCAAAACGCGTGATATGAAAACGCCTGTCTATCAAAAATACCCTGTAGACTTCAGCCAGATTGCTCCCAAATATATGGCTGAACCGCCGGGAACTTCTTATGAAAACGGCGGCGTGTACTTATATGTGCTTGTTGATGTAGAGGATAATCCGACTGTTAAGCTGATAGATCTCCGAATGTCAGAGACAATCCGGGATATTAAAACAAGGCTGAATGTGTATAAAGCTTCAAACGGATATCCTCCATATAAGGATGTAGTCGCTGAAAACGTGTTCACTCTTGACTATAAGAAACTCGGCTACAAAGAAGCCCCTCAAGCTGTCAGCCCATACTCGGGAGAGTCACTGCCGTTTGTGATTGACAATAAAGGCGAAGTATATGCCGATTACCGGATTGACCTGTACAAAAAGCTGAACGAAGGTAAGGAAGCATATAAAGCTGGAGAAGATATCCGCAATGTCCTTGTGAAGGATTCTCCATTTGTTCCTGCTTTTTCATTGCCATATACCGTTAATGAAAAAAATGAACCTGTCTTTTTGAATAATTAAGTCATGAACCCTTCTTTCGGGAAATAAACTCTGAAAGAAGGGTTTTTCATTTATAAAAAACCTGTTCATAAAATGAACCAAGAAAAAAATTTCAGATCACTGTCATAAAGAAATAGGACAACGTCATAAATATATAGTGTCCTAAACACGAAAAAGCAGACGGTCAATAACCCAAGAAGCCTATGATCGGGAGGGGATCACTTGGAAAAGGTAGATATTTTCAAAGATATCGCAGAGCGCACAGGCGGCGATATTTATCTTGGAGTAGTAGGAGCAGTAAGAACAGGCAAATCTACATTTATCAAAAAATTCATGGAGCAGGTTGTGCTTCCGAATATTGATAACGAGTCTGACCGGGCACGCGCGCAGGATGAGCTGCCGCAAAGTGCTGCAGGCAAAACCATCATGACAACAGAGCCTAAATTTGTCCCTAATCAAGCAGTATCGATTCATGTTGAAGAGGGGCTTGACGTTAATATCAGACTGGTGGACTGTGTCGGGTACACGGTTCCGGGAGCAAAAGGATATGAAGATGAAAACGGCCCGAGAATGATCAATACGCCTTGGTACGAAGAACCGATTCCGTTTCATGAAGCAGCTGAAATCGGAACAAGAAAAGTGATTCAGGAGCACTCCACAATTGGCGTCGTCATTACAACAGACGGTTCAATTGGAGAAATTCCAAGAAGAGATTATGTAGAAGCAGAAGAGCGCGTGATTGAAGAGCTGAAAGAAGTTGGCAAACCGTTCATCATGATTATCAACACGGTCCAGCCGTATCATCCTGAATCTGAGACGCTCCGGAGACAGCTCAGTGAAAAGTATGATATTCCTGTCCTCGCAATGAGTGTGGAGAGCATTCGCGAAACAGATGTCATGAACGTCCTCCGCGAAGCGCTATATGAATTCCCTGTGCTAGAGGTTAATGTCAATCTCCCGAGCTGGGTAATGGTTCTGCGCGACAACCACTGGCTGCGCGAAAGCTACCAGGAAGCTGTAAAAGATACCGTTCAGGATATTAAAAGACTGAGAGATGTGGACAGAGTCGTCGGCTATTTCAGTGAATACGACTTTATCGACCGTGCAAGCCTTGCCGGAATTGAGATGGGTCAGGGAATTGCCGAAATTGACCTCTATGCTCCGGATGATTTATATGATCAGATTTTAAAAGAAGTCGTAGGTGTTGAGATAAGAGGGAAGGATCACCTCCTTCAGCTCATGCAGGATTTTGCCTATGCAAAAGCTGAATACGACCAAGTCGCAGATGCCCTTAGAATGGTAAAGCAGACCGGCTACGGCATTGCTGCACCGGCTCTCAGCGACATGAGCCTTGATGAGCCTGAAATCATCAGACAGGGTGCAAGGTTTGGAGTGCGCCTGAAAGCAGTTGCTCCTTCTATCCATATGATCAAGGTGGATGTTGAGTCTGAATTTGCGCCGATTATCGGTACAGAGAAGCAGAGTGAGGAATTAGTCCGGTACTTAATGCAGGACTTCGAAGATAATCCGCTGTCAATCTGGAACTCAGATATCTTCGGCCGCAGCCTGAGCTCAATTGTAAGAGAAGGCATTCAGGCGAAGCTGTCACTCATGCCTGAGAATGCAAGATACAAACTTAAAGAGACGCTTGAACGCATCATTAACGAGGGATCAGGCGGTTTAATCGCGATTATCCTATAAGCTCAACCAAAATGACGGCCACTTTCGGTGGCTGTCTTTTTGTCTTTAATAATAGTTTTCAGCCAGATGACAAACACGTTACAAAAATGTATTTCAGTAAAATATTCGCTTTCGTACCCCCTTATATACAATCATGTTCGGCGTATGTTGTTACATATTTTAAAATAGTATTTGCTTCTCCCATCATTTTTTTGTAAAATAGAGTCCCGGCAAGAATGCACGTTCGCCTGGGGAGGCCTCAATGCCTGATTTATAAAGGTTTTCTTGAGGTTTCTCCTTGCTTAGCGAAACCTGATGTGTTAATCTACTATCAGAAATTATTTTCTGCATTGGTGCAATCTTCCTTGAAACCCACTATTCATGCGGAAAAACATTGAATTTCAGGCGTTAATCGGATAAGATTAGCGTGTTCACAGTAAAATGCGTTTCTATCATGTATAGATTCCGCAGAATCTGTGAAGAAATGAATTTAACAGAATGGATTTATGCTGAATCTGACAACAAACTTTGGGAGGAGGTGAAAGGCATGAATAAAACAGAACTAATCAACGCGGTAGCAGAAGCTAGCGAACTGTCTAAGAAAGATGCAACGAAAGCGGTTGATGCTGTTTTCGATACACTTTTGGATGCACTTAAAAACGGTGATAAAGTACAATTGATCGGTTTTGGTAACTTCGAAGTACGTGAGCGCGCGGCTCGTAAAGGACGCAACCCGCAAACTGGAGAAGAAATCGAAATCGCAGCAAGCAAAGTGCCTGCGTTCAAACCAGGTAAAGCTCTTAAAGATGCTGTAGCCGGTAAATAATGTGCTCTTACCCGTGTATGATGCATAAAATACATACACAACAAATGGACAGCCCCTTTTATAGGGGCTTTTCCTTTGTGCTGAGAAAGATGAAGAAGCCTGCATGAAGTTCATTCTGACAGAGCGGGCGTGCATCATTCTTTGCTTTTAATCTTTCACCTGTGCTAGAATCTGTATCAAATAACTTGTTACCGGGAGGAAAAGTATGGGGCAAATCAACACACAGCAGATCGAAGAGGCGGTCAGGCTGATCCTTGAAGCAATAGGTGAGGATCCAAACCGTGAAGGGCTGCTTGATACTCCAAAACGAGTCGCAAAAATGTACGCGGAAGTATTTTCAGGACTTAATGAGGATCCAAAGGAACATTTTAAAACGGTGTTCGGCGAGGATCATGAAGAGCTCGTTTTAGTAAAAGATATCCCTTTTCACTCCATGTGCGAGCATCATCTCGTCCCTTTCTTCGGAAAAGCGCATATAGCATACATACCTAAAGGCGGAAAAGTAACCGGTCTGAGCAAGCTTGCAAGAGCAGTTGAAGCCGTTTGCAGAAGACCTCAGCTGCAGGAGAGAATCACATCAACTATTGCAGAAAGCATTGTCGATTCCCTGGAGCCGCACGGCGTTATGGTTGTCGTGGAAGCAGAACATATGTGCATGACAATGAGGGGCGTCAAAAAGCCCGGCAGCAAAACGATCACATCAGCCGTCAGAGGCGTCTTTACAAATGATCCTGCGGCCAGAGCCGAAGTTCTTTCATTTATAAAAGAATAAGCAACTACATAAAAACGGGGGTGAACCTGCTTGAAAGACAATACAAATGATTTCCTTGTGATTAAAGCAATCGAAGACGGAGTAAACGTAATCGGGCTTACGCGCGGGTCGGATACACGCTTCCATCATTCTGAAAAGCTTGATAAAGGCGAAGTGATGATTGCGCAATTTACAGAGCACACATCTGCCATTAAAATCAGGGGCAAAGCGCTTATTCAGACAGGCCACGGAGAAATAGAGAGCGATTCCAGAAGATAATACTCCGCCCGGCACACTTATGGTATAATAATCATTACTAAGCATCACGAACGTTGTTGCTATTGCTGGCTTTCCGAAAAAATTTCTTACGTGGGGACAAGGGTGATTCATTTGCAAGACATCTATGTACAATTAGCTAAAATCAAAGACGCATTACATGTAAAACTCACTCATCCATTTTTAGCGAAATATATACCTTCTCCAATGATTGATGAAGATAAATTGCTTCTCTTTTATGCTCTGTTTGATCAGACGGATCTTCCGGAGGAAAAGAAAGAAAATTACATCATTACTGCGATGCTTGTGCAAATTGCCCTTGATACTCATGATGAAGTCTCAACGTCTGCTCATCTCAGGCAGGAAGAGTTCAAGCAGAGACAGCTTATTGTTCTTGCCGGGGATTATTTCAGCGGACTCTATTACGCACTTCTTTCTGAAATGCAGGATATCGGAATGATTCGGACGTTAGCAACGGCAATAAAAGAAATCAATGAACACAAAATCCGTCTATACGAACAATCGGCGGCTGATTTTGATTCATTCACAGCAAGCCTGCTTAAAGTGGAAACCTCCCTGTTTGAGCATGTGTCAGACTACATACAGGCCGGCATATTCTCAAGGCTTACGACTGCGTTTCTTTCATACAAACGCCTCCTGCTGGAAAAAAGCAAATACAGCTCAGAATCTCATCACCGGACAGGCGATTCTGCCAAAAAGAAAAAGAATGCCGGTGCCATTGAATGGACGGGTGTCTATTTAAAAGAGTTCTGCAACCGTTATTTCGAAGAAACGGCAGCCTTGATCGAAAGCAGTTTTCAGCAGCCATCCTCTCTTCAGAAGGTTCTCTTGGCGAGGCTGCAGTCTTTTAAGTATAATCAGGAGATGAGATACACTACGCTTGCGGAAGAAGGGTTATAACATGCAGCAGTCAAAAGAGGAAAGAGTACACTCTGTATTTGAGAAAATCTACAAAAACTATGACAAAATGAATTCCGTTATCAGCTTTCAGCGCCATATAGCATGGCGCAGGGAAACGATGAAGCGAATGAACGTAAAAAAGGGAGCGGCAGCCCTTGATGTATGCTGCGGGACAGCAGACTGGACGATTGCCATGGCAGATGCTGTCGGTCCTGAAGGCAGGGCAGTCGGTCTTGATTTCAGCAACAATATGCTGAAGATCGGAAGAGAAAAAATCAAAGCCCATTCAAACATTGAACTGATTCATGGAAACGCGATGGAGCTGCCTTTTGCTGACAATACATTTGATTATGTCACAATCGGATTTGGACTCAGAAATGTTCCTGATTATATGACAGTCCTTAAAGAAATGCACCGTGTAGTCAAGCCGGGGGGGAAAGTCGTCTGCCTGGAAACCTCACAGCCGACGATGATAGGCTTTAAACAGGCATATTACGCTTATTTCCGGTTTATCATGCCGCTGTTTGGAAAGCTGTTTGCCAAAAGCTATGACGAGTATTCATGGCTCCAGGAGTCTGCAAGAGATTTCCCGGGCATGAAGGAGCTTGCCCGGATGTTCAGGGATGCCGGTTTTAAAGAAGTGGAAGTAAAACCTTACACAGGCGGAGTTGCAGCAATGCATCTCGGTGTAAAGTAAAGAAGACGAGTATCTCTTTAAAACAGCTCTCATAGGAATTGCACTTATTTTTTTCAGCGGGCTCAGGTTCATCCGGATTTAAAAATGCGAGTATTTAGGTGAATTGAATGAAATTTAAAATGGCGTATTCGTTTCTAAATGCAGATCTCGATCTGATCGAACAGGAACTAGAAAAAACGGTTAGCTCCACAGAGCCTCTGCTAAGCGAGGCAGGGCTGCATCTTCTTCAGGCAGGGGGAAAGCGGATTCGCCCTGTTTTTGTATTGCTTTCGGCCATGTTTGGCGAATATGATATTGAAAAAGTGAAAAAAGTGGCGATTGCGCTTGAAATTATACATATGGCATCACTTGTGCACGATGACGTCATCGATGATGCTGAACTCAGACGCGGCAAACCTACGATAAAAGCGAAATGGGACAACCGCATTGCCATGTACACCGGAGATTATTTATTTGCAAGATCACTTGAAATTATGACATCCCTCGAGAACGTTGCCGCCCACCAGATTCTCTCCAAAACCATTGTAGAAGTTTCGCTTGGTGAAATCGAGCAGATCAAAGACAAATATGACTATGAACAGAACCTGCGGGTCTACTTGAGACGCATTAAGCGGAAGACCGCTCTTTTGATTGCTGCGAGCTGCCAGCTTGGGGCCATCGCAGGAGGAGTGCCTGAATCTGTTCACAGAAAACTGTTTCTGTTTGGGTATTATGTCGGCATGTCTTTTCAGATCACAGATGACATCCTTGATTTCACTTCTACAGAAGAGGAACTCGGAAAACCGGTAGGGGGAGATCTCCTTCAGGGCAATATTACGCTTCCGGTTCTTTATGCTATGGAAGATGATGAACTGAAGCAAAAAATCAGCAAGGTGCACAGCAGAACGACAAAAGAGGAGATGGATGAAATCATCCGCGCCATCATTGCGTCTGATGCAATCAGCCGGTCTGTAAAGGTCAGCGATATGTATCTTGAGAAAGGTTTCAATATATTGAGCGAGCTTCCGAGAAACAGAGCGAGATCAGCTCTTTCAAGCATTGCAAAATATATTGGAAAAAGAAAATTTTAATTTCATCCGCTCCATGCGATTGCGTAAAAAGTGAAATAATGGTACGATTTCCATGGGCCATGAAAGCCCATACATAACAATCGCGGGGTGGAGAAATTAACATGGAAAAAACATTTATGATGGTCAAGCCTGATGGCGTTCAGCGTCAGCTTATCGGTAAAATCGTTTCCAGATTTGAAAGTAAGGGTTTACATTTAGTCGGGGCAAAATTGATGCAGATTCCTGTATCTCTTGCTGAACAGCACTACGGGGAACATAACGGCAAGCCATTCTTCGGCGAATTAGTTGAATTCATCACATCCGGACCAGTTTTCGCAATGGTTTGGGAAGGGGAAAATGTGATTGAAATCTCACGCACGATGATGGGGAAAACCAAACCAGCCGAAGCATTGCCGGGTACAATCAGAGGCGACTATGGTTTATTTGTCGGAAAGAACATCATTCACGGATCTGACTCTCCTGAGAGCGCAGAGCGCGAAATCGGTTTATTCTTCAAAGCTGAAGAGCTTGTCGAATACGATAAAGATATTCATACTTGGATCTACTGATCCGCACGAAAAGCCAGCAGAGATGCTGGCTTTTATTTATTTTCGACTAGAGCAAGCGGATAGAACCTCTTTTTGCTTCTAGGCTTAGCAGCTTTGGTGAATGGTGGGAGAAAAGAATATGAATCGTACCCTGCAAAAATGTAAATCGATCTGGGAGGGTAAGCAAAGTGAGGAATCGTACCCTGCAAAACTGTAAAACGATATCGGAGGGTAAGCAAAGTTGGGAATCGTACCCTGCAAAACTGTAAATCGATCTGGGAGGGTAAGCAAAGTGAGGAATCGTACCCTGCAAAACCGTAATTCGATTTGTGAGGGTAAGCAAAGCTGCGAATCCTACCCTGCAAAACCGTAATTCGATCTGTGAGGGTAAGCAAAGTGAGGAATCGTACCCTGTAAAACCGTAAAACGATATCAGAGGGTAAGCAAAGTGAGGAATCGTACCCTGTAAAACCGTAAAACGATATCAGAGGGTAAGCAAAGTCCGGAATCGTACCCTGCAAAACCATAATTTAATCTGTGAGGGTAAGCAAAGTGAGGAATCGTACCCTCCCAAACAGTAAATCGATCTGGGAGGGTACGCAAACTTCCTGCCCTCCCCGCGGACATCCAGTGAAAGGGAGCTGGGTATGCTAGAAGCATCCATCCATTCCGATTTTTCAGATTTTTTAAAACTCATTTCACAAGTCGTTCTCCAAATCCGATATACTATACATAATGCATGTGCAGAGGAGAAACGCTGATGGGATACGAGCAGTTTATAAATGAAATCAAAAGGATGACGGGGATTGATCTTTCGCTCTACAAGGAAGCGCAGATGAAAAGAAGGTTAATTTCCCTCTACATAAAAAGAGGATGCAGCGGGTTTAGGGATTACAGTGAACGTCTCCGGAAAGAGCCGGAGCTGCTTGCAGAGCTGCTTGATAAAATGACGATAAATGTCACAGAGTTTTACCGGAATAAAAAACAGTGGGAAATGCTTGAAACGAAGCTTCTCCCGGACATGGTCAAAAAGCCCGGAACATTGAAGGTGTGGAGTGCGGCCTGCTCCACCGGCGAAGAGCCGTATACACTGGCCATGATTTTGTCAAAGTATGCTGCCCAGTCAGAGATCCGCATTCTGGCAACAGATTTGGATGAAACGGTACTGAAAAGAGCGGAAGCGGGGGTTTTTCATGAGAGAAGCCTGTCAGAGCTGCCTGACGGAATGAGGGGCAAATACTTTTCAGGAGATGGGACAGGCTATAAAATTAAGAGTGACCTGAAAAAATCGGTGCAGTTTAAAAAGCATAATCTCCTCTCAGACCGTTATGAAAGCGGCTTTGATTTGATTATTTGCCGCAACGTACTGATTTATTTTACAGAAGCGGCGAAAGAAGCCATTTATGAAAAGTTCTCAAATGCGCTGAAACCGGGGGGAATTCTCTTTGTTGGAAGCACCGAGCAGATTTTTCATGCCCATACATATGGACTGGAATCGGCAGGCACTTTTTTCTACAGAAAAAAACAACTGTAAATCTTTCTATTCATCCTTTGAAGGATATGATATAGTGTTACTTAAAAGCGTTAGTGCGATGAAGGGAGAGCTTTAGATGAGATACTTAACAGCAGGAGAATCACATGGTCCTCAGTTAACTGCAATTGTGGAAGGAGTGCCGGCAGGTCTTGCAATTACTGCCGAGGACATCAACCGCGATCTTGCACGCAGACAAAAAGGACATGGCAGAGGAAGAAGAATGCAGATTGAGAAAGATGAGGTTCAGATTACAAGCGGAATCCGCCACGGAAAAGCGCTTGGCTCTCCAATTGCACTCGTTGTTGAAAATAATGATTGGAAGCATTGGACTAAGATTATGGGGATCGAGCCTTTAGAAGAAGGCGAGGAAAAGGAAATCAAGCGTCAGATCAGCCGCCCCCGTCCTGGTCATGCTGATTTGAACGGTGCCATTAAATATGGACATCGTGATATACGCAATGTGCTTGAGCGATCTTCAGCCCGTGAAACAACGGTCAGAGTAGCTGTAGGCGCAGTGGCTAAAAGACTGCTTGCAGAGCTTGGAATCAAAGTGGCAGGACATGTTGTGGAAATCGGATCTGTAAAAGC
Source organism: Metabacillus indicus LMG 22858 (assembly GCF_000708755.2). GTDB lineage: Bacteria > Bacillota > Bacilli > Bacillales > Bacillaceae > Bacillus_P > Bacillus_P indicus. Next base: position 986,508 of record NZ_JGVU02000002.1, on the reverse strand, counting down.
AGAAAAGACAGAATACTCTTCAATCGAAGAACTGCAGCGTGTAACAGAGGAATCGCCAGTAAGATGCCTGGATGAGGATGCTGCCGTTAAAATGATGCAGGCAATCGATGATGCCAAGAGCAACGGAGACTCAATCGGAGGCATTGTGGAAGTGATTGTTGAAGGGATGCCTGCAGGAGTAGGCAGCTACGTCCATTATGACCGCAAGCTTGATTCGAAAATCGCGGCTGCCATCGTCAGCATCAATGCTTTCAAAGGCGTTGAGTTTGGAATTGGCTTTGATGCTGCACGCAAATTCGGAAGCGAAGTGCATGATGAAATTACTTGGTCAAAAGAGCAGGGCTACTCCCGCAAAACGAATCGTCTCGGAGGATTTGAAGGCGGAATGTCAACAGGAATGCCGATTGTTGTCAGAGGAGTCATGAAGCCTATTCCGACCCTTTACAAACCTCTCCAAAGTGTTGATATAGAAACAAAAGAGCCGTTTTCTGCAAGTATTGAACGTTCGGACAGCTGTGCAGTTCCTGCTGCAAGTGTTGTGGCTGAAGCTGTTGTCGCATGGGAAATTGCATCAGCCATTGTTGAACAATTCGGCTCAGACCGTATAGACGCCCTGCAAAAAGAAATTCAGGAAATCCGCGAGTACGCGAGGGAATTCTAATGAAACAGCTTGTTGTTGAAACATCAGCAAGTACCTACCCTGTTCTTATCGGGGCAGGCTTGATTGAAACACAACTAATGAAACAGCTGGAGCGGTTAAATCCAAGCAGAATTCTGGTTATTGCCGATTCAGCTGTTCAGAATCTATACGGGGATAAGCTGATGCGGGCAGTCAGCTCATTCCCGTCAGATGTTTATGCCGTTCCAAGCGGAGAGGAAAGCAAGTCATTTCAAACCTACTATGACATTCAGACGTTTGCTCTTAAACAAGGACTTGACAGGAAATCTCTCATTCTCGCATTCGGCGGAGGCGTTATTGGCGATCTTGCCGGTTTTGTCGCTGCTACCTATATGAGGGGCATACCTTTTATCCAGCTTCCTACAACGCTGCTTGCCCATGACAGTGCAGTTGGCGGTAAAGTGGCCGTCAATCATCCGGAAGGGAAAAATATGATCGGTGCCTTTTATCAGCCGGAAGCTGTCATCTATGATCTTGACTTCCTTGAATCCCTGCCGGAAAGTGAACTGCGGTCAGGCTTTGCAGAAGTAATAAAGCATGGACTGATAGGAAATAAAGAATTATATACATGGCTGAAACAGGAGATACGTGATGTGAGCAGAATCGATGATTCCATGCTTCAGCGGATGATCCTCCAAGGCATTTCTGTAAAGGCTGCTGTCGTTAAAGAAGATGAAAAGGAATCAGGAGTGAGGGCCCATTTGAATTTTGGGCATACCCTCGGTCATGCAATTGAATCAGGAGCAGGATACGGGAAGATCAGCCACGGTGACGCAGTCGCAGCAGGCATGCTGTTTGCTGTATGGCTGAGCAATTTTACTCTCGGCGCGGATCTTCCGTACGAAGAGATGAAATCGTGGTTTGGAGAGCTTGGATTTCCAACAGAGGTCCCAAGCCATCTGGATACAGATCTGCTCCTCGGCAAAATGATGAAAGATAAAAAAGCCAGCTCGGGAACCATCACAATGGTGCTTCTTCAGTCCATTGGAGAATGCAGAACGCAAGCCTTTGAAAAAGAACGTTTAAGATCCCTGCTGGAAAACTGGAGACAGGAGGGAACTGTATGATACGGGGAATAAGAGGAGCTGCAACCGTTCAGCAAAACAATGAGCAGGAAATTATAAAGGCAACAGAAGCAGTGCTTTTGGAGATGATTGATTCCAATCATGTTAAAGCTGAAGATGTGACGTCGGTCCTGTTTTCAACAACAGCGGATTTGAACACTGTTTTTCCTGCCAAAGCTTTACGGAATTTTGACGGATGGGAATATGTCCCGGTTATGTGCATGCAGGAGATTCCGGTTGAAGGAAGCCTCGAGAAATGCATCAGGGTCATGATGACGGCTGAAACACCGCTTAGCCAAAAGGAAGTCAAACATGTTTATCAGGGAAAAGCGACGGTTTTAAGGCCGGACCTTACAGGTAAATAAAACATACCGCTTTGCCTTCTTTCGTTGACACTTTTCAAAAGCTGTATTAACATAGTTCACAAGAATAGAAATTAGAAGAGAGCTTCTAATATGTTCCAGTGCGTTAGCTGAGTTTAGAGATTAGGAAAAGATAAGAGATACGATACATTTAGCAAGAGTTTAGTTTAGGGTAGCCGAGAATGAGTCAGTTTAGCTGAGGTATTTTTATATTTACGCTGCGGCATACGTCTACCCAAAAACAGGTCATCCTCGTTTTTGGGTTTTTCTGTTTACCGGGCAACCTTCTATAACCTCCTAAATACTTATTCTCCACACTGCTGGAGGAGTGAGTACATTGTTTCATACTGATTTTGCCTCATTTAAAGAGGACAGCGGACAGTTTCGGACCATCCCCGTCATCAAATCCTTTCAAGTTGACACCTTTACGCCGATACAGCTTTTTAAGGTGTTTGAAGATGAAGCGGTCTATCTGCTTGAAAGTAAAGACGCGGAATCATCCTGGTCACGCTATTCCTTTATCGGATTAAATCCATTTTTATTTATTGAAGAAGAAAAGAATCGTTACTGTGTCCGTTCTAAACAGCGCCAGACGCTGCATGAATCATCCTCGCTTAAAGAGATTTTCAAGTGGATGGACGCGTATTTAAAAGTGAAGGTTCCGGATCTCGATATCCCTTTTGCCGGCGGAGCAGTCGGATATCTCGGATATGATTCTGTGACGATGTTCGAACGGATTCCGCAGCACAAACATCAGGATCTATCCTTTAAAAAATGCCTTCTGTTTGTCTGTTCGACCATGATTGCCTATGATCATCAGGATAAGAAGCTTTCGTTTATCCAATATGAACGGCTTACAGGCAAGGAATCGGAAGAGGGAATACGCGCTGTCTACGGAATGGCAGAAGCGAAAATCAGCCAGCTGATCTCAAAGCTCGGCGAGAAGCGGGATTTTCATGACCTGATGCTGTCGCCGACTGATCAGGCAGCCGTTTCTTTTGAGGGAGTGGCTTCGAATTTTGAAAAAGAAGATTTCCTTGAAGCTGTTGAGAAAATCAAAGAATATATCCGTTCAGGCGATATTTTTCAGGGAGTTCTTTCTCAGCGGTTTGAAATCCCTGTAACGGCAGGGGGATTTGATCTTTACCGCATGCTCAGGGTCGTAAACCCTTCCCCTTATATGTTCTATATTAAGTTTGACGGCACGGAGCTGATCGGTAGTTCTCCAGAACGGCTGATCTACGTACAGAACGGATATCTGGAAATCCATCCGATTGCTGGGACCAGAAAACGCGGCAAAACCGAGGAAGAAGATTTGCTCCTTGAAGAAGATCTGCGTCAGGATGAAAAGGAAAAAGCAGAGCATTACATGCTGGTGGATCTTGCAAGAAATGACATAGGAAGAGTGGCCGAATACGGATCCGTTAAAACGCCTGTTCTAATGGAGCTTGGACGCTTTTCACATGTGATGCACCTGATTTCAAAAGTCACCGGCCAGCTGAAAAGCAGCACACATCCGATTGATGCCCTGCTTTCCTCTTTTCCCGCCGGCACAGTGTCCGGTGCTCCCAAGGTTCGTGCCATGCAGATTCTGCAGGAGCTCGAGCCGACAGCGAGAAATGCATACGCCGGCTGCATAGCCTACATTGGATTTGATGGAAATATCGATTCCTGCATCACAATCAGAACAATTGCTCTACAGGGCGGAAAAGCGTATGTGCAGGCAGGAGCCGGTATTGTTGCCGACTCAAAGCCTGAGCTTGAGTGGAAGGAAACAAGAAACAAAGCAAGTGCGCTAATTAAAACAATCGAGCTTGCTGAAAAAGTGTTCGGACAGAAGGAGGGTGACGGGAATGAAAGCTTTGCTGAACAAATGCATTGAAGGCCACACGCTGTCTGAACAGGAAGCGATGAGTGCCATGAATCAGGTCATGGAAGGAAAAGCAACTCCGAGTCAAATTGCAAGCTTTATTTCCATTCTCAGATTCCGCGGGGAAACGGTCGATGAACTTGTCGGGTTTGCTAAAGCGATGAAGCAGCATATGACAAGGATTGAGTATAAAGAAGATGTGATTGATACGTGCGGCACAGGCGGAGACGGTGCCTCAACCTTCAACATTTCAACTGCATCCGCCATTTTGGCATCCTCCATGGGCGTAAAAGTGGCAAAGCATGGGAACCGCGCTGTTTCGTCAAAGAGCGGAAGTGCAGATGTGCTTGAACAGCTCGGGATCATGATTCAAACCTCACCTGAAGAAGCGAAAAGAGCCCTTCATCACTATGATATGAGCTTTTTATTCGCCCCGATTTATCATGCATCCATGAAGCATGCTGTAAATCCCCGGAAGGAAATCGGATTCAGGACGGTCTTTAACCTTCTTGGTCCGCTTGCCAACCCTGCAAATGCCAAACGTCAGGTGATGGGTGTCTTTTCGGCGGAGTATGCTGAAAAAATCGCTCATGCCCTCCGGGAGCTTGGTTCCGAGCACGTTCTTCTTGTGACCGGAAGAGACGGTCTTGATGAATGCAGCATTACTGGCATAACGGATGTGGTAGAACTGAAAAACGGAAACATCACGCGCTATGAAATCACACCTGAGGAAATGGGTCTTGAAAAAGGGGAATTAAAAGACATTCAAGTAGAAAGCCCGTCTGAAAGCGCCGAACTAATTCTTTCTGTTTTCCAAGGCCGGAAAAAGGGGGCTGCAGCCGATATTGTCGCACTGAATGCCGGAGCTGCCCTTTATGTTGCAGGAAAGGCAGACAGTCTGAAAGAAGGGGTTGCCTCTGCTAAACAGGCGATTGAAAATGGCACGGCATACCGTCAGCTTGCACGGCTTCAGCGCAAAAAGGAGGAACAGTATGCTTAATCAGATTCTTGAGAAAAAAAGGGAAGAAGTTCAATCCCTGAATATACCTGAAAGAAAGCAAGTTTCAGAGCGGTCTTTTTTCAGTGCCCTCAAACAATCAAAAAGAAAGCCGGCTCTAATAGCAGAAGTAAAGAAGGCATCTCCCTCTAAAGGGGTCATCAAAGAATCGTTTCATCCTGTTGAAATAGCTAAGGCATATGAAGCGGGAAGAGCAGACTGCCTGTCAGTGCTGACGGATGAAACGTTCTTTCAAGGGCATAGAGATTATATCTCTCAAATAAAAGAGGCCGTCAGCCTTCCTGTTTTGAGAAAGGACTTTATCATTGATCATAAACAGATCATTGAATCCAGCCATATTGGCGCAGATGCTGTCCTCCTGATCGGTGAAGCTCTTGACCCGGTATTGCTTCATGAGCTTTATGTGCATGCGGGTGAACTGAATCTTGACGTCCTTGTGGAAGTGCATTCGCTGCCCGTGCTTGAAAAACTGCTGCCGCACTTCACTCCAAAGATTCTCGGAGTCAACAACAGGGATCTTACAACTTTTCAAACCGATATCCATCAAATTGAAAAAATAAGCGAGGCAGTGCCTAAAGAGACGCTTCTTGTAAGCGAGAGCGGTATTTTCACATTCAGCGATGTAGAAACCGTTAAAAGCAAGGGCGCTGACGCGATTCTGGTCGGAGAATCCCTGATGAGGGAAGAGAATCAGACGTCCGCCATTCAAAGGCTTTACGGTGAAACAGAATGAACAAGCCGCTCATTAAGATTTGCGGCAATCGCTCTCTTCATGATTTATCACTGACCGCGGCTTCATCCGCTGACTATCTGGGCCTGATTTTTGCTAAAAGCAAGAGGCGGGTTCAGGCGGGCGAAGTAAAGGAGTGGCTGCAAAAGGTTGATCTGAGAGGGAAAAAGCTCGCAGCAGTGTTTGTCAATCCAGCAAACGAAGAAATCGAGAGCGTTCTGAGTGAACTTCCGATTGACGTTATCCAGCTCCACGGAAGCGAAACCCCTGATCAAGCAGGCGAAATCAAGCGCAGGTTCGGGGCGGAAGTCTGGAAGGCCCTTCCCCATAAAGAGGATACTCTCTCTCTTATGAGAGACTATAAAACATCCGCTGATGGGTTTGTCATAGATTCAAAAGTAAAAGAGACGTTTGGCGGAACTGGGGAGAGCTTTGACTGGTCTAGTGTCCCTGCCTATATAAAAGCAGCAGAAGAAATGAACAGGAAGATGTTTATTGCAGGCGGAATCGGTCCTGACAACATTGACAGCCTCCTTTCAATGATGCCTGGAGGAATCGATCTTTCGAGCGGCATTGAACAGAATGAGAGAAAAGACGAGCTATTACTCAGAAGATTTCAAGAAAGGGTGAATCAGCATGTATCAATTTCCGGATGAGTTTGGCAGATATGGAGAGTTCGGCGGAAAATATGTTCCTGAAACGCTAATGCAGCCGCTGGCTGAACTTCAGGAGGCATTTGAGGAAGCCATTGCAGACAGCGGGTTTATGAATGAATACCGCCGCCTGCTTTCGGAATATTCCGGACGCCCGACCGCTTTGACCTATGCAGAAAACGTGTCGGAAAAGCTTGGCGGAGCAAAAATCTTCTTGAAAAGAGAGGATTTGAATCATACAGGCGCCCATAAAATCAATAACGCGATCGGCCAGGCGCTGCTTGCGAAAAAAATGGGCAAAACGAAGATCATAGCTGAAACAGGAGCAGGCCAGCACGGTGTTGCGGCTGCAACAGTGGCGGCAAAGTTTGGACTCGAGTGCAAAGTATTCATGGGACAGGAGGATGTCAGCAGACAGGAGCTGAACGTATTCCGGATGAAGCTGCTTGGCGCAGAGGTCATTCCTGTCCACAGCGGGAACAAAACGCTGAAGGATGCCACGAATGAAGCGATCCGCTACTGGGTGCAGCATTGCGAAGACCATTTTTATATGATTGGATCCGTTGTAGGGCCACATCCGTATCCGCAAATGGTCAGAGAGTTTCAGAGAGTTATAGGAGACGAAGCAAAGGAGCAGCTTCAAAGCAGGCTGAATACTCTTCCGGACAAAGTTGTGGCATGTGTCGGAGGGGGAAGCAATGCGATTGGCATGTTCGCTGCCTTTATTGATGAAGAAGTTGACCTTGTAGGTGTCGAGGCAGCAGGCAAAGGGACGGATACTGACCTTCACGCAGCTACGATTGCGAAAGGAACGAAGGGAGTCATCCACGGTTCGCTGACGTATCTCCTTCAGGATGAACACGGGCAGATTACGGAGCCGTACTCCATCTCGGCCGGACTTGACTATCCGGGAATTGGTCCTGAGCATGCCCATCTGTCGTTAACAGGACGTGTTTCCTATGAAAGTGTGACAGACGATGAAGCTTTATCAGCATTAACGTTCCTTGCTCAGGAGGAAGGGATTCTTCCTGCCATAGAAACAGCACACGCTCTGGCAAAGGCGTTTGACCTTGCAAAACAGATGAAACAGGATGAAACACTGATGATTTGTTTATCCGGACGCGGTGATAAGGACGTCCACACATTAATGGATTCTTTTGAAGGGGGCGGCAAGCATGAAGACACACCTGCAGAACCTGCTTTCACAAAATAAGAAGCTTTTTGTTCCGTTTATCACAGCGGGTGATCCGAACGGGGAGGCGACCGTCGGACTTGCACTTGCCCTTCAAAAAGCCGGCGCCTCGGCTATTGAGCTTGGCATTCCCTATTCAGACCCGCTTGCAGACGGACCTGTGATTCAGCGGGCATCGCAAAGATCTCTTGCAGAAGGAATGAACATTGTAAAAGCAATGGAACTGGTTCCGGTAATGAGAAAAAATGGTCTGACTATTCCAATCATTCTTTTTACGTATTATAATCCTGTGTTACAATTAGGAAAAGAATCCTTTTTTGCTTTAGCGGAGAAAAATACAATCGACGGACTGCTGATTCCGGACCTTCCTTTTGAAGAAAGCGGAGATTTGAGGGATTCATGCAGACAGCATGGGGTGACGTTCATTTCCATGGTGGCCCCGACTTCAAGCGGGCGCCTGAAGAAAATCGTCTCAAGTGCCGAAGGCTTCCTGTACTGTGTTTCATCACTCGGTGTAACGGGCTCGCGCAAATCATTCAACAAGCGCATCTTTGACTTCCTTGAAGAAGTAAAACAGGAAGCGGATGTTCCTGTCCTTGTCGGCTTTGGCGTTTCAACAAGGCAGCACGTCGAAGAACTGACAAAAACGTGCGACGGAGTCGTTGTAGGCAGCGCCCTGATAGAAGAAGTGGAACGTTTATCGCAAAAGCTCAAAGATCCGGATGCCCGGATTGCTGCTTTTGAAGAGTTTCAAAAGAAAGCCGCTTCCTTTGTATTGCCCGCTGAAGTTGAAATCGGATCATAGAGCAGCATGCGAAGGCTTCCTTCGCGTTCAAAACAGAAGAGGTGTCTACTTATGCAAATTAAAGATCAGCTTACAAATCTAAAACCCTACCAGCCGGGCAAGCCCATTGAAGAAGTTAAGAGAGAATACAATCTGACTCATATCGTCAAGCTTGCCTCTAATGAAAATCCGTACGGCAGCTCAGAAGCTGCCAAGGCAGCCATCCAAAATGAACTGAATCAGCTTGCCATCTATCCGGATGGCTACAGCGCCATGCTGCGAGAAAAGCTGGCATCATTCCTTGACGTAAGCGAGTCTGAGCTGATTTTCGGGAATGGTTCAGATGAAATCGTTCAGATCATTTGCCGTGCGTTCCTGAAACCGGGGACAAATACCGTGATGGCAACGCCGACTTTTCCTCAGTACCGTCATAATGCGGTGATTGAAGGAGCAGAGATAAGAGAAATTCCTCTTGTGGACGGATACCATGATCTTGATGCGATGCTTGCGGCGATTGACCCGGAAACAAAGGTTGTCTGGCTGTGCTCGCCGAATAATCCGACGGGAACCTATATCAATGAACCGTCTCTTTCGGCTTTTCTTGAAAAAGTGCCGCAGCACGTGCTCGTCATTCTTGATGAAGCCTACTATGAATATGTGACAGCGGAGGATTTTCCGGAAACACTTCCGCTCATAAAAGAATACAAAAATGTCATGATTCTCCGCACGTTTTCAAAAGCGTACGGACTGGCCGCCCTCCGCGTCGGATATGGTGCTGCAAACAGTGAGCTGATCAAAAGCATTGAGCCTGCAAGAGAGCCGTTTAATACAAACCGCCTCGGACAGGCAGCCGCTCTTCATGCTTTGGATGACCAGGAATTTATTCTTCAGTGCAGAGAAAAGAATAAACAGGGACTAGAGCAATTCTACCGGTTCAGCGAAGAGCACGGACTCAGCTACTTTCATTCAGAGGGCAATTTCATTCTAATTGATTTTAACAGAGACTCAGACGAAGTGTTTCAGGCCCTTCTTGAAAAAGGATACATTGTCCGTTCCGGCAAAGCGCTCGGATTTCCGACTTCTATCCGCATTACTGTCGGCACAAAAGAACAAAACGCGGAAATCATCAGCATCCTTGCCGAATTGATTTCTTAACCTAAAGAGGTGATGCTGTCACCTCTTTCTTCATACATAAAATCCGTAGGTGATAACAATGGATCAGCCAATAAAAAAAATACATCTGATCGGACTCGGTTTAATTGGAGGATCGATTGCGCTATCAGTAAAAAAGGAATTTCCCGATGCCTGGATTACCGGGTATGATATAAATCAAAGCCAGCTTGAGATTGCCAAAACACTTACCGTGATAGACGAGGCAGCCGGCAGCCAGTTTGAAGGCATCGAAACAGCGGATTTAATCATTCTTGCGGCACCGGTGGAGCAAACTCTTTCGATGATAGATACGTTAAGCGGCATGGAGCTGAAAAAGGACGTCATCATCACAGATGTGGGAAGCACCAAGCAGAAGATCACCGCCTGTGCAGCCGAAGCCTTTAAAGGGGATGTCCATTTTATCGGCGGACATCCGATGGCAGGCTCTCATAAATCAGGTGTCACTGCTGCCAGAGCGCATCTTTTTGAGAATGCATTTTATATTCTGACTCCCGCCAAAACAACTAGTGAGGATTCCTTAAATAAACTGAAAAATATTCTTAAAGGAACGAATGCGCATTTTATTGAAATGACACCGGAGGTCCACGATGAGGTAACAGGAGTGATCAGCCACTTTCCCCATATCGTTGCAGCAAGCCTTGTTCACCAGGCAGGCCGGTTCGAAGACACTCATCCTGTCATTAAAAGACTTGCAGCAGGAGGCTTCAGGGACATTACGAGAATCGCTTCAAGCAGCCCCGCTATGTGGAGAGACATTCTCCTGCATAATAAGGAGAAGCTTCTCACTCTGTTTGCAGACTGGGAACGGGAAATGAGCCGGGTGAAGCATATGGTGGAAGATCTGGACAGTCATGCTCTCTTCTCTTATTTCAAAGATGCAAAGGACTACAGAGACGGACTTCTCGAGCGGGAAAAAGGCGCGATTCCTTCTTTTTATGATTTATATGTCGATGTCCCTGATTATCCGGGGGTCATTTCTGAAATTACCGGGTACCTTGCGATGGAGGAAATAAGCATTACAAATATCCGGATCATCGAAACACGCGAGGAAATTTACGGTGTCCTGAGACTGAGTTTTCAAACGGACATCGACCGTGAGCGGGCACAGAAGTGCATAGAAAAATATACAGATTACAAAACTTTTTTCAGTTAAGAGGTGCTGGTATGAAAAGCGAGAAAAAACTGCAGAGAGCAGAAGGCCTCAAGGGCTCGATAGCTATTCCCGGAGATAAATCCATTTCACACAGAGCGGTGATGTTCGGCGCGCTGGCAGAAGGAGAAACGGTGATCGACAACTTCCTTGCAGGGGCGGACTGTCTGTCTACAATCGCCTGCTTCAGGCAAATGGGCGTTGAAATTGAGCAAAACGGGACTCATGTCAGAGTAAAAGGAAAGGGAATGGATGCTCTTAAGGAGCCTTCAGGCATACTGGATGTGGGCAATTCCGGAACAACTACCCGGCTAATGCTTGGCATTCTTGCAGGACGGCCTTTCCATTCCTGCATCATTGGAGATGAATCTATTGCAAAACGGCCCATGACACGGGTGACGAATCCGCTCAGAGAAATGGGCGCTTCCATTGACGGCAGGGAGGAGTGCAATTACACGCCGATTTCCATCCGCGGAGGCAAACTTAAGGGGCTGAAGTATACGTCTCCTGTAGCCAGCGCACAGGTGAAATCAGCCATTCTGCTTGCAGGCCTTCAGGCGAATCAGGAATTGACAAGTGTAACAGAGCCGCATAAATCACGTGACCACACAGAACGGATGCTCCGGGCGTTTGGTGCAGAGGTGCGGGAAGAGGGGCTGACTGCTGAAATCAAAGGCGGACAGACATTAAAAGCGGCAAAAGTGGACGTGCCGGGGGATATTTCATCTGCAGCGTTTTTCCTTGCAGCAGGAGCGATCGTTCCAAACAGCAGGATCACTCTTGAAAATGTGGGAATCAATCCAACGAGAACAGGCATAATCGATGTTTTAAACAAAATGGGTGCGGATTTAACGATTGAAGAAAAAGGTTCAAACACCCATGAGCCTGTGGCGGATTTAACAATCTCGGCCTCCTCATTAAAAGGAACGGTCATTTCAGGCGATTTGATCCCGAGGCTCATTGATGAAATCCCGATTATTGCCCTGCTTGCCACACAGGCAGAAGGCGAAACCATTATTAAAGATGCGAGTGAACTGAAAGTAAAAGAAACGAACCGGATTGATACAGTCGTTCAGGAGCTTGGAAAGCTTGGAGCTGAGATTATTCCGACGGAAGACGGAATGATTATCCGCGGCAAACAAAAGCTGTCAGCTGAAAAAGCATCTGTTTCAAGCCATGGTGATCACCGAATCGGCATGATGCTTGCAGTCGCCGCCATGATAACAGACGGGGAAGTGAGTCTTGAAGGGCATGAGGCGATTGATGTATCTTATCCTTCTTTCTTTGAGCATGTACGTGCATTGACAGGGAAAACTGTGGATTGATGCACATCCAGCCTGCGGAGAATCTCCGCAGGCATTTTTAACTCTAAGGAAATCATATACAAAGTTATCCACGTCCAGCTACAGCGCCTAGATCCTCTGTTAGAACAAATCCGCCAAAAAAGTCAAACCCGGACTTTTCCGTCGGATTCTTATCTGCCTATCGGATCTAATCAAGGCGCTTCCGCTTTTGTTGGCATATTTTCTTCTTTTTCCTCATAGCTTGTCTTAAGAAGACGACAAGGGAGGGATAAGCGGAAAGTGGCCTATATACTTGAAGATGCAGTTATTGTTAAGCATGCAGCAGCTGAAAAAACGTCCATTCTCGTAAGAAACAACAAAATGGATTATATCCATTCTTCAGTTAAAAATATGGCCTATATGAAGATGGACGCCTCTCCGTATGTGATGACACCCGGGCACGTTATGCTTGATTTCTCCATAAACGGTTCTTATTCAGAAGCCAAACCCATTTTTAAGGACAAGCTCATAGCATCCGGTTGTACAGCCGTTATTACGGTTGCCCGCGCAGAATACGAACGTGAATTATCAGATGCAGTCAGGAAAAAGAGACAAAGGATGATTAATTCCCCAATTGATTACTGCATCAGTGCTGCCATTCCGCTCAAAAGACTGACTCCATCCCTGCTGATTGCCTGCAAACGCCAGAAGATCCCTTTGCTTGTCCTTGAGATTCATCCTGAGGATGATCTTGCAGGATTCCCGTGGGGATGGATCCGCAGCAGCATTTACCATTTCCCGATGACGTTTCTGCCGCAATGGCCGGATCGTGCCTTGCAGGATAAACAGCAAAAAACGTTCGAAGCCCTGATGAAAAAACACCGCTTCTCAGCAAGTGCTGCCTGCCCGCCCGAGCATACTATTCTAGATAAAAACCTCCTGATGAAAATCGGCCTGTTTCCTGATAAAGGAGATATCCGCATCGGCGGCGAAGTTGACTATAACCTGTATGAGGGAAATGCATTCAATTCAGTTGAAGATTTGTCCTCAAGCGGGTATCATAGTCATATTCCTAAATTTACGGTTCATAAAGGACAGCTGCAAAAAGCCGGTGAAACGATTTTTTTAAAGCCGGGTTTTGGAGAAGAGCGCACCGTGGCCATGTCAGGCAGGTTTGCTGCTCAGGCTGTTCCGTAACTGGAATGGAAAGGGCGTTAAAGGTGAACAACACATTATCCGAAGCAATTCAACTGGTTGAATCGGGACAGGTCCAGGAAGGGCTTGCTAAGCTTTCCGGTCTCGAAAACAAACTGCACGATGAAGAAAAATTTCTGCTTGCAGAAAAATATTATCAGTGGGGGAATACAGATCAGGCACTTTCGATTATGGAAGATATGCATCTTCTCTATCCTGAAGAGTCTGAAGTAACCGTATTTCTTGCAGAAATCTATATCGACATGGATCAGGAAGAAAAAGCAATCGACCTCCTGAATACCATTCCGGAGACGGATCCTGCTTATGTACAGGCATTGATTCTCTCAGCAGATCTTTACCAGATGCAGGGTCTGAACGAAGTAAGCGAACAAAAGCTTCAAGCAGCAAAAAAATTAGTGCCTGATGAGCCGATTATCGATTTTGCACTCGGAGAGCTTTATTTTCATCAGGGGCATTACCATAAAGCCATTCCTTTTTTCAAAGACGTGCTTAAGGAACACAGTACGGTCACAGGTGTAAACGTTTATCAGAGATTGGCAGAATCGATCAGCGCAAGCGGCGAATTTGAAGAAGCTCTGCCTTTTTACGAAAAAGCAGCAGATGAGCAGGTTGATCTGCACACGCTGTTTGGCTACGGATTTACCGCCCTTCAGGCGAATTATCCGAAGACAGCGATTGAGCAGTTTCTGAAGCTGAAAGATCTGGATCATGAATATACATCCCTCTATCTTTTCCTTGCAAAGGCCTATGAGGCTGAAGGAATGCTCGGGGAAAGCCTCCAAGCTGTAAAAGATGGACTTAAAGTAGATGAATACAATAAAGAGCTGTATGTATACGGCGGAAAAACGGCGCTTAAAAACAATCAGCCGGATGAAGCCAAAGCTTTGCTCCAGCAGGCGATTGCCATTGATCCGGGTCATGTGGAAGCGACAATCACCCTGACGAATATCTACATGCAGGAACAGCTTTATGAAGAGGTCATTGACTGTCTGAAAGAAGTCATGAGGTACGGCGAAGAAGATCCTGAATATGACCGGAAGCTTGCACGCGCCTATCATGAAACAGAACAATATTCGGATGCATTAAACCATTACCAGCGAGCATATAATTTCTTCAAGGAAGAACCAGACTTTTTAATGGAGTACGGGTATTATCTGCTTGAGGACGGAAACCGGACAGCTGCAAGGGAGATGTTCAGCAGGGCTTTAACGCATGACCCTGCGAATGTCGAAATCGAAGAGATTTTGATGCAATTAGAAGATGATTTTTAACACTCGGCCGGAAGGAATTCACCTGGGATCTGTTGAACTTTTAAAGTAAGAATCTACAGTTAGCAGAGGAGGGAAATGCATATGATGGCCCCGGTAACTGTCATTGAGAAGAAGGATTTTATCAGGTGGTTTTTAAATCATTATCAGCTGAAAAGACGAGAATGTGTATGGATTCTGAATTATTTGATGAGTCATGATACTCTGATGGAAAAAGTGCATTTTGTCGAGCAGGCACAGTATTGTCCCCGCGGAATTATCATGTCGACCCACTGTGTAGAGGAAGTGCCGTTTCGTTTTTACAAAGAAAATGTCATGACAACGGATGCCGAAAAATCGTTCCATGACATTCGATTAAATAAAGACGAGGATCTGTATATCCAGCTCAATTTCCGCTCATCTTATCAGTCTCCGAATTACGCAGCCGTGCTTGAGGCAAACCCGTTTATGCCGAAGCACCTCAACATTAATGAAAAAGACCGTGTAGTAGCTGAGAGAATTCTTGAAGAATCCATTCAGACGTTCCAAAAAGAAAAACTCCTTCAAATGATTGATGATGCCCTTGACCGCCAGGATAAAGAAGCATTCAACCATTTGACAGACAAATTGAAATGCCTCAGATAAGCTTGCCTGCTGCCGGAACTGCAGCTTTTGAGAAGAAACCTTCAGAAAAGGAGGTTTCTTTTTTTTAGGCTTTTCAGCTTATTTTTTTCAGAATTTTCAATTGATTTTTCGGTCGAACCGTGACAAAATAAGGGTGTTGATGAAATCGTTTACATAGACAGGCATTGGTCTCGAGTGCAGCCGATTTCTTTATATGCCAAAGGGGGAAATGGAATGAGAAAAAAATGGGGGAGATGGACGGCGGCTGTAGCCATACTGGTCCTTCTCGCGAGCAGTGTACTTGGAACGTGGCAGGGATTTGCCGCTTCGGCACCGGCTGCAATAAAGGTTGATGGAAGCGGAGAAGACTGGTCTGATATGCAACCGCTTGCATCATCTGAAACACCGGGATATGAGGGGTTTCAGATTGGAGATCTGCATATAACAAACGACAGCAGGTATCTCTATTTTTGGACTGAAGCAAAAAATGTTCCGAATTGGGGAAGCGACGGGATGTTTTTAAACCTTGCACTGAATGTGAATGAAGAAGATTCAAAAATAGAAGGCAATCCATGGGGAGCTCCTTTTCACTTTGGAGGCACAGAAGCTAAGCCGCAGTTTCACATTACTGTCAGAATAAAAAATGACAATGAACTTGCCGGAGCTGCTCTATACAGCTCAGAGGATATGACAGCTCCCAAGCTCTCAACCTGGGAAAACAGCAAAGGGGCACAATTTGCAGCTGATCGCACAAAAGGCTTTGAAGGAAAAATTCCGCTCAGCGAGCTTGGTCTGAAAAATGATGACTCGATCAGGGCCATTGCCGTTTTAAGCGGAAACAATCCGGCGGAGCATGGTGCATTTGATGTAAGTCCCGAAGCCGAAGGGAATGTTCTTGCCGGCACTTGGAATGAATCAGGAAATCCAAACAGCCAGGCAGTATACAGCAGCAGCTACACAATAGGGGGAGTGGTGGAAGCTTCTCAGCTGGAGGTCCTGTCTTCAACGCCTGCTGAGGGGGAAGCTGAATTTAAGCCTGAAGCCCCGCTGATTGTTACATTCAATGAAAACGTGGCGGTTGAAAAGCAGGATGCTGTAACGCTGTCAGAAAAAGACGGCGGGGATGTTCCGGCTGTTTTAAAGACAGAAGGAAATCAGCTCAGCATTAAAGCAGAACAGCTGAAAAAAGGACAGTCCTACACACTGACAGTAAAGAAAGATGCTGTTAAGGGACAATCCACTAGTTCGTATCTGCAGGACGATTTTGTTCTTTCATTTACAACCTCAAATATGATTGAACCTGCTAAAAGATTTATTCAATTTACTTATGTCAGGGAGGACGCAGACTACGCGGACTGGAACATCTGGACCTGGCAGACCGGACTGCAGGACGGAGAAAAGCTGTTTTCTGACATAACAGAACAAGGTGCTGTCTCGAAATTTGAGATCAGCTCAGATGCAACGGCAGTCGGTTTTGTCATCAGAAAAGGCCAGGACTGGGCTGTTAAAGATCCATATGACGGGGACAGATACATCACTGCAGAAGCGGGACAAGCTCTCACGAAGGTAGTTGTTGAAAGCGGGAAAGGTGACTTTCATACCGTTCCGGCCGTAAAAGGTCCTGTATTGTCAGAAGGAAAAGCAACCTTCTTTTACAGAGATCCCGAGCTGTTTGCGGATAATGCAATGGACACGGTTGAGAAAGTGAGCCTTAAAGTTGCAGGCAAGGAATACGAAATGGCCTATGATGAGAAAAACGAGTACTTTTCCCATACAGTTGCCCTGCCTGGTGAAGGAACGTATGACTACAGTTACTTGGTCACTGTCAATGGGACAGAAACAGAAGTAAGAGATCCGTACTATGAAAAATCATCTGTAGACTACATCGTGCCGGATGTATCCATGAAACTGTCTGTTTCTCCGAAGGCAGTAACCTCTAATCAAAATGCGGTGCTGAGCCTTGATGTTGAAACAGATCAGGAGGTTGAATTTACCGAGCTGTCAGCTGACGTTTCCGCACTCGGCGGACCAAAGGCGCTGAAAATCGATCCGCAGCTAATGGAAACATCTCTCTCAGTTGCAGATACCGTGACGGCAGGTGAAAAACAAATTCCTGTGACAGCTGTTGACCAATACGGGAATAAACATACTAAGACTGCATCCATCACAGTTAAACCGCGTGTTTCAAAAGGAAAAGGCGATTTTGACTGGGATGAGGCAAGAATTTATTTTATGCTGACAGATCGCTTTAATGACGGAGACAAAACAAACAACGATCCAAACGGGGAAGGCTACGACGCGAGCCATCTTGAAACGTATCACGGCGGTGATTTTAAAGGTATCACTCAAAAGCTTGATTACCTTGAAGACCTTGGCATCAACACGATCTGGATTACTCCTGTCGTTGACAACATTGACTGGGACCTGCGCCATGACAAGAACGGGCATCAGTACGGCTATCATGGATACTGGGCAAAGGATTTCTCAAAGCTTGATGAACATCTGGGCTCTATGGATGATCTGAATGAACTTCTGGACAAAGCTCATGAAAAAAACATCAAGATTATGGTTGATGTCGTTCTTAACCATACAGGATACGGTTTAAAAGAGACGGATGCAGGAAATACGGGCATCTCTAATTATCCGACAGATGAGGACAGAAGCCGTTTTGGCGGCATGCTCCGCAGCGGCGGAACGGACGTCATTAAAGGCGAGCTTGCCGGCCTGCCGGATCTGATAACGGAAGACGCTGCTGTCCGCAAACAGATGATTGACTGGCAGACAGCCTGGGCTGCTCACCGGACGGAAAAAGGCAACGCTATTGACTACTTCCGTGTAGATACAGTCAAACATGTCGAGGATACAACGTGGAAAATGTTTAAAAATGAACTTACGAAAATCAATCCTGATTTTAAACTGATCGGTGAATATTACGGAGGCAGCATCGGCAACACCGGTGGTTATCTTGACAGCGGCCAGATGGATTCTCTGCTTGATTTTAACTTTAAATACGATGCGAGAGATTTCATCAACGGTGATGTAGAAGCAGTAGAAGCAAGACTCGAAGAACGCAATGCAAACATGACAAGCTCTGCCACTATGGGACAATTCCTGAGCAGCCATGATGAGGATGGATTCCTCCTGACTCATGCAGGCGGTGACATCAGCAAGCAGAAAATTGCTGCTTCCCTTCAGATTACGGCAAAAGGACAGCCGGTCATTTATTACGGGGAGGAAATTGGACAGACAGGAAAGCATGCCGGGGATATGGACAAAGGCGAATTTAATGAAAACCGGTACGATTTTGCCTGGGACAAAACGGAGAATAATGACCTGTTAACACACTATCAGAAGCTGCTGAACATCCGTAAAGACTACTCAAAGGTCTTCTCAAAAGGAACCCGCGTAAAAATCGGCGGCAGCAACGATGAGGGCTACCTCGTATTTGCCAGAGCATACGGCAAACAATCTGTTGCCGTTGGACTGAATACAACAGAAACAGCCCAAAAAGTGACAATATCTGTTCCGTTTAAAAAGAACACGAAAGTGATTGATCTTTACAGCGGAATAGAATACAAAGTTTCTGCAGGCGGAAAAGTGACAGCAGACCTTCCTGAACGGGAAGCTGGAGGCACCTTTATTCTGGCTGAAAAAAACAGTCAGCCAAAACCTCCTGGAAAGAACGAAAACCCTGACGGCGCCGTTCAGCCTGATGATAAGGATGAACAGGGCACGCCCCCAGCTAAAGGAGGAGATGCTGCCGGCGGAAGCGGCTCACCAGACAGCACTTCAGCTCCCGGTGCAGGAAAAGGACTTCCTGCAACAGCTACAGCGTCCTACAGCATCATGCTGATCGGAATCTTGCTGCTTGCAGCCGGCTTCAGCGGATGGATGCTGAAAAGGCGTTTTGTTAAGCGCGCTGTTCAATAGAGTAGTGAAACGAATGAAAGGTGTCCCTGATTTTATGCAGGGGCGCTTTTTTTGATGTGCTGAAGAGGTTTTGAGCATTCAACGCTATAAAAAGGGGATTGTGGGCGTCACCGAGTACCTTACTTGCCACACGTGGGGTAATACTTGCAAAAATACCTCTTTTACTTGAAAAAGCAGATCTGTTACTTGCAAGAAACGTGTGATTACTAGAAAATAACCAGCTGCCTCCTAACTGACAGCGTGCATCCTTCATTTATTTGCAGCATGACCGAAGATTAAAGGTCACTAAGATACGTATTGATGCCAATTCTTCTTTTCCGATTCCTGCAAAACCTATATAATGAAAAGCATCACAACTTGAAGGAGCTGAAATGAATGAAATGGACAGCCGGAGACGCAACTTCCTATCTGGAGTCGGCAGATTACGTTGATACGGCAGTCGTGCCCCTCATCCAGGCCGATTTCGGGACAGGCCTGAAGCATGCTGCTGCAGAGGGTGAATATGCTTTTCTGATTTCTGAAGACCTTGAAAGGCAGCTTAAAGGAAGAGTTTTCCTCATGCCTCCTGTCTCTTATTTGAAAGAGGCAGCTGAAGATGCAGAAAACACGGTGCAGCAATGGTACAGTGAGCTTGAAAAGAGCTTCAGCCATATCTTTTTTATGACAAGTGATCCTTATTGGAAAACAAAAGAGAATTTTGCAAATGGAAAAGTCATTTACCTCCCGTCGGTCCCTTTGGAGCATATGGATGAATCGCTGAAAAGAAAGATGGTTGAGGATCAGGTCAGCCAAATTATGAACATTTTCTTACAATTTTGGAGAGGGAAATAAAAACCCTTACATATTTATTAAGTTCCAAAAAAGGATAATATTGACCTTACTGGAAGATTGATATATCATGAGATTGTCCTAGTTTTATATGGTTTTATCGTATGTCCTGACGGACTTCAGCTTAAGATAGAGGGGGGAAAATGATGAGCGAGAAAAAACATCGGGTATCAAGACGGCAATTTCTCAACTATACACTTACTGGTGTAGGCGGTTTCATGGCTGCGGGTATGCTTATGCCTATGGTCCGTTTTGCGCTAGATCCAGTACTCGGAAAGGTCGAAGAACAGGATCTTGTCCAGGTTGTCAGTGTAGATGAAATTACAAATGAACCAACCCGTTTTAACTTTAAAATTAAACAGGTTGATGCTTGGCACAAATCGGAAGAGCCTAGGGCTGCATGGGTCTACAAAAACGACAATGGGGATATTATAGCGCTTTCTCCTGTCTGCAAGCACTTGGGATGTACAGTTAACTGGAACAGTGATCCATCGAATCCAAACAAATTCTTCTGTCCATGCCACTACGGACTGTATGAAAAAGACGGCACGAATGTTCCTGGTACGCCGCCGCTTGCTCCGCTTGATGTATACAAAAGTGAAGTGAAGGATGGATTCCTGTATCTTGGTTCGGCTAAACCGCGAAAGGAGGCGTAATAAGTGTTAAACAAAATTTATGACTGGGTTGATGAACGGCTCGATATTACGCCTATGTGGAGAGACATCGCTGACCATGAAGTGCCAGAGCATGTAAATCCGGCACACCATTTTTCAGCTTTCGTATACTGCTTTGGCGGACTGACGTTCTTTGTAACCGTTATTCAGGTATTATCAGGCATGTTCCTGACAATGTATTATGTTCCCGACATTAAAAATGCATGGGAATCTGTTTATTATCTTCAAAATGAAGTCGCTTTCGGCCAAATCGTCCGCGGCATGCATCACTGGGGAGCAAGTCTTGTAATCGTCATGATGTTCCTACATACTCTCCGCGTATTCTTCCAGGGTGCGTATAAGAAACCGCGAGAACTTAACTGGGTTGTCGGCGTACTGATTTTCTTCGTAATGCTTGGTCTTGGATTTACGGGCTATTTATTGCCTTGGGATATGAAAGCGCTATTTGCGACAAAAGTTGGTCTTCAAATCGCTGAGGCAACGCCGCTGATTGGTACTCAAGTTAAAACATTGCTTGCCGGCCATCCGGAAATCGTCGGTGCACAGACACTGACCCGTTTCTTTGCGATTCATGTGTTCTTCCTTCCAGCAGCGCTGTTTGGTTTAATGGGGGCTCACTTTATCATGATCCGCAAACAGGGTATATCCGGACCTCTGTAAAATTCAAATGATGATCAGCCGCATCTATATGCGGAACTGCCAAAGAAGGAGGGGAAATCATGCATCGCGGAAAAGGGATGAAATTTGTTGGAGACTCTCGTGTTCCAGCTGAAAGAAAACCGAATATTCCAAAAGACTATTCAGAATTCCCGGGTAAAACGGAAGCGTTCTGGCCGAACTTCTTATTAAAAGAATGGCTGGTTGGAGCTGTGTTCCTGATTGGGTTCCTGTGTTTGACTGTGGCGCATCCGTCGCCGCTTGAACGTGTTGCAGATCCGACGGACACTGGATATATTCCATTGCCTGACTGGTATTTCTTATTCTTATACCAATTGCTCAAATACACATATGCTGCAGGACCATACACAGTAATTGGCGCATTTATCATGCCGGGTCTTGCATTTGGTGCACTGCTTCTTGCGCCGTTTATTGACCGCGGGCCTGAGCGCAAGCCTTCAAAACGCCCTGTTGCAGTAGGAATGATGCTTCTTGGCGTAGCGGCAACGATTTTCCTGACGTGGGAATCTGTTGCAACTCATGACTGGGAAGCAGCTGCTGAACAAGGGAAAATTAAAGCAGAAGCTGAAATTGACAAAGAATCAGAAGGCTACAAAATCTTCACTGAACAAACATGTGTTTCCTGTCACGGCGACAATTTAGCCGGCGGCGCAGCCGGTCCTTCACTGGTTGATACTGGTTTAAGTCCTGAAGAGGTTGCCAAAATCGCAGTTGAAGGCCAGGGCGGCATGCCTGCTGGCATCTTCAAGGGAACAGATGAAGAATTGAAAGTGCTTTCTGAGTTTGTCTCCAGTGTTACTGCAAAATAATCAGAAAAAGCTGACAAAATGTCAGCTTTTTTCTGCGTTGTGAACTACATATAAAGGAAGTTGAAACCATTATGAGATGGATGCACTATCTGCTTGTAAGACAGCCTTTTCTTTTTTTGATGTTTACGGTCAACTTATTTGGGACCATCTACGGGTATTACTGGTACAGATATCAGCTGTACGAAACGCCGGCCATTTTCCTGCCTTTTGTACCTGACAGCCCGACGGCAAGTCTTTTTTTTACGATTGTCATGCTCGGCTTTCTTTTTAAAAGGAATTTCCCTTTAATTGAAGCTCTTGCCATAATTACGCTGTTTAAATATGGCATATGGGCAGTTGTCATGAATTTGCTCGTTTTGAATGAAACAGGGGTATTGGACCCTGTCGGCTATATGCTGATATTGTCTCATCTTGGCATGGCCGTTCAGGGGCTGCTTTATGCACCGTTTTACAGGTTCAAAGCCTGGCATCTTGCGGCAGCTGCTGTTTGGACACTGCATAATGAAATCATTGATTATGTGTTTGGGCAAATGCCGAAGTACAGTGTATTGATGAACTATTTGCCTGAGATCGGGTATTTTACTTTCTGGCTTAGTCTTTTATCTATTTATCTTGCTTATTATTTTGTGGTCAGAAAAGATTCGTATAAGCTGGACCTCTTGAAATAGATTTTCTTTTATCTGAAAAAGAAGGTCTATCCTTGTCCACTTTTTCATAGTTTTAAGTAGAAGCTGTGGGAGGGACAAGGATGAAAAAACGAATAGCCGCAATGGCAGTTTTTATGATCATGGCGCTTGCTCTGCCGTTTTATTCACTGGCTGATCATCGTGCAGGGCACATGGACAGCAGCTGGGATGATCTAAATAAACTGACGGATACAGCACTTCAGCTGACAAAACAGAACCGGTTTGAAGAATCGCTTCAGCTCGTCAATTATTTTGGCAGGGAATTCGAGAAATCCATAAAGGGAAATAACGACGTTTCAGCTGCAGAAATCCGTACAATTTCAGCTTCTCAGCAGACGGCTGTCGACAAGCTGCAGGAAACAGCGGCCTCGCCTGATCAAAAAGTAAGAGCCCTGATCCGCCTCAGGCTCGTTGTTGATGCAGCTGCTTCAGAGCATCAGCCGCTGTGGAGTTCAATGGAAGCGCCTGTTATGAGTGCCTTCACACAAGTGAAAGATGGTGTGAAAGACGGAAATAATCAGGCTTTTGAACAGAACTGGGAGGAATTTGTCTCTCTTTATGAAACGGTTTATCCCAGCATGCTGATGGATCTTGATTCTGAGCAGCTTAAGAGAATTGAAGCTCACAAGTCTGTGGTGGAAGATTCATTTTTTGCAGAAATTCCTGTAGAATCACAAGTCAATCAGCTGACATTAATGGAGGAAGACTTGCAGAACTTATTTGAGCGGGTAAAAGAAGATGAAGCGGATCCGTCTTTATGGTGGGTCATGATTTCTACCGGAAGCATTATCTTTATGGCGCTATCCTATACAGGGTGGAGAAAGTATAAAGGCGAGAAAGACAAGATGAATAGAGAACGCGACTTTAACAAGTAAGTGGCCTCGTGAACGAGGCCACTTACTTGTTTTATTTGAAGTTGGCGGGGCGATTCCGCTTTTCTTGTGTCCAGCTCCGCCTCCCAGCCCTTCCGTCAGAACAAAATCCCCCAAAAAGTCAAACCCGGACTTTTCGGGTGATTTCTTTTCTGCCTGTCAGGGCTAAACGGTCGGCTCCGCTTTTCGCGGTGTCCAGCTCCATCGCCCAACTCCTCTGCCAGAACGGAACCGTCGGCAAAGGCAAAAAGCGCCTTCACCGCCGATTCCTTATCTGACTCCCGGAGCTAAACGGTCGATTCCGCTTTTCTAGCGTTGAATAGGATTCTTATCCGCATCGAGCGTAAATCCTTCTCCTAAGACGTCATGGACGTCGCTGACTGCCACGAATGCGTGGGGGTCGACGGATGTGATGACGGCTTTGAGGCGGACGATTTCATTTTTTGCAACAACGCAGTAAAGAATGTTCCGGTCCATTTTTGTATAGGATCCCATGCCTTTTAGAGTCGTGACGCCGCGGTCCATCTCCTGCATAATCTTTTCTGCGATTTCTTCGTTTTTCTCGGAGATGATTGTCGCTCCTTTTGCTGCATAGGCACCTTCCTGCATAAAGTCGATCACTCTTGCGCCAATAAAGACTGCAACAAGGGTATACATTGCTTCTTTATAGGATAAGTAGGTAATGAGGGAAAGCGTAATGACGACAAAGTCAAAGATGAACATCGTTTTCCCCATGCTGATGCCTTTGTATTTATGTACCAGTCTTGCAATAATATCAACACCGCCGGTTGTGCCGCCGTATCTGAAAATGATCCCAAGGCCGACTCCGATAAAAACACCTGCAAATAATGCTGCAAGGGTCAAGTCATCTTTAAGCGGCATGAAGATCTGAAACCGCTGGAAAAGCCAAAGGAAGACAGACAGTGCAACCGTACCGATAATTGTATAGAGAAAGGTCGTCCTGCCGAGCAATTTCCATCCGATGAAAAAGATCGGGATGTTCAGCACCAGGTTGGATATTGAGGGGTCAATGTTAAAAAGAAAGTATAAAAGAAGGGTTATTCCGGTAAATCCGCCTTCAGCGAGATTGTTCTGCATGTTAAAATGAACTAGTCCGAATGCAAAAATCGCTGAACCGAGTAAAATAAAGAAAATATTCCGTATTTTCAATTGAAGAAACATGATGTCGATCATCCTCTTTTCTATGTTCTTTGCGATAATAGTATAGATGATGGAAACAAAAGGTGCAATCACGCCTTTTTTGCAAGCCGGAAAATTTGTCAAAATGTCCTGAACCCGCTAACATGAAGAAGAATAAAGAGGTGATCTTATGAGCCAAAAGACAATGAAAGACCTTCAAAGAGAAGTAGATGAGTACATCGGCCAGTTTAAAGAGGGATATTTCAGCCCGCTCGCGATGATGGCAAGGCTGACCGAAGAAATGGGAGAGCTTGCAAGGGAAATAAACCATACATACGGCGAAAAGCCAAAAAAGGATACAGAAAAAGAAAAGAAGATCGAAGAGGAAGCAGGAGATATTCTGTTTGTGCTGATCTGCCTTGCCAATTCTCTGCAAATCGATCTAGAAGAAGCGCATAATCTTGTCATGAAGAAATTCACAACAAGAGATAAAGACCGCTGGACAAAAAAAGAGTCGTAAGGAGAAACCGCTATGGAACAGATTAAAGTTGTTATTGCAGGGCCAAGAGGAAGAATGGGAAGAGAGGCGGTTAAGCTTGCAGAAGAAACGCCGCACTTTACTCTCGTAGGGGCGGTCGATCATAAATTCGGAGGCCAAACGCTGAAAGAAGCCGGTGATTTCAAAAGCGAAGCACCGATTTATACGGATATAGAAGCATGCTTCCAGGAAACAAAGCCTGATGTGCTTATTGATTTAACGACACCTGAAATCGGGAAGATTCATACGAAGAAAGCTCTTGAATATGGTGTAAGGCCTGTAGTAGGCACAACCGGTTTTTCGGATGCTGACCTGAAAGAACTCGAGGAGCTGACAGAAGAAAAAGGCATTGGCGCCATTATTGCCCCTAACTTTGCAGTTGGTGCCATCTTAATGATGAAATTTTCACAAATGGCCGCCAAGTATTTTACGGATGTAGAAATTCTTGAGATGCACCACGATCAGAAGCTGGATGCACCTTCCGGGACTGGTTTTAAAACGGCGGAAATGATTTCTGCTGTCAGAGAAGAGAAAGAACAGGGACATCCGGATGAGAAAGAGACATTAGAAGGAGCCCGCGGTGCCAACTATAAAGGAATTCACGTTCACAGCATCCGGCTTCCGGGGCTTGTTGCCCATCAGGAAGTTCTGTTCGGGGGAGATGGGCAGACTCTTTCCATCCGCCACGATTCATTTAACCGGGCATCGTTTATGTCGGGTGTTAAACTGTGCGTCGAACAGGTGATGAAGCTGGATCTTCTTGTGTACGGCCTTGAAAATTTAATCGACTAAAGGGGAATGTCTGATGAATATAGCACTCATAGCTCATGATAAGAAAAAAAATGATCTTATTCAGTTTGCACTGGCCTACAAAGGCATCCTTGGAAAACATAAACTTTATGCGACCGGAACAACAGGCTTCAAAGTAACAGAGGCGACAGGCCTTGAAATACACAGATTCCAGTCAGGGCCGCTTGGCGGTGATCAGGAAATTGGCGCATGCATCGCAAACAATGCAATGGACATGGTCATTTTCTTCCGTGATCCACTGACTGCCCAGCCTCATGAACCTGATGTGTCCGCTTTAATCCGGCTGTGCGATGTTTATGCGGTTCCGCTTGCGACGAATATGGGAACAGCAGAAATTCTGATACATGGACTAGAGCGCGGTGATTTGAAATGGAGAGCAATTGTAAATGACAAAGAAATTGATGATGACTATGGAAAAGAATAACCTTGATATCCTTGCATTCGGAGCCCATCCCGATGATGCCGAAATCGGGATGGGAGGAACTCTCGCTAAATATGCGGAGCAGGGATACAGAGTGGGAATCTGCGATTTAACAGAGGCAGAACTGTCTTCAAACGGAACGGTCGCCGTCAGGAAAAAAGAGGCGCAGCTTGCTTCAGACATACTCGGTCTGCAGGAACGGATTTTCCTTGACCTCCCTGACAGAGGACTTTATATGAACGAACAATACATAGATAAGATCATAACGGTTATCAGGCAGTATAAACCTAAGCTCGTATTTGCACCATGGTTTCAGGACCGTCATCCTGATCACGGGAATTGTGCAAAGCTTGTAGAGGAAGCAAGCTTTTCTGCAGCTGTCAAAAATGTCCGTGATTCAAAATCACAGGCACCTCACAGAGTGAACCGCGTCTATTTTTATATGATCAACGGTTTTCACAAACCGGATTTTGTCGTTGATGTAACCGGTACGATGGAGAAAAAGCGATTGAGTCTGAAAGCGTACGAAAGCCAGTTCATCAAGGGTGAATCATCCGTTGATACACCCCTTACGAACGGATACATAGAAAGTGTTGAAAGCCGGGAGCGGCTGTTTGGGAAAGAAGCGGGAGTCACTTATGCAGAGGGATTTTTCTCAAAGTCACCTCTATTGCTTGATAAGGACCTGCTCGGTGAGCAACTATGAAAAAGTTAAAAATCGGCATTACCTGCTATCCGTCTGTCGGCGGTTCGGGGGTAGTGGCAACGGAACTTGGCAAAAAACTGGCGGAAAAAGGACACAGTATTCATTTTGTCACAACAAGCAGACCCTTCAGGCTTGATAAAATGTATCCCAATATCTTTTTTCATGAGGTGGAAGTGAATCAATACTCTGTCTTCAAGCATCCTCCTTATGATCTTGCGCTCGCAAGCAAGATGGCCGAAGTGGCGAAAAGGGAAGAGCTTGACTTGTTTCATGTTCATTATGCGGTGCCCCATGCGATTTGCGCCCATCTTGCAAAACAGATGACAGGTGACCATCTGAAAATCGTTACCACTCTGCACGGAACCGACATTACGGTCCTCGGTCATGATCTGTCCCTGTCCAATATGATCAAATTCGGCATAGAAGCCTCAGATGCAGTGACTGCTGTGTCAAAGGCACTTGCCGATCAGACGTATGAGCTTCTTCATCCCGAAAAAGACATACAGACCGTCTACAACTTTATTGATGAACGCATTTACAAAAAGAAAAATGTCAATCATCTAAAAGCGGAATATGGCATAGATGAAGATGAAAAAGTCCTGATTCACGTTTCAAACTTCAGACAGGTAAAAAGGGTGCAGGATGTGGTCAGGGTATTCGCACGCGTTACCAAAGAAGTAAAGTCAAAGCTTCTTCTTGTCGGGGACGGGCCGGAGATGACGTCTGTCTGCAAACTCGTGAAGGAACTGGGCATCAGCGAAAACGTTCTGTTTCTAGGAAAGCAGAATCATCTTGAAGAACTGTATTCCTTAAGTGATGTGAAGCTGCTCCTTTCACAGAAAGAAAGCTTTGGACTTGTCCTTCTTGAAGCGATGGCATGCGGGGTTCCCTGTGTGGCAGCCAATATTGGCGGAATTCCTGAAGTCGTTCAGGATGGCGTTTCCGGATACTTATGCGATGTAGGGGACATTTCAGCTATAGCAGATAAAACGATTTCGCTGTTAACAGATCATGAACTTCATGAGCGAATGTCAAAAGAATCCGTCAAAATTGCACAGGAAACCTTTCATTCTGCCCATATTGTCAAACAGTATGAAACTCTTTACTATCAACTGACGGAATCAGGTGAGAAGGGTGAATAGAGAATTTCAGGAGGCGCTTCCTGTTCTTTCAAAGCTGAAAAAACACGGCTTTGAGGCTTATTTTGTCGGCGGTTCTGTCCGCGATCAGCTCCTAGGCAAACCGATTAAAGATGTCGATATCGCCTCCTCTGCGACACCGGATCAAGTACAGCAGCTCTTTCAGAAAACCGTTGATATCGGCTCAGAGCACGGCACGGTGATTGTGATTGAAAACGGGACTCATTACGAAATCACAACGTTCCGGACAGAATCAGCGTATGAGGATAACCGCAGGCCAAGCGGAGTGACGTTTGTTTCCTCGTTAAAAGAAGATTTAAAACGCCGTGATTTTACGATCAATGCCATGGCGATGGATGAGAACGGCAGCATCATCGATTATTTTAACGGCAGGGAAGACGCTGAAAAAAAACGGATATCCACAGTGGGAAGTCCTGCCGAACGATTTTCAGAAGACGCGCTGAGGATGATGAGAGCTGTCCGTTTTGTCAGTCAGCTCGGCTTTTCTCTAAGCGAAAGCACACATGATGCCATTGTCAGTCACATATCCCTGCTGCAGCATATATCGGCAGAACGCAAAACAGCCGAATTTGAAAAAACGATGGCAGGCTCCGGATGCAGCGAAGGCATGCGGCTGATTGCAGAGACAGGCATGATTGAATACCTTCCTGGTTTAAAAGAGAAAAAGCAGCAGATCCTTCAAGCAGCGGAACTTCCTTTTTACCGACTGAATTCAAATGAAGAGCGCTGGACCGCTTTCCTCGACGTTATTGGAATAAGCGGCATTGAAGCTTTTCTGAAAAAATGGAAGCTTTCCAACAAACAAATTGGGTCCATCAGGCAGAATCTTCTGTTTTTGGAGGAGCGAAGGCAGTCTGACTGGACAAAGGTTAACCTGTACAGGACAGGCCTGCAGTGTGCGCTGCAGACTGAAGCTGTATTTTGTCTGCTTAGCGGTCTTCCGTTCAGTGAATCTAAGATCCGGGAGATCAAAGCGCGATATCATTCCCTTCCTGTTCATTCAAAGAGGGAGCTTGCTGTGAACGGGAATGATTTAATGGTTTTTGAAGGCCGTAAACCCGGACCGTGGCTGAGTGAGTATATGGAAAAAATAGAACTTGCCGTAGTGAATGGTCAAGTAGAAAACAGCAAGGAAGCGATTAAGGAGATGTTGAAATCGTGCAATCTGAATTAAGAACGCGATTGCTTCAGGCTTTTTCAGAAGCCGATGGAGAATTTTTATCCGGACAGAAACTGAGTGAAACACTCGGGTGCTCAAGGACAGCTGTCTGGAAGCATATTGAGGACTTGAGAAGTGAGGGCTATCAGCTTGAAGCGGTCCGAAAACGCGGCTACAGAATTACCCGCAAGCCGGATAAGATCAGCGGCAATGAAATACAGCTCGGGCTGAAAACAGAATTTATGGCGCGTCATATCCACTTCGAGGAAGTTGTGGCATCTACACAAAAGATTGCCCATACTCTGGCGGGCGACGGTGCACTAGAAGGGACTCTTGTAGTAGCCGACCAGCAGACAGAAGGCAGAGGACGGCTTGCAAGAGCGTGGTATTCCCCGAAACAGACCGGCGTTTGGATGAGCATGATTCTGAAGCCTGAAATTCCGATCAATAAAACCCCGCAGCTGACACTGCTGACGGCGGTTGCACTGATTCAGGCCATTGAAGATGTCACGGGACTGACACCTGAAATTAAGTGGCCGAATGATATCCTTATTAATGGCAGAAAAGCCGTCGGAATTTTGACAGAGCTGCAGGCTGAAGCTGACAGGGTCCATTCTGTCATTATCGGGGTCGGCATCAATGTGAATCATACGAAGGAGCAATTTCCTGAAGAACTTCAGCACATCGCTACATCTTTAGCTGAGGAGACGGGGCAGCAGATTGACAGGGCAAAGCTGATACAGTCTGTCATGATCCGCTTTGAAAAGCTGTATAAGAGCTATCTCTCGCACGGATTTAAACCTGTCAAGCTTCTTTGGGAAAGCTACGCCATCAGCCTGAACAAAAAGCTGATCGCAAGAACCTTGCAGGGAACCCTCCGCGGCAGGGCTGCAGGAATTGATGATGAAGGCGTTCTTCTTCTGGAAACAGATGAAGGAAAGCTTGAAAAAATCTATTCCGCCGATATCGAAATCCAGTCATAAATACTTGGTATCCCCTTTTACTTTCTGGTATAATTCAAGGCGGGCAGTATCCTTTTTCAGGAATTGCACCTGCGGGAATTGAAAACCAGATTTTAATAGTTCTGCCTTGATCCGGAATTCGGACTGGGACAGAGGGATATCCAGCCAGATATGATGACACCATCAATCCTTCTTCCTATTGGAGAAGGTTTTTTTGCGGTCAGCCATTTGCTGGTTACGAAATTCCTCTGCATCACATGGGAGGGAAAAAAATGAAAACGAGACTTGATTTTGTTAAAATGAAGCAGGAAAATGAACCGATTGTCATGCTCACAGCTTACGATTATCCTTCAGCCAGGCTTGCAGAAGAATCAGGTGTAGACATGATTTTAGTCGGTGACTCACTCGGCATGGTCGTGCTTGGATACGATTCAACTGTGCCTGTTACAGTCGCGGATATGATTCATCACACGAAAGCTGTTAAAAGAGGGGCGCCTTCCACGTTTATCGTGACCGACATGCCGTTTATGTCCTATCATGTCTCAAAAGAACAGACTCTAACATTTGCAGCAGAGATTATGCAGCAAAGCGGGGCACATGCTCTAAAGCTTGAAGGGGCGGATGGAGTGCTCCAACATATTGAAGCGCTTACATGTGCGGGGGTGCCTGTTGTGGCCCATCTTGGCCTTACACCGCAGTCAGTAGGAGTGCTTGGGGGATATAAAGTTCAGGCAAAAGATGCAGAAAGCGCGAAAAAATTAATGCATGATGCAAAGCAGTGCGAGGAAGCGGGCGCAATTGCGCTTGTGCTGGAATGTGTTCCGCGCCAGCTTGCATCAGAAATTTCAAATACATTATCCATACCTGTCATTGGAATTGGGGCAGGAGCCTCAACAGACGGACAGGTGCTTGTCTACCACGATGTTCTTGGCTACGGCGTTGACCGTGTGCCAAAGTTTGTCAAACAGTACACAAATGCCGGCAGCGGGATGAAGTCCGCTCTGACTGCTTATGTGCAGGAAGTGAAAAAGAGAGAATTTCCTGAAGAAAAACATACATTCACGATGAAAGACGAAGAACTACAGGCGTTGTACGGGGGTACTGCTGCAAAATGAAAACTGTCACAACCATAAAGGAACTAAAGCAGATTATCAAAAATCATAAAAAAGAAAACCGTACCATTGGCTTCGTTCCAACGATGGGCTATCTTCACGAGGGCCACTTAAGTCTGATGAAAAAAGCAAGGGAAGAAAACGATCTGCTTGTTGTCAGCATTTTTGTCAATCCTCTCCAGTTTGGTGAAAATGAGGATTTTGATTCGTATCCCCGCAACTTGGAGCGGGATGCAATATTGACAAAGGAAGAGGGCGCAGACTATTTGTTTGCTCCCTCTACAGACGAAATGTACCCTCATGAACCGTCCATTTCCATGAAAGCAGTGAAGCGCACGAATGTTTTATGCGGAAAATCCAGACCCGGGCATTTTGACGGTGTAGCAGCTGTCCTGACGAAGCTTTTTCATCTTGTTCAGCCGGACAGGGCCTATTTTGGAATGAAGGATGCTCAGCAGGTTGCGGTGATCAGCGGACTGATTGAAGATTTTCATTTCCCTGTTGAGCTTGTACCGGTTGAAACGGTCAGAGAACTTGACGGACTAGCCAAGAGTTCCCGAAATGTCTATTTGCTTGAAGAAGAAAGAGAACAGGCGCCTGAACTGTATAAAGCCTTGAATGAAGGTGCCGGGCTGCTTGCTTCAGGCCATTCTCCGGAACAAGCTGCTGATTTTGTGAAAAAGAGGATTGAAGACAGAACAGACGGCGAAATTGACTATGTCGAGGTTTACACCTATCCGGACCTGCAGCCTTTGAAGGAAGCTAAAGGAACCATCATTCTTGCAGCAGCGGTCAAATTCAGCAAGGCAAGATTAATCGATAATATTACGTTACAGCTATAGAGAAAGATACAGGAGGAGATAGGGATGTTCCGCACCATGATGAAGGGTAAAATACACCGTGCAAGGGTGACAGAAGCTAATTTGAACTATGTAGGCAGCATTACGATCGATGAAGATATACTTGATGCAGTGGATATGCTTCCAAATGAGAAAGTCCAGATTGTGAATAACAATAATGGAGCCCGCTTTGAAACTTACATTATACCCGGGGAAAGAGGTTCAGGCACAGTTTGCCTGAACGGCGCTGCAGCGAGACTTGTTCAAGAAGGTGATGTTGTCATTATTTTAACGTATGCCATGATGTCAGAAGAAGAAGTCCGCGCACATAAGCCGAAGGTTGCCATCATGAATGAAAACAATGAAATCGTGGAGATGCTGGGCCAGGAGCCGGCCTCAACCATTATGTAATGGATAAATAGCACCGATTTCAAAAAAATCCCCCAAAATCTTGGGGGATTTTGCATTATAAGTGGTAAAATAACGATATTGGTTTTTTGGATGGGGCTTTTATAAGCCCTGGTTAATTGAGGTGTAGCAAAGATGAAACAAAGATTTGTTGTAGTTGACGTGGAAACAACAGGTAATTCTCCGAAAAAGGGAGACCGGATTATACAGCTTGCGGCTGTTGTCATTGAAGAAGGAAAGATCATTGACCGCTTCTCAAGCTTTGTGAATCCGAAGAAAAAGATTCCCTCTTTTATTGAACAGCTGACAGGCATTACGACAGAAATGGTGGAACATGCTCCTGCATTTAAAGAGATTGCAGATAAAGTGTCATCGCTTTTGAACGATGCTTATTTTGTTGCCCATAATGTTCATTTTGACCTTTCTTTCATTCAGGAGGAATTGAACCGGTGCGGAATTCAAATGTTTACAGGGCCGATTTTAGATACAGTTGAGCTTTCCCGGATTGTTTATCCGAGTGCTGACAGCTACAAGCTTTCCGAGCTGTGCAGAGACCTTGGAATCCAGCACAAGAATCCGCACAGGGCGGACAGCGATGCGGAAGTGACGGGAGAACTGCTTATTCATATTCTCTCAAGGCTTTCAAGCTTGCCGGCTGTTACTCTTCATTCCCTCAAAAGATTATCAGCTTCGTTTATCAGCGATGCCGAGGAAATGCTTGAGGAGCTTGAAACAATGAGTGAGCTGAGGCTGAAAGAGACTAAGGATATCGAGGTGTACCGGTCGGTTGCTGTCAGAAAAACAGACGATACCAATGAGAATCCGGATCAGTCCGGAACTGAAAAACTTCCTTTCAATGCCTTTGCAGAGAAACTGATGAATGAAAATGGTTCTGTCGCAGCCCACTTTGTGCAATACGAAAAGCGCAGTGAACAGGTAAACATGATGAAATCGGTTTATCAGTCTTTTTCAAGCCATCAGCACAGTCTGATCGAAGCAGGGACAGGGACGGGGAAAACACTGGGGTATCTTGTTCCCGCTGTCTATTATGCTATGACTGAAAAGAAGAGGGTGCTCATCAGCACATATACGACAGCCCTTCAGCAGCAGGTGATGGAAAAAGAATATCCGCTTCTAAAACAGGCAGCAGGGCTGCCGTTTTCAATGGCTGTTCTTAAAGGGAAATCTCATTACCTTTGCTTAAGGAAATTTGAAAAGTACCTCCATGAAGAAGATATGAATTATGATAATCTTTTGACGAAAGCGCAGCTGCTTATCTGGCTGACGGAGACCGAAACAGGAGATGTGGATGAACTCAATCTGCCTTCTGGCGGGAAACTCCTGTGGCAAAGGCTCCACTACGATCCGAAGCTGTCGGGTTCTCCCTCCAATCCTTGGAAGGAACGCTGTTTCTATACGAGAGCCTATAAGCGGGCAAATCAGGCTGATGTGATCATGACGAATCATTCGCTTTTGCTCTCAGCCGTATCTTCTTCCTCAGACATGCTTGAAGGCATCGAGGAAGTCGTCATTGATGAGGCGCATCATTTTGAGCGGACAGCAAGTGAGCATTTAGGGAAAAGAATTCATTACCTGACGCTCCAAGCCCTGACAAATCAGCTGGGCAACCTGTATACAGACGGTCTGCTCCGCAAAACGCAGCAGCTTTTCAGCAAAAAGAAATGGAGTGAACCATTTCTTCAAATCGATACAATTCTAAAGCAGCTTGCTGAAGACAATCAGCTCCTGTTTACAACCCTTCACAGCTATGTGCTGCAGAACCAAAAGGACTCTTCATCTAACAAGATTGCCTGCCGCTTCAGTCATGATGAGAAAAAAAGCAGAAAATGGCTGGCCATTTTAGAGCTTGCAGCCAGAGTGAAATTTCAGCTCCATGATATGATTTCCATCATGAATAAACAGAAGGGTGTCTTCAGCAGACTGGAAGAAGCAGAAGAATCGTTCGATCTTTATGAATATTGGGAAGTGATGGACCGATTTAAGGCCGCATATGACAGCCTTGATTCCCTATTCTTTAAAGACAGTCCGGGAGAAGTGAAGTGGATTGAGATAGAATCCAGGGGAGCGAGAAATGCGGTAAGTGT
The DNA here is from genome assembly GCF_000708755.2 of Metabacillus indicus LMG 22858. Classification (GTDB taxonomy): domain Bacteria; phylum Bacillota; class Bacilli; order Bacillales; family Bacillaceae; genus Bacillus_P; species Bacillus_P indicus. Next base: position 951,627 of record NZ_JGVU02000002.1, on the reverse strand, counting down.
GTATTCACAGCCTGTTTCTGTTTCTGATCAGCTGGCTGACGGATTTTTCGCGAGTATGAAGAGCGCTGTTCTTACATCGGCCACTCTCACTGTAAACGGGACTTTTGATTATATGATTTCTGAGCTTGGGCTAAGCGATTTCTATCCGTCGGTCCACGAAATTGACTCACCCTTTGATTATAAGAAGCAGGCAATGCTGATGATTCCATCAGATTTCCCGTCTGTCCAGCATGTTACGCTTGATGAGTATACGGAAGCAATCGCTGGCAGGGTTTCTGAAATAGCCAAAGCGGCGTCAGGAAAGCTCCTTATCTTATTCAATGCCTATGATATGCTTAAAAAAACGCAGCAGCTGCTTAAAAATGATCAGAGCCTGGATGATTTTGTCATCATGGGGCAGGGCGGCGGAAGCATCACTAAGCTGACTAAAAACTTCCGTCAGTTTGAAAAAGCTATTCTTCTTGGAACAAGCACGTTCTGGGAAGGAATGGACTTTCCAGGCGATGAACTGACAACGCTTGTGATTGTCAGGCTGCCGTTTTCTCCGCCGGATGATCCCAGGACAGCAGCCAAATGCGAAGAGCTGACGAAAGAAGGAAAGAATGCCTTTTACCATTATTCGCTTCCTGAAGCAGTTCTGAAATTCAAACAGGGATTTGGGCGCCTCATCCGTACAGAAAACGACAAAGGCCTCCTGTTTGTCTTTGACAAAAGAATCATTGAAGCCAAGTATGGAAGACATTTCATTGATTCACTCCCTGATATTGAAGTCTCGGTTGAACCAATGGCCTGTCTGCACAAAAAAATCGCAGACTGGAAAAGCAGCAGAACGTAAAAAAAGCCTGTGTGAGCGCACAGGCAATGGTGTGGGTAGGAGAAAATTTATTTTCACTAAATCATCATGATGCTGTTATAATGGGTACATAAAACAACATGTCGTTGTCTGTACTTTTATTGTGGCCGTTTGCGGCTGTGATATAAGTTACAATTTTTGTTTTTGCACTGGAGGTATAGACCATGGAAAGTAAGATTGAAATTCTGTCTACTGTGACCGTGGAGCATTCGGATGATCTCTATAAAATTGTCGACGGGCTGAACCGTACGCTGAAAAGAGAAAATCTGATGTTTGGGCTCGCTCTTGATCAGGAAGACAAAAATAAAGCTGTTTTCACGATATACAGAACGTAAGGATTTGAAACAATGGGGAGAAAAATAACGATTGCATCCATTTCTGCAGGAATTCTGCTGCTTATTGCCGCGGCTGTTTTTATGAATGTCTACAACACGGCTATGGCTCAAAAGAAGGATGGCCACACGGAAGCCATTCAGAGAGCCGAACAAGAAACGGAGCTGAAAAAGGCAGAGAGTGCTGAAACCTTTAACGGCCTGGAACAATACATCGTCATTACAGGATCTGATGACAGCGGGAAGCCCGTGTATGTATTTGTTCCTTCAGACAAAAAGAAAAAGCCTGTACTGAAGCTTGTGTCAGACGGCATTTCAGAAAAGGAAGCACTTGAAGCTGTCAGATCGGAACAAAACCCGCAAAAGCTGATTAGTGTGCAGCTTGGCATGGAGGGCAGCGTTCCTGTCTGGGAAGTGAAATATATTGATGATCAGAACAGGTATACATATGATCTCGTCCAATTTACAGACGGAGAAATCAGAAAACATATTGCCATCAGGAAATAGGGGGACTATAGTCATGAAACTAGCTGACAGAGTATCTGCATTAACACCATCAACCACATTGGCCATTACTGCAAAAGCAAAAGAACTTAAAGCTGCAGGACATGACGTGATTGGCCTCGGTGCAGGCGAGCCTGATTTTAATACGCCGCAGCACATTATGGACGCTGCCGTAAACGCAATGAATGCCGGCCAGACAAAGTATACACCTGCAGGCGGCCTGGCTGAGCTGAAAAAAGAAATCATCAGCAAGTTTGAACGTGACCAGGGAATTGCCTATAAACTGGGAGAAGTGATTGTGTGCAGCGGCGCAAAGCATGCCCTGTATACCCTGTTTCAGGTTCTTTTAAATGAAGGTGATGAAGTCATCATCCCTGCACCATACTGGGTAAGCTATCCTGAGCAGGTTAAACTTGCAGACGGAGTGCCGGTTTATGTAGAAGCATCTGAAGAGAATCAATTTAAATTAACTCCTGAACAGCTGAAAGAAGCAATTACTGAGAAAACAAAAGCTGTCATCATTAACTCTCCGAGCAATCCGACGGGGATGCTCTATACGAAGGAAGAACTTGAAGCGCTAGGCCAAATTTGCCTGGAGCATGATGTTCTGATTGTTTCCGATGAAATTTATGAGAAACTCATCTATGGAACTCATAAGTATGTTTCAATCGCTGAATTGTCAGAAGAGCTTAAAAATCAGACAATCATCATCAACGGTGTTTCCAAATCGCATTCCATGACAGGATGGAGAATCGGGTATGCAGCAGGCAATGAACAAATCATCAAAGCGATGACAAATCTTGCGAGCCACAGCACCTCTAACCCGACCTCCATTGCTCAATATGCCTCGATTGCTGCATACGCGGGATCGCAGGAGCCTGTTGAAGAGATGCGGAAGGCGTTTGAAGAGAGACTGAACATTATCTATGATAAACTCGTTGCCATTCCGGGTATTTCATGCCTGAAGCCTCAAGGTGCTTTCTATCTATTCCCGAATGCAAAGCAGGCAGCTGAAATGACAGGCTTTGCATCAGTGGATGAATTCGTAGAAGCGCTGCTTGAAAAAGAAAAAGTTGCCATTGTTCCAGGATCAGGCTTCGGCTCTCCGGACAATGTAAGACTTTCATATGCGACATCTCTTGACGTCATTGAAGCAGCACTTGAGAGAATCGAACGGTTTGTAAAAGAAAACAGTTCACACTAAAAGATGGGCCGTCAATTGACGGTCCGCTCTTTTGTTTGGAGATGCCATAAGGTATAATAGATGCATGTACATATATTTTGATCTGCGGTTTTTTTGGAGGGACATAACGTGAAAACAACGATTAAAGAAGTAAGCAAATTTGTAGATAAAGAAGTAACAATTGGCGCATGGATCGCCAATAAGCGTTCAAGCGGTAAAATTGCTTTTCTGCAGCTGCGTGACGGCACTGGTTTTATTCAGGGCGTTGTCGTAAAGGCAGAAGTCGACGAGGCTGTTTTCCAGACAGCTAAATCAATCACACAGGAATCATCCATTTTTGTAACAGGCGTTGTGCGGGTGGACGAGCGTTCTCCGTTCGGTTATGAACTTGGGGTAACAGGCATTGAAGTCATTCATGAATCTGTTAATTATCCTATCACACCTAAAGAACACGGGACAGAGTTCCTGATGGACCACCGCCATTTATGGCTGAGATCTAAACGCCAGCATGCTGTGATGAAAATCAGAAACGAAATTATCCGTGCAACTTATGAATTTTTCAACAAAGAAGGATTTACAAAAGTAGATCCTCCGATCCTTACGGGCAGCGCGCCAGAGGGTACATCAGAGCTGTTTGCAACAAAATACTTTGATGAAGATGCCTACCTTTCACAAAGCGGTCAGCTGTATATGGAAGCAGCTGCAATGGCTCTTGGAAAAGTGTTCTCTTTTGGACCTACATTCCGCGCCGAAAAATCAAAAACAAGACGCCATCTGATTGAATTCTGGATGATTGAGCCTGAAATGGCATTCTATGATTTTGAAGACAACCTTGTGGTTCAGGAAAATTACGTGTCATACGTTGTTCAAAGTGTCCTTGAAAACTGCAGTCTTGAACTGACGGTTCTTGGCCGCGATACAGAAAAGCTTCAGCAAATCAAAGCACCGTTCCCGCGCATTTCATACGACGATGCCATCAAATTCCTGAACGAAAAAGGTTTTGACGATATCAAGTGGGGTGATGATTTCGGCGCGCCGCATGAAACGGCCATTGCTGAAAGCTTTGATAAGCCGGTATTCATTACACACTACCCGACAGGCATTAAACCGTTCTACATGCAGCCTGCTCCGGACCGCGATGACGTTGTCCTTTGTGCAGACCTGATTGCACCTGAAGGATACGGCGAGATCATCGGAGGATCACAGCGCATCCATGATCATGAGCTGCTGAAACAGCGTATTGAAAAACATGACCTTTCACCAGAAGCGTATCAGTGGTACCTGCAGCTCCGTGAATTCGGGTCAGTGCCTCACTCAGGTTTCGGCCTTGGGCTTGAGCGAACAGTAGCGTGGATCAGCGGAGTTGAGCATGTACGTGAAACGATTCCGTTCCCTCGTCTGTTAAACAGACTTTATCCTTAATCAGCAAAACGGGCGAACATGAGTCTCTATAGAGGCTCATGTTTTGTTTTCCTGTCAATATTTAATCCGGCGCTTTGCAGCTGCTCTTTCCTTTCATTCCTGTCTGGAAATTGGTTTAAAAGACCATCGCCGTTTTACAGACAGTCCGTGTTATACTAAGTGAGGTGAGGTGACCCGTGATGAATAAAGAACAATTTACAGCCATGCAGGAACAGGGCTATTTGACTGTGCCTTCGGCGCTTATATCCAATTACTTCCGGTTAGGCCTCAAAGAAGAGGAGCTGGTTTTGCTTCTGCAGGTAAATCTGCATCTTCAAAACGGAAATCAGTTTCCTACACCGGACGAATTATCAAATTCCATGACCATACAGACATCTGCCTGCACATCTCTTTTAAGAAGTCTGCTGCAGAGAGGGTTTATTGATATTGAAGAATATGAGCAGGCTTCCATAAAATATGAACGTTATTCCCTAAAACCGCTTTGGGGCAAATTGTATGATGATTTGCTGAAAAAAGAGGAAGTTCAATTTGATGAGAATCAGGAGCAGGAAAATGTAAACCTGTATCCTGTATTTGAACGGGAATTCGGAAGGCCCCTGTCCCCATTTGAAGTTGAAACGCTGTCTATTTGGATGGATCAGGATTATCATGATCCGGTTATTATTAAAGCAGCCCTTAAAGAAGCGGTCATTTCGGGCAAGCTGAACTTCAGATACATTGACAGGATACTTTTTGAATGGAAAAAGAACGGCATCAGAACGATTGAACAGGCAAGAAGCTACGGGAAGCGGTTCAGGCAGCATCAAGTGCAGCCGCAAAAACAGCCGGAGTCTGAAGAAGAGTACAAACGAAAAGTGCCTTTTTACAACTGGCTGGAAAGTTAAATGAAAATGAACAGGTGATGTTATGCTGAACAAGAAACAAATCAGAGAAGCACTGGATACAATCGGGGACATGTTTCCGGACGCCCACTGCGAATTAAATCACAGCAATCCATTTGAGCTTGTCATAGCAGTTGCTCTTTCTGCCCAGTGTACAGATGTGCTTGTAAACAAAGTGACGAAGAGCCTGTTTGAAAAATATAAAACACCGGAAGATTATCTTGCTGTTCCCATTGAAGAACTGCAAAATGATATCCGGTCGATCGGACTTTACAGAAACAAAGCTAAAAACATTCAAAAACTTTGCACGCTGCTTATAGGTGAGTATGACGGAAAGGTTCCTGAAGACCGCGATGAACTGACCAAGCTTCCCGGTGTAGGGAGGAAGACGGCAAATGTAGTCGTTTCCGTAGCTTTTGGCATACCTGCCATCGCTGTTGATACTCATGTTGAAAGGGTGAGCAAGAGGCTTGCGATCTGCAGGTGGAAAGATTCTGTATTGGAAGTTGAAAAAACCCTGATGCGGAAAGTGCCTGAGGAAGAGTGGTCTCTGACCCATCACAGACTGATCTTTTTCGGCAGATATCACTGCAGGGCCCAGGCGCCAAAATGCTCAAAATGTCCGCTTTTACATATGTGCAGGGAAGGGCAGAAGCGCATCAAAAAAGGGACGGTCAGAAATGTATAGCAGCAGTGTGCCCGGGGATTTTCTCCATGAGCCGTTCGGTCCTTTTCAAGAAGCTTTTCATAGTGATTTGGAACAGGTGCTTGCCATTAATCCTTTTTACTATGACATCTGTCTGAAAACAGGCGAGCAGGTGCTGTGGAGACCTTGGGAGCATGCAGATCAATCGGTTTCCGCTATTATGAAAAGGTGGGATGCACTCAAGACAACAATTGCATCCGGCTTCCGTTCCCGTCAGAAAAAAGCCTCAAGGAAAGACATGATTGACGGGGTATCCCTGTTTGTTTGCTGTCTTTACTGGAGCAGCGGCAAACCGGTCGGGCATTTAGATCTCAGAAACACAGACTGGACTGCTTTTGACATACAGCCTGTGAATGTACATGAAAGACTGAACTATATCCTTATAAAGCCGGAACAGTATCATTCCTTTGTTCAGCTTGATCAGCTCTTTCAGGAGTGCGAAAAGCAGTTTTCAAAACAAATGGCCCTAAAAAAATACAAACAAAAAAACGCAGGGAAATCGGAATGATTTCCCTGCGTTTTTGTTTTGGGGAGACCTGCATGTGCAGGTCTCTCTTTTATCATGCGCTTGTGCTTTTCTTATCAATCATCATCATTGTTTCCATTGCCGTTTCCGTTTCCATTATTGCCGTTTCCGTTTCCGTTGCCGGGAGGAAGCGGAATCAGAGGTTCAGCAGGCTCTTGAGGTGTTTCGCCTTCGCCAGGAGGTGTTTCACCATCTCCAGGTCCGCCTTCACCAGGAGGCTGTTCTCCTTCGCCAGGAGGCTGCTCGCCTTCACCAGGCTCACCTTCACCCGGAAGTTCACCGCCGGGGAATTCTTCGCCAGGAGGCTGTTCGCCTTCACCAGGCTCTTCTTCAGGCTCTTCCGGTTCTGCAGGTTCCTCTATGACTGCTTCCGGAATTTGGATCGCTGCTGCGGCAGAGTCGCTTCGGTTAGAGCCGTCGTCATCGCTGACGGCTGCAATCTGGAATTTATACGTTGATCCAGGATTCGGGTTAGGGATGGCCATGCTGGTGTCTTTCGTCTGATTGATCACCTGTGCAGGACCTCCGTCAACAGACTGGCTGATTTCAAAGGTAACAGAGTCTTTCAGATCCTCTTTGTAATCCCAGTTGAGTACAATTTGATTGGCTGTCTGATCATATTCCACTTTAAATCCTGATGGTTTAGCAAGACGCTTATACTGCTCAGAAACCTTTGTAGGCTCTGTGCCTTTTACAAAGTACTCGCTGATTTTCTTGCTGTCAGGCGTAAATTTACTTGCAAGCTTCGGCGGGTTAGAGCCGTTTTCAACTGTAACTTTAACAACTGAGTTTGGTTTTTTGAAATCTTTGCCGTTTCCGCTTGATACTTCTGAAATCACTTCTTTAAAAAGTTTCTTCGCAATTTGCTGATCTGATTTATTCAGATGCATTTTTTCATCATTTTTTGAATAACCGGTCCATACTGCAGCCGCATATTCCGGAGTGTAGCCGACAAACCAGCTGTCTTTCGCACCGCCGGATGGAACGTTGTATTTTTGTTTATCCTCTTCAGAGAAGTTTGTCGTTCCTGTTTTGCCTGCAACTGTGACCCCGGGAACTCTTGCTGCTGTACCTGTTCCTTCTTCAACAACAGAAATCATCATGCTTGTTGTCATATAAGCGGTGTAATCGCTCATTGCAGCTTCAGCCTCAGGAGAAAGATCAAATTCTGTTCCGTCGCTTAAGACAACTTTTGTAACGGCATGTGGCTCTGTGTAAATGCCGTTATTGCCGAACGCTGCAAATGCTCCTGCCATATGAAGAGGGGATACTCCCGTGTCAAATCCACCAATAGAGTATGCTTCCGGAATTTCCTCTTCAAGCGGAATGCCAAGTCCTGCGGCAAAGTCACGGGCTTTGTCAATTCCGACTTCCTGCATAGCCTTCAGAGCAGGGATGTTGCGTGATTGTGCCAGGGCGTCGCGGATGGACATCTGTCCTTTGTAGCCGCGGTCAAAGTTATTGATTTTGACGCCGTTTGAATAGGTATATGGTTCATCCTTAATTTGTTCATATGTGGACCACTTCAGATATTCAATGGCCGGACCGTAATCAAGGACAGGTTTAATCGTCGAACCCGGCTGTCTTCTCGTGTCAATTGCATAGTTGAAGTCTCCGACATTCTGGTTGCGTCCGCCGCCGATTGCGCGGATTTCGCCGGACTCTGTATCAATAAGCGTGATGCCTGCCTGGAAGTTGTCATCAGGGAAGCCGACATCATTTCCATTAAGAAGATCTTCTACATATTTTTGTGCATCTGTATCGATTGTCGTATAGATTTTCGCACCTGCTGAGCTTACATCGATATCCGTTTTATCTTTCACTTCTTCAATGACCTGCTCGACATACGCACTGTATGGATTTGATTTTTCTTTTTCAGGAACAACGGTAGATTGAACAGGAACTTTTTTCGCTTCTTCTGCTTCCTGCTCTGTAATAAAGCCTTGTTTCACCATCATATTCAGGACGATGTTTCGTCTTTTTTCAGCTGACTCGGGATTTTTTCTCGGGTCAAAGTTTGTCGGGCTCTGAGGGATCCCGGCAAGCATTGCTGCCTCGTGAAGCTCAAGGTCCTTCAGTTCTTTACCGTAAAAGCCTTCTGCTGCTTTCCCGACTCCGTAATATTGAGGATGATAGTAAATTTTATTTAAGTACATCTCAAGAATTTCATGCTTTGAGTATTTTTGCTCAAGCTGAAAAGCGAGCCACAGCTCCTGAACCTTACGGGTAATCGTTTTTTCATGAGTGAAGAAAGAGTTTTTAATGACCTGCTGGGTGATCGTGCTTCCGCCCTGGGAACCGAACCCTTGTGTAACGTTGGCAACGACTGCACCGCCAAGGCGGATAACATCTACCCCGCTGTGTTCATAAAAGCGGGCATCCTCCGTTGCAAGAACAGCTTCTTCGAGTACTTTCGGAATGTCATTGTAGGAAATATAGGTTCGTTTTTGAGCGCCTACTTCCGTAATTTCATTGCCTTCTTTATCGTAAATGGTAGAGGAGTAGGAATCCTTCAGTTTCTTCTCATCAAGCTTCGGGGCTCCTGCTGCGATAACCGCAAATGTTACGCCGCCTGCAATCATGCCGATCAGTCCGATCGATATCAGGATAAACAGGATGCGTTTCCATAGGGCACCCCCGCCGGGTTTGTTCGGTTTTTTCGTTTTAGTCTTGCTTGTTTTACTTGTTTGCGCAAGTGCCCTGCGGCGTTCCTCGCGGCTTTTGTATTGATCTGACATTGCGTTTTTCCAACCTTTCATTACAAGATCCGCGCTGCGGCGAATTAATGGAAATAAAGCTTTTCTAATACTTTAATATAATCAATTCTGGGCTGATAGCCAAGCGGTATCAAGTGGGACGATGCTTCAATTTCTTTTTTCGAGATGGACTTTCTGCCTCCGCTTTCTTTTCTTTCCCAAAACTCAAATAAAACGGCTGCCTCCATCAAATACACACTTCCGAAGGCAGACAGAATCACAAACGAAATGCCTCCATGATCAATGACCATTTTCATGTGGCTGATCTGATGCTCATGGAAATTTTTCAGCGGAAATGAAGTATCGCTTTGCGTTTCCTTCGCTTCAAAATCAATGTACTTTCCTTTATAGACCCCGTTATAGTCTGTTGTAGAGGATTGTTTAAAATAGGCCTCGCGAATAACCGCTGCGCTCCTTTTCGGAAAATCAACATTCACAATCTGCACAGGAGTCGGCTTTTTATGAATGACGGCAATCGCTCTGTTTAGATAGAACTGATTGGTTTCATTCAAATCCTCTTCAAGAGTCATCCCTCTATTACTATAGGATTCCTTAGCCTCACGCTTTTTAGCCGGAACAGCACCAGGATTGTACGTTTTTCCGTTAGGATAACGAAAAATCATTTCTTCCCTCCTCAGGTAAAACTACTACCTATCATATCAAAAAAATGAAAAAAGACATGGTGAAAAAGTTTCGATTTTGTTAACAGACGCCGCGCGTAGTTCCGGGTTCCCTGGGCAAGCTTAAAACAGGGAGGCGAATGCTGATGACAGGCGGCAGCCATTTAGATGAAAAGAATATTATAGCACTTATAAAGAATACGGTGCGCAAAAATAATTACGACAATATTTCTCGCACGCAAAGCTATCAGGACTTTTTTCTCCGTCACCCCGAAATCAAATGGTCTTTTATGGCAAGCATGGTCTCGCGGAATGCAGGCTACTGTATGACGGATTTAAAGGGCGTTTGGTTTCAAAAATTATTGGACGAGAAAACAAGGAAAGCCCTCTTTCTGACATATGAGGATGCCAACTGGCTGATTTTTTCGGATGCGTATCCGCAGCTTTTGCTTTATGAATGGTCAAAAACAGCAGGGAAACCCCTGTTTCACCTTCTTGATGCATTTCACGTTTCTGCCTTTATGAAAAAAGAATGGGTTTTGTTTTGGGAAAGAGGGGACATGGAGCGGCTGATGACCTCTCTCATTATTAATGAGCAGCATCTTATCCAGAAACCCGTTATAGAGGGAACTGTCTTTAAACGAAAAGTATTCGGCACACCGTTTTTTCTTTTTCAGGATCTGTTTCACTTCAGCACAGTCATTTTTCCCGGAGAGGGCGGCAGACTTTACGGTTTCTCCGTACATGATTTCAGAAAGCTGAAAAGCAGGATCAGGCTCGGACGATCCCTTGCATGGCTTCTTTTTCATCCTGATTATTACGGCGAGTTTTTGACCTTCGCGGCTAAGACAGTTCATACCGGCTCAAGAGCAGATTATGAGCCTTCAAGCAGGCTTCGTATGACCCCGTATTTAAGAACGGCCTTTCCTTTTGTTTCCCATCAATTAGACGAAAAGAAACGAAAATGGTTTCATGGCCAGCCGCTTGACAGGTGGTACAGACCGATACCGGTGCCAGAAACAATCGATTTGACAGACTGGCTTATAAAAAAGGAAAATCAGCTGCACGCTCTGGCCATTGCTAATGAGTATGTTCAGGCGAAGAGAAAAAAGATATGAGGAGGCTGGAACAAATCATAGTGTAAAGAGGTTCGATAAAAAATCTGGAAGAATGCAGTTACACCTATGAATGATGATATAATCGAGGATCCATTTCTTTTAAAAGTGGCAGGGACTACGGCGAGTGACGCCACAAATGAGCACCATCACCGGAAAAAGTGGCGTCACTAAGTTGAATGACGCCACAAATGAGCACCATCACCGGAAAAAGTGGCGTCACTAAGCCGAATGACACCACAAATGAGGATCCATCACTGGAAAAAGTGGCGTCACTAAGGGGAATGACTCCTACAATTGACAATCAATTTTAGTCCATTAACATAAAAAACCGAACTAGCTGCTATAAACTAGTCCGGTTTTTTATGGTTAAATTAGTTACGTCCTAGCCTCTGTGTGTTTTCTTTTACGTAGAAGGGCGATTCGGCCCACCCAGCTTTTTGTCGAGGTCATTTTTTGACGGGGCTTGCTGCTGCTGTTTTTGTGTGTTCTTTTTGTTTTCTTTTGCCATGTTAGACACCTCCTGAGTGTAGTGTTTGCATGGGAATCGATTTCATGCAGCATGTCGGGGGGAGATGTCGAAAAAACAGTAATATCCAATCATTTCTTCTTTCTTTGCCGAAAGCGAACTAGTTTTGTCATCCGTGAAGGGAGGAGCGTTTTGGCCCGCGAATAGTACGAGTAGATTGAAAGGAGGAGTTAGGATGGAACACCTCGTGCCGAAAATGGTTGTGGAAAGACTTTTAATGGAACTCGATGAAGAGATGACGAAATTAGAACTTGCCATACAAAAGAGAGTATCGGAAACCATTCTGCAGAGCGAAGAGGACCTTCAGCGCAGCATAAAGAGGACGGAAGAATCGGTATTACAGGCAAATGGAGAAGAAAACAGGGAAGATTCCGTATCACGGGTTAAACCAAGCTACCGGCTCAGTTATTAGCAGGAATCTGGCTTTTCATGCTTATGTTTGGTAAGATACCCCAGAGAGGGGTTGCAGCATGAAAGCGAAAATTCTTGAAAATTCCGAAAAGCTTCTATATATAACGGACGAATGTGTCCGCCGTTTTGAGAACGACAGCAAAAAGAAAGAAGACGTTGATTTTTTTCACGAAGTAAAGCCAGCATTTGAGGATGCGATGAAAGTAATGAGCGAGTGGAAAAGAGACGTTCTTGCATGGAGAGATGAAGCAAAACCAAAATATTTGTTTCCGGCTCAAATTGATTCAGCTGAAGAAAATTTTGAGCAGCTTGTGCTTCAGTCGTTTTACAAAGATTCCAAAGCGATACGTTTTAAGAACATGAAACAGTCCATTGACTATACGATTGAAACTGTTATGGACCGGCTGGAGGCACACAGCTCCTTACAATGAGGGGCTTTTTATTTTGCTTAAAGACCTCAAGGTGAAGAATTTTCCTCAATGAAAAGGGTGTCCGAAGTATATCGGACACCCTTCATGACGTTTATTCGTCTATTTCACGCGCTTCCTGGAATGTGACAGCGCGGTCTCCTTCGCTTGCGACAGGTTCAATTGCATATTCAACATCTTTTGAATGTTTAGCAGCGGCAGGCTGTCCCTTTTTTGACAATGTTAGATCCTGTCCTTTTTTCTTATGGTTGAAATGGTTGCCTCTTCCCATCATAATGACCTCCATAAATGAAATGGTGAATCCTTCATAATATGTTTCCGATTGCGTGCTGTTATGTATGGAAAATAACAAAAAAAAAGAGAGGGAATCCCCTCTCAGTCATCAGTTGCTTATCTTTTCAAGTTCTGAGGCTTCAAGGTACATGACAGCCGTCCTGTATTCGCTGATGGTCATCTCACCCTTGATATAAAGCGTTTTGATAAAATTCATTAATTCGCTGATGCTGGTCGGTTCATACTTCTTTGTTTCTAAAAAAGCGGATTGTATGCTCTGCAGATTCATCGTGTATCTCCTCCCATTCCCTTGCTTTAATGGTATCACGGGAAATTTTTATCTCGATTTTTCAAATAATTTAAACTTCCGACAAGAGTTGACAATTTCTTTTAGACACGCACGGCAGTCTTTTCTTTTGCATATGTATGAAATAGCCCATTATGCTGAAAGGAGATCTGTTATGTATTCTCAAGAAATGAGTTCATTTAAAAACCGCAGAAAAAAGAAAGAAGAGAGAATCAGCTATTACTATCCATATGAAGGCTATGCACCATATGAAAATCCGGCATATTTGCCTCAAAATCAGCATACCTATCAGCAAGTGCAGCAAAATCAAGCCTTCTATCAGCAGTCCCAGATGCCGCCATACGGCTATCAGACACAGGGGTTTATGATGCAGCAGCCCCAGCAGAATATGATGCCGCAAGCAATGTATGCAAATCCATACCCAAAACCGGTACCTGCAGCGAAAAATCAGCAGGGAGGCATTTCTACAGTGATGTCCCAGTTTAAAAAGCCGGATGGTCAGATGGATTTCAACAAAGTAATGGATACGGCAGGGCAGATGATGGGAGCCGTTAATCAGGTGAGTTCTCTTGTAAAAGGGGTCACATCCATGTTTAAAGTATAAGCTGTATTAAGCTATAAATGAGGTGGATAAGCATGGTTTCTGCAGCGCTCTCAAGTCTGTTTGATCAGATTAATGTTCACCCCCAGCTCGTGATTGTCGTTCCGGCCCTCATGATCTTAGGGTATGCTTTAAAGCGGACTCCTAATGTGCAGGACTGGATGATTGTTTGGATTCTCCTCGGAGCCGGCATTATCGCAAGTATTTTCACACTGGGTTTTTCAGTCAGCAGCATTGCCAACGGTTTTATCGCGGCAGGAGCGGCCATCACCACTCATCAGGCGTATAAACAATCTGTTTTCGAACGAAACGCGGACGGCAAAAACAAAGACGCATAACCTTATGCGTCTTTGCCTGTGTTTACTTCTTTTCATTTAATCTTTCCGCCAGCCTTTTTTTAACTTCAGAATAGGACAAGCCTGAAGCGGCATTCAATCTTTTAACTTCCTCTGCATTTGTCGTGCTGAAGGGTTGGAGTCCCGCATCTTTTTTCATTACAGCAGCTCCTCATAAACGTCATTCAGCTGATTCATCCTGACATAGTCCTGCTCGCCCATCGCATGCTTTATTTCATACGGGAGCATTTTATTTAAGAACATCTGCTCTTTTTCAGAAAGCATCCTGATGAATTGCTTTTCATCTGTAAAGGATTCCCTGGAGAGTTTGAAATAAATGTGCCTGCTGGTTTCATGCTCCTCCAGATAATTGGAAAGGGCTTCTCTTAAATATGACAGTGACTGTTCCATCAGGACGGATCCTCAAAGAATTCTTTCACTTTTCCCGGATCACTGCCGGATGCGTATGGATTTTCCGAGGCCGCACCTTCATCCAGATTTGTTTTTATAACAAGCATCGGAGACCCCGACGGCTCTGCGCTGATCCTTTTTTCATGTTCCTTCATAAAAGCACCTCCTGCTAGTAGTTTTCATAAGCAGGGGGGATTTTATTGTGTTAAAATCTGGTCAGCTGAGCGGAAAGGATATGAGCAGGCAGCCGTTTTGAAAAGCGGCATCCACTTCGTCCATCTTCGGCGCCTTAGGCAATAGAATGGTTTTTGTCATTTGTTTTCTCGTCTGCGAGTAAGCAGATCCATTTATATGGCTGAGATTTAATTCTTCCTTGTGGCTGACGGTCAGGGAGAGGCAAAGGTCATGAAATTCAATTTTGATCTGCTCTTTTTTCAATCCGGGAAGCTCTGCTTTTACAAAATAGCGATTATCCTCTTCCCATGAGGATACTTTCATATAAGCCGTATTCATCTGCTCCTGAAATACTTTCTCAAACTCCAGTACGTTCTGTTTAAATGAGCTGTCACCGAAGAACTGCTCCGCAAGTTCATATAACGGGTTGTGATTTTTTTCACTCATCTGCCGTGTCTCCTTTTAAATGGGGATAAAGCATCTTTTAGGCTAAAATATGCATGGCGCTGTAAATTGGTTGCTTGATTCAGGCGTTTTATGGTTAAATGATGATAATTATAAAGGGACGGGTGAAGTGAGAAGCGTTTAATTTCAGGGAGACAGGGGTATTTCTAAAGTAGAATTCAATGCAGAAAAGGAGCAGAGCCATGCTTAAAAAACTATTCGGCAGTAAAAAAACGGAAAAACAGACAGAAGAAACAGTATTTGCACCATTAACAGGAAAGCTTTTGCAATTAGAAGAAGTTCCTGATCCTGTTTTCTCCCAGAAAATGATGGGCGATGGAATGGCGATTGAACCTTCAGAAGGGATCCTGGTGTCACCTGTTGAGGGAGAGATCATTCAGCTCTTCCACACAAAGCATGCGATCGGCATCAGAAGCCAGACGGGCATGGAGATTCTTCTTCACATCGGCCTTGAAACGGTGGCTATGAACGGAGAAGGATTTGAAGCGTTTGTCAAAGAAGGAGACAGCGTCAAGCCGGGAGATAAACTGATTTCGTTTGATCTTGATCTGATCAAAGAAAAAGCAGCAAGCACGATCACTCCAATCATCATTACAAATGGCGATATTGTGGATAGTGTTCAGAAAGCTCCTGTCGGACAGGTGAACGGCGGAAAAGATAAAGTGTTTGACATCAAGGTTAAATAAGTGCAGAACGGAGCAGGCATCGCGCCTGCTTTTTTTATGTTATCGTCTGTTTTGCTTAAAAACGAACATCTATTCTGTTAAAATGGAGAAAGAGGTGATCAGGGTGCGAAGAAAGCAGTCACTGTCAGAGATTATTGATTTTTTAAAACGCGATGAAGAATTTAAAGAGCAGATTGTCCATGCTCATACGATAGAACCAAAAGAAGCAAGAACAGCCGAAATGCCGTCTTCTGTTGACAGCAGGTTAAGAGAGGCGCTTGCAGCAAGAGGCATAGAGTCTCTTTATACCCATCAGGCAACGGCTTATAAGCTTGCACGCAGCAGAAAAAGCTTTGTTGCCGTCACACCGACTGCTTCAGGGAAAACGCTCTGCTACAATCTCCCGGTTTTGCAGCAGATTGTTCAAGATGAAAGCAGCAGGGCCCTTTATTTATTTCCTACCAAAGCACTCGCACAGGACCAGAAGAGCGAATTAAATGAGCTGATTACAGAACTTGGCGTTCCAATCAACTCCTACACCTATGATGGAGACACCGCTCCGACAATCAGGAATGTCATCCGCAAGGCGGGTCACATTGTCATGACAAATCCTGATATGCTTCACTCGGCGATTTTGCCCCATCATACAAAATGGGTTTCCCTTTTTGAAAACTTGAAGTATATCATCATTGATGAACTTCATATTTACAGGGGAATATTCGGCAGCCATGTTGCCAATGTGATCCGCAGGCTAAAACGCATATGCCGTTTTTACGGAAGCGATCCGGTCTTTATCTGCACATCAGCAACGATTGCCAATCCTAAGGAGCTTGCTGAAGAGCTGCTTGGAGAAGACGTGGTGCTCGTTGATGATAACGGGGCACCCTCGGGGAAAAAACACTTTCTTTTTTACAATCCCCCAATCGTCAACAAGCCGCTGAATATCCGGAAAAGCGCTACACTTGAAGTCAGAAAGATAGCATCAGAGCTCCTGAAAAATAAAATTCAGACAATCGTTTTTGCAAGGAGCAGGGTGCGTGTTGAAATTATCTTGACGTACTTGCAGGAGCTGATCAAGGGGGAGCTTGGAAAGAAGACGATACGCGGCTACAGGGGAGGTTATCTGCCAAAACAAAGGCGCGAAATTGAAAAAGGGCTGAGGAACGGGGAGATTCTCGGCGTTGTCAGCACAAACGCCCTTGAACTCGGAGTTGATATCGGGCAGCTGCAGGTGTGCATTATGACAGGCTATCCGGGAACGATCGCGAGTGCCTGGCAGCAGGCTGGCCGGGCCGGAAGAAGAAGCGGGGAAGCCCTGATTGTGATGGTGGCGGGATCGACTCCAATTGATCAGTACATCATTCAGCACCCGGATTATTTTTTCAGGCAGAATCCGGAAACGGCCATCATTAATCCGGACAATCTCATTGTTCTTGTGGATCATATCAAATGTGCTGCGTTTGAACTGCCATTCAAAAAAGATGAATCATTCGGGCAAATGGATATCGAGGAAATTCTCGAATTCCTGGCAGAGGAGAAAGTTCTATATTTTAACAGAGACAAATATCACTGGATGAACGATTCTTTCCCGGCCCATAACATCAGTCTGAGATCGGCTTCACAGGAAAATGTCATCATCATTGACCAGTCGGATATTGCAAATGTCAAAGTCATCGGGGAGATGGACAGATTCAGCGCCATGACCCTGCTTCATGATGAAGCGATCTACCTTCATCAGGGCATTCAGTATCAGGTGGAGATGCTCGACTGGGAAGAGAAAAAAGCCTTTGTAAGAGAAGTGGATGTTGATTATTTTACAGATGCAAATCTTGCCGTGCAGCTGAAAGTGCTTGAAGAAGACAAAACGAGAGCGGGAGATAGCCACCATCTTGGCTACGGGGATGTAACGGTTCAGGCGATGGCGACCATTTTTAAAAAGATCAAGTTTGACACGCATGAGAATATCGGATCAGGCCCGATTCACCTTCCTGAAGAAGAATTGCACACGAATGCTGCGTGGATCAGCCTTTCGGATGGACTTGCCGGAATGCTGAAGAAAGACAGGCTCGAAGAAGCCCTTCTCGGTCTTTCGCATGCCTTAAAGCATATTGTTCCGATCAGCGTCATGTGTGACCCGTCAGATATAAGCGTTGTTCCGCAAATGAAGGCGACGCATAACGACCAGCCTACCGTTTTTCTCTATGATAAATATCCCGGCGGAGTCGGTCTTGCAGGGAAAGTCTTTGAAACAATGGAAATCGTGCTCTCTGAAACGTATGCCATGATCAGCGGATGCCCCTGTGAAACAGGCTGTCCGTCGTGCACTGGCCTGGAAGGATCCGACCATCAGAAGAAGGATACCCTTTACTTAATAAACGGTCTTAAAGGAGCCGAAGATTCTTGTCGTTAAAAGGAAAGCTAAACCGATTAAAATCACATATGTCGCTGGAAGAGAAAACAGAGACTGTCAAAAGGGAGCCGGAAGAAAATGTTCCGCACCTTTCAAAGTGGGAAGAACTTGACGCCAAACCATTCTGGTTCGATGGTGAGTACTGTCTTGTAAGGGAAAGGACATATGATCTTTCTTTTCAGCACGGCCTCTATCAGCTAGGTGAATTTCATAGAGCGGTTTCCCTGTGGAATGAGAGAGACAGCCTTCATCCGCTTTCTTCCAAAGAGCATCAATCGCACGATCTCTTTTTCTTTGACACAGAAACGACAGGTCTTGGGGGAGGAGCGGGAAATACGATTTTTCTGCTTGGTCATGCGCAGGTATTTGACGATAAAGTGAAAGTTGTTCAGCATTTTCTGCCGAAACCCGGAAATGAAGTAGCGCTTTATCAAAGTTTTCTGAGCCGGGTCAATACGAAAACCCTTGTCACTTATAACGGTAAAGCCTTTGACTGGCCTCAGGTGAAAACGCGGCATACGCTGATTAAAGATCAGGTGCCGAAGCTTCCTTCCTTCGGCCATTTCGATCTTTTCCATGCGGCCAGAAGGCTTTGGAAAACAAGGCTTGAATCAGTTAAATTGAGTCATGTGGAGAAGGAGATTCTTGGAATCGTGAGGGAGCATGATGTTCCGGGCTATCTTGCCCCCATGCTGTATTTCAGCTATGTACAGTCCCAGGATCCAGATCACATCAGCGGTGTGCTGACACATAATGAAGTTGATATCCTTTCACTCATCACTCTCTACACGCATCTCACACACAGAATTTTGTTTCCCTCTGTCGAAGCAACCGGCATCGAGCAATATGAAGTCGCACGC
Organism: Metabacillus indicus LMG 22858; assembly: GCF_000708755.2. GTDB lineage: Bacteria > Bacillota > Bacilli > Bacillales > Bacillaceae > Bacillus_P > Bacillus_P indicus. Next base: position 932,860 of record NZ_JGVU02000002.1, on the reverse strand, counting down.
TGGCTGCTTTCAGCAGGTGAAAAGGCGGCAGCCTTCGACACATTTAAAGCTGCAGCAGAATCAGGCTCAGAGAGGGAATATGAAGCGAAATTTGAGATGGCGATGCAGCTGAAAAAGAACAACAGGATGGACGAAGCACTGCCGATTTTCCTCTCTTGCGCAAAAGCGGGCAGCTTGAAATATAAGATAAAGGCATCAGTGGAAGCGGCGAAGTATTATGAACACAAGGAGAAAGATTCAAAAAAGGCCCTTTCATTTGCCACATCCGCTTATCTTGCGGTAAAGGAAAAGGATCAGGCACTGAAAACCGATTCAGAAAAAGAGAAAGCAGAGCTTTTAAAAAGAATGAAGAGGCTGGGGAATAAAATGGGGTGATTATTCCCCGGGGAACCGCAAAATCCGCTCTTTTTCGCGTAAAATTTGTCGATATTGTGAAATTTATAAGATGGGCATTCAAGTAATTGTAGAACGGTGAAGATGCGTGTAAAATTAAGGACTGTAAACATTAATAACCGGGGTGAGCACGATCATGTACAAAGGCATCTTCTACTTGTTTTTCATCGTTTTATTTGCAACAGTCTTCATCTTTTCAAACTTCAAAGACAGTTTCTATGCATTCTTGTAAAAAATAGGTTATTGCATCAGTACATGTACACTCCTTGCTTCATAGACTATCACTGTAAGACAGATAAGAAATGAAGGAAAGGAGACAAACAAACATGATGCCAAATAACAACATGCCTCCTAATATGGTGGGCGGCGCTCAGATGGGACCGAACATGCCGAATATGGTAGGCGGAGCTCAAATGAACATGCCAGCTCCAAATATGGTGGCAGGTGCACAAATGGGACCAAACATGCCAGCTCCAAATATGGTGGCAGGTGCACAAATGCCGATGATGCCGATGGGACCTGTCAAAATGTGTCCGCCGATTGTTCATCCGACAAAATGCTGCGTGCAGCATACTTTCTCTACAACAGTTGTTCCTCATATCCACCCGACTCACACAACTGTCGTTAACCACCAGAACATTCAGCACAAGCATTTTTTCCCTCAAACAAATTCTATGGTAAACTCTGTATCAAACCAACAATTTAACTGCGGCGGCGGAAGACCTCCTATGAGTCCTTACGGCCGTTAATACCTCACCTTAGGAGCTGATGCAATTGTCAGCTCCTATCTTCTTTGAAGGGAGACATACATAATGAAGGTCCTGACCGTATCCGGATACAAACCTTTTGAACTCGGCATCTTTAAAAATGATGATCCGGGAGTCGCCTATATAAAAAAAGCCATTGAAAATTCCCTGCGGCCGCTTGCAGAAGAAGGACTCGAGTGGGTGCTCATCAGCGGCCAGCTCGGAATAGAGCTCTGGGCTGCAGAGGTTGTCTTTGATTTGCAGGTAGAGTATGATGAACTAAAGCTCGGCATTCTGACTCCATTTTTGGAGCAGGAAGAAAAATGGAATGAAGACAATAAAGAATATTATGAATACATTATGTCATCAGCCGACTTTGTTGACAGCATCACAAAAAGAAAATATGATAATCCAAATCAGTTCAGGCTGAAAAATGAATTTTTTGTTTCAAAAAGTGAAGGACTCCTGCTGGTTTATGACGAAGAAAACCCTGGGTCTCCAAAATATTTGCTCGAGACCGCCAGAAAAAAGGCTGAGTCCGGCGAATATACCATTATGACAATTTCTTTTGCAGATCTGCAGCTCATTGTGGAAGAAGAGCAAAGCAAGGATCATTTTTGGACAGGCGAATAACGGAAGAAAATTGACAACGGCATCAGGATTATGAAAAAATATGAAAAGATGATTTCAGTGTGACGAGGTGAAAGAGATGCTTTCCGATAAAATTAAATTAACGGCGAAAGAAATCTTAGAAAAAGAATTTAAACAGGGAATGCGCGGCTACAAACAGGAAGACGTGGATAAGTTTCTTGATTTGATCATCAAGGACTATGAAACGTTTCATCAGGAAATCGAAGAGCTTCAGCAGGAAAACCTGCGTCTGACAAAACAGCTTGAAGACTCGTTCAACCGAAAGCAGGTTCAGCCTGTACAGACAAACACAACGAACTTTGATATTCTGAAACGTTTGTCAAACCTTGAAAAGCATGTTTTCGGAAGCAAGCTTTACGATTGATTTCCACTATTTGCTCTTGCAATCTTTTCTGTAATTAACTATACTAGTATTTGCTCTTAAAAAATAATAACGTTCAGGTAATCGCTGCAGTCTTTAGGGCTGTAGAGGAAAGTCCATGCTCGCACGGTGCTGAGATGCCCGTAGTGTTCGTGCCTAGCGAAGTCATAAGCTAGGGCAGCCGGGTGATCCGGCTGACGGCAGGGAAGGGGCCTAAGTCTTCGGATATGGCTCTGCTACCTTGAAAGTGCCACAGTGACGTAGTCCTCAGGGAAACCTGAGGAGTGGAACGCGGTAAACCCCTCGAGCGAGAAACCCAAATATAGGTAGGGGCACCTTCTCTTAGGAACTGAACACGGAGAAGGCCGGAAGCTTTAAGCTTCCGTAGATAGATGATTACCACCGGAGTACGAGGTGATACCGGCCGTTTGCAGTACAAAGGGACAAAACATGGCTTACAGAACGTTATTTCAGGTAAACTTAACATGTTTAAAACAGGCTCTCTTCATATGTGATGAGAGCTTTTCATTTACATAAAGAAAAGTGGAGTCGCCCGTTCAGCTCCGACAGGCAGAAAAGAAATCACCCGAAAAGTCCGGTTTTGACTTTTTGGGGGATTTTGTTCTGACAGAAGGACTAGGAGGCGCAGCTGGACAATGAGAAAAGCGGAATTACCCAGCTCATATAACTGAACATAGCAAAAACCACAGCCGGCAGACCGTCACGGGAAGTTTGAGCTGCGTGCACTATGTGCAAAATAAAATGAAATTAAAAATGATCTGCAGGCCTGTCCTGCAGTCTGATTTAGAAGGTGATGCAATGAGTAAGGTGACATTAATCGCAACAGCTGCCATGGGACTTGAGGCGCTTGTTGCCAAAGAAGTGCGGGATCTTGGATATGAATGCACGACCGATAACGGCAAAGTGACATTTGAGGCGGATCCAAAGGACATTCCCCGTCTGAATTTATGGCTTCGCACAGCTGACCGCGTAAAGCTGAAAGTGGGCGAATTTAAAGCCTACTCTTTTGACGATCTGTTTGAAAAAACAAAGGCCCTTGACTGGGGAGCAATTATTCCACGCCAGGCAGAATTTCCTGTCACGGGAAAATCGGTAAAATCAAAGCTCTACAGTGTACCTGACTGTCAGCGTATCGTGAAAAAGGCAATTGCCGAAAAACTGAAGCAGCAGTATAAGATTACTTCAGAGTGGTACGAGGAATCAGGTCCGCTTTATAAAGTGGAAATTGCCCTCTTAAAAGATGTAGCGACCTTGACGATTGATACAAGCGGCGCAGGGCTTCACAAGCGCGGCTTCAGGCTTGACCAGGGAGGGGCGCCTCTTAAGGAAACACTGGCTGCTGCTCTAGTCATGCTTACAAACTGGACGCCTGACCGTCCATTTGTAGATCCTTTCTGCGGATCGGGTACAATCCCAATTGAAGCGGCACTAATCGGACAGAACATTGCCCCCGGGTTTAACCGGGAATTCGTTTCCGAACAATGGGATATTATCGGAAAAAACCATTGGAACCAAGCACGCACAGAAGCTGAAGACCTGGCGAATTATGATCTCGAGCTTGATATTTCAGGACATGACATTGACCACCGCATGATCTCTATTGCGGAGGAAAATGCGGATGAAGCAGGCCTTGGCGGCATCATTCAATTCAAGCAAATGCAGGTCAGCGATTTCACAACCCGAAAAGAGTATGGCGTAATCGTTGGAAACCCTCCATACGGGGAAAGACTTGGAGAAAAAGAAGAAGTTGAGCAGCTGTACAAAGGAATGGGACGCGCTCTGCTGCCTCTTGAGACGTGGTCTGTTTATATGCTGACTTCCCATAAAGGATTTGAAGATTTTTACGGCAGGCAGGCAACAAAAAAACGCAAGCTCTTTAACGGATTTATTGAAACGGATTATTATCAGTACTGGGGTAAACGCCCGCCAAGAGACAGAAAACAGGTATAGAAGCATCTCTCCTTGAATACACTAGAAACAGTATTGATTTCTTTTCAAGGAGTGAGTGATTCTGGGCGAAAACAATGATTTTAATCTAATATCCAAAGCGCTGTCATCAACTTATTTGTCTCTCATTGAGAATGGCCATGAAGCAGCTGCTCAAGCATCGCTCGGCAGTGCGAGAGCCGATTTTCTAAAAGCAGTGGCACATGCTTCTGCGATTGACCAAAAGGTAATGATTGATACGCTTTACGACCGCTGAGATAGGCTTTCATATGATGAAAGCCTGTCTTTTTTCATGGCTCCTGAATTCAGGGTCATATTCAGCTCAGAAGCAGTTGACGAACCGATCGACAAATGAGAAAATAGTTGTTTGAGTATAAATGATTGCGGGGGATCTAATACATGCCGACGTCACGTCTGCCATTTGCTGTTTCCAAAAATGAAACCTTCTATGAAGGGCTGAACAATTGGATCGGAGATGTATTTTACGATATTTTGCCTGAAAAAGGCTTTGAACTTAGAGATGAACAAATTTTTATGGCGTTTCAGCTTGAACGGGCATTCCGCGAAAAGAGTGTCATGTTCGCAGAAGCTGGAGTTGGAACGGGAAAAACACTGGTGTATCTGCTTTATGCGATCAGCTATGCACGCTACACCGGAAAACCTGCTGTTATTGCATGTGCGGATGAAACATTGATTGAACAGCTTGTTAAAAATGAAGGGGATATTGCAAAGCTGAGAAAGCATCTGGATTTAACCATTGATGTAAGACTCGGAAAATCCCAGGATCAGTATCTGTGCCTGAAAAAACTGGATCAGACGATTCAGCGGACGGGTGATGATCTGTATCTTGATTTATTTGAGTCGCTTCCAGGCTTTGTCCATGAAAAAGCAGGTATGCAGTCTTTCTATCATTACGGAGACCGTAAAGAATATCCCAACCTGACAGATGAAGAGTGGAGTCATGTGAATTATGACTCGTTCCAGGACTGTCTGTCATGTGACCAAAGGCACCGCTGCGGCCTCACGCTTTCACGCGAGCATTACCGCAAAGCAACCGACCTGATCGTCTGTTCTCATGATTTCTACATGGAGCATATCTGGACATACGACTCAAGAAAGCGGGAAGGACAGCTTCCATTGCTGCCTGAACACAGCTCAGTCGTCTTCGATGAAGGGCATCTTCTTGAATATGCAGCCCAAAAAGCCCTTACCTACAGAGTGAAAAGCAGCACGCTTGCCATCTTGCTTGAAAGACTGCTTCAGAATGACATCAGGGAAGAATTTGCTCATTTAGTTGAAGACACGCTTGTCATCAACGAGGAATTTTTCGACAGCCTGCTTGAAGCATCAGAAGAAGTAAAAGGCTCACACCGCTCACGGATAGTGATGAACGATACGCTGCGGAAACAGGGGATTGAGCTGCACAGGATGCTGGCTGAAATTGGCGAGGCCCTAGTATTTGAAGGGGAAATGTATACCATTGATTCCTACGAGCTAAAGATTGTCGAGGAATATTTGGACAGCATGGAATTTTCCATTTCCCTTTTTAATAAACAAAAAGGCGCGATCCACTGGATTGAAAACGGAGAGCAGGATTTCTCCCTGATCATCATGCCAAGAACAGTGGAAGAAGTGCTGAGAGAGAAAGTATTTTCTCAGAAAAAGCCGTATATCTTCTCATCTGCGACACTGTCCAATCATGGATCGTTCGATTTTATCGCGGGCAGTCTTGGAATCAAAGACTATTTGTCATTGAACGTTGAGTCACCGTTTGATTATGAAGAAAACATGAAGATTTCACTGCTCGACGTATCAGCATCTGTTTCCCTCAATGAAGTGAAATGTGCGGAAACATTGAAAAGAATTGAACAATCAGGAGGCCGTGCGCTCATCCTGTTTAACACAAAAGATGAACTTGACGTGTTTAAACGTTATGCATCAGCCCATAAAGCTGATTATCGCTTCTTATTTGAAGGAGACCAGGAAATAAGCAAGCTTGTTTCTGAGTTCCAGAATAACGAGACATCCGTATTATGTGCCGTGCATCTGTGGGAAGGACTTGACATTCCTGGGGCATCCCTGTCGAACGTGATCATCTGGTCACTGCCGTTCCCTCCAAATGACCCGGTGTTTGAATCAAAACGGAGCAGCTCAGCCGATCCGTTTGCTGATGTGGATATGCCGTATATGATGCTGAGACTGAAACAGGGCATTGGCCGCCTGATCAGAACCAGCACTGACAGCGGGGAGATTTCCATTTACCTCTCCACAAAGCAGGATCTGAACGTGCTTGAAGAAGTTAAATCCATATTGCCTGTGACAGCTGAAGAACGGTAAGTGTAAGAGCGAGGGGAGAGGTCCCTTCGCTCTTTTTTTCGGCATAATGAATCGTACCCCCGAAAACCGAGAAACGATTTGAGAGGGTAAGCAAGCGCGCGAATCGTACCCTCGGAAACCGAGAAACGAATTGGGAGGGTAAGCAAGCGCCGTAATCGTACCCTCGGAAACCGAGAAACGATTTGAGAGGGTAAGCAAGAGCGCGAATCGTGCCCTCGGAAACTGAAAAACGATTTGGGAGGGTAAGCAAGTGGGCGAATCGTACCCTCGGAAACCGAGAAACGATTTGGGAGGGTAAGCAAGCGCTGTAATCGTACCCTCGGAAACCGAGAAACGATGTAGGAGGGTAAGCAATTGTCAGAATCACACATCCGCAAACAAAAATAAAACCGACCCGTCAGTTTATAAAATCATTGACAAAAACCTTTTCTCTCCTTTAATCTAAAAATGTTAGAAAATTACTACTATTTTACATACCTAAAGAAGGGGTGATCAGATTGACTATTCAATCCGTTGAGACGTCATTTTTAGAGTACCTGCAAAAAATGAAAAGCTATAATGAAGCCATTTCGCTCATGTTCTGGGATCTGCGCACAGGAGCACCGAAAAAAGCGATTGAACAGCGTTCGCAGGCAATTGGCATTTTATCTACTGAAGTGTTCCAAATGCAGACATCTGATGAAATGAAGTCATATATTGATCAGATTCTGAGCGCGAAGGATGAGGTTTCTGAAATCACATTCAAAGCAGCACTTGAAAGTGAGAAAGAATACAAACTAAGCAAAGTGATCCCGCAGGAAGAATACAAAGAATATGTCATTCTGCAGTCAAAAGCAGAGTCCGTGTGGGAAGAAGCGAAGGAAAAATCGGATTTCAGCCTGTTTGCACCGTACTTAAAGAAGCTCGTTGACACCAACAAAAAGTTTCTTGAGTACTGGGGCTACAAAGAAAACAAATATGATACGTTCCTTGACCAGTATGAGCCGGGTGTAACCGTTGAAGTGCTTGACCGGGTATTCGGCGAACTGAGAAGCCGGATCGTGCCTCTTGTCAAAAGCATTACAGAGTCACAGAACCAGCCGGAAACTCACTTTTTGTATGAGCCGATTTCAAAAGACAAGCAGCGCCAGATCTCAGAGTTCTTCCTGAAAGAGCTCGGCTACGATTTTGAAGCAGGCCGCCTGGATGAAACGGTCCATCCATTTGCGATCAGTCTTAACCGCGGGGATGTGCGTGTTACTACGAAATATGCTGAAAATGACTTCCGTACAGCGCTTTTCGGCACAATCCACGAATGCGGTCACGCGCTTTATGAGCAGAACATTTCAGAAAAGCTTGAAGGAACCCTGCTGTGCGACGGAACATCCATGGGAATTCATGAGTCGCAGTCTCTTTTCTATGAGAAATTCATCGGCAAAAATCCTGGATTCTGGAACCGCTACTACGATTCGCTCAAGAACTATGCAGACGGGCAGTTTGATGATGTAGCGCTCCAGGATTTCTACCGCGCAGTCAACGAATCCAAGCCGTCTCTTATCCGCATCGAGGCAGATGAACTGACGTATCCGCTTCACATCATGATCCGCTATGAAATTGAGAAGGGCTTATTTAATGATGAGATCGAAGTAGAGGATCTTCCGCGCATCTGGAATGAAAAATATACAGAGTACCTTGGCGTAACGCCATCGAATGACGCAGAAGGCGTGCTTCAGGACGTTCACTGGTCCGGTGGCATGTTCGGCTATTTCCCTTCTTATGCACTTGGCTATATGTACGCCGCGCAATTTAAACAGGCGATGATGAAAGACTTGCCTGACTTTGATCAGCTTGTTGAAAACGGAGAGTTCGGCACGATTAAAAACTGGCTGACAGAAAAGATCCATCAGCACGGAAAAATGAAGCAGCCGCTTGAGATCCTTCATGATGTAACTGGAGAAGGCCTGAATGCCAAGTATTTAATCGATCATCTCGAGACGAAGTACTCGAAACTTTATCAGCTTCAGCCGGCAAAATAATAAGCAAAGGCCGCACGTGTTCTCGTGCGGTCTCTTTTGGTTTTTTCAGAAATAACGAATAATTCGAATTAAATTACATGCCATTATTCGCTTTTTTGTGCAGAATACTCTTCCCATAACGAATAAACCCTGTTATAATGCTACTATTCTAATAAAACGTGCACACTCATATAATCGCGGGGATATGGCCTGCAAGTTTCTACCGGATGACCGTTAATCATCTGACTATGAGTGAGCAGTGCTTTGTTTTGCAGCCTGCTTCTTTTAAGCTATCTTCTAAACGGCATTGTCTCACTCTATGAGACGATGCCGTTTTTTTATAGCTGGAGGGAAATAGGATGATCATGCTGCAGGAAAAAATTAAACTTGAAGGAAAGGTGCTTTCTGATCAGGTACTGAAAGTAGATTCCTTTTTAAATCATCAAATTGATCCATTTTTAATGAGAGAAGTAGGAAAAGAGTTTGCAGGAAGGTTTAAAAACGAAGGCATTACGAAAATTCTTACCCTGGAATCGTCAGGGATTGCGCCGTCGGTGATGACAGGGCTTGAGCTGAACGCGCCGGTCGTTTTTGCAAGAAAGCGCAGCTCTCTTACGTTAAAGGGCAAGCTTCTCACAGCAGCTGTTTATTCATTTACGAAGCAGGAAGAAAACACGATCGCTGTATCAGGCGAACATCTGAATGAAACAGACCGTGTGCTCATTATTGACGATTTTCTGGCAAATGGACAGGCAGCTCTTGGACTTGCCGAGATTGTGAAGCAGTCCGGAGCAGAAATTGCGGGAATAGGCATCGTTATTGAAAAATCGTTTCAGGACGGCGGGAAATTGCTTCGTGAAAAAGGCTTTCGCGTGGAATCTCTTGCACGAATCGAGTCTCTTGAAAACGGCGCCGTGCAATTTCTTGACAAAACGGAGGCAGTCCGATGAATAACAATTCCTTTAAAGTGTTCTCACTCGGCATTCAGCACGTTCTTGCCATGTATGCAGGTGCGATTATCGTGCCTCTGATTGTAGGCGGAGCCCTTGGATTAACGCCTGAACAGCTGACTTATCTTGTTTCCATTGATATTTTCATGTGCGGTCTTGCTACACTTCTGCAGGTGTGGAAAAACAAGTTTTTCGGAATTGGTCTTCCGGTTGTGCTCGGATGCACGTTTACAGCAGTTGGTCCAATGATCGCCATTGGGACGGAGTACGGTATATCTTCTGTCTATGGTTCGATTTTAGCTTCAGGAATTTTCGTCATTCTGATTTCAACAGTGTTTGGGAAGCTGGCTGTATTTTTCCCGCCTGTTGTAACAGGATCTGTCGTGACGATTATCGGAATCACGCTGATTCCGGTTGCCATGAATAATATGGCGGGCGGACAGGGGGCCGCTGATTTTGGATCTCCTTCCAATCTTGCGCTTGCTTTTGGTGTTCTGCTGTTTATTATTCTGCTTTACAGATTTTTCACCGGCTTCATCCGCGCCGTTTCCATCCTGATTGGGCTGATTGCGGGAACAGCTGCGGCTGCGCTTATGGGAAAGGTGGACCTGCAGCCTGTCTCTGAAGCGGGATGGTTTCAGATCGGCAAGCCGTTTTACTTTGGAACGCCGACGTTTGAGATTGCTCCGATTTTGACAATGATCCTCGTCGCTATCGTCAGTTTGGTAGAGTCAACCGGGGTTTACTATGCGCTTGGGGATCTTACGAAAAAGAACATCACAAAAGAGGATCTTGCGAAAGGGTACCGTGCAGAAGGAGTTGCTTACTTGCTTGGGGCAATCTTTAATGCTTTCCCATATACGGCATATTCTCAAAATGTAGGATTGATTTCTCTTTCTGGCGTTAAATCAAGGAATGTCATCTATACAGCAGCAGGAATGCTCATGGTGCTTGGACTAGTTCCTAAAATTGCAGCCTTCACAACCATTATTCCTGAAGCCGTTCTCGGCGGAGCCATGATCGCCATGTTTGGGATGGTTATTGCATACGGCATCAAGATGCTGAGCAGGGTTGAGTTTGCTTCACAAGAAAATTTGCTTATTATCGCGTGCTCTGTAGGAATGGGACTTGGTGTGACTGCCGTGCCTGATATGTTCGCCGCTCTTCCCGAGTCTGTTAAAATCCTGACCAACAACGGCATTGTGGCGGGGAGCCTGACAGCCATTCTGCTGAATATTGTGTTCAACGTTGTTCGAAAAGAAGAAAAAAGCGAAGCTGTACGTCTGAACGAAAAACACGCATCTTAATTCTTCTGATGTAAAATAAGATCCAATAGAAAAGCCATACCCGAATATCTTCAGGGTATGGCTTTTCTTAATACATACTGAGGGCTTTTCTTGTAGCCGGACCGACTATGCCGTCTGCTGAAAGCTTTTTGCTCTTTTGGAAAGATCTCACTGCTTTATCGGTATTGGTTCCGAAGATTCCATCAATGCCGCGCGTGTCGAACCCTTTGGAGGTAAGAAGCTGCTGGAGATGTTTGACTTCGCTTCCCCGGCTGCCTTTTTTCAGATTTTGTCCCGTAAATCCGGATGGTTTAGAAGATACTGCTTTGCTGCCGCTCACCTTATATCCTTTTGAGGAGGCAATGGCATCAAACGAACTGCCGGAAGATGTTATGATAACAGGTGTATTCATTTTAACCTGGCTGTACAGCCATTCCACTTCATTATCATACATCCTGATGCATCCGTTGCTGATGTACTGCCCGATGGAGCTTGGATTGTTGTTCCCGTGTATGGCATAAGTTGTGCCCCATGTGCCTCTTGCGTTGATGCCAAGCCAGCGGTTTCCAAGAGGGTTGCGCGAGTCGCCGCCGGGAATGCCAAGCTTGTAGTATGGTCTGTTTACAATTTTGCTGACCACTTTAAAGGTTCCTTCAGGGGTGTAGGATGGCTTTTTGCCGGTTGCCACTTTAAACACGCTGCTGAGCTTGCTGTTCTTATAAAAGGCCAGCTGATTTTTGGACTTGTTAATAATAATAAAGTCACTGCCTGCTGCCTCTGTTTTGCTGATGCCTGCGCCGAAAAAGATAAATAGCGCGGCGGTGAAAATAACGAATAATTTCTTCATGTGTCTCTCCTTTGATGTGAGTAGTTAAAAGCAATTACTACATGATATGAAGAGAGAAACCTATATATTTCCAGATGAAAAAATTAAATCAATGGAGGACTTACAATGAAACCATGGGCATTCGTATCTGATTTTGACGGGACGATCTCCAAGAAAGATTTTTATCACCTTGTTATTGAGGAACTTTTCCCTGAAGGAGAAGCGCTGTTCAAGCAGTGGAAGCGGGGGGAGATGCTGGATATTGACTTTTTAAGCCGAATATTCACCTCTATTCACCTTGAAGAGGAAGAACTGATTAAAACCATTCTGACATTGCCGCTGGACAATTATATCGGCCCTTTTATTGAACGTGTCCAAAAAAACGGCGGTGATTTTTATATCCTCAGTGCAGGAACAGATTATTATATTAAGCACATTTTTGACGCGCTTGGCGCAGAAAACGTCGAGATCATCTCAAATAAAGGCCATTTTAAAAGCAAAAACATTCATCTGGAAATTGATAAAAATGACTGGAGCTATTCAGAGCGATATGGAATTGATAAATCAAAAGTCATTCAGAAACTGAAAGAAACCTATGATGCGGTTTACTTTTACGGAGACAGCGAACCTGATTCCCATCCTGCAGCCTTTGCAGATGTAACCTTCGCAAAGGACGCGCTGTGCGGTCTGCTTGAAAAAAAGGGAATTGCCTATATTGAAGCAGACTCATTTGTAGATGTAGAAGCGTATTTGCGCGGACGGGGAGTACTTGTCATTTGAAAAATCGTGAAACAGCCTGTATAATGTGTTACTTCTTGAGCGCAGAGATATACTAACGTCAAGGAGCTGAACTTCAATGATTACTCAAGATGACAAAACGGTTTTTACTGCAAAAAATGGAGAACAGATTACGCTGAGGCCTGTAAGGGAAGAGGATGCGGCAGACATAATTGAATCTGTACAGAGCATCATTGATTCGGGGACGTACATACAAAAAGAAAGCCCGCGTTCCCTCCAAGAAGAAAAAGCATTTATTAAAGAATTAAAAGAAAAAGATAACTTTTATCTCGGTGTTGAAATGCAGGGGAAGGTTGTCGGCATCGCAAGAGTTCTGCGGGGAGAGCTTCTAATGAAAAGACATACCGGCCTGTTCCGGACGTGGCTTACAGATTCTGCGCAGGGCCTCGGCATCGGCAAGGAGGTCATGAGTGCAACACTTGACTGGTGCAGAAAGAACAACCTCCATAAGCTTTGCCTGACGGTTTTTGCTTCCAATGAAGTAGCGGTAAAGCTTTATGAAAAATACGGCTTTGCAATTGAGGGAGTACAGCGTGAACAGGCAATTCTGAACGGGAAATACGACGATGAAATTCATATGGCGTACTTCTTTTAAAAATTTCCATTCAAACATGTCTGTTCAAACCCGTTTTTCGCGATATAATAAAAGAGCACAACAACAACTCCTTTAAAACGTTGCTTTTCCCTGATCAGGGAAGAGCTTTTTTTTTGCCGGTCATTACATAAAACCTCCTTTATTTGGAAAAAGTAACCGTTATAAGAATAAAATGAGGTGGATGGGATGGCCTATCTTTTATCAGTCGGCAAGAGCATACCGGAAAACAGGATGCAGCAGGACGCGACTGTAGAATTTGCAAAAGAACTCTTTGAAGGAACGTTTAAAGATATTAACCGGCTTCTGCCTGCTTTTAAAAATGGCGACATAGAATCCCGGCAATTTGTTAAAGACATCAGCTGGTACAGGACTCAGCACACCTTTGAGGAAAAAAACAATACATACATTGAGGCGGCTGTGGCCCTTGGAACGGAGGCGATTATCAGCTGCCTGCAAAACCGGGTCTATTTAAACAGAGAGATCGGATGCGAAGAAATTGACGCGATTTTCTTTGTCTCGAGCACCGGGATTTCTACTCCGAGCATTGATGCCAAAATCATCAACAATCTCCCGTTCAAAGAGTCAGTGAAACGAATGCCCATCTGGGGACTCGGGTGTGCAGGCGGCGCATCAGGCCTGTCGAGGGCTCATGACTACTGCAAGGCTTATCCGGACGCGAAAGTCATTGTTGTCTGTGTCGAACTCTGCAGCCTGACCTTTCAGCATGACGACCTTTCCAAAAGCAATTTTATCGGCACCTCCCTGTTTGCAGACGGGGTTGCATGTACTCTTCTTGCCGGAGAAAACGCTGATCTTGCTCATTTATCCGCTCTTTCTGTCCTTCCTAAAACACGTTCGACACGCTCGGTGTTTATGAGAGATTCGGAAGATGTGATGGGCTGGGAAATTAAAAACAACGGATTCTATGTTATTTTTTCAAGAGACATACCAGCTATTATCAGAAACTGGCTGAAGGGTACGGTGGAGGATTACCTTGCTGATGAGGGGGTTTCACTCGGAAGCATTCAGCATTTCCTTGCCCATCCCGGAGGAAAGAAAGTGCTTGATGCGTATCAGGCAAGTCTCGGGTTCACCGAGGAGCAGCTGTCCGTATCTAAGAATGTTTTAAGACAGCACGGAAATATGTCGTCTGCAACGGTAATGTATGTGATTGACGAGTACATGACAAACGGACGCACAAACCCTGGAGATCTGGGCATAATTGCAGCACTCGGTCCGGGGTTTTGCGCAGAACTTCTTCTTGCGGAATGGGAGCGGGTTTCATGATATTCGCCTTTTTTCTGACGATTATTATCCTTCAGCGGCTGAGTGAGCTTGTGCTGGCAAAACGAAACGAAAAACGGTTGCTGAACCTTGGCGGGCAAGAACACGGCAAAAGGCATTATCCGTGGATTGTAGCGCTCCACAGCCTGTTTTTGCTCTCATTTCTTCTGGAAGTGCTGCTTTTTGATAAACAGCTTTCCCCGCTTTGGATGGTCATTTTGCCGATTATTGTTTTCACGCAGATCATCCGTTATTGGGCTGTGTTCAGTCTCGGGCCATACTGGAATACAAAAATTATCATTGTCCCTAATCTCGAAGTTGTGGCAAAAGGACCGTACAAATATATGAGGCATCCGAATTACCTTGTTGTTGCCGTTGAAATCCTGTTTCTGCCGATCCTTTTTCAGGCATATGCTACGGCTGTGACATTTACCCTGCTTAATGCAGTCATTCTGTCGATCAGAATTCCAGCTGAAGAAAGAGCCCTTGCAGAACATACGGCCGATTACGACGAAACGTTTTCATGGAAAAAGAGATTTGTCCCCCGAAAAGGGGAGGAATAACAGGTTCAATTGGGCATAATTTAAGCATAGATGCCGCAAATAGAACGAATGAACACCATCATTTTAATCCATGCACATAAATCCCTGTTGAAAATGATTTTCATTCGTGGTAGAGTGAAGGTAATAATCATTCTCAGTGAAAAGGTTGTGTGAGACGATGGAAATGACACTCGTATTAGGAACGGTTTTGGCCTACAGCACACTGATGGGCTACATATTAAAAAAAGTGAATACTGCTTCTTAACCTCATGCTGCCTGATTCGGCAGTTTTTTTTATGTCTTTTTTTCATACCTGCGATAAGCTTTCAGCGAAGTTTTAAGAGAGGAATATGCCCCGACAGCAGCACTTCCGTAAAAACAACCCATAAACAGCCCTGTTGAAAAATGGTTGGGATGGCTGATGAAAATGCCGATCAGCAAACCGGTAAATCCTGCGGCAGTAGGGACAAAATGCGGGGGAATCTTAAAGAGCAGCTTCGCGATTTGAGTCAATATGATAACGGCAGGAACGGCAATGACCGCATCCCAGAAATTTGTATGGATAATCGGAAATTCTGTCACTTCTCTCCATCCTTTCTGTCTTTAGTATGAGAGAATGCGGCTGATAATATTTCTGTAAGCTTTTTGTTTGACAAAATTCGCCGGATTCGATATTATTATCTCGAATTGAAGATATTCAATTTAAAGATTCTTAAATTATTGTTTTAATCACGTGGATTTAATCAATAATAAAACGGGATCAAACTTTTAAAAAAGGAAAGGTGACTACCATGTCAAAAGTTTTATACATCACTGCGCATCCGCACGACGATACAGCCTCTTTCAGTATGGCTGCAGGAAAAGCATTTCTAGATGAGTACAAAAAAGCAAATTCAGGCGATGAGGTTGTTCACATTGATCTTTATAAAGAAAACATCCCGCATATCGATGCAGATGTTTTCAGCGGCTGGGGAAAACTGCAGACCGGAAAAGGCTTTGAAGAACTTTCAGCGGAAGAAAAAGCAAAGGTCGGACGCCTGTCTGAGCTGAGCGAACAATTCATTTCAGCTGACAAATATGTTTTCGTCACACCTCTTTGGAACTTCTCTTTCCCTCCTGTTATGAAAGCGTATCTTGACTCTGTCGCTGTTGCAGGCAAAACGTTTAAATATACAGAGCAGGGACCTGTCGGATTGCTGACAGACAAAAAAGCTCTTCACATTCAGGCGCGCGGAGGCATCTACTCAACAGGCCCTGCTGCTGAAATGGAAATGGGGCACCGCTACCTCGGCATCATGATGCAGTTCTTCGGTGTTCCTTCATTCGAAGGCCTGTTCATTGAAGGACATGCAGCAATGCCTGACAAAGCTCAGCAAATCAAAGAAGACGGAATCGCACGCGCGAAAGACCTTGCTCATACATTCTAATGATAAAAAGAATCTCCAGCCGGGGATTCTTTTTTTTTTATTAGAAAAGATTGACAGCAAACAGGATATGCCATTATTATATTATTAATAGATGTATCATTAAACGATATATTGATACATGATATAAAGAGGTGATACATTGCCGAGAAATGCGATGATGGAAATGGAACAGCTTACAGACCCCGCTTATTACATTGTTTTATCTTTGCTTGAAGAAAAGCACGGGTATCTCATTATGAAACATATAGAAGAACTGACAGGCGGAGAGTTTATAATAGGCCCTGCTACACTTTATACACTGACCAAAAAACTGCTTGACGCTGAAATGATTTCCCTTTCTGCCAGTCAGGACGACAGACGGAAAGTTTACAAAGCAACGGAAAAGGGCCGAAAACTCCTGGAGCTCGAGATAGGCCGCAGACAGAGGATGGCTGCACATGGAATGGATGCTTTTAAGAAAAATAAGGAGGTCTGATCAATGGCGAAAAGAAGATATATGCCTTCGGCAGGTCTGGCTTTTGCAGAAGAACGGGAAATGAAAAAACTCAGTAAAATGGCCCAAAAGGGTTGGGTGCTTGAAAAATTCTCCTTCATGGGCTATACGCTTAAAAAATCCAATCCTCGACATCTGATTTACAGCCTTGACTATCAGAATGTAAAGGGGGATGGAGCTGAAGAGTATTATGACGTTTTCAGGGCTGCGGGCTGGGAGCCTGTTACATCAAATGGAAGCGTCCATGTTTTTTCAGCAGAAGAGGGAACTCCGCCTATTCATACAGAGGATGAATCTAAAGCAGAAAAATATGCCGTGATGAAAAACTGGTTTGGATCGATTGCCTGTTTCCTCATACTGCTCACTATTGCGTCTGTCTTTTTAATGCAGGAGTCGGTCATCCTCCAGCGGTTTATCTTTCCAGCATCACTTGCTCTGACTGTTCCAGCAGCTATGACGTTTATTACCCTGCAAATTCGGTATGCAGCCGTTAGAAAGAACCTGTAAATATGCGTTTGTGTAAGCTAAAAGAATGATTTTCCCCATAAGTCCTCTCAGCAGGGCTTTTTTGTATTAGAATGTAGGGATGAACATTAAAGGAGAGAAAGTACAGCATGGATGGAACATCACATATGGCGATAGGAGCGGCAGCAGGTTTCGGCGCAGCGAGTGCAGTCGGGGCGGATCTGGAAGCGACGCTCATTTTATCTGCGCTCGGAGGACTCACAGCCTTAATGCCTGATGCTGATATTGACGGCAAGCTGAGAAACAGACTGACATTTTCACATCATTTTATCCGCAGTGTCGCACAGATCGCGGGATTTCTAATGATTATGTACAGTTTTTTTCAAGGAAAGGGAAATGAAATCTGGACTGGCATGGGAGCAGGAGCAGCGATCATTGTGTTGTCTGCTTTTATCAGGCAGAGGCATATGCTGACGATGACAGGGGCGGGAATTGCCGCAGGAGGTTTTTCCCTGCAGGAAACATGGGTCATTCTGCTTGGCATCTATATGATCATAGCTTCTTTTGTCCCTCACAGAAGCTATACGCACAGTATTGCCGGGCTTTTGTTTTTCGCAGTTATAGCCTCACAATTTGAACAGGCAACAGGGCTTCAGGGAGCTTTTTACGCAGGTACTGCAGGGTATGCGAGTCATCTGATTGCAGATATGAAAATTCTTCCTTTTAACAGGCGCGGAGTTAAATTCTTTCTGCCGTTCTCATCAAAGGAGTTTTAAAGATCAAAAGCGGAAGCGCCTTGCTCAGATCCGATAGGCAGATAAGAATCCGGCGGAAAAGTCCGGTTCCCGCCTTTTTTGACGGATTTGTTCTGACAGAGGATCTAGGCGCTGGAGCTGGACGAGGATTAATTTGTTATTCTATTTTCGTGACATTGAAAAAATGCAGTCCGCATCCGGACTGCATTTTCTGATTTTAAAAGGTTCAGCTTGGCTGAATAATGACTTCATCGTGGTCAACGCTGCTGATGCCGTCAGTAAAGATTAGACGGGTAATAAATTTATAGGAAATGTGGCTGTCTGTCGGCAGCAGGGAAGGAGGGAGCTCAAAACAAAAATTCATCGTTTTTTCTTCCTGTGCTGAAATGACAGCGGAAGAAAGAATGGTTCTTGTGTTGATAACCCTTTCCGTGTCATTCACTGAATGCGTCTGCACGAGATCCGACTCTACCCTCTTCAGGCGCTGTTCAGCAAATCCGCCTTTTATAACGTATTCACCTTTAATCATATCGCCAATGCGGTATGTATCTTTTTTCAGGACAAGATCAATTTTGGCAGATCCTACTCCAAATTTGCACAGTACTTTTCCAAGTAACAAGAAAATACCCACCTTCCGGCCGTGCGGCCATCTGTTATCATTGATTATTTTACGTATTTATTGTAATTTTTCAACCATATTTTTAATAAAAGTTTGTCTTTTTTACGTTTTTATCTGGAAAAAGTTTCATTTTACGGCGTAACTATTTAAAGATTCTCATAATAGGATGGGAAAAAGGCAAAAAATCAAGTAAAATAGCAATATACGCCAGACAAAGGGGTTTAGGGAATGAGTACGAAAACGTTAAAACAGCATCTGCTTCCCAGAACGGCTGCTGTATGGAATAAAATACAGGATGAACCTGAAACAGCCGATAAATTGATCGAGCTGTTCTATAAAATTCAAAAAAATACGAAGCACATTGCTTTTACAGGCCATTTCTCAGCAGGGAAATCAACGATGATCAACATGCTGATCGGTGAAGAGGTACTGCCGACAAGCCCGATTCCGACAAGTGCAAATGTCGTGCTGCTTCAAAAGGGTGAAAAATCTGTCATTCTGCATGACACGAAAGGAAACCTGATCAAGCTGAAGGGTTCCTACTCCATTCAGCAAGTGAAGGACTATTGCAGGCAGGGCAATGAGGTCTTAAAAATCGAGATAAAAGATGAGTATTCGTCTCTTCAGGAAAACGTTGTGATCATGGACACGCCTGGAATTGATTCCACGGATGCCGCTCACCGCATGGCGACCGAATCCGCTCTGCATCTAGCAGATTTAGTGTTTTATGTGACAGATTACAATCACGTTCAATCCGAAGAAAATGTGGCATTTGTCCACGAAATGATACATAAAGGCAAACAGATCTATTTAATTGTTAATCAAGTTGATAAACACAGGGAAGAGGAAGTGGCCTTCTCTGCATTCAGGGCTCAGATTGAAATGACGTTCGAGGCGGCGGGACTGCCTTCAGACCATGTTTTCTATACGTCACTTACGGCTTTAGACCATGAGCATAATCAGCTTTCTTCCGTAAAAAGTCTCATCAGCGAAATGATTTCTAAAGAGGGTCTTGTACAAGAGAATGCCCAAAACACGCTGATCTCATTATCTTCAGACTATCTCGGCCAAAAGGAAGAAGATCTTGAATTGAAGGAGATTTCAGCAGATGAACTTCTCTCGCAAATCGGCAGTGTTCAAAAAGAACTGGACACATCCCAGGCTGCATTAAAGAATCTTTCTGACAGCATCAGCTCTGTTTCAGCAGACTTGCGTGATCAGCTGGACTATATTCTTAAAAATGCCAATCTGATTCCATTCGAGACAAGGTCAAAGGCTGAACGGTTTATTGAAGCGTCACTGCCGGGCTTTAAAGTGGGGCTGTTCTTCTCAAAAGCAAAAACAGCAGAAGAACAGAAAAAACGGGAAACGGAACTGTTTGAGGACATTTCAGCTCACTTGCAGTCTCAAATTGCCTGGCACGTGAATGAACTGCTGAAGAAAAAAGCGGCAGAGCATGAAATCAGCAGCCCTGATTTTCTGCAGAAGCTTCAGGATTTTTCAATCAAGACAGATGCTGCACTTCTGCACACTTCCGTTCAAAAAGGGGCTACGGCCAACGCGCAGTATACACTCACCTATTCCAATGATTTAAGTGAATCGGTAAAAAAAGACGCAAAAAAACAGGTGATGCCTCTTATCGAACAGATGGAACAGCATGTGAAGGATCAAAACGAAGTTCAGCTTCAAGCATTATCTTCAGACGTGTCGAAACGAACAGAGAAACTTGAGGCATTAAACGAACAGTACCGCAGGCTGATTGGTTTTGAACAGCTGAAAAATGACGTGATGGAGCTTGCCGCACAGGAAAAGCTACCAGATCTCGACCTTGCCGAGTGGATAAGGAAGCATCCTGAAAAAATGGCTTCAGAAGGAACGCTTGAGCAAAAGCAGTCCGTTAGCAGGAAAAGCGAAAAGGAATCTGCTGAAAAGACACAAGTCCAGGATCAAACGGCTGATCAGGCTTTTTTTGCAGAGCAGATCGCTGCAGCATCAAATGTACTGACCGGCATTCCGGGCTTTCAGCAGCTTTCATCGTCTCTAAAGACGAAAGCAGAGTCCCTTCAGAACAAGTCGTTTACTGTTGCCCTGTTTGGAGCATTCAGCGCAGGGAAATCATCCTTTGCAAATGCGCTGCTTGGTGAAAAGCTCTTGCCTTCATCACCAACGCCGACAACGGCTGCAATTAATAAAATCAAACCAGTTACAAAGGATAAACCGCACGGGATGATTGAAGTGAAATTTAAAACTGAACGTGCATTTCTTGAGGAAATTGCAGATATTTTCTCCATAGAGGCAGTTTCAGCTGAAGATGCCCGCATGAAACTTGCTGGTATGAAAGGGGACAGCGAGAGGCTGAAGTCTCTTTTGCCCCTCTATCAAAAGGCATTGTCAGAGATAGGTTCCATCAGCGGCAAAACGATTGCTGCAAACAGGGAAGAATACAAAGAATATGTGGCCAATGAGGAAAAAGCGTGCACGGTTGAAGAAGTTGTCATCTATTTTGACAGCCCGCTGACGCAAAGCGGAATTACGATCGTCGATACTCCTGGAGCAGATTCGTTTAATTCAAGACATACAGAAGTAGCATTCGATTACATTAAAAATGCGGACGCCATTTTGTTTGTCACCTACTATAACCATCCGTTTTCAAAAGGAGACAGAGAGTTTCTGAAGCAGCTTGGAAGGGTGAAAGACACCTTCTCAATGGATAAAATGTTTTTTATCATCAATGCCATTGACCTTGCAGGAAGCAATGAAGAAATTGAGCTGGTGAAAGACTATATCCGGGACCAGCTTTTGACTCACGAGATACGGCATCCCCGTCTTTACGGGATATCAAGCATGCAGGAACTTGCTAAAACGGCAGATCCTCTCCAGTCTGAATTCGGGGTGATGAAAGAGGAATTCCATCACTTTATGAACCACGATCTTTCTGCCTCCATGATTCAGTCTGCAAAGCTTGAGCTTTCGATTGCAAAGCAGCAGCTGCAGTCGGTCCTTGATGCAGCAGACAGCGATCAGGAGAAAAGAGAACTGGAAATAAAAACGCTGACAGCTCAAAGAGAAAAGGTGCTGTCCATGCTGAATGCGGAAACGCAAAATCTCAGGGAGAAACAGCTGGAGCAGGAAGTGAAAGAGCAGCTGTTCTATGTGAAGCAGCGGACGATGCTCAGGTTCCCGGATCTGTTCAAAGAAGCCTTTCATCCGGGAGCATTTGGCGGTTCCAAATCCCCGAAAGAAGTATTGGAAGATTGCTATCAGGATCTCCTTGCGTCCCTTCAGTTTTATGTTCTGCAGGAATTGCAGGCTGTTACTCTGAGGCTTGAAAAGTACGTGCACAGTCTTTTATCTGATGCTTTCAAACAGGCGGCAAGAGAAATGCTGATGCACAATGGACAGCTCCGGACTTCCATGCCGGATTTACAGAAGATTGAGACACCTAAAATCAGAACGTCTTTGAAAGAACATGTAACAAATGAAGAAAAACAGCCGCTGAAGAAATTTAAAAATACGAAGGCTTTTTTTGAGAAAAACGAGAAAAAGCAAATAAGCGAAGAGCTTCAGGAAAAGCTTGCACTTCCTGTTTCAATTCAGCTGACAGAGAGCGAACATCAGTTTAAGGCTTACTATGGAGAAAAGCTGAGGGAAGCAAGCAAGGAGCTTAACGGGAATCTTGTTCTCCAGACAGAGTCGTTCTATGAAGTGCTTCTGTCAGCATACACGCTTGAGGATGTCTCGTCCTATGAGCGGAGTAATGAGATGCTTGAGAAGATTCTTTCTGCAGCAGGTGTCCAGTCATGAAGTCACCCTATCAGGTATGCGCCGCCTGCATACACTTTCAAAGCTTCCGGGCTGAAGGGCGGATGATTTACCGCTGCAGCCGGCTCGGATTTGAAACAAAACCTGATTATTCCTTTGATTGCTGGAGTCCAAAGGAATCAGTAAAAAAACTAATGGAAAAAAGAGGAGATCAACAAGATGAGCAACGTACATGAAGCCATTACGGCACACAGCAAAAAGCAAAATGCCATCGTTACAAAGTTTGCGGCATTAGAGGAGAAAAGAGAGGCGCTGATTGAAAAAGCGGTTATGCAGTGCAGACAATCCAAGCCTTTTTCAGTGAATGGCATAAATGAAGTCACAGCTGAGATCAACGAACTTGCAAAAGGGGGCATCATTCCAACGAGACAGCACGTTACAGAGGAAATGGTCAAAGAATATGTGCAAAGAAAGTTCGGCCAGGACAGCCAATAACTTCTTCGTGTCAGGCAGCTGTTCCCTGAAGATACTAAAGCTAACCTAACTGAAAAGAGGTGTCAGCTTTGGGAAAAACGAAAAAAGGGAATGCCAACGCACAGCGCAACAACAATGCAAAGGGCTATAATGAAGAATTCGCTTCATACGCAGAAACTGAAGTGAAAAAAATGAACAGCAAAAAAGAGAAGTAATAAAGCAGGGGGCCGTTCTATAGAACGGCCCTTTTCATGTTTTTCCCTTTCTTCCCGCGGACATAATTATGGTATGATAGAGACAGCGTATTTTTTAGAATAGGAGTTTGATCTCTATATGAATAACAAAAAAGAACATTTGCTGATCGTTGACGGCATGGCTCTCTTATTCAGAGCTTTCTACGCCACAAGCGTTTACGGCAACTTTATGATAAACAGCAAGGGCGTGCCGACAAATGCAGTAAACGGCTTCCTGAAGCATCTGCTCGCTTCCGTTAAACATTTTCAGCCGACCCATGTCATCTGCTGCTGGGATATGGGCAGCAAAACATACAGATCAGAGCTTTTTGATCACTATAAAGCCAACCGTCCGGAAGCTCCTGTTGAAATGCTTCCGCAATTTGACCTTGCCAAAAAGGCTGCAGAAGCTTTTAACATTCCGAATGTCGGCCTTGTCGGGTATGAAGCGGATGACTGCATCGGGACCATTGCAAAGCTTTATTCTGCTGAAATGAATATTTCCATTCTGACGGGCGACCGCGATCTTCTGCAGCTGCTTGATGAAAACATACAGGTCGTTCTAATGCAGAAGGGAATTGGCCAATATAAAGTGTATACGCCGGATTTCTTTACAGAAGAAACGGGCATTCTTCCAGCTCATCTTGTGGATGTGAAAGGACTCATGGGCGACAGCAGCGATAACTATCCCGGAGTGAAAGGCATCGGAGAGAAAACGGCCTACAAGCTGATTGCAAAGTACAAGTCTATCGATGTTCTGCTTGAGCGGCTTGAAGAGCTGACGAAAGCCCAGCGGTCAAAGATTGAGCAGGATTTGGACATGCTTCATCTATCAAGACGGCTTGCAGAAATTGCGTGCGATGTACCTGTTGAATGCACCCTTGAAGAAGCTGTATTTGATGCAGAGCACAGCCGTGCTGCACGGTTAATTGAAGAAATGGAGCTTAGAGGGCTTCATACCTTTTTATCAGATGCATTGAATTCCAGAGAGGCAATATGACCTCTCTTCTCTTTTACATAACCGGCCCCAAAACGGGAGCAAGCCCTTTGTTTTTGATCCCGTTTCCTTTATGATCCGAAGAAGATTGGAGTGACAAATCATGAAGAAAGCAATGATTGTCGGGGCAAGCGGCCTCATCGGCACGGAGCTGCTTGAGCTGCTGCTCTCATCAAAGCATTATTCAGAAGTGAAGACGGTTACAAGGAAAGCATTGGACCGCAAACACGATAAGCATAAGAACATCGTCGTCGACTTTAATCATCTTTCAGCAAGCAAACATGAATTTGAGGTGGATGACCTCTTCTTATGTCTTGGCACAACCATGAAAAAAGCAAAATCAAAAGAAGCTTTCTATAAAGTTGATTTCGAATATTCAGTGGAGGCGGCAAAGCTTGCAAAACAGCAGGGAGTGAAACGGGTGCTGGCTGTCTCTGCAATAGGTGCTGACAGAGATTCGCTCTTTTACTATAACCGGGTAAAAGGACAAATGGAGGATGCACTCAGAAACATTGGCCTTCCGTCAGTTATTCTGTTCAGGCCCTCTCTTCTGCTTGGAGACAGACAGGAATTCCGGATGGGGGAAAAACTGGGTGAGTGGCTGTTTAAACTTTTCGGTTTTGTCTTTATAGGCAAACTAAAAGCGATGAAGCCTATACATGCGAAAACGGTTGCAAAAGCAATGCTGAAGGAAGCACAGAATAAAGATCCTCTGGTTATCACATTTCAATCTGATGAAATTAAGGATATTGGCTATTAGAACATGCTAAGGCGGGGTATGCTTGCTACATACGATACAATCAGTCACAGATTATTTGCAGCATTTACAGGATAAGGGATTTCACTTTAAGGAAGATGCCCTCGGATTTATTGAATTTGGAAAGCACTATACTGGCGCAGAAGATAAGCTGGTCATAGCTGCAATCGAGCTGACATTAAAAGCACAAAAAGAATTTGACGGCGCTTTTTTTGTCTCTCTTCTAGAAAGACTGACAAAAGAAAAGGCAAGAAACCGCAGCCAGGCGCTGCGGGTTGCAAGGGAACTGAACATTTTAAATTAAAAAATCCCGGAGATCTCCGGGATTTTTTTAATGGGAAACAATTGATTCTTTTTTTCGGGCAGGCTTCCATTCCGCCATCAGCATCGCAGATAGAATGAGTACACAGCCGAATATACCGGCTGAAGAGAGCCGCTCACCTGCGAAGAAGTAGGCAGTCAGCGCTGCAAATACAGGCTCTGATGCGTATATGAGGGCAACCCTGGATGCTGTCGTATACTGCTGAAGCTTTGTCTGGACAAAAAAAGCAAAAGCTGTTGCAAAAAAGGCTGTAATAAACAGGGCTAACATCACGTCCGCTGTCAGCATTTTTCCCGCATCCGGCACATTTTCAAAAAGACCTGACGCTGAAAAACTCAGAATAGAAACGGTAAATAATTGGACGATGGTCAAAAGCCAGGCATCGTGCTGTCCCGAGAACCTTCCCGTAAACAAAATATGCAGGGCAAAGGCAAGAGCACAGCAGAAAACGAGCAAGTCACCCTGGTTAAATGATGAAAAGCCGCTGAATGTCAAAAAATACAGACCTGCTGTGCCAACCGCTGCTGCGGCATAAACTGTTTTCCTTGCCGCTTCCTTAAGGATCCATATGGAAAGCAGGGGAACAATCATCACGCTCAGGCCCGTAATAAATCCTGCTTTAGAAGAAGTCGTATACAAAAGGCCGACTGTCTGAAAAGCGTAGCCGAGAAAGAGAAACAGACCCAATGTGACACCGGCGGCAATTGAACGTTTCGAAGGAGCTAGACGCGTCATTTTCCTGCCAATCAAAGCGACAAGCAAAGCAGCAAGGAAAAACCGGACGCCGTTAAAAAAATGAGGGGGCATAAACTGAATCGCTTTTTGAACAATAACAAAAGTAGACCCCCAAATGCATGCCACAAGAAGCAGGCTGAGATCGGCTGTGAGAGATGATTTAATCTTCATGCTTTATCACTGCCATTCATCCGGATCGCTTTTCTCGCAAGCTCATCAGCAACCGCGTTCTGCTTGCTTGGAATCCATTTAATGAAAAAAAGATCAAATCCGTTTTTCAGCTCAAGAACTCTCTCGAGCAGCGGTACAAAGGAAGGGTTCTTCACATACTCTTTTTCAACAGCCCGCTCGACAAGCTGGGAGTCGGTCCTGACTGAAATGATGGAAAACCCTTTCTCCCTGCAGATCTCAAGGCTTTTTATCAATGCATGATACTCCGCTTCATGATTCGTCATTGTTCCAAGCGGCACGGCAAACTGCTCTCCCTTGCCATGCCCTTTTATGAAGATGCCTGCTCCGGAAGGGCCCGGGTCTCCGGCACTGGCACCATCCACATATACTTCAATCATTTCTTCCTCTCCTCATTCCGCAGGTTTTATTCTTTTGGCCAGATACGCAAATGGTGTATCAATAATAGCAACGACAAATTTAATCAGATAAGTCGTGATGAAAATCTGAATCCAGATGTCAAACGGATAGACGCCCAAAAAGGCAATTGATGTGAAAATAAGGGTGTCAAGCAGCTGGCTGATCATCGTGCTTCCGTTATTCCTGACCCACAGCAGCCTGTCAGATGGAAACTTCCGTCTGAGCCATGAGTAAATTGCCACATCTGTATACTGGCTGATAATAAAGGCTGCGAGGCTCCCGATGGCAATACGGGGAATCATATCAAAAATCGTCTTTAATGCCCCTTGTGCAAAGTCCGTTTCATCAGGCTGGAACATGAGTACACCCTGCATAATGACGGTAAGGGAAATCAATGTTGCAAAACCCAGCCAGACGGCTTTTTTGGCCTCTTTTTCCCCGTATTTTTCATTGATGATGTCGGTCACTAAAAAGGCAGTACCATACATGATATTCCCCATCGTGGCCGTTAATCCGAAGATCTCGATCGTTTTGACTACCTGAAGGTTGGCTACAACGGTCGAAAATCCGATCCAGACAAATAATCCGCTCTTGCCGAAAAGTTTATAAAATAGCAGAACAATGATAAAATTAATGAATGCAAATCCGATCCACAATAATTCGTTTGGCATATAAAATCTCCTTGCTGATATAATTTAGGAAGGTTTTTTTGTGAAGACTTTTCCCTTACTATGCATTAAGCCGAATATGATTATAGCACATTGAATACAATTGCCGGTACAAGCAAGACTACAGGATAACACGAACCATGAAGTCAGGAGTGAAAATGGTGAAATATCACATTCAGTGGATGTACAAAACCCCGAAAAAGCAGAGCGTCCTGTTCAGTTCGGATGAGACCGATCTTGAGACTGCCATCAGTATCGGAGAAGATGCCGAAAAAACAGGCAGAGCCCAGTCACTTGAGTTTATTGATTCCAGGGGCACTTCATGGACACTTAAAGAACTTAAGAAGCTGGGACTCGAAGTTGCGCATGAACCAACGGATGTAGAAGCTTTTTTTGACGGAAATTATAATAAGCTCTCAAAAGAAGCGGGCCTTGGAGCTGTTATCTACTATACAATAAACGGTAAACGATCAAGAATGAGATACAGTCAAAAGGCGGAGGCTCTTTCTAACAATGAAGCAGAATACATGGCCTTTTATTTTTTGGTCCAAAAGCTTGAAGAGCTCGGCGTGCAGCATCAGGACGTCACGTTTAAAGGAGACTCGCAGGTCGTTCTCAATCAGCTTTCGGGAGAGTGGCCCTGCTACGAGGAAGCATACTCCCGCTGGCTTGATAAAATAGAAAAAGCACTTAACAAGAGAAACATCCGCCCAATCTGCGTACCTGTCGCCAGAAAAGAAAATGCCGAGGCGGATAAACTTGCAGGACAGGGGCTCAGCGGCATAAAGGTTGCAAGTGAATGGACGGCTGGTGATCAAGATGAATGAGAGAGACAAAAGACAAATCGTCCATGAGATTGATGAGCTGAATGATACATACTGCTCAGACTGTCTTCTCAAAAAACTTTTCAGAAAAGAACGCGGGAAAAAAGCAGCCCATGCATTTTGCATTGGAGAATGCACAGTAGGGCAAAAGATGAAGGAGTACGGCAAAAAACTTGTATAGAAAAACAGAGAAAAATCCGCTGAACTCAGCGGATTTTTTTATTTTTTCGCTTCATTAAGCTGATGCTCGCACTGCAGCAAAAGCTCATTCTGATTGCTTAAAAACGGCTGATCAACGCCTGTCTCACCAGCTGTCTGATAAATGGCTTTAGCATCCTGCAAAGCTTTTTCTGCGTTTT
This sequence comes from Metabacillus indicus LMG 22858, assembly GCF_000708755.2. Classification (GTDB taxonomy): domain Bacteria; phylum Bacillota; class Bacilli; order Bacillales; family Bacillaceae; genus Bacillus_P; species Bacillus_P indicus. The sequence goes on along the minus strand of NZ_JGVU02000002.1, from coordinate 904,651 downwards.
GGATAGCTTCAGGATCCATGCTCATCGTTGCCGAGCCCGTCATTTTCTGTGCAGCAGCAACTGCCATTTCAAGCTGCTTTAAGTTGTTAAAACCGCTGATAAGACCTGTGTGATTAATTTGATCCAAGTCCTCACCTCCACACCTTTATCGTTCGACAACCTTCTTAAAATATACATCGAAAAAATAGGGCGAAAGAAACTGGATGAAAATTTCTCTAAAATAAATATTCGTTAAAAAGAAGGATTTTGTTCTTTATTGAAGAATAACTGTAGATTAGGATGAACCTTTTTGACTATGCCGCAGGGGAGGGTGACAGCAATGAAAACAACAATCAAAATCAATGATGATATAAAGCAGGCTTTTTACGAAATATATGGCGATTTAGATATGCTTTTGTTCATGGCAAAAAACGGCAGCGTCTTTAACCAGTTTGAAGTAAAAAGGATCGAAGGGAAGCTTAAGCAAAACTTAAAGGCTGTTGAATTTTTAATTGTCAGCCAGGATTTAACGAAAGAAAGAGGCTGAGATATCTCAGCCTCTTTCTTGCATTCGTATATGATCAATTATAATGTACGTTTGTAATTATAGTTTCACTACGTTAGCAGCTTGTGGTCCACGGTTGCCTTCAACGATTTCGAAAGAAACTTCCTGGCCTTCTTCAAGTGACTTGTAGCCGTCTCCCTCGATAGCTGAGAAATGTACAAATACATCGTCTCCGCCTTCAACTTCGATAAAACCGAAACCTTTTTCGTTGTTGAACCATTTAACTTTACCGTTTTGCATAGTACTTTATCCTCCTAATACTGTAGCACAGGTGTTGCTACCTGGAAATATTTTATCAATCAGCGAATATGTATGCGCAAACAAAGTTTGGAAAAACGATGTTTCACTAACTATTAGCTAAATGATGATTTAAATATACACTATTGGAAATTTGTCGTCAAGTTACCTATAGATTTTTACGGAAATTTCAGATATTTTAATTATAGGTGGAATAACTTGTAAAGGGATGTGGGAAACGTGTACAAAACAAACATTGGAAACATGCAGGTTATTTTTAAAAAAGACCGAAAAATGAGCGATGACCGTTTTCTGCAGGCATGCAGCCAGCTTGAAACGCTTGAATCACTGCTGGACTTCGAGCATGAAAGGCTGATTCTCATTAAAGATGCCCTTCAGAACACCATCATTGTAGAAAAAAAGAACACGCAAATCTGCACCATTTATCTGCACAGCTACATTACAAATGAAGAAATCATTAAGCTTGCTTAAAAAACAGTTTCCTTTTGATCAAAAACGATTATAATATTTCTTTGTAGAATGAGGAGAGGGGAAAGAAAGATGCAGCAGAAGAAATTTGAAATTACAAGCGAGTCAGGCATACATGCACGTCCTGCAACATCTCTTGTCAATGCAGTCAACTCTTTTACAGCAGATGTGAACCTGGAAGCGAACGGCCGCAAGGTTAACCTGAAATCAATTATGGGTGTAATGTCACTAGGCATTGGAAAAGGTACAACCATTACCGTATCAGCCGAAGGCGAAGATGAAAAAGAAGCTATTGAAGCAGTAGAGCGTGTCATCATGGCAGAACAGCTTGGCGCATAATCATGAAAATCTCCTGGAAACAGGAGATTTTTTTTTATGGCAGGAAATACTATACCTGAATGGAGGCGAGAAAGATGAAGGATAAAAAATATCCATCTTACCTTGGAAGCGAAGAAACATCACGCGCCAATGACGGCATCAATGAAGCATTCTATGACAACGGGGACAAAATGCAAATCCCTCTCTATATGAACAATGAAACAGCGGCTATTACGATTGACAGGGGCAGAAATGAGCAGGCTGATCGTGAAGAGTAAAGCTGCAGTTAAATTGGTTTACGCATAGAAGAAGAGGCGCCGCTCGGGTGAGCGGCGCCTCAAAGCGGTTCTATCACGATGAAAAATGGTGTAATTTTAAAGAGTGACGCCACAAACAGCTTCATGGGTGAAGAAAAGTGGCAACAATCCGGTAAGTTGCGCCACAAACAGCTTCATGGGTGAAGAAAAGTGGCAACAATCCGGTAAGTTGCGCCACAAACAGGCTCCATGCGTGAAGAAAAGTGGCAACAATCCGGTGAGTTGCGCCACAAACAGGCTTCAAGGGTGAAGTAAAGTGGCAACAATCCGGTGAGTTGCGCCACAAACAATTCCCATGCGTGAAGTAAAGTGGCAACACTCTGGTGAGTGACGCCACAAATAGACTCCATCCATTAAGAGAACGGAATTTTTCCTGCGAACAACGCCTTAAAACAGTCTTTGCAGATAGAAAACCAGCTGCCTTGGCAGCTGGTTTTATCATCCTTATTTCCCGGAAGTCTTTGATTTCTGGTCTTTGTTGCGTTTGTTTCCCTTGCTGTTGTCTCCTGAGATGATTTCCTGGCCGAATTCTTCCTGGAAGTGTCCTTTTTCAGGTGAGTTGCCGTTTGCGCTGCCTTGTTTGTTGTATTTTTTTGTCATTATCTATTCCTCCTAAAATTGTGGTAGTGCGTCAAGGTTATTTGCTTTGGTGTTGTCAGGGTTGCTTCGGATATATGTGCCGCCGCCTTTTCCTTTAAAGGTGCTGACACCTTCAATTATGCCGCTTCCTGCTTCTGCAAGCGCCTGTTCGTAGGAAAGAATTCTGCCTCCAGAGGTTTTAAAAGCGGACAGATCGCCGTCGCTGTTTTTCTGAACAGCAATAAAGGTTTCCTTCTCCATTGTAAGCACTCCTTTCACATACAGAGAGATCTCTGCTTACATTAGTCTTTATTCTTTGCCGACTTTTATTCCGCAGAGAGGAATTCCGGCGGTTTCCTAGAAATGTATAATGAATGCTGATAATTGGAGCTGATTCAAGTGGTAAATACATATGACTGGGAAAAAGAAGCAGAGAAAAAATGGGACGAGCGGGCTGCCTTCTGGAACAAGAGCAGCAAAGAAATGTGGGATACCGGCAGCAGAAGCACGGTCATCCCGTTTTTCAAGAAATATGTGAGTGAAGGATCAAAGGTTATTGATATCGGCTGCGGGGACGGCTATGGGTCGTTCCTTTTAATGCAGGAGGGCATGAAGGTGACAGGAGCTGATTTGTCCCTTGAAATGATCAGGCTTGCAAAGCAGCACGAAAAAGAAGGCAGGCTTGAGTTTAGACAGGCAAATATCATGTCAATGCCATTCGGTGGCGGAGAGGCCGATGCACTGCTGACGATTAATTGCCTTGAATGGACAGCCGATCCGCTGGCTGGATTACAGGAATTAAAAAGGGTTGTTAAAAAGGAAGGCTATTTGTGCATTGCAGTTCTCGGACCGACAGCGCATCCCAGAGAAAACAGCTACGGGAGGCTGTATGGAAAAGATGTCATCTGCAACACCATGATGCCGTGGGAATTTGAAAAACTGGCGCTTGAAAACGGCTGGGAATTGATCGACAGTCAGGGTGTTTACAAACGGGGAGTTACAGAGGACATGGTCCATAAACTTTCAGCAGAATTAAAGCAGTCACTTTCATTTTTGTGGCTGTTCATGCTTCAGAAAAAGGGAGAGGATAAGCGATGAACAGATACAGCATTCAAGAGTTTGTGGAGAAAACAGAGCAGCAGGACAAAGGACAGGGGCTGTTTGAGCTTGAAACCGAGAGGCTGCTTGAGATCAATTTGAACGGCCAAGTCTGGACAAAAGCCGGAGCGATGGTCTCCTACCGCGGTCAGATCAAATATGAACGAGAAGGAATTCTTGAGCACGGCCTTGGGAAAATGTTTAAAAAGGCGCTGACAGGCGAGGGGACGGCTCTTATGAAAGCGACTGGAGCCGGAAAGCTTTATGTAGCTGACCAGGGAAAAAAGATTTCCATCATAAATCTGCAGGGAGAGTCCATTTTTGTAAACGGCAATGATTTGCTTGCATTCGAGCCTTCCATCACATGGGATATAAAAATGATGAGGAAGATTGCGGGTATGCTCTCAGGAGGACTTTTTAATGTGCGGCTTGAAGGCAGGGGAATGCTTGCGATTACCTCTCATTATGAACCTCTGACACTGATTGTCAAACCGGGTGATCCGGTTTATACCGACCCGAATGCAACGGTTGCCTGGTCAGGGGGACTGACTCCGGAGTTTGTTACCGATATCTCGCTGAAAACGTTATTCGGGAGAGGGAGCGGAGAGTCTATACAGATGAAATTTGAAGGTGAAGGCTTTGTTGTCGTTCAGCCATTTGAAGAGGTATATTACAGTCAAACGACGTCAGGCTGATCATGGCCAAAATAGATAAAACCCCCGGAATTCCGGGGGTTTTATTATGCGTCGAGACCTGCTGTCCCTGATGAGTTACCGGGAAGGAGGGTACTGTGCAGCTTTCCTGTCTGGTGAATCCATCCTGTTTGAGATGAGAGAATCGTTCCGTTCCGGGCCAACAGGCAGACAGCCATATAGGGGTAATGATTTTTAGTCCGGAAACGGAGGTCAAAAAAGCGGACTTCATATCCGGAAGGAGCAGGAATAACGATACTGTGCACATGTTTTGAGTTTTTAAGGAAATGCCGCACGTTTTGATCTTTTTCAGCAGCTGATATCAGCCCATGCTTTGTTTTTTCAAACGAATGAACCGGCCTGACCTTGCCTGAGCGAAGTTCACCGGTGGTAAAGCCTGATTCTGTTTCAGACACAAACTGCCATACTGACCAGCGAATCGTAGGGACGACAGTCAAAACTGAAGACTCGCGGAGTTCGTTTCTGATTTGTGCAAGAGCTCTTCTGGAACTGAAGAAACGTTCAATGACATACACCAATATGATTGTGTAAATAACAGAAAAAATAAGACCAGGGCTTTCTCCAGCGGCCCAAAGTGCAAAACCGGCAATGTTCAAAAAGACAATCAGCGGGTCAAACAGCGGGATGAAATTCAGGGACAGCCATTTTTTTGTGAATGGCCGTGCTGCCTGAGTGCCGTATGCGTTAAAAAGATCAAATAAAACGTGGATCAGCACCGCAGCGAACGTCCAGCCGAATAGGTGCATCGCTTCCTGGCCTGATAAGGCAGGTGAAAAAACGAGAATAATGGCAGTAAGCAGAAAGCTCCAGATAAACCATGCAGGCACAGAGTGCGATAACCCGCGGTGATGCTCGGTGTACATTCCTTTGCCTTTAAAAACTCTGACCGCGTAATCAAAATCCGGTGCATTTGATCCAAGAACGGTGCCGGCCATCACTGCAGCAGCAAGTTCGGGATTCTGTCCGACAGCAGGGTCAACGTATGCGAGTCCTGCAAGGCCGAAACCCATGATGATGTGCGTGCTTGTATCCATTTTTTAGCCTCCGGGGGTGTATTCCCCTTCATCCGGAAGGTCTTATTGAGCCTTAATAAATTTGTTCTCTTTAAAAAGAGAAGCTTCTCTGAGTATATCTTCCATAATGGTTAAGGATGAGTTCGGATGGTGAAGACGCTTGATGTTGCGTTTCATTCTCTTAAGTTTTTTATCGTCTTTCAGCAGGCTGGTGACAGTCTCATACACTTCCTCTGAGCGATTGACTACAACAGCTGCCTCGTTTTCTTCAAAAAAGAGGGCATTTTCTTTTTCCTGTCCGGGAACAGGTTTGAAAAGTATAACGGGAACACCAACAGCTGCGGCCTCGCTTAACGTGATGCCGCCTGGTTTTGTTACCATGCAGGATGCAACTCTGAAAAGCTCATCGACCCTTTCAACGTAGCCAAGAAGCTTCAGGTTTCTAACATTTTTGCCTGTTATCGTTTCAAGGTTTTCTTTTAAAGCCGCATTGTTTCCGCAAACCACGACCGTCTGCAGATTCTGGTCTTCAATAAACGACTCGCACAGTTCTTTTACGTTTTTGAGAACACCGTGCGCGCCTGCCATGACAAGCAGAATCTTTTTATTGGGATCAAGCCCGTATTTGCGGCAGATTTCATTTTTATCAAGGTTTTCTTCAAACACAGAACGAATTGGTATGCCTGTCACCTTGACGGATGCAGGATGAATGCCGAGGCTCATGACCTTTTCTTTTACCCGTTTGCTTGCCACATAATATTTATCGATGTTCTGGTGAACCCAGATTTTGTGAAGACAGAAGTCAGTGAGCACATTGAAGGTTGGAATCATGTGGCCAGTGCGTCTTCTGTACTCAGGCACAACGAAAATCGGGAATGTATTGATGATCAGATCGGGCTGCTCCTTTTCAATCAGCTCAAAAAGCCTTTTATTTCCAAGCTTAAAATACAGGGTCAGCAGTTTCTTGTTGTAAATTTTATCGACGCCGTAATAAAACATGCGGTAAAACTGTTTGCCGATCGTGAAGCTTTTTAAATAAAGGTATTGGGTGATTTCTGTAAAAACAGGGTTCGATTCAGCGTACAGATCAGAAACAACCACTTCCTCAATTCCCATGTCCTTGCATTGCTTAACAAGTGTTTTTGAGACTTGAACATGTCCGTTCCCGTATTTTGCGGTTAAAATTAACACTTTCGGTTTTTTTAACAATGCATTCACCTCAACTATAATCATAAACAGGACGCTTATGTTCCTGCTTTTGAAAGCGTATCACAGGAATATTTACAAAATATAAAGATTAGATAAAAATTAAATTAAATTCACCTTAATTTTAACAAATAAATCCAATTTGTGTGATATTTTTTACCATCGCTTATTCCCATTCGTAAGGCGTTTCCTGATAGACGCAGTAATTCAGCCAGTTTGCAAACAGGAGATGGGCATGGGATTTCCACTTTTGAACAGGTTTTTCAGACGGATTGTTATTTGGAAAATAAGAGGACGGAATGGCCGTCTGGATTCCTTTAGCCCGGTCACGTTCATATTCCTGTTGCAGGGTGTGAAGATCATATTCAGGGTGGCCAGTCAAAAAGACGTGCTTTGCATCCTTTGAAGCTACAAGACATACGCCGGCTTCTTTTGATTCGCTTATGATGTCGAGTTCTTCAACCGCCGCAATATCTTGTCTCTTTATATCCGTATGCCGGGAATGCGGCACATAGTAGTGATCATCGAACCCTCGGACAATTTTTACAGAATCATTACAAATGACATGTTCAAACACACCGAAACATTTTTCTTCCAGACTATATTTATTTACGCCATAGTGATAGTAAAGTCCTGCCTGGGCACCCCAGCATATATGAAGGGTGGACGTGACATGATTGTTTGTCCATTCAAAGATTTCTTTCAGTTCGTCCCAGTATGAAACCTCTTCAAAAGGAAGATGTTCGATTGGGGCGCCTGTTACGATCATGCCGTCAAACTTTTTGTGGCGGATTTTTGAAAAAGTTGTGTAAAACTGCTGCAGATGCTCTTCTTTTGTTGTTTTGGATGTATGGGTTTCAGGTCTCATAAATGTAATGTTCAGCTGAAGAGGGGAATTCCCTAGCAGTCTCAGCAGCTGTACTTCTGTTTTCTGTTTTTCGGGCATAATATTCAGGATCACAATGTTCAGCGGTCTGATATCCTGCTGATACGCTCGCTTATCGTCCATGACGAAGATGTTTTCTTTTTCAAGAATTTCTTTTGCGGGAAGGTCAGATGGAATATTTATAGGCATGAATGAACCTCAACTTTCTGTACATTTCAGAGTTTTCTCTATTATAGAAAGTTTGGAATAATAATTCAATTTGCTTTTGTGTTACAATTGTGCGTGAAATCAATCTATTAAGCAGAAAGTAGGGCGCTGTGTGCTAAAAATGAAACATAAATCAGACATCGAAATCGCTCAGGAAGCTGTCATAAAACCAATCCGGGAAATTGCGGGACAACTTGATATTTTAGAAGATGAAATTGAGCAATACGGTAAATATAAAGCGAAACTGTCGCTGGATCTTCTTAAAAGAAAGCAAGATGCTCCAGACGGGAAAATCATCCTCGTGACGGCCATTAATCCGACACCTGCCGGAGAAGGGAAATCGACGGTAACAGTGGGCCTTGGCCAGGCGCTTAATCTGCTTGGAAAAAAAGCAGTGATTGCCATGAGAGAGCCTTCACTCGGTCCGACGATGGGAATCAAGGGGGGAGCTGCAGGCGGGGGCTATTCTCAGGTCATTCCGATGGAGGACATCAACCTGCATTTCACAGGAGACCTTCATGCCATTACAGCGGCAAACAATGCATTGTCAGCTTTACTGGACAATCATATTCATCAGGGGAATGAAAAAGGGATCGATCCAAGAAGGATTACGTGGAAGCGGGTCATGGATTTAAATGACAGGGCACTCCGGAATGTCATTGTCGGTCTTGGTGGCCCTGTTAACGGAACTCCGAGAGAGGATCATTTTGACATAACGGTCGCATCGGAGATTATGGCCATTCTTTGTCTTGCATCGGGCCTTGACGATTTAAAGAAAAGACTTGCCGATATCGTCGTCGGATTTACATACAGCAAGGAGCCGGTGACAGTCGGAGAGCTTGGTTTCCAGGGAGCGCTTGCACTTCTATTAAAAGATGCCCTGAAGCCTAACCTCGTGCAGACGCTGGAACATACGCCAGCGATCATTCACGGCGGCCCGTTTGCAAATATCGCCCACGGCTGCAACAGCCTTCTCGGAACAAAAATGGCTGCCAAGCTTGGTGATTATGTTGTAACAGAAGCTGGATTTGGAGCAGATCTGGGAGCAGAGAAGTTTCTTCACATCAAAACACGGGCAGGAGGATTCGAACCTGCTGCAGTCGTCATCGTAGCGACCGTCCGCGCTCTTAAAATGCATGGCGGAGTGAAAAAAGACCAGCTTCAGGAACCTGATAAAGAAGCGATGCTTGCAGGAGCATCGAATCTTGCGAAGCATATTGAATCCATCCAGCAGTTTGGGCTGCCTTATACGGTTGCCATTAACCGTTTTACATCTGATGCTGATGAAGAAATCGATGCGCTGCTTGACTGGTGCGCGGCTCATTCCCATCCTGCAGCTCTTTCTGAAGTATGGGAAAAAGGGGGCGCAGGCGGAATGGAACTCGCTGAAAAAGTCATTCAGACAATCGCAGAAAATAAAAATCAGTTTTCGCATTTATATGATCTTGCCGACAGTATTGAAGCCAAAGTTGAAAAAGTGGCAAAAACCGTTTACGGGGCAAAAGCGGTGGAATTTTCGTCAAAAGCCAAAAAGCAGCTTAAGGAGTATGACGGGTACGGGTGGTCCAATCTTCCGGTCTGCATGGCAAAAACCCAGTATTCTCTTTCTGATCAGCCTGAACTGATTGGAAGGCCGGAAGATTTTACGCTTACAATCAGAGAGCTGAAGCCTTCAATTGGAGCGGGGTTCATCGTATGCTTGACAGGGGATATCATGACAATGCCAGGACTCCCTAAAAAGCCTGCGGCACTCGGCATGTCGGTAGATGCAGACGGGAAAGCGGCAGGGCTGTTCTGATGTTTGATCCGACTGCATTTGACAACTTAAAAACGGTCCTTGAAGGTGCTGTTTACGACGCGGATCTTGACGGCAGCATTTCAGTTACAGGCAGAAAGGATCTTGTAGACCTTGCGGCGATGTCAAGGGTGTATAAGATTCAATTTCAGCTGAAAGAATCAAAGGATGCAGCTGCTGTATTCCGGCTCGCCATGAGCCTCCCGGAGCTTTCTGGAGAGCTTTTGAAAACAAATGATGTACATTCGTGCGAAATTGGCCTCACTTTTCATGAAAAGGGGCCAGAAGAGTTTACGTTCGCTAAACGAATGATAGAAGAAGACTGGGGAGTTAACTTTAAGGTGCGTCACCAGGTGATGTATGATGTACCGTTTAAAGAGTACAGCCATGTTTATCACGTTCAGTTCGGGCGGAGCATAAGCGAAGATCATGTGGATGATCTGATGGCGATGACAGAACATGCCATTACAACCCTCGAAAAAATAGCTGAAGGAGGAAGCTGACTATGAGTATTTATGATCTTCATGTAAAAACAATTAATGGTGATGAAAAATCAATGGATACGTACCGCGGAAAAGTGCTTGTGATTGTGAATACAGCGAGCAAATGCGGATTTACTCCGCAATACAAAGCGCTGCAGGAGCTTTACGAACGGTATCAGCCGGAGGGGCTTGAAATTCTTGGCTTTCCATGTAATCAGTTTATGAGCCAGGAACCTGGGACGGAAGAGGACATTATAAGCTTTTGCGAATTGAACTATGGTGTTTCTTTTCCAATGTTCGCCAAAGTTGATGTCAATGGCCCGAAAGCTCATCCGCTGTTTACCCATCTAACAAACGAAGCGCCTGGCCTGCTCGGTTCAAAGGCTGTTAAATGGAATTTCACCAAGTTTCTAGTGGATCGTGACGGAAAAGCTGTTGAACGTTTTTCTCCAAATACAGACCCTAAAGAAATGGAAGAAACGATTCAGAAGCTGCTGCAGCAGTAAATTTGCCGGAAAGAAGCCAATAACGGCTTCTTTTCGTTTATAAAGGAGGAACGTGCAGTGAAAATCATTGATGCCCATATGCATATTTCAGAGATTCAAAGCTTTAGGCAAACAGGGGATGACGTTTCTCTTGTGGATTATTCCCTGAAAGGGCTGCAGAAAGAATATGAAGATGCAGGAGTTGTAGCTGCCATTGCCATGGGTGTGACTGAAACAGCCGGCGGTGCTTTTCCGGATAAAGCTGCAGAGACACCAATGGGAGTCGACATTGAAGGCAGTGTGCCCAATAATTTTTTCGTCTGTCAGGGAATTAATCCGTATAAGCTCAGCGAAGAAAATCTTCTGATGCTCGAGAAATCCCTCCAGCACCCACAGACGGCCGGGATTAAAATTTATCTCGGATACTATCCTTTTTATGCCTATGACAAAGTGTACGGACCAGTCTATGAGCTTGCTGAAGCATTCCGCCTTCCGGTTGTTTTTCATACGGGCGATACATATTCAGACAGAGGTCTTCTCAAATACAGCCACCCTCTCACTCTTGATGAAGTGGCAGTTGAACACCGGAATATCCAGTTCATGATGGCGCATCTCGGAGACCCCTGGGTGCTTGACGGTGCTGAGGTCATTAATAAAAACCATAATATGCATGCCGATTTATCCGGACTGCTTGTCGGCACTGACAGGACGATTGCAGCCAAAAAGAAGACCAGGTTCTTTGATCACCTGATTCATGCGCTTTCCTACTGCGATCACTATGACAGGCTTTTATTTGGGACAGACTGGCCGCTTATAGGGATAAAACCATACATTGAACTGTTTTGCGAACTGATTCCCGAGGAACATCACGGGCTCTTTTTTTACGATAACGCCCTGCGTCTGTTTCCAAAATTAAATGAGTTTTTAAAAGAGGAATCCTAAACTCTTTCGACTAATACTAAGAATAGGGGTTTGAAAGCTTAAAGAGAAAGGGGAATACGATGATGGGGAGAAAAATTGCATGGGTAACAGACAGCACGGCAAGCATTGATCAGGAAATCAGGGATCACCCCGACATATACTGGGTGCCTCTCCTTGTATGCATCAATGGAGAAGACTATTTGGACGGTGTGACTCTAGCACCGGAAGAATTATATCCGCTACTTAAAAAACCGGAAAATGCCATTACCACATCACAGCCGCCGCCGGGAGCTTTTGCAGAGCTTTACAGGAAGCTTGCAGAAGACTATGACGAAGTGATTTCCATCCACCTGTCAAGTCTTCTCAGCGGTACCTACTCTTCTGCTGTTCAGGCAGCAGGCGAAGCAGAAATACCGGTTACGGTCATTGATTCTCTCATTTTGTCAGAACCTCTGACAAGAATTATTAAAGCAGCCGTTCGCATGCACGAAAAAGGCATGGAGACGGAACAAATTGTTGCAGAGCTTGAGAGTCTGAAGGAGAAACACCATACATACGTGCTGATCGGGGACCTTACAAGACTTCACAAGAGCGGAAGAATGACCGGAACTCAATATTACCTTGGAAGTCTTTTAAACATTCAGCCAATCATCCGCATTAAGTCAGGGTCGCTTTCTACCGAAGAAAAAGTCCGGTCTGAAAAGAAGGCGTTTCAGTATATAGCAGGTCAAATCAAACAAGGCAGTCAAACACATTCAATCCGTGAAATTGCGGTGATGTTCACTTCAAAACGCGACAAGGCCGACCGCCTGCATGACACGCTTGCGAAAGAATTTCCCGAAATTCCGGTTAAGCTTGTGCCGCTCTGCACAACAATCGGTGTACATACAGGCGAGGACGTAGCCGGCGTATCCTGGTTCCAAGAATAGGAAGTGTCTTAAATTGAAAGAAATCATTGAAAACATCGAACACATCGTAAAAGAGCGTCTCCAAAAAGAAGGCACCGGTCACGACTGGCACCATATTGAAAGGGTAAGAAGGACGGCTGTAAATCTTTCGAAAAAATACGCGTGCAGCCAATCTGTTGTTGAACTTTCTGCTCTCCTTCATGATGTGATTGACGAAAAGCTGTCAGATGAAATCCGGATGAGTACCGAAGAAGTCGCAGCCCTGCTTGAAAAGGAAGGACTCGATCAGTCGTCTATCAGTGATATTCTGGCGGTCATTACATCGATATCATTTAAGGGAGGGGGCAGGGAGAAGGTTTCTTCCATAGAAGCACAGATCGTCCAGGATGCCGACAGGCTTGATGCAATGGGGGCAATAGGAATTGCAAGAGTCTTTTCCTACGGAGGATCAAAAGGCAGCCTCATCCATGATCCGGACATGCATGTCAGGAGCAGCATGACGGAAAAAGAATACCGCTCGGATCGTTCTACGTCCATCAATCATTTTTACGAAAAACTGCTGAAGCTGAAAGATCTCATGAATACAGAGGAAGGAAGGGTTCTTGCCCTGCAGCGCCATCAGTTTATGGTTGCCTATCTCAAGCAATTTTACCTTGAATGGGAAGGGCCGGGAAGGAACTCGTGAGGGACGGTTTCTCTAAATGGAAAGAGCAATTACAGCTATGTTAGAATAGGTGCAGACACGAAACAAGGAGTGACATGGCTTGAATATTAAATCAATTGAACCGACACCGAGCCCAAATACAATGAAAGTCATTTTGGATGAGGAGCTGCCGGGCGGGAAAAGCAGCAATTATAAGCCTGAAACAGCTGAGGGTGCACCGGGCGTCATTCAGGAGATTCTTAAAGTGGAAGGCGTAAAAGGCGTCTATCATGTGGCGGATTTTCTGGCAGTAGAACGCAATGCCAAATACGACTGGAAAGAGATTTTGCCCAAAGTCCGTGCTGCATTCGGCGAAGAGACGGAAGAAAAAGCTGACTCCGGCTCAAAAATCAATGATCATTTCGGCGAGGTCAATGTCCACGTCCAGATGTTCAGCGGCATCCCGATGCAGGTTAAGCTTTCTGACGGCGAGACAGAAAAACGGTTCGGACTTCCCGAGCGTTTTCAAAAAGCGGTTCTTGCTGCGCAGCAGAACGCAGACAACGTTGTGCTTGAAAGAAAGTGGAAGGAACAGGGAGTAAGGTATGGCGACTTTGATGAAATTGGAAAAGACGTCACGGAAGAGCTGCAGGCAGCCTATACAGAGGAGCGGCTGACAAAGCTTACAGAAGCTCTTTTGAAAAAGGACAAGTCTGAACCGGTTCCATCCCGCAAATCTTACACGGTGACAGAGGACATGCTTGAGGATCCGGAATGGACGGTGCGCTATGCGCATCTCGAGCAAATGGATCCAAAAGAGAGCGATCTTCCTGTTTTAAATAAAGCATTAACAGATGAAAAGGCATCAATCCGAAGACTTGCGGCAGTATATCTGGGGATGATCGAGGAACCGTCTGTGCTTCCTTACCTGTACAAAGCCCTGAAAGACAAATCGGTTACCGTTCGCAGAACGGCCGGCGACTGCCTCTCAGACATCGGTGACCCTGCAGCTATGGAAGAGATGATGCTTGCCCTTAAAGACAAAAACAAGCTTGTCAGATGGCGTGCAGCCATGTTCCTTTATGAAGTCGGCGACGAGCGGGCACTGAGCGCCCTAAAAGAGGCCGAAAACGATCCTGAATTCGAGGTCAGCCTTCAAGTGAAAATGGCCATCGAACGGATTGAAGGCGGAGAAGAGGCAAAAGGCTCCGTCTGGAAACAGATGACAGAAAGCAGACAGCAATAAGACGGCCGAAAGACTAAATCACTTAGTGGATTTAGTCTTTTTGCAGAGTTTTTTTCTGAAATGCAAAGACCCATTCTGGACTTTAGCCATATTATTTTAGCGCGGTTTCTTAGCGCTTGATGAAAAAACGATGGGGGAAAATCTTATATGCCGAATAAGACAAAAGAAGCATTTGACCGACTTGCGAGGATCTATGAAACCGAAACGGACAGTCTTTATAATACAGATTATGAAAGGCCTGCTATGGTGGCTAATATCCCTGAAAACCTGAACGGCTCTAGTATCCTTGATGCCGGCTGTTCTGCCGGCTGGTATTCGGATCAGCTGCTGAAAAGAGGAGCGCATGTGACGGGCGTTGATATCAGCCCCAATATGATTGAAGCAGCCATCAGGAAAACGGGAGGGCGTGCAAAAATGATCTGTCACGACCTCTCAGAGACCCTTCCTTTTGCTGATGCCTCGTTTGACGGTATTGTCAGTTCACTTACGCTTCATTACTGCAAAGACTGGAGGCCTGTTTTAAGTGAATTTTCCAGAGTTCTAAAACCATCAGGCTGGCTTCTTTTTTCCACTCACCATCCATTTATGGACTGGAAACTGTTTGAGTGCAAAAACTATTTCAGCGAGGAACTTTTGCATGACACCTGGAAAAAATCAGGTCAGACATTTGATGTGAGTTTTTACAGAAAACCTCTGGAAAAAATCGTCACAGAAACGAGCCGCTTTTTTTCAATAGATAAACTGATTGAACCTAAGCCTGCTGAAAGTTTGTATGAAAAACATCCTGCAAACTATGAATATTTGACGAATAACCCTCATTTTATAATGATTAGGGCAACTGCAAGATCATAAGAAGAGGTCCAATTCCAAGAGGAGACGTTCGATGATTATTCTAAAAAGCGAAAGAGAAATCAGCCGGATGCACGAAGCGGGAAAGCTGCTTGCTTTGTGCCATAAAGAGGTTTCAAAGCTGTTGAAACCAGGTGTAACGACACTTGAGATCGATTCCTTCGTGGATAAGTACCTTGCTGACCACGGAGCGGTCCCTGAGCAAAAAGGCTATAAAGGCTACGAGTTTGCCACGTGTGCATCGATCAATGACGAAATCTGCCACGGCTTCCCGAGAAATCAGCCCCTAAATGATGGTGATATTGTAACGATTGATTTTGTCGTGAATTTAAACGGTGCTCTTGCAGACTCGGCGTGGACACATGCAGTGGGAAATGTGTCCGATCAGGCGCTGAAATTAATGGATGTCACAAAAACGGCCATGTATAAAGGGATTGAGCAGGCAGTGATCGGCAACAGGCTTGGGGATATTGGGCATGCCATTCAAGACTATGCAGAAGGTGAATCTTTCTCGGTTGTGAGAGATTTTACCGGCCACGGCATCGGTCCGAGCATCCATGAGGAACCTACTGTTCTGCACTACGGGATGCCAGGCAAAGGATTAAGACTGAGAGAAGGAATGGTCATTACCATTGAACCCATGGTGAACGCCGGAACGTGGTATTCAAAAATGGACGATAACGGATGGACTGCCCGCACAGTTGACGGAAAACTTTCAGCCCAATATGAGCATACTGTGGCCATTACGAAAGATGGGCCTCTTATATTGACTGAAAAGCAGTAAAAAGCGATTTCACTCAGAAATCGCTTTTTTTTGCTGATGATTTATATTAGGAAAGGAGGATAATTGGCTGCTTGGGCATGTTTTGGGCTGACCTGAAGAAATTTGTTCTTAGTAATAGAAGCAAAAAAAACGTCATCCGTAGATTCAAAACCTTGCGTTAATAACTCGCCATCCAGCCAACTCCTGTCAGTTTCAAAAAATTCAAGTACTTCGTCAAAGACTTTCCCTTCAACGATTAATGGAAATCCGGCTTCTTTAATGACAGGGCCGCTTGTTTTTTTAAAGACAGATAGTTTACCGCTGCCTTCAATGACTGCAAGTTCTACTTGAGAAAGGTGAAAGATGTCTTTTTCTCTCAAAAGAGCTAGAACATTATCGATTGTGAATTGATTCTTTTTTATTGCATCCGACAGAAGAACCCCATTCTCGATAATGACATTCGGCTCAAACGTTACGAGATTTTCCATTCTTCTGTTTGAAACTTTCCATTTAGCTAATATCTTCTGCAAAAGCGCAATCATGAAAATGGCTGCGATAGTAGGCAGGTGTTCAATTTCAGGGTCTGCAATGTCTGCCCCTACTACTGAACCAAGTGTTAAAATGGCTAAAAAATCAAAAACCGGCAGTTCTCCGATTGACCGCTTTCCCATAAAAAGAGTGAAAAATAATAAAAGCGGGAGGATGGTAACTATTCGAACCGCTACAATACCTATGTCTTTCGCAATTTCCAAAGCAGTCACCCCTTTGGTAGCTAGTATAGGCCTTCTCCCTAAAACTATTTCAGCTGAATAAAAAATGGCAGAAATTTTATTTTTAGAAATTATTCGAATATTGTTGAAATACAGTAGAATTCGGACTATAGTATATAACAATACCAATTTAACGGGGTGATGTAAGTGAGCAAAAAAGATTTGAGAATCAAGAGCAAAGTAATCAGCGACGATATGAAACGAATGCCGAACCGTGCCATGCTTCGTGCGGTTGGGTTAAAAGATGAAGATTTCCAGAAACCGATGATTGGCATCGCCTCTACATGGAGCGAAGTAACTCCATGTAATATACATATTGATAAACTTGCCCAGCTGGCTAAAAAAGGCGTAAACACTGCAGGCGGCGCAGGGATGATTTTCGGCACAATTACAGTGTCAGACGGCATTTCAATGGGAACAGAAGGCATGCGCTACTCCCTGCCTAGCCGCGATGTCATCGCGGACTCTATTGAAACGGTAGTCGGAGCAGAAAATCTCGATGCATTTGTTGCCATCGGGGGCTGCGATAAAAATATGCCGGGATGTATGATTGCTATTGCACGCGCTGAAGTGCCGGCAGTATTTGTATATGGCGGCACGATTAAACCGGGCCGCTTAAATGATAAAGATATTGACATTGTATCTGCGTTTGAAGGGGTCGGAAAATTCAACAACGGAGACATCGACAAAGACGGACTGCACCAAATCGAATGTCATGCATGCCCAGGCGCAGGTTCTTGCGGAGGCATGTACACGGCGAATACGATGGCATCTGCGATTGAAGCGATGGGAATGAGTCTGCCGGGCAGCTCTTCAAATCCGGCTGAAACAGAAATGAAGCAAAATGACTGCTATGAGGCTGGACAGGCCGTATACCGTATGCTTGAGCAGGATATTTACCCTAAAGACATCATGACGAAAAAAGCATTTGAAAATGCGATTACGGTCGTGATGGCGCTTGGCGGATCAACAAATGCCATCCTTCACCTCATGGCCATTGCCCATTCAATCAACGTAGAATTATCGCTTGAGGATTTTGAGCGTCTGCAGCGCAAAGTGCCTCATATCGCTGATCTGAAGCCGAGCGGAAAATATGTTATGCAGGATCTGCACGAAGCAGGCGGAGTACCTGCTGTGATGAAGCTTCTCCTTGAAGAAGGGCTTCTGCACGGAGACTGTCTGACAGTTACAGGAAAAACAGTAGAAGAAAACCTTCGCGAAATGGAAGGCCTGAGAGAAGGACAGGACGTCATCTATCCTCTTGAGCAGGCATTGAGAAAAGACGGACCTCTTGTGATTTTAAAAGGGAACTTATCGCCAAGCGGGGCGGTTGCGAAAGTTTCCGGCCTGAAAGTAACGAAAATGACAGGGCCTGCAAAGGTATTTGATACAGAGATTGAAGCGACAGAAGCTGTGATGTCAAACGAAGTGACCGCAGGTGATGTGCTCATTATCCGCTATGAGGGCCCTAAAGGGGGACCTGGTATGCCTGAGATGCTGTCCCTGTCGTCCATCATTGTCGGCAAAGGCCTTGGAGAGAGCGTAGCACTGCTGACAGATGGCCGTTTCTCCGGAGGGACACACGGTCTTGTTGTCGGACACATTACGCCTGAGGCACAGGTCGGAGGCCCGATTGCCCTTGTGAAAAATGGTGATCTGATTACGGTTGACAGCGATAAGCGCGAACTTCATCTGCATGTGTCTGATGAAGAGCTTGCTGAAAGAAAATTAACATGGACGGCTCCACCTCTCAGAAACCGCGGTGTACTCGGGAAATATGCAAGAACCGTTTCCTGCGCATCACAGGGTGCGGTGACAGATGCATTTGAAGAGGCAAAAGAACCTGCCAAAACCCGCTGAGGGCCGTCTGTTGAATTGTCATTCTACCTGTAGTATTCTTTTACTACATGCGAAGGCTTAGGAGGAATGACAAATGTCAATGGCATATGAAGAATACATGCGTCAAATGGTGAAACCAATGCGAGCAGAGCTTACAAATGCAGGGTTTCAGGAATTAACGACTGAAGAAGATGTAAAAGCGTTCATGGAGAAAGCACAGGGAACGACTCTTGTAGTAGTCAACTCTGTCTGCGGCTGTGCGGCAGGACTTGCAAGACCGGCTGCCACTCAGGCGATTATGCAGGCTGAAAATGCGCCTGACCACCTTGTGACAGTTTTCGCAGGGCAGGACAAAGAAGCTACGGCTGCAATGAGAGGCTACTTTGAAGGGCTGGAAGCTTCTTCTCCATCAATGGCTCTTTTAAAGGGAGATAAAGTTGTCCACTTTATCCCGCGTCATGAAATCGAAGGAAACACGATCGAGAACATTATGGAAAATCTTCTCGGTGCCTTTGAAGCAGCTAAATAAAAATTCTCGGGATGCCTGGAAACAGGCATCCCTTTGTCATGAAAAATTGACTAGTCTGCAAGCCCCGAGCTCCTGTCCGGAAGAAACGGGCCGCGGCGCTTATGCTTTGAATGGGAGTGAAAACCTGTGATTGTCACAACTGCCGGAAGGACGAATCCTTCCATGATCCGGCTTGCAGAAGGAATAGCGAATGACCTGAAGGCAGCTTATATCAGCCGGAAGAAACAGTCCGTACAGACGCTGTCAGAAGTGCACGGAGATGTGCTAGTGGTCGGAAAGGACAGGCTTGAATGGCATAAAAAAGGCGGGATGGAGCCGTTTTTCTTTCATCCCAATTCAGCGATGTTCAGACTCAAGAGGCTTCAAAAAGGAGAGCATGATCCCCTAATTGCTGCAGCTGACCTGAAACCGGGCGACACGTTTTTGGATTGCACGCTTGGTCTTGGCTCTGACAGCATCACAGCAAGCTATGCAGTCGGAGAAAAGGGGAATGTAACAGCAGCGGAAGCGAATCCGCTCGTAGCCTATCTCGTAGAAAAAGGCCTTGAAACGTGGGAAACGGGAGTGGATGAGTTTGATGCCTGCATGCGGAGAATACAAGTTGAAAGCAGGAATCATGTTGATTTGCTCAAGGAACTTGATGCGAATTCTTACGATGTCGTTTACTTCGATCCCATGTTTGAAGAAGCTATCACCGAATCTGATGGAATCGGCCAATTGAGGGCGCTGAGTGAGTATTCTCCAATAACGGAGGACACCGTAAAGGAAGCCAAGAGGGTTGCCGCAAAAAGGGTTGTGTTAAAGGATCATTGGAAAAGCCCGTCATTTCATCAACTCGGCTTTCAAGTTTTTAAAAGAAAATCAGCAAAATTTCACTATGGTGTGATAGAAACAAAAGATCTGTGAAAAATAGGATGAGGAGGTGCTCATCCAATGTCAAAACATAAAAGCGATCCATCGAAATCTCAGCTTGGTTCACCTGAAACACAAGGACAGGGAACAACGGCTTCTGAGGCAGGAAGAAAACAATCTTCTGCATCCAAAAAGCAAAAGCGTTAAAACGAAAAAGCTCATGGCAGCAGCCATGAGCTTTTTTCAATCTGTAATTTCAGTGAAAATAAAATAAGCCAGTGTCACGAATGATGCAATAATAAAGACGGATTCCATTCTGATTCACTCCAAACACTCTAGGTTTTTATTTCCAGCTTCCCCTTTAGTTTAAACGTTTTCATCCCGATTTAAAACCATTAGAAGGTCGCTTTTGCAAAAAAATTCTATAAATAAAGAATTTATTTATGATAGAATAATAGTATTATAGGAAGACTTGGAGGAAGACACGGCATGATGAACAAATGGATGCGTAAAACGCTTGTCATCTTATTTACAATTGCAACCTTCGGAATGGTTGCGCCTCCTGCAGCCCTGACAGTTGAAAACCGCTCATCTGAAGATTCTGCTGTTAATTTAAACGTTCCGCAAAAACATTTATTTGAGGATGAAACCGCTTACTGGAAAGCCCCGTCTAAAGAAGAACACATTTCCTCCTTTTTAGAAGCGGCAGAAATTCAGTCTTTTGAGAAATTCGGAGACAAAATCGGCACTAAAATTGAAGATGAATTCAGGCAGATCATTCTTCCTAAAATGGAAGAAGCCATCAGGGAGTATGCGGAAGACTATTCGGATGAGGACATCAGGGATCTAGTTATTTCTAAAAAGCCTGCTGACGGGAAGGGCGAAAAAATCTTTCACCTATATAACAAAGAAACCGGTGAAGATATCTTAAGATTTCATGTTCGCCGTGACCACCCGCCAAAACAGGGTTACTGGTTTAACTTTCATTACCACACGCACCATGATTCTTTTCAGAAGCATCACGAACTTGGAAGCATCTACTGGAATCAGAATATGCCTCCAAACTGGATGACACATTAAAGGGGTGCAATGTCTAGTGGGCAAATACACGATTGATGAAATGGTGAAAACAACAAAAGAAATGCTGTATGACAGGGGAGTAGCGCTGACGGATATCGCAGAGATTGTCATGACGCTGCAGAAGAAATATATCCCTGACATTACACTTGAAGATTGTGTAGAAAACGTAGAAAGAGTTCTGAACAAGCGGGAAATTGTCCATGCCGTCCTGACTGGGCTTGCGCTTGATCAGCTCGCGGAGCAGAACCTGCTTCCGCAGCCGCTTCAGCATCTTGTTGAAACAGACGAACCGCTCTACGGCATCGATGAAATCATTCCGCTTTCCATCGTGAATGTGTACGGCTCCATAGGCTTGACCAATTTCGGATATCTGGACAAAGAAAAGTTCGGCATTATAAAAGCGCTTGATGAACATGGCGGAAACCGCGTCAATACCTTTCTCGATGATCTTGTGGCTGCACTTGCCGCTGCCGCAGCAAGCAGAATGGCGCACAGAGCAAGGGATATAGCGGATGGCCGCGATGCAAAAGCTACAGTATAAAAATTGTGCACCTCTATGGTGCATATTTTTTTTTGAAACCTTTTCCGGGCTCAATCGTATTAAGTTGGGCAGGCTGCTTAAAAGTGTCTTTTTCATGAAGAAAGGTGAAAATACTTAACAAGCAATCTATTTTTCAGTATAATGAAAAAGTTAATGTGAAGTTTAGGAGGAAATGGCAAATGGCAATTTTGGAAGGCATGCTTGAAACATACGCACTTTTTTTTGATTGGGATATGTGGGTTAAGGTACTTACAGATCCGGTTTCATGGGGACTGATTGGAACACTGATTATTCTCGAAGGTCTTTTATCAGCAGATAATGCGCTGGTACTGGCTGTTATGGTAAGACATTTGCCTGAAAAGCAGCGCAAAAAAGCGTTATTTTACGGTTTACTTGGAGCATACGTCTTCCGCTTCATCGCTATTGGCGTCGGGGTATTCCTGATTAAACTGTGGTGGGTAAAAATATTAGGTGCAGCCTATCTTGCATGGCTTGCAATTAAATATTTCATGGATAAACGAAAAGAAAATGCCGAAGGTGATGAAGAGCACGGCGGCATCAACAAAAACGGCCTGCTTATCCGTCTTTTCGGTACGTTCTGGGGTACAGTTGTTGCAGTAGAATTAATGGATATCGCGTTCTCTGTAGACAGCGTCCTTGCAGCATTCGGCGTCAGCGAAGAAGTATGGGTTCTTCTTCTTGGAGGAATTTTTGGGGTACTTATGATGCGCGGAGTTGCCGGCGTATTCCTCAAATTGATTGACAAAGTGCCTGAGCTTGAAACAACTGCCTACATTCTTATTGCTCTGATTGCAGTTAAAATGGGTCTGGCTGTAGCGCACATTCACATTGAGCACTCTGTATTCTTCATCGTCATCCTTGTGATGTTTGCAGGTACATTCGCTCTTAACTACTTCCGCAAAAAATCAAGCCACAGCAACAGCACTGGCTTATAATTTTCAAAGTGAAAAAGCTGCATTCGTGCGGCTTTTTTATTTTGTTTTTCTATCCCATAAAAAGCATTGAAAACAGCGCAATCAATCCGATTGAAGTAAGGCCGTCAAGGAC
The DNA here is from genome assembly GCF_000708755.2 of Metabacillus indicus LMG 22858. Lineage (GTDB taxonomy): Bacteria > Bacillota > Bacilli > Bacillales > Bacillaceae > Bacillus_P > Bacillus_P indicus. Next base: position 882,273 of record NZ_JGVU02000002.1, on the reverse strand, counting down.
CATGTAGCTCTTAAGCGTCATAACTTCAATGACTTCTTCTGTCAGCTGCTGCCTTTCTCTGTATGGAATGTTCCGCTTTATTAGCATCCTCATCAAGATCACCTAATTTCCATGATAATTTCCATCATATGGCGGAATCGCCGTAAAAGTGACAGGACAGAGTATATGGGCTGGGTCTTTTCAGTATGTTACTATTTTCATAAGTATATAGAACGAATGAAGGAGGTATACATATGTGATGAAACGAAATCTTATCCTGGCAAGCCTTGCCATTACAGCAGCTTTTGCCTTTTATTTCTATACGTCCGTAAGTATCCCCTCCGGTCAGCTTCTGAAAGAACATCCTCTCATTCAGGAAACAACAGCGATACCTGCAGACTCCCCGCTGAACGAAATGGTTTATTTGCCGGAACAAAGCATAGAGGAGCAGGAAGCAGAAAAGATGCTGAAAAACCTTCATCAAATCCATCCTGCCATTCTTAAAGCTGCAAAAGATCAGGGTGTCGTCATTAAGCTGTTTGAAGGAAAATTGACGGAAGAAAAAGGGCTTAAGCATCTGGATGGATTAACGCCAAAGGGGCGGAGTGAAAAAGCAGGCTGGGAAAGCGTTCCGGGCATGACAGAGGATAACAGAGTATACGTGAAAATCGGCATGAGTGAATACGGTATGGGTCACGGATCGGTGTCCCTTGAGCTGCACGAATTTGCTCATGCTGCAGATCTCAACGTTTTTTCCCGGGTCAGAAGCAATCCGCTTTATTTGAATATATGGAAAAAAGAAGCCGGCATGCTGTTTTCAGACCAGACCTATTTCAAACGATTTCCGGAAGAGTATTTTGCAGAAATCTTTGCGATGTATTATTACAGCAGGGAGACAAGAATAAAGCTGAAGGAAATGGCGCCGCTTTCTTATCAGTTTATCGCGAATCTTTATAAATCAACGGTAGAAAACGGGGCGGACTTCCGATACAATTATCACTAGATGAAATACGAAGGAAGTGTCTTTAAATGAAGCAGTATTTGGATTTATGCAAGCATGTTCTTTCAAATGGGACAGTAAAGGAAGACCGGACAGGCACCGGAACGATCAGTACGTTCGGTTACCAAATGAGATTCGACCTAAGCGAAGGATTCCCTCTTCTGACAACGAAAAAGCTTCACTTAAAATCGATTATTCACGAACTGATCTGGTTTTTGAGAGGAGATACGAACGTAAAGTATCTTCAGGACAACGGAGTGCGCATCTGGAACGAGTGGGCTGATGAAAACGGCGAGCTTGGCCCTGTATACGGAAGGCAATGGCGTTCGTGGGAGGGTGCAAATGGTGAAACGGTGGATCAGATCGCAAAACTGATTGATCAGATTAAAAACAACCCTGATTCAAGACGGCTGATCGTGAGCGCCTGGAACCCGGCAGATGTCGATAAGATGGCACTGCCGCCATGCCACTGTTTTTTTCAGTTTTACGTAAACGATGGAAAGCTATCATGCCAGCTTTATCAGCGGTCAGCTGATGTCTTTCTCGGCGTTCCGTTCAACATTGCCTCATACGCGCTGCTGACGATGATGGTGGCCCATGTGACGGACCTGGAACCGGGTGAGTTTGTTCATACCTTCGGAGATGTTCACATTTATAAAAATCACCTGGAGCAGGTCGACCTGCAGCTGACCCGCGATGTCAGAAAGCTTCCGAAAATGAAGCTCAATCCGGACGTGAAATCGATCTTTGATTTTTCATTTGAAGATTTCACACTTCAAGACTATGATCCTCATCCGCATATTAAAGGGGCTGTCAGCGTATGATTTCGATGATTGTCGCAATGGATGAAAATCATCTCATCGGACGCAACAATGATCTGCCGTGGCGAATCCCCGCTGATCTTGCCTACTTTAAAAAGGTGACGCTCGGCCATCCGGTCCTGATGGGGCGGAAGACCTTTGAATCGATTGGAAAGCCTCTGCCAGGCAGAGAAAATATTATTCTTACACGGAACAAGCATTACTCTCAGGAAGGCACAAAGGTTATTCATGAGCTGGGTGAAGTGCTGGGTGACCAGTCACTACAAGAGAAGAATCTGTTCATCATCGGCGGAGCAGAAATCTTCAAAGAATGCCTGCATCTTGCAGACAGGCTGTATATAACGAAGATTCATGATACCTTTGAAGGAGATACCTTTTTTCCGGAATTCAAAGAAGAAAACTACCGTGTCATCAGCCGTGAAAAAGGGCCGAAAGACGAGAAGAATCCGTATGATTATGAATTTATCATATTTGAGAAATAGAAAATGAAAAAAGCCTCCCGTATAATAGGGAGGCTTCTTATCGGGACATCAGGAGGAACAATCTAATGATCAGAATGTTAGTGACGGTTTTGTACGGAATTGGCTATTTAATCTGCAGCCTGCCGGAACTCAGCCGTGTGAAAAAGCTTGACCCGCGTCTTTCCGTCGAAAAAAGAGACGAAGCGGCACACACACTCCCTAAAAACTGGGCAGCATCGTTAATCAGGTCTTCAGGTTCCAAGGTGACGCTAGAAGGGGAACATAACATGCCGGACGGTCCTGTACTCATTGTGAGCAATCATCAAAGCAATTTTGATATACCGGTTTTAATGAGTTCGCTTAAAAAACCGGCAGGATTTCTCTCGAAAACAGAAGTGAAAAAACTGCCCCTTCTTCCAAAATGGATGGAAGTCATGAACTGCATTTTTGTTGACCGCAAAAATAAACGCCAGGCTCTGCTGTCTTTGAAAGAAGGAAGCGAAAAACTGAAAGAGGGCCACTCCCTGATTATTTTTCCGGAGGGAACAAGAAGCAAAGGGGACGATCTGGCCGAATTTAAGACAGGTGCTCTCCGTATGGCTGCAGGAGCGGGGGTTCCGATTGTGCCGGTTGCGATTGACGGTACGTATGACATTATGGAAAAACAGGGCGGATGGAGATTTAAGCCGTCAAAAGTTAAAGTCATTGTCTGCAAGCCGGTCCAGGCAGAGGAGTATACAGGCCGGGATTTAAAGACTACGGCTGAAGAATTAAGGCAGACCATCGCAAAAACACTCAGGAATTCCTCCTGAGTGTTTTTTGTTTCTATTTTTAAATAAATGGCACATCCGTTACATAAAAGAGTACGCAGAAAAACATAGCCGCACTGCCTGCAAGAACAAATCCGTGCCAGATTGCATGGTGGTAGGGAATCTTTCTCCAGACGTAGAAGACAGCGCCGATTGTATAGAGCAGACCGCCCGCAAGCAGCAGTCCGAACCCTTCAGGGCTTAAATAGGCATATAAAGGCTTAATCGCAATGATAATGAGCCAGCCCATCAGAATGTAGGCAAGTGTTGAAAGGATGATAAATCGCTTTACAAAAAAGATCTTCAGCACAATGCCAGCAATCGCGAGACCCCATACAATGCCGAGCAGCGTAAATCCAAGCGCTCCCCGAAGCGGAACAAGGAGAAACGGAGTATACGTTCCGGCAATCAGCAGATAGATGGCCGAGTGATCCAGTATCTCAAAAACGTCCTTTGCCTTTCTGTGCGGAATGGCATGGAGAAGTGTTGAGAACAAGTAAAGCAGAATCATCGTTGCCCCAAAAATGGAAAAGCTGACAATGTGCCATGCATCTCCGTATTTAGCGGCATAGATTATCAGGTAAACGAGAGCCGGGATGCTTAGAAGCACGCCGATTCCATGTGTGATCGCATTTGCAATTTCTTCTTTAATCGAGTATTCCATCTTTAGCTGCCTCCTTTTGAATCGTTTCAAGATTCTGGCTCAATGACTGCAGGAAATCAAGGCCTTCAAGCGTTATTTTAGTTCCTGCACGTCCGCGGCCCTTTGTCACATACTCATTTCTTTCGAGAAAATCCAGTCTGTGCCTGACCTGCTGGGGTGTCAGCGGGTTTTTTGTCTGTTTGCTGCTGTCGGAAATGGTTCTCCTGCTGGCAGGGTCCCCGTCTTCATTTGAATCCCGGATCGACTCGAGGATGAACAGGTATTCCTGTTTATCCATCATCGTCAAGGGCTTATCTTTTGTTTTTTTAGGTTCTTTTTTGCTCACCGTCTCCTTTGAAAGGAAGGGATCCTTCGGGAGGTCATGCAGCTGAATGGATCTGCCGTCGCAAACCGTAAGCAAGTAGTCCATCGTGTTTCTGAGTTCAAGAATATTGCCGGGCCATGGATACCCTGAAAGAATTTCACTGACCCTCTTATCAATGCGCAGCTCATGCCCTCTTTCCTTTATAAAAAAGGCAGAGAGAAGCGGGATGTCTGTCTTTCGCTCACTTAATGGAGGAAGCGTCAGTCTTAGTACATTTACATGATAATAAAAATCCTGACGAAGAGTTCCATTTTCTACAAGAGCTTTTAAATCCTGAGAAGAAGAGACAATGATCCGGACGTCTGACGGGACAGACGTTGAAGAACCTGTTCTTTTTGTTTGCTTCGTCTGAAGAACTCTCAGAAGCTGAGCCTGAAGGTCCAGGCTTAAACCTGAGATTTCATGAAGGAAAACAGTTCCTCCATCTGCAGATTCGATCAGACCGCTCCTTTGATCTGAGCCGAAAAGTTCCTCATAAAGAGCAGCTTCAGAATATGTACTGCAGTTAACAGAAGCGATAGGGCGGGCAGATCTCTCAGAAGCCAGATGAATCGCGTGTGCAAATGTTTGTTTGCCGCTTCCTACGGGGCCTTCCAGCATGACGGGCAGATCATTTGCAGCCATTTTTTTTGCAAGTGATTTTTTTTCAATAAACAGCGGGTGTTCCCCAATCAATTTTTCAAGTGTCATATGTTTGCTCCTTGAATGTTCTAATTGGTTTCATTATAACACCCAAATGCAACTAAATGGAACCAATAAAAACATCTTTACAGAATATTAATAAAAATGCAAGCTATTGCTCCATCGCTTTAAGATTTTCAAGCATGTATGTAAACTGCTTCGGATTTTCAAATTGAGATTCCGTCCAGTTCAGCCTGATCCACTCTTTGAGTTCTTGCACGGAGTTAAACACTTCTCCGCTCGTATCCTCTTTCCTGATCATATACCGTCCGTTATCTGCGTCTGCTGTGACCAGGCAGGGAATGGCGCTGCCTGGTGATTTTAATTCAAACTCCATCATAAAACCTCCATTGTTAAATAATTGTGTGAATTTTTTAATAATAACTTTTAATTTTGAATATTCATGATATAATGTTTCAATTAAACTCTAGTTGCAGAAAGGATTTTCCGAATGAAACAAATGATGAATCTTGAACCCTCACTTCATGTGGCTGACATCCTAAAGGCGCACCATTTGTTAAAGGATGTAATCGTCCACACGCCTCTCCAAAAAGACGAGCGTCTTTCTGAAAAATATGAATGCAGCGTTTATTTGAAAAGAGAAGACCTTCAGATTGTCCGATCATTCAAATTAAGAGGGGCATACAACAAGATCAAGCAGCTGTCTGAACAGGAAACGGCTAACGGTATTGTTTGTGCAAGCGCCGGGAATCATGCACAGGGCGTTGCCTATTCCTGCAAACAGCTGAACATTCACGGCAAAATCTATATGCCTTCAACCACCCCGAGGCAGAAGGTTTCACAAGTTGAGCTTTTTGGCCGCGGGCATATTGAAATCATTCTCACAGGCGACACGTTTGATGATTCCTACAAAAAAGCGAGAGAGTGCAGCGAGGCCGAAGGCAGATCCTTCATCCATCCGTTTGACGATCTCGACGTGATAGCAGGCCAGGGGACGATTGCCCTTGAAATTTTAAATGACGCTGATGCTGAGATGGACTATGTGTTTGCAAGCATCGGGGGCGGCGGCCTGATTTCAGGCGTCGGCAGTTATTTTAAGCAGGTTTCCCCAGGAACGAAGGTCATTGGAGTTGAGCCGGAAGGAGCTCCGTCATATGCGGAATCCATTTCAGCCGGCAAAGTGGTTGAGCTTGATAAAATTGATAAATTTGTAGACGGAGCAGCAGTAAAAAGAGTTGGGGACACCAATTTTTCCATCTGCAGGTCCGTTGTAGATGACACGGTACTTGTTCCGGAAGGGAAAGTGTGCACGACCATTCTCAGCCTCTACAATGAAAATGCGATCGTGGCAGAGCCTGCCGGAGCCTTGCCGATTGCCGCCCTGGATTTTTACCGCGACCAGATAAAAGGGAAAAACATTGTCTGCATCGTAAGCGGAGGGAACAACGACATTGGACGGATGCAGGAGATGAAAGAGCGGTCACTCATGTACGAAGGCCTGCAGCATTACTTTATTGTCAACTTCCCTCAGCGAGCAGGCGCACTCAGAGAATTTCTGGATGAAGTGCTCGGCCCGGATGATGACATTTCAAGATTTGAATATACAAAGAAAAACAACCGTGACAGCGGCCCTGCCTTTGTAGGGATTGAACTGAAAAAAAGGGAAGATTACAGCGGCCTGATCGAAAGAATGAACCGCAAAGGATTCCCATACACAGAAGTGAAAAAAGACAGCAGCCTGTTCCATCTTTTCATCTGAAAAATTTCATTCTTCCTGACACAATTAGACAGATTTCTTAAAGCTGTTGGGGTATAATATAAGAAACGGGTGAAAAAGAGGATTGATAACTTGTTATTCAAAAGCCTAGAGTTCAAGCTGTTAAATGGACATAAGGTAAAGATCACAGATATTCCAGTATTGGAGGAAGATAATCAATACCGATTTCTCGTTCAAAGCCGTCTGCAGTCGTTCCTCAGAAAGATCACTGCAAAACCGCAACCAAACGCTGTTTACTCATTTAAAGAGTACTTAAAAAGAACCGTCAAATGGACCGATTATGAAGCAATCTATCAGCCAGTCACACTAAAGCATAATGCATAGTACAAGAGCGCATGCCCCGGGCATGCGCTCTTTCATTTTTAGCCTGTATCTTTAATTCATGCCCTGGAAAACTGAGAAACGATGTGGGAGGGTAAGCAACGTCTCGAATCCTACCCTCGCAAACCGAGAAACGATGTGAGAGGGTAAGCAAGCGCCCGAATCGTACCCTCGCAAACCGAAAAACGATATGGGAGGGTAAGCAACGTCTCGAATTGTACCCTCGCAAACCGAAAAACGATGTGGGAGGGTAAGCAAGGCCGCGAATCTTACCCCCGCAAACCGAAAAACGATGTGGGAGGGTAAGCAAGGCCGCGAATCGTACCCTCGCAAACCGAGAAACGATCTGAGAGGGTAAGCAAAGGTGTGAATCGTACCCTCGCAAACCGAAAAACGATGTGTGAGGGTAAGCAAAGGCGTGAATCGTACCCTCGCAAACCGAGAAACGATCTGGGAGGGTAAGCAAGATCGCGCACGATCTTATTTTATACAGATATTTGTCAGAAAAAACAAAGACTGGTATGATGAAAAAACAGTCTTTTGTGTACAGAAAAAAGTCTGATGCCTGCAAAATTGGCAGTTTCCATAAGTTTGTATGCGATTTCGATTGAAACATCTTTATTTGAATGTATAATACAAGGTAGCAAGAATAATAGGGAAGTGATACCGTTGACAAAAGTGAAAATTGTGACTGATTCAACCGGAGATTTGAGTCAGGACATTCTTGAGAAATATGAGATTAACGTTGTTCCGCTGACGATTGTGATAGATGGAAAATCGTACCTTGACCGTGTAGATATTCAGCCCGCTGAATTTATTGAAAAGATGAAAAAAGCGGACGAGCTCCCAAAAAGCTCTCAGCCGCCTGCAGGAAAGTTTGTGGAAATGTATGACAAGCTGGCATCTGACGGAAGCATCATCATCTCCATCCACATGACAGGCGGCATGAGCGGGACTGTCCGTTCTGCAGAGAGTGCAGCCGGAATGACGGATGCAGATGTGACCGTTGTTGATTCTATGTTCATCTCAAGAGCGCTAAGCTTTCAGGTGATAGAAGCCGCTAAGATGGCACAGGACGGAGCTTCTAAAGAAGAAATTCTTGAGAGATTGGATGAAATCCGCCGCAATACAAGTCTGTTTGTAACGGTTGACACGCTTGAGAACCTTGTAAAGGGAGGCCGTATCGGCAGAGGAAAAGCCATGATTGGATCCCTTCTGAACATCAAGCCGATTGCCTCACTGGCAGACGGTGTATACACGCCGGTTACAAAAGTGCGCAGCCACTCACAAATTGTTAAGTATCTTGCAAAACAATTTGCGGAGGATGTAAAAAACAAAACGGTTAAAGCTGTCGGAATTGTGCACGCGGATTCACTGACGCTTGCGACCAACTTAAAAAATGCCCTGCATGAAATGAACGCAGATTATCCGATTGATGTCCATTACACTACCCCGGTCATCTCAACGCACACCGGTCCCGGAGCTATCGGATTTATGTACTATGCTGAATAGATAAAAAAAGGCGCATGAGCAATCATGCGCCTTTTTGAATATTCTGAAACTTATTTTCGGTTCATCCGTATTAGTACTAACCTATAGAAAGAAGGTGAAACAACTATGCTTTGGCTGATGATTCTGTCCCCGGTTTTAATCCTGTCGGCTATTGCCATTTATTTCAGCAGAAAATCCGGAATGACTCTTCCTGAAGATTCTAAACAGGATGAGCAATCTGGTTTTCTGTCCGGTTCAGGCTCAACAATGAATTCTTACGGTCCCCCAAACTAGCCTCCGCAGCCTCTTCTATAAAAAGACCCGGGAATATCACTATTCCCGGGTGTTGTCTCACAAATGAGCTGCCTCTGCTTATACTCCCGGCAGTTTAGTATCCGTAGGTTCTGCATACCCTTCCTTATACTGCTCATCAATCATTTGACGCACTTCTTTTACAGAGGTGCCTTTTTCGCGTTCGATAATGGCTTTAGCTGCAATCTCCAGGCATACTCCGCATTTTGTGCCGTGGTCGTCCCAGACAATGGTGCCGTCTTCTTTCCGTTCATTGATAAAGCAGTCCCCGTTATCTTTATGCCCGGCGGATTCGCCGCAGCCGCAGTAGCAAGGCATATAGCTCAGCAGATCTTCATGTCTGGCTGCCGCTGCATATAGAGTTTTGATTTCGTCTGGCTGCTTATCCAAAAATCCAGGGAGAATGTCCGCTGAAGGGGTTTCCTCGCGGATGTCTCCGTTGTTTTTAAACGTTGAATGACTGCTGTGGTCTTCATGTGTTTCCTTGCCGGCAGATTCCTGGCAGCCTGAGAGAATAAGAGAACAAGACAGAAAAGCGGTCATGAAGAATGGTATTTTCTTTTTCAATTCGGTCACCTGCTTTGCTTGATTACCTTTACTCTAACACATTTCAGATGAGGCAGTCCTTCCAAACTTTTGAACAAATATTGAATTTCTTCTCATACAGTAAGAAAAGGGGGGGAAGAGATGGGAACTAAGAAGGTGCTGTTTTTTGGCGATTTTGGAGTGGATGATATCACGGCGCTGATGTTCAGTTATTTTGATGATGATACAGACATCATTGGCATTGTGGCAGACTACGGGAACGTTTCCAAGCAGACGGCTTTAAAAACAGCGCAATACTTGGCGAAGCTGTCAAAAACGGAGAACATTCCCCTTATTGGAGGCGCAGCAAGGCCCCTTACTGGAGAAATACCTGTCTACTATCCGGAAATCCACGGCGAACAAGGGCTTGGACCCATTGTGCCCGAAGGCGATTTCCCAGATGGCAATTTTGAAAATTTTGAAATGATCCGATCATTGATCGTTACGTATAACTATGATGTAACAATCGTAAATGTAGGGCGTCTTACGTCGCTCGCAACGGCGTTCGTTCTTTTTCCGAACATTGTCGGAAGGGTGAAGGATATCTTTATCATGGGCGGCGCCTTTTTATACCCCGGCAATGTAACACCCGTTGCAGAAGCAAACTTCTACGGCGATCCTGCAGCAGCCAATCTTGTTTTGACCCTTGCGAATATGGTCTCCATTTTTCCGCTGAATGTCACAAATTACGCCATCATTCCGGATGAGATTATTCAGGAACTGGATCAATTCTACAAAGAGACCGATAATCAGTTTGGCCAGATTTTGAAGCCTATGATTGATTACTATACGAATTTTTATAAAAAAAACAACCCGGAAATTCAAGGCGGCCCGCTTCACGATCTTCTTGCATTCTGGGGCGCAGTCAGGGAAGAAAAGATTACTTTTGTAGAAAAGCCTGTGAAAGTAATTGTAGAATCAGAGTATGCCAGAGGCCAGAGCATTGCAGATTTCAGGCCGTATAAAACGCTCGCGGACTACCCTGTGCACAGAATTGCCGTCAAATTTGATTACGGGGCATTTGTGTCTGATTTTCAAAAGATTATGAGAAAGAAATGAAATCCTTTTCATGCCAGGCATGTTTTGATACACTACCCTTATTGAAAGATAAGGAAAGGTGAACCCGTGATGAAAAAATGGCTGTGGCTTATAGTATCTCTTACTCTCTTAACCGGGTGCGGAACCGGAGGCATTAAGGGGGCGCTCAATTATGAAATTGAAGATTTCTCCTATACAAATCAGGACGGGGAAAAAGTTGGACTGAGTGATCTGAAGGGTGACGTCTGGGTGGCGAATTTTATTTTTACAAGCTGCGACACCGTTTGTCCTCCAATGACTGCCCATATGACAGAGCTTCAGAAGCAGCTGAAAGCGGAGGGCCTTGATGACGTAAGGCTTGTTTCTTTCAGTGTTGATCCTGAAGTGGACACCCCTGAAAAACTGAAGGAATATGCAGGAAGGTATCCGCTGTCATTAGATAACTGGGATTTCCTTACCGGATATAAACAGAGCGACATAGACGCTTTTGCGAAAAACAGCTTTAAAACAATTGTTCAGAAGCCTGAAGGACAAGATCAGGTGATACATGGAACGCTTTTTTATCTAGTAGACCAAAACGGCAAAGTGATGAAGGACTATGACGGCGTTGAGAATGTGCCGTATGAAGAAATCATCGGGGATGCTAAGAAAATTCATGACTGATGCCCGCAAAATGCGGGTATTTTTAATTTACAGAGTACATTGTACAGATTTCTGCGCTGTAACTGTAAGCAAAAGCATGGTATAATCATAGGCTAAAAGAACGAGGAAAGGGGGATAACAACATGCGGAAATCGTTTTTAGCTCTTACAGGATTATGTCTCATGCTTGCCGGATGTGACGTTTTTTCTGCAAAGCCTGCTAATATGGCTATGAAACCTGAAGCAGCTGAGGACCCTTATACGAAAAAAACTATCCCCTCTGACTTTATCGAAAGCAATTTAAACGTGGTTGCAGTAGGAGACTCACTGACAGCAGGAGTCGGGGACGCTGACAACAATGGTGGATATGTAGGGGATGTCAGCGACCTTCTCCAGCTTGAGGAAGAGGTTTCCTCAGTAGATGTATCCAACTTCGGCGTCAGGGGACACAAAACGAATGACTTATTAAAAGTACTGGGCAAACGGGACGTGATTGAAAAGCTGAGAGAAGCAGACATCATTTTGATGACAATCGGCGGAAATGATATCATGAAAGTTACCCGCAATCATATTATGGATCTTCAGCTTGAGCCGTACAGAGAGGAACAGCCGCGTTTTGAGAAGCGGTTTAAGAAAATTTTAAATACGATCCGCAGCGCAAATCCGGATGCCGTTATTGTTTATACAGGACTTTACAATCCATTTAAATTCATGCTTCCTGAACTGAGCGAGATTGATACGATTGTCGAGGAATGGAATCAGGCGTCAAACAGGATGATTATGGCTGACGGAAATGCTATATTTGTTCCGACAGAAGATTTGTTTGCAACCAGATCTTATGGCAAATTGCTGTATGTAGACGAGTTTCACCCCAGTGAAACAGGGTATTCATTAATTGCAGACAGAGTTTATACAAGCTTGTCTGAACAGAACGAATAGGATTGGATGATATCAATGGGAAAATGGAAACTCGCATTTATCGTACTGCTCACATTAAATCTGGTATTTCTGCTGTTTTTGGCCGTATCTCCGTTTTTGCCCGCAGAACAGCCAAAAACAGAAACAGCAGATTTCAAAGCAGGGGATACGATTCCTCTTACCGTCAGTTCTTCAAAGAACGACCTGAACCGGCTGATTAACTATTATCTGGTGAAAGAAGCTAAAGCAGAGGAACTGAATTACAAGGTTCTGCTTGAAGATAAGGTAAACCTGTATGGTTCGGTAAAGGCTTTTGGTAAAGATGTTGATTTGACGCTCTCATTTGAGCCTCAGGTGAACGAGAACGGGAACCTGCTGTTAAAGGTTGAACGTCTGTCAATCGGCAGGCTGCCGATTCCTGTGCCGTATGTTATGAGCTATATTAAAAAGACATATCCGCTGCCCGAGTATGTATACATTGATCCAAAAAAGGAAAGTGTTACCGTTCAGATTACCGAATTGAAGTTTAAAAACAATCTCAAGGCTAAGGCAGAATCATTCAATCTGAAAAATGATGATATCCGGTTCAAGCTTTTTGTGCCGGCGGACTTCGAAAAGTAGCACTGTATCTTAAAACGGATACGGTGCTTTTTATTTTTAAAAAATGAGTCAATTGACACCGGTTAAGCTGAACAGTGATCAGGTGTAACAGTAATAGATAGAATGCAGCCGCAAGAAGCTGTCTTATAAACCTGATTATTAGTAAAATAGGCCTGCCATCATGAAGCTTCGCGGCACGAATGAAAGTAGAGCGAAAATAGCGAACCATGTATACTTAATAGAGATTGAGTCGAAATAAGGCGTCTGTACTCAGAAAAGGAGGCCGGACATGGAGTGTCATTATTGCGGTGAAAAAGAAATAGATCCCCTTTCGAATTATTGTCCATTTTGCGGAAAAAAAGTATTTATGAACGAGCAGGAATGGAAGCATTACCGGATATCCAAGCGTGCCCTGATTATTCTTCCAGCTGCAAGCATCGGTCTTGTATGGATGCTTCTGACGGCAGCGGATAAGCATGAGGCTGCGATTAATGATAAAGTGATTTCCTATCAGCAAAAAGCGGAAGATACAGCCCTTGCAGGAGAGTATGAGAAAGCACTTGATTTTGCAGATAAAGGACTTGCCCTTAGAGAAGACTACCGGATTCTTGAACAGGAAAAAGAACTGCTTCTTGGAGTTCTTCAGGATAAAGAAGACCTGGATCAGATCAATGCCCATATCCAAAAAGGAAATCTGGATCAGGCGGCAAAGCAAATAGCCGTACTGTCTAAAACGTTCAGCGGACATTCATCGCCTCTGTATGCGAAACTTAAAGCTGAGCTTGAACAGGCAGACAGAAATGTGACAGTGGCCGAAGTGAAAAAAGAAATAGAAACGCTTAACACGATTGAGGAGCTTTCTGAAAAGCTCAAAGAAGTGACTGTTTTAGATGCAGCGGAAGCAGGTAAAGTGAAAGAACAGATAAAGGCCAAAATGGTTCTGATCGGTTCATCAGCTGCAGAAGAAGATCTTGAAGAAAAGCAATTTAATGCAGCCATTGTGTCTGTTGATAAAGCCCTGCAGTATGATGGGGACAACGAAAAACTTCTTTCCTTAAAGGAGAAGATTCTATCAGAGCGGACCCATTTTGAACAGGCTGAACAGAACAGGCTGAAGCAGATAGCCATGGCAGCAAATGAAGAGAAGGAACGGACGGACAAAGTCCTGAAAACGTCGAATCCCGCTGTGGAAGAAGACGAATTCGGCGATGCTCATATAACCGGGAAAGTCAAAAACATTTCAGGTGCTCCCGTCCAGTCCATCACGATTTATTTTACTGTAAAGAATGAAGAGGGAACACTTATTGAAAAAGGAAAAACAAATGTATTTCCAAATGAACTTAAGCCTGGTGAAGAAGCTGAATACTCACATATCTCATATGGAGTGAAACAAGAGGTTTCGTTTGCCATTGAACGCATGACATGGCATGCAGGCAAAAACACGGTCACTAAGCACCAATAAGAAAGGGACGTATATGAAAAAGAATTGGATTATCAGCATTTCGCTGTCACTCCTTATCTTTTCAGCAGGGGCAGCAGGATATGTTCAAATTAAAAGTGACGCTGCAGAAAACATCTTTTCTGAGCCTTCTATTCTCCGTGAATCAAAAAAGGAAGAAATGCAGCTGGATTTAAAGGAGATTATCAGGGAAACGCAGAAAAAAACAGTAATGGTTGAGCTTGCAGATGGAACAGTTGGGTCAGGATTTCTTTTCAACATGGAAGGCGACATTCTCACAAATGCGCATGTGGTTGCCGGAACAGACGAAGTTAAAGTGAGAACGACGGATGCGAAAGGCTACGACGGGAAAGTCATTGGCATCAGCACTGAAACAGATGTTGCATTAGTAAGAGTGGAGGGGCTTAAAGGGCAGGAACCGGTCCGGATCGCAGAAGAATTCGATGCTGAACTTGGACAGGAAATTCTGGCTCTTGGAAGTCCTTTAGGGTTTCAAAACACGGTGACAACAGGTATTATCAGCGGAACAAACAGAGATTTTGATCTTCCTCCGTATACGTACAAAGGCGTACATCAAATATCTGCACCTATTGCACCGGGAAACAGCGGGGGGCCTCTTATTGACCGAAAAACCGGACAGGTCGTCGGCATGAACTCTGCGAGAATGGAAGACGGGGAAATTGGCTTCAGCATACCGATTGAGGATATACTGCCTATTGCCAAAACATGGGCGCAAAATCCGATGAAGTCATTGCCTGCATATACAGGTCTTGACGATTCAGGAGAAATGAGTGAAAATAAAAAGTCAGAAACGGCCGATTATCTGGTCAGCTATTACATAGAGAGTCTTGACTTCCATGACTATGTTACGGCCTATTCTCTGCTTGGAAGCGAACTGCAGACAGAATTGACCTATGAAGCATTCAAAGAGCAGTTTAACCGTTTTTCATCTATGTCAATTGAGACAATCACAACAGAAAAATCAGGTGAGGAAATCATCGTGCATGCAGACATTACTGTACAGCCAAAAACGGGCGGAAAGCCTTCGGAACAGATGTTAAAAGCTTCCTATACAGTGGCCTATGAAAACGAACAGGCCAAAATTATTGACCAGGAGATAAAAGAGGATAAGAGGTGAAAGGGTTGAAGGATCTTTTTTTGATGATCAGCGCAGCGGGGCTGATGATTTCTTTGTATTTTGGGGGAATGGCGTACTTTGCCTATGCAGAAGAAAAGTACAATGAAGTATTTATGAACGTATCGTACTGTGCCATTTTTCTAAGTGCTTCGATTTATTCTCTGCATTTGAAAGATGAAAAAAAGAAAGCGCAGAAAAATAATTAACGGACAAAGAGGAGGCTGTGAGCCTCCTTTTTGCTTATGGTAAAATTATTGACCTTCTTCTTCTTCAGCGCCTTCTTCTTCCTCTGGTGCTTCTTCAGTTGTTTCTTCTTCAGTACCCTCTTCAGTAGTTGTTTCCTCTTCGGTGCCTTCTGTTTCTTCCATGTTGTCTTCCTCAGGTGCATCCGTTTCTGTGTCGTTACAAGCAGTCATTAATGAGATAGCCAATAAAGAAGCCCCAACTTTTAACAGCATGTCTTTCTTCATTTTCTTTTTCCTCCCTTGTAACCTGTCTGAATAAGTTTTTTAACCTGCATTCCTGCTGGTCAACCTCATCATAATCGATTCCGGGAGGAAAAATAGAGATTTTACAGAAATTGAACATGCTTTTTACATTGGCTTATCATCTTTACATGACGTTAAACATTTTTATCCAATTGCAGCAAGTGCTTCGAGCTCAGGTGTACCATTAGCAAAGCCAACGGCAAAAATCGTGTAGGCAGTATCATTTTTAAGCTGTACTTTTGGAACCGTCAGCACGACATTGTCTGTGCCGGCAACACGCACTTCAAGATCGTATTTTCCCTGAGGAACTTTCACGTTTTTGGTTGCCTGTGTAAACTGAACATTACTAAAGAGTATATCCCCGTTTTTAACCGCAATATCAACGGCAGGTGCATCAGGTGAAAGATGGACAAATTTCACGCTTGCTTCTCCTGCAGGCACAAACGTTTTATCCACAAACGGAAGCAGCCTGATGGAATTCAGGTTTCCGGCGGCAGCGATCGTATACGTGATGCCTGGAAGAAGCATATACATTTCACTCAGTACAGGGCCGTTCGTCGTTCCTGCCTGGTAGACATCCACGCGGTACTGGCCGGTCGGCAGCTTCAGGTAGTCGCTGATTTCCTTATACTTTACATTTTGGAGGGTCAGTTTCCCATTTACATAAATATCAACTGCCGGGGCATCAGGTGAAGCATGGATGACTCTAACACGTGACATGCCAGGCTCAAGCTGGCCTCCCTGCGGAACTCTCGAGGCTGCCTGATATTGCATGCTGTACATCCATTTCTGCATGGCGTTCAAGTGTTTTTGATAATACATGACATGCTTCTGCGGGTCTGTATATTTATAGTAGCAGGCAAGCAGGTCATACATCATCGCTTTTTCGGCATACTTATTCGGTTCGTTCATTAGCGCGCACTCCCATCTATTCATTCGTCATTAACATATGAAAGGAGATGGGTGATTGTCACAAAAAAGTGATGTGAATGTAGTTTTAAATGAATCCAAGAAGGGAAAATATAGGTTTGATGTCTAAATCCGGAGGTAGATCATATGGCAAATTATGAACAGAATATCGGAGACGTATCTTTATCTTATTCAGATGATGGCGAGGGCCATTGCATCGTGCTGCTTCACGGGTTTTGCGGAAGCAGGGGATATTTTAACAAAATCATACCGGACATCTCTGAGAACTACAGAGTCATCGCTTGTGACTTAAGAGGACACGGTCATTCAAGCACAGTGAAAGATGAATACAGCATCACATCAATGGCGGATGATCTGGCCACATTGTTTGACGTCCTTGAAATTGAGAAAGTCACAATGATCGGACACTCGCTTGGAGGATATATTGCCCTTGCATTTGCTGAAAAATATCCGCACATGCTCCATTCTTACGGGCTATTGCATTCTACAGCGCTCCCGGATGATGAAAACGGGAAAGCGGGCCGGGAAAAAGGTATTGCGAGAATTGAACAAGAAGGAATGAAAGGCTTTATTAATGACTTAGTGCCAAAGCTGTTTGCCGAAGAAAACATGGACTCATTCCATGCTGAAATGGAGACAGTGAGGCAGATTGGATATAAAACACCTGAAACAGGGGCAGCAGGCGCGCTGCACGCGATGAAAAACCGTCCGGACAGGCAAAAGGTCCTTCATAATGAAGACTTGCCTGTCCTGCTGATTGCCGGCAAAAAAGATCAGGTTGTACCGACTGAGAAAACCTTTTTGCATAGGGGGGACCATATAACAGAAGTCCTTCTTGAAAACAGCGGGCACATGGGAATGTTAGAGGAGCCAGATAAAGTATCAGAGGCATTGCTGACATTTATTAAAAAGAACGGAAAATAGCCGCTTGGGCCCGGGATTGAACATAACGAAGCCGTACCACGAAAAAAACGCTTAGAAATAAGCGTTTTTTTTATTTCTGGTTTAATTCGGCAAGCTTTACAAACGTCAGTTCATCTTCAATCAGTCCGCACACACCGCATTGCACTTTATAATGCGGCCCTTTATATGCGAGATGAAACGGATCAAGGGCTTCCTGAGAAAATTCCTGAATGACATCGCCTGTCTGGGGATCCAGCTTGACAGACTTTGGCGTCTGTTCAATTAGGTTAAAGCGGGTGCGGTTTGTCTTGCAGTTCGGGCATAAGTATGGTGCAGTCATAAAAGGACCTCCTTCTGTCGATGGATTTATTTTTTCCAGAAGGAGGCAGGACTATGTATCATGGTTTTGTCCGGTCGAGCTTTCCAAACAGCAGGATAAGGTTTTGAAGCTCCTCATCAGAGAAGCAGTCGAATCTTTCGGAGAAGTACTCCGTTTTCTTCTTTTCAAGCTCGTGCAGGACGGTTTGACCTGCATCGGTCAAATCGATTAATGTAATTCTTCGGTCGCTGGGAGAGCGTTTGCGCGTAATCAGTTCTTTAGACAGCAGGGAATCTGTTACGGCAGTAATATGGCTTGCGGAGACGTCCAGCTCTTTTGCAAGATTCGACGCATTCAGGGGTCCGTTTTCTTTCAGTGATTTTAAGATGATAAATTCATTCCTTGACAGAACGCTTCCGAGGACAACGTTTATCTCATTCCGCAGCTGGCGGAAAATGCTTCTCATGAGCGACTCTAATTCATACATTTTATCTTCGCGTTTTTTCACTACAAAACCTCCGGGTGGAGAACAGCTGAAATCAGACTGTTCATCTGATTAAATAATTTTAATGTAAAGAAACGTGTCTGTCTTGTCAAGGAAAACCCGGACCAGAGAGCAGAATTCTGGGATTATGGAATGGAAATGATATAATGAAGCTAAATAACGGACAAACCCGGTCCCGGCAGCAGCTCTGACTGCGCGGCCGGTGAAGTCACAGAACAGTGCAGGAGGAGGAAACAGGATGACTGAAAAAACATTTGAACTTGCTACCTTTGCAGGAGGATGCTTCTGGTGCATGGTGCAGCCGTTTGACGAGCTGCCCGGCATTGAAAAAGTCGTTTCCGGCTATACTGGAGGCCACAAAGAAAACCCAACTTATGAAGAAGTCTGCAGTGAAACGACAGGCCATTATGAAGCTGTGCAGATTACATTTAATCCTGACATCTTTCCGTATGAGCGCCTGCTTGAATCATTCTGGCAGCAAATTGATCCGACAGACGCTGGAGGCCAATTCTTTGATCGCGGGGATTCCTACCGCACAGCTATTTTCTTCCATAACGAAAGGCAGCAGCAGCTTGCCGAAGAATCAAAACAAAAACTTGCAGATAGCGGCCGCTTCAAAAAGCCGATTGTGACTGAAATTCTGCCGGCAAAAACGTTTTACGCGGCAGAGGAGTACCACCAGGACTATTACCAAAAAAGCCCGGTTCGCTATAATCAGTACCGCAAAGGCTCAGGCCGCGACACGTATATTAAAGAACACTGGGATAAAAGCAGCCTGAAAGAAAAACTGACGCCGATTCAATACGAAGTCACTCAGAACAACGGAACGGAGCGCCCGTTTCAAAATGAATACTACGACAACGAACAAGACGGCATCTACGTGGACATCGTCTCTGGAAAACCTCTTTTCAGTTCAACAGACAAATACGATGCAGGCTGCGGCTGGCCGAGCTTTACACGTCCGCTGTCAGATTATGAAATTGTCGAGAAAAAGGATTTCTCTCACTTTATGATCCGTACAGAAGTAAGAAGCAAATCTGCGGATTCTCATTTAGGGCATGTGTTTAACGACGGTCCGGGTCCAGACGGCTTAAGATACTGCATTAATTCAGCAGCTCTCAGATTTGTCCCAAAGGAAGACCTCGAAAAAGAGGGATATGGTAAATTTTCAGGGCTATTTCAGTAAGGAAGCTCTTGCAGAAAAGTGCTTTAGAGTGATGGAAACCATCAGCAGCCGGAGGTGTCATTCTCCGGTTCTGGTGGTTTTTTTTCGTCTTCATAAACCAATTATGCATATAGAAGCAAGGGAAGCAGTTCTTCTATGAAAGGAGCTGCAGCTATTTCATCATGAACAGCATAAAACGGCCGGTATACGACATGAGATTCAAGGGGAACGAGCTTTCCGTTTTCAACTTCATCTTTGACCATAGAATGGGACAGAAACGCCGCACCGAGCCCTCTTACTGCAAGCTGTTTAATGAGATAGTGGCTGCCTGCCTCAATCACTTCAACAGGATCGATTCTCTCAGACAGAAGAAATTGATCAGCGTATTCTCTTGTGCCTGAGCCTCTCTCTCTGAGGAGGAGAGGAGAAGTCCTGATTGAAATGTGATGACTGGCATAAAATCGCAGTTCATCCCTGCTGATAACGTTCACTTTAAATGGCTCAAGTCCTCGTTTTCCTTCAACTAGGGCGAGGTCGAGCTTGTGCTGCTTAAGCCCGTCAACAATCTGTTCATGATTTTTGATGGTGAGCTGCAGACGCACATGAGGATAGATGGTTTTTATTTTTTTAACAAAATCAGGAAGAAGGACGTCGCTGACTGTATGCGTTGCTCCAAGTTTTAATAATACCTCGTTATTTTTCTCTTTTATTCTCTCGATGGTCATGCTGATCTCAAGCATTTTTTTTCCTTCTTCAAAAACGTGCTTTCCCGCATCCGTTAATTCAAATGGCCGGTTTGGTGCCGATCTCTTTATTAAACTTGTTCCGAGAAAGTCCTCCAGTTTCTTCAGGTGAATACTGATTGTAGGCTGTGACAGATTAAGGAATTCACTTGTTTTTGTAAAGTGGCGAAGCTGTACAAGCGTTACATAGGTTCGAATCCAGTCTAGCTGCATAGTACCCTCCATTAATTATAAAACGTAATAAATTACATTGTATTTATTTATTTCTATTATAAAGAAGAGAGAGATACAATGAAAGAGAAAGGTTGTGACGTGAAATGGAAACCATTTTATTTCTCGCAGGGGGAGCGGCAATTGGCATCATGTCCGGATTTTTCGGTATTGGGGGAGGAATTATTCTTACCCCGGTTCTGTTGATCCTTGGGTATGACCCAAGTCAAGCCGTCATTTTGTCTCTCATGCTTACATTGGGTTCAACGATAACTGGAACGATTACGCATTTCCGTCTTAAACATATACATGTCTCTTTAGCGGCAAGGCTTGGCCTGTTTGGCATGATTGGGGCAGTTTCCACTGCTCCTGCAGTCCGCTTGCTTGAGGAGGTTCATTCGGCATCGGCTGTCATTTCACTTGCTTATATCGGAATTTTAGGATGGTTTTCATATCAATTTTTACGGAGGGAGAAAGAGGTAAAGAAACAAAAAAAGGGATCAATTCCATTGATCGGACTTCTTACCGGTGCTGTTTCTTCATTGATGGGAGTCAGCGGAGGATTTGTTATGACTCCTCTATTAAAAAATGTTAGAGAAATGGAACTGAATAAAGCGATTG
The DNA here is from genome assembly GCF_000708755.2 of Metabacillus indicus LMG 22858. Lineage (GTDB taxonomy): Bacteria > Bacillota > Bacilli > Bacillales > Bacillaceae > Bacillus_P > Bacillus_P indicus. The sequence continues at coordinate 861,369 of NZ_JGVU02000002.1, read as the reverse complement.
GAACCAGCATTGCCGCAGCATCCGTTATTGTCCTGTCAGGAATAGGCTCATATTTTTTCAGCGGAGCGGAACTGGATTACACACACGGCGCCCTTCTCATTATAGGTGCTATGATTGGAACGCCGGCCGGTTCCATGCAGCTTAAAAAATTCCCTGAAGCACATGTGAAAAAGATGCTTGGTTTTCTTTATCTGGTTGTTGCCGGAAGTGTTATCTTCACTTTTATGTCCTTCCCGGGTGTTTCACTGGTCCTTATCGGCACTGCTTGCATGATCTTTTTTACCTTGCTGTTTTTTAAGTCTGCAAGGAGGTTTCTGGCTGCTGAATAAAAGGAAGGGTATAAATTTCAACGTTTTTCACGACACTTGTTCATTTTGAAAATAGATTTGAACAAAAAGAACGGACAGAAAAGGTAGTGGAGCCACAAACGAAGGGGAGACATGAAGAGAAGTGGCAGCACTCGGGGTAATGGTGCCACAAATGAGGTAAACTCACGAGAAAAAGTGGCAGCACTCGGGGTAATGGTGCCACAAATGAGGTAAACTCACGAGAAAAAGTGGCAGCACTCTGGATAGTGGTGCCACAAATGACGTGAAGACATGAAGAAAAGCGGCAGCACTCTGGGTAATGGCGCCACAAATGAAGTAAGCACACGAGAAAAAGTGGCAGCACTCTGGATAGTGCTACCACAAATGACGTGAAGACATGAAAAAAAGTGGCAGCATTTGTGTAGTATAGCCGCAAATGATTCTAAAATACAGAGAAACCCCGAACCGATCAATCGGTTCGGGGTTTTCATACAGACTTCAATTCTGCAAGTCCATGAGTCTAGCTTTCTTCTTTTAAAACCCCGGTGACAACCAGCCTTTCCAAATGCGTTTTCTTCTTCCGGTCAAATTCGCCTGTGCATGTAATCAGGTTCAGCTTTCTCTGCTGACTGAACCCGAATATAGCGGGAAGAGGAGCATCATCATACGGGTACGAATTGATTTCCTGTACAACAAATGTCAGGGCTTCGCCATTTTCTCCGGAAACGATGATTTCATCTCCGGCGCTGATCTCTTTGAGATTAAAAAACACTGACGGGCCTGTTTTGTTATCCACATGCCCTGCAATAACAGCGTTTCCCTGCTCGCCTGGCATCGCGCCGTTTTCGTACCATGCAGTGAGCGAGTCACTTGAAGGCAGCTCCATTATCCCGTCTTCACTCAGGCCGGCAGATTCGACGCCTGCACTGATATTAAGGGACGGAATAGAAATTCGGCTTGGGTTAATTCCTTCGGGTTGTTTTTGCTGAACGGGTTTAGGCTTTGCCCCTGAAGTCTCAGCTGAAACGGAGACGGCAGAGGCTTGTTCTGTACGCGTTTCTTTTTTATCCGGTGAGGCGTTTTCGCCAGTCTGTGCACATCCGGCCAATAGGAGAATCAGGGCAGCCGATTTAATGGCTGCTTGCTTTTTTCTTGATTCCATATACCATCAAAGTACCTAATCCAAGGATAGCTGCTGCTGCAACTGGCAAGTAGTTTGTTTCAGTTTCAGATGTGCCGCCCATTCCTGTTTTCGGCATTTCAGAAGGCATCATTGCCGGATCAGCAAGAACAAGTGCTTCAAGAGCAGGCTCTCCGCCGGCAAGTCCAACTGCAATGACCGTGTAAGACATATTAGCCTTAAGTTCAGTGCCTGCAAGGTCAAGTACTACATCTTCTGTTCCAGCGCCTCTGACTTCAAGATCATATGATCCAGGGTCTACTTCCAAGTAATCTGTTACACCTTTGAATTCAGCTCCAGGGAAAAGGACATCTCCGCCTTTAACAGCTACATCAACTGCAGGTGCATCAGGTGAGAAGTGGGCAACGCGCACTTTTGATTTGCCTTCAGTTACATTCAGATCGTCGTTAAGAACTTTTAGTTCAAGAGAATCAAGTGTGTTGATTGCTGCTGCTGTATAAGCTTTGCCGGCTTCAACTGTCAAATCTGCTGAGATGACAGGTTCGCCGTCAGCAACTGTACCGGCTGCAAAGATTTCAACCTTGTGGTCGCCTGCAGGAAGCATCATGTAGTCTGTTGCCGCTTTAAATTCAGCGCCTTCAACAACTGTTTTGCCGTCGACAACAACATCAACCGCCGGGGCATCAGGAGAAGCGTGAACAATTCTGACCATTGCGTCATTCTCTGCTGCAGAAGCACCTGCCCCAAATGCCAATAATAAAACCATTGCTGCTACTACTGAAAAAATCTTTCTCATTTTTCCACTCCTCATTTTTTGTTTTTTTTATTTGGACGTATGTCCTGAATTAAATATAAACAAAACCTATACAAAATGTATACAGTTTTGATGCACTGAATGTGCTGGAGAAGTTTTTTCCAGTTTTTCTGGCGCTGAATGTACAGAAAAACAAAGGAATTTACCAGAAGATTTGGTATAATCGAGACATCATCCAAGAATAGGAGTGAATCACTTTGGCAGTCAAAGGATTTGAACATGTGGGAATACAAGTAAGAGATATTGAGAAATCGATTGAATTTTATCAGCAGGTTGCAGGTCTGCAGCTGATTGACCGATTTTTACATACAGATGGAAATATGAAACTGGCTTTTTTAGGAGTGGAGGGATCCATTATTGTTGAACTGATTGAAGGGTACAACCCAGATCTTCCTGCAGAAGGAAAGGTTCACCACGTTGCCTTAAAGGTCAGCGGAATTGAGGGGGAAGAGGAAAGGCTGAAGGAATTAGGTGCAGAGCTGATCTATGATGATATTACAACTCTGCCGAATGGAGCGAAATATCTGTTCTTCAAAGGGCCAGACGGGGAATGGATTGAATATTTCGAACCGATGAATGAATAAGGCCGTCCATTTCGAAAAGGTGCTTGATGCCGCAGAAGATGAATATTTGCAATTGTTTTGCAAGGTCAAAAAAACGGCCCTTTACAAAGCATATACAGACGATGCATTAAAAGGCATGTATAGTCATCATTTCGCCAAAATGACGACACCCTATCACCCGATCCTGCTAAAAGAAGTGCTTGCTCACTCCAAATCAGCCCTGAACAGGAGCTTTGTCCATGTTAAGCTTCCGTTTAACAGCAGGGTGGACAAGCGGACCCGGTCTTATCTGCATGAAGAAGAGTATTACTGTGATCTGGACTTGTATTATTTCCATACGCTTGAAGATATTGAATCATGTTCAAGGGTCATGACAAAGCTCGGAGAAGGAGATGTGCTGCAGGATGCCTGTTTCGCCATGGAGCTGTACGATGCCCGCCATATAAGTGCTTCTTTTGCAAAATCCAAGCTTCAGCGCAAAAAGCCTTATTATCTGGCTAAGACTGTGCGTCTTTATGTCTGCTATGAAAACGGCGTACCAATCGGAAGTGCGGAATTGTATCTTTCACCTGTAACACGAATTGCAAAAATTGAGGAAGTAGCCATTCTTGATGAATACCAGCGGATGGGCTATGGTTCTTCCTTCATGAAGTGCCTGCTGCAGGAGGCGGCGCAGCTCGGGGCAGAGTCTGCCTATCTTGTCACCATGAACGACGAGGGATCAAAAGCCTTTTATGAAAAGCTTGGTTTTGTAAAGGTGCTTGAACAGGAAAATGTTTTCAAAAATTTACTTTAAAAGCTTTTTAAGAAAAATGGGCGAATGCACATACAGGACAGCCACCTACCTCATAATGTAAGGATGTAAAGAAAAACAAAATGAAGAGGTGTTTGATTCATGTACGGTTATGACTGCGGATGTTCATATCCTTCTTATCCGGTTCATTGTGGAGGCGGACTAGGAAGCAGCTTTGTATTGATTGTTGTTCTATTCATTTTGCTTATCATCGTCGGTTCTGCTTATATTTGCTAGTACCTGAAAAAGCCTCTGTATGAGGCTTTTTTTCAATTCAATGAACATTATTAATCAAAAAACCAATGAAAAAAAGCAGAAAATATATTTCTGCTTTTCATAAATCAGCTATTCAGCACTTTTTCCATCACACTGCGTGTTTTGGGTCCATAGATTCCGTCATCCGCCAGATCAGGGAAGCGCTGCTGGAATTTAAGGACGGCGGCTTTTGTTTTTTCACCGTAGATGCCGTCTTCAGACAGTCCAGAACCGATATCATTCAATCCCTGCTGAAGTTTCAGGACGTCGCTTCCTTTGCTTCCAAGCTTGAGTACAGTATTTGGCAGTCCGAATGTATTAACGTCAATGGACAATGCTTTGTGAGTGTTGGGGCCATAAACGCCATCTGCCTTGAGGCCTTTAGCTTTCTGGTAAAAGAATACGGCATTGGTTGTTTTCGGCCCAAAAACACCGTCAACTGTGAGTGAAGCTTCCGCTGCTTCGTTCAAACCGCGCTGCAGAATTTTTACATTTTCTCCTCTTGCGCCTTCTTTGATGATACCTGATTCAGGAAGTGTGAAGATGTAGGGTACATTTTCCTGTGCACTTGCCTGAGGCACTGACATCCATAGAGCTGCGGCGGTTACGACAGATGCTGATACAACTTTCCATTTTTTCATTATTTCTCTCCCCTTTATTTCGTTTTACATGTATGAGACGGAGCGAAGAGATTCATTGTTTCATAAAATTGTAAAAAAGAAGAAAAAATATAAAAAACAAACCGGCGGTCGGTCAAATTTTGAGCATAATCCTCAAATTTCATCATTGCCGTTCAAATTATGTGCGCTTTCCTGTCACTGGAGAGCGCTTTTTACTGTCCCGGGCATGTCCATTTCCGCTCATATCTGCCGGAAAAGAGGAATAGAATGTGAAGAAGACTGCATGTAAGAGTTTAGGAGGAAGGAGACACTGCACTTGATCGATACCATTTTTATCAGTCATGCGCACCGTGATGAGGCATATGTCAGAGAGCTTGTTAATCTGCTGACAATGATCAAGGTGCCGAATATTGTCTGCAGTTCGTATCCCGGCTATCACATTCCTAACGATGAAGACATTTATGATTATCTTCATCAAAAACTGAGCGGAAATTCGTGGATTATCTATGTGCTGTCTGAACATTATTATAAAAGTCCTGCCTGCCTGAATGAAATGGGAGCCTGCTGGATCCTGAACAAAAAATACACGGCGATTCTGACCCCGTCTTTTGACTACAAAGAGATGAAGGGTGCCATTAATCCAAATCAGATTTCCTTCAAATTGAACGACCTGGACAGGCTGTATGAATTTCTTGAAAATGCAAGGGATGTGTTTAAGGTCGAAAAGCAGTCCGGCACATTTCTTGTGAAAATTTGCGAGCAGGCAGTCAAACATGTAAATCAGCTTGCAGATGATGAACGCAGAAACAGGAAAATGGCCGGCTGCACCCTTGAAGGCATCCGCCTGGATCCAGAAGACGGCAGGAAATTTCAGTTCAGGCTGAGGCTTTCAAATCCGGAAGAATTTGATATCCGGGTCGATGTCATAAAAATTGAGGCAGCGGATGAAAACGGTGAAACCTTTTCGCAAACACTGCAGCCTGCAAATCTGAAGCTTTACAGCAAGGAAAATAAAATCGTTTTTCTATCTTCTGAGATCGGTGATTCAAACTACGAGCCATATATCCATCAGAGGGAAACGGTTGATTTGAAATTCAGCAGAGATGTCTGGTAGCGAGCTGCTGCTAGTTAGGAGGGTAACTGGATGAAAGTAGAATTAAGTGCCGAACAATCAGAGCTGAAAAACAGGATTCAATCTAAGCTTGAGGAAATCCTTCACTTTCTTTCGCTGTCCAGAGAAAAAAGACAGGTTCAGTCGTACCGTCATATTGAACAGGTTTATGACGAAATGGGAATAGCCGCCCACTCTCTTTATCTATCCCTGGATCCAAAACCAAAACATTTGAAAAAAACAGTCCGGCTGCGCAAGATGACACCGGGAGATCCCCAGTTTTACCAGCACATCCGGCCTGTTCAGGAACTGCTGAATTACCTTAATGATCAGCAGGCGAACGATGAACCGTGTGATCAGACACTGGGCGAGACGTTTTATTTAAATGTTTTCACCCGCAAATGGGGCAAGAGTGACAGGTATACTCTGATCCGGAATGAGGAGGGATGGCTTGTCAGGCACTCATCCCAAACAGAACAGGGAGGAAGGGATGCTGAGCCGATTCTGAGCTACGTTCTCAGATATGACCAAGTTTCTTACCCGCGTAATTTGAGCACCATCATGGAGGATATCTGGTACCGTGCAGCCGAAGAAGGACTGACGCGGGAAAAGGTTCAGGCAATGCTTAATGAAGTCGCCGACTGGATTACAATGACAGAGCAGAACTATCCAAGTCATATCGCGCTGGAGAATGAGGAAAAAGGGTATTTTTCGTAAGCGGGAAGGGTGTAAACATGGGATATTTTATTCAGACGGATGATGCTGTAAAAATCTACGTTGAAGATGTGGGGCCAAGTGATGGCCAGGTGCTTTTTTTGATCCACGGCTGGCCGGTTGACCACAGGATGTACGAATATCAGCTGAATCAGCTTCCTAAGCTTGGTTTCAGGTGCGTTCTCATAGACTTGCGTGGATTTGGAAAATCAGATAGACCTTATACCGGTTATTCCTATGACCGGCTTTCTGATGACGTTAAGGCCGTCATTGAAATCCTCCAGCTAAAAGATATTACACTGGGCGGTTTTTCAATGGGCGGTGCCATTGCCATCCGGTATATGGCGAGGCATTCAGGTTACAGGGTCAGGAAGCTCGCCCTTTTTGGGGCAGCGGCTCCATCATTTACAAAGCGGCCTGACTATCCGCATGGAATGGCCAAATCTGAAGTCACCAAACTGATTCAGCAGACCTATACCGACAGACCCGACATGCTGACAGGATTCGGGCAGATTTTTTTCGCCAAGTACATCTCAGAAAGCTTTAAAAATTGGTTCCAGAGCCTTGGTCTTGATGCATCAGGACATGGGACGGCACAGACAGCCGAGTCTCTCCGTGATGAAGATTTGAGAGAGGATCTAGGGAAAATCATCGTTCCGACAGCTATTTTCCATGGCATGAAAGATCAAATATGCCCGTTTATTTTCGCAGAGCTGATGCATAAAGGCATTCTTGATTCTGAACTTATTCCGTTTAAATACAGCGGCCATGGCCTATTCTATGATGAGCTGGAAAAGTTCAACCGGGAACTCATTCGATTTTTGGAATAAAAGCTATTGCTTCCCTTTCGGTCACACTTTATGATGAAGCTAGTGTACATAAAGGGGAGGCACAATGTTGAAACAGCACATCATTTTTTATACGGTTATCTTTCTCGGATGCTTTTTACTTGGATTTTTTGAAGCGCCTATTTACCTGATCGGATTACTGCTTACTCTGTCAATGGGGTGGTACATGTATGTCCAGATAAGTCCGGTCCTCTTTTCAAAGGACATTCGAAAGTCTGAATCATATATTCTCAAGCATCAGAGTAATCCAATGTATCAGTTTTATTATGCAGTCGCGAACAACCTGGATGATGAAGCCGAAGAGGCTATGGGGAAATTCCAGTCAAAATATAAAAACTCAGAGCGCCGGGCGTTGATTCAAACGACATATGCTTTATATAAACAGGAGCCGTCTGAAGCGAAAAAATACCTCCATTTGATTAAATCTCCGGCATACAGAACCTACTATGAGGGACTGATTGCAGCTGAAAGCAGAAAATTTAAAGAAGCCAGAGACCATGCAGAAAGGCTGCAGGAGGGCTGGATGAAAAACAGCATCCTTGCAGAAATGGCAGAAAAACAAGGAAAAAAGAGCGAAGCCAAAGAGCGCGCCGCCATGGCATTCGAGCAGACAAGAGGGCTTCAGCGATATATCCTTTATAAAAATTTTGAAGCGTATCTGGCTTCCTAGCCGAAAAAAATGACGCAGACATGCGTCTTTTTTTAAAAAAACTTCCATCGTTGAGATTTATTTCCTTGTAAAAGGGCAGTGAACCTCAGAAAAACATGCCTGAAAAGACTGGCTGGACAGTAAAAAATTCGCATCACTGATCAGAAGTTTTTTACATAAACTAAAAAAACAGTTGAAATCATTTCACTCACATTGTAAAATCATGTTAATTTAGAAAACGTGATGAAAAGGACACGAGCCATTTTTACCGGTTGCCAGAGAGGGAAGGACTGCTGGAAACTTCCCAACATGGAAAATGTGCTTACCGCCTTTGAACCGCACGGAGGAAATGCCGTGCCGCAGCCGCTGCGTTAAAGCTCTGGAGCCGTTGTTTGGGAAAGTTTGGGTAAAGGTTTGCACATCGATGCGGGCACTTACGCTTCTCTAACGGAAATCTGGGTGGAACCACGGGCTAAGCGCGCTCGTCCCTGTCATAGGGATGAGTGCGCTTTTTATATTTTAAAGGTTTCGAAAAGGACACGAGGCATGAACGCCGCGCAACAGAGAGGGAAGGATGGCTGAGAACTTCCCGGCGCAGGAGCATGAACTTACCGCCTTTGAACCGCACGGAGGAAATGCCGTGCCGCAGCCGCTGCGTTAAAGCTCTGGAGCTGTTTTTAGAGAAGTATGGGTAAATGATCTAGCATCTTTGTCCAGCTTCAGTGCCCAACTCCTCTGCCGGATTTTTTATCTGTCTGTCGGAGCTGAACGGGCACTTACGCTTTTCTGAATCAGGAATCTGGGTGGAACCACGGGCAAAGCGCGCTCGTCCCTGCTATAGGGATGAGTGCGCTTTTTTATATTTCTGCGAAAGAAGGGATTATGATGGAAAATCAGAAAAAGGAAAAAAATCAGGAGGTCATCAATTATTCAAGTGCACAGCTTCTCGCAAGGGCAGTCAGCAGACTGTATCCGGGAGCGGTTCTTGGGGGCGAGGCTTCTCATCAGCAAGGTTTTTATGCAGAGTTTCTGCTTCCGCACAGCATAAAAGAAAAAGAACTGAAAGACATTGAAGCGGAAATGGAACGCATCTTAGATCAGGGAGAGAAGTGGGATTGCATTTCTTTATCCCCAAAAGACGCCGCAGATTTATTTTCTGAAAAGGGAGAGTTTTTAAAAGCGGAGCAGCTGCGTGAAATGGACGGGGAGAGTGTGTCCGTCTGCAGGCACGGGGAGTATATGAACATATCGAATGAATCCCTCTTCATCTCTGACATTAAAGCCTTTAAACTTCACGCAGTTGCTGGCTCCTACTGGAAGGGTGACAAGTCAGGACATGTGCTTCAGCGGATAAGCGGTGCAGCATTTGCAAGCAGAAAAGAAATGGTTTTGTTTGAAAAAGAGCAGGAGGAATTAAAGAAACGGGATCACCGCAAGATTGGTAAAGAGATGGAGCTTTTCCTGTTTTCTGAAGAAGCACCCGGCATGCCCTTTTTCCTGCCAAACGGTCAAATGATGCGCAACGAGCTGCAGTCGCTGCTCCGGGAGGTTCAGGGTGCAGCAGGCTATCAGGAGGTTTCTTCCCCGTTTATGATGAATGAGCGGTTATGGAGACAGTCCGGCCACTGGGATCATTATCACGAAAATATGTATTTTTCAAATGTGGATGAAGAAACATTTGCGCTGAAGCCTATGAATTGTCCAGGACACATGATCATGTTCAACCAGCAGCTTTTTTCTTACAGAGATCTGCCGGTCAGATATGCGGAATTCGGTCAGGTCCACCGGCATGAGTACAGCGGGGCTTTAAACGGCCTGCTGAGAGTACGGACTTTTTGTCAGGATGATGCTCATTTGTTCGTGCGTCCGGATCAAATACAGGAGGAAGTAAAAAGCGTTCTTGGGATGATTGACTATGTTTACAGTACTCTTGGATTTGACTATTCGGTCGAGCTTTCAACTAGACCTGAAAATTCAATGGGGGATGATGAGCTTTGGCAGGATGCGGAAGCGGCACTGCAGGGAGTGCTGGACGAAATGGGGATGCCTTACCGCATAAATGAAGGCGACGGAGCTTTTTACGGACCAAAGATTGATTTTCACATCCAGGATGCCATGAAGAGAAGTCATCAATGTGCGACAGTGCAGCTTGATTTTCAGATGCCTGTGAAGTTTGAATGCAGCTATATCAGCGAAAAAAATGAAAAAGAACGTCCAGTTGTCATTCACCGCGCCATTGCAGGCTCTCTTGACAGATTTCTTGGTATTCTTATCGAGCACTTTGCAGGTGTGTTTCCTTTGTGGCTTGCCCCGGTTCAGGCTGTGATTCTTCCAGTTGCAGAAGTACACCTGGGCTATGCAGAAGAAGTCAAAAATAAGCTGGCAGAAAAGGGCATACGCGTTCAATTGGATGCAAGCGGGGAAAAGCTTGGCTATAAAATCAGAAAGGCACAAAAAAGCAGGGTGCCGTACATGATTGTGCTGGGCGATCAGGAAAAGAGTGCGGGAAGTGTTAATGTCAGGAAACACGGGGAGAAACAGTCTCTGTCGATGGAGATCGATCAGCTGGTGGATCATCTCATGGAGAAGATTGAGAAGCGGGCATTGAGCTGAAATAATCATCCTTTAGCAGAAGCCGGATGGCAACGAATCCAATGAAGCTGGTAGTTATTCGGTAAAAGTCGGCAGTGAACGAATGAAAGTTGGTAGTAAAGAATCCAAAGTTGGCAGTAAAACAGTGGTAGTTGGAAGTAAACGATGTAAGTAAGGTTTTTTCTTAACGAAATCTTTCTTCACAAAAAGAAAAGAGAGCTATTTGCTCTCTCTCTTAATTATCCTCAAGTTTTGCACTGATTAACCCAAGAACCACACCTAAAATACCTCCGCCAACAACTTCAAGAGGCTGATGTCCAAGCACCTCTTTCAGTTCTTCTTCGCGCTTAATGTGGCCAAGACCTGGAAGGTGCTCCGAAATAACGGCCATCTCTCCGTCAATGTCATTGATCAGTTTGGCGATTTCGCCTGTATGCCGCCTGATGCCCTGGGCATCATACATGACAATAATGCCGAAAATGACGGCAATTGCGGTTTCAATGGATGTTGTCCCATTTTTGGCTGCAACATAAGTGGAAAGAGCAGCTACACCTGCTGAGTGGGAGCTCGGCATTCCGCCAGTCGTGACAATTTGCTTCACATCCCATTTTCCTGAAAGACGTTTGTAGGTGAATATTTTTAATCCCTGTGCAATGGCTATCGCACCAACTGCTGTTATGATTCCTCGATTCATGCTCATCTTTTTGTCGTCACCTCTTGAAATAGTAGTCGGAAGCATTGATGTAGCATAAATACCCCTCGCGTCCTTTTCTAAACGTTAGTATCCGCAATTGGAGGTGAAATATTTCAAGCTCTCCGGGGAAAAATCAGCCATTGCAGAGGAGGCAAAATAAGAAAAAGCACACCAATAATGGTGCGCTGATCAGTCTTTGACGATTTTAGACGGATTGTTGATTTTGTAAGGTACAGAAACGTCGAGCAGCATGGATTCATCTTCTACATCTTTCCCTTTAGGCATTGTTTTTTTGACGATCTTCCCGTTAAAGTTCAGGCTGTCACCAGCTGCAAGCTCATATTTTTTCAGGGTTTTGCTGTGGGAGCACCAGGCAAGTCCGACTTCAAGGGGATCTTCGCCTCCAATTACTACATCTTCAAGTATCACTACTTCGTCGTTTTCTTCATTAAAATGATTCCAGCTGAGCGCCAGCTGCTTTACTTTTGCCGTAAATTGGACCTTGTCATCAGGCAGAGCGAGCTTTGGCTGCTTTGCTTTTTTAGCTGCAGGCTTTTTAGGTTCTTCAGAGGGTTCAGCCTGCTTGGCAGAAAGTGTCACGGCAGGTTCTGAAGGAGCCTTTAATGCCGTTTCTTCTGTACTCATAGCAGGAGCAGCATCAGGAGCAGGCTCTTTTACTTCCTTGCCGAAATTTCCCGACTGCATTTCTTTCAAGTAAGCCGGGTGAATGCACGAAAGATTGCCGTCTTGAAACTGGATGACAAGCGTTGTATGTGTTGCACCGGAAGACTGGTATCCTTTAATTGCAACAAGTCTCTGGTGTGTACGTTCCTTATACCAGTACTCTTTTTTTACGCGAAGACCCCATTCTTTTACTTTTTTTTCATAATCCGTTTCATTTTCAAATGTTTCATAATCTCCAGCAGGAGGGATATAGCCCGTTGTGTTGGCATCTTCAATATGCGGCAGAACGACAGCCATTTTAGCACATCCTTTCTTGGTCTATTGTACCTTCTCTTTTGAATGAAAAAAAGGGATTGAGAATGCCGGCAAGAATTGTTTGAAAAAATTCTAAAATTTGGAGAAGATTCACAATTGAAGAAAAAACGACTGGTGAAAAGTGGTAAGATATCTTTACATAATTCTTTTATATGGGGTGGGTTAATGAATGCATGGAAAGTGCCGTCTCTGCTGATCTCAGGAATCGGCATATCAAATTTAGGCAGCTGGATCTACCTGATTGCCATCAATTTATCCATCTTGAACTTAACAGGTTCGGCGGCGGCGGTTGCAGGACTTTATATAATCAGGCCGATTGCCATGCTGATGACAAACACATGGGCCGGCAGTGTTATTGACCGGATGGATAAAAAGAAGCTGATGATTTACACTGACGTTTTCAGAGGCGGAATGGTGGCTGTCATCCCGTTTTTGGATTCGCTTTGGTTCATTTATCTGGCTGTTCTGCTTATTAATATGGCAGGTTCTTTTTTTGGTCCAAGTTCTTCTGTTTACATAACGAAAATGATTCCTTCTGAAAAGAGAAAGAGATTTAATTCTATAATGGGAATGGCAAGCTCCGGAGCTTTTTTGACCGGTCCTGCAGTTGCAGGGTTTCTGATTATGCATTTTGGAACAGACATTTGCATTTTTATCAATGCTGTATCCTTTATTGCCTGCGGATTTATTCTCTTTTTCCTGCCGGAGCTAGAGGAAGAGCCGTATCAATCGAATAAACGCGGCAGATTTCAAACGATTGTCGATGACTGGAGGACTGTCTTTCAATTTGGAAAAAAGGCATCTTATTTTATGGCGGTATACGTTTTCTTTCAGGCAGCCATGCTGATTGGCTTTGCCCTTGATTCTCAGGAGGCAACCTTTATTAAGCAGCATCTTGAGCTGACAGATCAGGATTACGGAATAATCGTCAGTCTGACAGGACTAGGTGCGCTCGCCGGCGCTGCCGCATCAGCAGCACTTGCTTCCAAAATGAAGCTAGGCTTCTATATGGGTACAGGCATGCTGATGACTTCTGTCGGGTATTTGTTTTTCTACAGCTCAAACGGATTTATGACAGCTACACTGTCTTTTGTTTTTCTCGGCTTTTTTATGGCGTTCGCCAATTCGGGCTATGCGACTTTCTTTCAGCTGAATGTCCCTGTCGCCATTATGGGCAGGTTTGGAAGCGCTGCTGATATGCTTCAGGGAATCGTGCAAATTATCCTGACGCTCCTATTAGGATTAGCAGCAGAATGGTTCACCCTGCAGACAGTCTGCCTTGTCTTTTCAGGTGCAAGCGTCCTGTTTGCGGCAGGTCTGCTTGTTGCTGTGATGATGCCCTCTAAGGCTTCTTATTTTGATGAAAAATCAAGTCGTACAATAAATGCTTAATGGAAACGTACCTTGCAAATCAAAACAATTTTTTATTCTGCTATAGGTTTTTTTAAAAAAAGGAACGATTTCTTTCTTTAGCACTTCAAATTCCGCATGGTCTCCCTGTGCATGGCTTACTCCGATGCTGATGCCTAAGGAATCTTTTGTCCAATAGCTGAAAACATCAGACTGATCGTTTTCTCCAATCCTTTCAAGCTGATCGGCAGTTTGAAGTTTAGCAAGCAGGTCCTGATTCGAAAATCCATCAAGGTAGCCCTCCATGGCAGGGGATAATGCCTTGCTTTTTTTCTTAAGCGTTTCGGCAAAAGCTTCGTTCAGAGTTACGAGCTGATCTAATTTTACCCGCTCTCCATCAGTCAGCAGGTACGTTGAGGTATAAAAATGATTAGAGGGGTGGGCTGTGCCCGATACATTGCCGAGTCCATCATACTGTATACTCAGCAGTTCACGGTCCATCCTTTTAATCGTGTGCATGATGTCTAAAGTCAATCCATCCGTCATGGCTCCATCAGGATAATAGTGAAGGACTGTTAAGGCATCGGTTTTGATATTCTTATTTAATTTTTCCTGCTTAGAAGAATCCTTCATACCGGATAGCTGGGGGTAGGAAATGGCAGTCTGGTTATGATGATAGAAAAATTCGGTTAGTTGATAATTCTCATGAGTATTTGAGGAATGTGTCTGCAAAGAATTTAAATCACCGGCAATCGATTGGGGCATAGAAATACATGCCAAAAGAATATAAAGGATAATCATGGACTTCTCCTTCTCTATTTAGTTGATTTTTCCTTATTTTTCACTGAGGAGATGTGTTTATGCATAAGCTTTCATCCCATAAAACAGCTGCTTTCTTTTTCATGGAAGTTGGCTGTTTTTTTGTTTTAACAACAAAAATTTATTGAATTACAATAAATAACAGGGTAATATATAGGAAAACATTGGAATGAGGTGCATTATGCAAAATGGATATATCCTTTTTTTGAAAGCTTCTGTGCTCCTGGTAGGGGTGGCTGTTTTTTGTTTGAGTTTTTTCTGGCTTCCAGGTCTCGCTGAGTTGTCTGCTGAGCAATTTCCGGAGTTTGCCTATTTAAAAGGAATCGTACTGGCTGGAATTTATTTGACTGTCATCCCTTTTGCCATCGCTTTGCAGCAGGCTGTGCACTTACTTAGTCTTATCGAGAAAAGGAAGGCTTTTTCAGAAGCGGCTTTAACAGGTCTCAGCAGAATTAAAGGGTGCGCTTGGATGATTGCTTCCATTTATGCGGCAGGGATTCTGCTTTTTATAATCATTGGCATTCTTCACCCTAGTTTAGCCTTAATGGGGGGCACTATTTTTCTCGCTTCACTCTCAATTGGCTTTTTTGCAGACGTACTTAATGCTCAGTTAGTCCATGCTCTCGAATGTAAATACGAAAATGAAATGACAGTTTGAGGGCTATACAATGACATTGATAGTAGCTTTAATACTGATTCTTTTATTAGTAACCGGCATCCGCAAATGGAAGAAAAACAAACTGGCTGCAATCCTGCTGTTCAGTCCAATAGTCATCTGCATCCTATTTGTCAGTTTCTTTCTGTTTCATTCCATTGATCGGGTAAAGCCAGATTCACTTATTTTTGAAACATCCATCGAAAACAGCAGGGTGCATGTAAGCGGAAGCTGGTCAGAAAGACTTGATTACTACCATTTTCCAACCGATTATCTCATTTTCTATATTCCTGATAATAAGAGTGCGGGCACCGTTTCCCGCAGCCGGACGGATATGAACACCAAGATGGACTGGAAATATCTCATGGAAGATGTTGAGCATGCAATCAAAAGGGAAGGGTTGTCAGAACTGGAGCCTCAAATCTATGATGTGAAAACAGAGAAAGACTTTCACTTTTCATTTACTTTGCCAGATGGTGTTAAGGCTGAGGAATTGGAGATCTATTATGCGCATGTGAGGGAAGAGCCGATGGAGTCTTTGGAATACTGGTTTAAAAGGGTGCAGATAACAGGGGGAAAATAGGTTTCTATTGATATTACAAATAGATGTCTTTGCTATAATTGTAAATTTATAAGTTAAATAACAGAATAATCTTGAAATAGTCTTTGATCTATCCTTATTATTAAGTATTACATAGTGGAAGGTGCGATTATATGAATCAGTTAGAAGGCTTGAAAAAGATGATGAAGGGTGAGATTCCGGATGCACCCATTGCGCAGCTTCTTGGCTTTAAAATCATAGGTGTGGAAGAAGGAAGAGTAACAATTGAAATGAAGGCTCAAGAGAGACACCATAATCCAATGGGCACTCTTCACGGCGGAGTGTTAGGTGACATCGCAGATGCAGCTATGGGTTATGCATTTGGAAGCACGCTTGCCGACGATGAATTATTTACAACGGTAGAGTTAAAATTAAACTTTTTGAAGCCTGTTTGGGATACAGTACTTCGAGCTGAAGGCAGACTCATTAAAAAGGGATCAACAATGGGGCTGCTGGAGTGCCACATTTACGATGAAAAAGGGAGTCTTGTAGCTCATTCAACAAGTACATGTATGATCATACGGGAAAAGGACGGCAATAAAAGAGTGAGGCGATAAATTCAGCAGTTAAAACAGCTCGGAAGAAAGGAGCTGTTTTTTTACTTTTTGAAACACCTTAAAATAAACAATGGGCGGCAATTGTTATTCTCCGCCGCCTGAATAACGATTGTCGCCCATCATAAAGTTTTTCTCTTCACCAGGATTATGAGATACGGTTTTTCTGTTCGTTCTTTTTTGGTCAATGAAGTAAGCAAGCCCTAATGCAACGGCAAGTAATCCAGCAATCCAGGCCATCATGATTCCTCCTTTATTCAGCATCCCAATTTTCTTTTCCCCACACATGCATGTGCTGAAGGATTGGCATTAGCGTTTCTCCTTTTGAGGTGAGGGTATATTCCACTTTCGGAGGCATTGTATTATATTGTCTGCGCTCTACAAACCCATCATCTTCAAGTTCCTTCAGCTGCCGGCTCAGTACTTTATGGGTGACACCTGTCAGAAGCCGTTGGATTTCACTGTATCTTAGCGTTCCATCAGTGCCAAGATGCCAAAGGATGACCGTTTTCCATTTTCCTCCTATTTTATTTAGTGTATATTCAATAGAACATTTTAATTTACCTTTATTTGTGTCCAATTATTTTCTTCCTTTCTTACCTCAATGATAGTATCTGACATAAAAGTGCATACTTACATCATTCAGCGTATTTCGTTACACTAATCTTGTACCAAAAGTTTATCGTACAATTGAGGAGGAATTTAATCAATGCTGACGTATCCAAGATCATTTTCACATATCGGACTTTCTGTTCCTGACCTGGACCAGGCAGTCAAATTTTATACAGAGGTTTTCGGATGGTATGTCCTAATGGAACCTTCTAAAGTAGAAAACGATGACTCTGCAATTGGACAAATGTGCAGGGACGTTTTCGGAAACGAGTGGGAAACATTCCGCATAGCCCATCTTTCAACTGGAGACAAAATTGGAATTGAACTGTTTGAGTTTCCCCATAATGAAAAGCCTGAGAACAATTTTGAATACTGGAAAACGGGCATCTTCCATTTCTGCATCCAGGATCCTGATATCGAGGGCATGGTTAAGAAAATCATTGAACATGGCGGGAAACAGCGCATGCCGATCCGGGAATACTATCCTGATGAAAAGCCGTTCAAAATGGTTTATGTAGAAGATCCGTTCGGTAATATTTTTGAAATTTATACACACAGCTATGAGCTGACCTATTCAGAAGGAGCTTATTAAATAACACTGTGGCACATCATTTAATATGATGTGTCTTTTTTAAATGAACAGTTGGATATTTATGTTAAAATTGGAAGTATAAATGCTAATTGAGAGGAATCAATGATGATGAGCAACTATATTCAAACGATGAGAAATTTAATCGGCAACCAGACGTTATTAACCGTGGGATGCGGAGCCATTATTGAAGATGATAAAGGCAGAATCCTACTGCAGCAAAGAACAGATCATTCAGAATGGGGCATTCCCGGGGGATTGCTTGAACTGGGAGAGACCTTTGTAGAAACTGTAAAAAGAGAAGTGTGGGAGGAAACAGGATTAACCTTGGAAGACCTGAATTTATTTGGCATTTATTCAGGGGAAAAGGGATTTGCAGAATATGAAAATGGAGACAAGGTTTACAGCGTGCAAGTCATTTTTTTTACAAAAAAATTCTCTGGGCATTTAACTCAAAATAAAGAGAGTAAGAGAGTTGTTTTTTTAGAGAAACTCGAGCTCCCTAAACAGCTGAACTCTCATCAGGCACCATTTATAGAGGATTGGATAAAAGGAACAGCACCACCCATCATTAAATAAGCTGGGAAAGGAGGCAGATTATATGATCAGGGCTGTTCTGTTTGACCTGGATGGGACACTTTTAAACAGAGAGGATTCAGTTAAAGTTTTTATAGAAAGGCAATATGACAAGTTCTATTCTTATCTTAATCATATTCCCAGAGAAACTTATATTTCAAGATTTATAGAACTTGAAGAGCGGGGATATGTATGGAAAGACAAAGTTTTTCAGCAGCTTGTCAGCGAGTTTGGAGTGACAGGATTAAAATGGGAATGCCTTTTGCGGGATTATATACAATCTTTCAAAGATTGCTGTAAGCCATTTAGCGGTCTTATTGAAATGCTTGAAAAACTGAAAAGCATGGATCTTTCTCTTGGTATCATCTCAAATGGGTATGGGGATTTTCAAATGAATTCAATTCGGTCATTAGGCATCGAACGATATTTTAATGTGATCCTTATTTCTGAATGGGAAGGGATGAAAAAACCCGATATCCGTCTGTTTAAAAAAGCATCAGACAACTTAAATGTGACTCCGGCAGAATGTATATTCCTTGGTGATCATCCATGGAATGATGTACAGGCTGCCGTTAATTCGGGGATGCATGGAGTATGGAAGAAAGATGATGGTTGGGGTGAATGTTATACAGAGCATACCATTCAACATTTGAAAGAGTTTCCGGCTATAATCAGCAAACTCAACAAACAGGTAAGGGACATAAGGAGATGAAAACGACTTGAAAGCAAGTGCAACAGCAGGATGTTTTTCAATCATCAAAAATAACGAAGGAAACATTTTATTAATTAAGCGCCGCGATTATCCAATCTGGGATCTGCCAGGGGGAAGGGCTGATCAGGGCGAACTCCTGGAGGAATGTGCGGTTAGAGAAGCAGAAGAGGAAACAGGGTGCTGCATTAGAATTGAAGCAAAAATAGGTGAATATCATATGTCTGATGAAAATGATATACAGCATATCTATTCCGCTGTACAGGAAGGCGGTGAACTGATCGCTCACGGTCCAGAAACAGCTCAGACAGGCTGGTTTGATCCGAAACAACTGCCGCTCCTTATGGTACCGAACCGAAAACGGCAAATCAGAGACTTTTTGTCTGCAGAAGGCATGGTAAAGGAATCAGTTAAAACGTCTTACATAATAAAATTTTTGAGAGCAGTTATAAGAAACAACTGATGAATCCATTAACATCTTATTGCAAGGATAAATGCCTTTATAAAAACACACATTCGAGGAGAGATGGGTCATGAACCCTAAAAAGGATACTAGATCCCAAAAGCGCAAGATACTTATACCAATTGCTTTTGCAGCGGCAGGAATCATTCTTTTGTCTTGTATTATGGGTTCAATTTATGAATGGTATGGGTATAGCCAGGCAAAAAACAATTATCCTTCGAATGGGCAAATGATTAAAATCGGGGATCGGTCCATTCATACAGTGATCAGGGGAGAAAAGACTGACCTGCCGGCGATTGTCATCGAATCAGGTGCCGGACAATGGTCATATGACTGGAAGAACATTCAAAAGGAGCTGTCTAAATATACCCAAGTTCTTACTTATGACCGTGCAGGATACGGATATAGTGATTCTCCAGAAGATGGTTTTTCGGTCGACTCCACTATTCAGGATTTATATACTGTCTTAGAAAAAACAGAAATAAAGGGACCCATTTTGTTAATAGGACATTCAGCAGGAGGTATTTATACAAGGCATTTCGCAGAAAGATATCCAGAAAAAGTAGCGGGCATGGTGCTGGTAGATGCCAGAAATGAGTTTTTTGCCGTCCAGGCTGAAGCTTACAATGCTGTGTTCTTTGAAACTCAAGATCAAACTATGAATGGCCTTTTAGCACGGATAGGGCTTGTCAGACTATTGGGAGAGAAGATGTTTTCAGATAACGCACCAGAATTTCTTTCTCCTGAGAGATATGTTCAAGTACACTGGGATGCTCCTTTCTTCAGTGTGATGAATGAAGAAATTAAGCAAATGAATCTTCTCGAAAGGAAGCTTGCCGAGACAACTTCTCTAAAAGGAAAACCTCTTGCAGTCATTACACCTGAGAAACCGGACATGCAGGCAAAGGCGATGGGATTTACAGAACTGGAAGAAAAGGAACTTGAGGGGAAATGGCTTGATGCACAGAAAATGCTAACTTCTCTATCCAATAACAGCGAACTCATAAAAATCTCTGAAAGCAGCCATTCCATCATGCATGATCAGCCTGAGATTCTGACTGAAGCTATTTTGTCTGTTGCTGAAAAAATTAAAAATTAGTGTGTCAACGGAAGACCGATTAATCATATCGGTCTTTTTTTAACCCTATTGTCTGAGTTATGACCGGCTTCAAAAAGGTACCCTATGTTACATTTCAGGAACCTTCTAATCAATAGTCTTAAGAATTCTTAAGAATTTCCCCGTGAAAAGGTTAAGATTTTGTCTCTATGATCGAATCATACGAAATAACACGGAGTGATAACGATGAATTCTTTAGCCTTTTTTTTAGAATATATAAATAAGCCCAGATCGACAGGTGCTCTGCTGCCAAGTTCCCCAAAACTTGCAGAATGCATGACAGAAGCCATTGATTTTCAAACCGCTGATTTTATTATAGAATATGGTCCTGGTACAGGCGTTTTTACAGAAAAGCTAATTAAAAAGAGAAGAATTGGAACCCGAATTCTATTAATTGAGCAAAATGAAGTGTTCAGCAGGCTTCTTAAGGATAGATTCTTCGATGTCAAAGATCTTGTCATTGTAAATGGATCCGCCGAGAACACATCATATTATATGAAGAAGTATGGGTTTAAAAGGGCAGACTATATCCTATCAGGACTCCCTTTTGCAAGTATTCCAAGTGATACAGCAGATTTGATTTTATCAGAAACGGCATCCATTCTTGGTGCAGAGGGGAAATTTATTACGTTTCAGTATACGCTTTTAAAAAAAGGTCTCTTTAAAAAGTATTTTTCTGCTTTACACATATCGAAAGTATATATGAACCTGCCGCCTGCCTATGTACTGGCGTGCACAAATGGCGAAAGGAATGAAAGCTTTGCCTTCAAATGTATTAGTCGTTGACGACGACAGGGAAATCAGAAAACTGATTACGATTTATCTTGAAAATGAGGGGATTCGTTCTGTGGGGGCGGAAACGGCTTCAGAAGCTATTACTTTGCTTGAAAGAGAATCATTTGATCTAGTGATATTGGATATTATGATGCCGGAAATGAATGGAATTGAGGCATGCATGAGAATCCGCGAAGAACGAAACATGCCCATTATTATGGTGTCAGCAAAGTCTGCGGATATGGATAAAATTCAAGGACTTGCTTCCGGTGCGGATGATTACGTGACAAAGCCGTTTCATCCACTCGAGCTGATGGCCAGAGTCAAATCGCAGCTCAGGAGATATACAAAATACAATGATCAGAACAGGTCTGACACTCCTGTAATTGAACTTGACGGCTTAAAGATCAATACAGCCACACGGCAGGTCATGGCCAGAGGTCGGGAGGTAAGGCTGACTCCGAAAGAATTTGATATCCTCTCATTGCTTGCTAAAAATAAAGGAACGGTCATGAGCATACGAAAGATCTACGAATCTGTATGGAAAGAAGACTTTTTCAAATCAGACAGTACGGTAATGGTTCATATTACAAAAATCAGAGAAAAAATTGAGTTGGATCCTAAACAGCCAATTTATATTAAGACGATTTGGGGAGTTGGCTACAAAATATGATCCGGTTTTGGAATAAACTCAGTGTAAAGCTGTTTTTTGCTGTGGCTGTCAGCTTTATTGTTTCAGTTGCAGGGGTATCGGTTCTTTCGAATATCCTTGTAAGGTTTGTACTTGCTGAACCTGTAGAAGAAATGAACATTTTTCTTTACAACGTTCTGATTATCGTTATTTTTTCAAGTGCTATCATTCTTTTTATTATCAGCTTATGGCTGTTTATTAAGAAAAAAATAATCTTTCTGAATGAAATTTCTGACGGGGTCCAATTGATAGCCGGCGGAAACCTTAGTCACGTTATTGAAGTTAAGGGAAGGGATGAACTTGCAAGACTTGGAGAAAACATCAATCAGATGTCAAAAGAGCTAGAAGCGAGATTTCTTCGTGAGCGGGAGCTTGAAAAAAATAAAAATGAACTGATTACAAACATTTCTCATGATCTCAGAACACCTTTGACTTCCATTATTGGTTATCTTGATCTTCTTATGAACAGGGAAGGGTTGACTGAGCAGCAGGTAGTGGAATACCTGACCATTCTTCGGTTTAAATCCCAGCGCCTCAAGCATTTACTGGACGAATTGTTTACGTATAACAAACTGACAAGTCCAGATATGCAGGTAAAGAAAACGGAAGTGGATCTTGCAGGAATCATCAGACAGCTTGCTGGTGAATATATTCCGATTCTTGAGGACCAAAGCCTTAAAATAGAGGTGGACATTCCGGAAGAAGAAGTGACTGTATCAGTTGATGTTGAACAGATCATCAGGGTTTTTGAAAACCTGATGTCAAATGCGGTTAATTACAGTTTTAAGCCGTCTGTCATACAACTGAGTCTTGAAACAAGCGGTCAACAGGCAGTATTTACTTTGGCAAACCGTGTAAACTCAAAGCCCAAAGGAAGCCTGGATACTCTATTTGAACGATTTTACAGGGGAGACCAGTCAAGAAAAGAGGATAGTGGTACAGGCCTTGGTTTAGCCATTGCCAGGCGAATTGCAGAACTGCATGAGGGGCATTTGAGAGCGGACTTTGAGGAAGGATGGCTGACATTTACTTTAACTCTTCCTGTAACTGGAGAATAGACATAAACTTGAAAAAGGGTTTCTACTTTAAGCAGAAACCCTTTTTCCATTTTATAAATATTTTTCGTTATTGGAAGTAATGCTCTCAATTGCTTTTTCGATGTTTGCGTCAAAATCTATGGCATCAAGCAGTGCAATTCCTTCAACGGTGACCAGTGTCAAAGCTGCCAGCCGTTCTTTTTGTTCATCATCTTCCGCATCGAGAAGAAGAGCAAAGTAGTGCTTAAAGCCTTCTCCTATCATTCTTGCAACCGAGTAATAGGGATTTTCTTTTTTTGACGCAAACGCAATTAATTCCAGCCATAGTCTCATAAATGGTTTTACTTCCGGTTCTTTCATCAAATGGTACATATGAGGAACCAGCTTGCTGTAAGGCATGGGATCTGCTGGCGCTTTTTTTAGAATCGTGATCAGATTATCGGATATGAGCGTCAGAACCTCTGTGAGAAGCTGTTCTTTATCATGAAAATAATGCAGCAGCATTCTGTCGCTCGTCTCTGCTGCCTCTGCCAGATTCCGCAGGCTTGCTGTTTGAAGCCCATGATGCAGGATGTATTCTGCCAATTTGTTTTTAAGCGTCTGCTTGCGAAGTTCACCTTTTTTCATTGCATTTTCCTCATTGCTTTTTTTGTGTAGTATATGCTACATTTTTATTATGTAGCAAGTGCTACATAATTTATTCAGGGGAGATGAGCAGTATGATTGTAAATACAGAAAACAGTCAAAATCAGCGATTATTCACTAAACAGCAAACCTTCATTTTGATCTTGCTTGGAATGGCTTTTTGGTTTTGCGGAGCGATGGCCGTAAGATTTGGTTCAGGCTTCGGCTGGTTTGGAAAAACAGGCAGCTTCTTTTCTTTTCTTATAGCTTTGCCGGTATCCTGGATTTCTGTGCTGCTTATCATTAAAGCAGCAAAATTAAAGGGTGAGCAAATAATTCCCGGCGTCAGCTTGGGTTTATTAACTGCTACTTTTTTAGACGGAATTGTTCTTACGTGGGGATCGCAGCTGTACGGTACAGATGAAGGCCTGATCGGGCTTGGCGCAGCCTGGATTCTATGGGGGGCATTTACATTCCTTGCATGTGCCTTTATTGAAGCCTGGAGGAGAGGCATAAAGCTCGTTTAACTGCTAAAAAATGATCTGTCTCTTTTAGTGATAGATCATTTTTTTATTGCTGTTATAGAAATAGATGCTTCCGGCAGAATAGAACCAGAATCTGTTTTTGACATTTCCTTAAACAGTTATTAAAATGGTTTTAATAACTTTTTTAATAAAGGAGATTACCATGCTTACATTAAACATAAAAGATGGAAAATGGCTTAATGCCCCTGACGAGTTTGAAATCAGCAATCACAGCCTGTCGTTTACGTCCATGCCGTTTACGGATTTCTGGCAGCGCACCAATTACGGATACCGGACTGATAACGGGCATGCGTACCTGTTTTCTACTGGGGAAAAGGAATTTTCTTTTACGGTCAAAGTTCAGTTTAGCGGCAAAGAACTTTATGACCAGAGCGGGATCATGGTATTCATGGATTCGGAAAACTGGCTGAAAGCATCAGTAGAAAAAGGAAAATCAGGAGAATGGCTGCTTGGATCAGTAGTGACAAATCACGGCTATTCCGACTGGGCCATTTCTCAGGAAGAAAAAGATGAGGATACGGTTATGTGGTACAGGCTGACAAGAAAACAAAACGACTTTCTCACAGAAGTTTCCCGTGACGGAAAATCCTTCAGGCAGATTCGAATGTCCCATCTATTCAGAGCGTCAAATGAAATCCAGTTTGGATTATATGCCTGCAGTCCGAAAGACTCTTCATTTCAGACAGTCTTCTCATGCATGAAGCTCGAACCATCCGTTTGGTCAGAGGAGAGTCATATATGAGTCAAA
Source organism: Metabacillus indicus LMG 22858 (assembly GCF_000708755.2). Classification (GTDB taxonomy): domain Bacteria; phylum Bacillota; class Bacilli; order Bacillales; family Bacillaceae; genus Bacillus_P; species Bacillus_P indicus. The sequence goes on along the minus strand of NZ_JGVU02000002.1, from coordinate 836,804 downwards.
TAGAAAAGAGGGCATGTCCAGATCAGATCATGAGCCAAAACGTCCAGCATAAACCTGCTTTTTTGTTTCTTTTGCTTTTATATTTGTCCTTTATTGCACTTGGCCTTCCTGATACGGGGCTTGGTGTGGCTTGGAACCAAATGAGGGCGGACTTTGGTGTGCCCCTTGAGTACGCAGGATTTATTACGATGACAATCACGGTTTGTTCGGCTATATCAGGGTTTTTGAACGGGAAGCTTTTGGCACGCTACGGAACAGGCAGGGTGACTGCTGTTTCCTGTACACTGACTGCACTTGCCATCATTGGCTTTTCTTTAAGCGAATCGTACTGGCTGATTCTTCTGCTTGCGGTTCCTCTCGGTCTTGGAGCCGGGGCGGTTGATGCCGGCCTGAACAGCTATGCCGCTGAAAATCTTTCTTCTAAACACATGAACTGGCTTCACAGCTCCTGGGGGATCGGTGCAACACTCAGCCCGGTTATACTGACAATCGGCATCACACAATTTGGGAGCTGGAAGGCCGGGTATGGCTTTATCGGTGTGGTTATTTTTTGTTTATCCGTGTCTTTATTTATGACCCTGTCCTTTTGGAAGCAAAAACAGCAAGGCGGTGCAAGAGAAGAAGTTAGAGAGGATAAACCTTGGATCTGCGGGATAGCTCCATACCTATCTGTAATGGCTTATATCATTTATGTAGCTGTTGAAGGCGGAATTGGTCTTTGGCTGAGCGTTTTGCTGGTTGAAAGCAGAGGGCTTGAACTTTCGGCTGCAGGATTTTTGGCAGGAGCCTTTTTCGGAAGCATCATGATTGGCCGGTTTTTGATGGGGTTTATTGCAGATGCACTTGGAAACCGAAAATTGATTTTCCTTGGGCTGGCTATTTCTGCAGCCGGGTCAGCAGCTTTTTTCTATCAGGAGAACGTGATGATTTATGGAACGGGAATCATACTATTAGGCCTGGGCTTTGCTCCGCTCTATCCGGCCATGATGCATGAAACGTCAAAGCGCTACGGAAGCGGGCAGGCGAAAAAAATCATTGGCTATCAAGTGGCTTTTTCCTACATCAGCCTGCTGACATTTGTTCCGCTGATCGGATATATCGCAAGCCGCACGACTCTTGAATTTATTCCGGTGTTTACTGCAGTCAGCGTAGCAGCTCTTGCTCTCGTTATAAAAACATTAAATCAATTAACTTAAGAGGTGAAAAAATGCCGCCATACGATTCATCACATCTCATAAAACGGTCAAATGAACAGCTTATTTTAAAAGAGCTTGTGCAGCAGGAGACGTTCATTAAAAAAGATCTGGCTTCAAAGCTTGGACTCAGCTTTCCTACTGTGAGCAAAGTGCTGGATGATCTGGAAGAAAAAGGCGTGATTATGCATGCAGGAATGGCTTCATCAAGCAATGGCAGGCGGGCTTCTATTTACGGAATCAACCCCGAATATGGAACAATCCTTGTCCTTTATATTCAGTATTCCCGTTTTTGGATTTTAGTCGCTGATGCAAAAAAAGACGTTCTCTTTAAAGAGGAGCGGATGATCGGACAGGATTACCTGTCTACGATAAAAGCCATTATAAATGAAATGAAAACAAGGTTCACAAATTTGAACGCCATCTCCATCGGTGTGCCGGCTGGTGTGATGGATGGTGAAATCAAATATATGAACTACTATGATGATCTGCAGGGACTGCATGTAAAGAAGATCCTGGAAGAAGAATTCCGCGTGCAGGTTTCAGTGGAACGTGATGTGAATGCCATGCTGCAGGGCTGGGTGCTTGGAGCTGACGGCGAGAAAACGAAAAATGCATCACTTTTAATTTTTACGGATGACGGTCCAGGTGCTGCTTCTCTTATTAATGGAAGAATCCTGAGGGGCTTTTCTGCTTTCGCAGGCGAAGTCGGATTTTTGCAGGTTGGAGAGGGGGACACGCTGCAGGATAAAATGACACAGCCTCAAACACAAGAAGAGACTGTCAAAAATGGTGCATATCTTATCTCTGTCATCTCCATTATGCTGAATCCCGAAACTCTTATATTATCAGGAGAAGAAACAGTCCGAAAACTTATTCCGGATATTGTTGATGCGTGTAAACAGAGGATTCCGGAGGCTGCCGTCCCGGAGATCCAATTTTCTGCAGACTATCATCAGCTCTACAGCGAGGGATTACTTGAAAAAGGGAGAAACGATCTGCTTGGAATTGAAACAGATCTATAATTGGATGAAAGAATGAACGCAGAAGGGAATTATACTCTAACGGCATGGCAAGAATCAGTTAATAAGAACGAAAAAAGACGAGCATAGATGCCCGTCTTTTCTTGCAGATTTTTCATTATTTATCCAATGCTTTCAGGAGCTCATTTGCAATCGCTTCTGAAGAAACCGGGTCACGGCTAGTTATGATTTGGTCATCAGCCCAAATGGCAAGCTGGGGAGAATCTAAATCACTTACATACTCGGCTACTTTGCTTAGTTCCTGCTCCACACTGTATGGAAGGAATTCCAGGACATTTTCCGGCTCATACACATCAGGATAGGATGTTACTTTTTTGCCCTGGATAATCGAGGTTCCATCAGGTCTTACCGTGAATGCAAGGACAGCAGGCGCATGGCATTCTGCTGCCACAATACCTCCATTATCATAGATTTCATTGATGATGCGGTGTGCATGGGCATCATAGGCAACATCAAACATCGGGCCGTGGCCTCCTACAAAAACAACAGCATCAAAGTCTTTGCCGCTCAGATCTGACAGACGTTTTGTCTCTTTCCAGCGTCCAAGCTCCTCAAAAGCTTTGGATACGCCATGTGGATCCCATTGGTCAGTTAAGCTGAATGTGTCCACTTTAGCATCTCCGCCTTTAGGAGAAGCAATGGTCACTTTGTGGCCTGCATCCTCAAGCGCCTTCAAAGGCACGTGAAATTCTTCAGACCAGTACCCTGTTTCATAGGATTTTACTTTAATTGCATTTGAGACAACCATCAATACGTTTGCCATTCTATTTCCTCCTCAAATAAAATTCGTTTGTTTTGAGCAAAATGCTCATTTTTAAGCACAAACTTAGCTTACAATGTAAACGGCAAGAGGAGTACTTCCGCATCGTTATGCGGATATAACAAAAGGTTTTGACTGGAGTGAGAAGATGAGAATTGAGTGGCTTGAAGCCTTTCAAAAAACCGTTGAGACGAAAAGCTTTACAAAGGCCAGCGAACAGCTGCACATGAGCCAGCCTGCTTTGAGTAAACAGATCAGAAGCCTTGAATCATATTTCGGCTGTCAGCTTTTTGTCCGTTCAGCAAGCGGCGTGGTCCTGACAAAAGAAGGCGAGCTTTTAATAAAAGCGGGAAATGAGATTGTAGAAAGAGTGCAGAAAGCGCACAGGGAACTGGCTGAGCTTAATGAAGAGAAGCAGGTCGTCATCGGCTCGTGGCCAAGTATTGCTTCTTCGTTTCTTCCTCAGAAATTCAGGCAGTCTGAAAACTTCAGGGCAGAAAAAATCAGCATTAAAACGTCCCACACGTTCTCCGATTTAATGACGGGACTTAAAGAGAATGTCTATGACGGAATTTTAATGGACGACCGGTTTGTAGAGCATCACTTTCTCTCGGAGCTGCTTTTTATCGAGCCGATTATGCTTTATTTTCATAAAGATCACCCCCTCGCCGAGAAAAAAGAAGTAACGTTTTCTGATATTGAAGAAGCATCCTTCTTATCTCTTCCTGAGGGGTGTGACTGCAGGATCATTATTGAAAAAGCATTTGAAGAAAAAGGAAAACCGTATAACGTGGCTTCAGAAATAGAGTTCGGGCAGAGTATTTTGGGGTTCATTTCCGCAAACCTTGGAATTGCCCTATTGCCAAAGCTATTCTCCGGGATGATCTCTCCTGAAATCAGAGCTGTTGAAATCAGTGATATTGCGTTAAACCGTCATATTTCTCTAATCAGTAATAATAAAGAGACAGGTAAAATCATCAAAAACTATTTGAAAGACTGAGACGTTCCAATTGGGGCGTCTCTTTTTAATGGCACCTAAAAACGGCAAAGACCACCACATGGAATAATGGGCCATAACGTTCTGTTTTACCCTTCAAATATCTTGGAAGTACAAAAGAAGGCTTTTCGGGTGTTTAATAGGGAGTGTAATTAAGCGAAGGAGATGAACGAAATGAAACAAGGATTCAATTTAATAAATGGCAAATGGTTCAGCACTTCTGATTACATGGAAGTGACGAATCCAGCTACTGAAGAAGTCTTTGCCCGCGTTCCTCTGAGCGGAGAAGCCGAGGCGGCTGAAGCAGCCGATGCAGCTTATGAAGCCTTTTTGAAATGGTCAAAAGAAACAGCAGAAACCCGTTCAAATGTTTTATATAGATGGCATCAGCTCATAACGGAGCACAGGAAAGAGATAGCAGAGATTATGACGATGGAACAGGGAAAACCATTTGATGAAGCTCTCGGAGAAGTGGATTATGCCAATCAGTATGTAAAATTCTACGCAGAAGAAGCAACCCGGATAAAAGGTGAAATCATCCCAGCTTCTTCTAAAAATAAGAGAATTCTCGTGCAAAAGGAAGCTGTCGGAGTTGTTGCTGCGATCACACCATGGAACTTCCCGGCTGCCATGATTACAAGAAAGCTTGCTCCTGCACTTGCAGCAGGAAATACGGTATTGCTCAAACCGTCACAGGAAACACCTCTAACAGCAATCCGACTTGTAGAACTTGCTGAGCAGGCAGGCGTTCCGGCAGGAGGCATCAATATCCTTACAGGTAGTTCAAGAGAGATTACCTGTGTGTGGCAGGCAGACAGCAGAGTGAGAAAGATTACATTTACGGGATCTACACCAGTTGGCAAGCAAATCATGAAAGACGCTGCCGATACCATGAAAAAAATTTCACTGGAACTTGGCGGACATGCGCCGTTTATTGTGACAGAACATGCAGACATTGATAAAGCTGTGCAAGGGGCCATGAGTTCGAAATTCCGCAATGGAGGTCAGGCGTGTGTTGCTGCCAACCGCTTCTACGTACATGAACGTGTGGCAGAGGAGTTTACAAACCGTTTTGTTGAGGAAGTGAAAAAACTCCGCACCGGCAACGGCATGGAGAAAAGCACAACTCTTGGGCCGCTTATTAATCAGAAGGCAGTTGAAAAAGTAGAAGAACACATTGCAGATGCCACCGCTAAAGGAGCTGTTGTGCTTACAGGAGGATCAAGTAAATCCTCAGCCGGCTTTTTCCACGAAGCAACCGTCCTTGGCAATGTGACAGATGACATGCTCTGCATGTATGACGAAACATTTGGCCCGCTTGCACCGATTACAACCTTTAAAACAATGGATGAGGTAATCAGCCGTGCAAACCATACGCCGTATGGGCTTGCCGCATACGTTTTCACAGAAAACATTGCTGAAATCATGGAACTGTCAGGCTCGCTTGAATATGGAATAGTCGGTGTAAATGATGGTGCTCCTTCAACAGCCCAGGCTCCGTTTGGAGGCTATAAAGAAAGCGGACTTGGCCGTGAAGGCGGAGATCATGGCATCCATGATTATCTGGAAGTAAAATATGTATCCCTTGGTTTTTAAAAAATCTCAAAGTTTTATGCAACGCCAATCACTAAAAAATACCCGTTGGAGGAATAAAAAATGGATCAATTTCAATATGTAAACCCTACAAAACTTATCTTTGGAAAAAATCAGACAGCTGCCATCAAGGACGAGGCAGCTCAGTATGGAAATAAAATTCTGCTTGTGTATGGCGGAGGCAGCATCAAAAAAAGCGGCTTATATGATACCGTCATGGAGCAGCTGAAAGCCATTCCAGAAGCGGAAATAGTTGAATTGAGCGGAGTTGAACCAAATCCGAGACTTTCAACAGTAAACAAGGGAATCCAGTTAATCAGAGAAAATAATCTGGAATTCATCCTTGCTGTCGGCGGCGGAAGCGTCATTGATTGTGCAAAAGCAATCGCAGCAGGCGTTCATTATGATGGAGATGTCTGGGACATTGTGACCGGAAAAGCAGCTCCGGCATCAGCTGTGCCGCTTGGAACGGTTCTGACTATGGCTGCAACAGGAACAGAAATGAACGGAAATTCCGTGATCACAAATTGGGAGGAAAAAGACAAGCGTGCGTTCAGCTCCATCCACACATACCCTAAATTCAGTGTCCTGGATCCGCAAAACACATATACTGTTCCTAAAGATCAGACGGTATACGGGATTGTTGACTTGATGTCACACGTATTTGAACAATACTTCCATGCATCAGAAAACGCACCACTTCAGGAACGTTTCGGAGAGTCTATTCTCAAAACTACCATTGATGTTGCGCCTAAACTGATCAAGGATCTTGAAAATTACGACTACCGTGAAGTGATTATGCTTAATGCGACATTTGCATTAAACAAGGTTTTAACAATGGGAGTCAAAACAGACTGGGCTACCCACATGATTGAGCATGCGGTTTCTGCTGTTCATGATATTCCGCACGGAGGGGGACTAGCCATTTTATTCCCGCGCTGGATGGAGTTTGTCGCACAGACAAAGCCTGAAAAAGTCGCTCAGCTCGGTATTCGTGTATTTGATTTGAACACTGAAGGCAAATCACTGAATGATCTTGCAGCAGAAACAATTCAGCGTGTTAAAGAGTTTTGGGCATCAATTGGCGCCCCTGAAAATCTGTCAGATTACGGGATTGACAGCCGTGAAATAGAATTGATGGTTGAGCGCTCCATGGTGGGAGACACGATTGGAAGCTATGTGCCGTTAAACAAAGATGATGTTAGAACGATATTAGTGAATTCCTTATAAGATAAACAAAATAACGAGTGAAGCACACGTTAAGAGAGTTTATTTGTGAGGTGCAAACAACCAAATCACTCAAAAAGGCTTAGAGGATTTTTCTCTAAGCCTTTTACTATATAGGTATCATAGTTAGTTATCATTTACCGTTAAATGATTATTTTTTATTCCTTAGTTCTAAAAGAACAGGTGCTATATTCAGCAAGATCGAAACAATTGTCAAAAACCATAATGCCCTTTCCATGCCAGGAACTACATCAAGCAGAGCTGACCAATCTTCCGCTTTTACCCACCGGGATACAAGGCTGTATTCTGAACAAAGTGTTAATGCTGTAAATGATAAGCCTGCAGCCATAGCAAGTTTATAATCTTTGCCTGTTTTATACATATAAAGATTAATAAATGTTGCTGCAATGGCAATAAGTCCTAATAGTAACCACATCATGATGCCTCCATTATCTATTTATTTAAACGGAACAATCTAACATATTTAAAAGGTACAATTATCATATTAACATATTTTTCTAGTTTCCTGCGTTTGAATAGAAACTAATACTCATTTGACAATCGATATAACACTTGTTTTCATATCTTAAGAAAACCAGTCAGGGACATGCCACTGGTTTTTTCTATATGAAAATTTTCTGAAAATAAAGTGGAAATAAATGCTATAATGAGAGAAAACAAGTCTTTATAAAAGTGCTGGGGGAATGTGAGATGAACAAACGGGGTGCCGGTGTTTCTTTTTTAGCTATTTCCGCTTTTTTGCTTGCCGCTAAGTATATCAGCGCGGCCATGTTCGGGTCAGGAGTTACCACATGGGATGAAAAAATTTATGATGCCATGATTAAAAGTGTGGGATTTACACTGAACACATTCAGCATTCTGGCACTGATTGCAGGAATCCTGTATTTGCTTGCTGCTGAAAAAGAAGACTTAAATAAAAAAGCTTAGGGAGTATACATATGACAGCTGTGATTTTTGACATGGACGGAACACTTTTTCAAACCGATCTTATTTTGGAATGGGCTCTTGAGGAGACGTTTGTACAGCTTAGGGAACTTGGAAAATGGGAGAACGAGACTCCGATTGCGCTTTACAGAAAAATCATGGGTGTGCCTCTTCCGGTTGTATGGGAGACATTATTGCCGAATCATCCGCAGGAAGACCGTGATTTTGCAGACGGATATTTTCTCGACAAACTGCTTGTGGCGATACAAACGGATCAGGGGGCATTATATCCAAATGCGAAGGAATTGCTGGAGAAGCTTGCTTGTTCTGGATTTCAGCTGTTTATTGCAAGCAACGGGCTGACACGTTACCTTCAGACAATCGTTGATCACTATGGACTTGCGGAGTGTATCACAGAAACCTTCAGCATCCAGCAGATTGATTCCCAAAACAAATCAGACCTCGTAGGATCGATCCTGCTTAAATACAATCTGAATGCAGGCGCTGTTGTCGGCGACAGATTGTCAGATATCCTTGCTGCGAAAGACAATCACCTAAAAGCAATCGGGTGCAGGTTTGACTTTTCCGACAGGGAAGAATTAGCGCAGGCGGATTTTATAGTGGACGATTTAATGGAAGCAGATCAGATTTTAAATCGTTTGTTTGTTAGAAATAACTGAGAGTATAAGACCGGAAAAATTCAACTCTTAAGAACGCATGACATAAAGTGTTATGCGTTTTTTAAACTGGATGAAAATGATAACGCTTAAATGGGAGGATTGGGATTGAAGACCGCCGATTATAAAACCCGTTGGAATCTAGACACTCTTCTTTCTGGGCCAGACCTGGAAAAGGTCAGCCTGTATATCGGTAATAAGGAAGAAACAGTATCGTTTCTGGAATCAGTTTCTAGATCGGAAAATATGAATGAAGACACACTTTCCGATTTTTCGAACAGCATCCGTCAAATTGAATCGTTGGAGTCATTTTATTATTGTTTGACTACAGAGAAAGGAGAGTCTTCTTTGTTAGCAGACGTATACAGCCGAATTTCAGCTCTGAAAACAAGACTGCTTCATATTCGGTTCAATTTGGCGGAAAACCTTTTCAATAAGGATCGTCAGGAGAAGGGAGTATTGCCCATACGAATGACTGAGAAAGACTTATTTATAGGTCAATTGAGAAGCAATAAGATAAATCGTAAAGAAGATAAAAACACACGTCTTTCTAAAGAAAAGTTGAGAGGGCTTCAATACAACTATGAACAGCTGCGGAATCAATTGAACATAAGTATTCATGCCGGTGATGGGGAAAAAACGTTCACTTTCGGGGAAGCCAGTTATATGGCCATGTCTCATTCAGATTTGAAAGTGAAAACCAATGCATTCAAAAGTTTGAATAAAACACTGGAAAAACAACGAGAAAGATTTGCGGCTATCTATGGCCAAATGGCTGAAATAAGATTAAATGAATATAGAGTAAAAGATATTCATTTCTTTGAACACTCTCTCGAACAGAACGGAATTTCAAAGCATTCACTAGAAGCAATGTGGGCTGCGGTGGATGAATGTTCAGCTGAACTTTCAGAGTATTTACTGGTAAAAGCGGAGGAAGCTAATAAGGAGAAGCTCACATGGCATGAGGCAATGACTTCAACACAAGATGTGCACCTTGAATTCTCGGTTTCTGACGCTGTTGACGCAATTTCGAAGTCTCTTGAAAGGATTGACGGTAAAATTCCTGAATTTATCCATCATGTGATCACCAATGGGTGGGTGGATTTGGAACAGCGGAAAGAAAAGCCGCCGGGGGGATTTTGTGCACCATTTCTTTCAGAAGGTGAGTCAAGAATCTCTCTCTCCTTTGACAACAGCTTAGAAAGTGCGAGAAGACTCTCTCATGAATTAGGCCATGCCTGGCATTTCAAACAAATGAGAGCTTTTCCTTCCCTGAACTTTTCAGATGAGACGTTTGAAATGACTGCTGCAGAAACGGCTTCTATCTTATTTGAAACAGCATTTATTGATTACGTCATTGAAAACACAAAAGATAATCGAACAAAAAAAGCCATTCTAGGCTGGAAAATTGAACGTCAATTAAATTATCTTATGTCAATCAGAGGTGCCTTTCTATTTGAGAAAAGTTTTTACGAGCTCAGTAAGACAGAAAACATTGATGCAGCGAAAATGGAGCAGCTCTCCCTGCAGTGCCAGAAAAAAGCGTTTGGCGGAGCTTTGAGTGAATATGAACCTTACGTGTGGATAAAATATGGGCAGTTTTATCAGGCGGATGTTCCTTTTTATAATTATCCATATACATTTGGTTTCTTATTGAGTGCAGGTCTTTTGGAGAAATCAAAAATAGATGAGGATTTTGATGGGAAATTTCTGAAGTTTCTAGGTGAAACGGGAACACTTCCGCTAGAACAGCTAGTAAAAAAACATTTTGCTATTGATTTAACAGAGTCAGATTTTTGGATCAGACCGTTGAAAAACATGATAAAAGATATTGATCAATATAAAGAGTTGCCTGTTCATTCGAAATAACTGAAACAGCCTCCTATTAGGGAGGCTGTTTCAAGTCTGTCTATATTAAAGATTCTTATAGCCTGCTATTCCGTACAGCAGAATTTTTAATATGGTTTCATGGCTTTTTATCTCTTCCTGACTTGAAAAAAGAATACTGTTTTCAGATGAGATATCTTTTCGGTAAAGTTCAATCACTTTCATGATCATTTCATCCGGCAGCTCTTTGGAAAAAGCGCCCTCGGATTTGGCCTGGTGGATAAAATTCTTAATCAGCTCGTAAGTCCTGGTGAGAAATTCTTCTTCTGTTAATTTTTTCATGCTGGAGTCATTCATGATAAAAGATATAAAATCAGGATGAAATTGACTGAGCAGCTCGGTTTTTGTAAAAATCAGTCTTGATATCTTCTTATCAGCAGGGTCATTTGATTGCGTGATTTCTTCTGCCAGCTGTAATTGCGATGCCAGTACAGACCTGACAACTTCAAGCATCAGCCCTTCTTTACTTCCAAAATAATTGTATATGGTTACGACCGAGACCTGTGCCTTTGCAGCAATTTCCCTGATAGAAACTTTACTTGGAGATAAATGTGTAAATAGCATGAGAGCTGATTGTATAATCAGTTCTCTTTTTTTATCTGTTCTTGCTTTAAAGCCGTCCATTCCTTCACCTCATAAATATTATAACAAATTGTTGACTTTGTTTCAAAAAGTACTATACTGATTTTATAACAAATGAAACAAATTAGTTAAATTGTTTCAAAAAGGAGAGTGGAGAGATGACCTTTGCAATTGAAGCAAAAGGATTGACTTATTCATATGACAGAAAAAGCAATGCGGTAGATCAATTATCATTCCAAGTGAAGAAGGGAGAGGTTTTTGGTTTCCTGGGCCCGAGCGGCGCTGGGAAGTCCACTACGATAAAATTGTTAACCAGACTGATTGCACCTCCGCCTGGAAAAGTGTTTATTCTGGGACAGGATATGTCAAAAGCAAATCACTCTTTTTACAAAAGAATCGGCATTGCTTTTGAAAATGATGTCCTTTACCCGACATTGACCGGTTATGAGAACTTGATTTTTCATGCAGGATTGTACGGGACAGGGAAAGACGAGGTTTATGACATACTGAAAAAAATGGATCTCTATAAATCGAAAGATAAAAAAGCAGGCGAGTACTCGAAAGGAATGAAAACAAGACTTGTTCTGGCAAGAGCGCTTGTCACTAATCCGGAAATCCTGTTCATGGATGAGCCGACATCAGGTATGGATCCTGAAATTGCAGCCTATGTACGTGAGGTGGTAAAGGACATGAATAGAAGAGGCACCACCATGTTCCTGACAACTCATGATATGAATGAAGCAGAAAAACTTTGTGACAGAATTGCCTTTTTTAATAATGGAAAGATTGTTGAACTCGATACTCCTGAAAACTATAAGAAGCGTTTTGGCAAGCAGACTGTGTCAATTGAACAAAGCGGAAAGAAGATAACTTTTTCTAAAGAGGATGATTTGACGAAACTGACCGAAATCATTAAAAGCAGGCACTTCGACAGCATTCATACTCAGGAGGCAAGCCTGGAAGAAATTTTCATCAAGGTTGTCGGCCGGGGGCTGAAAGGGGAATCGTGATGCTGAAAATGGAATGGATTAAGCTTATTCGGAATAATATCGTCGCATTGATATTCGGCTACATCCTTTTAATGTCGCTTGGAATCAACATTCTGGCATTTGGATTTCAGGAAGTTTCATGGGTTGAATCGTGGCTTCCGGTTTTAACAATTTTCTATATCATTATTCTTATTGACCTCTTATTCTGGATGGCGGCTATGCAGATTTCAGAGGATATGGAGACAAATATGATTCAAGTTATGAGAACAAGCAGAACGGTCGCACACTATTTTTTCAGTAAGCATGTTTTGCTTTTGATGATTATTGTTGCAGCAGCCTTCCTGGCACTCATACCTGCAGTGAATCAAATCGCGTTTTTGCTGCAATTCCTGTTTTTAACCCTCATTCTTTCAATCGTTATAATTGCAAGCGGGGTGCTCCTGGCGATGATTGTTAAAAAACAAAGTGTTGTCATGCTTGCCGGAAGTGTTGTGACAGGGTTCATATTTGCGGTTATGATTCGTCTCGTTTTGCCGATGTGGAATATTAAGCCTGTACCATTTAACCCATTTGAACCATTCATTGGGGCATACTATTCCTTATATTTGCCGGAAGGGCCTTCTGCAGGTACTTATATCGAACTCACTATTTTTGCCGTAGTGTTTTACGTTATCAGTCTTTTGATTTTTAAAAAAGTAACGTTCGAGAGAGGGTTCAGGCTATGAAAACAGGGTTTACAGCTTATATAAGAAAAGATTTTGCGCTTTCAAGAAGAAATATGCTCATTTGGCTTATTGTCCTTTTCCCAATCATTACGGCATTTGGGGCTTCCGGCATCACAGAAACCTATTCGGATACTCCGAAAATTGTCGTTCTTGAAGAAGAAAAAAATCAATTTCGCATTCCGGATGGAGTTCAAGTTTTGATTTCAGCTACTCAGGAAGATTTAATTCAGGAGGTAAACGATATTGATGCCAAGATCGGCTTTATTGAAGGAAAGCTGGTTACAGACGGCCGTGAACCGGCTGAAGCGGTTGAGAAAGCAAAGCGGATCCTTGAAGAAAAACCTATTGAATCAGACAGCCTGAGTTCCAGTCTATTTGAAAAAGTGTATGCTTTTAACCTTTATGGGTCCTTTCTTTTCTTTGGCATCATCATTTTGTTCAGTCTGGTAGAAGAACGGAAGAATAAAACAACAGAGCTTCAAAATGTCCAGCCTGTACATCCGTCAGTACCAATTCTTTCCAAAATAACTATTGCCTCATTCATTACATTATTTGATTTTGTGATCTGCAGTTATTTATTAAAACTGCCTTTTGTTTGGGAGACAGCGGGACTTATCATCCTAATCGGTATTTTGCTTGGGACCGTTCTTGGAATGGCAATGGCTTTTTACGCATCAACTGAAACGCAGGCACTTGCTATATTAAAACCTGTCACACTTGTCTTTTTAATGGCGATTCCCGGACTGGGATTCTTTTTAGAGGGAGAAATCATGCATAATATTGCGATGGCAGACCCATTCTACTGGCTGCTGCAGCTAGTCTATGGGTTGTATATGAATGACTTGAACTACACGTATGTATACTTGAGCCTTGGTTTATCCGCCGCTGCTTTGTGCATGATTGCAGCCAACTGGCATAGGACGCCATATGGCATAAAGAAGGCAAAAACTTATTGAAAGTTATGAGGCAGAGATACCATTTGCGTTTCCCGTTTACGCTTTCATGAACTTGGGTAAAGATGGAGGAATGAACACAAAATGCGCTAGCTTTTCAGCGGCATCAGGAAATGGTTGTTCAGCGGACCTAGGAGGAAAAAATGAACGTAAACAAATACAGAATTGAAGGCAATAAACAATTAAAATTAAGAGATTACTCACCGAGTGAGAAGCATGATTACTCAGAAAAAGAACTGCTGGAGAAGCTTATTCCTGAAAGCATAGACAGGCTGAAGGAATTGCACTGGCGCCTTCATGCGGAAGAGAAGAAGGGCATTGTCGTCGTTTTGCAGGCTATGGATGCTGCAGGAAAAGATGAAGCCATCAGCTACATTTTTTCTAACTTAACCGCTCAGGGCCTGAAAACGACTTCCTTTCAAAAGCCGTCGGACTCAGAGCAAAAGCATGATTATCTTTGGAGAATCCATAAAGCGCTTCCTGCGAGAGGTCAAATCGGGATTCTGAATCGTTCCCACTATGAAGAAGTTATAGCTCCGAGAGTTCATGATCTGCTTAAAGAAGAATCGGTGCCTGATGAGAAGGAGAAAGAAGAAACATGGGCAGTCCGCTACAGACAAATCAATGACTTTGAGCGCTATTTAACGGAAAATGGCTTTGAAGTGGTGAAATTCTTCTTTCATATGTCGAAAAAAGAACAGAAGGAAAGACTCCTCGAGCGGATGAAAAACCCAAAGAAGAACTGGGAGTTTTCCTTCAGCGATGTGGAAGAGCGGAAGCATTGGGACAGCTACCAGGACATTTTTGAAGACATGCTGAACCATACATCAACGGAATATGCCCCTTGGCACATACTCCCTGCAGATGATGAATGGTATTCACGCTACATCATTTCTGAAGTTATGAATAAATGCCTGGAAAAGATAGATCCGCAGTTCCCTGAAATTTCTCAGGAGAACAAAGAGAAGCTGGATCACTACATTGAGATGCTTGAAAGTGAAAAAGAATGAATTTTAGTCAGGAAGAGCCCGCCATCCATGTGACGGGCTCTTTTATGTTTTATATAGACTGTTTTTTGAAAATTGCTGTTGTTTTGATTTTAATAACAAATAACAAGTGGTAAAATAAGTAAGGGTAACAAATTGATTTATACCTGAGAGGGGGATGGATATGAGAAAGTCAGGCATCATATCAATTACGGCTTTTTTAATTTCTATGCTTGTGTATACAGCTTGGTTTTTTAACGAAGATTTATTCTCAAATTCAGCCATAATTATAGCAGGAGTACTGCCGATTATCGGAATCATGACAGCCTTGCTTACTAAGATAACATCTCTTAAAATAGTGGGTCTGGTTGGGAATTCGTTTGTGCTATTATGGGCTGTTGTAATCCCGACTGCTTCTACCCTATTTTGGAACACGCCATAAAACGATAGAGTCACTTCTATTGAAGTGGCTTTTTATTATGCTTTTCTTATCATATCAACAATTTTACTGCTCGATTTTAGACAGGCTGAAATAAGCATTAGCTTGATTTGTATTTCAAAGGCCAAGTACTTAAGAACGGCTAATTATTACACCGCATTCAATGAATCTAGACCGTTCTTTCCAGTAAGGATTGTTCCTGACACCACCTATCTTGCATAATTGGAAAAGTGAAGAGTTTTGCAGCACTGGCAAACTTAAAAACTGGGAGACTGATAAAATGAATACATCCAGGGAGCAAAGTATGAAGAACCTATTGATGCTTTTTGGCATCCTCTTAATTGGAGGTTCAGCGTTGACAGCCCTGACAAATCCTCTTCCTCCAAATGAACAAATTGAATTTTTGTTGTTTTTAGCAATTATAGCTGGGATTTATTATCTCTTGCTTGGACTTTATTTCCTCGGCGGATTATGGCGCAGGCTGTTTTTCATCCTCTTACTCACCGCGGGTATAATGTGTATACTTATGAGTTTTTATCTCGCTGTTTAATCCTTAAACAGAAAGGAAGAATAATATGGGAGGGAGTACTTTTTTATGACTATGTCAATAATGAAATTTGAAGAGAGGGATTCAAATCTGCCAAAATGGCGGGAAGAATTGATGGCAGAAGTAGAGCAGGATCTTCTTCTCGATGATAGCGTCTCAGCGGTCTTTTATGGGGGATCAATAGGAGCCGGAAACACAGACCTCTATTCAGATATCGATCTGCGTATTGTGGTTAAAGATGACGAGTTTGAGCAGTACCGGCAAAATAAAAAGAATCGGGCAGAAAGATGGGGAAATGTTTTGTTTTTTGAAGACTTTCCGTGGACAGTATACAGTATTGCTCACTTTGACTGTTTTATTAAAGTTGATTCCTTTTATTACAAGAGCGGTGATTTATCTCCTTCTGTGTGGTTGAGAGATATAAAAATAGTTAAAGATCATGAGTGTTTTCTGGAAAATCTTCGCAGTCAATCAAAACCTCTAAAGTATAAGGCCAGTGAGGCTGAATTTGACATTTGGAGAAACAAGTTTTTTGCATATGCACATGAAGCTTACCGGAGATGTATGAGGAATGAAATTTATTATGCTTTACACTGTTTGGACATGATGCGATGGTCGATTGCTGCCGGCTGGTATATGGAAAAGGGATATCCGCCTAATAATCCTGGAGACTGGGCAAAAATAGAAGGGGCAAGGGGTAAGCTTACGGAAAATCAGCGGTTGCTTTTAAATGGGTGGTGGTACACGGGGAGAGAAAAAGAGCAAATTCTTTGTGTCCTTCATGAAATGACCCCTGAATTCATAGCTGTTCATAAAAGGCTGTGTGCTCACATGAAGATTGATGAAAATAGCGATTCCGTTTCACGGATTCTTGCCAAGATTTAATAACTCATCAGAGATTTTATATCTATTTTTTATTCAACTAACTCAAGTAGTCATACGCACTGTCAACTCCCGTTAATGGACATACATTAATAAGAATTAAGTTTGATGGATTCGGGGGAACCAGCGTGACAGATAATCGGATTGTAAACGGCAACTTTAAAACAGGCGGCCTTTCACCATGGACAGGATTTCATGCGGTCATTGCCAAACGCAGCGGAATCTATGCTGTCCGTTTGCTTGGCGGGGAATTAAACAGTTTCATTACTCAATATGTTAAAGCTTTTCCGGGGGAAAGTTTTGAACTCAATGCAGCTTTATCAAATGGCGGGGCTTTCAGCAGCCCGCAGATCAGTGTATCCATAGCATACTATAATGCGGCATTTAAGCTTCTTGGACACGGTTTAATCAGAACGATTCCTGCTGGAAGACTGAATGATAAAAGAAGCAGAGAGTGGGTATGGATTGCATCACCTGCACCTCCTGGAACAACCCAGGCGCTTGTCATGATCAATAAAATGCCGCAAGTAGGGGCGCCTGATGTTATTGTGGAGAATCTTGAGCTCTATCCAATTGGAATTGACGGACCTGAAAACCTTCGCAATGGCCGTACAACTTTTGTGAACTTGTACAAGGAGATTCAGAGAAGAGGTCAAAAATAAATTATATGTATAAGTCGGAAAAAACTAATGAGCGTTCCCTGGCGGAGCGCTATTTTTAATGAAGTCAAAACAAAAATCTTCTCTTTTGACTTTTGAAAATAGATGGTTTATAGTAGTTGACAGGTCAATGATTGACTTATCAATTATATAAGGTGGAGGATGCGATTGCCTCATTTCTGCAAAGAAGAAGAAGAGATACTGTACCGGGTTTTTGAAATTACAAAACAGACGATGAGCAAGTTTGAACGCTGTACAGGCATCAGCCAGGCCCGTCTCGATCTGCTCCACCAGCTTTATGAAGTGGACGAGATCAGTCAGAGGGCTCTGCAAAAGCTTGTTCACATTGATCATGCAGCTGTGACGAGGCACCTTAAGCAGCTTGAGGAAAAGGGAATGGTTGTCCGGAGGAAAAACCCTGACGATCAGCGATTTACTTACGTAAGTCTTTCCGAAGAAGGAAGATCGAAAATTGTTGCATACCGCTCAGAAAAACAGCGATTTATCTCAAATGTGCTCGCAGACTTTTCAGAAGATGAACGTAAAGTCCTGCTGGGAATGCTTTCCCGCATTAAAGAGAATGTTGAAAAAATAAACGAATAGCATCAGGGAGGAACATACATCATGAATCAAACACTTATTAATGACTACCAGCAAATTGTAAGAGGCCGCAGATCCATCAGAAATTATGATCCGTCCGTTAAAATCAGCAGAGAGGAAATGGCTGAGATTCTTGAAGAAGCAGCACTTGCTCCGTCATCAGTTAACCTTCAGCCATGGCGCTTTGTTGTCATTGACACTAAAGAAGGAAAAGAAACGCTTGCGCCGCTTGCCAAATTTAATCAGAGACAAGTTGAAACGTCAGCCGCTGTAATTGCTGTTTTTGCAGATATGAAAAGCGATGAATATCTTGAAGAAATCTACAGCACTGCTGTGGAAAAAGGCTTTATGCCTGCGGATGTACGCGATCAGCAGGTTGCGGCCATAAAAGGCTTTTTTGAGGTAATGACATTTGATCAGCTAAAAGATATGAACTTAATTGATGCAGGGCTCGTTTCCATGCAGCTGATGCTTGCTGCAAGAGCACACGGCTTTGATACAAATCCGATTGGTGGTTTTGAAAAAGATAAGATTGCAGAAGCTTACGGACTCGATAAAGAGCGCTACTATCCTGTTATGCTCATTTCAATTGGTAGAGCAGCAGATGAAGGCTATCAGTCTGTCCGACTTCCTGTTGAAAAAATTACAGAGTGGAAATAACGAAAGAGGAGGATATAAAAATGATCATTATACATGCAGGTTTTAAGGTATTATCTGAAAAGGAAGCTGACTTTCTAAGCGAAATTCGTCCGCTTGTTGCAGCTTCAAGAGAAGAGGATGGCAACATTTCTTATGATTTAATGAAAGACACTGAAACAGCAGGAGCGTACAAAATGATCGAGCTGTGGAAGGATGCAGAAGCAGTTGAACTTCATAACAGCAGCGAGCATTTTAAAGTGTTTTCTGGAAAAGCGATGCAGTTTTTGGCTGCACCGCCTGAGGTTAAAGTTTTCAATGGTGAGCAAGTAAAATCATAATTTTATTTAAAAACCCAGTCCTTTAGAAGGACTGGGTTTTTAAATAGAAAAATAAGAGAGAGATAGAAAAATAATACAAAATAGTATAATATGCCCTTTGATTGTATTTAGTAACATATTAAACTGGAAAAAGAAGTAAAATGCTTTAGAGGAGGAGAAAGATATGAAAAAAATGATTGCAAAGACAGTCACTTTTCTATCAGTAGGGATTTTGACTGCAGGATTTGCGGGCGAGAGCGCATCGGCAAAGCAGCTGAATGCATCAACTAACCCAAATAGAGAAAGCGTTTCTATTCAGGCGGTAGAAGATCCGGGCGGCGGAGGATATACTTGGACGTATGTTACGACTAAATATCATTCAGCTGGTTACTATAAGGTCTACGAAGATTTTGATGCGGTATGGCACTACATAAAAAACGTCTATTACGATAAAAATGGAAAATACCTTGAAACCAAGTACTTAAAATATTATAGATAAAATAAAGGGACTGCATTTGTGCGGTCCCTTTTCAATTTCTTCATGCAGAGGCTTTCTTAGGTGAAAACAGTACTTTTGAAAGTCTGTTTTCGTAAAGATTTTGGATATGATTCCACTCTTGCAAACTTAAAGTTTTTTAATGGTTATAATTTCGTCTTCTGCTAGTTGATAATCTTCGTTTTCTGCATCAATGAGGATGTAAAAGAATACGCGTCCGCCGAACTCAAAATTCATATTCTCAAGGATCGAACCGGTAAAGCTCTTATCTTTAACTTCAATAAAATATCTTTCGTTTTCTTCCATTTCTATAATCGTATCTTGAACTCGTATTTTAATGTTAGCCACTTTTCGATCACCGTCCGCACTTAATCATATTATCGTTACCTGATTTTAACATGAATTCCATAAGACTTATCAGGATATTGAAAATCTGCACAATTGCAGGAAGGATTCAAGGTTTATAAATGATGAAAATAAGTTGCGGCTGATTCATTGTTTTAAAAAATTGTGAATAGTAGTTGTAAAACGCTTTCAAAAAGATTATACTTTCACTAAACCGATTTACTAAACCGATTTATCAATAAATTAGGAGGCTGATCGCTGCTTGATTATCATTCCAATGAATGTTTTTGACAGAAAAGTAGTTTTAGAGAGAGGCCAGCTGGATTTTATCCGGAAAGCAGCCGAAGCAGGAGCGGATGGAATTGAGATACGCAAGGAGCTGCTTTCAGAAAATGACTCATTGTTGCATCTGAAAGAAGAACTTTCTCGTCTAGCTATGTTCACAGTTTACTCTGCGCCGTCTGAGGTATGGAGTGAGGGGGGACGCTTAAATTCTTATGAACTAGTAAAAGTGTTCGGTGAGGCTCTTGCAGTTGGGGCAAAATGGCTGAAACTCCCTCTCGGTGAATATTTACACGGAGTTTCTGATCTTACAGAACTGGATCTATTTTTAAAGGATTATCAAGAGATACAGCTCCTGATTGAAAATGATCAGACACCTCACGGAGGTAAAATTGAGCATCTGGCCAACTTTTTTGAAAGCGCTTCGAAGATAGAGATTCCAGTCAGGATGACGTTTGACATTGGAAACTGGCACTTTACAGGTGAGAAGCCGGAATCAGCATTTAGCAGATTACGAGAGTACATTTCCTATTTACATTTAAAAGAAGTGGCATTAAGAGATGGAGAGCTTCACCCAGCCGGACTGTCAGCGGCAAAACATGCAGGGTGGAGGATGTTTCAGAACAGGACGGGGAAATCTGTGCCGGCTGCACTGGAATTCCCAATACAGCCCCACGAAAGATTAAAAGAATTTATCGGTTTAGCAAGAGAAAATCAGATGGAAGGGTGAGAGGGTATGAAACCATTGGATGTTGTGACGTTTGGTGAAGCGATGGCGCTGTTCATGGCTGATGAGACGGGACCGCTTGATGAAGTAAAGCACTTTACACGAGAGCTTGCAGGCGCAGAAACGAATGTAGTGATCGGACTTGCAAGACTTGGTCTCAATGCCGGATGGGCAAGCAAGGTCGGCGAAGATGCATTTGGCACATACATTATGAAAAGGCTCGCAGAGGAAAAAGTGGATGTAGAGCATGTTTTTAAAGATTCGCGGTATCCGACAGGGTTCCAGCTGAAGGAAAAAGTTCTGTCGGGTGATCCTTTCGTTCAGTCTTTCAGAAAGGGCTCCGCAGCAAGCTATATGAACGAAGAAGATTTCAGGCCTGACTATTTCAGCCGTGCGGCGCATTTACATATGACAGGCATTCCGCTTGCCGTCTCTTCTCATACCCGTTCATTTGCGGAAAAAGCACAGAGGTACATGAAAACACTTGGAAAAAGCATAACATTTGATCCGAATTTGAGGCCGGCATTATGGGCTTCCGAAGAGGAAATGATTGAAACCGTGAACAGAATGGCCGTTCAAGCAGATTATGTCCTTCCCGGTTTAGCGGAAGGAAAGGTTTTGACCGGTTTGAGCAGTCCGGAGGAAATTGCTGCATTTTATTTAAATCAAGGTGTAAAAGCAGTTGTCATCAAGCTTGGAGAAGATGGAGCCTATTACAAAACCTTTAAAGAAGAAGGGGTTGTCAGTCCCTTCCCGGTAGAAGCCGTTGTCGATACCGTAGGTGCGGGAGACGGTTTTGCAGTCGGGCTCATCAGCGGTCTGCTCGAAAACCTCAGCCTGCACGATGCTGTTCTGCGGGGAAATGCAATTGGCGCACTTGCTGTTCAGTCCCAGGGAGATAATGATGGCTACCCTGACAGGCATGCTTTATTTGACTATATGAATCAGACTATTTGAGGAGGACGTTTCCATGAATCAGCCGCTTGCAAAGCAAAGATGGATCCGCTTAATACCCGTTGTTTTTATTACTTACAGCCTTGCTTATCTGGACAGGGCGAATTACGCTTTCGGAGCAGCGGGGGGCCTTGCAGAAGATCTGCAGATTACGCCTGCCATTTCATCTCTGCTCGGTTCCCTGTTTTTCCTCGGCTACTTTTTCTTTCAGGTGCCCGGCGCGCATTATGCGGAAAAAAAGAGTGCCAAGGTATTAATCTTCTGGTCGCTTATCGGCTGGGGGATTCTTGCCACCTTGACCGGAATGGTCTCAAATGTCAACTACTTGTTTGCGATCCGTTTTTTGCTAGGAGTAGTTGAAAGTGCCGTTATGCCTGCTATGCTGGTCTTTCTAAGTCACTGGTTTACCAAAGCAGAGCGTTCAAGAGCCAATACGTTCCTGATTCTTGGAAATCCTGTGACGGTGCTGTGGATGTCGATTGTTTCAGGTTACCTGCTTGAAGCTTACGGATGGAGATGGATGTTTATTATCGAAGGCCTGCCTGCGGTCATCTGGGCGTTCCTCTGGTGGAAACTCGTATTTGACCATCCAAAAGATGCTAAATGGCTGAGCGCGAAAGAAAAAGCGGACCTGCAGTATGCTTTGGAACGGGAACAGCAGGGCATCAAGCCGGTTAAAAACTATAAAGAGGCGTTTAAATCAAAAGTTGTTATTTTACTGGCTGCACAATATGCTCTTTGGAGCGTCGGACTATACGGTTTTGTGATGTGGCTGCCTTCGATCATAAAAGCAGCTCCGAATATGAGCATTGTCCAAACAGGATGGCTTTCGGCTGTTCCTTATGTGCTGGCCGTTCTTCTGATGCTTCTAGCTTCGCATTACTCAGATAAGCTTCAAAAGAGGAAAGAGTTTGTCTGGCCATTTCTATTCATTGGAGCGATTGCTTTTTACGCATCCTATTTAATCGGTCCTGATCATTTCTGGCTAAGCTTCGGTCTGCTTGTTTTAGCAGGAGGAGCCATGTACGCTCCGTACGGTCCGTTTTTTGCCATTATTCCGGAGATACTTCCAAGAAATGTTGCAGGCGGCGCCATGGCCCTGATTAATTCCATGGGGGCACTAGGATCATTTGTCGGTTCATATGTCGTGGGTTATTTGAATGGTTCTACAGGAGGATTTGGAGCTTCTTATCTCTTTATGGCAGGGTCGCTGCTCATCTCAGCTATCTTAACTATTCTGGCAACAAAACAGTCCGGTAACAAACAGATGAAAAACAATGCATTAAACGTTTCATAATAAAAGGAGGCCAATTATATGGGAGCAGCAGAAATCAGAAAACGCGGAGTTGTAGCAGTCATAAGAGGGGCTACACCGGAATCCATTCTATCAATCGGAAGTGCTCTGAAAGCAGGAGGGGTAACGGCCCTTGAAATTACGATGGAAACACCGAAAGCTTCCAGCGTAATTGAGTCAGCAGCTTCTCATTTCGGAAGCGATGTGCTTGTAGGAGCAGGAACCGTTCTTGACCCTGAAACAGCGCGCGCTGCCATTATGTCGGGTGCAAAATTCATCTTTTCGCCAACTGTCAAAAAAGAAACGATTGCCATGGCGAAAAGATACGGAGTCATCAGCGTGCCCGGAGCCTTTACACCAACAGAGATTTTGACGGCATTTGAATATGGAGCCGACCTGATAAAAGTGTTTCCGGCAGATTCAGTCGGACCAGGCTACTTGAAAAATATTGCCGGACCGCTTCCGCATATTCCGCTCATGCCGACCGGAGGGGTTGATCTCCACAACACAGGGGATTACATCAGAGCAGGCGCCATTGCCGTAGGAGTGGGGAGCACACTTGTCAATACAAAAGCAGAGCTTACTGATAAGGTACTTTATCAAATGACAGAAAAAGCTGCAGCCTTTATCGAAGAAGTGAACAAAGCCCGCCACACGGAGAAATACTCGCAAGTCAGGGGAGGCTGAATCGGCTAAAGCAGTGGATTCCCCCTCATCTATCGGATAGAATGAAGGGGAAGACATGTTTGAAAGAGTGATGAAAATGGCACGTATTACAATGGCGGATGTTGCCAGAAAAGCCGGAGTTTCGAAAAGCACGGTTTCCCAGTTTATCAACAAGCGCTATGAATATATGGGAGAAGACACAAAAAAGAAAATAGAAGCAGCGATTAATGACCTTGGCTATCAGCCTAATTATCTGGCCAGAAGCCTGAAGCAAAAACGCACGTCCATGATCGGCATTATCGTGGGAAACATTATGCACAGGCTGTCGACTGAAGTCAGCCGTTCAATTGAAGACTATTGCCATAAACATGATATACACGCCATTCTCTGCAATGCAGACGATGATCCGGAAAAAGAGCGTAAGTACATAGAAGTGCTCCACGCCAAGCAGGTGGATGGTCTGATCATTTTTCCGACCGGCAGAAATCTGGATTTGTATCAAAAATTGATCAAAGAGAACTATCCTGTCGTATTTATGGACCGCAGAGTGGAAGGATTGAAAGCAAACTACGTGCTGGCGGCAAATGAAGCTGCAGCTGCGGAATCCATCAGGCATCTGCTCTCTGGCGGCCACAGGGAAATCGCCATCGCAACCCAGCCCCTTGTCATCAGTCCAAGGATCGATAGACTGAGCGGGTACAAAGAAGCCCTTCGTGAAGCAGGCATTCCGCTTAAACAGGAGTTTATGATCCATACAGAAAGAGAGCAGATGAAAACAGAACTTAAAAAGCTGTTCTCGCTGAAGAATCCCCCGACCGCGCTGTTTGCAGGAAATGACTTGGTTTTTATGGAAACTCTTGAATTTTTCAAAGACAATCAGCTGAAGATCGGAAAGGATGCGGCACTGGTCGTATTCGATAATATTCCGCTTGCCCATTTGGCTGAAACAGGGGTGACGACGATTGACCAGCCAGGGTACAGAATGGGACAGAGAGCTGCAGAGCTCCTGCTGAAAAAAATCAATGGTGAACATGTTGCCCCTGCCGAAGAAGTGTTTGACTGCGAATTAATTGTAAGAGAATCTTCCTGATGATTCTCTTTTTTTAAAACGGAAATACTAAACCGGTTTAGGAGGGTGTAAATGAAGATACAGCTTGCGTTAGACCGAATGACGATAGAAGAAGCAATAGAAGTAGCATCTAAAGCTGCACCGCATGTTGATATTTTGGAGACTGGAACGTCCCTAATTAAAGAATTTGGCATGAGCAGCGTCCAGAAATTGAAGGAAGCTTTTCCGGACAAGCATGTATTGGCGGACATGAAAACCATGGACAACGCGGTATACGAGTGCGGTCTGTGCTTTGATGCGGGAGCTGACATAATGACCGTGATGGGGGCAAGTCCCATTCAAACAGTGGAAGCATGCGTGAAAGAAGCTGAAAAAAGAGGGAAACAGATAATGATTGACCTGTTGAACACCACGGCAGAACAGCGGGAAAAACTTGCTGTGTTTAAACATGCGGTTTTCTGCGAGCATGTGAGCAAGGATGAACAAGAGCTGACGGGAACAAGACTTACCTTTACTGGCGGAAGACTTAAGACAGCTGCAGCAGGCGGACTGACGCCTGAATCCATCAGGGGGATGAAAGAGCTTCCTGACATTCTCATCATAGGGTCGGCTATTACAAAAGCAGAAAATCCCGGTCTTGCAGCAGAAAAACTGCGAGCCCTGATTCTTGAAAAGGAGGCAATTCAATGAGCGGAACGGACACGATTTTAAAAGAGATTGAAACCGTATTAGGCAAAATAGACAATGGTGAGTTGATCGCCATCGCTGAGGAATTAAACAATAATAAGCGGATTTTTGTCACAGGAGAAGGTCGCTCGGGACTAATGGCAAAATCGTTTGCCATGCGCCTGATGCATCTGGGAGCGGAGGTTTATGCTGTCGGAGAAACGATCACACCAGGCATGTCTGATGATGATATCCTAGTTGCGGTATCCGGTTCAGGCAAAACGAAAAGCGTTCTGTGGACAGCTGAAAAAGCAAAGGAACTAGGCTGCTTCGTTCTGGTAGTTACAGCTGATTCAGAAGGTCCGCTTGCAGAAACAGCATTCATGTCTCTCCATGTACCCGCAGCCACTAAGTACCGCAAAGAAGGCGAACAGCCGACGGTCCAGCCTCTGGGTTCATTATTCGATCAATGTGTCCACCTTCTTTTTGATGCAATATGCCTGAAATACGCTGATCTGAAGAAGGTTTCAAATGAGCAGGCTTTTTTAAAGCACAGTAATGTGGAGTAGGGAAATACAATGAAGCAGTGAACAATGAACTGTTGCTTCCGTTTCCAATAGATACTGTATTTCGTAAATCATTCACCAGGTGCACCTGCTGTTTTTTATGAAAATCTTCTTACCTATTTATCCCGTTATCTGAGCTTAAAGAGAATCGAACCATTTGATGAAGCAAAGAGAAGGAATAGTTTGCTGGAAAGTCGAAGTTATTTACTTTATTAGCAACTGTGTTACATAAGGAGATAAAACTATGGAAAATAACAATTTACTAAGAATGGACAATGTCAGCATCGTTGTAGAATCCCTCGATGACGTCATCTCTTTTTTTGAAGAGATTGGCCTGAAACTTGAAGGCAGAGCAACTGTAGAAGGTGAATGGGCTGGCCGCGTCACAGGACTGGGTGATCAGTGTGTTGAGATTGCAGTAATGGTCACCCCGGATGGCCATAGCCGGCTTGAACTTTCGCAATTTCTCAACCCAGCAGTTGTATCAGATCACCGGAATTCTCCTGTGAATGCCCTTGGTTATCTGCGTCTCATGTTTGCTGTAGAAGACATTGACGAAATGGTATCCAGACTGACTAAACTGGGTGCTCAGCTCGTAGGGGAAGTAGTTCAGTACGAGGAATCTTACCGGCTCTGCTACATCCGCGGAACTGAAGGGCTTCTAATCGGTTTGGCGGAGCAGCTGGGGAATAAGTGAGGAAGTGAAGCTTGATCATTTTTGGTCTGGCTCAGCATCCAGAGATGCAGCTTAGCTTGAATTTTTTTCAATAAAGATTGTTTTTTATAATAGAATGGATATAATATACATTAATATAAAATAAAATCGTTGATAAAGAGAGTAATTATTTGCGGAAAGTAAGCGAGTCAGGGATGGTGTGAGCCTGTCATGAAGCAAGTAATGAACCGGACTTTTGAGATGCTTGCCTGAAATTAGTAGGGAAAGCCGGGTTAAGACCCCGTTATTCATGTAAAGTGGTTTTTCTGTATGGAAAAACAAGCAGAGTGGTACCGCGGAAATTGAAAGCTTCCGTCTCTATTTAAGAGACGGAAGCTTTTTTTATTTTGAGGAGGGAATGTATGAACTTCAAAAATGATTTTGTAGACATTTTATTTGAGGCGCTGAATGGACAGTTTGAAAAAAACAAAATGGTCCAAATGATTGAAAAGCCAAAATATGAGCATATGGGGGATCTGGCATTCCCCTGTTATGATCTTGCAAAAACTTTAAGAAAATCACCCCAGCACATTGCACGTGAACTTGCCGGTAATATGAATCTGTCACTTTTTGAAAAGGCAGAAGCAGTGAACGGATATGTAAATGTGTTCCTTAATAAGCAAGTGGTATCATCCCTTGTGCTGAAAAAAATAGTGTCTGAAAAGAACCATTACGGAGATATGGAGCATGGAAACGGCGGTGTCATGACAATTGACTTTTCTTCTCCTAATATCGCCAAACCTTTTTCAATGGGGCATCTGCGTTCAACCGTTATCGGTCATTCCCTGGCACTGATCACGGAAAAATGCGGTTACTTACCCGTAAGAATTAATCATTTAGGCGACTGGGGAACGCAATTCGGCAAATTGATAACCGCTTACAAAATGTGGGGAGATGAACTGAAAGTAAAAGAACAGCCTATCAAAGAGCTGCTGAAACTTTATGTCACGTTTCATGAAGAAGCAGAAACGAATCCTGAGTTAGAAAATGAAGCTCGTGCATGGTTCAAAAAATTGGAGGATGCCGATCCAGAGGCCATTCTATTATGGGAATGGTTTCGTGAAGAATCCTTAAAGGAGTTCTCAGGCATCTACGAGTTGATGGGAATCCCATTTGATTCTTTTCAAGGGGAAGCCTTTTACAATGACAAGATGGATAATGTCGTTCAAATGCTTGCAGACATGAACCTTTCAGAAGAGTCTGAAGGCGCCATGGTCGTTCCGCTCGAAGATCTTCCGCCATGTCTGATTAAGAAGAAGGATGGAACGACACTTTATGCAACCCGGGACCTGGCGGCTGCCATTTACCGTCATGAAACCTATCACTTTGTAAAATCCTTATACGTAGTAGGCAACGAGCAAAGCCTGCACTTTAAACAGCTGTTCGCTGTGCTGCAAAAGATGGGATTTCAGTGGAAGCAGGGAATGGAGCATGTACCTTTCGGAATGATCTTAAAAGATGGAAAGAAGATGTCTACTCGAAAAGGAAAAGTTATCTTGCTCGAAGAAGTGCTGAACGACGCCATCAAACTGGCATTGGATCAAATAAACAAGAAAAACCCTGATCTTGCTGATAAGGAAGAAGTTGCCCGTCAGGTAGGGACCGGGGCAGTTATATTTCAGGACCTGAAACATTATCGTCGAAATGATATTGAATTTTCTTTTGAAGATATGCTGAAATTTGAGGGGGAAACCGCCCCTTATGTTCAATATACTCATGCGCGTGCAATTTCTCTTCTAAAGAAGGGGGGCTTTGCAGAAACGGACAATGCGGCCATTATATCAGATCTTGAAGCTTGGCCGATTATTACTTCATTCCTGTCATTTCCGGAAGTGATTAAGAGAGCAATGGAGGAATACGATCCTTCCTTGCTTGCAAAATTCGTTATTGAACTGGCCAGATCATTTAACAAATATTATGCTTCAGTCAGAATTCTGGATGATAACGAGTTAAAACAAGCAAGGCTGACACTTGTCTGCTGTGCTGCCGTTATCCTTAAAGAGGGGCTTCGTCTGCTGGGAATACAGGCCCCTGAGGAAATGTAGCAAAGAGAGTCCAGACGTCTAAAGGGGTAATAAACGCAACTGGCATAGGATGTATTCACTGAAAAAAAATATTAATCGCTTAAGTTGAACCTGACGAAATCAAAATGCTTCGTTAGGTTCTTTTTTTTGTGACCTTTATTTAATCAAAGTAATAAAATAAAAAATAAAAACATTTTATTATTTTGTATAAGTTTACTTTACTTTTATAAAAACAAAGTTTATAATTTGACTCAAGAGGTGTTGAGAATGAAGAAAGATTTTGGAGATTCCATTTCCAACAAGGTTTACGAGTACCGTGTACTTGCAAGAATGTCCCAGCAAGAATTAGCAGAGAAAGTCGGAGTTTCCAAACAAACCATCTTTGTAATGGAAAAAGGAAATTATGTTCCCACCATGCTGCTCGCTTTCCGGATTGCCGA
Organism: Metabacillus indicus LMG 22858; assembly: GCF_000708755.2. Lineage (GTDB taxonomy): Bacteria > Bacillota > Bacilli > Bacillales > Bacillaceae > Bacillus_P > Bacillus_P indicus. Next base: position 807,920 of record NZ_JGVU02000002.1, on the reverse strand, counting down.
TTTTTTTGATGTTGATGTAAACGAAATTTTTACTTATGAGAAAGGGGATCATGGAAATGATGTTTGATTATGTAACAAATACACTTTTTTTGCCATTAAAAGCATGGGTGGAACAATCAAATGGTAATTGGAACATACTGATTGTTAGCGGTTTTCTGCTTTTGTTTGTGGGCATAGGGCTTATATTTATCCTTCGAAACAAAATAGGTAAAGAGGACGAAAGAACAAACCAAATTTATTTAAAAAGTTCTTTTATCATGTTGGGTGGAATCATTTTGTGCGATATGTTTTTTCCGAAAGATTATATGTGGCAGATTTTCTTTTTGTTTAAATATTCAATCGCTTTCATGGCTTCAGCAGTATATCTTGCCGTTCGATACTGGAAAGATATATCAAATTAATGAAAAAAACAGGGGGATGGTTAAGTGCATATTCAATCAATTTCCAAGAAATACAAGGACACTGTCGCTTTAAATGAGTTGTCTTTTTATTTCAAACAAGGGGAAATCGTTGGTTTAGTTGGTAATAATGGCGCTGGAAAAAGTACGCTAATGAAGATAATTGCTCAAACAATTCAAAAATTTGATGGATCAGTTAAAGACAATAATCACGTAGGATACTTGATTGAGGAACCTAAGCTGTTTAGTAATAAGACTGGGCTAGCACATTTATCTTATTTTTCGAGAATTTACGGGAACAAATTCAAGCTTAGTGAATACGAGGAGCTTTTGAAGAGTTTACATTTATTTGATGTATTGAATAAAAAAGTAAAGGAATATTCGCTTGGAATGAAGCAAAAGTTGGGGATTGTTATAAGTCTATTGAATAACCCCAAGTACGTGGTACTGGATGAGCCGACAAATGGTATGGATATTGAAACATCCATCCAAGTATTACAGCAATTGAAAAAAATGGCTGAGGAGCGGAATGTGGGTGTTTTGATATCCAGCCATAAGTTAGAAGATATTGAGGGAGTCTGTAATCGTGTCTTATTTTTAGAAAAAGGGAACATTCTTGAAGAAGAGCAATTCAATGACAAAACCCAGTATATATTAAAACTAGTTTTCGATCATCCTAATGAATTAGCCACTTTTATTGAACATCAAAAGTTTGGTAGTATCATTTATTCGTGTGAAAAAACAATTGAAATTGAAACAACTTCAGAAAACGCTGATATTTTCCATTTCTTAAATAAATTAGGGTTAAAATTAGTTGATTTTACTAGTGAAAAGAAAACGCTTCGCAATGTCTACATGAAAAAACTTGGGGGTGAAGAACGTGGAATTGGATATTAAAAATTATGTTAACTGCAATTTAAGTGAGTTAGTAAAGAGGGGACATTTGATTGTTGGAGTATTGGGAGCATTAGGGCCAGCAATACTCATAAGTTATCTCATCCTAACAGGAACTGCTGCATCGTTTAGCATTAAGCATGTCTCAAACTTTTATTGTATGTTGGGAATGCTCGCTGCTGTATTACACCCCCTTTATTTTGTTAACAGAGACTATTCATCAAAGACAGTCTCATTGATTAACAACTCAAAACTAAACAGAAAAAACTATGTACTGGCAAATGTCGTAATTGCGCTATGGGTCAGTTTCATATATGTGACAGTAGGAATTGCCTTACTTTTAGTTGCACAACAACTTGGGGTGTCTGGAGAGTTGAAGATTTCCTTTCTTCTCGGATTCTCTGCTAACGTGTTCCTTCTAGTGCTGACTTTTTTCTTGTTCGGATATTTTTTATTACTTTATGGTGTCGTAAGTGGTGCAGTTTATGGGATTTTGACAGCGTCCCTGCTATTTTTTCACAATATTATGTCCAATGTGATGGAGAGCACTAACAACGTATTTTTTTCAAAATTAGTTGAAAATTTCCCTGGTTATTTCTATCCAGTCATGGTTGGCTCAAATCCACTTTCGCCTCTGCAGTACTTTATTGGATGCTTAACATTAATTGTACTTCTCATGCTAGTCCTTAAAAAAAGTGAAAAAATAGAAATATAGTTAATAAAAAGGGCTGGGACATAACTAGCTTCGAATAATCAAACCAGGAATCTCTGCTGTTGATGGTACTTATCAGGCAGAAAGGAACCAGCAAACGAGGAATCTCTGCTGTTGATGGCACTTATCAGGCAGAAAGAAACCACCAAATCAGGAATCTCTGTTGTTGATGGTACTTATCAGGCAGAACGGAACCACCAAACCAGGAATCTCTGTTGTTGATAGCACTTATCAGGCAAAAAGAAACCACCAAACCAGGAATCTCTGTTGTTGATGGCACTTATCAGGCAGAACGGAACCATCAAACGAGGAATCTCTCTTGTTTATGGCACTTATCAACCAGTGAAGAACCGCCAAACCAGTTTCACTTATGAATAGCTTTAGCGGGTGAAAATAGTCAATTGAAAAAGGGGAGGAAGCTATTGAATCCAGCATTTGAAATGAAAAGTCCAACTCCTATTTTCCGCATATTTGATGAGGAAAAGGCCAGAGAGTTTTATCTCTCATTTCTGGGGTTTAAAGTGGACTGGGAGCACCGTTTTGAAGAAGAACTGCCTCTTTACATGCAAATATCCTTCGGGGCTTGTCTTCTTCAACTTTCGGAAAACTATGGGGACTGCTGTCCGGGGTCAGCTGTGAGAATTGAAGTCTCAGATATAGAGGCACTTCATGCCAGCCTGACAGCTAAACAGTATAAATACGCCAGGCCGGGGATTGAAGAGACGCCATGGAATACCCGTGAAGTCAGGGTTGGGGATCCATTTGGAAACCGGATTGTGTTTTATGAATTCATGTAAAAAAACTGACTCCTGAGAGTCAGTTTTTTTAGTTATTTTCGTCTTCCCGGTCAAACCAGAGGAGTTCCTGATCTTCTTCATCGCCGTTGTAGTTAATGAGAATTTCTTCTCCGGCTTTGATGTCTTTGTAGGCGCTGAAAATAAAAACGTGTTTTTCAAAGCTGATGTCATACGTGGCATTCGGTGTATAGGAATGGTTGAAGAGCATTCCGTAGCCAAGGAGAATGCAGGTGTGGTTTTTTCCGTACTCGAATGCATAATCAGCCAGTGTTGTTTTTTCAATGTGGGCATGCTCTGCGTTAGGGTAGGGGATTACCGGTGCTTCGTGGATAATCTCGCCTTTTTTTATGTCGCGCGTTGCGAAAACGCCTCTATTAAATTCCCCGTCACTCAGGGAGGATGTTTTGATTTCAATCATTCTGTCACCTATTTCTCTTTCCTGCTGCGTTTTTATACCTATCCTAGCTTGACAGTTTACTGGTAAAAAAGCAACTGTTTTAAGGAAATTCTTTTATCATGTGAGGCGTGTATTAGGATTGTTAGAATACATGTCCGGATTGTAAGACAGAGTATTTGGACTGTTAAAAAACATATCCGGACTGTTAATCTGTTTGTAAGGGAAACGCTTTTCCTTGAATACATTCTAAAAAACAACAGGAGTGATTTTAGATGAAAAATGTACATGTGTTTTCAGCCTGGCTCTACAAAAAAACCGGCTGGAAAACTGCTTTTGCTGCTTCGGCTGTCTTCATACTCTTTATGGTTTTTGTCCTGCCGAATGCTGCACAATCGAGCAAGGAGGCAACAGGCACAGGAGAATCACCGGACGGGTCATACCTTTATTCAGCACAAACTCTTTATGAAATTGCTGAAAGCTATGGTGAGAAGGGAAGGGACCATTACATCAAAGCAAGGTTCACGTTTGATGTCATCTGGCCTCTTGTTTATTTGTTTTTTCTCGCATCCGTTATCACGTTTTTCCTGCGCCGCCTCAAACCGCAGCTGTTGAAATTGGCTAATCTTCTTCCGTTTGGAGGAGCAGCCTTTGACTTTCTGGAAAACATCAGTGCTTCAGCGGTAATGGCAATGTATCCTGCCAAAACGCCCGTCGCAGCCGAACTCACGCCTGTTTTTTCCTTTATAAAGTGGTCGCTTATTTATGCCAGTTTTGGCGTTGTGTTTTTAGGCCTCATAATTTGGGTGTATGAAAAAATTCGAAAAAAACCGGACGCATGACGCGTCCGGTTTGGTCAATCAGCCTGTATTTCTGAGTCCTGCGGCAATGCCGTTAATTGTAAGAAGCACTTCGCTTAACAATTCTCCTGCATCTGATTCTTCATCTGTTTTGCGAAGCTTTGAAATGACATCCACCTGCAAAAAGCTCAGCGGGTCGACATAAGGATTACGGAGTCTGACAGATTCCTGGATATTAGGAATGTGATCCATCAGTTCATTCTGGCCTGTAATCGCAAGAAGCGCCTTTTTTGTCTGCACATACTCCGTTTCGATATCGTTGAAGATGCGTTCGGCAGCATGTTTATTTTCCACCATCGCCAAGTACTCTCTTGCAGCCATCAAATCTGCTTTCAGAAGGGCCATCTGAAGATTATCAATGGTCGAACGGAAGAACGGCCATTTTTTGTACATTTGTTTCAAATTATCAAGATTTCCTTCAGATAATCCAGTGCCGGCTGCATACCAGGCAGGGAGGAGCTGTCTGCTTTGAGTCCAGGCAAATACCCACGGAATTGCGCGGAGATCTTCAAACCGTTCGCTGCCTTTTCTGCTCATTGGACGCGAGCCGATGTTGAGGGCACCAAGTTCTGGAAGCGGTGTGGCCTCTTTGAAATAGGTCAGGAAGTCAGGATCTTTAAAGACCAGCTCCTGATATTTGCTCAGGGAGACAGATGAGATTTCATCCATTTCTTTTTCCCATTCCCCGGTCCGGATGTTGGACTGTTCAGCTTCTGTTGAAACATGGGCCGCGGCTGTTATCAGAGTGGACGCCGCCTGTTCAAGGCTTCGGTAGGCAATATCATATAAGCCGTAGCGGGAAGAAAGAACTTCACCCTGCTCTGTAATTTTCACCCCGTCACCAAGTGTTTCAGCAGGCTGAGAAAGAAGACTTCTATTAAGCGGACCGCCGCCGCGTCCGAGGGAACCGCCTCGTCCATGGAAAAATTTCAGCCTCACATTGTAATGCTTAGCCATGTCATGGATTTCCTGCTGCGCTTTGTAAAGCTTCCAGTTCGCTGTCAGCGTTCCGCCGTCTTTGCTGCCGTCGGAATAGCCGAGCATGATCTCCTGCAGATTATTCTGTTCGCTCAGATGCTTTTGGTAAAAATCAAGCTGAAACAGCTGTTCCATAATTTTTGGTCCTGCCACGAGGTCGTCAATCGTCTCAAGCAGCGGAGCGACGTTCAGCCTGCTTTCGATTCTGCCGTCAGGATGAAGCCTGTAGATGCCCGCTTCCTTTGCAAGCACCATCACTTCAAGAAGATCGCTTGCAGACTGGGTCATGCTGATCAAGTAAACTTCAATCGAACGTGTACCGAATTCTTTATGGGCGCGTCTGATCATATGGAAAACATCCAAAACATCCTGAGTTTCTTTTGAATAGTTCTCTTTAAATGAAACGAGAGGCCTTGGATCCTGAAGCACATCCTGCAGCAGCTTCATTTTTTCTTCTTCTGTGAGACTTGAATAGTCTTCTGCAAGGTTAACAGAATGAAAAATCTCTTTGATAGCAGCCTCATGCTCTCCGCTATGGTTCCGGATATCAAGCGTTGCAAGGTGAAAACCGAACAGCTCCACTTGCCTGATCAGTTTTTGCAGGCTTTTCAGTTCGTACCCTTTTGGATGATGAAGCAGAACACTCTGCTGGATCATTTTCAAATCCTGGAGCAGCTGATCAGAACTTCTGTAGCAGATGGCCTGCTGCTGATCAAGTTTTTTCAGCATGATAGTCAGCTTGCAGCGGTAGATTTCATGCTCTACCTGCCATCTTTCTCCTTTGCTTAAAAGAGGGGTTTCCTCCTGCACAGACGCAAGCAGTTCATCGCTGACAGCAACCCGTTTCGTCGACTGGCTAAGACGTTTTCTGAGGACTTTCAGCGATTCTCTGTACTTCCTGAGGGCAAGCGCTCTCTGTTTCGTCAAGGTTTTCCACGTGATTTCAGGTGTAACATTAGGGTTTCCGTCGCGGTCTCCGCCAATCCATGAACCAAAGCGGAGGAAGTTTGGAACATGCCATTCCTGTCCCGGGTAATTTTTAGACAGACAAAGCTCCAGCTCCTGGTGAATTTGCGGAAGCACCTCAAAGAGAGTTTCATCGAAATAGTAAAGTCCATTTGCGACTTCATCCATTACGGTAGGTTTACGGTCACGCAGTTCATCCGTCTGCCACAGAATAACCACTTCATTGAACAGCCTGTCTTCAAGTTCTGCACGCTCGCGTTCTGTATGAATTGGCTGGTCAAGACTGTGCAGTAGGCCGGCAATGCGTTTATGTATTTCAAGAACACTGCGGCGCGTCGCTTCAGTCGGGTGGGCGGTAATAATCAGCTCAAGGGAGAGAGTTTTCAAAAGCTGCTGAATTACTTCTGAAGAAACGCCGTTTTCCTTCAGCGAAGCTACAGCATGTTCAAGGGAGCCCGGCTGTTTGCCTGAGTCTTCCTGAAATTGATACTCGCGTCTTCTTCTGATGCGGTGATTTTGTTCTGCGATGTTCACCAGATGAAAATAAACAGCAAAAGCCCTGATCACCTGTTTTCTGAGCTCGGGGTCAAGTGTCGAAATCTCAGCTTTTAAGTCTGCGTATATGCTTTCGTCCGCATGGCTGCGAAGTGATTTTGTCATCTCTCTAATCTTTTCTACCATTTCAAGCAGCGGTTGACCGCCCTGATGAACAAGAACATCTCCAAGCATATTTCCTAAAAACTTCACATCGCGCCTCAAAGCAGCGTGATGATCGCGTTCCTTGATCGTTTCTGTTTTAGCTGTCATATTCAGCACCTCTTTACTGGAATGGATTCCATCTCTAATTGAAGATGTTTTTTGAAAATTAAAATAATGATAAGTTTACCATAAAACGTATAAAGATGCATAGTGTGAGGTTATCTATCAAACCAATTTACTGAAAAAATTGGTCGCAGGTGGTTGAAAAATGTCTTAAAATAGACCGAAATCTGTGCTGATTTTTCATAATATGCCAAAAGTGACTATTAACCATGCCGGAAATATGCTATAAATTTCTAGTAATCGTTTTTTTTTGACAGGGGGAAATAGAATGCACCACGTTCGTATAGTAGAAGGCTTAACAGAACCCTCTGCTTACTTTGGAAAATTGAAAAAAGCTGAAGCCATTAAAGGATTTTACGCAAGATTTACAGCCTTGATCGTGCTCAGCGTGATTCTTGCAGCAGCAAGTGCTTACCTCGGTGTACATACAGAGGACATTACTGCTTATCTTGACTTGATAAAAAGGGAGAAATTTGAGTTTGCCAAGCTATTATTCGGCATCGGCGGCATCGTTGCTTCCATTGCTGCACCGCTCATTATGGTTCTCTTTTTTACTTTCGTGTTTAAAGTGTTTTATAGAGATATAGAGTGGGACAAGCTGATCACGCTTCAGCTGTTTCCGTTGTTTTTAATGACGATGGAAAAACTGCTGAACTTTCCGTTTTTTCATTTACTTGGCGTGCAGCGTGATTCTTCGCCATTTGGATTTGGCGTTCTGATTCAGCTTATGACAGATCAGATCTTCGCCGTAACGTTAGTCAGCTTTATAACGGTGTTCCTTATTTGGAGCGCATATGTCCAGATCATTGGACTCAAAATGCTTTCGGATAAATCATGGAAGCATGCTGCAGGAACCGTAATCTTCTCAAACCTTCTTTATATTCTGCTTGCAGCTGTCTTTACAGTGCTTGTGCAGGATATAGGGATCTCGCTTCAGGGGGACGTATGAAAAAACAAGCAATGATCGGAATCATTTCTTTAGCCGTTCTATTTATAGCCGTTAACATAGCCGTTATTTTCACATCAGACAAAATCGAGAGATCAAAATCAATCAGTCAGTTTACAAAAGCGGAAACGGGAGAGCTGCAGAAACTTCTTTTCACAAAAGGGGTGGTAGTTCCTGCTTCAGATTATAAGGTCATGTACAGCAAAGACCTTGGAACGCTTCGGGAAGTACTTGTCAGCAAAGGTGATGCCGTAGTGACAGGAGATCCTCTCATTACTTATGAAACCGGCCACCTGGACGCTGAAATAGAAGAACTGCAGGCTCAAAATGCGGATCTTCAGTCCAGAATATCCTCAGCAGAATCAGACCTGTCTGATCTGCAGGACGACTTGGATGAGGCAAGCGTTCCTGTTGAAGTGGAAGAAGGCGTCTACCTGGATGATTCCGCGGGCCAGAAAGCGATAAGCAGTCAAATTGGCGATAAGCAGGATCAAATTGCCTACTTAAATCAGCAGATTGACAGCAACGAGCAGAAAGCAGCAAGACTGCAAGCTCAAAAGGAAGCTTATAATGTGACAAGCAAAATGGATGGGATTGTAACAGCAGTCAATCCGTTTCCGCAAAATCCCGAAGATCCTATGATTGTCATTCAATCCAGCGAGCCCTTCCTAATAGAAGGCAAGCTGTCCGAAAAAGAAGCTGTTCTGGTAAAAGAGGGTCAAAAGGCAACTGCCGAAGCAGAAGCCCTAGCAAATACAGAAAAAGAAGCGATCATCAGGGAAGTGACGATGACTCCAATCGACAAGCCTTCCGTAGATCAAAGCGAAACTTATTATCCGTTTCTCGCTGAACTGATTGAACCCTCAGAAAACTGGCATCACGGATTTCATGTCGGCCTGGACATCGTGCTTGAAGAGCGGAGCGGGGTCATCGTCATCGACGACACAGTGATGAAAAAACAAAAGAGCAGCCAATACATTTATGTGCTGAAAAAAGGAAAACTCGAAAAAAGAAAGCTTGATGTCGGCCTGAAAATAAACAGCCGAAATGAAGTCCTTCAGGGTCTTGAAAAAGGTGAACGCATTGTCACAAATCCATCTCCAGACCTCAAAAACAACATGAAAGTATTTATCCCGATGAATCATCACTACCTTGAAAAGAAAACACTGAAATCATTTACAAACGAGCAGAAAATCCGCCTGATTATCAGCGGAATGGTGAAATGAAGGTGCTTTTAAAGCACTTTCTTTTTTTTGCGTCATTCTTTAACGCAACTTATTAAATCCTTTATCTTCAGTTAACAATTGACCTTTACACTGGAAAGTGAATCTGATGAAGGAGATGAACATGCTATGAAAAGATGGACAAGACCAGCACTCGCGGCCATGCTTTTAATCTCTGCAGGAATAATGCCGGAAAGCAGTGCCTCGGCAGCGGACAGAGAATTTGATCTCCAGGCTCACCGCGGGGGAATGGGACTGACAGTAGAATCAACTATTGCGTCATTTTCACACGCCTTAGAGCTAGGTGTGAATACATTGGAGCTCGATGTGCAAATCACAGAGGATCAACAGGCCGTTGTGACTCATGACCGTAAAATATCAGGCGGAAACTGCCGCGATACGGAACCTGCTTTTCCTGGTGATCCGGAATTTCCTTATGTGGGAAAATACATAAAAGATCTGACACTTGAGCAAATCCGGACAATGGACTGCGGCTCAGTGACCAAACCGCAATATCCGGGTCAAAAAGTGAGTCCCGGAGCGAAACTGCCGCTGCTTACTGAAGTGTTTGATTTAGTAGATTCATATAAAGCAAAAAAAGTAAAAATGAATATTGAAACAAAAGTAGAAGCGGGAGCTCCTCACGAAACGGCTCCAAGAGAAGAATTTGTGCAGATTGTGGCAAAACAGGTCCGCGAGGCGGATATGCTGGACAGAGTGACGATTCAAAGCTTTGACTGGGGCTCCCTCATGAGAATGCGCGAGGTGGAGCCAAGCCTGCCGATTGTGGCTCTTACAAACGGCCCGCAATTTCTTCAGCCGGGACAGCCGGGGGCTTCTCCGTGGCTCGGCGGCATTGATATTGATGATTTTGACGGGGACCTTGTTGCCGCAGCCAAATCGTTTGGAGCAGACGCCATCTCGCCTGTACACGGCTTTCCGCAAAATGGAGCTGTTACAGAGGGTGGGTATGAACCCTATGTGACAAAAGAAATGGTTGATCGTGCACACAAAGCAGACCTGCAGGTCATTCCATGGACAGTAAATGACACTCCGACAATGAACAAACTCATTGATGACGGTGTGGACGGCATCATTACCGATTATCCTGACCGTTTGCGGAACGTCATGGAAGAGCGCGGGTACAAGCTTCCGAAATCGTATAAAGCACCAAAAAATGAATAATGAACATTCGGCAGTCCTGGAGAATTGGGACTGCTTTTTTCTGCGGGTTTTTGGAAAGTAAGGGCAGGGTTGTTACTACCGACAATCCGACGAATACATCCAGCTTCATTTGAATTACTGCCAAGAATCATTGCGTAACTACCAACTTTCTTGATTTTACAACCAATCCCCTTTTTAACACTCAAATACCTCTTTTTCTAGCAAGGTCTTGGGTATTTGTCAGTTGACTTCTAGTCCTAGACTATGTAAGTCAACAAAATCCGTGACGGAACGGATGCGATTATTCGGGCAGGATGCGTAACTACCGATAATCCGGTGAACACAACCAGCTTCTTTCGATTTACAACCAACAATCATTGCGTAACTACCAACTTTCCTCATTTTACAACCAACCCCGCTTTTCAGTATTAGAGGATAGCGAAAATGCATCCCCATAAAAAAGAGTCCATGAATTACAGATAACGAAAAGTCACAGGGGTATTTGTAATATGAAAAAGCAACCAGTTAAGGGAAATTATACAGATACTCTTTTTCATCTGCTGAGATTATACTATTCTAGTTGATCTCATACTATTTTACTATGACTGGGGAAGAAGCCATGAAACACATAATATCATTCTTATTGACTATAGCCGCAACCTTTTTTCTAATGCCGGCAGGGGCATTTGCGATCGGACCGGATGAAGCTGATTTTGAAGCGCATCTTAAAGAGATTGGATGGGGGAAAAAGGACTACTTAAACTATCTTGAAAGCAAAGGATGGTCACTTGCTGATTTTGAATCGGCTGATGAACTGGGAACACCTCTTTCTGAAGAGTCTATTTCAGTAATATTGGGAAACTATGAATTGTCCCGCGAACAGCTGAACGAGCTGCTTAGTGAAAACGGTGACATCGAAGAGGGGCAGGATGTCCTGGATGGCACATATCTTATTTTTGCTGAAGATGTGGACATGTTTATCGATTTTTACATAAATGGATGGGAAGGAACGCCTATTGATGAGAAAAATCTGGGAGAACTCCTGGACATTTACGGGTTCCAATCAAGAGAAGAACTTGAGCAGTTTTTAAGAGAACATGAGGATTCCATTGAAAACTATGAGTTCATTGAAGATCTTGATTATGCGGTCGATTTTTATATAAACGGCTCCGAAGCTGAGGATGCAATTTCGGAACTGTTTTCTGAAATTGGTTTGACTGATGAAGAGATAGAAGCGCTACTCACCTATCTTTCAACTCTTGAAATGGATGATCCTATGATTGAAGAGGAAATGATTAAACTCAGCGAACGAATGATGGCTTTTGAAGAGTTTGAGTCATTGAATGATCTGTCCGCTGAGCAAATGGCAGAGCTTCTGGATATTTTCAAAAGCATGCTTGATCTTCTGCAGATTAAAACAGACTACTATATAGTGAAGGATGGCAACATGCAGCCGGTATCTCTAAAAAGCATCCTTACAGTAAATGTTGAGAAAGGCTCCCGTCTCCTCATTAAACTTTCAAACCTGCAGGAGGAATTACTGGCAGATATTCTCGTCACAGCTGAAATGTTTGGTTCAGATCTCATTCAGGAAACAGGGAAAGATTTAAAGGAAGCAAATCAAATCGTTAAAGAGCATCCTATCTATACGAAATCTGTTATTGAAACCAAGCCTGCGGTTAAGACCGTAAAAGGCGGAGAGCTCCCTGAAACCTCAACAGGTGCTGCAGGATACGTACTTGCAGGTATGGCGCTGATTCTTGCAGGAAGCTGGTTTTTCCGCAAAAACAAGGTTCAATCACGCCAGTCATGAAAAAAAGGAATCTCTTTCTGCTTGTTTCCGTCCTTCTAATAAGCAGCGGAATATGGCTGACGACAACAAATGCTGTCACCATGGCCAAAGGGTATTTTCTCTACAAAATCAGTTCTGAACCAAAGGCTGAGACTTTACAGAAAAACAAAGCTGAAAAGCAGACAGCTGCAGCTGAGGATATTCTCTATCCGAAAAGACCGGCAAAAGGCGATCAAATAGGTAATCTTTACATTCCAAAGCTTGAAGCAAATCTCCCCATTTACCACGGAACAGCTGAAGAAGAATTAGAACAGGGAGTCGGCCACTACGCCGGAAGCGTGTTGCCTGGCGAAAAGGACAACTCTGTTCTATCCGGACACAGGGATACTGTCTTTCGAAAGCTCGGAGAAGTTGGGAAAGGTGATCTTCTCATTGTGACGACATCTGCAGGAGAATTCACTTATAAAGTGAGGCAGGTCCGGATTGTTGACAAAGATGACCGTACCGTCATTGTACCGAAACCAAAAGCAGTCCTTACAGTTTCAACCTGTTATCCATTTACGTTTGCGGGGCCTGCCCCTGAGCGTTATATCCTAACAGCAGACCTGCTTGCTTCAAAATAAAATGTGAATGGCGCGCCTCGCATAAAGGCGCGTCTTTTTTTGCAATCCAATAGTCCATAAAGGCTGAATGTATGGTATTGTTTAGGAGAATAAGGAGCAAAGGAGAATCCTCATGCTTACTATTAAAAAAATTCTCCGTTACATAAAGGGCTCTGGGAGAGGTCGCTGACGAACGTCACCCGGAACTGTGAAAATAAAAAAGCTTTTTTCTGCCTGATTAGTTGTAACGATATCCTTCTTAAAAACGTCATATGTTTGAGGGGGATTTTTATGAAGAAACTCTTATTGGCAATTGTTGTATTTCTATCCGGCTGCTCTATGGAGCCAAAATATCTGACCGAATTTTATACAGGCACACTGGATGAAGTAACAAAAGCCGTCATCACAGACGGCAGTTCAGGATATAGAAAAACAATCAGCGACCAAAAAGAAATAAAAGAATTGATGAACAGGATGCAAAATGTCACCTTTATTCAAGAAGAGAATCAGGAGGACCGCTCAGGATTCAGATATGCCATTGCCTTCTTTGAAGGAGAAACACAAACTTTTCAATTCAGTATAAATGAAGTAGATGGAACCTATTATCAAACAGAGCCTGATTTATATCCTCTTATTGATGATTTTTATAAAAAGCTTCCAGAAGAAGAGGAAGCTATTTTCCATTAGAAACTCAGAAATTAGGATTTTTTCTCCTGGGAAGAATGCCCGTTCGGCACACGCCAGGGACCAACATACTGCGCATCTGGTCTGAACAAAATGTTATTGCCTTCCTGCTCAAGAATATGGGCAGTCCATCCGGTTATCCGGGCAGCAGTGAAGACCGGCGTAAACAGGTCAGCCTTCATGTTCATGGATTTCATGATGGCTGCTGCATAAAACTCAACATTTGTATATAAAGCTCTTCCAGGTTTCAGCTCCGACAGAATATTCACAGAAGCTTCCTCCACTTTCAACGAAAGCTTCATCCAATCATCATCTCCCGCTTCTGAAAGCAAAACCGCTTTCAGTGCTTCTGCCCTGGGATCCCGGGTCTTATAGACTCTGTGCCCAAACCCCATTAACCGTTCACCTCTGCACACCTTCTGCCTGATTAATTCTTCAATATCGCTGCTTTCTGCCGCTTCAGCTAAAAAGGATAGTACCTCAGAAGGTGCTCCCCCGTGAAGAGGCCCTTTCATCGTGCTAATAGCAGATGTTACGGCTGAATGGATATCTGACAGCGTTGATGCCGTGACCCTGGCAGAGAAAGCAGATGCATTCATTCCATGTTCCATCGTTAAAATCATATACGTTTCAAGGGCCCTTCTTTGTGTTTCAGTCGGCATGCTGCCAAAGAGCATATATAGAAAATGTTCTGCATGATCAAGATGATTAACGGAATCAGGAAGAACGCGGTTATCCATCCAGGCTTTTCGGCAGGCAATCATGACAGGGACGACGGCAGTCAAGCGAATGGCTTCTTCAATAGACGGAGGACCTGAACCTAGAGCTGATACTGCTGTCCTAAGCACACTCATCAAATCCATTTCGCGAGGCAGACTTTTTAACAGAGATGCCACGTGACCCGGCAGTTCCCGTCCCTTTTGTAATTTTCCCTTTAACATTAAAAGCTGTTCCGCATCCGGCCACTCTCCATACCAAAGCAGATAAGCCGCCTCTTCAAATGTGCGCTGAGATACCTCGCTGATGTCATACCCCCTGTAAATAAGCTTTCCTTCAGCACCATCAATAAAGCTGATTCGTGTTTCGGCTGCCGTTACTCCCTTTAATCCATAATGAATCATGAAAAATCTCCCCTTTCCTTTGATGTCTTTATTTTATAAAATAATGATTATTAAGAAAATTAAATCTTTTTAATTGGGTTGATTAAGATAATTAATCAGGAGGGGCTTATGGAATTTTCCTGGATTCAAACATTTGTAACAGCTGCCGAATGTCAAAATTTCAGACGGGCTTCAGAACTGCTGTTTATTTCACAGCCATCTGTGACGGTTCATATTCAGCTTTTGGAAAAAGAGCTTGGAATCCTGCTTTTTCTTCGCGAAGGAAGAAAGGTCAGGCTGACGGAAGAGGGGAAGGTGTACCTTACCCATGCGAAAGAACTTCTGGCTGTTTATCAGGAGGGCATCCTCAAGCTAAACACGTTTCAACAGGGATATACCTCACACCTTACCCTTGCCATTTCGCCCTTAATTGCCGATACAATCCTGCCGTTTGTATTAAAAAGATATACTTCCACGTATCCACAGGTCGAAATATCCGTTAAAATAGTAGAATCGGCAGAAATTGAACATGCAGTGCTGAGTGAGAACGCAGATCTTGGTCTATCCTGCATGGACAGCCTTCACAGTGAACTCACTTCGCAGATCCTTTACAGGGACAGGGTTCTTCTTGCAGCTCCACACGACGGTGCGGATTCAGAGAGTGCGCTGCCCCTTGACCCGGAAGAGCTCTTGACATCAAATTACCTTCTCACACATAATCATCCTGTATACTGGGATTCTTTGTGCAGAGCAGTTAAAATGAAAATTCCCGGAGTACGGATGATGGAAGTCACTCAGATCCACATCACAAAACGTTTTATCGCAGAAGGGCTTGGCGTTTCCTTTCTTCCTGCCTCAACAGTGCGCAGAGAATTGCTTGAAGGAAGATTGCTTGAAGTGGACTGTCCATTTCTTCCATTGCCTGAAGCCTGTACATATGCCATTATGAAAGACGTTCATAAAAAACAAAAAGAATTTTTGGCTTTTTTAGCGCAATTCAGAATTTGAAGGAGGGCTTACGCCTGATGAAAAAAACGATTGTCTTTACAGGAGGCGGCTCTGCAGGCCACGTTACACCGAATATGGCCATCATTGATGAGCTTGACCGCAGTGCCTGGGACATCCAGTACATTGGTTCAAAAAAAGGAATCGAGAAGGAACTGATTGAAAATATCCAGATTCCGTATCACGGCATTTCGAGCGGGAAATTAAGACGCTACATTGACCTTGAAAACGTGAAGGACATCTTCCGGGTTATGAAGGGCTGCCTTGATGCCAGAAGAGTCTTAAAAAAGCTGAAGCCGTCAGTTGTCTTTTCTAAAGGCGGCTTTGTTACCGTTCCGGTGATTATTGCAGCGAAATCTCTCAACATCCCGGTTTTCATCCACGAAAGTGATATGACACCGGGTCTTGCCAATAAAATTGCCCAGCGCTTTGCGACAAAAATTTTCACATCATTTGAAGAAACATTGGCCTATTTCCCTAATGAAAAAACCGTTTCGATCGGCTCTCCGATTCGCCGCGAAATGTTAAAGGGATCACCTGGCAAGGGAAGAGAACTTCTCGGCTTTGATGGAAGAAGACCGGTTCTAACAATCATGGGCGGAAGCCTTGGCGCCAGAAAAATCAACGAAACGGTAAGAGCGGCACTGCCTAAGCTGAAAGACTATCAGATCATCCATCTTTGCGGAAAAGGAAACGTGGACGAATCCCTGATCGGCAACAAGGATTACAGACAGTTTGAATATGTACACGGCGAGCTTTCCCACTATCTTGCAGCCACTGACTACGTCATTACAAGAGGCGGCTCTAACTCAATCTTTGAGTTTCTGGCACTGAAAATCCCGATGCTGATCATCCCGCTGACAAGAAGCCAGAGCAGGGGAGACCAGATCATGAACGCCAAATCATTTGAGAAAAAAGGCTATGCGATGATGCTCGAAGAAGAAAACCTGACAGAAGAATCTCTACTTACCCATCTGGCCGATCTGAAAACGAACAAAATGGACATGAAAGATACGATGAACAGACTGAATAAAAAAGATGCGATCGGCATCCTTGTGGAAGAAATCAATAAGATTGGATAGCTAAACAAAACACGTCATGACAAATGGCGTGTTTTTTAACAGGGACGAGGTGGTGTTTTCATGAGTGAAAAAAAGCAAACCGGCATTGACAAGCACAATCAGCTGGATAAACTCCCATTCAGCTGCAGCAGCACGAAAAACGGCATCGTGTTTATAAATTATTTTCACAAGCAGGTAAAAATCCTAAAAGGAAAAGAAGCGGAACAATTCCTGAAAAAGATGGAGGCTGCAGCAGATGAAAAAGCAAAGCAGCTGATCATGGCTAAAATCACTGGGAATTTTAAACGGGGAAATGAGAAGGGGTAAGCTGCACAAGATCACAGCTTTCATCACAAAAACTTTTTCGGAAAAATAATAGAATGCGCAGCGAAGCAGCTGGGCATTTTTTTTCGGTTTCAGGCAAATGTGGCCACTATTTTTACATAATCAAAAACCAAGTCGCATTCAGAATCGTCTAAGTAAAGGAAAGGAGGGGGATAAATGGAAGAGTGGGCAGCAGATTTCATAGAAACAAAAGACTATGAAACTCTTATAGATGAAATCATGCACGAATACGGCACTGAAATTCTGAAGCTTGTGTACACTTACGTCCGAAATCAGCAGACAGCTGAAGACCTGACTCAGGACATATTTGTTAAATGCTACAGGTCGCTTCATACATATAACGGAAAATCAAAGCTCAGAACATGGTTATGGCGAATTGCAATCAATAAGTGCAAGGATTATTTAAAGAGCTGGGATTATAAACATGTAACTCCGTCAAATGATCAATGGAAAGATTCACCTTCAAGTGAGGAAACAGAATACGCTGTTATAAAAAAAGAAGAAGAGTCTGAACTCTTTTTTGCTGTAATGAATCTGCCTGTAAACTACCGGGAGGTCATTTATCTTTATTATTTTGAAGAGCTTTCTATAGATGAAATTGCCAGGATAACAAGCTGTGCGGCAGGCACGGTAAAAACAAGAATGCGACGTGCAAAACAGCTTTTAAAAGCGGGCCTGAAGGAGGAGTTGTAGGTGGAAGAACAATTAAGAAAGCTGAGTGAAAGTTCCGGGAACCAGAATTTTGACAAATTGACGTTTTCAGAAAAACACAGAGAAGGCGTATGGAAACGCATCGGTAAAAAGGAGAAATCACCTTCTTGTCTCCTGAAAGATGTTCTGCAGCTTCTGATTCATGAGAAAACAGGGTATGAACTGAGCGTTCTCCTAAGAGCAAGAGGCAATTCAGCTTTTGATGAAAATGAGGGAGCAATCTACACCTTTCTTCATGAGCTTGAAAAGAAAGAATGGATCCAGTCATCCTGGCAAGGAAAGCAATCAAAATGTTATGTGATTACTTCCAGGGGAAAGAAGATATTAAAGCGTGAAGAAAAAAAATCCGCAGGTACAGAAATCTCCCTCAGTGAACTATTGGAGGGATAAAAATATGAGAGAGACAAGGAATTCCTATCTTAGTAAAGTAAAAGAACAAATAAAGTCAAAAGATGCAAGAATGATGGTTGAAATGGAATTAAATGCTCATATAGAAAGCATAAAGGAAGACTTGGTGAAGAATGGTCTCACCGCAGATGAAGCAGAAACAAAAGCCATTGCCCAAATGGGGAATCCTGTAGGAATCGGAAAGGATATGAATAAGATTCACCGGCCAAAAACAGATTGGGTGCTGATTCTTTTATTCACACTATGTATGGGGGCAGGATTTCTTCCGGTTTTCATTGGAGAACCTGTTATGCTGGTTAAGAAAATCCTGATTTCTATAGCTGGAGCAATCACTCTATTCGTGTTTATGATGGTCGACTACCGAAGATTAGAAAGGACGGGCTGGGTTTTTTACATACTGGGAATAGGTTTTTTGCTTATCGTACCAGCTTTTGCAAACCAAATTATTAATGGAAGTTTATCCATACAGATCGGTTTCTTCAGATTGGAAAGTCTTATAAGCATCCCATTTTTTTTCGTGGGCTGGGCGTCTTTTTTGAATAACCGCAGCTTAAAAGTTTGGCACGCCATCTTGCTGTATATCGTGCCAATATTGCTTTTTGCCCAGCTGCCTGCTGTATCTGCCGCTGTACTATATACGGTCATGGTCATTTCTATGGTTTGCTTCAGCAAGTTCTCAAAAAAAGTCATCCTATCATTATTGACAGCGGGAGGTGTTCTGGCAGGCATTTTGCTTTTTTCCGTATTTGTCTTCTCATCAGCTGAGAGAAAAAGCCGTCTTGACGCTTTTCTTAACCCTGAAAAGCACTCAAACGACGCGGGTTTTCCCATCCTCTATATTAGAGACTTTATTCTGGATGCAGGCTGGTTTGGTCAGACGCAAAATGAATTTCTAATGGGTGATTCACTGACAAATCTTGTCTTTGTTTCAATTACAGCAAGCTTCGGCTGGCTGGTTGCCGGTGCAGTTGTCATCCTGCTCTTCCTTTTTATCTTCCGTCTTGCGGTTTATGTGCCAAGGATGAAACATACATTTGGAAGATTACTGTTGGCAGGCGCAATCTCACTTTTTGCAATGCAGGTTGCCGTAAACATTGGTATGGCTCTAGGACTGCTTCCATTAATGACAATGTCTCTTCCATTTATAAGCTATGGACTGATGCCTGTCCTTTTAAATTCAGTTTTAACTGGGGTAGTGTTAAGTGTATATCGGCGAAAAGATCTGTTAGGTTTCGAATCCAGGTAATAGGTAGAAAAGAATAAATGGAACATGTTAAAAAAAATTCCAGTTGATGAAACTGGAATTTTTTTATTGGGAAAATGAGCTTACCTCCAGTGCAAGATTTTTTTAAATTAATATATGTTCTAAAAGAAAATAAGATAATTCTCTTAAAATTGAATGCCTGTTTTTTATTCTAAATAAACTATGTTCTAACAAAACATCCTCTGGAAACTTGAGTACTGATTCAGCACATAAAGTTCTAAATGATGAACTAAAAAAACTGTGTTCCAAATAATCACACTTGAAAAGACAAACTAGTTGCCAAGAAAAGTTTAATCATTAGCTTTCAACAAATTGGTTTACATAAGAAGGATACAATAAACAAGGAGATATTTTAATGAATCTCTACTCTGGAGTATGAGCATCATACTCTTTAGAGGGGAGGTGGAGACACATGCCAAACCGCAATGACAATAAGTTCAGAAAGATTGAATCAGAAAGCCAGAAACAAGGAAAAACGCAGGAGGAATATGCTGCTGAGCTTGACAGCAACCGTGCGAAAAGCCAGCAAAAGAAGAAATAAGCTTTGGAAGGACTGCTGATGGCAGTCTTTTTATATGGAGAATTTACGGCGAATTTTGTTTTCAACCGTTAAGTGCCCAAAACCGTCTTCGAGAAAGACACAAATATAGATGGTGCACTCTGTCATTTAGGAGGCAGATGGAAATTTTCAAGTTAACGTCTGTTTCCAGCAAGTAACAGATATTCTTTTTCAAGTAAAAGAGGTATTCAAGCAAGTATTCTGCACTATGCGGCAAGTAACGCACTGGGTGCTGCCTCGATCGACGTTATCAAGCGTTAAATGCCCAAAACCTTCTGCGAGTAAGACACAAATATAGATGGTGCACTCTGTCACTTAGGAGGCAGATGGAAATTTTCAAGAAAACCTCTGTTTCCGGCAAGTAACGAATCTTCTTTTTCTAGTAAAAGAGGCATTCGAGCAAGTATTTCGCCCTATGCAGCAAGTAACGCACTGCCTGCTGCCCAGGTCCACGTTTTCAAGCGTTAAATGCCCAAAACGGCTGCGAGCAAAGTTCTCTTTCTTAAGGCAAAACAAAAGAGGCACCCCGGAGAGTCCCTCAATAATTTAGTATGTTATCGCATTTTTCTATCCGAAGCATGGAGAGGCATTGGTTTGAGAATCACTTTTATTGATTTTGGCATTTCGAAGTCTTCCTGTGCCTGTTTAAAATGCCTGTACATCGCCTTGCTTCCGGCTGCATTGGCCGAGTGGATGGTAATGCGGTTTGCATAAAGATGATGCCTGACCATGTACTGTACCAGCATGAGCCCGTTTCTGGTCTTGCTGACCAGATCGTGATCAAGGGACAGATGGTCTACGCGATTAGTTTCTAATAGCGCAATGCATTGGTCTATATCTTCCGCCAAAACATATCCGCTGGGGCAGGTCCGGTAATCATCCATAAAGACACTGATTGTCATGATGATTTCCTCCGATCTCATGTGACCTGACTTCAGTGTAACATACTTGAATCTAATTAACAGGAAAAGAATTTCCATTCGAGGGAAACAGACAAAGAAAGTCAAAAAGCCCGCCAATCTGCAGAAAAAGGCGTTTTATCACCTATTTTTGCAAGGGAGTTTATTCTAAAAGTATTGAATTAATCATTCTAATTATTTAGAATGAAAAGAAAGGAGATGGAAAAAATATGAATCTATTGAATACGTCATTTGAACGGATATCATACGGCGTTCAGATTAAAACATCATTGTTGTTTGAATGTGCTCTTGGCATCGCCATGATTACCTATCCTAAGCTTCATGATCAGCTTGAAATGACGAGGGCGGAACTGGATGAGCTCAAGCTGCGGCTTTCCAGTGAACTGACAGCAGAGCTTGACTACTGCCAGGAGCACAACACGTGGAAAATGCTGCTTCAGCTGCTTCATGTGAAAGACTTCTCCAGTCCGGGGGAATTCTATCAGTTCTTAAAGTCACTTTCAGAGAGTGAGCTTAAATATTACGCACTGCCTTTCGTGGATATCATGCAGGAAAAAAACCGTCTTGCAGCTTCTAAAGGGGATAGGGAAGCTGAAAATGATTTGGTTCTGGCCTGCAAGGGTCATGTCTTTTTTCCGCAATTGATTCATTTTGTATGCAGCAGCAAACATACTGAACTGCTCAATCATTTCCAGGCGCTAGTAGACGGCTGGTATAACGAAGTCATTCTGCCTGAAAAGGACTGGACCAGCGGTGTTTTGGAAAGGGATGTTCTTGAAAAGAGAAGCATTAGCCAATTAGAAAGTCCTCATAAAACGGTCCTGAAAGCTGCTGGAATTGATTATAAGCCTGAACAGGGAATTGCCGATGTGATTTTAATTCCTCACGTGGCATACAGGCCCTGGACGATTCAGGCAGACCTGCCTGCTGCAAAGGTTTTTTACTACCCTGTAAGCGACAGCAGCTTAATGAAGAGCACGGATCCTTTTGAACCGCCGGGACAGCTTGTGCAAAAGCTTAAAGCAATTGGCGATGAAAAAAGGCTCAGGATTCTCAAACTTCTTGTAAAAAAAGAGCTGACTTTAAAAGAAGTGACAGTTCTGGTCGGAATGGGGAAAACGACAGTCCATCATCATTTGACCCTCTTGAAAGCAGCTGGACTTGTTCACTTTAAAGGCAGTGTTTATAAAGCAGCTGGAGACTCAATTAAGGGGATAGAAAAGGAAATCTTTACTTTTCTGCATAAGGAAACATGAAACCGGTCAAGCTGCTTTTTTATAATCAGCTTTTGTCGGTCTTTTCAAGCACGTTCGGAACGTTCCTCCTTTCGTGGATCCTATATGAAGAGACCGGTTCTAAGCTTGCGATGGGCACCTTGTGGCTGGTCAGCATTTCGGGGCAGCTGATCGTTCAGTTTATAGCAGGACCCTATATAGACCGGTTTAAAAGAACAACAGTAATGAGAGCGTCAGAGGCATTAAGGGCTTTCGTATACTTGCTGCTTCTCCTATTTTTTACAGTCGGGTTCCATGAGGCGGCCCTGTTATATGCAGCGGCTTTCTTAACCTCCATTACTGCATATGACCCTGCTGCGGCAGCACTTGTTCCAAAGCTTGTGCATAAGGAGGAATTGGTTAAAGTAAATGCAGGAATTTCAGGAGGTGTGCAGCTGATGCGGTTTTTGACGCTGCCCGCAGCAGGGTTTCTTGTATCGGTTCTGAATGGAAAAAGTTCTCTCATTCTTATTGTCTGTGCATTTTCAATTTCATTCATCATGATAGGGTTTCTGCTCGAAAAGCATACAGAAATCGATGACAAAGCAACATGGATAAAGAAATTCAAAGAAGGCACTCTCGTTTATCGTAAACATAAAATACTCCTGTTCCTCGGCGGGCTTGTCTCCATTACAAGCTTTGGCGTGTTTGCTGCCCAGACCATGTATATTCCATTTGTCTCAGAAGTACTGGGAGGTTCATCATTTGAGTATGGCCTGTTTGCCGCTTCTTTTCCCCTTGGTTACATAGCCGGCAGTTTTGCGGCATCCAGAATAAAAGTAAAAGATACATACATCTATCAAATCATGATGCTTGCCCTGTTTATAGGAGGCTCTACTTACTTGGCGCTTGGTGATGCAAAGACTCTGGCAGCGGCGATGGTCATTGAAATCGCAGCAGGTGCAGCTATGCCCTTTTGGAATGTCTACAGCACGACGCTTTATCAAAAGCTTGTGCCGCAGTCCATTCTTGGGCAGGTTTTCTCAGTCAGGTTTCTTATGACAAAGGCAGCTGCGCCGCTTGGAATTGTTTACGGCACTGTATGTGCTGCTCAATTCGGTATACAGTTTCTTTTTCTTTCAATTGGTGCCATCATTTGCACCGTTTCGGGGGGAGGACTTCTTTTTTTTGCATTCAGACGCAGATCATCTGTCTTTCAGCTTAAGTGACTGTAAAGGTAAAAAATGCAATCGTTTTCTATTTGTTTTCTGTAAAGAAACTGTAAACAACGGACATCTATACTTTACAATCTCTCAAAACTTCCTTAAAACTCTTCCCATAGACTAGTACTTGTATACAAAAACATTCTATTGGAGGTTTTTTGATTGTTTAATAGAAAACTTGGAAAAATTACTGTTCCGGTTGCAGTGCTTTCAGCTGTAGTTGCCGCAAGTGTCATTGGGAATTTTCCAAATGCGAAGGCAAGTGAAGCAGAAGCTGCTGGAAATAAACCGAATGAAATAAGAAACGTTATTTTCCTGGTTGGAGACGGAATGGGTGTATCATATACATCAGCATACCGCTATCTGAAAGACGATCCTTCTACACCGCAGGCTGAGCGTACAGAATTTGATCAGCACCTTGTCGGCAATCAAATGACCTATCCTGAAGATCCTAAAGAAAATGTAACAGATTCAGCATCGGCTGCTACAGCGATGTCAACAGGATATAAGACTTTCAATGCTGCAATCGGCGTAGACAATGACGGTTCAGAGCTAAAAACGGTTTTAGAATCGGCAAAAGAAAAAGGAAAGGCGACAGGTCTTGTTGCTACGTCTGAAATAACTCATGCTACACCTGCTTCATTCGGTGCCCATGATATGAGCCGGAAAAACATGAATGGAATAGCAGATGATTATTATGATGAACTGATCAACGGCAAACATAAAGTGGATGTCATGCTGGGCGGTGGCTTAAGCAACTTTGACCGGGCTGACCGCAACCTTACAGAAGAATTCCAGAAAGACGGGTACAGCTATGTGACATCGAAAGAAGAAATGATGAAGGATAAAAATCAGCAGGTTCTTGGACTGTTTGCGGATGGCGGCCTTCCAAAAATGATTGACCGCGAAAAAGAAACACCTTCTCTTGAAGACATGACTAGCTCAGCTCTTTCAAGACTAAATCAAGATAAAGACGGGTTTTTCCTGATGGTTGAGGGAAGCCAGGTTGACTGGGCCGGACATGACAACGATATTGTAGGAGCCATGAGTGAAATGCAGGATTTTGAAAAAGCCTACAAAGCAGCGATTGAATTTGCCAAAAAGGACAAGCATACCCTTGTTGTGGCTACAGCAGACCATTCAACTGGCGGTTATTCAATCGGAGCTGACGGTGATTACAACTGGTTTGGAGAGCCGATTAAAGCTGCAAAGCGCACACCTGACTTTATGGCTTCCCAAATCGTTGAAGAAGGCGCAGATCCTGAAAAAACGTTAAAACAGTATATCGATCTTGAACTGACGGCAGAGGAAATCAATGCTGTCAAAGATGCAGCAGAAAAAGGGAAAGCAGACAAAGATAAAGGAATTCTCCGTGTTGATAATGCGATAGAAGCCATCTTTAATAAGCGCTCCAATACAGGCTGGACGACAGACGGACATACAGGGGAAGACGTTCCTGTCTTTGCTTACGGACCAGGTAAAGAATTGTTCGCCGGTCATAAAGACAACACAGATCACGCAGAAATCATCTTTGATATCCTAGAAAAAAGCAAAAAGAAATAACCAGGCTGTATCACGACTCTGCCGCATGGGCGGCGGAGTCTGTGTTCATGCCGGCAGATTGGCAAATGGAGAAAGGGGACTACACGATGAAACATGCATGGCTTTTGCTATCTCTGACAATCGTACTTTCTGCTTGTTCTGCACAGGCGACAGAACCTGCCCAAATTGAGAAGAAACAAGAACAGAAGACTGAAACGGCCGCACCATCACCCTCTAATCAAAAAGCCGCTGAAGACAGCTACGTACCAAACCCGCAGATAACGGATGACCGTTCACTCCTTGAACCGGGTCAAACCGTGAAAGATGACAAAGGCGCAGCTGAGCTGAAAGCCATCAGCAGCCTGAATCAGACAATTAAAGCAGGCGATGTGGAACTGACGATTAAAGATGTGAAAATTATCGAGCATACGCCTGCCTACAGCATGATTGATTTTTTTCACACATTCACACATGATGAAACGTTTGACATCATCAAAGCGGAGGTAGAAGTGAAAAACACGTCAGATCAGCCCGTCTACTTCTCACCTGTTGCTATGCTGGAAACAAACAGCGGCCAGCGGTTTGACTGGGAATCCGATATTTACCTTGAAGATCTAAACGGTGAACTTGGGGCAAATCAGACCAAAAAGGGTAACATCGGATTTATTCTGGAACATTCCGAAGAGCCTGTTAAAAGTGTCACGATGCTGACTAGCGATGTGCTGAATGCCAATCAGAAAACAGAAAGCAAAGCTCAGAAAATAACAGTTCCATTCAAATGAGACAATACGATCAAGTATTGTCTTTTCTTTTGGAAAAAATTTATAAAATGAAGGTAAACGCATTCATTGCCTATAGAACAAGGTTTGATAAAAGGCGCTTAAAAATGCTGAAAAAAGGAACTAGTCAATCAATTTTTTAGCTGTTATACTTTGAACTATTATTTTCATCATAGAACCTTCATCTTAAAGGAGTTTTTGTATGGCAAAGGAATTTTCAGCAAAACAGATCATGTTTATCAGTCTTATGTTATTTTCCATGTTTTTTGGAGCAGGGAACTTAATCTTCCCGGCTTTTCTTGGACAGGCAGCAGGGGACAATCTTTGGCCTTCTCTTGCAGGCTTTATTCTTTCCGCGGTGGGTCTTCCCATTCTCGGGGTTATCGCAGTTGCTAAAGCAGGGAGCTTTCATGAATTAAATTCAAGGGTTCACCCTGTATTTGCCCTTATTTTCCCGTTTATTATTTACGTTTCGATCGGACCTGGACTTGCGATTCCAAGAGCCGGAAGCTTAGCTTTTGAAATGGGGGCAGCGCCTTTTCTTCCCGCTGAGGCTGCGGGTGCTCCTGCAGCACTGTTCATTTATACAGCGGTCTTTTTTGGCTTAGTGTACTGGCTCAGCATGTCCCCGTCTAAGCTTGTGGACTTATTCGGAAAATTGCTTACGCCGATTGTGCTGACGCTGATTCTGGTTATTTTTGTGAAGTCTTTGATTACACCGATTGGAGAAAGTGGACAGGCATCAGGCAATTATGGCTCGAGTCCTGTTTTTCAGGGGTTTCTTGATGGATACTTGACGATGGATGCACTGGCCGCGCTTGCTTTCGGTATTGTGATAGCAACTGCTATCAGATCACAGGGTGTAACAAATGAAAAAGCACTATCCCGCTATATGATGTTTGCAGGAATGGGAGCAGGCCTGCTTTTAACCATCATCTACATTCTTCTTGGCACAATGGGTGCAGCGAGCGCATCTCTTGGAACATCTGAAAACGGCGCCCAGATTCTGACGAATATTATGACGAGCCTGTTCGGTACAAGCGGCAGCGTCATACTTGGGCTTGTCTTTACACTGGCTTGTTTCTGCGTATCCATTGGGCTTGTGATATCGTGCAGCCAGTTTTTTGCAGGGGCTGTGCCTAGAGTGCCGTATAAGGTATGGGTATTGATTTTATGTCTGGCAAGCACAGCCGTTGCAAATCTTGGACTGACTCAGATTTTGACCGTTTCTGTGCCGATACTGGGCATGATTTACCCAATTGCCATCGTGCTGATCATTCTTGCACTGGTTCATTCTTTCATCCAAAACAGTCCTTACATCTATGTAACTACGGTTCTTTTCACAGGCCTCTTCAGTCTGGCGGATACAGTTAATCAAACATTTCTCAGTGAAGCACTGACACCTGCCCTAAGCTACCTTCCGCTTTACGGCGAAGGCATTGGCTGGCTTGTTCCGGCATTACTGGGAGCTGCTGTTGGGCTGGTTTTAGGAAAAAGAAAACCATCACGCGTTCCAGCTTAAAAATAATAATAAATCCATTCTGGGGTTTTCATAAATGAACGCTCCCAGGATGGAATTTCTTTTATAATCGCTTCGTTCAGCTTCCGGCTGTTTTTTTTATCCTCTTCAATCTCAGCTGAAATGGTCTTGATGACTTCTGTGTCGTAGATCAGGCAGCTCGCTTCATCATTTAAATAAAAGCTCCGCGGATCCCAGTTTGCTGTGCTGATATTCGCCGTTTTACCATCAATCAGCATCACTTTCCCATGAAAAAATCCTTTTGTATACAAATAAATATCCACGCCGCGGTTTAACAGCTTTTCTGTTTTTGGATAGCTTGGAGGCTTTGTAAACCATGCGTCTGTATGGTCAGGGACGAGGATCTCAACTTTGACGCCATTTTTCCGCGCATCAATCAGCGCATCCATCATCTCATTGTTTGGTATGAAATAGGGAGTTGCAATAACAAGCTGTTTTCTTGCACTTCTTATTAAAGACAGGAGTTCTTTTTCCCATTCTCCTCCGGTTGAGAAAAACAGCCGATATTCAGAACCGTCCGTCCGGACAGGCTGATGTTTTTTAGGAGGCCTTTTCTGCCCGGTGTCTTCTTCCCAGTCTTTCAAAAATTGCTCCTCCACTTCATACGCGCCTTCACCGGCAATCCGCAGGTGATAGTCCCGCCAGTACCCGAAGCGTTTATCCTGGCCCAGATATTCTTCTCCCATATTGAATCCGCCTAAATAAGACACCCTTCCGTCAATAATGACAAGCTTTCTGTGATTGCGGTGATTCATTCTGTAAAAAGGATGAGTGATTCCGGTTTTCCTGCTGAACGTGAAGTGCACACCGCTCGCTTCAAGGCGATTAATTATTTTCCTGTTGATCTCTTTTCCGCCGATGCGGTCGACAGAAAGCATCACATCTATTCCGTTTTCGGCCTTTTTTTGAAGAAGGGACAAGAAGTTCAGGCCGACAGGATCGTCCCTGATGATAAAAAAATGAATATAAATGTAGTTTTCAGCTTCTTTAATATCTTGAAAGAGTGATTTATAAAGGCTGTCACCTTCGGGGAACAGGGTCAGATCCCCGTGGTATACGGGGGTTTTAATCATGCCGTGTTCATTGGTATAGTCCTTATATCCGCTTTTTACATCCCACTGAAGAATGAAAAAAGTGCAAATCACCAGTGAAATGCATACTCCAAACATAATCATCATTTTTCTCAGCATAAAAAAACTCCCGGAACGTAGTTATCTCTTATGGTTTGATAATCTCCTTCTAAATAACGAAGGGAATCTTTGGAATATCACTTTCATATCTTCTTCTCTCTTTGTTCATAGTTTATTCATAACTGCCCGTTATACTGGAAGGTGTTCAGCAAAAGATAGGAAGAAAATAGTTGGGAGTTATCAAAATGAAAAACATACTTGCAAATAAACTGACGTACGCCTTTTTAATGACAGGTATGCTCAGCGGGGGAATCGGCTGGGCTGTCGGTTCTGCGGATGACGACGGGGCTGTAGCCAGTGTGAACGGCGAAAAAATCAGTCAGGACAGGCTTTACGGGCTGCTTGCAGATCAGGGCGGATCTAAGCTTGTAGACTACTTAATTACAGAAGAAATCATCAATCAGGAGTCGGAAAAAAAGAAGATTACAGTATCTGATGCAGATGTTGACAAAGAGTATCAAACAATCGTGGAATCGTACGGGGGAGAAGAGGCCTTTCTCCAGCAGATTGAGGCTTCCGGCGGTTCTGCAGAGGCGGTAAAAGAGGAACTGAAAACAAATTTAAAAATTGAAAAACTGCTCGAGCCTGAGATTGACATTTCGGAAGATGAGATGAAAACCTATTTTGAAGAAAACAAAGAAAGTCTTTCTGAACCAGAACAAGTAAATGCAAGCCATATTTTAGTGGAAGATGAGGCGGCAGCAAAAGAAGTCAAAAGCAAACTTGATGGAGGAGCTGATTTTGCGGAGCTAGCCAAAGAATATTCAACAGATACCTCTAACAGCGGCAATGGCGGAGAGCTTGGCTATTTCGCAAAAGGCGAGATGACGGCAGCATTCGAAGAAAAAGCCTTCTCTATGAAAGAAGGGGAAATCAGTGATCCTGTAAAAACAGAGTTTGGCTATCACATTATCAAATTCGAAGACAAAAAAGCGGCAGTCCCGGCTGTATATGCTGAGAAAAAAGAGGAAATCAAGGAAGCACTTTTTGATCAGAAAATGCAGACAGCCTATACTGGCTGGATGGAAGAGAAAAAAGAAGAATATGAAATCCAGAATTCATTAGAGAGCTGAGAAGAGAGGGGGAAACCTCTCCTTTTTTTATGCATTTTTGATAAGCAAATAAAGAAGTACATGAATTAGTACCGCGGAGGCAATCATGTTTTTCCAATTAATGATGTAGCGGCTGCCTGAGGGCTGAATAACACCCATTGCTGCGATGTACCAGAACCATTTGCTGTCCCGCCATCTTTTCTTAGCCGGTACATCCTGCTTCTCATCCATACGTCTGTTTTCTCTTCTTGCCCACCATAAAACAACCAGGATATCTGCGATTGCTCCAGCTGTAACGGCGATAATGGCTGTTCGATCAGAGACTTCCCAAAGAGGCTTATCTTCCCGCTTTTTCTCTTCTTCTCTTTTAGCTTCCTGTACCTTGACTTGCTCGGCAAATTCTCCTGCAAAATCAGTCTTCTGTTCTTTAACTGTGGTGAAATTTACGGCCATAAGAATCAGCCACGCCATTAGACCTGCGTATAGAGCAAAAAAAACGGCTGTTTTTTTCTTTGGAGTATTCATCATTCTTTTTAGCATGTTCTTTTTCCTCCTAATGATTGGCTGATTTAATCGTACCATTCATATAAATGTAATAATTTGTATATATTGAACGTTTTAAGAACGTTTACATAATTTTGTTAACCTAAATAAAAATAAGTTGACATAAATCCTTGCTATTCTTTACGATGGAAGAGAACGACGAGATGGAGGGAATGCAATGAATTGGTCAACGCTTGCAAATGAAGTCATAAACGGCAAGGTATTAACAGAGGAAGAGTCACTTGAAATTTTAACAAGCGAAGATGATGAGATTCTTAGTCTTCTTCATGGAGCATTTTTGATCAGAAAGCATTATTACGGGAAAAAAGTAAAACTGAACATGATCGTAAACACGAAATCAGGCCTTTGTCCTGAAAACTGCGGCTATTGCTCTCAGTCAAGCATTTCAACGGCACCTATTGAAAAGTACAGGATGATGAACAAAGAAAGCATTTTAGAAGGAGCAGAACGCGCCTATAACCTGAAGGTCGGAACCTATTGCATTGTTGCGAGCGGAAGAGGTCCTTCTGAAAAAGAACTGGACACAGTTGTATCAGCCGTAAAAGACATCAAAGATCAATTCGGTCTTAAGGTGTGTGCGTGCCTTGGGCTGTTGAAGCCGGGACAGGCAGAACGCCTCAAAGAAGCCGGAGTCGACCGCTACAACCACAACATTAATACATCAAAAGAGCACCACGAATCTATTACAACATCGCATACATATGATAACCGCGTACAAACCATTGAAGCTGTAAAGGCGTCCGGTATTTCTCCGTGTTCGGGTGTGATCATCGGCATGAGAGAAACAAAAAAAGATGTCGTCAATATGGCATTCAGCCTGCGCGCACTAGACGCAGACAGTATTCCTGTAAACTTCCTTCACGCCATTGACGGTACTCCGCTTGAAGGAACGGATGAACTTGACCCGAGGTATTGCCTGAAGGTGCTCGCACTCTTCCGCTACATCAATCCGACGAAAGAAATCCGTATTTCCGGAGGAAGAGAAGTCAATTTAAGATCCCTGCAGCCGCTTGGGCTCTATGCAGCCAACTCGATCTTTGTGGGAGACTATTTAACAACCAGGGGACAAGAAAGCACGAGTGACCATGAGATGCTGAAAGACCTCGGTTTTGAAGTGGAGTTTGACTTTGAAGATCAGGAGGCAGTTAGGGTCTGATTGCTGGCTGTAGGAGTCATTCATGCAGGGCGGAGTGAGCTGAGTGGTCATGAGCAGGCGTGAAATGACCCTTCATGTAGGGCGGAGTGAGCTGAGTGGTCATAAGCGAGCATGATATGACCCTTCATGCAGGGCAGGGTGAGCTGAGTGGTGATAAGCGAGCATGATATGACCCTTCATGCAGGGCAGAGAGAGCTGAGTGGTCATAAGCGAGCATGATATGACCCTTCATGCAGGGCAGGGTGAGCTGAGTGGTGATAAGCGAGCATGATATGACCCTTCATGCAGGGCAGGGTGAGCTGAGTGGTCATAAGCAGGCGTGAAATGACCCTTCATGCTGGACTGAGTGAGCTGAAGGGTCATAAACGTACAAAGCAGGAAACACATCCCGTTTCCAAAAGAAAAATCCGAACTCCATACAAGTTCGGATTTTTCTTTTGCGTATATTAATAAGTGGATTCCGGAATTTCTTCATACTTTTCAGGATCGAGAGAGTATACGGTGCCGTCAGTTACACCGTTGATTACGCCCATTAATCCGGTTTCAACCGTTTTGACAAGCATCCCTTTTTGCTTTTGGCCAAAGTTCTGTGTTTGGCCTTTGACTTCAAAAAGAACGGTTCCGCTTCCGTTTAATGCAAAGGACCCAAGAGCTGTTCCAGGAAGGTCGAGATCCTGCTGATAGAGTGAAATGTTTGTAAATACGGAATCTCCTTTTGCCTGCAAGGCATCATAGACGGCAACATTCAGCTGCCTTGAAAAATCATAATCGTACCCGTTCGCGTATTGGGCATATTTATCTCCTTCAGGAGTTGCCGGATCAGGTACAAATTGAGCGGAAATGGACATTGTAGCGATTTCACCTGTATCCCCGACATAAGGGAAGCCCTGATGATGCATGTCCATAAAGACATCTACTTTTCCGAATTCTGCCATCAGATCTTTATAGACGTCTCGTACAGTCTGGGCTTCAGGCGTGATGTACCAGCCAGGTTTGTTGGAAGCTCCAGGAAAATCTGCTGCATTAGCAACGTAATCTAAATCAGGGTGGAAATCGCGGTTTACATCAAAGCCCGGATTAGCTGCATAGTCATCCCCCTGGAGAACCCTTGTATAGTAATTCCAGGAAGGGGTTGCTGAACTTAATTGCGGGTATTGCTCCGTAACCTCCGACCAGCTCATGTCATTTCCGCGGCGGTCGAGTTCAGAAGCATCTGCATTCATCATCGGAATGGCAACAATCGTCATCTCTTCACGTATTTTCTTTGCTGCCTCCGAATTGCTTGATCCGATCTTTTGAAGGATGTTCAAAAGCGCCACTGTACCGGTCTTTTCATTGCCGTGAATTTCACTTTGAACTAGCAGTACTTTATCTCCAGTGCCAACCCTTGCTGTATATATTTCTCGTCCCTGGTTGGTAGATCCGGCAACATCAACTGAAATTTTTCCTCCGCTTGTCTGTTCTAGCTGTCTCAGTTTTTTCTGAAGCTCTGCATAGCTTATAAACCCTTGTGTCTCAAGCGTCTCTGCTGCAGCTTGTGAAGGCGGAGCGAAACTGCCTGCCTGCGGAAAGACGAGTGCAGCTGCCATCAAGGCTGTACCTGCTGCTTTAACAAATGTTTTCTTCTTCAAATAAGCTCACCTCTTCATTTTTTGTTGAACAATCAGAATTTTCTGCAATAAGTGAGGGTATTCCTTGTTTTTTGACAGAAATGACGCTATAGGTTCAGAAAAATAGTGGATTTTAATGGTATTGCCAACCTTTTGCCTAGATTTGAGAAAGTTCTTTCGTCTTACGAAAGAAATAGATGTGCAAAAGAAGAAAAGTTTGTCTGAGCAAACTTTTTTAGACATTTGTTACTCTTGTTGAACCGCGAAAAAAGGTTGCTGTAGACTCACTCAAACCTTGACTGGTAAGATGTTCAAGGAACGAAAACGCGGAGGATCATTTGATGGAACAACAAAAATATGCAGATTTAAAAAAAGGCGAGCGGGGAGCGATCATCAGCATTGCTGCATACCTGTGCTTATCGGCTCTGAAATTGCTGATCGGATATTCAGCGAACTCTGAGGCACTTAAAGCGGACGGCTTAAACAACGCAACAGATATCGTTGCTTCAGTTGCTGTGTTCATAGGGCTTCGGCTGTCACAGAAGCCTGCCGACAAAGATCATCCATACGGCCACTGGAAAGCGGAGACAGTTGCGTCGCTTGTCGCATCTTTTATCATGATGGCCGTAGGACTTCAAGTATTGTACGGAGCTGTATTGTCAGTGTTTGAAGGGAAACAGGAATCACCGGACATGATCTCGGCATGGACCGGTTTATTCAGTGCTGCCGTTATGTATCTTGTTTATCGTTACAATAAAAGGCTTGGAGAAAAAATTAACAGCCAGGCAGTGACTGCGGCTGCGAAAGATAATTTGTCAGATGCATGGGTCAGTATTGGGATTGCGATTGGCATTATCGGCTCTCAATTCTCCCTTCCATGGCTGGATCCGGCTGCAGCCGTCATTGTCGGATTACTGATCTGCAAAACAGCATGGGATATTTTCAGGGAAGCTTCGCACCATTTAACGGATGGATTTGACGAAGAGGAAATAGAGGCTTTTAAAGAAACGGCCCTTTCTCTGTACGGGGTTAAAGGGGTAAAGGAAATTAAGGCGAGAAATTATGGAAACAATACAGTAGTAGACATCGTGATCCTGGTGAATTCCAATCTCGATATCCGTGATGCACACGATATTTCTACAAAAGTCGAAACGATTTTAATGAAGAAGCATGAAGTGTACAATGTACATGTACATGTAGAACCGAATTAACAGAAAGGAGGGTGTGCAAGTGGATTCTGAACTCATGTCAAATTTTATTCGTATAGGCCTTCCGCTTCTGGTTATGGCGGCTTCGGTCTTTCTTACTCTGAAACTTCCTTATAGCAGAAGGTTTATACCGCCTGTGACACTCGCCATTTTAGCAGCTCTTGTATACGTCATCCCAACCTTTTTACAGGGAAATGACAAGGATCTGAATGATGTGCTGCTGACGCTGTATTTTACAATGACCCTGATGCTCAGCTGTATGCTGAGTCTTATAGCTGCTTTGTTTTTCAATAAAAAGAAGAATTAGCAAAAAGGCCCAGCACATGCTGGGCCTTTTTCGTATGGCGCAAAACTTGAATTCCGGTCTTACTCACTCGCCGTTATTTTTTTGCCAGCCTCATCTCATCCGGCCACTTGTTCTTTAGTGAATTAATAAACGTTTTCACTATCTTCTTATCTTCACTAACAGGCGAGTACAGGTAGGAAAGAGTCCTTGTAAACCGCTGATTTTTCATATGAATAATTGAAAGGTCTTTATTTGCAACATCCCGTTCAATGACGCTTTTTGAAAGAAAGGACAGGCCCGTTCCGTTCATTAGCGTTTCTTTTATTCCCTGATTGCTGCTGATGGTAAGCAGTGATTTTACTTTAAGGCCGTTCGTCCGTATGACGTGATTTAAATATTCACGTGTACCTGAACCAACTTCGCGGGTGACCCACGGCTGGTTGTGCAAGTCGGCAAAAGTGACCTCTTTTTTCAGACCAAGCTCATGATCCATGGAGGCAACGATAAAAAGCTCATCCTGCATAAACGGGTGGACGGAAAGTTCACTTTCGTTCGTATGCCCTTCAATGAGACCAATATCGACCCCATGCATGCGCACGCTTTGTACAATTTCCTGTGTGTTTCCGATCAGTACCTGCAGTTCAAGCTCAGGATAATCTTTTTGCAGATCAAGCAGCAGGGAAGGGAGGATATACTCTCCAATTGTAAAGCTTGCGCCAATTTTCAATTCCCCGCGGATGGCATTTTGGTGTTCGAGAATATCCTGTTTGGATTGTTCATATAAAGAAATCATCCTTTTTGCACGGTCATACAGAATTTCGCCCGTTGGGGTAATCTGAAGAAACTTGGGAGACCGGATAAAAAGCTTTGTCTCAAATTCTTTTTCAAGGTTTTTAATATGAAGACTGACGCTCGGCTGGGACATGCGGAGCGTTTCTGCTGTTTTTGTAAAGTTTTTCACCTCTGCAAGAGTAATAAATGTTTTCAAAGCATCATAGTGCAAAATAGAAAGCCACCTTATCATTAGAAATCTTAATAATCATCATAAATTAAATGTATTTTACTAATTTTCTGTTTTCAGGTAAAGTAGAAATAGTATTTTTTTATAAAGGCTTTATAAAACAAAGTCATAAAACCGACTTTGCGTATAGGGTTAATTGTATTGGTAGTTCCAAATTCGTTTGCGAGGTGGGTATCGTTGCAACTTCAGGTAAGTAACAGTCCGTTTAATCAGGAGCAGGCAGAGCTTCTTAACCGCCTTCTGCCAACATTATCAGAAACACAGAAGATCTGGCTGACGGGATATTTGACAGCCGCACAGGCTGCTGGACCTATTGGTGTTCTGGCGCCTAAGGCAGGAGAGTCGGCACTTGTTCAAAACACAGCACCCGTTTCAAAAGAAGTGACCGTTCTATACGGCTCACAGACGGGAAATGCACAAAGCCTTGCTGAAAACGCAGCAAAAACACTGTCCGAACAAGGCTTTCAAGTAACTATTTCTTCTATGAACGATTATAAACCGAATCAGCTGAAAAAAGAAAAAAACCTCTTGATTGTCGTCAGTACACATGGTGAGGGAACTCCGCCTGACAATGCGCTCTCATTCTATGAGTTTTTGCATGGAAGAAGGGCACCTAAGCTTGATGGCCTGAATTTTTCCGTTCTGTCACTTGGTGACAGCTCGTACGAATTTTTCTGCCAGACCGGCAAAGACTTTGATGGGAAGCTGGAAGAACTGGGTGGAACGAGAATCTTTCCGCGCACTGACTGCGATCTTGATTTTGATGAGCCGGCTGCAGAATGGATCAGCGGTGTGATTACTTGCTTAAAAGAGAAGCAGGGGGACAATGCCGCTCCTGCTGGTGAAGTGTCTGCTGAATCAGCACAGCCTTCTGCCTACTCCCGCACAAATCCTTTCCGTGCAGAAGTACTTGAAAACATCAACTTAAATGGACGCGGGTCAAATAAGGAAACCCGTCATCTTGAATTGTCCCTTGAAGGCTCAGGTCTTACATATGAACCCGGAGACAGTCTTGGCATTTATCCCGAGAATGATCCCGTGCTTGTTGATCTCTTGCTTGAAAAAACGGGATGGGATCCCGAGAGCAGTGTGACGATCAATAAACAGGGAGACCGTTTGTCCTTGCGGAACGCCCTTTTAACTCATTTTGAAGTAACTGTGCTTTCAAAGCCGCTTTTAGAAAAACTGGCAGGCATATCAGATCAAAGCGTGCTTAAGGAGCTTGTTTCACCTGGAAAAGAAGATCAGCTCAAAGCGTACATTGAAGGCCGCGACCTTATTGATCTGATTGAAGATTTTGGTCCTTGGACTGT
Source organism: Metabacillus indicus LMG 22858 (assembly GCF_000708755.2). Taxonomy (GTDB): domain Bacteria; phylum Bacillota; class Bacilli; order Bacillales; family Bacillaceae; genus Bacillus_P; species Bacillus_P indicus. The sequence continues at coordinate 771,617 of NZ_JGVU02000002.1, read as the reverse complement.
TTCGGCAGAGGAATTTGTTCAAAACCTCCGCAAAATGCCGGCGCGCCTTTATTCGATTGCGAGCAGCCTGACGGCAAATCCCGATGAAGTGCACTTGACCATCGGCGCAGTCAGGTATGAAACACACGGACGAAAGCGCAGCGGGGTATGCTCCATTTTAACAGCCGAGCGGCTTCAGCCCGGCGATACCCTCCCTGTATACATACAGAAAAACCAGAATTTTAAGCTGCCTGAGAATCCTGATGTGCCGGTCATTATGGTCGGACCCGGAACAGGCATCGCCCCGTTCCGTTCATTCATTCAGGAAAGAGAAGAAACAGGAGCAGGAGGGAAGTCATGGCTGTTCTTTGGCGATCAGCACTTTGTCACAGACTTCCTTTATCAGACGGAATGGCAAAAGGCTCTTGAAAATGGTAGTTTGACACGAATGGACGTCGCTTTTTCAAGGGATACAGCAGAAAAAGTGTATGTTCAGCACCGCATGCTTGAGCAAAGCAAAGAGCTGTACGCTTGGATTAAAGAAGGGGCATATGTCTACATCTGCGGAGATGAAAAACACATGGCCCATGATGTTCACAGCACGCTTATCAGCATTATTGAAAATGAGGGCGGCATGAGCCGCGCGGCAGCGGAAGAAGTTCTTGCCGGCATGCAGCAGCAAAAACGCTATCAGCGCGACGTCTATTGAGAACGATTGAAAGGGGTATACCATCATGTCAAATAAAGTACTGAGTGCGCCTGAAGGCCCTCCGAGTGATGTAGAAGATATTAAACAGCGAAGCAATTATCTGCGCGGGACACTCGCAGAAGTGATGCAGGAGCGCATTTCCGCCGGTATTCCCGACGATGATAATCGCCTGATGAAGCACCACGGCAGTTATCTTCAGGATGACCGCGACCTTCGGAACGAGCGCCAGAAACAAAAGCTTGAGCCTGCCTATCAGTTTATGCTGCGCGTCCGCATGGCAGGGGGAGTCGCAAGGCCGGATCAATGGCTGGTCATGGATGAGCTTGCCCAAAAATACGGAAACGGCACGCTTAAACTGACAACTCGCCAGACTTTCCAGATGCACGGAATTCTGAAATGGAACATGAAAAAGACGATTCAGGAAATCCACGCTTCCATGCTGGATACAATCGCCGCCTGCGGAGATGTAAACCGGAACGTCATGTGCAATGTCAACCCTTATCAATCTGACCTTCATGCTGAAGTGTACGAGCTTTCAAGAAAACTGAGCGATGACCTTCTTCCTCGCACCAGAGCCTACCATGAGATCTGGCTTGATGAAGAAAAGGTAGCAGGCACACCCGATGCAGAAGAAGTCGAGCCAATGTATGGCCCGCTTTACCTGCCGAGAAAATTTAAGATCGGGATTGCTGTACCGCCGTCAAATGATATTGATGTCTACTCTCAGGACCTTGGGTTTATCGCTATTGTTGAGGATAATAAGCTCTCAGGCTTCAATGTTGTCATTGGCGGAGGAATGGGCATGTCTCACGGTGATAAGGCAACCTACCCGCAGCTTGGAAAAGTCATCGGTTTTGTTGCCCCGGATCGACTTGTAGATGTGGCTGAAAAAATTATTACCATCCAGCGTGATTACGGAAACAGGTCTGTCAGAAAATATGCCCGTTTTAAATATACGGTCGATCGTTTAGGTCTTCAGAATGTGAAAGAAGAACTTGAGAACCGTCTTGGCTACAGGCTCGGCGCAGCAAAAGATTTCCGTTTTGACAGCAATGGCGACAGCTACGGCTGGGTAAAAGGCGGGAACGGCAAATGGCATTTCACGCTGTTTGTAGAAGGGGGCCGCATCGCTGACTACGACGGGTACCCGCTGATGACTGGCCTGCGCGAAATTGCAAAGGTGCTTAAGGGCGACATTCGTTTGACGCCTAACCAAAACTTGATCATTTCAAACGTGTCATCTCAGCAAAAGAAAAAAATAAATGAGCTTATGGAGAAGTACAGCTTAACAGACGGCAAACACTATTCTGCACTGCGCCGCAGCTCCATTGCCTGCGTGGCTCTTCCAACGTGCGGTCTTGCCATGGCAGAAGCAGAGAGATATTTGCCGAGACTGATCGACAAAATTGAAGAAATCGTGGATGAGAACGGGCTGCGCAACGAAGAAATCACGATCCGCATGACAGGCTGTCCAAATGGATGTGCCCGCCACGCCCTCGGTGAAATTGCCTTTATCGGAAAAGCGCCTGGAAAATATAATATGTATCTCGGTGCCGCATTCGACGGCAGCCGACTGAGCAAATTATACCGCGAAAACATCGGAGAAGAAGAAATTCTCAGCGAACTTCGCGTCCTGATTGCCCAATTTGCAAAAGAGCGGGAGCCGGGAGAACACTTCGGAGACTTTGTTGTCCGGACCGGGACAGTAAAAGCAGTAACAGACGGAACTAATTTTCACGACTGACGAAAAGACAGGGGAGACCCTGTCTTTTTTGCGTTGAAGAGGGTGAAGAAGAGAGTTTCGGCGGAGTCATTTAAATGGAAGCCTATAAATTAACTCGACTAAAATAGAGGGCACCAAAAAAACATTCCCACAGTGTATCACCCCAAAATCAGCCACAAAAAAAGCCTTCAGCAGAAGGCTTTTCCAGGACTCAATCGTCTTTTCGGTCTTTATCATTCATATCTTCCGGATCTTCAATTGGATCTTCAGGGTCCGGATCTGCGTCTTTTTCATCATCTTTCATCATTGTATCATCTTCATCCATGCCTGGTGCATTTTCATCTTCGTTGTTTTCATCCATTTGATCCTGTTCTTCTTCCTGCTGGTTTTCAGGCGGTGCCGGATCCTGATCGTCATTTGCATTGCAGCCTGCCATCATAAATGCTGAAAAAAGGACACCCATGATGAGAATTAGAATTTTATTTTTCATCGTAAACCTCCTGTATTGTTTTTCCCTTTTAGGTTGCCCGCACAGGAGAAGAATATTAGTGTATTTTAGTAACATAATGTTCACGTTTACAATGGTGCAAATGGCTGCAGCAGTGATACACTAAAAGTATAAAATTGGATGATTTTAGGGAGGAATGGATGATGGCTGCTTTTCACCAGCAATTAAAGCATTACCGCGAACAGAAGAATATGAGCCAGGAGGAGCTAGCTTTTAAAGCGAGACTTGGGCGTCAGACCATTGAAAAGTATGAAGCAGGAGAAAAAATCCCTGATACGCAAACCATCTTAAAACTCTCAACAGTGCTGGATGTGCCGGCTTCGGAATTAATCAGTAAAGAAGAACTGGCAAGAAAACAGAGCTGAAATCTATGACGGTGTCCTTCTAAATGAAGGGCATTTTTAAATTCCGAAAAAATATATTGTAAAAATTAGGATTAAAGTGTAAAATTACACTAACAAAAGGAAGGTGAGGAGAAGAAGATTTGAAAGCTGTAAAGCTGTTTATGTATTTTGGGCTTATCCCATTCAGTTTATCACTGCTGGTGGTCATTTCTATGATGGCGGGTGTTCACTTCATTCTATATTCGTCCATCGCTGTTTTTTCTATTGGAGGACTCGTCTTTGGGTACAGGTGGTTTAAACATCGAGTTCAGGGACAAGAATTTCTAGCCTTTGTTCCGCTTGCTTATACAGCGTTGCTTTGGGCAATCTTTATGTGGATCAGCGGAGGGTTTTACGGTCACGACAGCTGGGTAGTCTATGGGATTTTGCACTTGCCGTATGCACCGGGATTTTTCATGTCAGCTTTTGCCGGTGAACTGAAAACCCTTTTTTGGGCTCCAATTGCATATGGAGGAGCATTCAGCATCACATGTACGATTTTAATGCTGAAAAATCGAACCGGTTTGTTACCTGCTGCAAAAAAAGCTGTGACTCTATTAGCCATCATTGGCATCAGCTTAAGTGCAGGCACCTACATACATGCTGAAAGAAGCAAAAACGTGCTTCCTACCTACGGGTATGAACACGGAGGAGGCTATTCCAGTACAGATTTGACGCCATATGAAGTAACCAACCCTAATCACAAGCTGCCGACTTTAAAAGACCGGTCAACGTTCATCATTGAGAACTCAGATGAAATGCCAGTCCTTGACGGAGCAGAAGCTGCTTATCCGGTTTATTCTGCTTTTGCCAACTCGGTCTACAAAAATGTCAGCAATGTCATGACATCTGAAAAAGAGGTCGTGAGTTTCACAAATACAATCTATGCCTATGAACGTTTGCTTTCGGGTGAGGCAGATATATACTTTGGTGCTGAACCCTCAAAGGAACAGCAGATGATGGCTGAAAAAGCCGGCAAAGAGCTTGTCATGACCCCAATTGGAAAAGAAGCATTTGTATTCTTTGTTCATCCGGATAATCCGGTTGAAAACCTGGATGTTGAACAAATCCAGAAAATTTACTCCGGTGAAATCAAAAATTGGGAAGACGCAGGAGGGAAAGAGGAAGAAATCATGCCCTTTCAGCGCCCGAAAAATTCAGGAAGCCAAACGCTGCTTGAGAAAATTATGGGGGACACTCCCATTCAAAAACCGCTGAAAGAAGAAGTGGTGCAGGGGATGGGGGGAATTATCGAACAAGTGGCAGATTACCGAAATGTTGAAAACGCCATTGGCTTTTCCTTCCGTTATTTTGCGACAGGAATGAGGAAAAATGGAGACATTAAGCTGCTTGGGGTAAACGGGATCAAGCCTGATCCTGAAAACATCAGCAATGAAACTTATCCGTTTACTGCATCCCTCTATGCCATTACGCTTAAATCCAATCAGAACAAACAGATTGAGCCATTCCTTCAATGGATGCAGGGGCCCGAGGGACAGGAACTTGTTGAAGAGGTTGGGTATGTAAAGCTTACGGATCAATAAGGGTCAAGAAAGGGCATCTCCATCTAAAGGAGGTGCCTGCTGTTAGTTCGGTATCTCTTATATGTCTTTCCGGCACGTAATAAACATTTTATATCACAGTAAAGAAATATTTTATAAAGGTACTTTGTATATGGGGGGATTAGTGTGAAACCGCTAAGCGTCAACATTCAAAAAAGTATGGTCGATTTTCAGATAACGGGATTAAGCCTGGCATCAATTGATCAAGGCCGGATATGCAGCGCTGAATGTTTCGGTCTGCTTGAAGCCGGAACGGATAAAATGGTCAAACGGAATACGATTTTCAGTGCGTGTTCAATCAGTAAATTTGTAGCGTCAATGCTTGTGATGATACTGGCCGATCAAGGCATACTTGATTTAGATGAGGATGTTAATGAAAAACTAACTTCATGGAAGGTACCTGATCATGAGTTTAACAATAAGAAAAAAGTGACGGTAAGAAATTTGCTTTGTCATCAGTCTGGCGTGCTTGATCCTCCAGATAGTTTTACCGAAAGGATTTCGATGACAGACAGCCCTGAGACAGCAGAGCTATTAGCAGGTATGACTCCCTATTGCAAAGCTCCAATTGAACTGAAATATGAACCTTGGAGCGAATTCCGCTATTCGGACGCAGGTTACAGTATCATACAGCTCGTAATAGAGGACGCTGCCGGGATACCTTTCACAAAGCTGGTACATGATCATATTTTCCATCCTTTAAATATGTCGGACAGCACGTTTGATTTACCGGCATCATCTTTAGAAAAAAGGAATTTCTCATGCGGTCACAGCAAAAGCGGTGATCTTGTTAAACGAAAATATCCTGTATATCCTTTTCCTGCAGCTTCGGGACTTTGGACAACACCGGCAGATTTAGCTCTATTAGTGATAGAACTAATGAATGCCATTAAAGGTGAAAGCAGCCTCAAGCTTTCTGCAGAAAAAGCAATGGAAGTGATTGAATCCCAGGGATGCAAGGAATGGAGCGGGCTGGGTGTTTTTCTTGATCATAACCAAAAAGGGATTGAAATCTCATCTTTAGGCTGGGGAGCCGGTTTTCAATGTATGCTGGTGGCATACCCGTTTTTAGAAAAGGGTTTAGTGATTATGACAAATACGGATACCGGTGTACATCAGCTGGAAGGGATAATCGGAGAGATCTACAGGGAGTGGGTTGTAAATTTTTAGAAAAATGAAACTTTTAATGGAGCCGCTTCGTATATATGGTCATTCAAAGACTGCGGGGTGCAAAATGAAAAAATACCTGTTTTTTGTTCTGTTGACAGTGATCATTGAGTCTTTATTAATAACCGGAACAATCTTTATATGGAACACGGCTTTTCCTGAAACCATGTTTTTTGGCTCCTTCATATTTCTGTTAATTGCTTTCATCATAAGCTCTTCGGGTGGATTTCTATCCAATAACGCTGAGTTCTCTGTTTTCTCGGCGATGGCAGGAAGCTACCAGCCCAGGCGCGAGGAAAGTTACTTGATTGTCAGCCCATTCTTAGTAGGTTCTCTTCTGTTTTTTATTAGTTATTTTCCCATTTATTATTTTGTTTACTGAGTCAAAAAAACACCGCAAAAAGCGGTGCAAGGCTGATTTTTCTTCAACTAAAGGTTTTTAGCTGCACGTGAATAGGAGATTCTTTTTAAACGGCCTTCATTGAAATAACTGTGCATAAACATTCCGGCGATAATTAGTCCGATTCCGGCGAGGGTAATGCCTCCGGGAAAAGGGCTTGAAAAAAGAATCATTTCCCCTGCAAGGACGAAAAGGACCTGGGTTGATTGAGTAGCTTCAACAGATGCAAGCTTGCCCTCATCATGACGTGATCTGTCTGTTGCAATGAAAAAAAGCGTCGTGGCTATTACACCTGAACTGACGGCCACGATAAAGGATTGTACGACCTGACCGGATGAAGGAGGGCCTGTGAAAACATACCCGCATACCGCCAAAATGATCCAAAATGGAGTGCTTGCAAGTGTCATGCCGAGCACTCTTTGAAAAGTATCAAGCCTTCCCCCGCAAACCTCCATCATCTTCCTGTTCCCGAGCGGATAAGCAAGCGCTGCAGCTGCAACCGGAAGAACACCCGCCAAAAGGGCCCAGCTTCCAGCTCCCGATGCATGCTTCATTTGAATGAGAACGACTCCCGAAAAAATGATAACAGAAAAGAGCAGGGCAGGCAGAGGGATTTTCCTCCTGTTTTTCACGCCTTCTGAACTTTCATAAAAAAGCGGGGCAAGCAATGTTCCGGCAACAATGGTCAGTTGCCATGTACCCGCTACAAGCCAGCCGGGCCCGTATGCAGCCGCAAATGTGATGGGCGCATAAAAAAGCACAAACCCTGTGAAGCTCCAAAGAACCCACTTAGAGGGTTGATCCTTCATTTCAGAGAAGAGCTGTCTGCTGTTTTTTCGAAGAGCAACGATGAGAACCAAAAACGGAATCATAAATAAAAACCTGAGCGACGAACTCCAGAGCCAGCTGCCGCCTGCAAGCTCCATTGACCGGTTTAAGATAAATGTTACAGCAAAAAACATGGAGGCAATGATGCCCGTACCAATTTCTTTCATAGCTTCCTCCTATTAAATCGTGTGCCTCTATTATACAAATATCCAGACGGAAAATTCAGTTAATACGAAAGAAATATGATACGATAGCAAAAACATGCTGAAAGGATGCTGCTCATGATAAATTATGATAACCGCCGTTTTGCTGCTGTATCAAATTCTGAAAATGGGGAAGTTTCTTCAAAGACGATTTTTATTTACAAGCAGGAAGGAAACATTCTCTCAGGATCATATGAGGGAGGAGAAATCCTGAAAGGGTCGCTGATGGGGCTGGTAAAGGAAGACGGATCCCTCGAATTCAGCTATCATCATATAAATGATAAGAATCAGATCAGGGGAGGCCGCTGCTGCTCTGAACCTGAAAAGCTTGCTGACGGGAGAATCCGCCTTTTTGAAAAATGGCAGTGGACGGATGAGGAGCGGACAGAGGGAGAGTCTGTCATCGAAGAAATCCTTCCTTGTACATAAAATGTTTGAAAAATACAGTCTGACAATCTGTTTTATTTTCTGATATCCTCAGGCTTGAATCTATAACAGGAAAGGCTGATGAACGTGTTTATTCAATTTACGAAAGAACAGAAGATGATGATGATTGAAGATATTCAGCGCTATTATTATCAGGAAAATGGAGATGAAATTGGAGAACTTGCAGCTGAAAACCTGCTTGAATTCATTAAAGAATCCATCGGTCCCCATTTTTATAACCAGGCTGTAAAAGACGCGAAAAATCTGGTCGAACAGAGAATGCAGTCCATGGAGGAAGATCTGTACGCCCTTGAACGGACTGTGAAGAGGTAGAGGTTCAATCATAAATATTGCGAATTTCATCCTGTAATGCTATCTTTTATAGGATTATAGAAAAAAGGTGGATTTGCATGAAGAATATTTTTTCACTAAATAAAACAGGTGTCATTTTCGCAATAATGGCATTCGCATTTATGCTTGCAGGCTGCAGCAGTTCTCAGGAAAAACAGGAAGAAAAAACAGCCTGGGACACAATTAAAGAAGAAGGCAAGCTGAAAGTAGCAACTTCCGGCACGCTATATCCTGCTTCCTATCATGATTCAGAAACAAATGAGCTGACTGGATTTGAAGTGGAAGTGGTCAAAGAAATGGCGAAACGCATGGATCTTGAAGCTGAATTTTCAGAAATGGCGTTTGACGGTATGCTGACGTCTGTTCAAAGCGGCAAAGTTGATCTTGCTGCAAATGATATTACGATGACTGATGAGCGGAAAGAAAAGTTCGACTTTTCCGTGCCTTATAAACACTCTTACGGGACAGCTATGGTGCGGAAAGATGATCTTTCGGGCATAAAATCACTTGAAGACCTGAAAGGGAAAAAAGCAGCAGGAGAAGCAACAACGACTTATATGGCTGTAGCCCGCGAGTACGGAGCTGAAGAAGTCATTTACGACAATGCAACAAATGATCAGTACTTGCGTGACGTGTCAACTGGAAGAACGGATGTCATTTTAAATGATTATTATCTGCAGCGCTTGGCTGTTGCCGCTTTTCCGGATTTGAACATTACCATTCATCCTGATATCAAATTCAATCCAGTCAGCCAGGGCATCATTATGAAAAAAGACAGTGCCAAGCTGAAAAAAGAGATTGATACTGTACTGAACGAAATGCTTAAAGACGGAACGATTGCCAAAATCTCGAAGCAATTCTTTGACGGGGCAGATGTTTCAAAAGAAACAGATGCTGATTTTAAGTAGCGGCAGGTGACGGCAATGGATGCGATTCAATGGGAATACCTCTTTGACTGGGAGCTTGCCGTCAAATCCTTTCCTTTTGTATTGAAAGGAATCTGGAACACTCTGCTTATCTCGCTTGTGAGCATGGGCATTGGTTTGGTGCTAGGTTTCTTCCTTGCTTTAGGAAGAACGTCCAAATCTCCTGTATTCAGCTGGCCTGCGAGAATCTACATTTCATTTATGCGCGGCGTTCCTATTCTGGTGATTCTGTTTATCTTGTATTTCGGTTTTCCGATCATCGGAATTGAGTTTACAGCGGTAACCGCAGCACTGATTGGCTTCAGTCTGAACAGTGCTGCCTATATGGCTGAAATCAACCGCTCTGCACTCGCATCTGTTGACAAGGGGCAGTGGGAGGCAGCAAGTTCGCTTGGAATGTCGTACTGGCAGACAATGAGAGGAATCATTCTTCCTCAAGCCTTTAGAATAGCGCTTCCGCCGCTGTCGAATGTACTGCTCGACTTAACAAAAGCCTCCTCTTTAGCAGCAATGATTACAGTGCCTGAGCTGTTCCAGCAGGCAAAAATCGTTGGAGGAAGAGAGCTGGACTATATGACGATGTATATTCTCGTCGCATTCATCTACTGGGGGATTTGCTCCCTGCTTACTCTTTTTCAAAATTATCTTGAGAGAAGATATGAATACCTGCTTTAATCAGAAACCAGATTGCTGCAAATGCAGCATCTGGTTTTTTTGAAATGGTAATAATGGTGCTGTCTTCCGTTTTTTTTAATACTCAAAGTTTTATCACGATGTAATCAAAACTGGATATTCATGTTAAAATTCTGGAAGAAGAAAAAATGATAATAGAGGGGGAACCGGTCATGCAGCCGCCAAAACATATTGTTTCCGCAGCGACCATCGTACTAAATGAACAGGGAGAAATCTTACTGATAAAAGGACCAAAAAGAGGATGGGAAATTCCCGGAGGACAGGTAGAAGAAGGGGAATCACTGAAAGAAGCGGCCATCAGAGAAACGCATGAGGAATCGGGAATTATCATTGAGGTAACGAAATTCTGCGGGATTTTTCAAAATGTTGACCGCTCAATCTGCAATACACTTTTTAAGGGAAAGCCGGTTGGAGGAAAGCCCGAGACAAGTCCTGAGAGTTTAGAAGTAGGGTATTTCCCGATTGAGATAGCACTTGAAATGGTCACCTGGAAAAATTTCAGACAGAGAATCGAATATTGCTTAAACGAAGAAATGCAGCCTTTTTATGTTGAATTTAAAGGTAATGAGTCAGAAGAGCTGACTGGAATGCTATGACAAATAAAAATGACAGGAGATGAAAAAAACGATGGATTTGCATACATACGCATCCTGCGATGCAACCGGCCTTGCTGAACTGGTCAAAAAAAGAGAGGTTTCCCCGGAAGAACTGGCCGCTGCTGCTTTTAAACAGATCGAAAATGTCAATCCTCTAGTAAACGGTGTGGTCAGAACAAGGCAGGAAAAGACAGAAGCGGAAATAAAGAAGCTGAAGCTGGATGGTTCCCAGCCTTTTGCGGGTGTACCAATGCTGCTGAAAGATATTTCACAGGCAATTGAAGGAGAACCTCTGACTGCGGGTTCAAAACTTCTTACAAACCATACAGCGAAAAGAGATTCCCATTTTGTCGCGCGGTTAAGAAAAGCAGGTTTTACTTTCATCGGCCACACAAACACACCGGAATTCGGCTTGAGAAATATTACGGAACCAGAACTGCACGGTGCAACTAAAAATCCTTGGAACACAAAGTTTTCAGCCGGCGGTTCAAGCGGCGGTTCAGCAGCCGCTGTGGCATCAGGAATGGTGCCGATAGCCGGTGCAAGCGACGGAGGAGGCTCCATCCGGATCCCGGCCTCTTTTACCGGCCTTTTCGGATTAAAACCTACAAGAGGAAGAACTCCTGTCGGGCCAAGTGTGGGCAGGCAATGGCACGGGGCATCCATTGATTTTGTCCTGACAAAATCAGTGCGGGACAGTGCTGCGATGCTTGATCATCTGCAAGTGATTCAGCCGGAAGCAGCATTTCATACACCGCTTTTTGAAGGCAAATACACGGACACCCTGAAATCAGGATTAAAACAGTCGCTGCGGATTGCTTTTCAGACCCAGTCTCCAGTTGGCACAAAAGTAAGCAGCGAAGCAGAAGAGGCCGTTCATCGCATGGTCGAATGGCTTGAGGGCAATGGGCACCAAGTAGAGGAACGCGGCAATGGCATAGACGGAGTCAGGCTCATGGAAAATTATTATACGATGAACAATGGGGAAATGTCGGCAACGATCCTGGATCTTGAGAAGATGCTCGGGAGGCCGATTACCGCGAATGATGTGGACATTGTGACCTGGGTTCTGAGTACGGCCGGGCATTCTGTAACAGCGGCCGAATTTTCTAAGAGTCTTGCAGAGTGGGATTTCGCAGCGGCTCAAATGGCTGCTTTCCATGAGACATTTGACTTGTATCTGACACCGGCCACTGCCTTTGCCGCACCGGAAATTGGAGAATTAATGCAAACAGAAGAAGAAATTCAGACGCTGCTGAAAATCAGCGAACGCCATAAGGACGAGCATCTTCCATTTGTCTACGATATGTTCCTGAAAAGCTTGACGTACACGCCGTTTACTCAGCTGGCCAATTTGACGGGACAGCCTGCAATGAGTGTGCCGACTCATATGACAAAACAGGGACTCCCGCTTGGAGTTCAGTTTATAGCGCCTAAAGGAAGAGAAGACTTGCTTATTTCACTTGCAGGGGAAATTGAACAAACGCGATTGTGGATTGGGATGGAAGGAAATCCGTTTTTTTGACCAGCGGAACTTAGAAATAGAGAGAAAAAGAAGGATAATTGTAAAAACATGGCGAATAATTCCGTATCAAAGAGACTGCTGTGTGTCTGAATGCTGAAAAAAACCTTTTAATATCCGCTCTGCCAGCATTCGTGAACAGTCAGGCAAAGGAGATGCATCACAGTGGAAACATCATTTCCTGTTATTGAAACAGAGAGATTGCTTTTGAGAAAGGCTGTTCAAGAAGATGCAGCGGACATGCTCCGCTACTTGTCTGATGAAGAAGTTGTCCGGCATATGGGTCTGAATCCATTTAATTCTTTACAGGACGTTTACGGCGAATTGGATTGGTACCGGGAAATTTTCCAAGTAGGCACTGGCATCAGATGGGCAATCTCTCTTAAAGGATCCGGCATCATGATTGGAAGCTGCGGCTCTTAAACAGAAAACCTAACCATTTCCGCGCTGAAATTGGCTATGAATTAAGCCGTGAGTATTGGGGGGAAGGGATTGCTTCTGAAGCTCTTCAGGCCATTATCAGCTACGGTTTTGATCATTTGAACCTTGAGCGAATCGAAGCCTTAATTGAACCTTCCAACGCACCTTCTATAAAGCTTGCGGAAAGGCAAGGGTTTATCAGGGAAGGCCTGCTTAGACATTATGAATACACTTGCGGAAAATTTGAAGATTTGTATATGTATTCACTTTTAAAAATGGATTGGCGCAGTAAAGAAATTAAAACATCAGCCGATAATACCAAGAAAGATATCTAAGCAGGAGGGAAGCATATCCTATGGAAGAACAAAAACATTGTCCTAAATGCAAGTGTGAACAGCAGCACGAAGACAGCAAGTGTCTGGTGTGCGGACACAGCGTAATGGATTCCATTCTGGCTTTATACCCGGATAGATCCCTTAGAACAAACAGCCGCAGAAGGCCTGTCAAGTCATCCCTTTTTAAGTGATGGCTTTTTTCTTGCATAAAAACACATGAACAAGTAAAAGCATATTAGTTGATTTATATATATCTTACTTGTAAGATATATATATCGTACATGTTTTACAAACAGGTGGAACTTATGATCAATCTTTGAAGGAGAGGAATCATTTATGGCCATTACGTTGTTTACATCATGCAGCTGCTCATCCTGCAGAAAGACAAAGCTTTGGATGGAAGAGCACGATATTTCATATACAGAAAGAAATCTTTTAATTGAACCTCTGACAATGAAAGAGCTTAAACAGATTTTGCGTATGACAGAAGAAGGAACAGATGAAATTCTTTCAACCCGGTCAAAGCAGTTTCAGGAGCTTGACGTTAACCTCGATTCTTTGCACATGCACGAATTGCTGGAGCTTCTTAAGTCCAAACCCGGTTTGCTCCGGTGCCCGATTGTCATGGATGAAAAAAAATTCCTTGTAGGATTCAATGAAGATGAAATCCGCAAGTTTTTGCCCAGAAATATCAGGGCATACTTACTTAGACTGCTTGAAGCAAAAACGATGCTTCCAAATTAACTGAAGGGGTTTTACGGTGGAAGATTTTAAAGTGCCGGAAATGAGTGCAGAGAAGCTTAAGACCATCAAGAGAGAACTCACGCGCTTTATGATGTCCTACAAGTTTGCACTTGAAGAAATGAATACGAAAATAAATATTTTAAAACAGGAATTTCAATATATTCATGATTACAGCCCTATTGAGCACGTAAGCTCGAGGCTCAAATCGCCTGAAAGCATCATGAAAAAAATGCATCGTAAAAACTATGTTTTTTCACTGGAAGAAATCAGAAGAAATATGAAAGATATAGCGGGAATTCGTATAACATGCTCGTTTTTATCTGATATTTATCAGATCAGCGATATGATTCAAAACCAGAAAGACATTCACATCGTCGAATGCAAGGATTATATTAAGAACCCAAAGCCGAATGGGTACCAAAGCCTTCATTTATTGGCAGAAATTCCTGTTTTTATGTCTGACAGACAGGAGAATGTGATGGTTGAGATTCAAATCCGGACGATAGCCATGGATTTCTGGGCAAGTCTTGAACATAAAATTTATTATAAATATAACCAGGCAATACCTGAACATTTGACTGATGAACTCAGAGAAGCGGCATTATCTGCAGCCGAGCTTGATCGGAAGATGGAAAGGCTGCACAATGAGATCACTGATTTGAAAAAAAACGGAGAACAACAGAATCCTCTTGAGGAACAAATGCTGCTTCCTTTAGAACTGCTCGCTAAACTTAGGCAGACAAAAGTATAACGCATGCTGGAGATGACCCCTATGAATACGAAACGAAACGAAAATATCGTCTCCCTGTTTGAGATTTTTGTTTCACTGGAACGCAAATGGATGAATGACTGGAACCATGTGAATCAGGTGGGACTTTCCAAAACCCATATTCTCATCCTGCAGATTCTCGAGACAGAAGGGCTCAAGCGTCCTTCGCTGCTTGCAGAGCAGCTGCAGATAACGACGGGCGGAGTCACCGTACTGACTAGCAAGCTGATTAAAGACGGCTTCGTTCAAAAGTGCCAGAGCGAAAGGGACCGCAGAGCTTATAACCTTGAAATAACAGAGACAGGAAAGGTACTGCTCCATTCCGCAAGAAAGCAGATCAACCAGCAGATTGAAAACATGTTCGGCATGCTTTCAGATGAGGAGATTCAAAATTTGCGGGACATTTTCTACAAATGTCTGATGGGTCAATAAACAAAAAAGCCGGAAAATTCCGGCTTTTTTGTTTATTATTCTTCTGATGCGCAGGATTCACACAGCCATAACTCTTCTGTTTCTGAAAACGTCAGCTTTTTGTGAAAAGAACACTCATCACAAAGGTCTTCTCTTTCATTTTCGTTATTCATCCTTCAGCCTCCTTCATTCAAAGTCCCCATCCGAGCAGAAGCCATATTAATACCTATGATTATGATGGTAAATATACCCCTCCATAATGGAATGGAAACCTTCCCACATTTATCCCTGTGCCGCTTTGAAGTGTACTAATAAGTGATGGATAGTAATTCGACAGATACGCCGTGAATGCCTTTCTTCAGAAAAAATATTTTTTCAATAATCCGGATCGATTAAAAAAAATAGACAGCTTCAGAGAGCTGTCCATTTCTTGTTGTTAATCAGGAAGTTATAAAGAATAAAAGACTGTGGATAACATAACAAAGTTATCATCGGCAAGCGGAAGCGCCTAGATCCTCTGTCAGAACAAATCCGTCAAAAAAGGCGGGAACCGGACTTTTCCGACGGATTCTTATCTGCCTATCGGAGCGGGCCTTGACGCTTGCGCTTTTGTTCTGTTAATCCATATAAAAGCTTTCTTTTTTGAAAATGGCATGGAGTACAGATTTGTTTTTCGTATTGATGATCCCCTGATTTTTCTTTTCTGTGACATAGGTAGGAAATTTGGAAAGGTCACCAAGATTAGATGGAAGTGATTTTGCGGGTACTTGAGCTTTTTTGCCTGAGAGGGATTTGCGCGATGCGGATGCCAGGTGAAAGCCCCAGTCCCCGAATGATGGAACGGTTGTGTGATAGCTTGTTACGGCAAAACCTGCGCTTTCAATTGTTTTTCCAATTGTCCAGAAAACTAGAGGGGTCTCATCAGGAGAGTTCGCCTGACACACAAAAACACCATGGGGTTTAAGCGATTTTTTCAAAAGGGAGTAAAATTCTGTCGTATAAAGATCACTGATGGTTTTGCCTGTAGGATCAGGAAAGTCTACAAAAATGATGTCATAGGGATCAGGTTCGGAAGCAAGGTATGCCTGAGCGTCCATAGGATGGACGGTAACCCGTCTGCTTCGGAGCGAATAATCGTTCAAAGATGCAAGGCTTTTTACTTCTTTTGCTGCTTTCAGCACCAGAGGATCAAGGTCCACTAAGTCAGCGTGCTTAACCCGGCTGTATTTTAACACTTCTCTTAAGGCAAGACCATCTCCTCCGCCTAAAATAAACACGCGTTCATGCGCAGGAGACGCTGCAAATGCAGGATGAACGAGAGCTTCATGGTAGAGCTTTTCATCCAGTGAGCTGAACTGAAGCTGTCCATTCAAATACATTCTCAAATCATTTGCCTCTAAGATCTGGATCTTTTGGTAGCTGCTTTTTTGGTCAAAAAGATCACGGTGATTTCTTCTTTTCATTTCATCCAGTCCAATTTGATCCCATTTATCTCCACGAACATTTTCATCCGCTTCCTGTTTTTCAAGCCTGTTTGTAGAGCGTGATTGAGCGGCATTTAAGTCTGAAGCCACCCAGGGCTTGGAATGCTGATTATGGTTCATTTTGAATCTCCTCCTTTTGACGTATCATAAACAAAAATTTCTTTTGGGAAGATCAGCTGTGTCCCGTTTACTCCTCTTGAAACCGTGTAAACAAGAGCTCTCTTTGCGCCGAGCCCTCTTAATAAGGACCGTGTCTGAAATTCAGGATCAGCATCTCCGCACGTGTAGTAATCTAGAGACGCATAGTTTTCCTCCGGCCAAGTATGGATCAACATATGAGAAGTTGATAAAACAAGCACACCTGTCACACCTTGGGGATGAAAAGGATGAAAATACGAAGAGAGCACCTGCATGCCATTGTCATTCGCTGCCTGGAGCATGAGAAGCTCAAGGTAATCTTTGCTGTTCAAAAGGTCAGGGTTACAGTCAAAAGCATCAATAATTAAATGTTTTCCTTCAATATTCAACGGTTGCATCATTCCTTTTTCGACATATTTCATACAGTGTATGTCGAATTTCGGAGCATGCCTGTACAGATATCTCCATTTTTATAAAAAAAAAGAACCCAATCAGGTTCTTTAAGTCAGCCGGCATTCCTTTCAGAAACTCCTTCTTTGATGACGGAGGGCAAACGTGCCGGGGCTCGCTTAAGCTCAAAAAGGACATACCAGAGTGAAAGGCCAAGGGCAATCGATGCAATCACATCATAAATGACATGCTGCTTTACAAATAATGTTGACAGGATTATCAAAATTCCCGTCAGCTGAGATAGAAAGGAAACCATTCTGCTGAGCTTGAGTTTTGGAAGGACGAGCATGATGATAAAGGTTGTCAGAACATGAATGCTTGGGAAGCAGTTAAACGGCTGGTCGTTCTGATAAATCACCGAAACAAGATGAATAAGGAAGCCATCACCCGTCAGTTCGGGTCTTGGAACGGTTGATTGGAAGAAAAAATAAACACCGAAGCAGATTAATTCTCCTGCCGTCAGGGCAATCACAGTTTTCCAGTAAATGTGTGAATCCCTCCACCAGAAATACAGGAGAAACCCAAACATATACACATACCAGATGATATACGGAAGAATAAAAACCGGGACAAATGGAATATAAGCATCTGCCGGAGCGGTCATGTCTACCGCATTTGTCTGCCTTTCATTTAAAAATTCATACATCAGTCCGAGAAGGGGAAATACGAGAAACCCTGATAAGTCTCTTATTTTAAGAATATAGTTTTTTGTCATAAGAAAACGCTCCTGCAATAAGTTTGATAAAAATGTTATACCCTGCCTAACGTCAAATTAATCTGTATCAAATTGGAAATCATGATCTTACAATCTTCCAGATTATGAGTATAATGGAGACAGAACATTCCTACTATACCTGCTTCAGTGAAAAAAAGAAATCTATTTTTAAAAAGAGAGATAAGGGGGAATCAATATGAGGCTTCAGCCTGCAGAGGCAGCATTGAAAATCGTTGAAAAAAGGTTTCCTTCATGTGCAGCAGCTGTACTTGCGGGCAGTGTAGTGAGAGGGGAAGGCACTCCTACATCAGATTTGGATCTTGTCATATTTGATGAGAGCATTAAGGAGTCATACAGAGAATCGTTTGTCGATTTCGGCTGGCCTGTAGAGGCATTTGTACATAACTTTTCATCTTATCGTTATTTTTTTGAGGAAGACTGCAAAAGCGGAACACCATCCATGCCAAGAATGACAGCTGAAGGAATTGTGCTGAAGGGGAAAGAACGGCTTGTCCCGATTAAAAAAGAAGCATCAGCCCTCCTTGAAAAGGGTCCTGAGCCCCTGACACAAAAGGAAATTGACAGCAGACGCTATTTTATTACCGATGCTTTGGACGACTTTACCGGGTGTGCAAATCGCGCAGAGGGCATTCATGTTGCAGGGAATCTTGCTGAACTCCTCCATGAATTTGTTCTCCTTACAAACGGAAGATATATAGGTAAATCAAAATGGATACATAGAGCGTTAAAACAATTTGACGAACATTTGGCTGAATCATTTTTTGCCGCATTTGAGGATTACTACCGCCAGGGGGAAAAAGACAGCGTCATCCGTCTGGCTGATGACATTTTAAAGCCGTATGGAGGAAGATTTTTTGAAGGGTTTTCATTAGGGAAAAACGAATAAGAAGGGGATGGATCATTTTGGAGACAATCGTAAGGCATCCGGAGAAGAAAGACACAGAAGCATTGATGGGGCTGATGTATGAATATATAGTTGATTTCTATCAGTGTGAAAAACCTCCTGAGAAACAGCTGGAAAATCTTATTGATACCCTATTAAAAGGAGAAAAAGGCATCCAGTTTGTTGCACAGTCAGGAAATAACCTTGTCGGATTTGCAACCCTTTATTTCACGTACAGCACAACAAGAGCAAGCGAGATTGCGGTAATGAATGATTTATATGTAAAGGAAGAATTCAGGGGGAAAGGTGCTGCTGAACAGCTTTTTAAAAGCTGCCATACATACTCGGCCTTGCATCATTTCACTGCCATGACATGGGAGACCGCCGAAAGCAATCTAAGGGCTCAGCGTTTTTATGCCAGGATGGGCGGAAAAAAAGGTGAATTCCTCACCTATTCCATATAAAATGGCAGATAAAAACGCTTGGAAAATTTCCAAGCGTTTATTTGAAAAAATGCCTGCAAAGAGAATGGTAGACCATTCCGAGAAAAGCTGCTGTCATTATGACAAAAAAAGCAGTAACGACGCGTTCCCCTGTCTCCCCGTCTGCAAACAGGACTGATCCGCCTCCAAAATAGGCAAGCAGAATAAACATCGCGAAAAAGACACCGTGAAACAGCCACTTCAGCACAACCATCACCTGACCCTTCAATAAGATATGGTATGCAGGTGAAAAGAAATTTGTTTACAAACTAATGACAGCGCTTACAAAAAATACGGCGTTGTGGGTACTGTAGGCGTCAGCCCTCTGTAAAGAGCCCGAAAATGGTTTGTCGATGGCTTTGATTGCTCATGAGAAATAACCGCTTTGTCTTCCACATATGTATTAATGAGCAAGATACATTAGAAGGTTGGGGTGAATGGCGGGGTGGAGAGGGACTATTTAATCAAACCCATGCTTGATGAGAGCTATAAAATAGTCAGCCATGGACAAGGTGTTTATCTCTTTGATACGGATGGAAAAAAATACATGGACGCTTCTTCAGGAGCGGTTACGTGTTCAATAGGCCACGGGGTACCGGAAATCATTGATGCGATGGGCAAGCAGGCAAATGCCGTTTCTTTTGTATACAGATCCCAGTTTTCAAGCCATGCAGCTGAAGGACTTGCAAAGAAGCTTTCAGAAATTACACCGGGTGACCTTAATTGGACATTTCTTGTTAACAGCGGGTCAGAGGCAATTGAGACGGCAATGAAGACAGCCATTCAGTATTTCCAGGAGCAGAACTGTCCTCAGAAAACGAAGATCATATCGAGATGGATGAGTTATCACGGCATTACATTAGGCGCCTTATCCCTTTCAGGCCATCCTGAAAGGCGGTTCCGCTTTCAGCAGCTGCTTGAGTCAAATCCGGAAGTTTCCCCGCCATACTGCTACCGGTGTCCATTTGGACTAAACCCGGCATCCTGCAACGCAAAATGTACAGACGAACTTGAAACGGCAATCAGAAGGACCGGTGCAGAGCATATTGCCGCATTCGTGGCTGAACCTCTTGTAGGTGCAGCAGGAGCGGCGCTTACTCCCCCTGAAGGCTATTATGAGAAAATCCGGGATATTTGTGACCGGTATGATATCCTCCTGATTGCAGATGAAGTCATGACCGGCATAGGGAGAACAGGGAAAACTCTGGCAATGGAGCATTGGGGAGTATTGCCGGATATTGTGGCCCTCGGCAAAGGAATGAGCGCAGGGTATGCACCGATAGCGGCAACACTTGTAAGCGACAGAGTGATGAGGCCGATTCAGCAGGGGTCTAAACTGATTATGAGCGGCCATACTTACAGTGCCAATCCCCAATCTGCCGCAGCCAGTCTTGCTGTTTTGCATTATATCGAAAAAAACAGCCTGAATGACGCATCGGCGGAAAAAGGAAAAACACTGATGAAACAGCTTCAGAAATTGCAGAAAAAGACTTCCATTATTGGGGATGTCAGAGGGATGGGACTTATGATCGGCATTGAATTTGTTACAGACAAAGCGACAAAGAAGCCTTTTTCAAAAGCCTGTCACCTGACAAGCCGCATCATAAAGAAAGCCCAGATGAACGGACTGCTCGTTTATCCCGCTGCAGCTGGAATTGAAGGGGGAGACGGAGATGCAATCTTGATTGCTCCGCCGCTTACGATCAGTGAGGAAGAGCTGACCGAGCTGGTCCGGCTTTTTTCCAAAACTATTTCGGAGATAGAGGCTGAGATTATCCGTAATAAAGGAGAGTGCGTATGATTTCAAATGCTTTTCAAAAGATCAGGCAAATAGACGATGTACTATCCAAAGTAAATGATGGCTGCACTCTAATGGCCGGAGGATTTGGAGGAGTAGGCACTCCCCCGACACTTGTAGATGCCATTCTTGAAAAAGGGGTCAGGGACCTTGAAATCATCTGTAATGATGCCGGTTTCCCCCATATCGGCATTGGAAGGATCGTCTCTTCGGGAAGAGTCCGAAAGCTGATTGCTTCACACATAGGATCAAATCCTATAGCAGGGGCTCTGATGTCAGAAGGAAAGCTACATGTTGAGTTTTCTCCTCAAGGCACGCTTGCAGAGAGAATCCGGGCAGGCGGGATGGGCCTTGGGGGGATCCTGTGTGACGTGGGAATAGGCAGCGAGATTGCCGAAAAGGGAAAGGAACGGCTGACTGTAAACGGGAAGACCTATTTGCTTGAAACGGCTTTAACGGCAGATGTAGCAATCATCTGCGGCAGGAAAGCAGATGAATTCGGGAACATTGTTTATGAAAAAAGTGCCCGAAATATGAATCCTTTAATGGCAATGGCAGGCGATTATACGATTGCAGAGGTCGATCAGATTGTAGGTTCCGGAGAACTCGACCCGGAAACGATTATTACGCCGGGCGTTTTTGTTCAGGCAATTGTCCAAAGTGAAGGGGTGAACTGGAAATGGGTATGGGAGCCGAAGTGAGAGAGAAAATTGCGAGAAGGGCTGCACAGGAAATTGAGAACGGCATGATCGTCAACCTCGGAATAGGCATTCCTTCGCTCGTGCCGAATTATTTAACAGGAAAGCCGCAGGTCATGATTCAGGCTGAAAATGGAATTCTCGGGATAGGCCCGACACCTGCAGCCGGTGAAGAAGATGGCACTCTGTGCAATGCAGCGGGCTATCCGGTCACCACCGGCAATTGGGCCTCGTACTTTGATTCTGCAGCGGCATTCGGCATGATCCGCCGGGGCTGCGTGGATATGACGATTCTGGGTTCTCTACAAGTAAGCGGAAAAGGAGATCTTGCGAACTGGATTGTACCGGGAAAAAGAGTGCCTGGAATGGGAGGAGCCATGGAGCTTGCTGCCAAAGCAAAAAAGGTCATCGTTGTGATGAACCATGTTAATAAAAACGGTGAACCGAAAATTCTTGAAGAGTGTACGCTGCCTCTCACTTCAAAAAAATGTGTCAATATGATCATTACAGACATGGCTGTGCTCGAAGTGCAGCCGGGTGGTCTGAAGCTGCTTGAGGTCATGCCTCCTTTCACAGTGGAGGATGTGATCAAACATACAGGGGTGAAGCTTGAAACCTGAAAATTAGTGAAGAGGTGAAGGGATGGAAGACTCACAAAAGCAAGTTTGCGCCTGGATCAATGACAACCGGCACCGCTCCATTAAGCTGCTGAAGAAAATGGTCGAACAGCGGAGTGTTCAGGGGAATGAAGCATCAGCCCAGGCTGTCGTCCTTGAGAAGTGCCGTCAGCTCAGCCTGGACATAGATTTATGGGAACCCGGAGGAAAAGCATTGAAGCAGCATCCCCATTTCGTTGCGACAAGAACCTCATTTAAGGACAGCCCGAATATTGTTGGGGTGATGAAAGGGTCGGGCGGCGGCAAGTCTGTTATTTTAAACGGACACGTAGATGTTGTTCCCGAGGGAGATCTCAAACAGTGGGAAGTTGATCCTTACCAGGCTGTTGTGAAGGATAACCGGCTATACGGCCGCGGATCAACAGATATGAAAGGAGGGAATGTCTGTCTGTTAATGGCCATGGAAGCCATTAAAGCATCAGGCATTTCACTTAAGGGTGATGTGATTTTTCAGAGTGTTATAGAAGAAGAGAGCGGTGGAGCAGGAACACTCGCAGCGATTCTCCGCGGGTATAAAGCGGATGCAGCCATTGTTCCGGAGCCTACTAAAATGAAAATCTTTCAAAAACAGCAGGGGTCGATGTGGTTCAGGCTCAAGGTGAAAGGGCGCTCTGCACACGGAGGAACAAGGTATGAAGGCGTAAGTGCCATTGAGAAAACGACCTTAGTTGTAGAGCATTTGCTCCAGCTTGAACAAAAAAGGAATAAACGGATTACCGATCCTCTCTATCAGACAATTCCTATTCCAGTTCCTATTAATATCGGTAAAATAGAAGGAGGCACATGGCCCTCTTCTGTCGCCGATCTTGTGACACTTGAAGGAAGATGCGGGATTGCACCGAATGAAAAAATAGAGGACGTACAGGCCGAATTTCAAGGATGGATAGACGAGTTGTCCTCTAAAGATGAATGGTTTAAAGAGCATCCGGCTGAGCTTGAATGGTTTGGGGCAAGGTGGCTCCCGAATGAAATTGAAGGCACGCATCCGCTGACAGAGGCATTGTCAAAAGCATATGTCGACATTCTGGAAAGTGAGCCTGTAATAGAAGCATCCCCATGGGGGACGGATGCCGGTCTCCTTTCTCAAGCCGGCGGCATACCCTCAATCGTCTTTGGGCCGGGGGAAACAGAGATGGCGCATTTTCCAAATGAATTTATCGACATCGATCAGATGATCTCCTGCACAAAAGTGATTGCAGCCTTCTTATTAAACTGGTGCGAAGTGTCTGAGTGATGTTTTATGGCTTGGGAGAGGGGAAATAAGTACAGGAAACGACTTACTAATAGAGGTGACCGGAAATGAAGCAGCATTTATGGATTAATGGTAAACATGAAGAATCAGAAACGTATGTAGAACTAAAATCTCCCTTCGCAAAGGATCTGCTTGCAGAAGTCGCTATCGCAGACGAAAGCAAGGTGAAAGCAGCCGTGGACGCTGCAGCTGACGCGTTCAGAAAAATGAAGGAGCTTCCAGCACATAAACGGGCAGAGATTCTTAAACGAACGGCAGAGCTTCTTGCGGAACGAAAAGAGGAAGCGGCTCAAATCATCGCAAAAGAAGCGGCAAAGCCGATCAAAACGGCCAGGGCAGAGGTAGACCGCACAGTCATGACCTATACATTTGCGGCTGAAGAGGCAAGAAGGCTTGACGGTGAAACAATAGCTATGGATGCAGCTCCAGGAGGGGAAAACCGCACAGCCTATACGGTGCGGGAACCTATTGGTGTGATTGGAGCCATTACCCCGTTTAACTTTCCTATGAATCTGGTGGCACACAAGCTGGGTCCTGCTTTTGCCTCGGGAAATACGGTCGTTTTGAAACCGGCAACCCAAACCCCTTTAAGTTCCTATTTCATTGGAGAGCTTTTTCACGAAGCGGGACTGCCCGCCGGCGCCCTGAACATTGTCACAGGCAAGGGCAGCGAAATAGGGAAGCATTTTACATCGGATGACCGGATAAAAGCCCTGACATTTACAGGCAGCCCGGAGGTAGGGAAAAAGCTGAAGCAGGAAGCCGGCATGAGAAAAACCCTTCTTGAGCTCGGATCGAACTCTGCAGTGATCGTCAATGATGATGCAAATGCAGATGAAGTGGCAGCGAGATGCGTCACCGGAGCATTTGCGTTTGCAGGGCAGGTGTGTATTTCGGTACAGCGTATTTATGTGCATGAGGCTATATTTGATGAATTCGTGTCTAAGGCTGTTGAACATACACGGAAATTGAAAGTCGGGAATCCGCTGGATGAGCAGACAGATGTATCGTCACTCATTTCAGGTGATGATGTGGATCGCGCCCTCGCCTGGATTGAGGAAGCCGAAGCAGCAGGTGCAACGCGCGCCTGCGGAGGAAAAGGGTCAGAAAATCAGACGATTGAACCGGCCATTTTACTGAATGTGCCTTCTGATGCCAGTCTTTCCTGCCAGGAGGCATTTGCACCTGTTGCCATCATCAATTCATTCCGGACATTTGATGAAGCCATTGAAGAAGTCAATAACTCCCGGTTCGGACTTCAGGCCGGCGTATTTACAAACAGAGTGGACCTTGCATTTAAAGCGGCAAAAGACCTTCATGTCGGCGGGGTGATGATCAACGACATCCCTACATTCCGCGTTGATCATATGCCGTACGGCGGTGTCAAAGACAGCGGGTTTGGAAGAGAAGGCATTAAATACGCAATGGAAGAGCTGACCGAGCTGAAACTGATTTCATTTAATCATGCGCATAGATAAAGAAGCCGTGAAAAGAAGAATGAGTGCGATTTCTGCACTCTTTTTTTCTGGAGTGAACAAAAGGGGGAAAGAGCGTGAACGAATATAAAACAGAGGAAAAAGAACTGGAAGGCATCTCATACAGGGCGACAGCGGTTTTTGACCATTTTAACAGCCGGATGAGAATTGATGATTACCGGGGAAATATGGAAGATCTCCTTGCTGATGCAGAAAAAGCCGCTTTGAACAAAGGTTTCACAAAGTTGATTGTAAAGGGAAAAAGCTCGTCGATTGAAGAGCTTCTTAACAAACAATATCAGCTCGAAGCGGTCATCAGAGGATATTTCCACGGTGACCCCGCCTGTTTTTTTACAAAATATTTCAGCGAGGACAGAAGAACTACAACGGCATGGACGGAGCAGGACAGCATGATGAGTGCCATATATCAGAAAGAAAAGTCGGCATGTCCGGACACGTCAGATTTTATATTCCGGAAAGCGGAAGAAAAGGACGCAGAAGGGCTGGCTTCTCTTTACCAAACGGTATTCGAAGTGTATCCGACTCCTCTTCATTCTCCGGATTATATTGTAAAGACAATGAAAGAAGGAACGATTTATTTACTGGCCGAAGAGAATTTGAAGATCGTTAGTGCAGCATCAGCGGAGCTGAACAGATTTTATCATAATGCAGAACTGACAGACTGTGCTACGCTTCCTGAAGCGAGAAAGCACCGGCTTATGAGAACACTGCTGCTGAAGCTTGAAGACGTGCTCAGGAAAGAGGGCATTTACTGTGCCTATTCTATCGCAAGGGCGGCCTCTTTCGGGATGAACGCGGTGCTTTATCAGCTGGATTATGATTATACCGGCAGGCTCACAAATAACTGCATCATCAGCACGGACTATGAAAATATGAATGTATGGTGTAAAGACCTGTCTGCCGGAAAATGAGCATTTGCTGCCGAAAAGCTGGCACTGAGGAGGAATTTCATTGGCAGACCAAACTAGAGAGAAAATCATTCAGCATATTTTAGAAACAATTGATGAGGGCATTCATGCGGTTGATGAAAAAGGGATGACGGTTTTCTACAATGAGATTGCAGCCTATCACGACGGACTGAAACCGGAAGAAGTCCTGGGGAAACATTTATTTGACGCTTTTCCCTCTCTGTCAGAAGAAACAAGCACCCTTCTAAAGGCGATCAGGACGAAAAAGCCGATTTACCATCACTCGCAGACCTACATAAATGTAAAAGGCGAAAAAATTGAAACCGTGAATACAAGCCTGCCCATTTTATCAGGAAACACTGTCATCGGAGCAGTTGAAATTGCAAAGGACTTTTCTGCCATCAAACAGCTGACAGAAAGACTGGCAGACCTTCAATCAAGAATATCGTCACCCGTTAGAGCAAAAGCTGTCAACGGCACCGTGTACAGGCTAGAAGACATACTGACAGTCAGCAGCAATCTGCTCCGTGTAAAAGAACTGATAAAAAAGGCCGCAAGAACATCTTCCAATCTGCTTGTCTACGGGGAAACAGGAACGGGAAAAGAATTGGTTGTTCAGGCGGTGCATAATGAATCTGCGCGAAGACAGTCACCTTTTATTGCACAAAACTGTGCCGCCCTTCCGGAAGCCCTGCTTGAGAGCCTGCTGTTTGGCACGGTGAAAGGGAGCTATACAGGCGCTGCAGACCGGGCTGGTTTATTTGAGCTTTCCCACGGAGGCACTCTCTTTTTGGATGAACTTCAGTCGATGCCCCTGAACCTGCAGGCAAAGCTTCTTCGCGTCATTGACGACGGGGCAATCAGAAGAATCGGCAGCAGCAGGGCTATAAACGTTGATGTCCGAGTGGTTGCCGCCATGAATATCCCGCCTGAGCAATGTTTAAAAGAACATAAGATAAGAGAAGATCTTTATTTCAGGCTTAATGTGTTCGGCCTCAGCCTTCCTCCCCTCAGGGAGAGACCAGCAGACATCCCGCTCCTTTCGGCTGCTTTTATCAAAAAATACAATCAGGAATTCGGCAAACGTGTATCAGGCCTATCAAAAGAGACGGAGAGCCTGCTTGGCAGAAAGCGCTGGCGGGGCAATGTGCGGGAACTCAAACATTGCCTGGAATTTGCAATGAACATGTGTGATGAAGGGCAGATTCTGCCGAGCCACCTCCCGCCGTACTTGATGAATGAGGATGAATCAGATGAAAGAGGCGGCTCCCTGCAAAGCAGGCTGTCAAAATATGAATGCAAGCTGATCTTTGATGCAATGGAACAAACAGATGGGAATGTCATGAAAGCTGCAAAGCTTCTCGGCATCCCAAGACAAACCCTGCAGTACAAGCTCAAAAAATATCTTAGTGACCAATATTCGGCAGTGGAATCAAAGGGGTAGGGGGAGTTTGGGGTGGGGTTGGGTGGTATTTTTGTGGAGGGCAAAATAAATTATTTTTAAAGCTAAGCCCGGATTTTTCCTTGGATTTCTTATCTGATTGAAAGGGTTGGACAGTCGGCTCCGCTTTTCGCATTGTCTAGCTCCAGCGCTCAGCTCCTCTGTCAGAACGGAATTGTCTGCAAAGGCAAAAAGCGCCTTTTCCGCCACTTCCTTATCTGACTCCCGGAGCTAAACGAGCGCTTCCGCTTTTCGTATTGTCCAGCTCCATCAGCCAACTCCTCTGTCAGAACAAAATCGCCCAAAAAGGCAAACCCGGCCTTTCTGGTCGATTTCTTTTCTGCCTATCGGAGCTAACCGGCTGATTCCGCTTTTCGTGTTGTCCAGCTCCATCGCCCAACTCCTCTGTCAGAACAAAATCGCCCAAAAAGGCAAACCCGGCCTTTCTGATCGATTTCTTTTCTGACTGAAAGGGCAGTCGGCTCCGCTTTTCGCATTGTCTAGCTCCAGCGCTCAGCTCCTCTGCCAGAACGGAACTGTCGGTAAAGGCAAAAAGCGCCTTTTCCGCCACTTCCTTATCTGACTCCCGGAGCTAAACGAGCGCTTCCGCTTTTCGAGTCACGCTGGCACGCTTTTTGCATGTAATAGTGGTAAAGACCGAAATGGGGGAACTGCTGTGAGATACGACTTGTATAAGCCGAAACGCCATTGGAAAGATATTGAGCTTTGGAAAGATGTGACGGAAGAGCAGTGGAATGACTGGCTGTGGCAGCTGACGAACACGATCCGGACACTCGGAGATTTGAAAAAAGTTGTGAACTTGACTCCTGATGAAGAGGAAGGAGTCAAAATTTCTACGAAAACCATTCCTTTAAATATTACTCCATACTACGCCTGGCTGATGAACGAAGATGATCCGAGGTGCCCGATCCGCATGCAGTCGGTGCCGATTTCACAGGAGCTGAATAAAACAAAGTATGACCTGGAAGATCCGCTGCATGAAGATGAAGATTCTCCTGTACCCGGCCTGACCCACCGCTATCCGGACCGTGTTCTATTCCTGGTGACAAATCAATGCTCCATGTATTGCCGTTACTGTACAAGAAGACGTTTTTCAGGACAAATCGGCATGGGTGTGCCAAAGAAACAGCTTGACGATGCCATCGCCTATATTGCTCAAACACCGGAAGTGCGGGATGTCCTCATTTCAGGCGGTGACGGTCTTTTAATCAATGACACCATTTTAGAGTACATTTTAAAGAACCTGAGAGCCATTGATCACGTTGAAATTATCCGGATTGGCACTCGTGCTCCGGTCGTATTTCCGCAGCGCATTACCGAAAATCTCTGCAATATCCTGAAGAAATACCATCCAATCTGGCTGAATACCCATTTCAATACATCGATCGAAATTACAGAAGAGTCCAAAAAGGCTTGTGAGATGCTCGCTAATGCAGGTGTGCCTGTCGGCAATCAGGCAGTTATCCTTGCCGGCATCAATGACAGCGTACAAATTATGAAAAAGCTCATGCACGATTTAGTAAAGATCAGAGTCCGCCCGTATTACATTTACCAATGTGATCTTTCTGAAGGCATCGGCCATTTTCGTGCACCTGTTTCAAAAGGGCTTGAAATTATTGAAGGCCTGAGAGGTCATACAAGCGGTTATGCCGTGCCGACATTCGTAGTGGATGCACCGGGAGGCGGAGGGAAAATCGCTTTGCAGCCAAACTATCTGATTTCCCAAAGTCCGGGAAAAGTCGTTCTTCGAAACTTCGAAGGTGTGATCACAACGTATCCGGAGCCGGAGAATTATGTCCCGGGACTTGCTGAAGATTATTTCAATGAAATCTATCCGGACTCAGATTCGAAAAAATCATTGTCAGGCATTGCAGGTTTATATGAAGATGCACAGTTTAACCTGATTCCTGAGGGCATCGGACGCATCAGCCGAAGAAAAACGTTTGAAACGAATCCCGAGCATGCAAGCTTAAAGAACAAGCGGGAAAAGCGGGACGAATTAAAAGAGAAAAAGTACCGTGCCCAGCTTTTAAAATCCGAAGATAAGAAGGCGGCAGAAAATGAGTGAGCGCTGCGAGTGGTGTGAATCGGAAAAGGCCGTAAAAACAAGCAACCTTGTTCACTGGGAGCTGCCCGATGGATCACGGGCCATCGAAATTTCTGAAACGCCCTGTACGGAATGTCCAGATTGCGGCATCAGCTATCAGAGCGAGGATACAATTAATGAAATCGAAAATCAGCTCCTCCTGATTAATGTGAAAGAACTGCCAAACCGGGTCAATTTTGATGAGCTCATGAAATGGAAGCGCCATTTAAAGCGAAATTATTTTGACTTTACGTGAAACCTCAGAGAATTCTGAGGTTTTCTTCTTGTCCAATCCACGTTATAATAGGGGCACTTTACAAACCCAACGGAGGGGACCCGCATGAAATCTTTTTATCACTACCTGATGAAATTCAGGCATCCAAAGCCTCAGGATGACATCAGCCGTTTTGCCAATGATGCTTACGATGATCACAGCTTTCCAAAATCATCCGACGATTACCACGAAATCAGCTCATACCTCGAGCTTAACGGCTCATACCTCCCGGGTCTTGTCGTATTTGATGACGCCTGGGACTTGTATGAAGCGGAAATAGTAAAAAAATCAGCATTTTGAGAGCAGTCCTGGCCAGGGCTGTTTTTTTTGCTTTAAAGAAATGTTGTTATGCTTTATTCCTTGACAACTTTTCAGCTCCGTCATATAGTTAATAAAGTTAATAGTTAAGTAAGTTAAGTATTAAATTGATTTGGAAACGGGAGGGGAACATGAATACACGCCAGGAGCTCACCTACGAATTTCTCTCGAATTACAGAAAGCTGAACAAGATGACCAGGGCACATTTGAATGACATGCTTGAACCCATGCTGCCGTTCAATGAATTTATGGTGCTTCGGCTCGTGCATGAACAGGATCATCCAAATGTCAGCCGGATTGCAGATCTGCTGAGCGTTTCGTGCAGTCATATTACATCAGTCAGTGAACGGCTGATAAAAAAAGGCTACTTAACACGTGTCAGGGCAAGTGACGACAGACGAGTTGTCCTTCTTCAGCTGACGGAAGAAGGAGAGAGAGTGGCAAGAACAGTAGAGGCGACCATCACAGAATACTTTCACCGGAAACTGGAAAACGTAACCGATGATGAAATGATTGTATTTAATCGCCTTTTAAAAAAATTATTAGAAGAAAACTAGAGGTGGAATCATGGAACATTTAAGTCATAAAGAAAAAATAACGATAATGATTGCCATCATTGCAGCGATGTTTTTTGCGGCAGTAAATCAGACAATTGTAGGGAATGCTCTTCCAAAAATCATTTCAGAGCTTGGAGGGCTTGATTATTACAGCTGGGTTTTCACCATCTATATGCTGACAAGTGCAATTACAACCATTCTTGTCGGAAAGCTATCAGATATGTATGGAAGGAAACCTTTCATTATCATCGGGATCATCATTTTTTCTATTGGAGCCTTTCTTGCAGGTACATCAACTGACATTATTCAGCTGATCAGCTACCGCGGGATTCAGGGCTTTGGAGCAGGTATGATCATGTCAACTGCCTTTACGGCTGTAGGGGATTTATTTGCTCCAAGAGAGCGGGGCAAGTGGCAGGGTGCCATGAGTGCCGTGTTCGGGGTTTCAAGTGTATTCGGACCGACGCTCGGCGGATACATTGTCGATAACCTTGAATGGAAGTGGGTATTCTGGGTTTTCCTTCCGCTTGGAATTGTCGCGCTCGTACTTATCTGGAAGCTTTTCCCGTCCACGGAGAAAAAGCCCGGCCAGAAGGTTGATTATCTTGGATCGTTATTCCTTTCATCAGCCATTGTTGCAGCACTTCTCGCGTTCTCATGGGCAGGAACGAAATATGACTGGGGCTCAGCACAAATCCTTTCTCTATTCGCGGCAGCAGCTCTGTCCGTGATCATCTTTATTTTAGTCGAACGAAAAGCTGTCAGCCCGATTCTGCCGCTCGATCTGTTTAAAAACAGCATCTTCACCATTTCAAATGTCATCGGGTTTGTCATTGGGGTCTCCATGTTCGGAGGTGTCATGTATGTTCCTTATTTCATTCAGGGTGTACTCGGCTACTCGGCTACTCATTCCAGCTTCCTGACAATGTCCATGACGCTCGGCCTTGTGTTTGCAAGTGCTCTTGGCGGACAGATTATTTCTAAAACAGGAAAGTACAAACTGCAGGCAATCATCGGGCTGTGCATATCTGCAGCAGGCCTTTACCTGCTGTCAACCATGACGGTAGACACCTCGCAGTATTTGCTCGTATTTTACCTGACACTTGTCGGATTTGGCATCGGAATTGGCATGACTGTCTTTACGCTTACAGTGCAAAATGCGGTAGAGCAGAAGCTGCTTGGTGTCGCAACGGCATCCTCACAGCTGTTCCGTTCCGTCGGGGGGACTGTTGGAGTTGCCATCATGGGAACACTTCTTAATTCGCGCATGCAGGATAAAATGGCTTCAATGAGCAGCGCCAGTGACACGAATCAGATGGCAGCATCACCTGAGCTTGCGGGGAAACTTCAATCTCTGCAAAACCCTCAGCTGCTGCTTGATCATGAGAAGCTTGACGGCTTAAAGAACACACTTCCTCCTGAAGCGGTGCCTTTCTTTGAAAACGTCATCCGTCAGCTGCAGGATTCCCTCAGCTACGCGTTATCCGGTGTTTTCATCTTCGTGACGATTACAATGGCGCTTGCGATTCTCTTAACCTTCTTTATTAAAGAAATTCCATTAAGAAGTGCAAAGGATCAGCCTTCAGTAAAAAAAGAAAAAGCAATAAAAACCGGAGAACTGCAGGGCAGCGAAAACTAATGGAAACCAAGGTGCATGAGCACCTTGGTTTTTCCTGCGTGAAGAGGTATAAAGCGGTGCAGTGGACATACATATAGAATTGAACATTCTATGACGTCTGTCCGGGAAGAGTGGTTTTTG
Organism: Metabacillus indicus LMG 22858; assembly: GCF_000708755.2. Lineage (GTDB taxonomy): Bacteria > Bacillota > Bacilli > Bacillales > Bacillaceae > Bacillus_P > Bacillus_P indicus. The sequence goes on along the minus strand of NZ_JGVU02000002.1, from coordinate 739,504 downwards.
CTAAAATCCTGCTTTATAATGAAGAAAAAAGTTGATGGAGGAACACCTATGCCTCAAACACCGATTGAGCGTTTCAGATTTATGGGATTCATTGAAGGAGCTTCGCTGCTTATCCTTCTCTTTATTGCCATGCCGCTGAAGTACTGGGCGGATATTCCAATGGCCGTTACGATTGTCGGCTCATTGCACGGATTCTTCTTTATTGCCTACCTCCTGATCATTGCATATACAACGTATAAAATCAGATGGTCTTTTGCCTGGGTATTCAGTGCAGTGGCTGTTGCATTTATTCCATTTGGGAATATGGTTCTTGATTCAAGACTAAAAAAAGCCAATTTATAGTTAAAGAGATAACCCAAATACGGGTTATTTTTTTGCTTTTTATAGTTGCATCTTTCGTCCCATGCCCTACGCTCCCAAAAAGAGTAAACTGAGTATGTTCGGTTTACAGAAAATTCTAAAAAGGGTGTGGTTGTTTGAGGAGAAAAATGATAGCGGTTACATTATCAGCAGCACTGCTTGCGCCTATTATCCCCATGACAAATGAGCCTGCCAAAGTGTCTGCCGCACAAGAAGCTTCTATTCCTGATGCACACAGCTTGAAAAAAACTTATTTTGACGGAATAAATGAGAATTATTTAACGACAAAGAATCCCGTTCAATATCAGCAGGCAACTCTTTTTGGGAATCTCGGATTGACGCCGCATTTGTGGGGGAGTGCAGAAGATGAAACAGGCTGGCACAAAATGTACAATCCAGCCCCAGTCACCGGAACTCAGGTTAATGGAGCATTTGAGGATGCACAATTTGTGATCCGGATTCCCGATAACTGGAACGGGAAACTGGTATCTGCCGGAATTCCTGCAACGCGCAATGAAACCTCGACAGACTTGCTCTTCAGTGATTTTGTCCTGGAAAAAGGATACGCTTTTGCGGCCATTGATAAGGGAACACAAGGTAGATTAGATCCTGCAGATCCATTTGCAAAAGCAAAAAATGCTCTTGTTGAAGAAGATGATTCGGTTGCCGAATGGCACAAAAGGTACCGGCAGATAACGGCGTCAGCTCAAGCTTACCTCCAGGAAAATTATGCGGACAAGCTTATCTCGCCTAAAGACAAGTCAAATCCTGCGCATCACCTTATTAGAAAAAACCACCGTGTTCCTACATATGCAATTGGAATTTCAAACGGAGGGTATGTGGTCAGGTACGCGCTTGAGCATGACGGGCGCCAGAAAAAAGAAGACAGGCTGTTTGATGGCGGCGTTGACTGGGAAGGTGTTCTCTGGACAGAGAAGCAGCCCAACCTGATTTCCTCTTTGACAGCGGTTGTCAATCATGCCGAGCCTGCCATATACGGCAGTGGAAAAGAGAAAGAAAAAGCGGTAAAAGAGTTGTATAAAGCAGGGGTTCCAAAAGGATCAGAAGCATTATGGAGCTATCATGACCAGGTGTACTGGTTTATTACTGCAAATATTTACCGCGATCATTTTGATCCTAATGCACCTGAACGGATTGACTGGAAAAATTACTTGAATTTTATTAATGGAGTGAGAGACCGAACCTATGACTCTATTTTCGAAAACTACCGCTATCCATCCCGTCCTAAAAGCGTAAAAGAAAGCATTAAAGAGGTTGCGAACACGGGAGGTATCGATGTTCCGCTTATCAGTTTTACGGGTACCCTTGACACTCTGATTTTCCCTGACATTCATGCAGCGGGATATGAGAAGCTTGTTAAAAAAGCAGGGAAGGATAAACTGCACCGCATGTATTACATTGAAAATGGCAATCATGTCGACAGCTTGGTCTGGAATGCTTCAACGGATGCCGGGAAGAAGCTCCAGCCGCTTTTGCCGTATGCCCATCAATCCTTTGATTTACTTACAGACTGGGTGGAGAACGGCGCAAGGCCTCCAGAAAGCAAGAACATTCCCGCACCGGCGGATCCAGTTAAGGTCATTGATTTAAAAACTGGAAAAGAGACAGATCCGTATTGAAAATTGACAGAATCCCGTTCATATACGGGATTTTTTGCTTTATCTTTGGAAATGTATAAATTATCCTTTCGAAATTTTCTGTCAATAATTCACGGAGCTAAATCAGTATAATCCAGACGCTGTCTGTGCTATTATTTAGGAATGCGAAATATATTGGCAGATACACAGATAATTTAGGAGAGATAAAGTGAGTACATTAGTAAAAGCACCGCTGTGGACAAAGTCGTTTGTGATGCTCATGGTTGGAAATTTGTTTATTTTTATGTCGTTTCAGATGCTGATCCCGACACTTCCGCCCTACATAAAGTCTCTTGGGGCCTCAGGTCTTGAGATCGGGCTTGTGACTGCACTGTTTTCAATAGGCGCTGTATTAAGCAGGCCGTTTATAGGCTATATGCTCGAATACCGGACACGCAAGCCGCTCGTGCTTGCCGGAGCTGCAGCCCTTCTTGCCATTACCATCGTATATCCGTTATCGAGCATGATTTTTATTTTTCTGCTTTTTCGGTTTGTGCATGGTCTTGCCTGGGGGTTTTCAACAACAGTAAACGGTACGGCTGCCGTAGATGTGATTCCGAAATCGCGTCTTGGTGAAGGCATGGGCTATTTTGGCCTGTCCGTTACGCTTGGCATGATTATTGCTCCAAGCCTTGGAATATATCTTTTTGGGGTTACGTCATTTAACAACTTAATTTACATTTCATGTGCACTCGGTCTGATTGCGATTGGATTGCTTGCTGCTGTGCGTTACCATACGCCTCAATCAGTGACGAACACTAAAAAGGAAGATTTAACATTTTCCTATGTTGGTTCGCTTGTTGAAAAATCAAGCTGGTATCCTGCTTTCATAACGATGATCGCGACGTTTGGTTATGGGTCGGTTGTGACATTCATTGTGATATTCGGTGAAGAACGGGGGATTGAGCAGATTTTTCTGTTTTACCTGTTTAATGCCATAATGGCATCTGTTTCAAGACCGATTTCAGGGAAATGGTTTGATCAGAAGGGGCCGAAGGGTTTAATTATTGTATGTTCGGTCTTAACCTTCTCGGGTCTTTGGGTTCTGTCATTCTCCCATACAAATGCAGGAATAGCTGCTGCCGGAATTTTGTTTGGAATCGGCTTTGGTTCCCTGCTTCCGACGCTTCAGTCATGGACGCTCTCCATGACCCCTGACAACAGAAGGGGTGTGGCAAACGGCATGTACTTCTCTGCGATCGATTTTGGAATCGGCTTAAGCGGAATTGTCTTCGGGATTCTTGCTCAGTTTGTCGAAACGGCCGTGCTTTTTCAAATCTCCAGCATTTTTCTGCTTATTCCGGTGGTGCTGACGCTTCTTGAAGAAAAACTAAGCAAAAAAGAGCATTTGGTTTTAAAAGAGAATACGTGATAAAAAAGCAGGTCTGAACATCCATCAGACCTGCTTTTTAGTTGAGTGTTTTTTTTGCTCCCACTCACGTGCAAGCATTCCATATACAGCATGATCAACATAATGATCATACAGCCATTCTGCCTCGCGGATGGTGCCTTCATGCTTATAACCGAGGCGTTCGGGGATGCTTCTGCTTTTCATGTTTTCTACTGCAGCCCTTATTTCTACTTTGTTCAGTCCATATTCATTAAACGCAATCTCAGTCAGTGTTTCCGCCACTTTTGTCATAATGCCGTTGCCTTGAAAATCCTTACCGAGCCAGTATCCGATATAGGCGGTTTTGTTTGGCCAGGTGATGGAATTGAATCCTGCTGTACCCGCTATTTTTCCTTTGAAAAGAATGACTGTGCTTAAGCTTTTATGATCGGCAAATCCACGGAGGGTGCCTTCAATAAATGCCTTTGTATCTTCTTCCTTGACCGTAAAATCAAGCCACGGAAGCCATTCTTTCAGATAACTTCTGGACCCGTCTGTCAGTTCGAACAATTGCTTTGAATCTCTGACATCCGTCAATTTAAGTGAGAGTTCATCATTAATCTTATGTATAAACATTGAAATTCCCCCAATCTTTGTCTATTCGTCTACTATACATAAAAAGAAAAAGGCTGCCAATCCCGGCAGCCTTACTTAAATCATGCTTTTTTCTTTCTTGAACGGAGTTTATCGACCGTAATAAACAGGGCAGGCACAATCAGCAGGGTCAGGATTGTCGAGAAGAGAACCCCTGAAACGATGCTGATGGCGAGCGGTTTAAAGAGCGGATCGTTGCTGAATGCCACAGGCAGAAGGGCAACAAGCGCCGTGAATGCTGTCAGTAAAATCGGACGGATTCTTGCGCGTCCGGCTTCAATAACCGCTTCGGCACGGTCGTAACCAGCTCTCATCCGCTGTTCGATAAATTCAAAGAGAACAACAGAATTCCGGACCACGATTCCAGCTAGAGAAACGATTCCCATTGTGGCCATGAAGCTGAACGGTGTCTGAGTAACGAATAATCCTGCAACAGCACCGGCAACTGCAAGATAGACTGTTCCAAGCACAAGCAATGGAAGGGAAAGAGAATTAAACTGGAACGCTATCGTGATGTAGATCAGAACGAGTACAACTAAGAACAGAAGACTGATTTCAACGAAGAATTTCGTCTGATCGTCGTTTTCTCCTCCGAGAGTCAATGTATAACCTTCACCGGAATAATTCTCCTTATAGTCATCTACGATGGATGCAACATCCTCTTTGAACGTTTCTGATTCACCAGGATATGCTTTTAGTGTAATCGTACGTTCTCCGTTTTCACGCGGAATGGTCTGATACTGCTCCACTGTGTCAGTTTCGATAAATTGACTTAGGGGAGCTGTTTGAGGCACTGGACCTTCAGATTGAAGGGGTACCAGAATTTCATCCAGTTTGATGCCTTCTTCATGTACAGCAGGGTCCTGCTTAATCAATAAGTCAATGTTTTCGTTGTTGCTTTTGAAGGTTCCCATAGGCACGCCTTCGGTTACCAGACGGATCTGATCACTTATAAATTTCGGATCCAGGCCGCTTTCTGTTAAAGCTGTACGGTCAAGCTTATATTGAACAGAAGATACCGGCTCTTTCACATTATCAATAATCAGCCCGCTGTCTGCTTCTTTAATGTCAGAAGCGAGTTTGTTTTTAATCTCGTTCAGTTTATTGAAATCCTCGCCGCTTAATTTCACAGTAACAGGTGCACCCGTTGGAGGACCCTGAACAATCGTTGTTAAGAAAATTTCGGCTTCAGGATACTTTTCCCTGAGTGTATCTGTATGTTCTGCAATAAATGCGTCAGCTGTAACGGCTTCGTTGTCGATGCGAGTGACAATCTGTCCCGTATTTGGACCTGCATTTTCAACCGTTTCACTAAAGAGACCGGGAACACCGGAGCCTGCAAAAATAGCTGTTTCTTCTGTTTCTTCAATAGCAAGAAGATCAGTTTCCATTTCTTCAAGGACAGTATTCGTTTCTTCCAGTGTATAATCTGTCGGCATGGTAACCGTCACGGTCACTTCTTTCTTGTTCGCTGACGGGAAAAATTCGAACGGCACAAAGAATGCCAGCAGGAAAATCAGCGTCGTTCCGACAATCCCTGTAATTCCGATTAGAACCGGACGTTTGACGATTTTTGCAAGCAGTGTATCAGCATAAAAATTCGATAATCTAAGCAATGGCCTGCCAAGGAAGCCGGGTTCTTTTTCACTGACACGGATTTTGCGCTTATTGACGGCATATTGATAAACAGGCACAAGGGTCAATGAAATGATCATTGAAGCCGCAATCGTCAGAATCAGTACAGATGGCAGGGACCGGATAAATGAACCATTCGCACCTGATAAGAGAGTAAGCGGCAGGAAAGCAAAGATAACAGCGAGTGTAGAAGTCACAATGGATCCCCAAACCTCTTTCACGCCATCCTTGGTTGCCTGCAGGGCATTGCCGTTTTTCTGAAGCTTATACTGCCTTAATATATTGTCATTGACGACAATCGCGTCATCGACAAGTATTCCAAGCGCGATGATGAGGCCGATGACTGAGATCTGATTTAGATCTACGTCCAAAAACGGCAGCGGAAGAGTTCCAAGCGTGATTGAAAGCGGAATCGCAAGTGACACGATAAAGGCTCCGCTCAAAGTAAGACCGAGAGTAGTAATAAGAATAACGGCCAGTACAGCAATAGCAGCCTCTTTAATCAACTCATCAAATATTTTGTCTACATCCGCTTTTTGCGAGTAGTAGGTTTTCAGTTCCACATTGTCCGGAAGGCTGAGTTCGTCTTTTAATTCCTTATCGACCTTTTTAAAAGTGGCAGGAATATCAAGACCGGATTCGATATTTACGGTGAATGAATAGGCAGGTTTGCCTTCAAATGAAACGATATCTTCCTGCGTTTTTTCCGTCAGCACAAGGTTTGCCGTATCTCCGATTTTGACAGCTTCCTTAGTGATCGGAGACAGTACAGTTATGTCTTCAATTTGATCAATATCCTTGAACTGATCAAGAGTGAGACGGATCGTTTCACCATTTTGGGACGTTTCGCCAAGCGGTGTTGTTTTGTACTCGCTGTTGATGGCTTCAATAATGTTAGAGACATTCAGGCCATTTTCTGCAAGAGCTTCACTGTCAAGCTCCAGGACAGCCTCTTTTTCTTTGAATCCTTTTATAGTAACGCCTGATACGCCATCAAGTTCCTGAATCTTCTCTTTTAAACGGAGTATTTCTTCCTGGCTCTGTTTAAGCGTATCTGCGCTATCTGCTGTAAACATGTATGAGGCTACAGGCAGCCCTGTCTGAGCCTGTTTGACCTCAGGATCAAATGCTTCATCAGGCAGTTTGGAAGCGGCATCCGATACTTTTTGTTTTAGGTCGGATGTGATCTTTTCCAGATCCTCACCATCTTCTACTTCAACTATGACATTTGAAAACTCCTTTGCTGAAACAGAATTCAGGCTCGCAACGCCATCGGAGTTATTAATGGCATCTTCAAGCACTTCTGTTACGTCACTTTCAACAACGGATGCATCTGCACCCGGATAAACCGTTGAAATGGTTACGATGTTTGGCGAGAACTCGGGCAGTTCGCGTTTGGGAAGCTGGTAAAACAAATAGCCTCCGACAAGAATAATAACGAAAAATAAGATGATAATTAATTTTCCGCGTTTGAGAAAGCTCTCGAACATAAATAAGTTCCTCCTTCAATTAGGTCAAATTTGACTAAGTAAACTATAGCACACTTGCTGCGTGATTTTCATTTCCGAATGTGTTAAAAATTTGTGAACTTGTATAAGTCAATATTGGCAAACTCTTATTCATGTTTTTGCATCTGCGAGTCTTTTTAAAGGCTAATAGGCACGTGAAGCTGTTTTAAAAGAAAAAAATGAAAGCGCATCAAAAAATGATTTACAAAATTTTCTACTAGTTCTATAATTTTATAGTTGCAAAAAATACAGACAGCAAAGGGGGAACATCAGATTGATCGAAGTGCGAGATTTAAAGAAGGAATACAAGCTTGTAAAGAGAGATCCCGGCTTAAGAGGCGCAGTGAGAGCACTTTTTAAACGTACATACGTGACTAAGACGGCTGTCAAAGGAGTCAATTTCAAGATTGAACGCGGGGAAATGATCGGGTACATCGGTGCAAATGGTGCCGGAAAGTCTACAACCATCAAAATGCTGACAGGAATTCTGACTCCATCTTCCGGGGAAGTAAAGGTTGGGGGGATTGTTCCCTATAAAAACAGAAAACAAAATGCGAAACAGATCGGTGCGGTCTTTGGACAGCGGACACAGCTGTTCTGGGACATCCCGGTATCTGAGTCGTTTGATCTGCTTAAACATATTTATGAAGTGCCTGAAGAACAGTTTAAGGAAACACTTGAATTGTTCACAGAGGTTCTGCAGCTGAAGCCGCTTCTTTCGATACCGGTAAGGCAGCTTTCACTGGGGCAGAAAATGAGATGTGAGCTTGCGGCGGCATTTCTCCACAGGCCGGATGTCGTATATTTAGATGAACCGACAATCGGGCTTGATGTAGCAGTGAAAGTGCGGATACGGAAATTTATTAAGGAAATGAATGCCCGGTTTGGTACGACGGTGCTTTTGACAACGCATGATATGCAGGACATTGAAGAGATCTGCAGCCGAATCATCATCATTGACAATGGTTCCATTTTATACGACGGCGGCCTCCATGAAATTAAAGACACATTCGCGGCCAAACGGGAAATCCACTTTGAAGTCGAAAGTGTGCAATCGTTCTCATACCCGGCCGCTATTAAGGACAGAACAGAGCTCAGGGCAGTCGATGAAGACCAGCAGCAAAAAGTCATTCTTGCATTTTCTCAAAAGGATGTGGCTGCATCAGAAGTGATCTCCGCCGTATTATCTGAAAATGACATTATCGATTTATCTTTAAACGATCCAAAAATTGAAACCATTGTAGAAGAAATTTATAACCGCGGGCTATAGGGGGGGTATAGAAATGACGAAATACCTGATGTTTGCAAAATCCCAAATGCAGATCAACACTGCATACTCCGCGTGGTACTGGGCTGGAACGGCATCATCCATCATGCGTCTGATGATCATGTTTTATTTTTGGCATGCGGTCTATGACGGCAAGGACACCATTCAGAATCTTACGCTCCAGGATATGCTGACGTATATTGTGGTGGCCATGTTTATACAGGGGTATGTTTCTGGAGTCGGAAACGAACTTGCGCATGATATCCGGGACGGGAACATTGCCATTGAGCTTATGAGACCATATGATGTCATTTTTAAACTGATTTTCATGGATTTCGGAGGGAAGATCACTCATTTTTTCAGGGAAACACTCCCTCTGATGGTGATTGCTTTTGTGTTCATCGATCTGTCTCTTCCAGGTTCGGCGGAAGCTGCGCTCCTGTTTTTGATCAGTGCGGCACTTGGAGTCTGGATTGGCACGTTTTTTGATCTGATGATTGGCATTATTGCCTTTTGGACAGTAAATGTCTGGGGTCTGAGAGTCCTGAAAGAGGGAGTCATCACGTTTTTTTCCGGAGCGCTTGTTCCCATTACGCTTTTTCCCGGGTGGCTTGAAACGCTGAGCTCATATTTGCCGTTTCAGGCGATGGTATTTACGCCTGTTTCTATATATACAGGTATTCTGGAAGGCAGTGATGCATACATTGCCGTGCTGATTCAGCTTGGCTGGTGCCTCGGAATGTTTCTCATCATGAAACTGATTTGGTCCCAGGCGATCAAAAAAGTGACCATTTTCGGCGGGTAAGGGGGTAATAAACAATGCTGAAACGGTATACAAAGCTGTATTATATTTTTGCGAAAAATCACATTAAGGTGATGATGGAATACAGGGTGGACTTTTTCATCGGTGTGATCAGCGTGATGCTCCAGCAGTTCGCAAGCATCTTTTTTGTGAAAGTGGTGTTCGATCATATTGAGCAAATTAACGGCTGGACGTTCTATGAAATTCTTTTTATTTACGGTATTGCCGCAACGGGCAGGTCTCTGCATCATATATTCTTTGATAATTTATGGACGCTTGGGTGGCAGTATGTAAGGCCCGGGCAGATGGACCGTCTACTCATCATGCCGATCAATCCGCTGTTTCACGTGTGTGCAGACAGGCTGCAGCAGGACGGACTGGGTCAGCTTGTGATCGGGATACTTATTCTGGCAGCAGCCTTTCCGCAGCTGGATCTGGCATTCGGCTTCGCAGATTGGCTGATGCTCGTTGTGATGATTGTTTCAAGCGGTTTGATTTACATTGCCATCAACCTGTTTTTTGCCACCTTTTCCTTTTGGATGATCGACAGTCTGCCTATTGTGTATGCTGTTTTTAATCTGAGTGAGTTTGCTAAATACCCGCTGACAATCTACAACAAAACCATTCGTGTCTTTTTAACATGGGTCATTCCGTACGGATTTACGGCCTTTTATCCGGCGGCGTGGTTCCTTGACAGAGAGGGGTATGCTTTTGTCGGCATCATGTCCCCGCTGGTCGGTTTAGGCAGCATTGCGCTTGCGTATATTTTCTGGCTGTATGGATTGCGGGCATACGCGAGTACCGGAACGTAAGAGAGGGAGCTGAACGAATTCGTTCAGCTCTTTTTATTGGATAGAGTTTCTGCAGAAGTGAATTCTAATATCAAAAGAGAAGGAGGCGAGTGGCATGGGAAAATACCTGCAGGTTCATCCGGAGGGAGAAAAATTCATCCTGTTTTCTGCAGAGCACATATGGACGATTGTAATCATAGCTGTAATCATTGTTGGAATGATGCTGTTAAAAAAGAGCTGGATGCCGTATCAGCATCCCATCAGGCTGGCTCTTGCAGCTGTGCTGTTTCTTGCGCTGATCACTCATCAAATGTGGCTGCTGACCGAACATGCGTGGTCTGCAGCATCTGCACTGCCACTGCATTTAAGCGATCTGTCCGTCATACTCGCTTTCATCATGCTCCTAAACGGGTCGGAAAAACTCTTTCAGTTTTTGTATTTCGCAGGCATCGCAAGCTCTGTGCAGGCGCTTTTGACCCCAGACCTCAGCACGTATCATTTTCCGCATTTTCAGTACATCGTCTTTTTTATCTCACATGGGACCGTTATTTTAGCGGTGGTGGTCATGCTCATGGCGTTTTCTTATCGTGTAACCTTCCGGACCGTCTGGAAAAGTGTTCTGATTGTTAACCTTTATGCCGTCATCATTTTTGCTGTGAACAAGTGGCTGGGGTCAAATTATATGTTCCTTATGAAAAAGCCTGAGGGTATGTCCTTGCTTAACGTACTTGGCAAATGGCCGTGGTATTTAATCTGGGCAGAGCTCATCATGATTGTCAGTTTTCTACTGTTGTTTTGGGTGTACAAGAAAGGAAGACTGCATCATTGATCATAGGAAAAGCGGAGCTTAAAGGCTCCGCTTTTCTTATTGTCCAGCTCCTCCCAGCCCTTCCGTCAGAACAAAATCCCCCAAAAAGTCAAAACCGGACTTTTCGGGTGATTTCTTTTCTGCCTGTCAGGGCTAAACGGTCGGCTCCGCTTTTCTTATTGTCCAGCTCCAGCGCTCAGCTCCTCTGTCAGAACGGAACCGTCGGCAAAGGCAAAAAAGCGCCTTTACCGCCGTTTCCTTATCTGACTCCCGGAGCTAAACGAGCGCTTCCGCATTTCTCATTGTCCAGTTCCGCCTCCTAGCCCTTCTGTCAGAACAAAATCCGCCAAAAAGTCAAAACCGGACTTTTCGGCGGATTTCTTATCTGACTGCCAGGCCTGAACAGTCGGCTCCGCTTTTCTTATTTATTCGTCTTATTAGGCTTCTTTTTCCCAGGGTTGCTGCTGCCTTGGTGCTCGCGGTTGTATTCGTCTTTTTGCTGTTTTTGCTGCAGGCTGTTCACGAAGTTTGATGTGTTTTCCACGGTGAGTCCTCCTTGAATTGTTTTTTAGGTTCTTACTATTTCCTTCTTGATGAACATTCATGAGTCCAACTCGGAATCCTTTGCTGTTTTGCCTATTACTTATTTTGCGCTCCGGCATATACTATTTTAACTTTTATGAATCGCGGCAAAGGAGGATCTATCGTGAACAAAAAAATACCAAAGTACAAAGTCGGGGATATTGTCGTGATTGTTATGTACAGCACGGTCGGGACAGTGACGAACGTTCATCAGATCGATCAGCATTATCTTTACGAAGTGAACCACAGCGAGATTTTGTACTTTGAAAACGCGATACAGCTATACTCTGAATACACCGGAAAGGTGATTGATTCAGAGAAGATTGAAATTGAGTTTCAATACCATATCGGGGATATTGTTCAGGTGAAGGGCTATGAAGAAGAGCTTTTCAAGGTGGTTGGATTCCGGACTGAAATCTGGAGATATACAGAAGACGGCTGGGAAGATATCATTTATGAACTGATGAGAATCAATGACGGGGAATGGCTGGAAGCATCCGAAGAAGAGCTTGTTTTCGTCATGGGGAAAAAGCAGGCAGGCACATTTGTCCAGCAGCTGAGCCTGATGCATATTGTTTCGCAGGAAACAAATGGAATTGAGCAGCTTCTGTCAAAAGAAAAGCTGCCAAAGCAAGAGCTCCCCGCGAAGAAAGTCAAGCGCAGCAAACGTGATATCGTGGATGAACTTTTAGATATCTATAATGACTATTTATTTATGTATGAACTGTTTGGAGATCAGGAATATAAGGAAATGATGGATTTTATCATCGACAGTTTAAGAAAATATACGAACGCTTAGTTAAAAAAAGATATAAGAACGTAAATGAAAAACGGAATACATCCATACACCATGAGTGTTTGAAGGCATGCAATCATCTGTTTGTGAACGCATTCAAATCCCTCTCCGTCCAAAAAAGCAAGCAATTTATTCGTTTCCTGTTTTGCAGCAGCTTGTCCATTTTTCATTTCAGCATCTCCTTTTTTGTTGATCTATTTATCACATCGTATGCAGGCCGCAAAAAGGATATGAAAAGAAAAATGTTTATTTTGCAAGACATAGATTACACAAGTTGGACATATAAACAATTACTAAGGGGGCGATGTTGTGAAAGAAATTGAAGTAATCATTGATACCGAAGAAATGGCTGAATTCTTTTACAATGAGCTGACAAAGCGGGGATATGTTCCCTCGGAATCGGAGCTTGATACGATCGCGGATATTGCATTTGATTATCTGCTTGAAAAGTGCATTATCGACGAAGACCTGGAAGATGTTGATTAAACGGCGAGATGACTCGCCGTTTTTTTACATGCCGCGTTTTAAGAAGGGCTTTGTCAGAAGTTTCATCGACCCCATTTTCAAGAGATCCATTTTTACGTTTTTTGTCATGTCCCTGTACGCTTGCTTCTTATCAAAGCTGTCAAAGTCAGCTGCCATCTCCGGATCTTTCAGCCAGTCAGGCCACGGATAATATTTATGGGATACATCATTCCACACATCTGTCAGCTTCGGACTGTATATTTTTTGATGGGGATCCGCTGAAAACAGGTTCGGCCAGTAATCCTCCCGTGAGCCTGAATGAGGAAATGTTTTTGCAAATAAAAGAGCTGACGGGAAAACCGCAGGATGAAACAAGGTGCTGTAAAGAGATTTGCCAATGCTGATCCTTGCTTTCGGATCGTTGAACTGTCCAATTTCAATTCCTGCCAGTGAAAAATACTTATCGTACCCTCTTTTTTTAAAGGGGAAAATAACGTTTGTAAAACCGCACCTCTCTTGAAGCAGATAAGGAATGGACTTTAAAATGTCTGATGATTTTGATATAAGCTGCTGCTCGACATACTGCTGTTCATTCGTTATCAGCGCAAGGGTAAGCAAATTAGATTGCTTTCTTTCATAAAACTGCGCCCAGACTGGCTCCATAAATCTCGAAACATGTAGGGCGGGAAGCAGCCGGAAGAAAGGCTTTCCTCTTTTTTTGCTCTCCTCATAAAGCAGAAGCTGAGGATAAGCATCGTGGAAAATCAGGGCATTTGCAGTTTCAAGAAAATGAAACAGAGAGTTTCGTTCATTTTCGGATAGAAAGTGGCTCACCAGACTGTTTTTCAAATCAGTCATGCTGTAGCCGCCGTTTCGGGAAACCATGTGGGCCAAAAAAGCCCAATGCACCTCGGGATGTTTTAAATAGAAGGAAAGATAAGCTTTTGTCCGCGTTAGATTATTCAGGTTGCAAGATGCAGTAACAGCCTGGATGTTCCGGATCATCTTTGATTCTTCACCGTACACAATAGATGGACCCGGCTGAACAGCAATCAAGGAATCTATAAATGCTTTTTTTTCTGCGTGATCCATAAGAGATGCGACCGTTGGTTTTTTTAAAAGGGGGAGGATTGTCATTTTTGCCAGCTCCTAAAACCTTGCCTCTTACTTACATATGAAAAACCTGAAACTTTTGTTCTCGCGGCACGTATGAAAAGAGCAGGAACTTTTAATGAAAGAGGGATTGTCATGCTCAAAAAACTGATTCAATCGTTTCTAGGAAAGAAGTCTCACCGCAGATACAGCAGCAGCGACAGAAGAGGCAGACCATACGGAAATCCTTCAAAATACGGCTATAAGCATTACAAACGCAAATCAAGATCGAGCAGATTTTCAGGATCCTACAGCAGCTGATGAAGAACCTTCTCCTAAAGTACGGAGAGCGGCCGCTAAAGGCCGGTGATGTAATCGATCATCGATATACCATACAGAAAGTTCTTGGAAAAGGAAGCTACGGCATAACGTATCTTGCAATAACAAAAAGAGATGAGCCGCTTGTGCTCAAACAGCTTAGGGCATATAAGGCTGCATCAGATAGCGGCCTCTCGTCATTCAGGCTTGAAAAAGAACTGCTGGAACAACTCAGCAGTCCGTATTTTCCGGCATATTCAGGCTCTTTTATCTGGAACAGCAAGCATTTCATTGCAATGGAGTATATTAGCGGAGATACGTTTGAAGATTTAATCTTCCTGAAAAAAGAATCATTCGGAGAGAAGGAATCTTTCCGTATTTTGTTGAAAGTAATAGAGGCTGTAGAGGTTCTTCATGCAAAAGGGATCGTGCACAGGGACTTGAGGATTCCGAATATCCTTTTAAAGCATGAATCCATCAGAATCATTGATTTCGGACTTGCGGCAAGAATCGGTGAGGGGCCGGACCCGGCAGAATTGGGGAAGTCTTTTTCCCGTGAAAAAAGACACTACAGAGAACGTTCTTTTCAAAGCGACTTTTATGCGCTTGGCCACTTTGTTCTTTTTCTGCTGTATTCACAATATGTCCCGGTTTCGAAAAAGAACAGAAGCTGGGAAGAGGAACTTGCGTTAACTCAGCACTCAAAAGATACGATTAAACGGATGCTCAAGCTTCAGCAGCCTTATGACAGGATAGAAGACCTGAAAGCTGATGTTTTGAAGTGTGCAGATAGGGGAGAAGAAAATGTCGTTTTTTAATAAGATTTTATCAAGCGTAGGAATTGGGGCTGCAAAAGTGGATGCAAGACTTGCATCTGACAGGATTGCTCTTATGGATGAAGTAAAAGGCATTATTCACGTTCAGGGGGGAAATGTTGAACAGCAGATTGATGAGATCTATCTGTCCCTGCAAACAAGCTACTTAAAAGAGACGGATGATAAAAAGTATTATCAAAACGCAACCATCACCAAAATCAAAATCAATGAGCCGTTCGTCATCATGGCAAACGAAGTGAAAGAAATTCCGTTTGCGTTTCAGCTTCCTTCGGATACGCCGATTACCCTCGGCTCATCAAAAGTGTGGCTTGAAACAGGGCTGGATATTAAAGGCGCCGTTGATCCGAGTGATAAAGACCGGATTGAAGTCCTTCCGCCCGCCATTGTTCAAACCGTATTTGCCGCATTAAGAGATCTCGGATTCAATTTGCGCAAAGCAGAAAACGAGGCAGCTCCATACCATCTGAGAAAAAGACTGCCATTCATACAGGAATTTGAATTTTATCCGACAGCAGGTCCGTTCAGGGGGAAATTGGATGAACTGGACGTCGTGATTTCGAACATCAGTCCGCAGGGAGTAGAGCTATTGCTTGAAATTGACAGGAGAGCAAGAGGCCTGGGAGGATTTTTGTCAGAAGCGCTTGAAATGGATGAGTCTCTTGTTAAAGTGATGATTCCAAATGCGGATCAGCAAGCCATCCGCAGAACACTGGAAGATGTTATCCAAAGGTACAGCTGATGTAGAAGCGGCAAGTTCATCTTGCTGCTTTTTTTATTCCGGGAAGAAGCATTTTTTCATCCAGCCCAGCATCCTTTTCTGCTTGAGGCTTCAGGACAGTCAGAAAATAACCATACTTGTTCGAATAGTATAGGGAGTCAGGCCGGTCAGAAAAGAGAGAACTGAGGAGGATGCAGCATGATTTACGAAATAGAAATAGGCACGGATAAAGGCAAACTGTCGTTAATTACCCTTGGAAAAGAAAAAGATGAAGTCATAGAATGTCTGCAGACAGACCGATTCTTTATCGGTTATACTCATACAGGCCTTACATTCGGTCTTAATGCAAATGAAATCGTTTCATTCGATATTCAAAAGCGTGAAACAGTGCCGTCTATGCTGACAGAAGCATTAAAAGATGAGTACGGGGAAGAAATCACTGAAAAGTTTCCATTTTTGACTTCTTTGCTTTATGAGAAGGCGCTATAAAGATAAAAGTTCTGCAAAAGGGAAGGGATGAATAGAAATGCACGAGAATGTCTGGATAAAAAAGTATACAGTCCTCGATAAAACAAGAGAGCAGCTGATTCAAGATCTGGAAATACCGGCTTCCTATTTTCCATACATAGATGCTGCAAAATTAAGGATTCAGGAAACGGGAAATAATGGACCCGTTCATGATGCAGGAGATCAATTTCTGGAGTTTCTGAAGGAGGAGTCTCTTTCTTCAGAGGACGCTGCAGGCTGATATTGCAAAAAGGCGTTTCTTATGAAGCGTCTTTTTGTCTGGAAAAATGAGAACACAACAAAACGCTGTCTATGTATACCGGACATAAACAGCGTCTTATTTCAATCCAAACATATTCACTTTTTAGTTCGATCCTTTCTTACTAAAACCCATTCGCTGCTATCGATCAATTGATTTGTTTCAATTAACATAGTGCACGATGAATCAGTTTATTCCCATTGCTCTTTAAACTCAATCTAAGAAATGTTTTACCATCACACTTTTAATTCAGATTTCTTTTGTTTCTAACTCATCCAATTATCTTGCTTTCTTGCTCTGGCTTCCCCGCATATCCACATGCTCCGAAAATAGTTTTCACCGGCTATTTTCCTGCGGCAGCATGATTACAATATGCTTCGCTAACGTCAGTCATTGGAATCATCCCCTTTAAAAAGTCGGATTCACTGATTTCCCGCATATCCACACATCTCAAAATCAGTTTTCACGGACTGATCTTTTCCGAGATTTGCTACTGATATGCTTCGCTGACCGTCTTCATTGGAATCACGCCTTCCTTTGATTGAGTAAATTCATCTTAACAAAATCTTTACATAATTTAAAGATTCAGAATTATCTGTATAAACCTAAATATAGTCATTTTACCGTTCTCAGCTCTTTCTAACTCGTTTTTTCGAAGTATTTCAGCTTTTTTCAAGAAAGGATGATTGGACAAATTGATTGATTCAACAGATAAACGTTGTTAAAATGAATGTAAAATTCTGACTAAAATGAGGTGCTGCAATGATCACCGCACATCGGCCGTTTACAGAAGAAGATCTTGGTAAAACAGCTTTGACAGAAAGTTTTAAAATTGACTTGCGCACATATACAGATGAAGAGAAAGATACGTTTTTTACGTCAAATGTTGTAAGTGACTGGTCGCAGCTCTCCTGGAAAGATACAGGAAAACCTTATGAAGTGAAAACTTTATCAAAGGACCGGAAGGAATGGGAAAAAGAGAACGGGTTGTCCATGCCGGTACACACCTCTTGGGAATATTTCAATAAATCGTTTCACGAGTGGTTCATAAAAGATGTGCCGGGAGAAATGGAGGAGCTCAGCAAGGAATTAAGGACGCATTTTTCTGCTTTTCGTCCGGCAGAGGTCAGGGAAGTACTGGGCCGTTCATTAAAGCTGAGGCTCTGGAATTACATCCACAGGATGGAGGACGGTATTTGGGACCCTCGGGGAAAACGTGCATTGTTTGAAGGGCTGGATGTAAGCAAACCGAAAATACTGTTTCTCGGCGCCGCAGAAGGATATGAGGCTATGCAGCTTGCAGCCATGTATCCTGGTGCAGAAGTGGTTATGGTTGATTATGATGCGTATTGCAGGGACAGCCGGTTTGCAGAATTCCCTGAGCACTATCCTTTTTTAGGCCAAAACCCACAGACAGGAAGCCACAAAGTCTATTACAAAAATGATTTTAACATCACCTATTTGGTCGATGATATCCGCAATCTTTCTTTTGGCAAAGAATTCGACATTGTCATCAGCGTTGGAATGATTGAGCATTTCCCCGATGAGCAAAAGCCCGAAGCCATCGACTGGCACAGGAAATTTTTAAAGGACGGCGGTTATGCCATTCTGACAACGCCAAGGGCACAGGCAAAATCAAAACTGTACTATCAGATCATGGCGGATGTCATGAATCATACGTACAGAGAATTAATGACAATTCAGCAAATGGGCCTATATATTTATGAAAGCGGTTTCGATATTCTGCGTCACGGCTTTATTAAAGTTCATAACGGTGTAATCGCACGCCCAAGGTGAAGTTGAAAGATTCTGATTAAGGGGCATCACCTTTTATTTTCTCCTCAGGACCGATAAAATAGGAATTGACGGCTATTTTACCAGAGGTGTGATTCTTATTTTTATCTTATACGCAGTGCTCGGTTTACTGATTGGTGTTTTATCGGGGTTTTTCGGCGTTGGAGGAGGCTTTATCCTCACCCCGGTACTCCTGCTGCTCTCAGTCGATCCGATTACTGCCATCACGATAAGTCTGATGTATACAATTGGAACATCGGTTTCAGGTGTATTCGCCCATTTGAAAATGAAAAATGTCAAGTGGAAGGATGCAGCTCTGATTGGCGCCAGCGGAGCAGCAGCTACACAGGCTGCCAATCCATTTGTTTTCTTTTTAAATGATCATCATTTGGATGAAACGGTGATTCCCCTTGCTTATGTTCTTCTTCTTGGCTATTTTTCATGGAGTCTGCTTCTCAGGAAGGATAAGAAAACATCATCAGGCAGAAAAAAGGGCATGAAATTGCTGATTCTTGTGTTTACAGGCGCGACCGGAGGTTTTGTTTCAACTCTTCTTGGGGTTGGAGGCGGCTTTATCCTTGTTCCGCTTTTGATTTCCCTTTCCGGATTTAAACCGAGGGAAGCAGTGGGGACAAGTCTTATGAGTGTTCTTTTCATTGTTACGGCTGGTTTTATCACGTATTTCGCAAAGTCACCGATTGACCTTTCTGCTGGAGCTATGCTGATTGCTGGAGGACTTGCAGGTGCGCAGGCAGGAGCATATTTGACATCCAGGTTCGAACAGACGGAAATCAGGACGCTGCTTGGCAGTTTGTATGTCATTACCGCGCTGAGCACAGGATTGAAGCTTGCAGGCCTGGAATATCTCGGGATCATTGTTCTTATCGTTTTTATTGGAGGACTCTACGTGAAAATGGGTCTCAAAATTGGAAAGCAGCTAAAGGAAATCCGTTCAAAGTGAACGGATTTTTTTGTTGTATGAAAAGGAAAACCCCACTTCTTTTTGAGGGACAGGCAGCATATTTATGGAAAGAATGGCTCCTGAACACATGAATGGCTGCCGTATTTTCAGCAAAAATAAGAAGGCACCTATTTATTATCAGGAGGAATGAACCATGGCACATAAACATCAGAACAGCGCTGAGCAAAAAGCAAAAAAACAAGCTCCGGGTCAATATAAAGAAGAATACTCAACAGAAGTCGCACATAAACCCCAGCCTGCTCCAGGACATAAGGAACATAAACGAAACAAAATGAATTAAGCAGTTATTGGGAGGGGAGAAGCCGTGAAAAAGATAGCCGCCTTTTTTCTCCTGTTTCTTTTACTTGCATGTATTTACAGGATAGATGGTGTTCAGCATGCTGAAAATTTCGTTGTCCAAAAGGCTGAAACTTGGCGGTCAGAACCGGCAACAGCTGTTTTTCTGGCAGTCAGCGATGCCGGTTCCATAAAAGCCGAGTACCCAGTGCTTTTATTTGCAACCTTTCTTCTTCTGCTGAATAAAAAAGTCCTGGCTCCAGCCTTTTTATGGATTGCGTTTTATTCTGCACGTTATCTCAACACAGGACTTAAAGATCTCTTTGAAAGGGAAAGACCATCCTTTCACGCGGTCATTGACGCTGCCCATTACAGTTTTCCAAGCGGCCATGCAATGAATTCCACCGTTTTTTATGGATTTATTTGCTACCTATTGCTGGCAAACACATCAGCAGCGGGCCGTAACAAAAAGAAAAGGTTTTGGGCGGCTGTTTGTTTTATAGGATTGATTGGGTTAAGCAGAGTGTATTTAGGCGTTCATTATGCCATTGATGTAGCCGCGGGATTTTCGGCAGGCATTGTGCTGCTTTTAATACTGATCCGTCTGTATGAATGGATGAAAATGTCAATCGACAAAACTAGTGCAACTTAGACGAAGGAATTAAGGCGGCAGTCACCTAATATGTAAGAAGGGGGTGGCATGTATGGGAATAAGTCTTTTTGCAGAGAGGCCGCAGACATATGAGGTTACCATTTTTCAAACGCCGGAATATGGACAAAAAATCGGATATCAGGAAGTATACAGGATGAATCTTGAAGCAGCGGGGCACATTGATGCCATGCACCTCATCTTTGGCATGTTTAATGTGAAAGACAGAGTTCCTAAAGACTACAAGGCAAGGTTTATTGCCACCGGGGATATTCTGCTGATTGATGAGCGGAAGAGAGGACAGACTTTTTATAAGCTGTTTTCAGGCGGCTGGAAGAAAATAAGCAGAATGCAAGTAAGGTAGGGGCAGCACCAGCGGCTGCCCTTTTTCTTTTCCTTACATGTGGTTTCCAGGACCGTTTTTGCGTTTTTCGGGGGAAGCTTCTTTTCCGTGCGCATTATGCTCAGCCTCAATAGCCTCAGCCGGAATATGATTGTTTTTCTTCTGTCCATTGACTCTGTTTCGATGTTTTTTACCCATGAGTATCCCTCCTTTTCCCACCTATTTTTCTCGAAATAAGCCGTTTTCACACCAGTAAATAAGTATCATGTATAGAATTGAAAGGAATCCCGAAAAATGTAGAAAGGGAAAAGATTTTTTCAGCAGGATTATGGTATATTGAAAAAGCACCTTTTTTACATAGAAACTGGAGGAATGAAAATGAGTGTTCATATAGGAGCAAAACCAAATGAAATTGCAGAATCCATTCTGCTGCCAGGAGATCCGCTGCGTGCAAAGTATATTGCAGAAACGTTTTTAGAAGATGCTGTCTGCTACAATGAAGTGCGCGGTATGTTAGGATACACAGGAACTTACAAAGGCGAAAGAATTTCCGTCCAGGGTACTGGCATGGGTGTGCCGTCCATCGCGATTTATGTAAACGAATTAATTCAAAGCTATAACGTTCAAAAGCTGATCCGCGTTGGAACTTGCGGTGCGATTCAGCAGGATGTAAAGGTCCGTGACGTTATTCTTGCGATGAGCGCATCAACAGATTCGCAAATGAACAGATTGACATTTGGCGGAGTTGATTATGCTCCGACTGCTGACTTTGACCTGCTGCGCTTTGCTTATGAAGCAGGAAACGAGAAGGGCTTAAAATTGAAAGTCGGCAACGTGTTCACCGCTGATATGTTCTACAACGACAATTCAGAGCTGGAAAAATGGGCGAAATACGGCGTACTTGCCATCGAAATGGAATCCGCTGCCCTTTACACACTTGCTGCTAAATTTGGCCGCCAGGCACTTTCTGTCCTGACAGTAAGCGATCACATTCTTACTGGGGAAGAAACAACTTCTGAAGAGCGTCAGACAACCTTCAATGAAATGATGGAAATTGCGCTTGAAGCAGCAATCAAAAAGTAAACTAAATGTTTTTTAGAAACGCGCGAAACTTTTTCGTGCGTTTTTCTCATTTTTCGACAAAATCTGTCACAAATGACAGATATAGTTTTCCTCATTTTAGGCAATAGTGATAGAATAAAAGCTATGAAATGTCAAAATGCAGGTAAGGTGAATCAAATGAATGGAACGAAAAAAACGATGGCTGCTGTTTTGCCGCTGACGCTGATGCTTTCAGCATGTTCCGGCTTGGATTTTTCCAAAAGCCTGAACCCTTTTAAAGAAGGACAGGCAAAGACACAGGAGCATCAAGAGAAAATAGATCCCGAAAAAGAAGGTAAAGAAGAAATTCTGACACTTGAAGAGCCGTTTTTTAATCAGATTAAAGAGGTAAATGGAAAGCAAACGATCGCCAATCCCGAGAATCGCATGGTACTCGTGAATAAAGAGTTCTCCTTGCCGGCTGACTACGAGCCTGCTGATCTGGTCTCCCCGAATGTTCCATTTTCTTTTGGAGATGCAGAGGTGCCTCAGCGCTATATTCGAAAAGAAGCAGCAGCAGCCCTTGAACGATTGTTCGCACAGGCTGCTGCAGAGGGGATAGAATTATTTGCAGTCTCCGGTTACAGGTCTTATGAGCGCCAGACCGGCATTCTAAATGTAGAAAAGGAACGAAAAGGAGACACAACAGCACTTGAGACGGTTGCGCTTCCGGGGCAAAGCGAACATCAAACAGGACTTGCGATGGATGTTACGAGCAAAAGCGCTGATATGGATATTACGGAAAAATTCGGAGATACTCCCGAAGGAAAATGGGTACAGGCGAACGCGCATAAATTCGGATTTATCATCCGGTATCAAAAAGGCAAAGAAGAGATTACAAAGTTCTCTTATGAACCTTGGCACCTGCGTTATGTAGGAGTAAAAGAAGCGACAGAAATATATGAAAATCAGCTGACTCTTGAAGAATATTTTAAAAAAGTGAAGAAAATCTGATGAGCAGGCCCGAGCTCGACCGAATCAGACACGGACTGGATTTATTGTTCATTGGCTACAATCCCAGCCTGTATTCCGCACAGGTCATGCATCACTATGCGGGCAAAAACAACCGTTTCTACCGGATTCTTTATGAGGCTGGTATTACAGAAAGACAGTTTTCCCCTTTTGAAGACAGGGATCTTCTTTAGCAGGGAATCGGTTTCACAAACATTGTTGACAGGCCGACTAAAACGGCTGCTGAAATTACTCCAGGCGAATACAAAGCTGGCAGAGTGCAGCTGCTCAATAAACTTCAAACCTATCAGCCCAAGCTTGCCTGTTTTGTTGGAAAGGGAGTTTACCTCGCATACAGCGGCAAGAAAAAAGCCGCATGGGGACTCCAGCCCGATTCGGTTGCCGGTGGTGTTCTTGAATTTGCGGCTCCTTCTTCCAGCGGACTTGTCAGGATGAAAATCAGCGAAATTGTTGATATATACAAAGAAATCCCATTGATTATGAAGAAAAAGCAGTCCATCTCTGAAAGGTGATGGACTGCTTTTTTAATTCCCTATTTGATTACCAGAACAGCAATCCGCCAAGGACAACACCTGTTACAAATGCCAGGCCGATGCCGTATGGGTACCCGTATCCTGGTCCGTATCCGCCATAATAGCCCATGCCGAAGCCTCCGCGTCCTCGTCCGCCTCCGCCAAGCGGCTGGATAAATACACGCTGTCTAGTGACATTTGTTATTCTTCCAACGTGCTGTCTGCCGAAACGGTCGCTGATGCGCACTACCTGCCCGTTGTATTGGCAGCATAGATTATAATAATTTTGCGACATTTTTTTTCCTCCCTTCACCTGCTTCACCATAAACTATGAAAAAACAGCATAAAGGGTTTGTACGAATACCCCGGTGCCCTTATTTTACGCACCTGAAAATGCGAAATTGGACGGCGCGGTGAAAGATTTCCCTGAGACTTTCATGTTTTGCAAGCATGTCAAAATAGAGGGAGGGAATATCCTCAGACATATCAAATTCTGTCGTTGGTTCATCTTCTTCTATTAGAAAGTCCTGTTGAGAATGAACAGTGATATCAGTAAATCCTGCGCTTTTAAAATGATTCATCCATTGAACTTCATTCAGCATGGACTTAAACCCATAAAACGTTTCAATTTCCTCTGCCATCAATTTCTCAGCATTTTCCGATTTTACAATTTCTATTGCAAGGAGAATGCCTTCGTCTTTTAAAACTCTGTATGCTTCTTCTATGGAAGTTTCTGCATCAGTAAAGCTTAAAACCGACTCACAAAAAACGTAATCAAATGCGCGGCTCTCAAAAGGCAGCTTCTCAAGCGATCCTTTGATGAGACAGGAAGAATCTTTTAACCTTTTCGCTGCTTTTTGAAGCATGACAGGATCAGGGTCAATTCCTTTCACGTCCGTAATCATGGACTTTAAAAACTGCATGGTCTGCCCGGTGCCGCATCCTGCATCAAGAACAGCTGCCGTTTCTGGGATTTTTTCTGCTTCAATGATTTCTTTTGTCAGCATAAAGCCCCCTGGATGGGCGCCGCCAACGCCGAGCTGTGCCAGCAGATCCAAATAAGTCGGCATCATGAACCACTCCTTTCTGATTAAGGTATGAAGGCTCTGCTTTTGGTGTGAGGAAGCAGGCTGAAAGAATGGATTTTCATATATAGCACATACTGTTTTAAGGAATCTGTTTGACGGTGATTTTAGTTGACGTTTTTCTCTCCGTTACTCATAATGATTACATAACGAGGGTGGTGTTACTTTGTCCAACAACAAATTGAAATTTTTGTTTGCCATTGTGCTGACAGCTGTCATCAGTGCAGGAATTACGTTTGCCGTAGTTCAAAAAGGCACAGGAGTGAGCGGTGCTGAAAGAACCGGCGATGATCCGTTTGAAAAGCTCTATTCTACATACGACACGCTTCAGGGCGAATTTTACCAGAATACCAATGAAGAAAAGCTTGTAGACGGAGCCATTAAAGGAATGCTTCAGTCACTTGGCGATCCATACTCAGCTTATATGGATCAGGAAGAAGCAAAAGGCTTCAATGAAAACATTTCATCCTCTTTTGAAGGAATCGGGGCAGAAGTTCAGGAATCTGACGGCAAAATCATGATTGTTTCGCCAATCAAAGGTTCGCCTGCTGAAAAAGCGGGACTTAAGCCAAAAGATAAAATTCTTAAAGTGGATGACAAAAGTGTGGAAGGAATGACAGTCAATGAAGCTGTCATGCTGATCCGCGGCGAAAAAGGCTCAAAGGTTCAGCTTGTCATTGAACGCGATGGAGTCGGACAGCTTGATTTTAATTTGACCAGAGATACCATTCCGCTTGAAACGGTTTACACCGAAACAGAAAATGGAATCGGAAAAATTCAAATTACCAAGTTTTCTGAAACTACCGGCAAAGAGCTCGCAGATGCATTAAACGAATTAAATGATCAGAACGTCAAGGGCCTCGTTCTCGATCTGCGCCAGAATCCGGGCGGCCTGCTTGATCAGGCCATTGCCATGAGCGATATTTTCGTTCCAAAAGGCAAAACGATTATGCAGATTGAAAATAAGAACGGAACAAAAGAAGTTCAAAAATCACAAAACGATTCAGCAGTGAACGTACCTGTTGTCGTTGTCGTCGACAACGGAACCGCAAGTGCAGCTGAAATTATGGCCGGAGCCCTTCATCAGTCTGCAGGCATCCCGATCGTCGGTGAAAAAACATTCGGTAAAGGAACGATTCAGACAGCCAAAAGCTTTGAAGACGGATCTTCCATTAAATATACGATTGCAAAATGGCTGACGCCTGATGGATCATGGATTCATAAAAAGGGAATTGAGCCCCAGCATAAAGCTTCCCTTCCTGCGTATGCCAATCTCCCGTACCTAAACCCTGAAAAAGAACTGAAACAGGGAGACTCATCAGCAGAAGTAAAAGCAGCACAGCAGATGCTGCAGGCACTGGGCTATGAGGACATTAAAACAGAAGGGTTTTTTGAAGAAACGACCAAAAAAGCCGTTACCAGGTTCCAGTCTGAAAACAATCTCAGCCAAACAGGAACAATCAAAGGAGAAACCACCATTAAAATGCTGGAACTCCTGCAAGCAAAACTAAAAGAAAATGACACTCAGATGTCTAAAGCGCTTGAAGTACTGAATGAGCAAATGAAGTAAAAAAACGAACCGGACTATTTATTAGTTCGGTTTTTTTTATGTAATGGATTTTGCTGATTAAGCCGGGGTTCTTGATGAAACAGGGGGAAGTGTTCTATGGAGAGTTAGCAGCACTTTGTCAGGTATTTGGCATGAAGAAAGTGTTCTAAACCGGAATTAGCTACATTAAATCGAGCATCCCGACCGCGGAAAGTGTTCTAAACCGGGGTAAGCAACACTAAGTAGGGGATTCTGACAGCAGAAAGTGTTTTAAACCGGAGTAAGCAGCATTAAGTCGGGATACCCGACCGCAGAAAATGTTCTAAGCCGGAGTAAACAGCATTAAGTAGGGAATCTCGACCGCAGAAAGTGTTCTAAAACGGAGTAAGCAACACTAAGTTCGGCATCCCGACCGCAGCAAGTGTTCTAAACCGGAGTCAACAACAGTAAAGAATCCAACCACAGAAAGTGCTCTAAACCATAGCGGGCCAACTTAACCCTGACAAACTGTAATAAAACATGTTTTCTCCCTGCTTTCATGGGTATATTACCTATAGAAACTGTTAATTGTTGACTTTTCTATAGGGTCATCATATAATTAATTCGACTTCGAGATATATTACTTAAAGATAAAAAATGAACCGAAATGAGGAGAGACCGGAATGTCAAATGTTAAATTAGCCGTCATCTACTACAGTTCAACAGGTACAAATTACAAGCTTGCTTCATGGGCTGAAGAGGGAGCAAAGGAAGCGGGAGCAGAAGTAAAAGTGTTAAAAGTTCCTGAACTTGCTCCGCAATCTGCGATTGAATCGAATGAAGCATGGAAAGCGCATCTCGAAGCCACACAGCATGTACCTGAAGTTACGCTTGACGATCTTGAATGGGCAGATGCCATCATCTTCAGCGTTCCGACCCGGTTTGGAAATGTACCTGCTCAAATGAAGCAGTTTCTTGATACAACGGGAGGTCTATGGTTCCAGGGTAAGCTTGCTAATAAGGTAGTAAGTGCGATGGCATCGGCCAGTAATCCTCATGGCGGACAGGAAGCAACCATTTTAAGCCTTTATACAACGATGTACCACTGGGGTGCAATTGTTGCTGCTCCGGGATACACAGACCAGGTGCTGTTTGAGGCTGGCGGAAATCCGTACGGCACTTCCGTTACAGCAGATCAGGACGGAAATTTAAAAGAGAATGTTGAACCAGCCGTTAAGTATCAGGCTAAACGGACAGTGATGGTAGCTGATTCTATTAAAAAAGGAATGCAATAAATTTCAAAAATAAGGGGTTTTGCGTGCAGCCAGACCCTGTCATCATGGAAGGGGACACATCATGAAACATCTTTTTGAAAAAGGAAAGAACCGTAATAAAACTCTGCTGCTGCTTCACGGCACTGGCGGAGATGAAAATGATCTTATACCGCTTGCCAAACATATTGATCCTGAAGCAAATATTCTCAGTGTAAGGGGAAATGTCCTTGAAAACGGGATGCCGAGGTTCTTTAAACGACTCGCTGAAGGCGTTTTTGATGAAGAAGATTTGATTTTCAGAACGAATGAACTGAATGCCTTTTTATCTGAAGCAGCAGAAACATATTCATTTGACCGTTCAGAGGTAACGGCAATTGGCTATTCAAATGGGGCAAATATTGCAGGGAGCCTGTTATTTCACTTTGAACGGCCATTAAAAGCAGCGATCCTTCATCATCCGATGGTGCCAAGGAGAGGTGTAACAGTACCAGAGCTGAATGACTTGCCGATTTTCATAGGTGCAGGCATGAACGATCCGATCTGCCGTCCGGAAGAAACAGAGGAGCTCTCTGATTTGCTGAAGGGTGCAGGGGGAAATGTATTGGTGCACTGGGAAAACCACGGCCATCAGCTGACATCTTCTGAGGTGGAAGCAGCGGCTGCATGGTACAGAGAAAACTTGAACTAAAAAATGCCTGGATTCATTTCGAATCCAGGCAATTTCTTTATTATTGAGCCGTGTATCCGCCATCAAGAAGCACGGCCTGTCCGGTCACGCCTTTCGCTTTTTCGCTTGCCAGGAAGACGGCATAATCAGCGATTTCGTCAACTGAAAGCAGACGTTTTTGAGGAACGAGAGGGTAGATGACTTCTTCGAGCACCTTTTCAAGTTCCACATTTCGCGTTTTTGCAAGATCCTGAAGCTGGTTGCGAACGAGCGGAGTATCTACATAGCCCGGGCAAAGAGCATTCACTGTTATGCCCTCAGCAGCTCCTTCCAGGGCTGAAACCTTTGTCAGCCCGATAACTCCGTGTTTGGCTGAGTTGTAGGCAGCTTTTCCGGCAAATCCGATAACTCCGTTAATGGATGCCATGTTGATGATGCGTCCGTATTTTTGTTTTTTCATATGCGGAAAAACATGCTTGGTCGCAAGAAACGGCGCCGTCAGCATGATCTTGATTAAAAGCTCGAATTTTTCTGTAGGAAATTCTTCAATTGGCGATACATATTGAAGTCCTGCATTGTTGATGAGAATGTGAAAGGCGCCAAAATGGGCAACAGTGTCATCGATGGCCTTTTTGATTTCCTCTTCGCTAGTGACATCACATTTCAGGCCAAGTGTTTCATAACCTTTTTGAGCGAGCTGTTCAGCGGCTTTTTTTACACCTTCTTCATTTACATCTGTCAAAACAACTTTTGCTCCGTTTTCAGCAAACCGCTCGCCAACCTCGTAGCCGATTCCCTGTGCCGCTCCTGTTATAAATACAACTTTATCTTTTAACATATTCAACCGCTCCTTTATTCTTTAATATAATCCCATGGATGCAAGTGCAATCGCTGCAATGACAGCGATGATCGGAATGATCAGTCCTACTACGGCAACATCCAGGTAGGTTTGTTTGTGCTTAAGTCCTGTAACCGCAAGGAGCGTAAGCAGGGCTCCATTATGCGGAAGGATTGAGGCGCCGGAGGCAACTGCTGCAACCCTGTGAAAAGCTTCAGGCGAAATTCCTGTGCTTTTGGCAAGCTCCATATACTGACTTCCAAGTGCTTCAAGGGCAATTCCCATTCCTCCGGAGGCTGAACCGGTTATGCTGGCCAAAAGCTGAACGGCAATCGCCTCTGAAATGAGCGGGTTCCCTTTAACACCAAGAATCAGATCAGTAAGCTGTTCAAAGCTCGGTACAGCTGTCACTACCGCTCCGAAACCAACTGCGGCGCTTGTGTTGACGATGGCCATGACAGAACCTGCCGCTCCGCCGTTAATTGATTTGATAAACATTTTAAATTTAGTAATGGAAAGAAGCATGATGGATAAGATCCCAATAACAAGTGCAAGCAGAATGTCCAATTTGAAAACATTCAGAACCACTACAACGACTATAAGGGGGATAATGGAAAGATAGGCGTTTGGAAGCTGGGACGGATCAATGTCCTTTACTTCATCACCGCCCTTGGGCTCTGTAAATTTCTCCCCTTTGTTTTGAAGCTTTTTGCCTCGCCAGGCTAAATAGAAATAGCCCCCTGCAGCCATGATGAGACCGGAAACAATCCCCATAATCGGGCCTGCTGTCGGAGTTGTGCCAAAGTAATCGGTTGGAATGATATTCTGAATTTGGGGTGTTCCAGGAAGCGCGGTCATCGTAAAGGTAAACGCACCTAACACAATTGTTGCGGGAATCAGGTTTCTTGACACATCTGCAGACCGGAACAGAGCGATGGCAAGTGGGTAGATGGCAAAAACGACGACAAACAGACTGACACCGCCGTACGTCAGAACAGCTGCCCCGACAAGAACGCCTAAAACAGCTCGTTTCTTTCCGATGAACTGTGTAATTTTAAAGGCGACAGACTGCGCCATGCCGGTTTCTTCCATCAGTTTTCCAAATATAGCACCAAGCAGAAAAATCGGAAACCATTTGAAGGTGAAATCGACAAACCCCTTCATATATGTCTCTGTATAGGCGGGAAGCAGGTCAACTCCTTCAAGGCCGGCTACGATTAAGGCAATTAGCGGCGCAATCCAGATGATGGACCAGCCAAGATAGGCAAGTGCCATCAGCAAAACTAAGCCGATGATGATGTTTATCATGGTGCATTAGCTCCTTAAGTAGATTTATCTGACCTTACTTTCCCCAAAAGAAGCTGAAAAAAACGAAAAACCGGCAAGTTTTTATAACCGCCGGTTTTTTTCTTATAAAAATGTGCTTAGTTCATCAATGCTGATGCGCGAGCTTTGGTGAGCTGGCTTTGCTGCTTTACCGATAGTAATCAGCATAACAGGGATGTAACGATTCTCAATTTTGAATGTTTCTGAAAGCTGAGATGCATTAAACCCTCCGATAGCACAAGTGTCATATCCTTTTGCTTTAGCTGTAAGCATGAGCTGCATGGCTGCAAGAGACGCGTTGCTGAATGCGGCATCACGTGCGAAAACAGGATTTTGATAAGCTCCGTGAATCTGGCCTGCCAGTGTATCTTTGATCTCTTCTTTCATGAACCCTGCTGATACAAGAGGATTATATACTTTATCTGTGTTTTTATTTGCTTCAAGATCGCCGAGAATGGCAACTACAGCAGACGATTCGGTAATCTGGCTTTGATTGTATGCAATAGGGAGAAGTCTTTCTTTCGATTCATCGCTGTGAAAAACCATGAACTTCCAGTGCTGCAGATTCCATGCAGATGGAGCTTTTCCCGTCAGTTCCAGAATTTCTTTTAATTCTTCCTTGCTGATTTTGACGGACGGATCATATTTGCGCACGGAACTGCGTTCAGACATAATAGATAAGATGCTTTCAGTTGTTGCTGCTGTCATGTGAAAAACCTCCAAAGTTGAATAAGTATTTTAAATAAGGTATAATATACAAAAAGTTACAAACTAACTTTTAGTAAGTGTTGATGTTAAAAATCATAATATGATGATGAATAGATGTCAAGAAATAAGCTGTAAAGGAGATTCGCGATGGAATCTAACTTGTGCCCTAAAATGGAAAAGGCTTTCGGGTTTTTAGGCAAGCGGTGGACAGGCTTAATCGTGCACGTGCTTCTTGACGGACCTAAACGTTTTAAAGATCTGACAGATACCATTCCTAGTATTAGTCAAAAGATGCTTGTTGAACGGCTGAAAGAACTGGAATCCGCTGGCATTGTCGAGAGGGTTGTCATCCCTGATACTCCTGTAAAAGTGACGTATCAGCTCACAGAAATGGGCTATTCTCTCGAAAAGGTTATGAATGAGGTAAAAGAATGGGCGGATAAATTTTGTCTTGGGGAGGAAATGAAATGAGCCGCACTGTTATCATTACCGGCGGAGCTAATGGAATTGGCGAAGAGCTCGTCAGACAATATGCAGAAAAAGGAGATGCCGTTTTCCTTGCTGATGTCGATGCGGAAAAAGGCAATACCATTGCTGGCCGCTCTGAAAACATTCACTTCGTTCAGACAGATGTCAGAAGAATGGAAGATATTCAGAAGCTGATCCAGTCGGCTGCCAGTAAAACCGGCAAAATCGATATCCTTATCAACAATGCAGGTGTGTCCCGTTTTAAGCCTTTCTACGAATTAACCATTGAAGACTGGGATGATGTGCTGAATACAAACCTAAGAAGCATTTTTCTTGCTTCTCAGGAAGCTGCCAGAGTGATGAAGAAAAATAAAGCTGGAGGTTTTATTGTGAACATAGCGTCGACAAGGGCGCAAATGTCTGAGCCTAATTCCGAGGCATATGCAGCGACAAAAGGCGGGATCGTGGCCATTACTCATGCGCTGGCAGCCTCGCTTGGCGATGACCGGATCAAAGTAAACTGCATCTCGCCCGGATGGATTGAGACAAAGGAATACGATCAGCTGAGATCTGTCGACCACGAGCAGCACCTGTCTAAGAGGGTAGGAAAGCCTGCGGATATTGCGAAAGCCTGCTTTTATCTGACAGACCCCGAAAATGACTTCGTCACAGGAACAAACCTGGTGGTAGACGGGGGCATGACCAGAAAAATGATCTATGAGCATTAAGGGACTGTGTTAAACAGTCTTTTTTTTATGTTCTTTTATGAAGAGTGAAACTGGACAACTCTGTTTGCATTCGTGCAGGGCGGGTAATAGATAAGAAAAAATCGGAAAGGAATGAAGAAAATGCCATGGACTAAAGAGGATTATCCCCAATCAATGAAAAACCTGCCCGCAAAAACGCGAGACAAAGCAATTGAAATTGGAAATGCACTTGTAGATGACGGATATGATGAAGGCCGTGCCATACCGATTGCCTTGTCTCAGGCTGAAAAATGGGCAGACGGCAGCAGTCCGGATGACAGCCATTCAAAAGAAGAATATCATGTTGTTTCTGACGAACAAGGATGGATGGTTAAAAAAGAGGGAAGCAAGAGGGCGAGCTACAGATTTGATACCAAACAGGAAGCTGTTGAAAAAGGAAGGGAGCTTGTAAGAAACAACGACTGTTCATTAGTTGTGCATCTGAAGGACGGCTCTGTTGAAAACACCGTAAACAGCAAGTGATTATTTTCGGATTTTTAAGACATGTGCCCACTCCAAAACCTTTTAGGTGAATACCCTTATAAGGTAAGCAATAAAGAGGAGGGGAATGCATGTACCCGTACTATCCAGCCAGAGGCTACCGAGGCGGAGGCAACAGAGGACCATTCTTTTTTGGATTTGGAGCGCCGCTTGTAGGAGGGTTGCTTGGAGGATTTCTTGGCAGTGCCTTGTTTAACTATCCAAGACCTTATTATTATCCGCCGCCACCGCCTCCATTTTATGGAGGATACCCAGGACCGGGCGGCTATCCGGGCTATCCGGGAGGACCATACCCGGGAGGACCATACTGACGAAATCGATTCTGCTGATAAATAATGGACCAGAGAGCGTATATTCTCTGGTCCATTATTATTGCCGGGGTTTTAGTTTTCTGACACAACATCAATTTCTGACATTTGAAGATCTTCATTTTTCTGCATTCGGATCTCCAGAACACCATTTTTGTAAGAAGCCCTTGTGCCTTTTCTCCTGACAAGTGACGGCAGGATGATTTTTTCCTGCCCGCCGTTCTCCGGGTAGTTCATAATGAAGAGCTGATTGCTGTTGTGCTGTATTCTGAGGTTTGAAGCCTGTTCTTCCGTTGCACTGATTTTCACAAAAATGTGATCGTTCGTTTCAAAAAGTTCAGGCTTCCGGGAGACAGTCTGCTGTGTTTTTGACGGAGCTACATTTCCCTGATAGGGAAATTGAGTCTGGAATCCTTCGCCAAAAACGTTGCCCATAATGTTTTGTATATAATCCTCCACATTTTTAGGGTTCATGTTTTTAAAGGCATCCGGCATCTGTGCGTCTGTCTGATTGAAAGGGAATTTTTTATTCCAGGGAAACATGCATGTCACGCCCTTTTTTGCAGGTATAGTTCACTATATGAATGATTCAGGGCAACGGTTAAGATTTTTTTCTTGTCGCAATCCTTGTTTCAGGATTATAATGGGCATGTTGCTTGTAAAGGAAGGTGCTGTAAAAATGAAACAAAAACAATATGATACCTATCAGACAGGCTTGATGCATACGGCACTCGCCTATTTTTTATGGGGGATTCTCCCTATTTACTGGAAGCTGATTGAGCATGTTGGATCTGAGGAAATTCTGGCACACCGTGTTTTCTGGTCATTCTTGTTCATGATGTTCCTGATCCAGATGAAAAAACAGTGGGGACAGCTCGCGGAAGTGATCAAACGCATGCTGAAAAAACCGCTGCTGCTTTTATCTCTTGTTCTTTCATCTGTGCTGATCAGCATAAACTGGTATCTCTACATTTGGGCTGTGAACCACAACCATATTCTTGAAACAAGTCTCGGTTATTATATTAATCCCTTAATCAGTGTTCTGCTCGGAATGATTTTCCTGAAAGAGCGCCTTAATAAGTGGCAATATGCTTCATTTGGCCTTGCAGCCGCAGGAGTGCTGTTTATGACAATTCAGTACGGGAAGTTTCCATTTGTTGCTATCGTGCTTGCTTTAAGTTTTGGTTTTTACGGCCTCACGAAAAAAGTAACCAAGCTTGACGCGTCAATAGGGCTTACACTTGAAACATTGATGGTTATGCCGGCAGCTCTGATCTATATTTTCTCGATTGCGGCAAAAGGCCAGTCAGCCTTTTTTGACTGGTCCCCTGCAACAAATGCCTTTTTAATCGGAGCGGGCATCGTCACGGCTGTTCCGCTTTTGCTGTTTGCAAAAGGAGCACAGCACATTCCTTTATTTATGGTCGGTATTCTGCAGTATATCGCCCCGACAATTACACTGCTTCTCGGGGTTATTGTTTACAATGAATCGTTCTCAGGAACGGAAATCATTACATTCTCACTAATTTGGTCTGCGCTTGTTCTATTCTCTTTCTCACACGTGAAGGGAAGCGCATGGAAATGGAAAAAAAAGAAAACAATGGAATTGTAGGAAAGCCTGCCCCTGTGCGAGGCTTTTTTCTTTCATTGAAATGAATTTTAGGTATACAATAAGACTTGCAGGAAGGGTTGAGGAAGATGAGTTTTGATAGAAGCTTGCTTGATGCATACAGAAACCTTTGGTCAAACCGCAGTCTGGAGGCTTCATCCGACGAAATGAAGACTCTTTGTGACGCCATTGAAAGAGACCTCAGGGATGAACACACCCATCCAAGGCTCCGCAAAAAGCCGGAGCAGAAATTCTTTTCCGCTATGAAGCGCATTTCAGCATCCGGACTCAGTGATCAGGAGAAAGCCGCACTGATGGACCTGCATATAAAAGTAGCAGAAGAACGGATAGTACTTACATAAAGGAGCAATCACATGGTCCCAATTTCCAAAGAAGATATTCAGAAATACCTGGATGTTTTAGTAAACAAAGAAGTATATGTGCATCTTGAAACAACAACTGGCGCCTATTCTGCCCATATGAATGAAAATAACATGACGGTCGTTGCTTTTATCCGAAATGCAAAAGTATCGTTTAACCAGGCAAAAATTACAGGACAGGGCCCATACCGGGTCGGACTTAAAATGGATCATGGCTGGATTTACGCAGAAGGTCTGACTGACTGGGTTTACAATGAAAACAATCAGCTGCTGATGGCTGGGCATGACCGCGACGGAAAGCTTGCCATCGCGCTTCAGATCAGCGAAACACCGTTTGCTGAGTAGAAGGAGAGAAGAAAAGATGAGAGAACATGTATTAGTTGTCCTGCCTCATCCGGATGATGAATCATTCGGCGTGGGGGGATTAATGTCTTTAAAACGAAAAGAAGGAATTCCGGTTACCTATGCTTGTGCAACCCTTGGACAAATGGGCCGCAACATGGGAAGCCCTCTGTTTGCCAATAGAGAAGTGCTGCCTGAAATCCGCAAAAAAGAATTGAAGGATGCATGTGATGCGCTTAATGTGCAGGATTTGAGAATGCTCGGTCTTCGCGATAAGACGCTTGAATTTGAAGACATTGACACATTTGCAGATATCATTGAAGAAATCATTGATGAAATCAAACCGACGCTTGTCGTGACATTTTATCCGGGTCACGGGGTCCATCCGGATCATGATGCAACTGGGGAAGCAGTCATTCATGCCCTGAAGAGAAAGCCGATTGAAGAAAGACCTGAAACGTACTGCATCGCCATAACCCGCAACCGTACGGAGGTTCTTGGCGAGCATGATGTGACAATTGATATTACAGGTGTTGCTGATATGAAGCTCAACGCGCTGCGTGCTCACCGCAGCCAGACAGAAGGCATGCTGAAGCAAATGGAAGAGAAATTCAAGAACAAAGATCCTGAAGTCTCACAATGGATTGAGAAGGAAATCTTCTGGACATATAAATGGAACGACTAAAAAAACGAGGGCGGATTTCATTCCGCCCTCGTTTTTTATTTGTTTCTAAAATTTCAGAGTTTCCCCGTCCGCAGGCACAAAAACAGTGTTGCCGAGATTTTTCTCTTTAATTATAAGGTGAAGCTCACTGCGGGTTAAAAGGCAGTGATTTAAAGCCTCCATGTGTGAAACGACGACCTCGGCCTGAGGAGAAGCTTCCTTAACAGCAATAATGTCCTCAGCTGTCATTGTGATAGGGCCGCCTTCAAGAAACTGAGCTGAACCTCCGTTTACAACCACAACATCCGGCTGATGAAAATTGAGTGCTGATTCGACCTCGCTGCACCAGACCGTATCTCCGGCAACATATAACGTCTGCTCATTATCATGTTTAAAGACAATCCCTGAAACGGGCCCTGTCATTTTAGTGATGTCTCCTCTTCCGTGCTGTCCTGATGTACGCATCAGCCTAATTCCTTCAAAAAACTGAACATCATCAATGGCTGAAACCCCAGTAAAACCATATTTACGGATTTCTTCTGCATCTTCTGTACTCTGCGCAAGTGTGGTTATGTCTTTAGGCAAAGCTTCGACGGCAGCTTGATCAAAATGATCAGGGTGCAAATGTGTAACAATTACAGCATCAGCGTGTATGAGTTCTTCAACCGGTACAGGAAGATCCAAAAGCGGATTTCTCCTATTCTGATTTGGTGTGTTTGGAAACGGAGGCATCGAGTGTTTTTCTGCGAAAAATGGATCGATCAAAAAAGTTTTACCTGCATATTGCACTTTTAAAGTTGCGTTTCGTATTTGTTGAATGTACATTGTGTTCCTCCTTCTCAACTTTTCTGTATTAGTATAAAATACAGACAGAAGGTAATACATAGATAAAATCAAGTCTTTAGGCGATTTGGCTTGATTATTGAAAGGGTGTTTGCCGCGTGCCGGATGCTACGGACCTTAAAATCATTGGGGAGCTTAGAAAAAACGGAAGAATAACGATGAAAGAACTGGGCAAAAAAGTTCATTTGACTGGTCAGGCAGCATCAGCCAGAGTACTCAAACTTGAGGAAGAGGGCATTATCGAAGGTTATACCATCCATGTAAATGATCAGAAAACAGGAAAACTGATTCATGCATTTATCAATGTTTATACAAGAAACCAAAATCATAAACCCCTGCTTGAGTTTATTGATAAAAAAGATGTCTCCAGTCTTTATAAAATAAGCGGGGAAGGCTGTTACTTAATTGAATGTAAGTTTCATAAAAATGAAGACCTGGATGAATTCCTAAATGGCTTGAATTTGTATGCGAACTACAAACTTTCAATCGTTATCAAATCCAGCTGATAAAAAATGTTCTGATTATAAACAAAACCCCCGGTAGATCCGGGGGTTTTGTTTATATGAATAAGTGCAGAAAACGCTCAGCCCCGCTGTTTTTCACCATATACTCTGTTTTGTATGAACCAGAGCCTTGCAGAAAGAGCTACTGCCGCTGCTGCAAGTCCTGCAATCAGGCCAATCCAGTAGCCGAAGGCCATGAAATCTGTGTTTGCTGCAAGATAGTATCCTGTTGGCAGTCCGATCACCCAGTAGGAGACCAGGGCCATTAATAGCGTAACATTTACATCTTTATATCCCCTGAGCGCTCCCTGAATAGGAGCAGCAATCGCATCGGAAAGCTGGAAGAAGATGGCGTAAATCAAAAACTGTGCCGATAGGGCGACAACAACCTGGTCATTTGTGTAAATGCCTGCAATTTCGCTTCTGAAAAAGTAAATGACAGCAGCTGTCAGCAACGAGAGCAAAACAGCAAGCACAATTCCCAGATAACTGTATTCTTTTGCATCTTTGTAGCGTTTTGCTCCGACTTCAAACCCTATGACAATGGTGAGGGCCATAGATATGCTCAGCGGGAGCATGTACAGGAGTGAAGCAAAATTAAGGGCAATTTGGTGGGAAGCGATCGTCACGGTATCGTAAGTGCTCATGAGCAGGGTCACAGCGGCGAAAATACTTGTTTCAAAGAAAATGGCAATGCCGATTGGAATGCCGATCTTCAAAAGCTCAACCCATGCCTTGACGGAAGCTTTATACCATTTGCTGAAAATGCCGTAATCTGAGAAGGGAACTTTTTTATGAACGACATAAACGGATATCAGCATAATCGACCAATAGGTAATCGCAGAAGCTACACCAGCTCCCACGCCTCCAAGAGCCGGAAAGCCAAACTTTCCGAAGATAAACAGATAGTTAAATACGATATTGATCGGCAGGGAAAGCAGGGTAATAAACATTGACACCCGTGTAAAGCCCAGCGCATCTATAAAGCACCGGAGAACATTGTAAGAAAACAGCGGAAGTATTCCTAAAGCGAGCGCCGCAAGATAATATTTTGCTGTTTCCCGTACATGATCTTCCAGGTTCATTGAATGCAGGATCGGATCCAAGACAAAAAATCCGGCGAGTGCAACTGCTGAAGCAAGAAGAACAGACAAATATAGTCCCTGAATGACGGTAAACGGAATTTTGTCTCTTTGCTTTGCGCCGGCGTATTGAGAGACAATTGGAGTGACAGCAAGCAAAATGCCGCTCAGTCCTGTATAAACCGGAACCCATACGCTTGAACCGATGGCAACACCTGCAAGATCTCCAGGGCTGACCTTTCCGGACATCGTGGTATCAAAAAAATTCATTGAATAAAGCGCTACTTGTGTAATTAAGATTGGAAGCAGAATGTGGAAGAACTGTTTGCTTTTATCCCATAACGTATATGTTTGTTTCATGGCTGCCTTCTCCGTTTCTGTAGAGTAACGAAAGAATTATACCACGAAAAGAGAATGGCCAGTCATTATTTCGGTTTCTGTTCCATCTCTTTTTTTTGCGGTTTAAACATTTGATAATAGAAGAAACCAAGGATGACGACACCCATTCCAGAGAACAAATATTGAACAATTTTCATAACAGTCACGGTAAACCCTCCCCGAAAATTTTTATTAGTATTAACCGTTTTTGGGAATTTCTTGCATGAGATGACTCTTCGTTTCAAACACTAAAAAAGATTTTCCGGAGAGGAGAGTGCGGAGTGGAACATGAACCGCTGGACCCGATTAAAAAACATATTTATCATCAGCTTGGCGTGATCATAAAAGAATCAGAGCAGCTTATGTCCTCGCTGCATGTGAAAAATTATTGCCTCCTGTGCGAACTCGATGAGCTGCATAAAACTTTCCAGCAGCTGCAGGCACAGGCTTCGTCTTATTATCTTCAGGCCTATTTGTCCGAATATACACCGCACTATGAGGTGCTTTCCAAAGTCATTCAGGAGCTTGCAAAGCATAAGCATGGCGGATTAATCGTGATTGAACGGAAAGATCCGCTGAAGGGGTTACTTCAAAACGGGGTTCAGATAAATGCAGAGCTAACAGAATCACTGCTTGAGAGCATTTTTTATCCCGGAAATCCTCTTCATGACGGGGCCGTGCTTATTTCGGGCACAAGAATCGTTTCAGCAGCAAACGTGCTCCCGCTTTCCATTAAAAATTCTGGAACAAAGATGGGGACAAGGCA
This sequence comes from Metabacillus indicus LMG 22858, assembly GCF_000708755.2. Lineage (GTDB taxonomy): Bacteria > Bacillota > Bacilli > Bacillales > Bacillaceae > Bacillus_P > Bacillus_P indicus. The sequence goes on along the minus strand of NZ_JGVU02000002.1, from coordinate 700,473 downwards.
CCGTGCCGCACTCGGCATAACAGAGAAAACAGACGCCATCGCTTTAGTTGTATCAGAAGAAACGGGGAAAATGTCCTTTGCGATTGACGGGGGGCTGTATCCGTTCAGCTCGGATTAAGGCTTTTCTTTTTTTGAAAAAAAGCATATAATGTAGTTTTTAATTGACGAGCTTTGCCTTTATTCTTTGATTGAACTTTCATCATAGTAAGACAGCGCTCTTCATAACTTGAGGAGGAGAATAGACATGAAAGACAGCAGCAAATCCCGTTCACTCCTGAATGATTATTTCAAGCTTGATGAACGGAATACATCCGTTAAGACGGAATTTCTGGCAGCTTTGACAACATTTATGACTGTCAGCTACATCATTTTAGTCAACCCGATTATTCTTTCAGAAGCGGGGATGCCGAAAGAGGCAGCACTTGCGGGTACCATTTTGGCTATCGTCTTAACAACAATGCTCATGGGTCTGTGGGCTAATTTGCCGATCGTCATCGGCCCGGGGATGGGGCTCAACGCCTTTTTTACATACACGGTGGTGCTTGGACAGGGCCTTTCGTGGGAAACAGCACTTGGCGCTGTGTTTATCTCGGGACTCGTTTTCTTTTTGCTTTCGGTTACCGGGGTAAGTTCTAAAGTTGTTTCGGCTATCCCAAAAACGCTTAAAGCATCGATTACAGCCGGAATCGGCCTTTTTGTAGCCTTTATCGGCCTGAAAAACGGAGGAATTATTGTACCTGATGAATCCACTTATGTTGCACTGGGAAACATCTCGGATAAAGGTACGTGGCTTTCGCTTCTTGGACTTATACTGGCAGCCGCTCTCGTTTCGAGAAACATCAAAGGCGGCTTGATTTTGAGCATTTTTATTATTACCATTCTTTCAATGGCAACCGGCCATTCGCCTGTTCCGGCATCAGCAGGCGACATCTTTTCGACGGACTGGCCTTCTGTTGAACTGACGTTTTTGAAGCTGGATATTATGGCAGCCATCGGATACGGGATTTTCTCAGTCATTTTTTCATTCACGATTGTTGAACTTTTTGACACGCTTGCTACATTAATCGGGCTGACGAAAAAAGCCAATCTGACCGATGAAAACGGTGAAACACCTCATATGAAGCGTGCACTTACAACAGGTGCACTCGGCACCATGATAAGCGCCGTTTTCGGCAGCACAGCCATGAACACATATATTGAAAATGCAACCGGAATTGCAGAAGGCGGAAGAACGGGTCTGAAAGCAGTCTTCGCCGCGCTGCTGTTTTTGCTGACACTCCTGTTCACACCGCTCATTCAGTTCATTCCAAATGCAGCTACCGCTCCTGTCCTTGTCATCATCGGCGCCTTCATGCTGACAGAGCTGAAGGAAATACACTTTGATGATCTGACAGAATTGATACCTGCCTTTTTAACGATTATTATGATGCCTCTTACATTCAGCATCGCGGAAGGAGTGGCTTTCGGATTTATTTCCTATACACTCCTAAAAGTATTTACAGGCAGAGTGAGAGAGCTTCACTGGATGATGTATGTCATTACGGCTGCGTTCTTAATCAACTTTTATACAATGATTTAATAGAGACCAAAAACGGTCTCTTTTTTTCGTATGAAAAGCAACTTTTTTCGTGTGGCGAAATAAATCAGCCGGTGCTATAGTATAGATAGAAAATATTCAGCTGGATCAGCTAAGAAAACGGGGACAATACGATGTGGAAAAATAAAAATGTCTGGATTGTGCTTAGCGGAGAGTTCATTGCCGGACTGGGACTGTGGTTTGGAATTATTGGTAACCTTGAGTTCATGCAGAAAAATGTACCATCAGACTTTATGAAATCGCTCATTCTGTTTACTGGTCTGCTTGCCGGAGTGCTTGTCGGTCCATTGGCGGGGAGACTGATTGACAGCTGTTCGAAAAAAACGGTGCTGATCTACTCCGGCCTCGGGCGGATGGTGAGTGTCGTGTTTATGTTTATTGCAATCGGTCTTGACTCACTCTTATTTATGGTTTTGTTTATGATCAGCATTCAGCTGTCGGCTGCTTTTTATTTTCCTGCTTTGCAGGCTGTTATTCCGATTATCGTCAAGGATCAGGATCTGATACAGATGAACGGGGTCCATATGAACGTTGCGACCATTGCAAGGGTCATTGGGACGGCACTGGCAGGGGCACTGCTTGTCTTTATGAGTTTAACATCCATCTATGCTCTTTCTATGGCTGCCTATGCCATACTGTTCGGAGCAACGTTCCTGCTTGATTTTGAGGAAGAGAAAAAAGAAAAGAACGGTACAGGAGGTTCGGGTTCCTTCAGAGAAGTTCTTCCGGTGCTGAAGGCTGCGCCTATCGCGATCACAGCGCTTGTCCTGACAATTATACCAGTGCTTTTTATCGGCGGTTTTAATCTCATGGTCATCAACATCAGTGAACTGCAGGACAGCACATCCATTAAAGGACTGCTGTATACGGTAGAGGGAATTGCTTTTATGATCGGCGCCTTTTTCGTTAAGAAAATTACGCACCGTTTTTCATCTGTTCACATGCTGTTTGTCTTTGCGCTCGTTATTTCCATTGCTCATTTAAGTTTATTCTTCAGTGATATTATGTGGATGTCACTTGTTTCGTTTGGGGTATTTGGACTTGGCGTCGGATGCTTCTTCCCAATCGTTTCAACCATCTTTCAGACAAAAATACCAAAAGAGTATCACGGACGCTTCTTTTCATTCAGGAATATGCTTGACCGGGTCATGTTTCAGATCGTATTGCTGGGTACAGGGCTGTTTCTTGATACGATTGGACTGCAGTTTATGGTCCTTATATTCGGCACGCTTTCGCTCCTGCTCGTCATTTTATACGGTATGAAGTATTTTCAGAGAAATGAGATTGCTGGTTTAAGTGAAAGCAAGTAAAAAGAGAGGTGAGACCTCTCTTTTTTTCGTTTTATTTATTTCTGCACTTTTTGCAGACTGTCAGCTTCTGTCCGTCCTGAAGGCTCGGGTAAAGGAGCTTAATACGCTGTGTTCCGCATATTGGGCACGTTCCCCTGGCCCGTGATGCCATTCTCCATAAAGTCTTGCCTCTTGATCTTTTTGCCATCCCAAACACCCTGTTTCCTTTTAAATAGTATATGTTCCTGAGACAAAAGATGCTCCAGGGAAAAAAGCATCAGTATGTCATTTTACGGGGATTTTTCGGGATAAAATTGACATTTTCCGTCGTAAAAAGTAAGAAAATCATACTATTTTTAGAAATTTGTAGTAATTAATGCCCTAATCTATTAAAATAGTGAAGTAAGAAAAAAGGAGGTACATAGCAGAAGATGAAAAAGAAGATTCTCGGGTTGACTGCTTCAGCTGTCATAGGCTCAGGCCTCATTGGTTCTGCAGCTTCAGCAGCAAGTGTAACCATACAAAAAGGCGATTCGCTGTGGAAATTGTCACGTGACTATAAAACAACTATCCAAACGATTAAACAGACAAATAAATTGACGAGTGATCTGATTTACCCTGGACAAGTCCTTCAAATTTCAGGTGTTCAAAATTCTAAGCCCTCAGCGGCAAAACCTGCTCCGGTGCAAACGCCTGCGGAAACGGCTGCATACACTGTCAAATCAGGTGATTCACTATGGGTCATTGCAGCAAAACATAAGGTATCTGTAAACGAGCTGAAAAGCTGGAACGGTCTTAAATCCGATTTGATCCGGCCTGGTCAGGTTTTAAAGGTCAGCAAATCAGCCCCTTCAGCTGCACCTTCAGCCCCTGTGCAGAGTCCAAAACCGGCAGCACCGGTGAATCAAACTTCTACATATAAGGTTCAGCTTGGCGACTATCTCGGTAAAATTGCGAATGCATTTGATCTGACTGTAGCTGAACTGAAAGCGATGAATAATCTGAAATCTGATACCATATATGCAGGACAGGTTCTCAAAGTTAAAGGTTCAGGCGCACAGCCGCCTAAAGAAGTGGAAGAAACAAAGCCATCTGCAAGCAGTAAAATAGACACAATGATTGCCGAAGCCAAAAAACACATCGGTGTTCCGTACCGCTGGGGCGGCAATACACCGTCAGGTTTTGACTGCAGCGGCTATATGTACTATGTACTGAACAAAGTAACGTCCGTATCCCGCCTGAGCACTGCAGGCTACTGGGACATAATGACGTCTGTCAGCTCGCCGCAAAAAGGTGACTTCGTTTATTTCACTACTTATAAAGCAGGTCCATCCCATATGGGGATCTACCTAGGAAATGGTGAATTTATTCACGCAAGCTCATCAGGTGTTACCGTTTCGAAGCTTGACAACTCCTACTGGAAAGCAAGATACCTGGGAGCTAAAAGATATTTAAAATAAGAAGCTGCTGTGCTTTATGAAATCCGTTCCTTTTAAAAGAGGGAGCGGATTTTTTTGTTTTTAATAATGAAGACGTTGTTTGCAAAAGACTTATATTTTTGCATTTCAGAAATAAGTTATGACCATTCAGATTGAGGGAGAGTGTGTGAAAGGTCATAAGCAGGCGTGATATAACCCTTCAGCATGAAGGAGAGTGTGTGAAAGGTCATAAGCCCGCGTGATATGACCCTTCAGCATGGAAGAGAATGTGTGAAAGGTCATAAGCAGCCATGATATAACCCTTCAGCATGAAGGAGAGTATCTAAAGGGTCATAAACCCACATGATATAACCTCCCAGCATAAAAAAAGCCTTACATATGGTTCTCTCAATAAACCGGTACAACCCCATTCAGAGAAAGAAAACACTCAAGAAAGATTCACATAATCACTCACTCCGTTTTAAAATCCCACCATTATGCACAACCTACTAGAGAATTTTTTGAAATGGAGGCTGGATCATGAAAAAACATATTGTATCAGCGGTGTTACTGTCTGCTGTCACGGCGCTTAGCGGCTGCTCAGCTTCAAGTGAGGAGTCAGCACCTGTGAGCGGGCGTACTGCTGCTCCGGTTACAGCAGAGATGATAAACAGCGAGGGTATTAAAATTGGAACGGCCGTATTTACTGACACGGGAAAAGGCGTATCAATCAGGCTGAAGGCGGAAGGGCTGCCGCCAGGCATAAAAGCCATTCACATCCATGAAACGGGAAAGTGCGATAAACCAGATTTTAAAACGGCGGGAGGTCATTTTAATCCGAAGAAAAAACAGCATGGATTCGACAATCCAAAAGGCTATCATGCAGGAGATCTTCCTAACATTGAAATTAACGAGAAGGGGAAGGTGGATGTAGAACTGCAGACAGCGGATGTTACCTTGATGCAGGGGAAAAAGAATTCCCTGCTTGATGAGGATGGAAGCTCGCTGATTATCCACGAGTCGAAAGATGATTATCAGACGGATCCGGCAGGAAATGCAGGAAACCGGATTGCCTGCGGGGCTATCGTGAACTGAATACAAAAAAGCTGATGAGAATGAGATCTCATCAGCTTTTGATTACTCTTCTTTTTCATCAGGACCCATGTAGCGGTACTGATTAGGATCAACTTTTTTAAAGCCTTCAGGAGTGTGGAAACGGAGAAGGTCACCGTAGACGATTTTATCTGAGATTGTCAGCTTTTTGTCTACCATTTCTTCCGTTTGTTTGATTTCTTTGTTTTCTTTTACAAGCTCTCCTGTTTTTGTATCGTAAAACTTGCCGTCAACAGAAGAGAATTCAGGAGTAACGAAGTCTCCGTTTCTGAACGGTACAACTTGCTGGTGGTCTTTTGACATTAAGTCTGTACCCATTTGGATATAGTCTTTTGTATCAACGCCAAGCAAGTTAAGAACAGTAGGGCGAATATCAACTGTGCCGCCGAATTGGTGCTGCTCTCCGCCTTTTAACCCAGGGGCATGAATGAAGAGCGGAACTCTCTGCAGCTGTGCGTGCTCAAAGCCGTTGATTTCTTTGCCCATTACTTGAGACATTGCTTTGTTATGGTTTTCTGAAATTCCGTAATGGTCACCGTACATGACGATCATTGTATTGTCATACATGCCTGATTTCTTCAGGTCTTCAAAGAACTGCTTAAGAGATTCATCCATGTAGCGTGCCGTCTGGAAGTAGCGGTCAACAGATCCGTCTCCGGTTGTATGAGGGTCAATGGTTGCCTCATCTTCTTCAATCGGATAAGGGAAATGGTTTGTTAATGAAATGAACTTCGTGTAAAACGGCTGCTCCATTGATTTTAGGAGCGGAATCGACTCTTCAAAGAATGGTTTATCTTTTAATCCGTAGTTTACAACATCTTCTTCTTTCATTGAGTAATACTCAGCGTCGAAGAATTGTTCATATCCAAGTGATTTATACATCACATCGCGATTCCAGAACGACTTGTAGTTGCCGTGGAATACGCCGGTCGAATAACCCTTTTGATCCATGATTGCCGGTGCTGCCTGATACGTGTTTTCAGCTTTTGTTGTAAATACAGCTCCCTGCGGAAGAGGGTATAATGAGTTTTCTACCATAAACTCGGCGTCAGACGTTTTACCCTGGCCTGTTTGATGGAAGAAATTATCAAAGTAAAGAGTATTTTTATCTTTCGTCAGTGAGTTCAAGAATGGCGTTACTTCTTCGCCGTTTATTTTATAATCAATCGCAAAAGTCTGCAGCGATTCAAGTGAAATATAGATGACGTTCATGCCTTCAGCCTTGCCGAAGTATTCAGGGTTAGGCTTGGCCTGTGTCGCTTTTGTGTAGTTGAGTACTTCAGTGACGTCATTGCTGTCAGCAAGTGCGCGCTGAGCAGAAGACTTGGAACTTTGAATCGCATCATAGATCGTGTAGTTGTACATTCCAAGGTATTTCACAAGGTAGTTTCGGTCAAATGTCCGTGTCAGTAATTGCGGACGGTCCATTTCAGCAAGAGCAAGATTTGCCCCGAACAAAACAAAAGCTGAAACGATTACAGTCGCTACTCTTTTGCCTTTCATTCGAACATTTTCAGGTTTGACGAATTTACCGAATACAAGAATCATCAAAATAATAACATCCAGGAAGTACAGGACATCATATGGCTTAACAAGAGCTCCAAGACTTTGTCCTAGATCGCCTGCATTCTTCGTCTGCGTCAATGTTGGAACCGTAATAAAGTCATTAAAGAAACGGTAGTAGACAAGGTTCGCATATAATAGGAAGGACATAAGGAAATCAATAATGATCATCCAGATAAATGCCTTTTTTCCTTTTGCAAAAAGAGCTAATCCAAGAAAAAGAACAGCAGAGCTGATCGGGTTGACAAACAGCAGAAATTGCTGAATGGCATTATCAATGCCTAGTGTAAATTCAGTTTGATAAGCAGCATAGGTTTTAATCCACAGCAAGACTACCGCGAAAATAAAAAAGCCAAGATGCTTATTTAAAAAACCCTTAGCAAGTAATTTGTTCAATTTTTTTCACCTCTAGTAATCAATTAGTATCATTTTTAAAAGTCGTTAGCAGTCAGTTTGAAAAAGTTGAAGTTGTTCAGCAAAAGATAAGAAAAATCATAACGCATACCCTGTATAAAAGTCAACTTTCTTATAATTCAATCAATCTGACAATCTATCATGAATTCTTGCGAAATTGTTTGTAAATCATACATAAAGTCATGCTCTGCAGCCAATAGTAAGCAGGGGAGTGATGGTGTATGAAAATGGCTATTTTCGCTTTGCTGATTGCGCTGACTCAGCAGCCAGGGAATGACAGTCTGCTGATTAAAGACCAGACGAAGATTATTGGAACCATTTCAAAGGAAGACCTCGCGCAGCTTACTGAAGAAATGTACATAATGAACGATGAAAAAATTAATCAGCTGTCAACGCGAATGGACAACGTAATGTATAAGCCTCCTGTAAATGCCTGGGTAAGTAAATCAGGGGCAATCATACAGGAGAAAAAAGGCTACAGGCTGCACAGAGAAAAATTCCGCGAACTTTTATATTCCTATTTTTACGGGAAAGGGCCTATGACAGTCCAGGCGCCGAAAATGGATCTATACCCCAGGGTGGACAGTGATCTCTTAATTAGCATCCGTTCAGCACGGATCGGCAGCTATGCTACTTTTTTCAACAAACGGAATGTACAAAGAACTAAAAACATAATCCTTGCAGCAGAAGCCATTAATAATACAGTTGTTTTTCCTGGAGAAACCTTCTCGTTTAATGGTGTTGTAGGGAACAGAACGGCTGCAAAAGGGTATATGAAAGCTCCGATTATCATCAAAGGGGAGCTTGCGGAAGGAATTGGCGGCGGAATCTGCCAAGTCTCGTCTACTTTATTTAACGCGACAGACAATGCTGGTTTGAAAACAGTTGAACGGTTTTCTCATTCGAGGAATGTTCCCTATGTGCCAAAGGGACGGGATGCCACCGTCAGCTGGTATGGTCCTGATTTCAAGTTCACAAACAAGTACAGTGAGCCTGTTCTGATAATGGCTGCTGTTTACAGCTCAAGTGTGACGGTGACTATTTATTCCACAAAGGAAGTGTTGTACGAAAAGAGTGCAGAAAGGAATAAGTAACGATTTGCGGCGGCTGATTTTGCCGGTCTGAAAAAGATGCTTCTGAAAGAATATGCCTGGACATATAGTTAGAAGACTCTTTTCTTAGGCAAGGTGATGCTTATCACACAGAAGATAGCCGCCATTATAATAGGAAGTTTGCTGATCGGCATAGGCATTAACGGATTTCTTGTCCCTCACCATCTGATTGACGGCGGTGTGGATGGTGCGGCGCTTATTATGCATTATTACTTTGATTTTAAGACTGGATTATGTATTTTATTGTTCAGTATTCCGCTATGCATGTATGCCTGGTTTTATAAGCCGGCGTATTTTTACAGCAGCTTTCATGGTTTGCTCGTTTCTGCGTTCTTTATTGATCTGCTCGATCCTCTGAGGACGTCATTTGATCTGCCCATCTTTTTAAGTTCATTAATAGGCGGATGCATTATAGGAATAGGAATCGGGATTATGCTCAGAAATGATACAAGCACCGGGGGAACGGATCTGCTTGCACGCCTGATTTCAGACTATACCAGCTTAAATATCGGCATCGCAATCCTTTTAGTAGACGGGCTTGTCGTTCTTGCGGGATATAAAACACTTGAACTTAGGAGTTTTGTTTTTTCCTGTATAACCATCGCAGTGATCGGGCTGGTTACGTCAATTGTCATGAAGCCGGAAGAATAGCAGATAACAGGTCCTGAGGGATCTGTTTTTGTTTTCACGCAGTTCAATTGTTTGATTTTTAAAGGCCATTGCGATAAATCTAATAAGCAGGAAGCATTTTTCTTCGGCATAAGCGGAATGACACCTGTGGGAGGAGCAGATGCAATGAAACTTAGTATATTAGACCAGTCACCCATTTCAGAAGGGTTTACTGCCATAGATGCGCTTGCCCAATCTCTTCACCTTGTAAAAGAGGCTGAAAAGCTGGGCTATTGCCGGTATTGGTTTGCAGAACATCACAACACGAGCGGTCTTGCAAGCACAGCGCCGGAAATTTTGATGGCACATGCCGCCTCTCATACCGAACGGATAAAAGTCGGATCCGGCGGTGTGCTGCTTCCTCAGTACAGTCCGCTGAAAGTAGCTGAAACGTTTCGTACGCTTGAAACGCTTTTTCCAAACAGGATTGACCTTGGCATTGGACGTTCTCCCGGAGGTTCAGCAGAAACACGTCTTGCACTGACAGACGGTCTGCGAAAGAGCATGAACGAATTTCCAAGACAGCTAAAGGACTTACAGGGGTACTTAAGCAGCGGCCTCCCTGCGGAGCATGCTTTTTCTGGGGTACAGGCGATGCCTGATCCACTGTCGTCCTCACCTGATTTGTGGCTGCTCGGAATATCGCACAGAGGAGCCAGAGTGGCAGCTGAACATGGGATGGCATTTACATACGGGCACTTTATCAACCCTGTCAGCGGGAAAAAAGCTATGAAAGATTACAGAGAGCAATTTAAGCCAGCCGGCCACTTAAAAGAACCGAAGACAAATTTCTGCATTTTTGCAGTCTGTGCTGAATCTCAGGAGAAGGCAGAGTATCTGGCAAGCAGTCAGGATGCCTGGCTGCTTCAGGTTGAAAGCGGGGGAGATACAAGAATCATTTCTCCGGATCAAGCCGGAAAAATAAAGTTCAATGAGGATCAAAAGAACAAAATACGAATGAACCGCAAGCGTATGCTGATCGGCACTCCGGAAAGGATAAAGGAGGACCTGCTTCGGATTGCGGATGATTATCAGACAGATGAAGCCCTTATCCTGACCAACATTTACGATATTAAAGAAAAACTTGAGTCGTACAGGCTACTTGCAGAAGCTTTTCAAATTGGGGATAGCTGAATGGAGTCGAATTAGTTTCTTTTATCCTTCTTCCTTGTTAAAATAAAAGCCAATCACAAGCTTACTTTTTGTAAGTTTCTATAAATTCGTCTTTAAGATGTACTCAGGAGGAGGACTTTTTATGTCCAATGCAAAAAAAGATGTAAAGCTTTCTATTCTGGATCTTGCTCCCGTTGTAGAAGGGAGCACTCCATCAGATGCATTTAAGAACACACTGGATCTTGCCCGGCATGCCGAAAAATGGGGATATAACCGTTTCTGGCTGGCAGAGCATCATAATATGGAAGGAATCGCGAGCTCTGCAACTGCTGTGCTGATCGGCCATGTTGCCGGAGGAACCTCGACCATACGTGTGGGTTCAGGCGGGATTATGCTTCCAAATCATTCTCCGCTTGTGATCGCAGAGCAATTTGGAACACTTGAATCGCTTTACCCCGGAAGAATTGATCTTGGACTTGGACGGGCTCCAGGAACAGACCAGCTCACTGCCCGTGCACTGCGGCGAGAAAACATGAGCAATGGGGAAGACTTCCCTGAACAGCTTGATGAATTAAGAGAATACTTTAACCCGACAGAGGCAGCACATGTCAAAGCTGTGCCCGGAAAAGGTCTGAATGTGCCAATTTGGCTTTTGGGTTCAAGCGGCTTCAGCGCGCAGCTCGCAGGAAGACTTGGCCTGCCATTTGCTTTTGCCAGTCATTTTTCCCCAGAGCATACGGTGCCCGCAATGAATTTGTACAGAAGCAGCTTCAGACCGTCAGAGGTACTTGACGAACCTTACGCAATGGTTGGCGCCAACGTTATCGCTGCTGATACAGATGAGAGAGCAGCTTTTCTTGCGACTTCCATGCAGCAGCAGTTTTTGAATCTTGTCCGCAATCGTCCAGGAAAAATGCAGCCTCCGGTTGAAAATATGGAAGAGCTGTGGACGCCATATGAAAAAGCTGCCATTCATCAGCAGCTTGGTTCATCTATTGTCGGCAATGAAAGAACGGTAAAAGAGAAACTGGAAAAATTCATAGAAGAAACCGGCGCAAACGAAATTATGGTCAATGCTTCTATTTACGACCATCATGAACGTCTTCGTTCATTCGAGATCGTATCAGGACTGCTCCGTTAAATCAGTAATTACAACAAGGGTGAAGGAATATCTTCACTCTTGTTTTTTTGCTTTTGCAAGCAGCAAACAAAGCGGACCCAGAACGGGAATAAAACAATAGAAGGATCTCCTGCCCATTTTGTATTCATGCTTAAGCACATACCACGAAAGCCATGTTAAAACAAACAGGTCAGCGGTCATCACACTGACAAGCTGCGAAGATTGAAACGCCTCTGAATATCTCTCTACTGACCCCATAATGATGCCAAAAAGGTATAGACCGGCAGTAAGCACGGCAAGAAACAAAATCACCCATTTTGAATCACGAAGCATTTTCGCTTTTTCTGAGAATTTCCTTTCCATATGTTTACGCTCTTTTCTCAAAAAGAAGTAAGGGAGCAGCGAAAAAGCTCCAAGGGCAAATGAACCGATAACAAACGGCCATGCAGGAAGCTTCCGCGTATCATTCGGCAAGAGCAATAAAGCAAAGATCATTGGGAAAATCCCCAAAAATGAAAACACCGTAACCACCAGCGGATCTGCCTGTTCAAAAGAACCAGACAAAAGGTTTCTCATGATGTCATCTTCCACGCCGCTCTTTCCCGGCGCAAAAAATACAGCATAAGCAATAAGGGCTGCCCACAAACTAAACATAGATTCACCTCTTCTTTACAGTTTAATGTAGCACTTCCGATCATCAATCCACCAGTTATAATCTGTTTTTTCTTTGAACGCGCTTGCAAAAGGCAATCCCTTTGAGTCATGCGTTTTTTTCTAGTATACTGGGGCAGAGAAATTTGAACGAGAGAAGGGAACAACCTACAATGACCTTACAATTAGAAGCCATGAACCTTCCGCCGCAGCTTTTGGAAGATATCAGGAAGCGAGCAGAATCCTATAAAAACAGCGGAGACTCATACTTGATCGGAACAGGAGGCTATTTGCCTTCAGAGGATGCGGTCCTGTTTGATGCGATGATTGCCCTGGCACTTGGGAAAAACGTATTATTAAAAGGGCCTACCGGCTCAGGAAAAACCAAGCTTGCCGAAACCCTCTCCAATTTGTTCGGACAGCCGATGCACAGCATCAACTGCAGTGTCGACCTTGATGCCGAGGCACTTCTTGGCTATAAAACCATTTCGCAGGAGGGCGCGAAAACATCGATTGAATTTATAGAGGGGCCAGTCATTCATGCGATGAAAAAAGGCCACCTTCTTTATATAGATGAAATCAATATGGCGAAGCCTGAAACGCTTCCTATTTTAAACGGGGTGCTTGATTACCGCAAAATGATCACGAATCCGTTTACGGGGGAAGTCATCCGGGCCGAAGGGGGCTTTGGAACAGTTGCTGCCATCAATGAAGGATACGTCGGCACGGTTCCTCTGAATGAAGCGCTGAAAAACCGTTTTGTCGTGATAGAAGTTCCATACATTCAGGGAGAACAGCTGAAATCCGTTCTTCGCACACAGTCGAAGCTGACTGATGAAAAGCTTCTGTCCCAATTTGTTACTTTGTCAGCTGATTTACTGTCCCAGGTGCAAAACGGCCAAATTTCAGAAGAAGCCGCTTCAGTACGGGCCTTGATTGATACATGCGACCTTGCCGTCTATCTTCCGCCTTTGCGTGCGATCTCACGCGGAATTACCGAAAAACTTGAAGATGACAGGGAAAAGGCAGCGATCCGTAATATTGCAGAAACGCTGTTTGCATAAAGGGGATTTGTCATGAAATACATTAAATTCAACGATAAACGGGTAGATTCCTTTCTTTTTATGGAGCTGTCGGATCTTGCTAAAACACTGACACGCAGCGATGAGACAGAAGTTGAATTTGCTGTGCAGTCCTATTTTGATCCCTTTACAAAAAAAGTTCATATCAGCCATTTCTGGGACAACCGTCCCCGCAAGGATATGGTGAACGGACTGAAAAGCGATGTATTTCTCCGGAGCATCGGCAGCAGCAGGCATACGGATTATCAAGCAGTAGATACTTTTGTAAAAGCTGCACAGAACCTTTCGCTTTCAAGCTTTGCCAAGCAGCTTTTCGTCATGCTTGAGGATTTGCGACTCGAGGAATCATGCAAAAAGGAAAGACCCGGCACTGTGCGTGTCTTTGCGGCAAGAAGGGAAATGTACAGGCGGTTTTTTAAAAGCCAGCTGATTATAAATCAGGAACGGACCATTTTAACAGATGCTCTTTACAGCGCATTTTATTTAAAGGCTACGTCAGGTTCTCCGCTGGAGGTTTTTCCGTCTCTAAGCGAGTCCATTGACCTTGCCGTTCCCTTTTTAGAAAGAGAGATCCTTTCTTTTTACGAGGCAAAAGAAACAGCAGACATCAGCAAAATCGTTCTCTCTGTCACAGAGGTGCTCGAGGATCTTCTTGAGGCTGATATGCTTAATATGTACTTTCATCTGCCGGTTCTTGATTATGCCGAAGCTGATGCCGTGCTGACATTTGATGAGATGAAGAGAAAATCCAAGCTCAAAAACGATGATATCCTAAAGCAGGAAAAAGAAGAAGATGATGAAGATGTCCATGAAGACAAGCTTCCAACCTGGCACCGCGAAACAAGCGAAGCAACGAAAAGTTTCCTGCAGTTCGATCTTGAGCAGGGAACGAAAACAGACCTGCTTGGCGAAGGTGTAAGGGAAGGGGATGACGGAGATCAGGCACTTGGAATGGTCCAGGGGTCATCCAAAAAGACGTCCCGAAACGATTATTCCAAGCTCGAAGCCCTGGAGAATGCAGAAAACAGAGAGGAAAAAGGCGGAATTGAAGCATTCGGCAAAGAAAACAAATATGCCTTTCCTGTTTTTACAGTCCCGGACTTGCCTTCTGCTGATGAACAGGTCTCCTACCGCGAGAAAAAGAAAATCATCGCTCCTTATCAAAAAAAATTAAAGCAAATGATTGAAAAAACACTGGAACATAAAAAAATCTCCCCAAGAAGCGATTTGCATACAGGGAGATTGAGCAAGAAACTGCTGAAGCTCCTGACCGATGATAATCCACGTCTGTTCTATAAGAAAAATCAGCCTTCAGCACAGATTGATGCTGCCTTTTGCCTGCTCGTCGACTGCTCTGCTTCTATGTTTGACAAAATGGAGCAGACGAAGCTTGGCATTACTCTTTTTCATGAAGCACTGAAATCGGTCTCTGTTGTTCATCAAGTTACCGGTTTTTGGGAAGATACAAATGAAGCCACGGAAACAAGTCAGCCAAACCACTTTAAGACGGTCATTGATTTTGGTTCGTCTCTTCAAAAAAAGAGGGGGCCGGAGATCCTCCAGCTGCAGCCGGAAGAGGATAACCGCGACGGCTATGCCATTCGCCATATGACAAAACAGCTGATGCAAAGAAGTGAGAACCAAAAATTCATGCTTGTCTTTTCAGACGGTGAACCAGCAGCTTCAGGATATGAACAGAACGGGATCATCGACACACATGAAGCGGTGCTCCAAGCCAGAAAGCGCGGAATTGAAGTAATAAATATTTTCCTTTCGAACGGCGAAATTGATGAGGGACAGCAGAAAACAATACAGAACATATACGGAAAGTTCAGCATTGTTGTTCCTGATATTGACACGCTTCCTGAAGTCTTGTTCCCTGTTTTGAAAAAATTGCTTCAAAAAAGTATTCATGCCTGAAAAAGCGTCTCGTCATGAGGCGCTTTTTAAAACATTATTATGAAATACTCAAATCTAAACAATTTTCATCCTTGTATAGAGGATCTGTTATGAAGGGAAAGCATATAAAAGAGAGAACGGTTTAAATATGAGGGTGCAATTGGCTGAAAGAAAAGAAAATTGGAAAAGATATGGGGGTTATTGTCGGATTACAGATTATTTTTTTGCCCTGAGTCGAATTTTAGGGCTGCATTCTCATGAAGAATCATTATTAATTTTTGTTTTTCACTATTATTTTAAATTTTCTTATGATACTCCTTTGATAAAACAGCCAGGGAGTGTTAAAATGGAAATGGAAGCGTTTTAATCCAAACCTATCATTCTTTGAATGAAAGGATAGTATATTACAATAATATCCATTTGAGTCTGCGTGAAAAACAAGCAGATTCACTACCATTGCTGGGGGTAATGTAAGATGTCAGGAACTACAACAAAGCGCAAGATTCGACTTGAAGATTTTCATGGCCCGAACCTTGGCTATGTCCTGGAACTGTTTGATCAGTATAAACAGGATCCGGAATCGGTTGACGCCGAATTGCGAGAAATGTTTAACGGCTGGGATGAATCACCGCAGCAGACAGCATCAGTTGCTGTTCAGGCTGAAGGGAGCGTGCCTAGTGCGGACAAGATGAAGAAGATTGCCTATGCAGTCAAGCTCGCTGATGATATCCGCACATACGGACACTTGAACGCTTCTATTTATCCTTTTGAAAACCCTGGAAAAGAGTTTCTTAAGCTGAAGGATTACGGGCTTACAGAAGCAGATCTTGAAGAAATTCCAGCGTCGATTCTGTGTGCGGATGCACCGCAGGATGTGACGAACGGACTTCAGGCAATTACTTACTTAAAAGAAGTTTATACAAAAACCATTGCGTTTGAATTTTCCCATGTTCACCGTTTTGAAGAGAAATACTGGCTGAAAAAAATGGTTGAATCAGGAGAAATCTTCAAAAGCCACACGAATGAAAAGCGCCTTTCCATTCTTCGCCGGCTCTCTGAAGTTGAAGGATTTGAAAAATTCCTTCACCGCACGTTTGTCGGACAGAAGCGGTTCTCAATTGAAGGGCTTGATATGCTTGTTCCAATGCTTGATGAACTCATTTCGGGTGCTGTTCACGCAGGCACGCACAATGTAAACATCGGGATGGCGCACAGAGGACGTCTAAACGTTCTTGCCCATGTTCTTAAAAAACCGTATGAAATTATTTTCTCTGAATTTCAGCATTCTCCGAACAAGGAGCTTGTGCCGTCAGAAGGTTCTGTAGGCATTAACTATGGCTGGAGCGGAGATGTGAAATATCATCTGGGCGCTGACAGACAGATTACAGATGAAAGCACGAAGAGAGCGAGACTGACTCTTGCAAACAACCCAAGCCATCTGGAGTATGTAGATCCTATTGTCATGGGATATACGCGTGCCGCACAGGATAACCGCAAGACAGCAGGCTACCCTGTACAGGACGAAAAAGAGTCTATGGCGATTATCATTCACGGGGATGCAGCGTTTCCTGGAGAAGGAATTGTTGCGGAAACACTGAATCTGAACTCTCTGAAAGGCTATCAGACAGGCGGATCCATTCACATTATTGCAAATAACATGATCGGCTTTACGACAGAAAGCATGGATTCCAGGTCCACCAAGTATGCAAGTGATCTTGCCAAAGGATATGAAATTCCAATCGTTCACGTTAATGCAGATGATCCGGAGGCGTGTCTTGCAGCTGTTTTAATGGCGATCGAATACCGCAAACTGTTTAACCGCGACTTCCTGATCGACCTGATCGGCTACCGCCGCTTCGGCCACAACGAGATGGATGAGCCGATGACGACGCAGCCGCAGCTTTACGAAAAAATCCGAAAGCATCCTACTGCGCGGGCTCTTTATGCGAAGAAGCTTGAAGAAGCAGGATATGCAACGAAAGAAAAAATAGAAGAAATTGATCAGCAAGTACTGGATAAATTCGATGCAGCGTACCAAAAAGTGCCTTCTAAAAAAGTCACTCAGGTACATGATATAGAACTTCCTGAAATCGTTATCAACGGGCTGCCGGCTATTGAAACGGCTGTCGAGAAAGAAGCTTTGCTCAGAATTAATGATGAACTTGTAAAATGGCCGGAAGATTTTCATGTGTTTGATAAACTTAAGCGCATTTTAGAACGCCGGGCAAACATCTTTGCAGGTGAGCAAAAGGCTGACTGGGCACTTGCTGAAACGCTTGCTTTTGCAACAATCCTTGAAGATGGTACACCGATCCGCCTTTCAGGTCAGGATTCCGAGCGCGGCACATTCTCCCAAAGACATCTTGTCCTGCATGACAGCGAGACAGGCAATGTTTATGCACCGCTGCATAAACTAAGTAAATCAAACGTATCATTTGCCGTTCATAATAGTCCGCTTTCTGAGGGATCTGTTCTCGGATTTGAATACGGCTACAATGTTTTTGCTCCTGAGACACTTGTGCTATGGGAAGCACAGTACGGAGATTTTGCCAATGCAGCCCAGGTCTTCTTTGACCAGTTTATCTCTGCAGGCAGAGCTAAATGGGGACAAAAATCAGGTCTTGTGATGCTTCTTCCTCACGGGTACGAAGGACAAGGGCCAGAGCATTCAAGTGCCAGACTTGAGCGCTATCTGCAGCTTGCGGCTGAAAACAACTGGACAGTTGCCAACCTGACAAGCGCAGCTCAATATTTCCATATTTTAAGAAGACAGGCAGCTTTGCTCAAACGCGAGGAAGTGCGTCCGCTTGTGATCATGACGCCAAAGAGCCTGCTGCGTAACGCACAGACTGTTTCATCTATAGATGAGATGAGCGGCGGGGGATTCCGTTCTGTTATTGAACAGCCAGGACTCGGCCTGAACCATTCAGAAGTGAAGCGCATTGTCCTGTGCAGCGGAAAAATTGCGACAGACTTAACGGACAAACTGAACGCAATGGAAAACAAAGCTGACAGTATTCACCTTGTAAGAGTGGAAGAACTGTATCCTTTCCCGAAAAAAGAAATATCAGCCATCTTGGGCAGATATGAAGCTCTAGAAGAGATTGTATGGGTACAGGAAGAGCCTATGAACATGGGTGCATGGACATACATTGAACCGGAACTCAGAGAAGTGGCGCCAGTACAGACAAAAGTGAAATATATCGGCAGAAAGAGAAGATCTTCAACAGCAGAGGGAGATCCAAACGTTCATAAAAAAGATCAGGAACGCATCGTGACTGAAGCATTGACGTGGAAAAACGAAGGGAGAATTTGATCATGGCACAAGTAATCGTACCAGAATTAGCTGAATCCATCTCAGAAGGAACAATCGCACAATGGCTGAAACAGCCGGGAGACTACGTTGAAAAAGGGGAATATCTGGTTGAACTTGAAACCGATAAAGTAAACGTTGAACTGACAGCTGATTATTCTGGTGTGCTGAAAGATGTTGTTAAAGATTCAGGAGACACTGTTCAAGTGGGTGAAGTGATCGCTGAGATTGATGAAAACGGCGGTGCTTCTGCAAGTGATGAGCAAAAAGCTCCTGAGGCAAAACCTGAAGAGCCTAAACAAGAAGCGAAAACGGAAGAGCAGCCGAAACCTTCTGCACCTGTAAAGCAAGAACAGCAGGAAGCGAAGTCACAGCGCCCGATTGCTAGTCCGTCTGCCCGCAAGCTTGCCCGGGAAAAAGGAATTGACCTTTCCCAGGTTCCATCAGGAGATCCGCTTGGAAGATTGCGCAAGCATGATGTAGAAGCATATTCACCTGAAGCTAAGCCACAGGCTCCAGCTGCTCCTAAACCTGAAGCTAAACCGGCAGTTACAGCAGATTCTTTTGACAAGCCGGTAGAAGTTGAGCGCATGTCAAGACGCAGACAAACAATCGCAAAACGCCTTGTGGAAGTTCAGCAGACAGCAGCCATGCTGACAACATTTAATGAAGTGGACATGACCGCTGTGATGGACATCCGCAAGCGCCGTAAAGACAAATTCTTCGAACAGCACGATGTGCGTCTTGGATTTATGTCATTCTTTACAAAGGCAGTAATCGCAGCTCTTAAAAAATACCCGCTTCTCAACGCTGAGATTCAGGGAGATCAGCTGATCCTTAAAAAATTCTATGATATCGGCATTGCAGTCTCTGCACCTGAAGGCCTTGTCGTGCCGGTTGTCCGCGACGCTGACCGCAAGTCATTCGCCCAAATTGAAGGGGATATCAGTGATCTTGCCGGTAAAGCACAGAAAAACAAGCTGACAATTGCTGACCTTTCAGGCGGTACATTTACGATTACTAACGGAGGCGTTTTCGGCTCCCTGATGTCAACACCAATTCTTAACGGACCGCAAGTTGGAATTTTGGGCATGCATAAAATTCAGCTTCGCCCTGTTGCGATCGATAAGGATACAATGGAAAACCGCCCAATGATGTACATTGCACTTTCTTACGATCACAGAATCGTTGACGGAAAAGAAGCCGTAAGTTTCCTTGCTACAATTAAAGACCTTCTAGAAGATCCAGAGTCGCTGCTGATTGAAGGTTAAGAAGAAAAGCGGAATCAGCCTGAACACTGAAAAGCCATATAGACTTCACAAAAAAGAGCATCTGCAAAAGATGCTCTTTTTGTGTTCATTCTATTCTTTCACAGGAAACCAGCCCGGTGTGTTTATTATCGCCTGCCACAGCGGATCAGGAACAACAAGACGATCTTGTGCCTGTTTATCAAGACGGGTTTCAATTTTATCTTCACGGCCTTCTTCAATCTTTTGTACCCAGTCAGGGTCGATAATCAGTTCTCTGCCTAGTGCAATAAGGGGTACCCCTGTATTCATTGCTTTAACTGCATCTTCTGGAGTGTAAATGGACCCGACACCTATTAGTGGAAGTTTGTCACCAACCCGTTCCTGAATAATTTCAAGACGTGAGCGGGTATCATCAATTCCTCTTCTTGGAGCTGACCAGTATTCCATTAATGAAATATGAAGATAATCAAGATTCTTCTCTTTCAGGGCATCAACAAGTGCGAGCGTATCTTCCATCGTAATCCCAGGCGTTTCAGGTTCTTCCGGAGAAAATCTGTACCCTACAAGAAAGTTCTCATCTCCAAATTCGGCGGCTGCCTTTTTAACGGAATCAACTACAGCAAGAGGAAAGGCAAGTCTCTTCTCAAGTGAACCTCCGAATTCGTCTTCGCGACGATTGCTGTGCGGCGATACGAACTGCTGAATCAGGTAACCATTTGCGCCGTGGATTTCAACGCCGTCAAATCCTGCCTGGATGGCGCGGCGCGTTGATTCTCCAAAGTCATCGATGATGGAGTGGATCTCATCTATTGTTAAAGCACGGGGCACAGGCGCCTCGCCCGATGGGTGGCCCTGCTCGGCCGGCACATCGCTTGCGCTCACAACATTTCCTCCTGGAACCAGTTCAGCGGGGACCATTCGTCCTCCGTGGAAGATTTGCATGATGGCTTTTGCGCCTTTTTCTTTAATGGATTCAGCAAGCTGTTTTAAAGAAGGAATCATGTCGTCAATGTCACTGCCGAATTCTCCTGGGAAGCCCTTTCCGCTTGGAGTCACATATGCGCATGCAGTAATGACCATTCCGGGTCCGCCTGAACGGCGGCTATAGTAATCCGTTTCTGCTTTTGTCACAGTGCCGTCTTCGTTTGAGGAAAAGTTTGTCATGGGAGCCATCACAATCCGGTTCTTTAACTGAACGCCATTCTCAAATTGAAATGGCTGAAGGAGCTGCTTATACTTTGAATTCATTATTCTCGACCTCCGTATGTTTTCGTACATCTATCATGATACTTGCGGTGGAGCACAATTTCATTAAATCTGCTCATTAGAATTTGTTTCTCCTTTTAAAATCATTCATGATAGAGAAACGGAGAGTGATCGATATGACAAAAATTGAAGTGGATATCATCCAGGGAAGAGGCACTTATTTTGACCTTGGCATGAAACAGGGAAAGATACACAGGGGATCAAAACTTTCAGAAAATCATAAAAAGAGACGCGTGAAATCTGCAAAGTCCTACAGCACAGAATTAAGCGAGGCAAAGCGCCTTATGGAATCTTTTGCTCCAGGTTTGTGGCTGGAGCTTGAAGGACTATCTGAGGGGATGGAGTGGCCTCTTGCAGATGTCATCCATGAATACAGCGGCTATCAGGGAGACTGGAAAAAGTCAGGGTGCAGCGCACTGATGCAGGATGGAATATATGCGAGAAATTACGATTATCATCCGAAAACATACGAAGGCAGGTTTTTAATCTGGCATCCGGAAACCGCCTATGCAAGCATAGGGTTTGCGACACGGATGATCGGACGCATGGACGGTATGAATGAAAAAGGTCTTGCGGTCGGCTATCATTTTGTGAACCGTCTGAAGCCTGGAGACGGGTTTATTTGCTGCAGCATTGCAAGAATGGTGCTCGATACGTGCAAATCAACCGAAGAAGCCATTTGGCTGCTGAAAGAAATACCTCACCGGCACGCATTTAATTACTCCCTCTATGACTCGTCAGGACATGCGGCTATTGCTGAAGCTTCAAGCAAAGGCGTTGAGATTAAAAAAGGACATAAGCTTGCCTGCACCAATCATTTTGAACTGGGTGATAAACGTTCTGAAAACAGGCATCGTCTTGAAGAAACGATTCAAAGAAAGAAGAGAATCGAGGGGCAATTTCATAGAGCGCTGACCCCGAGAGAAGCTTTTGATTTTTTCAACCGTACAGATGGTGCAATATTCAAAAAAGAGTACGGCAACTGGGCTGGAACTCTTCATACAGCAGTATATGTACCTGAAACACTCCAGGTCCTTATAGGTGCAGGGGGAGACAGGAAGCCTGTTACCATTGACTTCAAAGATTGGCTGAACGGAAGGGACAGCTTCCTGAAGAAAATAAAAGGAACAATCGAGACAGATTTAGTATTTCCTTACTAAAAAGCTTGTACATAGCGTTTGAGAGAGAGGCTGCAAAGGGTACGGTACAAGAGCAAAGAAAGTTGGGGGAATGTATATGCAGCAAGTAATTGACATGATGAACCGGAACGAGGAGCTGCTTTTTCAGAAATGGGAAGGTGAAGTAGCGAGCCCGAATTTTTTAACGGAAGAGGATAAGCGGAAAACGTTCCAGATCATCTTCAGTCAAATCAGCCAATCGGAAAACGAAGCTGTTCAGTTCTTTAAAGAGTGGATTGACAGGCACTTCAGGGAAGAAGAGTGCTTAAAGTATTTGGTCGCGTCCATTCAGCAATTTAAACGCACAATTATTGAGGCAATGGAAGATTCGGCCATCGCAGATGAGCTCTATGAGAAAACGGACAGCTGGTTTGATCCGATGATTGCCGACCTCGTGAATATTTGCACGGACTGCTGGCATGAAGCATACAGAAAACAGGACAGCATGATTAATGAGCTTTCGGCACCAATTATCCCTATTTCAAAAGACGTTTGCATCCTTCCGTTAATCGGTGCGGTTCATGATGAACGCGCTGCTGTTATTATCGAAAATCTGCTCCACAGTGTGAAAACCTATCAATGCCGTTACGTCATTATGGAAATAACAGGGGTTCCCGTTGTTGATACATATGTGGCGAATCATCTGATTCAGGCAGCTGAAGCGGTAAAACTCCTCGGTGCACAGTGCATGATTGTCGGGATCAGGCCTGAGATCGCCCAGACTCTCATCAATCTCGGTGTTTCAATGGACAGCATCCAAACATTTTCCAATTTGCAGACTGGGTTACGATTTATTCAAACGAAGGAAAAATAAGGTCCTGGAAAGGGCCTTTTAGTCTGTCTAAAGGTTTACATAACAAAATTATCGTTTACTAATGTGATGGAGGAATTTATTCCTTTTTGTCGAATAAGAACATGAAATGATTTTTT
Organism: Metabacillus indicus LMG 22858; assembly: GCF_000708755.2. Taxonomy (GTDB): domain Bacteria; phylum Bacillota; class Bacilli; order Bacillales; family Bacillaceae; genus Bacillus_P; species Bacillus_P indicus. The sequence continues at coordinate 677,496 of NZ_JGVU02000002.1, read as the reverse complement.
AAGGGGTGTACATAATGATTACTTTTAAACAGCCGGATGTTGAGCAATTTTTGAACGTGCTGTCCATTCAGGATTTCATCGTTTCGCCAGATGGCAATCAGCTTGTGTTCAGTACAAATATCGGAGGCCATTACAATCTGTGGGCGATGGATCTTCCAAACCACTATCCATATCCTCTTACAACTGTGAACCAGGCATGCGGGAGCCTTGCTTATAACAGCCGGGCGGAATTTATCCTTGCAGGCTTTGACAGGGACGGGGACGAAAATACGCAGCTTTATGCCTTGTCAAAAAAGGGAGGTGCGCAGATTCCGCTGCGCATTGCCGAAGGAGAACGGCATATGCAGCCGTTTTTTTCAAAGGACCAAACATCGCTGTATTACACTTCAACTAAAAATGGCCATGAAACAAACCTTGCAGTATACCGCTATGAAATCGAAAGTGAAAAAGAGGAACTGATGCATAAGGGCACAGATGCGCCAATTTATTTGCTTGCTGTATCACCGCAAGAAACAAGCTTTGTCTTTATAAAGAATTTCAGCAATACGTCATCTCTCCTCTATGTTAGAAAAGACGGAGAAGACATACTCGCTGCACCGGAAAGTGAAGTCTCTTATACGCAGAGTGATGCTGTCTACATATCTGAGGATGAATTCTATTTTCTGACGAACTATGAATCAGACTTTTCCTATCTGGCAAAATTCCATCTTCCGTCAAAGAGTTTTGAAAAGGTTCTGCAGCTTGAAGGGAAAGACTGCAGTACTCTGAAATATGATTCTTTTACAGGCAAGTTTTATATCATTGCAGAAAAAGGCGTCAAAGATGAGCTCTATTGTTTTGATTTGTCAGATCAGTCCTATGAGCAGCTTGACGTGCCTGCCGACCGCATCAGCAAACTGCAAATTACAAAGGAAGGCAAGCTGTTCCTCCTTGGACAGTCTGCTATTATGCCGCTGAATATCTTCAGCAGAACGCCGTCCCACTCATGGCACCAAATAACAAATCATGGTGTTCCCGGACTCTCGCCGGAGGATTTGGTGAACCCGGAAACGGTTACCTATTCCTCCTTTGACGGCATGACGATTGAAGCCTCTCTTTATAGGGCACATGCGGATGTAAGCAACCACCATATGATTATCTGGCCTCATGGCGGTCCTCAATCTGCTGAGACCAATGCGTTCAGGGCTTTATTTCAATATCTTCTGAAAAGCGGCTACAGCATTTTTGCTCCCAATTTCAGAGGATCAACACGATACGGACTGTCATTTTCAAAACTGGTCGAAGGAGACTGGGGGAATGGGCCGCGATTTGACATGACAGCCGGAATTGACTGGCTGATCGGGGAAGGGCTTGCTGATAATGAAAAAATCTTTCTGATGGGCGGAAGCTATGGCGGATATATGGCTCTGCTGCTGCACGGGCGTCACTCTGACTACTTCAAAGCGGTGGTGGATATTTTCGGGCCAAGCGACCTCTTTTCGTTTATTGAGAGTGTACCGGAATTCTGGAAGCCTGCAATGGATCAGTGGGTAGGCAATCCTGTTCGCGACCGTGAAAAACTGATTGATTTTTCACCGATTACCCATATTGACGGCATGACAAAGCCGATGCTTGTGATCCAAGGGGCAAACGATCCCCGTGTTGTCAAAGCAGAGTCTGATAAGATTGTAGAAGCATTGCGGCAAAAAGGAAGAAAAACAGACTATATCGTGCTTGAAGACGAGGGGCATGGATTTTCAAAAAAAGAAAATGAGATTCTTGTATACAAAGCAATTGCTGATTTCTTGAATCAGCATCTCTAAAAGCAGGTGAATGAATGACTAGCAGAAAAATGGCGATTGTGACCGGAGCAAGCAGACAATCAGGAATCGGGGCAGCCATATGCCTGGAGCTTGCTGAGGCAGGCATTGATATCTTTTTTACTTATTACAGACCTTATGATTCCGAGCAGCCATGGGGCTCATTAAAGGAAGACATAGAAAAACTGGAAGAGAGCATTTTTCAAAAGGGAGTCCGCTGCGCCAGCATGGAGCTTGATTTAACAGATGCAGCTTCTTTTTCCATGCTGTTTGACGAGGCGGAGAGAACGCTTGGCGAGGCAGCCATTCTTATTAATAATGCAGCATACTCTGTCTTCAGCGATGCAGAAACACTTACATCAGCTATTCTGGATCGTCACTATCTCCTAAATGTGCGGGCCCCAATCATGCTTAGCACCGAGTTTGCGCGGCGATTTACAAGGGGACGGGGAGGAAGAGTGATCACCCTCACTTCCGGACAGTCGCTTGGCCCGATGCCGGGTGAGCTTGCTTATGCTGCAACAAAAGCGTGTATACCTGACATGACAAAAACGCTGGCGGCTGAAATCGGCCATAAGGGGATTACAGTCAATGCCGTGAATCCCGGTCCGACAGATACAGGGTGGATGACTGATGAAATAAAGGCTTCTCTGCTTTTGAAATTCCCGGCAGGGAGAATTGGTAAGCCACAGGATGCTGCAAGGCTTATTGCCTTTTTGGCAAGTGAGCAAAGCGAGTGGGTCACCGGCCAGACGATCCATTCAGAAGGCGGATTTATCCGATCATGAAAGAGGGGACTATCAAGATGACAGTCGTGAAGCTGACAAAAGAGCATTACAAAGAAGCAATGAAATTATCAGAATATGCTTTTCAGTACAAAGTACCTGAGGAGAAGGTGGAAGAACGGCTGGATTTGATGGATAAACATCATCAGCTGTATGGTGTTTTTTCAGGAGAAGAGCTTGCAGCAAAGCTTCATTTGCTGCCTTTAGAGGTGTATATCGGAGGACGGACAGTAAAAATGGGCGGAGTCGCCGGTGTAGCGACATATCCTGAATACCGCAGAAGCGGGTTTGTCCGGGAAATGCTGACGGACCTATTGGAGACGATGAAAAATGAAGGCTATACGATTTCCATGCTTCATCCCTTTTCCGTTCCTTTTTACCGGAAATACGGGTGGGAACTTTTCAGCAGCTATTTAAAAGCATCTTTAAAATCCGAGAGTCTTGTCATGAAAAAACAGGATCTTGGAACTGTAAAGCGTCATGCCGGAAAGGATGGCCATTCCGAAGAAATTGAGAAGGTTTATGATCAGTTCGCCTCGAGATTTACTGGCATGCTGAAAAGGGAGACAAGATGGTGGCAGCAATCCATATACAGCGACGATACCTATGCAGCAGTCTATTACAATGAAAACGGTGCGGCAGAAGGGTATCTCCTATATGCAGTGAAAGATTCCAAGATGACTGTGGAAGAATTTGTTCCGCTGACACCTTCAGCGAGAACAGGGTTATGGAATTTCATCTGCCAGCATGATTCGATGATCAAAGACCTTGAAATCACTACGTTTGAAAGTGATCCTCTTTTCTATTCACTTAAAGAGCCAAGAATTAAAGCAGAAGTGACTCCTTACTTTATGGCGAGAATTGTAGATGCAGCAGCCTTTTTAAGAAACTATGAATTTGCATCACAAGAACGAACGGTCCTCACGATCAAGGATGAATATGCTCCCTGGAACAATGGGACGTATGAGATTACTGATGGAAACGTGACGAAAACAGACGCTGATAAGGGCGAAATCAGCCTTTCCATTAATGCGCTGACAGCAGCCTTATTTGGATATATGCGGCCGTCGGATCTTTATGAAATTGGGGAAATGGAAGGCAGTGAAGAGGCAATAGCCCGTCTCGAACGGCTGATTCCGGACAGAAAAGCGTTTTTTAATGATTTCTTTTAACAGGATTGAACCGGTAATAAAGGATTCTCGTGAAATGGAGGTCAATGACGATGGCGGATAAAACATTGAGGACTTGTAAAAAGGGCCACAATTATTTTAAAAGCTCGGATTGTCCAACTTGCCCTAAATGTGAATCAGAAAGAGAGATTGAAAGTGATTTTCTTTCAAAGATAAGTGCACCTGCCAGGAGAGCTCTTGAACGCAACAGTATTACTTCACTTGAGCGCCTGTCAGAGTATAGTGAACCGGATATCTTGAAGCTGCATGGAGTCGGTCCCAGTTCAATCCCAAAGTTAAGCGGCGCATTGAAAGAGGCCGGTTTATCATTTAAGAAAACGGATTAATCCAGCAATTAAGTGAAGTCTTACAGCGTCACCAGCCTATATTGAATATAGAAATTGGGAGCCTTGAGGAAAAGGCTCCTTTTTTACTTCATTTTCAGGTAACGACTTAAAGCAAGCAGCGGAAAAATTCTGCCATAGCTGTGATAGCGAATGTAAAATTGTTTTGGCAGACCGATGCCGGTAGGATATTCATCGCATTTTTGATCAAATGGCTGCAGCAGCCGGTTAACGGCAAGCTGAACAGCCTCATGCTCTTTATCAAGAACGGTGAGAAGGGCATCAAGCGCCCACGCTGTTTGAGACGGTGTGCTGTATCCAAGAGGCACATAGGATTTTACCTCGCAGCTTCTGCAGGATTCACCAAATCCGCCATCTCTGTTTTGGATGCTCAGCAGCCAGTTTACGGCATTCTGAATGGATGCGTTGTTAGGAGATACACCTGCAGCTCTCATTCCTGTAATGGCTGCCCACGTCCCGTAAATGTAGCAGACTCCCCAGCGTCCATACCAGGAACCGTTTTCTTCCTGATTGCTTTTGAGCCAGTTGATTGCAGCTTTTGCAGAAGGATGATACTTCTTTAGTCCGGCAAACGATCCAAAATATTCAAGCACGCGCCCTGTGAGGTCTGCTGTAGAAGGATCGGCTGCAGCATCTCCTGCATTTTCAAGAGGAAGCATTGCAGCCAAAGCACTGTCCGTATTCTTTTCAAATGCAGCAAAACCGCCGTCACGGTTTTGCATGGAAAGCAGCCAGGAGGTCCCTCTGTTCCAACTGGAAAAAATGAGGGGATCATACATTGCTGCAGGTGTTAACGCCCGAAGAGCTGCAGCTGTATCATCATTATCCGGATGATTTGTGTTGATGTCTGAAAATCCCCAGCCGCCAGCTTCTTTGCTGGGATTATGAACCGCCCAGTCAGCTTTTTTGATGTGCTGCCTTTTCAGCAAATAGGCAGAAGCCGCCGCAATTATCGGGTCATGACAGCTGAGACCTGCTGATTGAAGGCTGTAGTTCAGAAGGGCTGTGTCCCACAGAGTGGATGTCGAGTTTTCAAGAGTGGCAAGATCGTCCTTTTTATAGATTAGCGATTTTAATCCTGATAGGGCACGCTGGATTTGCGATGATTGTTCACTATAATCCAAAGCGAGTAATCCGTAGATCATAAAAAACGTGGCGCTTGCATAGCTGAAAAGTGTTCCGTCTGCTTCAACCCGGTCGAGGATGTATCTTTCTGCTGCCTGATATCCAGATTTATGAAGATAGGCAGGAAAGGCTGCAAGGGAGCGTATCGTCTGCAAGAAAAGGTTTGGGCCTGATCGCACATCACGGTGCAGGGACAGCCAGTCGATTGATTTGGGTTTAGATGCATAAAGGTGTGAAAAGTCAGCTGTTCCAAGTCCCTTATGGATATACTTTTTATTCATGGCGAGTATCATCGGCATAAAATGGATTCTTGCGTAGGAACTTAGCTGATACATACTTAAGGGGGAAGATGCCGGGAGCAGCAAGTAAGACAATGGAAATCTGAAATGTTTCGGCCATGGATAAAGTCCGTTAACGGCAAGCATCCATTTTGTCATAAAATGTACGTCAGACAGTCCGCCATTTGCGAGAATAAATGCTTCTGCACGCTGAAGTTGAGGGCTTGCAGCGGTGAAGTGTCCTGAAATAATCAGCGCCGTATAGGCCTGAACAGTTGCTGTCAGATTTCCGTCCTGTTCATCCTCATACAGTCTCCACATGCCGTCATCAGACTGGATTCTTAACAGCCTCCGGACAAGTTTTTCAATCAGTTGTTCATCCTGATTTCCAAGGGATCTGAGCGTAATGATCATAAACGCATCAGTCATAGGTCCGCCCTCAAAGCAGAAGCGAAAGGAACCATCCGGCCTTTGAACGCCTCTGAGCTCTGATATCCGCTTTTGCACTGCATCTTCAGTCCGTTTTAATAGGTTCATATGTTTCACCTCATCTTCATCAGCCTATTCGCGGAGAGCGAAGGTTATGACTCAGCGGGTGGCGGCACTTACATTTCTATAGTATAATGAGGTCAAAATGCGCAAAGGAGAATCACGGATGATTCATCAGGACTGGCTTAACAGAGAAACAATCAAAACGGTTACCTGCAAACATACAAACGCCGAGAAGTATATGGTCAACAGGGTGTTAACGGCGGGAAATACATATGAAGTGAAAAATGAAACAGAAGAATTTTACTTTGTTATCGACAATAATGGGAAAGTAAGCGGTTTTTACAAAGATTATTTCGAGGAAAAGTAAGAAGCGGCATCGTCTGGATTGATCAGGCGGTGTTTTTTTATTGGCTTTTAGCATGCTTGCAAAAAAAATGCCCGATGAGGCAATAAGACCTCAAGCGGGCAGGGGAGGATACCAGCATTTAACGCTGCAAATTGATCCAGACACTTTTTACTTCTGTATAGTTATCGAGCGCATACGAGCCCATTTCCCGTCCAAGACCGGATTGTTTGTAGCCTCCAAATGGAGAAGCGGCATCAAATGCGTTGTAGCAGTTAACCCAGACCGTTCCGGCTTTCAGTTTGCCTGCCACATAATGCGCGTTTGCAATGTCGCGGGTCCAGAGTCCTGCGGCCAGGCCGTATTCGCTCTGGTTGGCGCGGTTGATCACTTCATCAAGATCATCATAAGGCATAGCGGCGATAACCGGTCCGAAGATCTCTTCTCTTGCAATCGTCATTTCATCTTTCACAGCAGAGAAAATCGTTGGGGATACAAAGTATCCATTTTCGGATGGTGAGCTTCCGCCAGTCAGAATTTCGGCTCCTTCTTCGACTCCGCGCTGGATGTAGTTCAGCACGCGGTTTTGCTGTTCGTCGGAAACGAGCGGCCCGATTTGTGTTTCCGGCTCAATTCCTGCTCCCTGACGGATGTTTTTAGCGTGCGACACCATGTCTGCCACGACATTATCATAATGCTTTTTCTGAATGAAGACGCGGGAGCCTGCGCAGCAGACTTGCCCCTGGTTAAACATGACTCCAGTAAGCGCACCTGGGACTGCTGCTGACAGGTCAGCATCCGGAAGAATGATGTTTGGAGATTTCCCTCCAAGCTCAAGTGTAACGCGCTTTAACGATTTTGCCGCTTTTTCCATAATCATTTTTCCGACAGGTGTTGATCCTGTGAAAGCAATCTTGTCAACATCAGGATGCATGACAAGGGCATCTCCTGCCGTCTCGCCGAATCCAGGTACAATATTCACAACACCTTCAGGGAAACCGGCTTCTGCTATGAGCTCTGCCAGATACAGGGCAGAAAGAGGTGTTTGTTCAGCAGGCTTCAGGACCACTGTACAGCCCGTTGCAAGAGCAGCACCAAGCTTCCACATCGCCATGAGCAGCGGGAAATTCCACGGGATGATCTGTCCGACAACCCCTAATGCTTCATGTCTTGTATAGTTGAAATATTGTCCGCTGACAGGAATCGTCTGTCCGACAATTTTTGTTGACCAGCCGGCATAATAGCGCATATGCTCAATCGCTAGCGGAACATCAGCGTTAGTTGTTTCATTAATCGGTTTTCCGTTATCTAATGTTTCAAGCTGTGCCAGTTCTTCTTTATTGGCTTCCATCAGGTCTGCAAGCTTGTACATCAATCTGCTGCGCTCAGCCGCGCTCATTTTTGACCATGGACCGCTGTCAAACGCTCTTCTTGCGGCTTTTACAGCAAGATCAATGTCGGCTTTATCCCCTTCGTACACGGAAGCGAGCGTTTCTCCGGTCGCAGGGTTAGGTGTATTAAATGTCTTTTTAGAAATGCTTTCTACAAATTCCCCGTTAATAAACAGTTTTTTCTTTCCCTGCAGAAATTTCTCCAGTTTTTCTCCAGCCTTCAGTGTAGCTTGACTCATTTCATCAGCCTCCTAAATATTTGTGGTGAAAACCTATGTAGAAAATCGTGCTGAAGACCCGCCGACAAGATGCAGGTCATTTCCTGCCATTATGTAAGCGGTTACAAATAGAATAATATATCAAAAATTCAAAATTTACAATAAATAAGGGTTTTGTATGCAAATTTTTTTAGGTTTGATAAATATAAAAAGAAGAACCGGCATCTTACCAAAAGTGCCGGTTCTTCTTTTTGAGAAATAAATAGAGCGGAAAGAGGGTTGAAAACTGTTCATATGAATCGTACTCAAACGTTTCAAAAAAACCTCTGAGCTCATCTGCATCAGCATCCTTGAAAATCCCTGATTCTTCAAGAGGGTATCTGTCTCTAAGATAGAGGTCCCACACACCATATTCAGCAAAAACATCTTCCACATTTGACCCTCCTTTTTATCCAGTATAAAAAAACGGCGTGATCTATAAACCTGCTGTTTCATTTTTTCTTATTAGTGGAATGAACTAAGGCAGGCGGTGTTATTTTCCGCATAAGGGGAAATAATACTTTCAAATGTCCAAATAGCAGCACGACTACATAGTAGAAAGGATTATCATCATGATTGGAATATTGCTTGCTTTAATTCCCGCTGTTGCGTGGGGAAGTCTTGTCCTTGTGAGTGTCAAGCTCGGCGGTAATGCATACAGCCAAACACTTGGTATTACAATAGGAGCGTTTTTATTTTCCATTGTTATGTTCTTTTTTTCAACTCCTGATCTCACTCCGGTTGTCTGGTCGATTGGAATTGTCTCGGGTATTTTCTGGACGGTCGGGCAGCTGAATCAGCTTGCCAGTGTCAAGCATATCGGCGTATCCAAAACCGTGCCGATCTCAACAGGCATGCAGCTCCTGGGGACGACACTGTTCGGCGTTCTGCTCTTTAAAGAATGGGACACTAAAATGACGGTTATCCTTGGAAGCCTTGCTATCCTCCTGATCATTACGGGAGTAGTATTTACCTCCATTGGACAGAAGGATGAAGAAGGGGCCGGCAAGAGTCTGAAGCGGGGACTATTCATTTTGTTCATTTCGTCAATCGGGTATATTGGCTACGTCATCATCATCCGTTATTTTGAGATTGACGGCTGGGCAGCCATTTTGCCGCAGGCGATCGGGATGGTGCTCGCAGCCATTATTCTAACAGCGAGACACAAGCCGTTTGATAAATATGCGCTGCGGAACATTTTGACAGGATTAATGTGGGCAGCAGGAAACCTGGGACTGCTGCTCTCGCTTCCGAAAATCGGAGTTGCCACAAGCTTTTCTTTATCCCAGACAGGGATCATCATTTCCACACTTGGCGGAATCTTTCTGCTTGGTGAAAAAAAGACAAAAAAGCAGATTGTGCTTGTTATTATCGGTTGCGTGCTGATTATCGGAGGCGGAGTGCTGCTTGGCTATACAAAAAGGTAAATGGAGGAATGCAGAATGTATGAAAGCTTAAAAGGAAAAGTGGCTGCTGTTACCGGGGCATCATCCGGACTTGGAAAAGCCATTGCGCAGCGCTTTGCAAAAGAGGGCGTAAAAGTCGTTGTCAACTACTTAACAGAGGATGATAAGCCCGACCTTGTCATTGAAGAGATCAAGGCAAACGGCGGCGAGGCTTCAAAAATTCAGGGTGATGTCTCACAGGAGCATGATGTGAAGCGTATTGTCCAGTTTGCAGTCGATACTTACGGCACACTTGATATTATGGTCAATAATGCAGGAATACAAGCTGAGATTCCCACTGAAGAACTGAGCCTTGAAAACTGGAATAAAGTCATACAGACAAACCTGACAGGCTGTTTTTTAGGAAGCAGAGAAGCAATCAGGCATATGCTTGATCACAATATTAAAGGATCGGTCATCAATATGTCATCTGTGCATCAGCAGATTCCCTGGCCTCATTTTGCCCACTATGCAGCAAGCAAAGGCGGAATTAAACTTCTGACTGAAACCCTTGCACTCGAATACGCTTCATCCGGCATCCGCGTCAACAATATCGCGCCGGGAGCAATAGATACACCAATCAATGCCGAAAAATTTGCGGATCCTGAGATTAAAAAAGATGTCATTGACCTCATCCCAATGGGATACATCGGCAAACCGGAAGAAATCGCTGCCTGTGTAGCTTTCCTTGCTTCATCAGAGGCAAGCTACGTAACAGGAATCACCCTTTATGCAGACGGCGGAATGACAAAATACCCGAGCTTCCAGGCTGGAAAAGGATAAAAAAGGTGAAAGAGGGGTCAGTCCCGCTGTGTGTTAACGCACAGCGGGACTGACCCCTCGGCACGTTTATTCTTTTCAAAATGGTGGAAAAGGATATAATTGTGAATACATACAGAAAAATAGTCTTCTAGGGGGAAGAGGCAAGTGAAAATGAGTTCATCGATTTTAGAGGATATGAATGTTTATTCTCTGCTGGACCGGATAGGGGAAGGGCTAATTTTTGCAGATGATGAGTACCGCATTATCTGGATAAATCATGCGGCAAAAGAGATTCTTTCAAAAGTGGGGCCGCTTGCCGGAATGGCTGATCCTGAAGCATTCATCGGATTTGATATCCGGCACTTTCATGGGAAAAAGCAAAATGACATTCTTAAAAACGGTCCGTTTCCTCACAGTGCCCAGATCAGGCTGTTTAACCGGTTCACAGCTAATATCGTTGTGGACAAACTGACCAATCTTCAAGGAGAACAGACAGGATTTGTCCTGACATGGCGTGATGTCACAGAATATGAAAATGTGATAGAAGAGGGAAAAGCGCTGCTTGAGGAAATGTATACGCCCATCATCGGGACTGCACTCGACTCCGCTCTTTTGATCGCTCTGACTGGAACACTGACTGAAGAAAGAATGGAAAAAATGAAAGAGAAGATCCTGAGGGAAGCCGCCGAGCGGAGAGCTGAATACATGATCTTCGACTTTACAGGCATTAGCGAGACGTTCGATGAAACCATTGCGTTTCATCTTAACCAAATTGCAGAAGGCCTGCGGCTTATTGGGACCGAATCCATCTTTGCGGGGATGAACCCAAAGCTTGTGCAGCATATCATTCATCAGGGATATACACTGAATGTAAAAACGTTTCAATCCTTTAAACAGGGGATTTTTTATATCTGGAAAGAAAAAGGGTATGCACTCCATAAAATCACCGGCCAGCCTTCTTGATGGGGCTGGTTTTCATTTTGTCTCCCATAAAAACGATTTGTCTAAGTATTTTTGGTCTTCCTGCATAATCGGTCGGCAACTGCAGAAAATAAAATGAAGAAAAAAATGGGAGGCATGCTGAATGAAAAATATGATCCTTACTGGAGCAGCTATCTTTTTTTCTGTCCTGATTGCATCAGGCTGCGGAATGGATAACAATGCTCGTGAAAACGACAACATCATGAACAATGAGCTTAAGAACGTCACTTATGACGAACAAACCAATGACAACCGCGAAAACCGCATGAATGTTGCCGACGATGCAGCAAAGAAAGTGGCAGATCTGGAAGAAATCAAATACGCGAATGTGATTGTTCTTGATAACACGGCCTATGCCGCTGTCATGCTGGAAGGAAATCCTAAAGGCAAGCTGTCAGATGATCTGAAAAACAAAGTGGCTGATCAGGTCAGATCAACTGACCGCAACCTGGACAATGTATTTGTTTCGGAGAATCCGGACTTTTTTGACCGTGTAAAAGACTACGGCGATAAAATCCGCAACGGCGAGCCGGTTTCAGGATTGGCAGATGAATTCGGTGAAATGGTGAAGCGTATGTTTCCCCAGTCTAAATAACTGATTGAACGGGCCGCAGCCAGTCTGCGGTCTATTTTCTTGTTAAAGGTTTTTGTATCAATGAAAAAGGGGATATAAAGAAAGCCATTATTTTGTTGTAGGGGGAGTTTTATTGTCAAGGTCTAAATTTGCAGGCTATAAAAAGAAACGCCTGTTGGTCATTCTGCTTATTTTTATTGTTTTAACAGGTACTGTTATGTATCAAAGCTATAAGCCTCTTCCAGACGGTCTTTCGTATGAAGGGAAAGTCCGCAAGGTGGAGGACGTCGATTTTTTATATGACCTGACGTATCAGAAAGAAAACAGGGTCAAATCAGACCGGATGATATTTGATGCTGTGCTTAAAGCGATTGATGATGCTGAAGAATTTGTTGTGATTGATTTATTTTTGTTTAACGGCTATTACAATAAGGGAGAATCATATCCCGATATCAGTGCTCAGCTGACAGAAAAGCTGCTTCAAAAAAAGAAAGAAAATCCCGACATGCCGATTGTCTTTATTACAGATGAAATCAATACCTCATACGGGTCACACAAATCAAAGGAGCTTGAAGCATTTAAGGATGCAGGCATAGATGTCGTTCTGTCGGATATGGAGCCTCTCCGCGATTCAAATCCGCTGTATTCCAGTGTCTGGAGAACGTTTTTTCAATGGTTCGGCCAGTCAGGAAAAGGCTGGGTGACTAATCCGTTTGGAGATACAGCTCCTGATATGACGGTAAGGTCTTATTTAAAGCTCTTTAATGTAAAGGCAAATCACAGAAAGGCGGTCGCAACGGAGAAAATAGCAATAGTCTCGTCCGCAAATCCTCACGATGCCAGCGGGTTTCATTCCAATACAGCTTTTCAGGTAAGCGGAAATGTCATTGCAGATGTACTCGAATCTGAACAGGCTGTATCGGACTATTCCGGAGGGCCCAAGCTTCCTGAGTACACTGAGTCAGGTAATGAAAAAGGGAATATAGATGTGCAGGTGCTGACTGAAGGGAAAATATATGAGCATTTGCTGTCGTCAATCAGAGCTGCAGAAAAAAATGATGTCATTTGGATGGGTATGTTTTATTTAGCTGACAGAAAAGTGATCAACTCGCTCGTTGAGGCATCTAACCGCGGCGTTAAGGTGAACATGATCCTTGATCCGAATCAAAATGCCTTCGGCCAGGAGAAAATCGGACTGCCTAACCGGCCTGTTGCTGAAGAACTGATGGAAGATACGAAAAACAAAGCGAGTATCAGATGGTATAACACAACAAATGAACAGTATCATCCAAAGCTTCTTTATATTAAAGGGAAAAAGAAATCCACGATCATCAGCGGTTCGGCGAATTTCACAAAACGAAATCTTGATGATCTTAATCTTGAGAATGACTTGAAAATTTCCGCCCCTCAGAATGAGGATGTTATGAAAGAAGTGGAAGCGTATTTCACAAAACTCTGGACGAATGACGGAGCAGAATATACGCTGAATGTTGAAAAATACAGAGATGACATGCCGCTATTCAAAAGGGGTATTTATGCTCTGCAGAAATTCTTCAGGTTTACAACCTTCTAAACTCCGGGATTTGCCTCGGGGTTTTTTTATAAAAAAAATAAATTTTAAAGGAAATACGGGGGGGTGAATCTAATAAAAAGATTAGAGGTGATAATGGATGATGCTTAAAGAATACAAAGACCGCCGCAAGTACATTGAAAAATCAGAACCGCTGCTTATGAGACAGGAAGCAGAGAATAACTTGGCACTCGGACTTCTGTCTGTTTTCAAAAAGACGGTTCCGCCATCAGAGGTATATACGGCTCTGATGGAAACAGAAGGGGCAGTTGCGTCAGCGCTTCTTATGACACCCCCTCATAATTTAATCCTTACATATAATCACGATGTAATGAGTGAAAGATTGATTGCTGAAATGGTCAGTCAGCTGATCTCTGCAGGGGTTTCTGTACCGGGTGCTGTCGGAGAAAGGTACTGGACAGAGAGATTTGCCAAAGAGTGGGCTGTGCAGACCGGGGGTAGAGCCGACATTGTGATGGAACAAAAAATTTATCAGCTTCATGAGGTGCAGCCTGCTGCAGGCAGTGAAGGAAGCTTTCAAAAAGCAAAACTTGAACACCTCCCGCTCTTAACAGAGTGGATGGCGGACTTTATGACGTTTACAAACGAGCCTCCGATTACGACGCTCCAGTCAGCAGAAAGAATGAAGAAATTTCTCGCGGAGGACTCTGTTTACATCTGGTCTGTTGACGGAGTGCCTGTTTCCATGGCAAAAAAATCACGGGCAACTAAAAACGGCATAACGGTATCCCTTGTATACACACCGGAAAAATTCAGGGGTAGAGGATATGCGAGCAGCTGCGTTGCCGCACTTAGCAGTGAGCTATTGAAGGATTATTCATTCTGCACTCTCTATACAGACCTGTCGAATCCAACATCGAACAGCATCTATCAGAAGATAGGCTATAAGCCGATACAGGATTCTGTGATGATTTCATTTACAGATCAAGGGGCAGTGTGAAAGCGCCGTTCAACTTTTTGACTCAAGATTGCTATTAACAGCAGTCTTGGGTTTTTTTGTGTTTGGATGGAGCATTGACTTCATGAATTGCTGGTGATTCAACGCTCTTGCGGAAAATGGAACCTTAAAAATTGCTCGAGGGTGAGCATAGGGTACCATATTGGCGAAATGCAACCCTATAAATTGGTTGCGGCTGAATAGAGGATACCATACTGGCGAAATGCAGCCCTATAAATCGGTCACGGCTGAATAGAGGTCACCATTCTTGCGAAATGCAACCCTATAAATTGATTGCGGCTGAATAGAGGGTACCATACTGGCGAAATGCAACCCTATAAATTGGTTGCGGCTGAATAGAGGGTACCATAGTGGCGAAATGCAACCCTATAAATTGGTTGCGGCTGAATAGAAGGTACCATATTGTCAAAATGCATCCCTATAAAACGCTGTCGCAGAAATATAGGTTACCATTCATGCGAAATGCAACCCTATAAATTGGTCACGGCTGAATAAAGGGTACCATTCTGGCAACACGCATCCTCATAAAAAGCGCGAATAACGCGATTTTTTATCTGACTGAAAGGGTTGAACAGTCGGCTCCGCTTTTCACATTGTCCAGCTCCGCCTCCTAGTCCTTCTGTCAGAACAAAATCACCGAAAAAGTCAAACCCGGACTTTTCCGGTGATTTCTTATCTGCCTGCCAGGCCTGAACAGTCGGCTCCGCTTTTCGCATTGTCCAGCTCCATCAGCCAACTCCTCCGTCAGAACAAAATTGCCCAAAAAGGCAAACCCGGCCTTTCTGGTCAATTTCTTTTCTGCCTGTCGGAGCTAAACGGCTGATTCCGCTTTTCTAGAGAGTTTACCGGTTTCAATGTTTCCCAATTGTGGAAATGAAAGGTGAAAGGCGGTGGGAGGATGAAAACACAGGTTTTAGTCATTGGCGGGGGGGTTGGAGGGCTGACCGCTGCTCTGAAGCTTGCCAAGTGCGGGATAGATGTTTGCGTGGTAGAACAGACAAAGGGCTCCCCGCATTTATATAAAGGTGAGCTGCTTCAGCCAAAAAGTCTTGAAATCTTTGATGCTCTCGGATTAGCAGAGCCTGTTCTCAGATCAGGACACCGAATCAATGAAATTGAAATGAATGAAATGAAACGGAAGAAAGGTTCATATAGATTGCTTGGTTCAGCTGTCATGCGTTACGGAATCATTGAGAGCAAGTACAATTTTGCTTTGATGATCCCCCATGAAAAATTAAAGGAACTGCTGCTTGAAGAAGCCAAAAAGTTTCCTTCTTTCCATTACATACAGCCTGCACGATTCAAGGCATTCAATGATAATTCCGCAGCGATTGTATCAATAGGAAAAGAGGAAACGGAAATTCAGGCTGATTATTTTATCGGTGCTGAAGGAAGAAAATCCAACGTCAGAAAGGCGATGAACGTCAGCCTGAATGAGCATGCATATGACCATCACTTTTTAACTGTTACGTTCAAAAGGCCTGCAGATATGACGGAAGGAAAGATCATCTCTACGCCGCATGCTTTCCTCGGACTCTTTCCCCTTCCCGACAATGAAGTCAGAACGGTTTACCTCATCCAATCAGGTGCCTATCAGTCCCTCAAGTCAAAGGGCATTGAACATCTTCACAGCAAGTATATTGAGTTGTGTCCTGAGCTTAATGGCTATGTGACCGAACTAAGGGAGTGGAAAAAAATACAGCTGATGATTCCCGTACACTTCCACGCAGATTCATATGTGTCGGGGAACATGGCGATTCTCGGAGATTCTGCGCACAGCGTGCATCCAATGGCAGGGGAAGGCATGAATCTTGCCATACAGGACGGAGATGTCCTCGGTGAGCTGCTTTGCTGGATGTACAGGCATAATGAACACAGTCAGGATAACTTAAAGTGGTATGAGAAAGTTCGCAAATCAAGGGTGGATTTCATTTTAAGCCTCAGCCACCTGTCAGCTCTCGCTTATTCAAAGCCATTCAGGTACTTTGGTTCACTCAGAAACAGAAGCCTCAAACAGATGACAGATGATGAAAAGCTTCATACAAAGCAAATGCTTAACATTTCGGGGCTTGGAATTTGGAAGGAATCGTTTGTGGACAGGCTGATTCAGATCGGCCTGATGCCGGCGAGATCAATCCAGAATATTGAATTTTTGCATACCCGCTACATGTTCACGTATGAAAATGATTATCCTTGGGAAGCGAAAGGGAGGTACAGCCGTTGATGATTGCTGAATATGTAAGGCTTTTCAAAGCGAGGAGCTGGATGAAGAAGAACTTGCCGTTTTTATACAGCTGGCACGCATATGTCGGGTATGAACTTGATCTATTTGAAATATTCAAATCACCAAAAACGATTGAAGAGGTTGCAGCAAGTCATTCACTAGAAACAGAGATTCTCGAACGCTGGGTGGAAGTGGGGGTTTCTATTAAATATCTAAAAAAGGTTCCTAGAAATAAATTTAAAACCTCCAGAAGCTTTATGCTGCCTGACAGCAAGCGCGATCCAAAGTCTGTCGGCATTTTGCTGAAAGAAATGATGGAGCTGCACATCCCCGCACTGTTGACTTACCCTTCCATTATGAAAACAGATGAACGCCAGACCTTTGATCATAAGCAGCACGGTGCAACGGTTGCAGAAACCTCTGCTATGCTGGAACAGCTGGCTTATCCTAAGCTTGTGCAGATCCTGAAGAAAAACAGCATCCATACGGTTGTGGATGTAGGCTGCGGACACGGGGGCTACATGCAGAAGCTGTCCAAGTCTTTTCCGGATTTAATATTAACAGGTGTTGAGGTTAATAAGGACGTGGCAGAAGAAGCCGCCCATCGCTGCAGCGAGCTTAAAAACATTTCAATTGATTGTATGGATATTGAAGAATGGTCGCCGGAAAATAAAGCAGACCTGATCATGATGAATAATCTGCTGCACTATCTCTCTCCCGAAAAACGTCCGAAGGTCATCAGCAGATTAAGCAGCTCTCTTTCTCCAAATGGAATGATTACCATTATTACGCCAATTCGAAAGCCGAAGCATGGAAAGCAGTTTTCAAGTGTCTTTAATAGTTTTTTTACTGCTTTTGATAATTTGTACGCCCTTCCTACTAAAAGAGAACTGGATGCTCTTGCAAAACAGTCCGGCATGAGGCTTCAAAGCCTGAAACCAATCATACGTGAAGGCGGCTGGTATTTTGCCATTCTTGTCAACAATGGGGGCACAAAAGCCGATTGAATATGTTCGATTAAAAAGGCCAACTGCTTTAAAGTTGGCCTTTTTAATCGAACCTCGGGGTGCAAGCTATATTAATTGAATCTTACGGATTTTGAGATTATACTTGAAACTGGATGTGTTTACCATTTGAAATACATACTATATGACCGCTTTGGAGGATATCATGAATTTAGCAAATAAATCTGCCCTGGTGACAGGAGCTTCCCGGGGACTGGGAAAAGCTATTGCTTTGGAGCTCGCTCGCCAGGGAGCAGAAGTTTACTTGAATTACGCTGCGTCAGAGCAGCAGGCGCTGAACGTGCTTTCACAGATAAGAGAGCAGGGGGGAAAAGCGTATCTTGCCCAGGGAGATCTTACTTCCGAGGAAGGAATCAGACAGGCAGCCGGGGGAAGGACGTATGACATACTTGTTAATAATGCCACAGGTCCTCAGCCGGAGCTGTCATTGGAAGAGGCAACATGGAAAGACTACGAAGACCAGCTTGTCTTTTTCGTAAAAGCTCCGCTGCTTCTGCTGAAAGAAGTTCTGCCTGGAATGAAGCAAAAAAGAAACGGTTCAGTTATACATATCGGCAGTGAAGTCATAACTCTGGGAAACTCTCATTTTTCAAGTTATGTAACGGCAAAATCAGCCATGCTAGGAATGACCAGGTCATGGGCAAGTGAACTCGGAGAATACGGCATCCGGGTTAATTTAGTCAATCCGGGCTTTATTCCGGTAGAGCGTCATCGTGATGTTGGGGCAGATGACCTTGCCGCCTATAAATCAGGCGTTCCACTTAATAGAATGGGAACACCTGAGGAGCTAGCCAAGACGGTTGCCTTTCTGGCGTCAGATGAGTCAGCTTATATAACAGGACAAACGATTACAGTGAATGGCGGTCACACATTTGGCATTTAGTTCAGCGGACGATCCTCAGATGCTTGTATGATCTGCTCTTTCATAGCTCGAAAGAATGATTCCGTTTCATTGCTGTCTGCTAATTTAGCCTGTGCCTGATTTTCGCTTCCGCCGCCTTTGCCGCTGAACGCTTTCAGGCACTCTCTAATTGTATGGCCGGCATGAATGCTGTTTTTTTGACTGAACAGAACTGCGTGTTCACTCTTCGAACCCAGCAGGACAATATCCTTTCCGCTTTCATGAAATGCTGCCGCCAGGAACTGAAGGTCTTTCAGCGATGATCTTTCTTTGAGGACTGCTGCCATTTTTCCAGGCTGGTCATTGTTCATTTTTTCTGCTAGCAATAAAGCATTCTCAGCTTTTAGAAATTCCAATTCTTTGTGCAGCTGTTTCATTTCCTGTTCTATTGAACAGAGCCGCTCAGGGATCTCTGTCTGTGAGGATTGAAAAAAGCGCGCTGTATGTTTAACAAGTCTATGTGCTTCCTGAAACTCTGACAGAGCCCGAAAGCCGCATATAAAATGAAGCCTGATCCTTCCTTTTTGTTTTTCCGTTTTCAAGAGCTTCACAAGGCCAATTTCACCTGTTCCTGCTGTGTGTGTACCGCAGCATGCTGAGGTATCGATCCCATCAATTTGAACAATGCGAAGGGGTCCATCCACTTCTGGAACCTTTCGCAGCGGCAGGTTTTTAAGATCATCTGAACCGGCAAAAAAGGTACGGATTTTTCGATTTTCAAAGATATAGTGATTGGCTTTGTTTTCAATTTCGGTCATTTGATCTTCAGATAAGTGCGGAGTATTCAGATCGATCGTGACGGTCTCTGATCCAAGATGAAAGCTTTCAGTTTCATAACCGTACAGTTCAAGGCACACCGCCGACAGAAGGTGCTGTCCTGAGTGATGCTGCATGTGATCTATTCTGCGGCGGCTGTCGAGAAAGCAGTTTGCAGACATCCCTGCAGGATATTCAGACACAATATGGTAAAGTTCATTCTCATCTTCTATTAAATCAAGAACTGGAACCGCTGCGATCGTCCCGATATCAGATGGCTGGCCGCCGCCTTCAGGATAAAAGGCGCTCTCTTTGAGAACAACAGCTTTTCTCCCATCTATAACTGTACAGCGGACAATCTCCGTCTGCCATTCAAACGTTTTTGGGGAAGTATAATAGAGCTTTTCAGTCATAAAGGTTAGTCCTTTCGTCGTGGAATGTCTTACATTCTATCAAAAACGGAGTGAATTTGCGTAAAGATTGTTAAGATTTCAGAAAAATTAGCAATACGAAGGAATTGTTGTATCTACTTAACACGTTATGTGTTACGCTTAATCTAACAATCTTATATTGCGCAATCCTTTTTCCGTTGTCCTCAGGCTGATAAAAACATACAAACGATTGGTAGGTGATTTTTATGAATCCCGTAGAAGAAATGAGTCAATTGTTTATTGATGGGGAACTTGGCCTTTCGTGGAGCTTATTGAACAGTCTGCTAGAAACGGATACGACAAGCACTGAGGTGTATGGCTTTTTATCAGATACTATGGACAATGTACTGGAACTCTGGGAAATGAATCGCGCAACAGTAGCGGATGAATATGTTGCAGCGGCTGTCTGCAAATCGATGATTGCAACCTATTACTACCAAAAAGTTGAAAAAATACATACACACTCCAATTTATCACTGCCTGCAGCAGTTAAACCGCGCGTTATGCTGCTTTCTATGAGAAATGAAGATCATGCGGTCGGAGGCATTATGACTTCTTTCTTGTTTAGAGAATTTGGCTGGGAAGCATGCTGCATTGAATCAAATGTTTCGATGGATTACATTTGTCAGTACGCCGAACGCTGGAAGCCTGATGTGATTGGATTCACAACCAGTCTTGTTTCAAATATTCCAGCTGTTATTGAATACGTCTCGCAATTGCAGAATCTGTCATTTTCCCCAACTGTTATGCTTGGCGGAAAACAGACAAGTGATTTTGATGTCGATTATTACTGCCCTCCAAACACCGTGGTGATTCAAAACATAGTCCAGCTGACAAGCTGGCTTCAAAATTCTAATTCAAGGACTGAACGCCATGGAAATGCAATTAATCGCAAGTAAATATGATAAAATCCCATTTCCTTACTTTCTGGTGGACAGAAAGCTGAATATTGTTTCAGTATCAAGATGTACGTTTACTATTTTCGATGAAGAATTAAACTTTCTTGATGTTGTAGGAATCGGTAGCAAGAAAAAAGCGGCAAAATTTATTCTCGACACGCCGTCGATTACAAAAATAGAGCTGAATTTAAAAACAAAGTCAAACCCGATGACGCTTTTTGATGTCTATATTCAATATGAGGGGAAAAATTTCATCCATATATTCTGCATAGACAAAGAGGAAAGTGTCGATCAGATTTATCAGGCAGTAAAAACGCTTGAAGGTGATTTGCTGTATGCTAATTTAAATCTCCTGGAAAAACAGGAACAGCTCGAAAAGTCTCTTCAGCAGATGAAAGAAATAGCCATTAAGCAGGACAGTCTGGCAACCGTAGGTCAGATTGCTGCAAGCATCGCACATGAAATACGCAATCCGCTGACAAGCGTTAAAGGTTTTCTGCAGCTCCTGAAGCCACATTTAATTGAGATTGGAAAAGGGCACTATGCCGATGTTGCGCTTGAAGAGCTGAACCGCGCTAATGAAATCATTTACGAATTTCTCAATAATTCAAAAACGCCGATTGAAACGAAACAGCCTGTGCTTTTAAGCAAACTTCTGAATGATATTGTCCTGATCTGCAAAAGCGAAGCCATCCTGACAAATTGCGAATTAACGTGCAGCATCATTGATGAGGAAGTCTATCTGAATGTTGATATTAAACAGATGAAGCAAGTACTCCTGAACATGATGCGAAATGCAATGGAAGCTATTCAGATCAGCAAGCAGAAAAAAAACGGAAACATATCCATTACGACTAGGCTTGACAGCGGCAAAATCGTAATTCAGGTGAAAGATAACGGAATCGGAATGAGCCAGGATACCCTGAATTCTCTGTTTAAGCCTTTTTTCACAACAAAAGAACAGGGAACCGGCATCGGACTCTCTGTCTGCATGGAAATCGTTAAAGCCAATAACGGGAATATTGATGTCATCAGTGAGGAAGGGTATGGATCTGCTTTCAGCATTACCCTCCCTGTTAAATAAGAAAAAACCGGATTGTGCCGCAATCCGGTTTTTTCGCACATACTAAAACAAAGTGCATGATCAGTCAAAAAAAGAAATAAAATTCTATTTTAAGCGTATACTAGTTAAAAAAAGGAGTTATGCGCATGTACTTTGCTAAAAAGGGTGCTGAAGAGCCCGTTACTATCATCGAAGATACAACTGTATACGCTTGCGAATCCGAGTCCTGCAACGGCTGGATGAGAAAAGATTTTTCAACGGAAGATCTGTCATGTCCGATGTGCGGAAGCACTATGGCAGAAGAAGTGCGTGAACTTCCCCAAATTAAAATGGATTATAATCCTTTCAGTAAATAAGTGCAGGCTGCCTATAACGGCAGCCTATTCCTTTTAGTTAAGGTCAGGCATGCTGGACGAAAGCAGAGCTGCAGCAAGAGGGTCTGTTGACGAAAACTGCAAAAATTTGTTATAATGAAAAGACGCTATTCACTGGGTATAAAGAGTCATCACGTCAAGGGTACTTTTTATAAGCAGTGAATTTTTTTTGTCATCACGTTTATGATTTTCTGTAAACATTGATAAGATCAGAGAGGAGAGTCATGAATGTACAGGAAAAAGCCTGAAGAAATTATTACTGAAGAAACGAAGGTGTGGATCTGCACATCAGACAGCTGTAAAGGCTGGGTCAGAGACAACTTCAAAAGCAGCGAAAGCGAGATTCCTGTCTGTCCGCTTTGCAAGAGCGAAATGAAATCAAGCACAAAAGAACTTGAAGTCATTAATAACCATAAAAAATATTAAGAACTCCATAACGGAGTTTTTTTTATTTCAGCAAAAGTTGATTTTCGCCAATTTCATAGCCAGAAAGAATGATCCCATGTAAAATAATAAGAAAAAACGTTTACTGGAGTGATTTTAAGGTGCTAGATCAGGCAAAAGAACATTTGAAGCATTATTTCGGCTATTCAGCTTTCAGGCCGGGACAGGAAGAAATCATTACAAATGTCCTTAATAGAAAGCATGCAGCAGGCATTATGCCCACCGGAGGGGGAAAGTCGATCTGCTACCAGATTCCGGCTCTGATCCTGCCGGGAATTACCCTCGTCATTTCTCCGCTCATCTCCTTAATGAAAGATCAAGTAGATTCTCTTGACCAAGCAGGCATTAAAGCGACCTTCCTGAACAGCACCCTTTCCCATTCGGAAACAACATCAAGGCTTGCAGACTTAAGGAATGGTCTTTATACCATTCTTTATATTGCTCCTGAAAGACTCGAATCCCCGGTTTTTATGGAGCAGCTCACGTCGATGGACGTTTCGCTTGTCGCTGTAGACGAAGCTCATTGTATTTCGCAGTGGGGCCATGATTTCCGTCCAAGTTATTTAAAAATAACGGATTTGAAAACAGCCCTTCCTTCAAACCCTGTTTTTCTTGCGCTGACTGCAACCGCCACACCCCAGGTAAGGAAAGACATCTGCAGCACTCTCGGCATATTGGGTGAGCATACTACTGTAACTGGGTTTGAAAGAGAAAACCTTTCGTTTCGCGTAAGCAGAGACGGGGACAGGATTCCCTTTTTAGAGAAGTACATTGCCGGCCGCAGTGAAGATACAGGTATTATTTATACAGCCACTCGAAAAGTTGCAGATCAGCTGTATGAACGTCTCTCAAAGAAGGGGATCAGGGCGGGGAAATATCATGGTGGTATGAGCGATGCAGATAGGACCAGTGCCCAGGATCTATTTCTAAATGACGACGTTCAGGTCATGATTGCAACAAATGCATTCGGAATGGGCATTAATAAATCAAATGTGCGTTATGTCATCCACTTTCAAATGCCAAAAAATATGGAAAGCTACTACCAGGAAGCGGGAAGGGCAGGCCGAGACGGGCTTGAAAGTGAATGCATCCTTTTGTTCTCTGCACAAGATGTTCAGGTTCAGCGGTATTTGATCGACCAATCATCCTTTCATAAGGAGAGACAGCATTCAGAGCTCGTTAAACTGCATCAAATGCGTGATTTTTGCTACACAGAAGGCTGCCTTCAATCCTACATCCTGTCCTATTTTGGGGACGAAGCAGCTGAGCCATGCGGAAAATGCAGCAACTGCAAAGATGAGCGGACTAGCGAGGATGTCTCAAAAGAAGCCCAAATGGTCTTGTCATGTATGATCCGCATGGGGCAGAAATTTGGCAAGACAATGATCAGCCAGGTGCTGACTGGTTCATCCAGCAAAAAAATCAAGGATTTTAACTTTCATGAGCTGTCTACTTACGGGATCCTGAAACATAAAACAGCAAAAGAAGTCAGTGAATTTATTGATTTTCTGACCTCAGAACAGTTTATTTCGATAACAGGCGGACAGTTTCCGGTGCTTATCATCGAGGAGAAGGGGCTGCAGGTTTTAAAAGGCTTGGAAACTGTTACTAGAAAAGAGCAAACACGGATTGTGCAAAAGGCTCCTGATGACGAGCTTTTCCTTGTGCTTAAGGCTGTAAGGAAACAGCTGGCCGAAGAAGAAAATGTTCCTCCGTTTGTTATCTTCTCGGATAAAACGCTGAAGGATATGAGTCTTCAGAAACCTGAGACGAAAGAAGCATTCCTCTCTGTCCAGGGAGTAGGAGAAGTAAAACACCAAAAATACGGCCGCATTTTTGCAGATGCGATTTCAGCCTTTTTAAAGGATCTTCCAGAAAAAGAAGAGCCCGGACGCGTAAAAAAAGAGCGAAAAGAATCTTCGCATCTTGATACGCTAAAGCTTTATCAGGAAGGTTTATCTGTTAAAGAAATAGCCGGAAAGAGAGATTTGTCTCCTGTCACAGTTGAAAATCATCTGCTGCGCTGCGCAAAAGAAGGCCTGAATATCGACACGGACAGCTGGGTTCCGGATGAATATGCCGGGGAGATAGAAGCGGCGATTGACGAACACGGAACAGCTGTGCTGAAACCTATAAAAGAAAGTCTGCCAAGTGACGTCACCTATTTTATGATTAAAGCTGCTATTGTGAAAAGGGAATTCATTCACTGACCAAAAAAAAGCTGACGCGCAGTCAGCTTTTTTGGATTTCTTTAAGAGAGAAAACTTTCTTCCAGTTCTTCAATCAGTGAACCTGCATAAGCGACTGCCTGTCTGATCGAGTCAGGGCTGGTCATATCAACGCCAGCTTCTTTAAGGAGCTCGACCGGTTTTTTGCTTCCGCCGGATTTCAGTACATTTATCCACCTGTCAACTGCAGGCTTTCCTTCATCTTCAATGAATTGAGAGACTAGTGTTGAGGCTGTCAATCCTGCTGAATACGTGTACGGATATAAGCCCATGTAATAATGAGGCTGCCTCATCCATGTAAGCGATGCTCCCTCATCAAGTGTAACTGCCTCTCCCCAGAATGATGAAAGGACATCTCTTTTATGGTTTGAAAGCATGTTCGCCGTAATTGGCTGTCCGTTTTCAGCGGATTCATAAACCCGGCGCTGAAATTCGCCTTCAAGCAGGTGAGTCACAAAATTATGATAGTAAGTCCCGAGAAGCTGCAGGATTACCCATCGTCTCATCCGCTTATCCTGTGTCTTTTTCAGCAGGTGTCTTCCAAGCAGCATTTCGTTAAGAGTTGACGGCGCCTCAACGAAATACGTGGAAGGGCGTGTATTCATGATCCGCTGATGCTTGTTGGCCAGATAGAAATGCCCTGCGTGGCCAAGCTCATGGGCAAGGACAAAAGCACCCCTCATCGTATCCTGCCATGTCATCAAAATATACGGGTGTACGCCATATGGACTTGAACAGAACGCGCCGGTTGATTTCCCAACGTTATCAGCAAGATCGACCCATCTGTCAGACAGCGCTTTTTTCATGATCTGAGTGTACTCAGGCCCCATTACATCCAGTGCTTCAAGGATGATGTCGCTTGCCTCCTGATACGTTGTTTTTGGATTGAATTCTGTGTCAAGCGGAGCTTTTAAATCGCAATAACGCAGTTCGTCAAGTTTCAGAACACGCTTTTTAAGTGCAGCAAATTTCCTCATGTGAGGAGCAAGTTCTGCCTGAATAATATCAAGCTGATTGCTGTACATCTCTTTAGTGACATGCTGAGGTTTAAGGAGCATGTCAGTTACAGACGGATAGTTTCTGAGACGTGATAGGGCCACCTGTTTCTTTACTTCTGCAGCATAGGCGGATGCGACTGTATTTTTGTAGTTTTTAAGAGTAGAAACAAACGAGTCGTAGGCCTTTCTTCTAACGTATGTATTTGACGAAAATTCATATCTGTCTTCATAGAGTGCAAATGAATTCGAGAGAAGATTGCCGTCTTCATCTTCGACGGATTCAAATGTCATATCTGCAAGCTTTGCGTTCTGATAAATTTTGTAAGGTGCCCCGTGAATCTCGCCGAGTGAAGCCAGAACTCGCTCTGATTCTTCTGAAAGACGGTGCGGTCTTAATTCTCCTAATTCCTGCAGTTTTCTTGAAAATGGCTCGAGCCTGCTTTCTTCTCTTATAAAAGCTTCCATTGTTTCCTCCGGAAGGCTGAGCAGTTCTGACTCAATGAACGATGTTTTTCCCTGAACGCCTGACAGCAGGGCTGCAAACAGTGAGGAGTTCGCCTGGTTATCAGGGCATGTTCCATCTGCCGATTGAAGAAGGCTGATGTAGGTTCCCGCTCTGACAAGCTTTTTAGACAGATGTTCCTCTGCTTCAAGGCAGGCAAGAAGGGAGGAGGCTGAATTTCCCAGAGTGCCCTTATATGCTGCAAGTTCAGCTGCATCATGTTCGATTGCGGCGAGTTCCTTTTCCCAGTCAGCGTGAGAATCATATAAATCTTCCAGATTCCAAGTCAGTGCTTCCGGCACCTCTGTTCTGGATAATCTCTTTTCGATTACTTTTTCCATATGTGTTCCTCCCATTTACATCAACTTGTTTCGTGCTTCTAAATAAGTATACTGATAATTTTTAAAAATGAACAGATTATTCTGAATAAACAGAAGGAAAAATGATGTTTCGTAAAGAAATCATTAAGGGTATGTACGCAATATGACATTAATCTACAGGGAGGAATCATGATGACGATTCAAAGCACGAACGAAAACACGCTTCAAACAACAAACACAGCAGTTCAACCGGCTGTAACAGCAGCACCGGAAGTGAAAACAAAGTCGAAAGGCAGCAAACTTGCTGCGGGTATTCTCGCTGGAGCAGTAATCGGCGGATTGGTCACATTGTTTGATAAAAATACGCGGAATCAAGTGAAAAAGTCAGCGGCGGGCATTAAAGATTCCTCTGCAGAGGTTTTCACTCAAGTGAAAGAAAATCCAGGCGAAGTTAAAAATCAGGTTGTCACGCAGTTTAAATCCGCAGCAGATTCACTTAAAGATGCGATTAACGAGGCGAAACGACTGTATGACCGCCTAAATGAAGATGTAAAGGGCAACGTCAGCGATGTCATTCAAGCTTCGAATGAAACTCTGGCAACGGCCAAGGATGCTCAGCAGGATCTTGCAGCCATCGGCTCCAAGGTAAAGGAAGCAGGAGCTGAACTGACAGGCGGGAATGAGTCTGAAACAGAAAAAGCTCCGGAAACACCGCAAAATCAAACGTCAATCCCCGGCACAAATGCAGGGAAATTCTAAATAAACGGGAGCTGCCTGAGATCAGGCAGCTCTTTTTTTTGGTGTGAAAAGGCTCTGCATGCAAAGAAATTTCACATGCGTCTACTCCTTCAGCATCATTTCCTGAAAACTCAAACTTCTATGATAAAATGAAAGAAAAAGAGAAAGAAGGCATCAATTATGAATCTGCCATCATTTGATCTGAAAAATAAAACAGCACTTATTACCGGTGCAGGGAGGGGAATTGGCCGCGCACTTGCCCTTGGGTATGCCGAGGCGGGGGCTGATGTGATTCTCCTCTCCAGAACAGAAGAAGAGCTGCAGGCAGCTGCAGAAGAAATCAGGGCAAAAGGCCGAAAAGCCTACCCGTTCCCTGCAGATGTGACGAGTACAGAAAGCATTAAGAGTGTATTTGCTGAGCTTGAGGCGCAGCAGATGAATGTCGACATTCTGATAAATAATGCCGGAATGAATATCCGTTCAAAAGCACTTGATGTGACAGAGTATGAGTGGGAAACGATTGTAAGTACAAATATGAAATCTGCTTTTTTTATGTCTCAAAAAGCAGCTGAGTGGATGAAGAAAAACGGGAAAGGCGGAAGAATTATTAATATTTCATCCGTCGCAGGCAAGACCGCCCTGAGAACAGGTGTTGTGTATGCCCAGACAAAAGCAGCCATGATTCAGATGACAAAGGTGCTTGCATTTGAATGGGGTCAGGATAACATACAGGTGAACGCCATCGGGCCATGGTATTTTGAAACGCCACTGACTGAAAAAATCCTGCAGGATGAAGCGTATGTTTCTGATATTCTTGCCGTAACACCGCTGAAGCGGATCGGGCAGCTGCCTGAACTTGTGGGACCTGCCGTGTTCCTCGGCTCCGATGCAGCAAGCTACATAACAGGCCAGACATTATTCGTAGATGGAGGCATGACGATTCACGGATTTTAATTATTCGCGGAAAATGCCGAAATTCAACCCAATTCATGAAATGTTGACTTTATTTTGGAACCTTTGTCGACTTGCAGGATTTTCCTTATCCCCGCCTCGAAAACGTAGGCAACAAAAAAATGAGAAAAGGCGGGGTTTTAGATGTCTAAAAAGGTAAGTATTTCAAAGGTAGCTTCCATGCTTGGGGAGTCCTCCTACATTTTAAAAATGTGGGAAGAAGAGTTCACAGCCATTCTTGAAATCGAACGGGATCATAAAAATGCCCGGGTGTACTCGCCCGAAAATATTGAAATGCTGAGAAAAATTAAACATATGAAGGACAGCCAGCTCGATCATGAGACAATTGTCCAAATGCTTGCTATGAACGGAAAAGGTGAAGCCGCTGCAGCCTCAGCTGCCGTTTTGGATCCGGATGCAGAACTTTCTGCAAAGAAAAATATTAAAGTGGCGCTTGAAGAGATTTTCAGTTTGATTGAAGAAAAAGGAAAACAGGACATAAATATACTTGAGCTGAAAATGGACCAGCTGGAGCTGTCGTTAATCGAACAGCTGAAGAAAACGGTCAAGCAGGAGTTTGGCGAGCAGACCAAAACACAGTTTCAAACGTCAAAAGGCCAGTTTGCCGCCCTGCATCACAGATTGAATGAACAGTCAAAAGCCCAGCTGAGTGCCGCTAAAGAGCAGATGGAAGAGCTTCAGCAAAAGCTCGAAGAACAGACGGATCTGCAGCTGAATGCCGCTAAAAACCAGTTTACGGCGATTCATCATAAGCTGAATGAGCAGTCAAAAGCCCAAATGAAAACGGCCAAAACCCATTTCACAGCACTCCAGAGCAAATTGAATGATCAGGCAAAATCCCAGCAACAGACATCAAAAGGCCAGTTTGCAGCGCTTCAGACAAAGCTTGACGAACAGAAGGAAGCTCAGTTCAATGCCGTAAAAGGCCAGTTTGCTGCTTTGAACAC
The DNA here is from genome assembly GCF_000708755.2 of Metabacillus indicus LMG 22858. Lineage (GTDB taxonomy): Bacteria > Bacillota > Bacilli > Bacillales > Bacillaceae > Bacillus_P > Bacillus_P indicus. The sequence goes on along the minus strand of NZ_JGVU02000002.1, from coordinate 648,359 downwards.
TAAGCTTAATGAACAGGCCAAAACACAGCTGCAGGCAGCAAAAGAACAATATGCTTCACTTCAGTCAAAAATGGATGAACAGACGAAAGTGCAGTTGGGCCAATTCTCCGGCCTTCAAAACAAAGTAAACGAACATGCAAAAACGCAGCTGACGATGTCGAAAAGCCAGTTTTCCGCATTGAAGGAAAAGCTTGGCGAAATGAAGGAAGCACACATGAATGCTGCGGAAGGACATTATGCATCTCTTCATGATAAACTGAACGTAATCCATGAATCTGCAAACAGTGAACGGGAAATGTTCTATGATGAGGTCAAGTATGAACGTGAGCTAGCCAAACAGTATATTGAACAGAGAGAACAAAAATTTCTTGCGTTCGTACAGCAGCAAAAAGAAAAAGAGGAACGTGCAGACCGCAAATACGGCCTTTCCATGCTGAAGCAGTTTATGGGATTTGCTAAATAACCTTAACCTGCGGAGGATAACGATGAACACGAAATTAATCAATCATTTTTTGTCGCACAGAGCTGTTACGCTTGAACTGCTTTCCATTATGAGAAACAATGATCCGGATTTTAAGCCTGCCGAATCGTCTATGTCGACTTCGAAACTGGCTGTTCATATGGCAACTTCCATGTACAAATTTACGGCTGTTGCCAAAGCAGGAAGCCCGGGACCGCTGATGGAAAAAGAGGATGTCCGGGAATCAGATCCTTTAAAAGCTGTTGAACTCTATACGGAAAAAACCGTTCAGCTGCTGGAATCACTCACTGATGATGAGCTTTCACGCGAGATTGATCTGACAAACGTCTTTGGATTCAAGACTACCGGTGCATCTCTTGTGAAGATGGGAATTGAGCACGAAGTAAACCACAAAGGCAACTTGTTTGTATATGCCCGTCTCCTCGGGCATACTGAACTGCCGCTGTATGTAAAAAAAGGATAACCAGAGCCTGCCGGCCAAATTTCCAGCCGGCGGGCTTTTTTATTGCCCATCCATGCAATGGAAGTGACATCCGCTTTCTTTTTCTATTTATGAGGTTTATACTTAGTGTAATAAAAGGAGGTGAATGCAGCACATGATGATGGAGTTTTCACACGAACTTACACCGTATCTGACTCTGATCAGCCTTTTCTTTACTGTAGCGGCGATCTTTGCCTGCGGCTATCTGCTGGATCAGTCCTTTAAAAAACACCCGTCTATGAAAATGGCAGTAAGGCATGAGCATAAAGACAGACTGATTTCACAGCGGAGACAAAATGAAACAAATGCGGTCATTGTCTGGATCATCAGGCAGATGAGACGGTATGATGCAGGAGATGATACTCCGTCCGGCTTCCTTCTTGAATCTTTCATACTCAATGAAAAACAAGGAGGATCTACATGGAAAAGAAATCTGCATTCACCTCTCGGAACGTATTCCTTGCACTGCTTGGAATAGGCCTGCTTATTCTTTTGAGCGGCTGCCAGCAGGCAGGCACCGGTGGCATTCAGGAAATAACGAGCGTTACCCCGGGCTTTTTTAATCACTATTTTGTTTATCCGTTTTCACTGCTTTTAAAAACGTTTGCCGAATGGTTTCAGGGAAGCTACGGGCTTTCAATCATTCTCGTAACGTTGATGATCCGGTTCGTTCTTCTTCCATTTGCCCTTAAACAGTCGAAAGACCAAATGCACATGAAGGGGAAGATGGCAAAGGCGCAGCCTGAGCTTTCAGTTATTCAGGAGAAAATGAAAAAAGCAAAAGATGCAGAAACAAAGACGAAACTGCAGCAGGAAACGATGAAAGTGTATCAGAAGCACCAGATCAATCCGCTTGCTGCACTTGGCGGATGTCTGCCGCTTCTCATTCAGCTTCCGTTCTTAACCGGGTTTTATTATGCCATTCAGAGAACGCCTGAAATTGCCCAGCATTCCTTTTTATGGTTTAACCTCGGCAGTCCGAACCTTGTCCTGACACTTCTCGCAGCAGGCATCTATTTTCTTCAGGCAAGAGTATCGCTCGTCGGTCTTGAAGAAGCGCAGAAAAAACAAATGGCCATGTTCAGCTATTTGTCGCCTGTCATGATCGGCATGTTCTCGCTGACAGCACCGGCAGCTCTTCCGCTTTACTGGACCATCGGAGGGATGTTTGTCATTTTGCAGACTCTCCTGACGAAAAAATTGTTTCATGCAGACAGCAGCAGAAACAGGAAAGCAGAAGCACCCGTTTAATACTAAAACGAATATTCTTCAAGATAAGACCGGAGACTTTGATCTCCGGTCTTTTTTCATCTGTTCAAAAAAGGATTTGGCCATGAAAAGAAGAATGTATGTAGAAGATGATTAAAAAAGGGGTTATAGCAGATGAAATCCGGAGTATTTGAAAAAACAATCACGAAAAAAATTGAGGCAAAGCTATCATATTTACTGAAGCTTCCTGAAGGATATGAAGAAGGGACCGATGAAGTGCCGCTAGTTCTGTTTCTGCATGGCGCGGGCGAACGGGGCACAAATCCTGAAGACGTCAGAAAAATAGGGCTTCCGGAGGTGGCAGACAGAGAAGATTTTCCCTTCATCCTGCTCGCTCCTCAATGTCCGGTATCCACGGCGAGAAGGTCGAACTGGATTATGGAACTCGACGGGGCGCAAGCTTTGCTGGAAGAGGTTGTGGAGACTTACAGAGTCGATAAGAGCCGCATCTATTTGACGGGCATGAGCATGGGGGCATATGGAGCTTTTGAACTAGCAGGAAGAATGCCGGAAACATTCGCAGCGCTGGCTGCAGTATGCGGAGGCGGCTGCCCTGAGAAAGCAGGCCTTCTGAAAGATCTCCCTGTCTGGATTTTTCACGGAGAAGACGATGACGTGATTCCAATAAAAGAAAGTGTTGATATGGTCAATGCTATCCGGCATGCGGGCGGAACCGCAGCATTCACCTCATATCCTGGGGTCAAGCATGATTCATGGGTCCAGGCATACAATGATCCTGAGCTGTACAAATGGATGCTGAGCAAGAGCAAGGGGGAATAAAATAGAAAAGGAGACGCTGGTAAACCAGTCGTCTCCTTGCGTATTGAGGCGAAGAACCACATGCCACATCATGTGTGCGGAAGTTCCGCATGTTCTTCGACTTACACAATTCAGCTCATCGCTCTAGTAATATACCATGCATGAAGAAAAGAAACAAGGATGATTTTTAAAATGACATCATTGCAGGGGAGGCAGGGCTTCATGAATTTGAAAAAGTTCACTAAGGATTTTAAGGAATTTCCGCTGAGCGACGGCTGGAAGCTTGTGATGCACAAGGATTTTGAGCTGTTCAAAAGCAGGGAAAATTATGCAATTATCGATGCCGAAGCCGACGTCCTCTTAAAGTTTTACCTTGAGAGCCCGGAAGTAATATGCTTCAAAAAAACCGTCTGGAACCTCGACTGCAAGCTGAACTGCGCATCAAAAGTGCTGACTGTCTTTAATGAGCCTGACCTATATGATGAGTGAGGACAGGTTCCATTTTTAAAAAAACAGGTTGACATCAGCAGTCATGAGATGTTTAAATTATCTATAAATTAATGGAGCGTAACGTTGATGGGAAACACAGTAATCGCATTGTCCCTGTTATAGAGAGCTGACGCTAGGTGAAAGTCAGTACACACAATGCGTATGAATTTCGGTCCCTGAGTTTTTGTTTCGACCTGACGGAAGGAATGAGCGGGTTGTCCCGATATCGACTTAAGAGCCGGAGAAGAAGTATTCTCAACTAGGGTGGTACCGCGATGAACAGTCGCCCCTACACACAGGGGGCGGCTTTTTTGCGTTTTCATTAATATAAGACACAATCATGAGAGGTGCATAATGAGAGAACAACAGCAGTGGTCTTCAAAACTGGGTTTTATTTTAGCTGCAGCAGGATCAGCAATCGGACTTGGGGCAATATGGAAATTCCCGTATATAGCCGGAGTCAGCGGAGGGGGAGCCTTCTTTTTTATATTCCTTCTCTTCACATTATTGCTTGGCTTGCCATTGCTCCTGGCAGAATTTGCGGTCGGAAGAAGCACTCAGAAAGATGCGATCCAGTCATATAAAGCAATCGCGCCGGGAACAAAATGGTTTTCTGTCGGTTATTTAGGAATGATAACCTGTTTTATTCTGCTGTCATTTTATAGTGTCATTGGAGGATGGATTATTCTCTACCTCGTAAAAACACTGACAGGAGATTTAAACGGACTCAGTCAGGAGCAGTATGGGCAGCTGTTCGGGGAAACGATCACTGATCCCGTACTAAGCGTCGGAGCGCACTTTGTCTTCATGGCAATAACCATTGCGGTTGTTGCAAAAGGGGTCCAAAAAGGAATTGAGCGCACTAGTAAAGTTATGATGCCGGTTTTATTTCTTTTGTTTATCGTACTGATTTTCCGTTCGCTTACTTTAGACGGTGCGATGGAGGGAGTCCGCTTTTTGTTTCAGCCTGATTTTTCAAAATTAACGTCGGAAACCATTCTGGCAGCACTGGGGCAATCCTTTTTCACCCTAAGTGTAGGTGTGTCCGTTATGGTAACGTACAGCTCTTATTTATCAAAAGAGTCCAATCTGCCTCAATCTGCGTTTTCGATTGTCGGAATGAACATCTTTATTGTTGTTCTTGCAGGGCTTGCGATCTTCCCGGCCGTCTTTTCCTTCGGCCTGAAGCCTGATGCCGGTCCGGTGCTGCTCTTTAACGTACTGCCGACCGTATTTAATCAAATGGCATTTGGAATGGTATTCTTTGCGGCATTCCTCCTGCTTTTCCTGTTTGCATCCTTAACTTCGGCTTTTTCTATGCTTGAAATCATTGTATCTGTGTTATCAAAGGGAGACGCTGAGAAACGGACAAAATGGTCATGGACAATCGGGCTTCTTATCTTTGCAGTAGGTATACCGTCTGCCCTATCATTTGGGGTCTGGAGTGAAGTAAGCATTTTCGGCAAATCCATTTTTGATGCGGCGGATTATCTGGTCAGTAACATCCTGATGCCTGTGGGAGCCCTGCTTATATCTATATTTGTTCCGCTGAAAATGAAAAAATCAGCTCTTTATGAAGAGCTCTCTAAAGGATCTTCGTTATCCAAAGGACTGTTCAATGTGTGGTTCCTGCTTATGAGGTACGTGGCGCCAATTGCCATTTTCCTTGTATTGCTTGATGTATTGGGTGTTTGGAAGCTGTTATAAGTAATGGGAAGGAAGGACTCCGCATGCTGCGGGGTCCTTTTTGCGTATACTCAAGGGGAATTTAAGGAATATTAATCCATACTAAATTGAAATTGAGGGACTGCGCATGTCAAAAATGGTTGCTCCTGAAAAGATACCCCAATCCCTGCATGCCGGCAAATTGCTGATTTGTGAGAAGCTGGGTAACAGTTCGGATTTAAAATTTAAAGAAATGAAAAATAACGGATTTACTTTTTTAATCGTATATATCAGCACGATTGTTGAAAACAAACAGCTGGAGGAGCTGATTCTTCCATCACTTGCTTCCTTTGATGCAGAAAAGGCCCAGGCAGCAGATGATACCGTCGATTTCCTCCTGGATCATGTTATAGCTCTGAAGGACACCAGGATAACAACAGACATGAATGATGCAGTAAATGAGCTGCTTTTTGGCAATACTGTCATTCTTTTAGAAGGTCAGTCGAGCTGTATTACAGCCGGAACGGACAAGTTTCCTGAGAGGAGTATTTCAAACCCGAAAGCTCAGCGGACTCTGAAAGGACCCGACATCGGATTTAACGAAGATATTTCTTCAAATACGGCATTAATCAGAAAGGTGATCAGAAATCCTTCACTAAGAATAGAGTCACCGGAAATCAATTCTACAACTAAAATCTGCATCATTTATATGGAAGGAAAAGCCGACAAGGAAATCATAAAAGAGCTGAAAGAGGAGCTTTCCTCTATAAAAATGGACGTGATTCTTGACTCGAATTATCTTGAAGAAACGCTGCAAAAATCTTCAAACTCCATTTTCCCCCTGACTCTTTCAACGGACAGACCGGACGTTGTCTGCAGTGAACTTATGGAAGGGAGGATTGCTCTCATCGTTGACGGGACGCCGTTTGTAGTCACGCTGCCGACTGTGTTTGTACAGCTTTTTCAGTCGCCGGATGATTATTATTTTTTGACGAAAAAGATTATGGCAAAAAGGTTCTCACGGATGTTGATTTATTGTTTAGCCATCCTGCTTCCAGCCCTGTATATTGCGTTTACGATTTATCATCCAGGTCTGATTCCGACTAATCTGCTCGTTGGAATTGTCACACAGAGGGAACTTGTGCCTGCTCCGACAGTAGTTGAGACCATCGTCTTTTATTTTCTGATCCTGATTATTACGGAAAGTTCGCTTAGACTTCCGCAATCCGTTGTGTTTACGGTCACTGTTTTTGCGGCCATTGTCCTTGGGCAATCTGCGGTTGAAGCTTATCTTGTTCAGCCTTTTACGCTTGTTGTATTAAGTGCCTCTTACATCTTTTCAAGCATCATTCCGGTCTATTCTCTTGCGACTGTTTCTCAAAAGTTGACTGTTGTATTTATGTTTCTGGCGTCTGTTTTAGGGTTTTTCGGCATTATTGCAGGAATCATGTATTATCTGCTTCAGCTATCTTCATCAAGATCATTCGGGGTGCCTTATCTTGCTCCGTTTGCTCCTTTTAAGCCTGGAGATCAAAAGGACGCTGCATTCAGGGTACCCATGTATGAACAGCTGAATAATAAGAAGACCTTTACTAAAGAAGAAAAAGACCAGCTGAAAAACAAGTAAGGAGGACGCGATGAAGAGAAAAGCATGGGGACTTATATTTTTCGTCATTCTTACTCTTGGTTCAAGTGTGGTTATTTCAAAGAATGTAGAGGACACTTTGATTAAATCGATCTCTATCGTCAGTGCGATAGGAATTGATACCAGTGATGAAGGGTATGAGGTAACACTTCAGATGATCAATACTGCAGCTAAACCTGATTCAGCAGGAGAAGTTCCTGGTTCAATTATCTACCAGCAATCAGGCAGAACCATTTCTCAGGCAGTTAAAAACATTCTAAACCGCAATCCAAAGAAAATTTTTCTCGACAGCGCCGAATTGATTGTCATTGGAGAACAAACAGCAAGAGAAAAAGGTATTCATGAGATACTGGCCTTGTTTCTGACAGAATCTGAGATTTCCTCAAGCATAAAAATTATGGTCACAAAAGATTATCCGGCAAGCAAAATTTTAAAGACCATTACCCCGGCAGAAAAAGTCTCTTCTAAAAGAATCAACGACGTTGTCCATAGCAATGAATTAAATCTTGGATCTGCGGCAAGTGTATATCCTGTTAAAGTGATGAACGATCTTCTCAGAAATATAAAAGCAACAGCGCTTCCTTATGTTACTCTGAGCAGTGATCAGGAGATAGGCTCCTCACAAGAGAACGTTTCTTCACCTGAGCCGGAGGTACTTTTGATCCTGAACGGAATGGCTTATTTTAAAAAAGACAAGCTTGCTGGTTATTTAAGCAGGGATGAGAGCAAGATTTTTCTTGGTTTTACCAACAATACAAAAAAAGCGACGATTGAGACTAAATGCGGAGCTGGTTTTTTTACCGTACACATTAAAAAGTCAAAAACCAGCGTAAAACCAGTATACAATAACGGAATGGTCTCATTTCAAGTCAAACGGAAGATGAAGGGTGAATTGTTTGAAAGCACTTGCAACAAGAATGATCTTCCTTATTTAGAATCAAAGACTGAAGCATTCTTAAAGAGTGAGATGGCAGGACTGATTGCCAGAAGTCAGGAAGAAAATAATGACTTTATTGGCTTTCTAAAAGAAGTCTACTTGAGAAACCCATATAAATTTCAGGAAATCAACAAGAAGTGGAAAGAACTATATCCTGAGGTACCGGTAGAAGTAGAAGTGGATTTGAAGATTGAAGATATTGGAGATGTGAACAGGATACCGTAACCCTTTCATGCAAAGGATGATGAATGATGAATCAGCAGATTACTCCCTATCAGGTTTTTTCCTTAATGGTTCTTTTTCTTTTAGGCAGCACAGTGGTAGTAGGCCTCAGTTTAGATGCTGAGGAAGAAGCCTGGCTTGTAAATATGATAGCCATGGCGGCAGGTATAGTCATTTATTTTTTGTATATATGGATTCTCAGCATCGATCCCAGGAGAAAAACCTTTACAGAGCTTTTGAAGACAAGTTTCGGCAAGTGCATAGGGACTTGTTTCATTTGCCTTTACGCAGTCTATTTTCTTTATATCGGTATGAGAGTAGTGAAAGATTTTGAGTTTTTCATCAGCACGGTCCTTTTTTACAACATTGAAACCTGGGTCATTGGTTTTGTTTTCATTCTGCTGGCAGGTTATGCGTGCATATTAGGATTAGAGGCGATTGCAAGAGTATCGGAATTGCTCTTTTTCGGAAGTATTATGATGATTGCTGTGACCACTCTCATAACCATTTTGAACCCAATGTTCGAATGGACAAATGTTCTACCTCTTATAAAGCCTGACTGGAGGTCCGTGATAGGATCTGTTTTTCCGGCAAAAATAACGTTTCCGTTCGGAGAACTGATTGCATTCCTCATGATTTTTCCCGCTGTGAATAATCAGTCCTATTTGCTTAAAAGAGGATGGATGGCTGTTGTATTCAGCGGTCTCATTATTATTGTCATAACAGAATCCATCATCGGCATGCTAGGGGCGAAAATTGCGGTCTATTTTTCCTATCCCCTCATTAAATCAATCGAAACGATTGATTTGCTGGATTTTTTTCAGCATATCGAAATCCTTTCTGTCATTGTTTTTTTCTTTGTAGGGTTTATAAAAGTGGTGCTTCTCTGCTATGCCGCTATAAAAAGCCTGTCTGAGATTATGCCCAGGGTAAAAAATAATCACCTCGTATACGGGGTCCTTTCAGCTGGATTCGCATCCACCTTTTTTATGGATAAAAGCATAGTAGAGCATACGAAAACCGGTCTTGAAATCGTTCCTAAATATATTCATCTCCCATTTCAATTCGGAATTCCGCTGCTGCTCCTTTTTATTCTTCTGCTAAAAAACCAGCTTAAGAAAAAGAAAGCAGCTGTCCAAGATAAATAGTTGCAAAATCTCCCTTGTACGGGTAGACTTTGAAACAAAGTACATAACAAAACGGGAGCTTGTGGAATCAGGCTGAGAGTGCGGCTAACTGCTGCAGACCGGATGAACCTGTTGGATAATGCCAGCGCAGGGAGATTATAGGGATACCTGTAAGCACTTTGCCGCGGCAAAGTGCTTATTTATAATTGGAGGGGAAACGATCATGTCCATTCAAGCAGAATTAGTATTGGAGAATGTAAGAGAACAAAACCCGCTAGTGCACAACATAACGAATACGGTCGTGACAAATTTTACGGCAAACGGGCTTCTTGCTCTTGGGGCTTCTCCCGTCATGGCCTATGCGAAAGAAGAAGTCGCGGATATGGCAAAAATAGCGGGTGCAGTCGTACTGAATATCGGTACATTAGATGAAAGAATAGTAGAGTCGATGCTGATTGCCGGAGCTTCTGCCAATAAGCACAATGTTCCTGTTATCTTAGATCCGGTTGGTTCAGGGGCAACACCTTACAGAACGGAGACGGCTAAAATGCTTGCAGAAAAGCTGGACATTGCCGTAATCCGGGGCAATGCTGCAGAGGTTGCAAGTCTTGCAGGTGAAAACTGGGCAATAAAAGGGGTCGATTCTGGTGCAGGAGAAGGGGATGCTGCAGCGCTTGCCGTTAAAGCTGCAAAGCAGTTGAGGACGGTTGTTGTGATTACAGGAAAAACGGACTATATTTCAGATGGTGAACGGCTATTCAGCTGCAAAAACGGACACCAGCTTCAGACAAAAGTGACTGGGACAGGGTGCTTGTTAAGCTCAGTTGTCGGAGCGTTTTGTGCAATTGAAAAAGACTATGTTTTTGCCGCCGCTGCCGCTGCAGCTGTCTATGGATGCGCTGCTGAAGCAGCAGTAGAAAGGCTGTACAGACTCGAACCGGGCAGCTTTCAAATCGAGTTTTTAAATGAACTGTATCATCTTGAACCGAAAGATTTGAGAGAACGCATAAAGCTTGAGGAGGTGCTTGCATGAGTGTTGCAAGAGCATTAACAATAGCAGGTTCTGACAGCGGGGGAGGCGCAGGAATACAGGCTGATTTAAAAACATTTCAGGAGCTCCGTGCATTTGGCATGTCAGCTATAACAGCAGTGACAGCTCAAAATACGCTTGGCGTGCACGGCGTGTACCCGCTTTCGGCAGAGGCGGTTATGAAACAAATAGAAGCGATAGGGACAGATCTTGGAACAGATGCACTGAAAACAGGCATGCTTTTCAGCAGTGAAATCATTGAAGCTGTTTCCGTCCAAATTAAACGATTCGGCTGGGAAAAGGTTGTGGTCGATCCTGTTATGATCGCAAAAGGAGGGGCATCACTCCTGCAGCAGGAAGCGATTGACTCATTGATCACTCATCTTTTGCCTCTCGCACTTGTTATTACCCCTAACATCCCTGAGGCAGAGGCTCTCTCAGGAATAAAAATCGAAACAATTGAAGACCGGAAACGTGCGGCAGAAAAGCTGCATGCATTTGGAGCAGGATATGTGGTGATCAAAGGCGGGCATGCAGATGAGACAGAGCAGTTGATCGACATGCTCTATGACGGCAGTGAATTCTTCTTTTTTGAAAATGATCGTATTGCAACTGAAAATACACATGGAACAGGTTGTACGTTTGCCGCTGCGATTACTGCTGAGCTTGCTAAGGGAAGCAGTGTTCAACATGCCGTTCAGCTTGCAGCCGATTTTATTCATGCCGCGATAAAAGAAGATCTTAAGCTTGGAAACGGTCACGGTCCAACGAATCATTGGGCGTATCAGGAAAGAAGGACGGGACGATATGGAAAGCAGCATACTTAGGCAGAAACTGAATCTGTATTTTATTATGGGGAGCACCAATTGCCTGAACAAACCTGAAGAGGTGCTTCTCCATGCTGTTAAAGGCGGCATCACGATGTTTCAATACCGTGAAAAAGGAAAGAATGCACTTACAGGTATGGATAAACGAGAGCTCGCGCGCAGCCTTCAAAAAATATGCGCAATGCATGCCGTTCCCTTTATTGTCAATGACGATATTGACCTTGCAGTCGAACTTGATGCAGACGGTGTTCATATTGGACAGGATGACACTGATGCGGGCGAGGTGCGAGAAAGAATCGGAAACAAGATACTGGGTGTTTCTGCCCATACGATGGCAGAGGTGAAAAAGGCAATGAAAGATGGTGCGGATTACATTGGGGCAGGGCCCATATTTCCAACTGCAACGAAGGAAGATGCTGAACCTGTAAAAGGGACACTTTTGATTGAAGAAATAAGAACGGCTGGGGTAACCATCCCGGTTGTCGGCATCGGCGGAATAACCTCATTCAACGCCCGTGCTGTTATAGAAGCAGGAGGGGATGGAGTTTCCGTGATTTCAGCCATCAGCCTGTCTGGGGACCCATACAGAGCCGCGGAGGAATTACTGAAATCTGTTCAATAAAAAACAGCGGGCACATTCAATTTGATGTGCCCGCTGTTTGCTTATTTGGACTTTTTAACGAGTTGGACAGCGTCCTTGGAAAGATAGAATCTGTCTTTCGTTTGAACCGTTACACTGTCCAGTTCGATTTCTTTGCCGTTTACAATGGCAAGATCTTTATTCACTGGAAATTCAGCTGTAGTCTTCCCTTTTTTCACAACTAGAATTGGGTTGTTTTTATCTTCAGCGTTTACAGATACTTTTGCACTCATAGCTTCAAATGCCGTTTTTGCGTCAACAAACAGTTTTTTGTCGAGCTCTTTTAAATCAAAGCCCATGGCTGAAGCTGTAATATGGGCAATGTCAGTGTTCTCAACAAAGCCAACCGGTTTACCTGGTCCATACGAGTACATGAATAAGTCTTCTCCTGTATGTCCCCCAGACGTAAAGCCGATGTTGGCACGCTCAGCAAGGAGCTCAACCAGCGTTTTCGCAAGATTCTTGCTGTCGTTAATCGCTTGTGTTTCTTCCGCAGTCGGGTTCTTAATACCGTAAAGTGCTGCCACTTCCAATTTGTTTGATTGATCCGGCTTTAGCTGCTTCATTGCTCCTTCAAGAGTCAGTTCTGCTTCTTTCAGAGGATCAATGTACTCAGAGACTGGGATGGAAGGGTAGTCTGCACTTGTATTCTGGTTGCCGATTGAAATACCGCTGTTTCCGTGATCAGAAAGTGCGATAACCATTGTGTTTTTATCTTTCTTTGCAAAATCAAGAGCTTCTTTAACTGCTGCATCAAAAGCAAGTGTATCGCTGATCATGCCGATTGGATCATTGGCATGGGCAGCCCAGTCCGGTTTGCTTCCTTCTACCATCAGGAAGAATCCGTCTTTATCTTTAGAAAGGGCTGAAATTCCCTTTTTCGTCATTTCTGCAAGTGTCGGCTCATTCGGGTTTGTCGTTTCACGGTCCATGTCATAGGCAAGAGCAGCCGGTGCGAACGCCCCCCAAAGCTTGCTTGATCTCGAATTTAAAAGCTCCTCCCGGGATTCAACGATGTCATAGCCTCTGTCTTCAGCAACCTCAACCAGATTTTCACCATCTTTCCGGCTGTTTTTAGCCATGCCTGTTGTCAGAGAATCTTTTCCTCCTCCTAAAACAACATCAATATCCTGATAGATTTGCTGTTCTGCGATGTTGTCATACTCACCACGGTGTGAAGCATGAGATGAAAAAGCAGCAGGTGTAGCGTGCTGAATTTCAGAGGTAGAGATGATGCCGGTTGCTTTGCCGCTTAATTTGGCACCTTCAAGAACATTCGCAACAGGCTTGTGCGGCTGATCAGCAAGTGAACTGTCAAGGCCAGGTGATGAAATGGTTTCAGGCAGTACGCCGACAAACTTATCATTCGTTTTGTTTCCTGTCGCCATTGCAGTGCCTGCAGGAGCTGAGTCAGTAATGGCAGATTCAGCTGAGTATGTACGAACGCCGCCAGTCAGGATTTCATCCATTGCAAGTGGACCGCCTTTATACCATCTTGCAAGAGTAGTAGTCGATGAACTCACGCCATCCATGACAAGGACAATTACATTCTGAGCTTGTGGTTTTGCTTTCTTCGCTTCTGCTTTTTCGTTGGCTGCCGTGAATCCAAGGGATCCAGCTACCAGTGTGCCGGCAAGGGTAATGCCGAGGATTTTTTTGTTTAAAGTCATCATTTAGCCTCCCGAATAATTGGTATAAGTAAAGAATATCGGCTAAACGTTAACCGAGTATGATAGGTATGTAAATTAAAATTTAATACATGATTACCGGAATATTAAGATGATTCATAAGGAGCGGGAGGAATTTCACATGATAAAAGAAAAGGATAATAATATTATTATGTTAACTATATAAACCGTTCTTGAATTCTGTGCAAATCTTTCAGCCAAGGGGGCTATATGACCCTAATAGAAGGTATAAGCCAGATAATAAGCAGGAAAAAGGCTCCATTTCAGGGAGACAGCAAATCCTGAAATCTGGGCAGGATGAACTGAATCATCCAAACTCCATTGACATTGATAATCATTTTCAATTAATATTCAAGTGTATTCAGATATTTGAAGCGGCGAAAGTGCCGTTTTTCTTTTTAAATGAGAATGAGAATTATTATCAAATGAAAAAGGGTGATTATCATGCTGACAAATGAATTCTATTTAAACAGTCAAAACAAAAGAGAATCAAATGCAAGATCCTATCCTCGCAGATTACCGATCGCCATCAGTGAGGCAGAGGGCATTTTTGTCAAAGATGTTGAAAATAAAACCTACATAGACTGCCTGGCAGGGGCTGGAACGCTTGCCCTTGGCCATAATCATCCGGTTGTGATCCAAGCACTCGAGAATGTGATAAAAGGGAAGCGTCCATTGCATACGCTGGATCTGACAACTCCCATGAAAGAGGAATTTGTTGAAGAGCTTTACAATGCATTGCCGCCTTCATTTGCAGAAAATGCAAAGATTCAGTTTTGCGGACCTTCAGGATCAGATGCTGTTGAAGCTGCGATGAAGCTGGTTAAAACGGCAACAGGCAGAGGAGGCATGCTTTCTTTTCAGGGCGGATACCACGGCATGACAAATGGATCTCTCAGCCTGATGGGGAATCTTGGACCCAAGTCCAGCATTCAAAATTTAATGTCTGATGTGCACTTCCTGCCGTATCCATATTCTTACCGCTGCCCGTTTGGCATTGGCGGAGATGAAGGAGCTGCAGTCGGTTCAACCTTTATTGACCGGACACTGAATGATCCTGAATCTGGAATCGTTAAGCCGGCCGGCATGGTCATGGAGATTGTCCAGGGGGAAGGCGGGGCCATACCTGCTCCTGATGAATGGGTAAGAGAAGTGCGGAGGATTACTGCTGAACAGTATATTCCGCTTATTGTGGATGAAGTTCAGACAGGCTTTGGAAGAACCGGGAAAATGTTTGCTTTTGAGCATTCGGGCATTACACCAGATGCGGTGGTCCTGTCAAAAGCGATTGGCGGAACGCTTCCTTTGGCAGTTGTCGTCTATCATAAAGATCTGGATCAATGGGGCCCTGGCGCTCATTCGGGCACATTCCGCGGAAATCAGCTGGCGATTGCAGCAGGAACCGCAACGATGAAGTTTATTAAACAGGAAAAACTTGATGAACAGGCAGCCCTCCTCGGAGACTATCTGATGCTCCGGTTAAAGCAAATGAAACAGGAGCTATCAAGTATTGGCGACGTGCGCGGTCTTGGACTCATGGTTGGTGCAGAAATCGTGGATAAAACGGCTGATGCTGACGCTTTGGGAAGCTACCCTGCTCATCCTGAACTTGCTAAAAGAATTCAGCAGGAATGTTTCAAACGCGGCCTGATCCTCGAGCTTGGCGGACGGCATGGCAGCACTGTCCGATTTCTTCCTCCGCTCATTATTACAAAAGAACAGCTTGAAACGGTTTGCGGGCTTTTCTATGAAGCAGCTGTGGCAGCAGAAAAAGAACTTATTCCAAGTTTCGTATAAGGAGTACACCAATGACAACGAGCTTACAAACGGCATTTGACCGATATTTCCTGACCAGCTCAAAGGAGAGTCTTGAAGAATATCAGTCAGTCATGAATCACGCAATGGAAACACTGAAATCTGTTGTTCTCGAACAAACACCTTTTAGCGGGGCAGAGCCGCAGCATATAAAAGAAACAATCCAATCTCACTTCCCCAATGTGCATCCTGACGAGGCAATGAACACTGAACTGCTGTTTCAGAAGCTGAACGCAGCTGTCGGGAGGCACAGCATTTCGGTTCATCATCCGTCATGTGCCGCCCACCTTCACTGTCCGCCCATGCTGCCGGGCCTTGCAGCAGAAGCGCTGATCTCAGGGTTAAATGTTTCGATGGATTCCTGGGATCAAAGCGGGGCGGCAACGATGGTGGAGCAAATGATGATGGATGGGCTGTGCCGCCTTTTTGGACTCCCAGAAGGTGACGGGGTCATGACAAGCGGGGGAACACAATCCAATCTGATGGGACTGATGCTTGCAAGAGAGCATGCCTGCATGAAGCTGTGGAATTGGGATGTCAAAAAGCATGGTCTCCCTCCGGAACAGAACCGGCTGAAAATTCTCTGTTCGGATGCGGCTCATTTCTCTGTGCAGCAGTCAGCTGCCGTATTGGGACTCGGAGAGGATGCGGTCGTTCCGGTTAGAACGGATCATGCCCACAGAATGTGCATGAAGGATTTAATCAAAAAGCTCAAGGAACTGAGGACCGCAGGGGAGTTTCCATTTGCCTTATTCGCAACAGCGGGAACAACGGATTTTGGAGCAATCGATCCTCTAATGGAAATGAGCCGTGCCGCGAAACAATACGGCCTATGGTTTCATGTAGATGCAGCATATGGGGGAGGCCTCATCATGACAGAGCTTCATAAACATAAATTAAACGGTATTGAGGAGGCAGACTCCATAACGGTCGATTTTCATAAGATGTTCTATCAGCCAATCAGCTGCGGCGCGTTTCTCGTCAAAGAACGAAGCTCATTTGCGTATATGAAACGCCATGCAGATTACTTAAATCCAGAGGAAGACGAAGTGCCGAATCTGGTCGGGAAATCTCTTCAGACGACAAGAAGGTTTGACGCCCTAAAACCATTTTTATCGTTTCAGCTTATCGGTAAAAAAGAGTGGTCAGATATCATTTGCCGCACACTTTACCTTGCAGAAGAGGCATACACGATGCTTAAGAGTGATGGAGCGTTTACTCCAATGCATAAACCTGAGCTGAGCACAATTGTTTTCAGATATACGGGTGAGGGCAGGTTTTCAAGTGAAACAGAGGATTTTCTTAACAGCCGAATCAGGGACAGGCTGCTTAATGACGGCGAAGCGGTTATTGCCCGGACAAAAGTGAATAACCGCGTCTGTCTCAAATTTACGCTGTTAAACCCTCTAGTAAAAACAGATGATCTCTCACATATACTGCAGCGAATAAAAGAAATTGGAAGAATTGAATCAGGGAGGATTAACGGATGAACAGAGAAGAAGCTAGGAAAGCTGCAGAACAAGCTGCACTGCAAAGCTATTTGAATTGCTACATAAGAGAAACCGGAACGGGAAAATTCACAGGGGATGCGCCATCAGAACTTGCAAGCGTCCATTCCGGATTATGGCTTCATCTGACTCTTAAAAAGAAGCAGGAGGAGCTTTACATTCCCGTTGATTATGTTTCAGAGACTGGCAGACATCTATTTAATCATGCTGTTTATGATCAATCTGAAAAAATGGACTTTTTAGCTTTTGCAGAGAAAACGCTGGATGAATTGAACACAGGCGAGCAGGACGGGAAAAAGAACGATCTGCTTGAGCGTATTTCACAGAGCTGCAAGCTGATGGCGGAATTTATTTACGAAAGATCAGCGGATGAAGAGGAGTTGTACAGGACTGATTTTCAATTTCTTGAGGCCGAGCAGGCACTGCTTTTCGGACACCTCCTGCACCCTGCGCCAAAAAGCAGGGAAGGAATGAGCGATGAGGATATCAGGACCTATTCACCTGAACTGAAGGGGGCATTTCCGCTCCACTATTTCAGGGCTCCTGCCAATTTAGCCTACTCAAGATCCCTGCTTACGCATTCAGCCATTCAGCAAATAAAGAAGATGGTAAATGATGATCCTGAAATTTCAGAGGCGTTTAAAAGCAAGTACGCACAGGAGGACGGGTATGCATTACTTCCGCTTCATCCATGGCAGGCTCACTATGTTCTGCAGGATGCTGAAATTAGAAAGCTTGCAGATCAGGGCATTTTAGAAAACCTTGGGCAGCATGGACGTGCTTACTATGCAACCTCCTCATTAAGAACGGTTTACCATCCGGATGTCCCGTTCATGCTGAAATTTTCACTGAACATCAAAATTACGAATTCTGTCCGGACTAATTTAATGAAGGAACTGGAACGGGGGGCAGAAGTGAAAGCACTGATGGAGACACGCCTCGGGCAGGAAATGGCCGATAAGTTTCCAAATTTCAGCTTTGTGCATGATCCTGCCTTTTTAACATTAAAATTGCCGGACAGAAACGAAACCGGCTTTGAGGTCATTCTTCGGGAAAATCCTTTTTACGGTGAGAACGCAAATCAGGCAGCTGCCGTTGTTTCCTTATGCCAGGACGGGCTGAAAAGAGGCTCTTCAAGACTTTCTAGTGTAATCAGGAATCTTGCCGCTGCAGAAAAGCGCTCTGCAAATGAAGTGAGTGAAAAATGGCTGAAAAAGTACCTCGCTATCTCCATGAAGCCTGTCCTCTGGCTGTATCTTGAGAAGGGAATTGCGCTTGAAGCTCATCAGCAAAACAGCATTGTTCAGCTGAAGGGAGGATATCCAGAGCGATTCTATTACAGGGATAATCAAGGTTTTTACTTCACTGAATCTAGAAAGACCCTCCTTGAATCCTATCTTGCCGGAGCAGGTAAGAAGAGTGAAACACTCTGTTCAGATGCTGTTGCAGATGAGAGACTGAGCTATTATTTCTTTTTCAATCATTTGTTTGGTCTGGTCAATGCATTTGGAACGGCGGGTCTCGCAGACGAACGAAGCCTGCTGCAGATCATTCGGGAGGAAATGGAAGGTTGGGAGGTTTCCGAGGACCATCCATCGCAGCTGATCAAGAACTTTCTTGAAAAAGAAAATCTGCCCTGCAAGGCGAATCTCATGACTGGCTATCACGATTTGGATGAACTTGTCGGCCCGCTTGAAACGCAGTCTGTCTACGTCAATGTAGCAAATCCACTTTTAAAAAAGGAGGCAGTTGCATCATCATGATTCAGCATTCAGAAAAGACAAATATCACTTTCCGCAAGGCCGATTTTGAAACAGACGCCGTCATGCTGCACAAATGGCATCATGAGCTGCACGTGATCCCTTACTGGAAGCAGAATTTCCCCTTCAGTCTGTATGCAAAACATCTAAAGTCGCTGCTTGCTGATGAACATCAAACACTGTGGATTGGCGCAGTGAACGGGAACGAAATGAGCTACTTTGAAACATACTGGGCAATGGAAGATCCAATCGGCCGGTATTATGAGGCAGCTTCCTTTGACCAGGGCGTGCATCTGCTGTTTGGTGACCCGTCCTACCTTGGAAAGGGGCTGGCAGCGCCAATGCTCGTGACCATCATGCAGCAAATGTTTTCAGACAGCAGAACGGCGCGTATTGTCGCAGAGCCTGACATCCGCAATGAAAAAATGATTCATATATTCAAAAAGTGCGGTTTTTCACCTCAAAAAAAGCTTGCTCTCCCTGATAAACAGGCGCTGTTTATGGTATGTACAAGAGAAGAATTTGAACGGAGGATGAACGGTGATTTATGACGTAATTGGCGCAGGGCTCGGTCCGTTCAATCTTGGGATGGCAGCCCTGCTTGATGAAACAGAGGGTATTGAAGCGCTGTTTTTTGATCAAAAACCCGAATTTTCATGGCATGAAGGCATGTTAATTGAAGGGACGACTCTGCAGGTCCCGTTCATGGCAGATGCCGTGACGATGGCGAATCCTGCAAGCAAATACAGTTTTCTGAATTACCTGCATGAGCAGAAACGCTTGTATCATTTTTACTTTCTGGAGTCATTTCACATTCCGCGCAGAGAATACAGCCATTACCTCAAGTGGGTGTCGGAACAGCTTTCATCGTGCCGGTTCGGAAAAAAAGTGATCGATGCAGCTGAACATCCTGCTGGCTTTGAAGTGATTGTTGAGGATGTTTTAACTGGTGAAACAGAAACATTTTTAACAAAACATGTAGTGCTTGGAATGGGAAGTGCCCCCTCTATGCCGGATTGGACAGCTTCTGGAAGCAGGAACCTTTATCATTCTTCTGAATTTATGGACAGAAGAAAAGAAGACATGGGATCATCTGTTGCCGTTATTGGATCTGGCCAAAGCGCTGCAGAGATTTTTCTTGAGCTTCTGAGAGGTCAGGAGACCGGCGGATATAAACTGAACTGGTTGACGAGAACGGATGGTTTTTTCCCAATGGAGTATTCGAAACTCGGTCTTGAACATTTTTCTCCCGACTACACGGATTATTTTTATCAGCTGCCTCAGAATCTCAAGGATCAAATTGTGCCGGCGCAGGATTCTCTTTATAAAGGGATAAGCGCTGATACGATTGCAGAAATATATAACCTGCTGTATGAAAGAACAATTGCCGGAAGCAAGCCTGAAGTTCAGCTCCTCGCTAAAACGGCTGTAACAGATATTTCATACAGCGGGGAGGAACTCGTCCTTGCCTGCTGTCAGCGCGAGCAGGCTGAATCGTTTGTTCTTTCAGCAGATACCGTTATTGCAGCAACGGGCTACAAGACCGTCTGGCCTAAAGCATTTAAAAGGCTTGCCGGAGCTATGAAATGGGACAAGGCAGGGCGCCCGGTCATTTCAAGGGACTATCAGGCTGAGATGAACACGCCCCGGGCTCTGCACAGTGTATTTATTCAAAACGGAGAGCTTCACACGCACGGAGTAGGAGCGCCTGACCTCGGCCTCGGAGCTTACAGAAATGCACATATCATTAATACCATTGCTGGAAAAGCGGTTTTTGATCTGTCTGACAAAAATGTGTTTCAGCACTTTGGAACAAAACATGTTGCCGGAAAGAAACAACTGGTTTAGGAGAGTGAGAGATATGGAAGCGAACATCAATAAGAAACATTGGGAAATAGCAAATAAACGGCTGACCGCCAAAATGATTGCAGAGTTTTTGTATGAAGATATGATTGCTGCTGTTAAATCGGAAGACTATTATTATCTTGAATGTTCAGGCGGGAAGAAAATGAGGTTCAAAGCTGAAGAAAGATTGATGGACAGCTATTGGGTGAATCCAGAATCTATACAAGTCCAATCTGGTAATCAATGGGTGGAAACGGTAAGCGCGGTCGAATTCTTGATCATGATCCAGCAGGATCTTGGAATTAAGCCGTTTACAGCAGCTTATTTGATTGAAGAATACAAACGGACACTCCTTGCAGATGTTCACATTATGGCAAAAGAGGAACACAGACAGACAGAATCCCTGCTTGAACTGGGATATGCCGAGCTGGAAGGGGAGATGACAGGGCATCCATGGATCACATACAACAAAGGGCGAATCGGATTTTCCTATTCTGATTACCTTCATTATGCCCCGGAACAAAAAAAGGCTGTGCGCCTGGACTGGATTGCTGTTTCCAAAGGCAAAGGCACGTTTCATTCTATTGAAGAAGTTGAATATGAGCATTTAATAAAAGATGAAATTGGTTTGAATGCTTGGGAAATGTTCAACCGGAGACTGAGCGAGGCTGGTGTTGAACCTGAAGATTATTTCTTCATGCCAGTGCACGAATGGCAGTGGGACAATGTGCTCGTCCCGCAGTTTGCTGAAGAGCTGGCTGAACAGAACATCTTGTATCTGGGAAAAGGGGAGGACGAATACCTGCCTCAGCAATCAATCCGCACCTTTGTCAACATGGATGACGAAAAGAAACACCACGTTAAGCTTCCAATGAGTATATTAAATACTCTCGTATACAGAGGACTCCCGTCGGAGAGAGTGGTGCTGGCTCCTGAGATCACCAGGCATATTCAGGGAATAAGGGACAATGACCCTTTTCTTCGGGATGTGTGCAAAGTCGTTCTGCCCGGTGAGATCGCAAGCATGAATTACGACCATCCGGATTATTCGAATCTGAACGGGGCACCATATCAATTTCTTGAGATGCTCGGGGTTATCTGGAGAGAAAACCTCTGTTCATTTCTTGAGGAAGGGGAGGAGGCCATCACTCTTGCGGCCCTTTTATATGTCGGTGAAGACGGTAAGTCCTATGCTCTTGAACTTGCGAAAAAGGCCGGCCTCACAGCAGAAGAGTGGATAAAACAGATGTTTGATGTGATCCTTCCGCCGCTGCTTCATTATTTGTATCAGTACGGAACGGTCTTTTCGCCGCACGGACAGAATACAGTGCTCATCCTGAAAGACAGTAAACCGAACCGTCTGGCCGTGAAAGATTTTGTAGACGATGTAAACATCAGTGACCAGAAGCTTCCTGAACTTCAGCACCTGTCAGAGGAACTGAGAAGTGTGTTAAGAAGCGAAGCGCCGGAAGGTCTCTGTCAATTTATCTTTACAGGTTTGTTCGTTTGCCACTTCAGATATTTTGCAGACATTCTTCACCGCAGCGGCGAACTGGATGAAGCTGTTTTCTGGAACATGCTCAGGGATGCCATTCTCTCGTATCAGGCAAAATTCCCTGAACTGAACGACCGGTTTGAACTGTTCGATCTCCTGAGGCCAACTTTTAAAAAGCTTTGTCTGAACCGGAACCGCATGATTGACTATGGGTATGGTGACGGTGACGACAGACCTCACGCTTCTGAATTTGGCAGCGTGAATAATCCGCTTTCTGCAGTCAGGCCTGCTTCGATCATAATCTAATAGAAAGACGGCAAAATCGGCAAATGATTTTGCCGTCTTTTTGTATACCTGCCGGAACGCCCTCTTAAAACTTGCATATCCCTTACAATCACATAAAATAAATTGTATAAACTTATAAATACTTGAATTGTTGATGTATAATACTTATAATCACTTATATAAGGTTTGAACCCGGTGTTATTTTACAAACATTTCTGAAAAGTGAGGCGGGTCATTTGTACCAGGAAGAACGCTTGATTTCGATATTGGATTATTTAAAAGAACATAAGCGAATTACGGCTGATCAAATTTGTTCGCATTATGATGTTTCAAAGGACACGGCAAGGCGCGATCTCGTAAAGCTTGAGGAGCAAAAGCTCATTATCCGGACGCGGGGCGGAGCGATCCTGCCGAGCTCTCATACAGAGATAAAAGATTATCAGAACCGCCTTGAAACCGTTTCTTATGAAAAAGAGCTGATCGGCAGAAAAGCAGCAAGTCTCATCCGTGAAGGAGACCGGATAATCCTTGATGCCTCCACTACAGTTCAGGCATGCGCCGAATTTATGAATGTCACGAATGCAGCTGTCATTACAAACTCAATCAATCAGGCAGATATTCTTTCATCAAAGCCCGGGATTCAGATTCATCTCCTTGGAGGAGAACTGCAGAAGGAGCACCGCTTTCTCTACGGATCATCTGTCGTTGAAAAACTTTCTAAATATCATGTGGACAAAGTATTTATTGGAGTTGTCGGCATCTCTGAAAGGGGATTATCTATAGCACACGAGGAGGACGGGATGGTAAAGAGGAAGATGATCAGCCAGGCTAGTCAGGTAATTGCACTTGCCGATCATTCAAAGCTTGGAGTGACCGATTTTTTTCTCTATGCCGATCTGCATGAGATCGACCTGTTAATTACAGACAAAGAGCCTGATAAATCATTTAGAGATCTGCTTGATAAAAACAATGTAGAGCTGCTTGTAGCCGAGGAGGAAACAACATGACAAAATTAATCGCGATTGACCTTGACGGTACACTTTTGAACAGTGAAAACAAAGTGAGCGCGGAAAACCTGAATGCCCTGAAAATTGCGCAGGAAAAAGGGATCGAAGTGGTCATTGCAACAGGGAGAGCTCATTTTGATGTGATGGAAATTTTCAGGAATGCGAATGTGAAAACCTGGGTGATCGCTGCGAACGGCGCGACAATCCACCAGCCTGACGGAACGCTGTTTCATTCGCAGCCTATGGAAAAAGAAATGGCTGCAGAAGCATTGCAGTTTCTTGAAGAAAACGACTACTACTATGAAGTTTTCGGACAAAATGCAATCTTCACCCCGCAGCACGGAAGAGAGCTTCTGTCGATTGAAATAGACCGGATCAAAAGTGCAAATCGGGAAGCCGACCGCTCAAAGCTCCTTCATGCTGCCAGCAAACAGTACAGCCAGTCAGGATTTGTCTTTATTGAGAGCTTCAAGGAAATCTTAAACGAGGATATTTATAATATTCTTGCCTTTTCATTCCACCAGGAAAAGCTGGACGCAGGATGGGAGAAGTTTAAAGACCGTGAAAATCTTACCTTGGTTACGTCGGCAGACCATAACTTTGAACTTGAACATAAACTGGCCTCAAAGGGCATTGCTTTGAAGAAACTCGCCGGCCATTTAGGGATAGATCTTGCAGATACCGCTGCAATTGGGGACAGCATGAATGATCAATCCATGCTTGAGGCAGCAGGAAAAAGCATTGCCATGGGCAATGCGCGTCCGGAAATTAAGGCGATTTGTTCAGATATCACCCTCACGAATGATCAGGATGGAGTAGAGCTTGCGATTAAGCGATTAATGGATGCAAAGCAGACAGTATAATCAAAAGGCCGGTCACCCAAGCGGGAGGCCGGCCTTACGCTTGCAACTCAATGTCAGAACGACTTACTTTACATGAAGGGGCAGAAAAATCCGGAAAACAGTGCCCTGACCAGGTGCGCTGTTTACATAAATATGCCCGTTCATCGAATGGATAATGCTGTAGGTGACCATCATCCCAAGTCCAGTACCGTTTGATTTCGTAGAAAAATATGGCTCTCCAAGCCGCAGCACCTGATCCTCCGTCATGCCTTTTCCAAAATCAGAAATAGTGATCTTTACATATGTATCTTCTTTTTCAGCAGAAAGCTGGATCAGGCCACCGGCATGATAGGACTCTATGCCATTTTTTAAAATATTGATGATGGATTGCTTGAATTTAAGCGAATCACCAAGCACAAAGAGCTCTTCCTCGCAGAAATCCTCTTTAAACTGGACATTTTCCATTTGGGCGAGCGGTGTCAGAACGTTCATGCAGTTTTTCAGCTCGCTGTGTATGGAAATCGGATTTTGATGTTCAGCCTCTGGTCTTGCAAAGGTTAAGTAATCTTTAATGATATTCGTAGCGCGGTCCAATTCATCTAATGAGATTTTGATATATTCGTCCCGTTTCTCCCTGCTTATTTCATCATCTCTGAGCAGCTGAAGAAAACCTTTTGTTGTTGTCAGGGGATTGCGCACTTCATGTGAAATACTTGCTGCAAGATGGCTGACAACTTCAAGCTTTTCCGCTTTTATAACCCTTTTCAGCAAATAAAAATTTTGAATGATTGTTTCAAACAAAATCGTGCCGATGACCGCTGCAAAAATGTGAAAGATAATCAGCTCCAAATAATGCGATGGATGAAAAGCCGTTTTATACATCATTTCAATCTGGATAATCGATAACAGCAGAGAACCCAGAACAAATGCAGTCACAAGAGAGAGCTTCATTCTCAGCCTGCTTTTCAAATAATACGAAGACAGCATCGGGACAAACAAAACGAGTATTCCTGCCATGACAATTGTCGGATAAATGCCGCTGCCGCCAATAAGCACCCTTGTTCCGACTGTGACGATAAATAAAAAGATTCCAAGCGGATATCCTCCGTACAAAAGCCCCATAACATATGGAATCCGTCTGAAATCAAAGAAAAACTCTCCATCAATCATAAAGGGATACAGCATGCTGAAGACAATGGCAAGCGCAGGAAGAAGGGCAAACAGCCATTTGTTCATTTTTTTGTTCGTTTCTTTTCTCATATACAATAACTGGATGATGAGAAGCGGTGACAAAACGAGCAATAAATTCAACAGTACATCCTTCATTTCCATGGGCACACACCTAATTCTCCAAATAGTGAAATTTCTTCTCTATTAAAATATATATCAAATGGACGGAGAATGTTAGAATATTCTATAGATTGGCCAAAATTTTTCCCGGGAGATGCGAAATGGCGATAAAATTGCTTAAACAAGATCAATATCCTCAGGCAGTCGCTTTTTTAGATAAAAACCATGATGTAAACGCTTTGATTGCAGAAGACCTGAAAGATGAACAGGTCAGGGTTTTCGGTCAGTATCAAGATGCTGAATTGACGGCTTTGCTTATCAATTATCCTGATAAAATGTATTGCTGCAGTTCTGTAATGCCTGCTGATGTAGAGGCTTTTATTCCTGTCATTCAGGAAACAGGCATCAGGAGAATTTTCGGGAAACAGGAGCTTATTGAGTCAATTAAAAGGATTGTGAAAACCGAGATTGAAAGTGACTCAGTCATGATGAAATACGATAATAGAGCAGCCGGCAGCATATCCGGCGAAGTCTGCAAAATCACAAGTCTTGAGGATTGCCGCAGGCTTTACCGCTTATTTATTCAGGTAGAAGAATATAAAATGGCTGGTCCGAGTGAAGAAATTTTTGCGGATGAACAGTATGAAAGCATCCTCTCCGGAAAACTCAGTGTCTATTACTTTGAGGAAAACGGCACGATGGCAGCAACTGCAGGAATTTATACAGATCACGAGAAGACTGCTGTTATTGCCGGCGTTGCAACTCCTCCCAAATACAGAAGAAAAGGATATGCCTCAAAAGTCATTGCGAGAATATGCAGGGATTATGGAGATGAAAAAGAACTCTATTTATTCTACAACAATCCAGATGCAGGAGAACTGTATAAAAAGCTTGGATTTTATGAGGCTGCCAAATGGAAAGTAATCGGAATTTCTTTCTGAATAATAAGAAATGTCTTGCAAGATTGAAAAACATCAGCTATTGTTAAAAACAATCACAAAAATATTCATAATATGTTGACAAGCGATGGGTGCTGACGCTATACGCGGAAGCTTAAAAGGGAAGCCGGTGAAAATCCGGTGCGGTCGCGCCACTGTAATGGGGAGCATTCTGCACGAAGCCACTGTTCTGCAATGGAATGGGAAGGCAGCAGCATGCAACGAACCAGAGCCAGGAGACCTGCCTGTCGTATGCACTTTAAGCCTACGCGAAATAGGGAGGGTGATGCGGTATGTTGAAACCTTTGTTGTGTCTCAACTCTAGTTAGCTGTGTCCATTAAACTCTCTTTTAAAAAAGGAGAGTTTTTTCATGTTTAGAGCTGAGAAACTATGAAAACGGGGGAACCGCAATGAAAATGAGAAATTCAAACCTTGGATATCCGAGAATTGGAGAAAAAAGAGAATGGAAAAAGCTTCTTGAGGCGTTTTGGAGAGGAGATCTGACGGAGCGGGAGTTTCATTTGGATATGAAGAAAATCAGGCTCTCTCATTTGGTCAAACAGCGCGAGGCGGGGATTGACCTTGTCCCGGTAGGCGACTTCAGCTATTACGATCATGTACTTGATACGGCCGTTATGTTCGGACTGATTCCGGAAAGATTCAGGGACCAGGACCCGTCATCACTCCAAACGTATTTTTCGATTGCCAGGGGCAGCAAAGACAAAGTCGCATCAGAAATGACAAAATGGTTCAATACAAACTACCATTATATTGTTCCTGAGCTTGACGGAACAGAGCCCCGCCTTATCCGTAACCGTTTGCTTGAGCTATATAAAGAAGCAAGGGATGAGGCCGGGATTATAGGGAAACCGGTACTTGTCGGCCCGCTGACTCTCACTGCCCTCTCAAAAGGGGAAAAGAAAGTAGAAATTCTCGAAAAACTCGTCCCATTATATGTTCAAGTTTTCAAGGAGCTGGAAGAAGAGGGAGCAGAGTGGATACAAATAGATGAGCCGATATTCGTTACATCTGCAGCGGATGCAGCCTTTATGAAAAAAACGAAAAAAATCTATGAAACAATAAAAAAAGGGTTAGGCAGCGCAAAACTTCTTCTGCAAACTTACTTTGAATGTCCAGAGCAATATGAACAGCTCATTCAGCTGCCTGTTGACGGCCTTGGCCTTGATTTTGTTCATGACAGCGGCAAAACACTGGAGCATTTGAATGCATTCGGTTTTCCAAAGGACATGGTGCTTGCGGCAGGCGTCATCGACGGCCGCAATATTTGGAAGGCAGAGCTTCAGAAAACAGCCAAATTGGTAAACCGAATTCTGGAGAAGGTCGGAAGAGACCGGCTGATTCTTCAGCCTTCATGCAGCCTGATTCATGTGCCTGTAACTGCAGAGAACGAAACGAATTTACACCCTCTTGTTAAAAACGCGCTGGCATTCGGGGATGAAAAGCTGCAAGAAATCACCCTGCTGACAAAATTTATGAATTTTGAAGAAGAGACTCTTTCAGCTTATGATCAGGGGATATCAGAACTTGCAGCTTCAGACTTAAGAAACCGGCAATCTGTAGATGATTCTTTTGATGAGTACAGCACTGACAGAGTGAGCGCAGATCAAAGAAAAGAGGCTCAGCAAAGAAAATTCAGCCTTCCGGTGCTTCCGACTACAACAATCGGAAGTTTTCCGCAAACGAAAGAAGTGCGTGCTGCAAGGCTGAAGTACAAAAAAGGAACTCTCTCGGAATCGGACTATTCTCAGTTTATTGAAGGAGAAATAAAAAAGTGGATTGATATCCAGGAAAACCTGGGGCTGGATGTCCTTGTTCACGGTGAGTTCGAACGGACAGACATGGTCGAATATTTCGGAGAAAAACTTGAAGGAATGGCCATCACTTCAAATGGGTGGGTGCAGTCATATGGTTCACGCTGCGTAAGGCCGCCTGTTATCTACGGGGATGTGTTTTTTGAGAAGCCGATGACATTAAAAGAAACCCTGTTTGCCCAAAGGCTGACTGACAAGCCGGTAAAAGGCATGCTGACCGGGCCGGTTACGATAGTAAATTGGTCATTTGTCAGATCCGACGTCCCAAGAGCAGCCGTGTTAAATCAGCTTTCTCTTGCAATAAGAGCAGAAGTTGAAGCGTTAGAGAACGCTGGCATAGGCATGATTCAAGTAGATGAGCCTGCGCTTAGAGAAGGCCTTCCGCTTAAAGAAAAGATGAGGGAACAATACTTGGAAGAGGCCGTCACTGCTTTTAAACGGTCAACAGCTTCTGTGAAACCTGAGACGCAAATTCATACACATATGTGCTATTCAAGCTTTGAAGACATGATTGAAGCAATTGATGCGCTTGATGCAGATGTCATCTCCATTGAAACTTCAAGAAGCCACGGGGAATTGATTCATTCGTTTGAAACATACTCTTACAGCAAGGGAATAGGCCTTGGAGTATATGATATTCACAGTCCGCGGATCCCTTCAGAAACGGAAATGATCCGTAATATTGAAAGGGCGCTGCAGGTGCTGGATGCTGGCCAATTTTGGGTAAACCCTGATTGCGGACTAAAAACCAGAGGGGAAAAAGAGGCCGTTGAGGCATTGAAGATTATGGTGAGAGCAGCGAAGATATGCAGAGAGAAAGCCGTTCAAGAGACTACTGTTTAATACGCAAAAAAAGCCTGTCCATTGTGAGGACAGGCTTTTTTGTATTATCTTACACCTTTCATGTACGCTTGAATCTTCGGTGAAAGAATCATCATGATTGCCCCTAAAAGAATGGCGAGTCCGCCGATAATTCCGAAGTAGGCAATTTCGGTTTCAGGTGTGTAATACTTTACGATTTGTGCGTTGATTGCCTGAGCCGATGCATTCGTCAGGAACCATAAACTCATGGTCTGGGCTGAGAAAGCAGCCGGAGCAAGCTTGGTCGTTGCCGATAATCCGACAGGGGACAGGCAAAGCTCTCCAAGAACAACAAGGAAGAAGCTGAGCACAAGCCACATTGGATGAACAAGAGTATCTGTGCCGTTTGTATATGCAGGAATAATCATGACTAAGAATGATAACCCGGCGAAGAAAAGTCCAAAAGCAAACTTTTTGGATGTCGATGGCTGACGGTTTCCAAGCTTAATCCAAAGCCACGCAAAAAGCGGAGCCAAAAGAACAACAAACAGCGGATTCAGCGACTGGAACCATGACGACTGAATTTCAAAGTTTCCGAACGTCAGCTGTGTGCGTTTATCTGCATAAGCGCCAAGAATGGTCGCACCCTGTTCCTGAATTGCCCAGAACATCATGGCCGCGATAAACAGCGGAATATAAGCGATCAGGCGTGAACGCTCAACATCGGTTGATTTCGGGCTGCGGTACATCACGATAAAGTATGCTGCTGGAATCAAAATACCAAGAATACTGATCATGAATGTAAAGCGGTCAATTGTCAGGAATCCGGTAGAAATGGATACAGCACCTAAAACAAGAATGACGGCAAGGCCAATCGCCAATCTGCCGAAAACACTTTTTCTTTCAGCAGGAGTAAGCGGATTTGGAACGCTCGTTCCAGCAAGTCCAAGGTTTTTCTTTTTAGTGAGCATGAACACAACAAGTCCAAGGAACATACCTACAGCTGCTACTCCGAATCCTAGGTGGAAATTGTATTTCTGCCCGAGAGTACCAACGATAAGCGGTGCAAGCAGACCGCCAAGGTTGATCCCCATGTAGAAAATACTGAAACCGGAATCACGGCGGTTATCTTCTTTGCTGTAGAGATCACCCACAATATTCGAAATATTCGGTTTAAGCAAACCTGTACCGATTACGATAAAGAACATGGAAACAAAAAATGCCGGAATGCTTCCTGGCAGCGCAAGAATAATATGGCCGAGCATAATGAGAACGCCGCCGTAAAAAACGGTTCTCGTATTGCCGAGCAATCGGTCGGAAATCCATCCTCCGATGATTCCTGACATATAAACCAATGATCCATAAATGGACATGATCGAAAGGGCAGTCGGCTGATCAAGGCCCAGTCCGCCGTCTTTCATCGAGTAGTACATATAATACAGAAGAATTGCTCTCATCCCGTAGTAGGAAAAACGCTCCCAGAATTCTGTGAAGAACAGGGTGAATAATCCTTTAGGATGACCGAAAAAACCTTTTTGCGGTACACTTTGTACAATTTTGTCTTTGTCAAGTGATGACATGTTACAAGAAGCCTCCTTTTTACCATGTATAATAATACTACTATTAAAATTGAATTGTCAAAAAAAATCGGCAAAATTGCTATTTTTATTGCTTTATAAAAATAATTATACGTAAAGAAAAAGAGACGAAAAAAGGGCAGAAAATTCTGCCCTTTTTCATTATTTATTTATTTAAATTCTGCACAACGGAGATAACCTTTTTCGGGTCTGTCCGTTTTGTGTAATCAGAATCCACTTCGGCAAATAGAATGACTCCGTCCTGTCCGATGACAAAGGTTGCAGGTTTAGGAAGCCGCCAATCATCATTTCCATTATGAGCGGCAACATCCAGGCCAGAGTCCTTATAAACTTCAATTAAATAATCAGGCATGTCAAACACCAGGTCGTATGCTTTTCCTGCATTCCCGCCTTCGTCACTTAAAACAAGGAAGTCCAGCTCGTTTTTCTCTTTCGTGGACAGGGATGCATCCGGTGTTTCAGGGCTTACCGCGATCAGGTTTGCAGAGGCTTCATTAATCGCATCCAGCTCTCTTTGATATGCCTTCAGTTCAAGATTGCAGTACGGGCACCATCCGCCTCTGTAAAAAGTAAGGATAACCGGTCCGTTTTTAAGTTCCTCTGATAAGGTTACTTTTTTCCCTGTAGCATCAGGCAAGGTAAAATCAGGCGCTTTTTCTCCCACTTTCAAGCCTTGAGCAGTACCTGAAGCTCGAAGCTCTTCTGTTGCTCTTTTCATTAATTCCTGTTTTTCGGCAGGTGCTTTCTTCTTAAACTGTTCTTTGTACTCTTTGATTTGTTCAAGCAGTGCGGTCATACGCTCATCTCCTTTTTAGAATGTCCACTTCATTTTAAGAATGTTTGTCCAAAAAGGAAAAGGATATGCTCAATCAATCTCGGCAAAATAACTCAGAAACTGACAATAAACCACTTTACAAACCAACGGTCTGTTTTTATTATGTAGAAAGGAGGTGTCGAGAAATGAAGCAGTTTGAAAGGAGAGTCCGTTCTGAAAAAGCTCTGCTTCATGCCGCGGCAGAGCTCGTAAATGAGGCAGGATGTTCAAAAACGACGCTTGCAATGATTATGAAGAAAACCGGATTATCAAAAGGTGCCATCTATCACTATATAAAAAGCAAGGATGACTTGCTTGCAATGGTCCTAGATGAAAAAATTCAGGAAATCAATGAAGCTTTTTTTGAGAAGATGGGGAAAAGCAAAGAGGAAATGAAGGATCCTGCTGAGGTAATTTCTATGAGCTTTGCTGCGATGAACGATCCCGAGGGTGTTGTTAACAGGATCCTAGTCTATTTTATCGGACGCTATGATCATAAGACAGCCAGAAACGCACTCAGGGACTTTGATCACTATATGGTTGAATTCGCTAAGTTCTGGATACTTTCCGGTCAGAAAAACGGGGTCATATCTGACGAAGTAGATGCATTAAAAACAGCGGAATTTCTTGTTCTTATGGCATCAGGCTTCAGAATGAGGAGGCTATACAGCAAGTCCCATACTGGCAATGAAGAAATGGCTGATTATATTAAAGATCTTCTCATAAAGCCCGTCTTCTCTGAAAAGATTTAGCAGAATAATTAATTGCTATTACAATAGAACAAGAAGCAAATAAAAAGAGAACCCGCGGGTTCTCTTTTTTAATCAAGGATTTCAATTTTTACCGTTTTCCGGCCCCATTTTCGCGCTTCAGCACTGTTAGGCATCAGTACGTCAATTTTATGATTCTTGATGGCGCCGCCTGTATCGCCTGCAATGGCAACCCCGTATCCTTCCACCCAGACTTTGCTGCCAAGCGGAATGATTTTCGGATCAACTGCAATCAGCTTCATATTGGCATTTTCCTTAATGTTAATGCCGATTGCCGTGAAGTCGCTTGCTGTATCTTCATGACTGTAGGCAGTAGCTGTGACATAGAAAACCTTGCTTTCATCCTGAACAGGCTTTTCCTGCACAGGTTTTTCAGCAGGCTTTGACACTGCCGGGACTGCTGCGGTCTGCTTCTTCTTTGCCGGAGCAGCCTGTGCAGCTTTGCGTGCTTTCTCGGCTTCCGCACGCGCACTTGCTTCAGCTGCCCGTGCAGCCTCTTCTTTTTTCCGTTCTGCAAGAGCTTTAGCTGCGCGTGCTTTTGCTGCATCCTGTTCTTTTTTAATGCTTGTTTCAATCGCTTTCACCTGTGACTGCAGGACGCTTTTTTCTTTCTCAGCAAGGGTTACCTCGGCTGAGACCTTTTCATATTCGCTTTTAAGTGAAGCCATTTGCGTCTGTCTTTGAAGGAGAGCTTCCTCAAGCTTGGCGCCGCTTGATGATAGCGCCAACTGCTGTTCTTTCAGGAGGGCTTCCTGCTTGTCGATCTCTTTTTTGTCTTCCTCAATTTGCTTCAGGTCGGCTTCCTGCTGTTCAAGAATATCATTGTCTGCATTTAATAGTGTTGCAACAGCACCGATGCGCTCGAAAAGGTTTGAAAAACTTTCGGCATTAACAAGCGTATGTATAACGATATCGGCATGATCATTTTCCTGAAGAGCAGTAAGCCTGGCGTACATAATTTCTTCGCGGTTTATTACTTTATCCTGAAGTGCGACAATTTCTATTTTCTTTTCCTCAATTAATTCATTTGTTTCCTGGATTTTTTTCTGGATGGAAGCGTAATCGTTCTCATTTTTTTTGATTAGAGCTTCCGTATTTGCAAGTTCGTGTTCCATTTTCTGTACAGCGGTATGTACTGCTTGCTTTTGTTTCTCTTTCCTGTCAAGAGCTTCACTGTTGTCATTCAGCTGTTTTTCAGCCTGTTTAAGTGAATCCCCGCTTGTTTGCGCAAAGGCAGGGCTATAGGATGATAAAGCGACAAATCCTGCAGAAAGCGCGGCAATCATACGCATCGAGACTTTCATAAAACAACCCCTTTCTGTCTATAGTTATATCATAAAATCGGGGCCTTTTAGATTACAAATCTGTTAAATCATTCATAATGCGACAAAAACAAGAAAAAAACCTCCGGCGAAAACGCCAAAGGCTGTCGATTATTGCTGCCAATCAAGAAGAGTCTGATCCTTTGGAAGAAGGAAAGCGAGAATCCCCAAAAGAGGCAGGGCTGCGGTGCCTGTCATGACAGCGGCTAACGAAATGGCATCGATTAATGAGCCTAAAGCCACTGACCCAATGGCACCCATTCCAAAGGCTAGACCTACAGTCAGCCCTGACATCGTACCGATCTTGCCGGGCACAAGCTCCTGGGCATAAACAACCGTAACTGAAAAACTAGAGCTGAGTATAAACCCGACAAGCGCAATGAGCACATAGGCTGTTTTTGGTCCAGCAAATGGCAGCAGCAAAGCAAACGGAGCAGAGGCGATCAGTGAGCAAAGGATAATGTTCCGTTTGCCGAACCTGTCAGCGAGAGGTCCCCCTGCAAATGTTCCAAGTGCTCCCATCACAAGAAAAACAAAAATATAAACCTGTGATTCTGCAATACTAAGATGGTATTTTTCAATAGCATAGAACGTATAGAAGTTTGATAGGGCACTTCCATACCAGGATCTTGCAAAAACAAGGAAAACGATAACGGCCAGAGCCGAGAGGACGCCCTTTGACAGGCGGCCATTGTTTTTCGCCATTCCTTTTTTCTTATCAGTTTTTCGAATGAAGGCAAGCTTTGCTGAATACCAGCGTGCAATATAAAGAAGAAACAAGACGGCAAGAGCAGCAGCAATGGTAAACCAGATGGCCCCAAACTGGCCTAAGGGAACCAGAATCAAAGCGGTAATAAGCGGTGCAGCAGAAGAGCCTGTGTTGCCTCCAACCTGATAAATCGACTGGGCAAGACCTCTGCGCTCTCCTGCTGCTAAATAAGCAACTCTCGAGCCTTCAGGATGGAAGACAGCAGAACCGAGTCCAATAAAGAAAACGCTGAGCAGAATAAGCGGAAAAGAAGGAGCAAATGCAAGGCCCAGAATTCCGAGCAAACTGCATGTTAATCCTGCCGGCAGGGCATAAGGCATCGGCTTTTTATCTGTATACCAGCCGACGACAGGCTGCAGAACAGAAGAAACCATGTTCAGGGTGAACGCAATCAGGCCAAGCTGGGTAAAGGTGAGGCCCATTGATTTTTCAAGCACCGGGAACATGGCGGGAATAACAGACTGAATGGCGTCATTCAGCAAATGACATAAGCCGATGATGAATAAAATGTTGTAGACAGTCGTTGAAGGTTTAGGTACGTGTTTATTTACAGCTGCAGCGCTTTGCATGTGACAAGTCCCTTCTTTGTGTGATATTTCGATAGACGAAATGTATTTTACCATATCATACGGCACTTGAAATCAAAAAATTTAAAAGAATCAAAAGAAATCCTTGATTGTTCGCTTAAAAGGAGTAAAATAGATTTAAAATTCAGGCAGTTATGGATTCTATTTAAGAATGATCAGCACAGCTGAACTATAAAACTATAGGGGATGTTCGCGTGAAAGTAGTGAAGTTTGGAGGCAGCTCGCTTGCAACAGGCGAGCAGGTGAAAAAGGTTTTTGACATTGTGGTGTCAGATGCAGACAGAAAAATTGTTGTTGTATCTGCTCCGGGAAAACGTTTTGCAGATGACCGCAAAGTAACGGATCTATTGATTGAGCTTGGAGACAGACAGTTGAAGGGACTTGAAACAGCAGAAATTCTGGCAGCCGTTGTCCTAAGATATGCTCAGATTGCAGAAGAACTGAGACTCCCTAGTGAAATCGTTTCCAGCATCAAAGATCATCTGCTGCAGCTTCTTCACAAGGACAGCTCAAATGAAGCAAGATACATAGATGCCATCAAAGCAAGCGGAGAAGACTGCAACGCCAGGCTGATTGCTGCTTATTTTCAGAGCAGGGGAGTGCAGGCAGCATATGTAGATCCAAAAGCTGCGGGTCTTCTTGTCGAAGAAACTAATGGAACTGCTCTTGTTTTAAAAGAGGCGTACACAAATCTCAGGTCGCTTTCTGAATGGCCCGGCATTCTTATTTTCCCGGGATTTTTCGGCTACAACGAGGCAGGCGAAGTTGTAACTTTTTCCCGCAGCGGGTCGGATATAACAGGTTCTATCCTCGCAAATGGGACCGGAGCAGCCTTGTATGAAAATTTCACAGATGTAGATGCGGTTTACTCTGTTAACCCAAATACCGTTCCTAACCCAAAGGAGATCCGCGAGCTGACATACAGGGAGATGCGTGAACTGTCCTATGCGGGATTTTCCGTGTTTCATGACGAAGCATTAATTCCAGCCTTTGAAGCCGGCATTCCGGTTCAAATTAAAAATACAAACAATCCAGCTGCTCCCGGCACGCGCATCGTAAATGAGCGCAAAAACACGAACGGGCCGGTCATCGGCATAGCAAGCGATGATGATTTTTGCAGTATTTATGTGAACAAGTATTTAATGAACAAGGAAATCGGTTTTGGCCGAAAACTGCTCTCAATCCTGGAAGACTTTGGCCTTACCTATGAACACAGTCCGTCCGGCATTGATGATTTAAGTATTATCCTGAGGCAAAAGCAAATGACTCCGTATACTGAAAAACAAATTATTGCACGTATTGAGGCAGATCTGCTGCCGGATGAAGTGAAGGTTGAACACAATCTGTCCCTGATTATGATGGTAGGGGAAGGTATGCGCCACAATATCGGCACTGCGGCACGAGCTTCAAAGGCGCTTGCTGATGCGGGCGTTAATATCGAAATGATCAATCAGGGTTCGTCTGAAGTCAGCATGATGTTTGGCGTAAAAGAAACTCAGGAAAAAAGGGCTGTTCAGGCTCTGTATGAAGAATTTTTTGCAAGGGTTTTAGCTTAGCAAAGAAAGCACTGCACAGTTACGGGCAGTGCTTTTCACTGTGCGCCTGGCATCTTTCAAAAACACCATGCATCTTCCTGATGAATTTCTGGAAATACGACCCTCACCATGACGAAGAATGAAAAATCATGTATAGTTAATGGTTCACACAGGCAGGCTCAAAATAGAGTCCTGCTTCTTTGCATGAACGGAGAGAAACAAACATGATGACAACAAAACAGTACATAAAAGAATGGCTTCAGGCCATCGGGATTGAAATCAGCTACCTGAAAAAATACGGCAGTACAAAATACAGGGTCATAAACGGGCATCTGCTTTCTTCCGGAGATGCTTTTACTTATTATTTTGAAGCCACAGGGAAAATCAATGCTCCCGTCGGTTCGTCGGTAAAACTTGAATGGGACGGCTTGAAACATAATGGCCGCGTACTGTCTTCTGAAGGAACAAGCATCATTCTTTCATTTGAACGGACATTTGGCGACCTGATTCCGGAAGCTTTTCTCTTTCACGATCCATGGGAGCTGCTTGAAGAACTCGCAGCAAGAGTTGACGAAATGAAAAAAAGCAAACAAAAGCGCGCTAGAATAAAAAAGCTTATGGACCCTTCTATGCCTGCAAAACATCCTGAAAAAGCTAAAAATGCTGTTCATGAGCTGCTGCAAAGAGCGATCTGCAACCCCATCACGTTTGTGTGGGGGCCTCCAGGAACAGGGAAAACCTATACGCTTGCAAGAACCGCGGCGAATCTCTATTTTAAAGGCAAACGAGTACTGATCTTGTCCCACAGCAATAATGCAGTTGATGTTCTGATGAATGAGCTTGCCCAATTCGTGCTGAAACGGGAAAAATTTAAGACGGGTGAAATTGTCCGCTACGGTTCCGGAAGCGGCTATTCATTTAAAGTCCCTCTTACAGTGAGTGACCTGCTTGCAGAACAATCTCCGGCCATTGCGGCAGAAAGACAGAATCTTCTCAGCGAAAGGAAGCTTTTAAAAACGGATTTGTCCCATTCTTTCAGTAAAAGAGATTCAAATGCGCTTCTTGATCTGGAAACAAAAATCAGCCGAGTGCTTGAGAAGATCCGCAGACAGGAAACCGAGTTTGCGAAAGAAGCCAATATTATCGGAACCACGTTTGCCAAAGCAGCAAGTGATCCTGCCATTTATGAAGCCGACTATGATGCAGTATTTGTGGATGAAGCGAGTATGGCCTATGTTCCGCAGGCAGCATTTGCTGCGTCGCTTGGAAAAAGGATAATTCTGTGCGGAGACTTTAAACAGCTTCCGCCAATCGCTTCATCGCGTCACGAACTGACTGAAAAATGGCTAAAGGAAGATATCTTTGTAAGATCCGGTGTTTCAGACATAAGCGGAGGCCTTCATCCCCATATGCTCCTCTTGAACGAACAGAGAAGGATGCATCCGGAAATATCCTCGTTTACAAACCGGTATATCTATCAGAATAAAGTAGGAGACCACTCAGAAGTACTAAACAGGCGGAGCAGTCTTTCAGAACTTGCTCCGTTCCCGGGAAGAGCATCAATCCTTCTTGATGCCAGCTTCACAGGGCAATATTGTTTAAAAGAACGGACATCTCACTCAAAATTTAACCTATGGCACCTTTTGCTTTCTTTTCAAAGCATTCATGAAGCCGTCCTCTCGGGAGCAAAATCGATCGGTTACGCAGCTCCTTACAGAGCCCAGACCCACTTGATGCAGCTGCTTCTTGATGATCTTTATAAGGCCGAGGCGCAGCATGCGGATATTTTGGCCGCTACCGTTCATAAATTTCAGGGGAGCGAGCGGGATGTGATGATTTTTGACAGTGTCGACAGCTTTCCTGAAAAGAAAGCCGGCATGCTGCTGACAGGCAAAGACAGCTCGAGACTGATAAACGTTGCCATTACAAGGACAAGAGGTAAGTTTATTCATGTATGTGATGCCCAATTCATTCGCGAGAAAGTTTACACAGGAAAAGCAATCAGGCAGCTTTTGGATCATCAAATAAGAGAGGGGCAGACTGTTGCCCATCAGCAAATCGGGACATGGATTAAAAACCAGCACCCCATGCTCAGATGGGTGCACGCTCTGAAGCTTGAGCCTGTTTTTGAGGACATTAAGAATGCCCGGAGAAAAATTGTCCTTTGCCTTCCTGAATCAGTAAGGTTAAACGAAGACTGGGCAGATCAGCTGAACAAGACCGATGCAGCTGTCACATTTATTTCTTCTGTAAAACAGCCGATAAAAGGGGAATGGGTTCAGGAAGACCTCCCGTTTCCGTTCATAGCCATCGATGACACGGTTATGTGGATTGGACAGCCTTTTGAAGGGGCAGGCCGCATAAAGCCGCCATATGTAGCTGCAAGACTTCAATCTGAGAAAACAGTCAGGCAAATACTGGCCCAATTGCCGCTTTGAAGCAGGAACAACGCAGTTTAAATAGAATTTCACCTAACAAGGGGTGAATCTATGTCTTATCAACTATCATTGGCAGATGTTTCGAAAAAACCAGTATTCGAAAATCTGATGCAGTTCTATTTATATGATTTCAGCGAGTTTAATGATGCGGCAGTTAATGTGAAAGGTCTGTTTGATCCGTATGCTTATTTGGATAAATACTGGGTTGAAGAAGGAAGGTTTCCGTATTTGATCGTGCATAACGGCGAGTATGCCGGATTTGCCCTCGTAAGATTTGATTTGTCCGAAAACGTGTTTTCGATAGCGGAATTTTTCATTTTGAAAAAGTTCAGAAGAAATTCCCTGGGTACGACTGCTGCACATGATCTGTTCAGGCTTCATCCCGGAAAATGGGAAGTTACTCAGATAGAAAGAAACGTGCCGGCCAGGAGATTTTGGGAAAAGACCATTTCCATGTTTGCGGACGGAGAATATACAAACATCTCATCAGATGGACTGCAGATTCAAACCTTTTTCTCCGGCAATAAGGAGGGGGTATTGTGAGTACGTTCAGATCTCCTTCAATCATTATTACAGGTGAAGGATCCTTTCAGAAGGTCCTTGAACTGGTTCAACAGCATCAGGCGAAGAAAGTGCATCTCTTTGCAGATCCGGTGCTGATTGGATTAAACGTGCTGAAACCGCTCTTGCAGGCATTTGAAGAAGAAAAGATTGAACTTGAAATCTTTTCTGATATCCAGCCTGAACCGACTTCTGAAGCCGGAAACCGGGCAAAAGCAGCGCTTGTTGCGTCAGGCGCTGACCTGGTTATCGGAATAGGAGGGGGCAGCTGTCTTGATCTTGCCAAAGCGGCTGCTGTTTTATCATGCCATGAAGGTGCCGTCGAGGATTACTTGAATCTGACGGGAACAAAATCACTGTCAAATAAAGGGCTGCCTAAACTATTAATTCCTACGACTTCAGGAACCGGGGCGGAAATGACGGACATTGCCGTTTTCTCCCTCGAGGATTCAAAGGATGTCATCACTCATCCTTATCTCCTTGCAGATGCGGTCATCATTGATCCCGAACTGACTTATACTCTTCCGAAAAGAGCAACGGCTTCAAGCGGGATTGATGCCCTTACACATGCCATAGAATCGTATCTGTCCGTTCATGCGACAGTTCTTACAGATACTCTCGCGCTGGAGGCTGCAGGTAAAATTGTTTCAAGTCTTCGCACTGCAGTGCTGAATGGCTCAGATCAAGAAGCAAGAAACAGCATGTCCTGGGGAAGCATGCTTGCCGGATTAAGCTTTTTTAATGCAGGTGTAGCTGGAGTGCACGCGTTAGCTTATCCTTTAGGCGGGCTTTTCAGCATTCCCCACGGCGAGTCAAATGCCGTCCTTCTGCCCTATGTGATGGATGAGATCAGAGACTCCTGCAGCGGAAAAATGGCCGTTTTAGCAGGGAAACTGGGAATTGAAAACAACGGACGGACAGATGAAGAACTTGCCCGCCTTGCTGTTCTTGAAATGAAGCACCTGATTCACGATACAGGGCTTCCTCTGAGCTTAAAAGAATATGGAATAAAAGAAGAGGATCTTGACAGACTTGCAGACAATGGGGCAAAACAGACGAGACTGCTTGCAAGAAGTCCCAAGCCATTATTACGTGATGACATAAAGCGGATTTATACCGCTGCCTTTCATGGAAATTTGAAAGCAGAAGGGGTGTCAGAGCATGTTTCATACAGTGATTGAACCGAGAGTATCAGAAACCGACGGTGTTGGGCATATCAACAATACCGTCATACCGGTTTGGTTTGAAGCGGGGCGAAACGGCCTGTTTCAGTTATTTAATCCAGATCATTCTTTCAGTGACTGGAAAATGATTATACTCAGCATGAATGTTGAATTTAAAAGTCAGCTTTATTTTGGAAAAAAGGCAGACGTATACTGCTGGATTAAACGGATCGGTAATTCAAGCCTTGAATTATATGAAGAGATCCACCAGGAGGGTACCCTTTGCGCAAAAGGGACCGCTGTTTATGTCCACTACAATGTACATGAAAAACAGTCCGAATCCATTCCAGATGACATCAGATATGTTCTTGAAAAGCACCTCTATGAAAATTAGAGGGCTTTTTTTTGAATTCAGACTTGTTTTTTCTGAAATTTCAAAATAAACTAGAAACATACCAACTGGTTAGTATTTTTAAGAAACGGAGTGAATGGCATGCATTTGCGTTTAACAGAAGAGCAGCGAATGGTTCAGAAAACAATCAGAAAATTTGTAGAGAATGAATTAATGCCTCTTGAGAATACAGTCCTCAGAAATGAACTGGAAGGACGTCCGAGCTTATCCAAAGAGAAACTGGAAGAACTTCAGCAAAAAGCCAAAAAGGCAGGTTTCTGGGGAATCAACACACCGGAAGAGTACGGCGGTGTTAACCTCGGCCAAATGATGCTTGCCATCGTTCACATGGAAGTTTCAAAAACGTTCGTCCCTTTCAGGTTTGGAGGATCGGCCGATAATATTCTTTACTACGCAAACGAGGAGCAAAAAGAGAAATACTTGCTTCCCACGATTAATGGCGATAAAAAATCATGTTTTGCAATGACCGAGCCTGCAGCAGGCTCTGACACCCGCAATATCCGCATGACCGCTGTCAAAGACGGAAACGAATGGGTGTTGAACGGCGAGAAAACGTTCATCACAGGTGGAAATGAAGCAGATTTCGTTATGGTCATTGCGATTACCGACAAAGAAAAACACCGTGCAACAGGCCGTGACGGGGTGACCTGCTTTATAGTTGACAGAGATATGGGGTGGAAGTCTGAATACATTCACACAATGGGCGAATGGGGCCCTGCAGCCCTGATCTTTGACAACGTGCGTGTTCCGGAAGAAAACATTCTGGGAGAGCTTCATGGGGGCTATAAGCTCGGCCTCGAATGGATAGGATTTGCAAGATGGATCGTAGGCGCAACGGCAGTGGGCGCAGCAGAACGTCTCTTGCAAATGGCCATCGATTATTCAAAAGAGCGCGAAACCTTTGGACGACCAATCGCAGACCGCCAGGCTATCCAGTGGCAAATCGCAGACTCTGCAACTGAAATCGAAGCAGCGAAATGGCTCGTGCTCAATGCCGCGTTCACACTGGACCAGGGAGAAGACAACAGGCATCTTGCATCCATGGCAAAACTTTACGGCTCCAACATGGGCAACAGAGTAGTTGACCGCGTCCTTCAGATCCACGGAGGAATGGGCTACACACGGGAACTGCCGATCGAACGCTGGTACCGTGAAGCCCGTCTGTGGAGAATCTATGACGGAACAGATGAAATCCAGCGCCTGATCCTCTCAAGGAACCTGATCAAAGGAAACGTAAAAATCGGACAATTCATTTAAGGGAGACGGTCAAATGTATAAACACTTAATTGGAAGCGCTTCCGAAAAAGTGGAAAACACGGTTGAACCGGGAGCCATACGCAGATTTGCCCTCGCAATCGGCGATGACAATCCGCTATATACTGACACAGATGCAGGTGAAACGTCAGCTTTCAAACGGAATATCGCACCGGTAACCTTTCCCGTCACTCTGAACTACGGCACAATAGGAGGCCTGAACTTGCCGTCCAAAGGTTTAATCCACGGCGAACAGACCTTCCACTACGAGCGCCCTCTTTACGCAGGCGAAATAATCTGGTGCTCTTCCAGACTATCAAACTGTAAAGAACGGACTGGCAGTGGCGGAAGCATGGTCATCCTTACAATTGAAAGAATGGGAGAAACGGAAAAAGGAGAAGTCATCTTCACAATGACGCAGTCTGTCATCATGACGGAAGCCGCAAGAAAGGGGTAACCGTATGACAATCGCTGATCTCCGGTCGGGCACAAAACTAGGAAGCATCACACTTCCTCCCGTCGACAGACTCACTCTCATAAAATATGCCGGCTCCTCGGGTGACTACAATCCCATTCACACCATAGACGAAGAGGCAGAAAAAGCAGGACTCCCGGGGGTTATCGCTCACGGTATGTGGACAATGGGCAGCCTCGGGAAGCTGTTCTCTCCTTATTTAGACGAATGGTTCATCAGGGACTATTCTGTCCGTTTTAAAGGAATGGTTTTTTTAGGCGATGTGCTTACACTGGAAGCAGCTGCAGAAGAAATGAATGGAGATACTTCTTCATTTTTAGTAAGTGCGAGGAATGAGAAAGGGGAGGAAGTTGTTAGCGGGAAGGTGAGGATGAAACGAATGTAAATAGAAGGCCTCTTATCAGGTTTAGATAAGAGGCCTTTCTTATTGTGGTTTATTGTCATCCATAAACTCAATTATCTGTTTCTTTCCATGCTTCCATTTTTGGAATTTCACATACTCCTGGAAATCCTTGAATTGTTCTTTGCTTAAGCCTTCTGCAATGG
Organism: Metabacillus indicus LMG 22858; assembly: GCF_000708755.2. GTDB lineage: Bacteria > Bacillota > Bacilli > Bacillales > Bacillaceae > Bacillus_P > Bacillus_P indicus. The sequence continues at coordinate 605,436 of NZ_JGVU02000002.1, read as the reverse complement.
CTTGCCCGAGAAGCTCTTTCCACTCATCATCAATTGGAATTGTCTCCTGATCTTTCTCATCAATCAGGGTATCAAGGTCTACTTCGAGAGTAAAAGCAATCTTTTTTAAGAACTGTAGAGAGGGGTTTTTTTGAATATTCCGTTCGATATAACTTAAATACGACTTTGAGACCCCTGCAAGATCAGCTAATTCACTAATAGAATATCCTTTTTCGAGTCTCAATTCTCTTATTTGATCACCAACCATTTCCTGTCTCCTTAATCAGATCATCCTGATAGTATAGTAGCACAGACTGTTTCATTATAAGGAACTGTTTGTTCTTTATAAAATATCTTATTTCTATGATAAAATGAGAACAGGTTAGAAATCAAGCGTTTTTTGTTCTTTTTAGCGAAATATGGATATTTTCCTAGTTTTCATGAATAGGGCTAATCACTTATAGTAAATTTAAAGCATAAAAAAGACAATCTGAATGATTGATTAATATTTACGAAAAATTCATAATAATATTGTACTATTCGCTTGACACGTTCTTTATAAAGAACTATGATGAGAATCATAGAATATGGAAAACGGTTAAGTACATAAACTGTTCTTAATGTAGAACTGCACAAACTGAAAGGTGGAGCATATGAAAAATCCCAATTTCCACGACGAACCTCTTATAGCAGGCAAAGAAAAGGAAATCGATTTAAAGGAAATTTTCACAATCATAAAAAGAAGGTTTTGGATCATCGCCGTTATTACAGTGCTGACGACATTCCTCGGTGCATTTTACAGTTACTTCTATACTAGCCCGCTTTATGCAACCTCAACAAGAATTGCTGTCAATACAACAGCAGACACACTTAATACTCTCAATGTTATCATCCGTGATCCTGCGGTTCTCGAAAAGGTCTCATCTGAGCTGAAACTGAACCGGTCAGGTGAAGCGCTGAGCGGCCAGATCAATGTAGAGACGATTGGAGCTTCACAGGTCATTAATATTTCAGTGATAGATGCTGATCCAGTCCTGGCTGCAGAAATTGCCAATACAACAGCCGCTACTTTCAAAGATGAAATTCCGGATTTTCTAGTCATCGACGGAATGAAAGTCATGGCAGAAGCCAAACCAAATTATTATCCAATCAATGAAAATCATTCCCGCTATGTCATGATGGGAGCAATTGCAGGAATCATCATTGGCATTGGACTTGTTTTTCTTCTTGATTCATTAGATGACAGCATCCGCAGCAAGAGAGACGTTGAAGAGATCTTTGATGCACCGATTCTAGGGACTGTTTCAAGAATGACTAAACGGAATACAACAAAAGGAACTTTCAAGAAGAAGCAGCATGTAAGGAGTGAAACCTTTGGTTCGAAATCTTTTTAACAACGTCCCGCAAAGGAAAAAAAGTCTGATCACCTATTTAAATCCAAACAGCATTCTCTCTGATCAATACAGGACAATTATTACAAACCTGCAGTTTGCATCTATTGAACAGTCCTACAGATCTCTTCTTGTCACCTCTCCTGGATATGGGGAAGGAAAGACGACAACCGTAGCCAATTTGGCTGTATCACTCGCACTGCAGGGGGAGAAAGTACTTCTGATAGACGGTGATTTAAGAAAGCCTTCTATTCATGATTCATTTAAATTAGAGAACAACATCGGCCTTACAAATGTATTAATAGGAAACGCTGTTTTAAGCGATGCTGTTCATCAGACAGAAATCGGCAGACTTGCGGTTTTAACGAGCGGATCAATTCCGCATAATCCTTCAGAACTAATTGCATCACAGGCGATGAGAGATTTAATGTTGAACATGCAAAAACAGTATGATTATATCCTTTTTGACTGTCCGCCTGTTCTAAATGCAGTAGATACGAAGATCCTCGCTAACGAATGTGATGGCGTTGTGATTGTTGTAAATAATGGAAAAACAGACAAAGAAAAAGCCTTAGAGGCTAACAAAATCCTGACAGCAGCAAGAGCGTCTCTTCTTGGAATTGTCCTTAACGAATTCAAATGATATTTTTTGCAACACTTGTTCTTTATTAAGAATTAGGCGATGTCTCCTTGCCGTTATCAATGGAGGCACTCGGTCATGCTGTGGGTGTAAAAACCTTAGACGCAAGTCGTCGCTGGTGTGGCGTGAGGAGGGGTTAAATGCCCCAATTATATAAATTTAAACGGTTCGTTATAAAGATAGCGATCCGTTTAAATTTATATAGAGAAAGGAGATTTTCTTTTGAAATCGGATGAGCACTTTCCAAAGTCAATTAAGAAAGCAATCAGATACATCCGCCAGGACGCAAGCCTTGAACAGCTGAAGCAAATCCAGAAATTATTAAATTCGTCCATCAGCAGCAGAACAATGACGCTTGCCCAGAAAAAAGAAATCGGCAGGAGGCACGTTAAATGACCTACCATAAGAGAGTATCGCTCTTGGTTTTCATTGATTCAATCATTGTTTTGTCTGCGATTTTTTTCAGCCGGTTTCTCTTAGAAGCAGATATACACGTCCTGACAGTCCCGCTTGTTATAAGTTCACTAACTTTATTAATCAGTCATCATTTTTTTTCCTTTATTTATAAGCTGTACAACAAAGCCTGGGAGTACGCAAGTGTAGGAGAACTGATCATTATCTTTAAGGCGATTACTTTTTCAATTATTGTAACGGGAGTCATGCAACAGATCATTGAAATGGAAGTTCATTTCAGACTGCTTGCTGTAACATGGATGATTCACATGCTTCTTATAGGCGGATCGAGATTTTTATGGCGAATGCTTCGTGATACATACATATCTAAACCAATCACCAAGAATCGGACAATCATCATAGGAGCAGGATCTGCAGGAACAATGGTAGCAAGACAGCTTTTGAAAAGCGCGGATACAGACCTTTGTCCGGTAGCATTTATAGATGACAATGCTGCAAAGCACAAGCTTGACATCCTTGGCATACCTGTTGTGGGTAACGTAAAGTCCATTGAACAAAAAGTCAGGGAACTTCAAGCTGAAAACATCATCATTGCCATTCCTTCTTTAAGTAAAAAGGGTCTTAGGAATATTTTTAATGAATGTTTAAAAACATCGGCCAAAACGCAAATTATCCCGATGCTTGAAGATCTAATTTCAGGAAAAGTATCAGTGAATCAGATTCGGGAAGTGAGAGTGGAAGACCTTTTAGGAAGAAAGCCGGTGGAACTTGATCTTAAAAGTATATCTGAAAATGTTACAGGAAAAACCGTACTGGTGACAGGAGCAGGCGGATCAATCGGCTCTGAAATCTGCAGACAGATTATACCGTTTCAGCCAGAGAAACTTATTCTCTTAGGACATGGAGAAAACTCGATTTATTCAATCGAGATGGAGTTAAAAGGAGAAGCAGACGAAAACGGATTCCAGATTGTTACTGAAATTGCGGATCTGCAAGATGAGAAGAAAATGTTCGAGATTATGGATTTTCACAAACCTAACATTGTGTACCATGCCGCCGCACATAAGCATGTTCCTCTTATGGAACGTAATCCGGAGGAAGCAGTAAAAAATAACGTTATTGGAACAAGAAATGCGGCCAGTGCAGCCAGATGGGCAAACGTTGACACTTTCGTCATGGTCTCAACTGATAAAGCAGTTAATCCTACGAGTGTAATGGGAGCTACAAAAAAATTGGCTGAAATGCTGGTGCAGCATTTTGACACAATCAGCAAGACGAAATTTGTAGCCGTGAGGTTTGGAAATGTCCTGGGAAGCAGGGGAAGTGTCATTCCCCTATTTAAAAAACAGATCGAAAAAGGCGGTCCTGTTACCATCACTCACCCTGACATGGTCCGATACTTCATGACAATCCCTGAAGCTTCAAGGCTGGTTCTTCAAGCAGGTGCGCTGGCAGAAGGCGGAGAAATATTTGTTCTCGATATGGGAGAGCCAGTCAAAATTATTGATCTCGCTAAAAACTTAATCAAAATGTCAGGTCATACGCTGGACGACATAGATATTGAGGTAACTGGAATGAGGCCGGGAGAAAAACTTTTTGAGGAGCTCTTAAAAGAAGATGAAGTTCACGATAAGCAAGTGTATCCCAAAATATATGTAGGAAAAACAGCCACACTTTATATCGAAGAAATTCACGATATCATCAGCTCATTTTCTGAAATGAAGAAAGATGAACTGCGAATGCGGCTTTTAGACCTTGCCAATCAGCGTGTTAAAACGGAAAAACTTCTGTCAATTTCAAGTTAACTAAAATCAGCATAGAACTCGCCTCCAGCGGGTTTTTTGTTTTGAGCAGGTGATGAAAAAATGAAGCCGAAAATACTATTTACAGCAACAGTGGATTACCATTTCAAAAGTTTTCATCTTCCAGTACTTAAATGGTTTCAGGAAAATGGCTGGGAAGTTCATGTAGCTGCCCATGGAACCATTGATCTGCCTTATACTGACTTTAAATTCAATTTGCCCATCAAAAGATCACCATTTAATAGAAGAAACACGGATGCATACAGGCAGCTGAAAGAGATTATTGATCACAATCATTATAGCATTATCCATTGCCACACTCCTGTTGGAGGGGTTCTCACAAGACTTGCAGCACGGGATGCACGCAAAAAAGGCACGAAAGTCCTTTACACAGCACACGGTTTTCATTTCTGCAAAGGAGCCTCTCTTCAAAACTGGCTAACGTATTATCCAGTTGAAAAATGGCTTTCTTCTTATACTGACTGCCTGCTTACAATTAACAATGAAGACTATCATCTCGCCTTAAAGCACCGGTTCAAAGCCGGATCTATTGAACACATTCACGGAGTTGGGGTAGACACTGAAAAATTCTGCCCAATTCCTAAAGAAGATAAAGTACAAAGAAGAAAATTATACGGTTACCAAAAAGATGACTTGCTTATGTTCTATGCAGCAGAATTCAACAAAAACAAAAATCAAATGCTGCTCCTAAAGGCGATGATACATCTGAGAACTAAGTTGCCAAACGCTAAGCTGCTGCTGGCAGGAGAGGGAACTCTTCTAACTGAATGTAAACGGTTTGCAGAAGCAAATGGCCTGAAAGACACGGTCCATTTCCTTGGATTCAGAAACGACATCGCAAACATCCTTCCCATGTGCGACTTGGCCGTCGCTTCCAGTTTACGTGAAGGGCTTCCTGTCAATATTATGGAGGCAATGGCATGCGGCCTCCCAATAGTCGCGACTGACAACAGGGGGCATCGTGAGCTTGTGGGAGATGGGGTGAATGGGTTCATTATACATGATCAAAACTCGATTGCTTTTTCTGAAAAAGTCGCTGAGATAACTACATTTAATGCGCTGAGAGAACAGTTTGGAGATATGAGCAGATTGAGGCTTATTAAATATGAGACGGCATCTGTAATCCATGAACTTGAATCAATCTATAACAAATACATGCAGAGGGAAGAAAATGAAGCCGAAAATCAGTATAATCGTGCCTATATTTAATGTGGAAAACTATTTATCAAGATGCCTGGAAAGTTTGCTTAATCAGAAATTTAAAGAGGTTGAAATCATTTGTATTAACGATGGGTCAACTGACGAAAGCGGCAGCATCTTAAATGATTACAAAAATAAACACCCTGAAATTATAGTTGTGCATAAACATAATAATGGTGTTTCAGATGCACGTAACGATGGATTAAGAATTGCTCAAGGAGATTATATTGGGTTCGTTGATCCAGATGACTGGATTCATCCTTTTATGTATGATGAACTTTATCAAACGGCGGTAAGAGAGAATGCAGATATTGTCATGTGTTCGTACGTTCGTGAATTTGGAACACATTCCAATGTTAAAAGATTCGATGGGCCACCTTCCATCGCTTATAAAGGTTCTGAACTGAAATCTGTGTTGCTTAAAAGGCTTATTGGGCCGACAGATAAAGAGGCTGCCTCCCCGGAAAATCTTGATTCATGGGGAACCGTGTGGTCTAAGTTATACAAAGCCGATCTGATTAAAAAACAGGAGCTTTTCTTTACAGATCTAAAATTGATCGGCAGCAATGAAGATACCCTATTTAACATACACGCTGTCTATCATGCTGAATCATTCATCTTCATAAATAAGCCGCTTTATCATTACTGGCGATCAAATGAATCATCGGTTACCACAAAATACAACTGTCATTTGACTGATCAGTTTTTTACTCTCTATCAACTAATGGAAAATTTCATCGAAAAAAAAAATCTGGGAAGCGAATACAAGGCAGTTCTAAAAAATCGCATCAGTCTCAATACGCTTGGGTTAGGTTTAAACACCATCAGTAAATCCAACAAAAGTTCTTTTGTTGATAGATTAAGACAACTGAAAAAAATAATAAGCAGTGATCATATGAAACGTTCACTCAGCCAGTTCAATACAACGCATTGTTCGGTGGCCTGGAAGACGTTTTTTTTCTTTGCCAAAAATCAATCCGTACTGGGCTTATTCATCATGCTTACATCTATTGAATATTTAAGAAAAGCGGTGCGTTAGGAGGAAGAGTATGAAACCGATGAGAGTGCTTCAAGTAGTAACTATCATGAATCGAGGCGGACTTGAGACCATGCTGATGAATTATTACAGAAAAATAGACCGCAGTAAAATTCAGTTTGATTTCATGGTGCACCGGATGGATAGAGGACACTATGATGATGAGATCGAAGAGCTTGGCGGTCAGATTTTCAGAATGCCGGCTATTAGACCAGGAAGATATAGAGAGTACATTAGGTCACTAGATGATTTTTTTAAAGTGAATAATACGTATAAGGTTGTACATGCTCATATCAATGAGAATAGCGGCTTTGTTTTGAGAGCAGCAAAATATGCTAATGTACCTTGTAGAATAGCTCATAGTCATACTAGTGATTTGGGAATAGATTATAAATTTCCGTTTCGGTTATATGGAAGATTTATAATGAAAGATATTCCTACAAATTATTATGCTTGCTCATCTAGAGCTGCATCTTGGCTGTTTGGAAACAAAGTAAATAAGTCTGGAAAGGTAAAAATAATTAATAATGCTGTAAACTTGAATGAATATAAATTTAATCAAGAGATTAGAAATAGTGTGAGAAGTGACTTGAAAATAGAGAATAAATTAGTTATCGGTCACGTTGGCAGATTTCATTCTTCGAAAAATCATTCTTTTTTGATTGAGATATTTAGGGAGATTTACAACGAAAATCCTGATACTGTCCTGCTACTTGCTGGGGAGGGTCCCACAAGATTGAAGATTGAACAGAAAGTAAAGAAGCTCGGACTAACAAATAATGTTAAATTTCTTGGTGTGAGAACAGACATACCTAGATTAATGCAAGCTATGGACATATTTCTTTTTCCATCTTTTTTTGAAGGATTACCCGTTGTATTAGTGGAGGCTCAGGCGGCAGGGTTGCCTATTTTCGCTTCAAATACTATTACAAGAGATACTAATATTACTGGAACTATTTCTTTCTTTAATATAAAAATAAAGGCTACAACTTTAGCTAAAGATATACTTACATCCAATAATGAGCGCCATGATACGTTTACTATATTAAAAGAAAAAGGATTTGATTCGGTTTCTGTTGCAAAAGGGCTTGAGGGTTATTACCTGGAAAATTCATTAGAAATGGAGAGGGTATAAAATGACAGTTGTATTAACAGTGTTTACTCCTGCCTATAACAGAGCATATACCCTTCACAAGTGTTATGAAAGTCTAAAAAGGCAAACATGTAAAGATTTTTTCTGGATGATCATTGATGACGGATCAACAGACGGAACAAGAGATCTGGTGAATACTTGGATGAAAGAGGATTTAGTTTCAATTACTTATCACTTTCAGAAAAACCAGGGCATGCATGGTGCGCATAATACTGCATACGAAAGAATAGAGACAGAATTAAATGTCTGCATAGACTCTGATGACTATATGTCTGATGATGCTGTGGAAAAGATTGTTTCTTTTTGGAAAGAACATGGTAGCAGTCGCTTTGCAGGAATTGTCGGTTTGGACGCAGCACCCTCTGGAGAAATAATTGGAACAAGCATGCCTAATGGGCTGCATCATTCCACATTAACCACCCTTTACTCAAAGTATAAAGTAAAAGGCGACAAGAAACTTGTATACAGAACAGATTTAATTAGGAAAACACCGCCTTATCCCATCTTTCCCGGAGAAAAATATTGTCCGCTCAGTTACAAATATGTGCTCATTGATCAAATGCATCCGCTGCTGATAATGAACGAAGTTTTATGCCATGTGGAATATTTGCCTGATGGCTCCAGTTTGAACATGATCAATCAATATAAGAAAAATCCAAATGGATTTGCATTCTTTCGGAAAGTCGGCATGGAATATTCACCTTCCTTAAAGGACAGATTTAGGGAATCTGTTCATTATGTATCTAGCAGTCTGATGATAAAAAATAAAAAGTTTCTTCATGATTCACCAAGAAAGCTGACAACTTTGGCAGCCATACCATTTGGTATAGGTTTATTTTTATTTCTGAGGAACACTGATCGGAGAAATGCTGTGTTAACGAATAGGCAAAACTGAAAGGAATACAAGAATGATTGTTATGTGGTTGAATCTCGGAATAGTTTATTTATTTTCATTTTTCGCGCGGTATTTTAGTATGCAGCCATCTATACACTACAATTTCGTTAAACCAAACAGGATATTTGTTGGATTGGCTGCAGTTTGTTTAATTGCAGTAGCTGGTCTTCAGAAGAATATTGGGGATACCTACTTTTACATGCACTCATATAAGACAAATGAATTATCATGGCAAGCAATTAATTATACAAGTGATTTCGGGTTTAACATTTATCAGCTGCTCCTGCAGCAGATATCTTCAGATCCACAAATTCTAGTATTTACAACGGCACTTATTACAAACTTATTGATTATTATCGTCCTTTTAAAATATTCAAGGATTATTGAACTGAGCGTTTATGTATATATTGCGTCTGGCATGTTTACGACATCTATGAACGGAATCAGGCAGTACTTTGCTGCTGCTATTGTTTTTACGGGCACAAAATATATCCTAAATGGTCAATTCAAAAAATATCTAGTAGTCATACTTTTAGCATCTACCATTCACAAAAGCGCGCTTGTTTTGCTGCCCATTTATTTTATTGTGAGAAGAGAATCCTGGACACAAGTAACTTTTGCGTTGCTTGGTATTGCTGTATTAATCGTTGTTGGGTTTAATGAGTTTTCTAATCTCTTGTTTTCTGTAATAAGTAACACCCAATATGGCCAATACAGTCATTTTGAAGAAGGTGGAGCAAGCAAAATCCGGGTTTTTGTTAATGCCGTTCCAGTCATAATTGCTTTTTTAGGCAGGGATAAACTGAGAAAGCTTTGGCCAAAGAGCGACTACATTGTCAATATGTCAATTATCAGTGTCCTCTTTATGGTTATCGCTTCGCAAAATTGGATATTTGCCAGATTTAATATTTATTTTGGTTTATATAACTTAATTCTTCTTTCATGGGTTGTAAAACTCTTTAAGAAAAAACATGAAAAAATAATTTACTACGGAATTCTCATTTGCTATTTTTTGTATTTTTATTATGAGCACGTAATTGGTTATGGCTTAATTTACGAAAGTGACTATCTGAAACTATAAATTATAAAGAACGCTTTGACGGAAAGGATCCTGAAAATGGCCAAAGATACAAAGATTAAAAAAGCGATTTTGATTCCCAAATTAATTCATTATTGCTGGTTTGGAAAAAAAGAAAAACCGGCGATCATAAAGAAATGTATTCAAAGCTGGAAAAGAAATCTAGTAGGCTATGAAATAATCGAATGGAATGAAGAAAACTTTGATGTTAACTCTTTTTCCTATGTGAGAGAAGCATACGAAGCAGGCAAATTTGCTTTTGTAAGTGATTATGTGAGAGTTTACGCACTATATCACCATGGAGGAATTTATTTGGACACAGATGTTGAAATTTTCAAACCGTTTAGTGCATCCATGCACATGCACGAATCATTTTGGGGATTTGAACAAGAAAACTATATAGCTACCAGTACAATTGGAGCTATGAAAGGAAACAGATTTATTAAAGACTTCTTAGATACTTATGAAACTAAGCGCTTCTATAAAGAGGACGGTTCCTTTGACAGTCTAACTAATGTTGCGGTAGTCACAAGGCTATTGGAAAGCAAGAAGCTCCTGCTGAATGGTGAATACCAAGTTATTGAAGGAATAGGCGCCTTCTATCCTCAAACTTATTTTTCACCTTATGATTATATTAATGGCAGGAAATTCATCACAGAAAACACATATGCTATTCACTATTTTTACAAAAGTTGGCTTCCTTATAGGACAAAAGTGAAGGGCTATATAAAATTCAGCCTTGCAAAACTGATCGGCGGAAACAACATTGCTAAGCTTCGTAAATTACTTTCTTAAGGAGTTGCAAATATGTTTAATATAGCATACAAAATCTGCAGGGAAGTAGTTACACAATCTAAGAATAGAGGTTTGAAAATAGCTTTTATTATGAACCTGTCCCACTTAAAGGGGATCACAAGAGGTCTTTTTTACAAAATCATTTATCCAAAGAATATTAAATCTACAATTTATTCCATGCAGCAAAACAGTAAGATAGAAATCTTCAACAAGAACTCTAGTTTAAATATTGGGAAATATGTTTTTATAAGGAAAAACGCGAGCGTTAGGCTAGATTTTAACGCTGAATTAGTCATTGAAGAAAAAGTCTTTATTAATGACAATTGCATAATCAATTGTGTAAATAAGATTACAATCGGCAGCAAAACAAAGATTGGCCCTAATGTATGCATTAATGACCACGATCATAATTTTAAGAATGAAAGTGACCAGCACTTAATTAAAGGTGAAGTTCATATAGGAAAGAATGTATGGATAGGTGCTAATGCTGTTATTTTAAAGGATACATGGATTGGTGATCATTCAGTCATTGCTGCTGGAAGTGTTGTAAAAGGCCTTGTTCCCGAAAATACCTTATTCATGAATGATAGAACAAATAAGCTGAAAAATATTAAACAAAAAACGATAGCAACATAAAGAGGGTGCCATGAGAAAAAACATTTTATTTTGTTTATATGACATGGAAATTGGCGGAATTGAAAGAAGCTTAATAAATATGCTGGAAAAATTTGATTATGAAAAATATCATGTAGAACTGCTTATTTTTGAACATAAAGGCGAATTTATGAATCTCATTCCAAAACCAGTAAATATTCTTCCGGAAATTGCTCCATACACTGTATTCAGAAAACCCATCACTCAATGTATAAAAGAAGGTCATACAGCGACATCATTAATAAGAATTATGGTCAAATATGCATCCTTTGTTAAAGCTAAGAAGAATAAACTTAAAGAAGGCTCCGCTTATATACAAATGCAGCTTGCTGTGAAATATTCTTCTTATGTTTTGCCGAAGCTAAAAAAAGAATATGACCTAGCCATAAGTTATGCCTGGCCGCATGATATCGTTGCAAATAATATTTCTGCACATAAAAAAATGGCTTGGATTCACACGGACTACGGCAGTTTAGAAGTGGATCGCAAAGTCGATCTTGCTGCCTGGAAAAAGTTTGATTATATTGCTTCAGTCTCTGAAGAATGTTCGAGATCTTTCTTATCGGTCTATCCATCATTAAATGAAAAAGTCAGATTAATTGAAAATATTACGTCACCAGAATTTATTTCTAGAATGTCAAAATCTGAACAAGCAAATGTAATTAAGGATTCTGATTTTAATTTAATTTCAGTTGGAAGATACTCATATGTTAAAGGATTTGATATGGCCATTAAAGCTCTGAAAATCCTTCATGATAAAGGGTACCCGGAAATCAAATGGTATGTTGTCGGCTATGGGGGTCAAGAAGAAGAACTCAAAGAGTTAATCATTGAGAATAAACTTGAAAAAAGTTTTATCTTGCTCGGAAAAAAAGAAAATCCTTATCCATATATCCGCTCAAGTGACATTTACGTGCAGCCATCAAGGTATGAAGGAAAAGCAGTAACTGTCACTGAGGCGAAGATTTTAGGCAAACCAATAATTATCACTTCCTATCCGACAGCAAGCAGCCAAATAAATCATAATGTAGACGGAATGATTTGTGATATGAGTCCTCAAGGGCTTGCAGATGCAATTGAAACATTATATTTGGATCCTCAGTTAAGAGCAACATTTGTTACTCATCTTGAAGGCCAAGAATACTTGAACTCAAATGAACTAGATAAATTATATGAAATTGTTTAAGTGTGAAGGTGATAAAGAATGTCATTGAAAATTAGCGTGATTATTCCAGTATATAATGCAGAAAAATATCTCGAAGCATGTATTGAATCTTTACTCAATCAAACACTAAAAGAATGTGAATTTATATTTGTAAATGACGGTTCAACTGACAGAAGCAGAAAAATTATTGAAGAAAAATTAAAGACTTCTAAACAAATTAAACTGATCAATCAAAAAAATAACGGTGTCAGTTCAGCAAGAAACAATGGATTAGAAATTGCTAAAGGTGAATATGTGGGTTTTGTTGATGCGGATGATTTTATAGAAGAAGAATTCTACGAAACATTATATAAACAAGCCATTATTAATCAAAGCGATATAATTATTTCAAATTATATTAGTTATAGAAAAGGTGAAGAAAAGGTAATTTGTAATCCATTAAAATTAGATACCATTTATCAAAAGAAAGATATACTAAATGAAATTTTACCCTATTTAATTGAGTCTGATCAATTAAATTCCATTTGGAACAAGGTATATAAAAGAGACATTATTCAACACAATAACATATTATTTCCAAACAATTTGAGTCTTGGTGAAGATGGTATATTTAATATACTTTACTTAAATCATGCAAACTCACTTAAGTATATTAATTATAGTGGCTATTACTATAGGAATGTTGAAGGAAGTGCGACTCGAAATATTATAACTAAAGACTATTTCAAAAGAGAATTAGACATTTATAATAATGTTTTAGTTAATGAACTAAATATAGATAAAAAAACAATAAAATTATTAAAATCCAAAAAACTAGTTAGAAATTCAATATCACTTATACATGAATATTTTTCTCCAAATAACAAAATGAATTTATATAAGAGGTATAGGTTCGTTAAAAAAATTATTAGGAATACGGATTTCATTGATGCATTATCTCAATATTTATTGATTTACTCCAACGAGTTGAACAGATATGAGAAACTATTAATATTTGCAATTAAATATAAATTAATATCGGGATTAAATTTTTTGGTCCTATATAGTTACTATAAAAATAATAAGAGGTGTTAAAAGTGAATATTTTTTTATATGCTCATTCAGGAAGTCCAAATAGAGGTTGTGAAGCAATAGTTCGTTCAACTACAACAATTATAAAAGAAAATATTAAAGGATCAAAAGTCTTCCTTTCATCTTTCAAACCTGAAACAGATCAAATGATCAACAACCTGGATGGAATTTTTGATGGATCGAATTCAGAGATAAGAAAATTTTCAAGAGAATGGCTGATTTCATCGATTCAATTTAAATTATTCAAAGATGACTCATACGCACTTGGAAAAATTCACAAAAAAATAATTAAACAAATTAAAGGAAAGGATGTTTGTCTTTCAATTGGGGGAGATAATTATTGTTATGGAGAACAGCCTGGCTGGTATGAAGTAAATAAGAGAGTCAAAGCTAAAGGAAAAAAATTAGTTTTATGGGGCTGTTCAATTGGGGAAGAAGATCTGTCCAAAAGAAAATTAGAAGATTTAAAGTTATTTGATCTTATATTGGCGAGAGAATCATTAACCTACAATATCTTGACAGATAAAGGATTGAGCAATGTGAAATTAGTGGCAGACCCAGCTTTCACAATGGAGAAAGAAGAGTTGCCACTTCCTAATGGCTGGCAGGAAGGAAATACGATTGGAGTTAACTTTAGCCCTCTCGTATGGAGGAGAAACAAAGGTTCACAAAAAGCAATAAAATCCTTAATTGAACATATTCTTGTCAATACAGACATGACAATTGCATTAACTCCACATGTAATTGATGAAGGAAATAATGACTATGAGATTTTATCCAGTTTTTACAACGATTATAAACAAACTCGAAGAGTCATCCTTTTACCAGATCATTTAAACGCCGTTCAATATAAAGGATATATTGCAAGAATGCGATTTTTTATTGGAGCGAGAACGCATGCTACAATCGCTGCTTATTCAAATTGCGTGCCTACAATGGTTTTGGGATATTCTGTAAAATCAAAAGGAATTGCAAAAGATTTATTCGGTGAAGAAAAGCTGGTGCTCAATATAAACGAACTCTCCAATTCCAAAAAGCTAATAGAAACTTTTGAGGAAATGAAAGCATCTGAAAAAAAAATAATTGCTGAACTGGAAGAGGCTATTCCAAGAACAAAAAGAATGTCCTTCAAAGCGGTAGACTATCTGGCACAAATTGTTGGTAAATAGGAGTTCATATGAAAAAAAATCTATTATTCGTCATTCCTGGACTCGATGCAGGCGGCGGTGAAAAAAGCCTGATTAACTTATTAACTTTGATTGACTATGAAAAAGTTAATGTAGATTTATTATTATTCAATCATGATGGCATATTTATGAGGTATCTTCCAAATCAAGTAAATGTCTTGCCTTTACCTGAAACATTTAGGGTTTTTGCGCTTCCAGCTCATAAGTCAATTATCAAATTTATGTTTAAGAGAGAATTCGATATGGTATATAACAGGATTCTATTTGCTTTTAGAAACAAACTCTCTGGAAACGTTTCAAAAAATGAGCAGTATAGCTGGAAATATGTTTCAAAGTCTTTTCAGGTATTGGATAAAGAATATGATTCAGCCATAGGGTTTCTGGAGAAAACCTCTACTTATTTCTGTGTGGAAAAGGTAAACGCCAACAAAAAAATAGGATGGGTACACATTGATTACAATAAACTAGGCATGGATCCGGAGTATGATATGGAATACTTTAACAAACTCGATCATATCGTAACTGTTTCAGAAGAATGTTCTGTGATCCTAAAAGAAAACTTTCCAAGTCATAAAGATAAGATAGATGTTATTTATAATATAGTTTCTCCTCGAGTGATTTACAATATGGCCGTTCAAAACACCGAGAAAACAACATTAGGATCAAACAATAAAGAAATTTCAATTTTAACAATAGGCAGACTCCATCCCCAAAAGGGGTATGATTTAGCCATTGAAGCATGCCAGCTGCTATGTAAAAAAAGAATTAATGTAAAATGGCATGTTATTGGTGAAGGAGAAGAAAGAAAAAAGCTAGTAAAAATGATTAAGAATAAAAAACTTCAAGATAATTTCATTTTACATGGCCTGGAACCAAATCCTTATCCTTTTATAAAGAGAGCAGATATATATGTACAAACATCTAAATTTGAAGGGAAATCCATTGCAATAGACGAGGCGAAGATATTAAGAAAACCCATAATAGTAACTGATTTTAGCACTGCCAAAGATCAAATAATTGACGGTGTAGATGGGATGATTGTAGATATGGATGCAAAGTCAATTGCAGCAGGAATTGAAAAACTGATTCATGACAAAGAACTAAGAAACATGCTTATTCATAATCTTTCAGAGAAAAATCTGGGAACTGAAGATGAAATTAGTAAGTTTTATAGATTAATAGGGACGTGAATGAAATGAAGAAAATTTTATTTGTAATGAATAATTTAAGTTCAGGAGGAGCAGAAAAATCACTAAGTTCCTTACTAAGTTCCATCGATTATTCTAAATTTGAAGTGGATTTGCTCTTATTTAGAGATGACGGTATATACTTTCAAAACCTTCCTGAAAAAATTAAAATTCTACAAGCACCGGAAAATTATAAATACTTTGACATGTCATTTAAAACTGCTGTGGTAAACAATATTAAACGTGGGAGACTTAATTTGATAGTAGCCAGGATAAAGGCGAGTGTCATATTTAAATTGGAGAAAAATAGAGCGAGGTGTGAACAGCGCGCGTGGAAATACATCGGTCCCACATTTAACGCTCTTGAGAATGAATATGATGTAGCAATTGGATATTTGGAAAAGACTTCAATCTATTACGTGGTAGATTATGTAAATGCGAAGAAAAAGATAGGGTGGATTCATACTCATTATACTAATTCAGGGATGGACCCCAAATTTGATAAACTTTATTTCGATAAATTAGATAAACTTATTGCAGTTTCAAAGGAATGTGCTAATTCTCTAAGAAATACATTTAATGATTTTCAAGATAAGGTTCAAGTGATTCATAATATAGTTTCGCCTAATACTATAAGATTTTTATCGAATATAGAAGCCACTCATAAGAATAAATTATTAACAGGAACTAACAAGATAGTAACTGTTGGGAGATTAGCGCATGAGAAAGGAATTGACTTAGCTATAGAATCGTGTTCCATATTGGTTGAAACTGGCTATGAAATTAATTGGAAAATTATTGGTTATGGAACTGATGAAGAATTATTGAAATTTAACAAAATTATAGAACAGAGAAACTTAATAGGAAAATTCGAGTTAATTGGAGTGAAAACTAATCCATATCCTTTTATCAAAAACTCAGATATTTATGTCCAACCTTCTCGTTACGAGGGTAAATCAATTGCAATAGAAGAAGCCAAAATTTTAGCAAAGCCCATAGTGATTACAAATTTTTCATCGGCGAGTGATCACATTGACCATAAAGAAAATGGTCTAATAGCTGAAATGTCACCAAAATCACTTGCTCAAGCAATTAAGTTAATAATAGATAATGCAGAATTAAAGAATAAATTAATGAATAACCTTTCAAAAAATAATTTTGGAACAGAGTCGGAAATAGAGAAATTTTATAATTTATGCTTAGAAAATTAATGTATTTAATTAAATTTATTTAGGGTGAGCTATGAATAAAGAATATAAATATGGAGCAATTTTATCTTACACTTTGATTTTTTTAGGAAACATTATAGGGATTATTTACACTCCTATAATGTTAAGAATGCTGGGTCAGGCTGAATATGGCCTATATTCACTTGTAGGTTCTATTATAGTAACATTTAGTTTGATCGATTTAGGATTTGGAAATGCTTGTATTCGTTATGTATCAAAATATAGAGCTCTAGGGAATAAGTATGAGGAATTTAACCTCAACGGTTTATTTTTAATAATTAATATTATTCTCTCAATTATTACGATTTTTGTAGGTTTAATTTTTTTCACTTACATTGAAAATATTTTTAGCAACTCATTAACTATTAGTGAGTTACAAAGTTTTAAAATCATGTTTATTATTTTAATCATAAATTTATCTTTAAGCTTTCCCTTATCTATTTTCAGTTCAATAATTACTTCCTATGAAAGATTCATTTTCCCGAAAATTCTCTTGATAATTAGAACCTTGTTAAATCCGATAATTATTTTGTGTATTTTATCATTTGACTATGGGGCAGTAGAAATGGTAATTGCGCATAGTATTTTAAACTTATTCTTCAACCTATTTAACGTATATTATTGTGTAATTTATTTGAAAACAGCCTTTATGTTTAAGAGTTTTAATAAGAAGTTGATTAAAGAAATCTCTATCTACTCTCTTTTTATTTTCATAGGTATTATTGTTGATAAAATTTATTGGTCTACCGGCCAAATTGTATTAGGAGTTTATTCGGGTACACTAATCGTATCTATATACGCAATAGCCTCTCAATTTAATATGTACTACATGCAATTTTCAACTGCAATATCAGGAATGTTTTTACCAAGATTGACAACTATGGTTACTAATAAGACGGATTCCGTAAATTTAACTGACATCTTTATAAAAGTAGGAAGAATACAATTTTCAATTATAGCATTGGTATTCTTATTATTTTTACTATTTGGTAAGGAATTTATTGGAGTTTGGGCTGGAATTCAATATACAGATGCTTATGTAATTGCTTTAATTTTGATTGGGCCATATACAATTCCTCTTATCCAAAATATAGGCCTTTCTATACTACAAGCAAAAAATTTACATAAGTTTAGATCCAGCATACTTTTATTAATTGCTATAGGTAATTTAATTATAAGTATACCTCTTATTAAAGGGTTTGGTGGAATTGGTGCTGCAACTGCAACAGCAATTTCAATGATTATTGGTAATATATTTATAATGAACTTTTACTATCATATAAAATTGAAGATAAATATACCGAAATTTTGGTATGAGATAGGATCTATGTGTGTACCCATGTTACCAGTGCTGTTATTTGGAATATTATTAAACTCAATATTACCAGTAGGAATTTTGTGTTTAATAATAAAGATTCTATTATTTATATCACTTTATTGTACAAGTGTATATTTTTGGGGGTTGAAAAAATATGAGCAAGAATTATTATCAAGCCCGTTTAGAAAACTATTTAATATAATTATAAATTTTAATAAAAAGGAACTTTACTTTAATAAAGAATTGTAGGGAAGTGTTTATTATTAAATATTTTCTTGATATTTTAATTGTACTAATTCTTATAACAATCCTATTTATATTCATAATTATTATTTCAATTTTAGTAAGAATTAAACTCGGATCACCTATACTTTATGTACAAGTTAGACCAGGTCTAAATCATAAACCATTTTCTCTTTATAAATTCCGTACAATGACGGATGAAAAGGATGAAAATGGTTTTTTGCTGTCTGACGAAGTGAGATTAACATCATTTGGGAAATTTTTAAGAAAATACAGTTTGGATGAATTGCCTCAGCTTTTTAATGTGTTAAAAGGTGAACTAAGCTTAGTTGGTCCAAGGCCATTGCTTATGGAGTATCTGCCGCTTTATACAGAGGAACAGGCAATGAGGCATCAAGTTAAACCCGGTATAACAGGATGGGCTCAGGTTAATGGCAGAAATGCTATTTCATGGGAAGAAAAATTTGAACTGGACGTATGGTATGTGAAAAATCGAACTCTTCTGCTGGACATGAAAATCTTATTTCTTACTTTTAAGAAAGTAATTAAGTCAGAAGGAATTAATCAGACAGGTTTTGCAACGGTTCAAAAGTTTAAAGGAGCAGCTAATGAGTAATTTAATCAAGCTGGCATTAATTGGTGACGGAGGTCACAGCAGAGTTGTAAGGGATATTATTAAAGAACAAAACAAATATCAGTTTGCCGCGATATTGGACGATAAGTTCGATGAAGCGGAAGAAAAGGATGGAATTTTCTATGGGAAGATTTTTGAATATGAATATTTAATGAGAAGATATCCTTCCATATCGTTTTTTGTGGCTTTAGGAGACAATGGCGTACGCGCAAGGATTGTTAAACAATTAAGTATAGATGAAAATCAGTATGCAACACTCCTTCATCCTTCCGCCATTATAAGTTCCTCATCTGAAGTAGGTCCAGGATCAGTAGTGATGCCCGGCAGTATCATTAATGCTAATACGAAGATTGGCAACCATGCAATTATTAATACGGGTTCTATCGTTGAGCATGACAATAGTCTTCAGGATTATGTGCATATCTCGCCTAATGCAACATTAACTGGCGGAGTGTCAGTAAGAACCGGTTCACACATCGGAGCATCTGCCACTGTTATTCCTAATAAAACAATAGGAGAGTGGGCCATTATTGGTGCGGGATCTGTGGTGATTAATGATATTTCAAACCACAGAACAGCAGTAGGAAATCCCGCAAGGTATCTTATTAGTGATAGGAAGGAGAAATTCAATGAGAAAAAGAATATATTTGTCTCCTCCGCACATGAGCGGAAATGAACAAAAGTACATCAATGAAGCATTTGAAAGCAACTGGATTGCCCCTCTTGGACCTAATGTAGATTCGTTCGAACAGGAAATGGCAAGCTATACTGGTTCTGGAGGCGCAGTAGCATTGAGCTCTGGCACAGCAGCTATCCATCTGGCACTAAAGTTATTGGGAATTAAAAGAAACGATTATGTCTTTTGTTCGTCTCTTACATTCGTGGCAAGTGCCAATCCAATAGTATATGAAGGGGCCAACCCAATATTCATTGATTCAGAACCTGAAACCTGGAATATGTCGCCAGAGGCATTAAAGAGCGCTTTTAACGACGCAGAAACAAACAACCAATTACCTAAAGCAGTCATAGTAGTCAACTTATATGGCCAAAGTGCAAGAATGGATGAAATCAGTACTATTTGCGAGCATTATAACGTTCCAATCATAGAAGATGCCGCAGAGTCACTTGGTTCAAGCTATAAAGGGAAGAAAAGCGGAACCTTCGGGCATTTTGGTATTTATTCATTTAATGGAAATAAAATTATCAGCACTTCAGGTGGGGGAATGCTCGTTTCAGATCACATTGACCTCCTTGAAAAAGCAAGATTTCTTGCAACTCAGGCCAGAGATGCAGCACCTTATTATGAACATAGCCAGACGGGGTACAACTATCGCTTGAGCAATCTGCTGGCAGGTGTTGGCCGTGCACAGCTAGAGGTGTTAGAAGACCGGGTTCAAACAAGAAGAGAGATTTTTTTGAGATATGAAGATGCCCTATGTAATCTCCCAGGTATTGAGCTTATGCCAGAACTGACCAGTACGAGGTCAAACAGATGGCTTACAGCTATGACGATAGACAAACAAAAATTTGGTTTGGGTGCAGGTGAATTAATAGGTTTGCTGGAAAAAGAGAACATTGAAGCAAGACACGTGTGGAAACCGCTACACATGCAGCCTTTGTTTAAACATGCTGCGTTTTATTCTCATCATGTTGAGGAAGTTGTATCTGAAGATCTATTCAACAGGGGAATATGTCTTCCTTCTGGTTCTGCAATGACGATTGATGAACAGATGTTTATCATAGACTGCATAGTATCGGCAGCGGTTTCAGGAAAGGCAGCAGGTTGAAAAAAATAAAACGAACTCAAACATCTTATTTAATGTGAGATGTTTATTTGCGTTTGTAAAAGGAGATGCATAAGATGAAAATTCTGATTACTGGCGGGGCTGGTTATATCGGTTCTCATATTTGTGTAGAGTTATTGCAGGAAGGTTTCGAAATCGTAGTTGCTGACAATTTTTCTAACAGTCATCCTGAAGCATTAGATCGTGTTCAAAAGATTACTGGCAAATATTTTCCCGTGTATAACTGTGACTTGACTATTAAAAGTGAGCTGGAACTTGTTTTTTCTGAGCAATCTATAAATGCCGTTATTCACTTAGCAGGATTAAAAGCTGTTGGAGAATCAGTTACTGTCCCGTTGAAATATTACCAAAATAATTTAATAAGCACACTAAATCTATGTGAAGTAATGAATACTTACAATGTCTGTAGTCTGGTTTTTAGTTCATCTGCAACTGTGTACGGAGCAAATGAAAATGCACCGCTTACTGAAGAACTGCCGCTGCAGGCGACTAATCCATATGGAAGAACCAAATTAATGGCAGAAGAAATTCTTAAAGATCTTCAAGCTTCCAATGAAAAATGGAGCATATCCATTCTCCGCTATTTCAATCCGGTGGGGGCTCACAGCAGCGGGCTGATAGGAGAAGATCCAAATGGAATGCCAAATAACCTGGTCCCGTATATATCTCAGGTAGCCATAGGAAAACTCCAGGAGGTTAAGATATTCGGAAATGATTATCATACACATGATGGTACTGGTATTCGTGACTACATCCATGTAGTAGACCTTGCTCAGGGACATGTTAAGGCACTTCAAAAGACACTCGCAGCTCATGGAGTACATTGCTATAATCTTGGGACAGGAAACGGATTCAGTGTATTAGAGGTTGTGAGTCAGTTCCAAGAAGTAGCCAAAAAGCAAATTCCATTTAGTATCACTGAGCGGAGAAAAGGGGATATTGCCGTCAGTTTTGCAGATCCGGCAAAAGCAGAAATAGAATTAAAATGGAAAGCTTCGAAGAGCCTTAAAGAAATGCTTGAAGATACTTGGAGATGGCAGGTGAATAATCCTCAAGGCTATAAATATCCTGTAAAAACCATTCATAGTTAAATTTCATTTATTTACTCAAAAATATATTGTGTTCTTTTTAAAAGTGTAGTAATGTTCTCTATATAGAATGAATTAAGAGTTATTTGATTTAATTAAATTAAAGTAGTAGTAATTTATAGTGAAAAAATAAGTATTATAAAATCTTCTTGTTCTTTATTAAGAATAAAATATTTGTCTAAGGGGTATTTATGAGTGCAATTGCAGGGATTTATCACTTTAATAACAATTCAATAAACAATGATCAGATAAATCTTATGATGAATGCATTCCAGCACTTCCCCTCCAATTCAAGCAGGGTCCTGGTGAAAAATCATCTTTTTATGGGCTGCCATGCTCAATGGATTACACCTGAATCGGTGGGGGAAGTTTTGCCCTACTATGATTCTGATAAGAAACTGGCTATAACTGCAGATGCCATTATTGATAATAGGCAGGAGCTATTTGATTTATTAATGGTCGATAAAATAAATCGAATTAGTATGACTGATAGCGAAATAATTTTACTTGCATATGAAAAATGGGGGGGGAATGCACCAAAATACTTAATTGGAGAGTTTGCCTTTTTGATTTGGGATGAAAGAACTGATCATCTCTTTGGTGCAAGGGATTTTTCAGGAAGCAGAACTTTCTATTATTCAAATAATGAAAATTCTTTTTTATTTTGCACAACAATTACTCCTTTGTTAAAAATTAATGGTTCTAATAAAAAAATGAATACTGACTGGATGGCAGAATTCTTAGCAATCCCAGGAATGAATGAAGCAGTTAGTATGGATTTAACTGTATATAAAGGTGTTTTTCAACTTCCTCCATCCCATAGCATCATTATCAAAAATGGAAGCGTCAATACACAAAGGTATAGCAATTTAAGTAACACACAAAAACTCAGATTAAAATCAAGTGAAGAATATGTAGAAGCATTTGAAGACGTCTTTAATAATGCAATAAAATCCAGGTTACGTACTCATCGTAATGTTGGTGCTCACTTAAGTGGAGGGCTTGACTCAGGTACTGTAGTAAGTTTTGCAGCAAATCAATTACGAGAGCAGAATAAACAACTTTTTACATATAGTTATATTCCACCAAAAGATTTTAAAGATTGGACACCCAAATCACTACTTGCAGATGAATCAACGTATATTAGATCCACTATAAATCATGTAGGAAATATTGTTGCAGATTATGATTCGTATCCAAAACACCCTTTACTAGAAATAAAGCAGTGGCATCAGACCATGGAAATGCCATATAAATTCTTTGCAAATTCTAATTGGATAAGAGGTATCTTTGAAAAATCAAGCAGCAATGATATTGGTATTCTTTTAAATGGAGGCAGGGGGAATTTAAGTATTTCGTGGGGCCCAGCATTAGAATACTATGCATTATTATTGAAAAGGATGAGATGGATAAAATTATTTAAAGAATTAAATTTATATAGTAGAAATATTGGAGGTAATCGTTTAAGGCTTGTACCGGTTTTAGGGAAAATTAGCTTCCCTTTATTAAACTTTAATGAGTCTAACACTTTAAAAGAAGAATCTTTAATAAACGATCAATTTGCAAAGGAAACTTTCGTATTTAATAAATTGGAAGAAAACGGATTATTTTTGAATAACAATAAAATATTTGATTTTCCTAATTCAAGAATAAGACACTTTGAGCAATTATTCTCATGGAACTCTACTGGCACACTTGGTACTAAACTATCTTTAGAAAATGCGTTATGGAAAAGGGACCCTACAAATGATTTAAGAGTCATTAAATTTTGTTTATCAACACCAATTGACCAGTTTGTTCGAGAGGGTATGGGTAGGGCCTTAGTCCGAAATGTTTCAAAATCATATTTGCCGGATGAAGTTAGGCTAAACCAAAAGGTAAGAGGCATTCAAGGAGCAGATTATATACATCGCTTAAAACCACATTGGAAAGAATTTGAAAACGAGCTGTATAAAATTAGCGATGATAGTGTAATGTCTGAGTTAATTAATATGAATTTATTTAATGCTGCATTTAAAAAAATTAAGAATAATCCAAGACTAGAATACTCTTATGACCGTGATTTTCAAGTATTAATTAATAGTTTGAATGTATTTTATTTTATTAAAAGGCATTTTTGAAAGGAGGTGAAATAAATGAAAAAATGGGAAACACCTAAACTAGAAATTCTATCAGTTCAAGAAACATTAGCAAGCCAAAACTGGGGAAAATATGATGAAGGCTACAATGAAGATTTAGGCGAACAAGGTCAAATCGGAATTCATCATGGCTCTTAATATTATTTCTTAGAATGCTTAGAACCTTTATATAATGTAACAGCTATATGGAGGTTCTGAGAATCTTTATAAGGAGTTGTAGCGGATGTATGAAAATAATTTAGCAAATAAATATAAAGCATTTGGTTTTAGTTTTTCAAGTGATATATTATTTCCAGAGTTGAGAGACTTAGTTTCTCTAGGAGGAAATCAGATTGATATTGAAATTAGATATGCTGATTTATTCCAAGAGTGGTCAGAAAACGGGGAAATCTTTAATAGATATATATTTACTAAAGATAATGTAATGTTCCGACTACCTGATCTAGGGATTTTTTTAATTAAAGGAGGTCGTCAAATTCTTGTCTCACCAGATAAAAATGCAAGTTTAGATCAAATTAGATTATATGTATTAGGTACGTGTATGGGAGCTGTATTATTACAAAGAAAAATACTGTCTTTGCATGGTAGTGCAATAGAAATTGATGGGTCAGCTTATGCAATTGTTGGAGAATCTGGTGCTGGAAAATCAACTTTGGCAGCAAGTTTTATTAAAGAAGGTTATAAACTTCTTTCAGATGATGTTATACCAGTTGTTCTTTCTGAGAATGATCTTCCAGTTGTAATACCATCATACCCTTCTCAGAAATTGTGGGAAAACAGTATTAGAGATTTAGGAATGGATGCTACTCTGTTCAAGCCTATCTATAATAGAGAAAAAAAATATTCTATACCAGTAAGTAATTTTTCTTATAAAAATGTTCCGCTTAGAGGTGTATTTGAACTAACTAAGACAAGTTCGGATAATATCTCTTTATCAAAGTTGTCAGGGTTGGAATGCTTTAAAACTTTGACACAACATACATATCGAAATGAATTTATTAGCAAAATGTGTTTAAATGAGTGGCATTTTAAGACAAGTTCATCGTTTCTAACAACTATTAAACTTTACAAATTATCTCGACCAATAAATCGTTTCTCCGCGGAGCAATTAAGATCTTTAATAATAAATACTATTTCAAAGGAGATTAACAATGATCAATACTATGAAAATCAATATGTCTAGCCAAGTAAAGCAGAAAGAGGGCAATATTGTCAGCAGAATGAATGATGAAATAGTAATGATGAACATAGATAAGGGTAACTACTATAATTTGGGAACAGTCGGGGGAGAAATATGGAATAAAATAGAACATGAATGCAATGTATCAGAAGTTGTTTCTCATTTAACTTCTATATACGAAATAACGAAGAAAAAATGTGAAGTAGAAGTTATCGTTTTTTTAAACAAACTTTACAATGAGGATCTAGTAGAAATAATTAAGCACTAATGATGGGAATGACTAATCCGTGAAAGTTAATTCATTTTTATCTTTGAATAGAAATATGCGAGTTTTATTAATTGAATCCTTCATCTTTTTAGGCTGTGCAAGAATCTTAAAATCATTGCCATTTTCCAAAGTTGCTCCTTTGTTAGGTGAAAAAATGCAAGAAACATATTATGAAATTGATTTAAAGAACCTAGAGGAAGTAAAAAATATAACAAATGCTATTTATATTGCAAGTAACTATACTTTTTGGGAAAGCAAATGCTTAGTGAGAGCCATTGCAGCGATGAAAATGCTTGAGAGAAGAAATATTGAAAGTACTCTATATTTGGGGACAAACAAGGATTCCGACGGTAATCTAGCAGCGCATGCGTGGCTTAGGACAGGTAATTACTATGTAACTGGAGCCTATGAAATGAAAGATTATACAATGATAGTCAAATTTGCAAAAAAAATAAGAAAGAAAAATATTAGGTGACTTTATGAATAATGATTATCTGTTAGATTTTAAAAATTTGTCTGATGAGCTAATGCTAATTATTAACCTAATTAAAAATGAAAACAATAACAATAACAATAAATATGACATAAGTAGTGAAAGGCTAAAAAAAATTAAATGGGATCACTTCATAGAATTATGTATGCATCATCGCATATACCCCAACTTATCCTCTGTAATCTTTGCTAATCCAACCATTTTTCCTAACAAAGTGAGAAGAATTATAGAAAATAATTATAAAAGTAATACGTTACTAATGCTTCGTTATTGTGCGGAAATGAGAGATATAAGCAAATTGTTTATTTCTAATAATTTGAAAGTTTTGTTTCTTAAAGGTCCGTTTTTAGCGAAGGATTTATATGGAGACATTTCATATAGAACCTCAAGTGATATTGATATTTTGGTGGACATTAAAAACTTACAAGAAGCAAAAGAGTTATTAATATCTAATGGTTATCTGCAAACAGAGAATTTTCCAACCATTTTAAATGATTGGAAGTGGAGACACCACCATATAAACTTTCAACATGAAGAAAAGAAAATTAAAATAGAAGTGCATTGGCGCCTTAACCCTGGACCTGCAAAAGAGCCAGATTTCCTTCATCTATGGTCTTCAAAAAGAAAAAGTGAAGTATTGGATTACCCTATATATTGTCTTGGAAGAGAACACTTATTCATGTTCTTGCTTTCCCATGGCGCAAGACATGGTTGGTCTAGATTGAGATGGCTTTTAGACATTGAAAAAATTATGAAACAAAATATAGATTGGGAAAATTTGTTGAGATTATTGAAAGAGTATCAGTATTTACATTTACTAGGAAAAGTATTAATTTTGCTAAATCAAACCCTTAACACTCCTATACCGGATAAGTGTAAATTTCTACTTACAAGAGATTCATTTGAACTTTCCAAGAAAACTTTGTTTTATTTTGAAAATATAGTAAATTTACATTCGCCCCCTTTGTCAGAAGAGGTAAATAAATATCATTCTTCATATTTATTTTCAATCAAAACGTTAAAACACAAAATATATTTTTTAATTAGCTGTTTATTTCCATATCCAAAAGATAAGGAATTAATTGTATTGCCTTCTCGTTTAGACTTACTATATATACCTTTGAGGCCAGTTACGTGGGTGATCAGAAAGAGAAGAAAAATAGTTTAAATTAAGTAGGTGTGAAAAATGATATATTTAACACATTTTCTAAGGCAACTGAATAAAAATGCGGGAAAGTCACTGTACGTTTGTTTTGTTGGAATGATTATGATCAGCATACTTGATAGCTTAGGAATTATACTTATAATACCTTTATTCATTGCGACAGGACTTTTTGATAAGATAGACAATCAAATAGTTCCTCTGTCAAATTTCTTTAACTTTATTAAATCTCTTCCTTTGGAACATAGCATAATAATATTATTAGCATTATACATCTTAATAATATCTTTACAGAATATTTTCCAAAGGCATCAAACATTATTAAGTGCAAGGATCCAACAAGGCTTTCTGAGACATTTAAAAGAAGAAACTTATAAGGGATTACTCAATACTAACTGGAGATTTTTGCTCTCTTATCGAAAGTCTGATATTTTAAACATTATGACTTCTGAAATTAGTAAGGTTAGCGGAGGTACACATTTTTTTATTCAATTTATGGCATCTTCTTTGTTTACTTTTGTACAAGTAATAATAGCATTTCTAATTTCTCCGCAGTTGACATTTCTAGTGGTTTTCTTTGGTCTCATATTGAGTTTCTTTTCAAAAAAATTAATAAAAGAATCTAAAAATCTAGGCTCTGACACATTTGAACTATCTAAGAAATATTTTGCAGGTGTGTCAGATCAAATTAACGGAATTAAGGATATAAAAAGTAATAATTTGGAAGGGGTCCATTATATTTGGTTAGAGAGTATTTCAAGAAAGATGGAGAGAAATATTAATGAACTTGCAAAAGTACGTGCAAACTCTCAACTAATCTATAAAGTTTCTTCAGCTGTATTAATAGCTCTCTTTATGTATTTTTCAATTACCATATTTTTCTCTAAAACTGCAGAATTAATGCTAATACTACTTATTTTTTCAAGGTTATGGCCAAAGTTTACTGGTATTCAGTCAAACCTTGAACAAATTGCTGCTACTATTCCCTCTTTTAAAGCATTAATGCTTTTTCAGGGTAAATGCAAAAATGAAATAGAAGTAATTTCCTTAAATGAACGGGTTGATAAACGATTATTTCTTAAAGATGGCATAAGATGTTCAGATGTTAGTTTTAAGTATAAAAACGATTCCTCAAATTATGCATTGAAGAACATCAATCTTTTTATTCCAACGAACAAAATGACAGCAATCGTAGGCCGCTCCGGTGCTGGAAAAAGCACTCTCATAGATATATTAATGGGCCTTATGACTCCTCAGGAAGGAGAGGTAACCATTGATGGAGAGCCTTTAAATGAATCAAATCTAATTAATTTTAGACAAACGATCAGTTATGTTCCTCAAGATCCTTTTTTATTTAATACGACCATTAGAGAGAATCTCCTTTTAATTTCACAGGATGCAAAAGATGATCAAATGTGGGAAGCTTTAGAATTTTCTTCAGCAGCAGAGTTTGTTAAAAAGCTCCCAAATGGCTTGGACACTGTTATTGGTGACAGAGGAATCAGACTCTCGGGAGGGGAAAGGCAAAGGCTGGTTTTAGCAAGAGCTATTTTAAAAAAGCCTTCTATTTTAGTCTTAGATGAAGCTACTAGTGCTTTAGACACTGTGAATGAAGCCAAAATACAGGAATCATTAATGAGATTAAAAGGTAAGATGACGATTATTGTTATTGCACATAGAATGTCAACTATTAAGAATGCTGATCAGGTAGTCGTTTTAGAGAATGGTCAGCTTATTCAAAACGGAGGATTTAAGCAACTGTCTCAAGAAGGGAAAGGTATGTTCCATCAGCTGCTTGGAAACCAGATAAAAGTTCATTCTTAAGACACTCCTAACAAGAGTGTCTTTTTACCTGTTCGACTGACGTTTTTTAGTGTAGTTAGTCCAATCAGCTCGCGCAATTTGGCATATTTTATACAAACTACACTATTAATGAAAGGATAGTCGGTATGTATTTAATAGAACTTGCAAGGTGGAATATCGTTCAAGGATTTCCTGTTAAACCATATGTAAATGCTGATTATATAAAAGCTGATGCGAATATTCAAGGAATCAACAATGCGTTGCAGTTTGCAAAAAATAACGGGTATTCAGGAGCTGTTTTGCCTAAGGGAAACTATGCAATTTGCTACCCGAGGGTAATAAAAATGCTTAGTAACTTTACACTTGATCTAAATGGATCAACACTCAAAGTCATTTACGATTCTGACAGGAAATCACCATTTGATACTAGAACAACGGCCGACTATTATAATTTTAAAGGGAACAGCATTGAATTTGATAATGTAGAGGATGCCCATTTAAAGGGCGGAACTATTATTGGATGCAGAGATGACCGCAGCTTTGCCAATGCTGCTCAGGAAAGAAGGATGGAGCACACATATGGAGTAGTTTTTACCAAAAGTACAAGGTATTCTTCCATCAGAAACTGTAAAGTCAGAGATTATATGGGTGACAATGTTACGTTTTCCAGCACTTCAGTCAGGGATTTGGCAGAGTTCAACTTAGGACTGACTTTAAATAATCTGGATTACACAACAGGTCAGCCAATTACCTCGACTAATACTCTAGCATCTTCGTTTATTGGAATTCCTTCTGATGCAGAATTTTCTTCATTTCTAATTGCCGGGGCAGGTTATTCAAGATTGACGGCTTTAACAAGTAAAGATGTGGATATCTTTTTTTACAAGGCTGACAATTCTTTTATTGGAGTACTAAAGAAAAGAAAGATTTATCAGGACATTTCAATCCCAAACAATGCAGTTAAGATGAGATTCGTCTTTTTTAACGAAACAAATCCGATGAAGAATATGCAAATCACGCTCAAATTTGGTTTAATTCCTCATCATAACGTTGTCGAATACAATGAAATCTTTAACGGCCATAGAGGGGGCATTTCGCTCGGAGGGAGTTACAATGTCGTTCAGCATAATACCATTCGCGATAACGGAAAAGGAAGCAACAGTTTCCTGGATGGAAAACCCATCTTCAGTGATCCAACGAGATATGGGATAAACCAGGAAGATTCATACGGAGATAATTGTGTAATTAGAAACAACTTAATCTATGGGAGCAATAATGGCATTTTAGCAGGCTGTTACTCTATTTTTATAGAAAACAATCATATTTATAATATGGATGGAATCGGAATAAACTTATACAGTTTATTATTTGCCAATGTAAAAGGAAATATCATTTACAATTGTACAACCAACATTGGATTAATGACTTCAAATTTCTCAAATACTTATGTAAACATTCAGGAGAACAGCTTTACTGGGGGAAATCTCTCATTTTTTAATAATTCTTCCTATCAAATAAACTTTACTGATAATAATCTTGTAGACATTTCAAACATTAACATGGGGCTAAACAAAACCAATAATGTATTTAAAAATAACCGATTAAAGTTTTTGAGTATGACTGGTGCACCATCGATCACTGCAAACAAGATTGAAGGCTGCATTTTTGATTCTTCAGTATCAAGAGATTTCACATTAAGAGTATATAATTTCGAAAATTGTACTTTTAATAATTTGAAATTAACAGTTCAAACAGTAAATGGAACAACTGTCAGTGAAAAAGTTATGATTGATAATACAGCGTTCTACAACTGCTCTTTAATCAATCTGGTTTTTGGAACTAGGGACAGAGAGCTGTACCTCTCAAACTGCCTTCTTACCGACACCATAATAAAGGCTGGAAATATAAACAGTGCCGGTTTCCCTTCTAAAACCTACTTGGAAAAGTGTGAAATTGTTTCAAACTCCCTAAATTATCTTTTCGCCACTGACTTTAACCAGCCAAGCGGATTAATAAAAGTGTCAAATAGTCAAATTACAATTAAAAATCCCTCATTCTCTTATTTTATTCACCACGATAAGCCAGTCGTTGCATCAGTTTTCACCTTGTTTTTGAAAGATTCCGAAATGATATATACAGGCGGAGGATCAAAAACAATCTCCTATTACAACTTTGTAAAACCAATGATTAATTTTATTCTAGGAGACAACGTGTTTACAAACATTACTTTGCCGGCAGGGGATTCGGGCGTCCTAATTAATTATGATGTTGATGACACTTTCAAGACAACTGCAGCTCTAACTCCTGATGGCAATAGTTATACTGCAGTTATTAATCATAATCTGAGAACTAAAGAGTTATTTATACAATGTTTGTCGCAGGGGAATGTAATAGTAATCCCTGTTATTACAATGATATCGGAAAATTCGTTTCTCGTAAGATCTGATACGAGTACACCATTGTCGATAACGGTTAAAAAAGTTTAGTGAAAAAACACTCACATCATTTGTGAGTGCATTTTTTTAGGTATTGATATCTCCTGTCTCTCCCAAACCAAACAAAATCCACCCAATCCAAATATACCTTCAAACTCCTGTAGTCACGATCCCTGATTTTTTCATATTCCCACCATTTACCGTAATTGTTATTCACCTCATAGGAATCAGTCAATGAACATTTGTTAAATAGTCTTCTGGTAATGTTTAATGTTCTTTGAACTCTTTTCAAAGTTCCATCTTTTTTAGCCTGCCTGTAGAGATCTGCTACGTTTAGTTGATTCTCTAAGGACTGTGTCATTTGCAGAATATCAAGAAAGTGCCTTAACGAGTCAAGGTTGTGGCGCCAGGCGTGCAGGACCATTAGGTAAAATGTATGCTGATGGGAGAGATGCTTAATGTACCGATGTGGAGAAATGGGTATTGATGACTCCCAAAAGGTATTTATGTCGAAACTGGATGTGTTTTCTTTTAATATGTCCCAATGGATTTCAACTTGCAGCGGGATTGGGGAGCCAGGTAGGTGTTTAAAATAGCTGCAATGGAAATGATTTTTAGGTCCACCCGATTCAAGTGTGAATCCGGACAATCTTAGAATACCGTCAATTTTTTTTAAATCTTTTTTTCGTACCAGCAAATCGATATCAGATGTTGATCTCGCTGCCAAATGGCCAAAGTATGTTTCTGAAAAGTAGACACCTTTTAATGGAATGGTTTCGATTTGCTGATCTTCAAAGCGGCACAGTATTTTTTCCATTTGACTTTTTAGAAAAAGGTTCTGAATAAATGCAGCAATACTCCCTTTTTTCAAAAATTGCACGAAAAAAGCGGGTGTATCCTCTAAGTATTCCTTCCTATTTAACAGTGCATAGATTTGGGGCTCGATTGAAAAATGCTGAATATCGTTCTTAAGTTTGTGGTAATTGAAGTCGTTCTGTCTCAATAAAGAGTCGTTGTATATGGATTCTATAAATGGAATAATCATGTGAACTTCATCCTTATGAAATAATTTGCCTAGCCAGCGGATACTCTTCCACTGCATTCTGAGTACCCAGCAGTCGTTTATACATCCCAGGTATGGATGATAATTCTTGATGTGTTCCGCTCTGAACAATTTTGCCTTTTTCCATCACAACGATTAAATCAGCATGCTGGATAGTTGAAAGGCGATGGGCGATGATAAGAGTTGTTTTGTTTGGCATGGCTAGTAGTGCTTGCTTTATATATTCCTCACTCTCAGTGTCCAAGGCTGAGGTAGCTTCATCGAGAAGCAGGATAGATGCATTTTTTAATATGGCTCTTGCAATAGACAGCCTCTGTTTTTGGCCCCCGGATAAGCGAACTCCTCTTTCCCCGACTTCCGTTTCATATCGATCTGGCAGTGACATGATAAATTCGTGTATATTGGCAGTATTTGCTGCTTCAATCATTTCTTGTTCTGTTATTCCACTTCTGCCAAGAAGGAGATTGTCTCTTATTGTGCCCGAAAAGAGAAAGGTTTCCTGAGCGACAAAAGAAAATGCCTGTCTAATCTCAGATTTATTCAGTTTGCAGAAGGGTATATCATCCAGCAGGATTTCTCCGCCCTGTGGCTCGTAAAACCCTTGTATGAGCTGAAAAAGAGTGGTTTTTCCCGCTCCGCTTGGCCCGACTATTGCAACTGTTTTTCCCGCTTGGATGTTTAGTGAGAAGTCTTTAATAACTTCCTCTCTTTCATATGCAAAACAAATGTCTTTAAGCATGATAGCGCCACTAAATCGTGATTGCTCCAAGACAGTATCATGGCTTTCAAGTAGCTCACTTAAAACGGCAGATAGTCTTTCTACGGCTGTTGCAGAGCTTTGAAAGTTTCCCCATGTACCTGCCAGACCTGTCAGAGGAGAGATTAAGTGCTGCATAAGAGTGACGAATGTCAGCAGCGAACCAACTGTCATCATAGATTTAGAGACGAAGTATGCTCCAAGACATAGGCCAGTTACATAGGTAATAGAAGTAATAGCCTCTCCTCCTATATAAAACAAGCCCCGTAATTTTGCATTTTTCATCTCCAGATGATAAAGAGCACGATTAGATTGATGCTGCTTGTGAGCCATTTTTTTCTCGAGAAGAAATGAACGGATGACCGGCATTCCTTGAAAAATATCGTGCAGGGAGCTGTTGATGCTGCTTATTTGATGAAACATCGTTCTGCTGTTGTTTCTAAGCAAAATCCCAAAAAATCCTCCAACGAAAATGGCTGCAGGAATGACGGCAAATCCAATTAAAGACATTTGCCAGTTAATTTGAAACATATAAACAGTTACAGCAATAAAAGTTAAGGGCAGCTGAAGAAGGTAAAGCAAGTTGCTGCCAATGACTCCTTCTGTGCTTTGAATGTCATTAGTAAAATGTGTCATCAGGTCGCCAGTGCGCATACTGTTCATTTTTGATGGGGACATATGGAGAATATGAGTCAGGACTTTGTCCTTTAATTCTAATTTTATAATATTGATGGTCTTGCTTTCTAAAATCGTGTAATAATAAGAAAGAGTCAAACTCGCAGTTAATAATCCAATACCTGAAGGAATAAGCCATTTAAATAATTCCATCCTGTTTTGAACAGCGGCATCGGTCATTGTTCCGAAAAACCATGCAAATCCAAGCGTTAAAAAAATTTGTAAAATCGTTATTGTAAAGAGTGCGAAATAAGAGGCTTTGTACTTTATAAGATACGGGCCCAAAAGAGCAAACGTCCGTTTGATGTCTTCAATTAAGAACATTTCTTTAAAAGTTATAAGCCTATTAAACATACGAGCCATCTCCAAGCTTTCTCCTCAATAAAAACCTAAAAAACCTTGCAGTTAAATGTGTGGATGAAACGGCATAGCCATAAGATTTCGGAAAGAATTGATTCATATGGACAATCATTTTTTTCTTCTTAATGGCGATCAATTTTCCGATGATGTGTCCTTTTTGCACGGGCGAATCCATGCATTCGTTTGTGTCGCCCTTTAAAAAATAGTGATCTTTTTTTTTCTTATAATAGCGATGAGCAACTAATCTTCCTTCCGCCGTATGAAAAAGCAGGATTTCCCCTTTTCTGACGGTTTCAAATGCACCAAATCTGCATACATCGCCTCTCCGTATAAAAGGATACATACTATATCCTTCAGATGGCAGCTCAATCCATCCTTGATTCTCAATGGTCCTTTTTAATAAAACAATCGTTGTTTCATTGACTTGCATGTTCAATCAGTCCGCATGAAGTTAATTCATCAAGAAATAGTTGAATGTCTGTTTCTGTGTAGTGTGCGGATAGCGTCCTAATAGATTCTAATAATACATCTGCTGAAGTCTCTTCCTTTAAGAGTGACCAGCAGAGTCCGCCGCTTTCGTTCAGTTTAGTAACGGTAAAGTTTTCAGTATGTAAAATAATCCATTCTCCGTCCACTTCAACTGTTTCACAGTCAGGCGTCTGCTTATAGGTTATCGTCATGATATCATCTCCCAAAATTGGTCGTTTTTTTGAAAATAGAGGTCGAAAATTTCAGTTTGATTAACAAGGTCCTTTAACATGGTTAGTATTCTTTTTGTTTCTGATTTTTCGCTTGGCCAGTAAAAGACTTTATCAAAAAGTGCCATCAATGCAGCTGATTTTGAAATCTGATTCCGCTCAATAACTAGAGACTGATGAATCAGGTTGATGCTTTTTAATTCAGCAAATGGAACTAGTGCAGAGTCATGCAGCTCGCTTCTGAATGGAGAATCAAAAGCTGTTACTTGAGCGGCATCAATCTTCAGAACAGTCGCTTCATCCGAAAAGAGAGGACGCGGATGGGAAAGCATGGCAGCCGTAGATTTTCCGGCGCCGGAATGGCCCGTGAAAATGTGAGCGTGATTTTTTTCCAAAACACAGGAAGAGTGGAGAAGTATACCCCAGTTTTTATGAACGATATATGAACTGTATAAGTTCATAAGTGCATGCTTTAATGCAAGTTCATCGTAAACTGAAATTTCCGCATAGGAGTAGGAGGGGTCTGCAGTAATTTTGTAATCTGCCCGTTTAAAAACAATTTGTTTCTCATTTTTCATGACTTTCACGTCATAATTGAGAAATGGTCTTCCGTATCCTTTGCAGATAACCACATTTGTATCAGCTGACTTTCCGTCTGCGCATGTTTTAAATTGTTTTTGAAAAAATGCAATCAATGAATAATCATTAAATTGAAATGAAAAGATGTGTTCCCCAATAACTTTATTTAAATGGACCATTATGATTCTCCTTAGGGAAAAAGGTCAAACAAGTTGACCTTCTCCTTAAACTCAATTACTTTCCTTTGCCTTTTCCCTTTCCATTACCTCCACCATTACCACCATTGTGAGGTCCTGTATATGGAGGATTTGGATAGTTAACCCCACCATTGCCCGTTCCTGGATGGTTCAGATTTCCATGACCCTTATTCCAGCTTTGTGCTGTTTCAAACACGATTGGCTGATGGCTTACTACCATTGGACGATTAGATGTGCTCATGATTCATACCTTCTCCCGTTATCTTCTTTATAAAGAACAAAAGAGGTGAGTAATCTCAGCAAAGACTGCTTCATCCAGCATTTAGTTCTTTATAACTATCATTATAGTTCTTTTTAACGTACAAATAAAGTCCTATTAAAGATTTTAATTTTAAAAAAATTCTACAGAATGATAGAATCCGCTAAAAGTTTGACCATTCAATCAAACATCTGCTACATTAGATCATATAATCGAATCTTTGGAGGCATGTTCCTTGAATCGTTACCCGTGCTCTGTGTTTATCATGGATATAAGAAATTCTTCTTTGGAAGGCAAAGGAAAAGAACTATCTGCCTATTTGAATAAAATCACTTCCTGGCTGTCGGAGTGGACTGGTAATCAGGCAATTGTAAAGCATCGCAGGGGGGATGAGGTGATTTTCATATCGGAGGGGTACGCTTCGGCGTACGCGGCTGCACATTTTCTTAGTGTCTGCTGGACGAAGGCGGAGCACCCGCCGTATTTTGGTCTTTCGTTTGGCGAGGTTGACAGCAGGGCTGCAGATCTTAATGTAGAAACGTGGATACATCCGCTGATGAAGCAGGCCAGAGAGGCGAATGATGAACTGAAACGTGAAGGTGCAGGAAAAGCCCAGTTTGCGTTCCGCTTACGTGATGATCTGTATGAAACACAGCTGCTCTTAAATTCTCTTCTGGAAGTCAGGCATACGCTCGTTAAGGACCAGACGGACCTGCAGAAGAAAGTGTATACTCTAGTGGAAATTTACCGTCAGCAGCGGAAGGCTGCTTCGATGCTGAGCAAGTCGCCATCGACAATTTCCAGCCATTTTAAAAAGGGAAAAGGGGAGGAGCTGGTGATGATTTTCAAAAATGTCACGGCTGTTCTTGATTCTATCGAACATAAGGCATTTGATGATTGGTCAACTGACAAGCTGATAACGTCAATTCGCTCAAGCTTGCAGAGTTCGTCATCCGAATGGTTTTCGAAAAGGGAGGGGGATGAAAGCGTATGATTGTACTCAGTCTTATTCTGGCCCATTTAACGGCTGATTTTCTGCTGCAGACTGATGCGCTGGTCAGGGAAAAAAGGAAGTATTTAAGGAAGCATTTGCTGCACCATACGTTACTTCTCCTGCCTGTTTTGCTATGTTTCTGGCTAACCGAATTCGAGATGGCAAATCCGGTGAAGAATGTTGTTCTGCCATTGGTTTTTATTATCGCTACTCATGGTGTCATAGATTTTCTTAAGCTGAAACTGCTGGACGGGACGACTGACAAGCAAAATATGAAAAATCTTTTCTATTTTCTTGGTGATCAGTTTTTGCATCTTGCCATGATTGTGTTAGGATGTTCGTTCTTTTTAAATGTATCCTTCAGCGCAATTGCCGAAAAAGGAATTACGCTGATAACGGAGAAATCTTCACTGAGTGTACCGAACGCCCTTTAATTTATTGCCATTATCCTAATTGTTACTACCAGTGTAAGCGGTCATGTCATCCGGATGGTGCTCGGGACGCTGCCTGCTCAGCTCTTGTCGTTTGAAGGGCGCTACGCATTTAAGAACGAGAGAAAAGAAGATAAGATGAATGCAGCAGGCGGATTGACGGAGGAGTATACGTATTTCACATTCAATAAACATGATTTGTCCAGAGGAAAGCTGATCGGGTATATTGAAAGGCTGCTTGTGCTGATTTTGACGTTTTACAGTGCATATCCGGCCATTGGTTTCATTGTGACGGCAAAATCAATTGCCCGTTTTAAGCAGATGGATGACCGGAACTGGGCGGAGTATTTCCTGCTTGGGACTTTGACTTCGATGTTTGTTGGCATAGCTTTGGGGCTGCTTTTGAGGGAAGTGCTGCTTTAAAAAGAGGGAGGAAAAGGATGAAACAGATTATTGCGATGGGCGGCGGGGGTTTTTCAATGGAACCTGATAATTTGTTATTGGATCACTATATTCTGAATCAATCACTGAAACCGAATCCGAGAATATGTTTCGTTTCTACAGCAAGCGGAGATCAGGATGGGTATATTCAACGGTTTTATCATACTTTTCATTCAATGGCCTGTAAACCCGATCATCTTGCATTATTTGATCCGCACTTTAAGGATCTTGAAGATTTCGTCATGTCCCAGGATATCTTCTACGTGGGCGGAGGAAGTACCCGGAATATGCTTGTTTTATGGAAAGAATGGGGACTCGATCTTCTATTTAAAAGAGCATATGAAAACGGCACAGTCCTTGCAGGGCTAAGTGCTGGAGCAAATTGCTGGTTTGAAGAGGGTTTGACTGATCCTTTAAATGCTCCGCTGTACAAAATAAATGGACTGGGATTTATTCAGGGAAGTATTTGTCCTCATTATGATGGCGAGGAAAAGAGAAGACCCTCATTTCATGATCTCGTGGGCTCTGGCAGCATGATGCCAGGATTCGGCATGGAAGATGGGGCAGCCGTGCATTTTAAAGACGGACAAGTTTTTAAATGCATCAGTTCCAGGCCCAATGCGAAGGTCTATTCTGTATTTGAAAACACAGGCAGAATCCATGAGGAACCTCTGCAAATGATGTACCTGGGCGGACTGTCATGAGGATTATTAAGTTTTAGCAGGAAATAAATGCATCTTTTTTACTGATTTGCTCAAACTAACCAAAAAGAGCAAGGGCAGGGTCGTTAAATGGAGAAAAAGATGCTGAAAGGCCTTTTTGGTTTGTGTGTGGTATTATTTCCTTTTGCGATGAAACGATCAGCTTTAAAAGAAGTGCTGATTATCTTTCTCGGAAAAGGCGTCATCTCGACACTGATGGATGTGTTTTATGTCAGGACAAAGCGGATTGCTTATCCTGTCCGGCCATTACCGCATATTTATAAAACCAATATTTTATATGATTTTCTCTTTTTCCCGCTGTTGAGTGTTTTTTGGATCAGACAGTGCTATAAAGACAGACTGCCGATGGTTCTGCTGAAAAGTCTTACCTGGAGTGTGCCAATGTCCATAGGGCAGTGGTATTTGGAAAGGACGACGAACCTGTTTCACTGGAAAAAGTGGACGATTTTTCATACGTTCGGCTGTGTGACGTTTACACTGCTTGCAATTCGAGGACTGATTGAACTTGTAAAACAAGCGGAACATAAAGCTCCAGATGAAGAAATGGGATCCTAAGCGGATGCCATTTTTTTTATGATCACCAGCTGAAATTCTTCAAATTAGTTACCGGTCTTTTTTTTCACGCAGTGATATAAAAGTGAAATTCGTATTAACCTAATCATTTCATCTTATGATAGAATGTAAATTGTATAGTATAGAAGAAATATTCCAAACTTTAGACCTGTATATTCATCAGCCTAAAGAAAGGAAAAATAGATACGATTTTCTTGCAATGATCAGGGGTGCTTTTACACATGACAGCTACAGATGAATTAATCCGGTTTCTAGATGAAAACATCTCCACTTTTATCTCTGCATGGCGGCAGAAAATTACCATATCAGATGATGATTTGCATCAGGAAGAAGTTGAAAAAAACGGGATGAGAATGTACGACCTTGTGAAAAAGACCATTGTTCAGCCGCTGAGTTCGGATGAAATTGATGTTCTTGCCAGCAAGGTCGCACTTGAAAGAGTGGAAGCTAATGTTAATATCGGCGATTTTATCAACAATGTTAACCTTGGCCGCCGCGAGGTTATCCGTTACATTGTGAGTTCCGGCATCTCAAGGGAAGAACTTCAGCCTTTTATTGAAGAAATCAACATACTTTTTGATCAGTTTTCGTATTTTGCCGTAAAGAAGTACACTGAGGTAAAAGAAGATATTCTTCAGGAGAAGATCTCATTTATCGATCAGAGCCATAAAGAGCGCCTGACGATTCTCGGGCAGATGTCTTCTAGCTTTGTTCATGAGTTCCGTAATCCGCTGACGGCTGTAAAAGGGTTTATTAAACTCATGCAAAGCGATCATCCGAATCTGAAATACCTTGACATCATCAGCCATGAAGTTGACCAGCTTAACTTCCGCGTGTCGCAGTTTCTGCATGCTTCCAAAAAAGAGACGATTGAAAGCAAGCGCGAATATTTAAAGCTTGGAGAATTGCTTGATGAAGTTCTCGCCTTTATGTACCCCAGTCTGCTGGACGGAAGCGTCAAAGTGCAGGAGGGTCCTAAAAAAAATTCATCCGTTTATGCAAGCAGAGATGAACTGAGACAGGTGTTTTTAAATCTGATGCTCAATTCAATTGACGCTCTTCAGAAGATGAACGTCAACAGAACGATAACCATTGATTTTAAAGAAGACAGCAGCAGGGCATACGTACATATTTCAAATAACGGACCGATGATTCCCCAAAAACAGATTGAAACGATTTTTGAGCCTTTTTTTACAACAAAAGAATTGGGCACAGGCATTGGCCTGTATATTTGCAGAAAAATCATCGAAAGCCACGGCGGCAGCATTTCGTGTCAGTCTGATGAAATGACGACAACTTTTACGATTGCTCTCCCTATAAGTGCTTCTTAAAAGGCCTGAATCTCTTCAGGCTTATTTTAGGTTTGTGACGAGCTTTGAAGTAATGACCGCCATAAACAGGGTGCTTACGATAAACCCCATCAGCATTTCTGAAGCTGCCGCAGCATTTGAGATTACCCCTATAGAGGTAATGTCCCCAAAACCAGTGGTTGTAAAGGTCGTTATGCTGTAATATAAAAAGTCGTTCCCCGATAATTGTTCACCTGAAAATTTAAAGGCTTTATCACCATAAAATCCATAAATTTGAAAATAAAGGTTCGCATATCCTGTAATGATGAGCATCAGAAGAAGACCTGAACCAATAAAAATGCTCTGCAGCCTTTCTTCTGTTTTTGGTACAGCCACGATAAATTCAAACAAAAAATAATAACAGACAGCAAGGACAGCTGTAATGAGAGTGATCATGATTATACTGGAAGCAGTGATTTCAAACATGGACTCAATAACCAGAAGGCTGATCATCAGGACGTTAAGGATCATATAAAGAAAGAGCTTTTTTTTAGTAAAATCATATTTCGAAAACATGAAATCCCTCTATTTTCCGTCATTTTCATTATTTTCCCCTCCGCATTGTCATCTGATGCAGTCAGTTTGTCAGGACATTCTTCTTGTAAGTTCTTCTCTCATGCTTAATAATATTTATATCTTTGTTTTTGACATCACTTAGGAAAAGGAGATGAACTCCATGCAGCTTAGAGTTTCTGCCGTTCAATATGATTTGCGCACCATTCACTCTTTCAAAGAATTTGCAGATCAGGTTGAGCACTATATTAAAACCGCAGAGGAATTTGGAACGGATTTTGTTCTTTTTCCCGAATTTTTCACTACTCAGCTAATGTCTATCGGGAATGCTGAGGGACAGGCACTGTCAATTGATGAACTTCCTGATTATACAGAGCAGTATCTGGAGCTTTTTAAAGGTCTCGCAGCAAATACAGGCATGCACATCATCGGCGGGACACATGTAATTAAAAAAGAAGGGCGTCTTTATAATGTTGCTCATCTGTTTTATCCGGACGGACGGGTGGCAGAGCAGGCAAAGCTCCACATCACTCCGACAGAAGTCCATGAATGGGATATGACGCCGGGTGATGAGCTCCGGGTGTTTGAAACGGACAAAGGGACCATTGCCATGATGACTTGTTATGACATTGAGTTTCCTGAAATCGTGCGGATCGCAAAAGCAAAGGGTGCTGATGTGATTTTCTGCCCTTCATGTACAGACGACCGCCACGGATTTCACCGCGTCCGCTACACAAGCCATGCCCGCGCGATTGAAAACCAGGTGTATGTTGTGACGACTGGGACTGTCGGTTCACTGCCGACTGTCGATTTCATGAGAGGGAATTTTGGTCAGGCTGCCATCATTACACCGAATGATGTT
The DNA here is from genome assembly GCF_000708755.2 of Metabacillus indicus LMG 22858. Lineage (GTDB taxonomy): Bacteria > Bacillota > Bacilli > Bacillales > Bacillaceae > Bacillus_P > Bacillus_P indicus. The sequence continues at coordinate 563,499 of NZ_JGVU02000002.1, read as the reverse complement.
CCTTTTCCTCCAAAGGGGCTTGCTGCAGAAGGCGAAATTAATCAGCCGATGATCGTAACCGCTGACCTTGATTTAGAACTTCTTTACAAAGTGCGTGCAAGCGGATCGGTTACAACGTGGCGCGACCGCCGCACCGATTTATATCCCGATTGGGAAGCAAAGCAGGGGGACCGTACGCTGCTGTAAGGAGGAGAATCCTTGTACAGAAAAGAATTTTTTGTTTTCGAAGACAGTGTTCCTGTTAAAGCAGTCGTAAGAAACTATGAGAAAAATGACTTTGATTCACTGATTCAGGTTCAAAAGGAAAGTTTTCCGCCGCCGTTTCCGCCTGATCTATGGTGGAAAAAGGAACAGCTTGAGCAGCATGTGCATTCGTTTCCGGAAGGCGCTCTCTGTATCGAAATAGATGGCGAAATCGCAGGATCAATGACAGCTCTGCTCGTGCATTTTGATCCTGCAAAGCCCCATCATACGTGGGAAGACATAACAGACAGCGGCTACATCACCCGCAGTCACAAGCGGGACGGGGATACGCTCTATGTTGTTGATATTAGCGTCAGGCCAAAGTTCAGAAAGCTTGGCCTTGGGAAATGGCTTATGTTTTCCATGTATGAAACGGTTGTGAAGCTTAACCTGAAGAGGCTGGTCGGCGGAGGAAGAATGCCGGGTTACAGGCAGCACTCAGATCATCTCACTCCGGACGAGTATTTAGAGGAAGTAGTGAAAGGGAACCTGAAAGACCCCGTCCTGACGTTTCTGCTTCGATGCGGGAGAACTCCGATGTCTGTCATCCCTGACTATCTTGAAGATAATGAGTCGTGCAACTTTGCCGCTCTGATGGAATGGAAAAATCCATTCATTAGGTAGGCGGGGCTGTTTAAAATCCCAGGTTCATGCCTGGGATTTTTTCATTCAAACAATCAGGTATTTTAATGTTCTGACTATGAGCAATCCGGTTTACAAATGATTGAAGACGCGTTAAGGTAATATCACATGTTATTCCGACTAAATTTATATGAAAAGGAGTTTTAAATATGGCTGAAACAGCTATTCATTCACCTTCACGGGCTAAAACAACCGTTGTATCCGAAATGAAGCCTGTTCAAAAACCGCTTGTTGCGGCAGGATTGCTTGCAGCAGTTCTACTTTTTGCAGCCATTTTACTGGCAGCGGGAGGCACACAGAGCGTTCTGTATATCATCGGATTGCTTCTTGGTGCCACATTGCTTCATGCACGATTCGGCTTTACTTCGGCATTTAGACGACTCGTGTCTGTAGGAAATGTTCAGGGGCTTCAGGCTCATATGCTGATGCTCGCCATTGCATCCGTCTTATTTGCCATCATATTAAGCACAGGTTTCAGTTTCACAGGAACAGCTCCGGCAGGATACGTATCTCCTGTGGGAGTAAGCGTCATTGTAGGCGCATTTATGTTCGGCATTGGCATGCAGCTGGGCAACGGCTGCGCTTCAGGAACGCTTTATTCAGTGGGCGGCGGATCATCATCCATGATCCTGACACTTGTATCCTTTATTGCGGGATCTGTCATTGGAGCCTACCATTTTACTTTCTGGATGGAAGATATGCCAGCCCTTCCGCCGGTCTCTCTAGCAACATCCACGGGTCTCGGCTATGGCGGTGCACTTATCGTCCAGCTCGCATTATTTGCTCTTATTTACTGGATCACCATACAGATAGCCAAAAAGAAAAATCCGCCTATGATGAAACAGCTTCCGACTGTAAAGGGATGGAAAAAGATTCTCCGCGGATCATGGCCTCTATTTGCAGCAGCGATCATTCTTGCGCTTTTGAATGCATTGACGCTGTCTATCAGGGGAAACCCTTGGGGCATCACGTCAGCTTTTGCCCTTTGGGGAGGAAAAGCATTGATGACAGCAGGAATTGACGTGTCATCATGGGGTTATTTCACCGGTGCAAACGGAGCGGCATTAACAAAAACCGTTCTTGCGGATTCAACAAGTGTCATGAATTTCGGCATCATCCTTGGCGCATTCATATCTGCTGCCGCGCAAGGCACGTTCAAGCCGGGTAAAATTAAACCCGGTGTAGCCGGTGCATCGATTATCGGCGGCCTGCTTATGGGCTATGGCGCCCGTCTTGCTTTCGGATGCAATATCGGTGCCTATTTTGGAGGCATTGCTTCATTCAGTCTTCATGGCTGGGTTTGGATGGTCATGGCTATGCTTGGAACATTCCTCGCCTTATTTATCAGGCCGATTTTCGGACTGAAAAACCCTAAACCAACAGATTCTATTTGCTGAGAACTCTCATTTCTGAGAGTTCTTTTTTATTTCAATCGATCGAATATGGTTTGACTGAAGTCTTTTTCATTTACGAAACCGCTTTCTTCTATTACGATTACTAAAGAAGACGACAAAGGAGGAAATACATATGACATATCTTGCTAATTCCGATCGCTATGAATCGATGACGTATAACCGCTGCGGGAATTCCGGGCTGATGCTGCCTGCAATCTCGCTTGGGCTTTGGCATAATTTCGGCGGGGTTGACTCTTTTGAAAATGGGCGTGCCATGCTGCGACGAGCTTTTGACCTTGGGATTACTCATTTTGACCTTGCCAATAATTACGGGCCGCCGCCTGGTTCTGCAGAAGAAATGTTCGGACAGCTTCTTAAAACGGACTTCGCGCCATACAGAGATGAGCTGGTTATTTCATCTAAGGCCGGGTACCGGATGTGGGACGGGCCTTACGGGGAATGGGGCTCAAAGAAATATTTGATTTCCAGTCTTGATCAAAGCTTAAAAAGAATGGGACTGGATTACGTAGATATTTTTTATTCTCACCGGCCGGATCCTCATACGCCGCTGGAAGAAACAATGGGAGCACTCGATCAGATTGTCCGTCAGGGAAAAGCCCTGTACGTCGGAATATCAAGTTATTCTGCAGAGCAGACAGAAGAAGCGGTGAAAATCCTGAACCGTCTCGGAACGCCGCTATTGATTCACCAGCCAAGCTATTCCATGCTGAACCGCTGGATTGAAGAAGGATTGCAGGATGTGCTGCAGGAAAATAAGGTAGGTTCGATTGCATTTTGTCCGCTTGAGCAAGGCCTCCTCACAAATAAATACGTCGGAGGCGTTCCTCAGGAATCACGCGCGGCAAAAGCAACAGGAGCTCTTTCGCAAGAGCGCGTAACGGAAGAGCTTGTCGGAAAAATTAAAAAGCTGCACAAACTTGCTGAAAACCGCGGACAGAATCTTGCGCAAATGGCACTGGCATGGGTCCTGCGGGAAGGACGTGTAACCTCAGCTTTGATTGGCGCAAGCAAAGTCAGCCAGATTGAAGAAAATGTAGCGGCCTTGAATCATCTCCAATTTGAAAAAGAAGAGCTTTCACAGATTGAAAGCATTTTGTCAGAATAGTATTTAGACAGCCTTGCATATCTTGCAGGGCTTCCTTTATCTGTTTTTTTAAAAATTTCGACGTCTAAAAAAAGGATTTACAATGCGGAAGACTAATTAGTCAATATAATGACAGTTTTTTTATATCAACTATAAGTGAAGGCTGGTGATTGTATTGAAGGAAATCAGAGTAGGTTTAGTTGGGTATAAGTTTATGGGGAAGGCTCACAGTCTTGGATATCGAAATGTGCCGTTTTTCTTTCCTGACAGAGCAAGACCTGTTCTGAAGGCAATCGCAGGAAGAAATGAAGAGGGTGTAAGGAAAGCCGCTAAAGAACTTGGATTTGAGAGCTATGAAACGGACTGGAGAGAATTGATTAAGCGTGATGACATTGATTTAATTGATATAGTAACTCCAAACCACTCACACGCTGAAATTGCGATGGCTGCGGCAGAGGCTGGAAAACATGTCATTTGCGAGAAGCCTCTTCCTCTAAATGCGGAGGAAGCTGAGAGAATGCTTGCAGCCGCTGAAAAAAACGGTGTTGTTCATATGATTTCCCATAATTACCGCTTTGCTCCTGCCGTTCAATATGCCAAAAAGCTGATTGAAGAGGGCAGGCTCGGAAAGATCTATCATGTCAGGGCTACTTATTTGCAGGACTGGCTCATGGATCCTGACTTTCCGATTGCATGGAGGCTTAAAAAAGAAATAACAGGGTCTGGAGCCCTCGGTGATATTGGAGCGCACATCATTGACCTTACAAGGTTTTTAGTAGGAGAAATGACAGAAGTCGTCGGGGCTATGGAAACCTTTATAAAAGAAAGGCCTATTGAAAATGAGCCTGGAAAAACGGGCGTAGTGGATGTAGACGATGCTGCCTCGTTTATTGCAAGATTTGAAAACGGGGCAATGGGGGTTTTTGAAGCAACTCGGTTTGCAGCCGGCAGCAGAAACCGCAATTGTTTTGAAATTAATGGCGAGTATGGATCGATTAAGTGGGACCTTGAAAATATGAACAATCTTCATGTTTATTTATCGGAAGATGACGAAGGTCTGCAGGGCTTCAGGGTCATCAATTGCACAGAGGAAGTGCATCCGTTTGCTGATGCTTACTGGCCGGCAGGTCATATTATTGGCTATGAGCATACGTTCGTCAATTTAATATCCGAATTAATGGAAGCGATTTCAAAAAAGAAATCTCAAAAGCCTGATTTCTTTGACGGCCTGCAAAATCAGCTCATTCTTGATGCAATCGAACAATCTGCCATAGATAAAAAGTGGGTAAGCATCCCGCAGAGGGCTAACCATATCCGGGTGTAATCTTTCGGTAAAAATTTCTTTTCTTACCCGAAGAAAGTTGTTATATTGAATATAACAACCATAGAAAGGTGAAGATATGACAACTTTTAACCCTCTTTATCTGAAGGTGTATCAATCTCTATTGAATCAAATAAAAAGCGGCACCCTTAAACATGGTGAAAAAGTTCCCTCTGAGAAAGAATTGGCAGAGCAATTTGAAGTGAGCAGAATTACTTCAAAAAAAGCACTCGATCTCTTATCAGAAGAACATTATATTGAAAGAATTCAAGGGAAGGGTTCATTTGTTACGAATGCCCACACGGGGACGGATGCTGCACCTCATGCCGAACGCAGAAGTCAGGCCCGCAAATTGATCGGTTTTATTCTCCCGGGCTTTGATGAAAGCTACGGAATGAATCTTGTAAAAGGGATTGAAAAACATTGCAGTGACTATGGTTTTACGGTTTTGTTCAAAATGAGCTACGGGAAAAAAGAAATAGAAGAACGTGCCGTGAATGAATTTCTTGACATCGGGGCAGAGGGCCTGATCGTTTTTCCTGTTCATGGAGAGCATGTGAACAACAAATTGCTTGAGCTTGTTTCAAGGAATTTTCCCGTTGTTCTCATTGACCGCTTTATTAAAGGGATACCCGCCTCATTTGTCTGCACGGACCATCAAAAAGCAGCAGGGGAGCTCACTGCACATCTCTTTGATCTCGGCCATAAAGAAATCGGCTTTTTGTCTCCGCCGCCTGATGGCACGACAGCCATTGAAGAACGCATCATGGGATTTCAGCTTGCGCATTCTGAGTTCGGAGTCAAGCTTAACAGAGAGTATATTCTGACTGAAATAAAAAACAGCATGCCTATTCACAGCGCAGGCAATCCTGACATTTTTAAGGAAGACATTCAGAAACTTGATTCTTATTTTGCAAAGCATAAAAATCTTACAGCGGTGGCTGCGTGCGAGCATTCGATCGCAGAACTCGCGGTTGAAAGACTTCGTGCATCAGGCAGGAAAGTCCCTGAAGATATTTCAGTCGTCTGCTTTGATTCTCCCGGCAACGGCCGAATTCATTTCACTCATATTAAGCAGGATGAGTGGACAATTTCCCGTAATGCGGTAAATCTTCTGATGGAAAAGATGTCTGATCACAAGTTTGCTGTTCAGCATGTCTTTGTCCCTCATAAGATCGTTGAAGGGGAAACAGAAAAAACTATGCACCGCGATATGTACTAGGCCTGAATATGCAGGCCTATTTTTTTATTTTTAAAAATTCAGAAAAAATAGGTTGACTTATAAAATCTTAACCAATTAATATATTAACTATAAAACATATCAACATGACAAGTCATTATGTTATTTGTAAGCGCTTTTATAACTTTGGAGGGAGGTTATGTTCACCGTTTTCCATTCATTTAAAACAGGGGGAGTTTTGATGAAGTGTGTAAAAAGTTTACTTACAGCAGTAATGATTTGTTTTTTGCTTGTCGCAGCAGGATGCAGCTCTGAATCATCTTCGAGTAAAAGCGAAGACGGAAAAACGACAATCACATTTTGGCATCCGATGACAGATATTACAGGTGATGCTGTAAATGAGGTTGTAAAAGCATTTGAAAAAAAACATCCGGATATTAAAGTCAAGTCCGTTTACATTGCCAACCAGGGTGAAGGATCTAATGAGAAGCTCCTGTCATCTATTGCAGGTGGAAATCCCCCGGATGTTGCTTATTTTGACCGCTTTGAAATTGCTTCGTGGGCCGCACAGGGTTCACTTGAAGATTTAAGTGATCTTGCTGAAAAAGATAAGATTACAAAAGACCAGTTCTACCCTTTTGCATGGGAAGAAGCGTCATATGAAAATAAACTTTACGGACTGCCGACGACTACAGATTCAAGGCTTGTCTACTACAACAAAAAACATTTTGAAAAAGCCGGGCTTGATCCGGATAATCCTCCAAAAACAATTGCGGAACTCGAAGATGCAGCTGAAAAACTGACGATTAAAGATGGAAAACGCTTTTCCCAAATCGGTTTCATTCCATGGCTTGATCAAGGCTGGTTCTATGGATGGGGCTGGGCTTTCGGGGGAGATTTCTACAATCCTGAAACAAAAGAAGTAACAGCTGACGATCCAAAAAATGTTGAAGCGCTTCAATGGATTGCCGATTATGCAAAAAAATACAACATTGAAGACATTACTGCTTTTACGAATTCACAGGGGACAGGCGCGATGGATCCGTTCCTGACAGAGCAGATCAGCATGAAAATCAGCGGACCATGGACAGTTTCGGCTATTAACAAATTCAAGCCTGATCTTGAATACGGCGTATTCCCGATACCAACTCCGACAGGCGATAACTTCTCGACTTGGTCAGGAGGCTGGTCGGTCGTCATTCCGAAAGGAGCAAAAGAGAAAGAAGCAGCATGGGAATTCCTAAAGTTTTTCAGCGGAGAAGAGGGGCAGAAAATCTTCAGCGGCATTGCCAAAGATTTCTCAATTAAAGATTCTGTCAATGAAGAATTAGGCTATAAAGATGACCCGATTCTAAATGAGTTTGTTGAAATCCTGCCATCAAGCAATCACAGACCGGTCATGACGCAGGGAACTCTTTACTGGAATGAATTAGCCAGTGCCGTGGAAAATGCGACACGGGGAAATGGAGAGCCTGATGAACTTCTTGAAAAAGTAAATGAGAAAGTGGAGAAAGCATTAAAATAATTGGCCTGGGGGATTCTTGCTCAAAAGAATCCCCTCCGCTAAGGAGGGAAGTAAGAATGCAGCAGCCCGAACTGAGCACATCGGTTACCGCTAATAAGGCAGCAGCTGTAAAAAAGAAAAAATGGAGAAACAAAACATCCTTGTACGGCTGGCTCTTTGTCACCCCGTGGCTTTTTGGTCTTATTATTTTTTACGCTTTTCCTTTACTGTCTTCCATCTATTTCAGTTTTACGACTTACAGCATTCTTCAGCCCGGCGAGTTCGTCGGCCTTCAGAATTACAGGGATTTGATGAATGATGATTTATTTTGGAAATCTGTAGCCAATACGATTTATTTCGCCGCTTTATATGTACCGTTAAGCATTATTTTCGGGGTCTGTCTTGCCATGGTTCTGAATTTGAAGATCAGAGGCATGACCGTATACAGAACGATTTTTTTCCTCCCGACTCTAGTGCCTCAAGTAGCGCTTGCTGTTCTGTGGATGTGGCTGCTTAATCCGCAGTTTGGACTTGTCAACGGAATGCTTGACCTTTTTGGCATTCAAGGCCCCGCATGGCTTGGAAGCGAAACGTGGTCAAAACCTTCCATCGTGATCATGTCCTTGTGGGGCATTGGTCAGGCGGTCGTCATTTATCTTGCAGGGCTGACAGATATTTCAGAAGACTATTATGATGCTGCAGAAGTGGACGGGGCAAACTGGTTTCAAAAAACGGTGCATATTACGCTTCCGCTTTTGACTCCTGTTATCTTTTTTAACCTTGTGATGGGTGTCATCGGTGCGTTCCAGCAATTTGCTTTGCCTTACGCTCTTACCGGGGGGCAGGGAACTCCTGCAAATTCGCTGACCTTCTATGTGATGTATCTCTATGACAACGGGTTTAAATTTTTCAAAATGGGCTATGCATCTGCCATGGCATGGATCTTGTTTGCCATCATCATGCTTCTGACAGCTGTTATTTTTTCCACCTCAAAACGCTGGGTTCACTATCAGGGCAAATAAGGAGGGAATGAAATGAAGAAAAAAACGTCAAAAAGTATTTTTGCGCATACCGTGCTGATTATCATGTCTGTCTTTTTCCTGGTGCCGTTCATCTGGATGCTGTCGACCTCTCTCAAAGATCAGACGCAGATTTTCACGTTCCCTCCTGAATGGCTGCCATCACCGCTTAAATGGAGCAACTATGCGGATGCAATTAAATATATTCCGTTTTTTACTTATTTGAAAAATACGGTGGTCATCACAGTGTTCAGCACGATCGGGGCAGTGATTACGTGTCCGCTTGTTGCTTATGGATTTGCAAAGCTTAAGTTTAAAGGCAGCAATGTGCTGTTTATTATCACGATTGCGGTGATGATGATTCCGGGTCAGGTGACTATGATCCCATTGTTTATCCTATTTGAAAAGCTTGGATGGGTGGGGAGCCCGCTTCCTTTAATCGTTCCGGTCTTTTTCGGGGTACCTTTTTACATATTCCTCCTCAGGCAGTTCTTTCTCGGTCTTCCTGATACGCTTATGGACGCAGCAAGAATTGACGGAGCAGGCGAGTTCAGAATCTACTGGCAGATTATGCTGCCTCTTGCAAAACCTGCGGTTCTCGCAGTCGGATTGTTTCAGTTCATGGGCAGCTGGACAGATTTCCTCGGTCCGCTTCTGTATTTGACAGATGAAGCTTCCTATACCCTGTCGCTTGGTCTGCAGCAATTCCAAAGCCAGCGGGGAACAGAGTGGGGATTGATGATGGCTGTATCGACACTCATGACGCTGCCGATTATCCTGCTGTTTTTCTTCCTGCAAAAAACGTTTATTAAAGGAATTACCTTCAGCGGAATTAAAGGATAAAACACAAATATAAAGGGATGGTGAAGTATGATGAAGAATAAAATCGGCATGAGAATTCCTCCGCATTTCGGGACAAAAGGACTGGAGTACACAGTGAAATGGGCAAAAGAAAACGGAATCGGCGTTCTTGATCTGCCTTATTTAGATGAAGATGTTCAAACCATTCTGTCCGATAATGGTATCGAAGCAGGTTCCATTGACGGAAGAGGAGCAGTAGGCGGTACAGCCTTGCTCAGTGAAGATGAAGAAAAACGCGCTCAAGCTGTAATTGCCTTGAAGAATCAATTTCAGGAAATCTCGACATTAGGCGGAAAAGTCATATTTATGTGTCTAGTCCCTGAAGACAGTCTCCAGCCTGTCAGCCGCTCGCTTGAGATTTGGAAACAGACATTTCCTGAAGTCGTAAGGCTCGCGGAGGAACACGATTTATACATCGCGCTTGAAGGATGGCCTGGACCTGCACCGCTTTTCCCGACACTTGGAGCAACTCCTGAGGTTCTCAGATATATGTTTAAGGAAATTCCTTCAAACCATTTCGGCATTAATTATGACCCTTCGCATTTGGTCAGGCTCGGAATTGACCCTCTGAAGTTCCTGGAAGAGTTCGGCTCGAAGGTGCTTTACTGTCATGGAAAAGATACATTGCTTCTCCAGCAGGAGCAATACGATTCCGGCCACTTGCCTTCCGTTTTTGGCGCTAAATATGATTTTTCAGAAGGGCCATGGCGATACACAATTCCAGGCGAAGGGGAAGTTGACTGGAAAAAAACAGCTGCCAAACTTGAACAGCTTGGATACACGGGTCCTATCAGCATAGAGCTCGAGGATCACAACTACTGGGGGTCGCTCGCAAAAGAACAAGAGGGAATCAAAACAGCCATAGACTATTTAAAAACAATTTTTCAAGAAGAAAAAACGGGGGGAATCGCTAATGTCAACCATTAAAATTGGAATAATCGGAAGCGGGGGAATTGCCGTCCTGCACGCAAAAGCTTATCAGCAAATGAAAGATGTAACCATTGCAGCAGTGGCTGATGTTGTTCCCGGAAAAGCGCAGGAATTTATCCAGATGCTTGGAATTGAAGGTGCTCATGCGTTTGACAATCACCTGGATCTATTGGAGCTTGATCTTGATGGTGTAAGTGTCTGCACACCGAACGTCACACATCACCGAACTAGCATTGATTCGCTGCTTGCCGGCAAACATGTTTTAGTGGAAAAACCTTTAGCAGTCACTCTCCAGCAATCGATTGACATGGTTGAAACAGCACGCCGTACGGGGAAAATGCTATCGGTTGGCTTTCAGCCGCGCTATGATCCGAATATGAAAAATATTAAAGAGATCATTCAATCAGGGCAGCTCGGAGATGTCTACTATATACAGACTGGCGGCGGAAGAAGAAGAGGCATGCCTGGAGGTACCTTTATAAACAAAGATCTTGCCGGTGCAGGAGCCATGGCTGATATCGGCTGCTATTCACTCGATCTTGCCTTGCATGCACTGAATTATCCAAAGCCGCTGACCGTTTCAGCCTACACATCAAATCATTTCGGAACAAATCCTCTTTATCATCATGAAGCAGATCGATTTGAAGTAGAAGATTTTGGTGTCGCGATGGTCAGACTTGAAGGCGGAAAAGTGCTGAATTTTAAAATTTCCTGGGCGATGCATATGGATTCACTCGGTCCGACGCTGTTTCTCGGCAAAGATGCTGGACTCAAACTTACGCCTGCAGGTACGGGACCGTGGAGCGGTGTGTGGGACGGCGGAATAGGGAGCATTTCCATGTTCCATGATATAGCCGGCCAGCATGCTGAGACGACAATCCCGGTTATCGACCACAAGATTGATATTTTCCATGAAAAAGTAAGAGACTTTGTAGCAGCAATTATTGAGCAGCGTCCTGCCCCGATCCCTGCAGAGGAAATTTTAATTAACCAGGCGATTATCGACGGCATTCTGCGCTCCTCTGAACAAGGGCGGGAAGTGGAGATTAAGGTTCCGGTTTTTGCTTAATATGGTGCACCCCTCACGATGCGGAGGGGTGTTTTTTGGTGTGTTGTTGATGTCACTATTCAAGAGTGAAGAACCACTAAAACTAGAATCTGAGTTATTGGTGGCACTTATCCAAGCAGTGTAGTACCACCAAAATCGAAATCTGCTATTTTGATAGCACTTATCTAGCAGATTAGAACCGCCAAAACTGTAATATGCGCTATTGGCGGCACTTATCCCGCAGATAGGAACCACCAAAACTGAAATCTGCGTTATTGGTGGCACTTATCCAGCAGTTTAGAACCATCAAAACTGGAATCACTGTTCTTGATGGCACTTATCCAGCAGAAAGGAACCATCAAAACTGGAATCACTGTTCTTGGTGGCACTTATCCAGCAGAAAGGAACCATCAAAACTGGAATCACTGTTCTTGGTGGCACTTATCCAGCAGAAAGGAACCATCAAAACTGTAATCACTGTTCTTGGTGGCACTTATCCAGCAGAAAGGAACCATCAAAACTGTAATCTCTGTTCTTGGTGGCACTTATCCAGCAGTTTAGAACCACCAAAACTGATATCTGTGTCATTGGTGGCACTTATCCAGCAGAAAGGAACCATCAAAACTGGAATCTTACTTCTTGATGGCACTTATCAAGAAGAAAAGAACCATCAAACCTGACATTTATGTTCCTGAAGGCACTTATCCCACAACTCTTCACAAACCGTATCATTTGATAATTTTTTTCAAGGCAAGCATACTTAATCATAAATGATGCGAAGGAGTGAGGGGCATGAAAGCAGTAGGTTTGTATAAGTATTTGCCGATTGAGCATGAGGAAAGCCTGATTGATCTGGAAATGGAAAAACCAAAACCGCAGGGCAGAGATTTGCTTGTGGAGGTTAAAGCTATTTCTGTTAACCCGGTTGATACTAAGGTCCGTGCGCCAAAGGAGCAGGAAGAAGAAGCGGCTAAAATTCTTGGATGGGATGCGAGCGGAATCGTCGTCGAATGCGGTCCGGACTGCACGGATTTTAAACCCGGAGATGAAGTGTATTATGCAGGAAGCATTACGAGGCAGGGATCTTACAGTGAATTTCAGCTTGTTGATGAACGGATAACTGGCAGAAAGCCCGCTAATCTTTCGTTTCCGGAAGCGGCAGCTCTTCCTTTAACTGCGATTACAGCCTATGAAGGCCTTTTTGACAGAATGGGCATAGATCCGGATGACCGCAGCAGAAATCAGCAGAAATCCGTGCTGATTATCGGCGGTGCAGGCGGTGTCGGCTCAATAGCTGTTCAGCTGGCCAAATGGGCAGGGCTTCATGTCATTGCAACCGCATCACGCGATGAAACCGTGAAGTGGGTAAAGGAACTTGGGGCAGATGCTGTCATTAATCACCATCGTCCGATGAAAAAGCAGATTGAGGATCTCAGCATCGCTGATCCTGACTATATTTTCTGCCTGAACAATACAGACTTGCACTGGGAAGGAATGAGTGAAATCATTAAGCCCCAGGGAACGGTCTGCTCCATTGTGGAAAATAAAGAGCCTCTTGACTTGAATCTTCTTAAAAACAAGAGTGCTGCATTTGTATGGGAGTTTATGTTCACAAGAGCGATGTTTGAAACAGAAGATATGGATCAGCAGCAGGTCCTCTTGAACAGAATCAGCAAACTGATTGAGGAAGGGGCATTAAAAACAACAGTGAACGAAACATTAAGCCCTATTAATGCTGATAACCTGAAAAAAGCCCATAAAAAGATTGAGTCCGGAAAGACAATTGGAAAAATCGTTCTTCAAGATTTCTGAGAACAGCCTTAGGGCTGTTTTTTCAGTAAATTCAAAAAATAATTGAAGTTTGTCGAATGGCGTGTTTTAATAGATTTATAACTTGTCTGATATGTGATATCCGAAAAGGAAGGAGGGGCGAAACGTGCATATTGAAAAAATTGTCACAAAGAAGGTTTCTGAAACGGTGAGCGAGCAGCTGGAAGAGATGATTGCATCAGGAGTGATAAATCCCGGAGAGAAGCTTCCTTCTGTCAGAGAGCTGTGCGACCAGTTCGGCGTTGGGCGCTCTGCAGTCCGTGACGCCATTACAGTCCTGAAAGGAAAGGGTTTAGTTACTGTCAAGCAAGGGGAAGGCACTTATGTAACCCCTTTTGATTCTTCCAGGATCTTTAATCAGAATCTCTATTTTTCCGACCCCAAAAAGGTGACTGAGCTTTTCCAAGTGCGAAAAATCGTAGAGACAGGAATGGCTGAGATGGCCGCTGGCAGCAGGAGCGAACGTGACCTTGCTGAAATGAAGCATATATTGAAATCTCAAGGAGATTCCCCTTGGGAAGACGATTACCGTTTCCATTCGGCGATTGCAAAAGCGACGGGCAATCCGCTTCTGATGCAGTTCGTTACATTCATTTCTGAAACGATTAAACACTCAATGATTGATTTCCACCGGTTTATACAGAGCAGCCCGGAAACCGTCAAAACGATTTCCAAACACCACGAGCAAATCTTCGAGAGCATTTCTTCAGGGCACTCCAGTCAGGCAAAAGCCTGCATGCTGGAACATTTAACATTCGTAGAATCCATCCTTCACAAGAGTCTGCACCAGAACCATTCTTCCTAGACTGACAGCAGAATAACCTTATTCCGTTCCTGTTTGCTGCAATTACTTATTTAACGAAGGAGGAAGGTTCATGCCGGCAGACTTAACGGCCATCTTGCCAGATGAAAAAGTGCTTCATAAAACAGAATGGAACCACTTGCTTGGAAATAACGGCGACATCACCGTTTTCCCGACAACAGAGGAAGAAATTTCAGAAGTCGTCCGTTTTGCAAGTAACCATGGAAAAAAGATCTCCATTATCGGCGGGGGAACAAAGAGAGGATTTGGGGGACTGTCAGATTCGGCAGACATACAGCTCTCTTTATCTAAATACAAGGGGATAACAGAACATACACCGGGAGATATGACCGTGACAGTCAGAGCGGGAACGCCGTTTAAAGAGCTGCAACGTTTTCTGGCACAATTCGGACAGATGGTGTCACTTGACCCATCCTGGCCGGAACAGGCAACGATCGGCGGAATTGTCGCCGTAAATGAAAGCGGTCCGAAAAGACTCGGATACGGGTCGGCACGTGATTCTGTCATCGGGCTGCGCATCATCTATCCTGACGGCAGAGTCATCCGCTCTGGAGGAAGGGTCGTAAAAAACGTGGCAGGATATGACATGAACAAGCTGTTCGTAGGATCAATGGGAACTCTTGGTGTTTTAACAGAGGTAACATTAAAACTCAGGCCTTTGCCAGCCTGTCAGAGCCTTGTCCTCCTTTCTTATCCTGAGGAGATGAAAGACGCCATGAAACAGTTTTCCGTGCAGCTGCTCGATTCAGCGCTTGAGCCTGTTGCACTGGAATTAATGAATCCGGCAATATCCAAACGGCTGACAGGTCTGAAAACGTACACACTTGCCATCAGTTTTGAAGATTTCGAGCCTTCTGTCCGTTATCAGGAACGTGTTCTTAAAAACATTGTTCCAGAGCATGTGCAGGTGTCCGTACTTCCTGAAGTTGAAGCAGTGAAATTTTGGGAACGCTTCTGTACGTCCGCGCCCAATGCCTATTCGAGCAAACCGGGTTCGGTAACAGAAGCCTCTCTTAAGGTCGGTCTTAAAAACATGGATGTTTTTAACCTGATGGCCATCTGCGGGAAAGCAGACGGAACTTCACCTGAAGCGCATGGAGGTCTTGGCCACGGATTATCAAAAGTTCATCTGAGAGGAAGCAGCCAGGATGTGCTTGCGTCCATTGAAGCGATCAGAGCTGGTGCAGAGGAACTCGGAGGCTATGCCATCGTTACCCATTTGCCTTATGCTATGCGCCACAAAACAGAAGTATGGGGCAGCAAGCCGGATTATTTTTTCCTCATCGAAGGCATTAAAAAAGCGGTTGATCCTCATTCAGTTTTAAACGACAAACGCTATTTGGGAGGAATCTGACGTGAGTATTAGAGAAAGCGATCTGAAGCAGGGCGCTCCTTCATGTGCAGATGCCAGTCTCAGCAACTACCTATGGAAAGATCATCCGGATGAGAGCAAGTGGGCAGACTGCGTGCACTGCGGAATGTGTCTTGAATCATGTCCTACTTATGAAATTACCGGCCAGGAGCAGCACTCGCCGCGGGGCAGGGTACACCTTATTAAATCAGTGGCAGACGGCAAGCTTGAAGTCAATGAACAGTTTATGGATCCGGTGTTTGCGTGCCTTGACTGCCGGGCATGCACAACTGCCTGTCCGGCAGACGTGGATGTCGGCGGTCTCATTGAAGAAGCAAGAGGACAGATTCGCCAGGCGATGCCGCTTAAAGGTGCGAAAGGAGCAGTAAGCCAATTCTTCTTAAAAGGCCTGTTCCCTCACCAAAACAGGCTTAATGCTGTCGGCAGCCTTCTGAAGTTTTACCAGAAAAGCGGCCTGCAAAAAGCGGTCCGGAAGACGGGCATGCTGAACGTCATGCCAAAACATCTTGCCGAAATGGAAGCGATCATGCCCGAAATCAAACAGCCGGTCCGGTCGAAATATAAAAAACAGCCGGTTGTCCAAGCTGAAGGAACCCCAAAAGCCGATGTCGCCCTTCTGACAGGCTGTGTCATGGACGTGATGTTTGGAGACATCAATCAATCAACGGTTAATGTGTTAACCCGAAACGGAAACAATGTAGCGATTCCTCAGAATCAGACGTGCTGCGGAGCCCTTCATGTGCATGCGGGCGACAGGGACACGGGCAGAAAGCTTGCCAAACAGAACATTGAAGCGTTTAAAGATGCCGAAACCGTTGTTGTGAATGCCGCAGGCTGCGGCTGCATGCTGAAGGAATACGGGGAGCTTTTCAGGGAAGTAGACACAGAATGGCACGAGAAAGCAGAAGCTTTTGCTGAAAAAGTAGTGGATGTTTCGAAATACCTGCATGATTCGGGGTATGAAAAGCCGAAAGCAGAGCTGAATACGAGAATTACGTATCACGATGCATGCCACCTGGCTCACGGACAAGGAGTGCGTGAAGAGCCGCGGGACTTGCTTTTAAACATCCCTGGGGTAGAGATGGTCCACATGCCGAATGCCGACAGATGCTGCGGGAGTGCCGGAATCTACAATATAACAAACCCTGAAATGGCAGGTGCGGTCCTTGAAAGCAAAATGGAGCATGTACCTGAAGATGTTGAAATGATTTCTATGGGCAACCCGGGCTGCATGCTGCAAATGGCAATGGGTGTTCAGAAACACGGAAGAAGCCAAAAGGTCGTACACACCGTGCAGCTTCTTGACTGGGCGTATCAAAAAGAAAAACTCGAGGGGGAGTAAACAATGGCCGTCAAAAAAATCAGGACAAAGGACAAGCACATTGTCAGCCTCGCTGCTCTTGTCTCTGGCCCCGGCAATATTCTCTATCAGAAGGAAGATTTGATTGCCTATGACTGCGACGGATTTACAATCCACAAGCATCTGCCGAAAGCAGTTGTCTTTCCAAAAAATACGGAGGAAGTTGCGGCTGTTGTCAAATACTGCTCCATGAACAACCTTCCGTTTTTAGCAAGAGGCGCGGGCACAGGTCTCAGCGGAGGCGCCATTCCGATTAACGGCGAAGTGATCATCAGCCTTGTGAAAATGAAAAAGCTGATCAGCGTTGATCTTGAAAACAGAAGAGCAGTCGTTGAACCGGGCTTTGTAAATCTCAAACTGACAAACTCAATTGCAGATAAAGGCTACTACTATGCACCGGATCCATCCAGCCAGTACTGCTGCACGATTGGCGGCAATGTAGCGGAGAATGCCGGAGGTGCCCACTGCCTGAAGTACGGGGTAACAACGAATCACATCCTCGGCCTCCAAGTGGTCCTTCCAAACGGTGACATTACGGAGATTGGGAATAACGGTATTCCTGATACGCCGGGTTATGACCTGCTAGGTTTGCTGACAGGCTCAGAAGGGACGCTTGGAATTGTGACAAAAATAACGGTCAGAATTCTGAAAAATCCTGAAGCCAAACAAACGGTTCTTGCCTATTTTGATAGGGTGGAAGACGGAAGCGCTGCCGTTTCAGATATTATTTCCGCAGGCATCGTGCCGGCAGCACTTGAAATGATGGACAAAACAGCGATCGAAGGGGTAGAGGCGGCTGCGTTTCCAGTAGGCCACCCGAAAGATATTGAAACGGTATTATTAATAGAAGTAGACGGTATATCTGCCGGAATTGAAGATCAGATTGCGCAAATTCTGGCCGTATGCACAAAGTGGAACGTACGCGAGGTCAAGGCCGCACAAAGTGAAGCCGAGCGCGCACGCTGGTGGGCAAACCGGAAGACAGGGTTTGGGGCAATGGGGGCGATCTCACCGGATTATCTTGTTCAGGATGGCGTCATCCCGAGAAGCAAATTACCCGAAGTTCTGGAAAAGATTAATGCTATCAGCCGGGATTCCGGTCTGCGGATCGCCAACATCTTCCATGCGGGAGACGGCAACCTTCATCCCCTGGTTTTGTTTGATTCTAGAATTCCGGGCCAGACAGAGCTTGCGCTTGAAGCGGGAAGCGCCTGTCTTCAGGTTTGTGCAGATGCAGGGGGGACCATAACCGGAGAGCATGGCGTCGGCATCGAAAAGCGGGAGGAAATGAGGTTTGTTTTTACAGATGAAGAAATTGCCGCCCAGACAGACATCCGTGCCGTCTTTAATCCTGAGAATCTCTTAAATGCAGGAAAGCTTTTCCCGAGCCCGGGCAGGTGTGCGGAAGTGAAAAAAGAGATGAAAGAGATGAAAACAGCTGGAGTTTAATAGAAAGGCAAACTGATTATTTAACAGAATGTTCTAACAACTATTGAAAGCGCTGTCCTAATCATGCTATGCTTTTTTTAGCATAATAGAAAACATCGTTGCGCAATACGAAACAATGAAATGGATATCAAAGGAGGAGAAATCATGAAAGGGTACGTTCAAAAGGGGAATTTAAAGGTCGCTGAGGTGTTGTATGAATTCATTCAAAAAGAAGCACTTCCTCAGACAGGAGTGGAAGAAGAGGCGTTTTGGAAAGGCTTTGAAGACATCATCGATGAGCTGATTCCGAAAAACCGCGAGCTTCTTAAAGTCCGTGATGAGATTCAGCACAAAATCAATGCCTGGCACAGAGAGAACGGCAAAGAAGCTGACTTTGAGACATATAAAGCGTTTTTGCATGAGATCGGCTATCTGGAACCTGAAGCACCTGATTTTAAGATTGCTACTGAAAATGTGGATGATGAAATTGCTTCACAGGCTGGGCCGCAGCTGGTCGTTCCTGTAAACAACGCTAGGTATGCCATTAATGCGGCAAATGCCCGCTGGGGAAGCCTGTATGATGCTCTTTACGGAACAGATGCCATCAGCGAAGAAGGCGGCGCACACAAAGAAGGCGGCTATAATCCCGTTCGCGGCGAAAAAGTGATTGAGTTCGGCCGGAATTTCCTTGATGAAACCGTGCCACTTGCAGACGGCTCCCATAGAGACGCAGCGGAATACGCCATTTCAGACGGCAAGCTGCTGGTCACATTAAGCAATGGAACAAAAACGTCGCTCGCTGATTCTGAAAAACTTGCAGGCTATCAGGGGAATGCCGATTCACCGTCTGCTGTTCTGTTAAAAAATAACGGTCTGCATTTTGAAATCCAGATTGACAGAAGCCATTCCATCGGTAAAACGGATATGGCTGGCGTAAAAGATATTCTTCTTGAGGCTGCTCTCACAACGATTATGGACTGCGAGGATTCCGTCACGGCAGTTGACGCAGAAGATAAAGTCCTTGTTTACCGCAACTGGCACGGACTGATGACCGGCAATCTTTCTGCCAGCTTTAAAAAGGGCAGCAAAACGATGACGCGCACCCTGAATCCTGACCGCACGTATTCATCTGTCACCGGGGAAGAATTCACTTTGCCTGGCAGATCACTTATGTTTGTTCGAAACGTCGGACACCTCATGACGAATAATGCAATCCTGGACGCCGGCGGGAATGAAATTCAGGAAGGAATTCTTGACTGTGTGATGACAGGTCTGCTTGCAAAGCATTCACTTTTAGGAACCGGAAACTACCAAAACTCCTCAAAAGGGTCTGTTTATATCGTAAAGCCGAAAATGCACGGGTCAAAAGAAGTGGCGTTTGCAAACGAGCTGTTTAACCGTACCGAAGATCTTCTTGGAATGGAGCGCCATACGCTTAAAATTGGCGTGATGGACGAAGAAAGACGCACCTCGCTTAACCTTAAGGCGGCCATCCGCGAGGTGAAGGACCGCATTGCCTTCATTAATACAGGATTCCTTGACCGCACGGGCGACGAGATCCATACATCGATGGAAGCAGGCGCAATGATTCCTAAAAATGAAATGAAGTCTTCCGTCTGGCTGACCGGCTATGAAAAGTCGAATGTTTTCACAGGACTTGAGAGCGGTTTTCAGGGAAGGGCACAAATCGGGAAAGGCATGTGGGCAATGCCTGATCTGATGAAAGATATGCTGGACCAGAAAATCGGCCATCTGAAAGCAGGAGCCAATACTGCATGGGTTCCTTCACCGACTGCCGCCACTCTGCATGCCCTTCATTACCACCAGGTAAATGTGACCGACGTGCAAGATCAGATGAAGGCAGAAGCAAAGGATCTGCGTGATGATATTCTGAGAGTTCCTGTCGCCGAACAGGCTGACTGGAGCAAAGAGCAGATCCAGCAGGAGCTCGACAATAATGCACAGGGAATTCTGGGCTATGTTGTGCGCTGGGTAGAGCAGGGAGTCGGCTGTTCAAAAGTGCCTGATTACTACAATGTTGGATTAATGGAGGACCGGGCAACATTGCGGATTTCAAGCCAGCATCTTGCCAACTGGCTGCACCACGGAATTTGTTCAAAAGAGCAGGTGCAGGAAACGCTTGAGCGCATGGCAAAAGTTGTTGACAAACAAAACGCGGGTGATCCGCTGTATATGCCGATGGCTCCGGATTACCGGAACTCTGTTGCCTTCCAGGCCGCCTGTGACCTTGTGTTTGAAGGATATGATCAGCCGAATGGCTATACAGAACCGATTCTTCACCGCCGCCGTCTTGAAGCAAAAGCGAAATTTGCTGTTAAAAACTAATCATTGAAGCGGGGCAGCATCTGTCCCGCTTCTCTCACAGAAAGGAGCATCATCATGAAATTTGTCCGTTATACGGCTGACTCCGATGTTTGCCAAGGAGTTTTGCTGGATTCAGAAATAAAAGAAATAAACGGGAACCTATTTTCAGAGTGGGAGTATACTGGGCGTGTTTTGAATGTATCAGAAGTACAGCTGCTTGCACCGCTTCGACCAAACCAAATCATCGGCATCGGTGCGAATTTCGTTGCCGATCAGCGGGATCTGCCTGAAGTACTCCCTGACATTCCCGTCTTCTTTTTCAAGCCGGTTTCATCTGTCATCGGTCCCGATGAAAAAATTGTGATTCCGGCCGGCACAGAGGAAGTGAAGTTTGAATCTGAACTTGCCGTTGTTATTGGAAAAGAAGCAAAGAATCTGTCAGAAGATGAAGTACTCGACCATGTTTTCGGCTATACAGTCGGAAATGATGTGACAGCGCCTGCTTTTTTCCATGGGGATGGACACTGGACAATCGGGAAATCGTTTGACACTTTTACACCTCTTGGCCCTGTCATTGAAACGGAACTGAATCCATTTACAGTGAATGTACAAGCCAGGCTGAACGGGGAATTAAAGCAGGACAGCCCGCTGGATTTAATGATCATTCCCATAAAAAGAATGATTTCGTACCTCTCCACTGTCATGACGCTTAAAGAGGGGGATGTGATTTTAACCGGCAGTCCGGTCGGAGCAGAATTTGTTAAAGCGGGATCCGTCATTGAATGCAGCATTGAGGGGATCGGCACACTGAGAAACTCATTTTCTGAAGCACGTGAGAGTGTAAAAAGCTAACATTTCCTGTCTTCGTAATGAAAACGCGCACCCGGGGTGAACAGTATGGAAAGGGAAAACATGGTGAAGTCAGTCGGCAGGGCACTGGACGTTATCGCTCTTATAAGCATGAAAAAGAGCGGTCTTGGCGTAACCGAAATCGCCGGGCAGATGGATATTAACAAGAGCTCTGTCTACCGGATTCTTGCGACCTTAGTCCAATACGGATATGCCGAACAGAACGAGGAGACCGGCAAGTACAGGCTCGGCTATAAATTTCTCGAAATCAGCACAAAGCTGCTTGATTCCATTGATTTAAGAGCAGAAGCGAAAACTCACCTCATGAAGCTCGAGCAGGAAACAAATGAGGTGATCCACCTTGTCGTATATGATCAGGGTGAAGTGGTCTATATTGAGAAGCTTGACGGGAGTGAAACGCTGAGAATGCACTCTAAGGTCGGCAAGCGTGCACCGATGCACTGCACGTCTGTCGGAAAAGCCATTCTTGCCCACCTTCCTGCAGAAACGGTCCAGGATATCCTCGACCGGAAAGGTCTGCCTGTTCATACGCCGAATACAATCATTGACAGGGATGATTTTCTTCAGGAGCTTTCCAGAGTAAAGAAAAAGGGAATTGCTCTTGATCTGGAAGAAAATGAATCCGGCATCACTTGTATTGCAGCTCCGATTTTTGACCATTCAGGTCAGGTCATCGCTGCATTCAGCATTTCCGGACCAACGACAAGAATGTCTCACGACAGGCTGAAAACGCTTGTGCCAAGAATGCTTGAGACCGGAAAACTGATTTCAGCCAGATTAGGTTATGAGAAGTAAGCATGTGATTGCCCGTTTTTTTACTATAGCGAAAACGGGCCCTTTTTTTGCATCAAAATAGTTATGTTAATTTTCTAAATATTATTGTAATTAAGCGTCCAGTTTGTATAATAGATGTGAGGCGGCCTGTGTTATACAACAATTTTAATTATTGTTATATAACATGTTGCATCCTCGCAAACGAAGTGAAATTGTGTTGCGCAATACGAAACAGAAAAAGGGGGAATGTCAGTGAGCACGGGTATGTTGGGACTATTATCACTTTTGCCGATTTTAGTAGTAGGAATTTTTCTCGTAGGGTTAAGATGGCCGGCAAGCAAAGCAATGCCAATTTCGTACATAACCGCGATTGCGCTTGCGTTGTTCGTGTGGAAGGTGCCCGGTGCATCAGTTGCAGCGGCATCTGTCAATGGACTGGTGGTCGCAGGAACACTTCTTTACATCATTTTCGGTGCCATTCTGCTTTTGAACACACTTCAGGAAAGCGGCGGAATAAAAACGATCCGCCAGGGATTCACAGATATTTCGGCTGACAGACGGATCCAGGTGATTATCATCGCATGGCTGTTCGGTTCCTTTATCGAGGGAGCATCCGGATTTGGCACGCCTGCAGCAGTTGCAGTGCCGCTCATGGTCGGTCTCGGATTTCCGGCAATGGCAGCCGTTATTGCGGGCATGGTGATCCAAAGTACACCGGTTTCATTTGGCGCAGTCGGCACGCCAATGCTTGTAGGTGTGCAAACTGGACTTTCTGCAGACACATCCATAACCGGGGACTTTCTCGCTCTTGTTACCGCAATTGGAGGACAGGTTGCCATTCTTCATATGATAGCGGGTACGCTGATTCCGCTGTTTGTCGTTGCCCTTATGACGAGATATTTTGGAAAAAACAAATCGTTTGCTGAAGGGTTAAAGGTCTGGAAATTTGCCCTTTTCTCGGCGTTTGCCATGACCATTCCA
The DNA here is from genome assembly GCF_000708755.2 of Metabacillus indicus LMG 22858. Lineage (GTDB taxonomy): Bacteria > Bacillota > Bacilli > Bacillales > Bacillaceae > Bacillus_P > Bacillus_P indicus. The sequence goes on along the minus strand of NZ_JGVU02000002.1, from coordinate 540,489 downwards.
TATGTCATTACAGCCAATACTCTCGGTCCTGAGTTTCCTTCCATGATCGGAGGCCTGACCGGTCTTGCCATCGTGGTATTTGCAGCAAAAAAAGGGTTTCTTATGCCTCCAAAAGAAGAAGCATGGGATTTTGAGGCGAAATCAAAGTGGGATCCTGAGTGGAGCGGATCACTTGAAATCAAGGATATTTCACACAAAAGCGGAAGCATGAGCATGATGATGGCCTGGGCTCCATATGTTCTAGTTGGGCTTTTCCTTGTTCTTTCAAGATTGAAAACGCTTCCTATCATGGGCTGGCTCCAGTCATGGGTCGTTGCGTTTCCGAACATGTTCGGCTCTGAAGTCAGCGCGAGCTTTCAGCCGCTTTATCTTCCGGGCACGATCTTTATCCTTGTATCACTCATCACGTACTTTTTGCACGGCATGAATGGAAGCGCATACAAAAGTGCGTGGTCACAATCCGCCAAAACGACTCTCGCCGCATCTACTGCGCTTATATTTACAGTTCCGATGGTGCAGGTATTTATCAATTCAGGCGGCGGGGCTGCAGGATTTGATAAAATGCCGATTGAACTTGCAAATGGGGCAGCTGCCATTGCAGGGGAATTCTGGCCGTTCTTTGCTACTTTTATCGGAGGAATCGGGGCGTTCATCGCTGGAAGCAACACAGTCAGCAACATGATGTTCAGTCTTTTCCAATATGATGTAGGTTCGAAAATCGGCGTGGATCCTACTTGGATCGTGGCGCTTCAGGCAGTCGGAGGAGCAGCTGGAAACATGATCTGCGTACATAACGTTGTAGCAGCATCTGCCGTCGTCGGCTTGTTTGGAAAAGAAGGTCTTGTCATCAGAAAAACAATCTTCCCGTTTACGTATTACGCGCTTTTATCAGGGGCGGTTGGGTATTCAATCGTCTGGTATTCGCAAAAAGGCATCTTTAATTTAGGGTCCTATGTGGCCGTCGCCATCGCGATGGCAGCGATTTACATCGTGGCTACAGGGCAAAAGCGCGCTGCAGAGCTGTCAGACAGCAAAACGATGAAATTATAAACAATCAGAAAGCTGCCCTTCTCAGGCAGCTTTCGCTTTTCCTTCGTTAAGACCTCGATGTTCATGTATACTAAAAGTAAGAAAATTCTTGCAAATGAGGTGGGGAACCAGTGAAAGTATCATTGTTTATCACATGCCTTGCAGATGTCTTTTATTCAAACGTAGGAAAAAACACGGTCGAACTTCTTGAAAAGCAAGGGTGCGAGGTTGATTTTCCGGCTGCACAAACGTGCTGCGGCCAGCCCGCTTATAACAGCGGCTATCATAAAGAAACGCGTGAAGTCGCCAAGCATATGATCTCGGTATTTGAGGCCTCAGATTATGTTGTCGGTCCATCAGGCTCATGTGTGGCGATGCTGCATGAGTATGAGGAGCTTTTCAAGGAGGATCTTCTCTGGAGAGACCGGGCCCGGCAATTATCTAAGAAATCCTATGAACTGACGCAGTTTTTAATAGAGGTTCTGAAAATAGAAGATGTAAAAGCGAGCCTTCCTGCACATGCGACGTATCACAAATCCTGTCACATGACCCGCCTTCTCGGCGTGAAAGACGCACCGGACAAGCTGCTGCAGCATGTTGACGGCCTTGAAGTGACGCCACTTCCAAACAGCCAGGACTGCTGCGGATTTGGAGGTGCATTTTCGGTGAAAATGGTTCCGATTTCAGAACAGATGGTGGATGAGAAAGTCACTCATATTCAGGAAACCGGCGCTGATGTTCTGATTGGAGCTGATTGCGGCTGTCTGATGAACATCGGCGGAAGAATCAACCGAAAAGGCATTCCTATTAAAGTCATGCACATAGCTGAAGTGCTGAACAGCGGGGTGAAGTGAAATGCCGATGAAAATAGGCAATGACTCCTTTTTCAATCGGGTTGAAAGCGGCGTCAATAATCCGTTTATGAGAAAAGCGGTCGCTTCTGCCCAGGAGAGGATGCAGGGGCGGAGGCTGCAGGCAACCGAAGAGCTCGGCAACTGGGAAGAATGGAGAAAACTTGGTGAAGAGATCCGCACACATACTCTTCAAAATCTTGACTTCTATTTAGAGCAATTGAGCGAGAATGTATCAAAAAGGGGAGGTCACGTATTTTTTGCTTCTACGAAAGAAGAAGCAAACGAATATGTGACTAAAATAGCCCGAGAAAAAAAGGCAAAAAAAATCGTGAAGTCCAAATCCATGGTCACAGAGGAAATCCATCTGAATGAAGCGCTTGAAAAAGCAGGGTGCGAGGTTATTGAGACGGACCTCGGAGAATACATCCTGCAGCTTGATGATCATGATCCGCCTTCGCATATTGTTGTGCCTGCCCTGCACAAAAACAAGGAACAAATCCGTGATACCTTTAAAGAAAAACGGGGATACGACAAAACCGAGCTTCCTGAAGAGCTTGCCCTGTTTGCAAGAGAACAGCTTCGGAAGGATTTCCTGAGCGCAGATCTTGGAATTACAGGATGCAATTTCGCCGTGGCGGAATCAGGCTCTATCTGTCTTGTCACGAACGAAGGAAATGCCGGCCTTGTCACGGCACTGCCGAAAACACAGATTACCGTCATGGGAATGGAGCGGATTGTCCCGACTTTTGAGGAGCTGGATGTGCTTGTGAGTCTCCTTTGCCGCAGTGCTGTCGGTCAAAAACTGACGAGCTATATCACGAATTTGACAGGGCCAAGAGATGACGGTGATGCCGACGGACCTGAGGAGTTTCACCTTGTGATTGTCGACAACGGCAGATCTGCTATTCTCGGCACCGAGTTTCAGAGTGCGCTTCACTGCATAAGATGCGCGGCATGTGTCAATGTATGCCCGGTTTACCGCCATATTGGAGGGCATTCGTATGGATCGATTTATGCAGGCCCGATTGGAGCTGTCCTGTCGCCGCTGCTCGGAGGGTACGACGATTATAAGGAACTTCCATATGCTTCTTCGCTTTGTGCAGCCTGCACGGATGCCTGTCCTGTGAAAATACCGCTGCATGAGCTTTTAATCAAACATAGAAGAAAAATGGTAGAAGAAGACGGCAGATCCACGTTCGGCGAAAAACTTGCGATGAAAGGCTATCAGCTAGCCGCAAGTTCTCCGGGCATTTACAGCGCGGGTACGAAATCCGCATCCGCTGTTATGTCTCCATTTACAAGCTCGGGCATGGTCAAAAAAGGCCCGGGTCCAATCAAGCCGTGGACGGATGTGAGAGATTTCCCGGCACCGAGCAAAGAAAAATTCAGAGATTGGATGAAAAAGAGGGAGGAGAAACGTGATGAAAACAGGCACCATTGAAAATCGGGACTCTTTCCTTGAAAATGTTGCAGCAAAGCTTGGCAGAAGCAGAAGATCGTCCGGAGTTGCGAAACCGGACTGGCAGACGAATCCCCAATGGGATGTATATCGAAACAGCAGCCAAGAAGAGCTTGCGGACGTTTTGAAAAAACAATGTTTGCTTATTCATACGCAGTATATTGAAACGGACGCAGCAGGTCTTTCAGAAAAAGTGCTGCATGTCATTAATGACTACGGTGCAAAGTCGGCAGTTATTCCGAAGGATTCTCGCTTTGGATCATTGGGCGACTACATGGCTTTGTGGAAGGAGAAGGGAATCAGCGTTCATGAATGGAACCATGAACTTGGTGACGAAAACATCACTGCGTGCGAACGCGCAGACATCGGGATTGCTTTCAGCGATCTAACGCTTGCTGAATCCGGAACAGTTGTCCAGTTCAGCAGCAGAGATAAAGGCAGGTCGATTCATCTTCTGCCAAAGACCTATTTATGTATTGTGCCCCTGAGCACACTTGTACCAAGACTGACTCAAGCCGCTGAACATATACGCAACCTCCTGAAAAACGGGGAGCATTTAGCATCATGCGCAGACTTTATTACCGGTCCGAGCAACAGTGCGGATATTGAACTCAATTTAATTGTTGGTGTGCACGGACCCATTAAAGCATCCTATATTGTCGTCACAGATCTGTAAAAATGAACCCCCGTCCTGTAAAGACGGGGGTTTTGCATTGGCAGATCAGACTTTTCTGCCGTCTCCAAGACGGAATAAGGATTCTGCATCAGGCAAATTTTTGGTCACGTTTCTCGTATCAAAAATAATGGGTGCGTGCTGTGCGATCAGGTCAAGGGGGATCTGGGTATGATCAGTTAAAATAACCACAATGTCCGCTTCCTTCAGAACCTCTTCTGTTAAATCGATGCTCTTGTATTCATTACCATGGATGGTCATGACCGGAATAAACGGATCATGATAGGATACATCGGTTCCTGACTCTGCTATTGTTTCAAACACTTCAACAGCAGTAGAATCCCTTATGTCCGCCACGTCTTTTTTGTACGTTACCCCGTATAAAAAGATTTTCGGATCCGTTTTTTCCCCGAGTAGCTTTCTTGTGCGCTCCGCCACATACGTCACCATTTTGTCGTTCACGTGATCAGACAGTGAAATAAATCCGCTGCTTTTTTGTGACTGCTGAAGCTTCCACTGCAGGTAAAGCGGGTCTACCGGAATACAGTGTCCCCCAATGCCCGGCCCGGGATAGAAAGGGGTATACCCGTATGGTTTTGTAGAAGCCGCATCAATGACTTCCCAAATATTGATGCCAAGATCATCACATAAAACCGCCATTTCATTCATAAATGAAATATTAATGAAGCGGAAGGTGTTTTCCAGCAGTTTCGTTAATTCTGCTGCTTCAGCAGAGGAAACAAGCACGACCTGATCATATACTTGCGAATAAAGATCATAGGCCGCTTTTTTGCACTCAGGTGTAATGCCTCCTACAACTTTTGGAATTTGTGTCACAGCATACTGCTTATTGCCTGGATCGATCCGCTCCGGTGAATTTGCCAGATAAAAATCGATTCCCGCCTTCATATCGTCCCGTTCAAGCATTGGAAGCAGGACGTCCTTTGTCGTTCCAGGAAATGTGGAGCTTTCTAAAATGACCAGCTGCCCTTTTTGAAGGTGTTTGGCAATTTCTTTTCCTGCACTCTCAACGTATTTCAAATCCGGGTTCTTATCCTTTAGAGGCGTTGGCACGCAGACGATGATTGATTGTACGTGTTCCATGATGCCGAAATCACTGGTTGGAATGAAATGCTGTGTTTCCACCGCATCTTTCAGCCGTTCATGACTCACATCATCAATATAACTCACTTTATTTAATAAAGAGGTAATTTTTCTACCGTCCACATCGATTCCATACACTTGAAATCCTTTTTCCGCCAATGTAACAGATAGGGGCAGGCCAACGAAACCTAAACCTATGACTGCAAGTTTACCTTTGTATTTATCTGCCACTTTCAAAATCTCCTCGCATTATCTTGGTAGTTTTGTCTCGTTATGTTATGCACAATCTTTTTATCCGCCATAGACAATCAACTAGAAATGGAAAATAGGCAGAGTGCAAAGAAACGCCAAAAAGTACAAGTTTGGCTGCGGCAATTGGTCACATGCCGTAGCACCCGCCTTTCCTTTTTCATACATTAATGGTGGTGTATGCGAACTTGAATTCATCTAAGAAGGAGCAGATTATGATCAATCTGGTAGATTTACAGAGACAATTTCAAGCGATAAAGGAAGAAGTGTTCAGAGAAATAGAAGGGGTGTATGATTCCGGACAGTACATTCTCGGCCCGAAAGTGGTTGAGCTGGAAACAAAAATTGCAGAGAAGATCGGAGTGACGGATGCTGTCGCTGTCGGAAATGGAACCGATGCACTCGTCATGGTGCTGGATGCACTTGGCATCGGGGCGGGCGATGAGGTCATTACTTCTCCATTTACGTTTTTTGCAAGTGCAGAGGCCATTTCAAGGGTCGGAGCCACTCCTGTATTTGCAGATGTCGATCCGTCGAGTTTCAATCTCGATCCTGTGAAAGTGGAAAAAGCGATCACAGAAAAAACAAAAGCCATCATTCCCGTTCATATCTTCGGTCAGCCGGCAGACATGGAGGAAATGAATGCTCTTGCAAAAAAGCACGGCCTAACAGTCATTGAAGATGCCTGCCAGGCTTTTGGCGCATCCTACAAGGGGAAAAGAGCCGGCAGTCTCGCAGATGTTGCCTGCTTCTCTTTTTTTCCTACAAAAAATTTAGGCACAATTGGCGATGGAGGCATCATTACAACCTCAAATGCTGAGCTCGCGGCGAAGTTAAGAAAGCTCAGAATGCACGGCACGTCGAAGAAGTATTATCACGATTCAATCGGCTACAACAGCCGGCTGGATGAAATTCATGCGGCCATTCTGCTTGTCGTTCTTGAACGGATTGATGAGTGGAACGGCATGCGTCAGGCATTTGCCGACCAATACGGAAGGGAACTTGCCTCATTAAAAGGACTATCATGTCCTGCCGTATCCAAAGACAGAACTCATATTTACCATCTATATTGCCTGCAGTCTGAAAAAAGAGATGAATGTCTGCACTTGCTGCAGGCAAACAGCATCGCCTCAGGAGTCTATTACCCGCAGTGTCTTCATTTGCAGGAGGTTTACAAATCACTCGGGTACAGCAAAGGGGATTTCCCTGCAGCGGAGAAGCTGTCAGACACTTTGTTTGCGGTGCCGATGCATCCTTTCTTATATAAAGAAGAGCAGGAAAAAATCATTCAAACCTTAAAGCTGGCGTTTGGCGGAGAGGCAAAATGACGGTAAGATTCGGACTGATTGGATGCGGATTTATTTCAAAACGCCATGTGAAAGCCATTGCGGATTGCTCCATGGCTTCTCTTGAAGCCGTAAGTGATTTAAAAGAGGAGCGGATGGCTGATGCCATTGCCGATTACAAAAGAGCCGCAGGTCATGAAAAGGACGTTATCCCGTATACAGACTATACGGAGATGCTTTCAAATCAGGATATTGATGTCATCGTGATTACAGTCATTTCAAGTCTTCATGCCAAAATGGCCATGGAAGCACTGAATGCAAATAAACACGTCATATTAGAAAAACCTATGGCATTATCTATAAAAGAAGCGGATGCAATTAATGAACTCAGTACAGCAAGGAAAAAAAGGGTGATGGTCTGCCACCAGCTCAGGTTTCTGCCGCTTCTTGCCAAGATGAAAGAAGTGATTGCAGACGGAAAAATCGGAACACCATACTACGCGATTGCTTCCATCAGAATTAACAGGTCGAAGGAGTATTATGAGTCTGCACCATGGAGAGGAACTTGGAAGCATGACGGCGGTATGCTTCTTAATCAGGGAATTCACTTGATTGATCTCATGCAATGGTTTCTTGGAGATGCCGAGAAAGTCACAGGAGAAATACTTCAAAAGAATATGACCAAAGAAACAGAAGATGCCGCTCTTGGAATCGTTACGTTTGAAAACGGAGCTAAAGGAGTGATTGAGGCAAACGTGATCTCCCAGCCTGCTAATATCGGGTATGCTCTATCTGTTTTTGGCGAAAAAGGAACGCTCTCTGTAGAGGGGCCTTCATTGAGCAGAGTCTCGAGATGGCACGCAGAAGGAAGTGAACTGGATATTCAGGAACTGGAGGCATACTCCCGTTCGTTTGATGAGCAGCTTGCCATGTATGAGAACCTGATCGAATCAATCAGTCAAGAGTCCTCTGAACCGCTCATTTCAGGAGTTGAGGGGAAGAAAGCGATGGAAATCATTTTTGCCCTTTACGAGTCTTCCGTTACAGGTCAGCCTGTCCATCTGCCAATGAACGATTTCTCCACTTTAGCGATGTTAAAAGAAAAGAGGGATTGACATGTTTGGAAATGTCCTTGTCACAGGCGGTGCAGGCTTTCTCGGGTCACAGCTCGTAAAAACGCTGCTTCCTACCTCAGACCATCTCTATATTATTGACAATCTTTCGACAGGTACGCTTGCAGCCCTTCCTGAGACAGATAAAATCACGTTTTATAAAGCCTGTATAACGGATGAAAAAGTTCTGGATGACATTCTCCCGAAAGTTGATTATATTTTTCATTTTGCCTGTAAAAACCTTGTTTTGTCAGTAGACAACATTTATTCGGACTTTCACACGAACGTTCTTGGAGGATTCACGCTTTTAAGAAAGGCTAAAGAATTATCTCCGCAGCTGAAACGGTTTGTATATGCGTCAACAGCTTCTGTATACGGGAATGCAGAAATCCTTCCGACGCCTGAAACCTACTACAATATAAAACTGCCTTATTCAGCAAGCAAGTTTACAACAGAGCATTACTGCGACGTTTATTTTAATATGTATCATCTGCCTGTCACCACTCTTCGTTTTTCAAATGTTTACGGTCCCGGCCAGCTGATTTCCAATCCATATTGCGGAGTCATCGCCAAATTTTTCGATGCAGCGGGGAGCGATCAGCCTTTTGAGATTTTCGGGGACGGAAAGCAGACCCGCGATTTTACGTATGTTGAGGATGCTATGGATGCGACAATTCTTGCTGCTGTGTCAGACGTTGCACTTGGTGAAAAATACAATGTCGGCACGGGTATAGAAACGAGTGTCCTTCAGCTTGCAGCGAGTGTGAAAAAAGCTGCTGCAAAAGAGACACTCGGCAATGCATTTGCGCCTAAAAGAAGTGTTGATGTGGTGCAAAGGAGATGTATTGATACCGGGAAAATAGAAAGAGAGCTTGGATGGAAAAACCGGCACTCTCTTCTTGAAGGGCTTACAAAAACGCATGAATGGCTGAAAGGATCGTGAACGATGAACATTTTTCATGGAACGACTGAGATCGCCGGGCAAATGGGCATTTTAAGTTCTGCCCTTGAGAAAAAAGGCTATAAGTCGCTTGGCTACAACACCTTTCACTCGTATCTGGGGTACAAGGACTATTTAGTGAACACCGATGAAGAGTTTCTGGAAAAAAATCAGGACCGGCTGATTGAGGAGCATGATCTCTTTCATTTTCATTACAATACTACGATGTGCAAACAATACAGTGATCTAAAAAAAATTTATGAGAAGCAAAAGAAGATGATCATGCATCACTGGGGCAATGATGTTCGTTTTCATGAGATGGCAAAAGAGAAAAACCCGTTTGCCTACACAGGGGATTCTCCTCCAAACGAGATTATGCATGAACGCTTAACCAAAGTGTCTGCTTTTATTCCAGAAGCGATTGTCCAGGATTATGAAGTGTATGAGTATGTAAAGGATTATTATGAAAAAGTGCATGTCCTCCCGATTGCAATTGATCTTTCCCAGTTCAAGCCGTCATATCCGTCAAAGGATAAAAAAGTTCCGCTCATCCTTCACGCACCGACAAATCCTGATTTTAAAGGGACAGAGCATGTTGAAGCGGCTATTGAAAAGCTCAGGGGCCGCTATGAATTTACCTACAGGCGCATTGAAAAAATGAATCATGTTGAAGTCATTTCCCTTTACAAAGAAGCAGATATCATTGTGGACCAGATTCTCTGCGGTTCATACGGGCTGTTAAGTGTTGAATCCATGGCGCTCGGCAAGCCGGTGGTGACGTTTGTAAGACCTGACCTTGTTCATACATTTCCTGATACGCTTCCTATCGTAAATGCTAATCCGGAAACCGTACACGATGCAGTCGAGCGTCTGCTTAAGCATCCAGAGCTTAGGGAGACCATCGGCAGACAGGGCAGGCAGTACGCAGAATCCTACCACTGCAAGCATGTTGTTGTGGATGAACTGATAAGCATTTATAAAAATTTATAAGAGCGGCCTGAAAAGCCGGTTTCTTACATGAAAAAAAGCCGCTGTAAAAAGCGGCTTTTCTTCTGTCCTTATTTGTATGGCATGCCGGGATAAGGAGTCCATTTGTATGTTTTGTTTAAAAACGAGGCGATCTGCCCGTATATGGAACGGTTTTCTAAGAAAATACTTTTCATTGTCTGCTTAGGGAAATGATAGACGACAACCGCATCATTTGTCATATACAGAGCTTTAGTGCCCCAATTTAAATAATCAAGGATGTGGGTGTCGTTAAAGGTAACGCCTTTACCGTAAACAATCTGCACCCCGGTATGATAGAACTGGGCAAAATTAGTAGAATGTATGATCCAGTTGTAATCAAGATGTGTATTTCCATAATAATTGGAATGAACACACGATGCATCGAACCCGAGCTCCTTGCATTTGATCGCGCCATAAGAGCCTAAAAAAGGCAGCCAAAACGAGAAAACCTTCTTTTCTTTCGTGTAGCTGGTAAAGCCGGTTACAACAGGCTCATCATTCTCCTGAATCGAACCGCGCTGCCATAAGAATCCTTTAAAATCAAGCTTTGGCAGGCTGGCTTTTTCTTTTTCCCATCTTGAAAGGAACTGATCAATCCACCATTTTACAGCGGTCAGTCGGTCATCATTTGAAGAGAAGTCAAGTTTCTTTCCATTAACAGAACCGAACTCTTTCTGATGGTGAGCGGGGTAAGGAACGGCTGCCCATACCTCAGTCCGTTCAAGAGCTGTCTGATTCAGGGCATAAAGATTTGCATCCTTTTTAAAGAAGTGCTCAATTGCAAGGGTCCAGTCCTTTACATCCGCCTGCTCGCCGAAGCCTGTGAACATCGGGTGAATAAAATGGTCTTTTCTGAAAGAAACAGGATTAAAGATAAAACTTTTGAATAAAGATTGAGGTGTAGCAGGATTTTCCTGATTCACCTGATAAAAGGCTAATTCATCCGCCGTCCAGTCTGTTCTGTCATGATTTGAAAGACCCCCGCATGGGAGCATGCAAATCGATTTGTGGATGGAAAGCTCACTTGCCATTAAATATCCAGACAACGTGCAATCACTCCTTTAATTGTCATTCCTGTACAGCATATGGCGCTTTACTATAAAAGGTTATGTGTGAAAACCTCAAATTTATAACCTTTCTTTCACGGACGGAATAAGATATGCGAGAAGGAGTGTTGCAAATGAAGATTGTCCATTGCCCAACTGAAATTGCCGGACAGATGGGTACTCTGTGCAATGAGTTAAGAAGAAAAGGGTATGATGCTGCAGGGTTTAACTGGTTTCACAGCTATATTAACTATGATCATTCCCATGTTGTTAATACCGATTTATTTGAGCTTAAAAATGTTGTATCCGACATTGTCGCAAATGCTGATGTCCTCCACTTTCACAATGGCAATACATTTCTCACGGGAAATTATGATTTACCGACTCTTGCGGAAACAGGAAAAAAATTGATCATGCAGCATTGGGGCTCTGATGTGCGTACAGTCGGCAACGTGAAAAAATACAATCCATATCCGCTGCCGATCGGCTATTATTCGGATGAAAAAATTCACGAGCACCTTGCATTCAACTCAAAATACATTAAAACAGCCATCGTGCAGGACGGGGAAATGATCAATCATGTGGCTGATTTTTACGAGAAAGTTTATATTATGCCGCTCGCCTGCAACCTTGATAAGTTTAAACCAAGATACCCTGGAGAAAACAAAGTGCCGGTCATCATTCATGCGCCGACAAACCGCGAATTCAAGGGTTCAGAGCACGTTGAGGCTGCCATTGATAAAATAAAGGGAAAAGTGCCGTTTGAGTATCAGATCGTTGAAAAGAAAAGCCATAAAGAAGCTCTTGCCATGTACAGCGGATCTGACATCATCATCGATCAGATCATGTGCGGATCATACGGCATGCTGAGTGTGGAAGGGATGGCAATGGGCAAGGTTGTCGTTGCGTTCGTAAGGGATGATGTGAAAGAGAAATTCCCAAGTGATCTTCCAATCGTCATCGCAAATCCTGATAACCTCGATCAAGTCCTTACGGATCTTTTAAAAGACCGGAAACGAATGACGGAAATTGGAAAAGCAAGCAGAAAATATGCTGAGAAGTATCATGCAAGCAGCGTAGTAGCCGATTACCTTCTCGAGATTTACAAATCATTATAAGGAGCTGATCAGTTTGCTCGATAAAAACATTAAGATTATGCATGCTCCTGTAGAGATTGCGGGGCAAGTCGGCCTGATCAGCTCCCAGCTTAGAAAATACGGGTATCAATCTGGAGCGTACAATTTTTTTATCAGTTATCTGAATTACAAGCAAACGTTTAATACCGATGCTTTTGAACTTATGGAAATATTTGAAAATTCGTTCGAGCATTATGACATCTATCACCTGCACAACGGCTATTCTTTTATGGACAGCTACAAGGATCTTGAACTATTAAAGCAGGCAGGGAAGAAAATCATCATGCATCACAGGGGAAATGATGTCAGAGCTCCCAAGCTTGCGAGAAAGGGAGCAAACTACGAAAATCCTTACGTGAATACAGAAGCTTCCCATGATGCCGAAAAGATTCATAACAGCCTTCAGCTGTTTGCAGAAGTCGCTGACGCAGCCATTGTTCAGGACCATGAATTATATGAGTATGTGAAAGATTACTATCATGCCAGAAAAAAGAAAGTCTATATTCTGCCAAGACTGATTGAAACCGATAAGTACGTTCCGGCATATCCCGCCAAAACAAAAAAACCGCTGATTGTCCATGCACCGACTCTTCCAAAGTTCAAAGGAACGGAGCAGATCGAGGAGACGATTGACAAGCTAAAGACGAAATTTTCCTTGGATTATATCCGTGTAGAAAAAATGAGCCACGAAGAGGCTGTTGCTGTATACCAGCGTGCGGACATTGTCATCGATCAGATTTTGTGCGGGGCATATGGAAATCTGAGTGTGGAAGCCATGGCGCTCGGCAAGCCGGTTGTCTGCTACATCCGCCCTGATATCAAGGCAAACCTTCCTCAAACTCTGCCGATTGTTTCAGCCAATCCGGATACGCTTTACCAGGAACTTAGAGGTCTGCTTAAAAACATAGATTGCTTTAAAGAACTTGGCATGGCGGGCAGAAAATATGTAGAACGGTATCATGAAGCTTCTGTTGTTATGCCGTTTCTGCTGGATATTTATAAGGAAGTTTCATCGTAAAGGAGAGGCTGTATGATTCATCCTTCAGCAAAAATCGGAAACAATGTCGTCCTTGGTGAGCATGTTGTCATAGAAGAAAATGTTGAAATTGGCGATGACGCCGAAATCGGCCATCACGTCATCATAAAAAAAGACACCAAGATTGGAAACAGGGTTCAAATTGGAGACTTGTCCGTACTTGGGAAAACAACCTCCAAAAACAAAAAAATGGCCCGCAAGCCCGGAGCAGCTCTTACTCCGCTTGTCATTAATGATGATGTGCGCATCGGCTGCAGCACGGTGCTGTACAGGAACCTGCTGCTGAAGCAGGGGGCTTTTGTCGGTGACCTTTCAAGCATCCGCGAGAAAGTGGAGGTGGGAGAGGACTCTATTATTGGAAGAAATGTGATTGTAGAAACAAACACGATGATCGGGAGTAGAGTCACTGTTCAGACGGGGTGCTATGTGACAGCAGACATGATCATAGAAGATGAAGTATTTCTTGGTCCGTGTGTTTCAACATCCAACGACAAATACATGGGTGAGGGTAATTATCCTTATCAGGGTCCGATTATTAAAAAAGGAGCAAAAATCGGCAACAATGCAACGCTGCTTCCAGGTATTACGATTAATGAAAATGCCGTAATAGGTGCAGGTGCAACGGTTACCAAAGATGTAGAGGCAGGGAAAACAGCTGTCGGCAATCCGGCACGGGTAATAAAATAACACATTCATCATTATAAAAACAGGGTGGATCTAATCCCCCTGTTTTTTCTGGTTAGTTTAAAAGTTCGGAGTACATCCTCTTTAAAGGCACCTTTACTTTGTGGCAGTCGTGCACCTGTTCGATATAAGCTCGGCCGAGGTTTCCTGTCTCTTTTAATGAATCCCGGTTATCAAGCAGTTTCTTCAATGTCTCTTTGATTGTATCCGGATTGGCAGTTATAAGAGGAAGATCTTTTGGATAGCGCGATTTCATCTCATCAGTGATCCAGCATACAACAGGTTTTCCGAGAGCCATACATTCAACAGCAAAAAGTCCGTAACTGCCAATATGGAGCTGGTCAACTATTATATCCGCCTTTTTATACGTTTCTACCGCCTGTTTGTGCGAAAGTCCCTGCACCAGTTCAAAGTCAAAAGCATGGGTTAATTTAAGGTCTTCAACGGCTTTTAGAATGGACGGAGTGCCTTTAATATAAGGAGAAGTCGGGGCATGAACGATTAAAGGTCTTTTGCTGATCTCATTTTCTGTATTACAAGGATAGGCTGAGACATCAATAACAGAAGGGACAATTTCTACTTTCCCATAATAATCCTTTACATAAGGATACAGCTCCCAATCAGGAATGATGCAGTGAGAGATGAAGGATCCCAGAACTTCCAGCTTGCGTTTGATGCCTTCTTCGTTAGTATCTTTAACACGGGCATAGGGATTTGTTTTCAACGCCAGGGATAATTGCCGTACATCGCTTCCCCAGTGATGCATGAGAGCAGGAATCCCTTTGGATTTATAGGCAGAAAGGTCTGAATAGTCAAATGTCAGCGTAGTGCCGAAATGAAAATGAAGTACATTGTAGTTGCAGCAAATTTCATCTGAAAACTCTCTTAACTTTCTGTTCAGTGTTTTTGTGCTTCGTTGATTCAACAAATTCCAAGTGTAAGTAGAACTGTAGTTTAAGTAATAGGGATAATAATTGACAGTGTGCGAAAGAATATCCGGGTCAGTTTCGAGTCCTTTTGAAATTGTTGCCATTTGATTAGCAATTTCAATTGATCCGTGCAGAACCCTGATTGGCTTCTGTAATTTAATAAAATTAAAATATTTTTTCAAAAGAGACTGAATAATTTCTTTTTCACCGGTTTCAATCTTGCCCATCACCAGCCATAGCCATGCTTGCTGAAATTCACCTTTCGTCAATTCTCGCTGAGCTTCGTGTAAGTATTTATTTATGTTCCTTTCGTTTTCCTTTAAAAGTGCTGAATCACCAGATCTAAGAAGCACTGATAATGTCTCCATCAATTCTTTCATTGAATCCTCCTTATTAAACAAATTTGAAATTTGACCTTATATTTTCAAAGAAATAGGACGGTGACTATTCAAATAAATTATGCGGACATATAATATTCTGTTCTATATTCCTTTATAGATATGAAATTAGATTGGAGGTTTAGTAGTGTCAATTGAAAATTTAATTGTAAACGGCGGATTTGAGACCGGATCTCTTTCGCCGTGGGTAGGATTGAATGCGACTGTCTCTACATCGTTTCCCCACAGCGGTTTTAGATCCGTCAGGCTTCTTGGCGGCAACGTAAACGCGTTTGTTTATCAGCTGGTAACAGTTGCTGAAGGCGACAGCTTTGAAATGATTGTATCTCTGACAAAATCAGGAGGCCTGCCTTCGCCGCCCATGACCCTGGCCGTAAACTATTACGATGCATCGTTTACGTTTCTCGGATATGGATTAATTACCAACATTGCAGCGAACACCATTCCTCTCTCAGAGAATGATACCTGGATTGAAGTATATCAGACGACATCCGCTGCACCTGCTGGAGCGGTTCAGGCTATGGTGCTCGTCAACAAACTCCCATTGGCAGGTACAGCTGATATTTATGCGGATGACATCTCATTTATTGGAACTCTTGCTGGTGGAGCCACTGGAGCCACTGGTCCTGCTGGAGCTACTGGCGTAACAGGAGCTACAGGAGTAACAGGTGCAACAGGTGTTACAGGTGTTACCGGAGTAACGGGAGCTACTGGCGTAACAGGTGCTACAGGCGCAACAGGTGTTACAGGAGTAACCGGCGCAACAGGTGTTACCGGAGTAACGGGAGCTACTGGCGTAACAGGTGCTACAGGCGCAACAGGTGTTACAGGAGTAACCGGCGCAACAGGTGTTACCGGAGTAACGGGAGCTACTGGCGTAACAGGTGCTACAGGCGCAACAGGTGTTACAGGAGTAACCGGTGTTACCGGAGTAACGGGAGCTACTGGCGTAACAGGTGCTACAGGCGCAACAGGTGTTACCAACTGGAGCTACAGGCGTAACAGGTGCTACAGGTGTTACCGGAGTAACGGGAGCTACAGGCGTAACAGGTGCTACTGGCGCAACTGGAGCTACAGGAGTGACAGGTGCCACTGGAGCTACAGGAACATTTGATCCGGATGCAACAATTGTTGATGTCGGTCCAAATGTCAGCTCGCAGTTTGACGAACTTAGAACAGCTGAGAGAACACCTATCATTGAATTAACTTCTGTGTATGGGGTTTCCACTCTGAGGGATACAGTTACGACAACCGGAACTGGAACTGTAACCAATAATGCTACTGAATACCTTGTTAGTACAGCAGCCAATGGTGCTGACAGCGCCATTCTTGACAGTGCTGAAAGAGGAAGGTATGAATCAGGATATGCCGGAGAAGCTGGCATCGGTGTAAGGCTTCCGGCACCTCCTACAGGGGCGCAAAGGGTCAGCTGGGGTTACTTTGATAATCAAAATGGCTATTATTTTGGGCAGGATACGACAAACGGTATTTTTGTGGCAATCAGAAGAGCTGGTGTTGATACGTTCATTCCGCAAACGAGCTGGAACGTTGATCCTCTAGATGGAACAGGACCAAGCGGGGCAACTCTTAATCTCGCTAACGGAAATATATTCCAGATTGTGTATACCTGGTATGGGTACGGTGTTGTTGAGTTTAGAGTGGTTATTCCAGATCCTGTAACTTTAGCGCAGGAAGTGATAACGGTAAATCGATTTACTCCTGTTGGCCAGACCAGCCTTGCTGATCCTAATCTGCCTTTAAGAGGTCAGGTATCAAATAACGGTACTGCTTCGGCCCTTACGCTTTTTGTAGGAGGAAGACAATACAGTATTTTAGGCAGCTATGATCCTGTATTCAGAATTACATCAGAGAGAAGAACGGTGACTGCAACCGGAACGCTCACACCAATTATTTCTTTCCAGAGAAAGCCGATTTTCCCTGCAGGATCAGCCCGGGCAAATTCTGTAAGCGTAAAACTAGAAGGAATTGACATTGTGACATCTGATGATATTTACTATCAAATTATTTTAGATGGCTCGATTAACGGAACATTCACTAACTTTCCTACAGCGACTACAAACATCCCGTTAAATGAAACAGCACTGCTTGTTAATAACACCCTTACCACGATTACTGGTGGCCAGGTTATTCTTCAGGGACTTGCAGCAGGCGTTTCCGGATCAAGCAGAGTTCTTGCTTCAGCCCTTCTCCTGGATTTTGAGCTTCCTGATACGTCGACAATAACACTTGCAGTAGCGAATCTCCTTGGTGGAAGCAATTCTGTAACCGCTACATTCAGGGTGACAGAAGAATGGTAAAAGTCAATGTAAATAAAGTGAAAAGGGGGATTTCATATGGCTGATATTAGAATCAGCAATGTTGGCCCTGATGTCAGTTCCCAGTTCAGTGAGCTGATGACTGCCCAAAAAACGGCCATTATTGAGCTAACTTCCACCTATGGTTTATCCGATTTAAGGGATATTGTAACAACCACTGGTACAGGTACGGTAACGAATAACGCTACCGAATTTGTCTTAACAACCGCAGGAGCTGCAGATTCAGCCATTCTGGACAGTGCAGAAAGAGGAAGATATGAGCCGGGGTATGCTTGTGAATCAGGGATTGCTGTCAGGCAGCCTGCGGCTCCTGTCGGTAACCAGACCGCGCAGTGGGGACTTTACGACTCGCAAAATGGAGCTTTTTTCGGCAACAGCAGTACCGGTATATTTGTGGGGATCAGAAGAGCGGGAACAGATACTCTTATCCCACAGGCATCTTGGAATGTAGATCCGCTAAACGGAACTGGTCCAAGCGGAGCAACCCTTGATTTGACTGACGGGAATATCTTTTTGATAGTCTTCACCTGGTATGGATACGGAGTCATTGAATTCAGGGTAGTTGTGCCTAATCCTGCAACGCTTGCGCAGGATGTCATTACCGTACACCGTTTTGATCCAACGGGTCAGACCAGTTTCACAGACCCGAATCTGCCGCTTAGGGCTGAAGTTGAGAATAACGGTACAGCTGCACCATTTAACCTGTTTGTTGGCGGAAGGCAGTACAGTATTATTGGAAAATTCGAACCCGTCTTCAGGAACACGTCAGAGCGCAGAACCGTCTCAAATATTACGACAACACTGACTCCCTTAATTTCCTTCACGCGAAAACCGGTTTTTCCTGCTGGTTCAGGCAGACCAAATTCGGTTCAGGTTTTATTTGAATCAGCTGAAATCATTACAAATGTAGATTTGGCATTTCAAGTCATTATAGGTGGTACGTTAAATGGCAGTTTTACAACTTATCCAACCGCTACGACCAATATCCCAAATAACGAAACAGCCCTTCTAGTAAACACTACGTCTACAACGATAACCGGTGGAGAAGTAGTTTTTCAGGGGCTAGCAGCTGCATCAGGCTCTTCTTCAACACGTGTACTGACTACAGAACTTCTATTAGATACAGAACTGCCGGATAATGAAATTGTTACACTTGCTGTTGCTTCACTTGGCGGACCAGGAACAAATACTGTTACAGCCATGTTCAGAGTAACAGAGAACTGGTAAAAAAGAATAATCTGCAGGATTTTCATCTGCAGGTTATTTTTTTTTGCCCATTTTCATATTTTTAGTCCCACGACTATATCACTCTCCTGAAAGATTCATAGAATAAAGAGATAGAAAAGACTCTATTTTTACAGGAGGGAACTAAGTGACGCTTGTCAATAGAATTACCAACAGCAGCTTTGAAACGGGAAGCTTCAGCAGCTGGATTCCATTCAATGCTAGTATAACAAGGGAATTTTCACACAGCGGTTATTTCTCAGCACGCCTTTCAGGCGATTTCCAAAACGGATATGTATATCAGATTGTGGAGGCAAATCCCGGTGAGCGTTTTGAATTAAAGGTTTCTTTAGCAAGAACAGGACTTGAATTCAGTGCTCCGATTACATTGTCAGTAGCCTTTTACGATGCAGAGTTTACATTTATTGAATATGGACTGATTACGGTTATTGAACAAGACAGTATTCCGTTTGTAGATACAGATAATTGGAATGAAATTTATCAGCTGACCGAGCTGGCTCCAATCGGGACTGAACAGGCCCTAGTCCTTGTAGATAATCTGCCGAGAGTATCATCCTCTGATGTTCTTGTGGACGATATCCTCTTAACAACGGTTGACGGATTGTTTGGACCAACTGGAAGAGGAGCAACCGGATCACCGGGCGTGACGGGTGCTCCAGGCGCAACAGGTGCTCCGGGTGCAACAGGTGCTCCAGGCGTGACAGGTGCTCCGGGCGCAACAGGTGCTCCGGGCGTAACAGGTGCTCCGGGCGTAACAGGTGCTCCAGGTGTGACGGGTGCTCCGGGCGCAACGGGTGCTCGGGGCGTGACGGGTGCTCCAGGCGCAACAGGTGCTCCGGGTGCAACAGGTGCTCCAGGCGTGACAGGTGCTAACAGGTGCTCCGGGCGTAACAGGTACTCCAGGCGTGACAGGTGCTCCAGGCGTAACGGGCGCTCCGGGTGTGACGGGTGCTCCAGGTGTGACGGGTGCTCCGGGCGTAACAGGTGCTCCAGGCGCAACAGGTGCTCCGGGTGCAACAGGTGCTCCGGGACCTACTGGATCCAGTATTACTTCAAGCTCAATGTACGCAGCGAATACAGAAGGAACTATAATTGCCATTGTACTTGGAGGAACGAATATTCCGCTTGGCAGCATTCAGAATCTGGATGGATTTGCTGTAGACGCAACTGATTCAGTATTTACGGTTCCTGAAACAGGAAGATATTATATCAGCTATCAGATCAACACAACTGCAGGACTTCTTGCCAGCTCAAGAATTGTAAACAGCGGAACTCCGGTACCGGGTACAATTATTTCACCTGCCGTTGGACTGAATCAGTACAATAGTTCTGCTATAGTAGACCTGACGGCTGGAGATTTGATTTCCCTTCAATTCTTCGGATTGCTCGGAGCTGCGACTCTGCTTGGAGACGGTTCAACAGGTGCAGCTTTAACGATTATTCGCGTAGAGTAGTTTCAGGAAAAACATTTAGTCCGTATGCCATTGCATGCGGATTTTTTTAGATTAGGGCTATGATACAATCCGTTTCCATAATTCGACATATTATATCATGTAGAAACGATTACAATCAAGAATCGAGGGGAACAATTGAGTATTCAAAACAAAATCATAAACGGCGGATTTGAAACGGGTTCATTCCCTCCCTGGAGTGCAACCGGGGCTTCCATCACTGGATTATTTTCACACAGCGGCTCATTTGCAGCGAGCTTTTCCGGAGGTACAGTAAATGCTTTCATCTCACAATTTGTACCGGCTGCACCTACCGAACGATTCGAGTTTTTAGTGTCACTTGCTAAAAATGGACCACAGCCAAGTCCGCCTGTTTCTATCACTGTAGCCTATTACACGGCGGGATTTGCATTTCTTGGATACGGCCTGATCACATCAATTCCGTCCAACCGCCTTCCGAATGTACAGACCGGAACGTGGCTTGAGGTGTATCAGACAACCTCAGCTGCACCTGCAGGTACTGCTCAGGCGCTTGTTATTATTAACAAGCTTCCTCAGGCTGGCAGTGCTCCAATCCTTGCGGATGATGTAGCTCTATTAACGATACAGCCTTTAAATGGCCCAACAGGTGCAACTGGTCCAGCGGGCGCAACAGGTCCGGCAGGTGCTACGGGTCCGGCGGGTGCTACGGGTCCGGCAGGCGCAACTGGTCCAGCCGGTGCAACTGGTCCGGCGGGTGCAACAGGTCCAACCGGTTCAACAGGTCCTGGTATATTTGAATGGGGACAGGAATCAATCATCTGGGCGGATTCTAATGCAACTGGGCCTGGAAACGGAACACCGTCCAATCCGTACACATCATTACAGGCTGCCATAACAGCGGCCACTTCCAGCCCGTTTGCCGTATCACTGGGGATGAGAGCAAGGCTTATCATCTTGATAGCAGCGAATTCATCCTTCAATGAAGACGTGGTTATCCCGCCTGCACGTCATGTGCAGCTTCTTGGATTGGGTCCATGGCAGCTTGGAGATTCGACGCTGGCGAATTTTGCGTCTTCCGTTCCGAGGAACATTACGGTTCAGACAAGTCAGGCAGCTGAAGATTTCTACTTGAATCAGGGTCCAGCCTTCAGTGCGCGGCCCGTAACGGTTGTCGGTACATTTGACAACGGCACATCTGTCAGCACGCATACCAATTACACAGATGGAGCGATTATTAGCGGAAATGTTATTTTTCAAAATGTTTCTTTAGGTGATCCGTTTACAACGATTGAGTTTCAGATGCACAATGCGAATGTCGTCGGGGGAATTGTCCAGTCGGGACATCAGGGCCAGCTAAACACTTATATGTACAACAGCCAGATCAGTACAATGATCCACGACGGACTCCGGCTTCAGAGAATGCTGGACAGCAGAATTAACAGTACTGTAAATATTGCAGTGTATTCCGAAATTACAAATTCTTTCATTAATGGGAATTTCACCGTGGGCAGTTCTGTATCTGACGTGCCTCCTGCAGGGATTTTCAGCAGCCAGTTCGGAACCATTACATGGACGGGGCCACTCGTCCTTGACACTTCTTCAAATTACTATTTTGTAAACAGCGGATCAACTTTGACCGGAACGAAAACATTCCTGTTCAGCCTCACATAGAAGAAATGGAAAGATTCATCAATTTCGATGGATCTTTTTTTAATTCCGGTTAAAGTACAAACCCCTGCAGTCATAAAATCAAAATGGTGACGTTCATTGAAGGAAAAGGAGAGATGATATGGTAACCATAAGCTTGTGCATGATTGTTAAAAATGAAGAAGAGGTTCTGGCCAGGTGTCTGGATTGTGTAAAAGATATCGTGGATGAAATTAATATTGTTGATACAGGCTCAACGGACAAAACAATTGAGATTGCCAAACAGTACACAGACCGGATTTTTAACCATGAATGGACCGGTTTTGCACCGGCTAGAAATGAGTCATTCAGACACGCGACTAAGGAATATATTTTCTATCTGGATGCAGACGATATTTTGTCTGAAGAGGATCAGGAGAAATTAAAGAAATTAAAGGAAACGCTCGATCCTGCAGTTGATTCCGTGTCCATGTTCTACAATGCCGGAACTGATGAATTCGGAAATGTGACTCTCCGCTACAGACGCAACAGACTTGTGAAAACGTCGAAAAACTACAGGTGGGAGGGAGATGTTCATAATTATCTGAATGTCACAGGCAACATTATTAATTCAGATATCGCCATTACCCATAAAAAAACAGGGCATGCGGTCGGCCGTAATTTGAATATTTACAAGATGAAAATTGAACGCGGAGACGTATTCGGTGCAAGAGATTACTTTTACTACGGCAATGAATTGCGCGAGAACGGTCATTATCAGGAAGCGATCGAAGCATATACGAAAAATATTGACTTGAAAGAAGGGTGGGTTGAGGATAAAGTTTATGCCTGCATCAACAGAGCCGACTGCTACCGGTTTTTGGGAGACCTGGACCAGGAATTAAAGTCTCTTTTTGCATCGTTTGCTTTTTCAAAAACACCTAGGTCCGAAACGTGCAGCCGGATTGGCTACAATTTTCAGCGGAAAAAAGACTACAAATCAGCTATCTACTGGTACGAAAGAGCGGTAGAGGAAGTGCCGGATGAAAACAGGTGGAGTTTCAGCTATCCTGCCTACTCAACATGGTACCCGCATCTTCAGATGTGTGTCTGCTATGACAGGCTCGGTGAGGCAGAAAAAGCGTATCAGCATAATGAAGAAGCCAGAAAATACAGGCCGGAAGACAAAAGTGTGCTGAGCAATAAAGCTTATTTTGAAAAAAAACTCGGAAAATGAACAAAGAAAAAAAGCCTGTGAGGGCTTTTTTCTTTGTTTAGAACAGTTTAGGAAGTCCTGTGAAGAGTGAATACCCTCCCATTATGGCCATGGCAACAACGATCACTGCTCCAAAAACAGTAAGCCAGACAGGGTGTTTGTAATCACCGACAAGCTTTACTTTATGAGCCGCAATCAGCATGACGCCAAGAGCGAGAGGCAGGATTAATCCGTTCAGGGAACCGGCTAAAATCAAGATTTTTACCGGCTGGCCGATACTGACAAATACGGCAGTTGAAATGGCAATAAAACCGACAATAAACCATTTGTGGTATTTTTCAATCACTGGGCTGAATGTCCGGATGAAGGAAACGGATGTATAAGCTGCGCCGACAACAGATGTGACGGCTGCTGCCCACATGATGACACCAAACATTTTGTATCCTGCGTTGCCCGCTGCATACTTAAAGACAGAGGCAGGCGGATTGGCAGGATCCAGCTGAAGTCCCTGAGAAACGATGCCAAGTGTCGCAAGGAAAAGGAAAACTCTCATTAGAGAAGCAATGCCGATGGCAGAGATTGAGCTCTTCGTTACTTGAGGAAGAGCAGCCTTTCCTTTAATTCCTGCTTCCAAAAGGCGGTGACCCCCGGCAAATGTAATGTACCCTCCGACCGTTCCGCCGACAAGTGTTACAATGGCTAGAAAATCGATTTCATCAGGCACAAACGTTTTAACGGCTGCTTCTCCGACCGGCGGCTGTGCAGAAAACATCACATATACAGTGAGGGCAATCATGATAAAGCCCATTGCCTGAGCGAACCGGTCCATCACTTTCCCCGCTTCTTTAACCAGAAAAATACCAATGGCAACAATTCCGCTGAGCAGGGCGCCGAGTTCAGGCGAAACGCCGAAGATGACGTTTGTTCCAAGTCCCGCACCGCCGATATTCCCGATATTAAAAGCAAGTCCGCCAAGAACAATCAAAATGGCAAGAAACGTTCCAAGACCGGGCAGGACGGCATTCGCGATTTCCTGTGCGGGTTTTTCTGATACCGCAATAATTCTCCAGATGTTAAGCTGAGCCCCAATATCAATTAAGATGGACATTAAAATGACAAAACCAAAGCTTGCGGCAAGGGCCTGTGTAAAATGGGTGGTCTGAGTTAAAAAGCCTGGTCCTATGGCAGATGTCGCCATCAGGAATGCAGCTCCAAGAAGCAGGCTGAAATTCGATTGTTGTTTCATCGCTGTACCTCCAGAATCTTATGTTAATACGTCTAATGTGGAAAGAATCCTGATGCCCGACTCAGAAAGTCTTGCGTTTATGTAGCGTGCAAATTCAAGTGCATGTGTACCGTCACCGTGAATGCAGATTGTATCAGCTTTCAGGGATACGGTATTTCCAGCAGCAGAAATCACAGTGCCGTCCTGAACCATTTGGATGACCTGATCTGCAGCTGATTGATGATTTGTTATAAGTGCTTGTGGATTTTTTCTAGAAGTAAGAGTGCCGTCATCTTGATAGGTCCTGTCAGCGAAGACTTCATTTGCCGTCTTCAGCCCGATTCTTTCTCCGGCTTTTACAAGCTCGCTTCCTGAAAGTCCGTAAAGGATAAGCTCAGGATTTACTTTGTAAACAGCTTCAGCGATCGCCTCAGAAATAGGGCGGTCTACAGATGCCATGTTATAAAGTGCCCCGTGGGGCTTAACATGATGCATTCTTCCGCCTTCTGAAGCGGTAAAAGCAGCAAGCGATCCGATTTGATAGACGACGAGATCATAAATTTCCTGCGGCGTTAAATCCATGTTTCTTCTTCCAAAACCCGCAAGGTCCTGAAAACCGGGATGAGCTCCAATTGCCACGTTTTTTTTAAGTGCAAGCTGCACAGTCTTTCTCATAGTGGAGGGATCACCTGCATGAAAACCGCATGCTATGTTAGCAGAAGTGATAAATTCAAGTATGTCTTCATCGCTTCCGATGGTGTATGCACCAAAGCTTTCTCCCATGTCGCAGTTAATATCTACTTTCCGCATAGTCTCATCTCCCGGCATGTAATTTCAGATGCAGTCCTTCTTTAAAATGATGAAGCATTTTTTCTCTTTCGAGCAATTGCTTCTGGGCTTCATCTATAGAAATTTCTTTAAAGTGAATAGAATCTCCAGGCTTGAACTGGGCGAGGTACGGAAGATCAATGGATGCTGCCTGGCCGATTTTCGCATAGCCTCCGGTCGTTTGCCTGTCTGCAAGCAGGATAATCGGATTTCCGTCTGACGGAACCTGGATGGTACCGAAGCTGACGGCTTCAGAAATCATTTCTTCTTTTCTGTGGAGGATGAGTTTCGGACCTTCCAGTCGGTAGCCCATCCTGTCTGACTGCGGCGTGATTTTGAACGGTTCAGAAAACAGTGCTTTTTTGCTTTCTTCTGAAAAATCGCCGTATTGTCTTCCTTTCAGCAGATGTACTTTTTCTTCTTCTCTGACGAAAGGATGAAATTCCGGAGAAACGGACCAGTGAAGTTCTGTATAAGGCTCTTTTTTCTGAAGCTGTGATAACCAGAAGTCAGCAAACGGTGACCTTCCGCCGATTTCAATCACATCCCCGGTTTCCAGTGCTCTGCCGTCAACACCGCCGATTCCGGCTCTTAAATAGGTTGATTTGCTTCCCATTATTTTTGGTGTAAGATAACCGCCTGCAGCAGCAAGATAAGCTCTGCAGCCCTTTTTTACATGTCCAAAAGAGAGAATGCTTCCTTTTCTGATTAAAACGGGTCTCCACATTTTTACGGGCCTGCTGTCAATGGTCGGGGAAAAATCTCCGCCGCATATACTGATCAGTGCATCGTCCTGAAACTCAAACCGCGCGCCGATCATCGTCATTTCAATGACAGCCTCATGTTCATCATTTCCAACGAGGAGATTAGCGATCCTGTGGGAGAGGGTATCCATAGATCCGCTTACAATGACTCCGTATTTCTGAAAGCCATAGCGTCCGATGTCCTGCACGGTTGTAAGAAGACCCGGCTTTTTAACAAGGATGGTCATGGTCTCTTCTCCTCCTTGAATTGGTCAGCTGTGATAGGTTTGAATGTGATCACATCTCCTGCTTTTAGTAGACTCGGAGATTCACTTTCAGGCTGAAATAGAGGGAGGGGAGTCTGTCCGATAAGCTGCCATCCTCCCGGCGTTTCAATCGGATAAATGCCTGTTTGATTTCCTGCAATTCCTACTGATCCTGCAGGAATCTTCGTTCTTGGCGTATCTTTTCTCGGTGCGGCAATTTTTTCTGACATTCCTCCGATATAGGGAAAACCAGGTGCGAAGCCGATCATGTAGACTAAATATTCTGTTCCTGAGTGAATTCTGATGACTTCATCCTCAGTCAGGCTGTTATGTTCTGCAACGAATGCCAGATCAGGGCCAAACTCGCCGCCGTAGCAAACAGGGATTTCTACCTTTCTTCCTTCAGCGGGCTGGAGCGTGCTTATGTTTCTTAATGCGTCTTTTATGTAGTCTGTTACCGTTTCATGGGGAAGTGCTTTTTTCGTATGGCTGAACACTTTGACAGGGTCATAAAGGATGGCAACCGTAGTAAAAGCAGGAATGCACTCAATCATCCAGTCGGGCGATTTTTTTTCAAAGAATGAGAACACCTGCTGAACGTGCTCGTGCACTTTTTGATCAATCGTTTTTCCAAACTCAATGACCACCGTACTGTCTCCCATATGATTCACTGTATAATCCATTTCTGCACCTCCTGAAGTCTTTTTTTGCAGATGTCATTCATCTTATAATAAGAAAGGGAACATTTCAAATGTACCGTTGTAAGTGAGTTTGACAAAAGTGGCTCTGTGGCATACATTATAAGTAGCTTTTGTTCTTATTTTCCATACCATCATCCTCAAAAAGGGGTTTTGTTATATGTTAGGTACCGTTCTTAACTAATCCGTAATTTCATACGGTCTTTCATGCGCCGGCGCGCAAATTTTTACAATTTGCTGTGCTTCTTTAAGTATGCGCAAGAAGGATAAGTTAAGAACAAATCATAGCATATGAGAGGGATCTGCTCAGGGGCTGTGTCTATTTGCACAGTTTTTTCTTTTTTCCAGTAAAGGATGAGAGCAGTATGGAAAATGAAAGCATTCCATTAACCATTTCAGCCGCAATGAACAGGTTTGTTCATTGCGGCTTTTTTGTGTTCATTTACTATTTGGAGGTTAACCCATTGAATCAGCAAACATTTGACATTTTAAATTATGAAACAATTAAGGAAACAGCCGCTGCTTTTGCGATGACAGAGTCAGGGAGAAAAAGAATCAGGAGTCTGCAGCCGCTGTTTCATGCAAAGCAAATCCGCGCGCTGCTTGCGGAAACGGATGAAGCCTGCGCCATTTTGGAAAAGAGCTCAAGTGTGCCGGTTTCAGGTCTTGAAGGGATAGAAGGAATCACAGGCATGCTGCATAAAGGAACACCTTTCCGGCCTCACCATTTGACGCAGCTTCTTGCTTTTATTGAAGATTGTCTGAAAATGAAAAGATTTATGAAAGATAAAGAAACGCTCGCACCTAGAGTGGCTTCTTATGTATACGGAATTGAGGAACTCCCGGATTTGGCTGCTGAGATTACCCGCTGCATCCGAAACGGTATGGTGGATGATCTTGCTAGTAAAGACCTTTTAAAAATAAGAAAGCAGCTATCAATCGCACTTGACAGACTGAAAGAAAAACTGAACAGCATGGTGAAATCGCCAAAATACAAAACCTACTTGCAGGACAGCACGATCAGTGAACGCGGAGGGAGGCTGTGTCTTTCGGTAAAAAGGGAATACAAAGGAAAAATAAAGGGGGCGATTCTGGATACATCTGCATCAGGATCAACCATTTACCTTGAACCTGAAGAGGCAGGAGCCCTGCAGGATCAAATCGATTTTTTAGCATCCCAGGAAGAAGTTGAAACAGAAAAAGTACTGAGCTACTTAACAGGACTTGCAGAAGCAAGTGAAAAAGAGCTGCTGCAGTCCATTGAAGTCATGGTGCATTATGACTCTCTGTTTGCCAAAGCAAAGTACAGCAGATCAATAGACGGGGCATCTCCGACTATTCATGAAGAAAAGGGGATTTCTCTAATTCGTGCAAAACATCCCCTGCTTGGCTCTGGTGCTGTTCCCCTTACAATTGAAATAGGGAGTGAATTCCAGTCTCTCGTAATCACGGGTCCGAACACGGGCGGTAAAACGGTCGTTCTTAAAACCGTTGGCCTGCTCGTTTTAATGGCTCAGTCGGGCTTTCACATCCCTGCAGAAAAAGGCAGTTCAGTCGGAATCTGCAGACAGATTCTGCTTGATATCGGGGACGGGCAGAGCATAGAACAGAACTTGAGCACATTCAGCTCCCACATGACCAATATCATTTCAATTTTAAAGCAGACAAACGAATACACACTTGTTCTGCTTGATGAGCTTGGTTCAGGTACAGACCCGGGAGAGGGAATGGGCCTTGCGCAGGTCATCCTGGAGAAAATTCATCAAAAAGGCGCAACATTGCTTGCGACAACGCACTACAGCGAAATAAAAGAATTTGCTGACAGTACAGATGGATTTATGAATGGATCTATGGAATTTGATCTGGAGACTCTTAAACCCACCTACCGCTTGAAAATCGGCCAGGGGGGAGAAAGCCAGGCATTTTCCATCGCACTCCGCCTCGGCATGCATCCTGAGCTGATTGAAAAAGCCCATCAGATCACATACAAGGAAGAGAAAAAGTATGCAAAGGAAAGCTATGATCTTTTAGAACGCAAAGAGCTTGAAAAGCAAATGTCCGTCCTGAAGCACAGGCCGAAGCGTATAAAAACGGATGAACCTGTTCATGAAACCTACAGTCAGGGAGACAACGTACAGATTAAAGCAACAGGGGACTACGCAATCGTTCACAGCGGCCCTGATAAAGCCGGTAACTACATCGTCTTTGTAAAGGGGGAAAAACAAACCATAAACCACAAACGCATTCAGCTCCACA
The DNA here is from genome assembly GCF_000708755.2 of Metabacillus indicus LMG 22858. Classification (GTDB taxonomy): domain Bacteria; phylum Bacillota; class Bacilli; order Bacillales; family Bacillaceae; genus Bacillus_P; species Bacillus_P indicus. The sequence goes on along the minus strand of NZ_JGVU02000002.1, from coordinate 511,674 downwards.
TTGCCGCAAGCGAGCTGTATCCGGAAGATTATGATTTCGACATCCTGTTTGAAAGTGCAGAAAACCGGAAAAAAGCCGCGCAAATGAAAAAGCGGCATTCGGATGTGACTATTTTCAGGGAGGAGTGAGAGTGCCGGATCGGCGGAGAGGAGGAGTGCTGTAAAATGTTTAACAGCACAAACTCTGATCAATGGAGTCACATATGTGCTGCAAACTCTGGATAGCAGCACCTACTCAGGTGAGTGATGTGGACTTAGTGCTGCAAAGTCAGTTTAGCAGCACAAACTCAGTTCAATATAGTCACGTAAGTGCTGCAATCTCGGTCATACACCCAGAACGCCGCGGCAGCTTTCAAATAAAAAGAAGAGGGGCATCATTGCCCCTCTTCTTCCATTTCTTCTTTGTCTTCATCGATGACATCGCTGTCGGTTTCTTCATTCATTTCTTCTTCCATTTCATTATCCATTTCATCCTGTTCGCTCTCGCTGCATGCGGCAAGTCCGCTTAGCATGATGGCGAGAGTCATTCCTGCAGCTAGTCCTTTTTTCTTCCAGTTCATTGGAGTTCCTCCTCAATTTGTTGTTTGTACTCTCTTTTTACCCTGGATGATATTTCCTAAACAGTCTTTTTATTGAAGTATGTATAATGGAATGCCAGAGAGCGGTTTCCATTATGGTTCATTTGTCAGGGCATCGGCAGCAAGGAGAGCTCCCGTTGCCTGCAGATATCCCCCGAACCAGCCGAGTGCCCGGCCTCTTTGTGATAATTCTTTTAAAAAATACACGCCGCTTATGGCGTCAATGACCGCGCCTCCCGCTATCAGCAAATATCCTGCGGTCAGCTGTTCTCTAAAGAGGCGGTCCCGGGCGGACGACGCGGCAATCGCTTCTGTCGCGGCACCGATTGACTGAACAGCATTTCCGATGACATCAAGCTGATACCCTTCCTGCAGGTCACCTGACAGGAGGGGGATTCTCGCTGCGGCATTGGCGGAATTTCCTGCAGCCTGCACCCATGCACCAAGAGCACCTATACGATTGGCTGGATCACCGGATCTGACAGCTGCCTGAAGAGCGTTGCCGGATGCTTCAATGGCGTTTCCTGCTCCCGTTGCTTTAAATGCAGCCTGCTCAGCACCGGTAAGCGCAAGGGTTTCACCTGAAGCATTCACCATGGTTCCGGCCACAATCAGCCAGGCGCCGAAAACATCAAGGCTCTTTTTTTCTTCATTCATGCCATCACCTCATTCCGGACACAATTACTGTATTCTATGAAAAAATCCCCGGTTGTTGAGTCCGGAATTTATCCTCCGCACGTAAACATCATTTTCAGCTTCATGATTTTATACATAAATGCAGCGTTGCGGCCTTTTTCCGTTTCCCGGTTCATTTTTGGGCGGAGACATTCAACAAAAGCAAGATCACAATCACAGGATGAACGCCCGCTGTCGAGGCACAGGTCATGCTTCTGACAGCATGCATCCACATCGTTGATCGGCATGCCCGGTCCGCTGCACCCAGGGCCGCACCATCTGTATTCAGGAAAAATACAGCGCGGTCTTCTTTGTCTTTTTCTTTGGTTAGACACGTCATCACCATCTCCAATCTAGTGTTTCTATTACTATTCATATGAAAATCCGCACCAGGAAGCCTTGGCGATTATCACGCTTTTAAAAAATGAAAGAAAAAAGAGTTTGTTTGCTGAATGGCAAAGTGGGTAATATAAAAACGTATGTACACCAGAGATTCAGCGAAGAAAGGGGAATAAACCTATGTCTGAGCAGAGAGTACAGCTCCACGAATTCAACAATCTGACAAAATCGCTTAGCTTTAATATGTATGACATTTGCTATACGAAAACAAAAGAAGAACGGGAAGCCTACATAAACTATATAGACGAGCAGTATAATGCAGAACGGCTGACGAAGATTCTAAAGAATGTGACAGATATTATCGGCGCTCATGTACTGAATATTGCCCAGCAGAATTATGTGCCTCAGGGAGCAAGTGTGACCATTCTTGTATCTGAAGGACCTGTCGTCGAAGTGCCTGAAGAGTCCTATGCCGAATCTCCGGGACCGCTGCCTGATTCTGTGGTGATGCAGCTTGATAAAAGCCACATAACGGTTCATACGTATCCTGAATATCATCCGAATGAAGGCATCAGTACCTTCAGAGCAGACATTGACGTATCTACATGCGGGGAAATTTCCCCGCTTAAAGCCCTGAACTACCTGATTCATTCGTTTGATACGGATATTATGACAATGGATTACCGGGTCAGAGGGTTCACGCGCGACATCAATGGAGAAAAGCTGTTTATCGACCATGACATTAATTCCATTCAGAACTACATACCCCAATCGGTAAAAGAGGCGTACGACATGATCGACGTGAACGTGTATCCCCAGAATATTTTTCATACGAAATGCAAACTGAAGGAGTTTGACCTGAACAACTATTTGTTCGGCTATACGAAGGACAAGCTGACGAAAAACGAACGGAACGAAATAACGGACAGACTGAAAATTGAAATGGATGAAATCTTTTACGGGAAAAATATGAAGCCGTTTAAAGGTTGATTTTTCAGGGGTTTCCTAAAAAGGAGACCCCTTTCTGCTTTTCAATTACAGGCTGTTGGATTATCATTAGGACAAAGTATGGCAGGGAATGGGGGGACAAGCATGAAGCCAGTAACGGAAACCAGAAGCATCATAAAACTGGCCCGCGGCAATGCGGCTCAGGTAGAAGATGAGATTGTGACGGAATATCCCCTCACTGTTAAACTGAACGGGGAAGAGGCTGTCACAATGGTCAGCTCTCCAGAATATCTCGAAGATATGGTGATTGGCTATTTGGCATCTGAAGGCTTTATTTCAAAGCTTGAAGACATCAAGGAAATATGGATTCAGGAAAAAGAGGGATTTGCCCATGTCACCCTTTCAAAAGAGAACAGCTTCATCCATATGCAGAACAAACGCTATCTTACATCGTGCTGCGGCATGAGCAGGCCGGGCTTTGTTTTTGTAAACGATGCCAGAGTCGTAAAACCTCTCAAACAGACTACAGCGATTCATGCGGATGCGTGCTTTTCCCTGATGAATGAACTGCAGCGCACTGCGGACATATTTCAAAGTACAGGAGGCGTTCATAATGCAGCGCTTTGCGACGAAAACGGCATAATCGTAAGCAGAATGGATATCGGCAGGCACAATGCCCTTGATAAGCTTTACGGCTATTGTTTAAAAAACGCAATCAGCACGAGAGGGAAAATTCTTGTTTTCAGCGGAAGAATATCCTCTGAAATTCTTCTCAAAACCGCAAAAATAGGCTGTGAAATTGTGCTTTCAAAATCAGCACCGACAACGCTTGCACTGAATCTGGCAGAGGAACTTGGCATCACAGCGGTAGGGTTTATCCGGAACAGTTCATTAAATATATATACGCATTCCAATAGAATCAAGATTTCATAGAAAGGAGGAAAAGAGATGATCCTGGATTCATTGGACAGGCCGTTAAGAGATTTGCGCATTTCTGTTACAGACAGATGTAATTTCCGCTGTAGCTACTGTATGCCGGAGCATCTTTTCGGAAGTGATTATCCTTTTTTGTCATCCGACCGCATTCTCTCATTTGAAGAGATTCATAGACTGGCTGAGATCTTTGCTTCTCTCGGTACGAAGAAAATCCGCCTTACGGGAGGCGAGCCTCTGCTCAGGAGAGAACTTCCGGTCTTGATTGCCATGCTCAGAAATGTCGACGGAATAGAGGACATCGGACTGACCACAAACGGATCTTTGTTGAAAACGTTTGCCTCTGAGCTTGCTGAAGCCGGGTTAAAGAGAGTAACCGTGAGTCTTGACGCGCTGGATCCTGAGCTCTTTTTTTCCATGAACGGCAAGAGAGGCGAAGCAGCCCAGGTGCTAAGAGGAATTGAGGCTGCGGCAGAAACCGGACTTTCGGTGAAAATAAACATGGTTGTCCAAAAAGGTGTAAATGAGACGGAGATTCTGCCCATGGCCTCTTTTTTTAAAGAAAAAGGACACACGCTGAGGTTCATCGAATATATGGATGTCGGCAATGCAAACGGGTGGGAGCTCTCCCACGTGACATCAAAGCAGGAAATAATCAAGATCATTGATGCAAAATTCCCTCTAAAGGCTGTACCGCCGGCATATCCGGGCGAGGTTGCCTCAAGGTACGAATACATGGACGGTTCCGGTGAGATCGGCGTCATTTCATCTGTAACGGATTCCTTTTGTTCATCATGCTCGAGGGCCAGGATTTCAGCTGAGGGAACTCTTTACACATGCCTCTTTGCTTCAAGAGGGCATGACTTAAGATCATTGCTTCGTTCTAATATGGATGACGCAATGCTAAAAGCAGAGATTGCGAACGTTTGGAATCTCCGCCATGACCGTTACTCAGATGAACGGATGAATACGAAAGAAGCCAGACAAAAGGTTGAAATGTCCCATATAGGAGGGTAGCCATGATTGAAATAAGAACCCCGATCCCAGTCTCGGAAGCTGTAAATCTAGTGATGGGACATGCCGTTTGCGGCAGCGCGGAGCATATTCCTCTTGAGGAGTCTTATGGCCGATTTCTTGCACAAGATCTCGTTGCAGATCATGATGTTCCGCCGTTTGACCGTTCCCCCTATGATGGATATGCTGTCAGATCTGTTGATACGGCAGGACTCTCAGGAGAAAAGAGAGCAGTCTTTCAAGTTGTCGGAGAAATCGGTGCCGGATCTGTCTTTGAAGGAAGTATCGGATACATGCAGGCAGTAAGAATTATGACTGGCGCAAAGCTCCCTGAAGGGGCTGATGCCGTTGTTATGCTTGAGCTGACAAAACCGCTTGCCGGGTCAAAAGTGGAATTAAAGAGAGAGATGAAACCAGGCGAAAATATTTCCTTCCGGGGAGAAGACACCAGGAGCGGTACAGTACTAGCTGAAAAAGGCTCTTTTATTACACCTGGATTATCAGCCCTTCTGGCAGCGTTCGGGTATGCAGAGGTTCCTGCTGCTAAAAAACCGGTTATAGGCGTTCTTGCAACAGGGAGTGAGCTTCTGAACCCTGATGAACCCCTCGAGGACGGGAAAATCCGCAACAGCAATACATATATGCTCCTCTCCCAAATTGAACGGGCAGGAGGAGTACCTCTTTACCTCGGCAAATTCAGCGATGACCTTAATCAGTGCACAGAGGCCGTTCAGCACGCGCTCGCAAAAGTAGATGTGCTGCTGACGACAGGCGGAGTTTCTGTCGGTGACTATGATTATTTGCCTGATATATATAAAAGAATCGGCGCATCTGTCCTCTTTAATAAAATCGCCATGAGACCAGGAAGCGTAACGACGGTGGCTGAACATCGCGGGAAGCTCCTCTTTGGTCTTTCGGGAAATCCTTCAGCCTGTTTCGTCGGTTTTGAAATGTTTGTAAGGCCTGTGATCAGGTTCTGCTGCTTCAGCAGCCGACCCCACATCAGAAAAGAAAAGGCCGTTTTGGGCTCTGATTTTGAGAAGGCAAATCCCTTTACAAGGTTTGTCCGCGGAACCATCGTCTATGAAGACGGAGTGATAAAAGCGGTGCCATCAGGATTCGACAAGTCAAGCGCCGTATCTTCGCTGGCAGATGCAAATGCCCTGATTGTCCTTCCGGGCGGAACGAGAGGGTACAAAGCAGGAATGAAGGCGGACATTCTTTTACTTGACGATCAAAAAGGAAGTGAACGCCAGTGGGAAAACACCGCGCCATCCTTCAGATAGCAGGTTTTCAGAATTCGGGAAAGACGGCTGTGATGGAAAAGCTGATTAAGAGAGCGCAGCGTGAATCTCTTAAAACCGGCACCATCAAGCATCACGGCCACGGCGGAGCGCCAGATAAGGCGTTGATGGAAAAGGACAGCGGAAAGCATTTAGAGGCAGGCTCAAAGCTTGCAGGAGTTGAGGGAGGCGGCGTTCTTCAGCTGTCGCTAGGTTCTGGATCATGGACGCTTGAAGAACTGCTGAACATTTACAGCCTGCTTGATTTGGATCTAATTTTAATTGAAGGCTATAAACATGCACCGTATCCTAAAGCCGTCTGCATACGGACCGAACGAGACCTAAGTCTTCTTGAACTGAATGGAATCGTTTGCGTTATTGCAGATAAGAAGGAAATGGTTCAAACCAGCGTGCCTGTTTTCAGTTTTCATGATGAGGAACACCTCTACTTGGATTTTTTAGTGAAGGTTGTGAAAAAACAATATGAATCAGAGTCTATTTGAACTGACAGAAAAGCTGATATCAGCAGAAGAAACAGCAAACAAAGTAGCAAACCGAAATGCCGGTGCAATCACCATTTTTATCGGGACGGTTCGCGAAATGACAAATGGAAAGAGAACGTTGTATCTTGAATACCAGGCATATAAGCCGATGGCGGAAAAAATGCTCATGCAAATCGGAAAAGAAATAAGTGAAAAGTGGCCGGGAACGGCAGCTGCCATTACCCACAGAACAGGCAGGCTTGAAATTTCCGAAGCAGCTGTCGTCATTGCCGTTTCATCGCCTCACCGAAAGGCCGCCTATGAAGCCAATGAATACGCGATTGAACGGATTAAAGAAATTGTCCCTATTTGGAAAAAAGAGCATTGGGATGACGGCACGGAATGGATCGGGAACCAGCTGCAAACGGAATCCTATCCGGAAGGCAAACCCGGGAAAGGAGAGCTCGCATGATTACTATTCTTCTTTTCGCCCATCTTGGGGACCAGGCCGGAAAAAGCACCGTTCAGATTCAGGCTGCCGGCATGACGGCAGGTGAAATGAAAGAGTCTATCTCTGAAACCTACAAGCTTAAGGGCATTCATACGGCGATGATCGCAGTGAATGAAGAATTTGCAGATGAAAGCACCGTGCTGAAAGACGGAGATACGGTGGCCTTTATACCGCCTGTGAGCGGCGGATAAACCCGGGAACATGCCCCGGTTTTGTTTACCTTTGTTAAGTAAACGCTTTCAAAATTTACCGAAAAGGAATTCAATCGATGGAGAAAGAATTACAGGGAGATGTTTCTTTGAAAGGAGAGGTTCTTTTGCCTGAAAAACAGTTTATCCGAGTAAATGAACGGGCGGTTTATGCTGATGAAAATCAAACAGCTCTCAAGCTGTTAAAAAGTCACGGGACAGACGTTCCAGCCGTTTGCTACCACGAGAGTCTGGGGCCGATCGAGACGTGTGATACATGCCTTATTAAGGTGAACGGTGAATTTAAAAGAGCCTGTTCCACTGAGGTACATCCCGGAGATGTACTGGACACAGAATCTCCTGAGGTGAAAGAGGCACAGCTCATCGCGATGGACAGAATCCTGCACAATCATGAATTGTACTGCACGGTTTGCGACTACAACAATGGCGGATGCGACATACATAATACGGTAAAAGCGATGAAAATTAATCATCAGAGCATTCCTTTTTCTAAGAAACCATACAAAGAAGATACGTCCAACCCGTTTTACAGATATGATCCTGATCAATGCATACTGTGCGGAAGATGTGTTGAAGCGTGCCAGAACGTTCAGGTAACAGAAACGCTTTCCATTGACTGGGAGCGCGAGAAGCCCCGCGTCATTTGGGACAGTGATGTGCCTATTAATGAATCTTCATGCGTCTCATGCGGCCATTGCTCAACCGTGTGTCCGTGCAATGCCATGATGGAAAAAGGCATGATCGGGGAAGCCGGATATCTGACTGGAATCAGCAAACAGACTCTCCGTCCCATGATTGAACTGACGAAAAATGTGGAAACAGGCTACGGCTCGATCCTCGCCATTTCAGACATGGAATCTGCCATGAGAGATGAAAAAATCAAAAAAACCAAAACGGTTTGCACCTATTGCGGAGTCGGATGCAGCTTTGACATTTGGACAAAAGACAGGAAGATCCTAAAAGTGGAACCTCATCCGGATGCTCCCGCAAACGGAATCTCCACGTGCATCAAAGGAAAATTCGGCTGGGATTTTGTAAACAGTGAAGAACGGCTGACAAAGCCCCTGATCCGTGAAGGAAACCACTTCAGAGAAGCTGAATGGGAGGAAGCTCTTACCCTGATTGCACAAAAGTTCACTCAAATTAAAAACGAGCACGGGCCGGATTCCCTGAGCTTCATCAGCTCCTCCAAATGCACGAATGAAGAATCATATTTGATGCAAAAGCTTGCAAGAGCAGTCATCGGGACGAATAACATTGATAACTGTTCCAGGTACTGTCAGACTCCGGCAACAATGGGCCTTTTCCGCACAGTCGGGTACGGAGGCGACTCTGGGACAATCAAAGACATTGAAGCGGCAGAACTGGTCCTGATCATCGGCTCAAACACGTCTGAATCTCATCCCGTGTTATCAACGAGGGTAAAGCGTGCCAACAAGCTGAACAGCCAAAAGCTGATCGTCGCGGATCTCAGAAAGCATGAAATGGCAGAGCGGTCTGATCTGTTTATCCAGCCTGCTTCCGGAACGGATCTAGTCTGGCTGTCAGCTGTAACAAATTACATCATTGAACAGGGATGGGAAGACCACCAGTTTCTGAGTAATAGAGTCAACGGATTTGAAAACTATCTCTCAAGCATCAAGAAATTCACACTTGATGAAGCAGAAAAGCTTTCAGGAATTCCGAAAGAGCAGATGATTCAAATCGCAAAGATGATTTATGAAGCGGAAAGCACGGTAGTCCTGTGGGCCATGGGCGTGACGCAGCACTCAGGAGGAAGTGATACAAGCACGGCTATTTCCAATCTGCTTCTTGTAACAGGGAATTACGGCAGACCGCATACAGGAGCATATCCGCTGAGAGGCCATAATAACGTTCAGGGAGCAAGCGACTTCGGAAGCATGCCTGACCGGCTTCCGTCCTACGAAAAAATAACGGACGGTTCTGTCAGAGAAAAGTACGAGAGAGCCTGGGGAGTGGAGCTTCCGGCCGAGCCTGGCCTCAACAATCATGAGATGGTTGCCGGCATACATGACGGCAGTGTGAAAGCGATGTATTTAAAAGGGGAAGAAATGGGTATAGTGGACTCCAATATGAACTATGTTCATGCCGCTTATGAAAAGCTCGACTTTTTTGTTGTGCAGGATTTATTTCTTTCAAAAACGGCCGAATATGCAGATGTTGTCCTGCCGGCAAGTCCAAGTCTTGAAAAAGAAGGGACCTTCACAAACACAGAACGGAGAGTTCAAAGACTCTACGAAGTGCTGGAACCTCTCGGAGATTCCAAACCTGACTGGAAAATCATTATGGATGTGGCCAATCAGCTTGGCGCAGGGTGGACCTATGATCACCCTTCAGACATCATGGCTGAAGCAGCCCAGCTTGCTCCTCTTTTTGCAGGGGTCACATACGAACGTCTTGAAGGCTACAGCAGTCTCGTCTGGCCGGTAAAGCCCGACGGTACAGATACACCCGTCCTCTTTTTGGATGAGTTTCCTTTTCCCGACGGAAAGGCGCGCCTCCATCCGGTGGAATGGACAAGACCGGTTGAATTTGACGATGAATATGACATCCATGTCAATAACGGCCGTCTGCTGGAACATTTCCATGAAGGGAATATGACATACAAATCCAAAGGAATCACATCCAAAACACCTCGGACCTTCCTTGAAGTTTCACCAGAACTCGCTTCGGAGCGCGGAATCAAAGACGGCTCTCTAGTAAGGCTCATTTCGCCATATGGCAAGGTGAAAGTGCAGTGCGTTGTTACAGACAGGGTGAAGGGGAAAGAAGTTTATTTGCCTATGAATGACTCAGGTGAGTCGGCGATCAATCTGATCACAAGCAGCTATGCGGACAAAGATACAGACACACCTGCCTACAAAGAGGTAAAGGCTAAACTGGAAGTTCTTGAGACAGAAGGAGTGAATCCTCTGCCGCGGACCAACTTCCGCTTCGGTCATCCAAATCCTCAGAGAGGCGTTGAAGTTGAACGAAAGTGGGGGCGGAAAGATTACGTATTTCCGGGAGATCTCGTTCAAAAGGAGGGGAAAAACGGTGGCAAAAGCAACTAAAACCATTGTCCGGCAGGAATTATCGGACGAAGAAAAAAGAAGCAGGGATTTAAGAGAAATCGAAGATGCCCTGATCACTCATAAAGAAGTGATTAAGGACACACTTGAAATCCTTCATCATATGCAGGATAAAGGCATACTCTCGCTTATGAATGGCCTTTTTGGGCAAGGTGACAAAGTATTGGACATTCTTGTAAAAACCGCTGACAACAAAGAAACAGCAAATACTATAAAAAATCTGCTTCTGATGACCGGCGTTCTCGGCATGATAAACGTCAAACAGCTTGAACCATTTTTAATGAAGGTGAACTCCGGAATTGCAAGAGTGGCTGAAAACAAAGAAACGAACGAAAAAACAGGCTATTTCGATCTCGCGAAATCTCTCAAAGATCCTGAAGTGAACCGGGCAGTGACCCTGCTCATTACCTTTTTAAAGGGAATGGGAGAAGAAACGCAGCATGTAGAGAAAGGGACTAGGAGCAAAGAGGATCAGGCAAGGTTCAAAGATCACACATTGGAATAAGAAGCAGGAGACAGGAGAATTTTTCCCTGTCTTTTTTTGATTGATACAACGAACTGAGGGCACTCTAACAGTAATTTGAATACCTTGTTCATTTTCAGGAATATTTACTTATTAATAAGGATATTTTTGGGTTAACATGGTATAATTTACACAAAAAGGGCAGGAGTGGTCATTCTTATGGAACAAAAACCTATGCATTACGATGGAAGCATTCAGGCAGAAAATGAAAATGCATCAGCAGCTGCTGCAGAGGATCTGCAAATTACCGATGAAATGAGAAAAAATCTCGGATTTAATCCATACTTTATTGAAAAAAACGAATAGACACCAAGGACTTGATGATTCAATCAGGTCCTTTTCTTTTGTAAGCGTTTATTAATTGAACCATGTTCTAAATAATCAACAGTTATTTTACTTCAGAAATTACTAGGATAAAAACGACCATAAGTAAAAGAAAACCGACTTTATCATTCTTCTAAAACTATGTTCCAAATAATCAATGATAAATAAAAACACGTACCAAAATTCCAATATCCCTATAATTTTAACCTCGCCCAGGTTTCAAAAGGGTCAAAAGGCTTATTTTCCCTTAAGATGCAGGAATTTCTTATAAAACATTGAATAGTTAGAACATGTAAAACTGTAAAAGGAGATGTCTTCAATGGGCGAGAAGAGAAGTGCCAGCGGTTTTTTGCTGAAGCAAAGAGCCTTTTTAAAGCTTTATATGATTCGTATGACAGAGCAGGACAGACTCTACGGCCTGAAGCTTCTTGATGTTCTGCGCGATGAGTTCAGAATTTACGGATACAGGCCAAATCATTCAGAGGTTTACAAGTCCCTGCACGAACTGATCGAAGACGGCATTTTAAAACAGGTCAAGCGGAAAAAAGAGGGGATGAAGCTTCAGGAGGTCGTATATTATCAATTCGAGGATTACGAAAAAGCAAAGCTATATAAAAAGCAGCTGAAAACCGAGCTTGACAGATGCCAGAAACTGCTCGGAAAAGCGCTTCAGGATAATTACACATAAGAGAGAATCCGCGGGTAGGATTCTCTCTTTGTTTCATCTTGTCTGCTGTTGGGTTATGATAAGAAGTGAATTGGAAGTAATGGAGGATATGAACTATGCTGCAAAATAAAATGAAAACGTATATCCAGCATCTGATCGAGGAAAAAACGGATGCGATTGGAATCTATACCACAGAAAAAATGTATGCAGAGAAGAACGGTTTTCTGCCAGAGAACGTAAAAGTTGAGGAACCCGATTTTCCACGTTTTGCAAAAGCGTATCTTGAGCGCGTAAACAAGGAAACAGAAGAGCTGATCTCTGCTGAGAATCCGGAATCCTTCCTTAAGGAAAAAGCAACATATGTGAAAATAAACAAATCGGAATTCATCTATATTGAATCTGACTGGTTTGACTATGTCGGGGCAGAAAACATTTCATTTGAGCATGATGACGTGTTTTCAACCTATAAGTTCCTGCTTGGTTTAAAATATAAAAAGGCAAAAGGAACAGCGCTAAAAGAATACTTCCTGCAAAAAGCCGGTGGTGATTCTGAGAAATTTGAGGTTCTTTTCAATGATAAGGACGGAATGTGGGATGTCAATTTTGACAGCGCCTTGCTCGCGGACTTCAGCGAAGAGGATGCACTCGAAGAAATGTTTGAAAAGCTCTACAGCTTCCTTTTTCAGCTGGCAGAAGCATTAGAAAAAACGGAATAGATACACTTTGTTAAAACCTGCAGCCATGCAGGTTTTTTCTTTTCATTATTCATTAATATTCATTTCAAATGTAATTTACTGTTCATCTTCCGTTCATATTCGAATAATAAACTATGGATGTCAAGAAGAGATGGGAGGAAATGAAAGATGAATATTGCATGGAAAGAAATCAAGAAAAATAAAGTGAGATTTTTGATTTTAGGTTCAATTGTTTTTCTCGTAAGTTTATTAACATTTATCATATCTGGTTTGGCAAATGGACTATCGCAAGACAATGCTGCCCTCATTAAAGATTTACCAAAAGGGCAATTTTATATGAATAAAGACGCTGAGGAAACTTATAACCTATCTAGAATAGACAGTGATATACAAAAAGAAATACTAAACAAACAAAAAGATGCTGTGGCCTTTTCTATTCAAATGGGTTTTCTAAATGACAAAGATGATAAACAACAAAGTGTCGCCTTTGTTGCATCCACTGATTCAAAGTTATTTGAAGATGTTAAAGATGGGGAAATTATAGTAGATAGCTCATTGAAGAATAAAGGTATAAAGGTTGGAGATACCTTGACTAATAATCAATTTAGCGGTGAATTTATCGTAAAGGGTTTTGTTGATCAAAAGAAATATAGTCATACCCCTGTTGCATATATACAGATGAAGAATTATCAAGAAATGTATCGAATGACGGAGATGCAATTGATTTTCATACCGGGAGGAGATTCTTCACAAGAATTCACTGGTTTACAATCATTTTCAAACAAAGATTTCCTCCAGACAATTCCAAGTTATAATGCAGAACAGATGTCTTTAAATATGATTGTCTGGTTTTTAGTTGTCATTAGCGGAATGCTGTTTGCTATCTTTTTCTACATGATGAACGTTCAGAAAATCGGTTTATACGGTATTTTAAAAGCAATTGGTATAAAAACAAGCAGACTATTTAAAATGATGTGGACACAAATGTTTTTTATTACATCAATTGCACTTATTATGTCTATAACTCTTAGTCAAGTTTTCAGTATGGCTGCGCCTGAAGGAATGCCATTCCATTTAACTTTTGAAACAACAGCACAATTATCTGTCATTTTCCTGATGATAGGATTTATTGGAGCTACACTATCAGGTATTCAAATCAAAAAGATCGAACCATTGCAGGCAATACAGCAAGGAGAGGCTTAATATGACAATCTTTACACTTGATGAAGTAAGAAAAACATTTACTACTGGTGAGATAGAGGAAGAAATCCTAAAAGGAATTAACCTTTCTCTTAAAGAAGGAGAGGTAACAGCATTAGTGGGTGCCTCAGGCTCTGGTAAAAGTACTCTCCTTACAATCGCTGCAGGACTGCAGCCTCCATCAAATGGGCACGTTGTATTTGATGGTAAGAATATGACTTCTATGAGTTCTGAACAGGTTCGAAAAATACGGGCAAGCAAATTTGGTTTTGTCTTTCAGTTTGCACATCTTGTTCCTTTTCTTACAGTTGAAGAACAGCTAATGCTGATGCTTGAGGTCTCTGAATCTAAATTAAAGAAATATGAACAAAAAAGAGAAGTTAATAAAATCCTAAAACTAGTTGAAATGGATCATCGGAAAAAGGCTTATCCATCTTCATTATCGGGCGGGGAAAAACAACGAGTGGCAATCGCTCGTGCGATGATCCATAAACCTAATATTCTCTTTGCAGATGAACCGACTGCAAGTTTAGATTCAAAAAGATCTCAAGACATTATGTCGTTAATTCAAGATTTAACTAAATCATTAAACATTACTGTATTGATGGTTACCCATGACGAAGAATTGCTTTCATATGTTGACCATGTCATCAAAATGAGTGATGGAATGGTTTTGCAGAGCGGAAATTAACATTCTGAAAGCTAGAGAATCTTTAATGCAAGTAAAATGCAAAGGAACAGCCTGCATATTTCTGCTGGGCTGTTTATTTGTTATTATTTACTAAATGTCCTTTTAAATGAAGCAATAATATTTAATCAAAATAAAATAGGAGAATAGAGAATGACAACTATTCTGATTGCAGATGACGATATCAATATTTTACAGCTAGTAAATATTCACTTAACCGAAGCTGGATATAAAGTATTTCAGGCAAAAGACGGTACTGAAGCATTAGGAGTTCTTAATAGAGAAGCATGTGATTTAGCAGTAGTGGATGTGATGATGCCTTTTATGGATGGGTATGCATTAACAAGGGAGATTCGAAGGGAATATGATATACCAGTAATCCTCTTAACAGCAAAGAATCAAATTGAGGATAAAGAAGAAGGATTTAGATCCGGGACGGATGATTATCTGGTCAAGCCATTTGAGCCAAAAGAATTACACTTTAGAATAGAAGCTTTATTGCGACGATACGACAAACACTCAGAAGAATCTATAATTTACTTAGGTAATACAGCGATAAATAAAAAAAACTATGAGGTTCAAATTGGGAATCGAACAATTCTTTTACCCTTAAAGGAATTCGAACTGCTGTATTTTCTGGCTTTAAATCCCATGCAAGTATTTTCTCGTCATCAACTAATAGAACATATTTGGGGGTTGGATTATGAAGGGGATGAACGAACTGTTGATGTTCATGTAAAAAGGTTAAGAGAACGTTTTTCTAAATTGACGGATGATGTTCAAATTAAGACAGTGCGTGGAGTTGGATATTCGCTGGAGGCAAATCGCAGATGAAATCTCTCTATGTGAAGTTTGTTGTCATTACTATTGGCATTATGATTTTTAGCGGGATAGTTGCTTTTTTAATCTCCAATACGTATTATCAGCAAAAATTAAAACCTTACAATGATCAAAAAAACACAAAAATCGCGTTAAATATTGCTGAATTTGCCGAGAACCATCCTGATATAAATCTTAAGGATTATTTGAATAATATCTCTTCGACCGGGTATCAAATTTTCTTGGTTGACATTTCTGGAAAGGAATCTTATTTCGGTGCACCATTTAGGGAAAATACTCTGTCTAATTCCGCTAAAGAACAAGTGTTAAACGGTGATATTTTTCACGGTATTCTAAATTTTCCACAGGGAACATTCGTCACAGGTTTTTTTGCAAACGAATTGAAGAATACGATTGGTGTACCGTTAACACATAATAAGGAAAAGTATGCTCTTTTCCTTAGACCGGATATTAAGCTCCTTTTTAACGAAATGCACATTTTATTTGCGTGGCTGCTTGCATTGATGATTGTTATGAGTATCGTTATGGTTCTTTTTACTGCAAAATATTTAGTGAATCCAATCTCAAAACTTACAACAGCCACAAAGTCACTGGCTGATGGGAATTTTAATGTTGACATTGATATTACTCGTGATGATGAGTTAGGAGAGCTTTCACGAAGTTTTTTGCAAATGGCAAGTAAACTGGAACAAATGGATGATATGAGGAAAGAGTTCATTTCGAATATTTCTCATGATATACAGTCACCTCTATCCAATATAAAAGGGTATACAAACCTATTGGAAAGTGAATCAATAAGTCCAAAAGAAAAAAGCAATTACATTTCTATCATCAATGGGGAAATTAAAAGGCTCTCTACACTTACGAAACAATTATTACTTCTTGCTTCGTTAGATCGCGATCAGGATATCATGAAAAGAAAATCCTTTAATGTTGGCGAGCAAATGAAGGAACTGGTGAGAAGCTATAAGTGGCTAATGGGTGAAAAAGGGATTAGCCTCGGTTTTACATTGCCAAATGTTGAAATTGTCGGGGACCCTTCTTTACTTTATACGGTTTGGGATAATCTGTTAACCAATGCCGTCAAATACAATAAAACCCATGGCAGTATTGAGATATCGATTGAAGAGAAAGAAAAATCTGTTTTGGTCACTTTTGAAGATACGGGGATCGGATTGAATGATGAAGAGAAAGAAAAAATTTTTGATCGTTTTTATCGAGCAGATACCGCCCGGACGCGTTCAGTTGAGGGAACAGGACTAGGACTATCAATTGTTGCTGCTATTGTTGAACTGCATGGCGGACTGATTCATGTGAATAGTAAGGAAAATGAAGGAACTGCCTTTATTGTAGAATTACCTTTAAGTTAGTTTTCGTTAAGCGCAGGCGCTTCCACTTTTGTTTTTAGGCGTTCACCCATCCCAATCTGTTACATATGTTAACAGAAAAGGTGAGAGGATGATTGGATGAGCAGAAAACCGCATCATTACTTCCCCTGCGGCAATACAGCGAAGGGCTACTACAGTCTGTACGAATCCGTACTGGAGGGCATAAACCAGGTGTTCTTATTAGAAGGCGGGTCAAGAGGAGCCAGGTCTTTATGTATTCAGTCTGTCAGCGAAACTCTGAGAGCGAACGGGGAATCACTTGATATCCTCCACTGTCCATTTCATCCGGATTGGCTGGAAGGGCTGCTTTTGACAGATAAGGGTATTGCTCTTTTAGATTGCGACGTGTCAGAAATCAGAAAATTTGTTTCTGCAGATGCCATCCAGGTGATTGTTATGGAGACTGAAAACAACCAATTGCTGCCTGCAGATCGCAAAGGGGTCCTTACAGCAAGAGTGGCTGCTGAATATGAAAAGGCTTATGCCGCTTTTTCTGCCTCGCTAAAAGCTCATGATGATATAGAGGATATTTACATTTCACAAATGGACTTTTCAGAAGCAGATCAATTGGCACAGCGTTTGATACAAACTTTTTACGGAGAACAGACTGCTGGTAAAACCGCTGTGGTCAAACATCGATTTTTGGGAGCAGCCACCCCGGATGGAGCTGCAGATTTTATCCCAAATCTTACAGCAGACATTAAAAAACGCTATTTTATTAAAGGCAGAGCAGGGTCAGGTAAATCAACAATGCTGAAAAAAATTGCCGCTGCAGGAGCAGACAAAGGGTTCGATGTGGAAATTTATCACTGCGGTTTTGATCCGAACAGTCTTGATATGGTCATTTTGCGGGAGCTTGGCCTTGCGATTTTTGACAGTACGGCCCCGCATGAATATGAACCGGAAAAAGAGTCGGATGAAATTGTCGATATGTATGATTTGTGCATTGCACCAGGAACGGATGAGGCCTTTTCTGCTGAAATTGACCGAACGACTCAAGCCTATAAAGAGAAAATGAAAGATGGAATAACGTATCTTTCTAAAGCTAAAAGTATGCTTGATGAGCTTGAGCGGGGGAAGGGCTGTGCCGAAGAGGGACAGTTCCAGAGGGTCTGCAGCATCCTTGTTTCTGAAATCACTGAATAACCAAAAAACCTGGAGCCTTTTGTCAGCTCCAGGTTTTTAGCATTCGATTAAAAAATATGCCCATAAAACCGTTCTTTAAAACGAATCATTTAGAAACATGCTTCAGGAGGGACAGAATATGGGCAAACATCATGAAGATGAAGAAGTGAGGGAGCTCGTTATAACCGCCTCGCGTTCAGAAAAAACAAAGGATGAATTCAGAGTCTTTCTTCAATGGAAGAAACTGCAGACTGAAGTGAAGAAACAAGCAGATGCAACGTTCAGATCCCTGATGAAATAATCGGGATCTTTTTTTTAGCCTTTTTTTCTTTTTGAGATTTCATCTGTTACGACAAAGGCCAAATCATCATTTCCGAATAGGGACAGGACGCCAAGCAGGGTATGATCCGCTATTTCTCCTGCTTCCTCTTTCGGGACAGTGAGCTCGATTGCTTGTTTTAATTCGGCATTTTCAAGTTGGGCAGGGTAGGCACGCGCATACAGCTCTTTAGGGTTCAGGTCATTATTTACGCACCACTGGGCAAAGACAAGGACCATCATTTGCTCATCCCGCTGATAGTTGCGGATGATTTGTTCTTGCGTTTCTTTCGAATTCACGTTCATGCTCCTAACTGTTAAATATTCTGCATCCTTCATCATATCACATGCAGAAGCCTCATAAGGATAAGTTTTCTGAGCATAGGAATGGAGTAAGGCTTAAAAATGCGGGAGGGATGCCACCTGAATCTTTCAGAAAGAATCACCTTTATCCTGGATGGCGTAAAAACAGCTTCAAAGGAAGAGCTTTATAAAGCGCTGATTGGATTAAACATTCAAAAAGAGGAGCTGATGCCTCTCATAAAAGAGGACAGGAGCAAACCATATTACAGAAAACTTCTTTATAAAAATGAACACCTTGAACTGCTTGTCATGAACTGGTCTGACCTTGAGTGTGCACCTCATGACCACGGGTATTCATTCGGATGGATACAGGTTATAAACGGTGTGTCCAGAAATACGGTGTATAAGGTAAAAGGCGAAGCACTTCCTTCTGAACTCTTCACGGAACTGAAAAGAGAAGGAAAGACCTTTTTTGCACCCAAATTCGGCGTCCACAAAATGGCTGAAGCCGGCAATACCGGCCTGATAACTCTTCACCTTTACGCACCGCCTATCACGGGCATGAAAGTGTACGATTTAGAGAAGTGCGCTGCCTGTGTGGTTTCGGATGACTGCGGTGCATGGTGGCCGGATGACCTCCGGCAGCAAGTGAAAGAAATAAAGCTTAAGAGCGCTGCGGACTGAGTCTGCAGCGTTTCTTTTTGGGTATAACTATAAAGAGGTGATTATACATGCGAGTTTTCTTCCATACAGCTGTTCTGTTTCTGACTGGATTTTGCCTGTATCTGGCGTGGACAGGCTTTATAGAAAAAGAATTGACGGTTAACACGCTCAACGGAGAGATCATGGAAAAAATCCGGGAAGATTCCATAGCAGAAACAGGAATCAATGTTCAAAAAAAGGCCGTGTATAGAGTAAGGTTATCGACCGGGAAGGTGTTTGCCGTTTCGTCATCTGTTTTTGAAAGGGTTGAAAAAGGAGAAAATGTGCAGTTTGCTGAAAAAGACAAGCATTTTTACCTGATTGACGGCCGCAAAATCATTTATTAAAAACGGTAGCAATCCTATGCGCCAATATGAGATAATACATAAGTTGTTTTAAAAACAAGAATATAGGAAGTGTAATTAATGATAAAAATCGATATACCAAGATCAGACGTTGTACTGACAAGAAACCCTGTAAAAGGACAGCCTGTAGAAGCTCCTCTCAGCAGCGAATACGGCTTTACAGATTACAATAAAATTCCCCGCGATAAAGGCGGAATTTTTATGTTCTTTAATATTAACGATGAGCTTTTGTTTGTAGGAAAAGCTCGCAAGCTTAGACAGCGCATTAAAAAGCATTTTGAGGATCAGGTTTCTCCAATCAAAAATCACCGCGATGAAGTGCACGAAATTGCCGTTTGCATCGTTGAAAGCCCGATGGAACGCGAAATTTACGAAACGTATCTGATCAATGAGCTTCAGGCGAAATATAATGTTGAGAAGGTTTTTTATAAATAAGAAAAACAGACATCCGGCTGGGCTGGATGTTTTTTTATTTTTAAGAAAATAAAGATAGGCGATTTCAGGAGATTGTCTTATGATAATAGAAGATGAACTATTTAGTGAGGCGAAATATCTTGATGATCACTTATTTCCGGGGTTTTAAAACAGATTATGGCTCTTACAGCAGCAACGTCAAATTGGCCTTTATGGCTAATATTCTCATTCAGATTGGAATGGGTATTTTTATGACCCTTTATAACCTGTACTTGAAAGATCTTGGGTACAGTGAACAGACCAATGGAAACGTCATTGCCCTGACTGCTCTTGCTCAGACGTTTTTTCTTGTTCCTGCAGGTTTTTTAAGTGACCGAAAGGGAAGGAAAAATATGATGGCTGTCGGAGCGGCTCTTTCTGCTGTTCTGATGATAGGCAGGTCAGTAATAGAATGGGAGCTCCTTTTGCTTGTATTCGCATTTGGCAGCGGTATTTTCATGTCTTTTATTCAGGTGTCCATGATTCCATGGCTTGCCGAAAATTCAACTGAAAAGGAAAGAAGCAAGCTTTTCAGTTTTCACTTTGCGGTGATGATGGCGGCAAGCGTCATCGGCAATCTTGCCGGCGGAGTTTTGACTGACCTCTTTACGTTTGCAGGATTGCAATCAACAGACAGTTTGAGGCTGACACTGCTGATTGGAAGCGGTGTTTACCTGGCAGGACTTTTTCCTGTTCTTCTGATGAAAGAAGAAAGAAAACGGCAGAAACCTAAAAAGCTAAAAGAAACAGCGGACGGCAATCAGAATTGGAAGCTGGTCATCCTCTTTGTTGGCGCACAGGCCATCATCGGGCTTGGATCAGGTCTTGTCATCCCGTATTTAAATCTGTATTTTGCAGACCGGTTTGACATTTCCTTTTCTGCCATTGGAATTATCCTCTCGCTCGGTCAAGGCGCAACCGCGGTCGCAATGCTGATTGGACCTGCGATTGTCAGCAGAATGGGAGAAGTAAAGGCGGTTGTCCTGCTGCAGCTGCTGTCCCTGCCATTTTTGCTGATTACTGGATTTACAACAAACATTTATCTTGCCGTCATCGGATTTCTATTCCGCCAGGCGTTGATGAACGCAGGCAATCCGATACAAACCTCCCTCATGATGAGAAAAGTGCCGGATCATCAAAAAGGAATAGCAAATTCCTTAAGCCAGATGGCTTTTTCATTCGGCTGGGCGGCGATGGGTCCTGTGTCTGCTTATGTTGTCGCTGAATATGGCTCCTATTGGGGATATGCCAATGTTTTCAGCCTGACCGGCATCATTTATCTAGCAGGCGCCATTTACTTTTACATCGTGTTTAAGGAAGAAAAAACAACTGTGGTTCAAAAAAGAGCGGCTGTCTGAGCTGTATTTCTGCAAGAAACAAATGGTATAATAAAATGAATGCAAGAAGAATGCTTGAAAGGGGTTCAAAAACATGGAACCGATTGAAATTGGAGAAATCTTTACAATTAGCGACGAGAACAATCAGGAGCACGAGGTAGAGGTGCTTGGCGTGCTGACTGTTGAAGGATCAGAGTACGTGGCAGTAGGGTTTGTTGAAGAAATTCAGGAAGACACAGATGAAGATATCGATATTTACTTTTTGAAGGTTGATGAAGAAGGCGATTTTTCTGCGATTGAAACAGACGAAGAATTCGACAAAGTTTCGTCTGCATTTGACCAGATGATGGAAGAAGAAGAGTCAAACTAATACATACCCGGAGCCGTCTGCTTGAATGCAGGCGGTTTTTTTATGCAAAAAAGGTCGGAATGGCGCAGGAAAAAAGAATCATTTTTTATGAGAAAACAACTATACTGACATAAATTAATTTAGACATGATCTATTCATCCCGCAAGAAGAAAATGGTAATTATTAAAATTTTTTCTATTCTTCTTTTCTCTTAAGCTTTCCAAACAGGTAAAAAGTCATAATAAATGAAATAATTCAAATATTGACATAATTTCCACTATTTTTTACTATTACATTATAATTCAATATTTACATAAATATGGATTAAATAAAAACAGGGGAGGCTGTCAGGATGAAGAAAATTAAAATCAAAAAGGTTGAAAAGCTGGTTGCTCTTGTAAACCATCACGCGTAATGAATAAAAGGCTTTAGGACAAGCATCAGAGTCCCTAAAGCCTTTTTTAGTATGAAGGAGCTGAAAAAGCAGATGAACCCTGTCTTAAAAACAATATATACCCCGATCATCGTATTTGACGGCAAAGTCCAGATCGGCAAAGAGGATGGCAATCTTGAACTTGAAGATCTTGATGGAAGTGTCCGGGATCTGCTGAACCTGATGGACGGAACACGAAATACGGTGGAGCTTGCAAATGAAATGAACATAGATCATGCGGATTTGCTTGAAATTTTGAATGACCTTGATGAATATGGACTTGTTGAAGATGCTTCTGCAGTCAAATACACGTCTCTAAATGAAAATGAACGGGAAAGATATCGTTCAAATCTTAACTACTTTTCCAATTTTTCAACTCTAAAGAAAAGCAGATTCACATACCAGGAGACATTTAAACATACAACGGTTGCCCTGCTTGGACTCGGAGGCTTCAGTTTAACAGCAGCTGCCCTTGCAGGAATGGGAACAGGCAGAATTATTGGGCTTGATTATGATTCGGTTGAACTCAGCAACCTTAACCGCCAGTTTCTATACTGTGAAGACGACATTGGAAAACTTAAAACAGAGGCTTCAAGTGATCGCTTAAAAAAGATTAACAGTGAAATTGATATTGAAGTACATAATGTGAAAATTGAAGATGCAAAGAGTTTGCTGCCAGTCATAAGGGAATCGGATATTGTCATAAACGGGATCGATCAGCCAAGCATATTATCTACAAGATGGGTGAATTTTGCCTGTGTCAAATTAGGCAAGCCTTACATTCTTGGAGGCATTGGACACACGAGTATTATTCTCCAAAAATATGTTCCTGGTGAAGGTAACGGGTGCTTTGATTGCTACTTGCTGAACAGTTTACGGGAGGCGCCAGAATTTATCCACCAGCTAAAAGCTGTGTATGGGGCTTCTTTTCAGAAGAGAAACACAGCATTTGCTCCTAATATCGCGATGATCACAGGTCTCGTAACAAATGAACTGGCTAAATTAATTGCGGGATATGAAAGGGCCGACCATCAATCTTCGTCTCTTGAAATCAGCAGTCTTTCATTTGAGCGATTATCTGAAACTCTATGGAAGAAAGCATCGGGCTGTCCGACGTGCAATGGCCATATGAACTCAGATGAGCCTGCAGACCTGAATATGATTCTGGAATTATCTAAAGAAAGCAGGGTCTGAATGAATATAACATTAGATTCTAAAGTAACGGCTAAACTTTCTGTTCAGGCAGACGGAGAAGAATTTACAGTAGGAGACCCAGTCAGCGGTACATTTATCCGGGTCCCTTATGAAGCTGTGCACATCATCCATATGCTGGACGGTGTCAAAACGCTGAACGAAATCTCTGAACAGCTGAGAAACGAACAAATGGATGCGGATGTTTTAGATTTTGTCGAAACTCTTCATGAGCTTGAGTTGATCTATTCGATTGACGGGAAAGTGTTTTTAATACCGCCAGATGAAAAACCTGTCAGCAAATCTCTTTTTGCTGCAGCCTCCGTCATCTTTCACCCGATCAGTCAAGTATGTTATGTCCTGTTTTTTCTTCTCAGTATAGGTATGATTGCAGGTATTCCCGAATTGCGTCCTGTCTACAAAGATTTTTGGGCAGCAGAAGCAACAGGGCTCAGTCTATTGTTATTATTTTTCATATCCTGGCCTCTGACCATTCTTCATGAACTGGGCCATTATTTAGCTGCTTTAAGACTCGGCATACCAGTTAAATTTAATTTGAGCCTGAGATTTTACTGGCTTGTGGTCGAAGCAGATATGACGGGGCTCTGGTCCGTTTCCAAGCAGAAAAGGTATTTGCCCTATGCTGCAGGAATGGCTGTTGATTCCTTTCTTCTCTTTTTATCGTTAGCCGGTCAGATGGCAGCTGCAGGATTTGCCTTGAAGCTACTGAAAATGATTACGCTGCTTCTTGTGATGAGATTTGCCTGGCAGCTTTTGATTTTTTTGCGGACAGATATCTATTTCCTGATTATGAACAAGCTGAACATGCCAAGCCTCCACGGTTATGCAAAAGAAATAATGACGGGGTATATGAGGAAAAAAGATCGTGGAGAAAGCCTGAAAGAAGAATTATCCGTAAAAGAAATGTCCTATGTTAAAAGCTTTGCATCATGTTACCTTATAGGCGGCATCATAGCAGCAGGATTATTGTTCTTGTACAGTCTTCCGGGGCTTTACGTGCTTCTGAAGCAGACAATGGTGCAGCTTTCCGTCTATTCGTTAAACAGCTGGCTATTTTGGGACGGCATCATCACCCTGGCAATCTTATCTGTTAATGCTGTAATTTGGAGCATCGGTGCAGCAAGTAAATATAAAGGAAGCAAAACGGGTACTCTACCTATAAGCTCAAATGAAGCGACTTAAACATGCAAAGATCCACTTGCATGTTTTTTTCATTGGTCAGACTGCATGATTATTAATGAAAAGCGAATTAATATGACCTTTTCAAAGAATTGTTTTTCGTTTTTCCTTTCTTTATAGTACAATCAATTAATGGAAAAAAAGATAAGGAAGTGTAGCAAAGAATGAAAGAACGTGTGATTACAGGCATCATTATCTTAATTCTGTTCATGATTCCCTTTTATGTAGGGGCATTCTGGTTTACTTATTTGGCACTGATTTTGGCCATTATCGCCTTTCATGAATTAACGACCATTATCAAAATCAGAAAGTACGGCACGAAGTATTTTGTGGGGATTATCGGGATTGTCCTTTTGTTCCTGCCGCTGCTGCCGTTTCTGAATGTGACATTTGAAATCATTCAGATTAAAGTGCTGCTGGCACTGGTCTTGTTTTTCTTAACCTCAACCATCTTTAACATTGAATATTCCATTGAAAAAGCAGGCACGCTCCTGATAGGTGTTCTCTACATCGGATTTGGATTTGTGTTTTTAGCTGAGGCAAGAATTGATGAAGGCTTGATTTGGACGCTTGCAGTACTGATTTCGATCTGGGCAACGGATTCAGGCGCCTATTTTGTCGGAAGAAAATTTGGCAAACGTAAACTTGCGCCAAACGTGAGCCCGAATAAAACCATCGAAGGGTCTGTCGGAGGAATTATCATTGCTCTTATCATTGGTCTTGTTATGCAGGCAAGTTTCCATCCATTTGCTTCTTACGGAGAAACGCTTCTGCTGATTTTCATCGTTTCCATTGCCGGTCAGGTAGGAGATCTTGTCGAATCTGCTTTGAAGCGCCACTTTAAAGTGAAGGATTCCGGAAAGCTTCTTCCGGGTCATGGCGGCATTCTTGATCGTCTTGACAGCTGGATCTTTGTTTTCATCGGTTTGAAGCTGGTAGGTCTGATCTAAAAAAAGCGATAAAAAAATGAATCCCCCAAGCAGTCGATTATGACTTTTTGGGGGATTTTTTTTCACTCTTCCAATGCACCCGTAATTGGATAATCCGCTAAATCGATTTCAGGTTCTAAACCAAGAGCAAGTCTTGCAAGCTCAAGCCCGAGGTATGGACCCATCGTCAGTCCTGATGCCCCTAAACCATTTGCGGCAATGAGACCGGACCATTCAGGAATCCGCCCGATAACAGGCAAGAACCCGGGGGTAAACGGCCTGAAGCCGGTTCTTGCTTCGAGAAATGTGCCTTCTTCAAGTCCTGGAGCGACATTAAGGGCTTTTGAAAAAACATCAAGCATTCCTCCCGCTGTCACTCGCGTATCATAGCCGTTCACATCGTCCTCATGTGTGGCGCCTGCCACAATCCTTCCATCATCAAATGCCAGAAGATAATGATTGGCAGGGGGCATAAGAACGGGCCAGTCTGAAGTCTGCTCGGTTTCCATTTTAAAATGAGCAATCTGTGCTTTCTGATAGGTAACCTGAAAATGGATGCCAAGAGGCTGAAGCAGCTCATTTGCCCAGGCACCCGCACAGACAATGACTTCATCCGCTTCAATTTCTTTTCCATTCACACTGGCACCTGAAACCCGGCCACGCTGAAAAATAAGGGCCGCCTCGCCTTCAATCAGCTCTGCACCATTTTTCCGGGCAGCACGGATCAACGCATCCCTCAGAGCTCTGCCATCTACCCGTGCGGCTCCTTCTACAAGAACAGATAAATACTCATCTGACAGGAGAGGGAACATTTCTTTTGTTTCTTCTTTCGTCAGCGGGATAATGTCTCCAATTTCTGGAGCATCCTGCTTTCTTTTTTCCGTACGCACGATCATTTTTTCAATTTTCTCCGGGTCCTGCTGAAGAATGAGAGCGCCCACCCGCTTATAGCCAGTTCTGGTTTCACCGTCCTGTTTGAGCGCACTAATCATCTCGGGATAATAGCGGGCGCCCATTTTGACAAGCTGATACCAGGCTTTATTTCGTCTTTGTGAAACCCAGGGGCAGACAATGCCGGCCGCTGCATCTGTCGCCTGACCTGCATCTTTGCGGTCAATCACTGTCACCTGCGCTCCAAGTTTTGATAAATGATAAGCTGCGGAAGCACCCAAAATGCCGGCCCCGATCACAGCAATTTTCTTCATATGTATCTCATCCTTTGCTTCAATTCCACTTATGCACCTATCTCATTATAAAAGAGCATAGGATAAAGTATCAAATCTGATGAAAGCGGGGTGCAGCATGTATCAAGCTGACTATACTGCGATTATTTCA
This sequence comes from Metabacillus indicus LMG 22858, assembly GCF_000708755.2. GTDB lineage: Bacteria > Bacillota > Bacilli > Bacillales > Bacillaceae > Bacillus_P > Bacillus_P indicus. Next base: position 485,246 of record NZ_JGVU02000002.1, on the reverse strand, counting down.
CCATTTTTGCCTGCAGGTGCTTATATGCTTGAAATAACAGAACCTGCGATGCGCAAGGCGGTGCTCGCTGCTGATTTTGATGGCGATCATGCTCTGGAGGTGGCAGCAGCCTACAGATTCCAAAACGATGATTATGTGCTCATATTGAAACATGGAGCACAAGGCTGGTTTCCAGCAGGACACTTTCAAGGAAAAAGTCGCTATTTCATGGACTTTTACAAAGAAGAAGCAAGATTTGTAGCTGCAGAGGCAGTCGGGGATGTCACAGGAGACGGCATACAGGATACCGTTTTTTTGACGGCATCACAGACTCCTGACAGCCCATTTCTGCAGAACATCACTCTTCAGATTAGAAACGGAGCAACTGGGCAGGTTGAGAAAATCCCGCTCAAAGAAAATGCAGGATATGACCCGACCGTATTTTTAGGAGATTTTGCGGGAGATAAAAAAGACGATATCCTCGTCATCATTAATACCGGAGGAAGCGGAGGCCTCATTTATGCTTATATATACACCTATGAAAAAGGACAATATAAACTGATATTTGATGATGAATCATTCAACAAATCAAACACCTATACCGTTACTTACCTTGATCAATTTAAAGCAAGGGTGACAAGCGCAAATCCCCCGAAAAAATACCTGCTTGATCTTCAGTATAAAGGAAAAGAGTATTTGAGTGAAATCTATAACAGCGACGGGACACTGAAAGAGCCTGTTGAAGGGTGGGTCGCGCCGCTTTCGGGACTGTACCCGGTTGACTTTGAACGCGACGGCATTTTCGAACTGGACACCTATCAGAACATTGCAGGCAGATACAGCGCTGATGGTCTGGGGTACATGATGAATGTTCTGAAATGGGATGGCACATCTTTTAAAACAGACCGGCAGAGTATTGCTGTGTTTGGGGAAGAAACATAAGAAAAGCGGAACAGGCTGTAAAGATACGACAGTTAGATAAATATTGCAGCACTATCGTGACTTCCCGAACCCAAGTTTATGTTGTTAAACGCGGTTTGCAGCACTATATTGACTTCATCCACCTGAATTTCTGTTGTTAAACCTAGTTTGCAGCACTTACGTGACTTTCTGTACCCGAGTTTCTGTTGTTAAACGATGTTTGCAACACTTACGTGACTTCCTGCCCGGAGTTTGTGTTGTTAAACCCGGTTTGCAGCACTATCGTGACTTCCTGTACTAGAGTTTCTGTTGTAAAACAAGCCTTGCACCACTTACATGACCTTCTGTACCCGAGTTTCTGTTGTTAAATGATGTTTACAACACTTACGTGACTTCCTGCACCGGAGTTTGTGTTGTTAAACCAGCTTTACAGCACTAACGTTACGTCCTGCAAGGTAATTTGTGCTGCTAAACCAGCCATGCATGACCGCAGCACTTAGCTGACTCGGCCGTTTAGCTAAAAAAAAGAGAGCTGAATTTTTATCAGCTCTCTTTTAAAGTATTAATCCACAACAATATAAGCAATCATCGGCGCACCCTGGCCATGGCTGGAATGCGTATCGCAAATTAGGCGGTAGGTTCCTTCTTCATCAAATTTTAAAGGTATGACCGCTTTTTCACCTTTTTTGACCACACCTTTTATGTCTGTTCCTTCAATCCTGAAGGGATGCTCCGCGCCATTTACTCCGTGGATGGTCAACGTAACGGCTTCACCTTTTTGAATTGTAATTGAGCCGGGATCAAAACGGTACGCCTCAATTTTTCGCCCGTCATCCGTTTTAGATGTGAATTCTCCGGTCACCATATGGATTTCTGCCTTCTCATCTGCATGCTGGGCGGAAATGACCTCAGCTGCATCCTGATTCAGATAAAACCAGCTTCCGGAGCCAATAACCGCAAAAAGAACAGCAGCAATCACAATCCATTTTTTTCTTATAACTACAAATCTCATATTTTCCCTCCCAGAGCAGTTGATTACCATACTATATGCCCGTCCGGGGGAAACTTGTCTGCTGTTTTTAAGCGCAAAAAAAGGATGTCCGGCCCCAGACATCCTTTTTGTTATTCTTCAGTTAAAAATTCCGGTGAAAACAAGTTATAAGAATCTTCTTCCTCATCAATCTCCCGATAAACTTCAGAGTATGTTCTTCTCCTGCGGTTCAGTTCTCTGAATTCAGCTTCAAGGAAATCAGCCTGATCGTGAGAGAGCTTTATCGTGACTTCATTCTTATTTTCATCTGCTGCTTTCAGCAGAACATAACTGTCCGCAAAATGCCTCAGAGTCACATTGCTTAATGTAATTTGCATTTTATCAAGTTCATACCTTGCTTTCATGAAAAGAAGACCTCCAGTGGCCGATATTCGTTATCTCTTATAGTTTATCGGTTTCACCGGAAAAGCACAATAGAACGGCAGAAATGGACAAAGTGTAAGAACTTAGGTTGAATCCTTTTACATTTAGAAAAATGAAAAGAGCTCCGTTTTCCTATAGTATAAAGACAGAATATTCTATTACTTTTAAAGGAGGGTCATACATGCCTGAACAGACACTGACCATCAATAAAACCCGATTAGAAGAAAGAATTCATAAACTCGCTGAAATAGGAAGAATTGGCGAAACCGGAGTTTCAAGGCTCGCATTGTCAAAAGAAGATAAACAGGCAATGGAAACAGTCAAAGGCTGGATGGAGGAAGCAGGCCTTGCCGCACGGATTGATCACTTTGGAAATCTGATTGGCAGGCTTGAGGGGAAAAGAGCTGAAGCACCTGTCCTTATGCTCGGGTCCCATATTGATTCGCAGCCTTATGGCGGAAGATTTGATGGAGTCATCGGTGTTCTAGGGGCAATCGAAGCAGTTCAGACGCTGCAGGAGAATTCAGTGAAACCGGATATGCCAATTGAAGTTGCTGCTTTTTGTGATGAAGAGGGAGCGCGATTTAATAAAGGATTATTTGGTGTAAGAGGGATTCTCGGCAAACTGGAAGAGGGAGAACTTGACCGGAAGGATAAAGATGGCATAACACGGCGGGATGCGCTGCTTTCGTTCGGATGTGATCCCGAGCGATTTAAGGAGTCAGAGTACTCTCCTGGAAGCATTTCAGCCTACCTTGAGCTGCACATTGAACAGGGACCGGTTCTGGAAGCGAAGGATGCACCAGTCGGGATTGTAACAGGCATTTCGGGACCGCTATGGCTGACAGTTGAGCTTGAAGGCTTTGCAGGCCACGCCGGTTCTGTGCCAATGCACATGAGACAGGATGCTTTAGTTGGAGCGGCAAAGGTCATAGTTGCCCTGAATGATCTCGCTTCAGAAGATCCATCTGCACCCACAGTGGGGACCGTCGGGAGCCTGAAGGTTTTTCCTGATTCACGGAACATCATACCTGAAAAAGTGATGTTTACGGTAGATCTCAGGGATATTCAAATGGAAAGAAGAAATATCATAGAAAATCAGTTGAGAAAACGGCTGCATTTGATCTGCGAGGATCACGGACTGACATATACGGTTTCTGAAGACACAAACAGTGAACCGCGCTATTGCTCGGAGGACATTATGAATACTATGAGGGCAGCGAGCAAGGAGATTGGTCTGGATGCGCCTGAACTGATGAGCGGACCTTTTCATGATGCACTCGCGATGTCTTATGAATGTGATTACGGGATGATTTTTGTCCGCTGCAAAGACGGCATCAGCCATAATCCAAAGGAGTTTTCAACGATGGGAGATATATCGCTTGGAACAGAGCTGCTGTACAGGACAGCCTTAAAATTGGCAGTGAAATAGACAAAGCTGTCTATTTTTCTTTTTGACTAAACATTCTGAACCCATCATAATCAAGGCTATACTCTTGATGGGATGGTGGACGTGAATGAAAAAGAAAACAGCTGTATCCTGGAGCGGAGGGAAAGACGGATGCATGGCCCTTCATAAACTTGCAGCCGAGGGGCATGAAATCGCATGCCTTATAACGACGGTTCCGGCTGAAACAGGAAGAACATTCGGGCACGGAGAGAAAATAGATGCGATCAAACAGCAAAGTCTTGCGCTTGAAATACCGGTGCATTTTATATCATGCACCTATGATAGCTATACGGATCACTTTATCGGTGCGCTGAAAGAGTTGAAGGAACAATACGGCCTGACAAGTATTGCTTTCGGCGACCTTTACTTGGAGGAGCACCGGGAGTGGGGCGAAAAAGCCTCTGAAGCAGCGGGCCTTGAACCGCTTTACCCTTTATGGATGGAAAAAGAGAACGCCATATATGCCCTTCAGCAATTTGCGGAAAGCGGATATAAAGCCGCTGTAATCAGAGTTAGAGATGACAAGCTTGATCCATCCTGGCTCGGAATGGAGGTTAATCAGCGATTTATTGACCGCGCCTTAGAAACAGAGATATGCCCTATGGGCGAGGCAGGTGAATACCATACATTCGTCTATGACGGGCCGCTGTTCAAAAAGGAAATCCAGATTGCATTCGGTAACGTTCTTCAACTGGAAACGACAAAAAGACTGGAGATTGAGAAAGCCGAATTAAGAGAAAAAACAACAACATGAAAAAATCTTGATGACTTTTCCAGTTTTATAGATTACAATGAACAAAAAATATGATTCTTTTAAAGTGCCTGAATACTCAGGATAATAGGGAAGCCGGTGGAAATCCGGCGCAGCCCCCGCTACTGTAAGCGCAGATTGAACTGAATCGCCACTGACTCTAATGTCGGGAAGGCTCAAGTAACAAGATGAAGCGCAAAGCCAGGAGACCTGCTTTAATTGATTTTTGCTTGTTTTTCGGTGGGAAGAACGAGTCAGGACCCCTGTATGCGTTAGTTCACTATGCTTATTTAGGCCTTGACTGTCTTCAGTCAGGGCCTTTTTATATTGGCAAAAAAGATGGGAGATGGATGTATGGCGATAAAAAATGAAAAAGGAAGAGTGCTGGTCTATACAGGCAATGGAAAAGGAAAAACGACAGCAGCAATTGGTCTTGCCGTGCGGGCTGCCGGAAGACAAATGAACGTGTCCATCCTGCAATTTATTAAATCACCTGAGCGGACTTACGGCGAGAGAACGATACTGAATGCTCTGCCCGGAGTCAGTATTCAGCAGCTCGGGGCCGGGTTTACCTGGACTAAAACACCCGAGATTCACCGGGAAGCTTTAAAACTGGCTTGGATAAAAGCAAAAGAATCCATTCTGAGCGGGGACTCTGATGTTGTCATTCTTGACGAAATCAATAATGCCCTTGCCATTCAGACTTTTCCTGTGGACGATGTTCTGCCTCTTGAAGACGTCATTTGGACCATTCAAAACCGTCCCCCTCATGTCCACCTTGTCCTGACAGGCAGAAACGCCAAAAAGGAAATCAGGGAAATAGCTGATCTCGTCTCTGTGATCGACGTTGAAAAGCATTATTACGATGAAGGTGTCGACGCCATTTATGGAATTGAATATTAATGAAAATGGGGAAAAAAAGGCGCTTCGACTCATGATTCAGGGGACTCATTCGGATGCAGGCAAAAGCATTCTGACAACCGCACTGTGCAGGATTTTAAGTCAGGACGGGTATAAAACGGCTCCCTTTAAATCACAGAACATGGCATTAAATTCATACATAACAAAAGACGGCAAAGAGATCGGAAGAGCACAGGGTATTCAGGCAGAAGCAGCAGGAATAGAAGCTGACACTGACATGAATCCGATCTTAATTAAACCCTCAGGTGAAATGGAATCCCAGGTGGTTTTTCACGGCAGACCCTTTGCAGTCATGAACGCCGGAGCATACAGGCAGGATTTTTTCAACCTTGGTCTTAATGCGATAAAAAATTCTTTGCACAACCTGATAAGCAAGTATGACGCGGTCGTGATTGAAGGGGCGGGGTCTCCTGCTGAAGTCAATTTAAATGACCGTGAGCTTGTCAACATGCGCGTTGCAGAGATTGCGGATGCCCCTGTTTTACTAGTTGGAGACATCGATAGAGGAGGGGTATTTGCAAGTCTTGTCGGAACGCTCCAGCTTCTTGCGGAAAAAGACCGCAAACGGGTTGCCGGAGTTGTTATTAATAAATTCAGGGGAGATCTTGACCTGCTTAAACCGGGGCTCCAATGGTTTGAGGAGTACACAGGAATACCCGTTGTTGGTGTTCTCCCGTTTATACCGGACCTTGAAATTGATGGCGAAGACTCTCTCGTCCTCAATCAGTACTCCCAAGGCACAAATCTTGAGGGAGATTTGGATGTTGCAGTTCTTGCCTACCCAAGACTGTCTAATTTTACAGATATCGATCCTCTTAGACTGGAGCCTGATGTGAATATCCGCTTTGTCAGAAAAGCCTCTGCATTTGGCCGGCCTGATCTTATTGTCCTGCCAGGCAGTAAAAACACAGCTGAAGACCTTCATTTTTTAAAAGAGACCGGACTTTTTGACAAAGTGCTGTCTGCTTATAAAAATGGAACCCATATCATCGGGATATGCGGCGGGTATCAAATGATGGGAGAAAAACTGTCTGATCCAGTAGGCGTCGAATCCGGCATTATAGAACAGGACGGGCTTGCCATTTTCCCTGTGTCAACTGTCCTGTATGCGGATAAGAAAACCATTCGGACGGAAGGACCTTGTGCCGTCTCAGGATATGAAGACCTTACTCTTTCAGGTTACGAGATTCACATGGGACAAACTTTGCTGTCTGATGCTCCTTCACCATTTTCAATCCAGAAAGGGACCGGTGAAGGGTACACAAAAGGTCACGCAATGGGAACTTATTTGCACGATGTGTTTCACAACGACGCATTCAGATGGCGCTTTTTGAACAGGCTCCGGAGCAAAAAAGGGCTGCAGCCGATTGAGCGCTCGCTCTTCTTTCGCGAATTGAAAGAAAGAGAATTTGACAGGCTTGCAGATCATGTAAGAGCTGCATTGGATTTAGATAGAATCTATGAAATCATGAAAAGGAGGTGAAAAAAATGATTGATGTTTATCAGATTATTGATGCGATAAAACCGTTAGACAAAGCAAAGGGACAGGAGGCAGAAGCATACATAAACACACTGACCAAACCTTTACAAAGTCTCGGTGAAATTGAACGATTAGCCGTACAGTTAGCAGAAATGACAGGAGAAGTAAAACCCGATGTTTCACCTCCTGGCGTGATTGTCTTTGCAGCGGACCATGGGATTGCTGAAGAAGGCATCTCTGCTTATCCGCAGGAAGTGACAGGTCAAATGGTCAGAAATTTTTTAGCAGGCGGAGCTGCAATTAATGTGTTCACAAAGCGCGTAAACGGACTCCTTGAAATCGTGGACGCAGGCGTTAAAGCAGACATACCCGGTGTAAGAACCGAGAAAATCGGATACGGCACAAAAAATTTCGCAGCTGAGCCTGCCATGTCGCGAAAAGATGCACTTAGGAGCATTCAAATGGGAATGAGGCTCGCGGAAGAAACCATTGAAAGGGGCGCAAAGCTGCTGATTCCCGGTGAAATGGGCATCGGCAACACAACTTCGAGCAGCGCCATTTCAGCTGCCCTGACCGGAATCAAACCGGAAGATCTGACTGGAAGAGGAACAGGCATTGATTCGAAACAAATTTCGTTTAAATCAGAGATCATCCGCAGGGCGCTCGAGCTTCACAGGCCGAATCCAAATGACCCGCTGGATGTTCTTTCAAAGGTTGGCGGATTTGAAATCGGCGCAATGGCAGGAGCCATGCTCTTTGCAGCTTACAGCAGGATTCCTGTTCTGCTCGATGGCTTCATTTGCACGACTGCAGCTCTATTGGCAGCACATTTAACGGAACATGCTAAGGATTATATGATTGCAGGACACCTGTCGGTTGAACCTGGGCACCTTTTAATTTTGGACAGGCTGGGCAAAAAACCGCTTGTTTCAATGGGACTGCGGCTTGGAGAAGGGACCGGGGCTGCCCTTGTTTTCCCTTTTGTCCAGGCAGCATCAGACATGGTTAAGAACATGGCCACGTTTGATTCTGCAGGTGTTTCAAAAGAACATATTTAAAAAATTGAATAAAGGCGGAAAAACCTATGAAATTACCTACATATTTTACTCGAATAACCCTGATCCTGATGCTTCTTGCAGGCATCCTTTCCGGCTGTGCACAAGGAGACCAAACACAGCCTGCCGGCACAAAGAAAGAGCAGGCTGAAAAAAGTGAAGCTTCTTTTCCAGTAACGGTCACAGATGATGCAGGAAATGAAATAACCTTAGAGGAAAAGCCGGAGAAAATCGTGTCCCTGCTTCCGAGCACGACGGAAATCCTTTTCGCTCTTGGACTCGGGGATGAAATTGTCGGAGTATCCGACTATGACAATTATCCGGAAGCAGCTGCACAAAAAGAAAAAGTCGGTGCCCAGGACATGAATGCTGAAAAAATCATTGCCCTTCAGCCTGATATCGCATTTTTGCAGGATTACCATGCACAAAATCACGGCGAAATCATCAAGCAGTATGAAGCTGCGGGCATAAAGGTTTTCATCGTTGGTTCACAGACTTCATTTGATCAAGTTTACACGGCTATCAGAACTATCGGAAAAGCAACAGACACGCTGGATAAGGCAGACAGCATCATAAATGATATGGACAAGAAAGTTGCTTCCATAAAAGAAAAAGCCAAAGAGGTAAAAGATCCGAAACGCGTCTGGATTGAAGTGTCGCCTCAGCCTGAGATCTACACGACAGGCAAAGGAACCTTTATGAACGAAATGCTTGAGATGATCGGCGCAGAGAACGTAGCGGCTTCTGAAGAAGGCTGGGTCAAAATGGATGAAGAGAAGATCGTCAGCAGCAATCCGGATACCATCATCACAACGTATGGCTACTATGTTGAAAACCCAGCAGAGCAAGTTCTTTCAAGAAGCGGGTGGAACTCCATTAAAGCCGTTCAGTCGAAACAAGTGTTTGATGTAAACAGTGACCTGGTCACCCGTCCGGGACCTCGTCTTGCGGATGGAGCTGAAGAGCTTGGCAGACTTATCTATCCAGACATCTTCAAGAAATAGAAATTGGCTCTTGATGATAGGCGCTGTCTGCTTTGCAGCATGCAGCATCCTTTTAGGAGTTTTGGCTGGGGCGGTTCAAGTGACCGTCCCTGATATTTTAAACATTCTTGCCGGCAAGATCTTTCATGTACCTCTTTATAACGGGGAGCAGAGCACAGAAATGATTATCTGGGAAATCAGGTTTTCAAGAGTGCTTCTTGCCTTTTTTGTTGGAGCCTCTCTTTCGTTGGCGGGAGCGGCTTTCCAGGGGCTGCTGCAGAACCCGCTTGCAGATCCTTATACAATCGGTGTTTCGTCAGGAGCTTCGCTCGGGGCAGTCATCATTATCTTTTTCCAAATTCAGCTGACGGTTTTAGGCCATTTTACGCTCCCGGTCATAGCTGTCCTTTTCGGAATGATCACGCTGCTCATTGTTTTTGCTCTCACCCAGCTGGCAAGCGGAAAGCTGACGAATGAAACCATTATCCTTGCAGGCATTATTGTTTCTTCCTTTATCAGTGCCTTTATCTCGCTGCTAATCGCGCTTGTTCCGCGTGAGGACATCAGTCAAATTCTCTATTGGATCATGGGAAGTGTCTCAATGAGAGGATGGGGGCATGTTCAGCTGATTTTCCCCTTTTTTATAATAGGTGCACTGATCATCCTCTATCATTACAGGGAACTGAACAATCTGGCACTTGGCGAGCAGTCTGCGCAGTTTGCCGGGATGAATGTAAAAACGAAAAAAACGATTATTTTAATAGCCGCGTCGATCCTTACAGGGAGCGCCGTTGCTGTTTCCGGGGCCATCAGCTTTGTCGGTCTTGTGATTCCTCATCTCGTCAGACTGCTTGCAGGGCCAAACCACCGGCACGTTCTCCCGCTGTCTATGCTGATTGGCGGCGGATATCTGGTGCTTGCGGATTTGCTTGCAAGATCCATCATTTCACCGAAGGAGCTGCCGATCGGTGTGATCACAGCCCTGATCGGCTCACCCATCTTTACCTTTTTGCTGGTGAAGAACCGGAGACAAAAGCACGGATGAGAAAGGAGGAGGCTCTATGCTGCAAGTGAAAAACCTTTCAGGGGGCTATGATGCTAAAAAAACAGTCATCCATGATCTTTCCTTCACCATTAAGAAAGGTGATTTCTTAGCGCTGGCAGGACCAAACGGCAGCGGAAAGACGACGGTGATCCGCTTGATCATGGGAGCGCTGCCTGTAAGAAATGGCGCCATCTTTTTAGATGGAAAAAAGCTTTCCTCCTACTCGCAAAAGGAACTTGCAAGAAAAACGGCCGTCATGACGCAGGAAAATCAATCTGGGCTCGATTTCACTGCAGAGGAAATCGTGATGCTCGGAAGATACCCACATCAAAAAGGGATGTTTTTTAAAGAACATTCTGATGCAGACAGGAAAGCGGCGGAAAAAGCGATGAGACAGACGGCTGTCTGGCCGTACAGAAATAGACCCTTTCATGCGTTAAGCGGCGGAGAAAAACAGCGGGTGCTTCTCGCAAAAGCTCTCGCCCAGGAGCCTGAGCTTCTGCTGCTCGATGAGCCGACAAATCATCTGGATATAAAACACACAAAGGAGCTTCTTGAACTGCTGAAAACACTGCAGAAGGAAATGAGCCTGACCATTTTGGCCATCCTTCACGACTTGAATCTTGCCTCGCTTTATGCGGATCAAATTGCCTTGCTTAATCGGGGGGTGCTTGCAGGATGCTACGACGGACTGAAAAAAGAAAATGAGCAAACATTCTCTGATGTTTATGACCTTTCTCTTCACTTTTCGTCCCATCCTGCTGCTCCAAAGCCGCATATTACCTTATCGCCGGATTACCTGCAAGGAAAACGGAGTGATTTGCTTTCGGCGCTGCATATTGACCAGGGAACTCCGCCAATCATCACGATGGAACAGCCATTTCGAATGCTGACAACAGGACCAAAAGGCAGCGGCCTGCACTGGTCCAGCCGCCTGGAAGTAAACAGCGGACAGAAAGAAACAGCCGCACAGCTTATCCTGTGGTCACTTGGAAACAACATTTTCATCTGCAATCATAACAGGATCCCTGATCATTTTATTAAAAATGAGTCGATGAACACGTTTTTCATCATCCTTTCCTATTCGGACAGCATCCTGAGTGCAGCCCTTTTAACAGATGCTCCAGTCAGCGACAGCGGACTAATAAATCTCACCCTTAAGATGAATGCCGGGATGACAAGACTGTTTCCGAATGCAGAGCCTGAGCTTGCGGCAGGAGCTTATAGCAGCAGCAAACCGGATGACCCTTCCGTCATGGAGGCTGCTGATGCGCTGATCATGAAGGCTCTGAAAAGACTGGAGAATTCCTTTGCAGCCATTTGCTGAACATACTCTATTACTGGTGGCAGGGAGCGTGCTGCTGGATTTGATCATCGGAGATCCTAAATGGCTGCCTCATCCGGTCGTTCTTTTTGGAAAGATCATCCGCAAAGCAGAGAGGATCCTGAACAAAGGTTACTGGAAAAAAGGAAAAGGAATGTTGCTTGCCATTTGTCTGCCTGCAGCGGTATTTATCACAGCCATGTTTCTCCTGAAGTGGCTTTATTCCATCCACTGCGCAGCAGGCTTATGTGCAGAGGTTTATTTGATTTCTACAACTATGGCGATTAAAGGACTGAAGACAGCTGCACTGGAGGTTTATAAGCCTCTTGCAGAAGGCAATCTTTCAAAAGCTCGGAAAAAACTGAGCGAAATCGTGGGAAGAGATACTGCCGATTTGCCTTCAGGTGAAATCACAAGAGGAGCGGCGGAAACAGTAGCCGAAAACACAGTTGATGCGATCATAAGTCCTCTTGTATTCGCTATTGTTGGCGGAGCACCGCTTGCCCTTGCCTACAGAGCGGTTAATACCCTCGATTCAATGGTTGGCTACAAAAATGAGAGATACCGTGATTTTGGGTTTGGTTCCGCAAGACTTGATGATCTTATGAATCTTCTGCCAGCAAGACTATGCGCCTTTTGCATGTGGGCAGGCAGTTTTTTTATCAGGGGAATGAAAAGACGAAACGGCTGGCATATCACATGGAGGGATGCCAAAAAGCATCCAAGTCCAAACAGTGGCTGGCCGGAGGCGATGACTGCAGGACTGCTGGGCATTCAGCTTGGAGGAAGGAATACGTATTCAGGAGCGGTTTCACATCGTGCAAAGCTCGGTGATGCGCAGACAAGTCTTTTGCCCGTCCACATCAAACAATCAATACAAATAATGAACGGCGCATGGGTTGTGTTTCTTGCAATCTATCTGTGCTTGTTCATGTTAAGGAGGATATAATATGTGGCCTCAGCATGGGGGGAATTCAACTGCCATTCAGAATCTGCTGACAATGAAAGGAATTGACGAAGGCAGCGATTTGCTTGATTTCAGCGCCAATCTAAATCCGCTTGGCATCCCTGACACCGTCCTGCAATCCATGCAGAAAAGCCTTCTTAAAAAAAGCTCAGTATATCCTGACCCTGCTTATATAGAGGAACGGGGAATTCTTGCTTCTATTGAAGACGTAAAGACGGAAAATATTTGGCTTGCAAACGGCGGGGCAGAAGCTATTTTCTTAGTTGCCCATATGTTTAAAGGGAAGAGGGCCGGCATCTTTCAGCCGGCCTTCAGCGAGTATGAGCGGGCATGCCGGATCCATCAGCTTCACATAAAACACTTCAGCTATGAGGATCTAATAGAATCTGAAGCTTTCATACAGGATACCGACTTATTATTTCTATGCCGTCCTAATAATCCCACAGGAGAAATGCTTCCTGAAGATAAGATTGTCAGATTGCTTGAAACAGCAAAACAAGCGGGTCAATATATAGTCGTTGATGAAGCTTTTGTTCATTTTTCGGGCTCCAGCCTTGCTCATTTACTGGGAGCATTTCCAAACCTCATCCTCTTGAGGTCACTGACCAAAATCTTTGCCGTTCCTGGCATCAGGCTCGGTTATGTGCTTGCTCACGAGCAAATCATACGAAAGCTCGAGTCCCTTTCAGTCCCCTGGAGCGTCAATGCTATGGCTCTTTCGGTCATACATGCGCTGCCGGATACAAAGGACTTCCTGATTGCAGCTAAAGAATGGCTCGCGGAAGAATGGCAGTACGTAAGAAATGAACTCCTGAAAATGAAGTTCCAAGTGTCTGATACAACTGTCAATTTCTATTTGCTGCGTGATCCGCTCCTTCAGAATCACGAACAGCTTCTGCTTTTTCTAGCAGGAGAAGGAATACTTGTGCGGCACACCGTTAATTTCCCGCTGATTGAAGGCAGCGCTATAAGGCTGGCTGTCCGGACGAGAGAGGAGAACATGGTTTTGCTTAAAGCGTTAAGAAAATGGAGAAATGCGTCGTGCTGACATTTATTTCAGGAGGTGCGCGCTCAGGAAAAAGCAGACTGGCAGAACAAATGGCAGCGGACGCCGCAGGGGACAGGAAGCCTTTTTATATAGCCACTGCAAGGAAAAGCGAAATGCCAGAACGTATTTCCATTCATCAACAGGACAGAGGAAACAGGTGGATAACAATCGAAGAGCCGCTGCACATAGACGTGGCAGCCGGAAGAATTCCCGATTCTGCAGTTGTTTTAATAGACTGTCTGACGGTCTGGACAAGCAATGTCATGTTCTCAGAGCAATTGTCTGCCCAGGAGACAGCAGCCCGTTTCAAAAACCTGCTGAGCATCTCTAAAAGAAAAAACCTTCATCTGTTTTTAGTATCAAATGATGTAAACGAAGGAATCCCTTTAAAAAACAGAGTTGCAGACCACTATATTCAATGTCTTGAGTCGGTTCATAAACTAGCCGTCCATGCAGCGGATAATGTTTATGAAGCCGTATGCGGCCTGCCTGTTGTCTGGAAGAAAGATGGTCATTACCCTGAAGGGGTCTGGGGAGGAAATAATCAATGAAACAAGTTTTTTATGGGGGAATTCTTGCTCTGCAGTTTCTGACAAGAATTCCCCTCAGGATCGAGTACGGCATGGATGAAAAAACACTAAAATGGGCTTTGCGTTTCTTTCCCGTTTCAGGGCTTGTCATAGGAGCCAGCATGTTTGTGCTTTTCCAGCTGCTGAACGATATCCTGCCGGCTTCCATGCTGTCGCTTCTGCTGATCAGTGTCTGGGTTTATTTATCAGGCGGCCTTCATCTTGATGGCGTCATGGATGTTGCAGATGCAGCGGGATCAAATGGAGATGTGAAGAAGAAGAGAGAGATTTTAAAAGATTCACGTGCAGGCAGTTTTGCCGTTCTGGCCGTGATTTTTTTATTAGGCTGGAAAATGGCGTTTGTACACAATTTGCTTGCCATTGACCATTCAGGAATCTATTTGATTGTCATTCCCATGCTGTCACGATTTCAGGTATTAATGCATCTGTATGGGTTTATAGCTTTTCAGACTGGCGGAATGGCTTCTTTTTGGAAACAGCATCTCTCCATGAAAGAACTGATCATTGCCGCATGCTGGCTCCTGCCATTTATGGCTTTCAATTGGATCGTCTGCATGATGTTTCTGCTGCAGCTTCTTTTTTGTTTTCTTTTCGGCCGGTGGTCAGAAAAGCAGTTTCAAGGAATAAACGGAGACACGGCCGGTGCCTCTATTGAGGGGGCAGAGATTTGGAATCTGGGCGTACTGTTCAGCTTTTTCTTATTCGGCATGGTTTGACGCAGTGGAATGCAGAGAGAAGGTATTTAGGACACAGCGATCTCCCGGTGAGCAGCGGTTCTCTGGAGGAGTATAGTCAATTAAAAACATTTCTTCATAAATACAGCACTGTAAACGTGTATTCAAGCGACCTCCTCAGGTGCCGGGAGACAGCAGCCTTTCTTTTTCCCCATCAGCCGGTTACATATGATGCCCGCCTAAGAGAACTTAATTTCGGGGAATGGGAAGGGAGGACGTATGAAGACTTGAAACACTGCAGCTTGTATTCCTCATGGCTCGACAACTGGGAAAGCACCGGCCCTCCAGGCGGAGAAACAGGCGTTTCATTTCAGGATCGGGTGTCGTCTTTTCTAAAAGAATTTCTTGCAGGAAAACCGGATGCAGCAGCAATCGTCACACACGGAGGAGTGATCAGACAGATTGTCTCGTCTTTTCTGAACACGCCTGAATTCTGGCACATCTCAGCACCATTTGGAAAAGCTGTCGCATTAAGGGCGGAAGAAAGGGAGGAGGGATGGACGTGCATCTCATTATCGGAGGAGCCTGCAGCGGGAAAAGAGCTTATGTGAAAAGCAAATGGCCCCATGCAGCGTGGATTACAGCTTACAGCGGGGATTCTTTTCTTGATTGGAAAGAGGCCGATGATGGTCCTCTTGTTCTTGAAGGGTTTGAACAATGGATTGGGACAGAGGATTTGACAGATTTAAAGGCAGTAAGAACACAATACAGCGGACTATTAAATGAACTGCTCCAACGGAAACAAGAAACCATCATCATTATGCTTGAAATCGGTAAAGGGATTGTGCCGGTCTCAGAAAATGAAAGACGCCTGAGAGACGTGAACGGATGGATCCAGCAGGATGCCGCTGCGATATGCACCGATGTTCACAGCGTGTGGCATGGACTTGTAAAAAAGGTAAAATAAGGGCTTTGTCCCTTTTTTTATTTTGAAAAATTTAGTATCTAAACGTTATGAGTTTCGTATATAATCTTCATTGTGATTATTCTTTATAAAATCTGAAGGGAGATTAAGACTAAAGAGCGAATAAGTACGACGTCACTTGTCTTAGCTTCTGCAGAAACGGAAATCATGTGAAAGACTTACATTAAGCTTGAAAGGCATGATAAGTATGGAAAACAGTTTGACTGAAGCAATGCCGGCAAAAGGCACCCCTTCAGGAAATTTATTTAAAAACCGGATCGTTCTTGCAATCATGGGCTCAAATTTCCTGCTGCAGCTTGGAATCTGGATTCGAAATTTTGCTATTTTGTTGTATGTAACAGAGCTTACAAATAACGATCCTGTCTATGTGTCGCTTATTTCCATTGCCGAGTTTGCACCAATTTTTATTTTCTCCATTATTGGCGGTACGTTTGCCGACAGATGGAAACCGAAACTGACGATGGTCTGGTGTGACGTGCTGTCCGCTGTATCTATCTTTGTTGTTTTATTGACTCTTGTATACGGATCATGGCATGCCATTTTCTTTGCAACGCTCGTTTCCGCCATCCTGTCACAGTTTTCGATGCCTTCAGCGATGAGACTGCTGAAGCAGCACGTTCCTGAAGACCAGCTGCAGTCTGCGATGGCTATTTTCCAGTCATTGATGGCTGTTTTCATGGTAATCGGCCCTGTCATAGGCACCATTGTGTACCAGTCATACGGCATTTACACATCGATTATTGTCATGGGCGTCATGTTTTTGTTGTCAGCTGCTGTCCTGACGTTTTTGCCCCGCGATCTCGAAAAGGTCAAAACGGAGGACGAAACAAGCTTTAAAAAGGAACTTGCAGACGGATTCCGTTATGTCATCGGCAAAAAAGTTCTGACGACAATGGGCGGAGTTTTTGCGGTTTGCGGTCTTGCTGTCGGCTTGATTTCACCGCTGATGATTTTTATCACAATTGAAAATCTCGGTCTGACGAAAGACTATCTGCAGTGGCTCATTATGGCCAATGGAATCGGGATGCTTGCCGGCGGGGGAATTGTAATTGCCTTTTCAAAGAAAATTTCACCTCAAAAGCTGCTTGCTTTAGGTATTTTCTCAAGCATGATTTTCACCATCAGCATCGGCTGGTCCACAAGCTTTCCGCTGACAATTGGCCTTCAGCTGCTTAACGGATTTTTCTTCCCGTGCATCCACATCGGCATAAATACGCTGATTCTAAAAAATACAGACGAAGCATTTGTAGGACGCGTGAACGGAGTGCTCAACCCGCTCTTCATGGGGATGATGGTTGCAGGCATGTCGCTGTCGGGTCTCCTTAAAACTCCGCTGAGTCTTTCAGGCGTTTATACCGTATCCGGCGTTTTGTTCCTGCTTGGCACGATGCTGATCATGCCGCTGTTCAAATTAAAAGAAGAGCACGTGATTGCAAAGCCGTCCGTTCAAGTAAAAGAAAGCTGATTCATTTTTTCAAAAACTCTCTGATCATGGAGGGTTTTTTATTTTGCGCATAAATATTTGTGCAGGAATTCGTTTATGCAGCTCGAATGTGAGTAAGGTATGCAACAAAAAGGAGGAATTTCCATGTCAGTAAATAAGAGTGCGGCTTCAGTTGTCTCAAGAGTCGAGGGAAAAGAACTGATTATTGAAAGAATGTTTCATGCTCCAAGAGAACTTGTTTTCAGAGCATACGCCGAACCTGATCTGCTTGCAGCCTGGTGGGGGCCTAAAGGGTGGAGAACTGCAAACAAACGGTTTGAATTTGAACCTGGAGGCGTCTGGCATTACTGCATGCGCTGCGAAGACAAAGAGCAGGGTGACTTTTACGGTATGGAATCATGGGGAATTGCAACCTACAAAGAAATCTCGGTCCCTGAGAAGATTGTCTATGTGGATGCATTTTCAGATGAAACAGGCGCCGTTTCAGAGCAAATGCCGGAAATGGTCATCACAATGCTTTTTGAAGATCACGGCGATCTCACAAAATTAATTGCTGTGTCAGAATTCGCTACAGAGGAAGAGCTTAAGAAAGTTGCTGAAATGGGCGTTGTTGAAGGGATGTCGTCTCAATTTGAGTGCCTCGATGAATTGCTTGCAACTTTAAAATAAACAGTGTAAAAAGCTGCTGCTGCGGCTTTTTTTGTTTCCATCTCTTTCCTTTTAAGGTGTATACTATTAACAAACACATAAGGAGAAACAGCAATGAGAGAACAAATTCTTGAGGTTTTACTTGATATAGAGGAAACAAATGATGTTAAAGTCCTCTATGCCTGTGAATCAGGCAGCAGAGCATGGGGATTCCCTTCAAAGGACAGTGATTATGACGTACGTTTTCTCTACATACACAAGCCCGAGCATTATTTAAGCATTGATCCGGTCGGAGTCGGTTCAAACCGTGACGTGATTGAAAGACCTATCAATGATCTTCTTGATGTGTCTGGCTGGGATCTGACAAAAGCGCTGAAGCTATTCAGAAAATCCAATCCGCCGCTCATGGAATGGATGAAGTCGCCGATTATCTACTATCGTGCCTATACAGCCCTTGAGCGGATGGCTGAGATACAGGACAGCGTTTTTACCCCGCAGTCTGCGATGTATCATTATTTGAATATGGCAAGCGGGAACTACAGGGATTATTTGCAGGGAAGCACCGTTAAAATCAAAAAATACTTTTATGTGCTTCGCCCGGTGCTTGCAGCCAAATGGATTGAAGAAAAGAATGAATTTCCGCCGATAAAATTCCAGACTCTACTTGAATTGCTGCCTGAAGGTCCGCTTAAGCAGGAGATACTCATCCTGCTTGCAAGAAAAATAAAAGGAGACGAACTTGATAAAGAACCTAGAATAGATGTGATCAATTCGTTCCTTGATGCAGAAATAAACCGGCTGAAGCATGCTGCAGAGCAATGGAGAACAGTAAAGAAGGATCCAACTCCCCAATTGAATGAACTTTTCAGGGATATGCTGAAAGAGGTTTGGGATAAGAGATAAAGAGCTCCTGGAAGGGGCTTTTTTCTTGTGTTTAGATAGAAAAGTGCTAAAAACAGAATGTAAGAACAAATGTTCGTTTTGTTAAAAAGAACCGATAATTGAAAAAAATTTCATATAGAGGTGGAATCACATGCCTAAAACTGACAATATGTTAGCCATTCTATGGATGCTTCGCTCAGGTAAAAAAGTGACTGCAAAAGAAATTTCAGAAAAGTTAGAGATGAATATAAGGACTGTGTATCGTTATATGGATACCATTTCAACAAGTGGCGTACCTGTCATTTCAGAACCAGGACATAACGGTGGGTACACTTTATTAAACAACTTTATTGAGGCTCCTCTTTTTTTTTGATTCTGAGGAACAAACATCACTCTTTCACGCTAGTGTTTTTGCAGACGAAGCCGGATATTATGGTGGTGAGGCACTACATAGGGCCATTTCAAAACTAAGGAAATACTCAAATCAAGAGCAGGAAACAAAGATAAACCAGCATGTAACTAGTCTAGAAGTAATAAATCGATTAAGTTCACACTCTATGGAACCTTTTTTGAAGGAGCTGCAGCAGGCCATAGCTGACGGGTACTCAGTAACATTTCTTTATTGTAAAAGTGGCGAAAAGCAATTAAATGATCGATTGATCGATCCGTACAAAATGATTTATTGGAATACTAAATGGTATGTGATTGGATTCTGTCATCTTAGAAATGATCTACGCAGTTTTAGAGTAGATCGAATGGAAAGTCTAATGCTGTCCGAAAATAAATTTAACCAGCCAGAAAATTTTTCAGCACGGGACGTTTTCACAAAAGGCCTTCTTCCAACGATAGAAGGTAAGGAAGAAATCATTTCCTTGGTTATTAGAGGGAAAAAAAGTGTATTGGCTGATATTTGCCAGCATTGGTTTTTAGAGCATTATTTACAAGAACGGACTTCCAATCAAGCCGTCTTTCTTCTTGAAAAAGATGTGCTCCATACATATGTACCTTATTTACTTTTACCGTACAATAAATCAATTCAAGTTATAGAGCCAAGGAGTCTTAAGGAAAGACTGATTGAAGTTCTGACGGAATTAATCGAATTTCATCAAGTTTAATAACTTCCCTGACGCTACCTGTCAGGGAAGTTATTTTATACTGGCACTATCAACTGTGATTGGAGTGTTATTCAATGCAAACAAAAAGAGCTTTTCTCTATGTATTTAATACCATGTCGGACTGGGAATATGGCTATTTAATCGCTGAATTAAACTCAGGAAGATATTTCAAAAAAGATGCAGCACCTTTAAAAATAATGACAGTAGGGGCTAATAAAGAAATGATTACTACAATGGGAGGAATGAGCATAAAACCAGATATCTCCCTTGATGAATGTACACTCGAGGGTAATGACCTTTTAATCTTGCCTGGAGGAACTACTTGGAGTGAAGATATACATCAGCCAATCTTGGAAAGAGTTGGAGTAGCTTTAAAGCTTGGAACGATTGTTGCTGCAATTTGCGGTGCAGTTGAGGGCCTTGCGAACATGGGATACTTAGATGCCAGAAAGCATACAAGTAATAACTTGGAATATACTAAAATGATTTGTCCTAACTATAAAGGTGAAAAGTTCTATGAATTGGGATCTGCGGTATCTGATGAGAATTTAGTTACGGCATCAGGAATAGCTCCTCTGGAATTTGCAATGAAGGTACTGACAAAATTAGATGTATTAACACCAGATGCATTGCAGTCTTGGTATAACCTAAATAAGACTCATCAATCTGAATACTTTTTCCAGTTAATGAATTCGATAAATAAATGAAGGTAATGAAAAGCTCAATTTCTCTGTTTTGAATTGTAGAGAAGTTGGGCTTTTTAATTTGGAATTTCCTTATCGGTGTAAATCCGCATTTTCCTGATGCTATTTCTTATCTTAATGAGCATTATTTCAAACAAGGGAGTCCAACAATGGCGTATTTGCTCCAATTGCTTAACTCAAGCTGATCGCGGTTCATTTGATTATTTTTTGACAGCATCCAAATCACGTCTGTTTTGTTCGACTTCCATAATAAAAAAACTGTCGTTTACATAGAAAAATGCTAAAAATAGACACAAAGAACAAATGTTCGGTATAATAAGAATGAACCGAAAACCATTTGTACTGGAGGCTGTTATGTCGTGTCAGCATCTAAAAACAGGAAATGTTTGCTTGAAAGCGAAGAAGTGATCAGGCTTTACAAAGATGGCAAGAGCACCTCGGAAATCGCCGAACTGGCAGGTGTTACAGCAGGCAGCATACGCAATATTCTTTCAAAACATGACGTTGAAATGCGTCCGAGGGGGAGCTGGAAGAGGAAGTACAGTTTAAATGAAGATTATTTTAAAATGTGGACACCTAATATGGCCTATATCCTCGGATTCATACTGGCTGATGGTACGATTGCAAAGGGAACACAAAGCGTTATCATCGCACAAAAAGAAACCGAAATACTTGAAAGAATAAAAAATGAATTTAAGACAGTTCAACCTCTATATAAAAATGAAAAAACTGGAGTTTTTCTTCTTAACCTGAACAGCAAAATCTTGAAAAAAGATTTAATTGAACTTCACGGAGTAACTTCAAAGAAGTCATTAACCATTGATTTTCCTGACGTTCCTGAAGAGTACATGGCGCATTTTATTAGAGGTTATTTCGATGGTGACGGCAACATCTATTCCAGAGGGTATATGGTTAGTTTTGTAGGGGGTTCACTTACTTTTATGGAGAAATTAAAAGAAGTTTTTAACAAAGTGGGATTTGATCCTTACTTAGTTCAAAAAGATAAACATGTAAGACTTTATATAAGTGGAAGAAAAACGATCAAACTATTTTATGAGTACATTTACAATTGCAGTGACATTCACCTTAAACGTAAGTTTGATCTTTTCCCAGACAAAAATCTTGATGCTGCTGAATTAACCGATGCTCCATTAAAAGTGAACAAAAAAGCCGTACAAGACAGAAAACAAAAATTTATTGAAGCATACAGAAGACTAAACTCACTTGATGAAGCTTGCAATTTCTGCGGGATAAGCAAAGCAACTTATACTAGATGGATAAAAAAAGACAAGAATTTCAAAGATCAACTATAAAGCATAAAAGATCAGAGCTACCATCTAAATTAGAGGCAGCTCTTTTTACATTTAAAATTAAACTAGCATGGATTAAGATTATCCCATGGGGCAGGAGGGTTTGAGTCTAAAGACTAATACTTCACTTACTTTTTTTACAGTAGACATAATATAAATTATAGACAGCTACATATAAAGTGTTATTTCCAGTCTCAAATAACAAGTAAACTTAAGTGAATGAGACAAAAAGAAAAAATAACGTTTTTGACAAACTGTATCTGCTGCACGCATTCTCTATAGATTCTTATGATTCTTTCTGGAGATCACTGCAATATTTCTATTAAAGCAATTTAAATATGTTTTACGCATATTTTCAGCTGATGTTATTTTTTCGTTGGATTTAAGCTCTTGATTATGCACGTTATTTAATGAGCTAATTCCAAGTATCTCTTCTTTAATTCCAGCTCAGTTTACATAACGTTTTTATGATTGAATTTTTTCTTCTGGTGCTTTTTACAACTTGCTGACGCCTTTAAACTAATGGTTTTCATCTCTCTTGGCTAGAGTTAATTTAAACTGATTATTTAGAACACTGTTTTATTAGTTTTTATAATCTGCACACCTTTCCAGCTGTTTTTTCTGCTAAAGCAAAAAACCGGCCTCTTTTCTTTAGAGAGCCGGCTAATCTTCTTACTTTCTTGGATCAACATAGTCAGGATAATCCGTAATGATTCCGTCTACACCCATCTCTAGCAGAAAATCGGCTGTTTCCTGTGTACGAACGGTCCAGGACTGGATTTTCATGCCTTTTTCATGCACATTTGCTACTAAATCCTTCGAAACGATGCCGTAGTTTGGGTTAAAGTAGTCTGCATATGTACTGAATTCATTCAGTGCCGTATCAGTTGTATGAAGTATGGATGATGTCAGCACGCCGATTGGTACTTTAGGCAGCAAGGCATCCATCTTTTTCATCGAGTCAAAGTTAAACGACTGAACAATGATCTTTTCATTTTGGGGCTTGTCCATGTTGCGTTCCTGAAGCTCTTCAGCTACTTTTTCTTCCATTCCCGGATAAAGCTCAGGTGCTTTGAGCTCAATTAAGATGCCGGTTTTGCCTCTGTAGCGTTCAAGAATTTCATCAAACGTGGGGATTTTTTCTCCGGTAAATTCTTCGCCCCTCCAGCTGCCTGCATCAAGCCTGCTGAGCTCATCGTATGTAAGATCCTTCACTTTACCGCTTCCGTCTGTCGTCCGGTCTACTGTAGTGTCGTGAATAATGACAAGTTCACCGTCTTTAGACTGCTGCACGTCAATCTCAATATAGTCGGCTTTCATTTCTACCGCTTTGTCAAAAGCTGCAATCGTGTTTTCAGGAGCATAGCCAGACGCACCCCTGTGTGCAACATTTTCAACTTTTACTGCTGAAGCATCTGCTGCTGTCGGCTGCAGCAGCGGCCCTCCAAGCAACATGATAGCCATTCCCGCTCCGGCTGCCCATTTTTTCATCATTCCATCGTCTCCTTCTTCTTATGTCTCATATTCACAACTTTTACTTTACTGGATGATTATGTATGCCGTATAAACATGCTGTGTCAGATTCTTATCAAACAGATAAAGATTTCTGGGAAATTTATCATGGTTTTCTTTACATACAAGTATTGGAAATCCCCTGGCCGCAATGAACGTGATACACTCATGTCAGAGAGGAGTGAACACAATGATGAAGTATGTGCTTTTGCTCTTATCCCTCCCTATTCTGTTAAGCCTTGACCCGCTTGTTTATGATTCAGACTATCATGCAAGCTATCAATCTCCGGAGGGTATTATGTTTGTAAGCTACAGCGAAAAATGGGATGAAGAAAATTTGAAAGAACTATATAAAGAATTGATTCAAAATAAACACGGAAAAGAAATTTCTCTCCTCCAGGAAGTGCGAATTCAAGGTGGTTCTTTAAACGGTTCAGCGGCAAAAGGAAGATTTAGCGCGTTAACAGACACGATTACTCTCTATCATGGCGACAAACAAACCGATGCCTCCTCCTACAGAGATACTCTCTCACATGAATACGGGCATCATTTTGCCTATCACTATATAAAAAGCCATCACTTTCCTTTCTCTGAGTGGAGCAAACTCAGAGGTCTTGAAGATGCCCCTGTACGGTGGGATGCTTTTTGGAATTATTCAGATGGAAATCATATGTGGTATCCGCAGGAAATTATGGCTGATGACTATGTGCTGTTGTACGGTTCAGGAAGAAAAACGAGCAAAAGCGATGTTCTATCAAGCAATGAGCCCTTCTATCAAATGACACAGCATGAAAACAAGGAGCTTCCTAATGTGCTTGAGAACAAAAAGCTGATTGCTTATCTTGAAAAAGAAACAGGCATAAAGGCTGACCGTGACAGAATTCTTACAGGGCCTGAATTAAAAACGATTCAAAAAGATAAAATCACCTTTGCTGCTTCCGATCAATCACAGGTTGCCTTCAAAGCACAAATCACTTATTTCCAGGATGGAGTTAAACTGGCATCAGATGAGAAGCTGTTTATTGCCTCTAGTGGTGCTGAAACGTTTACTATCCCGCTAAATGATGCTGCGTCAATCTTTGAAGTTACTTTTGAAATACTTGATTTACAGACCTCTGTCGGTTTTGAAACGCCGCCAGAGAGGTTCCATGTAGACAGCCTGCTGTCGAAAGGACAGTAGGACGCAAAAAATCCCTCTCATAACCGAGAGGGATTTTATCTTTTATACGAGTACTTCTTGTTCAATTTGCTTCAAACCGTAAAAATAACCTTTTCTCCTCATGAGTTCTTCATAAGGTCCCTTTTCAAGAATGCGCCCCTGATCCATAACGATGATCTGGTCCATCTTCTCAAGGCCTGTCAGACGGTGACTGACGAGAATGAGTGTTTGATGCCGGGCATGCTCAAACAATGTGTTATGAATACTCTGCTCTGACAGTAGATCCATTGAAGCTGTTGGTTCATCAAGCAGCCACAGACCCGCTTTCTTCAGCAGGATTCTTGCGATGGCAAGCTTCTGTTTTTCACCGCCTGACAGGTTATCGCCTTTTTCAAGAACAAGATCATCAAGCCGCTTGTTCTCAAGGCCTGCCTCCTTCAATGCGTGAAGCAGATCTGCGTCCTCTGCTTCTTCTTTGACAGCGATCAGCAGATTTTCACGGATGGTTCCGTAAAAAAAGTGATTGTCCTGCAGAACAATATTGCATCCTTCCCAGAGGCTCTCACTGATGATGTCAGCAAGCGGCTTTTCATTCAAAGTAATTTCTCCAGATTCCGGTTCGTACATTTTCATTAACAGCATCAGCAGCGTCGATTTTCCGGAACCGGATGGTCCGACAACGGCCGTTTTTGAACCTTGCGGAAACGCGACAGTAACACCTTTTAGACCGGAACCCGCTGCGCCGTAAGAATAATGAACATTCTTTACGTGAATAGAGAACCCATCCTGTGTGATGTCATCCTGCTTCTTTTCTTCCTGTAAGACCGGCTCTTCCGGGAATGAGTACAATCTTTTAGAAGCGCGCCTGCTCTCCTCGTAATAAACTGGAAAGGCAGCCATCGGAACAGCAAACTCAAATACATTGAGTGAAATCATCACAAGCATAGCAAGATACAGACCGTTCAGCTCTCCCGCTGCTGCCTGGTAAGCCCCGAGTGCTAAAATTCCGCAGTTTATAATGACCGTAATCGCAGTGTTAATCGATTGTGTCTGATTCACCCTGTTATCTAATTGCGCCTGTTTATCTGCAAGCAAATCAGAAAGCCTGCGGAGCTTTTCCTCTTTTTCTGCCGTCTGGCCATAGATCTTCAAATCTCTGTACCCATAGTAAAATTCAGCCGCTTCTGATGAGAACAGGCTTCTCATGTCCCGGACAGAGTCATCCCATTTTTTTTGACGATAAGCAAAGTATGCCGGGATCGCCATTCCTGTCAGCACCATACCCGCTAAAAGCATCATCGCAATCGGGACGGAGTAAAACGATACAAAAGCAATTGTGCTTAAAAAGACAAACAGAAAGACAACCGGCGGATAAAACACCCGCAGGAAAAAGTTCTGCAGGTTCTCTACATCTCCGACAATCCTTGAAAGCAAATCACCGCTCCGGTACGTATTGAAAATCCTCGGGACCATTGGTTCCAGTTTTTCGTAAAAGGAGGCGCGCACATCTTTCAAAATGGTAAAGGTTGCCCTGTGGGAGACAAGTCTCTCTGCATATCTGCTGAGTGCTCTCGCAATACCCGCAAGCTTCAATAGCGCGAGCATAACTGTCAGTGTGTAAAGAGGCGGCAGCAGAGCGGCTTTTGATATTAAATAGCCGCTAGATGCAAATAAGGCAATACCCGTTATACCTGCAAGGAAGCCCAATAAGACGGTAAGCCATATATCCCTTTTTTCATTCCACATTAACCGCACGATATGAGAAATGTCTTTCACTTGGCCGCCGCCTCCTTTCTTTGCATATGAAACATGCTGCGGTAAGACTCGGAACGATCCAGCAGTTCCAAATGAGTGCCCCGGGCAGCGAGTCTTCCGTTTTCCATATAATAAATAATGTCTGCATCTTTTATTGTGTATAGCCTGTGAGCCACGGTAACCACGGTCGCGCATTCCCCGAGCTCTTTTATCGACTGCTGGAGAATCTTTTCTGTATGAAGGTCAAGGCCTGTAGTCGGTTCATCAAACAGGATAAATGCAGGTTTTTTCAGAAATGCCCTTGCGAGAGCAAGTCTTTGCTTTTCGCCTCCTGACAGACCCCTTCCTCCTTCGCCGATGACCGTATCAAACCCGTGTTCGAGAGCTTCAATCATGGAAGCAAGACCCGCTTTGCGGGCGGCATCCTCTATTTCCTGAGGGCCCGCACTTTTCCTCTGACCAATGGCTATGTTTTCTGCGATTGTCCCGGAGAAGATATGCGGATGCTGAGAGATGTAAGCCATGCTACCAAACCAGCTCATTTCATCATAAGCTCCGCGCTCTTTGCCATTAATGATTATCCGTCCTTCATCAGGCTGAATCAGTCCGCCGATAATATGAAGCAGGGTCGTCTTGCCTGAACCGTTTCTCCCGACAATCGCTGCTTTTTCACAGGGTTTAAGGTGAACATCAATGTCCTTCAAGGCAAATGAACTGTTCTTATATGAGTAAGAAGCCTTTTGCAGATGAAGCTCAGGCGGACCATCACCAAGCTTCTGACTTCCCCATTCTAGAGCAACATCCCGCTCCTCAAGCTCCTCCGCAATCAGCTTCGCAGCACCCATGCTTCCTCTTCCTGCATGAAAAGCACTTCCATAATCTTTTAGAAGCAGGTAGAAATCAGGAACAAGTATGAGAATAAAGAAGGCAGAAAAGAATGTCACAGTCTGAAAAACAACAATCTGCAGGCCAAGTTCAAAGGCAATCAGTCCAATGCTGAGCATTGAAATAAACTCCAAGGAGAGCGCTGAAAGAAAGGCCACCTTCAAAACCTGCATCGTGGCGTCACGGATTTCAAGGCTGCTCTCTGCGATCTTTTCTTTCTGCTCTTTTGAACGTCCGAACACCTTCAGCGTCACAAGCCCCTGAAGAA
The DNA here is from genome assembly GCF_000708755.2 of Metabacillus indicus LMG 22858. GTDB lineage: Bacteria > Bacillota > Bacilli > Bacillales > Bacillaceae > Bacillus_P > Bacillus_P indicus. Next base: position 457,977 of record NZ_JGVU02000002.1, on the reverse strand, counting down.
CATCAAGAAAATGGCCGGAAAATTGCGAGAGCCTCTCCATCTGCTGCTCTGCCTTATCCTTGCTCTTCCTGCCTGCAAGTGCCATGGCAAGCGGAATAAAGGGGGCTGTTACAAGCAGAATGATGCCGGAATAAACATGCTGTATAAACACGGCAGCGGCCATCATCAGCGGAATGATTCCCGTCTGGATCATCTGGGGAATATAGGTGCTGAAATAAGGCGAGATTTCATCTGCGGCATCCAGCAGAACGTTTACTTTTCTGCCGGTCTGTCCGCCCGAAGAGCTCAAAACAGATTCTTTGGACATCTTTTGGAGAAGCAATGACCGAACATCCTTCTTAACAGCTGCCGCTAATGAAACCCCGGTTTTGTTGCCGAAATACATAAATCCTGCTCTGCATAGAGACACGGCGAGCAAAATAAATAGATCAGGAACAACTTCCCGGAACGGCGCATCGTTTAAAAAGACGGCGTCTGTCACACTGACGAACAGCCACGCCTGTGCAATAATGGCTGCACCTGTTAATGCAGCATGCACCCGGAGTAGCCAGATATGTTTTTTATGGTTTGATGCTAAATGTTTCAGCTGCATGACACGGACTCCTTTATGCGTCTTAAGCCTGTTATTAGCCTTTGCACATTTTATTTTTCATAGGGCTCTTTTGCGTAAGCACCCCAGACAAATAATCCTGTAACGGTCACTGCGACAATTAGAACCGGTGCCACCATGATCAAAAATGTCTGCATGGTATCCCTCCTATTTTTTGCCTTTCACATAATCGTTATCAAAAAGGAACAGCCTCATCAGCAAGTATAAAGACGGTACTAAAAGCATCAATCCTGCGATAAAAGCAAGGATAAGCGCCAGTGCCATCGTGTCGTTTGTAAAGCTTGTGTAGATCGTGACGTACGGATAAAGCACATACGGCAAATGGGATGCCCCGTACCCGTAAAATGCCGCCGCAAACTGCAGCATGACCAAGATGAACGAAACGCCCAAACGCTTCTTTTTCCAGATCAGATACACGGCACCAGCAAAAAATAAAAGGGATAATCCGAAAAGCCAGGACATATCCAGCATCCGCTGAAAATGATCCGGATTATGCTCTCTTAGGGACACAAATACGAGCAAGCTTGCAAGAATAGTCGGGCCGCTCCAGAACAGCGCATATTTGCGCAGAAGGCTGAAGGCACTGCTGTCTCCCGCTTTATGAGCATAAAACGTCAGAAAGCTTGCAGAGATATACAGCACGCTTACAATCGCCAGAAAGACGACGGCCCACGCATACGTGCTCGTAAAGAGCTCTGCATAATTCAGCTGCACCTCATCCCCGCTGACGTCAATAAAGCCGCCTTCAGACAGTGTAAGCACAACAGACAGTGATGCCGGAATCAGCAGGCCTGTCGCGCCATATAAAAACTGATACCAGAGACTTTCTCGGTTACCGTAGTGATGAAACGCATAATAAGAACCGCGCAGCGCAATCAGAATGATGGCAATGCTCCCTGGCACAAGTAAGGCTGTACCGTAGTAGAAGGCAAGTGACGGGAAAAATCCGACCAGTCCGATGTAGAAGAAAATCAGAAATACATTCGTCACTTCCCAGACCGGAGACAAATACCGGTTAATCACTTTTTTTACAATCGGCCCCCGTCCTGTCAGTGCAGAGTAGTAATTGAAAAAGCCTGCACCAAAATCAATGGACGCCACAATAAGGTAACCGTACAGAAATGTCCAGAGCACGGTAATTCCAATCAGTTCATAATCCATCTTGTCCTCTCCTATTTCATTCCTAATTTTTCAAGCTCGCGCTCAGCAGGATTTGCTTTAAATGTGCGGCGAAGCACAGCTGCTGCCGAGACAGCAAGCACCGCGTACAGGGCGATGAACAAATACAGCATGATATCAACATAGCCTGACGTTGTCGCACCTTCCGCCGTTGTCATGTAGCCTCTTAGGATCCACGGCTGTCTGCCTTCTTCCGTAAAGAACCATCCCGCTTCGATCGCAAGCATGGCAAGAGGACCAGTGCTGACAATCAGCCATAAAAGGACCCGGTTCAGCTCATTTGACTTCTTCCGCCACTTCATGACCATGAACACGAAGGATACAAGCGCCAAAAACATGCCGATTCCGACCATCAGATCAAAGAAATAATGGACGACAAGCGGAGGCCATTCTTCTTCCGGAAACTCTTCAAGTCCCGTAACCTCTGCATCAGGCGTTCCGTGGGCAAGAATGCTCAAAGCATACGGAATCTCAAGTGCATATTTGACCTCGTTGTTTTCATCGAGTATTCCTCCGAGAATTAAAGAAGCTTCCTCCGCTGTTTCAAAATGCCATTCAGCAGCAGCCAGTTTTTCCGGCTGGTACTCGGCTAAATATTTTCCTGATAAATCACCTATGACAGCCGTACTTATCGCACAGACAAAAGCTACAGTCATAGAGAGTCTTAGTGCTTTTTTGTAATACACATGCTCTCTGCCCCTGAGAATCATAAATGCGGCAATCGCTGCCAGCACGCAGGCTGATGTTAAATAAGCCGAAGACAGCACATGCGCCATTTTTGTCGGAGTCGCAGGGTTAAACATCGCAAGCAAAGGATTAACGCCTTTCAGAACTCCGTTTTCCATCGTAAATCCAAGCGGAGCGTTCATAAAGGCATTTACGGTCGTGATAAAGAAACCGGAAAGCGTCGCTCCGAGAGCCACCGGGATAAGCAGCAGCAAATGGTAGATTTTCTTTTTGAAGCGGTCCCATGTATAAAGGTAGATGCCAAGAAAAATAGCTTCAAAGAAAAACGCGAAGGTTTCCAAAAACAGCGGCAGGCTGATCGTCTGGCCGGCAACCTGCATAAAATTCGGCCACAGCAGACTGAGCTGAAGGGCTATTGCCGTTCCTGTTACAACCCCTACAGCCACTGTAATGATGTAGCCCCTCGCCCATCTCCTTGCAAGCAGATGATAATGGCCATCGTTCCTTCTGATGCCGATCCACTCTGCAAGAGCAATGAGCAGCGGCACACCGACTCCAAGTGTGGAAAAAACCGTGTGAAATGCAAGTGTCAATCCTGTCAAAATTCTGCTGTATAATACCGGATCATACTCAAACAATCTTCCTTCCCCCTTACATCACGCAATAAATAGCAGTTTACCCATTCTTTTCCTCTAATCAGGATAATCAAAACAAATGTTTGTGAATATTTTCACATACAAGATTGGAATGAACTGCTTCTATTGATTAGTTTAGCCCAAATTCATCGGCAGGACGATAGAAATCATGAAATTGATAAAGTTTGTTCACATTTTCACAAACTCTTTGCCGGTTACACAGCAGGACATTTGACAAAGCCCCTTATTCCTTCTAAATAAAAATTGGCTTGCTCTTAGTCTGCAGGCCTACTCTTTTCAAAAGAAAAAGCACACCGTTCAAAAACTGAAAGGTGTGCTTTAGCTTATGTTTCTTATTCAGGGGTTAAACCTCATCGTCTTCCCAGCATTCTGTATGTTTTAGCCCTTTAATGGAGCTTGCTTTAAATACAGGATTTTTGCCTTCTTTTCGCTGACGGCTGTAATCTTTCAGGACAGCGAAAGCGATTTTTGAAAGGATGGCAATGGCGATCAGGTTCGTAACTGCCATAAGACCCATAAACAGGTCAGCCATATCCCAGATTAGCTGGAAGCCTGATACAGAACCGAAAATAACCATACCGACTACAGCTAAACGGTAGATAAAAAGCACCGTCTTGCTTCCGTTAAGAAACTCAATATTTGTTTCCCCGTAGTAGTAATTTCCGATAACCGAACTGAATGCGAACAGCAGAATTGCTACAGCAAGGAACGTACCTGCCCAGTCTCCTATATGTGACTGAAGGGCTGCCTGCGTGATCTGTATTCCATCAAGCGAAGAATCCGGAGTCGTGTCAAACAGCAGGATCAGGAACGCTGTCGTGCTGCAAATGATAATCGTGTCGAAGAAGACACCGAGAGTCTGAATGAAGCCTTGTTTAACAGGATGCGAAACGTTTGCCGTAGCGGCAGCATTCGGTGCACTACCCATACCCGCTTCATTCGAGAACAGTCCTCTCTTAATGCCATTCTCAACAGCAGCTCCAATACCGCCGCCGACTGCCTGCTCAAATCCGAATGCGTTGGCAAAAATAACACCAATAACTGCCGGCACCTCAGTAATGTTCATAATCACAACAACAAGCGCAACGCCTATGTAAATAAGGGCCATGACAGGTACTATAATTTGAGTAGCAGCGGCTATCCGCTTAAGTCCTCCAAAAATAATGATGGCCGTGAAGACCGCAAGGATGATAGCCATGACGGTTTTATCAATTTGAAAGGCACTGTCAAATGCAAGAGCGATTGTATTGGCCTGAACAGCATTGAAAATCAGACCAAAGCATAATGTAATTAAAACGGCAAAAAAGATGCCCATCCATCTGGCGTTCAGCGCTTTTTCCATATAGTAAGCGGGTCCGCCGCGGAACTGATCTCCGTCTTTTACTTTATATACCTGAGCGAGAGTGCTTTCTACAAAGCTTGAAGCCATTCCGACCAGCGCAATCAGCCACATCCAGAAAACCGCTCCCGGTCCTCCGACGGCAATGGCAATAGCTACTCCAGCTAAGTTACCGGTGCCAACCCTTGACGCTGCACTGATAAAGAATGCCTGCAGAGATGAAATGCCTCTTTTTCCTTCTTTGGATACCATTGCAGGTTCCTTTAAAAGCCTGAACATTTCACCAAAGTAGCGGAACTGGACAAATCCTGATCGGACTGTGAAATACAAACCAAGTCCTACAAGCATATAGATCAGCAAGTATGACCACAAAATTGTATTCCCGCCGGAAATTATTCCATTTAAAAAATCCATATAAAACCTCCGAAGTAAAGAATTTTCTGAATTAATGTCAGGTTTTCTAACATTCCAAAGATAAAGTATATCAGAAATTGTCGATTTGCACAGTAAAAACGAAAAAAGTTTCCACTGTTCGAATCCGCTATAATGCGTTATGATTATGTATATTCGATTGCACGACTTAAAAGGAGGAATGTTATGAGACACACGATGTTTCTATTTCTCATTGCCCTTCTCCTGACCGGGGTTTCGCCGCATGTGCAGCATCATCCCGTAAAGACGCCGGCTTTTGACGTTGAAGAACATGTTCAGCTGTTTTCAGCGGATAAAGTTGAATACGAGAAAATGCCTTTCAGCATGGACCAAAGCGAGTCAAGCTTGGTACCTGTATTTTTAGCGGCCGCGGTGATTGCTGCTTTGTCAGCTTCAGCAGGCCTGTTAAAGAAATTTCTGCTGTCTGTTTTTTACCAGTCCTCCTATTATGGCCATACATCGCTAAGACCCTAGAATCTTTAAAAAAGGAGGGAATTGCGATGTTCTGGATGAGACTTATTATGGTGACTGGTTTTTCATTAACAGCCTTCAGTCTATTTTTGTATCAGGGAATTGAGATTATGCACGCGTTTACTGAATACTTCTCTAAAAATAAATAAGAAGCAAAAAAGACATCCCTTTTATTTTAGGGATGTCTTTTCATTTATTGGGTGACCGGCACCCAGACTTCTTTAACTGACCCTGAGTCTCCTTCATCGATAAAGAAGGATCCGTTGCTGTATCTGTCATTTGCGCGCAGCTGTGCTGCGTGAACTTCTTCTGTATGCCCTTTTTCTGTCTTCAGCATCAGTTTGCTGGACGGATCGACAAGGTGCATGCCAACGACTCTGTGAGGATTGTTCTTCAGCTCTCTCAGCATGATTAATCCGCGCTTGGCTCTTGAAGTCTTTTCAAATTCTTTAAGCGACATTTTCTTTGCAGCGCCGCGCTGTGTGACAATGACAACCTGCGGAATGTCTCCTGCTGGGAAAACCGCAGCGCCTGCTACTGTATCTCCCTCTTTTAAATTCATTCCTTTTACTCCTGCCGCTCTTGCACCGACAATGCTGACTTCTTCTTCAGCAAACCACAAACCGTATCCGAACTGCGTTGCTAAAAACAGATCATCGTTTCCGGATGTCATAAATACATTGACTAACTCGTCATCGCCTTTAAGATTGACAGCCATTAACGCTTTTGAGTACCGCTGGGCCTTATACAATTTCAGTTCGGTTTTCTTGACCATCCCGTTCTTTGTGACAAAGAGCAGGTACTGCGCGGCTTCAAAATCTTTAACAGGCATGGCCTTAATCAGCTGTTCATCCCGCTCCAGGCTGACAAGATTGGCAATATGCTGGCCGAGGTCCTTCCAGCGGATGTCAGGAATTTCATGCACCGGACAGTATATATAATTGCCCTTGCTTGTGAACAGCAGAATGGTTTCGGTAGTATTTATGTCAAATTTCCCGAGCAGTCTGTCTGTTTCTTTCATGCCGAAATCCTGGCCGTTTGATGCTGAGTATGAACGGCTGCTCGTACGTTTGATATAGCCGTCCTTCGTTACTGTAACAATGACGTCTTCTGACGGAATCATCACTTCAAGATTGATTTTTATTTCCTGTATCTCATGCTGAATGACAGAGCGTCTTTCATCCGCATAGGTTTTTTTGATTTTTTTCAAATCCGTTTTGATCACCTGATACAGTTTTTTCTCATTGTTCAGGATCTCAAGAAGCTGTGCTATTTTTTCATCAAGCTCTTTCGCTTCGTTTTGAAGAGCCGTGATGTCCGTATTTGTTAACCGGTAAAGCTGAAGGGATACAATGGCTTCAGCCTGAATTTCTGTGAACGCAAACTTTGCAATTAAGTTATCCTTTGCATCCCGCTTGTCTTTAGATGCCCTGATAACAGCGATCACCTCATCGAGGATAGACAGGGCTTTAATGAGCCCCTCGACGATATGCTGGCGCTCTCTTGCCTTTTCAAGATCGTATTTGGAGCGGTTTGTAATGACTTCCTTCTGATGCGAAATATATGCATCAAGAATCGCAGGCAGCGTCATGAGTGTCGGGCGTCTGTTATGTATGGCCACCATATTAAAATTATAAGGAACCTGCAGGTCGCTGTTTTTGTACAGGTAATTCAGAATTCCCTGTGCATCAGCGTCTTTTTTCAGTTCGACGACAATCCTCATTCCGGTCCGGTCTGTTTCGTCACGCACCTCGGCAATACCGTCAAGCTTTCGCTCAATCCTGAACTCGTCCATGCGCTTCACAAGGTTTGCCTTATTCACTTCAAATGGAATTTCTGTAATGACAATCTGCTGTTTGCCGCCCCTGACGCTCTCAATCTCTGCTTTTCCGCGGATAATGACTTTCCCTTTACCCGTTTCATACGCTTTCTTAATGCCGTCAATTCCCTGGATAATGCCTCCGGTCGGAAAATCGGGGCCATTTATGACAGTCATCAGCTCGTCAACGGTGCAATCCGGTTTGTCAATGCGTTTCATCACAGCATCAATGACCTCTCCAAGATGGTGAGGCGGAATGTCTGTTGCATAACCTGCTGATATCCCCGTGGACCCGTTTACAAGGAGGTTTGGATACATGGCAGGCAGAACAAGCGGTTCACTGCTTGTATCATCAAAGTTCGGCACAAATTCGACTGTGCGTTTTTCGATGTCCCTTAGCAGCTCAGATGCAATTGGTGAGAGACGCGCCTCTGTATAACGCATCGCAGCAGGCGGGTCACCGTCGTTGCTTCCGTTGTTGCCGTGCATCTCAATCAGGAGATTGCGCACTTTCCAGTCCTGGCTCATCCTCACCATTGCATCATAAACAGATGTGTCTCCGTGAGGATGATAATTGCCGATTACATTACCGACCGTTTTTGCTGATTTTCTGAAGTTTTTATCGTTTGTATTACCGTCAACATGCATGGCATACAGAATTCTGCGCTGTACAGGCTTCAGACCGTCACGGGCATCAGGCAGCGCTCTGTCCTGTATGATGTATTTGCTGTAGCGGCCGAACCTGTCACCTATCACATCTTCAAGAGGGAGATCGCGGTATTTTTCTTGTTGTGTCATCTGTTATTCCTCCTCTGTGACGGATAAGTTTTCGTTTTCAAGAATGTTTGTTTCTTCATCAAGACCAAATGCGACATTGCTTTCAATCCATTTTCTTCTCGGCTCTACTTTATCACCCATAAGGGTTGTCACCCTGCGCTCAGCACGTGCAGCATCATCAATGCGCACCCTGATAAGCGTTCTTGTCGCAGGATCCATAGTTGTTTCCCAGAGCTGGTCGGCATTCATCTCGCCAAGACCCTTATAGCGCTGAATCATATATCCCCGGCCGACTTTTTTCAGTACGCCCTGAAGTTCTTCATCAGACCAGGCATACTCGATTACCGCTTTTTTTCCGGTGCCTTTGCTCACCTTGTACAGGGGAGGCAGGGCAATAAACACTTTCCCCGCTTCAATCAGCGGTTTCATATAACGGTAGAAGAAAGTCAGGATCAGCACCTGGATATGCGCGCCGTCTGTGTCGGCATCCGTCATAATGACAACTTTGTCGTAATTGCAGTCGTCCACCTGAAAATCTGCACCGACACCTGCGCCGATCGCATGAATAATCGTATTGATCTCTTCATTTTTGAAAATATCCGCAAGCTTCGCTTTTTCGGTGTTAATCACTTTTCCGCGCAAAGGAAGAACTGCCTGAAAGCGCCGGTCTCTCCCTTGCTTTGCTGAGCCTCCCGCAGAGTCTCCTTCCACCAGGTACAGTTCATTTTTCTGGGGGTTTCTTGACTGTGCTGGCGTCAGCTTCCCGCTCAGCGTCGCTTCAGACCGCTTTCGTTTCTTCCCGCTTCTTGCTTCTTCGCGCGCTTTTCTGGCAGCTTCTCTTGCCTGATAGGCCTTTATGGCTTTTCTGACTAAAAGCGTGCTCGTTTCCGGATTTTCCTCAAGGAAATAGGCAAGGTTTTCTGAAACAACAGCATCTACCGCTGATCTTGCCTCACTTGTTCCAAGCTTTCCTTTGGTTTGTCCCTCAAACTGAAGAAGCTCTTCCGGTATGCGGACAGAAACTATGGCTGAAAGGCCCTCGCGAATGTCAGATCCATCAAGGTTTTTATCTTTCTCTTTTAAAATGCCTATCTTTCTGGCGTATTCATTAAAAGCGCGTGTCATTGCAGTCTTGGATCCGGATTCATGTGTGCCGCCGTCTTTCGTGCGCACGTTATTGACGAAAGAGAGAATATTCTCGGAATAGCCATCATTGAACTGAAAGGCAAATTCCACTTCAATGCTGTTTTGCATCCCTTCGAAGAATACGACGTTATGAAGGGAATCCTTTTCTTCATTAAGATAGGATACAAAGGCTTCAATTCCGGTTTCATAATGATAGACTTCTTTCGTCTGGTTCCGGTCGTCAATCAGTTCTATTTTTAAGCCTTTTAAAAGAAAGGCTGATTCGCGTAAGCGCTCGCTTAATGTTTCGGCATTATAGGTCGTAGTACTGAAGATAACGGGATCCGGCTTGAAGTGAATAATTGTGCCTGTTTTAGCTGATTTCCCGATTTTCTCAAGCGTTGTAACTGGTTTTCCGCCATTTTCAAACCGCTGCTGATACGTAAACCCATCACGGTGAATGGTGACAGTCACCCATTCAGAAAGGGCATTTACAACCGATGCACCGACACCGTGAAGTCCGCCGCTCGTTTTATAGCCTCCCTGACCGAATTTTCCTCCTGCATGGAGAACAGTCATGATGACTTCCGCCGTTGGTTTTCCGAGTTTATGCATGCCGGTTGGCATCCCCCGGCCTTTGTCTGTAACAGATATACTGTTGTCTTTATGTATTTTGACAATGATATGGTCGCCAAATCCGCCGAGTGCTTCATCGACGGAATTATCCACGATTTCATAAACGAGGTGATGCAGTCCTCTTGCATCCGTGCTGCCGATATACATCCCCGGTCTTTTGCGCACAGCCTCAAGCCCCTCTAATACTTGGATCGCATCATCATTGTACTCAAATTGCTGCTTACTCAAACGATTTAAGCTCCTTTCAAAAAAACAAGTGCCGCTGATAATAAACCGTCCCGCAAACAAGAACGTACGTTTGCATCTATTGTATCTTACATCCGGACAGTGTGACAAGCCTTTGCCTATTACTCTTTTTAAGTTTACCATTGATTAGAAATGACAGCGTATAAAAATAAATGCCTATGCTATATTTTATCTGCTGCCGTAAGATTCGCAAACTAAATCTTAGCAGATGTACGGCAAAATTGAAAATATTTTGGAAAAATGTTGAATTGACTCTTACCTTAACTGACGCATCCGACAACAATCATTTTTATCCAGTATTGGGCTGAATCTCATCTGATATGCAAAAAAGATGAATGACCGCAGGATTCTTCAGCGGTCGAGGTAAAAACGCCTTCCATTCCTATTTATCGGTCCCAATGGTGATGTGTTGACCTCGCTTGAAACTAAAAAAAATCACATGGGACAAATCCCATGTGATTTTTTTATTTAGTCAAAGCATGTTCAACTTTAATGCAGCGGTCCATAATGACAGTGTATCCTTTATCCTTAAGCAGTTTATAAGCATCCTCATTCAGTAGTCCAAGCTGCGCCCAGAACACATCCGCGTCTGTTTCAAGAAATTCCTCTGCGACCGGCAGGAGGTGTTCGGATCTTCTGAATACGTTCACGATATCAATGTGTCCTTCGATTTCTTTTAAAGAACTGACTGCTTTTACTCCCAGCGCTTCTTTGATCATAGGATTTACCGGAATAATTTCATACCCTGCATCCTGCATAGCTTTGCTGACCATGTAAGACGTTCTGTCGGGCTGATCGGACAATCCTACAACAGCAATGCGCCTGCTTTTCTTTAAAATCTTGCCGATTTCTTCTCTTGATGGGATTTCTATATTCATCTTTGGACACTCCTTTTTTGTTTTTTCTTTTTATGACGTAGTCTTAAGTGCTAGTTACATGATAAAATAAGATTATCTATTTTTAAAGTGTTAGGAGCGGATCCTTTGTACATTGCTGCCATTATTATTTTAGCTTATTTGCTGGGTTCCATTCCTTCAGGCCTCATTGTAGGCAAAGCGGGCTATGGAATTGACATCCGCGAACATGGAAGCGGCAACCTTGGAGGCACGAATACGTTCAGAACGCTTGGGGTTAAAGCCGGTTTGCTTGTTACAGCCGCAGATATCCTGAAAGGGACTCTTGCAGCATCGCTGCCCGTTCTTTTCGGATTAGAAGGGGTTCACCCGCTTCTGATCGGCGTATTCGCTGTCATCGGCCATACATACCCGGTTTTTGCAGGATTTAAAGGAGGAAAAGCCGTTGCTACTTCAGGAGGCATTCTGCTTTTCTCGGCACCTCTGATGTTTGTCACGATGCTTGCTGTCTTTTTTCTGTTCCTTTACCTGACGAAGTATGTATCTCTGTCGTCCATGCTGACGGGTATTTATGCGGTCGTCTTCAGCATCTTCTACGGTGATGTCATTCTGACGTCCATTGTCAGTGTGCTGGCCCTGTTTGTTATATACCGCCACCGCGCAAACATTAAACGCATTAAAGAAAAAACAGAACCTAAAGTAAAATGGATTTAAGGCTGCCTTTGGCGGCTTTTTCTGTTTTGCGGAAAACGTTTTCTTTTTTAAGCACTTCGTATATGATGAAGGAAAAGAAACTTAATAGGAGATTACATCATGAAGAAAAAATGGATGATATCAGCAGCTGCAGCCATTGCTGCAATGGGCACGGCTGCCTTTTTCCTTGCAGCAGAACCTGCTGAAGCCCCTCAAAAGAAAGTGGAGCTTCATCAAACCACCAAGACAGAGCATCAGCCAAAATCGTTTCAGTCTGAGCTGACATTGTCTGCAATCGGAGATATTCTCATACACGGCAGAGTTTACAATGATGCAAAACAGCCTTCCGGAACATATGATTTCAAGCCCATGATTAAAGATGTAAAACCTCTGATCGGACAGGCTGACATCACATTTGCCAATCAGGAAACGATGATCGGCGGGACAGAAATCGGGCTGTCCACCTATCCTTCTTTTAACAGTCCCTTTGAGGTAATTGATGCTTTTCAGGATGCAGGTGTGGATATTGCGGGAATAGCGAACAACCACACGCTTGACAGAGGAGAAAAAGCGATATTAAATGCAACGGCGCGCTACGACGAGATTCAGATGCCTTATGTTGGCTCCTACCGCAGTCCGGAAGATGCCGCAGAGCCGAGAATTTTGAATGTCAATGGCATTAAACTTGGATTTCTCGCCTACACATACGGTACAAACGGCATTCCTGTTCCAGAAGGAAAGCCCCACCTTGTCAATCTGATTGATAAGCCTAAGATGAAAAGAGAAATACAGGAAATGAAAAAGCAGGCAGATGCGGTCATCGTCAGCATGCACTGGGGTGTTGAATACATCAGGCTGCCAAACGTTGATCAGCAGGAGCTTGCCCGTTTCTTGGCTGATGAAGGAGTTCACCTTGTCATCGGCCACCATCCCCACGTCCTGCAGCCAATGGAATGGGTAGATGGACAGGACGGGAACAGGACATTTGTCGTCTACTCTCTTGGTAACTTTCTTTCAGGACAAGTCAGCGATTATAAGGATATCGGCGGTATTTTCTCCATTAAAATCAGCAAAAAGACGGAAAACGGAAAGAAACAAATTCAGCTCGCTGAACCATCCTTTGTACCGACGATTGTTGTGAACCAGAACAATCGCACATACCGCGTAAAAGAACTGGAAACCGTCAATTCTGCCAAAAATAAAGAAATACAGGAGCACATGTTTCAATACTTAAATCCTGGCGAGTAAAAAAATGCGTTTTGTTTTGCTTTTTCGTGGTAAAGTATGAGAGAAGGAGTGAAGCTTTCATGAAAATACATATGAGTGACGAAGCTGTAAAATGGTATCAGGAAGAAATGAACATCGAAAGCGGGGACTCTTTTCGCTTCTTTGTGAGATATGGCGGAAGCAGCACCATTCAAAAAGGTTTTTCGCTGGGTGTTGTCAAAGACTCGCCGAAAGAAGCCGGAGCCAAAACGGAGAAGAACGGCATCACGTTTTTCATCGAGGAGAGCGATGTCTGGTACTTTGATCAGAATGATCTGATTGTCGATTATGACCATGATAAAGATGAACCTGTATTTGACTATAAAAAACCCGCAGATCAATGATCCGCGGGTTTTTTCTCGAGATTGAACTTTTTTATATGGCTGCTTAACCCATGATCCTTCAGGACTCTAATCTGCAGTTCACCCATCAGGTCATAATGCGGCAGGTTTTTGTAATAATGAATCCACTCTTTATTCAGCCCGTATCTTTCTCCCCACCTGATCAGTTTGCCAACATCAGAACATCCTGCTTTTGTGACAGCATGTGAGTTCCTGAAGCGAGGATCTATCCAGAAATGAGTAAGAAAGGCGATTTCACCTTTTTCCACTTGCGATTTCCACTCGTTGAGTTCGCGCCGATTTATCCCGAATGCCACGGTTATGCCTGCTTTTTCGCTTTTTCATATGCTTTATGCCATTCAGGATAAGCTTTTCTGATCTGTATGGGTTTAAATGTATCCTTTTTTACACATACATGATTGGATACAGCCTGAAGAGCAAGCTCCCCCTGGGGAGTGTACATTTCGTAGCCGTAGGCTACTTTAAATCCATTATACTCTTCGATCCAAGTATGGACCGTTACGGTATCTCCATATGTTAGCGGCTTTTTATAGCGGACCTGCAGGTCGACAACAGGTGAAATAACGCCCTCTTTTTCCATTTCAGCATAGGAAAAGCCAAGGTCCTGAATAAGTTTTGTTCTTCCTACTTCCATCCAGATCAGATAATTGGCATGATACACAACGCCCATCTGATCTGTTTCTGCATATCTGACTTCTATTTCTTTTTTTGAAACAAGCATCTAGTTCCTCTCCTAATCACACCATGAATACCCATTATCATACCATAAGCCTTTTTTCCGCACAAAAATAGAGACGGCACAGAGCCGTCTCCTGCAGGTTTACTTATAACCGTTTTCGCGCGCAGAAGCTTCATCTTTAATTTCAGAACGGAAAGCCTGTATGCTCTCTTCTCTGCGCTCATTTTTCGCTTCAATGCGCGCACGTTCCTCTTCATTTGAAAATTGAAGGCTGTCCTGCGATTTATCGATGTTTTCCATTGTATTTTGAATCATGTCCTGCAATTTTTCTACGTTATCAGAACGATCATCCGGATTTGCTTTATAGGCCATATGAACACTTCCTTTTCTAAGATGATGGAATATGGAGCAATTAGTTAACATAATAAAATTATGTTAACTAAATTATTCTCCTTTAGTCTGCATAACCTGTGCATGTTCATTCGATTTATTCTGCATTTGTTTTCCCTTATTCCCGCCAAAGCCTCTTGACTTTGTTCCGATATGGTTTGGGGTAAAGTGGCTTTGTTTGTCATTTGAATTTGTCATGGTCACTCGCCTCCTCTCCATTATCTTCTCCAGAGAGAAAGCGAACATGACAGCCAAGTGTTGGATTTAGCTGAGCTTGTCAAGCAGACGCTGCTCGACTCTTTCCTCAAGCTTATCAAGAGCTTCCTGATCTTTCATGAGCTCTTTTTTATTTTCGAGCACTAACTCTTCAAACGTCATTTTTTTCATTTTTCTCATGCAGTACACCTCCATATGTATTACATCCATTATTTCCAATAATCTGTAAATTAATCCGAAATAATTTAAAAAACAAAAAAGACTGTTCATTATAAACAGTCCCTACAATTCCAGAAGTTTTTCCATCGTTTCTTTGGTCATCGCTCCTCTTGATATATTCAGAATGCTGCCTTCCTCATCAAGAAAATAAGTAGTCGGATAAGAATAGACCTCATATTGAATACTTACACGGCCATCTTTATCAAGAGCTACAGGAAACGTTAAATTACGCTCTGCGATAAATTTTTCCACATCTTTACGGCTTTTCTCAGCATTCGTCATATTTACTGCAAGTACCACCAGTTCATCCTGATGTTCATCCTGGAGTTTTTGCATTTCCGGCATTTCCGCTTCGCACGGCGGACACCAAGTCGCCCAGAAATTCACCATCACTTTTTTTCCTTTTACATCATCGAGCGTGACGGTCTCTCCACTAAGTGTTTCCATTTCAAATTCCGGCGGTTTGTTGCCTATTTCAAGTCCTTCTTCAGGTTCCTTAGGCAGGATGGCAAACCAGACGGCATAGCCTGCCAAAAACACTAGCAGTCCTATGGCAAGTATTCTCTTCACCGTTTTTCCCCCTTGGTGCATGCTTGTCTGTTTATGTATATGCTGTCCACAAATGGACAAGTCTCTTTTTCATTAAATCATCTCTTTTTGAAAAGAACAACAGAATTGAACAAAATAAAAAAGGGCGGAAGTCCGCCCTTTTATAATCAGCCTTTGATCTTCTCGCGAAGAACCATTTGAAGAATTCCGCCATGGCGGTAGTAGTCAACTTCAACATCGCTGTCGAAGCGGACAAGCACTTCAAATTCTTTTACATTGCCTTCTAAATCAGTCGCTCTCACTTTCACATGGTCGCGCGGCTTAACCGTTTCGTCAATCAGCACTTCGATTGATTCAGTTCCAGTCAAACCAAGCACTTCAGCATTTTCGCCTTGTTTAAACTGAAGCGGCAGAACGCCCATGAATACAAGGTTGCTTCTGTGAATGCGCTCGAAGCTTTCAGCAATAACTGTTTTAATGCCAAGAAGGTTCGTTCCTTTAGCAGCCCAGTCGCGTGAGCTTCCCATTCCGTAATCTTTGCCTGCAAGAACTACAAGCCCTGTACCGTCTTGTTTGTACTTCATGCATGCATCGTAAATGGAAGTTACTTCACCAGTTGGCCAGTACGTTGTGTATCCACCTTCTGTTCCAGGTGCTACTTGGTTTTTAATGCGGATATTGGCAAACGTACCGCGCATCATCACTTCATGATTACCGCGGCGTGAACCGTATGAGTTAAACTCTCTAGGGCTTACGCCTTTTTCCTGCAGGTAACGGCCTGCCGGCGTGTCTTTTCCGATTGAACCGGCTGGTGAAATGTGGTCTGTTGTCACAGAGTCTCCAAACTTAGCTACAACTCGGAGATTTCTGAGCGGTTCAACAAGACCCGGCTCCGGATTCAGGTTCTCGAAAAATGGAGGGTTCTGAATGTAAGTAGAATCTTGATCCCACTTGTAAAGAGCCTCATCTGTCGTCTGAATCGCATTCCAGCGCTCATTGTCGTCAAACACACGGCCATATTCCTGTCTGAACAGCTCAGGAGTAACTGTTTGCTTAACGATTTCATTAATTTCATCCATAGAAGGCCAGATGTCATCGAAGAAGACATCATTTCCGTCTTTGTCTTTTCCAAGTGAATCATTTTTAAGGTCAATGTTCACTGTGCCTGCAAGTGCATATGCCACAACAAGCGGCGGAGAAGCAAGATAGTTTCCTTTTACCAGTGGATGGATGCGTCCTTCAAAGTTACGGTTTCCGGAAAGAACGGATGTAACAAGAAGATCGTTTTCAGCAACCGCTTTTTCAATTTCATCAGCAAGCGGACCTGAGTTTCCGATACAAGTCGTACAGCCGTATCCTACAACGTTGAAGCCTAATTGGTTCATATATGGAAGAAGGCCGGAATTTTCAAGGTAGCCTGTAACTACTTTAGAGCCTGGAGCTAAAGAAGTTTTTACGTAAGCCGGCACCTTCATTCCTTTTTCAATCGCTTTTTTCGCTACAAGACCTGCACCTACAAGAACATAAGGATTCGATGTGTTTGTACAGCTTGTAATGGCCGCAATCGCAATTGCGCCGGTCTTCATATTTGTTACTTCGCCGTTTGCAAGCGTAACAGAGATCTCTTTTCCTGCTTCTGCAGCTTCAAGACCGAAGCCCTGATTTCCAGCAGGTGCAGCAAGAGCTGTCTGGAACGATTTTTGCATAGCAGAAAGAGGAATTAAATCTTGAGGACGTTTAGGTCCTGAAAGATTCGGCTCGATTTCTGCAAGGTCAATTTCTACAACCGAAGTGTACGTAGGCTCCACATCAGGCGAGAAGAAAAGTTCGTTCTCTTTGCAGTATGCCTCAACCATATCAACAAGCTCGCTGTCGCGGCCAGTAAGCTTCATATATTCAAGGGATTCGCCGTCAACCGGGAAGAATCCGCATGTTGCGCCATACTCTGGTGCCATGTTGGCAATTGTCGCACGGTCTGCAAGCGGAAGCTGCGGTACGCCAGGTCCGAAGAATTCCACAAATTTGCCTACTACGCCTTTTTGGCGAAGGACCTGAGTCACTTTCAGTGCAAGGTCTGTAGCTGTTGTTCCGTTTGGCATTTTACCTGTAAGTTTAACGCCAATGACTTCAGGAACCGGGAAATATGAAGGCTGGCCAAGCATGCCTGCTTCCGCTTCAATTCCGCCGACACCCCATCCAAGAACACCGATACCGTTGATCATTGTCGTGTGGGAGTCTGTTCCTACAAGTGAATCCGGATATGTTTCAAATGTGCCGTCTGCACCTTCTACTGCGTGAACGACATTTGCAAGGTACTCAAGGTTTACCTGGTGAACGATCCCTGTTGCTGGCGGAACCGCACGGTAGTTGTTAAACGCTTTCTTAGCCCAGCTCAAGAATTTGTAACGTTCTGCGTTGCGCTCGAACTCAAGCTCCATGTTAAATTGCAGAGAGTCCATTGTGCCCGCTTTATCAACCTGTACAGAGTGGTCAATGACAAGATCTACCGGAATCTCTGGATTGATTACATCAGGATTTCCCCCAATGTCAGCCATTGCTTTTCTGAGTGATGCCAAGTCAACAACGGCAGGAACGCCTGTGAAATCCTGAAGGATGACGCGTGATGGCTTAAATGGCACATCAAGTTCTTTTTGCTCAGCTGTGCCCCATTTTGCAAGGTTTTCAACGTGCTCTTTTGTAATAACTCTTCCATCTACCTGTCTCAAAACTGATTCAAGCAGAACTTTAATGGAATACGGCAGTTTGGAAACATTGCCGATTCCTGCATCTTCTAATGCTTTTAATGAATAATAGTTGTATGTTTTTCCGCCTACTGTAAAACTTTTACGCGCTTGGAAAACATCGTGATGTGCTAATTGCTCTTGTTTCGTCATATGTTTTCTCCCCTTTTAAATCAAAATCGACGTTTGTGTCGAAACCTCGGTCTCTCCCACCAATTACTTCGCACATGTTCATCTTAATACATGTTTTAACATAAGTAAATAACAATGCTGTTATCAAAGTACATAAGTAGTTCTTATAGTTGTAAACTTCAGACCTTTTTCAATAGAAAGAATTGTAACCGCGCACATCAATTTCGACAGAAAACAAACACTATCAGCATGGGGGTGACAGTTATGGCCAAACGCAAGGCAAACCATGCGAATGAAGGCATGAATGCAGCTTCTGCTCAGGGAAAAGGCGCAGGATACAACGAAGAATTTTCAAATGAGCCTCTATCAGCAGCCCAGAAGCAGAATAATAAGAAGCGCAAGACAAATCAATAAAACAAAAAACGACGGAGCTCCCGTCGTTTTTGTTTATTGTTCTTCAATATTTACTTCAGCAACAATCTTTGACAAATCTCTTCTGTATTGCTCCAGTGTTTCCCTTTGCGTTTCTGATGCAACTTCAAGCGCATTGTTGATCTGTTCATAAGCTTCGTTGATTTCTTCTTTCAGATGACTGAGCTGAATCCCGTAATCCGGTGTTTCTGCTGAAAGCTGCTGGTACATATTTTCTGCCTGAGCAGTCCCCTGCTGTGCGGCCTGAAATGCCTGCTGTTTATTTTTATGATAAGGCATGATCTTTCCTCCTTAAAGTGGCTGAATCTGTCTTTATTTTGGTTTTTCAATGGTCATATTATACAGCCTCTCTTTTGCATGAACGAGCACCCTTTAAACCAAGATAAAGGTAAAGGAGGGTGACACCTATGACAAACAAAAACAACAGCAAAGACATGCACAAAAACGCTCCAAAAGGAAACAACCCCGGCCAGCCCGAACCGCTCGACGGATCCAAAAAAGTAAAAAACCGCAACCACACAAGGCAAAAGAATCATTCGCATCATGATATGTAACTAGAAAAGCGGAAGCGCCTTGCTTAGCTCCGAAGGACAGAAAAGGCTCCGCCGAAAAAAGCCGGTTTTGCTTTTTTCGGCGGAGCCGTTCTGGCCGAGGAGTTAGGCGCTGAAGCTGGACAGTGTGCAGTGCGGAATGAGCGCAAAGATTTCTTAACTTCTCAGCTTAGACATGAAATCTCCCGAAAAGTCCGGGTTTGACTTTTTCGGGGATTTTGTTCTGACGGAAGGACTAGGAGGCGGAGCTGGACAATACCGAAAAGCGGAAGCGGTCGTTTAGCTCCGGGAGTCAGATAAGGAAACAGCGGTAAAGGCGCTTTTTGACTTTACCGATGGTTCCGTTCTGGCAGAGGAGTTGAGCGCTGGAGCTGGACAGCGTGCAGAGCGCAATGAAAATAATAACTTCTTTAACTCCTAAGCATACACAAGATATCCCCTTAAATAGTCCGCTTTTGACTTTTCAGGTAATTTTGTTTCAACAAAAAAGTTTAGCCCCGAAACTGAATACAAAACGCAATCATCCCCCCTCCCGCTGCCATCTAAACAAACCACAACTAGACTGCACAAAACGCCCCTGCCGTTCATGGAATTTTTCTTTTTATGCCAGGCATGAACACAATCAGCAGGAAATAAACTGAACTATAGAAAGAGCCCCGCATTCAACTGTTGCACAGCCTTCCGCATGTCAGCTTCACAGCATTTCTGCACAATCTGTCTTCTATTCACGTCCTGATAATGAGCTGAATAAAATGAAAGTAGCATGGTTTTTGGAGGTCAACATGAGATGGACAAAAAAAAGCGTTCAAAACCATCTGATCTGAGCTGTATTGAAGACTGGATGAACCAGTTTTTCACAGACCCGTTCTCTGCCCTCCTTGATTGCAGATCCTTCCGGGTGGATTTGTTTGAAACAAGCGAGGAATACATTGTTGAGGCAGAGTTCGCAGATGTAAAACCGGAAGATATACAGATTAGAGCAAACCGTGAAACGCTCATTATCACCGCACAGACTGCCCGGCAGACGACAGAATCAGATCAGCTGGAGAGATCCATCCTTCTTCCTTTTTCACTTGAGAAAAAAAAGATTGAGGCTGTGTTCTCAAATGATATTCTTGAAGTGAAAATTTTCAAAGAAGGAAGCTGCTCACGGAAAAGCTCATATATTCCGGTTCAATTTGCTCTTTAAAGCAAGCACAGCTTGCTTTTTTATTTTTTCCGCCAAAATCTGCGCAGAAAGTGTCATTTTATAGGTTTCTGCTCAGACAAGTCCTTCTTGTCAGGCATATGTATAAGGAAGAAGGAGCGTGTATGCAGTGGGAGTCTATATTAAAAACCTTGTGATCAATGAAATTACAGGCGGCACAGTCAATTTCGGCAATTGTATCCGCATGTCTTCAAATGAAGCGAGCAAAACCGTTCAGGATTCTGAACAGTCGTCAGAGGAAAATGAAACGGCATCCGATCAGATGCCGCGTTTACAATTCAGATTGTTTTTTTGAAGGTTTGGTGCTTTGAGCCTGGACATTGATTTCTATTTTCTTGATCAGCTGATTTCCGCACCGAGGACACATTTTGTTTTGTTCCAGGAGCAGCATGCAGTTTGTGCAATAGTACTTTTCCATATTAGAACCCCCTATCTTTCAGCGTATGTTGACAGGTCTTAAATGTTTCTTTTTTATGTCACTGCCGTTCTGAAAATCGATGGCAAAACATATTTTTTTCTAAAAGACTAAAGGGGTATGCTTATGGCCTATTATGGCTCCAAAGGATGGTATGTGAAAGCACTCAGGGAAATGGGAATGACCAGGCACCCGATTGAAAGAAGAAAACTGAAAATGTACAAAACGTTTGTACTCCGGAATTTATATGATCAGGCACTTGAGAAATAAATGAAGACGCTGTTCATCTGTTTTTCTCGCAAAAAAAAGACATCCTGCTGACAGGAAGTCTTTTCTTTTATGTCAAAATACCTGATTTAAGCTACAAATTTTTACAAAAATATGAAAATAATTCTTTTTTATAGGCTGATTTAATCATATAATAAAAAGAAAACGCCATTTCTAGGAGGAGCGTTTATGACATTATTGTATGAAATTCTGTATTTGCCGACAAATTGTGGAACGATCAGGGTCGATTTGTCTTATAAACGCTCTGTCTATATCGCTCATGCCGAATTGCTTGGCCACCTGTCAACCGGCAAAGACCGCAATAAACTGACTGCCGTCAAAAAATCCCTTCTTGAGCTTTCAAAGCAGGTCCATTCCAGCTGAGACAGCCTTTTCAACCAATTTCCCCTGGTGTATAATAATAGCAGATTCATTGACGGACGGGGGTTACAACTATGCTTGACGGCTGGTTTCTATGGTTTATACTGTTTTGGGTCGTTTTTCTTTCAGGCATGCTCGCAATAGGCGGGTTTTTCATGTTCCGGAAATTTTTAAAGCGCTTGCCTAAAGAAGACGGAAAATCAGATCTTGATTGGGAAGCGTATTATATTGAACAGACGAGGCACTTATGGAATACAAGCCAAAAACAGCTGCTTGAGGATCTGGTCGAACCGGTTCCTGAACTTTTCAGGGATGTTGCCCGGGCAAAAATTGCCGGCAAAATCGGCCAGCTGGCACTTCAGGAAAATGCGGGATCTATTACACAGGACCTTGTGATTCGCGGATATATAACAGCTACTCCAAAGCGCGACCATAAGTTTCTTTTAAAGCGTCTTAAAGAGAAAGATATTGATCATACCCCTTACCGGGCACTATTTTAAAAAAACCCGCTGGCTCTTGAGCCCGGCGGGTTTTTATGTGGCCTGAATATTCGATGGAGGCAGCTGATTTTCGAGCTTTCTGAATGACAGATACATGGCGATTCGCCACGGAACAATCATTCCGAATGCAAGAATCCAGAACATGCCGCTCAATTCTCCGACATCAATGCTGTTGCTCAAATAAAATTTAAGTGCAATCCTGATAAGGAGAAGCCCTATTAATATGAATGCAAAGGCTTTTGAGCGCTTCAGGTAGATTTTATCTTCCTTGACTTCAAAATTTGATGTTTTAATAAGAAAGATGGAGAAAAAGAACCCCAGTGTGATCGCTTCCAGGAATTCAAGCGGCGTCACTCTGAACATCGGGTGAAGAAACATTAACGCTCCCGTGCTCATAAAAATCGGCGGCAGGATAATCTTTCTGGCACTTGCGGGTTTCTTAGAAGCTCTCATGCGGATCATCATGACGCCTAGAGCCATGATAACAGCAGCAATTGTTGAGAAAATGACCAATGTGATCAATCCTTTTTAAAATGGTTACTACTATAATATACTACTGAAGCAAATAAAAAACCATCTCTTTACACAAAAGATGGCCGTTCCATGCAATTTACCCCAGAACGCGGTAAACCGCGTCGTTTACTCTTGTTTCATCAAAAGGCTTCGTAATAAAATCCTTTGCTCCTGCTTCGATGGCCTCTACCACCATTTTCTGCTGGCCCATTGCAGAGCAGATAACGACTTTGGCAGCGGGATCCATCTCTCTTATCGCTTTCAAAGCTTCAATCCCGTTCATTTCCGGCATCGTAATATCCATCGTAACGAGGTCCGGTTTCAGCTTTTCATAAAGTTTGACTGCTTCGGCGCCATTCTCCGCTTCTCCTGCAATCTCGTGTCCTTTGGATGCGAGAATCTTTGATAAGGTTAATCTCATGAATTTGGCATCATCAACAATTAGCACTCTGGCCATGCAAGCGCCTCCTTTTTAAATCGACGAACGCAAGATCTACTATTCTATGAGATATTATATCAAATTACAGAAGAAAATGTAGTAAAAAAGACTCAAAAATTTCTAAAAAATAGGTCTAAAATCCCGTAAACCCGCCAAACAGCCTGCTCATCACAATAATAATCTTTGTCATCCAGTTAAAAAACAGCATGATCCCAATGATAATCATGATCCAGCCGCCCGCTTTCATAATAACCAGGCTGTGCTTGCGGATCCATCCCAGCTTTCCGATAAAGAAGGCCATGATAAAGAAAGGAATGGAAAAACCAAGTACGTAGGCAAACATATAGAGCATAGCAGAACCTGGATTGCTCAGTGTAAGCCCGAAGACAGCTGTAAGAATAGGTCCGGTGCATGGTGTCCATCCTGCTGCAAAAGCAAGACCTATAAGCACGGAACCGATATACCCGGAGGGTCTGTTTTTCAATTCAAACCGGCGTTCTTTCATCAAAAATTCAGGCTGCAGAACACCCACAATGACAAGCCCGAAGAGTATGATTAAAATGGCGCCAATCTGCCTGATCAGATCATTATAGCCAAAGAAGAAATCGGCAATAAAGGAACTTCCAAATCCAAGAGCAATAAAGATAATGGAAAATCCAATCAGGAAGCACAGTGTGTGCAGCATACTCCGTTTTTGAAGCATGGCATTTTCAGTCTTCAGCTCCCCGACTGAAACACCTGTTATGTATGACAGAAACGCAGGATATAAAGGCAGACAGCAAGGAGAGATAAAGGAAAGAAATCCTGCTCCAAATGCTAAGAATACATTAACATCGGTCATCCATGAACCCTCCTTTCAACTTTAAAGTCACACTATATTTTAGCAAATACTGCCTGAAAAACATATGTTTCACTGTGTGACAGTTTTATGTCAATTCCTTAACATCTGCTTAAAAGGATTTATTCGGTCAGGACTTCCCTTTATAATAGTCATATATCAAAGTAAAAAATCCTTATTTTCCCTTCGAATTATTTTCCATTTTAGGATATAATAGAAATTACCAGCAAGGTTCGTGCAGAACTTACATACAGAAAGGACAAGTTTTCGTGTCTAAACAAGAACTATTAAAACTAATTGAAAAAAAACGAGCGGAAATGATCGAAATAGCCACTAAAAATGGAATCAATTCGAACGTGTCCATTCAATACAGCCAGGAACTGGATCACTTGCTGAATGAATACAACCGGTACAGCTACTCTGCCATGAAACGTGTTTATTCTTAAAACTTAAAAATCCCCGCAAAAAAAGCACGCTCCGAAAGCGTGCTTTTTTATTTAAAATCCCGTAACCGGGTTTTTATTTTGCCTGATTGTTCATCATTTTCATCATTTGGTTGATTTTCTTCTGGGACGGTTTCATGCCCATTTGCATCATCATCATTTTTAACATTTGCTCGTTAATTGGCGGATTTTTCTTTAAATAACTCATCATATACTGGCGAGCAATGAAAAATCCTAGTGCTACTCCGGCAAGTAAAGCCAGAACGCCTACTAGAATGACTACCCACAGATCCATCGTATTTCCTCCTTCATGTTGTCTATTTTACAGTGTACTAAACCATAGGATATTATACAACATATACTCTATAATTTCTGCCTTTTTAGACAAATTTTCTTTCTTTTATCGGTTTTAGCCATCCGTGCCGCTTTTCTTCAAAATCCATCGCTAAAAAGCATGAATCCGCCTTTCTGAGAACTTCAAAGAAAATCGCTTCCATATCAAAGCTTCCTTCTGAAGTGACTGTAACCGATCTGTCACCCGTTTCAAGGATGGCTCCTCCCTGCATGGATTCACTTTCAATATGATGGCGGTTTTGTGAATATGCATAGTTGTATCTTCCGTTCAAGCTGCTGCTGATCATGTCATCTATATAGTCTTTCGGAATTTGTCTCGTAATATAAGTAATTTGTTTTTTCAGGTGAATAAACTCAGGCTGTTCAGGGCTTGTCCGCATAAATTCCTGAAAAAGCTGAAAAAGCTTTACTTCACGGCCAAAAAAGTGATTCGCAAACTCTTCCTCTATTAAATAGACAGTGTAGTGTCTCATGCTTTCACCCTTCCGTATGACGGTTACCCATTATTATACTGGAAAGTTGAGGAAGAAATTTGTCTAAATGAAAGGCAAAACTTCACTTTTTTTGTCGAAAAAGAGAGAACGAAGTGATTCGTTCTCTCTCGTAAGGCTTATTTTTCTAATAGTGCCTTTACTCGTGCTGTTACATTCTCGACTGTAAAGCCAAACTCTTTCATAATTCTTTCACCTGGTGCTGAGGCTCCGAACTGGCTGATGCCAAGAATGTCACCCTCATCTCCAGTATATCGCTCCCAGCCAAGAGGTGCTGCCATCTCAATAGCCAGACGCTTCTTCACTGTTTTTGGAAGAACGGAAGCGCGGTACTCTTTTGACTGGCTTTCAAAACGGTTCCATGACGGCATGCTTACAACCGCAACATCGATGCCTTCTTTTTGAAGAGCATCCTGCGCTTCGATAGCAAGTCCCACTTCAGAACCTGATGCTAAAAGAAGTGCGTCAGCCGTTTCCTTTTTGCTAGGAGAAATTGTATAAGCTCCTTTGGAAACTCCTTCATATGCCGTTTCAGACGTACCTTTGATCGTTTTTAGATTCTGACGGGTAAGAACAAGTGCTGTCGGTGCCGTTTCAGATTGAAGGGCAAGTCTCCATGCAGCAGCAGTCTCATTGCCGTCTGCCGGACGGATAACAGACAGGTTCGGCATTGCACGCAAGGCAGGAAGCTGTTCAATCGGCTCATGAGTAGGGCCGTCTTCTCCTACAGCAATACTGTCATGAGTGAATACATATGTTACCGGCAGACCCATTAAAGCAGCAAGACGAATTGCCGGACGCAGGTAGTCAGAGAATACAAAGAACGTTCCGCCGTAAACGCGAAGACCGCCATGCAGCGCCATGCCGTTTAGTGCAGCACCCATTGCGAATTCACGGACACCGAACCAGATGTTGCGTCCACTGTAGTCCTCAGCTGTGAAATCTGCTGCTCCCTTAATAGAAGTATTGTTTGAACCTGCAAGGTCAGCTGATCCTCCGAAAATGTATGGAACATTTTTCGCAAGGCCATTTAACACTTCACCGGAAGAAGCACGTGAAGCAAGTGCTTTGCCGTCTTCATATACAGGCACTTCGGAATCCCAGTTTTCAGGAAGCTCGCCCTTAATTCCTGCCTCAAGAGCTTTTGCAAGGTCAGGGAATTCTTTTTTATAGCTGTCAAAAAGAGCGTTCCATTCTTGTTCTTTTTTCGAACCGAACTGTTCTGCCGACTCTTTGAAATGAGCATACACTTCGTCAGGAACGTGGAAGTCCTGTTCGAATGTCCATGCATATGCTTCTTTCGTCAGTTTGATTTCATCTGATCCAAGCGGCTTGCCGTGAACATCTGATTTCCCTGACATATTCGGTGATCCGTAGCCAATTGTCGTTTTCACTTCAATCAGAGTAGGATGAGTTTCATCTTGCTTAGCAGCTTCAATCGCTTTAGCAATTTCTTCAAGGTTGTTGCCGTCTTCTACCCGAATGACCTGCCAGCCGATTGCTTTGAAACGGTCTTCCACGTTTTCAGAGAATGAGCGGTCAAGGTCTCCATCGAGAGAAATGTCGTTAGAATCATAAAGAACAACTAATTTGCCAAGCTTTAAATGCCCTGCAAGGGAAGCTGCCTCAGAAGAGATTCCTTCCATCAGGTCACCGTCTCCGCAGATTGCATATGTGAAGTGGTCGACAACCGGGTATGACTCTTGGTTATATGTATGTGCAAGATGACGTTCTGCCATAGCCATTCCGACAGCCATCCCAATTCCCTGGCCAAGCGGACCTGTTGTTGCATCTACACCTGCTGTGTGGCGGAATTCAGGGTGTCCCGGTGTTTTGCTTCCCCATTGTCTGAATTCTTTAAGATCATCCATCGTTAAATCATAGCCTGATAAATGAAGAAGGCTGTACAGCAGCATAGACCCGTGACCTGCAGATAATACAAAGCGGTCGCGGTTAAACCATTCAGGATTTTTAGGATTGTGATTCATAAATTGCGTCCAAAGCGAATACGCCATTGGAGCTGCCCCCATAGGCATTCCAGGATGTCCTGATTTTGCTTTTTCAATCGCATCAATCGACAGCGTTCGAATGGTAGCAATTGATAAGTCTTGAATTGAATGTGACATTAATTGATCATCCTTTCAGAAATAACATTCTACTTTTTTATCATAGCTTTACTGCCCTATTCATACAACCATTTCGCATGGAAATGCAAAAATGAGAAGTGTAAGAACCTATTCTAATGTATTATGTGCAAAATGAAAAGGAATACATCAAAAATTGACGTATTCCAGCGATTAATGCAGATCGCGTCTGCGTTCTTCTTTTAATTTTTCAGGTGTTACATCGTTCCCGTTTGGATCCAGGACTGTAACGCCTTTTAATGTATTTTTCATAGAACCCCGGAATGCCTTAAGATATTCCTGTCTGAGTGATTGCTGTTCCTGTTTTTCCTCCGGAGAAAGACCGGACGTTTTTGATTTTCTGGACAAGGTGTTGATTCTTGCCATCTTTTCTTTTGGCAGCATGACTGCAGCTCCTTTACCTAATACAGATTTACTATCATATCGTACTAGATATGGGGGCAAAAAACAACAGATTAGACCTGTTCCTCTTTCATGTGCTCCTGATATCTTCTATGTACTGTCGCTTTAGAAACCTCGTATCCAAAACCTCTTAAGGTTGCCGCAATCTCTGAGAATGTCAGTTTATTCTGTTTAAGCCTGATAATCTCGCTTACAGGCACTTCCTTTTTCTCTCTGCCGCTCCCTTTATCTCTGTTAGTAAGATTCCTCTGAGGTTTATACCCTTTTTCAACCGCCCTCTGCATGCCTCTTTTGATTTTCAGATTATGGATCTTCCTCTGATATTCTTCAACAATGCTTACAATTTCCAGAACCATGGAATCGGCTTCTGACAAAAAAAGCTTTCCATTCTGCGTGGCCGTATAGATCGTAATGCCTTCTTTTGCGAAAAAATGAATAAGGGCGATGCGGGCGTTCCCTCTCCCCAGTCTTGTCTCATCCTGAATAACAATGGCGTCAATTTTCTGTTCCTTTATACAGTCAAATATTTCAAAAATACCTTCTCTTTCAACCTCATATCCGCTCGCCTGTTCCTCAATAATCTTTTCCACATTCATGCCATGTACTGCTGAAAGGGCCAAAAGTTCTTCTTTTTGCCGGGCGAGTGATGTCTCTTGTTCTTCTTTTCTAGTGCTGACTCTGCAGTAGATGATTGCGTTCAGTGTTCTCACTTCCCTATTTTCTTGATGCCAGCTGTGTCCCGTCATGGTAGGTTTGTTTATCAATAGGAAGAACCACAGAATCTCCTGACTTGATCACAGCTGTCGGCAGTCCGTTTTTATCCTGAACCCATTCAACGAAATCGGTTTTGGACATGCGGTGATGCTCTTCATATTGATCTGCAAGACTCCATATACTGTCACCTTCTGCTATTTCAATGGATACATAATGATCAAGGCTTTCTTTTTCTCCTGTGTATGATAATGCAAAGACAGCTACAATGACAACTGCAAAGAAAGAAATAACGTAAGATAATGAACCTTTCAACTCAATCCCCACCTTAATAGAATGTTTGTTCGTATATTTGATACTTTAAGTATAATGCGAACAAACGTTTCTGTCAACGCCATTTTTCGAACTTATGTTTGTATATGCAGGAAAAACATGCTATAATCAACATAAATTACAGGACGCGAGGTGGATAAAATGACAAAACTTTCAAAGAGGCAGCAGGATATCCTCACTTTTATTAAGCTTGAAGTACAAAAGAAAGGATATCCGCCATCAGTCCGTGAGATCGGCGAAGCAGTGGGCCTTGCTTCGAGCTCAACTGTGCACGGCCATCTTGCCAGGCTTGAAAGCAAAGGGCTGATCAGACGGGATCCGACAAAGCCGAGAGCGATCGAAATATTAGAAGATGAGACAGCGATGATTCCGCGTTCAAGCGTGATTAACGTTCCTGTAATCGGGAAAGTAACAGCCGGTTCCCCGATCACAGCCATTGAAAACGTCGAGGAATATTTTCCTCTTCCAGATACGTTCGCCGCATCCGATGATCAGATCTTCATGCTCGAGATTATGGGAGACAGTATGATTGAAGCCGGTATTCTTGACGGGGACATGGTTATTGTCAAACAGCAGAACACTGCAAACAACGGGGATATCGTTGTTGCCATGACAGAGGATGATGAGGCAACTGTCAAACGTTTTTTCAAAGAGAAAGATTACGTGCGCCTTCAGCCGGAAAACTCTACACTTGAACCGATTATTCTCAGACATGTTGTCATCCTGGGAAAAGTTGTTGGAGTTTATAGAAACATACACTAAAAACTTTGCTTTTACAGGCAAAGTTTTTTTATTTGCCTGTTTTGCAGCCTTCTCTCAGGGGAACATAATAATGAAAAAAAGATGAGAGGGTGCCTATGACAAAAGAACCGGCCATTCTGCGGGCGAATGCCCAATTTATTTTTCCTTTTTCATGGGGCAGCGACTGCATCTCCCAGCTGACTGATGAACTTAAGGCGAACGGATTTGAATTTTTCAGCATTAACAGCAGCGCCCAGCAGACAAAATTTTACGGAGAGAAAACAAGTCTTCCCCATAAACGCCTGAAACATTATTTTATGCCGTACATAGAACAGATTCTCTTTCCGGACCAGCATCAGGATAAGGCTATAAATCGATACTCAAAATCCTTTGACAGAAAATGCACGCTTCGTACAGCTGTAAATGAATATTCTTTCAATGTCCACTCAATCGATCTGTATATATGCCCTTTTTCTGTCGGAATGATCACCATAAGGACAGAGCTGACATCAAACAGCAATACATGGTCACTGAGCGATGCACTCGATTTTATGGATCACTTCAGGGTTCTTGAACCATTTATTACAGAAGAAAAAGGAACTGTTCTTCATTCAGGACAGGGCACTTACGAAAAGATTCAGGATTTTATTTTTGAAGAGCTGTGCCCCTCTGTTGTCCCGTATATAGAAAAAAGTGAAAACAGCCAGTCAACTTACCTTGGAAGCCTTCCCTACTTTATTGACGAGAGAATGTTTGTCAGCAGTTATCTTTTGACAGAAAAGGACGCAGAGATTTCTTCGGATACTCTTTTTCGAATAGGCCACATAAATGGCTATGATCAAAACGGCAGGCCGTATATGTCCGCAAGCAATTCCGCATATATAGACCACTATCTTAAGGATCACATTTACGACAGGTGGTCACCCGGCAGCTTTCACGTTGTGAGTGATCATACATTCACTAAAATTACGAATGATGTGGGTCAGGAGAACGTGACCGCGGAAGAAATGGTTGGACAGCTCTACTACAATCTCATCCTGCATCTTTTCTATAAAATTGTTCTTCTAAAGCTTTCATACAGCTATTCACAGCTCTACATTGATCAGAAACAGGATAAAATGGAAGGTCTGATCCGCTCGATTGCTAATTTCACCGCTAAGTATATCTTTTCAGAAATCAGCAGCAGAACGGAAGGCCAGGAGCTTTCTGTTATGATGAAAGACAGGTTCAAAATTGAGACCCTCTATAAAGAAGTGAAGAATACGATGGACAGTCTTTATCAAAACCAGGAGAAGCTGGCCAGCAAACGCCACAATTCCCTGCTGCTGATCCTTACTACTTATACGGTTATTTCCGGAATCTATGGCATGAACCTTGTCATTGAGGACTGGAAAGGCAGCATAAGCTGGAACAAGCTTGCAAATTACTCTATTTTTGAATACATTTCACTCGTGGTCGCTTTATCCGGGATTGCAGTTGGTTCCATACTTGCCGTAATAGCCATAATGAGGCTGCTGAAGGACTATCTTCAAAAAAGAAAATCAGATGGAATTGACTAAAAAGCTTGATTGTGCAAAAAAACCTCAGCAGACAGCTGAGGTTTTTGAGTGTGATTCTTAGTATTGAGACATGTACTGCTCGCGTTCCCATGGGTGAACTTGAGTGCGGAACATATCCCATTCGATTTCTTTCGCTTCTACAAAATGCTCAAACAAATGCTCGCCAAGTGCGTTGATGATTACTTCGTCTGTTTTCAGAAGATCAAGAGCCTGTGCTAATGTTGCAGGAAGATCTACGATTCCATTCTCAACACGCTCTTCTTTCGTCATGACATAGATGTTGCGGTCAATCGGTTTTGGAGCAGCAAGTTTGTTTTTAATGCCGTCAAGACCAGCAGCAAGCAATACGCTCATTGCAAGGTACGGGTTTGCAGAAGGGTCAACACTGCGCACTTCTACGCGTGTGCTTAGTCCGCGTGAAGCAGGGATACGGATAAGCGGGCTTCTGTTTTGTGCAGACCAGGCAACATAGCATGGTGCCTCGTAGCCGGGTACTAGACGTTTATATGAGTTAACTGTCGGATTCGTAACAGCTGTAAAGTTTGGTGCATGCTTGATTACGCCGGCAATGAAATGTCTCGCTGTTTCGCTCAGCTCAAGTTCACTGTTTTTGTCATAGAATGAGTTCACTCCGTCTTTGAAAAGAGAGAGGTTCATGTGCATTCCAGATCCATTTACTCCAAACAGCGGCTTCGGCATGAATGTAGCATGCAATCCGTGTTTGCGCGCAATTGTTTTAACAACAAGTTTGAATGTTTGGATATCATCACAAGCTTTTACTGCACCGGCATATTTGAAGTCGATTTCATGCTGGCCAGGAGCTACCTCATGGTGAGATGCTTCAATTTCAAAGCCCATTTCTTCAAGCTCAAGCACGATGTCACGTCTGCAGTTTTCTCCAAGGTCAGTCGGAGCAAGGTCGAAGTAGCCGCCGTGATCGTTCAGCTCAAGAGTTGGTTCTCCTTTTTCGTCAAGCTTGAAAAGGAAGAATTCCGGCTCAGGCCCAAGGTTGAAGTCAGTGAATCCAAGGTCTTCCATTTCTTTCAGCATACGTCTTAAGTTGTTGCGCGGATCTCCATCAAATGGTGTGCCGTCCGGGCTGTAGATGTCGCAGATGAAACGTGCAACTTTGCCTTTTTCAGATGTCCAAGGGAAAATAACAAACGTATCAAGATCAGGATACAGATACATGTCAGATTCTTCAATGCGGACAAATCCTTCAATTGAAGATCCGTCAAACATGCATTTGTTGTCAAGTGCTTTTTCAAGCTGGCTTGCAGGAATTTCTACGTTTTTGATTGTTCCAAGGATGTCCGTGAACTGCAGTCTGATGTATTTTACGTTTTCTTCTTGTACTAAGCGTACAATATCTTCTCTCGAATACTTTGCCATTGTGAAAATCCTCTCCTAACAATACTAAGTAATATTTATTGTGAAAAATAAAGTGAAGCTGCGTTAATTAATGGAAAAATCTAGACATGTCACCCTGTCTGAGCGATGATCTCTGGAACCTTCCGGCCTGCATCAGTTCAGCTTTCAGCAGCTTTCTGAGTTCAGCGTCGGTCAGATCCGGTTTTTCCACTTTTTTAGGCTGGCCTTCTTCTTCGCGTTCCATACTTTTATCCTTAGAAGAAAAAATCTGCTTGATGCCGGCCATGTTAATGCCTTGTTCGATAAGGCTTCTTATTTCAAGAAGCGTATCTACATCATTAAATGAAAATAGGCGTCTGTTCCCTTCTGTTCTTGCAGGGAAAATCAAGCCGTTTTCTTCATAATATCGAATTTGCCTGGCAGAGAGTTCTGTCAGCTGCATGACAATTCCGATCGGGAATAAGGGCATCGAGCGTCGAATCGTATCACCCATTGTATTCCCTCCTTTTCTTAACTTAATCTTATTATATTCCATGTCATATAATGTGTCAACACTATGTTAGGAAAAATGACATTTGTATTAATATCGGATTACAGACGAATTAAATTCTTGTCCAAAAGATGATCAAGAGCAGAACAGATGGCAATTTTCACATGAGAATACGTTAATCCGCCCTGCACATAAGCTGTATACGGGGGACGCAGCGGCCCGTCTGCCGAAAGTTCTATGCTTGCTCCCTGTACAAAAGTTCCTGCAGCCATTATGACATCGTTCTCATAACCCGGCATATAGCTCGGATATGGCGTCACGTGCGAATTGACCGGTGATGCATATTGTATGGCCTGGCAGAACGCAACCATTAAATCAGACTGCTCAAACTGGACAGATTGAATAAGGTCTGTGCGGACTGCATCCCAGGACGGGTTTGTTTTAAGCCCTGCAAGTTCAAGCATCGCTGCCGTAAACACTGCACCTTTTAAAGATTGGGCAACAACGTGAGGAGCAAGGAAGAATCCCTGATACATTTCCTGAAGACTGTAGAGGGACGCGCCTGCCTCAGCCCCAATACCAGGTGATGTCATCCGGTAGGAACATGCTTCCACCAGATCCTTGCGCCCCACGATATAACCGCCTGTTTTCGCAAGTCCGCCGCCCGGATTTTTAATAAGCGAACCAGCCATAAGATCGGCACCGACGTGACAAGGTTCAAGCTCTTCAACAAATTCACCGTAGCAATTGTCGACAAAAACAACAACATCAGGCTTAATGGATTTGGCAAAGTCAATCATCTGCTTAATTTCTGCAAGAGTATAAGATGGCCTTGTCGCATATCCTTTTGAGCGCTGAATGCCGATCATCTTTGTCTTTTCTGTAATGGCAGCACCGACGGCATCATAATCTATGCCGCCGTCTTCTTTCAGTTCAACAGCCCGGTAGCCGATTTTAAATTCACTTAGAGAACCGGTGCCGCTGCCTCTGATGCCCACAATCTCTTCAAGGGTATCATAAGGCTTTCCCGTTATATATAGAAGTTCATCAAATGGACGGAGCACTCCGAACAGGGCAATGGAAATGGCATGGGTCCCTGAAATGATCTGCGGCCTTACAAGCCCTGACTCCCCGCCGAAAACATCCGCATAAATCTGTTCCAGCGTATCCCTTCCATGGTCATCATACCCATATCCTGTAGTCGGGATAAAATGTGAGTCGCTCACTCTATGGTCTCTGTAGCTTTGAAGAACCCGGAACTGGTTCATTTCCATTCGTTCATCAATTTTTTTGTGGGTATCTCTGATTTTTTCTTCTGCCTGTGCAGCAAGCTGCGCAAGCTTATCACCGTATTTCAATTGGTTAAACATGTTTGTTTCCCTTTCTCTTATACATCTCTATCTGGCCGGAAGCTGCATGTCCCGGCAGGAAGTGTCCCTGTATTTCATAATGATTTTCTTCTTCATTAAAGGCAAAGTGCCCTACCATGGTTTCTGTTTTCAATAAAGCCAGAAGCTTGCCTTCTGAAGCAGGCACATCAATGCTGTATTCTTCCATCAGCTCCATTGAAAACGACTGGATCTTCTGTTTCAGTTTTGCAATATCCGCATCCGAAAAAGCGCTGATCAGCACATGCTCGCCTTTCGGTGAAGGAACAAAGCCAGCCGACTGCTTATCTTGCTTGTTATATACCGTTAAGACCGGAATCGTCGTGACCTTGAGTTCTTCCAGCAGTTTATAGACGGTTTTTTCATGATTGACGTAGTCTTCATTTGAACTGTCGACAACATGCAGAATCAAATCCGCCTCTTTTACTTCTTCAAGTGTAGAGCGGAACGCTGCAACAAGCGTTGTCGGCAGATCCTGAATGAATCCTACCGTATCTGTTAAAAGAGCCTGATAGCCCGATGGAAGTGTCATCTTCCTTGTCATCGGATCAAGTGTGGCAAAAAGAAGGTCTTCTTCAAAGGTCCCCGCGTCTGTAATACGGTTAAACAGTGTCGATTTCCCGGCATTTGTGTAGCCGACCAGAGCTACTTGGAAAGCCTGATTTTTCTTTCTTCTTTCACGATAGCGGTTCCGGTGACTGACAATTGCAGCAAGCTGCATCTTAATTTCATGTATGCGGGTTCTAATATGTCTTCTATCTGTTTCAAGCTGCGTTTCGCCCGGCCCCCTCGTGCCGATTCCGCCGCCCTGTCTTGAAAGATTGATTCCCTGTCCGCTCAGCCTCGGCAAAAGATACTGAAGCTGCGCAAGCTCCACCTGAAGCTTGCCTTCTTTTGATTTTGCCCGCGTCGCAAATATATCAAGTATCAGCTGTGTGCGGTCAATAATTTTCACATCAAGGGCAGCCGACAGATTGCGCTGCTGACTTGGAGAAAGCTCATCATTAAATATAATTAAGTCGGGCTCAAGCTCTTCTGAAAGAGCGAGCAGTTCATCAACTTTGCCTTTGCCTATGTATGTTGCCGGGTGAATGCGCTCTCTCTTCTGCGACAGCTGGACGAGCACTTCCCCGTTCGCTGTTTTAGTAAGGGAAGCAAGCTCGCTCATTGTATAACTGAACGCTTCATCTTCTGTTTTGGGAAGCTGGCAGCCGACCAGAATGACTTTTTCACTCCCGGTATTCATTGTCTCTTTCAAACGGGTACCATCCTTTTACTCATAATTTTGCTTCTTTATCATACCAAAAAAACAAAGAATCCACTAATGCTTTACGTTTTTACGCACATAGGAACGATTCGAAGACTATTTTAAAAGAAAAGGATTGCATTAAAGCGGATACGCATATAAAATCAAGACGGCTGCTTTCATGCAGCCGCTTCTAATTAAAGATATCTGACATTTACTAAAAAGGGGATACATATATGACGTGGGAAGTATTAAGCATCATCGGCACAATTGCATTTGCAGTGAGCGGCGCCATTGTTGCGATGGAAGAGGAATATGATATTCTCGGGGTGTATATTCTTGGCATTGTCACCGCATTTGGAGGAGGAGCCATCAGAAATCTTCTCATCGGCGTGCCGATTTCGGCTTTATGGGAGCAGGGGACGCTCTTTCAGATCGCTCTTGTTGCCATGACGACAGTGTTTTTATTCCCCAACAACCTGCTTAAACACTGGCAGAAGTGGGGAAATTTCACCGATGCGATCGGACTTTCGGCATTCGCTATTCAAGGAGCGCTGTATGCTGCTGAGATGAATCATCCGATCAGTGCGGTTGTTGTGGCTGCAGTACTGACAGGAAGCGGCGGCGGTATTGTCAGGGATTTGCTGGCCGGAAGAAAACCGCTCGTACTGAGATCGGAAATTTATGCTGTGTGGGCTGTCCTTGCAGGCCTTATTATCGGATTTGATCTGGCCCAGTCACCTTTTCAGCTTTATACTCTATTTATTCTGCTCGTTGTTTGCAGAGTTCTCTCCTATACAAATAAATGGCAGCTTCCAAACCGCTCCATCCACCATTGAAAAAAGCCGCAGCCGCGGCTTTTTTTGTCCTTTATGTTTATTCTTTAATCACCAGATCCTGACTCAAGATCGTGACAAGTTCGTCCCGTCCCAATTGATTCGCTGTTAGAAGTCTCATCGCCTGGGAGCGGATGGATTTTTCAATGATATTTCTGACATACCTGCCATTCGAGAATTTTGACGGGGCAAGGTTTGTTTTCATGTCATTCAGATGCTCGCGGAATTTCCATTCAGCCTCTTTGCTGAATGAATATTCTCTTTCCTTCATCATGCGCTTTGAGATTTCCATCAGCTGTTCAACAGAATAATCCGGAAAATCTACCACGAGCGGAAATCTGGAATGCAGGCCGGGATTTAATGAAAGAAAATGATCCATCTCCTTGGAATAGCCCGCCAATATGAGAACAAATTCATGCTGTTTATCTTCCATATGCTTAACGAGAGTGTCAATGGCTTCTTTCCCAAAGTCCTTTTCTCCCCCGCGGGCAAGGGAATAGGCTTCATCTATAAAAAGAATGCCTCCAAGGGATTTTTTAATCAGATCCCGCGTTTTCTGTGCGGTATGTCCAATGTATTCTCCCACAAGATCCGCCCGTTCCGCTTCAATTAAATGGCCTTTTGAGAGCACATTCATCTGGAAAAATAATTTCCCGATCAATCTGGCTACTGTTGTTTTCCCTGTGCCGGGATTTCCTTTGAACATCATATGAAGAGACTGTTTTCCTGCTTTCAGCCCCTGTTCTTCCCGCTTTTTATTAATAAAAATCCATGCATAAATTTCTTTAATCATCCGCTTCAGTTCATCCATGCCTACAAGCGTATTCAGCTCTGCTTCAATTTCATTTAATATGGCATGCTGCGGTTCTGTTTTAGGGATTTTCAGTTCATATGTGGCTGTTTCGCTGATTCGCTCATGATAGACCTTTTTCTGGCCGCTAAGAATCACATTAATTTGCCCGTTGTTTTTAAATGTGACTGCTTGATCCAAAGATGTTCACCTCACATTCTTTTATTACTATACGTTGCTTGGGGCAAAATCGTGACAAATGCCTATCTAAAAGATGAAATTATTTTTCCGCGGAGAGAATATTGCTGAATATTGATGGATTCTGCGCTTTCCCGAGAAATAAATCCATTTCCTGATCATCAGCAGACTCTTTGAAACAAGACAAATAAAAAATCAGCCTCCGCATATGAAGGCTGATTTTAACTGACTATTCTATTTCAAGGGAAACATGTTTCTGAGGCGCAAACGTTGAAATCGCATGTTTGAAAATCAGCTGCTGCTTGCCTTCTGTTTCCAGCAGGACTGTAAAGTTGTCAAATCCTTTAACAAGGCCTCTGAGCTGAAATCCGTTCAGAAGGTACACCGTTACAAATGTACTTTCTTTGCGCATTGAGTTTAAAAATTGGTCTTGGATATTGACTGTTTGTTTCATGTTTCGTCCTCCTCTTTTCTCTATGTTTTATGTATTCTAGCTTAATTGAAGCTTTCCTGCTATATAAGTGAAAATTTCATTGAATCTGTCATTTGCATCATGCGGGCTGCTTACATCAAACCATTCCACGTCCATTTTGTTGCGGAACCATGTAAGCTGGCGCTTCGCATAGCGGCGGGAGTTCTGTTTCAGCTGATCCACTGCATCTTCGAGAGAAGACTTGCCGTCAAAATAAGCGAAAAGCTCTTTATAACCGATGGCCTGTACAGACTGACAGTCCCGGATTCCATTCTCATGCAGCTGTTTTGCCTCAGCCAGCAGCCCCTGCTCCATCATAAGATCAACTCGGTGATCAATCCGTTCATAGAGCTCGCTTCGCTCCATCGTTAACCCGACAATGACAAGGTCGTAAAGCAGCACTTTCTCCTGTTCGTTTAAAAACTCTGTCATCGTTTTGCCGGTGCAGCGGAAGATTTCAAGAGCCCTGATGACTCTCCTCACATTATTCGGATGAATCCTTTGAGCTGATTCCGGATCTGCATCAGACAGTTTCTTGTGTATGAATTCATTGCCTCTGGCTTCAGCTTCTTTTTCAAGCATCTGCCTGTACTCAGGATCCGATGCCTGTTCTGTAAACTGATAATCATAGATAACAGACTGAATATACATGCCTGTCCCGCCGGCAATGATCGGAAACTTGCCTCTTGAGTGAATATCTGTGATAAGTGGACGTGCTAATTCCTGAAATTCTGCGGCGGAAAACGACTCATCAGGATCTTTAATATCGATCAGGTGATGGTGCACTCCATCCATTTCATCCGGTGCAGCTTTTGCCGTCCCAATATCCATCCCGCGGTAGATCTGCATGCTGTCCCCGCTTATAATTTCACTGTTCAGCCTTTTGGCAAGTTCAATGCTCAACTTTGTTTTCCCGACCGCGGTCGGTCCAATTATCACGAGCAGTTTTTCTTTCTTCAACCTGTAATCACACTTTCTTGCTTTATATCCGCTTTTCAACATCTTATCACTTTAAATCATTGAATACCAGTTTATTATTTCCAGATATCAGCCCCCTCAAACGGCCTGAATGGATTAATATCCGATCGGGCCGCTCGTTCTTCCGCTGAACAAATGCTGATGAACCTTTTTCTGCTGCGGAGAGTATACAACCCCTCCAAACTGAGTCGGCTCTGCTTCTGTGTAGTTTCTGTAACTTTTCCCTTCAAACAGATGATAGTGTGTGCCGTCAAGCATCGGAATGGGCGGTCCGGTCTTTACATAAAAGCGATGATAATGATTGTTGTCAAACGTCGTAACCCCTTCTACATAGTGGTAATGCCTGTCAAATGACGTGCCGTTGAGAGGTTTAGAAAATCCAAGCAGGGCATGCGTGTGACCTTCCTGTTCCTCTGTCACTCCCTGATAAAAGTGAGCATGGGGAACAGGCAGAGGCTCCCGAACAATTATTTCCTTCATAAGGCCGCTTCCTTTCAAGCTTTTTATCAAAGTATGAAAGAAAGCAAGCGAGGGTCATAAATATCTCAATATGCCGTTTTAACAAAGAAAAACAGGGAAACTAAAAGGTAATTCTAATGAGAGGGGCATGCCCGTTGTTTCAGCTTGAGGATATGATTACTTTTTTCTGGGCTTTCTTTTTTGTTTTGCCCATCGTTGCCTTCATTCATCAGCTTGGGCATTTTGTCTTTGTCTGGTTGTTTGGAGGAAAGGCTTTTTTTACATTAGGGAGAGGAAAACTTCTGCTCAGAGTCGGAAAGCTTCAAATTAATCAATATTACTTTCTGGACTCTTTTTGTCAGTATGAACGATTGAAATGGGATAGCAAATGGACACACGTCCTTGTATATGCAGGTGGATCCATTTTCAACCTGTCCTCCATCATTATCGTTAATTCTATGATTCATGCAGGGCTGCTGAATCCGCACATCTTCTTTTATCAGTTTGTCTATTTTTCTGTTTACTTTGTTTTCTTCTCGCTTCTGCCATTTAAATATTCAGAGACACATTCGTCTGACGGCAGATCCATTTATGACGTCGTTAAGTACGGAAGCAGCTGCAGTCAGTTTGACTGATGCAAAAGAAGAAGCCTAACCGGCATTCTTCTTTTTGCTACAAATAATCTATAGTATCGGCATATAGTTCATATCTTTTTACACCAAGCACGCGACAAATGTCTGCAATCTCATTTGAGGTTGCTCTTCTTGTATTTCTTTCAATAGATAATAAGTGAGAAACAGAGAGATTTAAACTTTCAGCCATACATCCTAATGGTATACCTCTCGTTTCTCTTAGTTCTCTAATTCTTTTACCTATTTTTATAATTATCAATCCCTTTACAGTATTAAGGTGTCCCCAGAAACAGGAACACCCCTTTTAAACGAGCTTTATAGGATATCTAAGCTTAGTGCAAGAGCTGCCAATACTTGAATTAGTAATTGAATTGTAATAACTAGATCCAGATCTAATGCTCCTACGTTAACGTTATGAGAATCTTTGATAAGAATTTCTTGCTCATTTACTTGATCAATACTTGTGAATTGGAATAATTCTTCACTGAAGCGGTCAGCCTGTTCAATATCATCAGCAAACGAAAGTCTGATAATGAGAACAATTGCAGCTTGAATAGCAGCCTGAAGCGCAAGTGCAGCCTGAACATCAATTGTCAGTACATTTACATCTGTAGAATCAACAATACTGATTTTCTCAGTTGAACGCTGACCTGCTTGAACAGATTGTCTTGCTCTTTGAGATACTCCATTCGCATTTCCAATGCCGCTGCCGCCCATATCTATTTCGCCTGCAACTTCTTCAGTACCTGCGCAGTCAGAAAAAATGACTCTGTTTCTTCCCATGTTATTTCCCCCCTTTCTCAGTTTTTGATTTTAAATTGCTTAGAAAATCCTCAACTTGGCTATTCAGTTCAGTGACCATGTCTCTGAGAGGTTTTTTCTTATCCTCCGGAATAGCTTTCAGCTTTGTTTCTAATCCATACTTATCGAGAAGCATTTTGACAAATAAATCAGTTGTTTTGCGGTTGATCATGACCATCTCTCCTTCCTGTTTACTCCATCATATTCACGACAAATTTTTACGTATGGGGATATAACCTCCTGCAAAAACACATTTTTCGACTTTTCTGCAAATAGAACTTCCAATTTTTTTTAAAAAAATGAGCAATTGCCATGATAAATTGACCCAATCTAATTTTTTTGTCGAACATAATCTATTAATAAGATTCAGGAACAAAGAGAATCTGCCTTTCACTTCACTCTCGAAAATACAGGTGATTTCACCTGTATTTTCTCATTACTTCACTTATAAAGGAGGATATAAGATGGGGAAAAAGAAAAATCCGCAATTGAAAGACTTGGTTAAAAAAGCCGGGTTTCAGTTAGAGTCAAATCTCAATCATGCTATTAAGGAAAAACTTAATGACAAAGATTTTAGTCGATTGGTATTCAACACCCAGAAAAAAACAGAACTGCAGAAACTATTAGGCAATTTCTCTTCGGCGCATAACCTTCCAAGCAAAGATGATGTAGCAAATACAGCTAAATTGGTGATTAAAACGGAAGAAAAGATTGATTCTATCGAGGAAAAACTTCTGGAGATTGATGCAAAGCTTAATGAGATGAAAAGTCTTGTGCAACAAAACAAGAAAAAATAAGAAAGGAGCTCTGCTGAATTGACACAGATCAGCCCAACAGGCTTAAGTAGAAATCCTGTATGGCAGTTAAATAAAACAACGCTGTGGTATTACCCAACGCATTCAAGAAAATTTAACACACCTCTGTTCCTTATATATTCTCCTGTAAATAAACCGGATATTTTAGATCTCATTCCCGGCAAAAGCGTCATTGGGTCGTTTGTGAATGCGGGATTTGATGTATATCTACTTGAATTCGGAGAGCCCGGCTATGAGGATAAAGATGACTCATTAGAGGATTATGTCGCAAAATACGTTCAAAAAGCGGCAAACAGAACTCTATTGCATTCAAAAGCTGAGAACTTAACAGTCATCGGCTATTGTTTGGGAGGAACACTTGCGGCCATATATGCTTCCATTGCGGAGGAAAAGATAAAAAATCTCATTTTATATGCTGCACCCATAGATTTTGAAGAAACAAATGTTTATAGCAAATGGTTATCTGAACTAAGAACAGCGGATGAAACTGATATTAATCAGATGACCGAATGGAGCAGATTAATTTCTGCTTCAGAGGTCAAAGCAGGAATGCGGCTGCTGACTTCTCCAGTATATTTTTCACCATACCTGGCTCTTTTAGGAAGAACAGATGATCCAGCTTATATACAAAAATGGATTCGCTTCAACAAATGGGCAAACTCATACTTGCCTATGCCAGGTGCTTTTATCAGAGACTTAGTCTTAGAATTAGCAAAGAAGAACAGTCTGATTAAAGGTAAACTCTCCATCATGAACAGGAAGGTTAAACTTAAAAACATCTCCTGCAATCTTCTTGTTATTTGCGGAGAAGATGATCAGCTCGTTTCGGAAAATCAGAGCAGACCCATTATTGAACATGCTTCAAGTAAAGACAAGACTTTTTTATTGAGTAAGAAGGGGCATACAGGAGTCACCATTTCAGAGGGCCAGTTGCCTGAATTCCTTGATAAATGGCTGCCCCCTAGGTCAAGATGATAAGGGAGCTGACTATGATGGTAAACCAGACGCCTAATACAGATCCAGTGATTGAATACTGCGGATTCTCAGTGATTATTTATGCTGGTTTCTTTTTCGAACTTCTTTTTGAGAGAAATAATCGATAGCAGACGTGCCGTTTTTTCTGGGATAGGTATAAAAGTTTGCCCTGCACAGATAACTGTGCAGGGCATGATTGTCTTTTCACTTTTACATAATACGCTTAAACATCTTTTCCATCTCATACGTTGAGTAATGAATAATAATCGGCCTGCCGTGAGGACATGTAAAGGGATCGGCTGTTTTTCTGAGCGTTTCAAGCAGCGCGAAGATTTCATCGTGGCGCAGGTGATGATTTGCTTTAATTGCTGCTTTGCAGCTCATCATAATGGCTGCTTCTTCTCTGATTTTTTTAATATCCGCCTGCCTGTGATCGAGCACTTCCTGAATGATTTCTTCAATAATGCTTCCCTCTTCGCCTTTTGGAAACCACTGAGGGTGGGACCTGACAATAAAGCTGTTCCCGCCGAAAGGCTCAAGGAAGATCCCCACTTGGGCAAGCTCAGGCATCTTCTCAGCCAGAATGACTGCTTCATCTGCTGAATAGTGCAGCGTGATAGGAACTAACAGTTCCTGAACTTCTGAAGCTACCTGTCCAACTTTTTCTTTGAAATATTCATAGTTAATTCGTTCCTGTGCGGCATGCTGATCAATAATATAGAGTCCATTATCGTTTTGAGCGAGAATGTAGGTGCCGTGCATTTGACCGATTGGATAAAGAACCGGCACGCGGGTTTCTTCCCCGGATTGATCGATGAGCTGTTCTGAACGCACTTCCTCAACTGCCGGCTGCTCTATATCCCTTTCAGGTTCATGATCAGCAGCATAGTCTTCCTCCGCTTCTACCACAAAAGGGGCAGCAGGCTTCTCTTCCCGTACCGGATTTGAGGCCTGTACGGAAAATGATTCTGTTCGGACCGGCTGATCGGAGCCGATGCCTGTCTTCTTTTCAGCATGACTGAACATAAAGGACTGCTGCTCTTCAGCCGCTTTTTCTTTTCGTTTCGGCAGGGCAGCATCAGGTATCAGCTGTTTCTTTGAAAAAGACTCTTTTATTCCATTTATAATAAGCTCATTCAGTTCCGCTTCCTTGCTCAGGCGCACTTCCATTTTAGCGGGGTGCACATTGACATCCACAAGAATCGGATCCATGCTGATCTCCAGGAAAACAACGGGAAACCTGCCGATTGGAAGCAGCGTGTGGTATCCCTGCTGAATCGCTTTTGCAAGCGGGTAGTTCTTGATGAACCTTCCGTTTACGATAGTAGAAATATAGTTCCTCGAGGCCCTTGTGATTTCAGGCAGGGATATAAAGCCTGTCACTTCAAAATCAAGGGACTGAAGGTGGATTGGGATCATTTTTTTAGCAATCGGAAGGCCGTATATGCCGGCAATGACCTGACGCACGTCCCCGTTGCCGCTCGTATGAAGCAGCTGTTTTCCGTTATGAGTCAGCTTGAATGATACATTTGGATTGGACAGAGCCAGACGGTTCACAACATCTGTTATATTCCCGAGCTCTGTATGAACTGTTTTTACATATTTCAGCCGTGCAGGTGTATTGAAAAACAGATTAGAGACAGTGAGGTCGCTGCCTTTCCTGCTTGAGGCTGCTTCGTGAACTTCCACTTTTCCGCCTTTGAGAACCATTCGTGTTCCTGCTCCGTCGCCTGTGCTTGTTTTGAGCTCAATATGCGATACGGAAGCGATACTCGGCAGGGCTTCTCCCCGGAAACCAAGTGTTCTGATTCGAAACAGGTCATTCTCATCTTTTATTTTGCTTGTCGCATGTCTGTGAAAAGCATTAAGACAATCTTCAGGCTGAATGCCTTCCCCATTGTCGATAATGCGGATTTTTGCAAGGCCGGCTTCTTCCACGTGAATTTCAATCACGGTGCTTCCGGCATCTATGCTGTTTTCTGCCAGTTCTTTCACGACAGAAGCCGGACGCTCTACTACTTCACCGGCAGCGATTTTATTTGATAGTGAATCGTCTAGGCGGACTATTTTCCCCATCCTATTCACCTTCCAGCTATTTTAATTTTTTCTGCAGCTGATACAGTTCATTCATTGCATCAAGCGGCGTCATTTCAAGCAGATTGATGGCCCGGATTTG
Organism: Metabacillus indicus LMG 22858; assembly: GCF_000708755.2. Lineage (GTDB taxonomy): Bacteria > Bacillota > Bacilli > Bacillales > Bacillaceae > Bacillus_P > Bacillus_P indicus. Next base: position 413,551 of record NZ_JGVU02000002.1, on the reverse strand, counting down.
CTCAATCACAAGAAGATCTTTTTTTGGAGCCTGCCTGCCGCCTTCTTTTCTGGCTGGCTGCTCAGTGAAGAAAGAGAGCTGGGCATCATCCGTTTTTTCAAAGGTTTCCCTTTTTTCCTGTACGGCAGCAGGAACTTTGCTCGTTTGTTCTCCTTCCAGTCCTTCAAGAATTTCTTTTGCCCTTTTGATCAGGTTCTGGGGGAGTTCTGCCAGTTCTGCCACATGAATTCCGTAGCTTTTATCTGCAGGACCTTCTTTAATCTTATGAAGAAACACAACTTTCCCATTCTCTTCAACCGCTGATACATGAACGTTTTGAAGCATAGGCAGTTCATCTGCAAGACTTGTAAGCTCATGATAGTGCGTGGAAAAGAGTGTTTTTGCTCCTATATGGTGATGAATATGCTCGATAATTGCCTGGGCCAATGCCATGCCGTCATATGTGGATGTTCCCCTGCCGATCTCATCGAACAGAATCAGGCTTTTGCCTGTCGCATGAACAATCGCATTTTTGGCTTCAAGCATTTCGACCATAAATGTACTTTGTCCTGATATTAAATCATCGGCAGCCCCAATTCTTGTGAAGATCTGGTCAAAGACCGGAAGCACCGCCTCTGAAGCCGGAACAAAGCAGCCGATTTGAGCAAGAATACTCGTCAGAGCCACCTGTCTCATGTATGTGCTTTTACCGGACATATTCGGACCCGTAATTAAAAGCATGCCGCGATCGTTCGAGAAATAGCAGTCATTTGGGACATACTCCTGCGAATTCATCACTTTCTCAACAACCGGGTGTCTTCCGTCTTTGATGAACAGTTCGCCATCTGAGAACACAGGCTTTGTATAATGGCGCTTTTCACTGATGACAGCAAAACACTGCAGGACGTCCAGTTCGCTGATGCACTTGGCAAGAGACTGGAGGTTAGGAATAAAGTGTTTGACCTGTTCTCTCAGTTCAGTAAACAGCTGGTATTCGATATCGACCATTTTTTCTTCTGCTTCAAGAATGAGTGTTTCCTTTTCCTTGAGTTCGGGAGTAATATACCGTTCAGCATTCGTAAGTGTCTGTTTGCGTGTATATCTTCCCTCTTCAAGTAAATGAGCATTAGCCCGGGTTACCTCAATGTAGTATCCGAACACTCGATTGTATCCGATTTTCAGTGATTTGATGCCTGTGCGGACTCTCTCCTGCTTTTCAAGCTCCGCTATCCATGACTTCCCGTTTCTGCTTGCATCCCTGAATTGATCGAGCTGTTCATGAAACCCGTCCTTCATAATGTTTCCGTCTTTTATCGAAAGAGGCGGGTTTTCAACAAGTGCCGCGTCAAGCAATTCACACAGCTCTGTGCAAGGATCAATCTTGTGCTCTATTTCACGAAACGCTTCGTGATGAATTCCAGAAAGTACTTCTTTAATGGCAGGAACCTGCTGAAGTGATTTCTTCAGCTGAATTAAATCCCTTGCATTGACGCTGCCGAAAGCGACTCTGCCTGCAAGACGTTCAAGATCGTACACTTCTTTCAGTTTCTCTCTGAGATCCTCGCGTTCAAAATAGTGATTCAGCAGCGATTGAACCGTATCGAGTCGGCTTTCTATTTCCGTTTTAGACAGCAGCGGTCTGTCAATCCATTGTTTCAGCATCCGTCCGCCCATTGCCGTTTTCGTCTCATCAAGCAGCCATAGGAGCGATCCTTTTTTGCCTTTGGAACGGATTGTTTCTGTCAATTCAAGATTTCTTTTTGAATAGATATCGATCTTCATAAAATCCTGAAGCTTGTACACTTTTACTTTTTGCAGGTGATCGAGGCTTCTTTTCTGCGTTTTCTGCAGATAAGTGCATAGTCTGCCAAATGTCTCTTTCAGCCGGTCATCTGTCAGGTGGTCCATAATGGGGTCAAAAGAATCCCATTTTTCTGCAGATTGAAAAGAAATCGTCACTTTCGATCTCTCTGTCACCTTTTTAAGTGCCTCCTGCGGAAAATCATGATCTGCGACAAGCTCTCTTACATTCAGAGAATACATCTCGCTGATCACTTCATCGAATCCGTTTAAAAGAGTGACCTGATTTTCTCCGGTAGACAGATCCGTAACAGCAAATCCGTAGCAGGATGAGAACTCAGATACAGATGCTATGTAATTGTTTTCTCTTTCCTGAAGGCCTTTGCCGTTCATGACTGTTCCCGGTGTGATCAGCTGCACTACTTCTCTTCGGACAACGCCTTTAGCCTGTTTTGGATCTTCTGTCTGTTCACAAATGGCCACTTTGTAGCCTTTCTCGATTAAAGTTTCAATATAACCTGGTGCAGAGTGATATGGAACGCCGCACATTGGAATTCTGTCGGCACTGCCTCCGTCTCTGCTCGTCAGTGTGATTTCAAGTTCAGCAGATGCTCTCTTTGCATCTTCAAAAAACATTTCATAAAAGTCGCCAAGGCGAAAAAATAAAAAGGCATCCTGATACTCTGCCTTTATCTTTAAATATTGCTGTATCATCGGCGTATATGCTGCCATTGTAATCCCCCATTACCTTGCGTTTCAAAACAACCTTAATTATAGCATACAAACCTGTTTTTTTGGTTTGGGGAATACTAGAAGCTCGAGTTTTTGCCAAAAGAAAAAACCAGGAAGATAATTCTCCCCAGTTTCCTCTTACTCTTCGTCTCCGCCTACAAGAAATTCAGGATTCAGGTCTTCAAACTCATCGTCAAGATCCTCTTCCCAGTCCTCTTCTGATTCAACAAAGCCTTCGTTGTTGATTGCAACAACCACTTTTGTTTCTCCGACAACCTCTGCTAAAAACTCACGCTCAGCTGAAACGACAACTTTGCTGCCGTTAGGAGAAATGTTAACCTCCATGCAGTTAGGCTGCTGCATCACTTTTGCAATCACTTCATGTTCATCGTCAAGAAAGTTGTTATCTTTATATTTCAGCTTAATGACGTCAACATATGAAACTTTTTCTGTGACAACTTCTGTTTTCGTATTGTCTGCATACGAATACCAGACATTGATGTCATAAGTACCTTCTACCTCGACTGTTTTCCCAACCTTTTTCGCATCATATTTATGGTTGATCAGCCAGCCGCCCAGAATGCTTGTCGGCTTTTGCGAAGGAGCAATGCTGTGGGTGGATTGAGTAAACTTTTTGCCTTTCGCAACTACCGCTTTCGTGATTATTTCTCTGTATTCAGCCATTCGTACATACCCTCCTCAATCATCTTCATTTAATCCTATGCTGGGCTAGTATGGTTTGTGCTACTGCTTAAAAGGAATAAATAATAGGTACCGCCAATACATGAATCGGTATACTTCATTCTATGCGTGTACGCCCAGAAATGTGCCTAAAAGTTTAAAAGAAAACCCAATTCAGGCTTAACTGCAGGCATATAGGATAAAATCTTGTTCGTCCTATAAATATGATATAGCTGTTCATTTTAGTAGAGGTTTTCAGCAAAGGCGGGTTTGGCCTTTGCTGGCTGGGGTTGTATGTATGATTATTTGGAACATAGTTTTGTTAGATATTTTTTCGTTTTTTTGATATCCGGCTGTTCCAGATGCTTTTTTGTTGGAATTCAGTTATTAGATAGATAGTATGATTATTTAGAACATGATTTAATTTGATAATTAAACACAAAAAAAGTCCTTTCTGTTTTCACAGAAAGGACTTTTTTTCAGCTGCTGCACGCTGAGCCTGGCGAGTTGTTCACTTTTGAACCTGTTTCCCCGCTCAGAAGGTCTCCGCCTGTCGTGCGGATAATCTCGTCTGTTACATGATTTGATATTGTAACGGCGATGAGCTGGAGCAGATCATTTACTTCAATTTGAGATTCCTTGAACTCCTGAATGATCGGAAGTTCATCGAGCTCTTCCTGAAGTTTGTCAATTTTGTCTTCTACTTGTTTAAGAGCTTCCTGCTTGCTGTAGTGCTGAAAATTGACTGCTTGTTTTTGAAGGCTTTTAATGCTTGCTACTTTTTCGCGGATTTTCTGATTTTCGTTAATTTGAGATTCTGCTTTTTTGAAGAACTCAACTTCTTTTGTATCAGCTACCATTTGCGCCAACTCACGTGCTCTGGCTACGATTTCTTCTTTCGTATACATTGTCATCCCCCTATTTCACCTCTAGTGCTTCTTCTGCCATTTCCCCATCTAAAGACCATGTTTTTGCTTTCGTAATTTTCACTTTCACAATCTCGCCGATTGCTGATTTTGGACCTCTGAAGTTTACAAGCTTGCTTTTTGATGTATACCCGGCAAGCACTTCAGGGTTGTTTTTGCTTTCGCCCTCAACAAGGACTTCCACAACCTGACCTTCATATTCCATCATTTTTTTCGCAGAGATCTCATTGACCAGCTTGTTCAGTTTTTGCAGGCGTGCCTTTTTCACTTCCATCGGAACATTATCCTGCATTTTCGCAGCAGGCGTCCCTTCGCGCGGAGAGTAAATGAACGTGTATGCACTGTCAAATTCCACTTCGCGGTACATAGAGAGCGTTTCTTCAAACTGCTCATCTGTTTCGTTCGGGAATCCGACGATGATATCTGTTGTTAAAGAAGCTGTTGGAATCGCTTCCTTAATTTTTTTGACGAGTGTCATATACTTTTCACGGTCGTATTTGCGCGCCATCAGCTTCAGCACTTCCGAGCTTCCAGACTGTACTGGAAGATGGATATGATCAAGAAGGTTTCCGCCTTTTGCAAGGACCTCAATCAAATGATCATCAAAATCGCGCGGATGGCTTGTTGTAAACCGGACACGGGCTACGTCGATTTTGCGGATTTCATCCATCAAATCGCCAAGTCCGTATTCTATGTCTTCAAAGTCTTTACCGTATGCATTTACGTTTTGTCCAAGCAGGGTAATTTCTTTATAGCCGCTTGCTGCAAGCTGTCTTACTTCATGAATAATTTCTTCCGGGCGTCTGCTTCGTTCTTTTCCGCGGGTGTACGGAACGATGCAGTATGTGCAGAACTTGTCGCAGCCGAACATAATGTTGACCCATGCTTTAATTTTGCCTTTGCGTTCGCGCGGCAGATTTTCAATAACATCGCCTTCTTTAGACCAGACCTCAATGACCATTTCTTTGGACATATAGGCATCGCTAAGAATATTTGGCAGGCGGTGAATGTTATGTGTGCCAAAGATCATGTCCACATGCTGATGCTTTTTCATAATCCGGTTAACAACCGATTCTTCCTGGGACATGCATCCGCAGACGCCGATTAAGAGACCCGGTTTTTCGCGTTTCAGCGCTTTTAAGTGGCCGATTTCGCCAAACACTTTATTTTCTGCATTTTCACGGATGGCACATGTATTTAAAAGAATCACATCAGCATCTTCTGCTTCGGCTGTTGCAACATATCCAAGTGCAGTAAAAATCCCGGCCATTACTTCCGTATCGTGCTCGTTCATTTGACAGCCGTACGTTCTGATCAGGAATTTCTTCCCGTTGCCGAGGCCTCTGAATTCTTCTGAGATTTTAAAGTCATTTTGATATTTCACTTCTTCTTTACCGCGTTTTTTAGCATCCTTTAAAGAAGGAGGCATGTACACGGCCTGGAAATACTTGCTGTAATCCTTCTCGGATTTTTTGTCCGAAGGCGTTACCTGTGAGCTTTCCAGACGCTGCTTTTCGTTCATGTAAAACAGTCTCCTTTCAGGCCTTTCAAACCGCCTCACTTATGTGAGAGTATACCAATTTTATAGTATATATGTTCTTAAAGAACAAAACAATAAAATATTCAGAAAGGACATACATCTATAGTAAATGATTGAGAAAAAAAAGAAAAGCAGGGCTTCCGGCTGCGGCAAAAAAAGAGAGGCAGCGAGCCTCTCTTTTCGATTATTTCAGGATGTTCAGCTCTTTTGCAGCTTTTTCAAAAATGTCCAGTGCCTGCTGAAGCTCTTCAGTTGAGTGTTCGGCCGTAACAATTGTTCTTACGCGGGCCTGCCCTTTTGCTACTGTAGGGAACGCGATTCCCTGAGCAAAGACGCCGTATTCTCTCAGTTTATCAGAGAATTGATGAGACAGCGCCTCATCACCTACAATGACAGGCGTAACCGGAGTTTCGCTTTTCCCGGTGTCAAAGCCAAGATCTTCAAGACCCTTTTTGAAGAACTTCGCATTCTCCCAAAGCTTATCAATCAATTCAGGTTCTTCAAGCAATACATTGATCGCTTCCATACACGCTGCCGTGACAGCAGGAGGATGAGATGTGCTGAATAAGAACGGACGTCCTTTTTGAATAAGATAGTCAATCAGCGTTCGTGTACTCGCAACGTATCCGCCAAGCACACCTACCGCTTTGCTCAATGTTCCCACCTGAATATGTACACGTCCGTCAAGACCAAAATGATTAACCGTCCCGCGGCCGTTTTTCCCAAGCACACCTGAAGCATGCGCATCGTCAACCATAACGAGGGCGTCATATTTTTCAGCAAGCTCGACAATCATGGGAAGTGGCGCGATATTGCCGTCCATTGAAAATACACCGTCTGTCACAATAATGCGGACACGGAAGTCTGCTGATTCTTTCAGTGCGCGTTCAAGGTCAGCCATATCCACGTGATGATACACTTTGCGGGCTGCTTTTGTCAGTCTGATGCCATCAATGATGGATGCATGGTTTAAAGCATCAGAAATGACCACATCTTCTTTTGTCAGAATAGAAGACAGCACGCCCTGGTTTGTTGTAAAACCGGACTGAAAGACAAGTGCTGCTTCCGTATGCTTAAACTCGGCAAGCTTTTGCTCAAGCTCTTCATGCATGGAGAATGTTCCGGCGATCGTCCTGACTGAACCCGTACCGGCCCCGTACTTCCGTGCTGCTTCTATGGATGCTTTTACAAGTCTTGGATGTGTGGTGAGCCCAAGATAGTTGTTTGAAGAAAGCTGAATTAATTCTTTTCCTCCGATCACGACTTTTGACTTTTGATCGGATTCCAGCGGAATCAATTTACGGAACGTCCCGTTTTGTTTCATTTCATCAAGTTCTGCCTGTAAGTATTCAAACCCTTTCATCATAGCCCCTCCAGTTCATGTTTAAGGATGTAATACGACTTTACCACATTTTCCTTCGATCATTAAATTGAAGCCTTTTTCAAAGTCTTCAAGCGGGAAGTGATGGGTGATCAGCGGCGTGACATCAACCTGCCCTGATTTCAAAAGGCGCGAAACCTGCTGCCATGTTTCATACATTTTTCTGCCTGTAATTCCCTGTACGGTTATGCCTTTAAAAACAATATCATTCGTAACATCAATTTCTACAGGCCGAACCGGGAGACTCAAAATGGACACTCGGCCTCCGTTTGTCACCATCTTGAACCCCTGATTCATCGCAGCCGGGTGGCCGGACATTTCGCACACGACATCGACGCCGTTTCCATCCGTAAGTTCGCTGATTCTTTCAAGCGGATCTTCATTTTTAGAATTGATGACGGCTGTTGCTCCCATTTCTTTTGCAAGGTTCAGTCTGTAGTCATTTAAATCGAGCGCAATGACCTGCGATGCCCCGGCAGCTTTTGCAACGCCGGCAGCCATAATGCCGATTGGACCGCAGCCAATAACAGCCACGCTTTTTCCTGCTACATCACCAGCAAGAACAGTATGCACCGCATTGCCCATAGGCTCCTGTATAGACGCTGTATCAAACGGCATTCCCTTCGGATTTTTCCAGAGGTTGACAGCCGGAAGCGCCACGTATTCTGCAAAACAGCCATCTGTGTCGACACCGATAATCTTCGTATTTTTACAAATATGATAGTTTCCTGTCAGACATTGCGGACATTCGTAGCATACAAGGTGAGTTTCAGCAGAAACAAAATCTCCAACCGCAACGTTTGTAACTTTGCTTCCAACCTGGGCAACCTCTCCGGAAAATTCATGCCCAAAAACATATGGTGGATTCACTCGGCTTTCCGACCAGGCATCCCACGTATAAATATGAACATCTGTCCCGCAGATGGATGTAGCTTTTACTTTAATCAATACTTCGTGATCGTTAATTTGAGGAATATCCACCATTTTAAGCTCGGCTCCAAATCCTCTGTGATGCTTGACAACCGCTTTCATTTTTCCATTCACAATGAACACTCCCTGCTTAAAAAACTGCTTAATACGTTATCATAGTTGAAGTTTATCATCCTTGAACAGCAGTGTAAAGATAGGTGTCCTCTCCAAAAAGACACTTGAACACACCCGGAAAAAATCTCTGAAAAAGTTTCATAAGCGCGATAAATCTGACCAGAATCATTTATTTTTCAACAGAAAAACGCCTATCCGGAGATAGACGTTTTCTGACTTACATAAATTCTGAAAGAAGTTCGTTAAACTTCTCTTCGCTGATTTTAAGGTCTGCATGAGACAGCGGTTCTTCGCTGTAATTGTGAACGAGCTCCTGATAGGATGGCTGATTGGCATTCTGATAAATCAGTCCTGTTACCAGTCCGTTTTTCTCCATCAGCGTCTGCATGGCCTGCATCCGGTTAGAAGGATCATACCCTTCGATATCTGCAAGCTTTGTGAGATTTTCCTTGAACCAGTCATACGTATTGATTTTGTTGTACGTTACGCAAGGGCTAAACACATTGATCAGTGAGAAGCCTTTATGTTTAATTCCCGCTTCAATAATGGCTGTCAAGTCTTTTAAGTCCGTTGAAAAGCTCTGGGCCACAAACGTTGCGCCTGCTGTAAGAGCCATTTCCATAACAGAAAGAGAAGATTCAATGGACCCTTTAGGCGTACTCTTCGTTTTGAATCCGACATCGCTTCGCGGAGATGTCTGGCCTTTTGTCAGGCCGTAAATCTGATTGTCCATAACGATATATGTGACATCAATGTTTCTTCTGATGGCATGAATGGTATGTCCCATGCCGATGGCAAACCCGTCGCCGTCACCGCCGGAGGCGATAACCGTCAAATCTTTGTTCGCCATTTTAACGCCCTGGGCGATCGGGAGGGAACGGCCGTGAATGCCGTGGAACCCATAGGCATTGATATATCCTGAAATACGTCCGGAACATCCGATGCCTGATACAACGGCAAGCTGATCCGGCTCAAGGCCTGCATTTGCGGCGGCGCGCTGAATGGCAGCCTGCACGGAGAAGTCTCCGCATCCCGGACACCAGTTTGGTTTTACATTATTCCGAAATTCTTTAAATGTCGCCATTTAGAACAACTCCTTGCATTTTGAATGAACTTCATGCGGCAAGAGCGGATTTCCATCGTATTTTAAAATCGAGGAAATTTTCTCTGCATGGCCGACATTCATTTTGATCAGGCTGGCAAGCTGGCCAGTCGCGTTGTTTTCGACTACTACGACTTTTTTTGCTGCCTTTACAAGCGGAAGCATTTCATCTGCCGGGAATGGATGAAGAAGGCGGACATGTGCGTGATTTGCTTTCACGCCGTCCTTTTCAAGGCGGACCATTGCCTCTTCAATCGTTCCTCTTGTTGAGTTAAAGCCGACAAATAAAACATCCGGTTCAGGGTGAATCAGATTCTGATGAACAGGCGTATCAAACCTCATGGCTGAAAGCTTTCTTAGACGTTTGTCCATCTGGGCTTTACGGTTTGTTGCCACTTCTGAAGGCTTTCCTGTCTCGTCATGCTCAACACCTGTCACATGGTGAATGCCGTTCTTCATACCTGGCAGAACACGCGGAGAAACGCCGTCATCTGTCACTTCAAAGCGTTTGAAATAGCCTTTGTTTTCGATTTCCGGAAGTTCTTCCTGAACGAGCTTGCCGCGTCGGATTTGAATTTTATCATAGTCTAATGGTTCAACTGTCTGTTTGCCAAGGGAGAGCTGAAGGTCAGTGAGAAGGATGACCGGACACTGGTATTCCTCTGCAAGGTTGAACGCCTCAATGGTATCGTAGAAAGCTTCCTGAACCGTACTTGGCGCCATCACGATCTTAGGGATCTCCCCGTGTGTTCCGTAAATCATGGCCATCAGATCTGACTGTTCCTGTTTAGTCGGAAGACCTGTACTTGGGCCTCCGCGCTGCGTATCCACGATGACAAGCGGCTGTTCCGTGATTCCGGATAATCCGATTGCCTCCATCATTAATGAAAGGCCGGGCCCTGCTGAAGCAGTCAGTGTCCGCGTTCCGGCGTAGTTTGCGCCGATTGCCATTGTACATGCGGCAATTTCATCCTCAGTCTGAATGACCGTACCGCCAAAATCAGGCAGCTTTTTAATTAAATACTCCATAATTTCAGAAGCCGGAGTAATCGGATAGGCAGCCATAAACCGGGCTCCGCCTGCTACAGCACCAAGTGCGATGGCATCATTTCCAATCATGAACATGCGCTTGTTTCCGTCTGCTTTTTCAAGGAACAGATCATCGCGGTCAAACTGGAGCTCCTGTTTCATGTAGCTTGAGCCTTTTGAAATGGCCTCAAGGTTCTTCTCGACAATCTGCTGGCCTTTTCTTCCGTAGATCTCCTGAACCACATTCTGAAACTGTTCTGTTCCAAGGTCAAGAACTGCACTTGTTGCTCCGATGGCTACCATGTTTTTCATCAGAGACGTTCCAAGCTCTGTTGCGATCTCTGTAAAAGGAACAGAATAAAGTACAGCGCTGCAGTCATCCGGAATAGACGGATTAAATTTTGAATCTGCAATCACAAGCCCGCCTTTGCGAAGCTCATACACGTTCACATCAATCGTTTCCTGATCAAAAGCTACTAATATATCAAGGTCATCGGATATAGCTCGGACTTGGGTTGTGCTTACGCGAATTTTATTGTTCGTGTGGCCGCCCTTAATTCGGGATGAAAAATGGCGGTACCCATACAAATAATATCCCATTCTATTTAAAGCAATTGAAAAGACTTCACCTGTACTTTCAATACCTTCGCCCTGCTGTCCTCCAACTTTCCATGAAAGTTGACTGATCATGTGCCTTACACCCCTTCTTAAGAAACACTCATATATTTTTTGCTCTAATTAGAGCTGATACACTGCGTCAGATTATGTACTAAACGTTACAATTGTAGAACGATAAAGAGAAAAAAACAAGCGTTTCAGGCAAATAAACCTGTTTTCGCCCTGAATTTATTTGATTTTTTCAAATCTTTCATCTATTGTGTCAGAATGGAATGGCATTGATAAAATTGAGGCATAGAAATTTTTCCGCCTGTCTTTCCGAATAGTGCCTGAGAAGCGTGTTTACGAGATAAGGATATTGCTCATACCCTTCAAGTCCCTCTACGGTTTCGTCAATGCCGTCAAAATCCGAACCGAATCCTACCGCATCTTCCCCGACAATACCAAGAATATAATCAAGATGATTCAAGATGTGCTTCATGCCGGCTTGTGCATGGGACGCCGTAAACTGCGGAACAAAGGTAATCCCGATGATTCCCTTTTTATCAGCGACCGCCTTCAGCTGATCTTCTTTTAAATTCCTCGGGTGCGGACAGAGAGCGTAGGAATTGGAATGGCTTGCCACCGGATAGTCTGCCAGTTCAATGACATCCCAGAAACTTCTCTCGGACAAATGGGAAACGTCCGTCCACATGTTATACGCATTCAGTTTTGAAACAGCATGCCTGCCAAAAAAGGTAAGTCCCGCATTCCTTGTTTCGAGCGCACCGTCTGCAAGCAGGTTGGCAAAATTCCAGGTCAGCCCGGCTGCCCTTACACCCAAATGATAAAAAACAGACAGCATTTGAAGATCATGGCCGATCGGCTCCAATCCTTCAAGCGTCAGGATGGCCCCGATTTCATCTTCTTTCAGACAGGCTGCATCCTGCTTCGTTTTGATCAGCCTGATTTTTTCATAGCGTTCAAGAATGCGCTCGTGAAAAATGGCAGCCTGTGCAATCGCGCATTCTTTTTTATTAACTGCCTCTACTGGCACAAAAATAGCGAAGCACTGAATCCTCGCTCCAAATCTGAAGAGCTTTTCAATGGTTACGTGAAGATTCAAATCGTTCCATTCGCTCTTCTCAGGATCTTTCCAAAGCTGGTACAGCAGATCACAATGAGCATCAAAGATACGCACAAGAAATCAACTCTTCTCCGGCAATGCCTTATTTATGAAAAAACAAGCCTGCTTGCGTATCCCGCAAACAGGCTGTACTCTTCTCTATTTAACGAGGCTCAATAATTAATTTTATCGCCGTACGCTCTTCACCATCAATGAGAATATCCGTAAAGGCGGGTATGCAGATCAGGTCTACGCCGCTTGGAGCAACAAATCCCCTGGCAATGGCGACAGCTTTTACGGCCTGATTAAGGGCGCCTGCGCCAATGGCCTGTATCTCGGCTGCTCCTCTTTCCCGCAGAACGCCTGCAAGAGCCCCCGCTACGGAGTTAGGATTGGACTTTGCTGAAACTTTTAATATTTCCATTTCTAGAATCCCCCTTGTTTTCAATAGATCGTGAATGTACATTGGATCGTGTATTACCGGATCTGTTCGGAGGGCTCATCCCCTTTATGAGCCTTCTGAACCTCTTATACAGTCATTCCATTGATACTATATTCACTAGAGGGAACGAGTATTCCTGCTTGTTCATTTATTTTTTCTAAAATTTCAAAATAAATGATCTATTCAAAAAACATGTGATCATTATTTATTAAAATCCGTTCAATCTTTGATGCGTTACCTGTTTTATCATTGATATCGACCACAACTGCACTCAGCTGCGCCTTTCCTTCTGTTACTTCAAACCGGACCGGCAGACTTGTTAAAAAGCGTTTGATGACAGCTTCCCGCTCAACTCCGAGTATGCCGTCATACGGTCCTGTCATGCCGACATCTGTAATAAAAGCAGTCCCGTGATCAAGAATCCGTTCATCTGCCGTCTGAACATGTGTATGGGTTCCGACAACAGCTGATGCCTTTCCGTCCAGATACCAGCCCATTGCCTGCTTTTCACTTGTAGCTTCCGCATGGAAATCCACAAAGATAATAGGTGTGCGTTTTCGCGCTTCCTCAATCAGCTCATCTGCTTTTTTAAACGGACAGTCAATCGGAGCAAGAAAGGTCCGGCCTTGAAGATTAATCACAGCCACTTCTTTGCCGTCCGCTTTAATATAGGTAATGCCTTCTCCTGGTGTCCCTTCAGGAAAATTGGCAGGACGGATCAAATGAGGAACCTCCTCGATGAATTCAAAAATCTCCCGTTTATCCCACGTGTGATTCCCCATCGTAATGACTTGTGCTCCCGCCTGAATCAGCTCATGATAGATTTTCTGCGTGAGCCCTTTTCCATGAGCAGCGTTCTCTCCATTTACGATCGTCAAGGATGGTCTGAACTTCTTTTTAAGCTTTGGCAAGTATTCTTTAATCATGTCCCGGCCCGGTGAGCCGACGACATCTCCGACAAATAATAGTTTCATGCTGTAAAACCTTCTCTCTGCAAATATGTCTTTTTCTTTAGTTTGGCTTAGATCTGCTGAAAATAGGCCCCTGTCTTTCAGTTGCGGGCAAAAAATAAAGCGATGCGGGAGGCATCGCTTTATTTTGCATATTCAACAGCCCTTGTTTCACGAATGACTGTTACTTTAATGTGACCTGGGTAATCCAGCTCTTCTTCAATACGCTTGCGGATATCACGTGCCAGACGGTGAGCCTGAAGATCATCGATCGTATCCGGCTTAACCATGATGCGAACTTCACGGCCTGCCTGAATGGCGAAGGATTTTTCAACACCTTCGTACGATTCAGAAATCTCTTCAAGTTTTTCAAGTCGGCGGATATAATTTTCAAGCGTTTCGCTTCTTGCGCCCGGACGAGCCGCAGATAAAGCATCTGCTGCCGCAACCAGAACCGCAATAACGGAAGTCGGTTCCTGATCGCCATGGTGAGAAGCAATACTGTTGATGACAACCGGATGTTCCTTGTACTTAGTAGCAAGTTCCACACCGATTTCAACATGGCTTCCTTCAACCTCATGGTCAATTGCTTTACCGATGTCATGCAGCAAGCCTGCACGTTTTGCCAATGTTACATCTTCGCCAAGCTCTGCAGCCATAAGGCCGGAAAGGTAGGCAACTTCCATTGAGTGCTTCAGGACATTCTGACCGTAGCTCGTTCTGAACTTCAGACGGCCCATAATCTTGATCAAGTCAGGGTGAAGTCCGTGAACGCCAACTTCAAAGGTTGTCTGTTCACCTACTTCGCGGATGTACTCATCCACTTCGCGGCGGGATTTTTCAACCATTTCTTCAATTCGTGCCGGATGAATGCGTCCATCCTGCACAAGTTTGTCCAATGCGATTCTTGCTGTTTCCCTGCGAATTGGGTCAAATCCGGAAAGAATAACGGCTTCCGGAGTATCATCAATAATCAGGTCGATACCTGTCAGGGTTTCAAGTGTTCGAATATTTCGTCCTTCACGGCCAATGATGCGTCCCTTCATTTCATCATTTGGCAGGTTAACGACGGATACCGTTGTTTCAGCCACATGATCGGCTGCACAACGCTGGATAGCAAGGGAAAGGATTTCTTTCGCTCGTTTATCCGCTTCTTCTTTCGCACGATTTTCGCTTTCTTTAACGGTTACGGCGATATCATGAGAAAGCTCATTTTCAACCTTTTCAAGAATGATCTGCTTAGCCTCTTCACGGGTTAAGCTGGAAATGCGCTCAAGCTCAGCTTGCTGTTTCCGCACCATCTCGTCCACTTTGCTTTCCATCTCTTCAATATGCTGTTGTCTTTCATTCAGAGAATCTTCCTTTTTCTCAAGCATGTTTTCGCGCTTGTCTAAAGATTCATCCTTGCGGTCAAGATTCTCTTCTTTTTGTAACAGGCGATTTTCTTGTTTTTGCAGCTCATTTCGTCGCTCACGAATTTCCTGCTCGGCTTCTGTGCGAAGCTTGTGAATATCATCCTTTGCTTCAAGAAGCGCTTCTTTTTTCGTTGCTTCTGCATCACGCCTTGCATCTTCAAGAATCTGCTCAGCTGTGCCTTTAGCACCTGCAATCTTCGCTTCTGCAATGGATTTACGAACAAAATAGCCAACAACTGCACCGACGATTAGGCCAAGCAAAATGGAGATGATCATTGTAATGGGATCCATCATTTCACCTCCTCTTGCTATGAACTTGTTTCTTGCTAGATTTAAGTGTCGGCATGTACATTGCATACATTCTTCAATATACAGCACAAAGCTTAAGGGTTTCATGGAGACCTTGCAGCAATCCGTTCTGCAGGTCAACATCTGCTTTCATAGTGCCTCGCAAAAAGTTCTAACAAAATAGTATTACTTCTCAATTGTAAATGTGTGAATTTTTCTTGTCAAGCCTGTCATTCAGGGGTTTTCAGTGCAATTATGAATTTTCAGGCATTGCCTGACATTTCTTAAACAGGAAAAGTCAGGAGTTCCGCCCATTTACTTCAACCATTCTGCCAACATTTATTCAAAAATATACAAAAAAGAGGCGCGGACGCCTCTTTTTTTAGTCTTCGAGCAAATTCAGTTCATCTTGTTCTTCAGGTACAGCAGCGTCACCGTCTAATCCGTAGTGGCTGCGGATTTTCTCCTGAAGCTCAAGGCGAATGGCCGGGTTTTCCTTAAGGAAGATCTTTGCGTTTTCTCTTCCCTGTCCCAGGCGCTCATCATTATATGAATACCATGAGCCGCTCTTTTGAACAATATCGCTTTCCGTTCCAAGGTCGATGATCTCTCCCTCTTTGGAAATGCCTTCTCCGTACATGATGTCAACTTCTGCAACACGGAATGGAGGAGCAACCTTGTTCTTGACGACTTTTACTTTCGTTTTGTTTCCGACCATTTCATTTCCCTGTTTTAGTGTTTCTGCACGGCGCACTTCAAGACGGACAGAAGAGTAGAATTTAAGAGCGCGTCCGCCTGGCGTCGTTTCAGGGTTTCCGAACATGACACCGACTTTTTCACGGATCTGGTTGATGAAAATGGCAATAGTCTTCGACTTGCTGATCGCGCCGGAGAGTTTGCGGAGCGCCTGCGACATAAGACGCGCCTGCAGACCTACGTGTGCATCTCCCATTTCTCCTTCTATTTCTGCTTTAGGAACAAGGGCAGCCACTGAATCGACAACCAGAATGTCTACAGCTCCGCTTCGGACAAGAGCTTCGGCAATTTCAAGGGCCTGCTCGCCTGTATCCGGCTGGGAAAGAAGAAGCTCATCAATGTTGACGCCAAGCTTCTGGGCATATACAGGATCAAGGGCATGCTCAGCATCAATAAATGCAGCCTGTCCACCTGCAGCCTGTACTTCAGCGATTGCATGAAGGGCAACAGTTGTTTTACCTGAACTTTCAGGTCCGTAAATTTCAACAATTCTTCCGCGCGGATAGCCGCCGACTCCAAGAGCCGCATCCAGCGCAAGCGAACCGCTTGGGGATGTAGAGATTTTACGGTCGGTCTGTTCACCGAGTTTCATAATTGAACCTTTACCAAATTGTTTTTCTATTTGTTTAAGTGCCATATCTAAGGCAGCCTGACGATCGCTCACTGAGTTTCCTCCTTTAGTTATTAACCTATTAATAATATACCTTTATTTTATCTGTTTGACAAGCAAAAAGCGAACATTTATTCGTTTTTTTGCACATTGAAATGGATGGAAAAATTCATTTTTCTCCTTATTGAAATGAGAAATTTGAATTCTTTTAATCACCTAAAATTCTATTTTACATTTCTGAAGGGGATTTGCGCAGCCTCCCATGCACTCGATGCGAATTAGAAAATGGACAAAAAGAAAAATACAGCTTATTCCGCTGTATTTTCTGTTAAAGCTTTTACCGCAAGATGGCAGCCGTATTTAACTGTTCGCTTGCGTATGCCGTTCCTGCTTCCTGCAAGCAGGAGCTGATGCGTTACTGTCTGCCTGCCCTTTACGGCAAGACCTATATAAACAGTGCCGGGTTTCTTTCCTTCAACAGGCTCTTCGCCTGCTATGCCTGTGAAGCTTATTCCGATATCGCTCCCTGTCAGCTTTCTGATCTGCTCTGCCATCTCTTGTGCACATTGTTCGCTGACGGCTCCATGAACATCAAGCGTTTCTTTCGATACTCCGAGCATGGCTTCCTTCACTTCATTTGTATAGCACACAATCGTTCCTTTAAAAACGTCCGACGTGCCTTTAACGGCTGTAAGCTGATCTGAGAACAGCCCTCCTGTCAGGCTTTCAGCTGCAGAAATGGTCATTCCCCGCTGCCTCAGGTGCCTTAACAGCTCTTCTGCAAGTGTCGTCTGATCATATCCGTAGAAAAACGCGCCGACTCTTTCATTTATCGCCTTTTCAGCATCGTTAATCAGTTTGACAGCTTCAGCTTCAAACTGGTGCCTTGCTGTCAGTCGTAAGGTCACTTCCCCGTCACCCGCAAGAGGAGCAATGGTAGGGTTGTATTGTCCGTCAATCAGATCCTGAATATCCGTTTCAAGCTGGGATTCCCCTATTCCAAAATAACGGAGAACTCTTGAGATGATCTTGTCGTTTCTGCCAAGTGCTTTTCTGAAAAAAGGAAGTCCGAATTTAAGAAACATCGGCTTCATTTCACTTGGAGGCCCGGGAAGAAGCATATAGATGATGCCATTTTCCTGAATGGCCATCCCCGGCGCCATGCCATGTTCATTTTTAAGAATATCAGAGCCCTCAATGACAAGGGCCTGCTTTTTATTGTTTTCTGACATGTGGCGGTTTACTTTCACAAAATAATCTTCGATGCTGCGCAGCGCTTCCTCGTCTGTTGTGAGTTTTCGCCCGAGCATGCTTGCGATGGTTTCTTTTGTGAGGTCGTCCTTCGTCGGACCGAGACCGCCAGTAAACACAATGATGTTTGAACGTTCCTGTGCTGTTTTCACTGCCTGCTTAAGCCTGACCGGATTATCTCCCACAACTGTATGGTAATAGACGTTAATCCCGTTCTCTGCAAGCTGCTGAGAGATGAACTGGGCATTTGAATTGACGATTTGCCCGAGCAGCAATTCAGATCCAACCGCAATGATCTCTGTTTTTGTAGCCATGTGCATTCTCCTCTGCGTGTTTTACTTTGAAGAAAGAAGGGCAGCCTTGTTTTTGGCGAAATAGTCCCAACCGGAATAAACAGTGAAAAATAATGCAACCCATAATGCAAGATCTGCAAAAGGAAAAGACAGATAGGAAAACGGGATATTGTGCAGCAGCAAAGCAGAGATGGCAATAATCTGTGCCCATGTTTTTATTTTACCGAGCATATTCGCAGCAACGACTTCCCCTTCTCCTGCAAGCACAAGACGAAGACCGGTCACGGCAAATTCACGGCTGATGATTATAATGACAATCCATGAAGGCGCAAGGCCAAGTTCCACTAAAATAATCAGTGCGGCTGATACAAGAAGCTTATCAGCGAGCGGATCAAGGAATTTGCCGAGGTTTGTGACCATGTTAAGCTTCCGGGCATAGTAGCCGTCAATCCAGTCTGTTGTTGAAGCAATAATAAACAGGATCGCCCCCGCTAAATGAGTGACAGGGATTGAAGTCTCTCCAGCGTACAATGTTCCCCAGTCAAAAGGCGCAAGCATAATCACCATAAATACCGGGATTAAAAGAATTCTTGAAATGGTTATCTTATTTGGCAAGTTCATGTGTTTTCCTCCAAAATGTTAATGTATGTACAGCAAGACAAAAAAGAATGAAAGAAAGCCATCTTAAAGATGACTTTATTCCTTAGTATATACGATTTGCATATCTTGTCTCACAGTTTTTTTCGGATCAATCTTGTATTCAACGGGTTTGCCGTTTACTTTGATCTGTGCAGCGGATGCATTTCCGATGACAATGAACGCTTCCGTTTCATTTGTAAAGTCATGGGACTCGGTCTTGCCTTTATTCAGCATGCCGCTGAAAAACTTTTTGCCGGATGCGTTGCGAATCTCAATCCAGGTTGTCCCGGATGAGGTTACATCAAGCTTGAACTGCTCGGCTTTTGTTAACTCGTAAACAGCTTTCCGGCCGGCTGTTTCCTTAAATACGACTTCTGAAGCCGGTTCGGCGGGTTTTTCTTCAGCAGGCTTATCTTCCTCAGCAGGGGCGCTGCCTGCATCTGTTTCTTTCGGCTCGGGCTCTTCAGGGCTTTCAATGGCATCGTATTCATTTTCGCCGCTTGATGTCTGCTTTGGCTGATCTGCCTGTCCTGATGAGTCCGGCTTGTTTTGAACAGTAATCCAGATGATGACCGCTGCAAGAATGACGACCGCTATAATAAGAATGCGCGGCAGGAATTCAAGAACTTTTGATGCTGATTTCGGCAGCTCTTTATGTGTTTTCACGCGGGAGAGCTCAATCGTCTCCTCTGTGTGAACAATTGGAATTTCATTTTTGTATTCATCAAAAAGTTTCTCCGGATCAAGACCGACTGCTTCTGCATACTGCTTAATAAAGGCACGCACATAAAAGTTTCCCGGCATCATGCCGTAGTTTCCCTCTTCTATGCCGAGCAGATAGCGCTTCTGAATTTTTGTTATTGCCTGGAGATCGTCAAGACTTAGTTTCCGCTCTTCTCTCGCCTGTTTCAGTCGATTTCCTAATTCACTCAACCATAACACCTTCCATATCTTCTAAAAATCAAACCCGGAAAAACTCGATTCATCGAACATTTGAGGCCCTGTTGCTTCCTCATATGTAATCTTTTCATCCGGGTCATTCCGAAGTTCAATTATATAGTCAAAATCATCTAGTGTATACTCTGTATTTTGCACAAACATATCAGGGTGTTCCACTACTTTTGTTGCTGAAAGCCGCATAATTTCCCTGACAAGCTGCAAATGCTTCTCCGAACCTCTGCGGGTCGATACAATCCCGTCGATGATAAACACATTATCCACACTGTATTCATCCGCAATCAGCTGGCTGCGGATCGTTTGCTTGAGCAATGTAGACGACACAAAAAGCCATCTCTTATTCGCACACACGCTTGATGCCACAATGGATTCGGTTTTCCCTACTCTCGGCATGCCCCTGATTCCAATCAGCTTATGCCCTTCCTGCTTGTACAGCTCTGCAAGGAAATCAACAAGGAGCCCAAGTTCATCTCTGACAAACCTGAACGTCTTTTTGTCATCCGCATCTCTTTGTATGTATCTTCCGTGACGGACAGCAAGTGTATCCCTCAGTTTAGGTTTTCTTAATTTAGTCACTCTAATATGGTCCATCGTATTTAAAATGGATTCAAGCCGCTGGATCTGCTCGTTATTTGTGCATTTAAGCAGCAGTCCCCTCCGGCTGTCATCCACGCCGTTTATCGTCACGATATTAATGGAAAGCATCCCGAGAAGCGATGATATGTCACCGAGGAGACCGGGACGGTTTTTCTGAATTTCATATTCTAAATACCATTCCTGCATATCCAATTATGGACCCCCTTCAAAACAAGGTCTGTCTCACCTATATCCATATCATAAAGCATTTTGCCAAAAGAGGAAAGAATAATTCCTTGACAATAAAAAAAGGGTACAGAGACCTACAAGCATCAGAATTATATGCAAAAAAAAAGAGAGGACCTGCGCCCCCTCTTATCTTGTGCCGTTATTTTGGACAAGTTTTACCATCATGTTCGCAATGGCATGCTGCTCGTCTTTAGAAGCAACGCTCCAAAGATCTGCAAGAACTTTTTCCTGATCATTTTTCGGGTCTACCTGTTTTGCGAGGTAATCGCCGATTTCATAAGCAAGGTCGCCTACAGCTTCTTGTTTCATTCCGTCGCCCTCAGCGTGGTGCAGACGGTCACCGAGGAAGTTTTTCCACTGATCCCAGTTATCTAAAACAGACATTCTAACCCCTCCTAATTAAATGGAATACAGTGTTAGTTTGTCTTTGCTTCATGAATTTATGCGGAAACGGAATGAAAAATTTACACGTGCCAGCCCCCATTAACCGAAAGAATCTGACCGGTTATGTAGCTTGCCCGTTCTGACGCAGCGAAAGATACAGCATCCGCAATTTCTTCCGGACGCCCAAGCCGTCCAAGCGGTATTTCTTCTTTTAAATCATCCAGCTCTTCTTTTGTAAATCCATCGAGCATCTTTGTTTTAACTGCACCGGGAGATACCGCATTCACTCTGATTCCTGAAGGTGCAAGCTCTTTTGCCAGGGCTTTTACAAACGAGTTTTGCCCGCCCTTCACCATACTGTAGAGCACTTCGCATGAGGCGCCGACCTCTCCCCAAATTGACGTGATCACTACTATATTTCCGCTCTTTTTCCGCACCATAGAAGGAATTGCCTTCTGTGCAATTTTATAGGGGCTTGTGATATGAAGCTGAACGAGTTCTCCAATTTCATCATCATTTAAATCAGTCATAAGACCAAACTTGCTCTTTCCGCTGTTCAATATAAGAAGGTCAGCAGCGATTCCCTGCTCCATAAGCGTGTCCGGACCTGAGGGGATTGAGAGATCGGCCTGTACAATCCTGCATTGTACAGGAAGTTCCTGTTTAAGCCTCTCAAGCGGTTCTTTGTTCCGGTGATAATGCAGGATTAAATCATATCCTTCAGAAGCAAGCTTTCGTGCAGTTGCGAGACCGATTCCTCCGCTTGCTCCCGTAATGAATGCCGTTTTTTTCATCTTTCTCCTCTTTCCTATGATCTTGACGAGAAAAAAACACCCTCAAAAAGGATGTTTATTTCGGTACAACCTGGCAGACTGAAAACAGTTCTTCTTCAACCACTTCATTCAGCGTAGAATGAATATCATCGTTTGTCAATTGCTCAAGAACAGGCACAACATCAAACAGATTCATTTCGTTGAATGAATAGCGCGTAAACTGGTTTGCGATGTACTCCGGTGAGTTAATCGCTCTAAGAAAAGAACCGATTTTTTTCTTTTTGGCATTTTCAAGGCGCTCTGCGGGTATACCTTCGCTTTTAGCCTTGAGCAGCGTCTGCTTAATTTCGTCTGCAAGCTCATCCGGACGGTCTGTATCGCCGCCGATCATGGCAAAACCAAACCCGCTTTCTTCTGTATAATCATAGCTGAATGTATCATCAATCAGTCCATTTTCATACAGTTCCGTATACTTCTCAGAGCTTTTTCCAAACACCATATCCAAAATGAGGTTCATTGACAGCTCGTGCTTCATCAGCTCTTGCCCTGAACGGTCAGCCTGCTTTGCTTTCAGTCCGACAAGGCATTTTGAAGACTGCACATTCATTTTCAGCTTTTCCGAAGCTTTGGCGACAGTATCCGGCTCTTTTACTTCTGCCCGTTTAATCTCAGCCTGAGGCTTAAATTCTTTTTTGTTCTGATTATCCCGGATCTGAGTCAGAATGCTCTCCGGATCAACAGGACCTGTGACAAACAACAGCATATTGCTTGGATGATAAAACGTGTGATAGCACTCATACAGAAGGTCTTTCGTTATTTTGGAAATGGACTCCACTGTCCCGGCAATGTCAATGCCAACCGGATGCTTGTGGAACATGTTCTGAATGAGCCCGAAATAAAGACGCCAGTCGGGATTATCGTCATACATGTTGATTTCCTGGCCGATAATGCCTTTTTCCTTCTCGACAGATTTTTCCGTGAAGTAGGGATCCTGAACAAAATCTACAAGAGTTTCAAGGTTTTTCTCGACATTCGAAGTACTTGAAAATAAATAAGCTGTCCTTGTAAACGATGTAAAAGCATTTGAAGAGGCTCCCTGCTTGCTGAAATCCTGAAACACATCTCCATCTTCTTTTTCAAAAAGCTTATGCTCAAGAAAATGAGCAATTCCGTCCGGAACAGAAATCATGTTTTTTTGATCAAGGGGCACAAATTCATTGTCAATCGAACCGTATTTCGTAGTGAACGTCGCATAGGTTTTATTGAATCCTTTTTTAGGGAGAACATACACGTTCAGGCCATTCTCCATCTTTTCATAGAACAGCTCTTCCTGCAGCTGATCAAACTTTATGGATTTTGCCATTTAAGCCTCCTCCTTTCCCGTTAAGAAGTACACCGTATCCAGTTCAATTTTCCCTGCAGCTGCAACAATTTCTTCTTTTGTTACATGCTCAATTCCATCCAGGTACTTGTCAAAAGGCTCGTCAATGTTCGAAATGACGTTGTGATACAGCACTTCTACAGCTCCGTATGACGTATCAATGGTTTCAAGAAGCTGATTTTTAATAACCGCTTTCGTCTGATCAATTTCCTTTTCTTCAAAATCACCGTTTTTCATCGCTTCCATTTGTTCTTTTATAATGGTTACAGCCCGTTCAAAGTTTGCAAATTCAATGCCGGACATGACCATCAGAAGTCCTTTGTGGCTTTCAACTCTTGAAGCGGCATAATAAGCGAGACTTTCTTTTTCGCGGACATTGATAAACAGCTTTGAATGGGAAAACCCTCCAAAAATTCCGTTGAAAACTTGAAGCGCATAATACTCTTTATCCCCGTAAGTACAATGGGTGCGGTAGCCGATATTCAGCTTGCCCTGCTTCACGTCCTGCTTTTCAATTACTTCATTTGGCTCAGACTGTCTTTTTTCGGTGATGGATTTCTCAGCTGATTTGTGTGCGTTTTCACCAAACACAAAAAACTGCTTTGTATATTTGCTTACCTCTTCCTTCGAGACGTCACCTGTTACGTAGAGGTCCATTTTGTCTTCTTTTAATGCTTTTTTATAGTACTCATAAAGGCTCTCAGATGTAATGCGGTCAAGATGGTCAATCTCTCCGTTCACATGCAGGCGGTATGGCTCATCTTTGCACATTTCCTGCACAAGCCTCAGATTGGAATATCTCATTTTATCGTCATAAACCGCTTGGATTCTCTGCTTAAGCGTCCGTTTTTCCTGATTAATGATCTCATCAGGAAAAGAGGAATTTTTTACAACAGGAGAAAGAACAATCTCAGACAGAAGCTTCATCGCTTTTTCAAGAAGCGGAGTCTGATCTGACAAAAAGCGTTCGTTGGCAACCTCGATGCGGATGGAAATAATATGATGGTCGCCTTTTTTCGACAGGTCCACAAAAAGTGTTGCACCGTAAAGTTCATCCAGGTGCTTTCTGAGTTCTGTGCTTGTCGGAAACGTTTTTGTCCCCCTTTGAAGTACGTAAGGCAGGAGCGCTCGGAATGTCACGTCTTCTTCATTGAGCGGTGCAAGCATTTTGAATACAAGTGAATTTGTCTTAAATTTATCCGTTTGAACGGTATGAAGCGTCAAGCCGTTGATTGTTTCAATTTCTTCTTTTAAATAACTCATTATGACCCTCCTAACAAGCAGATTCTCTTTTATTTTTACCTGTTTTCTACATTAGCGTATGGAACCATTCTAGTAATTATATCAACTTTAGGATAATTAAGGAAATGATAACCCGCCATATACCATTAGTTTGCCGCTGTCCACGATATGCATTCATGCAAAAACGGCCCCGCCATATGGCGGGACCGCTTTTGTTCTTACCTTTTACCCTTTTCATAAGGTGTTCCGAGTGCCTTCGGTGCATCTGCGCGTCCGATAAATCCTGTGAGCGCAAGAATAGTGAGCACATAAGGTGTAATCAGGAGATACATGGTCGGAATGTCCTCAAGAAGAGGCAGCTGTCCGCCGATAACGCTCAAACCCTGTGCCAGTCCGAAGAAGATGGCCGCTCCCATGGCGCCAAGCGGATGCCACTTTCCGAAGATCAGGGCAGCAAGAGCCATAAAGCCCTGGCCGCTGATTGTTGCGTGACTGAAGTCGCGGGCAATAATCGTTGCATAAACGGCTCCGCCTACACCTGCGAACGCACCGCTCAGAATAACTCCGATATAGCGCATTTTCGTCACGTTAATTCCCATTGTGTCTGCCGCCATCGGATGCTCCCCGACAGCACGCAGCCGCAGTCCAAACGGCGTTTTGTACATAACAAACCAAACAGCAAAAGCCGTCAGGATGGCAATATACGTTGTTATATAGCCGTTTGAGAAGAATAGAGGTCCGATAACCGGGATATCACTTAAAACAGGGATGTCGATTTTACTGAAGCTTTCCGTAATCCGGTCTGTCTGGCCTTTATCGTAAAAAAGCTTGACTAAGAAAAGAGATAGTCCGATAGCAAGGAAGTTAATGGCAACTCCGCTTACTACCTGGTCTGCCCGGAATGTGATGGATGCTACTGCATGAAGCACAGACAGCAAAGCACCCGCTGCAAGCGCTGCAAGAATAGAAAGCCACGGTGTTGCATCCCCGAACTGATCGGCAAATGTCAAATTGAATACGATGGCGACAAATGCGCCGATGACCATTAATCCTTCAAGACCAATGTTAACAACGCCTGAACGTTCACTGAACATGCCTCCAAGTGCAGTGAAAATAAGCGGAGCGGCAACAAATAAAGCCGTTGGGATGATGAGTTCTAACATGTGAAGTATGCTCACTTATTTCCCCTCCTTTTTGAAACGCAGCAATATCCAGCGGATAAAGTAGCTTGATGCAACAAACAGGATGATCAGAGCGATGACGATCTCAACAAGTTCATATGGAACTCCTGCTTCAGACGGCATATTCAGCGCACCGACTTTCAGTCCCCCGAATAGCGCAGCAGCGAAAATGATGCCGATCGCTGTATTTCCTCCAAGAAGCGCAACAGCGATTCCGTCAAACCCTACTCCTGTAAATCCATTTTTCACAGATACATACTGGAACGTTCCAAGTCCTTCCATCGCTCCGGCTATCCCTGCAAATGCACCGGAAATAACCATGGAAAGAATAATGTTTCGGCTGACGTTCATTCCTGCATACTGTGCAGCATCCTGGTTAAAGCCCACAGATCTAAGCTCATAGCCCTTCGTCGTTTTCTCAAGCAGGAACCACATAACAAGAGCACCAATTAATGCAAGGAATATCCCGTAATGCATTCTTGAGTAATCCGTTAGTTCCTGGAATAAAGGCGAGCTGAGTGAAGCAGACGCGAAGATGGTCTCCGACTTATCCCCTTTATCTGATAGAACATACTGAATCAAATGATTCGTTAAATAAAGCGCAATGTAGTTCATCATAATCGTTACAATAACCTCATGCACTTTGAACCGGGCTTTTAACAGACCCGGAATGAATCCCCAAAGCGCCCCTGCAAGAGCCGCAGCGAGTATTGCAAGCGGCAGGTGGATGATCTTCGGCAGCTCAAATGCCACCCCGACCCATACAGCTGCAAACCAGCCTACAATCAGCTGTCCTTCTACTCCGATATTGAAAAGACCTGTACGGAAAGCAAAAGCAACGGCAAGACCTGCCAGAATATAAGGGGTCAACTGGCGGATTGTTTCGCCGATGTAATACGTTTCGCCGAAAATACCGTTCCATAAAGCTGCGTACCCTGCAACCGGATCATATCCGGTAATAAGCATAATGACTGCACCGCAAATTAAACCAAGCAAAACCGCAATGGCGGGTACAATGATGTTGAAATAGCGTGTTAAATTCATGTTGTAGCACCTGCTTCCCTGCGACTGCTTCCTGCCATGAGCAATCCAAGTTCCTGTTCAGTTGTCTCTTTCGGATTCACAATCGCAACGATTTTCCCTTCATAAATAACGGCAATCTTGTCACTGACGTTCATGATTTCTTCAAGCTCAAATGAAATGAGGAGGACCGCTTTTCCTTTATCCCGCTGCTCGATCAAGCGTCTGTGGATAAATTCAATGGCTCCGACATCAAGTCCCCGAGTCGGCTGTGCAGCGATCAGAAGATCCGGATCTCTGTCAATTTCGCGTCCAATAATCGCCTTTTGCTGATTACCGCCAGAAAGTGAACGTGCAAGTGTTGAACTTCCGGGTGTACGTACATCAAATTCCTTAATCAGCTTCTCAGCTTTTTCGTAAATGGCCTTGAAATTCAGAACACCTCTTTTAGAGAAAGGCTTTTGATAATACGTTTGCAGCACCATGTTCTCACCGACAGGGAAATCAAGAACCAGCCCGTGTTTGTGCCTGTCCTGCGGAATATGACCAACCCCGGCTTCTGTAATTTTTCTCGGCCGCTGATTTCGGATTTCTTTTCCGTTCAGCAGAATGGAGCCTGATTCAGAACTCATAAGCCCGGTGATGGATTCGATTAATTCAGACTGGCCGTTTCCGTCGACTCCAGCAATGCCGACAATTTCCCCTGCTCTTACAGACAGATTAAGAGAATCTATAACCGTGACATTCCGGCTGTCTTTCACTGTCAGATTTTCTATTTTCAGAACTTCAGCGGCAGGTTTCGGTTCCGTCTTTTCAGTCGTAAAAAGAACTTCGCGTCCGACCATTAGAGATGCAAGCTCGTTCGGATTTGTCTCACTTACATTGACAGTGCCGATTCCTTCGCCTTTTCTTATGACAGTCACGCGGTCACACACTTCCATAATCTCTTTCAGCTTGTGTGTAATCAGAATGATGGATTTGCCTTCTTTTATCAGCGTTTTCATAATGCTGATCAGTTCTTTGATTTCCTGAGGCGTCAAAACAGCCGTCGGTTCATCAAAAATAAGGATTTCCGCACCCCTGTAAAGCGTTTTCAGAATTTCGACACGCTGCTGCATGCCGACAGAGATATCGCTGATTTTAGCAGAAGGGTTAACAGCGAGCCCGTATTTCTCAGAAATGTCTTTCACTTGCTTCTCAGCATCTTTTAAATTTATTTTTCCAGATTGAGTCGGCTCATTTCCAAGAATAATATTTTCTGTAACAGAAAAATTATTGACAAGCATAAAATGTTGGTGTACCATACCTATTCCCAGATCATTCGCGATATTTGGGTTAGTAATGCTGACTGGTTTGCCTTTTACGCGAATTTCGCCTTTTTCAGGCTGATACAAACCGAACAGTACGTTCATCAGTGTAGATTTACCAGCGCCGTTTTCGCCGAGCAGCGCATGGATTTCGCCCTTTTTCACTTGAAGATTAATGTTATCGTTCGCAACGATTCCCGGAAATTCTTTGCGGATTCCGAGCATTTCAATGACATATTCCAACATGATCACTCCTTTTCCCATGAAGCTCATTGATGATTGTGATGATTGATGTCAGGAATTTATGTTTTCTCTCTATTCATTGACTCCTTTTATTGCTTTAGAAAATCACCAACTAAAAATCTATAAATCTCTCATTCAGCTTATAGACTTTTAGTCAGGCGACTTTACAGGCTAATAAAAAGGCTAGAATATGCCTAGCCTTTTTATCAGAGTTATTGGTTACAGTTTATTCGAATGGTACAGTAATTTCACCGTCGATGATTTTTTGCTTGTACTCATCTACTTTAGCAATGACATCTTCAGAAAGGTTGTCCTGTGTCGGAGCAATTCCTACGCCATTTTCTTTCAGGCCGTATTCAATGATTTCTCCGCCTGGGAAGTCTCCGCCTTTAGCTTTTTCAGCAAGGTCTTTAACAGCAACATCTACGCCTTTAACCATTGATGTAAGTGTTACGTTGAAGCCGTCGCCTTCTCCAAGCTCATGCTGGTCGCGGTCAACACCGATTACCCATACATCTTTATCAGGGCTTTTCGTTTTCAAGTCAACAGCTGCAGTGAAGACGCCGTTTCCTGCTCCGCCCGCTGCATGGTAGATTACGTCAGCGCCCTGGCCGTACATAATTTCAGCAACCTGCTGTCCTTTTGCCGCATCGCTGAATGTACCTGCATACTGTACAATTACTTCTGCATCAGGATTAGCTGCTTTTACGCCTTCAACAAAACCAACTTCAAACTTCTTGATCAGTGAGCCTTCCATACCGCCGACAAATCCGACTTTGTTTGATTTTGTTGAAAGTCCGGCAGCTACACCTACAAGGTATGAGCCTTCATGTTCTTTGAATGTGATGCTTGCCACGTTCGGCTTGTCCACTACACTGTCAACGATTGCAAATTTAGCGTCTTTTTGCTGATCCGCAATTTTTGTAACCGCGTCAGTCATCAAATATCCGATTCCATAAACAAGATCAAATTTTTGTCTGACAAGCTTATTTAAGTTCGTTTCATAATCTGCGTCACTCTGAGACTGTGCATAGTCAAAGCCGCCTTGTCCCTTTTTAAGCCCGTTGTCCTCGCCGTATGACTGAATGCCTTCCCATGCCGACTGGTTGAATGACTTATCATCAACACCGCCTGTATCCGTTACCATCGCAACCGAGAAGCCTTCTTTTTTGTCTTCACCTGCATTGTCTTTTTCTCCAGATGATCCGCATGCACTTAGAAGAGTACCGGCAGCAAGGACAAGTGACATTGTTAAACCAAAGCGTTTTTTCACGTTTTCTTCCCCCTATTATTCATTTAAAATCATTTGCTATAAGAACTTTGAAACACCTTCGACCTTGGAACCACCTCCTTATAGCTGCAAACGTTTTTACAAGCGCTTTCTTACAACATGAAAGCTGAATTGGTCTGCGCGGAAATAATTAAGTGAATACAGCACGGGCTGATCGTTTTCATCGAAATGCATTTGTTTCAGGCAAAGCAGTGCGGTTTCAGGATCACATTCAAGGATTGGGGAAATCTTTTCGTGGTAACCGATCGGTTCAATGTGTGTGACCGCATAAGAAATGTAGCGTCCTGCTTCTTCATCAAGCAGTTCAAACAATGATTCCTGTTCATGTACAAAAGACGCCGGAAGGATATGCCTCGGAATTTTATCCAGGCAATAAACGACCGGTTTTCCATTTGCCGTTCTAACCCGCTCGAGAAGAAAAATGTCATCGCTTGCACGGCATTTAAACCGCTTAACATCGTCCTCTGACGGACTGTTGACTTGTGATGAAAGAAAAATGGTGCCAGGCTGCATATTGGCCTGTTCAATCATTTGAGTCACACTGTTTAATTGTTCTATGCCTGAAGTAAAGAGAGGTTTGGAGTTTATGAAGGTCCCTACACCATGGCGGCGGATAATGACGTTTTCTTCTTCGAGTATGCGGAGCGCTTCTCTGAGGGTCGCGCGGCTTACTCCAAGCTTTTTGGAAAGCTCAAATTCAGAAGGAAGCTTTTCTTTTTCTACGTATGTTCCATTTTCAATATCTTCTTTAATGCGATCTATGACCTGCAAATATAAATGACGGTTATCTGTTTTAATAGTCATACTTAGCCTCCGTCCAATCGTTCCAATTAAGAGATCAGACATCTGATGTTATACCCTTTCTCTAATCGAAAATAATATACCATGTATTTTAAAATAAATAAATAGAAAATTGATAAATTTGTCGAAAAAGAGATAGCACTTTCTCACTAGCTGTATAACATTTATAGAGAAATGCTCACAAATAAGATTCGTTATTTTCTGTTCGTTATTTCCTATTTATGAAGAGAATGCTGTTTTCCGGCTTTCAAAACGCGCTTTTCCGTTTCCATTAACGGCAGTTACATTACGATGATGAGAGCACAAAAAAAGAAAGGCACTGGCTGCCTTTCTTTACGAGCTTACTTCATCATAGTGATCTTTAGAGATCAGGACCTCTCTCGGCTTGCTGCCCTCGTATGGTCCGACAACGCCTCTGTCTTCCATTGCATCAATCAGTCTTGCCGCTCTGGTATAGCCGACACGGAACCGTCTTTGCAGCATGGATACAGAAGCCGTCTGCATTTCAAGAACGAGCTGAACAGCATCGTCATACAGATCATCGTTCACTTCTTCTTTTACTTCCGGTGTCTCAGACGGCATCATTTCTTCCTGGTATTGTGCTCTCTGCTGGGAAATCACGTACGAAACGACTTTCTCCACTTCTTCATCGGACAGAAAAGCACCCTGTACCCTTACAGGCTTGGATGCACCAACCGGAAGGAAGAGCATGTCCCCCCGGCCAAGAAGCTTTTCAGCGCCTCCCATGTCGAGTATTGTGCGTGAATCGGTCTGAGAAGATACGCTGAAGGCAATCCTTGAAGGAATATTTGCTTTAATGACACCGGTGATGACATCCACTGACGGCCGCTGCGTGGCGATAATCAGGTGAATGCCTGCAGCACGCGCCATTTGCGACAGGCGGGTAATGCTGTCCTCCACATCAGATGAGGCAACCATCATCAAATCCGCAAGCTCGTCAACGATGACAACAATATAAGGGAATTCCGGATTTTTCGTCCCTTCTTCAAGGTTTGACCGGCGGATATATTCGTTATATCCTTCAATGTTTCTCGTGCCTGTATGAGAGAACAGCTCATATCTTCTTTCCATTTCGTTTACGACCTTTTTGAGTGCCTGTGATGCCTTTTTCGGGTCTGTCACCACTGGTGCGAGCAGGTGAGGAATACCATTGTAAACGTTAAGCTCGACCATTTTCGGATCAATCATCATCATTTTTACTTCATGCGGTTTCGCTCTCATCAGAATGCTTGTAATGATGCCGTTTATACAGACACTCTTTCCGCTTCCGGTTGATCCGGCAACGAGCAGATGAGGCATTTTGTTCATTTCAGCAAGTACAGCATCTCCTGAAATATCGCGGCCAAGACCCATGAGAAGCTTGGCATCCGGGCGGTCGTTCGCTTTTGATTCAAGCACCTCGCGCAGGGATACCATCGCAATTTCTGAATTGGGGACCTCTATCCCGATGGCGGATTTGCCTGGAATCGGCGCCTCTATGCGGATATCTTTCGCTGCAAGCGCAAGAGCAAGGTCATCACTCAGGTTCACAATTTTGCTTACCTTTACGCCAACATCAGGATAGACTTCGTACTTCGTTACTGCCGGTCCGAGATGAACCTGCGTTACTTTGGCTTTTACCCCGAAGCTTTGAAAGGTTTTTTCCAGCTTACGCGCATTTTCATAGATGTTTTTCTTATCGGTTTGCTGGCTGTTCACCTTCGGCTGCGAAAGCAGGTCAAGGGAAGGAAGTGCGTACGATTTGTTTTCTACCTCCGTGAAGGTAATTG
This sequence comes from Metabacillus indicus LMG 22858, assembly GCF_000708755.2. Classification (GTDB taxonomy): domain Bacteria; phylum Bacillota; class Bacilli; order Bacillales; family Bacillaceae; genus Bacillus_P; species Bacillus_P indicus. Next base: position 381,775 of record NZ_JGVU02000002.1, on the reverse strand, counting down.
GAGGTCCTGACAATTCTTCTGCAGACTCTGCATCCGGCTTCTTTTTAGGTGTTCTCGTCTGTTCAGGCTTTGCTTCCTCCTGAAAATGTACTGCCGGCTCAGGCTCGCGTTCATCTTTGTCTGCGAAACTTGAGATGATGGGTTCTACATGCACGATTTCTGCTTCTTCTTCCTCAGCATCGTCTTCTTCCTCATGCCTGCGCTGCTTTTTGGCTTTCTTCGGTTTTGCTTCTTCTTGCTGTCTTGCATTTTTTATTGATTGCGGAAGGTTCTTCATGTCCTCCATAAAAGCAATGGCCTGATTTTTCATAAAGCGGAAAAATGGCACGGCTATTTTTCCGAGCGTAGTTCCAAGCGATCTTCCTGTAATCAGGACAATTCCGACAAGAATCAGTATGAACGAAATGATCTTTGAACCTGCTGCTGCAAATAAGTAAAAGGAAGCTGCAAAAAGGATGGCTCCAATCATGCCCCCTCCAAGGTCCGGCGTTCGGATCTGTCCGTTTACTTCCATGAAAAACAGTTCCCATGTGTTTGTTATGACACTGGGAGAAGTAAGTGCTCCCTTTTTGGTGAGCATTTGAAACAGCGTGACATGGCTGAGAAGCAGGATGGCTGCAAGCAGACAGTAAAGTCCGACCATCTGCCTTGAAACCAAATGCGGCCATCTTCTGTTCCACATGATAAAGCCCGCCAGGATCAGCATGCCGATTAAAGCTGCCATAAACCATTCTCCGATGAAAAACCTGAACACATAGACCACTGTCTTGCCTACAAATCCCAGGCTTGATATGGCAATCAGCGCTATCGCAAGGATACCAAGGCCAATCAGCTCAAATTTCAGTGTTTCGCGCCAGTTGTCATTTTTTTTCTTTTGTCTTCTTTTTTGTTTGGCCATTTCATTATCACCTGTGCAGAAAATTTGCCGAAGGCATTCGCCCTCTTGCAAACAAAGAAAGCAGCCAACTGAGGGCTGCGGACATGTTTGTGTAGCTTAAGTATAGCATATTATGGAGAAAACGAGAATGACATCGTAATTTTTTGTCCGGGAGAGTACTGTTCATTTAAATAGTCTTCCGGATTGGTGCTGAGGATACGGACTACTTCATATTCATTTCCTTCTGTCTGTCTCACCTGCATTTGCACGCCGTTGCACTCAACAAAGGAAAATGCGCTGTACTCTTTTGCCTCTGCCGGGAAAATCAGCTCCTCCGGCATAGAAGTATATAGGATCATTGCAGCATCTTCTCCTCTTCCTTGCCTTTATCCTTACCAATCAGTTCATTCAGCTTCATGATCGCCTGGCCGACTCCGCCCACTCCGTCGATCAGCCCGTACTGAACCGCGTCGTTGCCGACTACATTCGTTCCGATGTCACGGGTTAAATTGCCTTTAGAAAACATGAGCTCTTTAAATTTCTCTTCAGTGATATTTGAATGCTTTGTTACAAAATTCACGACCCTGTCCTGCATTTTATCAAGGTACTCAAACGTCTGCGGCACACCGATGACAAGGCCTGTGAGCCTAACGGGATGAATGGTCATCGTTGCGGTTTCTGCTATAAACGAATAATCGCAGGAAACGGCAATTGGTACGCCGATGGAATGGCCTCCGCCAAGGACGATGGATACAGTAGGTTTTGACAGGGAAGCAAGCATCTCAGCGATTGCAAGGCCGGCTTCAACATCCCCTCCAACCGTATTCAGCACAATCAGGAGGCCTTCGATTTTAGGGTTTTGCTCGATTGCAACGATTTGCGGAATAACGTGCTCATATTTAGTTGTTTTGTTTTGCGGCGGCAGCTGAATGTGGCCTTCAATCTGTCCGATAATGGTGAGGCAGTGTATTCTTGAGTCCTGTGAGAGCTGAGGAACATTTGTTGATCCGAGCTGCTGGATTTTTTCGACAAGGCTTGGTTCTTTTCCGTCCTGTTTATCCGGATTTTGTTCGGAATTTTCCTGTATGTAGCGGTTCATCTGCATTCTTCCTTCCTGTTATGAATGCTTTTATTATGAGCAGGAAGAGGGAAAAACATTCTTCGGTAAAGCGGAAGCGGTGTTTTGAATGTTTATAGTTTTATCTTGTGAAAGGTGATTTATCGTTAATACCCGTTTCTTTCGGCACCAGGGTGAAAGAAATTTCAAATCGTACCCGTTCCCTTGCGCTCCAGTCACTTGCTTTCCGCGGGGAGCGCCGGAAGCTTCCTCGCTGCGCTTGCGGGATCTTCCGTGCGCTCTTCATCCCGCAGGAGTCAAGTGCCTTCCGCTTCAGTCCACTGGAGTTTTCTTCGTTGAGGGCACTTATCAGGAAGTTTAGAACCATCAAACTGAAGGATTTCAGGTTGAGGGCACTTATCAGGAAGTCTAGAACCATCAAACTGAAGGATTCTCAGGTTGAGGGCACTTATCAGGAAGTCTAGAACCATCAAACTGAAGGATTCTCAGGTTGAGGGCACTTATCCGAATGATTTAAACCATCAAACAGAAGAATTATCAAGTTGAAGGCACTTATCCAGAAAACTCGGTTCTATGGGGAAAGACCAACAAATGATGAACCATTTTAAATAGAAGTGGTTGCTTTCTAGGAAGCTGCATCACACATAGGTCCATGACATTACTAATAAAAGCATTAAATAACCGAATATTTCAGGTGAAAAGTCTTTAACACAGAAAAAATCCGAACTAGTTAATCCCCAGTTCGGATCTTTAAAGTGCTGAAACACTTAAATTTCAGCCTCTTCTTTATTAAACTTCCATAATAATCGGCAAAATCATCGGTCTGCGCTTCGTTTGTTCGAAGAGGAAGCGGTTCAGTGATTCGCGGATGTTGAGCTTGAGGGCTGACCATTCGATGCCTGTGCCCTGCATGCTTTTTTCAACGATTTCCGTTACCATGCCTGATGCTTTTTGGATCAGCTCTTCTGATTCTCTTACGTAGACGAAGCCTCTTGAGATGATCTCAGGTCCTGATATCATCGTTTTTTTGCTTCTGTCCAGCGTAACGACGACAATCAGGATGCCGTCCTGTGAAAGAAGTCTCCGGTCTCTGAGAACGATGTTTCCAATGTCTCCGACACCTAAGCCGTCAATCAGAACGTTCCCTGCAGGAACCTTCGAAACAGATTTCGCTTTATGTTCACTGAATTCAACTACATCGCCTTTTTCAACAAGAAAGATGTTTTCTTCATCAATCCCTGCAGATACGGCAAGCTTTGCATGAGCTTTCTGCATTTTAAACTCGCCATTAACAGGCATGAAATACTTCGGCTTCATGATGTTCAGCATAAGTTTCAGCTCTTCCTGGCTTCCATGTCCTGATACATGAATCTGTTTTTGGCCGAATACTACGCTTGCGCCTGCCCGGTAAAGCAGGTCGACTGTTTTTGAAAAATGAAGCTCATTACCTGGTACTGGTGTAGCAGAAATAATAACTGTATCATCTGCTTCAATCTTTATTTGTTTATGGGCGCCTTTTGCCATGCGGTTAAGAACCGTTAACGGCTCTCCCTGATGACCTGTTGTAAGGACGGCAACCTCATGCTTAGGATAGGTATCGATCTCTTGGACGGGTATGATGATATTCTCACTTTCGGTGATGTATCCTAATTTTTCTGCCATTTCATAAACATTTTTAATTGAGTTTCCAAGCAGGACAAGCTTTCTGTTATTTTCAGCGGCTGCATGAATGACTTGAACAATCCGGTTGATGTTCGATGCGTAGATGGCAACAATCGTTCTGCCTTTTGCACTGTACATCGCATCAGATATCTCTTGTCCGACACCTGTTTCAGAGGCTGTGAATCCGGGTCTTTCTGCATTTGTGCTGTCTGAAAGAAGACAAAGTACGCCTTCTTCGCCGATCATGGCCATTTTCCCTAAATCAGTGCGTGCATTCAAAACAGGAGTTGTATCAAATTTAAAGTCACCTGTGTGCACGATCGCTCCAAGTGAAGTATGGAAGCAAACACCGACAGAGTCAGGAATGCTGTGTATGGTTCTGAAGAAAGAAACCTTTACTCCTTCAAAATCCAGAACAGTTGATGAATCAACTTCGACATATTCTGCTTTTTGCTTAGGGTTAAGTTCTTTTACTTTCTGGGAAACCAGTGCAAGAGTCAGTTTCGTTCCGTAGACCGGTATGGACAAATGTCTGAGAACATAGAAAACTCCGCCAATATTCTCGTCGTGACCGTGGGTTAAAAAGATGCCCTTTACCCGATCTGCATTTTCCCGCAAGTATGTAATGTCAGGAATGACCATATCAATCCCCAGCATCCCGGCTTCTGGATACATCAATCCAGCGTCGACAATGAAGATGTTATGATCGATTTCAATGACATACAAGTTCTTGCCTATTTCTCCAACTCCGCCTAGGGCAATGATCTTGATGTTTTCTGTCTGTATATTCAATTGGTAATCCTCCCTGAACCCGTCCAATACAACTAATGCCTATTATAACTGAAGAAAGAATTGGAATACAAGGAAATAATCTGACGCGCTGACGAAAACTGCGAAAAGAACCAAAAAAAGACCGAGTCCTTGTTATAGACTCGATCTTCTCATGCTTACTTTAATTTAGACAGCACGGCAATAAGTTCGTTTCTTTCACTTTCAGTCAGCGCCAAAAGCGGAAGTCTGACGGGGCCGACGTCAAGGCCTCTTAGCTGAAGAGCCGTTTTTACAGGAGCAGGGCTAGGCGCTTTGAACAGCTGCTGCATAACCGGCAGCAGTTTTCTGTGAATAGCTCCTGAACGTACTGTTTCACCGCTTCTGAATGCAGAGATCATCTCCTGCATTTCATTTCCGATAATGTGGGACGCAACAGATACGACCCCTCTGCCTCCAATTGCAAGTGCCGGAAGCGTTAAACCGTCATCTCCTGAATATACAGCAAAATCTTCAGGCGTTGATGAAATGATTTCTGCCATTGCTTCAAGATCCCCGCTTGCTTCTTTTACTGCAACGACATTTGGAAGTTCAGCAAGTCTTGCGATCACTGCAGGTGAAATGCTGACAACTGTTCTGCCGGGGACGTTATAGATCATGACAGGAAGTTTTGTGGATGCTGCAATCGTTTTGAAATGCTGATACATCCCTTCCTGGCTTGGTTTATTATAATATGGTGCGACAAGCATAATGGCGTCGGCGCCTGCTGCTTCCGCTTTTTTGGTCAGATCAATGGAATCCTTGGTGTTATTGCTTCCTGTTCCCGCTATAACAGGAACTCTTCCGCCGGCAGCCTGAACGACATGCTTAAGCAGTGCCATTTTTTCCTCAGATGTCAGAGTAGGAGATTCTCCTGTCGTTCCTGCCACAACAAGTGAATCTGACCCATTATTGATCAGGTAATCAACTAGCTGGGTAGTCTTTTGAAAATCAATGTTGCCGTTTTTGTCAAATGGTGTTGCCATGGCTGTTGAAATACTGCCAAAGTCAATCATTGTGCCACTCCTCTTCTTCTTTCTAAGTTTCTGTCTTTTATTCAGAGAGATCAAATGCGCTATGCAGAGCATTGACGGCGCTGATCATATCTTCCTCTTTTACTAATACCCAAATTGTAGTATGACTATCTGCCGACTGGAGAATTTGAATACCTTCTTCCGACAGGGCCGTCACAATTTTCGCTGTTACTCCCGGTACTCCTGCGATGCCTGCTCCAACTGTGGAAACTTTCGCACAGTGGCGTTTAACAGCAGGGTCATATCCCATGCTTTTCAGTATTCTTACTGCGTCATCCGTTACGTCCTCAGAAACCGTATAGATGACTGCACTTGGTGTGATGTTGAAGAAGTCAACGCTGATGCCTGCGCGTGCCATTGCTTTGAATACTTCTGTCTGCACCTCATACTGTCCATCTTTTGCCGTAACGTTCAGCTGCGTCACATTCGGAACGTGGGCAATGCCGGTAATCAACCTCTCTTGAAGATCACTGCCGAGCTTTTCAGAATGATGGGAGGTCACGAGTGTTCCCTGACCGGATGAGTACGTGGAACGGATTCTGATTGGTACTTTCGCCTGCATGGCAATCTCCACCGCTCTTGGATGGATGACCTTAGCACCCTGATAAGCAAGATTGCAGATTTCCGTATATGTGACTGTGGTCAGCGGCTTTGCTGATTCAACAATTCTAGGATCAGCCGTCATAACCCCTTCTACATCTGTAAAAATATCGATGAAATCCGCATCCAAGGCTGCTCCAAGTGCAGCTGCAGATGTGTCGCTTCCGCCTCTGCCGATGGTTGTGATGTCACCGGATTTTGCCGCTCCCTGAAAACCTGCAACGACAACCACATCGTGACGGTCAAGCTCTCTTCTCAGACGTTCGCACTTCATGTCGAGAATTTTTGCATTCGTAAAGTCTTCATTTGTTAAAAAGCCTGCCTGTGCCCCGCTTAAAGCGGCAGCTGCAATGCCTTCTGATTTCAGCATGCTCGTAAATACCACGGAAGAAATCGTTTCCCCGCATGATAGGAGCATATCCTGTTCGCGCTTTGAAATCGATGCACTGCCTCCGTAAAGCAGATTTAAAAGGGAATCCGTTGCATACGGATCACCGTTTCTGCCCATTGCCGAGACGACAACGACCACTTTATACTGCTCTTTTAACGCTTCTCTTATATGATTCAAAGCCATTTTTCGGCCGTGATCGTCTTTTACTGACGTCCCGCCGAATTTTTGTACGATCAATTTCATCCTAACACCCCGACTCTATACGTAAGAGAAGAGAGCAGGCATTATGTACCCTTGCTCTCTCCTGAACCTTCTTATACTAACTTCAGCTGAACAAGGCTTTCTGCAATTTGCACAGAATTCCATGCAGCGCCTTTTAAAAGATTATCAGACACAATCCATAAATGGAAGCCGTTTGCACGGTCCGGATCTTTGCGGATGCGCCCTACAAACACATCATTTTTGCCGACACAATCAGCTGGCATCGGATACAGCTGTGCACTTGGGTCATCCTGAAGCGTTACTCCCGGAGCTTCTTTTAAAAGCTCACGGATGTCAGACACTCCAACAGTATCTGAATCAAGTTCAATATAGACAGATTCAGAGTGTCCTGTTTCAACCGGAATTCTCACACAAGTTGCAGCAATTTCAAGCTCCGGCATATGCATGATTTTCTTTGTTTCGTTCATCATTTTCATTTCTTCAAACGTAAATCCGTTGTCTTCAAATTTATCGATTTGCGGAATCGCATTAAACGCAATCTGAAAATGTTTTTTATCGCCTTTAACAGGAAGGATTTCCGGTGTGAAATCCTTTCCGGAAAGAATCGCCTCTGACTGTGTTTTCAGCTCTTCAATCGCAGCAGCGCCTGATCCTGAAACAGCCTGGTAAGTTGATACGATTACTTTGTTTAATCCGTGGGCTTTTCTCAGCGGCTCAAGCGCAGCAACCATTTGAATCGTTGAGCAGTTCGGATTAGCAATAATGCCTTTGTGTAATTTAAGGTCTTCTTCGTTTACTTCAGGCACAACAAGAGGAACATCTTGAGCCATGCGGAATGCACTCGTATTGTCCACAACGATCGCACCATGCTTCACAGCCTCTGGAGCAAAGATTTTGGAAATGCTTCCGCCAGCGCTGAAAAGAGCAATTTGAACTCCTTCAAATTTTTCGGGAGATGCAGCCTGAACAATATGTTCTTCTCCTCTAAAGAGGACTTTTTTGCCTGCAGACCGTTCTGACGACAGCAGCGTCAGCTTTGATACCGGAAAGTTCCGTTCTTCAAGCGTTTTTAGCATTTGCTGGCCTACAGCCCCTGTTGCACCGAGGACAGCAACGTGATAACCATTTGTACTCATCAATCATAGCCCCTTCCGCGAATATCCGGCGGTTTCCGGAATAACTTCATGTCATATTGTGTATTAGTTTATCATAGACCAGGTGTATACATTATACAACCATGATTTTTCTTGCCTTCTATTCTAGCAGGAAGAGGCTTATTCGTCATCCCGGAATTTTTCAATAATGACCGGCTGAAACTGTGTATGCTCAAGTGCTGCCTCTACTGTTTCCAAAAGCAGATCCATTTTAGCAACAAGCGAATTCGGCTTTTGAAATGGCGCATCCTGGCCGAACGGTATAAAATAAATATTTTTGGCAGCCATCAGCTGCATTAAATTCGCACCGTTCAGTCCAAGACCGTCATTTGTTGAAATGCCGAGAACAACCGGTTTATGGTTTCTGAGAGTTGCTTTTGCTGCCATAAGGACAGGAGATTCTGTCATTGCGTTTGCGAGTTTGCTCATGGAATTGCCTGTAAGCGGTGCGACAACCATACAGTCCAGAGGAATCTTCGGGCCAAGCGGCTCAGCCCCTACAATAGAATCAATGGCTTTGTGGCCAGTAAGCTCCTCGATTTTTTTGATCCACTCGGCTCCTTCGCCGAATCTCGTATTTGTCATTTTCACTGTGTTTGTGACGACCGGCATCACATCCGCTCCCTCGTCAATCAGCCGTTTTATCTGCGGGAAAACAGCGTCATAGGTGCAGTGTGAACCAGTCAGGCCGAATCCGATCCGTTTGCCTTGTACTTTCATGATGATGGCCCCTTTCGTTTAGAAAACTCCTCCAAAAGCAATGATGAGAGGACGTTGGCAACAATCTGACCGGCTGTTTTTGGGGCAACAATCCCCGGAAGTCCCGGTGCAAGCAGTGCTTTAATGCCTCTTTTCTCAGCATATTTAAAATCCGTTCCGCCCGGCTTTGAAGCAAGGTCGATAATCAGCGTGTGTGGAGGCATCTTTGAAATTACTTTTGCCGTAACAATCTGATGGGGAATCGTATTGATGCAAATATCGGCATCTGTTACTTCCTTCTCCAAATCCTCAAGTTTAAAGGACTGCAGCCCCATTTCAATAATCCGTGCAATATGCGACGATTTTCTTGCCCCGACCTTTACTTTAGCCCCCAAAGCTGAAAATGTCCGTGCTACACTCATGCCTACGCGTCCGAGTCCGAGGACCGCAATTTTCGAACCGTGAATGGTAAAATCCGTGTGCTGAATGGCCATCATGATGGTTCCTTCTACGGTGGGAATGGAATTATAAATGGCCACATCATCACGTTCGAACAGCTGAACCAGCTCTCTTTTCGTTTCCTGGATTATTCCGTTTAAGTATGAATTGCTGATGCCGGAATAAATGACGCAGTGAGGAGGCGTCCTTGCAATAAGCTCCTCCGTCAGCACGACTTCTTCATTAGAGAAAATGGTATCGACATGGCCTTCAAGGTTTGTTCCGGGAACAGGCAAAATGATCACATCTATTTCTTCAAACCGCAGTTCGGCAAGCTTAAGCTTTGCGGCACCGGTAAAGCCATGGTCCAGCTGATCAAAACCGATTAAAAACAGTTTTGCATCCAGTTCTGTAAGCTTTCTGATCACCTCAAGCTGCCGGGCATCTCCCCCAATGACTGCTATATTAAGTCCTGTTAACATACGACCCTTTCACCTACTTTTTCGCGATGTCTATATTCAAATAAATAAACTCATAGTGAACTTACTTAAGCATCTTATGTCAAAACGCCATGCAGGGTGATAGTCTTTGAAGCATTAAAACGCATAAAAAAAAGCGATTGGCACGCCAATCGCTTTTACTCAAGAAGCTTGATCTGATGATCTTCTATGTCCAGAATGATCATATCTGAGCCAATCTTTTTAATGTGGGTCCACGGAACCCTAATTTCGTCACCTTGCTTTCTGAATCCAAACCATTTAACGGACGGAATCACTAGGGCGGTTATTTGGCCGGTTTTTTCATTGATTTCAAGATCGGTCTGCCCCAGAATGCCGAGTCTTTCCGCTCTCTTAACATCGACGATTTCTTTTCCGCTAAGCTCGCTCAGTCTCATGTTCAGGAAGCCTCCTTTTTAACATATATATCCCCGCACACAAAAAAAAGACCTGCTTTGAAGGCAGGTCCGGGAAGTTAACGAAGAGAAGAAGGAAGCTTTCCATCAGGGCTTATAAGCGCAACGGAATACTCATCTGTAAACAGCTGTTTTGCAAGAGCATTTACGTTATCAGCTGTTACTTCATTAATTTTTTCAATCATTTCATCCAAGCTTCTGTGGCGTCCAAGAAGGAGCTCATTTTTGCCGTTTCGGCTCATGCGGCTGTTTGTGCTTTCAAGACTGAGCATGAGGTTGCCCTTCATTTGCTCAACGCTGTTTGTCAGCTCTTTTTGCGTAATGCCGTCTCTTTTAAGGACCTCAAGTGTTTCCTGAATGGTTTCAAACAGGACATCAAGCTGCGCCCGGCCCGTTCCTCCATAAATCGTCAGCATACCATTATCCTGATAGGATGAATGGTATGAGAACACGGAGTATGCGAGGCCTTTTTGCTCTCTTACATCCTGGAAAAGTCTTGAGCTCATGCTGCCTCCAAGAACGTTGTTCAGTACGATCAGGTCATAAATCTTTTCATGTCCGACCTGAAGGCCGTCAAAACCAATGCAAAGGTGAGCCTGCTCTGTATCTTTTTTCCGTGCGAGTTTCTCGGTCATAAAAGCAGGAGCTGAAATTTCGGTTCCTTTTTTGGATGTTTCAAATGACCCGAACTGTTTTTCAACTTCTTTAATGAAGCTCTCAGAAATATTTCCGGCAACAGAAATGACCACATTTTCAGGAGTGTAGTATTGTTCCATATAGTCTCTTAATGTGTCGCTCTCAAACTTAGCAAGGGTTTCTTCCGTTCCGAGAATCGGATATCCCAGGGGATGATTGCCGTAGGTTGCTCTGCTGAGAAGGTCGTGAACGATATCATCAGGCGTATCTTCATACATTTTAATTTCTTCATAAACGACGTTTTTCTCTTTCTTAAGTTCAATCTCATCAAAAGTGGAGTTGAAAAACATGTCAGAAAGCACTTCTAGCGCGAAATCAGAATGCTCATCAAGCACTTTGGCGTAATAGCAGGTGTATTCTTTAGAAGTAAAAGCGTTTACTTGCCCGCCGATGCTGTCAAAAGATTCAGCAATTTCCCGTGCTGATCTTGTTTTTGTCCCTTTAAAGAACATGTGCTCCAAAAAGTGTGAAATGCCGTTGTTTTTTTCATTTTCATTTCTTGATCCCGTGCCGATCCATACCCCGATTGCAACTGATCTCACATGGGGAATATTTTCGAGCACAACTCTTACGCCGTTTTGGCATGTATATTTTTTTATCAAGCTTGTTCCTCCTATCAATGCTTCCAAGGATCCGCATTATGCACTCCTCTGTCATCATTCAGGTGCCGGCATCCGCTTTTCGTCCATCAGCATCGTTACATTTCCAAAGCTGTAGCCCTTCTGCTTAATGGATGTAATCAGCGTTTCCAGGCTTTTCGAAGAAGATTCTGTCGGGTGCATGAGAATCATAGCCCCATTATGGACTTTTTTCATGACACGTTCAACTAAAACATTCGGCGCAGGCTTTTGCCAGTCAATCGTATCTACGGTCCAAAGGACGGTTTTCATGTTATATTCTGCGGCAGCTGCAATGGTTTCCTGCCTGAAGCTTCCGCTTGGCGGTGCAAACCAGACAGGCTGTTTTCCTGTCTGCCCTTTGATGATTTCATTAGTCCTAGTTATCTGCCTCTTCGTTTCGTCTGAAGTCAGTCTGGCCATGTCAGGATGGGAATAGGAATGATTGCCGATATCATGGCCTCCGTCTGAAAGTTGCGCGACGAGGTCAGGATTCTGTTCAGCCCATCTTCCTTCAAGGAAAAAAGAAGCTTTTACCCCATGCTTTTTTAAAACCCGCAGCATGTCCGGCAAGTATTCATTTCCCCATGCGACGTTAATCAGAAAAGCAACCATCGGCTTTTCCGGATGGCCTCTGTAAATTGGCGCAGGAGGCAGATCGTTCAAGTGAACCCGGGGGCTGACTTGTTTAAAAACAAGAAGCTTTTCATCAAAGACGCCATTTTTTTTCATTTTCCGGTACGAGGCTTCTGCATCTACAGACAGCCCGTTATAGCCTGGTGTAGCTTTCCAGACGGTATGTATGACGGCATCCTGGGCAGGCTTTTCATAGTCTTTCATTTTGGCTGCAATCGTTTCATACAATTCATCCTGCTGCTTAACAGCAGCGACGTTTTCCTGTTTCATCGTCGTCACATAGGCAGACGTAAACGGATTCTGTATGACAGCTGCTGTCAGCAGCATCAGCATGATTATGCCAACCAAACGGAACCTCTTCATGTATGTCTTCCCCCTTTTTACTAGAAAGTATGTATGGAGGGGACGAGGTAGACCAGAAAAGCGGAATCGCCTTTTTCGTTCATTGAAGCCAAAAAGCAAAAAGAAGCCAGACTGGATATTCTGGCTTCTACACGTTAAGAATTTTGCTTTTCTTTTTCTTTCTGTTCGCGGAGAACGGCTTTTCTTGAAAGGTTGACGCGACCCTGTTTATCAATTTCAGTTACTTTGACAAGCAACTCATCACCGATTTTAACAACATCTTCAACTTTTCCGACGCGCTCTTCTGCAAGTTCAGAAATGTGTACTAAACCGTCTTTGCCATTGAAAATTTCAACGAACGCACCAAATTTTTCAACGCGTTTTACTTTACCCAAGTACAGCTGTCCTACGACTACTTCGCGGACAATGTCTTCAATAATCTGTTTCGCTTTTTGGTTCATTTCTTCGTTTGTTGAAGAGATGAAGACTGTTCCGTCTTGTTCAATGTCAATTTTCACGCCAGTTTCTTCGATGATTTTATTGATTTGTTTTCCGCTTGGTCCAATGACATCACGGATTTTATCAGGATTGATGGCCATCATCAGAATTTTTGGTGCATATGGCGAAAGCTCTGTACGCGGCTCCTTTATTGTTGCAAGCATTGACTCAAGAATCTCCATGCGTCCTTTTTTCGCCTGCAGAAGCGCTTCTTCAAGAATTTCGCGGGAAAGTCCGTCGATTTTAATATCCATTTGAAGAGCGGTAACCCCTTTTGCAGTTCCGGCCACTTTAAAGTCCATGTCGCCCAAGTGATCTTCCATGCCCTGAATATCAGTCAGAACCGAATAATGATCTCCTGATTTAACAAGACCCATCGCAATACCTGCTACAGGGGCTTTCAAAGGCACACCGGCATCCATCATGGCAAGCGTGCTTGCACAGATGCTTGCCTGTGAAGTAGAACCGTTTGATTCCAGAACCTCTGATACGAGACGGACTGTATAAGGGAAGTCCTTTTCTGACGGAATAACAGGTTCAAGGGCTCTTTCGCCAAGTGCTCCATGTCCGATTTCCCTGCGTCCGGGACCGCGCATAAATCCGGTTTCCCCTACGCTGAACAGAGGGAAGTTGTAATGGTGCATAAAACGCTTCGTCTCTTCAAGGCCAAGACCGTCAAGAATTTGAACGTCTCCAAGTGCACCTAAAGTACAAATGCTGAGAGCCTGCGTCTGTCCGCGTGTAAACAGGCCGGAACCGTGTGTCCGGGATAGCATGCCGACTTCAGAAGAAAGAGGACGGATTTCATCAACCTTACGGCCATCCGGGCGCACTTTGTCTTCTGTGATCAGGCGGCGGACTTCCTGCTTCACTAATTTAGAAAGAATTTCTTTTACCTGTTTTAAAGTGTCAGCTTCAGCTTCCTGCGCTTCGAAGTGTGCAACCACTGTTTTTTTGACTTCATTGATTGCTTCTTCGCGGGCATGCTTCTCCTGCACCTGAATAGCTGAAAGCAGATCTTTCTCAGCCATTTCACGAATGCCTTTTTCAAGCTCTGCATCTAGTGTGTAAAGCTTTACTTCCGATTTTTCTTTTCCTACAGCTGCAGCGATTTCTTCCTGGAAAGCAATGAGGCGCTTAATCTCATTATGGCCGAACATGATCGCTTCAAGCATGATTTCTTCAGGCACTTCATCCGCACCTGCTTCAACCATGTTGATTGCATCCTTCGTTCCGGCAACAACAAGGTGGATATCGCTTTTATCCATTTGTTCAACCGTTGGATTGATCACAAACTGGCTGTCTACACGGCCGACAACGACGCCGGCAATCGGGCCTTCAAACGGAATGTCTGAAACCGTCAGTGCCAGAGAAGATCCGAACATGGCTGCCATTTCAGATGAGCAGTCCTGGTCCACACTCATGACGATGCTGACAACCTGAACTTCATTGCGGAATCCTTCTGCAAACAGAGGACGAAGGGGACGGTCAATCAGGCGGCTTGCAAGAATTGCTTTCTCGCTCGGACGTCCTTCTCTTTTAATAAAGCCCCCCGGAATTTTACCGACAGCGTAAAGACGCTCCTCGTAGTTGACAGTCAGCGGGAAAAAGTCGACAGTCTTAGGTTCTTTTGATGCAGTTGCCGTGCTCAGTACGGCAGTATCTCCGTAGCGGATCATGGCCGCTCCATTTGCCTGCTTTGCAAGCTGGCCGACTTCAACAGTCAGTTCTCTGCCTGCCCAGTCAATGGAGAACACTTGTTTATCTTGTCCCATATAAAAATGAACTCCTCTCATCATATGTCACAACATACTGGTATGTATTATTATGAACGATTTAAATTCAACATATCAATGTTATTCCGGTATGTAAATAGGTCACGTGCAAATCCTGGTATTTTTATTTTCGTACACTAAAAAAGCGGGAATTTCTCCCGCTTTTTCAAAAGATTATCGGCGTAGACCAAGCTTGTTGATCAGGTCACGATAACGAGTTACGTCATTATTGCGCAGGTACGTCAAAAGATTACGGCGTTTACCTACCATTTTCAAAAGACCGCGACGTGAGTGGTGGTCTTTCTTGTGAACACGCAAATGTCCGTTAAGATTGTTAATATCCTCAGTTAGGATAGCGATTTGAACCTCTGGAGAACCAGTGTCCGTATCATGCGTTCTGTACTCAGCGATAATTTCATTCTTACGTTCTTGAGTGATTGCCATCCTATTCACCTCCTTCATTTAAAAACCCCAATTACCGAGCAAACGTTGGTGAATCGTTTTGCCAAGCAATGGTTATAAAAGTTACAAGTATTAGAATACTATTATTCGGGCCAGAAGGCAAGCATTAATCTTGCAGTTTCTGAAAAAATTGCTCAGCGGAAGCTTTATCTTTTCCGATCTGCGTGATCAGCTCGTCAATAGAACCGAATTTCTGCTCGCTCCTGATCCGTTTATACCAGAATATAGCTACATTCTTCCCATATATCGATTTATTAAACTCGAAAATATGAACTTCTATGCTGGGCTTGAGTTTTTTATCATCATAAAATGTTGGCTTGTAGCCAATGTTGCAGACTCCGTTATAGCGTTCCCCGTCGAGTTCGAATTGAACAGCGTACACGCCTGTCGGGGGAATGATATAGGCATTGTCAAGCTCGATATTGGCTGTCGGGAAGCCGATTGTTCTTCCGCGCTTATCCCCGTGAATAACCGTTCCTTTTACCCTGTGCGGCCTATTCAGAAGCGTGCAGGCATATTCAACGTCTCCGTTTCTCAGAACTTCCCTGATGAGGGTGGAACTGATTTTGCGGTCGCGGTCTGTCTGCTTGCTGATCACTGTCTGGTCAAAAGCGCTGCGCGAGTGGAACGGCATTGTTTCCATTGTGCCTTTTCCGAGTCTCCCGTAGGAGTAATCAAAGCCCGCTACCACATGTTTCACATTCAGATTGATAATATACTGGTCAATAAACTCCTGCGGCAATAGAGCGGCAAAAGCTTCTGAAAAATTCACGATAAAAAGATAGTCGATCTGCAGATCCTCGATCAGTTCGATTTTGTCCGAAACTGCCGTAATGGCTTCTACATGCTGCGTATTTTTTCTAAGCACCACCGAAGGATGGGGATCAAACGTCATGACCGCACTTTTCAATCCTTTTTCTTCAGCCAGTTTTCTGGCAGCGGTGATGACTTCCTGATGCCCGCGGTGCACCCCGTCGAAATAGCCAAGGGCCATCGCAAGCGGAGGAAGTTCAGTACTGTTTAAAGAGTGCGGATGTGTCAGTTTAATCGTCTTCACGCCTGGTTCACCTTTTCTGTATCAGCATTCTTCACATCAGTCAATTGCAAGGACTTTGGAAGGTTTTAGGAAGTGAGGCTTTTCAGGATGCTGCCTGTATATAGCAAGACATGTCCCGTCTTCTCCGTACACAGCAATGGATTCCGCGCCGGGGTTTAAACCTGCCGGAACCTCAAGCAGTGTGCCGTTTTTCACTTTCTTTGCTAATGTATCATTTATTGAAAGTTTCGGCAAATGATTTAAAGCTGTTCCAATCGGGATCAAAAGCTCCTGCAGACGGTTTTCTTCTGCCACCTTTTCAATTTCTTCAAAGGTATGGCACTGGTCAATGGTAAATGAGCCTGAGCCTGTCCGCACGAGATGGGACATGTGGGCCGGATAGCCGAGGTGTTCGCCGATCATGACAGCAAGGGTCCTCACATACGTTCCTTTAGAGCATGAAACTTTGAAGCGGAAAGAGGCTGTTTCCCCGCCTGACTGCACACTGGACAGCAATGTCATCTCATGAACGGTGATCTTTCTTGAAGGGCGCTCAATTGTCTGTCCTGCGCGTGCGTATTCATACAGCTTTTTGCCTCCGATTTTGACAGCAGAGTACATAGGCGGCACTTGATCAATCTCACCCGTCAGGCTGCTGAGTGCATCAAGGGCCATTTCATCTGTAATCGTTTCAATGACGGCTTTTTTCTCGACTATTTCACCGGACGCATCCTCTGTTTCGGTTGATATGCCGATGGTCACTTCTGCCTCATAGGTTTTTGACTCTGCCGTTAAATACTCGACGATCTTTGTTGCACGGCCAAGACACACAGGCAAAACACCCGTTACATCCGGGTCAAGCGTGCCGGTGTGACCCACCTTTTTCGTTTTAGCAATTCTTCTCATTTTCGCGACACAGTCGTGGGATGTCATTCCTGCAGGCTTATGTATTAATAAAACACCTTCCATGGAACATGTTCCGCCTTTCTGTCTGCAGGCTAAACGAAAAGGATAGACAGATGTCTATCCTTTCTTTTAGTCTTCCTGCTTGTTTTCCTGGTTGATTTCGTGTATCAGCGTTTCGATCCGGTTGCCGTAGTCAACCGATTCATCAAATTCAAAAAGAATCTCAGGTGTCTTTCTGAGCCTGATGCGCTGTCCGATTTCAGAACGGATAAATCCTTTGGCTTTTGCGAGGCCTTTAAGAGTGTTTTCTCTCTTTTCCGCGTCCCCAAGAACTGAAATATAGACTTTTGCAATTTGAAGGTCTCCCGAAACTCTTACATCTGTTACAGTGACGAAACCGATGCGCGGGTCCTTGATTTTGCGGCTGATGATCTCACCAAGCTCTTTTTTCATTTGCTCGCCGACTCTGTTTGCTCTTAAACTCATGCTTTCTTTCACCTCACCGTTAAAACCAATCAAACGAGGTTACAGTGCGCTCAATTTCCGGAAACGAATCAATCATGGCAAGAGCCTTCTGAATTTCTTTTTCCGTCTGAACTTTACTTGATGTCACGGCAGCTATGCCAATCTTTGTCCTCTGCCATGTATCCTGAAAATCAATTTCTGAAACAGAGACATTCAGTCTCTGCTTCAGCCTCATTAAAACACGCTGTAAAACGGCCCGTTTGTCTTTCAGCGATCGTGCGTCATAAATGATGCATTCGCACTCCGCATATCCAATCACTTGCGTTCAATCTCTTCCATTACGTAAGCTTCAATG
The DNA here is from genome assembly GCF_000708755.2 of Metabacillus indicus LMG 22858. Classification (GTDB taxonomy): domain Bacteria; phylum Bacillota; class Bacilli; order Bacillales; family Bacillaceae; genus Bacillus_P; species Bacillus_P indicus. The sequence continues at coordinate 364,112 of NZ_JGVU02000002.1, read as the reverse complement.
ACGTCTCCTTCTTTAATGTCATTGAAGTTTTTAATGGTAATACCGCACTCGTAGTTCTGTGCTACTTCTTTCACATCATCTTTGAAGCGTTTCAGGGCATCCACTTCGCCTTCAAATACGACGATGCCATCGCGGATTACGCGGATGCTGCTGTCACGTGTGATTTTGCCGTCCGTTACATATGAACCGGCGATGGTGCCGATTTTAGAAACTTTAATCGTCTGGCGGACTTCAACCTGGCCGATTACTTTTTCTTCGAATTCCGGATCAAGCATACCTTTCATGGCAGCTTCAATTTCTTCGATGACTTTATAAATAATGCGGTGAAGGCGAATGTCAACATTTTCGGCATCGGCCGTTCTCTTAGCATTTCCATCAGGGCGGACATTAAATCCGATGATGATGGCATTTGATGCCGATGCAAGGATCACATCGGATTCTGTGATCGCACCTACTCCGGTCATGATGATTTTCACTTTTACGCCTTCAACATCAATTTTATTAAGAGATGCTGCAAGTGCTTCGGCAGAACCTTGTACGTCAGCTTTAACGATCAGGTTGATATCTTTAATATCTCCCTGCTTGATTTGCTCAAACAAGTCGTCAAGGCTTAGTTTTGCGCCTTCTCTGCGCTGCTCGTCAATTTGTTTGCTGGCACGGGCTTCACCGACCTGGCGCGCTTTTTTCTCATCTGCAAATACCATGAACTGGTCGCCAGCCTGAGGCACATCGTTCAAGCCGGTAATTTCAACAGGAGTCGATGGTCCGACTTCCTTCACGCGTCTTCCAAGATCATTGACCATCGCACGGACGCGTCCGTATGTGTTGCCGACTACAATGGAGTCCCCAACGCGGAGTGTGCCGTTCTGTACAAGCAGAGTGGCAACAGAACCGCGGCCTTTATCAAGCTGCGCTTCAATAACTGTACCCGTTGCAGAACGGTTTGGATTTGCTTTCCATTCTTCTACTTCACTTACAAGAAGAATCATCTCAAGCAGTTCTTCGATACCGTCACCGGACAGTGCTGAAAGCGGAACAAAAATCGTATCTCCGCCCCATGCTTCAGAAACCAGACCGTATTCAGTCAGCTCCTGCATCACGCGGTCAGGATTTGCTGCTTCTTTATCCATTTTATTTACTGCTACGATGATCGGCACTTCAGCTGCTTTTGCATGGCTGATTGCTTCAACTGTCTGAGGCATAACACCGTCATCAGCTGCAACAACAAGAATAGTGATGTCCGTTACTTGAGCTCCGCGTGCACGCATCGTTGTAAACGCCGCATGTCCCGGTGTATCAAGGAAGGTAATCTTCTTATCGTTGACAACAACCTGGTATGCACCGATATGCTGCGTGATTCCGCCAGCCTCGCCTGCTGTTACCTTTGTGTTGCGGATCGAGTCAAGAAGCGTTGTTTTACCGTGGTCAACGTGACCCATGATTGTTACAACAGGAGGACGGATTTGAAGCTGTTCTTCCTGATCTTCCGTTTCATAGCCTTCAAATTCTGTTACGTCAAAAACGATGATTTCTTCGACTTCTACACCGTATTCACCCGCAATCAGCTCAATTGAATCTTTGTCAAGATCCTGGTTGATTGTGGCCATTACTCCAAGCATAAAGAGCTTTTTAATGATTTCTGAAGGCTCCTTATAAAGCTTTGAAGCAAGTTCGCCTACTGTAAGGCTGCCTGTAAACGTAATTTTGCTCGGCAGTTCTTTTTTAGGCTGAACCGGAGCTGCTCCCTGAGGTCTGCGCTGATTGCCTCCGCGCTTGTTGCCGCCGGGTTTTTTTGCTTGATTGTTCGTTTTTCCTTTATTGAAAGGCTTGTTGCCGCCTTTGTTTGCTGGTTTATTTGTATTAGCTGGTTTGTTGTTAGTATTCTCTTGTTTTTGCATAGGCGTTTTGTGATCTTCCCTTTGTTTGACAGAAATTGATTTAGATGGTTCTTTTTTATCTGCCTTGTATTTTCCGTCCAGTTTAACAATAACATGATCGTCAATCGTTGACATGTGGTTGCTGACTTCTACATTCATGCTCTGCAGGGCTGTTATGACATCCTTGCTAGAGATGTTCTGTTTTTTTGCATATTCGTATACTCTCATTTTCGTCACATGGTCACCCCCAGGAAATTAATCGAGCAAGGTTTTCATTTTAGAGGCAAAGCCTGAATCGACGATTGCCACAACGACCCGGGCATCTTTGCCAATCGCCTGGCCAAGCATATGCCGGTCCGGGACCGAAACAACAGGAATACGATAATAGCTGCATTTGTCATGTACCTTTTTGGCCGTATTATCTGATGCATCCAGAGAGAGAAGAACGAGTTTCGCGCGGGACTGCCGCACTTCTTTAATGACAAGCTCTTCCCCCGAAACAATTTTTCTTGCCCGATTTGCAAGGCCCAGTAAGGACATCCATTGCTGTTTTGACATTAATGGTTCTCCTTTTCAGCCAGCTGAAGCAATTCTTCATAGATGCTGTCTTCAATTTTCACTTGCAGGTGGTTTGCGAGGACATTTTTCTTCTTCGCCTGCAAAATAGCGTCTTTATCAAGAGAGAGGTATGCTCCCCGCCCGTTTTTCTTCCCGGTGGGATCGACGGAGACTTCGCCTTCTTTTGAACGGACAATACGAACAAGTTCTTTTTTAGGTTTCATTTCTCCAGTTGCCACGCATTTGCGGAGCGGAACTTTTCTTTGATTGTTCACATTGCCTCACCTCTTACTTGTCTAGTTCGTCATCACTGAAGGAAAAAAGCGGCTCGTCATCTTCGCTGTCTTCAAGCGGAACATTTGCTCCGGCACGAGGGTAGATACCCATTTGAACAGCATCTGATTCACTCTTAATATCAATTTTCCAGTTTGTCAGTTTGGCTGCAAGACGGGCATTCTGGCCTCTTTTGCCAATTGCAAGGGAAAGCTGATAATCAGGCACAACAACTGTTGTCGCCTTTTCTTCCTCGTTTACATTGACGTCAAGAACTTTGGAAGGGCTTAGGGCATTGGCAACAAATTCGACCGGATCATTCGACCAGTTGACGATGTCGATTTTTTCACCCTTCAGCTCGTTTACAATCGCCTGAACACGCTGGCCTTTAGGTCCGACACATGAGCCGACTGGATCAACTTCGGAATTCTCGGAGTAAACAGAGATTTTCGAACGGTCGCCTGCTTCACGGGCTACAGATTTAATTTCAACGGTTCCGTCATAGATCTCCGGAACTTCAATTTCAAATAAGCGCTTCAGCAGGCCCGGATGTGTGCGCGAAACGAAAATTTGGGGACCCTTCGTTGTTTTTTCCACTTTCGTGATAAAAACTTTAATGCGGTCATGAGGCTTGTATTTTTCGTTCGGCATCTGTTCGCTGACAGGAAGGAGCGCTTCGATTTTGCCCAGGCTGACGTAGATGAACTTAGAATCGATGCGCTGCACGATTCCTGTCATAATATCTTCTTCGCGGTCAACGAATTCAGAGTAAATGACTCCGCGTTCTGCTTCGCGCACGCGCTGAGTGACGACCTGCTTCGCTGTTTGGGCTGCTATGCGGCCGAAATCCTTCGGTGTTACTTCCATTTCCATCACATCATTTACCTGAAAGCTCGGATTGACGCTTTGGGCTTCTTCAACAGAAACTTCAAGTCTTGGATCATACACTTCATCCACGACATCTTTTCTTGCAAAGACTCTCATTGTTCCTGTGTCGCGGTTAAGATCCACGCGCACATTCTGCGCCTGATTGAAATTTCGTTTATAAGCAGAGATCAAAGCAGCTTCAATTGCTTCAATGATCACTTCTTTGCTGATGCCCTTTTCTTTTTCAAGGATGGTTAAGGCATCCAGTAATTCATTACTCATTTTAACGGTTTCCCCCTTATCCATATAGCAGAAATACTTGCATCCTGCTTTTCATTTCATAAAAACAAGTTAATTGAAGGTGACAGCGAGTCTTGCGCTGGCAACCTTTTCGTATGGAATCTGAATTTGTTTTTTCCGGGTCTTAATTGTGACTGTTACAACGACGTGTTCTCCGTCAAATCCAGTCAGCTCGCCTTCAAAAACTTTTGAGCCTTCGAAAGGTTCATATGTTTTGATGTACACATTTTTCCCAATCGATTTTTCGAAGTCAGCTTCTTTTTTTAGCGGGCGTTCAGCACCGGGAGATGAAACTTCGAGGAAATAATTTTGTTCGATCGGATCTGTTTCATCCAGCTTTTCGCTGAGCTTTTCGCTGACAATCGCACAATGCTCAATATCAATTCCATCGCTTGAGTCTATGAATACGCGAAGAAACCATTCTTTTCCTTCTTTAACAAATTCAATATCCACTAATTCCAATGTTAATTCATCTAAAATCGGCGTCACTAGTTCGGCAACGATTTCAGTAACTTTTTTGCTCATCCCGTTCCTCCTTGTGAAATAGAAGCAAATATAGCTTTTAGCTGCTGAAAAACCCTGCTTCATATTGAGCAGGGAATGTATGTACTAAACACGCGATCCGAATGAAGAGACACAAAATATCTCTACTCAATACGAAAGAGTGGGTTTCCCCACTCTCTGCCTCTAACTATCGTTAGCATTTCCATAAAGAATATAACATAACCGGCCATTTATTGCAAATTAAAATCATAGACCGTTCAAGGTTCTGAGCCAAATTGCAAGAAAAAAACGCTGGTACGTCACCGGTAATTTTCTCCTGTTTCAGGCTCGTCATTAAAACAGCGAAAGCTGATTCTGGTCAGGGAGCGACTCAAGACATCCCTGGTTGGTCAGGTACTCGATGATCGTCTTGGATACTTTTCCCCGCTGCTGAAGGTCTTCTTTTGAAAGGAACTCCCCTTCTTCTCTTGCTTTTACAATGTTGATGGCGGCATTTGTCCCAAGTCCCGGAATGGAATTAAAAGGCGGGATGAGCGAATTGCCGTCGATCAGAAAATCTGTTGCACTTGAGCGGTAAAGATCGACCTTCTGGAAGGAGTACCCCCGTTCGCACATTTCAAGAGCCAGTTCAAGGACAGTCAGCAAACTTTTTTCCTTAGGAGATGCTTCAAGCCCTTTCTGGTTGATCTCCTCAATTCTCGCTCTGATTGCAGCAGAGCCCTTTGCCATGCTTTCTACATCAAAATCATCTGCACGGACTGTAAAATAAGCAGAATAATAAAGAAGCGCATGATGGACTTTAAAATAAGCGATTCGGACTGCCATTAATACATAGGCAGCTGCGTGGGCCTTAGGGAACATATATTTGATTTTCAGGCAGGAGCCAATATACCAGTCAGGCACATTGTTTTTTTTCATCTCTTCAACCATCTCAGGCGTCAGTCCTTTTCCTTTTCGGACAGATTCCATGATTTTAAAAGCAAACGATGGATCAAGCCCCTGATAAATCAAGTAAACCATAATGTCATCGCGGCAACCGATTACTTCGCTCAGGGTGCATGTGTTGTCATGAATAAGCTCCTGCGCATTGCCAAGCCATACATCTGTTCCATGAGAAAGGCCCGATATTTGGACAAGCTCTGAAAAGGTTGTCGGTTTCGTATCTTCAAGCATCTGGCGGACAAACCTTGTTCCGAATTCGGGAATGCCAAGGGTGCCGGTTTTACACATGATCTGCTCTTCCGTTACGCCGAGTGATTCTGTCCCGCTGAAGATCTTCATGACTTCTTTGTCGTCTGTCGGAATGGTTTTTGGATCTATCCCGCTCAGGTCCTGAAGCATCCTGATGACCGTCGGATCATCGTGTCCGAGGATATCAAGCTTCAGAAGATTGTCGTGAATGGAATGGAAGTCAAAGTGAGTTGTTTTCCATTCCGCACCGGTGGCATCTGCCGGAAACTGAATCGGTGAAAAATCGTAAATGTCCATATAGTCAGGAACTACGATAATACCGCCCGGATGCTGCCCTGTGCTCCGTTTTACGCCTGTGCAGCCCTGCACGAGACGGTCAACTTCTGCATTCCGGAGCATGAGGTTGTTATCACCCGCATATCCCTTGACATAGCCGTAAGCCGTTTTCTCGGCCACGGTGCCGATTGTTCCTGCACGGTATACATTATCTTCGCCAAACAGCTCTTTTGTGTAGTTGTGGGCTCTTGGCTGGTATTCTCCTGAAAAGTTCAAATCGATATCAGGAACTTTATCTCCTTTAAATCCAAGGAACGTTTCAAACGGGATGTCATGGCCGTCTTTATGATATTTTGCCCCGCATTCCGGACAATCCTTGTTCGGAAGGTCAAAACCCGATCCGACAGATCCGTCGTTGAAAAATTCCGAGTGCTTGCAGTCAGGGCAGACATAATGCGGCGGCAGAGGATTCACTTCGGTTATTTCCGTCATCGTTGCAACGAGCGACGATCCGACGGAACCCCTGGATCCTACTAGATAGCCGTCATCAAGCGATTTTTTAACAAGCTTATGGGAAATGAGGTAAATAACCGCGAACCCATGGCCGATGATGCTCTTTAATTCTTTTTCAAGTCTTGCTTCCACAATTTCCGGGAGATCGTCTCCATAGATGCTTCTCGCCATGCCGTAGCTCATATCGCGGATTTCCTGGTCTGCCCCTTCAATTTTCGGCGTATACAGGTCGTCCTTGATCGGTTTAATGTCATCGACCATAGCTGATACTTTATGAGTGTTGTCAATGACAATTTCACGCGCTTTTTCTTTTCCGAGAAAATCAAAGCAGTCAAGCATCTCGTTCGTTGAACGGAAATGCACATTCGGAAGCTCATGACGGTTAAGCGGATTTGCCCCGCCCTGCGAACTTACGAGGATTTTCCGGTAAATCTTATCCTCCGGCTGAAGATAATGTACGTTTCCTGTTGCAACAACAGGCTTTTCAAGCTTTTCGCCAAGGCTGACAAGGTTTGAGATGATCTCTTTCAGCGCCATTTCATCCCTTATATATTCCATTTGGATTAAATGACGGTATACCTCTGGCGGCTGAACTTCAATGTAGTCATAAAATGCTGCAATGTCTTCCACTTCTTCAGGCGATTTTTGCATCATGCCTTCAAATACTTCACCGCGGTCGCACGCCGATCCGACAATAATCCCTTCCCGGTGTTTGACAAGCTGAGATCTCGGGATGCGCGCAACTCTGTAGAAGTAATCTATATGCGACATGGAAACGAGTTTAAACAGGTTTTTCAGTCCCGTTTCATTCTGGGCAAGAAGGATGGCATGATACGGACGCGCCCGCTGGTAAGCATTGCCCTGGCCCATATTGTCATTAAGCTGAAGGTGATTCTCAATTCCCTTTTCAGCTGCATCCTTGAGCATGCGCAATAGCAGATATCCAGTTGCTTCAGCATCATAAATGGCACGGTGATGCTGGGTAAGCTCAATGTCAAATTTCTTGGCAAGTGTGTTCAGCCTGTGGCTTTTCATCTCGGGATAAAGGAAGCGTCCAAGCTCAAGCGTATCTATGACCGGATTTGCAGCCTTCCCGGTGCCAAGCAGCTTTTTATAGCCTACATTCAAAAAGCCCATATCAAAGCTTGCATTGTGCGCAACGAGGATGTCGTCCCCGGTCCACTCTTTAAACCGGCGAAGCACTTCATCCACATTCGGGGCGTTTGCCACCATATCATCAGTGATCCCCGTCAAATCAATCGTAGTAGCCGACAGCCGGTGATGGGGATTGGCGAATGACTCAAACCGGTCAATGATCTCGCCGTTTTTGATTTTGACCGCAGCGAGTTCAATAATTGTGTCATAAACAGCGGAAAGACCTGTCGTCTCAACGTCAAAAACAACATAGGTTGCTTCAGGCAAAAAGCGGTCCTGCGGGTTGTAGGCAATCGGAACTCCGTCATCCACCAGATTGATTTCCACGCCGTACAGAATCTTGATGCCGTTTTTCTTTCCTGCCGAATAGGCTTCAGGGAAAGACTGCGCCACTGCATGATCTGTAATCGCAATTGCGGGATGGCCCCACTTTTTAGCTTGTCCGACAAGCGAGCCTACTGATGATACAGCATCCATCTGGCTCATCGGACTGTGAAGATGAAGTTCGATCCGCTTTTCTTCCGAAGTATCCTGTCTGACTTCCGGTTTGATCTCGTTGATATCATTTGCAATCATGACAAGATCTCTTACAAACGTATCGTTTTGGATGCTTCCGCGCACTTTCACCCACATGCCCTTTTTCAATGTTTGAAGGAGTGCCGCATCTTCTTTATCACGGGCAAACATTTTCACGAGGATGGAGTTTGTGTAGTCTGTTATTTTAAAGGTGCTGAGCGTTCTGCCGCTCCTCAATTCTCTTGTTTCTGCATCAAACACATATCCTTGTACGGTGATGCGGCGCTCTTCATCTTCGATTGTATCAATCTGCTTAATTTCTTCGTCATTTTTTATCGCATATCCGATCATCAGCGGACCTTGCGGAGCTTCATCCTGCTCTTTGTCTTTCTTCTCCATTTCGGTGATGGCGAGCATGACTTTTTCCTGATCCTCGAGTTTTTTCTTTTCCTGGAACTGTGCGATTTCTTCTTTCGAAATAGTCGTTTTCGTATCGAATTGCAGGGACGGAAACCCGTACTGCGAAAAGCTGTCCTGAAGCAGCGGTGTATATTTTTTCTTAATGGCCATTGCTTCTGTTTCATTTTTCGTTTTAATGATCAGTTTGACCCCCTGCACTTCAGGAGTCTGTTCATTTAAAAGAGACAGCATGGGAGGAGAGATTCCCTCAAGCTCCTGAACACAAACCGACCAGTAGTCTGCAACGAGTTTTTCATTGAACGACTGATCCTTTACCGTCAGCTGAAAGGTTACATCTGCAATATGAGAAAATGCTTTTGTCAGCTTTGCCTGAAAAAGGCGGTATGCATCAAATGGGAGGATTTTTTGAAAGGAAAACTGAAACTCCCATTTTTTCTGCTGCTTTAAAACAGTCAGTTTTGTAATGGCACCTTCAGAGAAAAACGGGTAAACCGTATCTTCTGTCAGCCCGATTTGCTGAAGCAGAAGGTGAAATCGTTCTTTTTGAGCCTTGAGACGCTCTTCTTGCATGTCTGATTTTTCCCTCCTTGAAACTTTTTCCATCATAATTGAAGGTACCTCGCACGAAGCGGGGTACCTTGTCAATTTGTTATTCACTTACTCTATCATACCATAGATGAACTATTGGCATCACAGGTTTTACTTCTGAAGCAGCCGTGAAATTGTTTCATGCAGATCTGCGAGAGATACGTCCATACCCTCTCCTGTTTTCCGCTCTTTTACTTCCACGATGCCGTCTTCGGCCTGTTTTCCAACTACGATTCTGACAGGAATGCCTATAAGGTCAGAGTCGGCAAATTTAACCCCTGCGCGTTCGATTCTGTCATCATAAAGAACTTCAAATCCAGCCTCCAAAAGCTCCGCATACAGTTTTTCGCCGAGTGAAGACTGCGCATCCTGTTTTGCATTTGCTGTGATCAGGTGGACTTGGAACGGCGCAACAGCAGCCGGCCAGACAATCCCCTTATCGTCATTATACTGCTCAACAATAGCAGCGAGTGTTCTTGAAACTCCAATGCCGTAACAGCCCATAATCATCGGCTGCGCTCTGCCGTTTTCATCAAGGAACGTCGCATTCATTGCTTCACTGTAGCGGGTTCCAAGTTTGAATACATGTCCCACTTCAATTCCTTTGGCAAACTGGATCGTTCCTTCTCCGTCCGGTGAAGCGTCTCCCTCTTCAATGAAACGAAGGTCAGCATACTGGCTGACAGTTGCATCACGGTCGAGATTAACGCCTGTATAGTGATAATTCTCTTCACCGGCGCCACAAACTCCGTTTACAACGGACTGCACCGCATGATCGGCAATAATCTCAATTTTCGAATCTGCTCCCACCGGGCCGACAAAGCCTGGCAGAACTCCTGCCGCCTGCTTCGTTTCTTCAGGTGTCGCAAGTTCAACAACTGAGGCCCCGTAAAGGTTTTTGATTTTAATATCATTGATTTCGTGATCGCCGCGTGCAAGCACCATCACAAATTTCTCGTCCACTTTAAACACAAGAGATTTAATCAGCTTCTCTTTTTCAACGTTCAGGTACTGCGCTACATCATCAATCGTTCTTTGATCCGGTGTTTCTGTTTTGACAAGTTCCTGCTGTTCTTCACTGCTTTTCTCGTATTGAGTAATAACAGGAGCCATCTCGACATTGGCAGCATAGGACGATGTGTCTGAATAGGCAATGGTATCTTCGCCGACGTCAGATAAAACCATGAACTCATGGGTGTCCTTTCCGCCCATGGCGCCTGAATCAGCAATAACTGCCCGGTAGTTTAAGCCGCAGCGTGAAAACACATTGCTGTATGCCTGAAACATCTTTTCATACACTTCATCAAGACTTTCAAATGAGGCATGGAAAGAATAGGCATCTTTCATAATGAACTCCCGTCCGCGCAGAAGTCCGAAGCGTGGACGCTTTTCATCCCTGAATTTTGACTGAATCTGATACAGATTCAAAGGAAGTCTTTTATAGGACTTAACTTCGTCGCGCACAAGAGATGTAATAACCTCTTCATGTGTGGCGCCAAGCGCAAATTCACGGCTGTGCCTGTCTTTCATTCTCATAAGCTCAGGGCCGTATGTGTACCATCTGCCGGATTCCTGCCAAAGTTCTGATTGCTGGAGTGCAGGCATAAGCAGTTCGGCTGAGCCTGCACGATTCATCTCTTCGCGTACAATCTGCTCAATTTTTTTCAGAACAATAGAGGCAAGCGGCAAATAACTGTAGATTCCGCTCGCATTTTGCCGCATGTAGCCTGCGCGGAGCAAAAGCTGGTGGCTTTTAATATCCGCATCTGCAGGCACTTCTCTTAAAGTAGGAATAAACGTCATACTCTGTTTCATCTAAAGCACCTCTATTTAAGTATTCAAAACTCGCTTTTTTCAGCTGGCTGCAGCCGGTTTTATAAAAAGAATCGCTGAATGTCATTCCACGTTACGACGAGCATCAGGAGCATAAGCAGCGCAAACCCGATAAAATGGACAACGCCCTCTTTCTGGCGGTCAATCGGTTTCCCTCTAAGCGCTTCAACAAGGAAAAAGAGCAGTCTTCCGCCGTCAAGTGCCGGAATTGGAAGAAGGTTGACGATACCGAGATTAATGCTCAGGATCGCAGCCCAGCTCATCAAATTAATGACGCCTGTTTTTGCTACTTGATCTGTCATGTCATAAATGCCGACAGGACCTGAAAGCATATCAATGGAAAACTGGCCTGTGATCAGCTTGCCAAGACCGAGGACAATTTCTTTTGTCCAGTTAAATGTTTCTGTGACACCGTAAGTCAGTGAACCGATAAACGATTTTTCAACCGGATTGTAGGCTCCGATTCTGCCGATGGTTTCCTCACCGATTTTGCTCGCTTCAGGTATGACCTCGATTTCAAGGTCCTGCCCGCCGCGGTTTACGCTGAAGGTAAGCTCCTGTTCAGGATTTGACTGAATAACAGATACTACCTGCTTCCAGGAAGACATCACTTTGCCCTCAATGGCTGTGATCTCATCTCCCTCTTTTAAACCTGACTCAGCGGCAGAGCCGTCCTCTGTCAATTTTCCAAGGATCGGCTCGTCTATTGGAGCCCCCTGAATGAAACCCAGAGAGAAAAGCAGGACAAATGCAAGGATAAAGTTCATCAGCGGGCCTGCAATAATCGCAGCCGTTCTCTGGCCGAGTGTTTTCGAACCGAACTGGCGGTTATACGGTGCAATTTGAACTTCTGATCCATCTACGATAAAAAATGAACGCTCACTGACATCGAAATGCTTGAGCACTTCATCTTCTTCGCCCTGTTCATACCCTGAGATGAACATTTTGTGCTCAAGGTCTGCCTGTTCGACTTCTATGACTCTTGCACGGGGGTATTTCTCTTTATTATTGAGAATGATTTTTTCAACTTGATCCTGTTTGTTAAAGAGAAGTCCGACGTTATAGCCGGGCTTAACCTCTATCATTTCAGGGTCTTCGCCGGCCATCCGGACAAATCCGCCTAAAGGAAGAAGTCTGATCGTATAGACCGTCTCATTTTTTGTAAAAGAAAAGATTTTCGGGCCGAATCCAATCGCAAACTCACGGCAAAGAATACCCGCACGTTTAGCTAAAACGAGATGTCCCAGCTCGTGAAAGAAAACGAGCGCCCCAAAAATAACAACAAACGCCAAAACGGTATTCACGTTTCATGACCACCTTTATGAATAGAATGATTGAACAAATTCTCTTGTCTCTTTGTCCACTTCTTGAATGATATGCAGATTCGGGTCTGTTATCACACAATGTTTTGAAAGTGCCCTCTCAATCAGGTCTTCAATTTGAAGAAACTTAATTTTCCCTTTCAGAAAAGCGGCCACAGCTTCTTCATTTGCTGCGTTCAGGACAGTCGGCATTGTTCCTCCAATTTTACCTGAATCATAAGCGAATTGTAAGCAGCGGTACCGTTCAAAATCGGCTTTTTCAAAGTGAAGCTTGCCCGCCTCCCATAAATTCAGCTGTTTCGTATCCGGCATCGGCAATCGTTCAGGATAAGACAGGGCATATTGAATCGGCACTCTCATATCAGGTGTTCCAAGCTGGGCAATGACGCTCCGGTCATGGAATTCAGCCATGGAATGGATAATGCTTTCTTTGTGCAGCAGCACATCGATCTTTTCATACGGCAGGTCAAACAGCCAGTGCGCCTCAATGACTTCAAGACCTTTGTTCATCATTGTTGCAGAGTCAATCGTGATTTTAGCTCCCATCGACCAGTTCGGATGGTTTAGGGCTTCTTCCACAGTGACATTTTCAAGGTCCTCCCGCTTCCTGTCGCGGAAGCTCCCTCCAGAAGCAGTAATAATAAGCCGCTCCAAAGATTTTGGATTCTCTCCCTGAAGACACTGAAAAATAGCTGAATGCTCGCTGTCTACAGGCAAGAGCTCCACATTGTATGTTTTTGCATGAGCCGTTACAAGATGGCCCGCCGTTACAAGTGTTTCTTTATTGGCAATGGCGATTGTTTTTTTGCATTCAATTGCTTTTAATGTCGGCAGAAGACCGACGCTCCCCATAACAGCATTGACCAGGATGTCTGCTTCAGGCAAAACGGCAGCTTCAATCAGGCCTTCTTCGCCAAAAGCAAAGGACACATCCGGAAATTCACTTTTCAGCTGTGTATATGCATCAAAGTCATTTACATTTACTAAACGGGGCGAAAACTCAATAATTGCTTTTCTGCCTAAAGTAAGGTTGCTTCCAAAAGACATGGAAACTAGCTGAAATTGTTCCGGATGAGCTTTAATGACATCAAGTGTCTGCTGTCCGATCGAGCCCGTTGCCCCCAATAAACTGATTCTCTTCACCATGTCACTCCCCATTCCTCTGCTGCAGATCTCTGTATATCTGGATTGTGCAAATAACGTGCGCCTGCACCTCTCAAATTATGTATAATCCCTGGATGATAAACCAGGGATGATCTTTACAATCCACCAAACCTTCTGCCTCTGTGCTGATATTCATCAATGGCTGAAATAAGGTGATCTTCGCTGAAATCAGGCCAGAGAACATCTGTAAAGACGAATTCCGAGTAGGCAAGCTGCCATAGCATGAAGTTGCTCAGCCTGATTTCCCCGCTTGTCCGGATCAGTAAATCAGGATCCTTCATTCCGCTTGTCATTAAATAACTTGAAAACAGCTCTTCACTTATGTCTTCAATCTTTAATTCGCCGTTTTCTGCATCTTCAACCATGCCGCGGACAGCATGAATCATCTCCGCCCGGCTTCCGTAATTCAAGGCAAAATTTAAAATAAGTCCGTTATTGGATCCTGTTTCCTCTTTTGCTTTTTGCACAGCGCGCAGCGTATGCGCCGGTATTTTGGATTCGTCGCCAATAATTCTGACCTGAACATTTTCCTCAATCAGCTCAGGCAAAAAAGTTCCGAGAAACTCTTCAGGAAGCTTCATCAGGTAATCGACTTCAGACTTTGGGCGTTTCCAGTTTTCCGTTGAAAAAGCATATAGAGTAAGAGCCTTTACACCGAGCTCATTGGAAAGCTTTGTGATTTTTCTTACTGTCTTCATGCCTTCATGGTGTCCGGCAATCCTTGGAAGTGCGCGTTTTTTGGCCCATCTCCCATTTCCGTCCATAATAATGGCAATATGTTCAGGTATTCCCCGTTTGATCAAGTCATCTTTTGAGGTAACAGACAGTTCCCGGTTAGGATTTCTCCAATTTTTCAGTTTGCCCAGCATGTGATTCCTCCATCACCCGTAACATTCTGCGGTCTCATATACTGCAGCGGTGTTAACAGTATTAACAAAAAAACCCCCTGTAAACATAAGAGGGTCTTTTGAGCACAATTCCATTGTACAGATTTTTAACTTAAACTTCCATGATTTCTTTTTCTTTATCTTTTGCAATAGCGTCAATTTTGCTGATGAACTCATCCGTCGTTTTTTGAACTTGATCATTGTTTGTGCGAAGCTCATCTTCTGTGATTTCGCCATTTTTCTCAAGCTTTTTCAAATCGTCGTTTGCATCCCGGCGCACATTGCGGACGGCAACTTTTGCTTCTTCAGCATACTTCTTTACAAGTTTAGCAAGCTCTTTGCGGCGCTCTTCAGTAAGGGCCGGAATAGCAAGCCGGATTAAAGAACCGTCGTTTGTAGGATTTAATCCAAGATCAGATTTCAGGATAGCTTTTTCGATTTCGCCGAGTACTGTTTTGTCGTAAGGCTGGATCACAAGCAGTCTTGCTTCAGGTGTGTTAATAGAAGCAAGCTGGTTGACCGGTGTAGGCGCACCGTAGTAATCTACGACAATTTTATCAAGAAGAGATGCATTTGCACGGCCTGCGCGAACGGTTGAAAGCTCTCTGTTATAGGCAGATACCGCTTTTTCCATTTTATCTTTTGCTTGTGCAAGAACTTGTTTTGCCATCATTATTTCCCCCTTACAATTGTTCCGATATTTTCGCCGAGTACTGCACGTTTAATGTTGCCTTCTTCCATAACAGAGAAAACAATCAGCGGGATATCATTGTCCATGCAAAGTGATGAAGCAGTAGAATCCATCACTTCCAGACCTTCTTTCAATACATCAAGGTAAGACAGTGTTTCGTATTTCACAGCGGATGCATCTTTCTTTGGATCTGCTGTGTAGACGCCGTCAACGTTGTTTTTAGCCATCAGAATCACATCTGCTTCGATTTCTGCTGCCCGGAGCGCCGCTGTTGTATCAGTGGAGAAGTAAGGGTTTCCCGTACCTGCAGCAAAAATGACAACTCGCTTTTTCTCAAGGTGTCTGATTGCTTTTCTTCTGATATACGGTTCTGCAACCTGTCTCATTTCAATGGAAGTCTGAACGCGGGTCTGGATGCCGAACGTTTCAAGGCTGTCCTGCAGAGCAAGTGAATTCATCACCGTAGCAAGCATTCCCATATAGTCAGCAGTTGCACGGTCCATTCCCATTTCACTGCCGATTTTGCCGCGCCAGATATTGCCGCCGCCTACAACTACAGCCACCTCAACACCAAGCTCTGCAATTTCTTTTACTTGTTTGGCAATGGACTGAATGACAGCAGGCTTAATGCCGAAGCTGTCGGTTCCAGCTAACGCTTCTCCGCTCAATTTAAGTACGATACGATTATATTTAGGTTTGCTCATAATGACCTCCAAGTCTTTTCAGGTAAATCGCTGCATGTAAATGATTCAAGCTGTATTCACCCAGCGGGGAAACAGGCTTTTTCAAAAAGAGGGAACACAGAAGTGTGTTCCCTGTCTTTCATTTACTCGTCTTCATTAAGGAAAACAGCTGTTTTCCCTTATGTCGGACTGAATTATTTTTTGACTTGGTTCATAACTTCTTCAGCAAAGTTATCCTGGCGTTTTTCAATGCCTTCGCCTACTTCAAAGCGAGTAAAGCTTCTTACTGTTGCGCCTTTAGACTCAACAAATTGTTTTACTTTAAGATCCGGGTTTTTAACGAAGTTCTGCTCAAGAAGGCAGATTTCTTCGAAGAATTTGCCAAGGCGGCCTTCAACCATTTTTTCAACGATGTTAGCTGGCTTGCCTTCGTTTAGAGCCTGCTGAGAAAGAACTTCGCGCTCGCGCGTTACTTCTTCTTCGCTTACAGCGTCACGGCCGATGTATTTTGGGTTGACTGCCGCTACGTGCATAGCAACGTCTTTAGCTGTCTCTTCGTCAGTTGTTCCTTCAAGAACAGTAAGAACGGCAATTCGTCCGCCCATGTGAAGGTAAGAACCGAATGCATCGCTGTCTGTTTTTGATACGATATCAAAGCGGCGAAGAGTGATCTTTTCGCCGATTTTAGCGATTGCAGAGTTGATGTAGTCATTTACAGTTGTGCCGTTGTCCATTTCTGAAGCAAGAGCCGCTTCAAGATCAGCAGGCTTTTTAGCAAGAAGATGTGAAGCAAGTGTTTCAAGAAGCTCTTTGAAGCCTTCGTTTTTAGCAACAAAGTCCGTTTCAGAGTTTACTTCAAGGATAACTGCTTCGTTGCCTTCCGCTTTAACAAGAGCAAGACCTTCAGCAGCAACGCGGTCTGCTTTTTTAGATGCAGATGCAATTCCTTTTTCGCGAAGGAAATCAATCGCTTTTTCCATATCGCCTTCTGTTGCAGTTAGTGCTTTTTTGCAGTCCATCATGCCTGCACCAGTTTTTTCGCGTAATTCTTTTACCATTTGAGCTGTAATTGCCATGAGAGTTTTCCTCCTTAATTTTCGGCGGTTCCGCCATTATGTATTGGTTTCATTCTGAATCAGAATGTTTTTCGTTTTGTTAAAGGGGGCTTTTCCCATCTGGAAAAAGCCTCTTTAAAAAAGGTGATAAAAGGCATTCCCCTCTTATCACCTTTACTTGATTAAGCAGTTGTTTCTTCACCTTGTTTTGTTTCAAGAATTGCATCAGCAATTTTAGAAGTTAAAAGCTTAACTGCACGGATTGCATCATCATTTGCAGGAATTACGTAATCAATTTCATCCGGATCGCAGTTTGTATCAACGATACCAACGATTGGGATGTTCAATTTGCGTGCTTCAGCAACGGCAATGCGCTCTTTGCGAGGGTCAATGATGAATAGTGCATCAGGAAGACCTTTCATGTCTTTGATTCCGCCCAAGAATTTTTCAAGACGCTCAAGCTCTTTGTTAAGCTGAACAACTTCTTTCTTTGGAAGAACTTCGAAAGTGCCGTCTTCTTGCATTTTTTCGATGTCTTTCAGACGTTTGATGCGCTTTTGAATCGTTTCAAAGTTTGTAAGCGTTCCGCCCAACCAGCGTTGGTTAACGAAGTACATTCCTGAACGCTCAGCTTCTTCTTTAACTGAATCCTGAGCTTGCTTTTTAGTTCCTACGAAAAGAATTGTGCCGCCGTTTGCAGCTAGTTCTTTCGTGAACTGGTAAGCTTCTTCAACCTTCTTAACTGTTTTTTGCAGGTCGATGATGTAGATGCCGTTACGCTCAGTGAAGATGTAACGCTTCATCTTAGGGTTCCAGCGGCGTGTTTGATGGCCGAAATGAACACCTGCTTCAAGTAGTTGTTTCATTGAAATGACTGACATGGTATTTCCTCCTAATGGTTTTTTCTCCTCCGCACATATCATCTTCAGGCAAAACTGTCTAAACAGCACCAATGCCTGAATCTATGGCGTGTGTATTAACACCAAGAATTAATATATCACAATGAAAAATCATTCGCAAGCAAAATTCGACTAGAATTGGCGGAATTTCAGCATAAGGGAGATTTCTGTTTTTCCTTTATCAAGCTTTTTTGCAATTTCTTCTATTGTATAGCCATTTTGATAAAGATTTAATACATCCAGACGGAATTGATCCGCCTGGTCTATTTCATGAGGGGTTTCATCTGCAGGAGCTTCCCCATTCGAAAGCTCTTTTTGCTGAACCCCTTCCCCTTCATCAGCTTCTGCGGAACTTTCGTCCGTTATAAAAGAACGGTCTAGTGCAGCCAGAAGCTTTTCATTCTCTTCTCTCATCTCAAGCATGCAGGCAGCAAGCGCCTGTTCTGTTTCATGGAGCATGGCCGCCTGTCTCTCTTCAGCCTGCAGCACATTTTTATAACGTAAAAATAAAAGTGCAATCAAATAAAGTGATGCAGCGTGCAGAATAAGGCTTAATGCCAGGAGTGCTGCTGTCATATACCGTTTCACCTGACCTTTTTATATCGCCTGTTTACAAAAGCTTGACCGTCAAGAATTAATTTTTTCAAGAAGATGCTTCAGCTTAAACAGAGCTTTCGAATGAATCTGCGAAATACGTGATGTAGAAAGACTTAAGACCTGCCCGATTTCAGTCAGGGTCAGTTCCTCTTTATAAAATAAGCTGATGACCTGCTGCTCTTTTTCTGTCAGATTGACAATGACTTCTGCAAGCTGACCGATCAGTTCATCCTTTACCATTTTCTCTTCAGGCATTTCTGCTTTTTCATCCCGGATGACAAATTTCTGATGGTCCTGTTCATCATGCTCATGATTTTGATCATCAATGGAAAGAACATTGGCAAAGAAACCTTCATTCATGATCGAGATAACTTCATTTTCCGACATTTCAAGGTCTGCGGCCACTTCTTTTGGTTGAACATTCCTCAAATACTTTTGTTCAAGCCGTTCAATGGCGGCATCCACTTTTTTTGCTTTTTCTCTTGAGCTGCGGGGCAGCCAATCTTCTTTTCTAAGTCCGTCAAGGATCGCCCCTCTGATTCTGAAAGAAGCATACGTTTCAAATTTCAGGTCACGTGTATAGTCAAACTTTTCAAGAGCATCGTAGAGACCGACCATGCCTATGCTTTTTAAATCTTCTTTGTTGACTGATTTGGGCAGACTGACTGAAATTCGCTGTACATGATAGCTGACAAGGGGCAAATAGCGGTGAATCAGCGCATTGCAAGCTTCATGGTCACGGCAGTGAATCCATTTATTCCAATATTCTTGTTCTTCGAGTTTTGCAGCTTGTTCCATTTTTCTCCCCTTCTGCTGTGATATTTCCGGTGTCTGTCAGATCGTTTTTGCAGATTGATTGACTGTGAAAATAGAAAGCTTTCCTGTTGCGGGATTAAACTCGATCGTTCTCCCGCTGCTTCCCCCGGTATCCATGCTGATTACAGGAATTTTCATTGTATCCAGCTGCTCTAAAACGGCGGCCACATTCCTTGCCCCGATGTTGAGCATCCCCGAAGGCTGAAAAGGGAACATTTGCGCTCCGCCTGCAAGCTTTGCTTTCAAAGCACCCTTTCTGCACCCTCTTTCTGCTAATTTTTCAGCCAGGTCCTTTACAGCTGTATCCGCATATCTGCAAGGACTGTATTCTCCTGTGCGGGACAAGGAGGAATCAGGCAGCATGATGTGTACGAGGCCGGCTGTTTTTTTTTCCTCATCGTACAGAACAAGTCCCACGCATGAGCCAAGTCCGGAAGTTCTTATTAAATATGGCTGTGAAACGATGTTTTTTTCAGCAATTCCAACCTTGATCATTCGCTCCTGTCTGTCCATTCCAAAGGCTTCCATCGCGGATTATGCATGCTGAACATTCCGTTTGCTGCTTGCAGGGGAATGTGATGTGCCTGCTAAAACCTTATTCAGATCCAAAAGAATGATCAGGCGTTTGCCGGATTTTGCAACCCCGACAATGTATTCCGCCTCTTCTGCCCCTGCAACTTCTGGTGCAGGCTCACGTTCCTCAGGCGCCAGATCAATGACATCATTTGCTGAATCAACGATAAAACCGACTTCATATGAATCAAGAGCCGCGACAATAATCCGGCTGCTTTCAGACAATTCTTCCTGCAAAAGCCCAAATCTCGTTCTCAGATCGATCACAGGAGTAACGATCCCCCTCAAGTTCATGACCCCTTTTACAAAAGAATCTGTTCCGGGCACTCGCGTGATCGTCTGCATTTTTTCAATAGATCTCACTTTTCCGACAGCAATGCCGTATTCTTTGTTATTAAGCTGAAAAACAATCATTTTCTCAAGCGTATCATTCACGTTTCTTCTCTCCCTTCCGGCTATTTAATCAGGGCGTTGCAGTCGATAATAAGGGCTACTTGTCCGTCTCCTAAAATCGTAGCTCCTGAAACAGCAAAAACAGAATTCAAGTAGTTTCCGAGGGGTTTGAGCACAATTTCCTGCTGGCCAATAAAAGAATCCACCATCAGGGCCGCAAGCCGGTCGCCTTTTTTGACGATGACGATCGCCATGTGCGAGTCATCATACTGGTCGCAAGGGACCTCTAGAATTTCCTTCAGTGAAACGAGCGGAACAATTTTCCCTCTGTAATCGATGACTTTTTGATTGTGCGCGCTCAAGATTTCATCTCTTCTGATGACCGCTGTTTCAATAATAGAAGAAATCGGAATCGCAAATGTTTCACTTGCAAGCTTCACAAGAAGCACTGAGATAATGGATAAAGTCAGCGGAAGCTGGATGGAAAACAGTGAGCCAAATCCTTCCCTTGACTGAATGGTTATGCTGCCTCCAAGTGATTCAATCGTATTTTTGACTACATCAAGACCCACGCCTCTGCCTGAAACATCTGAAATGGTGCTTGCCGTAGAAAATCCTGATGCAAACATGAAGTCATAAACCTGTTCATCAGACAAGTCGGCGGCCTCTCTTTCAGTGACAAGCCCGCGCTCTAATGCCTTTTTCAAGATCCTCTGCCTGCTTATGCCGGCCCCGTCATCTTCTATGTCAATAAAGACATAATTGCCGCTGTGGTAGGCTTTTAAGGCGACGTTTCCTTCTTCAGGTTTACCGTTCATCCTCCGCTGTTCAGGTGTTTCAATCCCATGATCAAGCGCATTTCTCAATAAATGGACGAGAGGATCGCCAATTTCATCAATGACTGTTCTGTCAAGTTCTGTTTCAGCTCCAGTAACAGACAAATGAATTTTTTTGTTCAGATCCTTCGCCAGCTGGCGAACCATCCTCGGAAAACGATTAAATACTGTTTCAACAGGCACCATTCTCATGTTTAAAATAATGGTCTGCAGATCTCCGGATATGCGACTCATATGTTCTACTGTTTCATTGAGTTCGCTGTTTTTCAGATCTTTTGAAATTTGTTCAAGGCGTCCCCTGTCAATGACAAGCTCTTCAAACAGGTTCATCAGGCTGTCGAGTCTCTCAATGTTCACACGGATCGTCTTTGAACTTCCTGAAACCCTTGCAGCTGCCGTCTCAGCTTCTGCCTCAGACTCTGCTGCAAGCTTCTCTGCGTCCTTTTCAATAAAGACGGACTGATCAAGTGCAAGCGGGCTGATTTCGACTCTCTCAACCTCAGAAACTTTCATCATCTGCGACTGAATGTCTTCCGGCTGCTCTTTTGAAACGAAAATCAAACTGAAGGCTGAATCGAACTTTTCCTCCTCAAGCATGTCCGCTGCCGGAACAGATTTAATGATCTCGCCAAGTTTTTCACCAAGCTCAAAAATCATGAAAACCCTTGCTGCTTTTAGAAGACAGTCCTCTCTCAGAAAAACATTAATCTCGTAAGGCTGATACCCCTGCTCTGCCCCCTGCTGGATGACTGTGCGTTCAAAATCATCAAGGATCATCGGTTCGGTCGGAACAAGAAGCACAGCCTGTTCTTCAGTGCCTTCAAGCTTTTTAAACTTTTCAATAATTTGGAGCACGTCTTTTTTTCCGTTTCCTCCGCCTGCAATGGAAAGAACCATCTCTTCAAGAAGATCAACAGCTTCAAATGCGGCATCAAGGACAGCAGGCTTAACAGTCAGCTTTCCATGACGAATTGCATCAAGCACGTTTTCCATATGGTGAGTCAGATTTGCAAGGTCCGTATATCCCATCGTTGCACTCATGCCTTTTAACGTGTGAGCCGACCTGAAGATTTCATTTACAATCGCTGAATCTTCAGGGTTTTTCTCAAGTTCCAGGAGCTTTTGGCTGCAGGACTGCAGATGCTCTTTGCTTTCTTCAATAAAGACATCTAAATATTGATTCATATCCATTTTGAATTACTCCCCTTAGACTGCAAATATTTCCGGCTTATAATTGAACTGATTTAAGAATCGCATCAGCAATATCCTCCAGATGTTCAACTGCATCAACAGCATTTGTCTCAACTGCCATTTTGGGCATTCCGAATACAACGGATGTCTTTTCGGATTCTGAGATGGCATGAAGAGATCCGGACTTCTTTAATTTTTTCAGTCCTTCCGATCCGTCTGAACCCATGCCTGTCATGATCACAGCAATTTTGTGCACATTTTTGATCAGGCTGAGCGATTCAAACAATACATCAACAGAAGGTCTGTGAGCCGTGTTGAGGCTCTCCCTGCTGAGTCTTATCACAAGCCCGGACTTTGATTCTTCCACTTTCATGTGAGTTCCGCCCGGTGCAATGTAGGCTGTAGCCTTTTTAACAAGTTCCCCGTCTTCTGCCTCTTTAACAGTAAGATGCGATAGCGCGTCAAGCCGCGCTGCAAGCGATGCGGTAAAGCCTTCTGGCATATGCTGCACAACGAAAACCGGTGCGTTCAAATCGGCCGGAAGCTTTGGCAGTACCTGCTGCAGCGCTCTTGGTCCTCCTGTTGATGTGCCAATGCAGATGACTTTCATGCTGCTGTTCAGTCTGGATGTTTTCCTTTCGTTAAAAGGCCTGTTTCTTTCGTTAACAGTGATGGACTTCATTTTCAGCTGGCCAGCCATTTCAACCTTTCGGATCAGGTCGTCCTTCACTTTATGCAGATCAAGCGAGATTGCCCCGGAAGGTTTCGGTATAAAATCAACCGCTCCCATTTGAAGAGATTGAATCGTGAGATCCGCTCCCCGCTGCGTCATGCCTGAAAACATGATAACCGGCTTTGGCGTTCCCTCCATGATTCTCTTCAGTGTCTGAAGTCCGTCCATACCAGGCATTTCTATATCCAGCGTCACTACATCCGGATTCAGCGCCTTCACTTTTTCGAGTGCATCCTCTCCGTTTCTTGCTGTGCCGGCAGCATAGCACGTACCGCTTTCATTCAGGAAACCGGCAATCAGTTTCCGCATAAATGCAGAATCATCCACAACTAGAACAGACGTTTTATTCATTTATTCTCCGCCTCCCCTGAAGAGCTTTGACACTCTGGAAAAAAATGATGTTTTTTGCTTCGGTGCCTCTGAAGAGGGTGCAGAAACCATGCTGTCAGCAATCCTGCAAATTCCGCGCGAAGCCGGGCATTTAGGAAACAATATGCTGAATGGCACCTGCCTTTTTACGGCTTCTGATACGAGTGGATCCTGGGGCATCCAGCCTGCAAAAGATACCTCTCTTTCAATAAAACGGATGACAGCCGACTGCATTCTGGCAAATGTTAATCGGGCTGTTTTTTCGTCATCGGCTTTATTGACAACAATGGAAACAGGTATGGATTTTTCATGGAAGCTTATGACCTTAATCGCTGAGTAAGCATCTGTTATCGAAGTCGGTTCAGGTGTCGTTACAACTGCCAGCTCATCAGCACTCATGGCAAACTTTAAGCTGTCAGATGTCATTCCTGCACCAAGATCAAGCAGCAGATAATCGTATGTGCAAAATGCCTGGTCAAGTTCTTGCGAGAAGGCCGAAAGCTGGTTTTCATTTAGGGAAACTACATGCGAAAGTCCTGTACCTCCTGAAATGTAGTCAAAACCGGCACTGCTTCTGCAGATGATCTCATTCAGCCTCTTTTCTCCCTGAAAAAAATCAATCATGGAATGTCTGCTGGATTCCCCGATTAAGAGATCGATATTTCCGTAGCCAATATCAAGATCTAAAATAAGCGCCCGTTTTCCCCGTACGGAAAGCTGTGCTGCAAGATTTACGGTGAAGCCCGATTTTCCGACTCCTCCTTTTCCGCTCAGCACGGCAATCGCCTTGGCGGTTTTGTTTTCTGTCTTAAAGATCTGTCTTCTTAACTGCTCTGCCTGATCCATTTCTACCTCATAATCTCCTCTGCCATCATTTTTGCGGAAGCCGGCATAATGTCATCAGGAACGTTCTGGCCATTAGAAATGTATGAAACGCCAAGCCCGGCAAACTGAACGAAATCATACAGGGAACCTTTAGCGGCTGTTTCATCTATTTTTGTAAAGATCAGCTTTTCCGGATTCATTGCACTGAAATTCAGGTAGATCTCCTGCATGTCGCTGTACTTGGAAGCAGCCGAGAGCACAAGAAAGGTTTCTGTGTCATCATTTGCTCCAAGCAGATCCTTTAATTCCTGAACGAACTCTTTGTTCCTGTAGTTTCTTCCGGCTGTATCAATAAATACGGCATCCATTTCAGCAAAGCTTTCTTTTGCTTCTTTCACATCTTCAGCGGTATAGCAGACTTTGAGCGGAGCATTTAAAATACCTGCATACGTTCTGATCTGGTCAATCGCTGCAATTCTGTATGTATCAGTTGTGATAAAGGCAATTTTTTTCTTTTCTTTTAACATGCTTTCAGCTGCAAGCTTTGCGAGAGTGGTTGTTTTCCCCACTCCGGTAGGACCCGCGGCCAAAATATATTTTTTCTCATGAGAGATCCCATTAAAGGGGAAAGCCGCCAGTTTTTCGGCCATGATTTCAGATGCTTTCAGCACCAAGTCCTTCAGGGAACGTTCCCCCTCCAATTCTCTTAATTCAGAGAGAATGTCTGCTCTTCCCTGCACTTCCTTTTCAGCGAGAAACCGTTCAAGCTCTTTCAGCTCTTGAGGCAGATTGTCCGCTTCTTCTTGTTCACGAAGCGATTTTACAAGGCTCTTCACTTCTCTCATTTCACTCAGCAGTGAGGTTTCTGAAAGGATTTCCTGCGCCCGCTCCTTCTTAGGTGCCGGCATTGTTCTGAAGACAGGATCCGGATCATGCCCTGCGATGACTTCAACCTTTTTTTGGGCAAAGAAACCGAGTATTCCTCCTTTATAAACATGCTTGGAGCTTAAGATAACAGCATCCTTGCCAAGATCATTTTTAATTTGCTGCATGGCTTCCTGCATATTTGCTGCAAGAAATTTTTTTACCTTCATGCAATATTCACCAACCCAACGCTCTGAACTTCAACATTTGCCTCAAGCTCATTGTAAGAAAGCACAGGAAGCTGAGGAAAGTAACGGTCAATCAGCTGCCTTACATACATCCTTACTGCAGGAGAACAAAGCAGAATCGGTGTTTGCTCCTGCAGGGAAAGCTGTTCTACTTCTTTAGCAATAGATTCAATAATGGCCTGAGAAAGATCCGGATCCATCGCCAGATAATTCCCGTGCTCGGTCTGCTGAACACCGTCAGCTACTGCTTTTTCGACTTTCCCTGACAGAGTGACTACTTTTAAAGTATCTCCGGCTGTATACTGTCCCGTAATTTGCTTTGCAAGTGCCTGTCTCGTATACTCGCAGAGCAGATCAGGATCTGATGTCAATTTCCCGTAGTCCGCAAGTGCTTCAAAGATAACCGGCAGATTGCGGATGGATACTTTTTCTTTTAAAAGCTTGGAAAGCACCTTCTGAATGTCTCCAATGGCAAGCGGGGAAGGCGTAACCTCTTCAGCAAGAATAGGATACGTTTCCCGCAGATGA
Source organism: Metabacillus indicus LMG 22858 (assembly GCF_000708755.2). Classification (GTDB taxonomy): domain Bacteria; phylum Bacillota; class Bacilli; order Bacillales; family Bacillaceae; genus Bacillus_P; species Bacillus_P indicus. The sequence continues at coordinate 338,567 of NZ_JGVU02000002.1, read as the reverse complement.
TCAAGCAGCTGTTTCGTTTCCTGTCTTCCAAGCAGCTCGTGCGCATGTCTTTTAATCGTTTCTGTCATATGAGTCGATACAACGGACGGAGGATCAACAACTGTATAACCGAACATTTCCGCCGCATCTTTGTTTTCTTCCGTGATCCATTTTGCAGGCAGCCCGAAGGAGGGTTCAATTGTATCGATTCCTTCAATAGAATCATCTTCAATACCTGGAGCCATTGCGAGGAAATGATCGAGAAGAATTTCACCTTTCGCGACCTCGGTCCCTTTCAGCTTAAGTCTGTATTCATTCGGCTGAAGCTGAATGTTGTCACGGATGCGGACAACAGGAATAACAAGGCCCAGTTCAATGGCAAGCTGCCTTCTGATCATGACAATCCGGTCAAGCAGGTCTCCGCCTTGATTTGCATCTGCAAGCGGTATAAGGCCATAGCCGAATTCAAACTCTATCGGATCCACATTCAGCAGCTGCACGACACTTTCCGGTGATTTCATTTCATCCAGTTCAATCTCTTCCTCAGCGGCTTCTTCTATTTCAGGAAGTTTCTCTTTTTTGGATATCAAGTAACCTCCTGCTCCAAAAGCGGCAGCAATCGGCACTGTGACAAACAATCCGATTGGCGTAAACAGTCCAAGAAGCAAAATCGTTCCTGCAGCTACATACATCATTTTCGGATAGGCGAAAAGCTGACTTGTAATATCCGATCCCAGATTTCCGTCTGAAGCTGCTCTTGTTACGACAATACCCGTTGCAGTGGAGATAAGCAGCGCAGGAATCTGGCTGACAATTCCGTCTCCGACTGTGAGCATTGTAAAGTGGGATGCAGCGTCGCCAAATCCCATGCCAAGCTGCATCATGCCGATAATGATTCCGAAAATCATATTGATGATGACAATGATGATGCCTGCAATCGCATCTCCCTTTACGAACTTGCTTGCACCGTCCATTGCCCCGTAGAAATCAGCTTCTCTGGATACTTTCTCGCGTCGTGATCTTGCCTGCTGTTCAGAGATGACACCAGCGTTGAGATCTGCATCTATACTCATCTGCTTTCCCGGCATCGCATCTAGCGTAAAGCGGGCAGCTACCTCTGAGACACGCTCAGAGCCCTTTGTGATCACAACAAACTGGATGATGATCAGGATTAAAAACACGACAAACCCGACCAGGACATTTCCTCCGACAACGAAGGTTCCGAACGTTTCAACAACTCCGCCCGCCTCCCCTTTAGAGAGAATGGAACGGGTAGTGGAAACATTCAGCCCAAGCCTGAAGAGGGTCAGCAGCAAAAGCAGGGATGGGAATATGGCAAAATCCAGCGGCTCCTTCATGTTCATGGATGTAAGCAGCACTAGAAGAGCAAGCGTAATATTAAGCATGATCATCAGGCTTAACAGCCATGTAGGAAACGGAATAATGAGCATCGCAACAATTAAAATAACACTAAGCAATACAGTCAGATCTTTTGCTTGCATGGGGTACCTCTCTTTCTGTGAAAACGCAGGCATGGCAGGTTCTTATCCCTTATTTTTCAGCTGATACACGTAAGCCAGAATTTCAGCTATCGCTTTAAAAAACTCTTCCGGCACAGCCCTGCCTATATCAACCTGATCGTATAACGCTCTGGCTAAAGGACGATTTTCAATCATCGTCACATTGTTTGTTTTCGCCGTTTCTTTGATTTTCTGAGCGACAAAATCGACTCCTTTAGCAACAACGAACGGTGCATCCATTTTATCTTCGTCATATTTAAGGGCAATTGCGTAATGAGTCGGATTTGTAATCACTACATCAGCCCCCGGTACATCCTGCATCATTCTGCGTGTTGCCATTTCCCGTTGCTTTTGCTTTATTCTCGACTTGATCAGCGGATCTCCCTCGGACTTTTTAAACTCGTCTTTTAAATCCTGTTTTGACATCCGGATATTTTTCTCGAAATCATATTTTTGATAAAAATAATCGAGAAGCGAGAGGAAAAGCAGGGCAATGGATGCGAACAGCCCCATTTGAAAGGCAAGCTTTGAAACAAATAGAAACGCTTTTTCGACCGACAGCTTTGAAAGCGACAGAATCCCGTCCATCTGAAACCAGATAACGGAAAATGTGACAGCCCCGACAAACGAAATTTTCAGAATGGATTTCAGCAGTTCAACAACAGCTCTGAGCGAATAAATCCGCTTAAATCCCTGAATTGGATTGATTTTTTCCAGTTTCATCTGCACCGCTTCAGTCGAAAATAAAAACCCGACCTGCAAGTAATTCCCCGCGATCCCTGCAATCAGGGCAACACCCATGATCGGTCCGACCATATAAGCAGACTGAACAGCAATCTGCATCATTAATTCATGGACATTTTTCTCCGACAATTGAAGCAGCAAGGTCTCCTGCAGCGAAGATTTCATCAATGCAAGAAGCTGCTTCATCATAAATGGTCCAATAAACAGAAAGGCAAGGAATACCGTGAGAAGGCCGATGGCTGTATTTACATCTGCACTCTTTGCAACCTGCCCCTTTTTTCTGACGTCTTCGCGTTTTCTCGGGGTGGCTTTTTCTGTTTTTTCTCCTGAAAAGAACTGAAGGTCCAGTTTTATAAATTCCATGTCAGCCTCCGGCAAAAAGTTGCATCAAATTTCTCATCGTTTCAATCATCATTTCCATCACATGCTGAATGAGCATAAAAATAGAGCCCATAACAAGAATAAGCATCACAAAGCTGACTCCGATCTTAAGAGGCAGACCTACGACGAAAATATTCAGCTGCGGAACAGTCCGCGCGGTGATTCCAAGGGCAAGGTCCACCAAAAAGAGAGAAGCAGCGACAGGAAAGGACATTTGGAACGCGATCAGAAACATTGCGCTGAATGCTTTCGTGATTAATAGTGCTGCACTTCCATCACCAAGAGGAAACAATTCTCCTCTAAGAGGAATAAATTGATAGCTGTAAAACACACCGTCCAAAAGCAGATGATGCGCATTTATGCTCAGCATGAACAAAAGCGCCAAGACATTCAGAAACTGCCCGATCAGCGGACTTTGAGAGCCTGTCTGGGGATCGATAATATTTGCAATAGCAAAGCCCGTCTGAAAATCAATTAAACTTCCGGCGATTTGGACAGCAGCGAGCATCAAGTAAGCAGAAAACCCGATCATGAGGCCAATTAGCACTTCTTTCAGCACCAGAAGAACAAATTCTCCGCCTATTTCTATAGGTTCTGGCTGAACAGATGAAAAAACAATGACTGATAAAAAGAATGAAAAACCAATTTTGTGCTGCTGTGGAATCGTTCTGTATGAAAACAGCGGCATTGTAACAAAAAAAGCGCTCATTCTTGCAAAAATAAGCAAAAATGCCGGAAAATACTCAATGACATTCATTCTCTTATCCTACAAACCGGTCAAGGTTGCCCAAAATGTCCTGTGCGTACGAAATGATCGTAGACAGCATCCATGGACCGAAAAAAATCAGCCCGACAAGAACCCCGACAATTTTCGGAACAAACGCAAGCGTTTGTTCCTGTATTTGAGTTGTGGCCTGAAAGATACTTACTGCAAGTCCAATGATCAGTGCAATGGCAAGCAGCGGCCCGCAAATAATCAGCGTAGTATAAATCGCTTTTTCTGCTATAGAAATTACAAATTCAGAACTCATCTTTTATCTCCTGTTCAAAAGCTTTGAAGCAATGATTTCACAACCAGGTACCACCCATCCACAAGAACGAACAGAAGGATTTTAAATGGCAGAGAAATCATCACGGGAGGGAGCATCATCATCCCCATAGACATCAAAATACTCGCTACAACCATATCAATGACCAAAAAAGGAATGAAAATCATAAATCCAATTTGAAAGGCTGTCTTGATCTCACTTATTGCAAACGCAGGAACAAGTGCAGTCAAAGGGATATCTTCAACTGACTTGGGCTTTTCAAGATTGGCATATTGAAGAAACAGCGCAAGGTCTTTCTGCCTTGTATGTTTGCTCATAAATTCCTTGAGCGGAAGCGATGCCTTATCATATGCCTCCTCAAGACCGATTTCTTCATTGAATAGAGGTGTCAGCGCCTGCTGATTGATATCAGAAAAAACCGGGGCCATGATAAAAAAAGTTAAAAACAAAGCAATTCCGATCAGGATCTGATTAGGCGGCATCTGCTGAGTGGCAAGAGACGTCCTGACAAATGAAAGCACGATGATGATTCTCGTGAAACATGTCATTAAAATCAGAATGCTTGGAGCGAGAGAAAGGACAGTCAGCAAAAGCAGCAGCTTGACAGATGTGCTTACATTCGCAGCATCGCTTGAGCTGAATATTTCTATAAATTCGTTCATTCTTTGCTGTCCTTTCTCTTTATTTCTTCAAATGCGGAATGCCGGTCATTTCTCAAGCGAAGAAGCTGGTCTTTAAATGAAGCCAAAGGTTTTTCTTCCCGGGAACCGGATGCCCCGGTTAGTCCGGACAGATTTTTAACCCAATCCGGCTGAACCTTGTGCTGCATAAACTTTTCTTCATGGAGCCTGACAATTTCTTTGCATTCTTCTTCGTCATCTATTTCCTTCAGCAGCTGAACACTCTCTGACACCCCGACGACAAGAATACTGCCGCCGACTTTCACCAGCTGTACACTTCTGTTCTGCCCAACATTTGTTCCGCCGAGATTTTCTATGTATTTGGATGAAGCGTTCAGCCTGTTTCTTCCCGCTGTAACCTTTATAAGCATATAAATTAAGAAAAGGACAAAACCAGTAGCAAGAATCATTTTAATAAAATCCCATGCTGATACCCCGGGAGCAGCCGCGACTTCCTTCTGGTCTTCAGGACTTGAAGGCCGGTCGTTTTTCACCCAGTCAGAAACGGTGCCTGATTCCTGTCCGGCAAAAACTTGAACGGGCTCATTAACAAGCAGACAGAAACAGAAGGACAGCAAAAACCATAGCCATTTTGTATTCACGTGCTGATATTCTCCCTTTAGCTTAATGTTTTGTTGATTGCTTCAAGCACCCGGTCTGCCTGAAACGGCTTCACGATAAAATCCTTCGCGCCAGCCTGAATCGCATCAATGACCATTGCCTGCTGACCCATGGCCGAACACATGATAACCCGTGCATGAGGATTCATTTTTTTAATTTCCTTTAAAGCCGTTATTCCGTCCATCTCAGGCATTGTGATATCCATTGTGACAAGATCAGGATGGTGTTCTTTGTATTTTTCTACAGCCTGCGCCCCGTCAGCAGCCTCTGCAACTACATCAAACCCGTTCTTTGTCAAAATATCTTTGATCATCATTCTCATAAAAGCTGCGTCATCCACAATCATAATTTTATGTGCCATGTTCGTCTCTCCCTAAAAATTACTTAATTCTGTTTAAGCGTTCGGACTGGCTCAGGATATCTGTCACCCGCACACCGAAGTTTTCCTCGATGACTACGACTTCTCCCTGAGCAACAATTTTATTGTTGATCAGTATATCAACAGGCTCTCCTGCAAGTTTATCAAGTTCAATAATGGATCCCGCGGACAGTTCAAGAATCTCTTTCACTGAACGCTTCGTTCTGCCAAGTTCAACCGTTACTTTAAGCGGAATATCAAGCAGCATATCAAGATTTTTCATGTCGCTTTTAGGTACTGTCACCTGGTCAAATGAAGAAAATTCTGCCGGTTTCACTTCAACCGGACTAGGTTTGTAGTGGACTTCTTCCTCCTGAACCGGTATTTGAGGCGGCGCCTGCTGCTGATAGGCTTTATTAGGCATTGTCTCAATTGCAGCTGCCGGTTCTGGCGGATTCATCAGTTCATCAACAAGACCCTTTGCAAAATGGAGGGGAAGCAGCTGCATGATTTCTGAATCGATCAGAGTTCCTACTTTGATTCTGAATGCAACCTTCAAAAAAGGATCATCCTGCGGTAGCGCCTCTGTCCCTTCTCCGCCTTTTAAATCAAGAAGTTCTATAGATGGAGGAGAAATATCGACTTTTTTATTGAAGATCGTCGACATAGATGTAGCAGCAGAACCCATCATTTGATTCATAGCTTCCTGCACGGCGCTGATCATAATGTCATTCAGCTCTGTATCTGTTATTTCACCGTTGCCGCCGATCATTAAGTCCGCGATGATCGCTGCATCACTCTGTTTAATCACAAGCAGGTTGCTTCCTGTAAACCCTTCAGTATAATTCACTTCGATCGCGACATATGGATGCGGAAATTCATCTGCAAGCTTTTGCCTTTGAATGACTGACACTGTCGGAGTTGTGATGTCCACTTTTTGCTGAAGAAGAGTCGACAGCGCTGTTGCAGAACTTCCAAATGAAATATTTCCGATTTCACCGATTGTGTCCTGCTCCATTAATGTAAGGTAATCTTCTATTAAATTATCAGAATCATAGTCGCTGCTCCCGCTGCCATTCAGCAGGGCATCGATTTCATCCTGAGATAACATCCCGTTACTCACTTTCTTTTTGCCCCCCTTGGTATTGTCCCAACACTTGCACAGCCGATTTCCGCCTGATTTTTCCGGGCTGCCCGGTGAATTTTGGCTGGTCTCCAATTTTAATGATCAAAGGCTGATCTATTGACGTTTCAAGCTGGATGACATCTCCTGCTGAAATATCCAAAAACTCCTGTACGGTAATTTCTGAATATCCAAGCTCCGCTGTTACCTCAAGTTCTGCACCATGAATTTTCTTTTCAAGAGCGTTCACTTCAGCTTCTTTTGGCTCTTTTCGCTCGGACTGCATCCAAAAATGAACGCTCAGCCTAGGCATGATCGGCTCAAGAACGACATGCGGTATGCATATGTTTATCATCCCGCTGGTATCGCCGATTTGCGTGTTTAATGAAATGACAACGACGGTTTCATTTGGCGATACCAGTTGGAGAAACTGCGGATTCACCTCAAGCTTCATATCCGCAGGTTCAATATCATACACAGATCCCCAGGCCTCTCTGTAATTATCGAGAGATTTTTCAAACAGGTTTGTCATAATTTTCGTCTCAATCTCAGTCAATGAAGTCGAGTGGCTAATTCCTGTACCATGACCTCCCATCAGCCTGTCCATCATGGCATAGGCGATGTTACGGTTTACTTCCATAAGGACTCTGCCATTCAGCGGTCTTGCTTCAAATACGTTTAATACGGTCATCTTTGGAATTGAACGGATAAATTCCTCATATGGAAGCTGGTCAACAGCTCCGGCTGTAATTTGAACGTACGTGCGGAGCTGAGCGGAAAAATACGTCGTCAATAGCCTTGCAAAATTTTCATGAATTCTAGTTAAGCTTCTGATTTGGTCTTTTGAAAAGCGCAGCGCTCTCTTAAAATCGTAAACCTTTACTTTCTTTTCCGTTTCTTCCTTTTTCAGTTCATCTGCATCCATCTCTCCTGAAGAGATTGCAGACAGCAGGGCATCTATTTCACTCTGGGACAGTATCTCGCTTGACATCATTCACACCTCCTGCGCACAGAATTTTTGCAAGATTACTGGATAATATAGGAGGTTGTGTATACCTTCTTGATTTCGCCCTTTTGCAGTAATTCATTCACTTGTTTTTGCACGGTCTTTTTAAATGCATTCATGCCTTCTTTTCCGTCAAGTTCTTCGGCCGTTATGCTTGAAAGCTCAGAAATAATGATATCTCTTACTTGAAATTCTCTTTTTTCAAGCTCTTCCTTCGCTTTTTTGCTGTCCGTTTCAAGCTTGAAGGAAAGCCGGACAATATTATCGCTTGAGAGATTTGTCGTGATTTCGGGAAGATCATAGGATTGAGCAATAACATCATCAATGGATGGTCCTTTTTCTTTTGCTTCAGCAGTACCCATGAAATTTGTTACGATAACAAGTGCTGTCACCCCTACAAGCGTGATCGACGTAATAATGACAAGCATGATCGTCATTAGTTTTTTATTCATCTTCCTTCACCTCCGCAGAAGCAGCTGCATGCATGATATGAATCTCCTGGTAAAACTTCTTGATTCTCTCAGCAACCTCTGCTTCAGATTCCTTCACTACAAATTTCTTTCCATTTGTCAGTGTGATGGTTGTATCGGGAAAGGACTCTATCTGTTCCATATAAATGGCATTCAGTCTAAACGGTTTGCCGTTTAATCTTGTCAGTAAAATCAATTTATTCGGGGTACAGCCCCCTGCCCCCTAACCTATCGTTTTAAGTTCATCAGTTCCTGAAGGATTTCATCTGAAGTGGTGATGATTTTGGTGTTGGACTGGAAACCTCTCTGTGCGACGATCATGTCTGTAAATTCATCTGCGAGATCTACGTTGGACATTTCGAGGAATCCGGTCATGATTGTTGCTGAGCCATTTTCTCCAGGTACTGATAATTCTGTAAGCTGAATTCCTTGAATTCCATCTGTATCTATTTTTCCTGAGTTGCTTGATTCTTTAAAAAGATTACCGCCAACCTTTTCCAGACCGCCTTCATTTGCGAAATTGGCAACGCGGATTTTTCCTGCATTTCTTAGCTGGCTGTCTTCATCAACGAAACTGACACTGCCGTCCGGTCCAATATTAAAGCTTTTAGCAGTTGGTGGAATTTGGATGAGACCGGCTAAGTTCGAATTTTGATTTCCCCAACTTGGTTGATTTCCACCAGTTTTATCTCCTGCTTCACCTACAAGGTAGTATCCATCGGAGGTCACTAAGTAGCCCATATCGTCCAAGTAGAAATTACCCGCACGAGTATAACTTACATCCATCGCTGAATCGATTGGTTCTGTAATAGTGTTATCATTTGATACTCCTGTTTTTGTATCAATTTTCACTTTAGTAGAATCTTTTATCGTCCCAACTACAAAAAATCCGTCTCCTGCAAGGGCAAGGTCAAGTGTCCGGCCCGTTGTCTGATTAGAACCCCCAGTGTGAATAGTATCTATTGAGCTTAGTGCAGAGCCAAGGCCTACCTGCTTTGCGTTCATCCCACTTGTAATATTAGTTGCAGCACTTGCAGCAGTAAGCTGCTGGCTCATGAGATCCTTGTATGTCACACGGCCTTTTTTGAATCCGTATGTATTAACGTTTGCAATGTTATTTCCGATGACATCAAGCTTTGTTTGAAAGTTCTTCATTCCGCTTACTCCTGAGTACAATGAACGCAACATATAAAATCTCTCCCTGTTTCTTTATTTTTTGGGTTATCTGCAAGCTTTAGGAAGCGGATGCTTCCGTTACTTTTGTGACGAAAGCACTTGGCACTTCATCTCCGTTCTGCATTTCGAGAATGATATCCGGACCGGATTGTTTGATGGATTTTACAATTCCCGTTTTAGCTTCACCATCTTCTGTTTTCCAGTCAATCTGCTTCCCTATCATCTCAGAGTATTTCAAGATGCCGTCATTTACCTGAACCTGTATGAAACTGCTCATCTGTGAATTCAAATTTGTCATCTGCTCCAGTGATGAAAAGCTTGCCATCTGAGAAATAAATTCTTTGTCTTCCATAGGATTAAGAGGATCCTGGTTTTGCAGCTGTGCAATAAGAATTTTCAGGAAATCATCTTTTCCGAGACTTGATTTCCCTCCAGTTCTGACTGCTTCAGTTGAAGAAAGGAAAAGTCCAGAGTCAATCGTATTTTGAGCCATTATTTATCTCCTTTTATGTCAGCATGTTCAGATGATCCTTGAATGAATCTGGCTCTTCAGCGCGGTCTTTTTCCTCACCCTGTTCTTTTTCCGGCTGCCTTTCGTCCTGATGGCGTTCGCGGAAAGAGTCCGGCTGCTCCCCGTATACGTCAAATCTGTCTACAGCAATTTGAAACGCGGGAAGAGCTGCTTTGAGATGCTGAATACTTTGTTCCACAAGCTCTTTTGCAGACGAGGTTGAGGTAATAATTTTTGCAGTCGTTTCCCCGTTCAGCCTCTGAAGCTTTACTGTCAGGAGGCCAAGATGCTCAGGCGCAAGTCGGATTGTCATTTGGGAAAATCCGTTTAAAGCAAAAGCAGGTTTTGCTCTTTTAAACACCTCTGTAATCTGGGCTGAAAATTCCCGTTTAACCGGCTCATCCTGATTCTCCTTTAATTCAGGGAAAGCATTCAGCTTTACCTCTGTAAGTCCCGGTGAAGGCTGATGCACAGTACTGTTCCCGTCCTTGTTGAACAATTGCTGCCATTCATTCTTCATTTCCGGCAAGCCTGGACTGCGCATGTGATTCTCCGTCACATTTACCTCCAATTGTTTGAGGTCTGCCTGAAAATTACCTATGGATTCAGGAACCTGCGGCCTGTTTCCATTGCTGGATTCAGCTGCAGCCGGTCTGAAATAGCCTTTACTCAGAAGCTGATGGACAGCCTCCTGTTTTCCCCCGCCTGGTTCTATTTCTTTTTTCAGCGGAAGGCGGCCGATGTCAGGCTTTTCTGTATAACTGCCTTTTTGAAGGCTCTGAAGGATCTGATTCCCTTCTAGTTGTGACTGCAGATTTTTCAGTGAAGAAATCGTTCTATCCAAGTCTGTACTGACTGCAGCGCTTATCTCTTCAATAAGACGGGCAAGACCCTGTTCTCCGCCTGCAGAAAAAATACGGTGAAGCGGCTTTAAAATGGCCGCAAGTTTATCAATCGCATTCATGCTTACACCGGTTCTCTCCGGCTGATTATTAAGTTCCATGTTCTCTTTAATCTGACTAGTTCTATCTGAATGCCCCAATTCCAAAACATTACTTACCGCTTGCTTAATGGCAGTTAAAATATGTCCCCCAATGGTTTCATCATTAGAAGGTGTACTGAATAATGGATTTCCTGCAAACAATGTTTGCTGTGCATGTCCCCTAAACGAGTTCACTATACCGTCATGACGGGTAATGCTCCCTGCATGCTGTGAATCTTTCAGCAAGTCAGCCAGAGGCTCACTGTTTTCACCTATTGTTTGTACAGCGAAAAGTTCCTTTTCAGATGGCTGATCCTGGACAATGGATGTTTCCTGTCCTGAAATTTGTCTGGCATATCCGGAAGCTTTAGGAGCGGCATGTCTGCCTGTGAATAGAAAAGCCTTTTCTTCGGCCGCTTTATTTTCTTCTGCCTTTTGCGGCATGTTTACTTCAACCGTTTTTTCCATCTGCTGCTCGATTTCTTCTGTTATTGCTTTTGCTTCAGCCCGAATCGGATCAAAACTCCCCTTTGGTAAAACGGGGATATCTTCTGAATACTGACTCATCCCCACCGTTTCAGTCATCCCGGTGTCGTCGTTCGCTGTTTTTTTCGCCCGCTGGAATTCTGCTTCGGGAGCTTCTGGAACGTCATGAGCATTGGTCATATGTGATATTCCGCCGGTTTCAGCTTGACGTTTTGGAGCATCTCCTCCTGCAAAACCTGCCTTGATTTCAGGACCGGTGATTTCATTTGCTCCAATTGGATCCCTATGCTCATCAGCAGGTTCTGTTTCATTTTTCAAAAACCTGCCTAACCGTGTTACTATCTGAGCAGGAATCATCTTGTCCGCAGGCGGCTGCATGCCATATGGAGTTGCTTCAGTCATCACGGCTTCATTTATCCCCAGCTCCTTGATCAGCTCTTTGAATGCAGCTTCTAATTCAGGATCAGCGTTTTCCGTTTTCTCATCAAAAATGTCACTTTGCCCTTCTGTCTCAGTACTGCCTGCCGCATCGGCACTGCCAAGAAGTAAGGATAAAAAGGAAACCTGTACCCCTGAACCCGCCTTTCCGTCATTGTTCATGAGCGAAACCGGGCCAGCCGGAAACGTAATTTTCAACCTGCATCCCCCTTTGTCTCTTGCAAACTAGGAATCTGAAAGCATATTTGTGTATTTAGCGGCGTCTTCCGGACTCATTTTCTCCAGAACAGAAATAACTTGATCATCACCAATAGCTTTCAGAATCTTTAATGCTTCTTCATCAGAAAGCAGCGGAATGATTGCTGCGGCTTTTTTGCTTGTCATTTTATCGTAAAGTTTGGCGACGTCCCGTCCGTTTTCCCCTTCGGCTGCTGCCGCTTTCAGCTGTTCTTCCATGGATCTTAATTCCTGGCTCAGACGCTGAATCTCTTTCTCTTTTAAGTCCCTGTCATTTTCAAGGGCAGCTATATCCTGCTGCTGTCGTTTTATTTCTGACTTTTGAAGCTCATTTTCATCCTTGAGTTCTTTTTCTGCAGAAGACTTTGCGTGACCGGATGCTTTCTGTTCTGCCGAAATCCCCGGCAGCAGCGCGGCAGTTTCTTTAAGTTTTCCGGTTACGTCAATTCCTGCAACAGTTAAAATGACCGCAATGAAGGTTACCGTAAAAAAGAAAGGGATGATGACAACAAAGAGCAGCCATTGGAATTTTCCAGTTTCTTTTTCATCGTTTTTCACTTTCGCTTTTCACCTAATTCCCCCGCACGGCATAAGACTGGACAGAAAGATCGTCCATACTCTTGATTTCAGTGTCTTTCACCCAGCGCACATAGACTTCGCGGTGTTTTTCTCTCATTTTTTCATACTTTTTTACTTCTATATTTTTTTCTGTGAGAACTTGCTGCTTTTCATTCATTCTCTCTCTTGCTGATGCTGTGAGATGTTGATAGTGTGAAATTGTTTTTTCAAGATTTGATACAAACTGCTGAAAGTGCCGGATTTCCTGAACCGGCATGCCCGAATTCAGCTGAAAGAGCGTTTTTTCTTCAAGCATTTCTTTTTTCTTAAGGCATGTGTACAGCTTTTCGGCAGCCTGCTCAAAGTCTGCTACCGATAACTGATAAGCTTCAAGAGACTGATCTTTTTCCATTTCTTTAAGTTCAAGAATTTTTTGAAACCTGTAAGCATATTTCACGTGTTATCTCCTATTTCAATCAGTGATTGCAGGTACTCGGCACTTTGTTCAAATGAGATTTTTTCGTGCACATCCTGCTTTAGAAAAGAAAGGATCTTCGGATAATACCTGATCGCTTCGTCAATTTCTCTGCTGGTTCCGCGCTTGTATGCGCCTATATTAATTAAGTCCTCAGAGTTCAAATAGACAGCAAGCAGATCCCTGAGCTTTGAAACGCTTTTCTTTTGTTCAGCAGGGACAATCTGACTCATCACACGGCTGATGCTTTTGAGCACGTTGACTGCAGGAAATTGCCCTTTATTTGCCAGATTTCTGTCAAGAACGATGTGGCCGTCAAGAATCCCTCTCACCGTGTCTGAAATCGGCTCATTCAGATCATCCCCATCAACCAGTACTGTATAAAAAGCAGTAATGGAACCATGTTCATTTGTTCCGGTCCGTTCAAGCAGCTTCGGGAGGACGGCAAAGACACTCGGGGTGTATCCTTTTGTGGTCGGAGGCTCTCCTGCTGCAAGACCAATTTCCCTTTGCGCCATGGCAACACGGGTGACAGAATCCATCATCAGCATCACATTTAACCCTTTATCCCTGAAATATTCTGCGATTGCAGTAGCTGTGTAAGAAGCCTTCAGTCTCATCAGGGCAGGCTGATCAGATGTAGCCGCCACAATAATGGACCTTTTCAGCCCTTCCTCACCAAGATCTTTTTCAATGAATTCACGAACTTCCCGTCCGCGCTCTCCAATGAGGGCAATGACATTCAGGTCTGCTTTTGTGTTTCTTGCAATCATACCGAGAAGCGTACTTTTTCCTACACCGCTTCCTGCAAAAATGCCGACACGCTGTCCTTTTCCAACTGTCAAAAGACTGTCAATGACTCTGACCCCAACTTCCATCGTTTCATTGATTGGCGGACGGCTCATAGGGTTTGGAGGATTTTGTTCAGCTGATATGGGGGTCAGGCCTTTTGGAAGCGGCGATTGATTAAACGGAAGGCCGAATGCATCAATTGTCTGGCCGATCAGCCCCATTCCCGCTTTGATCTTCAAAGGCTCGTTAGTTGCTTCAACCAAGCTTCCTGGTGAGATCTGGTTCACATGCTCAAAAGGCATCAACAGGACATATTCATCTCTGAAACCCACTACTTCTGCAGCAATTTTCATTTCTTTAGAAGAACCCGCATGAATGTAGCAAAGGTCGCCAATTGAGCTTTCCGGACCTTTGGATTCAATCATCAGACCGATTACCTTGCTTACTTTTCCATATCTTTTAAATGAATCAAATGAATCTATTTTTTGAAGCAAGTCTGCTGCTTTCAAAACCGTCAACCCTCCCCAATTAGCTGAAGCATGCTTTTCTTCAGCTGATTCAGCTGGGCATCTACGCCTGCATCCATTGTGCCGGAAGGAGATTCAACCACACAGCTTCCTTCCTGAAGACTTTCGTCAGGATAAATGAACAGATCAGCCTTAGAAAGCAGCACATCTTCAAGCTCGCTTTTTTGCTTGAGGAGCCTGCTGTAATAAAGCGGGTTTACGAACACTTTTATTTCCGGATGTTCTCTGACTTCATACAAAGCTTTTTTAACTAGATCGGCAAAGCAGGCAGGATGCTCTTCAAGCTTGATGAACATGATTTTTTCAGAAAGCTTCACAGCCAGATTAATGATGGTCTCTTCTGATTGGGACACTTTTTCTATGTAATCCTCTTTTGCCTGATCCACAATGGTTTTTGCCTCTGAGAGAAAAGAACTGTATTGCTGCAGGGCTTCCTGTCTGCCTGTCTCAAAACCGGCTTGAAACCCCTCTTCTCTCGCCTTTAGTTCTTGCTGCTTTTTTTCACTGATCCATTTTTCCTGCTCGTCTTTCGCCTGCATTAGAATTCTGTCTGCCTGAACTCTGGCATGTTCCAGCAGCTGGTCAGCGTCTGTTTTTGCCTGATGCATAATCATCTCGGGGTTCATTGTCTCAGCTGGTGCGGACAAAATCGTTCTTAAGATAATTGCTTTCTTGCCCTGTTCTGCTGCACGGACTGATTTAATCAAATTAGACAATGATATCATCCCCCCCGCCGCGGGCAATGACGATTTCTCCTGCATCCTCAAGTCTGCGGATAACAGAGACAATTCGTGATTGTGCTTCTTCTACATCCCGAAGTCTGACTGGACCCATAAACTCCATTTCTTCTTTAAATGTGTCTGCCATTCTCTTGGACATGTTCTGAAACACAATTTCCTTCACTTCTTCGCTTGCCACTTTAAGTGACAGCATCAGGTCTTCGTTTTCAACATCTCTGATGACGCGCTGAATGGCCCTGCTGTCGAGTGTGACAATATCCTCAAAAACAAACATCCGTTTTTTGATTTCTTCTGCAAGCTCAGGATCCTGAATTTCAAGAGAATCAAGGATGGTCTTTTCTGTACTGCGGTCTACACCGTTCAGCACCTCTACAACCGCTTCCACTCCGCCTGTCTGCGTATAATCCTGTGTGACAGCGGAAGACAGCTTTCTCTCAAGAACCTGTTCAACTTCATTGATAATTTCCGGTGACGTCCTGTCCATTTTGGCAATCCTTATGGCAATATCTGCCTGCTGCTGATGCGGCAGACCAGACAGGATCTGTCCTGACTGAACCGGATCAAGGTAGGAGAGAATGAGCGCAATCGTTTGCGGGTGCTCTCCCTGAATAAAATTAAAGATTTGAGCCGGATCAGCTTTTCTCGCAAAATCAAACGGCTTTACCTGCAAGGAAGATGTGAGCCGGTGGATAATGCTAGAAGCCCGCTCTTCTCCAAGCGCTTTTTCAAGAATTTGTTTCGCATATGAGATACCGCCCTGGGAAATGAATTCCTGCGCCATCGCGATTTGATGAAACTCTTCGATTATTCCTTCTTTATTCTGGGAATCTACATTTCTTACACTCGAAATCTCTAATGTAAGCTTTTCTATTTCTTCTTCAGAAAGATGCTTGTAAACCGATGCGGCTGCGTCAGGACCTAAAGAAATCAGAAGGAGGGCGGCTTTTTGCTTGCCTGTCAGTTTGTTTGCTCGTTTAACCATTTATGAGTAACCTCCTATTCTTCCGTCAGCCATGATCTGAGCAATTTGGCAAAGTCCTCCGGTTTATCCCGCGCCATTTTTTCGAGCTGCTTTCTGCGGACATCCCCTTCGCTTTCGGGTGCATAATTTACATCTGGAAGGATAATCTTCTCCTGATAGAATATTTCCTCTTCTTCCGGTTCAGCTTGTTCTTTTTTATTTCTTCTAAACAGCAAAATCAGAAGAATCGCAATGACGAGGAGCATTGCGCCTCCTGCAATGTATAGCCATAACGGGATAGAACGGACCGTTTCAGCATCCATTGCCTGTTTTCCGGCAAACGGCTGAACAGATACAGAAATCTTTTCCTCTACTTGTTCAGCAGTTAACGGCTCTGCCTGAGGATCCTTATCGATGGAAGTCCGGACGATGGAGCCGAGAAGCTGCTGTATATCTGCGATGCTTTGTGCAGATAGAGAGGCTGGGTCATCTGCAGCAGGCGGTTCAACCATGACCTGTATGCCCAGATCCCTGACTCTGTATGGACTTTCTGTAATTTCTCTTTTTACACGATTGACTTCATTGTTTATTCGTTCTTCTACTTTTTCATAATCTCCTGAACCTTCGCCCTGAACGGCTTCATATCCGGGAACATCATCTTCTCCTGTTCCGGTTACTCCGCCTGCACCGGCACCCTCTCCGCTGTAGGTTTCTGTAATCCGTTCAACGCTCACGGCCAAACCTTCATTGTTCTCTTCATCAGCAGCTTCGACAAGATTTTCTTCCCGTTTTTCCTGAGTGAAATCAAGATCTGCAGTGACCGAAACGACAACTTTATCCTGGCCCATCATCGTTCCGAGCATTTTTTGAACTTGCCGCTGTATGTCTTTTTCAATCTTCGACTTCAGATCGTGCTGAGAACTGATGTTTTCGGCAAGCGGCATATTTTCATCACTTTTCAAATCAAAATACTCAAAGTTCTGGTCCATGATGACGATATTATCAGTGGATAATCCCGGAACACTCTTTGATACTAAATGGTACAAAGCATTCACGTTAGCCTGATCGAGCTGAACACCAGGTTTAGTGTTAAGCACAATAGATGCAGTAGCTGTACCGTTGTCCTCACTGACAAAAACTGATTCTTTCGGAAGGTTGATCATGACCTTTGCATCATCAACCCCCTCAATCCCCTTCATCAGATTCGAAAGCTCTGTCTGAGTTGCCTTCAATTTTAAAACATCAAATTCATTATCGGTCATCCCAAATCCAATGTTCTGTCCGAAAAAGGAATAATCAATGACCCCGCTGTTTGGTATGCCTTCTGCTGCGAGCTCCACTTTCAGCGTGTCGGTCATTTCGGCAGGCACCATGATCGTTGAGCCATTATCCGTAATTTTTGATTGTATGCCCTGCGAGTCAAGCGTTTCTTTGATCTGGCCTGTCTCATTGGGTGATAAGTCCCTGTAAAGCGGCACCAGCCGCGGATTTGCTGCCATATAGCCTGCAATCACAGCAAAAAGCAGCAAAGCTGCCGCACCGCCAATCATAAATCCTTTTTGCGCTTTTGACCTTTCATTCCAAAATTGTCTGGTTTTCATTCTGAATTCTGTTACTTTTTGATTCATTCGTTGAAATCCCCCGATAAAGACAGCTTGCGTGCAGCAGACCGGCTACATTGCTGGTTATGTATGATTAGATTTGCATTCTCATTGCTTCCTGATAGGCTTCAACAGCTTTGTTTCTGATTTCAATGGCTGTCAGCATGGCGACGCTTGCTTTTTCGGCTGTTATCATGACATCCTGCAGCTGCACATTTTTGCCCTCTGCAAGTGCTGCTGTCATTCCGTCTGATTTCACCTGCATCTCATTCACCTGATTGATTGACTGCTTAAGCATTTCAGAAAAGCCGGTTCCCTGCGACTGCTGCAGCTGAGCTGCAGGTGAAGCTGTTTGAAGCGGCTGAAGTGACGTAATGGCCTGTATCATTCGTTATCCTACTTTCCTAGCTGGAGTGTTTTCATCAGCATCTCTTTAGATGCATTAAAGACTGTGACGTTTGCTTCATATGACCGGGTGCTGCTGATCAGGTCGACCATTTCCTTAAGCGGGTCCACATTTGGCATCTGTACATAGCCCTGATCGTTTGCATCTGGATGTTCCGGATCAAAAACCAGTTTAAACGGACTTTGATCTTCTCTGATTCCTGAAACTTTAACTCCGTTCAGTGAATGGGTTTTCCCCTGCGCCTGATGAAGGTGAGCGAGAAAAGAACTTCCGTCCTGCTGCATAGCAACTGTTTTTCTGCGGTACGGCTGCCATTTTCCATCCACCAGCTCTGCCCTGGCAGTATCTATATTAGCCATATTGGATGAAATCACATCCATTCTGAGTCTCTGAGCCGTCAAGGCAGATGCTGTTGTATTGAGCTGACTGAATATACTCATTATCCGTTGCCTCCTTTAATGACGGTTTTAAGAGAGTTGAACTTGCTTCCAAGACGTTCAATAACCGCATTGTAATAGATTTGATTTTCAGCAAGTTCTGACATTTCTTTATCTATGTCGACATTGTTTCCGTTCGCCTGATAGGCAGATCCGGTTTTTTGTATCACATTATAGGCTTCATGACCCCTGCCAAAAGAAAGGTGGCGCGCATCTGTCCTGATCGCCTCAAACTTTGTCTGTTCTGAATCTAATGTCTCCTTAAAGCTGATTCCCTTCGCTTTATAACCAGGAGTATCGGTATTGGCTATATTGTGACTGATCATTTTTTGCTGGAGAGCTGTCCGATTGACTGCCTGTTCCAGAGAATGAATCGTTCCAGAAAAAAAATTCATTTTGTCCCCTCACAAAAGACTCATACCTTTCGAATGGTATATTGTCGAATTATGTTAAATGCATACTGCAATTGTAAGAAATAATAGGCTTAAAGTCTATGAAGGTTATGTAAAAAAAGGTCGGATTTTGTATCTATTTTAAAATAGGGTAATTATACCTAGTTAATTAACACTATTTAACAGAGAAGGCTCTTCGTATTAGGATTATGTTCACACGTAAATTTATATTTTTTTCCAAAACAAAAAAGCACTTCGCTGAGAAGTGCTTTTTTGTAAAGAATTTGTTAATTCGTTTTTAGTTTTTCAAGTTCAAGCAGGAACTTGTCATTAAGAACTTTAATGTAAGTTCCCTTCATTCCAAGGGAACGGGATTCAATAACCCCTGCACTTTCAAGTTTGCGCAGTGCATTTACAATAACAGATCTTGTGATTCCGACTCTGTCAGCAATTTTACTTGCAACCAGCAGTCCTTCGTTACCGTTCAGTTCTTCAAAGATATGTTCGATTGCTTCAAGCTCACTGTATGACAATGAGCTGATCGCCATTTGTACAACCGCTTTGCTTCTTGCTTCGTCCTCAATTTCCTCCGCTTTCTCGCGAAGAATTTCCATACCAACAACGGTTGCGCCGTATTCGGCAAGGATCAGGTCATCATCTTCAAACTGTTCCTGAAGTCTTGCAAGAATAAGCGTGCCAAGACGCTCTCCTCCGCCGATAATCGGAACAATAGTCGTTAAGCCATTCTTGAACAATTCACGGTTTTCAACAGGGAAAGCAGTGTATTCACTGAAAACATCAAGGTTTGATGATGTTTCGCTGATGTTGAAAAGATTTTTTGTGTATTCTTCAGGGAATTGACGGTCCTCAAGCATTTGAATCATACGCTCATTTTCAATCTGCTGATTGATGGCAAACCCTAAAAGTTTACCGCGGCGGCTGACCACGAAAATGTTTGCTTCAATAACGTCGCTCAGTGTTTCCGACATTTCTTTAAAGTTAACCGGTTTTCCGGCTGCCTTTTGAAGCATCGCGTTAATTTTTCTTGTTTTTTGCAATAAAGCCATTTGTTTGTTCCTCCTGGAAATATGTAATTATAAGATGAATTGACTTAAATCTTTGTTTTTAGCGATTTTGCTCAGTTTATCCTCAACGTATTGAGGGGTAATTGTAATTTTGTCCATTGTAATATCAGGCGCTTCAAATGAAAGATCTTCAAGGAGCCTCTCAAGAATTGTGTGAAGTCTTCTGGCACCAATGTTATCCGTGTCCTGGTTAACCTGAAATGCCACTTCTGCAATCTTACGAATAGCATCGTCAGAAAATTCAAGTTGTATACCTTCCGTTTCCAATAATGCTGTGTATTGCTTAAGAAGTGCGTTATCCGGTTCTGTCAGAATACGGACGAAATCTTCAACAGTCAGCTTTGTCAGCTCGACGCGGATTGGAAATCTGCCCTGAAGCTCAGGTATAAGGTCAGACGGTTTTGCTATATGGAATGCACCTGCTGCAATGAATAGGACATGATCTGTTTTCACAGAGCCGTACTTCGTCACAACAGTAGAACCTTCGACGATTGGAAGGATGTCGCGCTGTACACCTTCACGTGAGACATCTGCCGATCCTCCGCCCTGATTCTTTTTGGCAATTTTGTCGATTTCATCAATGAAAATAATGCCCATCTGCTCGGCACGCATCACAGCTTCCTGCGTAACGTCATCCATGTCAATCAGTTTCTGTGCTTCTTCAGCCGTCAGCACTTTTCTTGCTTCCCGGACAGTCAGCCTGCGCTTTTTCTTCTTTTTAGGCATAAAGCTGCTTAATGCATCCTGCATGTTCATACCCATTTGTTCCATACCCGAACCCTGAAGCATATCAAACATGGACGCATGCTGCTCTTCAACTTCAACCGTCACGTGATGATCTTCAAGCTCCCCAAGTGCAAGCTGGTGAGCCATTTTACGTCTTTTCTCTTCTGTTGACTGCTCTTCAGATGAATAGTCATCCTGCTCCTGGGTCTGTCCTTGAGCGCCGCCGAAAAGCATTTCAAGAGGGTTCTTATATGAAGTCTGCTTCTTTTTTCCCGGAACAAGAAGCTCGACAAGCCGTTTGTTGGCATTTTCTTCTGCAAGTGCTTTAACTTCATTCATTTTCTCTTCTTTTACGAGTCTCACAGATGTTTCGGCGAGGTCACGGACCATTGATTCGACATCACGCCCTACGTATCCGACTTCAGTGAATTTCGTCGCTTCCACTTTAATGAACGGAGCACCAGTAAGTTTGGCAATTCTTCTTGCGATCTCGGTTTTTCCGACACCCGTCGGCCCAATCATCAGAATATTTTTCGGAACAACTTCATCGCGGAGATTTTCAGACAGTCTGCTTCTGCGGTAGCGGTTTCTCAGTGCGACTGCTACAGCTTTTTTAGCGTCCTTTTGTCCAACGATATACTGATCCAGTTTTTCAACCGTTTGTCTTGGCGTTAATTCTTTCATTGATCAGGACTCCCCTCTTTATAGTTCTTCGACTATGATATTCAGGTTTGTATAAACACAGATTTCGCCTGCCATTTGCAGGGCAGCCTGGGCGATTTCTTTTGCTGTGAGTGTTTCCCCGGAGTAGCGTTTGAGCGCTCTTCCTGCCGAGAGGGCATAATTCCCTCCGGAACCGATGGCAAGAATGCCGTCATCAGGCTCAATAACCTCACCTGTTCCGGAAATGAGAAGCAAATCTTCCTCATTCATGACAATCAGCATAGCTTCAAGTTTTCTGAGGACTTTATCGCTTCTCCATTCTTTCGCAAGTTCAACAGCTGCACGCTGCAGATTTCCGTTGTATTCCTCAAGCTTGCCTTCAAACATTTCAAACAAGGTAAAGGCATCTGCTACAGATCCTGCAAAGCCGGCAATGACCTTGCCGTTGAAAAGCTTTCTTACTTTTTTGGCTGTATGCTTCATAACGACCGCATTTCCAAACGTCACCTGGCCGTCGCCTGCCATTGCACACTTGCCGTTATGCTGAACAGCAAAGATCGTTGTTGCGTGAAATTGAGACATCCTGCCACCTCCAACATCAATTTTATGTACTGCACTTTCCGGCATCAAGCTTTAAGCGCGCGGATGATGATTCATGTAGATCTTGCGCAGATGATCTTTCGACACATGCGTATAAACTTGTGTTGAGGACAGATGCGCATGACCCAAAAGCTCCTGAACACTCCGCATATCGGCTCCCTGATTTAACAGATGAGTGGCAAACGTGTGCCTGAACATATGAGGAGTGATTTTCATCGTCAGAGAGGTTTTATGAATCAGCTCGTTCAAAATATGCCTCACGCCGGTCGCCGTAAGCGGACCTCCCCGCTGGTTGACAAACAGAAGCTCGTGGTTCTCTGACTGTTTTCTTTTTTCCATCAGTGTTTTCCTGCCTGAACTTATGTACAATTCTACGGCATCCTGTGCAAAGCTTCCAAATGGAACATACCTCTGCTTGCCGCCTTTTCCATTTACAAGCACGGTGCCGATATGGAGATCAAGGTCAGACAATTTTATCATGCAGAGCTCGCTTACCCTTATGCCCGTTCCGTAGAGCATTTCGAGAAGCGCCTGGTTTCTTTGGCCTGCAGGAGCTGAAAGGTCTGAATGTTCAAAGAGAAGCTGAAGCTCTTCCTCGAAGAGATATTGCGGCAGCCTGTGCTCTTTTTTAGGCAGAGAAACGCTTGAAAAAGGATTTTCATCAGTGAGCTTTTCGCGGTTTAAAAATCTGTAAAAGCTTCTGAGAGATGAAATCTTACGTGAAATCGTTTTTCTGGCAAAATTTTTTTGATGAAGCTGAGTTAAGTACAATCGTGTATCGGAATATGTAATAAGACGGAGATCAGTTAGTGACTGCTCCTGCATAAAGACAAAAAAATCTTCTATATCGGAAACATAATTCACAATTGTATATTGTGAATAGTTTTTCTCAATCTGTAAATATTCTACGAACAACTTTAAAGAATTCTTAACATTTTCCATCCATAACACCTCACAAGGGCTACTAAATGGTATCACACATTCAGCAGCCCTTGCAAATTATTTCTCTTATTTTTTCGAAATTTTTTGAATTGTTTCAAGCGCTCTATTTGCATACTTTTCGTAGCGCTCTTTCTTGTTGCGGATGCGTTCCGGAAGCTCTGCAAATATGCCGAAGTTTGCATTCATAGGCTGGAAATTATCCGGATTTGCCGTTGTAATATAGCGCGCCATGCTTCCCATTGCTGTTTCATGAGGAAGCACGAGCAGTTCTTCTCCAAGTACGTATTTAGCGGCATTGATGCCTGCTAAAAGTCCTGATGCAGCGGATTCAACATATCCCTCTACACCTGTCATCTGCCCTGCAAAAAACAGATCCTCGCGCTCTTTATACTGATACGTCGGCTTCAGCATTTTTGGAGAGTTGATGAATGTGTTGCGGTGCATAACGCCGTATCTGACAATCTCTGCATTTTCAAGTCCAGGGATCAATTTAAGCACTTCTTTTTGAGGACCCCATTTTAAATGTGTCTGAAAACCAACAATATTGTAAAGAGTGCCCGCAGCATCATCCTGTCTCAGCTGAACAACGGCATATGGACGCTTGCCTGTTTTCGGATCTTCAAGGCCCACCGGCTTCATTGGTCCGAATAGCATCGTTTTTTTGCCGCGCTTTGCCATGACCTCAATCGGCATGCAGCCTTCAAAGAAAATCTCTTTCTCGAATTCTTTCAGCGGAACTGTTTCCGCCTCGACTAGTGCATCGTAGAAACGGTCAAACTCCTCTTCTGTCATCGGACAATTGAGGTAGGCTGCCTCTCCTTTGTCATACCGTGATTTCAGGTAGACTTTGTCCATATCGATGCTGTCTTTTTCAAGGATTGGAGCTGCTGCATCGTAGAAATACAGATATTCTTCGCCTGTCAGCTGCTTCAGCTGCTCAGAAAGTGCTTTTGATGTCAGCGGCCCTGTTGCAATGATTGTAGGACCTTCAGGAATTTCCGTCATTTCATCCGTAATGACTGTTACGTTCGGGTGTCCTTTTACCCTCTCTGTTACAAGACCGGCAAATTCATGTCTGTCTACAGCAAGAGCGCCCCCTGCAGGCACTGCGCAGTCGTCTGCAGATTTAATAATCACAGAATCAAACATTCTCATTTCTTCTTTCAGTACACCAACTGCATTTGTCAGCCCGTTTGCCCGCAGTGAATTGCTGCAGACAAGCTCGGCGAATTTATCTGTATGATGGGCAGGCGTCTGCTTCACAGGTCTCATTTCATAAAGATTGACGGAAATTCCGCGGCTCGCAAGCTGCCAGGCCGCTTCACTTCCGGCAAGGCCTGCTCCAATGACGTTTACTGTTTTTTCATTCATTTTGAACCCTCCAGCTTTAAGCAAATAAAGAAGGTGAGCAGGATCACTCACCTTTACTTTTGCTGCTCTTCTTTATAATCACAATGCACACATTGTACCTGTATGCCTTTTTTGAGTTTTTTCTCAACTAGCATATTATCACACTTTGGACACGATCTTGCAATCGGTTTATCCCATGAAAGGAAATCACATTCAGGAAACTGGTCGCAGCCGAAGAAAATGCGGCGTTTCTTTGACTTTCTTTCCACAATGTTTCCTTTCTCGCATTTCGGACAAGGAACACCAATCTCTTTCACAATCGGCTTTGTGTTCCGGCAATCCGGGAAATTCGAACATGCCATGAATTTACCGTACCGTCCCATTTTGAAGACCATTGGACTGCCGCATTCCTCACAGTCAATTCCTGCAGGCTCATCCTTAATTTCGATTTCTTCCATTTCGTTTTCTGCGACTTCGATCCGTTTGGCAAAGTCTTTATAAAAATCGTCGATGATGTTAACCCATTGCACCTGGCCGTCTTCTATTTCATCCAGGCTGTTCTCCATCTTGGCCGTAAACTCGACATTAATGATTTCAGGGAAAAACTCCATGATCAGTTCAAGCACGATTTCACCGAGCTCAGTCGGTATAAACCGTTTGTTATCCAGCGCTACATATCCGCGTTTTTGAATGGTATCTAGCGTCGGCGCATAGGTCGACGGTCGACCTATTCCCAGTTCTTCAAGCGTTTTAACAAGCCGGGCTTCTGTGTACCTTGGAGGCGGCTGAGTGAAATGCTGAGCCGGTTCGATATCTTTTGAATAAACCGTATCTCCTGTTTGAAGATCAGGAAGCATGCGGTCTTTCTCCTCGACTCCGTCATCATTTCCTTCCACATACACCTTCATGAATCCGGGAAACTTTACTTTGCTTCCGTTTGCTCTGAACGTGACGTCATTGTTTGTAAGATCCACGCTCATCGTATCAAGAACAGCCGGTGCCATCTGGCTTGAAACAAAGCGCTCCCAGATGAGTTTGTATAACCGGAGCTGATCGCGGCTTAAAAATTCTTTAAGGGATGCGGGATCTTTAAGCGTTGAAGTCGGACGGATCGCTTCATGTGCATCCTGCGTGTTTGCCTTTTTCTTAGCGGCTTTTTTTGCAGGATTGTTGTACTCGGGGCCGTACTTTTGCTCAATGTATGACATGGCTTCCTGCTGGGCTGTTTCAGATATGCGGGTTGAATCTGTACGCATATATGTAATCAGACCGACTGTTCCTTCTTTTCCAAGGTCCATTCCTTCATAAAGCTGCTGGGCGATCATCATCGTCTTCTTAGCTCTGAAATTCAGTTTGCGTGCTGCTTCCTGCTGAAGAGTGGAAGTTGTAAACGGTACCGCTGGATTGCGCTTTCTCTCCTTCTTAGTCACATTTGTGACAGAGAATTCGTTCCCCTTTAATTTTTTCTGAATTTCTTTTACATCATCTTCAGTATTCAGCTCTGTCTTTTTGCCGTTTATTCCGTAAAAAGCTCCCTCGAACTCGTCTTTTCCTTTGAGGAAATGACTGCCGATCGTCCAGTACTCTTCCGGAATAAATGCTTTGATTTCTTTTTCGCGGTCTATGATCAGACGGACTGCAACAGATTGAACTCTTCCTGCGCTCAGTCCTTTTTTCACTTTCTTCCAAAGAATAGGGCTGATTTTATAGCCGACAAGGCGGTCAAGTATCCTTCTTGCCTGCTGTGCATCTACGAGATCCATGTTAATCGGGCGGGGATGCTTAAAAGATTCCTTGATGGCATCTTTTGTAATTTCATTAAAGACAACCCTGCAGTCTGAAAGAACATCCACGTCCAGACTGTGTGCGAGGTGCCACGCAATGGCTTCCCCTTCACGGTCGGGGTCAGCTGCGAGATAAACTTTTTTTGCTTTTTTCGCTGCTGTTTTAAGTTCTTTCAAAACCGGGCCTTTACCCCTTATTGTAATGTACTTCGGTTCGAAATTCCCTTCAGTGTCAACGCCGATCTGACTTCTCGGCAGATCGCGGACATGCCCCATTGAAGCCTTCACCTTATATTTTTTCCCTAGATATCGTTCGATTGTCTTCGCTTTTGCAGGCGATTCAACAATCACTAAAAAATCCGACATACATCATCCTCCTAAAAGAGGTATTCTCTCTCTTTATTTTCATGTTTCATCATCAAGGTTTTTTTCGCTATTGTCATTTTATATGTTCAAGGGACGATTCTGCCCAAAAGAGCCTGCGCTTATACCGGCCATAATCAAAATCTTGCTTAAACAGGTTAAATCTCCACTATTATTAAATATAGTGATGCGGTTTGTCAAACAGTATTTGGATTGATGGCTTAATTTTCAGCGCATGCAACCTGGACGGAGAGGTCATTCAGGACATCCAGTCCGTCTTCTGCCAGGTACGCTCCCTGCTTAATAAGCTGATTCGCGCCAGCAGATGCTGCATCAAAAATGGATCCCGGCACAGCAAACACCTGCCTGCCCTGATCGAGTGCGGTGCCCGCTGTTATGAGTGATCCGCTTTTGGATTTCGCCTGTATCACAACCGTTCCAAGACTCAGCCCGCTGATAATGCGGTTGCGCATGGGAAAGTGCCATTTTTGCGGTTTGGTGTCCGGAGGATGCTCTGAGAGAACTAATTGATTTTCAGCCATCTCTTTAAAAAGAGGCAGATTTTCTTTCGGATAGAAATGATGAAGTCCCCCTCCAATTACACCTATCGTTGGAGCCTGCCTCTCGATCGCTCTCTGGTGGGCCAGAGCATCTATTCCTTTTGCGAGGCCGCTGACGACAGTCCACCCTGCAGAAATAAGGGGATCTGTCACTCGTTTTATAGAATGGGTGCCGTAATTTGTGGGGTTTCTTGTTCCGACAATGCTGATCATTTTTCCGGAAGAAAGCAGGGCTGTGTTTCCTTTGCAGAAGAGAATGGGAGGGGGATCATGGATTTCCTTCAGAAGGTGCGGGTAGCTTTCATTGCAAAGTGATATGGCTTTAATGTTACTCGCTTTCAAGCGCGAAAAGGCGGCATCCGGATCAAAAGAATAAAAGTCATTGAGAAAATGCGGCATAAGAGCATCTGACAGCCTGAAAACCCGCTGCAGGTCGGTGCTGTTAAGAGAGTAGACAGATAGAGGAGGGTCAAGTTTCAGCCACTTCAAGAGCGCCATATGGGTGATGCCTCTGCAGTGGGATAAATGGAGAACTTCTTTCTCTTTTTTGTGCATTTTAGTTCCCTTTCTACTATTATATATAGTTTTAATGATGAATGTTTTTGTCATGATTTGACGAATGGAGGAGTGGGAGAAGCAACGGGGGTACATGTTAAAGAAGGGAACAGCATGAACGCCGTTCCCAACAGATTTATTAATGTGTTTTGCACTTTTCAAGCAAGTTGTTTTCTTTAAGAGCTTCAATAAGTGTTTCACCCATAACAGAAGGTGTATCAGCAACTTTGATGCCGCACTCATTCATTGTTTTGATTTTTTCAGCGGCTGTGCCTTTTCCGCCTGAAATGATGGCACCGGCATGTCCCATGCGTTTGCCAGGAGGTGCAGTTTGTCCGCCGATAAAGCCCACTACAGGCTTTGTCATGTTTTCTTTGATCCAGAGGGCAGCTTCCTCTTCTGCTGTTCCTCCGATTTCGCCGATCATAATCACAGCATATGTGTCTTCATCTTCATTGAATGCTTTCAAAACATCGATGAAGTTTGTGCCGTTTACCGGGTCTCCGCCGATGCCGACCGCTGTAGATTGGCCGATTCCTGCCTGTGTAAGCTGATGTACTGCTTCATACGTTAATGTTCCTGAACGGGATACAACGCCAACGTGGCCTTTTGTATGAATGTAGCCTGGCATAATGCCGATTTTACACTCATCAGGCGTAATTACACCAGGGCAGTTTGGTCCGACAAGACGGGTTTTCTTCCCTTCCATGTACCGTTTAACTTTCACCATGTCAAGAACTGGAATATGTTCAGTGATGCAGATAGCAAGATCAAGTTCAGCATCAACCGCCTCCATGATGGCATCTGCAGCAAACGGTGCCGGCACGTAGATAACAGAAGCCGTTGCGCCTGTTGCTTTTACCGCATCTTCCACGGTGTTAAAAACAGGAACTCCTTCAGCTTCAGTGTTTCCTTTGCCAGGTGTAACCCCGCCTACAATATTCGTACCGTATTCAAGCATTTGCTTTGTATGAAATAATGCCGTAGATCCTGTAATCCCCTGTACAATTACCTTAGTATCTTTGTTAATAAATACGCTCATTTCAGTCCCCCGCCTTTCTTACCCTACTAAAGATACGATTTTTTGTGCGCCGTCTGCCATAGATTCAGCAGAAGTGATATTCAAACCGGATTCATTCAAGATTTGCTTGCCGATTTCTACATTTGTTCCTTCCAAACGGACAACCAATGGAATTTGCAGGCCGACCTGTTTCGTCGCTTCAACTACACCCTGTGCAATGATGTCGCATTTCATAATTCCGCCGAAAATGTTGACGAAAATTCCTTTTACATTTTGATCGGAAAGGATAATTTTAAATGCTTCTGTTACTTTTTCAGCTGTCGCGCCGCCCCCAACATCCAGGAAGTTCGCCGGTTCGCCGCCGTAATATTTAATAATATCCATAGTTGCCATAGCAAGGCCGGCGCCGTTTACCATACAGCCGATATTTCCATCAAGGGAAATATAGCTCAAGTCATATTTGGATGCTTCGATTTCTTTTGCATCTTCTTCGTCAAGATCGCGGTATTCAAGGATATCTTTTCTGCGGTAAAGAGCATTTGAATCAAAGTTCAATTTTGCATCAAGCGCCATTACTTTGCCGTCCCCTGTCACTACAAGCGGATTGATTTCAGCAATAGAGCAGTCTTTCTCAACAAATGCGTTGTACAGGCTCATCATAAATTTAACAGCCTGTCCGACTAATTCTTTTTGAATATTAATATTAAAAGCAATTCTGCGGGCCTGGTATGCCTGCAGTCCTACAGCAGGATCAATCACTTCTTTGAAAATTTTCTCAGGAGTCGCTTCTGCCACTTCCTCGATTTCTGTGCCGCCTTCTTCAGATGCCATAAGGACAACGCGAGATGTAGCGCGGTCAAGAACAAGGCCGATATAATATTCTTTCTTAATATCGCAGCCCTCTTCAATAAGTAAGCGTTTTACTTCTTTTCCTTCAGGACCTGTCTGGTGTGTCACCAGTGTCTTTCCGAGAATTTCTTTCGCATAAGTTTCTACTTCGCCAATATTCTTTGCAACTTTTACCCCGCCTGCTTTGCCGCGGCCGCCTGCATGAATCTGTGCTTTAACTACTGTTACTTCAGTACCCAGTTCTTTTGCTGCTTCCACAGCTTCTTCAACTGTAAACGCCACTTTGCCGTTTGGTACTTCTACTCCATATTTTCTAAGGATTTCTTTTCCTTGATACTCATGGATATTCATTTCCCATCCTCCTAACTTATGTACGAAAAAAATAGACTGCGCTTTCATTTTATAAAATAGTTGATTCCTTGTCTACTATTCTGCAGAAATTCGTCGAATCCTTCATTTTTTTCTGATTTTTTCTCTAAAATTATTTTTCTAGTAATATAAAATTTTGTGATCAACCTGAAAAGTCCGTCCACTCATTCCTTGAGAGCAGGCCGGACTTTGTCCTTTCAGCTGACCGTTTCTTCTGCAGCCATCTCTTTCACAGGAGAGAAACTTCTTCTGTGGCATTCTGTCACGCCGTACAAATTCAGAGCTTCAAGGTGCTGCTTTGTTCCATACCCCATATTCTGCTCAAACCCGTATTGCGGATACTCGGAGGCAAGCTGCATCATCATCCTGTCCCTGGTTACTTTCGCCAGGACAGATGCCGCTGCAATGCTCACACTGCGTGCGTCTCCCTTAATGAGCGATTCCTGGGGAATGGGAAGGGAAAGCTCCATCGCATCAATGAGAAGGTACTCAGGGGCCGCTGGGAGCTCTTTCACGGCCTGCACCATTGCCGCCTTTGTTGCCTGGTAGATATTCAGCCTGTCGATGTCAGCAGGTGATACGATTCCGATTCCGAAAGCAATCGCTTCCTTGACGATAAATTCGTAAAAGGATTCTCTTTTGGCGGCCGTCAGTTTTTTTGAATCTGTCAGGCCGGGAAGGTAAAAGGATTCCGGCAGGATAACGGCAGCTGCGACAACCGGGCCTGCCAGTGGTCCTCGGCCAACTTCATCGATCCCGCAAAGAAGGTGATAGCCTTCTCCTCTTGCTTTCTTCTCGAAAATCATCATTTCTTCAAATTGCTGCTTTTTCTTAAGCTGCTGTTCATAGTCTCTCGCCCACTTGTCAGCAAGCTTTATCACGCTTTTTCGCTCATCGTTTCTGCACTGGTTTAAAAACGGATCATCAGGGCTGCTTATCGCAGCAAGCTTTAAGCGGATTTCTTCCGTTGTCAGCTTTTTCATAGTTTCACTGCCATTTCTCTATGTATTCTTAAATTGAATGATTGTTGTTGCAAGTTTTTCTCTGATACCCGTTCCCTTGCGCTCCAGTCACTTGCTTTCCGCGGGGAGCCCCGGGAGCCTCCTCGCTTCGCTTGCGGGGTCTCCCATGTTCTCTTCATCCCGCAGGAGTCAAGTGCCTTCCGCTTCAGTCCACTGGTGTCTTATGATCATACATTCTGAAGCAGCATTAAACAGGCAAACAAAATAAAGACGCGCTATTGCAGCGTGTCTTCCTGGTGTATGTCTTCAGTTGTTTCAAAGCTCAGCCTGCCAAGCTTTTCCTGACGTATTTCCCTGACGATGAGTTCTGCAGCTTTATCGTAATCCACAAAGCCTCCGGACATCATGCATCCGCGTTTCTTTGCGACGGCATCAAACAGCTCGATCCGGTCTTCAGGGATCACATCTAGGGCGAATCTTTCCTTAAGACGGTGCGGGTAATGGGCGCTTAAAAACTCGAGGGCAAAAAGAGCTACTTCCTGCAAGTTGAGAATGGCATCTTTAATCGCACCCGTCGTTGCAAGCTTTAATCCCACCAGCTGATCTTCAAACTTAGGCCAGAGAATTCCCGGAGTATCAAGCAGCTCCAGTTCTTTTCCGACTTTTACCCACTGCTGTGCAGTTGTAACACCGGGTCTGTCTCCGGTTTTAGCCATATTCTTTTTTGCCAGCCGGTTGATGAGGGTCGATTTTCCGACATTCGGAATGCCGATGATCAGGGCTCTTATGGCTCTTGGCCTCACGCCTTTTGCAGCGAGTTTATCAAACTTCTCCTTTAGCACTTCTTTTGACATCGTGACAATCTGCTTGATGCCTGTCCCTGTTTTGGCATCAATCGGGAGGGCGTGAATGCCCTGCTCTTTAAAATAGGCAAGCCATTCCTGCGTTGCTTTTGGATCTGCCATATCTGCTTTATTCAGCAGAACAATCCGTGGTTTGGCCGAGATGATTTCATCAATCATCGGATTTCTTGATGAAACCGGAATTCTTGCATCGACAAGCTCAAACACAATATCGATTAATTTTAGTTTTTCGGTAACCTGTCTTCTTGCTTTGGCCATATGGCCGGGAAACCATTGTATGTTCATTCTTACCACCTGCTCTTATTCCTTACTTGACAAAACGGATATCGTTCAGAGGCCAGTAAATCAGGCTTGTCTGACCCATTACCTCGTCTTTTGAAACCGGTCCGATATGTCGGCTGTCTTTGCTGTAGCGGCGGTTATCGCCCATAACAAAAAGCTGTCCTTCAGGGACCTTTTCCACTGTAAATGGCTCTGTAAGCGGTCCGTCTATCAGTGTGTTCTTGTATTCTTCAAGGTAAGGCTCTTCGTAGGCCCTTCCATTAATATAAAGTGTATCATCTTTGTATTCAATCCGGTCACCGGGAAGTCCTATGACTCTCTTGATGTAATCCTTCTCTTCTGTTGCGTGAAAGACAACGATGTCAAACCGCTCTGGATCACCAATTTTGTAGCCGATTTTGTTGACGATCATCCGGTCCTGATCATGAAGAGTAGGCATCATGGAAAGTCCGTCAACGACAATCGGGGCAAACAGGAAATAACGGATAACGGCTGCGAGTATTACGGCGATAGCAAGTGCTTTAATCCATTCAAACAACTCGCTTTTTTTTCGAGTCATGCTTTGAATTCACCTTCTCATACACTTTATTGTAGGCTGCTTGTTTGTTTATAGTATAGGATGACAGCTTTATTTGCAGTCATATTATTTTTTTAATGATGAAAAAAGGGCTTGTTCATAGTAAACAAGCCCTTTCTGGTGCAATTATCGAATTTCTTTAATACGAGCCGCTTTACCGCGTAGTTCGCGCAGGTAGTAAAGTTTCGCACGGCGTACTTTACCGCGACGGATTACTTCTAACTGTGCGATTTTCGGTGTGTGAACAGGGAATGTACGCTCAACGCCTACTCCGTAAGAAATCTTGCGAACTGTGAAAGTTTCGCTGATTCCGCCACCACGACGCTTAATGACAACACCTTCAAAAATCTGAATACGCTCGCGAGTTCCCTCAACAACTTTCACGTGTACACGGACAGTGTCTCCAGGACGGAACGCAGGAAGATCAGATCTTAATTGTTCTTTAGTGATATCTTCAATTAGTTTTTGCATCGTTTTCAACTCCTTCCAACAGATGTTCATTACAAACCATTTCATGCAGCGGAACACCGTTTTAGTGCGCGGCACCTATCAAGGAAAAAACCTTTATAGGCAACCAAATCACAAGAAACATCATATCATATTGCCCGGACGCATGCAATACTTCAATTATTGTTTTTTAAATTCATCTATCCACTTTTTCTGCTTATCTGACAAAGTGTATGTTTCAAGAAGATCCGGTCTTCTCTCATACGTTCTTCGGAGGGATTCTTTTTCCCGCCAATCTTCAATTTTGGCATGATTGCCTGATATCAGCACATCTGGCACCTTCAGTCCCCTGAAGTCAGAAGGCCTCGTGTAGTGAGGATGCTCAAGCAGGCCTGTGCTGAACGAATCAAGGACTGGAGAGTCTTCATTCCCAAGCACGTCAGGAAGAAGCCTGACGACACTGTCAGCGATCACCATGGAAGCAAGTTCCCCGCCCGTCAGAATAAAATCTCCAATTGAGATTTCATCTGTTACAAGGTGTTCTCTTATCCGCTCGTCATAGCCTTCATAATGTCCGCAGATGAAGACAAGATGATCTTCCTTTGCAAGCTCTTCTGCTTTCTTCTGGGAGTAGGTTTCACCCTGCGGACATACAAGGATTACTTTAGGGGCGGAGCTTTCCTGTTTAATCGCTTCAACCGCATCAAAAATCGGCTGCGGCTTTAAAACCATGCCCGCACCTCCGCCATACGGATAATCATCAACGGTTGCATGCTTGTGATCTGAGTACTCTCTGAAATTTGTCACATTAAACTGGACGGCGCCTTTTTCTTCCGCTTTTTTTAAAATGGAGTTTCCTATGACTCCGTGGAACATTTCAGGAAAAAGCGTTAAAAAGTCTATTTTCATTCTTCAATAAGTCCTTCCATCAATGAAATCACAATGCGCTTTTCTTCAGGATTAATTTCTTTAACCACATCATCAATAAACGGGATCAGCGCATCCTTCTTTCCTTTCCGCTTGATGATCCAAACATCATTTGCACCTGTTTCAAGAATTTCTTTAACGGTCCCTATTTCCGCACCTTCATCCGTTAAAACGGTGCAGCCGATAATCTCGTGGAAATAATATTCGCCTTCTTCTAGATCTGCAAGCTGGCTTTCCGGCACTTTGATGACGGAATTTTTATATTTCTCGACATCATTAATGGAGGGATGATCTTCAAACGTAAGCAAATTGAACGTTTTATGGAACCGGTGAGATTTGACTGTTACCTCATCAGGCGCTGTTTGACCTTCTTTAAATAAGTAGAGAACATTTCCCGCCTTATAGCGTTCTTCCGGGAAATCAGTTGTCGAGAGTACCCTGACCTCTCCCTTTACTCCATGAGTATTGACGATTTTTCCTACATTAAACCATTTCTCTGCCATATGTTCACCTCTAGCGTATTTCGACGACAATGCCGTCTTTTATCACGATGGTTCTTTCTTTCATAAGCTCATCCCAGCGGTCGCCGACGTTAATATCGACAAGTGCGTTCATTTCTTTTTCTTTCATTTCGCTTCCGAGCGGGAGAGTTTCAAGCTGCTGCAGCTGAAAATCAGCTATTTTTATTTTGTCCATCCTCCTTGAGATTTCGCGCTGATACTGTTTTCTCATCTCTTCTGTCTGAATGGTTTTTTCTTTTTTCTTTAATTGAAAGGAAAGCTGATCAATCTCCCTTTCAAGCTGCTGTTTCGTTTGTTTGAATGTTTTCATGAGCTGCTCTTTGCTTGCTGCTGTCAGGATCTGTTTGACCGTTACCGTCTGGAAGATCTCCATCTTCATTCCTCCGTCAGCTTTTGTTGAGCCATTCTTCTCTTTTATTGTACAAAAAAAAGGAAGGCTGATCCTCCCTTTTTTTCTTAATCATTAATTTCAAGCTGAACTCTCTTTTTAGAGCTGGATCCTGCTGCATAAACAACAGTCCGAATCGCTTTCGCTATCCGTCCGTGCTTTCCGATTACCTTGCCGATATCATCTTGATGTAAGGTTAATTCGTAGACAATTTGATGTTCACGTTCATTTTCTACAACAGACACATCTTCAGGATGGTCAACAAGCGGCTTAACGATCGACTCGATTAACTCTATCATTGTAGCAGCCCTTATTTGCTGTGCTTAGCGTTATGGAATTTTTCCATAATGCCTTGGTTTGAGAACAAGTTGCGGACTGTGTCAGATGGTTTTGCACCATTTTGCATCCACTTAAGAGCAAGCTCTTCGTTGATCTCAACGATTGCAGGGTTTGCAACCGGGTTGTACGTTCCAACTGTTTCGATGAAACGTCCGTCACGAGGAGAACGAGAGTCTGCAACTACGATACGATAGAAAGGAGATTTATTAGCTCCCATGCGTTTTAAACGAATTTTTACTGCCATTTTAAATAGCACCTCCGAAAATATTTCAACAAGATAGTATGATATCAGTGAAAAACCACTTTGTAAAGTGTTTTTTCTTAACACCTAAAAATTGTTACATGAACGGAAACTTCATTCCGCCTTTTTTCTTGCCTTTTGACATGCTTGTCATCTGCTTCATCATCTTTTTCATGTCCTCAAACTGCTTAAGCAGGCGGTTTACTTCAGGCACGGTTGTCCCGCTTCCTTTGGCAATACGCTTGCGTCTGCCTGAGTTGATGATTTCAGGATGCTGCTTTTCTTCCTTCGTCATCGAACGGATGATGGCCTCAACAGAGCCGATCTGCTTTTCATCGACTTGGGCATTTTTCAGGCCTTTGATTTTATTTGCTCCCGGAAGCATGCCGAGGAGCTCATCAAGCGGTCCCATGCTGCGGACCTGGCCAAGCTGTTCAAGGAAATCGTCAAATGTAAACGAAGCGGTTCTCATTTTCTGCTCGAGTTCTTTCGCTTTCGTTTCATCTACGTTTGCCTGAGCCTTTTCAATAAGAGTCAGCACATCACCCATACCGAGAATACGGGAAGCCATGCGCTCCGGATGAAATGCCTCGATCGCATCCAGCTTCTCTCCAAGACCGACAAACTTGATTGGCGTCTGAGTGACAGAACGGATGGAAAGCGCCGCTCCGCCCCGCGTATCGCCGTCAAGCTTCGTCAGAACAACACCCGTAAGTCCAAGCTGCTCGTTGAAGCTTTGGGCAACATTGACAGCATCCTGACCTGTCATGGCATCTACCACAAGGAAGATCTCATCAGGTTTTGATAATTCTTTTACCTGCTTAAGCTCGTCCATTAAGGTCTCGTCAATGTGCAGGCGTCCCGCCGTATCAATCAGAACATAATCATGATGCTCTTTTTTGGCGTGTTCAATTGCCTGTTTGGCAATCTCAACAGGACTTACCTGATCCCCAAGTGAGAAAACAGGCATACTCAGCTGTTTCCCAAGCGTTTCAAGCTGCTTGATTGCTGCAGGACGGTAAATATCCGCTGCAACAAGCAATGGCTTGCGGTTATGCTTTTTGCGCAGAAGGTTGGCAAGCTTTCCGGTTGTCGTCGTTTTACCTGCCCCCTGCAGACCTACCATCATAATGACAGTCGGCGGCCGGTTAGCAACAGCAATCTTGCTCTGCTCCCCGCCCATTAATGCAGTCAGTTCTTCTTTAACAACTTTAATGACCTGCTGGCCGGGCGTAAGGCTTGTCATGACTTCCTGCCCGACAGACCGTTCGCTTACTTTTTTAACAAAATCTTTTACGACTTTGAAGTTAACGTCCGCTTCAAGCAATGCAAGACGCACTTCGCGCATCATTTCTTTAACATCAGACTCCGACACTTTGCCTTTGCCGCGGATTTTTGCGATTGTATTCTGCAGTCGGTCGGCTAATCCTTCAAATGCCATACATGCCGCCTCCTAATCTAATTTCTCAAGCGATTCAACAAGCGATAAAACCTGTCCGTTCCCGTCCAGATCCGCCACTGCTGTTTTCAGCTGTTGTATCAGCTGCTGCCGCTTTTGAAATTTTTCAAAAAGCAATAATTTTTCTTCATATTGTTCGAGCATCGCCTCAGTCCGTTTAATATTATCATAGACGGCCTGGCGGCTGATGTCATACTCTTCAGCAATTTCACCCAAGGAGTAATCATCCAGATAATAAAGCGACATATAGCTCTTTTGCTTTGGTGTTAACAACGATTGATAAAAATCAAACAAGTAATTCACTCTCGTTGTCTTTTCAAGCATCACTAAGCTTCTCTCCTTTGTTAAGGGAATTGCCTTTACAAGCATTAGTTTACATTTTCGTCACATGTATGTCAAGTTTTTTTCTTGACTGCCAGAAAAGCGGAATCAGCCGTTTAGCTCCGACAGACAAAAAAGAAATCCCCCGAAAAGTCCGGGTTTGACTTTTTGGGGGATTTTGTTCTGGCGGAGGAGCTGGCTGATGGAGCTGGACAATGCGAAAAGCTTGAATCGCCCCAACATGTCTCTAAACTGAGCACCGGAATTTTATTTTACTTGCCATTTTAGAAGAAACACTTGAATTTCTTCTTACTTTACTTGAAAATCCAGATCCATTACTTGCTTAAATCCCGTGTTTACTTGAAATTTCCCGGCTACCTCCTAATTTAGAAGTGAGGAATACGGCATTCCTGCCAATTATTGTCCCTCTACTTGCTTTTGGGCATCTGATTCAACCTGTGCAGCTCTGCAGCTTCGTCCTAGTTCGCTAAACTCTTATTTATTTGCCATTATTTAATGAATACTTGAATAACTTCCTTTTTCACTTGAAAAACCAGCCACTTTACTTGCCAAAATCCCCTGTTAACTTGAAATTTCCCAGTTTCCTTCCAAAACAGTCATCTTCATTGTTCCATAAAAAAACCGCCCCTCTTTCACAAAGGGAACGGCTTTCATTTATCCTATGCTTCTTCTACAAGATCCGCAAACAAGCCGTAGACGTACTGTTCTGCGTCAAATTCCTGGAGGTCGTCCATTTTTTCGCCTAAGCCGACAAGTTTTACAGGGATGCTCAGTTCATTGCGGATGGCGAGGACGATGCCGCCTTTTGCCGTTCCGTCAAGCTTTGTAAGCACGATGCCTGTGACATTTGTCGCCTGGGAAAACTGCTTTGCCTGCACCATGGCGTTCTGGCCCGTGGTCGCGTCGAGAGCCAGAAGGACCTCATGCGGAGCACCCGGGATTTCGCGCTCGATGACCCGTTTTACCTTTTCGAGTTCGTTCATGAGATTGACCTTGTTTTGCAGGCGTCCTGCTGTATCGCAGATCAGCACGTCCGTTTTTCTTGCTTTTGCTGCCTGAACTGCATCAAACATGACGGCTGCAGGGTCTGAGCCTGCGGACTGCTTAATTACATCCACTCCCGCACGCTCTCCCCAGACTTCCAGCTGCTCAATTGCGCCTGCACGGAAAGTATCTCCTGCTGCAAGGAGGACTGATTTGCCTTCCTGCTTCAGCCTGTGGGCAAGCTTGCCGATGGATGTTGTTTTGCCGACTCCGTTTACGCCGACAAAAAGAATCACATTTAGGCGCCCTTCCCGAATGTTAAGCTTTGGAGACTCTTCATCTTCTCCTTCATAAATCTCAACAAGCTTCTCGGAAATCACTGATCTTACATCTTTTGAGTCCTGAATATTCCGCCGCTTTACTTCCATCTTCAGCTCATCTATCAGGTCCATCACTGTTGCTACGCCTACATCCGCGCCAATCAGTACTTCCTCAAGCTCTTCAAAAAACTCTTCATCTACTTTGCGGTAGCGGGCAACGAGATTATTGACGCGTTCAGAAAATGATACTCTCGTTTTCGCAAGCCCCTCTTTATACTTTTCCGGTGAAGCATCAGGCTCCTGCTGCTGTGTAAATTTATCTTTTAACTTTTTAAAGAAACTCACTTAAGCTTCATCCTCTCATCTTGATTCGGCAAATTCTTTCGTTTCCTCCAGGCGGACTGAAACCATCTTGGATACGCCTGATTCCTGCATCGTTACGCCGTAGAGTACATCTGCATCTTCCATAGTGCCTTTTCTGTGTGTAATAACAATAAACTGTGTATCCTGGCTGAATTTTTTAAGATACTGCGAAAATCTGTGCACATTGGCCTCATCAAGGGCCGCTTCGACTTCATCGAGCACACAGAATGGAACCGGCCTCACTTTTAAAATGGAGAACAGAAGGGCGATGGCTGTAAGAGCCCGCTCTCCGCCAGACAGAAGG
The DNA here is from genome assembly GCF_000708755.2 of Metabacillus indicus LMG 22858. Classification (GTDB taxonomy): domain Bacteria; phylum Bacillota; class Bacilli; order Bacillales; family Bacillaceae; genus Bacillus_P; species Bacillus_P indicus. The sequence continues at coordinate 299,731 of NZ_JGVU02000002.1, read as the reverse complement.
CCCAGGTTCTGCAGCTTTTTGCCGGGAGGCTGAGCGACAATATCCACACCGGTGTTCAGCAGATCGTCCGGATTTGTGAGCCTGAGCTCCGCCCGGCCCCCTCCAAAAAGTGCCTGAAAAACAGATTCAAAGTGTGACCTGATTTGAGTAAAGGTCGTGTGGAATCTCTTCTTCATTTCTTCATCCATCTCACCGATTACCTGATGGAGTGTATCTTTGGCCTCCTGAAGATCGTTGCGCTGGTCTGTCAGGAAATGATAGCGTTCGGACACTCTCTCGTATTCATCGATGGCGCCAAGGTTGACAGTGCCCAGTTCTTCAATCGCAAGCTTGATAAGCTTCACTCGTTTTCTCGCTTCTGCAGCATCTGTCTGAAGCTCATACTTTTCTTTTGCCGCTTCAAACGAAAGAAGATACTCTTCGCGAAGATGATTGAGCCTGTTATCAAGCTCCACATCGTAACGGTTCAGCTTAACTTCCTCATCCTTCTGCAGCTCTGAAAGCTGTTTGTACTGCCTGTTCAGTTCTTTAACTTCTTTTTCTGCTGTTTCAAGCTGATCCTGAAGCTTCAGGCGCTGACTTCTTCTCACAGAGATCAGTTCAATCGTTTTATTTTTATCTTCCCGCTTCTCTTGTGCTGTTTGCTCGAGTTTTTCTTCCCCGGAGAAATCAGAATTCATTTCATCCTGAAGAAATTCCAAGTCTTCCTTTGCCTCGCGGTATTTTTTCTGCTGCGCGAGCCATTCATGCTCTGTCCGTTCAGCAAGGCCGCGCTGATTTTCAAGCGCCTGTTTTTTGCCGGCAAGTACGACCTTTACGTCTGTTATGTCTGACTGAACTTCTTCCTTGGACATTTGCTGACTGGATTTTTTAGCGCTCAATTCAGCAATAAGCTGATCGAGCTCTCTTTTTTTGCTGTCATCCTTTTCAAGTCTCTCGGTCAGTTCTTCTTTGCGCTTTACCATTCTGGCCTTTTCTTCCTGATATGATTCTTTTTCGGCATCATAAAGAGAAAGATGGCTGTTCACATTCTTCTCCATCATTTCAAGTTCTTTCAGGTCTGACCTGACAGCCCCTGTATCCATACGGAGCTGTTCTCCTTTTTCCCTGAGAGATTCAAGGCTCTTTTCACCCTCTGAGATCGACAATTTCAGTGATTTGACCTCTTGTTCAAGCTGATTTGTCTTATCGGACATTTCGCTGAACTGTTTGTCGATCGTTTCCAGTTCGCGGCTTCTGCTGAGAAGAGAATTGTTCTTTTGCTTTACTGCGCCGCCTGTCATCGATCCGCCAGGATTAACAACATCTCCGCCGAGGGTCACAAACCTGAAACGGTAGTTTAAAAGACGCGCCAGTTCATTTGCCCCCTTGAGATCTTCTGTCACAATGACCGTTCCAAGGAGATTTAAAACAGCTTTCCGGTAAACAGGATCATACTCAGTCAAATCAGAGGCAATCCCTTTAAATGCCGGATGGCTGCGCAGTGTCTGCAGATCCTGAGCAGATACGGTCCTTTCCTTCATAACAGTGAGCGGAAGAAATGTTGCCCGTCCAAATGCATGCTTCTTTAAGTACGCGATAGCGGTTCTTGCCGCCTGTTCGTTCTCTACGACAACATGCTGGGCTGCCCCGCCGAGAGCAATTTCAATGGCCGTTTCATAGAGTTTATCCGTTGAGATAAGCTCCGCAATGGCCCCGTGAATTCCTTCAAGGTCATTCCTGCGTTTCAGGATCTCCTTTACTCCCTGGAAGAACCCTGCATAATCTTCCTGCATCGATTCGAGCATTTCCTTGCGCGATTTCGTCTGCTGCAGATATTGATAAGCCTGGTAAAGAGCTGTTTCCCTCTTTTGGTAGGCTGCTTTTTTATGCTCAAGGCTTGTCTGGGCGGTTCTGAACGTCTTAATTTGCTCATCCAGGTCTGCTTCAAGAAGGGAAAGTCTCGCCTCAAGCTTTCGTTTTTTCTCTTCCGTTTCGCTTCTCTCGCTCAAATACTTTTGATTGGCTTCTTTCAGGCGGCCGGTCTTTCTTGCCTGCTGCTCAATCTGCTCATTTATGTATGTGATTTCATTTTTCGCCTGGGCTTCTGCATTTAATAGATCAAAGTATTCGCTTTTAAGCGATTCAATCTTTTCTTCCATGTTCTGATCAAAGGAGGACAGAAGAGACTGTTTCTGCTGAAGCTGTTCTTTAAGGTCTGCCACTTCAGACTGCAGAGCTTTAAGTGTTCGCGACTGTTCTTCTTTTTCCTTTTCGAGCGCATGGATGCGTTCTGATGCTTCTTTTACCGCATGCTGGAGCTGGGATTTGTTCTGGCTTGCATTTTTTTTCCGTTCTTTGAGAACTTCTTTTCTGCCTTCCAGCTTTTCAAGGTCTTCACTTGCAAGAAGGAGCACCTGCTGAAGATCATTGATGGATTCATCAAGCGCGTGAGTCCGGTCTCTCACCTGTTCAATATCCGCTTCTTTTTTCTGAACAGCGGCATAGAGACTGCTTTCTTTCAATTTCCCGTCTTCTACTGCTTTTGAAAGAGCTTCCCATTTTTGATGAAGTTCCTCAATTTCATAGACGGTCAAAGCTACTTCAAACTGCTCGAGTTCCTCTTTTTTCTCCAAATAGTCTTTCGCGATAGAAGCCTGGATTTTAAGAGGCTCTACCTGTCCTTCAAGCTCATGGAGAATATCCTGGACGCGGTTCAGGTTTTCCTGCGTTTCAGCCAATTTGTATTCGGCTTTTTTCTTTCTCGTTTTATATTTAAGTACGCCTGCTGCTTCTTCAAAGATGCTGCGGCGCTCTTCTGCTTTGCTGCTTAAAATTTCTTCTACTTTTCCCTGGCTTATGATTGAAAAAGCTTCTTTTCCGAGCCCGGAATCCATAAAAAGGTCGACAATATCCTTCAGACGGCAAGTCTGATTGTTTATTGAAAACTCACTTTCACCGGATCTGTACACTCTTCTCGTAACAGAAACCTCGTGATAGTCGATCGGCAAAAACTGATCCCCGTTATCAAGAGTCAGTGTGACTTCCGCCATGTTGACGCCTTTTCTTGAGTCGCTTCCGGCAAAAATGATATCTTCCATTTTCGTTCCGCGGAGAGATTTGGCCGACTGTTCTCCAAGCACCCATCTGATGGCATCCGTGATATTGCTTTTCCCGCTGCCGTTTGGTCCGACAACAGCTGTAACACCTTTTACAAAATCGACATTCACACGTTCAGCGAATGACTTAAATCCTACAATATCCAAACGTTTGAGGAACATTATGGATCCTCCCTACTATTCTATAAAATCATCCATATTCTATCATAATTTCTGCCCGGCAGGTTTAAAAACATATGCAAAAGGACTTGCCCGGCAGAAAATCGCTGTACATAAAGAGAACCCCCTTGTATTCGGGGGTTTATCCATTAAAGCGGCTTCAGTTTTGTTAAGGCTTCCTGTGCCGCGTGCTGCTCGGCCGCTTTTTTTGATTTTCCGCTGCCTGTTCCGAGGATCTCGCCGTTTAACGAAACCGTTGCAACGAACTCTCTGTTGTGGGCAGGTCCTTTTTCCTGAAGAATTTTGTACTCAAGGGATCCTTTGCTGTCCCGCTGGACAAATTCCTGCAGCTGGCTTTTAAAATCCATCACATGAGAAAAAGCACCATCATTTATTTTAGGGAAAACGCATTTTTCGAGGAAATGGACCACAGGTTCAAGGCCTGAATCCAGATACAGTGCACCGATAAAGGCTTCAAAAACATCTGCAAGAAGTGCAGGTCTTGCTCTTCCGCCTGTCATTTCTTCCCCTTTTCCAAGAAGCACCAGCTTACCGAATGAAAGCTCGTTTGCAAACGCGACAAGGGACGGTTCACAGACGATTGCAGCTCTGACCTTTGTGAGGTCTCCTTCGCTCATTGTCGGATATTTCTTGAATAGGAACTGGGAAATCGTCAGTTCAAGTACAGCGTCTCCTAAAAACTCCAGCCGTTCATTGTCTTCATACGGCTTTTTGCGATGCTCATTCACATAGGATGAATGTGTGAAGGCTTGGTACAATAATTTTTCATTTTGAAACGTATGGCCAATTTGCTCCTGAAATTGTTTGAATTCTGCTTTTTTGACAAACGATCTTCTCTCTCTGTAATTCATCTTCGGCATAATAACCTCCATCACTTAAACAACAGCATCTAACGTAATCTTTCAAAAGGGATAAAGCCCCGCCTTATAACGGGGCTTTATTTGCAACATTACTGTTGACTTTGTATGTAGTTCACAGCGTCGCCCACCGTTGCAATCTTTTCTGCATCTTCATCAGAAATTTCCATGTCGAACTCATCTTCAAGTTCCATAACAAGTTCTACAACATCAAGGGAATCAGCGCCAAGATCGTCCTTGAAAGAAGCTTCCATTTTCACTTCTGCTTCATCAACACCAAGACGGTCAACGATAATTTTCGTTACGCGTTCAAGTACTTCTGCCATAACATTTCACCTCCCCTCAAAGTATTATAGTGTATATCCTTTTAAAAAACTAGCCGAAATCAATGATTGCAGAGCATGTGGAACATGTTTTTTTACATGACCATGCCGCCGTCTACATGAATGGTCTGCCCCGTAATGTAGCTGCTTTTTTCAGAAGCAAGAAACACGGCAGTGTGCGCGATGTCTGAAGCTTCGCCGAATCTTGCAAGAGGGATCTGTTTCAGCATTTCATTTTTCACATCTTCTGTCAGTTTATCCGTCATATCAGTCGTAATAAACCCGGGAGCAATCGCATTCACAGTAATATTTCGTGATGACAGCTCTTTAGCAGCCGTTTTTGTAAGACCGATTACACCAGCTTTTGCTGCTACGTAGTTTGCCTGACCCGGATTTCCGCTGACGCCGACAATTGAAGCGATGTTGATGATTCTGCCGTAACGCTGTTTCATCATTTGACGGGTAACGGCTTTTGTTGTGAGGAAAACCCCTTTTAGATTAATGTTGATGACATCATCCCACTCGGAGTCTTTCATTCTCATCAGAAGGTTATCTTTTGTGATGCCGGCATTATTGATTAAAATATCCAGTCTGCCGAAACGCTCAACCGTTTCTTTTACCATCGCTGATACTGATTCACTGTCACTGACATCTGCCTGTACAGCAAACGCTTCTCTTCCAAGAGCTTTAATTTCGTCAACGACCTCATTTGCCTTAGCTTCGCTTCCGGCATAGTTGACCGCTACATTTATCCCATTCCGTGCAAGTTCAAGTGCGATGGCCCGGCCGATGCCTCTTGATGCACCGGTAACGAGCGCTGTTTTACTCTCTGTCATAACTGAACCTCCTTCAGTTTTTGAACAGCTGCTTCAAATGATGCCATATCTGAAACAGCTATCACTTCTGCACTCCGGTCAATTTTTTTCACAAGTCCGGAAAGAACCTTTCCAGGGCCGATTTCAACAAATACTGTTACACCCTGATCAATCATTTCTCTCACTGATTCTTCCCATCTTACAGGTGAATATAATTGTTCAACTAATAAACGCTTAATCTCATTTTTATCTGCAACAGGCTTGGCGGTTACATTGGCAACAGCAGGAATGGCCGCATCGTTTACCTCAAGTTCCTCCAGGACCGCTGCAAATTTTTCAGCAGCAGGCTTCATCAGTTCCGAATGAAACGGACCGCTTACATCAAGCGCAATAGCGCGTTTGGCACCTTTTTCTTTTGCAAGTGCCGATGCCTTTTCAACGCCTTCTGCTGTCCCGGAGATCACAATCTGGCCCGGGCAGTTTAAATTCGCAAGCTGGACAGAAAATCCTGATGCTGTTACCTCTTCTGTTACGCTTTTCAATGCATCCGCATCCATGCCCATGATTGCAGCCATAGCTCCTATGCCTGCAGGCACGGCTTCATTCATATACTCTCCGCGCTTTCTTACAGCGTAAACGGCATCCTCAAAGGACAGCACGCCGCTTGCAACCAAAGCTGAATACTCTCCGAGACTGTGCCCGGCTGCATAATCAGGCGAAATACCGTTTTCTCTGAATTTCGAGAGAATCGCTGTACTTGCCGTCAGAAGTGCCGGCTGAGCATTGTAAGTGAGTGTCAGTGTTTCCTGCGGCCCTTCAAACATAATCTCTGAAAGTTTCATGCCGAGTTTTTCATCTGCCGCTTCAAAAATGGACCGTGCCGTTTCTGACTGATCATGCACATCTTTCCCCATACCGACTGACTGCGAACCCTGACCGGGAAAAATAAACGCCAATTTACTCATGATAATCTCCCCTCATGCATTTAGTTATCGGCCGATTTCTCAACTGAACGTCTAATCGTGCCTGTTACTTCATTGCTGACCATTTCCCGCGCCTGGCGGATGGCGTTATAGACGGCGTTCGGATCTGATGAGCCGTGTGCTTTGATGACCGGCGCTTTTAAACCGAACAGCCCCGCACCGCCATATTCGGAATAATCCAATTTCCCTTTAATGACTTTAAGCTTTGGTTTCAGAACAGCTGCGGCAAGCTTTGACTGAAGATTGCTTGTCAGAGCTGTTTTCAGCATTTTGAACACAGAAAGTGCCGTCCCCTCAATGGTTTTAAGGGCAACATTTCCGGTGAAACCGTCTGTGACTACAACATCCGCGATGCCGTCAAGCAAATCCCTTGCCTCCACATTGCCGATGAAATGCAGATCTGAGCCTTTCAGCAGCTGGTATGCTGCTTTCGTTAACTCATTTCCTTTCTTTTCTTCCGTGCCGACATTCAGCAGGCCGACACGCGGCTTTTCAATTCCTCTTACTTTGTTTGCATAAATGGAACCCATCATGGCATATTGCAAAAGCTGCTCAGGTTTGGCATCAGCGTTGGCACCGACATCAAGCATTAAAAACCCGTTTCCTTCAATGGTTGGCAGCGTCGGAGCAAGTGCAGGCCTTTCAATCCCCTCAATCCGTCCTACAACGAAGAGCCCGGCAGTCATTAGAGCGCCGGTGTTTCCGGCGGAAATGCATGCATCCGCCTCCCCTTCTTTGACCGCGTTCGCCATCAGCACCATTGAGGCATCTTTCTTTCTGCGGACGGCTCTTACAGGCTCATCCGTTGCTTCGATTACCGTATCTGTATGTACGATCGAAATTCGTTCTTGATTTGTCAGATATTCTTTTATTAAAGGCTCTTTGCCGTAAAGTGTTATTTCAATATCGCTGAAAAGTGTGACAGCTTTCATTGCGCCTTCTACGATTGCTTTAGGAGCGTTGTCTCCTCCCATTGCATCAATTGCGATCTTCATTGCTGAAACCTGCCTTTTTTGTTGTTTTTGAACGGTACATGTCAAATTCTCCTGAAAAGACAAGCTCACTGCCTACATAGCTTGTGACTTCTACCGTCGTTCTGCCTTTTTCTTCATCTGTATGGATGACTTTTGCCTTTGCGACAACTCTTTCTTTTTCCTTTACTTGCCTTGTGAAACGGATATTTGCCTTTGCTGTAAGAGCAAGCTCGTCATCAATGACCGCCACTGCAAGCGAATTGGCCTGGGCGAATAAGTGATGCCCGCGGGCAATCTGATTGCGGCTGAAAACATGCTCTTTTTTCACTTCGAAAATCGATATCGCAGAAGAATCAAGCTCTAGATCAATAATCTCCCCGATCACTTCTTCTAAGGGCAGAGATTTCACTTCATCATCGAGCTGCTTTACTGCCACATGCTTTATCCGTTCTCTTAGCTCAGGAATGGAGAGTTCAAGGCGGTCAAGCCTGACCGTCTGGATACTGACCTGGAATTTATCAGCCAGTTCCTCGTCGGTAATAAAGGGTGTGTCATTTATTGTCTGCTTCAGCAGAGACTGCCGTTCTTTTTTGGATTTTCTCATTGCACTAACACCGTCCGCACTCTTAAGACTAGGTACTAATAGTAGTATATAAGCAAATAAAGCAGATTGCAAGGACTGATTGCAATCTGCTTCTGTCTCAAAATCTCTTAATCTAATTTTCCGCCGCTTATGATGCCTGATGCGTATACATAGTCACGAAGCTCCCTGTAGTCATCAGATTTCCAGAAGGCTTCTGACTGCACAAGCTTAGCCGCATCGTTTCTCGCCGTTTCTAAAGCCCTGTAATCATGGACCATGTCCGCCACTTTAAATTCCGGCATTCCGCTTTGTTTTCTTCCGAAAAAGTCGCCGGGGCCTCTCAGTTCAAGGTCCTTTTCAGACAGTTCAAAGCCGTCCGCTGTTTCTGTCATGACCCGCATTCTTTCTTTGCCGGTTTCAGATTTCGGATCTGCTAGCAGGATGCAATAGGACTGGGCGCTTCCGCGGCCAACCCGGCCTCTCAGCTGGTGAAGCTGGGACAGGCCAAAACGTTCTGCATCATAAATGACCATCACGGTTGCATTTGGCACGTTTACGCCAACTTCAACTACTGTTGTGGAGACGAGAATTTGAACCGCATTCTCACTGAATTCTCTCATCACTTCATCTTTTTCTGCACTTGAAAGTCTTCCGTGCATAAGCCCTAGCTTCCACCTGTCTCCGTAATAGTGTACAAGTGTGCTATGGACATCTATGGCATTCTGCACATCAAGCTTATCCGATTCTTCAATAAGCGGACAGATTACATAAGCTTGCCTGCCTTCCATGAGCTCTTTATCAATAAACTTAAGGATACGGTCAAGCATCTCATGCTTGACCCAGTAAGTTTCAATTTTTTTACGTCCTGCAGGAAGTTCATCAATGACAGATACATCCATTTCGCCAAAGGCCGTAATCGCCAGCGTCCTTGGAATCGGTGTGGCCGTCATAAAGAGCACGTCCGGATTTTCGCCTTTTTCGCGGAGCACCTTCCGCTGGCCGACCCCAAACCGGTGCTGTTCATCTGTTATCACAAGACCAAGCTTTGAAAAGTGAACATCCTCCTGGATCAGAGCGTGCGTACCTACAAGAAACTGTATTTCTCCTGACTCCACCCGTGCAAGCAATTCCCGTCTTTTTTTACCTTTTACAGAGCTTGTAAGAAGGGCTGCCGTAACGGGGAAGCCTGCAAAAATCGCGGTTAATGATTCGGCATGCTGTTCGGCAAGAATCTCGGTCGGAACCATGAGGGCTGCCTGATAGCCGGATAAATAGGCAGCATACATCGCAATCGCCGCAACGACGGTTTTGCCTGAACCTACATCTCCCTGGAGAAGACGGTTCATTCTGTAAGCAGATTTCATATCCGTCAGAATTTCGCCGATTACCCGCTCCTGTGCATTCGTCAAAGGAAACGGAAGAGACCCGATAAATTCTTCCAGTCTTTCCCTGTGAATTTCGTGGGAAACTCCCTTTGACTGTTCACGCTGAAATTTTCTCAGAGCCTGCATTTTCAGCTGAAACAAGAGAAACTCTTCATACACAAAATACCGCCTTGCATGTTTCAGATCTTCATGTTTAAGAGGGTGATGCATGGTCAGGATGGCTTCTTTTTTTGCGGGAAGCCTGTATGCCTCCATCAGCTGTTCAGGAATGACATTGCGAATCTCCGGGCCGTATTGGGTGAGGGCGTGATTAATCAGTTTCCTCATGGTTTTTACCGTTATATTTTCTTTCACGGAGTAAACCGGCTCGATCTCATGTTCTTTTGCATGAGGGCCAAAGACGATTTGGTTGGCCGTAATCGTCTGGCGGTGTTTGTCCCATTTTCCTGTAACCGTGACGACAGAACCGAGTTCAAGCTTCTTTTTATAATAAGGCTGGTTAAAAAAGACAGCGCTGATCAGGTAATTTCCGACTAGAATTCTTACAGTAAGCCGTGATTTCTTTTTGCTGAAAAAGGCAAGAGAAGGTTCGCTGTGAACCTTCCCTTCGACTGTCACCCGCTCATCATGCTGTACGTCCGCTAAGTCTTTCAGGCGATAATCTTCATAACGATATGGCAAATATTCAATTAGATCCATGACCGTCAGAATGCCCATGCTGCCCAGAACCTCTGCAGATTCAGGACCTACTCCTTTGACTGCACTGACAGGCTGCAGCAGCGGATTAACTGCGTTCATCAAGTGATATCCCAAAGATTTTTGCTTCAAGCTCCCGTCCTGTCGGCGTAGCGGCAAGACCTCCCTGTGCAGTTTCTTTAAGAGCTGTCGGCATGGATTGTCCGATTCTGAACATCGCGTCGATGACTTCATCGCAAGGTATACGGCTTGTAATGCCTGCAAGCGCCATATCGGCGGCAATCATGGCATTGGCAGCACCCATTGCATTTCGTTTTACGCAAGGGACTTCAACCAGTCCCGCAACAGGATCACACACAAGCCCGAGCATATTTTTGAGGGTAATAGCCATTGCTTCTGCAGCCTGGCTTGGAGTCCCTCCGGCGAGCTCAGTTATCGCAGCAGCGGCCATGCCTGAAGCTGAGCCAACCTCTGCCTGGCATCCTCCTGCTGCACCTGAAATGGATGCATTGTTTGCCACAACGAATCCAAAAGCACCTGATGTAAACAGGAATTCAATCATTTCCTGCCTGCTCGGGTTTAATTTATTTTTTACAGCAAAAAGAGTCCCCGGAACAACACCGGCAGATCCTGCTGTAGGCGTGGCGCATATCGTTCCCATTGCTGCATTGACCTCGTTCGTTGCGACCGCCTTGCTGACAGCATCAAGAATGTATTCCCCTGAGAGAAAATTTCCTTTCTCGATGTATGCCTTCATTAGAACAGCATCGCCGCCCGTAAGTCCTGAATGGGATTTGACTCCTGCGAGCCCCTTTTCAACCGCCTGTTCCATGACCGTCAAGTTCTGGTCCATCATTTGAAGGATCTGCTCCCGGGATCTTCCGGTCATCTCCATTTCCTGCTGAATCATAATTTCCGCTATTTTAACGCCTTTGCTTTCTGCAAGTTCGACTAGTTCTGCTACATTGCGAAACATTTTTTTACCCCCAATCGCATCACGGTTAATCTGCTATTTTTGTCACCTGAAGAATATTCGGCAGTGTTTTCAGCTCATCAAGCACTGATTTGTCAATATTCTGGTCAACTTCAATGGTCATTAGCGCAAGCTTCCCTTTTTCCTTGCGGGCAACATTCATATGTCCGATATTAATCGCGTATTTTGCAAGCACATTCGCTACAGCTGCAATCGCACCAAAACGGTCATTATGAACCACAAGAATGGCAGGATGGTTGCCTGAGAGCTTCAGCTCAAAACCGTTCAGCTCTGTAATTTCAATCTTCCCTCCGCCGATGGAAATGCCGACAAGCTCAAGCTGGCCGTGGTCATCTCCAATAATCACACGGGCTGTATTTGGATGATCTGTAATCGCTTCTTCTTCGGTAAATGTCACTTTCATCCCTTTATCAGATGCAATGTCAAGCGACGTTTTAATCCGCTCATCAAATGTGTCAAAATCAAGCAGGCCGCCGATGATGGCTACATCCGTTCCATGGCCCTTATAGGTTTTTGCAAATGACCCATAGAATGAAATGGCTGCCCATTTAGGTTCTCTTCCAAATAAGCTTCTTGCTACTCTCCCGATTCTTGCAGCCCCTGCTGTATGGGAACTTGAAGGACCAATCATAATCGGTCCGATTATATCAAAAACACTTCTGTATTTCATATGCTCCCCCCTGAACATGCATAGCCTGTTGTCTCATGCTTGCTGTGTGTTTCCTTCATAGTTTATCAGATAAACACAGCTTAAGAAAACGGAATCATCACCAAAATTGCAACCCGAATTTGGACATAAGAAATAGAAGGGGATCGCCCTTCTATTCTTTCCTGCTTATTCGATTGAAAAAATGTAGGAATAAAGAGGCTGCTCCCCTTTATGGACTTCTACTTCCACATCTTCAAATTTACTTTCGATATAGGAAACAAGTTCCTGCATTTCATCATCGGCTGCATCAACGCCCTGAAGGACAGTCAATATTTCGTCGTCTTCTGTCATCATGGAATCAAGAAGTTTTTTGGCAGATGCCAGCTGATTACGGTCTTTTGTCACAATCTTGCCGTTTGCAATACCCATGAAATCGCCCTTTTCAATATCAAGGCCGTCAATATTCGTATCGCGGACTGCGTACGTGATCTGACCTGTCTTAACCGTTCCAAGCGCTTCTTTCATGACTTCTTCATTCTCCTCAGCTGCTGCTGACGGGTTAAAGGCAAGCAGTGCTGCCATTCCCTGAGGAACGGTTTTAGACGGAATCACGATGACGTTATCATCCACAACAGACGCAGCCTGCTGTGCAGCCATCACGATATTGGAGTTATTCGGCAGAATGATCACTGTTTCAGCATTCACATCTTTAATGGCCTGGACAATGTCCTCTGTGCTCGGGTTCATCGTCTGTCCGCCTTCAATGACAGAGTGTGATCCGATGCTGCGGAACAGCTCGGCAATTCCTTTGCCCATTGTGACAGTCACAATACCGTAAGGCTGTTTTTCTTTCTTTTCAGCAGGCTTTGATGGTGCATCCCCGCTGTCAAGCAGACTAGTATGCTGCTGGCGCATATTCTCAATCTTCATATTGATCAGGCTGCCGTAGGTCTGTGCATATGTCAGAACTTTTCCAGGATACTCTGCGTGAATATGTACTTTTACAATTTCATCATCTGCAATTACCAGAAGGGAATCACCATGTTCACTCAGATCCTGTCTGAACGCATCTTCTTTGAATGGCTCTTTATCATCCTCAAAGCGCACCATAAATTCCGTGCAGTATCCAAATTCAATATCTTCTGTATTGATGTGGGATGCAACGCTTTTGTGGTGCTCTGCGCTCACAAGGTCCGTCATGGACGCTGCAACTTTGGCAGAAGACACTTTCTCACCTTTTAATACGGCAAGAAATCCTTCATAAACAAACACAAGACCTTGTCCGCCACTGTCGACAACTCCTACCTCTTTTAGGACAGGAAGCAGGTCAGGGGTTCTTTTCAGTGATGCCTTAGATTCCGCAAATACAGCTTCCATCAATTGATCGATGCTGATCTCCGGCTTTGCCTCTATTGTATCAACAGCTTTTTTGGCTGAATCTTTTGCTACAGTTAAAATTGTTCCTTCAACGGGCTTCATGACCGCTTTATAAGCTGTGTTGACGCCAGCTTGAAGAGCAGCTGCAAATTCAGCTGCAGAAATCGTGCTTTTTGATTCAATTGCTTTTGAGAATCCTCTGAACAGCTGGGAAAGAATAACCCCGGAATTTCCGCGGGCTCCCATAAGCAGGCCTTTTGACAGTGCCTGACCGACTTTGCCGATATGCTCAGATACATGATTTTGAACCTCTTTCGCTCCAGATGTCATGGAAAGGTTCATATTCGTCCCGGTATCTCCGTCCGGAACCGGAAAAACGTTCAGCGCATCTACATAATCTGCATTGTTTGACAGGTGGCCTGCCCCCTGCAAGATCATTTCCGCAAAACGTTTTCCATCTAAAGTTGTAATTGACACGGACTTTTTCCTCCTTACTACGGGTTCGTTACACGAACACTCTGAACAAAAATATTGACTGAATCAACAGCTAGTCCGACTGTTTTATCCAGTGTGTACTTCACTTTCGTTTGAACATTATGTGCCACTTCAGAGATTTTCGTTCCGTAGCTGACGATAATGTACATATCAATGTTGATGTGATCTTCTTCCTGGCGGACAATAACGCCCCGGCTGAAGTTTTCTTTTCTAAGAATTTCAGTGATGCCGTCTTTGATCTGGTTTTTGGATGCCATTCCGACAATGCCATAACAGTCAATGGCTGCACCGCCAGCAACCGTTGCAATGACTTCATTGGATATGTCAATGTGTCCGTACTTTGTTTTCATCTCGATGGACATGATGGTTCCCCCTTTGGAATTGTTCGCATAGGCTAAAGCTATTTTACTATATACAGGCGATTTTTAAAAGTTATTCTGCGGCACAGCTTTAAGGACCTCTTACCCTATAGTATTATTCAGCATGAAATATTCATGTATGTCAAGGAAAAATTCTTGAAAGCAAAAGCAAGAACTATTGCATTCAGAAAGGAGTTGTGATAAATTATTAAAGTATCTCATGACAAACAAGACTATTAATGTTTGAATTGGTAAGGTTTTTTGCAGTTAGGAGGGAATACGATGGCACGTAAATGCGTAATCACTGGTAGAAAAACACGTTCTGGAAACTCACGTTCTCACGCAATGAACGCTTCAAAACGTACTTGGGGTGCTAACCTTCAAAAAGTACGCATCTTAGTAGACGGCAAACCAAAACGCGTATATGTATCTGCTCGCGCTTTGAAGTCCGGTAAAGTTGAGCGTGTATAATCAAAAGTTCTGCTTTTGATTCCCATAAGGGAACATATAAAAAAAGCACCGCTATGGCGGTGCTTTTTTTATAGTTTCAAAACCTCATATCCGCTTTTCATTAATCCTTCTTCATCGACCCAAGCATTGCCCTGATAATGCCACCTAAAAACTTCGGTAACTTGATTGTATAAAATTTCATACTTTCCCTCCTCAGCCATTCGTTCAGTTTGCTGCTGGGGCGAAGCCCATCATGTAAGAAACCGGTTATGCCCAGGTTATGTGGTTAACCTTCATGTTTGAAGTTATTCATCAGTACTTCTTACCATCATTAATATGCCGCTGCTGAATGAAAAAGTACCGGATGGACGAATAAGTTCATTACTAATACAAAGTGTCGATCCAAGCTTTATATGACAGCCTGAAAGCGGATATTTAAATCCCTCAAGTGTAATATCCCTTACTTCCGGGCTCACGGGCAGAAACGAGATATACGGAAATCTGCTGTCAGAATGCACGCTGCGGGTGCCGGGGAGGAAAACAGAAAGCTGATTTTTCCGGTCAATGATTTCAATTTTCGTTTCCGGATAACGTGCCAGAAGCTGTGTGTTTGCAAGGAAGTGATCAAGCCTGCCGCCTGTTGAACCGAAGAGGATGATGGCTTCAGGGTTCATTTTCACCGCCCATTCCAGGGCAATCTCCGTGTCTGTCTGGTCCTTTTCCGCAGGAAAAAGATCAAGATGCACAGCTGAACTGTTCAGCGTGTTAAGCTCTTTTTCTGTCACAGAATCAAAGTCTCCAAACGCCCTGTCAGGTATAATGCCCGCCTGCTGCAGATAAATCACTCCCCTGTCAACGCCAATCCAGACGGCATCTTCCGTTTGATAATCCTTCAATGATGGAATATACGTTTCAGGACCTCCTGCGACGATGTGAATCTTCACTGCTAACCACTCCTGTTTACATAATAATGTTATGGTTTAAATCTAAAAAAAGAGAACCGCTCTT
Source organism: Metabacillus indicus LMG 22858 (assembly GCF_000708755.2). Lineage (GTDB taxonomy): Bacteria > Bacillota > Bacilli > Bacillales > Bacillaceae > Bacillus_P > Bacillus_P indicus. The sequence goes on along the minus strand of NZ_JGVU02000002.1, from coordinate 284,505 downwards.
GGCGGTTCTTATGCGTTTCTTATTTGATCAATAGCCTGTTTGCGGTCACTCTTGTTATAAACAGCAGAGCCGGCAACCAGGACGTTTGCTCCTGCTTCAATGCACAATCTTGCTGTTTCGGCGTTTACTCCTCCGTCTACTTCGATTTCTGTTTGAAGACCCCGTTCTTTAACCATGTCAGCCACTTCTCTTATTTTCGGAAGAACAGCATGGATAAAAGACTGCCCGCCGAAGCCCGGATTCACCGTCATCAGCAGGACAAGATCCACTTCATCAATCACATGCCTGATTATATCAGCAGGGGTATGAGGATTCAGCACAACACCTGCTTTTACGCCTTCTGATTTAATCAGCTGGATCGTACGGTGCAGGTGAGGGCATGCTTCAGCGTGAACAGAAATAATGTCAGCACCCGCTTTTGCAAATGCCGGGATGTATGCATCCGGATTTTCAATCATCAAATGCACATCCAGCGGAAGCTTTGTCACAGGTCTGATCGCGTCCACAATCAGCGGACCGATCGTGATATTCGGGACAAAATGTCCATCCATCACATCAACATGAATATAATCAGCTCCGCCTCTTTCAACATCCTCTATTTCCGCTCCAAGCTTTGAAAAGTCTGCTGAAAGGATGGAAGGTGCAATTTTAATCATGATCAGTACCTCGGCTTTCTGTCTTTAATTTCTTCTATAAAGCTTAAATAATGTTCATATCTGTAAGCAGGAATACTGCCATTCTCAACAGCTTCCTTCACGGCGCATTTCGGCTCTGAAATGTGCGTGCATGCCCTGAATTTGCAGTCTCCGCTCACACCCCGCATCTCAGGGAAACAGTAGGAAAGGTCTTCTGTTTCTATGTTCATAAATTCAAGTGAACTGAAACCGGGGGTATCAGCGACAAGGCCGGTTCCGACCTGGATAAGCTCCACGTGGCGTGTCGTATGTTTTCCCCTGCCCAAATGAGACGATATGCCGCTCGTCTTCAGTGAAAGTTCAGGGCGCAGAACATTCAGCAGCGAAGATTTTCCGACACCTGACTGTCCCGCAAAAACAGAGATTCTGCCGTTCAGCAGCGGACGCAGTTCAGTAATTCCGTCTTCCTCGAGAGTAGAAGTGAGCATCACCTCATACCCGATTTTTCTGTAATCCGCTGCATATTCTTCGATTTCCTGACGCTGTTTTTCATCCTTGATCAAATCCATTTTGCTGATGCAGATGACAGGTTCAATGTCATTAGATTCAATCAGAACGAGAAAACGGTCAAGCAGAACAGGGCTGAAATCAGGCTCGACTGCTGAAAACACTAAAATAGCCTGATCAACGTTTGCAATCGGGGGACGGACAAGCTCGTTTTTTCTCTCGAGCACTTCCTGGATTGTGCCTTCCCGTTCATTTTCGTAATCATACACGACTTCATCGCCGACAAGCGGGGTGATTTTGTTTTTTCTGAAAACCCCGCGGCCGCGGCACTGGATGGTCTTATCACCGTCAAGACAATAGTAAAACCCGCTTAACGCTTTGATAATTTTGCCTTTAGGCATACATTTCCTCCTTGGTGATTCACGTATTACTCATATGGGATGGTTTCGGTTTTCTCAACGCGGTTGTCAACCATTACCATGTAATAGGCTCTTCCACCGGGCTCGATTGTGAATTCGATTTCTTTAGTTATGCTCTCTGTAATAGTAAAGATTTGAGAATCATCGGCTACAGACCGCTCGGCATCATCGATGCTGATTTTCACTTCTGCCGGCTGTCCTGCTAGCTCTTCCGGATAAGGAATTTCAATTACCCGTTTGACTTTTTTGGCAGGCTTTTCTTTCGGCCCGAGGGAAACAGTGGCCTCAACGGTGTCGCCCGGAAGTACTTTTGCTGACGGCTCGGGAGTATGTGAGATCACTTCCCCCTTAGTCACAGTGTCAGAAAAGTCTTCCTTCGTTACAAGCACAAGCTGCTTGTCCTCGATATAGGCATTCAGAGCTTCTTCTGAATAGCCTCTTAAGTCCTGAAGTTCAAATTCCTCCGGCCCGGCGCTTACAGTCAGCACGATTTCATCTTCGCTTGGAATGACCATGTCGCCCGGTTCAGGATCCTGCTCTAAAATCGTTCCCGCTGCTGCTTCATTAAATTCTTCTTCGACCGTGATTTTTTCAAATCCTTTACGTTCAAGGAGCTCCCGGACTCTTGTAATGTCTCTGTCCACATAATCATCAAGCTCGACTTTCTCTTTGCCTGAGCTCTGGTAGATGATAATGCTGTCCCCTTCCTTTGCCATTCTGCCTGCTTCAGGTTTCGTTTTGACGACATCCCCTTCCGGAATTTCGTCATCGGCAATCAGGATGGGATCATCCACTTCAAATTTTTCCGAGACAAGCTTCTCTACCGCATCCTGATATTTCATCCCTGTCAGATCAGGAACTTCCACATCCTTTGGCATCATCAGGGCCGGCACAACGGTGACAGCGGCAACTCCTGCTGCAAGAAGGATCAAAAAGAGGCTGATCAGGATGACTCCTGCTTTGCTTTTTTTCTTTTTCTCTTCTTTTTTCTTTTTTTCTTTCTTTACCGGGGCATTTTTTGCAGACGTTTCTTCTGCAGCCGGTTCAGGCGCACGAACTAGCGTATCACCGGTTTTTTCAAACATATCTGAATCCGTGATAATCGGAATGGCTTTTGTTGCCTCTGTATCTTCCGGTATGACAAACTTTTCTTCATGAAGCCGTTCCGGATTTAAAGCGGTTGAAAGATCGGCTTCCATCTCTTCAGCAGACTCATAGCGGTGGAACGTGTCCTTTGCCATTGCTTTTAAAATAATGTTTTCAACACTTTGAGGAACCGTTGCATTCCAGCGCTTGGCAGAAGGCGTTTCAGACTGCAGGTGCTTCAGCGCAATGGAGATGGCCGATTCTCCGTCAAACGGCAGTCTTCCGGTCAATAATTCAAACAGGACAATGCCAAGTGAATAAATATCTGATTTTTTATTTGCCATTCCTCCCCTTGCCTGTTCAGGCGAAAGGTAATGGACAGATCCAAGGACAGAATTGGTCTGGGTAATCGTGGTCGAGCTCAGTGCCATTGCAATTCCGAAATCCGTTACTTTCACATTGCCATGGGGATCGATCAGGATGTTATGAGGCTTGATATCCCGGTGGACAATGTGGTTTTCATGGGCGTGTGCAATGGCTGATACGATTTGCTCCATAATATTGAGTGCTTCTCTAGGGTGCAGGGGAGCATACTGCTGTATGTATTGCTTAAGTGTGTTTCCTTCCACATACTCCATGACAATATAGTAGATGCCGTCTTCTTCTCCAACATCAAAAATGCTGACAATATTCGGGTGGGCAAGGCTTGTTGCGGACTGAGCCTCACGTCTGAACCGTTTAATGAATTCGTCGTCGTTTGAAAAATCGAACCTGAGAACTTTCATTGCAACATCGCGGTCTAAAATCATGTCCCGCGCCAAATATACGTTAGCCATTCCTCCGCCGCCAATCACGCGGAGTATTTTATATCTGCCGCTTAACCGCTTGCCGATCAGCACGCCCCATCACCCTCTTTGATTTCAGACGGCTGTTTGACGATGACGAGTGAAATGTTATCCTCTCCCCCGTTATCATTCGCCTTTCTGATCAGTTCCTGAGCAATGGTCTGAAGCGCCCCCCCGGATGAAAGCAAATCTTTAAGCTCCTCTTCACCTACTTTGTTCGACAGCCCGTCGGAACATAATAGAAGAAGGTCAGATTCTTCAAGACAAATAGAAGTCATGTCTAGTTCAACATGTTCTTCTGTCCCTAAAGCCCTTACAAGAACATTTTTGCGCGGGTGATGCTCGGCATCTTCTCTTGATATTTGTCCGGATCTCACCAGTTCATTGACAAGTGAGTGGTCTTCTGTAATTTGTTTGAATCCGCTGCTGTTGCAGAGATAGCCGCGGCTGTCGCCAATATGGCCGACAGTTGCAAAAGCTTCTGTGCAAATAGCCGCCACAACAGTCGTTCCCATTCCGCTGCAGTCAGGATGTGTTTTAGCATGGTGCAGCAATGTCAGATTCACCTTTGCCACATGGTCCGAAAGCCAGCCTGAGGCGAGATCCGGGGAGGAAATGCCCGAGGCATCCTCCCACATCTCTTTTAATGCTGCAATTGTCATCTGGCTTGCTACATCACCTGCTAAATGGCCGCCCATTCCGTCAGCCACGACGGCTAAAACATCACCGTCTTTATTTTGAAAAACACCAACGCTGTCTTCATTGTGCTGTCTCACTTTTCCCCTGTCTGTTGCGATAACGGTTTCCATGAAGTCACCTCGTCTCCTCTTTGCGCTCCTTCGCTCTCAGCTGACCGCATGCCGCATCGATATCATGACCCTGCTCGCGTCTTGTCGTTACATTAATGCCGCGCTTTTTCAATGTTTTCTCAAAAAGATCAATCTGTTCTTTAGGAGTTCTTACATAATCGCGCTCAGGCACATAGTTAACGGGAATCAGGTTTACATGGCATTTCAGATGCTTAATAAGCGCTGCGAGCTCTTCAGCGTGTTCTACCCCATCATTTACTCCGCCGAACAGCCCGTATTCGAAGCTGACGCGTCGTCCTGTTTTGTTCACATAATACTCAATAGCTTCCATTAGCTCAGGCAGTTTATATGCTCTGTTGATCGGCATTAAGCGGCTTCTGAGTTCTGTATTCGGTGCATGCAGCGATACAGCGAAGTTAATTTGCAGCTGTTCGTCCGCAAATTTGTAGATTTTAGGAATGATTCCGCTTGTAGATACGGTAATATGGCGTGCACCGATATTCAAACCGTCGTCATGATTGATGATTTTAAGGAATCCCATCATTTCGTCATAGTTATCAAACGGTTCTCCGATTCCCATGATGACGACATGGCTTACCCTTTCTCCAAGTTCATCAAGAGCCTTTTGTACTTTTACGACTTGAGCAACGATTTCTCCTGCTTCGAGGTTGCGTTTTAATCCGCCCAGTGTTGAAGCGCAGAACGTACAGCCGATCCGGCAGCCGACCTGTGTTGTAACGCATACTGAATTGCCGTATTCATGGCGCATGAGAACCGTTTCAATGGAATAGCCGTCGTGCAGCTCGAATAAGAACTTCATCGTGCCGTCGCTTGATGTCTGCTGAATGATCGTTTTAAGCGTGGTAAGCGTAAAGTTCTCCTCAAGTTTTGTTCTGAGCGCCTTTGAAAGATTTGACATCTCTTCAAATGCTGTTGCCCGTTTAATATAAAGCCAGTCAAAAATCTGAGCAGCCCTGAAAGGCTTTTCTCCGTTTTCTGTCAGCCAGTTTTTTATTTCTCCCAGTTCGAGAGAATAAATGGAAGGTTTTTTGTTTTCTTCGATGACTGTTTTCTTTGTGCGTTTTACCTCTTCCATTTTTACACCTTCTTTCTTAAGCTTGCTATATAAAATCCGTCAGTTCCGAAATAGTGGGGCAGAATCTGCACTTGCCCGCCGTCTGCATATGGCTTTGCAGCCTCCGGCAGCCGGTCAGCCATTGCTGAATCAAGTTCAAATTCACTGTGTTCTGCAAGGAATTTGTCAACAACCTGCCCGTTTTCTTCGCTGTCAATTGTACATGTACTATAGACTAGTGTACCACCTTTTTTAAGTAAAGGCGCGGCAGATGACAGAATTTCCAGCTGAATTTGCGACAGTCTTTTCACGTCTTCGGCTGATTTCGTGTATTTAATGTCAGGCTTTCGTCTGACAACCCCAAGTCCTGAGCATGGGGCATCGACCAGTATTTTGTCAAATTGTTCGTTTTTAAAGCGCTCATGCACTTTTCTGCTGTCCATTGCCTCAGTCTTAATGTTCGTAAGGCCGAGTCTTTCCGCCTGTTCTGTGATCAGGCTGACTTTCTGCTTGTGGAGATCAAGGGAGTAGACGGTCCCTGTGTTCTCGAGAATCTCCGCAATATGGGTTGATTTTCCGCCCGGCGCTGCACATGCATCTAAAACAGCATCTCCTTTTTCAGGTGCAAGAGTTCTGGCAACCAGCATCGAACTTTCATCCTGAATCGTAAACCTGCCTTCTTTAAATTCTTCCGTCTGCACAAGGCTGCCTTTCAGGCTTTTAATAGCATCAGCAGTCAGATAGCCTTCTTCAATTTGAAAGCCTTTTGCTAAAAGCTGCTCCATTAGCTCCCCGCGGGTGTTTTTCATAAAATTGACACGTGCTGATACACTTGGCGGCGTCAAAGTGGCTTCGCACATTTTTTTTGCATCAGCGGCCCCAAGCTGGCTGATCCAGCGCTTCACAAGCCATAGCGGGAAGCTTGTTTCAACAGCGATGCGCTCTGCCTCATCTTTTATCTCAGCAGTGGAGGGCAGCCCCTGCCGCTGAATCGATCTTAAGATGCCGTTGACAAAGGATGCAATGCCTTTATGGCCCCTGTGTTTTGCAATTTCAACTGCCTCGTGAAAAACAGCGCGCTCCGGCACTCTGTCCAGGTATACCATCTGATACACGGAAAGTCTTAAGAGATTTTGCACCCACTGCTCAGTTTTTTTGGCATTTTTAATAAAAGGCGCAAGATAAAAATCCAGCGTATCCCTGCGCTGCAGCGTCCCGTATACGATTTCTGTAAGCAGAGGGATATCAATCTCTTTTACTCCGTGCTTTTTTATCATGGAGTTTAGCAGAAGATGGCTGTACGCCTGGTTTTTTTCAATCATGAGCAGCGTTTCAAGAGCCGTTTCACGGACATTATTTTTCTTCATGGCTCTCTCCCAACTTGTCTCCAGCCTGGATTTGTGCGCCGCGAAGGAAATCTTCGCCGTTCATTTTCTTCTTTCCGGACGGCTGAAGTTCTGTGATCTTGATGGCTGTCGTATTTCCTGTGGAGACGACGATTCCATCTGAATCAATTCCGATGACGGTTCCCGGCTGTGCGGTATGAATGCTTCCAGTCATTTTTTCTCCCCACCAGATTTTCACAACCTGGCCATTAAGGTAGGTATAGGCAACAGGCCAGGGGTTTAATCCTCTGATATGGTTATAAATGTCCTCTCCGGACTTCGTCCAGTCAATGATTTCCTGTTCCCGTTTAATATTTGAAGCGAATGTCGCTTTTTCGTGATCCTGCTTCTGCGGTGTAAGCTTGCCTTCCAGGAGTGAAGGCAGCGTTTCAGACAGAAGATCCGCCCCTGAAGCACTTAATTTATCGTGCAGAGTTCCTACGTGATCCCGTTCATCAATTTCCACTTCAGCCTGGGTAAGAATATCGCCGGCATCAAGCTTTTCAGCCATATACATAATGGTTATGCCCGTTTTCTTTTTCCCCTGAAGGATTGAATAATGAATCGGAGCCCCGCCTCTCAGTTCAGGAAGCAGCGAAGCATGGACATTAATGCAGCCGTGCTTAGGCGCTTCCAGCAGTTCATTCGGAAGAATTTGCCCGAATGCGGCGGTTACAACGAGATCAGGCTGCAAAGCGAGCACTTTTTCAAGTTCTTTTTTATCCCTGATTTTTTCAGGCTGCAGAACGGGTATATTCTGCTTTTCTGCTTCCACCTTTACAGGCGGCGGCGTAAGAGTTTTTTTTCTGCCTTTTGGACGGTCTGGCTGGGTCACAACCCCGACCACATTGTACCCCTCATTTATAAGTCTTTTTAAAACAGGAACCGAAAAGTCAGGAGTTCCCATAAATACAATTCGTGTCATGACCATCATCCTTCCGATTCTTCTAGCTCTTCTTCATTTAAATAGGCTGTCACCTTGGACGTGAAAAGAATTCCATGAAGGTGATCAATTTCGTGCTGGATCGCTCTCGCTAAAAAACCATTTGCCTCCATCACAAATGGTTTGCCTTTGCGGTTTTGAGCTTGCACTTTTACATACTCGCTCCGCTCTACTTCTCCAAAAAGGCCGGGAAAACTCAAGCAGCCCTCAGGACCAGTCTGAGAGCCTCTTTTTTCAATGATCACCGGGTTAACGAGTTCAATCGTCCCGTGATGATCATCTATATCAACAACAGCTGCACGGACAGGCACTCCAATTTGGGGAGCGGCAAGTCCCACACCGTCAAGTTCAATCATTGTATCATACATATCTTTCAGCAGCTTTGACAGTTTCCTGTCAAATACTGTTACATCTTCACATTCCTGCTCCAGCACATCTGCCGGATGCAGAACAATCGGTTTAATAGCCAATGAAACGTCCTCCAACTACTTAAAAGCTTATTTTTTCTCCAGTTTTGACGCTAATCCGAATTCTGAAACCTACATCATGGCGTTAGGATTCATATCGATTGAAATGGACAGCTGATTTTTGTTCATATCCTGCTGAAACCGTTCAATGATCATCTTCAGCGCAGAATGAAGATTTTCTTCCCGCTTGTATTTTATCATGCATTGATAGCGATATCTATCGTTTACCCTTGGAATTGGCGAAGCGGACGGACCGAGAATCTGAACATGATTTGACAATTTGTGATTCAGGTGCTGGGAAATTTTCTCCGTCACAGAGACGGCCTTTAACAGATCAGGGTGACTGACCGTGACGAGTGCAAGAAAGTAAAACGGAGGGTATGCATGCTGCTTTCTTGCTGTCATCTCCTGCATGTAAAATGAATCATAATCATGCTTTCCTGCAAGCTGGATACTGTAATGCTCCGGTGAATAAGACTGGATCACAACTTCTCCCGGAAGCAAATGCCTTCCCGCCCTGCCGGAGACCTGGGTCAGGAGCTGAAACGTTTTTTCGGAAGCCCTGAAGTCAGGCAAATGCAGCATCGTATCTGCCGTCAGAACTCCAACAAGCGTCACATCTGGAAAATCCAGTCCTTTTGCAATCATCTGTGTGCCTAAAAGGATATCCGCCTCTTTGTTGCCGAACGCCGTAAGAAGTTTTTCATGCGCCCCTTTTTTCCCCGTAGTATCAACATCCATGCGGATAATCCGGGCTTCCGGAAGAACTTTTGCCAGTTCCTCTTCAACCCTCTGTGTGCCGGTGCCAAAAAAGCGGATATGCTCGCTTGCACACTCAGGGCAGACATTCGGCATCGGCTCCTCATGACCGCAGTAATGGCATTTCAACAAATGTCCGCGCTTGTGATACGTAAGGGAAATGTCACAATGGGGACAGCCCTTTACACAGCCGCAGTCTCTGCACATGATAAAGGAGGAATAGCCTCTTTTATTCAGGAACAGGACCGACTGCTGCCCTTTTTCTAACCTGTCTTCCAGCTTCTCAAGCAGAACTTTAGAAAACATTGTCCTGTTCCCGCTCCTGAGTTCATCCCGCATATCCACAATTTCCACTTCGGGAAGGGGGCGGCTGTTCACTCGTTCTTTTAAGGTAAGCAGCTGATAAACCCCTTTGCCTGCTCGTGCAAACGATTCAAGAGAAGGAGTTGCGCTGCCGAGGACAACAGGACACTTGTGGCGCTTTGCCCTGTAAATGGCTACATCCCTTGCATGATAGCGGGGATTTTCTTCCTGCTTGTAGCTGCCTTCATGCTCCTCATCAATGATGATCATGCCAAGGTTTGTAAACGGAGCAAAAACGGCAGACCTTGCACCTACGACAAGCTTAACTTCACCGCGGCGGATTTTTCTCCACTCATCGTATTTTTCACCGATCGAAAGTCCGCTGTGGAGGACCGCAACAAGCGATCCGAACCTTGCTTTAAACCGGTTGACCATCTGCGGCGTCAGTGAGATCTCAGGCACAAGAACAATCGCTTCCCTCCCCTGATTCAGCACAGCTTCAATGGATTGAAGATAAACCTCTGTTTTCCCGCTTCCGGTGACCCCATACATCAAAAAGACATCATGCGCCTTCCGTTCGATGCCGTCAAGAATAGGAGCAATCGCCGTCTGCTGTTCTGGTGTAAGCGGCAGAGACTCTGTTTTCTGGAATGTGCGGTCAGCATAAGGGTCTCTGTAGATTTCTTCGTAGGATTCAGACAGAAGGTTTTTCTTGATCAGAGTTTTGACGGGAGAGTCCGTGATATTCAGTTTAAGCAAAAGCTCCTGCAGAGGGACAGCTGCTCCGCCATGTTCTGCGAAATAATCCAGTACTTTTTTTTGCTTTGCTGCCTGCTGCGTGCATCCGGAGGCTTCCTCTTTCAGCACGTCTGATGTGACAGCAGCACGGATGACCTTCTGTGTTTTTTGTTTGTTTTTCTGTTTAACCCGGTATATGACCTCAAGCAGCCCGCGCTCAATATCCCCCTGAAGCTCTTTCACGCTGTCGCTTTTTTCTATCTCTTTCCAGAAGATGCCCGGTGCGTTCTCAAACCAGCGGGCAGACTTTGGATGCAGCCTGTCCTTCGCCTCAGAGGATGTCAGGCGGATCTCTTTTTCATACTTCGCTTTCATGGAAGCAGGCAGCATGGCCTGAAACGCAGAAATTTTGAAGCAGAGTGTTGACTCTGTCAGCCAGTGGCCGATGTCAAGAAGCTCCGCCGTCAAAGCAGGCGTTATATCCATAACTTCCGTAATCGGCTTCACTTTGTCAAAATCGCTGCTGTCTTTCAGAGCGATAACAAACCCCTGCACCGCACGCGGTCCGAATGGCACGATCACACGCATGCCGGGTTTGATAAAACCCATCCATTTTTCAGGAATCAGGTAATCGAACGCCCTGTCTGTCTGCATGGCTTTAACATCTACGATTACACTGGCAAACTTCATCATTTAAACTCCTTTATCAAGACGGATAATCTCGCGGAGTATATTCTTTGAAACTTCTTCTTTGGACATAACGGGAAGTTCCATTTTTTCTCCGCTCCGCTTATAGATCGTGACAATGTTTGTATCCGTGCCAAAGCCGGCTCCGTCCTGATTTACATTGTTGGCCACAATCATATCAAGGTTTTTCTTCTCAAGTTTTTTTAATGCATACTCTTCAACATGATGAGTTTCAGCAGCAAATCCGACAAGAATCTGATGTTCTTTCCGTTCGCCCAGCTCTTTTAAAATATCCTTTGTCCGTTCAAACTCAATCACAAGATCGCCGTCCTGCTTCTTCATTTTTTCATCTGACACAAGACGCGGGCGGTAATCGGCGACAGCAGCCGACTTGATCACGATGTCCGCCTCAGCGAACCTGTTGACTGTTTCCCTGTACATGTCTTCTGCTGATTCCACCTGCACAGTTTCCACACCCTGGGGCGGTGCAAGACTCACCGGACCGGACACCAGAGTGACATCGGCTCCCATGTTTCTTGCCGCAGCTGCAAGGGCATATCCCATTTTTCCAGTCGAAGAATTCGAGAAGAATCGGACCGGATCTGCTTTTTCACGTGTAGGGCCGGCGGTTATGATTATTTTTTTGCCTTTTAGCGGCTGTTCAGCTTCAGCAGAAAAATAAGCAGTAATCAGCGCCGTGATTTTCTCCGGTTCTTCAAGCCTGCCTTTTCCGACATACCCGCATGCAAGATATCCCTCGCTCGGTTCAATATACTGATAGCCGAACTGAGAAAGGGTCAAAATGTTCTTCTTAACGGCAGGGTGATCATACATATGGACGTTCATAGCCGGAGCAATCCATACAGGGGCTGTTGATGCAAGCAAAGTTGTCGTAAGCATGTCATCTGCTATTCCATTTGCAAGCTTTCCGATTGTATTGGCTGTAGCCGGTGCCACAAGGATCAGATCCGCCCAGTCTGCAAGATCGATGTGAGCGATGACGGCAGAATTTTTTTCATCGAACGTGTCATAGTAGACATCATTTCTTGACAGTGCCTGAAACGTAAGAGGTTGGACAAATTCACGGGCTGAGGCCGTCATGATCACTTTCACTTCTGCTCCCGCCTGCACCAGCTTGCTTGTCAGCGCAGCCGCTTTATAGACTGCAATTCCCCCGCTTACACAAAGGAGTATCTTTTTACCCTTCATTTTACATCCCCCCATCAGTGCTGTTTATCCTGTAATTGCCGGCAGTATGAAAAAATAACAACCCATGATGAATCAGGTTGTTATTTTTAAAAGCGATTCAATTAGTCTTGTTTTTCATAATCAAGCAGGCCTGAATGAATTTCTTCAAGTGCTTTTCCTACGTATTTATGAGAAACAGGCTTCACGATCTGCTGATCGTGATTTTCCTGCATTTCGCGTGCACGTCTTGCGGCAACCGTTACAAGCGTGTATTTTGAATCCAGTTTGTTCATAAGTTTGTCAATAGATGGATATAGCATATGTTTTATTCAACCTCCAGCATTTTCTTATAGCGAAGTGCGATGCGGTCACGTCTGCAGTGCTCAGCCGTTACGATCGCGCGAATGCGTGCACAGGCAAGGTCCACCTGGTCATTTTCGACTACATAGTCGTATGCATCCATCATTTCGATTTCTTCTTTGGCAGCAGCCATTCGGTTATTGATGATATCCTGTGTCTCAGTGCCGCGCGTAACAATGCGGTTTTTCAGCTCGCTTAAGCTCGGCGGCATCAGGAAGATGAACAGCCCTTCCGGAAATGCCTTTCTGACCTGCAGGGCACCTTGCACTTCAATCTCAAGGAAGACATCTTTTCCTTCACTGAGCGTTTTTTCAACGTATTCAACCGGCGTGCCGTAGTAATTCCCTACAAACTCCGCCCATTCGAGCAGGCCTTCCTCTTTGATCAGCTGCTCAAATTCCTCTCTGGTTTTAAAGAAGTAGTCGACTCCGTCCACTTCTCCCTCGCGAGGCTTGCGCGTTGTCATGCTGATCGAATATTCAAAGTCTGTATTCTGCGAAAAGATGGCTTTCCGCACTGTACCTTTGCCGACTCCAGAAGGACCCGAAAGCACGATGAGTAATCCTCTTTCTTTCATATCCAGAACCTTCCCTACCCTTCGTCTGTTAACTCGTCTTTATTTGAAAGCCTGTGGGCAACCGTTTCTGGCTGAACCGCAGATAGTATAATATGATCACTGTCCATAATCACGACCGCTCTTGTTCTGCGTCCGTAAGTCGCATCAATAAGCATCGCTCTGTCGCGGGCATCCTGAATGATCCTTTTTATCGGAGCTGATTCAGGACTGACAATCGAGATAATCCGATTGGCAGAAACAATATTCCCAAAGCCAATGTTAATTAGTTTAATACTCATCTGTTTGCTCCCCCTAATAAACGACAACCCTATTTTTGCCCTAAAAGGCCCGGCATAAACGATTAACTTCTAATTATTCAATATTTTGAACCTGTTCTTTAATTCTTTCAATCACGCTTTTCAGTTCGACTGAGCATCTTGAGATCTCCTTGTCATTTGCTTTTGAACCGATCGTATTTGCTTCGCGGTTCAGCTCCTGAACAAGAAAATCGAGCTTTCTGCCGGCAGGTTCAGGCTTTTCCATTGTCTGCCTGAACTGAAGAAGGTGGCTTCTTATTCTTGTAATCTCCTCTGATATGTCCGCCCGGTCAGCAAAGAGGGCTGCTTCAGCTGCGATTCTGCTGTCATCGATGGAGCCGCCTGACAGCTCAGCCATCTTCTTTTCGAGCCTGTTTTTATAACGGAGCAAAACGTCCGGGGCATGCTTTTCAATCTCGTCTGCATATCCCTCTATTTCAGACAGCTGCTTCAGAAGATCAATTCTCAGATAGGATCCTTCTTCGCGCCTCATATCCTTAAGCTGCATGGCAGCACCCCTGACAGCCGAAAGAATCAACTCTTCAAGTGTTTCATTTCCTTTAGCCATTTCAGCCACGGAAAAGACACTGTCAAGCCTGAACAGATCTGAAAGCTTCAGCCTGCTCCCGGTCTGATACCGGTTTTCCATTTCAGACGCAGCATCCGCATACTGGTCAAGCAGCTTCCAGTCAATTTCAATGACCCGTTCTGCCAGCGCTTCGCCTTCAATCGTTATGTATACTTCAACCCGTCCTCTTTTAACCTCGGATGAGATCACTTTTTTGATTTTATCCTCAACAGACATCAATTGTCTAGGCATTCTTACGTTAATTTCAAAAAAACGGTGATTAACCGATTTCATTTCGGCTGTTATGGTGTGTTGATCATTTCTCTCAGTTGAACGTCCGTATCCTGTCATGCTGCATACCATTTTTATCACATCCAATTCTCTGATCATATCATAAGAAATGCTTTTCTGTATCTTTAAACAAAAGAAAAGGTAATAGAGAACTCTATTACCTTTAAAATTATAGCATATTCTCCCTTTTTTTACTTGTCAAAAGTGACCCCGCCAGCAAAAAAGTTGGAATGGCGGACAGGCCGAGAACAAGGAGCCAGTCTCTGGCCAGAATCGGAACTGTGTGGAAGATCGGCTGCATCGGAGCGTAATAGATGACACCAAGCATGAGCAAGATGGATGAAATGACTGCTCCGACCAGGTAAAGATTTTCGAATGGATTTCTTAAGAATACGGACCGCTCGCTTCTGCAGTCAAAAACGTGAATCAGCTGGGCCATGACGAGCGTTGCAAACGCGATGGTCTGAGCATAGATCAAGTTTTCCGGGTCTCTGTAATAGACAATCATGAAGGCTGCCAGGGTGACAGCACCGATTAAAAACCCTCTTGAAATGACTTTCCATCCGAGACCGCGTGCAAACACACCTTCTTTATGGTGCCTCGGTTTTCTCTGCATCAGATCACCTTCAGGCTGATCAAGGCCGAGGGCCATAGCCGGAAGTCCGTCTGTGACAAGGTTCACCCACAGAATCTGAATTGGAACGAGCGGCAGCGGCAGGGCCAGGAGCATCGCAAACAGCATAACGAGAATCTCTCCGACATTTGAGGCAAGCAGATACCTGATGAATTTTCTGATATTCTCATATATATTGCGTCCTTCTTTAATAGCAAGCTTTATGGTTGCAAAATTGTCATCAACCAGAATAAGAGAAGAGGCTTCTTTTGCGACATCTGTTCCTGTTATGCCCATTGAAATCCCGATGTCGGCGGATTTGATTGCAGGAGCATCATTCACCCCGTCACCCGTCATGGCAACGACGTGTCCCCTGCTCTGCAGCGCTTTAACAATTTTAAGCTTATGCTCGGGCGAAACCCTTGCAAAGACATAGACATCTTCCACAACCGCCACAAGCTCTTCATCCGACATGGCAGACAGTGCCGCACCGTCCAGCACTTTTCCATTTGGAGGAAGGAGATCAAGCTGAGAGGCGATAGCGCGCGCTGTATTCGCATGGTCCCCTGTGATCATGACGGTTTTAATCCCGGCCTGCCTGCATTCTTTTACGGCCTGTTTTACCTCAGGACGCGGAGGATCAATCATGCCCTGCAGCCCAAGAAACACGAGGTTTCTCTCAACTTCATGCTGATGGTACACACTTTGTACGGCTACAGGTTTAAATGCAACGGCTATTGTTCGCAGTGCCTGGGAAGCAAGGCTGTCGATCGCTCCCATGATTTCTGCTTCATATTTTGAAGATACAGCATGCTGTTTTTCGCCCCATAGAACAAAATCAAGTTTTTTCAGAAGAATATCAGGAGCGCCTTTTGTAACAGCAAATCTTTTACCATTTTTATCCTCGATAATGACACTCATCATTTTTCTTGTTGAATCGAAAGGAAACTCTTCCACCAGTTTGAACTGATTCAGAAGAGATTCTCTCGACAGTCCCGCTTTCATCGCGGCAACAGCCATAGCCCCTTCAGTCGGATCGCCGTCGAGAACATAGTCGTCATCTTTTTCGGTTATTTCTGCTGTGTTGCAGAGCATACCGAACGTCAGAATCTGCTGCAGCGGCCTGCTGTCTTTCACAAGCACTTTCTGGTCATTGATAAAAAACTCGCCTTTTGGCTGATAGCCTGTTCCGCTCAGTTTCCACGTTGTCCCGCCTGACCAGATGTGCGTAACCGTCATTTTGTTCTGTGTCATCGTACCTGTTTTATCCGAACAAATGACAGATGCGCAGCCAAGCGTTTCAACAGCGGGAAGCTTTCTGACAATTGAACGCTGTTTGATCATCCGCTGGACCCCAAGAGACAGCGCAACGGTCACGATTGCAGGGAGCCCCTCCGGGATTGCCGCTACGGCAAGCGACACTCCTGCAAGGAACATATCGTAAAGCGCATGTCCCTGTATGACTCCGACAGCTACTACTAAACATGTAAGGGCAAGGGCTACAATGATGAGAATTTTGCCAAGCTGTTCAAGCCGTCTTTGCAGCGGGGTTTCAAGCGTTTCAGCAGATTGAAGAAGATCTGCAATCTGTCCCATCGCGGTGTTCATTCCGGTCGCGACAACAACCCCGACACCATTTCCCCTTGTCACAAGCGTTCCCATAAACGCCATATTCACGAGATCCCCAATTCCTGCGTGACTGTCAGAAAGGGCGTTTGTGCATTTGGCAACAGGAAGAGATTCACCTGTAAGGGCTGATTCTTCAATCTCAAGGCTTTTTGCTTCAAGCAGCCTCAGA
This sequence comes from Metabacillus indicus LMG 22858, assembly GCF_000708755.2. GTDB lineage: Bacteria > Bacillota > Bacilli > Bacillales > Bacillaceae > Bacillus_P > Bacillus_P indicus. The sequence continues at coordinate 268,156 of NZ_JGVU02000002.1, read as the reverse complement.
TCTGCCCCGATCCTGTCACCGCTCGAAAACTTCACGATATCACCGGGAACAAGGTCCTTCGACTGAATTCTTGTCCATTCACCTTCTCTGAGGGCCTGCACCTGTGGCGCCGACATTTCTTTTAGGGCCTGCAGAGACTTCTCTGCTTTCTGTTCCTGAAAAAAACCAAGGATCCCGTTTACCAGCACAATGGCAATGATCGCAATGGCATCAATGTATTCGCCGAGCAAACCGGATATGAGAGTTGCTGCGAGCAATACTAGGACCATAAAATCTTTGAACTGCTCAAGAAATACTAAAAAGGCTGAAGGTTTTTCCGCTTCCTTCAGTTCATTAAATCCGTGGTGCCTGACCCGTTTCTGTACGTCTTTTTCAGACAAACCGTTTTCCCTGCTGGAATGAATGGACTCTAGTACTTCCTCAGGTTTCACTTCATGCCATTTCATGAATGATTATTACACCTCTCAATACTCTAAATAGTAGGACAATCTCTTCTAATGCCAATTTATTCAGACCTGTCCGAAAAAATGCTATAATAATTCGAATGAACAATTGTTTCCTAAACAGCTATAGAAAAGGGTGCTTGCGATGTCATTTGATGGCATGTTTACATATGCGATAACAGAAGAACTTAAGAATTCACTTGAAAACGGCAGAATCTCAAAGGTTCATCAGCCGTATAAAAACGAACTTATTTTTGTGATTCGCTCAAACGGAGCCAATCATAAGCTTTTGCTTTCTGCTCATCCGAGCTATGCAAGAATTCACTTAACAGAAGAGAGCTACGAAAATCCTAGTGAGCCTCCGATGTTCTGCATGCTGATGAGAAAGCATCTTGAAGGCGGAGTCATTGAGGAAATCGGACAGATTGGAATGGAGCGGATTCTCTATATCGATGTGAAAGGACGAAGCGAAATCGGAGATGTCACCTACAAGAGGGTGATCATTGAAGTCATGGGAAGACACAGCAATATTATTTTGATAGACCGCGGCAGGAATATGATTCTTGACAGCATCAAGCATCTTTCACCTGCTGTAAACCGCCACCGGACGGTAATGCCCGGACAGGAATATGTGCTTCCCCCTGAGCAGATGAAAGCAGATCCATTTGAAGCAACGGAAGAAACCGTGCTCCGGAAGCTCGATTTTAACGCAGGTAAATTAGACCAGCAGATCATGCAGCAGTTCTCAGGGATCTCCCCGCTGTTTGCACGCGAGATCCTGTTCCGTGCAGGCCTTGCCAACAGAAGCAGTCTGCCGAAGTCCTTTCTTTCTCTTGTCGGTGAAATCAAGCAGCATCAGCTTTCACCTGCCATGATTGAACTTCCGGAAAAAGATTATTTTTACATTCTTCCCCTCACCCACCTTGATGGAAAAGAAAAGCCGTTTTCAACCATTTCGGAAATGCTTGACCGGTATTATTATGGAAAAGCAGCAAGGGACAGAGTCAAGCAGCAGGGAAATGATCTTGAACGGTTCGTGCAGAATGAAATCAAAAAAAATAAAACGAAAATCAAAAAACTTGAAGGAACGTTAAAGGATGCTGAAAAAGCTGAAAAGTACAAGCTTCAGGGAGAGCTGATAACAGCCAATATGTACGCTATTAAGCGCGGAGATGCATCTGCGGATGTCATCAATTACTATAACGGGGATACGGTCACCATCACGCTGAATCCTCAAAAAACGCCGTCAGATAATGCCCAGGCCTATTTCCAGAAATACAATAAAGCAAAGAAATCTGTAGCCTACGTTAACGAGCAGATTTCACTTGCCGAAAAAGAGATTGCCTACTTCGAAAACCTTTTCCAGCAAATCGAATCCGCTTCACCGAAGGATATTGAGGAAATCCGCGAGGAACTCATGGAAGGCGGCTATCTTAAAAAGAGACAGACAAAAGGAAACAAAAAGGCCAAACAGGCAAAAATCGTGCTGGAAGCATACCGATCCAGTGACGGCACCGAAATTCTTGTAGGAAAAAACAATAAGCAAAATGATCACCTGACAAACAAAACGGCAGCCCGGGATGATATCTGGCTGCACACGAAAGACATTCCAGGCTCCCACGTCGTGATCCGCCACCCGGAGCCAAGCGATGAAACAATCCTTGAAGCAGCGAATCTTGCAGCGTACTTCAGTAAAGCGAAAGGCTCAAGCTCTGTTCCTGTAGACTATACAAAAGTCCGTCACGTTAAAAAGCCGAACGGCTCAAAGCCCGGCTTTGTCATCTACGACAACCAGCAGACGGTCTATGTCACGCCGGATCCTGATCTTGTGATCAAGCTTAAAAAGTAAAATAAAGACCCCGGAAATGACATTTCCGGGGTCTTTTTATTGAATCAGCACTTGCATACCATGAGCGTGTTTCCGTCAGGGTCCTGAAACGTAAAATAATGATCATGCTGAATGTCCGATTGATGGGCAGCTCCTTTTTCTTTAATGAATGAATGAGCTGTATTAATATCTTCGGCATTGAAGTGAAACAAAGGCACTTTTGATGCTTCTCCCTCTCGGTAAATCTTGCTGTCGAGAACGGCACCTGTCCCCTGCATCGGGAGAACATATATATGGCCGAACTGGATTTCTCCTTGAGGTTCCACACCTAGAATGCTGCAATACCAGTCTCTTGCTTTTTCTACATCGCTGACAGGAACGAACACGGTTCCGATTTGGTTCATTACAGGGCTTTTCATTTTTTCTCCTCCAGATTTTTGTTAGATGTCCTTTGATACCATTCCATATCTTTTTTTGTATTCCTGCTTACTTAGGAAAAACATGAAATGTACCCGTTCCCTTTCGCTGCAGTCACTTGCTTTCCGCGGGGAGCGCCTGGAGCCTCCTCGCTGCGCTTGCGGGGTCTCCAGTGCACTCTTCATCCCGCAGGAGTCAAGTGCCTTCCGCTTCAGTCCACTGGAGCTTGGAGCATTCTACTAAGCTTCAAAAGGTACGAAATAGACTCATATTTTAGATTCTAATGTCAAATAGCACACAAAATAAGGAGCCCAATCTATAGCTTCTTATTCATGTTTCTGTAATCGCCCCCAATCGTTGAATATCTATTAAAATTAACGTGCTGGTGTGTTACTTTTCAAAAAAGTTTTCCCAACAAATGCAAAGGCAATCAACAAAGAAATAAAACTTGCAACAAAGAAACCAATTGCATATGCAGGGATATTCGCTTCTGGTACTCTGTCATTTATTTCTAATCCTAAGAAGTGTACTCCAATGCCATCGCCATCCACATTTGTTCCAAGAGACCATAAATTTATTCCTTTATTGACCATTAAAACTGTAATGAAAGCAAGAAAAGTAAAAACAACCCAACGATTAATTGCGTTCATTTTATATCCCTCCTTATTCAAATTTATCTCAAATGCTTATTGAAAAATCCTGCCCTTTAACCGAATAACTGTTATTTCCATTTTATCACAATTATCTAACATCCTGTTTAAATGACATAAATGAAAAAGCACACCATTTCAATTGTTGAATGGTGTGCGAATACTTTGCGATTTTTGTTTAGAATCTTTAAACCGAACCCTTTATTTTTAGATTCCATGCTCTTTATAAAAGTTCCATGCAGTCATCTGCCAGCTTTTTTAGTAGTTTCTTTTTTTCTTCCCTGCTCAGATCAGATGCGTGAATGTGTTTCCGCTGTTCATGCAGTTCGTTCAGTTTGATGATGAATGGGTCGTTCAGCTGATCGGCAAAATGACCGGCTATTTTTTTGGCGAGAGCAGGGCTTGCGCTGTCTGTTGAAACTGACAGGGTAAGTCTGCCTCTTTTTTTAATAGAGGGAACTTGTACATTTCCAAGGCCGGCTTCACCCGCAATGTTTACAAGCTGGTGCTTTCCCGCCGCTTCTGCAGCCCAGGCATTTACTTCCCTGCTTCCGGCAGCTGCTATGATTAAGAACGCATCCGACAGGTCTTCTTTTTGAACTTCTTTTTGCTTCCACGTAATGATGCCTGCAAGATGAAGTTCCTGTATTTCTGCAGCAGCCTCAGGGCTGACAACTGTGACAGCTGCTCCCTGCTCGAGAAAAACGGCAAGTCTTCGGCATGCGATTTTCCCCCCGCCTATGATGACGACTGGCCGGTTTTTCACATCAATCATTAATGGAAGCATGCGTTTTTCCCTCATATATAAAGTCAAATGCACCGTCCCGGTTTGAAACGGCTTCCTGCACGCGCTCAGTAAAGACTTCCTCAACCCCGCTGTCGTATCCAAGGTATCTGCACACAGTTAAATCCTTATGGGGAACAGACAAAGCCTTTCTCATAACCTCTCTCATGACAAGACCTGTGAAGAGCAGGTAAGGCACTAGAAAAATGCGTTTATCATTCATGCCCGCCACCCTATCAAGCATATCATCAAGACTCGGTTTTGCTGCTGTCACGAAGGCTATGTCCACTTCGCTCCCGCCTGCACGGTCTTTTACAAGCAGGCTGATTTCCTTTAAATCTCTTGCCACATCCGGATCAGAGCTTCCTCTGCCGACAATGACGATGAGCGATCCGGGACCCGGATTTCCCTGTTCCGTTACTCGCTTGAGCACACTCTCAGCCAGTTTTTCATGAACGCCGATTGGTTTTCCGTACGTTACCTCAACATGCGGGAAAAGCGATGCGGCTTCTGCAACTTCTTTTGGTATATCCTCTTTCGCATGAGCGGCCGTCAGCAAAAGCAGGGGCACTACCGCGATTTTTTCAGCCCCATTTCTGACGCATGCAGCGAATCCTTCTTCAATGGAGGGCTCGGCCAGTTCAAGAAAGCAAATTTCCTGAATATCCGCTTCGATGTGCGGCTGGACCCGCCTGATAAAGGAGACAGCCTCATCACAGGCCTGTCTGATCCGGCTGCCGTGGCAGACATATAGAACAGCCTGTTTCATCCTAAAGCACCCCGCTGATGGCAGCTTTAGAGGCTTTTTCCTCAAACCAGCTGATTTTTTCGCGGTAGCGGACAACTTCTCCGATGATGATCATGCTGGGGTTCGTGATTTTTTCAGTTCTGGCAATCTCTGCAATCGTTTCAAGCGTTCCGGTTACAGTCTTCTGAACGTCAGTCGTTCCCCAGTGAACAAGCGCAGCAGGGGTATCTTTGGACTTTCCGTTTTTCAGCAGCTGCTCCTGAATATAGGGCAGATTCCCCACTCCCATATAGATTGCAAGTGTATCAATCCCTTTTGCAAGACTTGCCCATTTTTGCTCTTCTTTTTCATCGTTGTTATGGTGCCCTGCAACGAAGGCAACGCTTGCGCTCACATCACGGTGTGTGACGGGAATCCCTGCATATGCAGCAGCAGCTATTCCAGATGTGATGCCGGGTACAATTTCAAACGGGATGCCGTGTTTGACAAGGGCTTCCGCTTCTTCTGCACCCCGGCCGAACACAAACGGATCTCCGCCTTTCAGACGGGTGACGATTTTTCCGCTTTTAGCGTAGCGGACAAGAAAATGATTGATTGTTTCCTGCTTCATTAAGTGATAATCTGGCAGCTTTCCGCAGTAAATAAGGTCTGCACCTTCTTTTGCATAGGAAAGCAATTCTTTGTTCACAAGGCGGTCATATAAAATGACATCGGCCTTTTGAATGCATTTAACAGCCTTTAACGTGATCAGTTCAGGATCACCTGGTCCTGCACCTACTAAATAAACATTCCCCATTGATAGACTCTCCTTACTTATATGAAAACTGCCTCGCTGCGTTCGGCGTGTGATGTAGTGATTCTTACAGTCTACTATATCAGGAAAACGGAGCATTTTTTAGAATATTTTTGTTAAATCAAGCCTCTTTCAATCAAAGCTTTTGTCAGCTGTTTGACACACTCTTCTACTGAGTGCTTTTCGGTGTCCAGAATAATTTCGGGATGAAGAGGTTCCTCGTACGGGGCGCTGATTCCCGTAAAGTTCTTAATCTCTTCATTTCTCGCTTTTTTATAAAGACCTTTAGGATCACGCTTCTCGCATTCTTCAACAGAACATTTCACATAGACCTCAAGAAATTCATTCTCTCCGACAAGCGATCTGACAAGATCGCGGTCAGCGCGGTAGGGTGAAATAAACGCCGTCAGGACAATCTGCCCGCTTTCCACAAACAGCTTTGAAACCTCGCCGATCCGGCGGATATTTTCTTTGCGGTCTTCTTCACCGAAGCCAAGATCACTGTTCAGTCCATGTCTCACGTTGTCTCCATCCAGCACAAATGACTGGGCGCCGCGGTCGAACAATGTCCGTGCAAATGCGTTTGCGACAGAAGACTTGCCTGAAGCAGACAGCCCTGTAAACCAGAGGATAAAGCTTTGATGCTTGTTTTTATTATGCCGTTCTTCTTTTGCGATAGATGCTTGATGCCATACGATATTGCTGCTCATCATTGTTTCTCCCTTCTTACGAAACGACTTCTTTTTTTAGTCCGCTGATCAATACTTCAATCACTTCAGGCCTGCTGAATGTGCTTGGCGGCACTTCGCCGTTTCTCAGCATCTGTCTGACCTTTGTGCCTGAGAGAATGACGTGATCTGCGCTGTCATGAGGGCACGTTTTCGTTGTAGCCATACTTTCGCATTTGCTGCAGTAGAAGCTGTGGTCGAATTTCATCGGCTTAATGCCAAGCTCCGCTTCTTCAAATTGGTCAAATATCTTCTGAGCATCATATGTGCCGTAATAATCACCGACGCCTGCATGATCTCTTCCGACAATAAAATGCGTGCATCCGTAATTTTTGCGGACAAGCGCATGGAAAATCGCTTCTCTTGGTCCTGCATATCTCATCGCAGCAGGGAAAACGCCAAGCTCCACTCGTTCTTCCGGATAGTAGTTTTTAAGCAATACTTCATAGCTCTCCATGCGGATTTCTGCTGAAATATCATCAGATTTCGTTTCGCCGACAAGAGGATTCAGAAACAATCCGTCAACTGTTTCAAGGGCAGCTTTCTGGATGTATTCATGTGCTCTGTGCACAGGATTTCTTGTCTGGAAGCCGACTACGGTTTTCCACTCTTTACTTTTAAAAATCGCTCTTGTTTCTGATGGATCAAACGTATATTCTTTAAACGGCTTATCGGGACGCTTGATCAGAGTGATTTTGCCTCCTGCATAGATGTCTTCTCTTTCATGCAGTTTTTTCACTCCGGGATGGGCGAGATCCGCTGTTCCGTAAACATTGATCGCTTCATTCGTTTTATCCGGCTCATAGAGATCTTCGATTTCAATCAGCCCATACACTTCGCCGCCATACTGAAGCTTTGCTTTGTCTCCTGTCTTCAGCGACGCTGCTGTTTCTCTTGAAACCGGAAGCGTGATCGGAATACTCCAGACTGTGCCGTCTGCAAGTCTCATGCTGCTGACAACACTTTCATAATCCTCTTGTGTTAAAAAACCCGTAAGCGGGCTGTAGGCTCCGATTCCGATCAATTCCAGATCGCTGAGAGCCATTGCATCAATTTCGATCACCTGATCGATTTCATGTGCAGTTACTTCAGGATTGTATACATCAACTAATACTCCACCATGCGGCTGTAAACTCATTTATTTTTCCTCCTAAACTGACCTTTTTAATTGGTTTTAATGTTAAATGCCTCCGCCTTCTTCATGCACGGCACGCTTTTCATCCTTTATCGCCTTCATCAGGCTCAGTGCACCAAGTGTTGCCAGCATGACACTCAGAAGAACGATAAGGGAGTACATATCCTTTTCCAAAAACAGTTTGACAAGCATATACGATATGGCAAGTGAAAACAGCGGTGAAACAATCCAGATTCGGATGATTTTCTTCACAATGTGCTTTTGAAGGATCTCGCTCCCGCTTTTCGCCATTCCAAGTCCGATAATAGCTGATGAGGTCACCTGCGTCAGAGGGACGGGAAGTCCGAAAATGGAACTGGCAATCACAAGTCCTGCTCCTGTACCGGAAATCAGAATGCCTTCTGGCTTTGAATACCGGGTAATTTTCTTACCGTTTGTTTCAAGCACTTTTTTGCCGAGAAAAATCGCTCCAAGAGCAACAAATGCTCCTCCGAGCAGGGTCCCGTCCGGCACGGAAATCAGGCCAGCCCCGACAAGCGGCCCTACTGCGTTTGCCACATTGTTCATTCCAGCTGAGAAAGCCTCGAAAAATCCTGCCAGTATCAGGATGCCTGTAAGGAGCGGACGGTCTTTAAAGAACGGTTTATGCTGCACTTTATAAAGCCCTTTGCCGAACAGCCAGGCAATTCCGAAAGCTGCGACAGGAACAATCACCCAGAACATCATGATAATCATCAGTGATTTAATAAATAGGATCTGATAGGCAATTCCCACTCCCACAACGGCTCCAACCGTCACCTCGCTTGTTGAAAGCGGGATTCCCAGCAGGTTTGCAAGAAACAGCGAGCTTGTCGCAGACAAAATAATGATCAGAACAACTTTCACATCAATGATATCCTGCGGAATAATTCCGGCACTTATTGTCTTAACAACCTCTCCCCCGCCAAGATACGCGCCTGCAAAAACACCGATGGCGCATATAAAAAGGGCATGCCGGGCTTTCGGAACTGCACCGGAACCGTAAGCTACTCCCATGGAAGCAGCGGCCCCGCTCGCTCCAATATTCATGGCGAAAAAGAGACTGATGGCAAGCGCACCCAGTTCAAGCACCGCAATCCCTCCTTATCCATGCAGGCCGCATTCTGTTTTGCCCTGGCCGCTCCATCTGCCTGAGCGCAGATCATCTGCACTGAACGCAGGCTGCGTGCAGTGGAAACAGCCGATGCTCGGATATCCCTGATCATGGAGCGGATTATAAGGGAGGTCATTTTTATGAACATAGCGCCAGACATCTTTCCACGTCCAGTGAATGAGAGGACAGACTTTTACCGACTGAAACTTGTCGTCTTTATTGATAAATTGCACATTTTTCCTTGTTTCAGACTGCTCTCTCCGAAGCCCTGAAATCCACGCTTTTGACTGAGAGAGTGTTTCATTCAGCGGCTGAAGCTTTCTGATTGCACAGCACTGATTCGGATTTGTTTCCCACAGCTTATCTCCATGCTGTTCAGCTTGTTCTGCAAGGGTAAGGGCTGGTTTTTTCATCGTAATTCGGAGCTTGGGATACTTTTCTTTTACACGTTCAATGGTTTCATATGTTTCCTTGAAATGAACATCTGTATCAAGAAACACAATCGACGCATCCGGTTTTACTTTTGAAATCAGGTCAATGAGAACAATGCCCTCAATGCCAAAGCTGCAGGCATAGACAATCTCTTCGCCGTAATGGCCGTAAGCCCAGTTCAGCACATTCAATGCGCCGCTGTACCCGTCGTCTGTTTCAAAAGTCTGTTCATGCTCCTGCCATGTTATATACGTAAGCATGCTGGTCTTCTCCTCACTTTTTCAGGTCCTGTACAAAAAGCTTTTAATAGTAGGACAGGAGCCCGCTTTCGTTAAAATGCCTCCAGTTTATCCAGTCAGCATTTTTCATTTCATTCTTATTTTTTCATTTTTCTCAAGCTGAATCACTTTTCCGTCCTGAACGATCAGTGTCACAGAACCATAGCTCATTGTGTTCAGCATTTCCTTCAGCCTGTCGATGACCGCGTCAAGTTTTTGATCAGTACCCACAGTGGTCCCCCGTTTCTTTCCCATTAAAAAAAGCCTTCCGGTTTGAAAGACTGTTCAGGCATCAACCTTATCTTCCAAAATGGGTTTCATTTTGCTGGATGTAGCACCTTGCACGCATGCAGGTTGCCGGGCTTCACCGGGCCAGTTCCCTCCGCCTCTCTGGATAAGTTTATTATATTTTTCTAAATTTTATCACAATTGCAGTCACTGTCAACCTTAGTTTTTCTATCGGAATTAAAAAAACGACTCTTTTTAGGAACTATTGATAAAAAAGTGCTAGATATACAGCGCCGGAATAAGGTGTACTATAGTTCGTCCGGGAGGTGGGAGTTATTTTTATCTTGTTAAGTGCAGCTGCCGTTTTTTATGGGTTAGGCGGATTTTCATTAGCTTATGCGGCAATGGAGATTGATGACCCAGCCATTTTTGAAAAAATGAAAGAGGAACGCGGAGTGATGAAGTGTTTCGGAATGCTCGGTTCTGCGGGATTTAAACTCAGCGGGAAGCTGCTGCCTGCACCCTGGCAGAAAAAAGGATTCAGAATTGGCTTTTTGCTGATCAGCACACTGGCTTTTTCCGGAAGCGTGCTGATATGGAAATAAAAAAAGGCATCAGCTGCTTCTGATGCCTTTATCATTTATACGTTCAGCCATTCTTCTGACGATGGATTTTCACGCCATTTCTTCAGCTTGGCTAAGTCTTCTTTTTGAATGGAGCCTTTTTTCAGAGCTGTTTCAATCAGAGATGAATAGTCCGTCAGTGATACGGAATGAATGCCTTCTTCCTCAAGCATCTCTGTCCCTTTTTGCAGTTCATATGTGAAAATGGATACAGCGCCGATCACTTCGCATCCGGCTTCTCTAAGGGCTTTGACCGCCGTAATAACGCTTCCTCCGGTTGAAATCAAATCCTCCACTACTACCACTTTCTGTCCTTCCCGGATCTTTCCTTCAATCTGATTGCCCTTTCCGTGTCCCTTTGGCTTGCTTCTCACATAGGACATCGGCAGATTCAGAAGATCACTTACCCATGCAGCATGAGGAATTCCTGCAGTAGCCGTGCCTGCTATCATTTCAGCTTGGGGATAATGCTCTCTGATCAGAGCCGACAGGCCTTCTGCAATGTTTTTTCTTACTTCCGGATAAGAAAGCGTGAGGCGGTTATCGCAGTAGATCGGTGATTTGAGCCCGCTTGACCAGGTAAACGGATCATTCGGGCTAAGGAATACAGCTTCGATTGTCAGCAGTTGTTCTGCAATTTGATGGTTCATACAGGCAGTCCCTCCCAGGCGTTTTTCATTTGAGTATAGGCCGCAAGCGGATCCGGTGCTTTAGTGATGCTCCGTCCGACCACAATTCCGGTTGACCCAAGCTCTCTCGCTTTTTCAGGAGTTGCCACCCTGACCTGGTCATTTACTGCATCTCCGCTCATGCGTATGCCGGGTGTTACGGTCATAAACGAGGCTGGAAGCTCGCTGTAGATGCGGGGCACCTCCAGAGAAGAGCAGACAATACCGTCAAGGCCGCTTTTCGCCGCAAGCTTAGCGTAGCTTAGCACCGTATCATCAAGGCTGTTGCCGATCAGCAATTCTTTCTTCAGCATCTCTTGCGATGTGCTTGTCAGCTGAGTGACAGCAATGCAGGCGGGACGCTTGGAGCCTGCAGGTGTTCCGGCCTCAAGACCTTCCATTGCAGATTTCATCATGACACTGCCGCCGGCAGCATGCACATTGACAAGATTGACTCCGAGTCCGGCAAGACCCCTCATCGCTTTTTTCACTGTTTCCGGAATATCATGGAGCTTAAGATCAAGGAAAATCTCATGTCCGTCTGATTTCAGCTGATCTATGATTGCAGGACCTTCCCGGTAAAAGAGCTCCATGCCTACTTTTACATACAGCTTCTGTCCGGACATCATTTTTAGGAATTCTCCTGTTTCCGAAGCACCCTTAAAATCAAGCGCGATAATCAGCGGTCTCTCGTTCATGCTTATAGCTCCTTCCGATGCATTCTGTAATGTGGCCGAACCCGTATTTTTTAAGTACATGAGGCAGTTCTTCGATGATTTCAGGGCAGACAAACGGATTCACAAAGTTGGCTGTTCCTACGGCTACGGCGCTTGCTCCAGCGTACATGAATTCAAGAACGTCCTCTGCTGTCTGAACACCGCCCATGCCGATAATCGGAATAGATACAGCCTGGCTGACTTCATGAATCATGCGGATGGCTACCGGTTTGATCGCAGGGCCGGATAAGCCGCCTGTGCGGTTTGCAAGAACCGGCTTTCCTGTTTTCAAATCCAGCCTCATTCCGATGAGCGTGTTGATCATCGTTAATCCATCTGCTCCAGCCGATTCGATGGCTTTGGCAATTTCAGTGATATTGCTGACGTTCGGTGACAGCTTGACATAAACAGGCACCTCTGACACAGCTTTTACTGCGCGCGTAAGGGAAGCTGCCATCTCAGGGTTTGTACCGAATGCAATTCCTCCGGTTTTAACATTCGGACAGGAAATGTTCAGTTCAAGCGCGTGGACATTTTTCGCCTTGCTGATCTCTCTTGCAACTTCGACATAATCTTCCTCTGCTGAGCCCGCCACATTTGCAAGAACCGGCACATCGAATGACTCAAGCCAGGGAAGCTCATTTTCAAGGATTCCATTAAGTCCCGGGTTTTGCAGGCCGATTGCATTGAGCATGCCCGCTTCTGTTTCAGCCACCCTCGGTGTCGGATTTCCAAACCGCGGTTCGGCTGTTGCTGCCTTGATCATGATGGCTCCAAGTTTGTTCAGGTCATAAAGGCCGGCGAATTCTTTACCGAATCCAAAGCAGCCTGATGCCGGCATAATCGGATTTTTGAGTGAAAGTCCCGGAAGTTCAACATTCAGCATGACAGCACAACCTCTCCTGCTTTAAATACCGGCCCGTCGGTGCAAACTTTTTTATAAGATGTGCCATTCGGGTCATCTGCTGTATGGCACACACATGCAAAGCATGCGCCGATTCCGCAGCCCATTCTTTCTTCAAGAGAGAGAAAAACAGGCTTGTCAGGAAAAAGATTTTGGAGGCTTGAAAGCATGGGGGTCGGACCGCATGCGAAAAGAGCGTCAAAATCGATGCTGCGCTCTTTGATGCAGTCTGTGACGAACCCTTTCGTCCCGTATGAACCATCTGCCGTCGCAATATAGGTTTCTCCGAGTTTCTTAAACTCACTTTCATAGAAAACCTGATTCGCAGACTGGAAACCGAGTACGTGGCGGACGTTAACACCCTTTGCAAGCAGACGCCTTGAAAGCTCGTATAAAGGAGGGACTCCGATGCCGCCTCCGACAAGAAGCGCCGTCTCTCCCTGATTCAGGCTATCCGGATCAAAACCGTTTCCAAGCGGGCCGAGCACATCGACCAGTTCTCCTTCTTTCCTTGCAGAGAGGAGCTTCGTGCCCGCTCCCTCTGCCCGGTAGATCATCGTGAATTCCCGCTTTTCTTTCTCTATTTTTGCAATGCTGATCGGTCTTCTTAAAAGAGGAGATGCTGCACTTGAAACTTTGATATGAACGAACTGGCCGGGCTGGTTCATCTCGTCGACCAGACTCCCTTTTAATGTAAGTTCATAAATTCCCTCAGCAATTTCTCTCTGTCCGGCAATGATCATCCATTCTTTTCGGATCAAGCGTACGTCACCTCTTTGCTGATTACTCGTTTTGGCATTTGTTCTGTTGAGAAGGTCATTGACTCTAAAACTCTTAAAATCGCTTTTGCTGTGTCAAGGGATGTGAGACACGGGATGCCGTTTTCAACCGACTCGCGTCTGATTCTGAAGCCATCGCGCTGCGGCTGTTTCCCTTTTGTCAGTGTATTGATGACGAACTGAGCTTCGCCCGTGCGGATAATATCCAGCATAGTAGGAGACTCGCTGCCGATTTTGCCGACGATTCTCGCTTCTACCCCGTTCTCATGCAGGTAGCCGGCTGTTCCGCTTGTTGCCATGATCTGATAGCCGATTGCACTGAAGCGGCGGGCTACCTCCAGACCTTCTTCTTTATCTTTGTCCGCGATTGTCAGAAGGACCTGTCCGTAGTTCTGCACTTTCATTCCTGATGCGATCAGGCCTTTATAAAGAGCTTTTTCAAGGGTTGAATCTTTTCCCATCACTTCGCCTGTCGATTTCATTTCAGGGCCGAGCGTAATATCCACTCTGCGCAGCTTTTCAAAAGAGAAGACCGGCACTTTGACATACACGCCCTCGCTTTCCGGCTGAATGCCCGTTTCATACCCAAGCTCTGGCAATGATTTGCCGAGTATCACCTTCGTTGCAAGATTTGCCATCGGCACGCCTGTTATTTTGCTTAAGAAAGGAACCGTGCGGCTTGATCTTGGATTCACTTCGATGACAAATACTTCATCTTTATAGATGACAAACTGAATGTTCAGAAGCCCTTTAATGTTTAATCCCCTTGCAAGTGCGATTGTCCGTTCAGTAATCGTCTTTTTGATATCTTCCGTCAGTGTTTGCGGAGGATATACAGCGATGGAATCTCCGGAGTGGACCCCTGCACGCTCAATATGCTCCATAATTCCAGGAATAAAGACGTTTTTGCCGTCTGAGATCGCATCAACTTCTATTTCTTTTCCAGTTAAATATTTATCGATCAGTACCGGGTGCTGCGGATTTACTTTTACAGCATTTTTCATGTAATGCAGCAGATCGTTTTCCTCATGCACGATCTCCATTGCACGTCCGCCGAGAACATATGACGGTCTGACAAGAACCGGATAGCGGATGGATGAAGCTATGGCAACCGCCTCTTCTACAGATGTCGCCGTTTTTCCAAGAGGCTGAGGAATGCCGAGTGTGTTTAATGTGTGCTCAAATTTATCTCTGTTTTCCGCACGGTCCAAATCCTCAAGAGATGTTCCGAGAATCTTGACGCCTCTTGCTTCAAGTTCATCAGCAAGGTTTATCGCTGTCTGTCCCCCGAACTGAACGACTACCCCTTTAGGCTTTTCAAGTTCGATGATGTGCATCACATCTTCCGCCGTCAGCGGCTCAAAGTAAAGCTTATCAGAGATGCTGAAATCGGTTGAGACGGTTTCAGGATTGTTGTTGATGATAATCGCTTCATATCCGGCTTCTTTAATGGCCCATACGGAGTGTACGGTTGCATAGTCGAATTCTACCCCCTGGCCGATTCGGATTGGTCCTGAACCAAGGACAATCACACTTTCTTTATCTGTAACAGCTGATTCATTCTCATCCTCATACGTGCCGTAGAAGTATGGTGTTTCAGATTCGAACTCTGCTGCGCATGTATCAACTGTTTTATAGACCGGGAACAAGTTCAGCTGTTTTCTGAATTTGTATACCTCCCGCTCAGTCGTCTTCCAAAGTTCAGCAACAGCGATATCAGAGAAGCCCATCTTTTTCGCTTTTTCAAGGACGATGGCATCAAACTTCGCTTCTTCAATGACACGCTCAAACTTGATGATATTTTCAATTTTCACAAGGAAGAATAGGTCAATTCCGCTCCACTCATGAATCGTCTCGATTGATACGCCTCTTCTGATCGCTTCAGAAAGATAGAACAGCCTCTCGTCTCCTGCTTTGCGGATTCGCTTTTCAATCTTTTCATCGCTGAAATCGGCTGCATGTTTCAGATCGATATGGTACTGATCCGCTTCAAGTGAACGGACGGCTTTAAGCAGGGATTCTTCAAGCGTTCTGCCAATCGCCATCACTTCGCCGGTAGCTTTCATCTGCGTTCCGAGTCTGCGGTTGGCTGACTCAAATTTATCAAACGGCCATCTCGGGATTTTTGTGACGATGTAGTCAAGAGCCGGCTCAAAGCACGCATACGTTTTGCCAGTTACCGGGTTCATCATTTCATCAAGAGTCAGTCCGACAGCAATTTTTGCCGCAAGCTTCGCAATCGGATAGCCTGTTGCTTTAGATGCAAGCGCTGATGACCGGCTTACACGCGGATTCACTTCAATGATGTAGTACTGGAAGCTGTGCGGATCAAGCGCAAGCTGCACATTGCATCCCCCTTCTATTCCGAGTGCGCGGATAATTTTAATTGAAACGTTCCTGAGCATCTGATACTCTCTGTCGCTAAGCGTCTGGCTTGGTGCAACTACGATGGAGTCGCCTGTATGAATGCCGACAGGATCGATGTTTTCCATGTTGCAGACAACAATTGCGCTGTCATTTTTATCACGCATGACTTCATATTCGATTTCTTTATAACCCGCGATGCTTTTTTCAAGCAGGCATTGTGTGACCGGACTGTATTTTAGTCCGCTTGTCACGATTTCAATCAGCTCTTCTTCGTTTGAACAGATTCCGCCGCCTGTGCCTCCAAGTGTATAGGCAGGTCTTACGATGACAGGATAACCGACTTTTTCTATAAAAGCGTAAGCTTCTTCAAGGTTGTGGACAATATCGCTCTCCGGAACCGGCTCACCCAGTTCATTCATCAGCTGGCGGAAAAGATCGCGGTCCTCCGCTTTTTGAATAGCGCTTAATTTTGTTCCAAGAATCTCAACGTTGCATTCTTCAAGAACCCCTGCTTCAGCAAGCTGAACCGCCATGTTAAGGCCTGTCTGGCCTCCAAGCGTCGGAAGAAGTGCATCCGGGCGTTCTTTGCGGATGATTTTCGTCAAAAACTCAAGTGTCAGGGGCTCAATATACACTTTGTCTGCCATTTCTGTATCTGTCATGATCGTTGCAGGGTTTGAATTGACAAGGATGACTTCATAACCTTCTTCTTTAAGAGCGATGCAGGCCTGTGTTCCTGCATAGTCAAACTCTGCTGCCTGGCCGATGATAATTGGCCCTGATCCGATTACTAGAATTTTTTTGATGTCTACGCGTTTTGGCATACGTTGATCCCTTCTTTCTTGAATGTTTCAATCATGTCGATAAATTGATCAAATAGTCCGTTTGCATCTTCTGGTCCTGGTGAAGCTTCCGGATGGTACTGCACGGTGAAGGCAGGCAGCGTTTTATGCTTCAGTCCTTCTACAGATCCGTCGTTTAAAGCAAGATGAGTAACCTCAAGGTCTGTTGCTTTTACTGAATCAAGGGTAACGGTGTATCCGTGATTTTGGGAGGTAAGAGCTACCTTTCCTGTTGACAGGTCTTTTACCGGATGGTTTGACCCGCGGTGTCCGAATTTCATTTTTTCCGTATCGGCTCCCCCTGCAAGGGCAAAAAGCTGATGGCCAAGGCAGATGCCGAATAGAGGAATTTTCCCGAGCACTCCATTGATCATCTCAAGTGCATGAGGGACATCTTTCGGGTCCCCAGGTCCGTTTGACAGCATGATGCCGTCTGGATTTAACTGAAGGATTTCTTCAGCAGTTGCCGTATGAGGCACGACGACCACATCGCAGCTGCGTTTGTTCAGCTCGCGGAGAATGCCGTGTTTCATCCCGAAATCGACAAGAACCACTCTGCATCCGCGTCCCGGGCTTGGATAAGGTGTTTTAGTCGAAACAATTTCCACCTGATTTCTTGGAAGCTCCGCTGATCTCAATGAGGCAATCACCTCATCTACATCTGCATGCTCTGAGCAAAAAGCGCCTTTCAATGTTCCATAAGTGCGGATAATTCTTGTCAGCTTGCGTGTATCTATGCCTGCAAGTCCGGGAATTCCCTTGATTTTGAAGTACTCGTCCAGTGAAAACTCGCTTCTGAAATTTGATGGCACTTCACATAATTCTTTTACGATAAACCCGTTGATGAATGGAGAAATCGTTTCAAAATCGTCGCGGTTAATGCCGTAGTTTCCAATCATCGGATACGTAAGCGTCACAATCTGCCCGCAGTATGACGGGTCGGAGAGAATCTCCTGATAGCCTGTCATTCCAGTATGGAACACTACCTCTCCCATTGTATCCGCTTCGCTTCCAAATCCCTGTCCTGTAAAAATGGTGCCGTCTTCGAGAATCAGATGTCTGATCATACGTTTACTCTCTCCCTTTTCCATACGATTTTGCCTTCAAAGATGGTTGCTTCCGGCCAGCCTTTGCATGAATAGCCTGCAAACGGTGTGTTTTTTCCTTTTGAAAGGAACGTTTCCGGATTTATGGTTTTTTCTTCTTCCAGATCAAGGATCGTCAAATCCGCTGCGCGGCCTTCTTCAAGTCTGCCAAATGGCAGGCCAAACGTTTCCGCCGGCTTAGCTGTGAGAAAATCAATCAGCTGTTTCAGCTTCCATTCCCCTGACTCAACAAACCGGGTGTATAAAAGCGGAAATGCCGTTTCAAGTCCCACAATGCCGAACGGAGCAAGGCTCAGCGGTTCGGCCTTTTCTTCCGCTGTATGCGGAGCATGGTCCGTCGCGATAAAATCAATTGTTCCGTCAAGCAGCCCTTCAATCAGCGCTTCCCGGTCTTCTTTCCCACGGAGCGGCGGATTCATTTTGTAATTTGTATCCAGTCCGGGGATATCTGTGTCGCACAGCAGAAGGTGATGAGGCGTTACTTCCGCTGTTACGTTTATGCCTGCTTTTTTCGCATCTCGCACGACTCTGACTGACTCTTTCGTGCTGATGTGGCACACGTGGTAGTGGCAGCCTGCGGCTTCAGCCAGCAGTACATCTCTTGCGATCTGCACAGATTCGCAGATTGAAGGAATGCCATTGATCCCTTGCCTTTTTGCAAATTCCCCGTCATGAAGTGCCCCTTTATAAATCAGCGAGTTGTCTTCACAGTGGGCTACGATGCTTGCACCGGTCTCTGCCGCTTTTTTCATTGCCTCAAACATCATGCCGGCAGACTGAACGCCTACTCCGTCATCTGTAAAGGCAAACGCTCCTGCTTCTTTCAGCTTTTTGAAATCCGTCAGTTCTTTTCCAGCCTGTCTTACCGTGATCGATGCATACGGAAGAACTCGTACAGAAGCTTTTTCTTTAATCCTGTCCTGCAGCCAGTTCATTTGCTCTGCGTGGTCCGGAACAGGCTTTGTATTCGGCATGGCGGCAACGGCTGTAAAGCCTCCTGCAGCAGCAGCCTTCGTACCTGTTTCAATCGTTTCTTTATGTTCTCCGCCAGGTTCCCTCAAGTGGATATGTAAATCGATAAACCCCGGGGAAACCAGCTTGCCCTCAGCATCGATGACCTCTACTGCATCCGCTTCGATGTTTTCGCTGATCTTTGAGATGATGCCGTCTGAAATCAGAATATCAGCTTTCACTTTTTCTCCGCTGTCCGTTAAAATCAAGCCGTTTTTAATGATAGATTGCATATGCTGCTTCCCCCTTGTTATGTGATGCTGCGCCGTCAAGCGCGCGTTTTAAAACGGCCATTCTGACATATACGCCGTTTTCCATTTGCTTAAAAATTCTCGATCTTCTGCATTCAACCAGTTCATCTGCGATTTCAACGCCTCTGTTCACCGGGGCTGGATGCATGATAATGGCTTTCGGCTTCATCGTTTTTTCTCTTTCTAGCGTAAGTCCGTAAAGGTTGTGGTAATCTGCTCCTGCGCTGCTGTTGCTTCCGTGTCTTTCATGCTGGATTCTCAGGAGCATCACGACGTCTGAAGCTTGAATGGCTTCATCTGTCTCTGCATATGTGCCGTATGTTTCATCCTTCCACTCATCAGGCGCACAGAGCAGGACATTTGCCCCGAGCCTCCGCAGAACCTCCGCATTAGACCTTGCAACGCGGCTATGCTTGATGTCTCCATGAATGGAGACGGTCAGACCTTCGAACTTTCCAAACTCCTGGCGGATGGTCAGCAGATCAAGAAGCGATTGTGTAGGATGATGGCCGCAGCCGTCTCCTGCATTTAAAATCGGAATTCCGACTTTCTCTTTCAGTTCTTCGAAGTACTCATCTTCAGGATGTCTGATGACGACTGCGTTTGCTCCTATTGCCTCAAGCGTGCGCACTGTGTCATAAAGGGTTTCTCCTTTTTGCACGCTTGAATGTGAGGCATCAAAGTTAAGAACGTTTAGGCCAAGCCTTTTCTCAGCTACTTCAAAACTGAACCGTGTTCTTGTGCTCGGTTCAAAAAA
This sequence comes from Metabacillus indicus LMG 22858, assembly GCF_000708755.2. Taxonomy (GTDB): domain Bacteria; phylum Bacillota; class Bacilli; order Bacillales; family Bacillaceae; genus Bacillus_P; species Bacillus_P indicus. Next base: position 248,536 of record NZ_JGVU02000002.1, on the reverse strand, counting down.
CAGGTTCGCAGCAAACAATGCCGTTTTTTGAACTTCCGCCTTTCCTGAACGGAATTTTTCTGCGTCCTTTAATATGTTTAAAATTTCATCTGCAGGCAGATCATTCATTCTAAGCAAGTGCTTCATCATCATCTCTCCCGTCGTTTTTCTGCAAAAAAACACCCTGAAATCCGGTTTCAGGGTGTGAGAAGGCAGGACAAAACCAAAAGGTTGCTTTGTCCGTGCCCGTCCACCCTTGTAAGCCTCTCTGGACTTTTCGTTAAAAGGTGTTCTTATGCAGCTGTATGTTCATTTGCAGCTGTTTGTTCACGTTCAGCAGCTTTGCGCCCCGGAAGGATCAGGTTCAGGGCAATGCCGATGATTGCCGCAAGTGCCATGCCGTGAAGTTCAAACTGCTCGCTTACTTTTATCATGGCTCCGCCAATCCCGATGACCAGGATGACTGAGGAAATCACAAGGTTTCGTTTATTTCCGAAATCAATCTTGTTATCAGTCAGCATTCTTAATCCTGATGAGGCAATAATCCCAAACAGCAGGATGGATACGCCTCCCATAACCGGTGTCGGTATAGAGCTGATGAATGCTGAAATTTTTCCGATGAAGCCGAACACGACGGCCATAACCGCAGCACCTGCGATGATGTAGACGCTGTAGACCCTTGTAATGGCAAGTACGCCGATGTTTTCGCCGTACGTTGTATTCGGCGGTCCGCCGATAAGTGATGCGATCATCGTTGCTACTCCATCTCCGAGGATGGAACGGTGCAGACCAGGCTCTTTCAAGTAATCCCTCTCAACCACTTTACCAAGAACAAGCTGATGTCCGATATGCTCTGAGAGGGTCACAACTGCGACAGGGACCATCAGAAGAACGATTTCATAGGAAAACCCTGGAGTATATGTGACAAAAGGTATGATAAAGTCCGGTTTTTGAAACAGTTCTGCCCCAACAACTTTACTGAAATCAACCAATCCGATTGCGAGGGCGTACAGGTAGCCGCCGGCGATTCCGATCAGAACAGGAATCAGGCTGACAAAGCCTTTAAATGCAACCGAGCATACAATCGTTATCGCAAGCGTCACAAGAGCTACCGAGAAGTAGGTCAGGTTATATTCTCCTTCAGGGCTGTTCATGGCCATATCCACCGCAGTTCCTGCAAGGCTCAGTCCGATGACGATGATGACAGGACCGACGACCACCGGAGGCAGAAGCTTCATGATCCACTTGTATCCGACGATTTTAATCAGCAGGGCTACAAGTCCGTAAACGACTCCTGCCAGGAAGCTTCCGACCATTGCGCCTTCGGGTCCTTCAGCTGCCTTAGCTGCGATAATTGGTGCGATGAAGGCGAATGAGGAACCCAGATAGGCCGGCACCTGGCCTTTTGTGATCAGCAGAAACGCAAGCGTCCCAAGCCCGCTTGAAATCAGGGCGACAGCAGGATCAAGTCCTACCAGGAAGGGTACGAGGATGGTCGCCCCAAACATGGCAAACAGATGCTGAAAGCTCAGGGTGATCCATGTGAGCGGCTTTGGTGTTTCTTTTATATCAAGCTGTAGAGCTTCTTTTCTTGGTTTCATGTCTTTTCCCCGCTTTCTTTTTATAAAAAAACCTCTTTGCATGAGGCTGCAAAGAGGCATAATCATCCTGTCAAAAAGAATCACAGGTGTGATTTTACGTTCCTTTTGCAGCCTCTCTGGACTTCATTAAAAGGGTTGGCTATTCTTTTTCGTGTATGGCGACCTGATCGTTTTTATCCACTTCCATCAGTTCGACAACAATTTTTTCAGAGCTTGAGGTCGGGATGTTTTTGCCGACATAGTCTGCCCGGATCGGAAGTTCTCTGTGTCCCCTGTCTACCAGGACCGCGAGCTGGATCTGTGAAGGTCTTCCGATGTCAATCAGCGCATCAAGCCCTGCGCGGACTGTTCTTCCTGTATAAAGGACGTCATCAATCAGGATGACTGTTTTGTTGGTGATATCTGCAGGAATATCCGAGCCTTTCACGAGCGGCTCCTCATTCACTGTTTTTTTGGAAAGGTCATCTCTGTAGAGTGTAATGTCAAGCTCTCCTACCTCTACAGGCTTGCCTTCAATCTGTTCGATCCGTTCTGCAAGCCTTTTGGCAAGATGGATGCCTCTTGTCTTGATCCCGACAAGAATGACAGAATCAATGCCTTTGTTTCGTTCGATAATTTCGTGGGCAATTCTTGTCAATGCTCTTCTGATTGACTGCTGGTCAAGCACAACTGCTTTTTGGGGCATGCTGTTCACCTCTCCTTTTGAACCTGAAAACAAGAAAATCCCTCCTGCCGTTTGGCAAGAGGGATTGGATGCGTGCTTAAATATACGCAGACTATGCGCATAAGATCCGTTTCCTTCTCAGCCTCACGGGACTGTCTTAAAGGTTCATTTTCAACTACAGCTATTATGACAAATCATATGGCTTGTGTCAATGACTTTTTTTCAGATCTTCGATTACCTGCTGAAATTCAGCAGGAAGAGGAGCATTAAATTCAAGGTACTCGCCCGTGCGGGGATGCTTAAAGCCGAGAACGCCTGCATGAAGCGCCTGGCCTCCGATATTCGGCGTTTTTTTCGGGCCGTATTTCGGATCGCCGACAATAGGGAAACCAATGTATTTCATATGAACTCTGATCTGATGCGTTCTGCCTGTCTCAAGCTGGCACTCAATCAGCGTGAAGCCCGCAAAGCGGTCAATAACATGAAAATGAGTGACAGCGTCCTTGCTGTGCTCATTTGTAACCGTCATGCTCTGGCGGTCCTGTTTATCGCGGCCGATCGGAGCATCAACTGTTCCCTTGTCATGCTGAATAATCCCATGAACAATCGCCTGATACCGTCTTGTAACCGATTTTTCCACAAGCTGGTTAACCAGCGACTCATGCGCAATGTCGTTTTTGGCAACCATCAGAAGTCCTGAAGTATCTTTATCAATCCGGTGGACAATGCCGGGTCTCATAACGCCGTTTATACCTGAAAGGTCTTTGCAGTGGGCCATGAGTCCATTTACAAGTGTTCCTGATAAATGTCCAGGTGCAGGATGGACAACCATCCCTTTAGGTTTATTGACAACAAGAACGTCTGCATCCTCATAATAAACATCAAGATTCATTTCTTCCGGCAGAACATCAAGCGGCTCAGGATCCGGAATGAGAAGAGTGACTGTATCACCGGGCTGAACTTTATAATTGCTTCTTGACTCCCCGTCATTCACTTTCACATGTCCCTCTTTAATCCAGATCTGAACCTGGCTTCTTGACCAGTCTGCATTTTCAGCAGCAAGCAGCTTATCAAGGCGTTCATATTTATTGCTGTCATCAATCTTAATTTCTATGCTGTTCATTCACTTTCTCCTTCTCTTGTTTCCCATCTAAAAGCATGACAATAAAGAGCAGCGCTACTCCCACACAAAGAGCAGAATCCGCTACATTGAAAATTGGAAACGGGTATGTACCAATATAGGTTTGGACAAAATCAACCACTTCCTGATGAATCACTCTGTCAATAAAGTTGCCGATTGCACCGCCAAGCATTAAGCCAAGTGCGATCCCCATCAGACGGCTTCCGTTTGTATATTTTTGAATGTAAACAACCAGGCCGGCTACAACGATAATTGTAATCACGTAAAAAAACCACATCTGGCCCTGAAGAATTCCCCAGGCAGCTCCCTGATTCCGATGTGAGGTAATGTACAGGACATTTTCAATAACCGGTATGCTTTCTCCGATTTCAAGTTCTTTTACAATCAGCCATTTTGTCAGCTGATCCAGTGCAATAATCACAAGTGCGATGAGATAGTAAAGCACAAGCTTTCCCCAACTTTCCTATAATATACTTCTGAATTGTATCACAGGCAAAATAGAAGAGCAAAGCTTGTCTGATGGTATTACTGATATTCTTCTGCTTCTAAATAAAGGGATGGATGATAATAAGTATGAGGCAGGGATTTTCGTTCATACAGTTCCTGAAAAGCAAAATCATGTATGCTTCTTGCAGTGGGGATAATCGCTAATTTTTCAAGTTCAATTGCAAGTCCGGTTTCTTCACAAATGCCGTACGTTCCGTTTTTTATTTTAAGGAGCGCTCTCTCAACGTCGTTCAGCTCTTCTTTCACATGTCCCATAATTGTTTTTTCTTTGTATGGATAAAATAAATGAGGCTGTTCTGTCTCCATATCAAACAGACAATGATCGAAAAGCCTTGACTTAAGCTCTCGCTGCATCAATTGAAGCTCATGCCAGATAGCATCTATACTCATAGCGGACATCTCCTTGTGGCTTGGCTTTGTACCTATAGTCTATCCGGATTGAAGGCCCTCACGCTGATAAGAATTTTCCTGTGGAGGGAATAAGAAAAGCGGAATCGCCCGTTTAGCTCCGGGAGTCAGATAAGGAAACGGCGGTAAAGGCGCTTTTTGCCTTTGCCCACGGTTCCGTTCTGACAGAGGAGTTGGGCGATGGAGCTGGACACCGCGAAAAGCGGAATCAGCCGTTTAGCTCCGACAGGCAGAAAAGAAATCACCTAAAAGTCCGGGTTTGACTTTTTTGGGGATTTTGTTCTGACAGAAGGACTGGGAGGCGGAGCTGGACACCACCACGAAAAGCGGAGCCGACCGTTTAGGCCTGGCAGTAAGATAAGAAATCACCGGAAAAGTCCGGGTTTGACTTTTTGGGGGATTTTGTTCTGACAGAAGGACTGGGAGGCGGAGCTAAACACCACGAAAAGCAGAATCAGCCGTTTAATCAATAGGAGTGCACACAAAAAAACCGCTGATCAATTCAGCGGTTTTTCTATGTGTTTAAGCAGTCGTATAATGTTCGTCAACAATCGCTGCACAGCGCGTGCAGAGTGTTTTATGATTTTCATTTTCGCCCACATCGGTTGTGACAACCCAGCATCTTTCACATGTTTCGCCTTCAGCAGGCTTAACGGTGATTTTTACTTTTTCGCAAGTATGTGCATCCTCAGGAGCGTCCTCATAATTACCTGCAAGCTTAAAGCCTGATACAATGAACAGCTGCTTTAAGTTTTCATCAATGGATTGGAGCAATTGTTTCGCTTCACCGTTCGCATATACTTCGATGCTTGCAGTCAGCGATTTGCCGATTACTTTTTCATTGCGGGCTTCTTCAAGTGCCTTTAAGACATCATCGCGAAGCTCCATGAAAGCATCCCATTTCTTCTCAAGCAGGTCAGCGCCGGCAATTTCTTTGCTTTCAGGCATATCTGTCAGCTGAACGCTTTCTTCTGAAACAGAGTCAATGTGTGCCCATACTTCATCAGCCGTGTGAGGAAGAATTGGAGCAACCAGCTTGACAAGTGAAAGCAGCGTGTCATAAAGAACGGTCTGAATGGCGCGGCGCTCTTTGTTATCAGGAGCTTCGATGTAGAGAACATCTTTAGCGAAATCCAGATAGAAGGAGCTCAGTTCGATCGTGCAGAAATTATGAACCGCATGGAAGATGGCCGCGAACTCATAGTCTTCATACGATTTTTTCACTTTGTCTGTCAGCTTGTTCAGCTTAACCATCATGTAACGGTCAACATCGCGAAGCTCGTCAAACGCGAGGGCATCTGTTTCCGGATTAAAATCAGCAAGGTTTCCAAGAAGGAAACGGAAAGTATTGCGGATTTTTCTGTACACCTCAGCCACTTGCTTCAGAATGTTGTCTGAAACTCTTACATCAGCCTGGTAGTCAACAGAAGCAACCCAAAGACGAAGAATGTCTCCCCCAAGCTGGTTCATAACTTTTGAAGGCAGCACAACGTTCCCAAGAGATTTACTCATTTTGCGTCCTTCTCCGTCCAGGGCAAAACCATGGCTGAGAACGCCTTTATATGGAGCTTTTCCTGTTACAGCAACACCTGTGGACAGGGAAGAGTTAAACCAGCCGCGGTATTGATCAGAGCCTTCCAAATAAAGGTCTGCCGGACGCTGCAGATCATCTCTTTCAAGCAATACTGCCTGATGCGATGAACCAGAGTCGAACCAGACATCCATGATGTCCTGTTCTTTCGTGAAGTTTCCATTCGGGCTGCCAGGATGCGTGAATCCCTCAGGAAGAAGATCTTTTGTTTCACGTTCAAACCAGATGTTTGAACCGTGCTCGCGGAACAGGCCGGATACATGATCGATTGTTTCATCCGTAATGATCGGCTCTCCATTTTCTGCATAAAAGACAGGAATCGGAACTCCCCATGCACGCTGTCTGGAAATACACCAGTCCCCGCGGTCGCGAACCATGTTGAACAATCTTGTCTCGCCCCAGGCAGGTACCCATTTCGTATCTTTTACCGCCTGAAGAAGATCCTCGCGGAAATCCTTGATGGATGCAAACCACTGGGCAGTTGCACGGAAAATTGTCGGTTTTTTCGTTCTCCAGTCATGAGGGTATGAGTGTGTGATGAACGAAAGCTTAAGCAGTGCGCCTGCTTCTTCAAGCTTTTCTGTAATCGGCTTGTTTGCCGCATCATAGAACATGCCTTCAAACCCTAGAGCTTCGCTTGTCATATGTCCCTTTTCATCAACCGGACAAAGAACACCAAGACCGTATTTCTGACCGACGATAAAGTCATCTTCCCCATGGCCAGGTGCAGTATGAACGCAGCCGGTACCGGCATCTGTCGTAACATGTTCGCCCAGAACAACGAGGGATTCGCGGTCATACAGCGGATGCTTTGCAGACACTCTTTCGATCTCTGCGCCTTTGAATGTTTTGACAGCCTTATAGTCTTCCCATCCGAGTTCTTTAGCTACCGTTTCAAGCAATGCTGATGCAACAACGAATGATTCCCCGCCTGCATCTGCCACCGTATACTCAAGGTCCGGATGAACAGCAATGCCAAGGTTTGCAGGAATCGTCCACGGAGTAGTCGTCCAGATAATGATTTTTTCTCCGCCGCTCAGCACTTCATTTCCCTGTGCAACAGTAAATGCTACATAAATAGAAGCAGAGCGTTTGTCATAATACTCGATTTCGGCTTCTGCAAGAGCAGACTCACTTGAAGGTGACCAGTAAACCGGCTTTAATCCTTTATAGATGTACCCTTTCTTCGCCATTTCCCCGAACACTTTGATCTGCTGGGCTTCATACTCCGGATTCAGCGTCACATAAGGGTTTTCCCAGTCACCGCGAACACCGAGACGCTTAAACTGCTCACGCTGATTGTTGATTTGCTCCCATGCATACTCTGCGCACAGCTTGCGGAATTCAGCTACACTTAATTCTTTGCGGTTTACTTTTTTGTTTTTAGTAAGAGCCGTTTCAATCGGCAGACCATGTGTGTCCCAGCCCGGAACATACGGAGCGTTGTATCCGCTCATTGATTTATAGCGGACGATAAAATCCTTCAGCACTTTGTTCAGTGCATGGCCCATGTGGATATCTCCATTTGCATACGGCGGTCCGTCATGAAGAATAAACATCGGGCGGTCTTTTGTGCGCTCCTGAACTTTTTGGTAAATCGTCATTTCTTCCCATTTTTCCTGAATTTGCGGTTCGCGGTTAGGAAGGTTTCCTCTCATTGGAAATTCGGTTTTCGGCATCAGCAGGGTATCTTTGTACTCCATCGGTATTCCTCCAGACAGTTTGTAATAGGGCAGAGAAAACACAAAAAACCTTCTCATCCCAGAAGGGACGAGAAGGTTTCTCGCGGTACCACCCTTTTAGATAAACTAAAAAACTGCTTATCCTCTTTGAGATTCGTAACGTGAATAACGCGTTTTTGCTTACTGATTCTATAGGTTCAGCAAAAAAACTCGAGGGTGATTTTCGCAAGTTTGCTTCTTTGCCGGACTCGCACCAACTCCGGCTCGCTTTAAAAGATTTCATACTGCTACTGTCCCTGTCATGGTTTTTTAATCATTTATTTAATAGTAGTCATCAAATTATATGTGAAATGGTGCTTCAAAGTCAAGACTGCACTTTTGATTCTTCGCGTTCCTCGTATAATGATTCAAGTTCATACTCAAGGAGGTGATCCCAGTCATCATTTTTAAGAAGGTCAAGCTGTGCTTCAATCAGCATCTGGAAGCGTGTTCTGAAAACTTTCGACTGCTTTTTCAGCTCTTCAATTTCCACAGCTATTTTTCTTGATTTAGAAAGGGATTCATTAATGATCCGGTCAGCGTTTTTCTCTGCTTCCTTCACAATCAGCTTAGCTTCCTTTTGTGCGTGGCGGCGGACTTCCTCAGCAGCCTCCTGCGCTACAAGAATGGATTTATTGAGTGTTTCCTCGATATTTGAAAAATGACCAATGCGTTCGTTCAGTTCAGTCACTTTGTTTTCGAGTTCTTTTTTCTCGCGGATGGCAAGCTCATAATCTTTGATGACCTGGTCGAGGAACTCATTGACTTCGTCCTCGTCATAGCCCCGGAACCCTTTGTTAAATTCTTTGTTATGGATATCAAGCGGTGTTAACGGCACTTCTGCCACCTCCAGTATGTATTGATCATTCGATCTTTCTTCAAGTATAATTCATATTTTGACAGAAAAGGCAAAAATCCTTCTATTTCCCCAAATTTATTTTTGAATGCCGTATGAGATTTTCCACTTATCTTTCTTTGTTCTGCCATCAATCGACAAGATTTTGGATCTGCCGTGGCCTCTGACAGAAAGCGTGTCTCCCTCTCTGCATTCAAATGACGGCTGCTCGATGACCCGAAAGTTTACTTTCACATAACCCGTCTGAACTAGCGCGCCGATTTTTTGCCGGGAAATGTTATAAACAGATGCTGCAACAGCATCAAGCCTTAAGGAACTGACGGTCGCTGTTTTTTCCAGCATTTCTTCCACATGGAGGATGCGCTCACTCCAGTCAAGTGCGCTCAGCGAAACTTTTGCCCGGCCGATTTCAGTCAGATTCATCAAAAGAAAAGATTCTGTTTCTTTTGCAGCAACCAGCTGTATCCGGTCGCCGGAAAACAGCAGATCGCCGAATTTTGACCGTTTGAGCCCGAGTGACATTAAAGCACCCAGTACTTGCCGGTGTTCGATGCTAACAAACTTAGACGGATATCCGATTTCAAGCAGGGAAAGCTGGAAATCCTCATGGGAAGGAACAAAGTAGTCCGGATAAAGCAAAGCCCGTTTTCGTTCCATATTCTCTCCCGAAAACTGAAGACACACATCGGTGCTTGATCCGACGACTGCTTTAACCATTTCCTGCTCTCTCGGGTCAAGAAAATCCGTCAATTTTGGAGCATAGCTGTTCATGACACTTTCTTTCCATTCTGAAGCCTGATCGATAAAATGCCGTTCTTCCTGTCTGAAGTGCTGATAAATGTGGTCCATATTAATCTTCCAGCCTTTTCGTTAAGCTCTTATAAATTGATGCCAAAATGAAAACAGTGCCGTTATGTACGGCACCGCCTGTATCTTATCCAATCATTGTGAAAATCGAGTTAAGCCCGTATCCTGCAAATCGCAGAGCAAGAAGTGCAACAATTGGTGAGATGTCAATCATGCCAAGCGGCGGAATAAACCTGCGGAAAGGTTCAAGGTACGGCTCTACAATTTTAGCAAGCAGCTGTCCGAAACTGCTTTCTCTTGCATTCGGAAACCATGAAAGCAAGATGTAAATAATAATCGCATAAGAATAAACCTGCAACAACGTAAATAAAACATCAGCTACTACGCCCATTTATTTTTACCACCTCTGATCTTCTTCCGAGACAATTTCTGAAATCGAGCCTGCAACATCAACGTTATCCGGTGTGCACAGGAAAATATTCGCTCCTATTTTCTGAATGTCTCCACCTATAGCGTACACAGTTCCGCTTAAAAAGTCTACAATGCGCTTTGCCTGGTCATGCTGAATGCGCTGCAGATTGACAACAACTGCCCGTCTGTTCTTCAGCTGATCGGCAACATCCTGTGCTTCGGCGTATACCCTCGGCTCGCATAAAACCACTTTAGATGATTTCTGAACACTTTGCAAACTGACAACATTCTGTTTGGTCTGCTGCGGCTTTGGAGTAAACGGCTGTTCTTCCTCGTAATCATAGTCCTGATGCCTCTCCTGCTCAACGTATTCATATTCCTCCTCATCAAGGGCAAAAAAGCTTTTAAACTTATTTTTAATACTCATGTACGTGACACCTCCGATTTCTTATCCAACCAGGGCTGAGCCGATGCGGATGAAAGTAGCGCCTTCTTCAACCGCTATTTCAAAGTCATTCGACATTCCCATAGAAAGCTCACTGCAAGGTGCATACGGCAGATGAAGGGATGTTACTTCCCCGCGCAATGTACGGAGCCTTTTGAAGGATTCTCTCAATACATGTTCATCATCTGTGTTAGGTGCCATAGTCATTAACCCGACGACAAGAATGTTCGGATAATTCTCAAGCTCCTTAACAAATGGGAGAACTTCCTCAGGTGTCATGCCATGCTTGGATTCTTCTCCCGACGTATTCACCTGAATGAAGCACTTTACTTTATCATCGGCCCGTTTATCAATTTCTTTAGCTAGCGAAAGCCTGTCCAGGGAATGTATGTAGTCTGCTTTATCAATCATGTCTTTTACTTTTCTCGTCTGAAGGGTTCCGATAAAATGCCATGAAGCGCTGTTGCCTATAGCTTCATGTTTTTCGGCAAGACCTTCGTTTCTGTTTTCGCCAAGATGGGCAATGCCTGCTTCAACAGCTTCTTTCGCCCGTTCGATGCTGACATATTTCGTGACGGCAATCAGGCTGATCTCATCCGGATTGCGGTCTGTTTTACTGCATGTATGTTTAATTCTGGCACGTATTTCCTCTAAATTCTGTTTCACGCTCACAGTTGTTTTTGCCTCCCCTTTAAACCGATAAATCCAGCCATTCTTCCGGTTTTGCCCTGATCTCTCCTGTGTGAAAAAAACAGGGAAGATTCGCAGCTTGTACAAAGCGGACTTGTCAATATGCGGGACTCACTCAGTCCTGCTTTCAAAAGCAAATATTTGTTGAGCAGCTTTAAGTCAAGCGAATACTGCCCGGCAGACACCTCTTCATATGGAGAAGGGAAATCTTTAGACAGCGCTTTGTTTACTCTATCAATGACATAATCATCAACTGTATAGCAGCAAGGTCCGATGGATGGTCCGATGATGGCGTAAATGGATTTTGCCGGGACGCCTTCGTTCTTAGTCCACGTTCTGGCCATTTTGCCCCCGATATCAAGGACTGAACCTTTCCAGCCTGCATGAGCAGTGCCGACCAGCCTTTTTTCAGGTTCATAGAAGAAAAGAGGCACACAGTCTGCGTAGCAGAGCGAAAGCATCAGGTCTTCTTCATCTGTGTAAAGGCCGTCTGTTTCCGGAACAGCCGAAGCATAATTCATTGTCCCTTTTGAACGGTCTTCCCTGCGTGCTTTATAAATGCTGCTGTCATGAACCTGGTCTGCATAAACCCATTGTTCAAGAGGCACTTTCACGGCTGATGCAATAATCTGCCTGTTCTGTGTTACACTCTCGGGATTGTCATGTACGTGCAGACCAAGATTCAGAGACTGAAAGTGACCGCTTGAGACTCCACCGTTTTTTGTTGTAAATCCGATAATGAGATCTTCATTTAATTGTTCCCAGTCCGGGCTGTTTAAGTATGTCTCATGCTGAAGGTTAAGCGGATTCTGAGTCATAAATGATCATTCCTTCTGTTTGCTGTTCTAAGCATTTTATATACGACTATATTTTACCACATCTTTCCCATTCCGACAGAAAGATTGTTAAATTAATTCGCTGTTTTGGTCTATTTCCCTATTTACACGGACTAAAATCACATCTTCTCCGATTTTGACAATGTTCCTCCACGGTACGATGACTTCTTCCTCCTTGCCGAAAAAACCGAGAACTTTGCCAGGCCCGCTTATAAAGACTGCCTGAATCTTTCCCGTCGTTACATTTATATCAAAATCCGATACCATTCCGAGCTTCTTTCCATCTGAAACATTGACAACATCTTTAGTCTGAAATTCAGATATATTCATCATCGCATCCGCCCCCCGTCTACTTAACTATATGTATGAATGTGAGCGTTCTATTCCCTCAAGTTCATGAAAAAGAGCCGTCTGAAGACGGCTCTAGTTCTGTATATTCTTATTCATTTGTTTGATAGCAGCTTTTTCAAGCCTTGATACCTGCGCTTGTGAGATGCCGATTTCCTCCGCCACTTCCATTTGGGTTTTTCCCTGGAAGAACCGTTTTCTCAATATGAGTTTTTCACGCTCATTAAGCCTGCGCATTCCCTCTTTTAAAGCAATTTCTTCAATCCAGTGTGAATCGCGGTTTTTTTCGTCACTGAGCTGATCCATGACATAGATTGGATCTCCGCCATCGTTGTAGATCGGTTCAAAAAGCGACACCGGGTCCTGGATGGCATCCAGTGCAAAGACGATTTCTTCATGCGGGACTTCCAGTACCCGGGATATTTCTTCCGCTGTCGGTTCTCTTGAGGTTTTGCTCATCAATTGTTCCCTGACCTGCAAAGCTTTGTAGGCAATATCACGAAGAGATCTGGAAACCCGGATCGGATTGTTATCGCGCAGATAGCGCCTGATCTCTCCAATAATCATCGGTACAGCATAAGTTGAAAATTTTACATTCTGGCCAAGATCGAAATTATCAATGGATTTCATAAGTCCAATACAGCCAACTTGAAACAGGTCATCGACAAACTCACCGCGGTTGTTAAATCGCTGAATGACGCTCAAAACCAAGCGAAGATTCCCGTTCACGAGCTTTTCCCGTGCATCCGAATTACCGCTTTGCATCTCGCGGAACAGGATTCTCATTTCCTCATTTTTCAGGACTGGAAGTTTGGAAGTATCTACTCCGCATATTTCAACTTTATTTCTTGCCACATCTTTCCCTCCTAACAGGAGCTGCTGTACAGAGTTAAGTATCTCCTTAGGTGGGAAAAATATGCACATGTCCAAAAGCCAAAAATCACGAAAGTGACTCCGAAGCATACAGGAACTGGAAATTCGGCGGATAATATTTTTTTAGACCATTTTATTGAATTCTTTGCGCAATCTTTTGATAATTCTCTTCTCAAGCCTGGATATGTAAGACTGGGAGATCCCAAGCATATCCGCGACATCTTTCTGCGTTTTTTCTTCTCCTCCCTGAAGGCCAAAACGCAGTTCCATGATCTGCTTTTCCCGGTCATTCAGCTGCTGAAGAGCTTTAAGGAGAAGTTTGCGGTCCACATTGGCTTCAAGATCTTTTGTGATGATGTCCTCCTCGGTTCCGAGAACATCCGACAGCAGCAGCTCGTTTCCGTCCCAGTCGATATTCAATGGTTCATCAAATGAAACTTCAGACCGGATCTTGTTGTTTCTTCTCAGATACATCAGGATTTCATTCTCGATGCATCGTGATGCATAGGTTGCAAGCTTGATTTTCTTTTCCGGATTGAAGGTGTTGACAGCTTTGATCAGTCCAATTGTTCCGATGCTGATCAAATCTTCAATGTTAATGCCTGTATTCTCAAACTTTCTGGCAATATAGACGACAAGCCTTAAATTTCTTTCAATCAGAATGGAGCGTGCCGCCTGATCGCCTCCCGGCAGTTTTTTCAGAAGGACTTCTTCTTCATCCTTTGTAAGCGGGGGCGGCAGTGCTTCGCTTCCTCCAATATAGTGGATTTCATCTGTTTTCAGGCCCAGCTTCATCAGTAATTTATACCAGAGATACGTAATCTGCAATTTTAGTTTTTTCATGATTCTCTCCCTTCTATTTTCCTTTACAGCTGAGTACACTACTACAGGATAACGATATCGCTGTGTTCAGAACCATCAAACGGGTGAGATTTTGGTTTGATGGCACTTATCGGTGCGTTCGGGACCATCAAGCGGTTGAAATTCTGTTTTGATGGCACTTATACCTGAGTTCGGTACCATCAAGCGGTTGGAATTTTGTTTTGGTGGCACTTGTCACTGCGTTCGGAAAAACCGTTATGAAACGTCCTGCACGGCTCCGCTCTGAAGCATTTTCGGATGAACAATGCAGTCATATTCCCCTTCAGGCGACAGGCTTGTTCGGTTCAGCCCGATAATCGTTTTTGAAGCAAGAATCGTTTCATCTTTTGTTGTCACGATGACCTCATCCGGTTTTAAACCGATTAAAAACTGATTTGATTTTCCAACGACTCGAAACGGAATAATTCTTACTCTGTTATCCATAGAATGAGATTCACTTGACGCGGTTAGAGCCGTCATCACATCTTCCTGAAGCGCTATATCAAGCAGCGCATCCGGAAGATGCCCTTTCAGCTTATTGGCATCTGCAATCATGACCGGGGACTTTGAGATGGGATCATAAAGCTGATTTCCGCTGTCAATCAGGCCCTTCAGTGTAAACGATGCTTCACCAATCCTGACGTAAACCGAGACGATCATGTCATATTGAATCTTTTTCATTTCAAGATCATCGAGCCTCTTTCTTGAAAAATACCAGGCTGCAGGAAAGCCGGCGATGACAAACAGCCAGCTGACTGGATCGCCGAAACCTCCTGAGTTTGTCATTAAAATTCCGTCTGCAAATCCGATTTCCGTCTGAATAAAATAATGGGCCCCCATCATGGCCCCGCCTACCATAAAAGTAACGAAATAAAAAGTAAGCAGACACTTGGCGAAGTACTTAAACCTCTTAAAACCAAAGGCTGCCAAAATCATAAAGACAGAAACGGATAATTTGCCTAAAGGATGCGTTGCAATGGGTGCAAAAGGTGTGAACAGAAGGACAACGATGCCAGATCCAATCAAGGCTCCAATCAAAATCCTGATCTTCATCAGTTTCTGCTTCAGCAATATAGCCGTCAAAAGCAGCAGGAAAAGATCAAAAGAAAAATTCAAAAACCAGATGACATCCAAATATATGGCCACGTTAAACTCCTTCCCCTGAGGTTTTCACATCTAAGAAAAAATAAGGGCGCTGTCCGATTGGATAGTAATAGTATAGCTGAGCCCAGCAGGTGAAGTCTGTCAGTTACTGCCGATAATATAGAGTATTTTTGATAGATATCGCTGCTATTTGTCGATGGAAAAGAGTGGATTGGCATAAGAGATTCTGTATGCAAATCAGCTTTGATTATCAAGGCTGTTTTCGCATAGAGTGTTGTTTTTGCAATCGGACCTGTTCTTTTCCGCTCCACTATAGTTTTAGGGATTCACAGTAAAACAACAATAGCTGCGAAAAGAGCCTTTTTAAAAACAAAAACTCTCATTCCGCAACCGGAATGAGAGTTCTTTGTGAGCTTATTTGTTTGCAGGTTTTTTGCCGTTTATAAACAGTTTGCCATCTGCGACGGCTCTTGTTTCGTTGCCAAAGTCATCTTTTCCAATGACTTCGATTCTCGCACCGTCAGCTTTCATATTGGATGTTGCCGTATAATAGCCCTCGTAATGTCCTGGTGATGTTTCTCTCAGCGGAAGCTCTGTTGCATTCTGGATGCGCGCGTTTGTAAGCGGCATATGAAGAACGAACGTTGCATCCAGATCTTCTTCGCTGTCAAATTCTATTTTCACGCTTTCACCTGACTTGATGTATTTATCCTCGGCAGGTTTTAGATTTTCAATGACCGGTGCATCATATTTCACATATACTTTAACGGTTTTCTTCAAACGGTTTCCTGCTTTGTCTGCTGCAAGAACGGTTATTACATTCTCTCCGTTTTCAAGCAGAATCCGTTTAGAGAATTTGCCGTCCTTGACAGCAGCTTTTTGTCCATTAACTTTTATCCAGTCCAGATTATCATCTGCAACGGTTCCGCTGACCGTTAATGCTTCCGTGTTCAGCTTTTGTCCGTCTTTAGGATTTTCAACGGTGAATACTGGTTTGGTTTTGTCCAGCGTCACTTTTACTGCATTAGATGCATCTGTCATGCCTGCATCTGTGCTGGACTTGGCAGTCAGAACATTTTCGCCTGTATTCAGCATGACTTCTGCCCGGAATGTGCCGGTTTCTGTAGCTTGCACAGAAGCTGCCTCTGTTTCTCCATTGTAAATATGAACAGTGGTTGTCGGTGATGCTTTACCCTCTACAACAGCCGTTTCTTTGTTTGTGAAAGAACCGTCTTTAGGTGAGGTAATTTCCGGAGCAGTCACTTCATAGTCCACAATCGCCCTGATCATGTAGTTTCCTTCTTCAGCAGGTGAAGGTGACCAGGCTCCGCTGACCATCTGCCAGCTGCGTCCGGCATTTTCGCCATCTTCATCTGTTGCAAGCCCAGGCGAATTAGGGTTTGCTTTCGTTTGAATGTAAACCATATAGAAATCGCCATCCACAACTACGCCCTGGTCAAGCAAGTTGACCATTGTCCATTCCCCGTTGCGCAGCGCTTCTGCATTGATCGGTCCGGCAAGCTTTTTGCCCGGTGCACCGTCCGTTCCTGAAGCATCGTAAATGGCAACCTGGAATTCAGTGCCTCCAGGTACAGGCCATTCTGTATCCCAGAACCTGAACAGTCCGCCCGTTACCATCGCTCTCTCGTTTCCTTCAGCAAGAGACATTTTCACAGCCCAGCCATTGCCTGCTGCATTAAATGCTCTGGCGTTTTCAGCTGTCCCGTCATCATATCCGATCTCACCCGGGTACCCGATGAACGGCTTAAGCGTAATATTTTGAACAGTTGTCTGTTCTGCATCGATCGTGATGCTTGTGTCCTTGGCATAATAAGAAGGTGCCATCGCTTTCAGCGTATAGTCTCCTTCGTAGGCTTCAATTGAATATTCCCCTTGTTCATTCGTTTGAACAGGTGTAATGGCGGCATCTTCAACAAGCAGAAGGGTCGCGTTTGCAACCGGCTCGCCTGTTGCTTCATTTGTCACTACTCCGCTCACTGTTCCTTGAGGAAGTTCTTCTAGAACAAAGTTTGCTTCTGTGATGCCGTCGTTTTCAATTGTAATCGGCATGGTTTCTGTCGCAAATCCGTATGCTTCTGCCTGGAGAGTAAATTCTCCTGCACCATGAACGATTTCATAGCTGCCGTCCTGAAGGCTAGAGTATGTCGATCTTCCTGTTTCAACAATGCTTACTTCTGCTCTCATTGGAAGGGCAGCAGGCTGTGCATGGTCAGTTGATCCTTTGGCAGCAGTGAACGGTGCGGGTTTGATTTTGTTCGGATACACTTTTTCCTTTTTCTCTTTTGAAGCTTTATCTGCAGTTGCAGATTTGCCTTCAACTCCAAGTGACGCTTTGTTCTGAATTTCAATCGGAGTATCTGATAGTTTTACATCGTCAATGTACCATCCGTCTTTTACGACGCTGCCGTCCGATGTAACGTTGAACGCAACATAAATGCGCTCTCCTGCATACCCGCTAAGGTCTACCTGTCCGTCCATCCAGTTTTCAGTGACCCCGTTTACCCGTAATGCCTGAGTCCATGTTTCCTGATCGGTTGAAACGAAAACATGTCCATAATCATACCGGTTTTCAAGTTCATGCCACTGCTTGAATTGAAGGAACGCAGCTCCTTCTGCCGGCAAATCAATTGGAGGCATAAGCAAATTCATGTTTGCCCCGTTTTCGTAATCGCCGTCAAGGTTGGTCGCAAAAACGTTTTCACCTGAAGCTGCATTCCCAGGGCCGTTTACAGGTGCTCCATGCTCCCAGCTGTTTTTCACTCCGTAAGAAGTCCATCCTGCAGCGCCTGATTCAAAATCCTGCTCATAGCCAGTCGTAATGCCTGGCTGAACGGCGATTTCATATTCTTCTGATACCACTTCATTTGCGCCAAAATCAACAGCTTTCCACTTATATACAAGTGTTCCTTCTTCTAATGCCTCACCAGGAATGACTGCTTCGTAATTTCCATCAAGGAAATCACCCGACACTCTGGCAGCTTCAGCTGTCTGCCATTGTCCTCCATTGCTTTGGTAATGAAGGAAGACGTTTGTCACGCTGATATTATCGGATACATTCACTATTAATGGAAGATTCATACCCGCGAATGCCTCTGCAGGCCCTGTATGTTCCATAACCGGAGCCTCTGCATCTTCTCCTTCTTTGGCAACCTGACCTTTTACTTTTCCAAGACCTGTCATCAGAGAGGAAACCGCATCATAGGCATTTACCAGTCCATGGCCATATCCGTTATTAGGTGAGTTTGTAAAAGTTGAATCCGTAAGTGGTGTTGCTGTAGTTGTCAGTACGTTTTCGATTTCCTCTACCGTAATGGAGGAATCAACCTGCCTCAGCAGGGCTGCTACAGCCGAAACGTGAGGTCCTGCCATTGATGTACCATTCCAGCCGCCTTCATAAACTCCGCCTGGAACAGATGACCGGATGTTTACGCCCGGTGCTGAAATATCAGGCTTTGTTTCATTATAAGGTGACGGTCCCTGAAGCGAAAAGCTTCCTAATTGGTTGTTGATGTCTGTTGCACCTGTTGCAAAGGATTCAGGATAGTTTGCCGGGTTGGCAATCGATCCCGGACCTCCCGGGTTAAATAATGTCGTGTTGCCTGCAGAGAATTCCGGAAAGATGTCTGCAGCGCGCCATGCATTGACCATCGGCCTGTACCATTCATCAAGCCCTGATCCGCCTCCCCAGGAGTTGTTGACTACATCCGGCGCCATTTCAGGGTGCGGATTTCCGGCTGCATCTTTAGGAGCAAGAATCCACTCTCCTGCCTCAAGCAAATCTGCATCTGTTCCGCCATTTGCAGTAAATGCTTTGACAGCAATCCACTTTGCACCTGGTGCAACACCGATTTGGTTATTGCCGTTCGGCTCTGCGCCTACCATCGTGCCTGTTACGTGCGTTCCATGCCCATCATCGTCATAAGGCGCTTCCTGATTTGCTGTAGCATCAAACCAGCTGAACTCGTGATCAGGTGCATTTGGTGCAGATGGATTGTAGCCGCGGTATTTTTCTTTTAATGCCGGGTGGTCCCATTGAACACCTGTATCAATCGAAGCAACAACGGTTCCGCTGCCGTCGATGCCCATCTCCCATGCTGCAGGAGCACCAACTTGATTGATGTTCCACTCTGTTGCTGCAGGAGAGGCGTTTGCTTCTGTCTGTTTACCTGCTGCTTTCTCTTTAACCTTATGCAGCTGCCGGACTTCATTTGGAAGCACCTTGTCCACTTCCGGGAAAGATGCGACCTTTTCCATCACTTCCTTAGTAGCCGTAACAGCCATTCCGTTTACGATATAGAAAGACTTTATGTCCTTCGCATTTCCGGCTTTTTCTTCTTTCGTTAAGTATGTTTTCAGATTATGCTGAGTTTCAAAGGCTTTTGCACGAAGGGAAGAAACGACAGCCGACCGTTTCTCATATTTAGACTGAACTGCTTTGGATTCAGCTTTTGCAGCATTTTTTGCAGCTTTTGCTGTATCAACTTGTTCTTTCAGCTTAATGAGAAACGTCACCTTTTCTTCTTTCTTGAAAGATTCTGCAACCTTCTTTGAAACTTTATCAGCCGTTATGTTTTTTTGATTTTTAACAGATGTGCTGACGTTTGTGCTTGCAATTGACACACTTGGCGCAAGCAAGGTTAAAAGCAGGATCATGATTGACAAAAAACTGAGCGATTTCACAAATTTCTTCGGCATTCTTTCAATTCCCCCTTATAATGGTGTAGGCAGTTCCGCATCCTCCCTCCCTCTGAAATGTATGTACGTTCTGAGCTGTTACACTAAATGTAAAGAAAGTTTTTTGAAAATTTTGTCATTATTTGCACCCAAAATATCCCTTTTGCAGAAATGATCGATTTTACTTATATGGAAAGTTATGTAAATCATGACGAAGGAACGCCTGTCTTTTTTTACTCTATTAAAAAGGCGATGAACACAGGGATTCACACCGATTATTTGAAAGGACATTCGGACTATGGGGAAGACCAGCCTGTAAAAATAAACACATTTTACCTAATTTATCCATTATAAAAAGATCAGACAGAGCAGATTGTCACAATACAGGGAATGGTACTCACTATCAGCAGATTTCTCGGGGGACTAATTACGTCTTTTATCAATGAAGAACAGTACAATATGAGGAGACAGGTCTTATGAATAGAAAAATGCAAAAAAAAGACATGGCTTCTGGCCATGTCTTTTTTTGCTATTATCTGCGTTTATTGCGGTTTCGCAGGAATGTCGGGATATCAAGTGTATCATCGCCTTGCTGCATAGAACGGCTTGACATGTCCTGAGCAGGCTCCTCGCGTTCGCGTTCACGTTTCATTTCTCTTACATCACGAGGTTTAGGTGATGGTTTAGGAGCCGTGTTTCCAAATGGTCTTGACTGCGGTTTGCTGTGATTGATTTCAACTTCGTTAAAGCCTGTAGCAATAACAGTTACCACAATCTCATCCTTCAGGTTTTCGTTAATAACAGAACCGAAGATCATGTTTACGTCCTGATCTGAAGCAGTAGCAACGATGTCGGCTGCTTCCTGAACTTCATAAAGACTTAGGTTTGAACCGCCGGTAATGTTCATCAGAACACCTTGTGCGCCGTCAATTGATGTCTCAAGAAGCGGACTTGAAATAGCTTTTTTAGCTGCTTCTGCTGCTCTGCTTTCTCCAGTTGCAACCCCGATACCCATAAGGGATGAACCTTTATTTGACATAATTGTCTTAACATCGGCAAAATCAAGGTTGATTAGTCCAGGGACAGCAATCAGATCTGAGATGCCTTGTACACCTTGGCGAAGAACGTTATCCGCTTCGCGGAAAGCTTCAAGCATCGGTGTGTTTTTGTCTACGATTTCAAGAAGACGGTCGTTCGGGATAACAATCAGCGTATCAACTGATTCTTTCATTGAAGAGATACCGCCGGCAGCCTGCATCGCACGCTTGCGCCCTTCAAACGTAAACGGACGTGTTACAACCCCAACAGTCAGGGCGCCAAGGTCTTTAGCGATCTGGGCGATGACAGGAGCTGCACCGGTACCTGTACCGCCGCCCATTCCTGCAGTAACGAAGACCATGTCTGCTCCTCTTAAAGCCTCTTCAATCTGCTCTTTGCTTTCTTCAGCTGCTTTTTTGCCGACTTCAGGGTTTGCGCCTGCGCCAAGGCCTCTTGTAAGCTTTGAGCCGATCTGCATTCTAGTTTCTGCTTTAGAAAGATTCAAAGCCTGTGCATCAGTGTTTACAGCGATAAAATCTACACCCTGAACACCATGTTCTATCATACGGTTAACAGCGTTGTTTCCGCCGCCGCCAACCCCAATTACTTTTATCGTTGCCATGCCGTCAATATTGCTTTCAAACTCCAACATACAAAATCCTCCTAATCCATCGAATGACTTCCTCTTGATGCATGTTATTCAAAGAAGTAACCAAAGAATTTTTTCACTTTGCTTTCTTTTTTCTCTTCTTTTTCTTTCGCCTTAGCGCGCTGCTGCTGATTCTGCTGCGGCTGAGGCTCTCTTTGCGCTGTCATTTCAGCCTTGTCCGGAACAGCATTTGAACTGATGCTCCGGCCCTGAATTTTCGCATTTTTAAAGGCAAACTGTATCAGGCCTACTCCAGTCATGTACTGCGGTTCTCTGACCCCGATATAATCCGGGCTTGCAATGCGGACATTGCTCTGAAGCACATCCTGTGCAATTTCAAGCACTCCTGGCATGCTTACAGTTCCTCCGGTGAGAACAAATCCTCCTGGCAGGTCCCTGACACCGAGTCTCTTAATCTCGTGCTGGACGAGCTCAAACATTTCTTCCAGTCTGGCTTCTATAATATCAGAAATTTCAAGCTGATTAAATTGCTGTTTTTGATCTGTGCCGATAATGGCCGCTTCAAACACTTCTTCTTCAGAGGCGTAATCATAGTAGGCATGTCCATGCTTTACTTTGATCCGCTCAGCCTCATCCGTCGTTGTGCGAAGACCGATGGACAGATCCTTCGTTATGTTTTCTCCGCCGATTGGCAGGACGCTTGTCGTCTGCAGATGACCTTGGTCAAAGACGGCAATTGTTGTTGAACCGCCCCCGATATCAACTAGGGCTACGCCAAGGTTTTTCTCATCCTTAGAAAGGGCAACAGCTCCTGATGCAAGCGGCTGCAGGCATATGTCTGTAATTTCGAGCCCTGCTTTCTCTACGCACCGAAGAAGATTATGTAAAATCGTTCTTGATCCGGTAATGATCGTGCCTTCCATTTCAAGACGCACACCGATCATTCCGCGCGGATCGCTGATTTCATCCAGTCCGTCAACAATAAACTGCTGAGGAATCACATCTATGATCTCCCGTTCCGGAGGTATTGACATAACTTGAGCAGCATCAATGACGCGTCTGATGTCCTCGTTTGCTATTTCGCGGTTTTCGCTTGAGACAGCCACAACACCGTGGCAGTCCTGAAGCTGAACATGATTGCCGGTCACTCCCACTACAACTCTTCTAAGCGGGATGCCTACCATTCTCTCTGCCTGTTCTACCGCTTTTCTAATAGAATGAACGGTCTCGTCAATGTCGACGATCGACCCTTTTCTGAGTCCTTCTGATTTAACATTGCCTACACCAATAATGTTCAAATTATCATCTGCCATTTCGCCGATGATAACCTTAACACTGGATGTACCGATGTCTAGACTTACAAAGATTTCATTGTTGTTCATTCTATGGCACCTCCTTAACTTATCATTTCCATTCTATTATTAGAGGAACAACAATACAATGAATCTAGTTTTACATATTTGTAACAATGCTGAAAAATGCTGTGACATTTGAAACATGCATGTCACACAAATTCCAGCCTGCTTCGTGCAGGTTCTAACATGAAATAGATACTTAAAGTGAGTATTCGTCAAATCCTTGATTTTCCCTCTTAAAAAATCAACTTTTTTTAAGTTTTTGGCGCGATTCAGTCCAATTGGCAATAATGATTCGTCTGATGACGGCAATATTCTGGAACAGTCTGACTCCAAAAGCAAATATTGCTACCAAATACAAGTCTACACCAAGATGAACACCCAGAAAAGCTAAACTTGCTGCCAAAATGATGTTAAAGAAAAAACCTGATACAAACACCATTTCATCGTACATATTCTGCAAGTGCGCGCGAATCCCCCCAAGCAGTGTATCAAGTGCCGCAAGGATGGCTATGGAAAGGTAATTCGAATATTCGCCGGGAATCCGGAAATCAGTCAGCAGTCCCAATGAGATGCCAAGAATCAACCCTAAAATGGGAAGCCACATTATGAATTCTCTCCTTTTTCAAACGGTTTCATATTCTGAACCCTGATCACATCATCATACGGAGGGATCGTCATGTTCCCTTTTGGCTCCGAGATGGAAAGTCTGAGATTATCAACAGCAAACGTATCCATAACCGTTGATCCATTTAACCGGCTGAAAAGCTTTTCTGCATCCTCGCCAATCACCTTAATCTCAAGCGGAAAAGAATGCAGGCTGTAGCCGTCTATCTTCGTTTTGCCGTTGATGTCCCTGATGACGGTCGTATTGACGACTCTCCGGCCATCTATTGAGATACTTTCTGCACCGTAGGAATTAAGTTCATTTAAAAGACGCTTCAGCAAATCCGGTGCAACACTGTTTGTTTCCGTCTGTGTCAATGACTCCTCAAACAGCGGGGAGATCGTAATCGTAATCCCCTCCCCTGTTACTTCGGTCAGCCCTGCTTCTTTCTTTAGCTCTTCTACAGTTTCCTTCAGGGTTTTTTCAGCACTTTGGCTCTCATCATTCTCATATGTATCGATCAGCTCTTCATACTTGCGGATCTCAAGCAGAAGCTCAGACTGCATCATCTGCTCTGTTTTGAGTGCCTCCCGCAGCTGCCACATGTCTCTAGTATCTCTGACCTGAGGTTCCTGAATGGACTGAAACTGAACAGCAAGCATAAGGCCGAATATCATTGTCAGTATGGAAAAGCTGACACCCTTCAAATTTTTCTTCAAGGCAACCACCCGTCAAGATTTCTTTTCTTGCAACAATGGATTCATTTTAATCTCATCTTTTTTCTCAAGGGTAATGACAATGTTGTCATATGCTACTTGTTCCACAACTCCGCCTGCAATATTCAGAGCCTGGTCGAGCACAGCAGGATCGCCGATGGCTGAAATGACAAACGGTGCGGGAAATTGATTTCCATCCACAGTTACAACAGGTCCATTACAATATATATACGAATCATGCGATAATCTCTGTCCATTGATCGCAACTGCACTTGCACCGGATATGAGAAGTTCGTTGATCACTTTAAAAATATGGCCTTCATGCACAATGTAATTATTGACATTTTCACCTTCAGGTATGTAGGAAGAATCTTCAAGAGTGACTTCAATGCCCTCTCCTTTTACACCGAGCTCTCCTACATACATCCGGTATTTCTCGGCATCTTCAACCAGGTTAAAATAAAGCTGCTTTTCATTTTTCAGATCTTCTTCAATTTTCCTGACCTTTTCCTGGGTATCAGACAATTGCTTTTGAAGCTCGGCATTTCGTTCCTCCTGCTTGATCAAAAGCTGCCTTGTCTCATATTCTTTATCCCATTGTTCAGAAGAAATGCCGCTTTCGGGCTGTTTTTCTTTCGTTAGCTGATAAGAAAAAGCTACAAGAAAGCCAAGCACAAGCATGATTAAGGAGAGGATGACATACCTACCCCTCATTTTCATTTTCATTTTGTTCCGTCGCCTCCGCCTCTGTTTCGTCTGCAGCTCCTTCAGCAGGAGTGGTGAGGTCAGTTTCCCCGCTCTTGTCAAATGATTCAAAGTATGTGCCGACTTCCATATGGATAATGCCCTTTGCACCAGGCTCAAGCTGACTGACAATGGAAGGATAATTTTTCATCTTTTCTGAAAAACCTCTGACAGATGCCTGTACTTCATAGCCGTCATTCATGTACAGCGTGATATGCCACCGGTCCATTTCTTCAGGTGTATGATAAATTTCCGAAATGGCATTTGAAATGCTGTCAGGCAGGCTCATTAATTCAAGAGCCATTTCTTCTATTTCTTCAGCGTTTTTCCAGTTCATCAAAAGCGGTGCGTCATCTGGAAATGCACCGGTTACAGGATCAAGTGTTCTTCCGTTCTCAAGAATCGGCGAAAACTTGTCCCCATTTACGACGTATGCTACTTTCTGAAACTCATTGACTGCAATCGTTACCTTATTTGGCAGCTCTTTTTCAATCCGGACATCCTGAATTTGGTCAAAGCCAGACAGCGCCTCCCGAACTTCACTTACCTCGATGCTGAAAAAACCTGTTTTTTTGGTAATTCCGCTCAAAGAAATGATCTCTTCGTCAGAAACAGTTCTGTTGCCTTTTACCTCTATGGAAGACACTTTGCTCAGCGGAGACTGAAAGTAGATGACAAGCAGTATGAGGATGAAAAAGACGGATAGAAAACCTATTAATCTGCGGTTTGATTTTTGCCTCCGGTGCTCTTTTAACTTGGGCACCCTGTCTTCAAGCGAAACGACTTTGCCTTTTTCCATGTATTCACCCCTCATCCCGAATGACTTTCGGGGCCGTAAAATCTTCTTAAAAAGAGAAACAAACGGCATGCTGGATGCCGTTTAGCAACTGTGCTTTTAATAAAGATAGTATACCACAATATAAGGAAAAAGAGATAAGCAATCATCACATTTGACCGGCAATTTCAACCTCCGTCTCCATTTTCACTCCGTGCTTGTCATAAATCGTCTTTTTGACATAATCAATCAGGTCAAGAACGTCTTTTGCAGTGGCAGTGCCCGTGTTCACGATGAAATTTCCGTGGAGATCGGAAATTTTCGCGCCGCCGATCTGGTGGCCTTTAAGTCCTGATTCCTGAATGAGCTGTCCTGCATAGTAAGGAAGGGGATTGCGGAATACACTTCCGCAGTTAGGCAAATCCCACGGCTGTGTTTCTCTGCGGTAATCCTTATTCTTTTGGAGCTGTGCCGTAATCTCTTCTCTGTTCCCTTTTTGAAGCTTCAGGACGGCTTCAAGGCAGATGCCCGGACGCTTTTTCTGAAGCAGCGATGTGCGGTATGAAAACTCGAGTTCATCAGCAGTCAGCCACTCCATTTTTCCGTCTTCAAACAGAATGTGTGCTTTTATGAGAATTTTAGACATATCTGATCCGTGAGCTCCGGCGTTCATATAGACAGCGCCGCCGACTGAGCCCGGGATTCCCCCTGCGAATTGAAGACCTGACAGTCCCTGCTTGGTGAGCAGTGTTGTCAGCTTAATCAGAGAGTATCCGCCTCCGGCTGTCACCGTCTCTCCGTCAATCTCCATATGGTCGAGGCCCTTGCCGAGTTTAATGACAACGCCTTTGATTCCTGCGTCACTGACAAGCAAATTTGAGCCGCGTCCGATTGCTCTCCACGGCAGTCCGCTTTCATTCACAATGTCCATTGTCTTTTTCAAATCACTGATGGAGCCTGGTTCCACGAAAATCTCTGCAGGTCCCCCGATTTTAATGGTTGTGTGTTTCGCTAAAGGTTCGTTATGAACAACCTTTCCTACCTGTGCCTCTTGAAGCTTATTAAGTATGTTTTCCATGACAGCCTCCTGTAAAAATTGTTTGTCATTTTCCCTGCTGTGTCAGAAGGAGCCTGTAAAAGCACAATATCTTCTTTTCCCTCTTGAACCGCAGTTAAAACCCTTTTGTATGTTTTTATATTCTATGAGCACAATGCCCAATCAATTTTAGATTCTTATAGACTTAAAAACCAGCCACTTTCCCGCAAAACGCGAGGAACCCTGTTTTTCAACAGGGCCCCGTTACGTATAGCGTCAATACCTGGCATATCTGCTTATGTTCAGCAGCACACCTACTGCCATCAGCATCAGCGTAAGCGAAGAGCCCCCGTAGCTTAAAAACGGCAGAGTGATCCCTGTTACGGGCATTAGACCTGTTACAACTCCAATATTGATCATTACCTGTATGGCAACCATTGTTATAATGCCGATTGCAAGGTAAGAACCATACTGGTCGGGTGCCCCGAGCGCAATCCTCACTCCGCGCCATAACAGGAGGCCAAACAGAAGAATGATCAGCGATCCGCCAATAAACCCGAGTTCCTCGGCAAGAATGGCGAAAATAAAATCTGTCTGCGGCTCCGGCAGATAAAAGAACTTCTGCCTGCTTTGCCCGAGGCCGAGTCCAAACAAACCGCCCGGCCCGATTGCATATAATGACTGGATAATTTGAAAGCCGCTTCCGAGAGGATCTTCCCACGGATTTAAAAACGACGTAATCCGTTTGATCCGGTAAGGTGCGGAAAGCACGAGCGCTGCAAACCCTGCCACACCAAGAAGGCCCAGTAAACCGAAATGACTGATTCTTGCACCTGCCACAAAAATCATGACAATGCACGTCCCGACCATAACCGTTCCCGTTCCGAGATCCGGCTGCAGCATGATCAGCGCGAATGCGGTAAAAACAAATGCCAGCGACGGCAAAAGCCCTCTTTTAAAGGAGGTTATTTTCTTTTGATTTTCCGATAGAAATTTAGCTAAAAAGGCAATCATTGCAAGCTTCATAAATTCAGAAGGCTGTATGGAAAAAGCCCCTACTCCAATCCAGCTTCTTGATCCGTTTCTCTCCATCCCGATACCGGGAACAAGGACAGCGAGAAGCAGGATAAAACAGACGATGACAAGCATTTTCGCCCATGTTCTCCACGTCCAGTAATCCACATTCATAATGAAGAACATGGCTACGACTCCGACGCCTGCGAACAAAAGCTGCCTCTTGGCAAAGAAAAACGAATCTTCGAATTTATACGTTGCCCATACTGCGCTTGCACTGTAAACCATAATCAGTCCAATTGTCAGAAGGAGCAGCGTGATAATGACTAGTATAAAGTCCGGTGCAGATCTTTTTGCCGTCAACGCCAAACACCCCAATATAATGGAATTAGGGCGCGTGTACGAGCCCTTTACTTTAGCTTATGCACGGCGTTCTCAAACATGTCTCCTCTTTGTTCAAATGTTTTATATTGATCCCAGCTTGCACATGCCGGGGATAAGAGTACGATGTCGCCTTCCTGAGATAAGCTGAACGCCGCATAAGCCGCCTGTTCAACATTATCGACACGTTTAACCTCTTCTATTCCCGCATCTGCTGCTATTCTCTCAAGCTTTGGCGCAGTCTGGCCAAACGTAATCAGAGTTTTGACATTCCCGAGGAAAGGAATCAGTTCATCAAATTCATTGCCGCGGTCAAGGCCGCCGGCAAGTAGTACCGTCGGTGCATCAAATGCCTGGAGAGCTTTTGAAGTAGCCAGGATATTCGTAGCTTTTGAGTCATTGTAATATTTAACGCCATTTATCGTGCGGATAAACTGCAGACGGTGTTTGACCCCTTTGAAAGAAGTCAGAACACGGCGGATGGCTTCTGTTTTTGCACCGCTCAGTTTCACCGCACAAACAGCAGCGAGAATATTTTCAAGGTTGTGTCTGCCTGGAAGAACGATCTCTTTTACATCAATGATTTTTTCATCGTTGAACCAAACGGCACCGTCTTTGATGTACGCTCCTGATTCAAGCTCTTTTTTAACGGAAAAGAAAATCTTTTCCCCATTACCGGCGGCAGCTGCTTTTACAACCTCGGCATCATCCGCGTTGACAACAGCAAAATCACTGTTCTGCTGGTTGGCATAAATTCTTGATTTTGCAGAAGCATATTCTCCTCTCGTGCCGTGATAATCAAGATGGGCATCAAACAAGTTCAGCATCAGGGCAATTTTAGGCCGGAATGTTTCCGTTCCCATCAGCTGAAAAGAAGAAAGCTCTGTAACGATGATACTGTCTTTGTCTGCTTTCTCTGCCACTTCACAGGCGACTGTTCCGATATTGCCGGCGATGAGTGACTTTTTCCTGTCAGACAGCAGCATTTCATGGATTAGGGTCGTCGTCGTCGTTTTCCCGTTGGAACCGGTAATGCCGATCATGTCAGCTTCTGAGATTAAATAGGCTAGTTCAACTTCTGTAACGATTGGAATTTGCATTTCCAGCGCTTTTGCAAGCAGAGTGTTTGAATATGGAATACCGGGATTTTTCACAATGTATTCTGCCCCGTCGAGGAGTTCAGGCGGATGGCTTCCGCACACGACGCTCAGCCCCATTGCCTCAAGCTCCTGCGCTGATTCGTTTTCTTCCAGCGGCAGCATATCATTGACCGTCACGTGCGCACCCAGTTTATGTAAGAGCCTTGCTGCAGCCAGGCCGCTTTTTGCGAGCCCGAGCACAAGGACATGTTTGTCTTTAAAATCGTTAATTTGTTTCATGTTATAACCACACCTCTACGTAAATTCCAAGAACGGCGAAAATCAGCCCTACTGACCAGAACGTCACGACAACTCTCCATTCCGACCATCCTGTCAGTTCATAATGGTGATGAAGGGGACTCATCTTAAAGACGCGCTTTCCTGTTGTTTTAAAAGAGATTACCTGAATAATAACGGAAAGAGTTTCAATAACAAATACTCCGCCGATCAGAACAAGCAGGATTTCAAGCTTGGTTAAAATGGCGATGGTTACGATTGCTCCGCCTAGCGCAAGAGATCCTGTATCTCCCATAAATACTTTTGCGGGGTGAGCATTAAATACGAGAAATCCAAGAACAGCCCCTACGACTGCTACAGAGAAAATGGCCACATCATATTGAGATTGATTCCATGCAAGAACAGCAAATGCTCCAAACGCAATGGCAGCCGTACCTGAAAGCAGACCGTCGAGACCATCCGTCAAGTTAACTGCATTAGAACCGCCGACAAGCATGAAGACAATAAGCAGCACATACGCCCATCCAAGATCAACACCGAGCTCAGTACCCGGAATGCGGACCTCTGAAGAGAATCCAAACTGTCTGAAAACGATATAGAAAATAACAGCAATAATGACTTGCCCGAGCAGCTTTTGTTTCGATGTTAGGCCGAGGTTGCGCTTCATCACAACTTTGATGAAATCATCCAAAAACCCGAGAAGGCCGTAACCGAACGTAACAAATAAAAGCAAATACATTTCAACGCTTGGTTCTGCAAATTTGTAGCTCATGACAATGGTTGTCACAATGACAGACAAGATAATCATGATGCCGCCCATCGTAGGCGTTCCTGATTTCTTCTGATGCGATTTTGGCCCTTCATCCCTGATGCTCTGTCCGAATTTAAGCCTTCTTAAGAAAGGGATAAAGATGGGAGATATCAGAACACTGATTAAAAAGCCCATTAGTATTGTAAAGATGATAATTTGTTCAAGCATGTATAGATCCTCCCTGGTATCACTGCAGGACGCAGGCCCGTAAGCCTGAGCGTCCCTGTTTCATTCATAAAGTACGGATAAGTCCGCCGGTTATTGATTTAATTTAGATTGTACCGCACGCAGCGCAACCTCGCGGTCATCAAAATCGAATACCTCTGATCCGATAATCTGATACGTTTCATGACCCTTGCCTGCAATCAGGATCACATCCCCCGCTTTTGCTTCATTTACTGCGTAAAAAATCGCATCTTCCCTTTTTTCGATCGTATGGAAATAGGCTCCTTCAACACCTTCTTCCATTTCCTTAAGGATAGCAGCAGGCTCTTCGCTTCTTGGGTTATCCGATGTGAAAATGGGCTCTTCTGCATACTTGACAGCTATTTGCGCCATGATGGCCCGCTTCGTCCTGTCTCTGTCCCCGCCGCAGCCGACAATGACAAACGTTTTTCCTGCAGCAAACTGCTTTACTGTTTTCAGGACATTTTCAAGACTGTCAGGTGTATGGGCATAATCAACGATGACAGAGAAATCCTGGCCTCCGTCAACGACTTCAAATCTGCCTCTTACCCCTTCAATCTCAGCCAGTGTCCCGGCAACAATTTCAAGGCTTACACCAGAAGCAAGACACGCTGATGCAGCAGCGAGAGCGTTATAAATGCTGAATTTGCCGATGAGTTTCATTTTGATGTGCTGTGAGCCAAACGGTGTGACAAGGTCAAATGCCGTTCCGCTTGGAGACATGACGATGTTTCGTGCAGATACATCGCATTCTGAATCAATCCCGTATGTGAGAATATGGGCTGCTGTCATGCTCATAAATTCGCCTGATGCAGGATCATCTGCATTTAAAACCGCCGTTTTGGGCTTATCCGGGTTAAATGTATTGCCAAGCTGAGAAAACAAGAGCCCTTTGGCTGCACGGTACGCATCCATTGTCTCGTGATAATCCAGGTGATCCTGGGTAAGGTTTGTAAACACGGCTACATCATAGTCACATCCATGGACGCGGCCCATATGGAGAGCGTGAGATGAAACCTCCATCACACCATGGCTTACTCCTTTATCTGCCATTGTACGGAATGTTTTTTGAAGGGTCAGGCTCTCAGGTGTCGTATTTTTGACACTCAGTTCTTCATTGCCAATCTTTATGTACATTGTTCCAATCAGGCCGGTTGTTTTCCCTGCATTTTCAAGAATTTTCTCAATCAGGTGTGTCGTTGATGTTTTTCCGTTTGTTCCTGTTACGCCGATCAAATGCATGCCTTGTGTTGGATGGCCGTAAAAAGCATCTGCAAGAAGCGCCATCGCACGCTTAGTATTTTTAACAACGACAACAGGCACCGGCAGGTCTAAAGGTTTTTCAGACAGTACAGCGGCTGCGCCGTTCCTTACGGCCTGCTCTGCATAATCGTGTCCGTCAACCGTATATCCGCTGATGCAGATAAATAAGCTGTCCTGCTTTACTTCCCGTGAATCCATTTCAATCGAGAGAATTTCCGGATTTTCCTCCACATTCCATTTTATATTCTGAAGCTGCGAAAGCAGTGTGTGTAATTTCATTTTTACCAAATCCTCTCAAGAACCAACAATAGTTTCTGTCTTTATTTTAGTCGTGCAGCAAATCGTCCTTTTCCATATACGGCCTGCCGGCATACCGGCAAATGGTCATCCTTTTGTCAGAAAAACGCACAGTACCTATTTTATCTTATCTTCGGTAAAAGAGCCATATCCGCACTAAAAAATGTGCGGGGGCAGAGCTGTTTCTCCCCAAACAAAAGCGAGGCAGTCACGTTTTGTGAATGCCGGCTTCAGAACATATGCGTTTAGTCATTGTCATCTGATTTTTTGCTTCCTTTTCCTAAATAAAGACGAAGTGTTGACCCTTCTTTCACCTTTACGCCTGCTTGAGGCGACTGCTGAACAACTGTATCTCCGGATCCTGCGATATCAAGTTTGAGATTCACCATCTGCTCCCTGAGTTCCTGCGCTGTAAGCCCTACAACATTCGGAACGCTCACAAGTTTTGTGTCTAGCCATGTGTATTCCTTCTCGATTTGGTTTTTCCGCGGTTTCACTCCAAGCTCCCTCAGGCTGTCTTCCATAATGTTTCCGACAATCGGGGCTGCAACCGTTCCCCCGAACTGCACAGTGCCCTTAGGATTATCGACTGCTGTATAAACGACGATTTCCGGGTCGTCTGCCGGAGCAAATCCAATGAATGAAACAATATAGTTGTTCTTCATATAGACACCGTCTTTTACTTTTTGAGCTGTCCCTGTTTTTCCGCCTACACGGTACCCCTCAACAAATGCGTTTTTCCCTGTTCCTTGGGCTACTACACTTTCAAGTGCATATCTGATTTGCTTCGACGTTTCTTCGGAAATGACTTTGCGCTTTGCTTCGGGTTCTGTGCTGCTGATCACATCTCCTGTAACAGGGTCGATCCATTCCTTAGCTATATACGGGGTGTAAAGCGTACCTCCATTTACAGCTGCCGCAACGGCTGCAACCTGCTGGATCGGTGTAACGGATACCCCCTGTCCGAATGCGGTCGTTGCCTGTTCCACCGGTCCTACATTTTTAACATCAAACAGGATTCCCCTGGCCTCTCCCTGAAGATCAATGCCTGTTTTTTGGCCAAAACCGAAGTTTTGGATGTATTTAAAAAGGGTGCTGGTTCCAAGTCTTTGACCAAGCTCTACAAAACCCGGGTTACAGGAGTTCTGAACAACTTCAAGGAAAGACTGGCTCCCGTGTCCTCCGCGCTTCCAGCACTTTAATCTGGCCCCGCCAACCTCCACTGAACCCCCGTCATGAAAATGCTCTTTCTGCAAATCTACTTTTTTCTCTTCAAGTGCAGCTGCAAGTGTAATGATTTTAAATGTTGAACCAGGCTCATAGGAACTCCATACAGGGAGGTTCCGGTTATAGATGAGCGGATCGACATTCCGGAAATCCGCCGGATCAAAATCAGGTCTGCTTGACATCGCAAGGATTTCGCCGTTTTTCGGATTCATCGCGATTGCGATCATGCCGTCTGGATTGTATTGTGCCTGTGCATTATCGAGTTCCCTCTCGACGATCGTCTGCACTTTTGAATCGATTGTCAGTTTTAAATTCAGGCCATCCACCGGAGCGGTATATTCATCAGCCTCTTTTGGCATCCTTTTCCCTTTAGCATCAGAATAAAACTTCACATATCCCTTTGTTCCTTTCAGCTGTTCATCATAATACGACTCCAGTCCAAGCAGGCCCTGATTATCAATTCCTGCAAATCCGAGTACGTGCGAGAGGTAGCTGCCGAACGGATAATGGCGTTTTGAATCCTCCGCTATGTAAACACCTTTTAAACCGAGTGCCCTGAGTTCTTTTGCTTTTTCATGAGAAATCTTTCGGCCTTCGGGATTAATTCTCTGAATGGATTGCTTCTGGGTGATCAGTTCATAAGCACGTTCTTTCGGCATATTTAGAACAGCTGCAAGCTTTTCTGCCGTGCCCGCCGGGTCCTCGACCTGCCTCGGCACAACGAGAACAGACGGAGCACTCATATTCGTCGCAAGCTTCACGCCGTTCCTGTCCAGAATCTCGCCCCTCTCCGGCTCAAACGGAATGTTCCGGCTCCAGGAATCCTTCGCCAGGGCTGTCAGTTTGTCTCCAATAAAAAATTGAACGTATCCAAGGCGGATATCGATAATAAGAAAAATCAGAAAACCAAACATCAGCACCATTGCAAGCCGTTTGCGCACCGTCACATTTGAAACTCGCATATATTTTCCTCCTTACTTAAGGCTCGTTCAAATATATGCTTGTACCGTGAGTGCTAGAACTTTGACTGGACAACTAGGAAAAAGCAAAAAGAGAGCCCGTCCAAAGCGGTCCGGGCCCTCTCTTATTCTGTTTCAGTCTCTTCAGATTCTTCCGTTTCATCACCGGAAGCCCCCGCTGGACTTTGAAGTTTCACCGTCACCCGGTCATTTTTCTGAACACGTTCACCTTTTTTGATTGTTTGAGAGGCAGCATAGCCATTCCCTTTTACCTCAAGCTCTAAATCAAGGAAATTGGCAAGCTTCATGACATCCCGCGATGACCATCCGGTAAGATCAGGCATTGACATTTTCCCGTCTGTCTTCAGAAAAACCCGCCCGTTCGCGATCAATCTCGAATCTTCTTCGGGGTATTGTTCAATCACTTCATTGCTGCTGCCGAGAATGACGGCATTCATCTTATTGTCCTGCAGCCATTTTTGTGCAGCTGTGACACTTTCC
This sequence comes from Metabacillus indicus LMG 22858, assembly GCF_000708755.2. GTDB lineage: Bacteria > Bacillota > Bacilli > Bacillales > Bacillaceae > Bacillus_P > Bacillus_P indicus. The sequence goes on along the minus strand of NZ_JGVU02000002.1, from coordinate 214,102 downwards.
CCTTCAAAAGAAGGAAGCTCAGAGCCTACTTCTGTCTCCGCTTTTTCCGGTTCTTCTTCCACTTCTTCAGTCGGCTGGATTTTCATATACTGAAGACTGTTTTTCATGACAGAGTTAAACACGGTCGATACGGGCATTGAACCTGTTTCCGTATCTTTAAGCTGCGGCTTTTGCACCGCTACATAAACAAGGAGTTCAGGGTCTTCTTTCGGCGCCATTCCGAGGAATGAGAACACAAAATTGTTTCTGCCGGTCAGATATCTTCCATCACTGCCTGCCATCTGGGCCGTTCCTGTTTTTCCGGCCACACTGTAGCCTTCAATTTTGTATGGTTTTCCTGTGCCTTTTTCGGAACTTACGACTGTTTCAAGAATGTCGAGCACTTCTTTTGAGGTTTTTTCCGAAATTGGCGTTCCCGCTGTTTGCGGTTTGTTTTCTTTCACCGTTTTTCCGCTGTCAGGATCAACAATTTTATCAATGATGTACGGCTTCATCATTTTGCCGCCGTTAGCAATCGCCGTAGCTGCCTGCACCTGCTGAATTGGCGTTACAGTGGATCCCTGGCCGAAAGCGGTTGTTACTTTTTCAATATCATACTTGTAATTGAAGACTCCGTTTGCTTCATTGGGAAGATCGATTCCCGTTTTTTGATTCAGTCCGAATTTCTCCATGTAATTCATAAAGCGGTCAGGGCCAAGCTTTTCTTTTGCAAGAATAGCCATCGCGACGTTAGATGAACGCTGAACACCTTCAAGGAAAGTAATCGTCCCCCATCCGGTTTTGTTATGGTCGCGGATTCTTCCGCCTTCTACTTTATAGGCGCCGGATTTATACAACTCGTCCCTATTGAAGACACCCTCTTCTATAGCTGCTGCCACAGTGAAGATCTTCATAGTTGAGCCGGGCTCAAAAGGATAGGCCACTGAATCATTATAATAGTTATTAATATCACGGACGTTAGGGTCAAAGCTCGGGCGCTGCCCCATTGCCAGTATTTTTCCTGTTTTCGGATCTGCGACAATTCCGATGATTTTTTCAGGTTCATATTCTTCAGCCGCTTCGTTCATCGCATCTTCAAGGAATGTCTGAATCTTTTGGTCGAGTGTCAGATAGACCGTATCTCCATTATCTGGAGCAACAATCTTTTCCTCGCCGTTTGGAAGCTTGAACCCCTGCTTGTCGCCTTCAAATGCCATATATCCGTCTTTTTCCTGAAGGAACTTATCAAGGCTTTTTTCAATTCCAAACATGCCGATAGTTTTCTTTGAACCTTCTTCTCTTTGGGCATACCCGATAATATGTGATGCAAAGGTGCCGTTTGGATAATACCTGTGCGTATCACGGATAAAACCGATACCCGGAAGGTTTAATTTCTCAATTTTGACTTTGAGTGAATGACTGATGTTTCTGCCCGCTGATCCAAATTCGACCTGATCGGCATCTTTTTCAAGGATATCCTTGACTTCACTGTTTTCCATATCAAGGAGGGGAGCAAGCTTTTCCGCCGTTTCCTCAGGGTCAAATACATGTCTTGGTTTTTTTGGAGAAGTGGTCATTTTTTCGTCAAGTACAGCGATCAGAGTGTACGTATTTGTATCCTCGGCAATCACTTCACCTTTTCTGTCTACAATGGAGCCCCTGCTTGCTTCTATTGTCCGCTTTCTTTCATACTGTTCCTGGGCCCTTGCGGCAAGGACTTCCCCATTTACTTCGCCTGTTGTCTGCAAATACAAGAAACGGATGACTAAGACAAAAAAGAGCAATGCAAATATTAAGGTTAATATTGCTGCTCCTCTGTTCATATTGATATTTTTCGGCTGATTCATGATTAGTCATTTACTACTTTCACTTTATTCGTATCAAGCTCAAGTCCAAGGCCTTTAGCTATGCCCATTATGCGCTCATAGCTGCTTAGCTCTTTTACCTGTACGCCAAGATCTGCGTTTACTTTCTGCTGATCCTGGATTTTTGCTTCGATTTTCTGAACGGCCACATTTCCCTTGTAGACCGCGACGCTATTTGAAACAATTTGAATGGCTGCAAACAGCAGAACAGATAAAAAGGCAACGATCAGCACTTTTTCGCCGATTGTGATTGTAGGTCTTCTTTTGATGACCACAGATTGCTGCTGTTCGGGCATTTGCTTATGCTGCTCTTGCCTTTGCTGCTGGATTTTCACAGCTAAATTACTCATGAACAAAACCCCCTCGTTTCATCTATTTTTTACAGTTTTTCAAGTATACGCAGCTTGGCTGATCTTGCACGATTGTTTTCTTCAAGCTCTTCTTCAGATGGTGTAATCGGTTTTCTTGTGATCAGTTTCACTTTAGGCTTGAATTCATCAGGTATAACCGGCAAATTAGGAGGCAGTTCCGGTAATGAAGCAGCTTGCTTGAATGCCGTCTTGCAGATTCGGTCCTCTAAAGAATGGAAGGTAATGACACTGACTCTGCCGCCGGGTTTAATCATTTCAACTGCTTGTCCGATCGCTTCTTCAAACACTTTCAATTCATCATTAACCGCAATTCGGATCGCCTGAAAAATCCGTTTGGCAGGATGGCCGCCTTTGCGTCTTGCAGGTGCGGGAATGGCATCCTTAATTAGTTCCACCAGCTCTCCGGTCGTCCGGATCGGCTGAATTTCCCTTGCAGCTTCAATTTTCCTTGCTACTTGTTTAGAGAACTTTTCTTCTCCGTATCTGAAGAAGATTTTAACCAGCTCTTCATAGGTCCACCCGTTCACGACATCATAGGCGGAAGTCCTTGCGTTCTGATCCATTCTCATATCAAGAGGTGCGTCATGATGATAGCTGAAGCCTCTCTCAGGTGTATCTAATTGCGGCGATGAAACTCCGAGGTCGAATAAAATGCCGTCAACCTCTGTTACACCAAGGTTTTCAAGTTCTTCTTTTAAATGTCTGAAATTGCTCTTAATAAATGTTACTTGTCCTTTGTAGGACTCTAATAGCTTTTCTGCATGCGAGAGGGCTGCATCGTCCTGGTCAAAAGCGAAAAGGTGCCCTTTTTTTGAAAGCTTGGACAGCAAGTAAGAACTGTGTCCCGCTCCGCCTAATGTGCAGTCGACATATACCCCATCTTCTTTGATGTTCAAACCATCTACCGTTTCATGCAATAATACTGTTTTATGTTGAAACATTGTTGCTACCACCTTTATCAGATTCGTACGTACTTGGGATGCTGATTTTGACATTGCTATTACTCATTGTTGCACAAGAGATTATTATATATCAAAACCAATCATATTTTCAGCAATTTCGGCAAATGAATCTTCCTGTTCGGCTACATATGTATCCCAAATTGCCTTATCCCAAAGTTCGATCCGATTTGATACTCCGATAACAACACACTCTTTTTCAAGCTTTGCATACTGCAGAAGCGGTGCAGCCAGGTTTATGCGCCCCTGTTTATCAAGCTCGCATTCAACAGCACCCGAGAAGAAAAACCTTGTAAATGCACGTGCGTCTTTTTTTGTTAATGGAAGGGCCTTCAGTTTTTCTTCGATCATTTTCCATTCACTCATCGGATAGCCGAACAAGCATTGATCGAGTCCTCTGGTGATGACGAAAGTTTCTCCGAGTTCTTCGCGGAATTTGGCTGGAACGATCATGCGGCCTTTTGCATCAATCGTGTGATGATATTCACCCATGAACATGTCCGTCGCCCCACTTTCTTCCTCTCGGTCACCACTTCCCCCCACTTCTCCCCACTTCCTATTCTACACGTTCTTTTCATAAAAAAAAACCCTGTATTCCACAGGATTTCAGAAATTCGTTCTTTAAATTTTGACAACTTTATGATGGAAGTTAAAAGAATAGCGAAGCTTCACGATTTCGTGCACAAAATGGGGTCCATATTTATTCAAATAATAGTAAATATTCCATGTTCTCTCCTGAAATCCGCCATTTGGCTGGAGAGATTTCGCGATTCTTGTGAATTTATCCAATTCTGCGCGGTGCTTTTGCTGAATTTTTTTGTCGACGTAAGATTGAAGCAAATCAAGCTGAGACTGAATGAAAAATGCATTTTTCTCAAGAAACGGTTCCAGACTAGCGTCTTTTGATACTGCTGACTCCCGCAGGTTTTTGTGAATCCGTTCAATCTCGGTCTTTGCTTGAGAAATTTCAGGGGTCAGCTGAGAAGGCTCCATTTTTGCAAGCCACTCTTCACGGACTTTGTCAGCCCCTTTTGAAAACAGGTCATCGATCGTAAGTGAAACTTCCCTCATGTCCGATTCAATGGACCGTTCAACAATGGTGATATTCAGCCTTGGCACGACAGGCGGCATGTGAAAGCCTGCTGTATCAAATACTCTCTTAAGCTCTGCCCAGTAAGAAATTTCTCCCGGCCCTGCGATAAAGGCAAGTGTCGGAAGCAGATATTCCTGCATGAGCGGCCTTGTGACAACATTGTTGCTCAGCCTCTCTGGATATTGTTCTGCAAACTGCTTCAGTTCCGCCTCTGTAAACGACTGACCTTCGGCCGAAAAGACGGAATCACCTGTACGCTTCAGAAGCAGACGGTCACCTTTGCTGTCATGGTAGAAAAGATTTGCGCTCGTGTGATCGGCTTCAATGATCGGCTTGTAGCCAGCTTCTTTCATGAATGCCTGCTGAGCTGAAAGGCTCTCAGACAGCTCTTCATTTTTCAAGATCAAATGCTGAAAAAATCCGGCTTCCATTTTTCTGAGCTCAGGATCTGAAGAGTTAATGAGCACCAATCCGTAATCCGAAAACATTTCATATGTAAGATGTTCGAAAAACTCTGTATATGTGGCTGAAACAGACAATGTTTGTTTGAGGCTGTTCATCAGCTCCATTGTATAGTCGGTTTCCCCGAAAGTTTCAAAAATAGAGCAGATAAAGTTCCAGCATTCCTCGTGGTCGATATTCTTATAGAACACAGGAATCTTTTCATTCATGGCTGTTTTAACAGCCTTCTTCTTGATAACCCCGTTTTGAGAGACATGCAGATGATTGACCTCAGCAAAGTCATGGTCTTCACCCGCCACCCAGAAGACTGGAATGACCGGAACAGAGAGCTTTGCTTCCTGCTGCTCTGCAAGGACGAGAATTGAGATGATTTTGTGAATTGTATAGAGCGGTCCTGTCAGAAGACCTGCCTGCTGTCCCCCGACGACAACAAGACTTTCCGGATCTTTTAAACGCTCAATGTTCCGGATCACAGGTTCCTTGTCCTGAAAATGCTTTTGGTGGTACCTCAAAAGATAGGAGGACAGCTCTTCTCTTGCGAATGTTCTATTTTTCAAATCCTTCACTCTTTGTTCATAAACGGTGTCATCCGTAATGCTGTAGTCAAAGTAGTCCGCTGTATTCAGCCTGCCGCTGATCAGATCTTCGACTAATCGGTTTGAATGGCGAAGGGAGAGGTCAGTAATCTCCATTTGTGTAAACTTCCTTTCCGGGTTATGTAAGCATCCGAGAAGAGTATAGCATTTATCCGGCTGAAAAGAAAAAGACTTTGCCTGCACCTTCAGATATATTCGAGTATCCCTCTTACTGCTCCGAATACCGCAAGAATGGTTGATAGCGGAAGGAGAATCAGAAAAGAAAATCGCCAGCACTTTTTGAAGGCTTTTGACAGCGGCACAGAAGAGCTCGATCTTATCATATAAATGAGAACAGCAAACATCACAAGCAGCAGAAACAGAAAAATGCCCCCGTAAACAGCGGTATCAGATAAAACAAGCAATTTAAAATAAATGGAGAGCGCGAACAGAATGACAGCAGCATCTGCTGCATACAGCATACCCCTTTTTACATTTCCCGTTACAGCTGATAAAACAGCGACCAGAATGAGGAAAGTAAGTAGCGGCAGAGACACGGCAAATGCTGCCAGATTTATGATCCATTCGCCGTTCATTCTTTTTCCCCGCCTTTAACTGCATGATACAAAAACTCAAGCAGAGGAACCCGGGTATTCTGCTTTTTTGCCTCATCAAGCAAATAGCCGATAATGCCGTCAATCTCTGTTTTACGGCCTGCTTCCGTATCCCTGAGCATGGACGACCTGTTCTCCGCCGTCCTTCTGCAGATCTCCATCACTTTTTCCCACTCGGCATTTTCATCCGTTATACCCAAAATCCCGGAAGCTTCTTTAAATACCGATTTAGCCATTCTGCTGTAATGCGGGTTTTCAGTAAGCTCACCGTTTTTCACTTTTAAAAGTGCTGTCAGCGGATTAATCACTGCATTTGCAAGCAGCTTTCTTGAATGTGATTCTTTCCAGTTCCGGGCAGCTTCAAACGGGAAACGTTCTGAATGAAGGTCCGTAAGTGTCAGAGGAGGCTGATCAGGGAAAAGAGAACCCACTTTAATGACACCCGCACCCGTATGCGCGACAGTCGCATCCCCCGTCTTTAAAGATCCATGTTCGACAGAACCGATATAGACATTATGTCCTTCAAGAGATTCAAGCATTGGGATATGCGACATGCCATTTTGGAGAAACAGGAGGTTTTTCCTTTCTTTCGTTTCTTTTAATAAAGGAAGAACATCGCCAAGCTGATACTGCTTGACCGCTATTATCAGCAGAGGCTCTTTGAAATCCTTGCCGGAACGCGCTTTCACATCTTTTACAGTTGTTTTCTGATCGCCATGAATAAGGATTATTCCTTTTTCATTGATCAGGTCTGACTGTTCTTTTCTTATCGTGTAAACTGTGACTATGTGCTCTTTAGCTAAGTAAGCTGCACAGAGCATTCCCACAGAGCCTGTGCCGATAATGCCAATTTCCATATAAGCATCCCACCGTTTCTCATTCGTTTCTTTATCATAACAAAATAGTAAAAATGTTCCTATAGCTATTCCGCCGCATGTTAGGTGAAATTTTCGCCAAATAAAAGAAAACAAGCCAGCTCTTGACTGGCTTGTTTATAATCAGACCGGATAGACCGGATGCTTGCGTTCGCCGAATGGAATGGCTTTCGTTTCATAAAGGGAAAATCTTGAGATCAGTTCTTCTCTCAGATTATCAGCAGAAACAATATCATCCACAATCATTTCTGATGCGAGCTTATAAATATCAATATTTTCTTTGTATTCCTGCTGCTTTTCAAGAACAAACTTCATTCTTTCTTTCGGGTCTTCAATTTCATTAATTTTGTTTGAGTAAATGGCATTCACTGCTGCTTCAGGACCCATAACGGCGATCTGCGCAGTTGGAAGGGCGATTACACAATCTGTTTCAAATGCAGGGCCTGCCATCGCATAAAGTCCTGCACCGTATGCTTTTCTCACAATCACGGAGATTTTAGGCACAGTTGCCGAACTCATCGCTGCAATCATCTTTGCCCCGTGGCGGATAATGCCGGCACGCTCCACTTTCGTTCCAATCATGAAACCCGGCACATCGGCAAGGAACAGGAGCGGAATGTGAAAAGCGTCTGCCAGCTGCATGAATTTTGCCGCTTTGTCGGCGGAATCCACAAAAAGCACGCCTCCTTTTACCCTCGGCTGATTCGCGATAATGGCCACGACTTTCCCGTCCAGTCTCGCAAATCCTGTGATGATTTCAGGAGCAAATAATCGTTTGATTTCAAAAAAACTGCCTGCATCAATAAGTGAATCAATGCATTCATACATATCAAACGGCGCATTCTGATTGTGAGGCACAATTTCTGTAAGCGGTCTGCCCTGTTTTGGCAAAACAGGTTCTGCTTCTTTCGTCACGCTCAGATAGTTTTGCGGGAAGTACGTCAAATAGCGTCTTGCTTCAAGAATCGCCTCTTCTTCTGTTTTCACAAGAACGTCACCGCATCCGCTCACCGAACAGTGCATTCTCGCACCGCCCATTTCCTCTAGCGAAACTTTTTCCCCGATGACTTTCTCGGCCATGCGCGGAGATCCAAGATACATGGAAGCATTCCCGTCAACCATGATCACAATATCGCAAAAAGCAGGAATATAAGCTCCCCCCGCAGCTGAAGGCCCAAAGAGGAGACAGATTTGCGGGATGCTGCCGGACAGCTTTACCTGATTGTAAAATATTCTGCCTGCGCCTCGGCGGTTTGGGAACATATCAATTTGATCCGTAATTCTGGCACCTGCAGAATCAACCAAATAGAGGAGGGGCACTTTCAATTTTTCTGCTGTTTCCTGAATGCGGATGATTTTTTCAACGGTTCTGGCACCCCATGATCCCGCTTTGATCGTCGAGTCATTAGCCATCACGCAAACCGTTTCTCCGTTTATTTTTCCGACAGCGGTCACAACTCCATCAGATGGAAGATCGCCTGCCTGATTATTGGCGAACTTGCCGTCTTCTGTATACTTTCCGTTGTCAAACAGCCTGTTCAGCCGTTCCCTGACAAACAGCTTGCCCTGGGCATTCAGTTTGTCGTGATATTTAGGGTGTCCGCCGGCTTCGATTTCAGCTGTCTTTTCTTTAAGCAATTTTTCAAGTTCATCAACTTTCATCATTTGGAATCCCTCCTCCATTAAGGTTTTAAAACAAGCAGAACGTCGCCTTCGTTAACAAAATCCCCAGCTTCTGCTTTCACCTCTTCCACTGTGCCGTTTCCCGGACTGTCGAGGGGGATCTCCATTTTCATTGACTCTAGCATGATCACATCTTGTCCAGCCGCTACTTCATCACCTGCTGCCACTAATACATGTAATACCGTTCCTGCCATACTTGCTTTAATTTCGATCATGTTTAAATCCTCCATTCATGGTGTTTGGTTACTTTATTCATGTTTTTTGAATCTGCTGAAGCCTTTCAGCACTCTCTTATGCCAAAACGGCCGTCTGCAGGAAGGACGTGCTGTATGTGCCCTTTTTAAACTGACTGTTTGATAAGATCGTCAGAAATAACGGAAGATTGGTTTTAATTCCTTCTATTTTAACTCCGTTCAAAAATGTCTCGGCTTTAGCTAATGCATCCGGACGGTTTTCACCGGTTACAATGATTTTTGCAACTAGCGGATCATAAAACGGTGTGACTGTATCCCCTTCTGCATAGGCACAGTCGACAATGACTCCGTCCATTTCATTAAATGTAAACGCTTTAATTAAACCTGGTGACGGAATGAATTTCACAGGATCTTCCGCATAGAGCCTGAACTGGATGGAATGGCCCTCTTTTGTGATCTCAGGCTGCAAGAATGGAAGCTTTTCTCCTGCCGAGGTCCTGATTTGCCATTCAACAAGGTCAAGTCCTGTTATTCCTTCTGTCACCCTGTGCTCCACTTGAAGTCTTGTATTCATTTCAAGGAAATAGAAATTTTCTTCTTCATCCACAATAAATTCAATCGTGCCGGCATTTATGTACCCTGCATGAACGGCTGCAGCAACTGCAGCAGCGCACATTTTTTCCCGGGTTGCTTCAGACAGATGAGGCGATGGTGATTCTTCCACCACTTTTTGGTTTCTGCGCTGAACAGAACAATCCCGCTCAAACATGTGCACAACATTCCCGAACTCATCACCAAAAAGCTGAATCTCAATATGCCTTGCTTCTGAAATGAATTTTTCAATAAACACATCATCATTTCCAAAGTAAGCTTTTGCTCTCGTCTTGACGGAAGCAAAGGATTTTTTCAAAGCTTCCTCGTCATCGCAGCGCTGCATGCCGATTCCTCCGCCGCCTCCGCTTGCTTTCAGCATGACCGGATAGCCGATCTCAGAAGCATATGCGCATGCTTCGTCCATATCAGCAAGTCCTGAGCTTCCCGGCACGACGGGAACACCTGCTTCTTTCATTGTTTTCCTAGCCGCTACTTTGTCACCCATTATGGCAAGTGTCTCAGACTTCGGGCCAATAAATTTAATCCCTTTCGCCTCTGCCGCCTGGGCAAACTCGGTATTTTCGGACAAGAAACCATATCCCGGGTGAATGGCATCCACTTTTTCACGGACTGCTATGTTTAAAATATCATCTTTTAATAAGTAAGATTTCGCTACAGGCGCTTCACCGATCCTGAATGCATAATCAGCTGCCTTTACAAAAGGCAGTCCTTCATCGGCATCCGAATAAACAGCAACCGTTTCTATCCCCATTTTTTGACACGTTTTCATAATCCGGAGTGCGATTTCTCCCCTGTTTGCAATTAAAATTTTCTTCAATATTCTCCCCTCCCATGATGATAAGAAAATCCCCACTAAGTACATTTCTCCATCTTTTTAAAGATTCCTTCCCGAAAAATGAAAACGCATACGAAAACCTTTCTTAATTTTCTGAGCATGGTATAATAAATGCAAAGCTTTACCATTTTAATGATCTTAAACGCAAGATTCATAGGCTGCAAGGGGGCATAAACCATGTTTAAGGTAGAAAAATTATTAATAAATTTTAAAACGCTGGAAGAATTTAAGAAGTTCAAAGAGTACGGGCTTCAGGAACTCTCCATGCTTGACGATCTTCAGGACAATATCATTGAAAATGACAGCAATTCACCATTTTACGGGATTTACTTCGGGGATAAGCTTGTCGCCCGCATGAGTCTCTACCGTGTTGATAAAAGGTTTGATGTTTACTTTGAACCTAAGCAGGATTATCTGGAGCTTTGGAAGCTTGAAGTTCTGCCTGATTATAAACGCAAGGGCTGCGGCACGGCGCTTGTTGAATATGCAAAATCCTATGGTGTGCCGATTAAAACAAATCCGCGCGTGAAATCCGGGGAGTTCTGGTCAAGGATGGGATTTGAGCCGGTAACGTATGATATGGAGCGCGATAAGGGAGAAAATCCTCTCGTATGGTATCCTGAAGGAGTATCAGAGCAAAAAAGCGAAAATGCATAAAAAATAAGAAATGACCGCTTGTCAGCGGTCATTTCTTATTTTTCTGTCCGTTCTATTTTTCCGTTCTGGTCCACTTGAAAATTCACTTTTCTGCTTCGTTCATCATCTCTCATGACAGCTATGTTTCTCGCTTTTTCCATCATTTCAATCAGCATCATATAATCCTCTTCCACCATCTTAAGATTATTATGAATCGTTTCTTTTTCTGACTTAGCCTGTTCAAGATCATGTTCAAGCTGCTTTATGCGCTGAGCCAGTTTTTCATTTTCACTCTTGAGCCCTGCTGGACTCCCTGAGTTCTCATAGTTTTGCAGAAAGGCAATGACATCCCCTAACGTCAATGCGCCCGCTTCAGCAGGTTCGTGATCAGCTGTGCTTGAAGCCTGTTTTTGAGGCTGGTCGTTCGGTTCCTGGCTGCGCAGCTGTTTACGCTGCGTCTTGGCAATCTCAATTGCAGATTTATATTGCTTTCTGACATACGAATTCCAGCGGAAACCGCATGCAGCTGCCGTTCTGGACAATTTTCTGCCGACATCTTCGAATGCAGCAAGCTGCGTGCCGCCTTCCCGGATTTGTCTGAGTACGATCTCTGCCAGCATTAAATCCTCATCCTGTGTCCAGGCATCCTGCCGTGTAGTCGTCATTGTCTGTTCCCCCTCAATGCGCATTTTTTACATACTTATGCGCCTGCTAGAGTAGATAGACTAATTGACAATGTTTTAATACATGACTTACAAGCTCTTTTTTGCCGCGTCATTTTTGGCGAGGAACTTCTGCACCAGCCGCATATGTTCTTCACCTGTCCAAAGCTTTGCACACTGACGGATTTCTTTGTTCATACGGTCCCTGAGTCCTGTTGCCATCCACTTTTCAACCTGCATTTGCTTATAAGCTTTCAGCACCGGCGGGAAAGATACAAGCGACTCTTTCACATAGCGCAGCGCTTTGGATTCAAAGTCGGAAGCTTCAAGAACTTCTGAAGCAAATCCCAGTTCTTTTGCCTTTAGTGCCCCTAATTTTCTTCCGCTCATCAGCATCGTCATAGCAGCATCATGCTGTATTTTTTCAAACAGCAGCGTGCCGCCTCCCCAGCCGGTCGTGATTGCCTGACTGCCCTGAATAAAGCCGAGGTCGGCACCAACGCTGACCAGCCTGAAATCAGCAGCCGCAGCAATCTCCATTCCGCCCCCGACAGCTGTTCCGTTAATGAGGGCAAAGACCGGAAGAGGAAAAGCAGCGATCCGGTAAAGAATATCGCCCATTCGTGATAGCATTTCAAATGCTTCCTCCTCCGTCTCAAGGGCATGAAAAACGGAAAGATCTCCGCCTGAGCAAAAAGCCTTTGTCCCGCTGCCGGTTATCGTCAGTGCAAGAATTCTTTCATTATCCAGTGCGCTAGCAAGAATCTGGCTCAGTTCATTCATGACATCAAAATCTATGGCATTTCTCCGTTCAGGCCTGTTCAGCGTAACCTGAAGAATACCCTCGCTTTCGACTGCTGTTACTTTCCCCATATGCATCCCCTTCTTGCCGTTATTATCTCCCCTCTTATTTTATAGGAAGGATAAGAAGCAAACCAGCACAAACACAAAAAAAAGCAAGGACCCTTTAGGATCCTTGCTTTTTTAATGAAGCTGTTATTTGCTTACAACTTCTTTTCCTTTGTATGTTCCACATTCTTTACATACGCGGTGAGCTAATTTCACTTCACCACAGTTTGGGCATGCTACCATACCAGGCACTTGCAATTTGAAGTGTGTACGACGCAGTCTCTTTCTCGTTTTAGAAGTTCTTCTAAAAGGTACAGCCATTATTCCCACCTCCTTACAGAGTTTCGTTAAAACAGTGTGTAACAGCCTATATATAAGTGCTAAACAATAGCATCAGCTGTCTTGATCATCGAAAAATTTCGATAACCCGGCAAGTCTTGGGTCAATCTTGTTTTTGTTCTCTTCTTCAGAGATCACTTTCCAATCTTTTCCCTCTTGCGGGGCAGCCTGATCATTTTCTTCAACAGAATCGCTAAAAACCTGCATCGGCACTTCCAAAAGAATGTTTTCTTTAATAACAGGTATTAAGTCAACGATATCTTCCTGAACGTGATGGACATCTTCTTCCATCTCGAAGTCTGCATTCGGTTTTAATAAAAACGTTTCAGTTGTATGAATTTCGAACGGAAATGGAACATCCACCAGCGTTCTTGCACAAGGGAGAATCAGCGTGCCGGAAAGCGTCAGATGAAAGACAGCTTTTGAAGAGCCGAGATCTGCTCTGCCTGTTACTTTAACAGGAGAAATATCGCGAACTTCAGAAAGAGCGCCTCTCATATCGGTTAACTGGATCGTTTCATCAATCTGCAGTCCCTTGTTTTGCAGTTTGTTCAATTCATTAATAGACCATTTCATATGGTATCACCTCAAGGCAACAAAGGTAATTATAGCTTTCGCAATAATATTTGTCAATATTTTTTCTTTACAGTGTTTAGTATACATGAATAAGCATTTAAAGCAAAATATTCGGGGCAAAAAACACGTTTTTTTATGTCAGGTGCATGGAGGATTTTTTTCAGGAGGAATTCATTGTGCAGTAATATGAAATCTTTTTTTGACCTTTTAGGTCTGCTGCTGTTCTTTGAACGGTCATATGCGGCTTTCTTTTGACCCCTCAGTTCAGATGTTTCTCTCTGAACGGTCATATGCACCCTTCTTATGACCCCTCAGCTCAGATGCTGCTCCCTGAACGGTCATATGTAGTCTTCTTATAACCCTTCAGCTCAGATGCTGTTCTCTAAACGGTCATATGCGCCCTCTTTTGAACCTTCAGCCACCACCCTTTTCACTGAAGGGTCGTAATACAATCCTTTTTGCTACCTCAAGCTTCAAACCGGTCCCTCAAAAACAGCAGAACAGCTTTTCAAAGAACCGAACTTGACTTCCTCTGCTTCAGGAGACATGATTTATGTAAAACATTTGGTTTGGAGGCATGCCCACTTGAAAGCGGTTGGATTGGTTGTGGAATATAATCCGTTTCATAACGGACACCTTTATCATCTTGAGGCTTCGAAAACGGCTTCTGGTGCAGATGCAGTGATTGCCGTGATGAGCGGCAACTTTCTTCAGCGCGGCGAGCCTGCGCTTGTCTCAAAATGGGCTCGTACGAAAATGGCATTAAAGCAGGGTGCAGATCTTGTGATTGAACTCCCTTATGCCTATGCAACTCAAAAAGCTGAAACCTTTGCAGATGGTGCCATTTCCATTCTTGAAGCACTCGGATGCAGCAGTGTATGCTTCGGGAGTGAAAACGGGGAGATTTCTCCTTTTCTTGAAACAGCCGAGCTGCTGAACAGCCATCATGCAGAGTATCAGCAGCTGGTTAAACAGTTTATGAAAGAGGGCATGAGCTATCCCAGTGCCCAGACCTCAGCATTTCTTTCCCTGGAAACAGATTCACGCCCGCTTGATCTGTCCCTTCCAAATAATATTCTGGGGTTTCAGTATGTCCGTGCGATCCAAAAGCAGAAAGCATCCATGCGTCCCCTCACAATCAAACGGACCGCTGCAGGCTATCATGATGAGGATTTTAATTCTTCTCCGATTGCAAGTGCAACAAGCATAAGAAAAGCGCTGTTTTCAGATGAACAAAAGGATATTTCCCCCTTTGTTCCATCGTCTACAAACGAGCTTCTGCGTGAGTATGAATCAGAGCACGGCGTCCTTCATCACTGGGAAAACTATTTTAACCTGCTGAAGTATACGGTCTGCACGATGAGCATGGAAGAAATGAGACAAATCTATGAAGTTGAGGAAGGCCTTGAAAACAGGGTCAAATCTGTGATTATGCATGCGGAATCTTTTAAAGAGTTCATGGAACAGCTTAAAACGAAACGATATACGTGGACAAGACTGCAGCGGATGTGCCTTCATCTTTTAACACGGACAACGAAAGATCAAATGCAGCAGGCAGGCGGACGCGCTCCCTATTTAAGACTGCTCGGAATGTCGGATGCAGGCAGGTCCTACTTAAACAGTGTGAAAAAAAACCTGGAGACGCCGCTTGTTTCTGTTCTTTCATCATTCAGCCACCCGCTGCTTGATCTCGACATCAAAGCTTCAGCGGTTCATGCGATGATTCTGCCTGAACCGCTGAGATCCCATTGCATAAAACGGGAATATTCCACTAGACCGTTTCAGTATGACAGGGAGAAAGGCTGTTTTTTGTAGAACTTAGTTCAGTTGAGGTTTATATACGAAAAAAACCACGCAGAAATGTTCCGCGTGGTTTTTTCACGAGCTGACGCCCGTTTTATTTCACGTCCAGCTTTTCCAGATAAGCGATTGCGTCGTCAAAAGTGTCTATAGGTACGATTTTCATTTCTGTGCCTATTTCTTTTGCCGTCTTGACCGCTTCCCTGTAATTTGACGTTTCAATGCCCTCTTGATTTGGAGCAAGGAAAATATCTGCACCTGATTTATCGGCAGCCACAATCTTCTGCGAAATCCCTCCGATCGGACCGACTTTTCCATTGTCGTCAATGGTTCCGGTTCCTGCAATCTGATGGCCCTTTGTGAAATCCTCTTTTGTGAGCTGATTATAAATTTCAAGCGACATCATCAGTCCTGCTGAAGGCCCGCCAATATTGCTTGTATCAAGCGTAATGTCCGGATCGGTTTCAATTTCCCTGTCCGTTACAAGAGATATGCCGATTCCCACTTTTTTCGGATCGTTCGGGAAGGTGTCAGCCACAATCTCTGTTTTTCCTTTTTTCCCATTGCGTTCATATGTAATTTCGATTGTGTCGCCTTTTTTCTTTTTGCCGACATATGCAATAAATTCTTCAGCTGTTTTAAATTCGCTGCCGTCAACTTCAAAAATTCTGTCGCCGTTTTTCAGCTTGCCTTCAGAAGGCATGTCTTTTACCACCTGCATGACGTAAATTCCCCTGAAAAGATAATCTACCTTTTTGCCCGCTTTTTCATAAGCAAGCGCAACCGCTGATTCCTGAGAAGATTCCATCATATGAAGCTGCCGGTCCAGATACTCATCATCTGATTCACCTTCCTGGACAACGTCCTCAAGAGGAAGGATTTCGTGATACGGGAACACAGAAGCTATGGCGTAAGAGAAGATGTTGGCTCTTCCAAAACCTACGGTTGTAAGGGAAAAGCTGCCTTCCTCCTCATAGCCGCCCTCCACTTCAATAATCGGCTCAAGCTCCGTAGCCATTCCGGGCTTCGTTATATAAAAAGGAAGCTTAATAAAATTCAGCACCGCTGCCAGAATGATCCCTATAAGGATCGCTCTTACCAGTTTAGTATTCTTCTTCATCCTGCTGAGACCCCTTCCAGCTCTCTATAAGCAATTTTATTTCCTCTACATGCTTTTTTGCTTCGTTTTCACCAATTTCAATGATTTCTTTAATGTTTTTAAAGGCTTTGGAACTGTACTGCTCGACATGCGGACGAATCATAATGTCAGAAGCAATTTTTCGGTGATGAACAAGTTCATCCTGCATAATATCAAGGCTCTGCAGAATAACATCAAAGATGGATGTAATTTCTTCTGTCTTTTTCACGCGGGAAACGTCCACTGCAATGACGAGATCTGCCCCCATTTCCTTGACAACCGATACGGGAATACGATCGACCACTCCGCCGTCGATGAGCAGTTTGCCGTCAATTTTTTCAGGAACAAATATGCCTGGAATCGCAATGCTTGCCCTCACTGCATCTGCCACAGGCCCTTTTGTAAAGATGACTTTTTTTCCTTCATACAAATCCGTTGCCACAATAGAGAGCGGGATTTCGAGATCTTCGATATTCATCCCTCTTGTAAAAACACGGATAAATTCCTTGACGCGGTTTCCGGCAATGAACCCCATTTTCGGCACAGTAAAGTCAAGATAGTATTTCCGTTTGAACATCACTGCAAGTTTATATAAATGCTCAAATCCGAGCCCCGTTGCATAAAAACTCCCGACAAGCGCGCCCATGCTGCTTCCGGCAATCATATTGACAGGTATTCCTTCATCGTTCAATACTTTCAGTACTCCGAGATGTGCAAATCCGCGCGCTCCCCCGGATCCCAGTGCAAGACCAATTTTAGGTTCTCTTTTCAAAGAGATACCCTCCTCTGATGTCAATTCGTTCATTAGTCAATTCTATGGTCTAAAACGGTCCCCTATTCTCGTATATTGAAGTATCAAAGAGTGTACAACCCTGCAGGAAGTCTGATTTTATTTTATCACTTCCTGCTTTCAAAAGTATAGAAAGAAGCAAGAGGGGGACGCATGTTGAATTCATCTAAAATGAAGACACTCGTGCTTGGATGTTCGCTTTTCATCCTTGCATTTGCCATGATCATAAGCCCGAAGGTTTCCTTTACTGCTTCTAAGGCAGGGCTTGAATTATGGTGGGGAGTTGTTTTTCCGTCTCTTCTTCCGTTTTTCATTCTCTCTCAGCTATTAACCGGCTTCGGTGTTGTTGCCTTTATCGGCGTGCTTCTTGAACCAGTTATGCGGCCGCTGTTCAGAGTGCCCGGCATTGGCGGATTTGTCTGGGCGATGGGATGGGCTTCAGGGTCTCCGGCAGGCGCTAAACTGACTGCAGAGATGAGGAAGAAACAGCAGCTTACTGCAGGAGAAGCCGAGCGGCTAGTTTCATTTACAAACTCATCAAATCCCCTGTTCATATTCGGTGCTGTAGCGATCGGTTTTTTCAACAATCAGGCACTTGGTCTCCTGCTTGCAGCTGCCCACTACTCCGGAAATCTTGCAGTAGGTCTTACAATGAGGTTTCACGGCAGGGACAGCCAATCTGAAAATCAGGACAAATCAAGAAAGATTCCGTCCATTAAACAAGCTTTTGATGAAATGCACAGAACACGGCTGGAAGACCGGCGCCCAATTGGCAAAATGCTTGGCGATGCCGTTCTTTCATCCATCCAGACGCTTTTAATGGTAGGCGGCTTTATTATTTTATTTTCTGTCATAAACAAACTATTATCCCTTTTATCTCTGACAGATGCAGCGGCTGCAGGATTCAGCCTTATTCTCGCTTCTGTTCATTTATCGGCTTCTCTTGGTCTTCCACTCGTTTCAGGGTTATTTGAGATGACTCTTGGCAGTCAGCTTGTGAGCACGGTTGACACAGACTTGCTTCAAAAAGCAATTGTCGTCAGCTTTATGCTCGGCTTCAGCGGATTGTCCATCCAGGCGCAGGTGGCAAGTATCCTTGCTGATACAGATATCCGTTTTCAGCCGTTTTTCGCTGCAAGGATCCTGCAGGGCATTTATGCGGCATTTTTCGCCTGGCTCTTCTGGAAACCGCTGTATTTGGGTGTTTCCGGTTCAGAGGTTTCCGTCATTCCTGTATTTTTAAGGGAAGATGCGCCGGTTGTGCTTGGTTCCGTCTGGTCCGTGCTTACGCAAACAGGTCCTGTTATTACACTTTTCTCATTATCCGTCTATGTCATCATCTATGCCAAGAGAATGCTTCAGAGAAAGTGAAGAATCCTCATAAAAAAGAGGCCTCAATTCATGAGACCTCTTGATTTTATTTGTTGAATTTTTGTTTAAGGGCGTGTTCAACAGGTTTTGGAACAAGCTCTGAAATATCTCCCCTGTACTTGGCCACTTCTTTTACAATGCTTGAGCTGAGGAACGAATACTGATTGTTCGTCATCATAAACAGGGTCTCAACATTCTCATCAAGCACTCTGTTCATGGATGTGATCTGCATCTCATATTCAAAATCCGACACTGCACGGAGCCCTCTTAAGATCGTGCTTGCTTTTTTGCTGTTTGCATATTCAATTAGAAGGCCTTTAAACGACTCCACCGTGACATTCGGCATATCCTTTGTCACTTCCTGCAGCAGCTCGATGCGCTCATCCACATTAAAGAGCGGATTTTTAGAAGAATTATTCAGGACGCACACATAAACATGATCAAAAACTTTTGCTCCCCGTTTAATAATATCCAAGTGTCCGTAAGTCACAGGATCAAAGCTTCCCGGACAAACTGCAATGCTTGCCATCTTACTCCCCCGTCCCTTTATCTGTGTGTGCAAAAATGGATACCCCGCTGATGCCGTATGTTTCTTTCCTCGTCATCACAAAAGCTCCGATTGTTTCCGGCAATTCAACATCATGATCATGCTCAGCCACAATGATGCCGCCTGTCTTCAAAAGTTTAAGCTCGTCTATTAATTCGATAAGCGCTTTCAATTTTTGTTTCTTATACGGCGGATCCAAAAACATGAGCTCACAGGACAGCTCTCTCTTTGCCATCGCTTTCAGTGCTCTCTCTGCATCATTCCGGTAAACCTCGGCCTGACCCTGAAAGCGGCAGGCTTCTAAATTTTTATGTATCGTTGCGATTGCTTTTGCTTCTCTGTCTACAAATATGCACGTATCCATTCCCCTGCTGAGCGCTTCGATCCCAAGACCTCCGCTTCCTCCAAACAGGTCAACAGCAAGACCTCCTTCAAAATAAGGCCCGATGATATTAAAAATGGATTCTTTCACTTTATCAGTTGTAGGGCGCGTTGACGTACCCGGTACAGCCTTAAGCGGGCGGCCCTTGCAGCTCCCAGAAACTACTCTCATCTTTTTCACCACTGTCATTTTATGTCTTTACTGCATGAAAACAGCCTGTTTTATCGTACCATAGAGAATGGGCAAATGCATTAAAAAAAACCCCGCAGGCATCCTGCGGGGTCCTTCTGAACCAAAAAAAGCACGCTTTTTTTGGGCAGAAGGCAAAGGGAGAGGAGAAACCGGAGGAAGAACTTATGGGGAAACGTAAGTCTTCTCCGCGGTTGGCAACAACATCTCGATCGATGTTGTTACTAACATTATCCACTAATCATCCGGACCCTATACATCTTCTAACATTTTTTCTGAAAGAAAATAAAATCATCACCTACCGTACTTTCCAAAAAAGTGATACATTATGTGAAGAACGAACAAACAGGGGGACAAATACGCATGATTCAGCGCTTTATCGAACTTGGAGCAGGATATTCCGACCTATATGAACTGATTGAAACATCTAAAGCTAATGCGCACCGTGTCTCAAGATTTTTAATCTTGGAGACAGATACAGATGGAAGAAGCATGTCTTCCTTTGCGGTAGTTATGCAGCCGACTGACCCGGGACAATTTCAAGCCATCTATCTATGCCTTGAAGGTATTCCGGCGGGTGAAACGAAGCGCCGCCAACTATTCCAGGAGCTCTCGGAGTCTCTTGAAAAACCGATGATTGCACTAAATGTGAAATCCTCTGGAGAGTTTGCTGAGAAAGAGTTATATTATCAGTATTTAACAGGCATTCTCAGAATGAACAGATATCTGCCTGCCTGGCAATAAACGCCGGACTTAACAGATCAAAAAAAGCGCAGCCGCGAGGACTGCGCTTTTTCTTACAAGCCAAGTTTATAGTCATATTCTTTCGCTTTATCAATCTTCGATTCAAACTCCAGTTTAAGAAAGGGCTTATATGACGGTTCAGCATGCTTGACGAATGAAAAGGAAGAAACCTTTTCGATTGTATGTTCAACCTGCTCCATGTCACAATATAAGACGACATACTTTAATTTTTTTGATACGTAGTGGATGTTGCCGAATTTGCGGAGCATTTTAATCTGCTTTAACGAATGCATCCATATAATAATGCCTTGACGTTTATCAAACATCGTTCATATTCTCCCTTTTTATATTCTCCACTTGAAGTGTAACAATTTTCTAATTTTTTTACAATACGCAGCTTTTTTGAAAGGAGCTGGCCAAGTTGGATCTTGAGCAGACGTTTCAGCTGTTCCTGCGGCTTATGAATGAGGACAAACGCCTTGCGTGCACGGTTAAAAAAACAGCAGGCATCCCGTTTCTTTATATTGCGCACAAAGGAAATGCATCAGCAAATGAGCTTGCCTTACTGATTGAGAAGTCGGCACGGACCGCCATGCGCGGCAAAAGGCTGACGGCTGAAACCGTTTTTGTCAGAGAGGATAAAAATCTTTATGTATTCCGCCACCGTTTTTATGTGCCCCAGGAAAAGATGTTTTGCTGCGGTAATTTATGCGATGACTGCATCCGTTTAAAAAACAGACATAAAAAACGAGGCTGAGCCTCGCTTTTATGATGCTTTACAGCCGCACGACCCGCCGGAGCCGCATCCGCCCCCGCAGCTTGACCCGGAATCAAAGAACGGATTGCCGGTCGGCACTTTGATATTCTGCGACACGGCTGTGCCAAGTTCGACGCTGATCTCATCAAGGAGATTCTGCAGCTCTTTCTCCGCTTTTTTAAACGCAGACACTGCATCATGGAGGTCGAGCTCCCGTTTAGCATCTCTCATCGCTTTTGTTATTTCTTTATATTGGGGATGGTATTTACCAAAACGCTGAACATCCTCATATAAATTCTTTATCTCAACAAAACGCGCAATCACTTTCTGTGCAGATTTGTCTTTTCTTAATGTATCTAAAGTGCGGCGGTAATCTTCCGCAATTTCTGATTGTACCACTAATGCGCCAAGAAGCTCAGCTTCATCGAGCAATTGAACACTTTCCATTGTAGCTAGCATAGAAACATCACCTCAAACTACATTCTACCATGTTTGCGCCTCAATGGTAAATGGAGCGGCTCGTCCTGCATCAGATTGTGACGTTCCACGTCTTTTTCAGATGATAGCGGGAAGAGTCGTTGTGGAGCACTTCTATAAAAATCGTATGGGTTCCTTTGTCCAGTCCTTTTATGATAAATGCAGCTGTATGAATTTCATCTGTTTTTTTTCCGTCAATATACAGATTCAGATAGCCTTCTCCGTTAACCTTTTCCCCGCGCTCATCCGAAAAGGAAAAATTCGGGATGTAGCATTCTATGTATACATTGCTTCCTTTAACATGATGAGTGACATTGAGCTGCCTCGGCTGAACGGCTGTTTCAACCGCCTCATCTCCAAGCATGCTGACTTCCATAGGGACCGTTTCCTCCCCCTCAGGCCGGGGCTTTTCATTCGAACATGCAGATAGAGCCGCAGCCAGAGCCAACAGCAAAATAAAATGTTTCACAGTAAACAACGCCTCCTTTTCACGGTAGTTTCACCAGAAAGAAGCCAAATATGTCCGGATAAAAGAAAATTGAAGAGAAAGTCTTTACCTGACCCCTCTTCTATTAATCCTGCTGCCTCATGGACTGTAGCATGCCGAGCATCATGGAAGCCATGTTGACGGAGTTTGAAAATTGGGCTACCTTGTGAGGAATGGTTTTTTGATAATAATTCATCATCGCAAGCTTCATTGATTCGGTGTCGCCCGGGTTTCTCGACAGCTTTCTGTACCACTGCGGCTGCTCGCGCATGAACTTTTTTAATTCGTTGTCTGCTGCAATCATGTCCTGAATTTCTTTTCTCATCTCACCCGCTCCTGCTTAATCTTTTCTGAAAGAAAATGGATTACTTTGCGTTTTTGACTGGCCTGAAGAAGCACCTTTTGTCAGCCCGAATGTTGAAAACAGATTTTGAATGGAAGAAATTGTGTTGTTCATGTTGTACAGATGCTGATTCATCTGATTTGCGTCCATGTTTTTAACAGCCGTCATCATTCTGGACATAAAATCGGATTTTTTATCCTCTGCACTTTCAGCCTCGGCCGCGTCTTCCCTGTATTTTTGCCAGGAAGCATCATTTTCTCCGAGCAGATACCAG
This sequence comes from Metabacillus indicus LMG 22858, assembly GCF_000708755.2. Taxonomy (GTDB): domain Bacteria; phylum Bacillota; class Bacilli; order Bacillales; family Bacillaceae; genus Bacillus_P; species Bacillus_P indicus. The sequence continues at coordinate 191,621 of NZ_JGVU02000002.1, read as the reverse complement.
TCTTCAAATAATTCCTGCCATTTTTTATCGCCTTTTCTTACCTCTGAAATCAATTTTGGATGTTTTTTTACAAATTCTTTAAATTGTGCAATAGATGGATGTTCTTTTTTCTCAGTCATTATGATCACCTCTGCTTACATTCGCCTGCTTTATTTTATTTTTGAACGGTCAATCGGTTCGCCCAATTTTTCAAAGGAAGTGTCATTTACATCCTTCACTGGAAAATCCTGATTGCGCTCAGTTTGCAGCAGCTGATAAGATAAAAGCAGCACAGAAAGGATGAGTGAGACATGGAAAAGGCAGAAATTGCGAAGCTTTTGGCTGAAATAAAGGAGGAAGATCTTCAAGCAGCCGAGCTGTTTCTTTTGGGACTGCAAAAGAAAGCGCAAAAAGAAAACGGTACATACATAGGAGCATTCCTTGCGCCAAGCGGGGAATACAGGGAAAATGAATTTATTTTAAAAATACCGAACACCCCTTTAATTCAAAATTCACTGGATATTGTGCACGGAGGCATCACTGCTACTCTGCTTGACTCTGCAATGGGCTCTCTCGTCCATCACGTCCTGCCAGGCCATCTTGCAGCTGTAACGTCTGAAATGAAGATCAACTATGTGGCTCCTGGCATAGGCTCAGAACTCACTTGCACCGCATCTCTTATCCATAAGGGCAGCAAAACGCTTGTGACAGAAGGCAGAGTCGTCCGGGATGACGGAAAATTAATGGCCCATTGTACAGCAAGCTTTTTTATCATCGACAGACCAGCTCAATAAGGCGGGGATCCAATGTTTCCATTTTTTAAAAAGACCTGTTATTTCTGTAAAAAGAAAGTGAAGTATTCAGAGGTTTATCTTGGGGAAAAACAGAAGAAAATCCATGTGTGCAGGCTTTGTAAAGCCTATGCCGAACGAAGAGCATACCGCAAAGCATAAGAAAAGACATCCAGCCCGGATGTCTTTCTGTCTTTATTCAAAAGGCCTGATGAAGTTCTGTGTATAGTAAAGCTCGTTAACACCGACACCAAGCTTTGTAAATTCAGGGTTCAGCAGGGCTTCTCTGTGGCCTTTGCTGTTAAGCCAGCCTTCAACAGCAGCAATGCCGTCAATGTACTGGGCAGCAATATTTTCACCCGCAAGCTGATAAGTGACTCCGCCTTCTTTCAGTCTGTCGCCAAGAGTTCCTTCAGTTGGTGACTCATGAGAGAAGTAATTGTTGACGAGCATATCATTGCTGTGCCCGAAAGCAACCTCTGAAGTCATTTGATCCCATTCTACAGGCGGTACGCCGTGCCTGTCGCGGATCACGTTTGTCAAATCCAGAATCTGCTTTTCTGCGCCTTCTTCAACCGCCTTCCACTGTTCATCTGTCAGTTCGGCGGGTTCAAGAAGTTCACCTCTGTAAACCACTTCGTATGGCCTCTGCTTTATGAGGGTCTCTTTATCCAGGGCCCTGATGCTCGACAGCTCTCCATCAAATTTATCCAGATAAAGCTGAACGAAAATATCGCCGATCTGCACAATAGGCCTCGTGTTCATGTCTTCCTCGGACATTTCAAATCGGTAGGAGCTCCCATTCAGATCAATGGAAATGCTTGAGGATATGGAATTTGTTTTAAAAACATCTCCGGCAGGCTGTCCGAGCTTATACGGATTCACGTTGACATCAGGTCCAATTGCATAAACGGTGACAACCTTATTGTCCTTTACTCCAACCTGCAGATATTGCCTGTCATTCTGATTATAAATCCACCATTCATAATCGTAGGAAGACGGATCAATTCTGACTGGTTCCCCCAGTGTATTCACGATATCATCTGATGATTTTCCAATGAAGGATAATACCCCTTCTTCCGGCACGTTCAGCTGCTCTTCAGACTGCCCGGCGAGCTGTTCGCTCTCATCCTGCTGTCTGATCGGCTGCTCATGATTTCCATACTGAATATATAAAAAATAAGAACCTGCAATAATCAGCAAAAGAAAAAACGTCTTAAATATACCGCCCAGCTTTCATCCCTCCAGGTCTTTCGTTTCTGCCATTATATGAAACAGCAAAATCTATATACTAGTAAACAGTATTTCACAAGATTGGCAGATAGTATATCCTTTTATAGGTCATTTAATCAAAAAACAGGTTTTTTTTCAAATTGTAAGGTTCAGGAGGGCTAAATCGTTTAAAAAGGAGCATGCAGCTGCATGCTCCTTTATTCTTCAGTGCAAATGGCTGCCGTGTTCGGAAATGTCTGAGAGCGCTGTTCCCGCTCTTTGGTCTGACAGATGATTTAGTGACAGGTCTCCCAGTGAAACCATCCCGAGCATTCGGCCATTTTCCACTACAGGAAGCCGTCTGATCTGATGCTCGGCCATGAGCCCTGCAGCTTCTTCCACTGTTGCATCCGGGCCGATAGTACAAAGGTGATCACTCATTACATTTGTCACCTTGTTAGACCCCGGATGTTTTTCAGCTATTCCACGGATAACCAAATCACGGTCTGTAATCATTCCAATCAGCTTATCGCCTTCGACTACAGGAATCGAGCCTACATCCCAGTCCCTCATCTTAACAGCAGCCTCATAAACATTATCAAGCGGCGTACATACTTGAATATCTTCAGACATAATATCTCTCACTTTTTGCATCTTTTATCCTCCCTGACAAACGATATGTGAACGAAAAAGTTCCGATACACCCAGTTTGTCCAAAAACAAGATAAAGATGTAAAATAAAAGGTAAAGATTGAAAGTTCGATGCATTCGTACTATGATTGAAGGGGAGTTCATTAAAGCGCTTTACTAATGAAAATGCCGCGACAAGGTTTTTAGGAGGGAATACATAATGAAAATGGAAAACACGGGACTTGACGGGCTTACGGTTGAACTGAACAGACTGGATGAAATCATGGATGATCTTGGAATTGTCCGTGCAGGGCAATGGGATTATGAGCGCGTTACATATGACCGCAAGTTTGAAAACAAAGGGGAAACGTTCTACCTGCGCATTCCAGGCTATGCCGCTGAAGGTGATATCGGATCGAGACATGCAGTGATAAAACTCATGACTCCCCTTCTTGGAAAGCACTATTATCCTCATGGTGTGGAATACGGAGAAGGCGAGGATTTTCCAAATGCTGTTTTAAACACAAGCAAAAATCTTCTGAAACAGCTGAAAGAAGAAATCGGACGCATCGTATAAGATCTGTTTCTGTCCAGTGCAGAAGCAGATGCAAAAAAGCAAAAGCTCTCGCAGCTTTTGTTTTTTATTTTCTTTTTTTAAAAACTTTTTTGAAGAATTGCCAAAATTCCGTTCCTTAATTCCGTACTTTCGTACTATAATTTAGAGAGAAAGATTGAAAGGAGCAAAAGATTGTCTACTATATTTACTAAGCGGCGCCTCCTCACTGCATTATTCATAGTCCTGATCGGGCTGATCATCTATTTTCTTCTGCCGATCTCAGTTCCTCTCATTATGGCTTTTCTGACTGCACTTTTGCTGGAGCCGCTTGTCAGGCTTTTGCAGAACCGTGCAAAACTTCAGCGGAAACTGAGTGTCCTTATCACCTTTTTGCTGTTTTTATGTCTCATTGCTGTAAGCGGCTATTTCATTACGACGAAGGTTGTCGGTGAAGCAATCATTACGATTGAAAATGCGCCTGAGTACATAAATGAAATTACGGTTGCCTGGAATGAAATTGAAGAAAGATTTACACACTCGGCAAAAGATCTTCCTCCCGAATTTGTAAATGAAATCAGCAATCAGGTAAAAGAATTTCTTGAGAAGACAAAAGCAGATCTTGCAAGCTCCGTTAACATCGAAAATGTGAAAACGATCATAACGAACATTCCCGATTATATGGTCAACATGCTCGTATTTTTAATCGCACTGTTTCTTTTCATGCTGGAGCTGCCCAATCTGAAGATGCGCATGTATGCACATATGAAGGAAAACACTGCGCAAAAAGTAAACTTTATGATTAACCGCATGTCCTATGTTATTTTCGGCTTTGTCAAAGCTCAGTTTCTTGTAAGCATCATTATTTTTATCGCTTCCTTTATCGGTCTGATGTTGATTATGCCCGAGGTCGCTCTTGTCATGGCCATCATCATTTGGGTGATTGATGTGATACCGATTATCGGCTCCATCATCATTATGGGTCCATGGACGCTGTATCACCTTATCTCCGGAGATACTATTCTTGCAGCAAAACTCGGCATCCTGACTGCGGTCCTTTTAATCATCAGAAGGACAGTTGAACCGAAAGTCATGGGAAGCCACATTGGTCTTTCCCCGCTTGCAACACTGATCTCCATGTATCTTGGACTGAAACTGTTCGGCGTCCTTGGATTTTTCATCGGCCCGATGATTTTAATTATCTACAACTCTGCAAGAGAAGCAGGGATTATCCGCTTTACATTTAAAATTTAAATTGCAAGAGCCGGACTGAAATTGTCCGGCTCTTATTTTATAAAAAACAATACGGTTTTTCTCCCGGCAATGCCTTTTCAAGAAGTCTCACATCGTGCGTAGAGCCGTTTATATACCCGGCCCCATAAAGCATGCCCGGATTCAGGCTTTTAAAAAGGAGCGCAGCGAGAATACTGCTCTCAACAGACACCACACTTCTGCAGCCGGCTGATTGAACAGCTCTTCCCTTCCCGTCCTCGATGCAATATATGCCGCTGTTTGCAGGCAAGGATGAATCCGTTACTTGCAAGTACAGGGGACTCTCTGCGTTGTTAAAAGGAAACACAGCCATAAAATCAGGCAAATTAATGATTTTTCCAATAAAGACTGGAAGCTGACGGCTTGATAAAAATGGATTTTTCAACTGATATGGAAATGAATCACTCTCTTGCAGTGTCAAGATTAATTCATTCGCTGGAAGCGTCCTGATTTTGTTCCAAAGGGCCGGTTTGGCTTTCGGGCTGATTGCGGCCCATTCTTTTATATGAAGCTTTTGATCGGCCATGAAACATTTCATATAGCCAATGGCTTCACCTTTGTCGTTATTCGCTGCAAAAAGGGAGTATTGAGCCGCACTCTTGAGTTCCGTGAGGTCGTCAGAAGAAGAAATCAGGCAGGTTCGATGCCCCGATAATTTCTTCACGATCTGTTTTGACAAGTATTTACCGCTGATTCCATTGGCTTCAAATACTTCACAGGAACTGTTAAATGACCGTAAATAAAGGCATTCGGGAGCCATTCTCCATTCCCTTGCCCTTATTAACGTTTCAACTCCATACTTCCTTTTGAATGAGAGAGGCATGTGATCAAAAAAAACCAAGTGACATCCCTGACTTCTCCATTCTTCAAGGAGACCGCTCATTTGCCTGTCCAACTTGCTGGACCTCCAATTAATGAAAGGGGATGCACTTACTTGAACGGCTTTAAGCTTATGACCCGAATAAGTCAGCTCTCTAAGGCGGACAAATAAATCCTCCCCGGGTGCAGCTTGAAAAAATGGCAGATCTGCTTCCATTCTTTTTTTGGCTTCGCCTATGCTGCACACCCCTCTTCTACGCTTTCTTTTTCAACTCCCAGGATAAGAAAACATCTTCTTTTTTCGTGCAGATCATACCGAGCTTTTCAAACAGTTTGATGGATTTGCTGTTCTCATCCAGACACTCCATCTGAATACTGGCTACTTTTCGTTCACTTGTCAGCCATTCCATGACAGCATCAATCGCTTCATAGGTCAGACTTTCTTCATCAGCCGCTTCATGAATGTTGTAGCTCAGCTCGACTGTCCCGCTGTCATCAGGTATTCCCTGAAGAAACAAATCTCCGATAATTCTTTTTTCATTGTATAAAATGATCAGCCAAAGACCCAATCCGTGCTCCTGATCGTTTTTCTCGAGCTTTTCAATAAACAGCGGGAGCATCCCTCTTACAGCAGAAGAAGGCCAGGCACAGGGTATTCCAATCGGGGACCGGGTTTCCAGTTCCTTTCTGTGAAAAATCAGCGACTTTGCAATATCCAGTGAACAAGGAATAATTAAAAGCCGGTCTGTTATAATTTCGATCATCTTCCCGACACTCCCTTTCAAGAACTCCCTCATACTTTCATTTTATGGCCATAATGAGCGTCCTATACTTCCTGCAGAGCGTTTTTTCAAGATTAGAGCATAAAAAAAGAAGCAATAGAAATCTTTCATTCTATTGCTTCAACAATTAAAATCCCAATATCGCTTTAAACACAGATGTCGTTTCTCCGCCTTTGTATTGAATATAAAGGAGAAAATAAACAGCAACTCCTGTGATTGCAGTAAAAAACCAGATGATGCTTGTTCCGGGTCCAAGCTTTCTGTGCCTTGCGAGCCTGTTTTTAAAACCTGAGACCAGCATGATGATTCCAAGCACTGCCCCTACAGTTGCAAGAGTGATATGGAAAATCAAAAATACAGTATAGTAGATTTTAATCGAATCCGGTCCGCCAAAAGCAGTGTTCCCGACAAAGATCGTCCGCGATGCATAGACAATAAAAAAGATTACTGCAAATACAGCGGCCGTCATCATCGCCTTCTGATGCGCCTCTATTCTCCGCTGTTTGATAAGATACCATCCAACGGCAACGGCTGCAGCGCTGAGAACGATAAAGGCTGTACTGATTGTAGGTAAAAGAGGTACGTTCATATTGGCAGCTCCTAATATAGTAATCATAGATTGATAAGCAGAAAAACCGGAGCGTATCTTATTTTACCGGCTGTGGAGCAAGACGGCTGCGTTCTTCAAGTTCGTCTTTCTCTCTTTCTTTACGGGCCCATTTAAAGAAAATAATTCCGAGCAGTCCTCCATAGACAAATTCCTGAATAATCTTCATCATGATGCCGCCAAGCTGCTGGTCTTCGACTAAAGGAAGGGTGTTAAACATTTCCGGGCCGGTCAGATCAAGACCTGCCAGCATGCTTGCAGGAACGCACAGCTCAAGAGCGCTGGCCCAGGCGCTTGGATTCGAGTAGGTGGAATACAAAGATGTCTCTGCAAAGATAATCAGCGCACAGGCCGGTGTAAGCAGCATTCCATTTGCAAATATGTAGCCGATCTTCTTAATTCCGCCAAGCTCTCTCCATTCGGGAAGCTCATTTAATAGAGGCCACCACATAAGCATTGCGGCAATAAAAATAAAGATGGTAACAGCCGCATGAAGAATATGGTCTGTTTTCACCGCATCAAAAACAAGAGGAATATGATAGAGCGAAAATACGCCATTAAATACAAAAAGGGCAATCAGCGGACGGGACAGGAAGGAAACCGTCTGTTTAATTCCCGGTCTGTAAATGATGGCTCTCCACATCCATACGGGCACACCGTAAATCATAAGCGGCGGAACGAGCAAATATAAGAGGGCCATTTGTGTCATATGTGCACTGAACATTAAATGCCCCATTAAATCCAGAGGACTGCCTTTTACCGCATAAAGAAGCAGAATGGACGACGTGAACAGAGCTTTCTGTTTGATCGTGACAGGAGCGCTTTCTTTAAATCTGCTTCTCAGAGGCCCTGCTGCAAGGAAATAGAGCACAAGAATGCCTGCTGTAAACAGAAAAAAAATCGGGCTCCACATTGCTCTAAAGCCAAACATTTCTAAATTTAACAATGAGTTCAACTCCTATTTCTGCTAATACTCCTTGTCTTATTATACACCTTAGATGAAGCGCTATCAATGAACGTTCTATGACAAAGACAGGCGTCCCGCAGGATTGACTGAAAGAAAACATAAAAAGAATCCGGCTGAAAAATCAGCCGGATCAGAACTTACCACCAAATGATTGTTACAAAAGCAAGGACTGTCAAAAAGGCAACGCCGATTCCTGAATAAAGGAAAAGCGCAGGCACCTCATGTCCTTTGTGGCTCATGTGCATAAAGTAGTAAAGCTGGAAAATAACCTGTACGACAGCAAGAAGAAGAATAAATGGAATCTTAAACCATTCTGCTATGCCGTCATATCCGATTGCAACAAATGCAACGACAGTCAGGAAGATCATCAGTGCAAAGGTTACAACCTGATACTTCATATCTTCTTTGTTTTTCTTGCGGCGATAAGCAAGATCTACTTTTGGGTTTCCTGAGTTTTGATTTGCCATCAGTTTATCCCACCATTCCCATTAAGTATACAACTGTGAAGATGAATACCCATACAACGTCAATGAAATGCCAGTAAAGACTTGCAACGTAGTATTTAGGTGCGTTGTATAAGTTCAGTCCTCTTTTTGCATTGCGGACCATCAATGTTGTAATCCAAAGGAGACCGAATGCCACGTGGGCACCATGTGTTCCGACAAGCGTGTAAAAGGCAGACCCGAGTGCACTGCTTGTAATCGTGAATTTGTATTCATGAATATAATGATTAAATTCATAAATCTCAAGTGCTAGGAAGGCAGCTCCTAATAGAACCGTGATTCCCATCCAAAGCTGCATTTTCTTAAATTGAAAGTTCTTCATGTGATACATTGCATATACACTAGTGAGTGAACTTGTCAAAAGAAGCATCGTTGCAGCAAATACGAGCGGAAGCTCAAACATTTCCTGGGTAGTTGCCCCTCCGTTGTCAGAATCCCTGAGAGCCAGGAACGTCGCAAACAACGATGCGAACAGGACTGTCTCTCCGCCAAGGAAGAGCCAGAAGCCCAAAAATTTATTTTTGCCTTCAAGGGTCGCCTTTTCAGGTGAGGCAGGGAACGTTTCAGCTGTCAATTTTTCCTCAACATGCATTATGCCTTTACCCCCTTATCGTTATCATCATTCATCAAATCTTCTTTGTGGATGTGATAACCGTGATCATCAATGATGGAACGCAGGAACATACAGCCTAGAGTAATGCCAAATCCGATGATAACAACCGGGATGCCCCATGCGTGTTCTGAATGATAAAGCAGTCCGAATGCAGCAACGAACAGTCCGAAAGACATGATCAAAGGAAGAATCGATCCATTAGGCATGTGAATATCGCCAAGCGGTTCTGCTGGAGTCATTCCTTTATTGCCTTCCATTCTTTCTACCCAAAGTGCATCAAGTCCGCGTACAAGCGGAGTTTGTTTAAAGTTGTATTCAGGTGCCGGTGATGAAACGGCCCACTCAAGGTTGCGCCCGTCTCCCCATGCATCTCCTGCAGCTTTTTCACCTTTAATCGATGAAATAATGATGTTCCAGAGCAATACGATTGTTCCGGCTGCCATCAGGAATGCACCGACTGTACTGATTAAGTTACCCATTTCAAGTCCCTGGCCAGGCAGGAATGTGAAAATACGGCGCGGCATCCCCATCAGTCCAAGGAAATGCTGAATAAAGAAAGTTAAATGGAATCCTGTAAAGAACAGGACAAATGTAACGACGCCAAGCTTTTCGCCGAGCATTTTTCCAAACATTTTCGGCCACCAGTAGTGAAGGCCTGCAAATAATCCCATGACAACTCCGCCTACAATAACGTAGTGGAAGTGGGCTACAACGAAATACGTGTCATGATACTGATAATCTGTTGGAGCAGCGGCAAGCATGATTCCTGTTACTCCGCCCATTACAAATGTCGGAATGAAAGCTACAGACCAGATCATCGGAACCGTAAAGCGGATGCTTCCGCCCCACATAGTAAACATCCAGTTAAAGATCTTAATGCCCGTAGGAACAGCAATTGCCATTGTGGCAACGGCGAAAATGGCATTTGCAATCGGTCCAAGACCAGTTGTAAACATATGATGCGCCCATACCATGAATCCTAAAAAGCCGATAAGCACAGTTGCGAATACCATGGAAGAGTATCCGAAAAGACGCTTTTTAGAAAAATGAGGAAGGACATCAGAGAAAATTCCGAATGCAGGAAGAATCAGGATGTAAACCTCAGGATGTCCGAAGATCCAGAATAAATGCTCCCAGATAATCGTATTTCCGCCAAGCTCAGGAACGAAAAACCCAGTTCCGAATACACGGTCAAACATCATAATTGCAAGACCCACAGTAAGCGGCGGGAAAGCAAATAAGATAAGTGCAGATGCAACAAATGTTGTCCAGGTAAAGAGCGGCATGCGCATATAAGTCATACCAGGCGCACGCATGTTAATGATTGTTGCCAGGAAGTTAATCCCTGCAATAAGAGTTCCGAAACCTGATATCTGAAGACCCAGAAGATAAAAATCAATTCCGTGTCCCGGTGAATTGAGGGCAAGCGACGCATAGTTCGTCCAGCCTGCATCAGGTGCTCCCCCTAAAAACCAACCCATGTTCAGGAACAATCCTCCAAAGAAGAAAAGCCAGAACCCAAGTGAGTTCAAGAAAGGAAATGCAACGTCGCGCGCTCCGATCTGAATCGGTACAACCGCGTTCATAAATCCAAAAATCAGCGGCATCGCTGCCAGGAATATCATGGTCGTGCCATGCATAGTCAATACTTCATTATATAGTCCGGCTGAGATGAAATCATTATCCGGTACAGCGAGCTGAATACGGATCAGCATCGCTTCCAGACCTCCCACGAGGAAGAAGAAGCCGCCGGAAACCAGGTAAAGGATGGCGATTTTCTTATGGTCTACCGTTGTCAGGTAGTCCCAGAGAACTGCGCCGAACCCTTTTTTCTGAGTTAACGTACTCACAGTGTTACCTCCCTTTTATTCTGCTAAGACAATCTTATTTGGCTTCTACCTTCAAGCCGCTTAAGTATTCTGTAAGAGCATCAAGTTCCTGATCATTCAGTTCCGGATATGTTTTTGTCATTTTATTGCCCGGTTTGTACTGTTCAGGATCTTTCAGCCAGTTTCTGATGTTCTCTTCATTATGAGGAAGAATTCCTGCAACTCGTGAACGCTCGCCGAAGCTTGCAAGGTTTGGAGCAGTTCTTGCCTGTTCAGGACGCTCATCCACCGGAGTGACAGCATGACAGCCGATACAGCTTTTTTCCTGGAACAGCTTCTCTCCCTCTTTAGCAAGGTCAGAAGATGCAACAGCTTTGGCATTTTTCATTTCTTCAGCCCACTGAACAAACTCTTCCTTGGATTTTGTTTCAACTTTAAAATCCATCAAAGCGTGTGAAGGTCCGCAAAGCTCAGCACATTTACCGTAGAAATATTCTCCGGCCTGCTCAGCACGGTTACCGTCAAAATTAAGCCAGAATTTATTCACATTCTCCGTGTTTGTATCCATTTTTCCGCCTGCAGAAGGCACCCAGAATGAATGCTTAACATCGGAAGCAATCAGATTAAAGTAAACCCTTTCATCTGTCGGCACAACTAAATCCTGGCTCGTGATGATCCCGTAGTCAGGATACTCGAATTCCCACCAGTAAAGGTTTGCTCTGACGTTTACAACGACTGCATCTTCAGGCTTGCGGTCTTTTTTGTCCATCGCCTTAACGTCTGCAAGCTCAAATGTTGCAGAAACTACAGGAACCGCCAGCACAAGCAATAAAAGAATAGGAATAACAGTCCAAATGATTTCCAGTTTATGACTTCCCTCTACTTGCTCAGGAATTTTATTTTCCTCACCTTTGCGCTGTCTGAACTTCACAACCACATAAATGAAGATCACAGTTACGACTGCGATTACAATGACCATGATGAGTGTACTCAAAATCATAAGCGAGTACTGCATATCCGCTACTTCACCAGCTGGTTGAAGAGCGGAAAGATATGGTTCACCACAGCCGGCTAGGACAAGTGTCAGCATTGCAAATACGGCAACGAGACGAAATTTTGTCAGCCTCTTTTCCATAGCTAAATCAAACCCCTCTTTCAGTAAATTAATCCCCGCATGCTAAACAGGAATCGTCAATTCCTTCTATGTAAATTCCTAAAAGAAAGAATTTCTAACCTAGTTGATCGTGAAAAGTACCATCGCCACAAAAAGGATCGTTAAGTAGTTCAGCGAATAAATAAACATCCACTTTGCCCATTTCAGGTCATCCTTAGCCCCTATGCCGGACAGGGCAATCACTAGCCAGCCGATGTTCAGGACAGTTGCCAGAATGATGAATGCAGCCCCGAGCTGAAACAAGTAAAACGGCAAAGGCAACAGACAGATTACCCAGACCATCATTTGCCTTTTTGTAACAGCAAATCCGTGTATGACAGGCAGCATTGGTATCCCGGCTGCCCGGTATTCCTCAACCCGCTTCATTGCGAGAGCGAGGAAATGGGGCGGCTGCCAGATAAACATGATCATGAACAATACCCATGCCGTCACACTGAGGTCTGCATCAACAGCTGCCCATCCTATGAGAGGAGGAACGGCACCGGAGATGCTGCCGACAACTGTATTAAGCGTATAGTGGCGTTTTGTCCACATTGTATATAAAAAGACGTATGTAATTACGCCGATCAACCCGATAAGCGTTGCTGCTGCCGTTGTCATGGAAAGCATGATAAATCCGAATGCAAGCAATAAAACACCAATCCACAGCGCCTGAATTGGATTCATTCTGCCTGTGACAGTCGGCCTCGTCTTTGTCCGCTCCATAATATGGTCTATGTCACGGTCATAAAAGTTGTTAATGGCACAAGATCCTGCAATCACAAGAGCTGATCCTGAGAGCGCATACAGAACTGTGTCAATATTCCCAAGAAAACTTTGCCCGTTAAAATACAGCGCAAGCCAGATGCCTGTAAAAGCGGTAATCAAATTGGAATTAACGATTCCCATTTTGATAAGGCTCAAAAAGTCTTTTAATACGGTTGTTTCATAAACTACCTCACCGAATCCCGTTTCTTTCGAGGTCCTTGAATCTGGCACGTATGACAGTCCCCCTTTTTGCTCTGCTGCCGGCTGTGCAGCTTGCTATATCATACTAAATTAAGCAATATTTTCAAAATCGCTTCCTTCTTGATATTAAACCATAATCGGTTCTTGTTTTGTGAACAAAATATGAAGAAGTTTTGTCGAAATTGTGAAGCAGAACAGGAGAGCCGGCTAATTCATTGAAAAGCAATTCATTCACTGATACTCTAAAAATAAATGGCATACCTTTATGACCACGTTAACATTCTATCATACCTGTCAGGAATTTTTTATAGATAATGGAATCTTTTGCGAAAAAATGATTCTAATGGGATTTCTCCATATCATTCCTTTTCATTCAATCTGTTTTGCCAGTATAATAAACAGTAGATAGATATTGTCATTATTTGTTGCCTGGCCGGACTTTGAAATGTCCGGTTTTCATAAGCTCATTACTACGAATAAGAAGGTGAACATCTTGCATCGAGCATTAAAAGGAATTGGTGTGCTCACAACACTTGTGATGCTTCTTGTGCTTCTAGGGGGAGCGCTTGTCACAAAAACGGAATCCGGCGCAGGATGCGGAGATTCATGGCCGCTTTGCCACGGAGAACTGATTCCGTCTGAAATTACCCCGGAGCTTGTCATTGAGCTCAGCCACAGGGTGGTCAGCGGCCTTGCGGGGATTCTTGTCCTGCTGCTTGCTGTTACTTCCTGGATCAAGATTGGACATAAGCGGGAAACGAAATTTCTGGCCGCACTTTCATTTTTCTTCCTGATTCTTCAGGCGCTTATTGGTGCAGCCGCAGTAAAATGGGGACAGTCTGATGCCGTTCTTGCCCTGCATTTCGGTATTTCTCTTATCTCTTTTGCATCAGTGCTGCTGCTCACCCTGCTGATTTTTGAAGTGGACAAAAAGTTTGATACAGAGTCCCTTATTATTGATAAAAGGATGAAATTCCACAGCATCGGCATCATCAGCTACACATATATCGTGGTCTATACAGGCGCATTTGTCAGACATAAAGGCGCAAGCCTCGCATGTCCGGAATGGCCGATGTGCAGCAACAGACCATACGGACTGCCGGCAACCCTGCATGAGTGGATTCAAATGGGCCACAGATTTGCAGCTGCTCTGATTTTCGTTTGGGTGGCATATGCTGCTTATACCGCAGTTAAGCACTATAAACATCAGAAAGTCGTCTATTATGGATGGATCATAGCATTTGCCCTTATTTCCATGCAGGTCGCATCAGGCGCGCTTGTCGTATTAACCGGGCTGAACCTTGGTGTTGCCCTGGCCCACGCACTGATCATTTCCTGTCTGTTCGGCGTGCTGAGCTATTTCATCCTGCTGATCAGCCGCAACCGCATTAACCGTGAGGCTTTAAAAAACAAAGAAGATAAGAAAGCCATATAAAAAGAGAGGCGATGACGCCTCTCTTTTTTATATGCCCTGAAACATTTCAATTGCTTTTACCCGCTGTTCGCTGTGATTAACTGTAGGTTCCGGATAATCGGTTCCGATGATGCAGCCTGCTTCTTTCTGCTCCCCGCTGCTCATCTTCCACGGCTCATGAATTCGTTTCACGTCAACGTCCCGAAGCTCGGGCACGTATTTTTTGATGTACTCTCCGTCCGGATCAAACTTTTTTGATTGCGTGACCGGATTAAACACTCTGAAATACGGGACCGGGTCTGTTCCGACAGATGCTGCCCACTGCCATCCTCCAATGTTGGAGCCGGGCTCATAATCGACAAGTTTTTCTGCAAAATACGCCTCCCCGAGTCTCCAGTCAAGCAAGTAATCTTTCGTTAAAAAGGAAGCTGTGATCATTCTCAGCCGGTTATGCATCCATCCCTCTTCATTCAGCTGCCTCATGCCCGCATCAACGATCGGATAGCCTGTTTTACCTTCTTTCCACGCTTTCAGCCTCTCTTTATCCGTATTCCATTTGATTGACCGGTAGCGCTTATCCGCTTCTTCCTTCACGCTGTTCGGGAACTGAACGTACACCATATTATAAAAGTCCCGCCAGGCAAGCTCCTTGATAAATGTTTCTTTTCCCGTATCCTGAGGATGATCCTCAGTCTGCATGATGTGGTGATAGACGGTGCGGATAGAGATGGTTCCAGTTTTTAAATATCTTGAGAGCCTGCTCGTCCCCGCTTCAGCCGGAAGGTCTCTTTTTTTATGGTAATCTTCTAATTTTTCGTCTGTAAACTCCTTCAGGGTTTTTAACGCAGCTTCTTCCCCGATGTCCTCCCTTTCTTCAAGGCTGCCGATCATCTCCTCGAGCTTTTCAGCACCTGTATCTGGGAGGTCCTGTATGGAAACGGAGCAGGCACTGAGTTTTTTCAGATCGATTTCAGCAGGCTGTTTTTTTTCAAGCTTGCTCCACGCTTTGTAATAAGGCGTGTAGACTTTGTAAAGGGAGCCGTCCTGCTTTTTCACTTCCCGGGCCCCATGAAGGAAATGATCCTGAAATGTCCAGTAATCGACCTCATTTTCTTTCAGAACCCTTTTCACCTTGTCATCACGTTCTTTTCCGTAGCCTGTTTCATCTTCATTAAATAAAAACAGGTTGATCTCAGGCACCTTTTCAATAACCATTTCCATTATTTCTTCTGTCTCGCCATACATCAGATGAAAGGCAATTTTATGATCCCTGCAGTTGTCCATAAACGCCTTTAATGTCTGAAAAAAATAGTGATGGCGGAAGTCTGCCGGCTTTTCGAGAAAAGCTGGATTCAGCTGAAAAAACAAAAACAGCTTTCCGTTATGTTCTTCTGCCCATTTTACGGCCTCAGACAGGGCTGTATGATCCTGCAGCCTCAAATCTCTTCTGAACCAGACTGCTGCTGTCTTCATGACAATCACCTCTTTCATGATTGTACTGTTTTCCCCAGGCGAATGAAAGAAATGATAGGCTTCCAAATAGAAAAAGACAAGAGCGGGGTTTACACCGGGCTCTTGTCTTTGACGTTTTTACAAATGAGAGTTATACAGTCATTTCAATCAGCAGATCACCAGTCTGAATGGCTTCTCCGTTTGAAACATGAATCTCTTTTATGGTGCCTGAGAATGGGGCCTGAACGGTCGTTTCCATTTTCATAGCTTCAGTAAGAAGAAGATGATCGCCTTTGCTTACTTTTTCGCCCTTTTCGATAAGCACTTTAATGACTGTGCCGGGCATTGTCGCGCCAATGTGATCCTTATTGCCTTTATCTGCTTTCATTTTGGCGGTAACCGTCGCCTTGACGTTTTCATCGCGGATAATAACTTCACGCGGCTGGCCGTTCAGTTCAAAATACACAACCCGCGTACCGTCAGGCTGAGGTTCGCCTATTGATACAAGCTTTACAATCAGGGTTTTCCCCTGTTCGATTTCAACTTCAATCTCTTCGCCAAGCCTCATTCCGTACAGGAACGTAGGTGTATCGAGTACAGAAATATCACCGAATTGCTCAAACGTCTTAGCGTAGTCGAGGAAGACTTTAGGGTAAAGCGCATGGGCAATCGCATCAAAACTTGTTACCTGACGTCCGAGTGTTTCAAACAGTTCTTCTTTTAAGGCAGGAAAATCAACCGGTTCAAGCAGCTCTCCCGGTCTCACTGAAATCGGGTCTCTGCCTTTCAGGATGATTCTTTGCAGTTTTTCCGGGAACCCGCCATGCGGCTGGCCGAGATAGCCTTCAAACAGCTCTACAACTGAATCAGGGAAATCAAGCGTCTCGCCGCGCTCGAAGATATCATTTTCTGTCAGATTGTTTTGAACCATAAACAGGGCCATATCGCCAACTACTTTAGAAGACGGGGTCACTTTCACCAAATCTCCAAAAAGATCATTGACGCGTCTGTACATTTCCTTCACTTCGTTCCAGCGGTCGTCAAGGCCGACGCCTTTAGCCTGCTGCTGAAGATTGCTGTACTGTCCGCCGGGCATTTCATGCATGTACACTTCAGAGTGAGGGGCATTCATGCCGCTCTCAAAATCCCGGTAATAGTGACGCACGCCTTCCCAGTACTGCGAAAGCTCTTCAAGCGCTTCAATATCAATATTCGGACGGCGCTCCATTCCCTGCAGCGCATGGTACAGAGAATTGGCGCTCGGCTGTGAAGTCAGCCCTGCCATCGAGCTCACAGCTGTATCGACGACATCGACACCTGCTTCAATTGCTTTGGCATATGTAAACAGGCCGTTTCCGCTCGTATCATGTGTATGAAGATGCACAGGGATATCGATTGTTTCTTTCAGTGCAGAAATCAGATCATAGGCTGCCTGAGGTTTAAGGAGACCCGCCATATCTTTAATTCCAAGAATATGCGCGCCTGATGCTTCAAGTTCTTTCGCAAGATTCGTATAGTAGGCGAGATCATATTTCCGGCGGGAAGGATCAAGAATGTCCCCCGTGTAGCAAATGGCCGCTTCTGCAAGCTTGTTGGATTTTCTGACCGCTTCAATGGCAGGCCGCATTCCCTCTACCCAGTTCAAGCTGTCAAATATCCGGAAAACGTCAATGCCCGCATAGGCTGACTTTTCTACAAACTCTTCGATCACGTTGTCGGGATAGTTCTTATACCCAACAGCATTTGATGCACGAAGGAGCATCTGAAGCAAAACATTCGGGACTTGCTTTCTGACTGTCAGCAGTCTGTCCCACGGATCTTCTTTTAAGAATCTGTACGCTACATCAAATGTAGCCCCGCCCCACATTTCAAGAGAAAACAAGTTTGGAAGAAGTCTTGCCGTCGGCTCTGCAATATGTTTGATGTCATTTGTTCTGAGTCTCGTGGCAAGCAGAGACTGATGGGCGTCGCGGAAAGTTGTATCCGTCAGCAGCACTTCATCCTGCTCTTTCAGCCAGTTTACAAGACCCTCAGGTCCAAGCCTGTCCAGAATCTGTTTCGTTCCCTCAGGGACCGGTTCTGAGTATTTGACTTTTGGAATATGAAGCTTGTCAAATACAGGTTTCTTTTTCTTCTCGATGCCGGGAAATCCGTTGACGGTCACATTGCCGATATAGGAAAGCATTTTTGTTCCCCGGTCTTTTTTCTTCGGAAAGACAAACAGCTCCGGAGACGAGTCGATAAAAGAAGTATCATATTCACCTGACATAAACTTTTCATGCTTGATGACGTTCTCTAAGAACGGAATATTCGTTTTGATTCCGCGGATGCGGAACTCCCTTAAGTTTCTGATCATTTTGGCAGCTGCCTGTTCAAAGGTAAGCGCCTGTGTTGAAAGCTTTACAAGAAGAGAGTCATAGTGAGGTGTAATGACTGCCCCCTGGAATCCGTTGCCGGCATCAAGCCTGACCCCGAATCCGCCGCCTGATCGGTAGGCCATAATTTTTCCTGTATCCGGCATAAAGCCTTTCAAAGGATCTTCTGTTGTTACCCTTGATTGGATGGCATAGCCTGTTACTCTGATCTCCTCCTGCTGCGGTATGCCGATTTTACTGCTATGGAGGGCATGTCCCTGTGCAACCATAATCTGCGTCTGCACAATGTCAATTCCAGTCACCATCTCAGTAATCGTATGCTCTACCTGTACGCGGGGATTAACTTCAATAAAGTAGAATTCTCCGCCTGCTACGAGAAATTCAACGGTTCCGGCATTCACATAGCTGACGTTGCTCATCAGCTTGACAGCTGCATCGCAAATCTCCCGTCTGAGTTCTTCGCTTACAGATACGCTTGGTGCAACTTCCACAACCTTCTGATGACGGCGCTGAACCGAACAGTCGCGCTCATAAAGATGGACGATGTTTCCGTGGTCATCCCCGATAATCTGAACTTCAATATGCTTTGGATTTTCAATCAGCTTTTCAACATACACTTCGTCATTGCCGAATGCAGCCTTCGCTTCTGATTTGGCGCGCTCATAGCTTTCTTTCACCTCAGAGGCGCTTCTGACAATACGCATGCCGCGTCCGCCTCCGCCAAGCGAAGCTTTGATAATGAACGGATATCCGTTTTTACGGCCGAAATCAACTACATCCTCAAGGCTTGCAACCGGTCCGTCGCTGCCGGGAATGACAGGGATTTCTGCCATTTCGGCCTGTTTTCTCGCTTTTACTTTGTCCCCGAACATATCGAGATGTGCGGATTTAGGCCCGATAAAAATAATGCCTTCTTCTTCGCATCTTCTTGCAAAATGAATGTTTTCAGACAGGAATCCGTATCCGGGATGGATGGCATCAACCCCGTTGTTTTTCGCAATTTCAATAATACCTTCAATATCAAGATAGGCATCGATCGGTTTTTTTCCTTCACCGACTATGTATGCTTCGTCTGCTTTGTAACGGTGGAAAGAGCCCGAGTCCTCCTTGGAATATACAGCGACCGTTCTGATGTTCAGCTCCGTGCAGGCGCGGAACACGCGAATGGCAATTTCACCGCGGTTAGCTACAAGTATTTTCTGAATTGTTTTCTGCGTCATAGGAATCCCCCTTAGGCTTCATCAGTTGCTCGATTATTAGTATAGCACATTTAAAATTAGTATATCACTTTAATTTTGCTGAAAAGGAACCGCGTTGCCTTTAAGCTCAGCCGTTTTTTTCACTTCGTCCTTCTGATAGACAGAGCGGTATTTGACAAACATCGAAATGTTTATGAGCAGGCCCATCGAGAGCATCAGCAGGATCATAGACGATCCTCCGTAGCTGATAAACGGAAGCGTAACCCCTGTTATCGGAAGAAGACCGGTTAAACCGCCGACATTAATGGCTGTCTGAATGCCGATCATGCTCGAAATCCCAATGGCAAGGAGTGTGCCGAATGCATCATCGCAGCTGCGTGCAATATGAAATCCCTTCAACACAATAAAAGCCAGGAGAACAAGGACAAATAACACGCCAAAGATGCCAAGCTCTTCAGAAATGATCGCAAGAATAAAATCTGTATGCGATTCAGGCAGATATCCGTACTTTTGAATGCTTTCACCAAGCCCAAGGCCGGTAAGCCCGCCAGAACTAATGGCATAATACGAATTGATGAGGTGGAAGCCTGAATCTCCTGCATCAGCAAATGGATCCATAAAGCCAGTGAATCTGCTTACACGCTCCGTTGTAAAGATATCATCCCACATAATAAGAACAAGAGGACTGATCAGAACAACCATTGCCAGACCAAGAATCAGCAATTTCACAATATTTTTCATGCCAAGTCCCGAGCACAGGACCATTGATATGGCGATCATGGCAATGATGGAAGCAGAACCGATATCCGGCTGCAAAATGATCAGAACACAGATAAACCCTGTAAAGATGATCGGAGGCAGAACTCCTCTTCCAAAGTGATCGATATAGGCCTGTTTTTTTTCATAAACGGCAGCGAGATACAGAATGACGCTCAGTTTCACAAATTCAGCAGGCTGCAGCTTAAAACCCATAACGGAAAACCAGCTTCTGGCTCCCCCTGCTACCGATCCGAAAACAAAGATGGCAAGAAGCATGCCGATCGAAATCAGAACGACGCTTCTGAGAAACACCGGCTGCAGATAAGCTCTGTACGGAAAAAACATGGCTAAAAGCAGAACAAGAAATCCCGCGGCAACGAAGATTGACTGCCTGACAAAGAAATGGTCACTCGCATAATCCCATCTTGCAACCGCTGAAATCATACTGGAACTGTATACCATGACAAGCCCGAATCCGCACAGAAGAAGCACCGCCAGAATAAGGGAGTAGTCATATGATTTTAAGATTTTTTTTATCATTTTATCGCTTCCTATCGTTACAAGTTGCTGTTTTCATGATGTAGATCTTTTTCCTTTATTGTTCGAGATTGGCAGACGGAATTCCTTCTGAAATCTTGGTTTAAGGGGCACGACTTATGTTAACCCGCTAGACAGGCGGAAACAAGTTAAAAAAGTATGTAGGTCTAAAGCTCCGGGAATGATTTACCTTATAAAAAAACTCAAACTGCAATTTTCAGGCAGTTTGAGTTTTCATTTTCATTCTGTAAGCTTTACCTTGAAGCTTATTTTTTCGTAAAAGCTTCATGAAGTGCAGACATCTCTCTCTCAAGTGTGTCGAGTATCGCCTTGCCTTCTCTTTCATCAATAAGATCAAGTCTGACAGCAAAGTCAATCTCTCTTGAAAGTCCAAACATTTGTGTATCTAAAACCTCTTCGTAAAGAGGACATTGAGGCATCGTCAAATTGTCCATTTGGACTTGAATCAGCTTCGTAATTTTATCAGCATCCGCTTTTAAAAGAGCAAGTGCTTTTTCTCGATGATCAATTGCAATCTCAGACGCCAATTGAACCCCTCCGTTCCCGAGCGATTACCTTAATCTATCTATTAATATTATAGGGTAAGCGTGAAAAAATCAAGAAAAAACAGGGTGTTTCCCGCACGCCGGCCCTCTTCCGCTAAAAGATGCTCAATTCATATTTTTCTGACAAAAGATGAAGGAGTTTTATTCCTGCAATGCTGTTCCCCTTTTCATCAAGTGACGGCCCAAAGATGCCGATTCCAAACTGATAGGGGACGATTCCCATAATTCCGCCTGAGACCCCGCTTTTTGCAGGAATGCCTACTTTTATTGCAAATTCCCCTGAAGCATTATACATTCCGCACGTTACCATAAAGGTTTTGCAGATTCTGGCAATATCCTTTGGGATCAACTGCTGTTCCGTTTCTGGGTGCTTGCCGTCCAGCGCAAAAACAGCCCCTATCTTTGCCAGGTCCAAACTGTGCATCTCAATAGCGCACTGATTGGAGTACAGATCAATCAGATCTTCAACGTCACCTTCAATTATTCCGTCTTTTTTCATGAAATAGCAGAGCGACCTGTTCAGCCAGGCGGTTTCAAATTCAGACGCGGCCACATTTTTGCAGATGTTTATTTTCTTGTTAAACGTAAGCTTCCTTATGAAATCAATGTACCTCAGCAGTTTTTCTTCCTTTGTCGAGCCTTTAATCATATTTGTGACCGCGAGCGCCCCGGCATTGATCATTGGATTCAGAGGGCGCTGTTTTTCGTGTGTTTCGAGTTTGACGATCGAATTAAACGGATCTCCGGTCGGTTCCATTCCAACTTTGCTGAAAACGAAGGGCTCCCCGTGATCCATTAAAACAAGAGCCAGGGTCAGCACTTTTGATATACTTTGCAGAGTAAACGTCTTTTCAATATCCCCGGCAGACATACAGGAGTTTTCCACATGGTAAATGGCAACGGATAAATCATCCGCTTCTGCTTTTCCAAGCTCCGGTATATAATCCGCCACTTTTCCTTCTGACGTCACCTTTTTCGCTTCTTCCACCAGTTCAGCAAGCTCTTCATTCGTCTTGCACGGCATTTCCGTTCACCTCATCTGCTCATCATTATGAAACGTAGTTTGCCCAATTAAAAGAATCAGCATGAGCGGCATGACAAAATACAGGAAAGCGCTTATACTTTACAAAGAGCTTACTAAAGGAAGGACGTGCAGCAATGGAATCCATCATTACTCTGACAGGAAATGTAGCCTATCCAATTACACTCGATCCGGGGGTCTGGATTTTTGATGACCGCAAAGTGGATCTGAACACTTATTTTGAGGAAACCAGAGACTCCGTTGACGAGCTTGAAGAATACACAAAAGCTGTTTCAAAACATTGGGATCAGGAAATAAAAGAAGGTGCGCGGATGCCGGAAGAAAGAAAAGTTTCAAAAAAAGAGGCGATTCTTAACGGAACGTTCGGAATCCCATTTTACCCGTTTCTCCAAAATGCCGAGCCGAGAGCGGATGCACGAAAAGTCATTTTTTCCACTGGCGAAGGAGAAATTGAACTGACTCTGGAAGAAGCCTCAAACGCCGTAATCGGCTTCAGCAGAAACGGCAAACCCCTTGCAGGTGACGGACCTGCTACTCTTTACTATGGTGACGGAAGCAATAAAGACAATCCTTTTAAAAACATAAAAAGAATAATTGTTGAGTAAAAAGCATTCTCTGCTTTCCCTTAAGAAAGCCGCTGAGATCAGCGGCTTTTCGTCTTTTTTATAGCAAATCAGCGGCCAGCTGGGCGAGGCCTGAGCGCTCCCCTTTGACAAGTCTGACATGCCCTGCAATTTGCTGGTCTTTAAATTTCTCCACTACATAGGTTAACCCATTGTTGTATTCATCCAAGTAAGGATGATCAATCTGCTCGGGATCCCCCATGAGGACAATTTTGCTCTTTTCCCCAACCCTCGTCAGGATTGTTTTCACTTCATGCTTGGTTAAATTCTGAGCCTCATCAATGATGATGAATTGTTCAGGAATACTTCTTCCTCTTATATATGTGAGGGCTTCTACTTCAATCGAACCCATTCCGGCAAGAATGGCATCCAGTTCCCCCGGCTTTTTGGCATTAAATAAATACTCGAGATTATCATAAATCGGCTGCATCCACGGTCTGAGCTTTTCCTGCTTTTCCCCCGGCAAATAGCCGATATCTTTTCCGACCGGCACAATGGGTCTTGCCACAAGCAGTTTCTTAAATGATCCCAGGTCCTCTGTCTGCATAAGTCCAGCGGCTAAAGCAAGCAGCGTTTTGCCTGTTCCTGCTTTCCCGATCAGCGTCACAAGAGGCATATCGTTTCTCAGAAGCAGCTCCATTGCCATTGTCTGCTGTACGTTCCTCGGTTTTATCCCCCAAATATGATCATGATCAAAGACCAGACGTTTTACTTTTTTCCCGGTTTTGTCCACAATTCCAATAGCAGATGACGAACCGCCGAGAGCATTCTTCATAATGACAAACTGATTCGGATAAAATGGATGATTTGTCACCTCTGCCAGAATCAGCTCATTTTTTTCATAAAACCTGTTGAGATCATCCCCGCTTATATACAAATCAAGATAGCCCGTGTAGATCCGGTCAATCTCAACCACTCTGTCGCTCAGAAAATCTTCTGCAATCAGCCCGATTGCATCTGCCTTTACTCTGACCAGCGTATCTTTGCTCACCAATATGACAGGTCTGCCGTTTTCAGTTGTCTCTTCTTCAATTGACAGATTTTTCGCCACCGCAAGGATCCGGTTATCATTCGTTTTTTCGATGAAAATCTCCTGCAGCTCGTGAAACGAGCGGTGATTCAGTTCAATTCTTAAAAAGCCTCCGCCCGGCAGCGGTATTTTTTCGTGCAGCTTTCCGATGAGCCTTAGGCTATCAATGAGTTTGGAAACATGTCTTGCATTTCGTCCTATTTCATCCATATACCTTTTTTTTGAATCGACCTCTTCTAGTACAACTGCTGGAATGACTACTTCGTTGTCTTCAAATGAAAAAATGGAATTCGGATCTTGAAGTAAGACATTCGTATCCAAAACATAGATTTTACTCAACCTTCCGCCTCCTACCTTATACGGGTTTTTAGAGCGTGCTGCGCGTGCTCGGGGTCATGAAATAATCAAGCTGTAATTGAAGCGTTGCTAAAATATATGAAATGGTGCATAAAGATAGAAGATTTATCGGACAATAAAATTAAAAAGCATGGTCTAAAAGGAGTGATTACATGCGCAGTATGACATTTTCAGCATTGGTCCTTGTGCTTATGCTTTCAGCCTGTTCTTTTAATCAGGGATCAGAACAAAACCGTTCTGAAGATCAAAACGGAAAACCGATGAACGTCAGGAACTCTGTCAATGAACCGGTTGAAAAGAAAACGGGCCAGCAGATTTCACGCCGCCTCGTTGATCTTGCAGGCCGGGTGCCTGGTGTAAATGATGCCAGCGCCGTTGTTCTCGGGAGATATGCCATTGTAGGGATTGATGTGAACTCAGAGCTTGACAGAAACAAGGCTGAATCCATTAAATATGCGGTTGCTGAAAGCATTCAGCACGACCCGTACGGTGCAAATGCTGTCATCATTGCAGATGCCGATACGACAGTGCGTCTAAAAGCAATCGGCAAAGATCTTCAGCAGGGCAAACCGATCTCAGGCATTCTTGATGAGCTTGCTGCCATAGTAGGCCGTGTGATGCCCGAAATCCCGAATGATGCGCTGAACAATCAAAACCGCAATAACAGACCGACTGAGCAGGACAACAATCAGCTCAACACGAAAGAGCAAAAAGAGCTTGACCGCGAACAGAATGATCAGTCAGAAAACCATTTAAACAAAGATTGAAGCAAAAAAAGCTTAGTTCACGCTGAACTAAGCTTTTTTCATGGCTTCTAAAACCTGGCCGTCAAGCTTAGCTGCTGCTTTTTCATCATATGTTTTTTCATATGCTGGTTCAGCCGAAATTTTCGAACCGTAAAACATAACATCTCTTACTTCAGAGATCACCAGTTCGATCAGGGCAAGCTTCAGTGGGACAGATTCAAGTTTTTCTTCTTTTATATGTGCATTTCCGTTAATAGTATATGTAGACTCATTTGCAAGCAGCGTCAGAGCTGCAGCAGGATGCTTTTTGACATTTTTGACAATGCGCGAGCGGTTATCAACCGCAAGGTACACCCGCTCCTCATCCGGCGCAAAAACCCAGGAGACGGCTGACACATTTGGAGCGCCTGTTTCAAAGTCAATTGTGGCAAAAACAGCAAAACGTTCTTTCTGGAGATTGTCAAACAAAGGCTGAATCAATTTGGTTTCTGACTTATTAGCCATTTTCTTCCCTCCATATTCGTTGTATAATGCTATCATACCTTTTTTTTCTAATGCTTGCTACATTCAAATTCGGACATCCTTTTTGCCGATAAACTCCGCTGCCTGCCGAACTTGCGAATGGAACTGGCGGCTTAATCAAATTCAATATCTCCTACAAAAAAAGAATGAGGTGTCACATGAGAGTAAAATGCGTGCTGTGCGACAAAGTTGAAACGATCCATGATGAAACACTCCAGGCGAAGCGTCTGCGCAACAGGCCAATTCATACATATATGTGCAAAGAGTGTGAAAACAGAATAGAAAACCGGACAATTGAACGGGCAAATACGGGAAATTTCAAGCTTTACAGAGATAAAAAAACAGAGGACAGCTGGTAGTGGCACTGAGAGGCGCCATCGCCGGCCTGCTGAGCGGAATCCTTTTGGGGCTTTTTCTTAAATTTGCCGAACAATTCAGCGGTGAAAAAGTATATGTCTTACTGCTGAATATCGACTTTATTTACAGCAGGCCTCTTCCTGAACTTGCTGAATTTATTCTGCATTTGGCGGTGGCTGTCGCAATTGGCATCGTCTGCAGCTGGATGACCCGTGCTTTCAGGCTGTCTGAAGGAAAAGTATGGGCTGCATCTTTCCTCCTTACCCTGCCTGCAGCTCTCCTTTATTTTCCCCTTACCATTCTTGCTGTTAAAGAAACACCCGGCATTTTTAATATTGAAGCGATCTCCTGGTGGATTGCCGGCCATATTCTGTTTGCCGCAGTGCTTGCGGCATGCATACACAAAAAGACACCTCAACGTTGAGGTGTCTTTTTAATAGTTCTTATATTTTTCAGGTTCAGCTTCAATCTGCTCAATCATGCTGTCAATCAGTTCAACCGGAAATCTGGATGATTTCTGTTCCCCGTTCAGCTTATACGCGACCAGGTACATCACATCGTCCTTTTGGACAGAAATTTCCTGTATGTCATGATTTTCTTTCAGCAGCTGATCAAAAAGGCTGAATGTATCTGCTGCTGCCGTGTCATCAGGACGGGCGTCTGCCACTGTTTTAATGGAGAGCCAATTGTAGAGGGAGTCCTGAATAGACTTCATGTTGCGGCATCCTGCTGCTCGGCTTTTTTTGCCCTGTGGAGTCTGATTTTATAAATTATTAAAATCAGTGCAGCCACAATGAGTCCTTCTGCAACAGGCAAAAACGCCCCTAAAAACGTCAGAACCGTACAGCCGAACATCAAAAACAAGTAGATGACAATTGTCTGAAGAAGGGGAAGCTTTTTAGCAAACCCCAGCTTGAATACGACAATTGACAGTCCGAGAATGACCAGATATAAGATATTTGCCCCTGTTTGTGTATCGGGTTCTGTTGCCGTATAAATACTGTAGGCAACCGGCCACATACTTTCGTATACGTTCATCCCGCTATCCCCTCCATTGCACGTCGAGAGTCAGACTTAAAGCAATCCTGCAAGCTTTTTCTTTTTAGCCTGCTTTTCGCGTTCGTTCTTATCAAGAATTTTCTTTCTCAAACGGATTGAAGTAGGCGTAAGTTCGCAATACTCATCTTCGTTCAAGTATTCAAGAGATTCTTCAAGTGACATGATGCGAGGTTTTTTCATTGTGCTCGTTTGATCTTTGTTTGCTGAACGAATGTTTGTCTGCTGCTTCATTTTGCAGATGTTAACAACAAGGTCGTTTTCGCGGTTGTGCTCTCCTACGATCATTCCTTCATACACGTCTGTACCTGCATCAAGGAAGATGATTCCGCGGTCTTCGATTCCCTGGATACCGTAAGTTGTTGACTTTCCGTTTTCCATTGAGATCAGTACACCCTGACGGCGTCCGCCAACCTGGCCAGGCTGCATTGGCTGGTAGCTGTCAAATGTGTGGTTGATGATGCCGAAACCGCGTGTGATAGACATGAACTCAGTAGAGTATCCAATTAATCCGCGTGCAGGCACGTTGAAAATCAAACGGACTTGACCGTTGCCGTTGTTGATCATATCAAGCATTTCGCCTTTGCGGGCACCGATTGATTCCATAACAGAACCCGTGTGCTCTTCAGGAACATCGATTTGAACACGCTCAACCGGCTCACAGCGGACTCCGTCAATTTCTTTTACGATAACTTCAGGTTTTGAAACCTGCAGCTCATAGCCCTCGCGGCGCATGTTTTCAATCAGGATGGAAAGGTGAAGCTCACCGCGTCCTGACACAATCCACGCATCCGGAGATTCTGTGTTCTCAACACGAAGGCTGACATCTGTCTGAAGCTGCGCCATTAAACGCTCTTCAATTTTACGTGACGTCACATATTTTCCTTCGCGGCCTGCAAATGGGCTGTTGTTAACAACAAACGTCATTTGAAGAGTAGGCTCATCGATTCGCAGGATAGGCAATGCTTCCTGATGCTCAACCGGGCAGACAGTCTCCCCTACGTTGATGTCTTCCATTCCGGAAACGGCAACAAGATCCCCTGCCTTAGCGCTTTCGATTTCAACGCGTTTTAATCCCTGGAATCCGAATAATTTCGTTACACGGAAGTTTTTAATGCTTCCGTCGATTTTCATTAATGAAACCTGCTGGCCGACAGTCATCGTTCCGCGGAATACACGGCCGATTCCGATACGTCCTACATAGTCATTATAGTCAAGAAGAGCTACCTGGAATTGAAGAGGCTCATCTGTGTTGTCAACTGGTGCAGGAATGTTCTCAACAATAGAATCAAATAATGCAACCATGTTTTCTTCCTGATCAGCCGGGTCAGGGCTTGTGCTTGCCGTTCCGTTCATGGCAGATGCAAAGATAACCGGGAACTCAAGCTGTTCTTCATTTGCATCAAGTTCGATGAACAGGTCAAGAACTTCATCAACCACTTCTTCAGGACGTGCAAAGTCGCGGTCAATTTTATTGACAACTACAATCGGCGTCAGATTTTGCTCAAGTGCTTTTTTCAGCACGAAGCGTGTTTGGGGCATACATCCTTCATAAGCGTCAACAACAAGAAGTACGCCGTCAACCATTTTCATGATGCGCTCTACTTCTCCGCCAAAGTCGGCATGTCCTGGTGTATCCATAATGTTAATGCGTGTATCTTTATAGTTAATTGCCGTATTTTTTGCCAAGATCGTGATTCCGCGCTCGCGTTCGAGGTCGTTTGAATCCATCGCTCTTTCTGCAACTTGTTCGTTCGCACGGAACGTTCCTGCCTGGTGAAGCAATTTGTCTACAAGCGTCGTTTTCCCGTGGTCTACGTGGGCAATAATCGCAATGTTTCGAATATCATTTCGAAGTTTCACATTTTCATCTCCTAAAAATTTAAAATAACCTAGTGTATTATACCACAAACTTTTGTAGAAAAAAGAAATCATTTTATGTAAACTGTTAAAAGGGGCAGTATTTTCTGTCCAAACCGCTTTAAAGGGGATGAAAACAACGATGAAATCCGGAAAATGGATTTTCTTTCTTTTAGCTTTTACAGCGGCAGCTTCTATGGTTGCAGTCGGCATCGCTGTCGGGGAAAGAAGCATAATCGGAGTCGTTCTCTCGCTGCTTGCACTTACCGGAGCAATGGGATTTGGCTTTGCCACAAAAAAGAAAATGCGCGATAAAGGAATGCTTTAGGAGCCTGGATATGTGTCCGGGCTTTATTTTTGTATTTTTTTACTGCATGAAAAAAAACCTGCTAAGCAGGTTTCACTGTAATCATATACTCTTTACCGCCCGCATCCCGTTCAAGCTTCAGCTGCTCAAAGCCGCACGATGCGAGAAATTTCAGCCATTCAAGCTTATCCGCAGGACAGCCGGCAAAAACGGCTTGACGGCCCGCCTTCTTCAGATCGGCTGAGATCCGCGAAACCATTCCTTTTCCGTACCCTTTGTTTCGCTGGTCTTCTTTAACAAGTACTGTTCCTAGCCACGGTTTCTCGTTTGAAGGAGACCAGCTGATATGAAAGGAAATGCCGATTGCTTCATTATTGCAGCTCCATATCTGCCATTCCCCGTTATACATCTTGTAAGAAAACATGTATTCCAGAGCCTGCTCCGGGAGGCATTCTTCTTTTTGCCATGCAGGGCTTGAAGCTATGAGCTCCCTGAAAAAATCCAGATCTGAATCCTCGTATGGTCTGCTCTCAATCATTAGTTGTTTAAGTACTCATTCAAAATCGTGTCATGAATCCCTTTTTTCGCAACGAAAATACTGTTTTGTCCAAGCATATTGATTGGTTTCCCGTCAAGAGTGCTTGCTTTTGCTCCGACTTCCTCAAGCAGCACCAGGCCGGCTGCGAAATCCCACGGTGCAAGCCTCAAAGTGATGTAGGCGTCAAGCCTGCCCGCTGCCACATATGCGCATTCAATCGTAGCAGAACCATATGACCTTGTGCCTCTGACCGCTTTTGCAACAGGAACAAGCTTACTATGGTCAAATCGTTTATTCTCCATTACCCACGTAGCGTTCAGGGCTATGACGGCCTCATTCAGCGGAACATCTTCAAGCTTAGGCAATTCCGCGTCATTCATATAGGCGCCCTTTCCCTTTACTGCATGGTAAAGCTCATCATGCACGACATCATAGATCAGGCCGACCTGTCCGACGCCGTTCTCATAAATTCCAATGGAAATGGCAAAATTGCGCTGCTGGTGAACAAAGTTCATCGTTCCGTCGATCGGATCAACAATCCAGATAACGCCGTCCATCGAGTCAGGCTTGTCCCCGAAGCCTTCCTCACCAAGAATTTTATGATCGGGATATGTATGGTTGATTTTAGAAATTAAATATTGTTCTGTTTCTTTGTCCATATTCGTAACGAGATCATCGGGATTCGATTTGGCCTGAACAGACAGGACCTTCTGAAAAGACTGCCTGATTTTTTCTCCTGCCTCATAAATCCACGTTTTAGCATCCTGTTCAATCTTAGTCCAATTTTCCATGTATAAACCTTCTTTCTATGTAGGTAACCTAATTGCAGGGTTAATGGCTGTGAACGGCTTCTTATAGTAAGAATAACGCAATGAATTTAAGAAACGCAAGCGCTCTGCAGGGAGGATTTGTCTGCTCAGATAAAAACGAACCCTGTGCCGAGGTTCGCTTTTGTTTGCGGCTGCTATGCCTGAAGTCTGATCCATTCTTTTCTGAGTCTTTCAAGCTTGCGTTTGCATTCATTCTTCTTCGTTTCATCATTTTCGGTCATGGCGTCGTAAAGGGTGGCCAATTCATAGTCCAGTTCGAGCTTTAGCACCCCTATGCGATGATCTGATTCCTTTTGTCCTGTCGTTCTCACGATTTGTTTCATCTTTCTACCGCCCCTTTCAAAAATTGTCTATAATTGTTAACCGGTGACTTTTAATCGATTGACTTAATTTTCTGATATTTTTATATATGATATGAGATATGGAAATAGGATGCAACTTGGAAGTGAAAATTGTGTATTTACCTATTATTTTTTAAATACCACATTGAAGGAGTGTCGAAACGTGCAAGTTCCTTTCGAATATGCGCACACCTGTGCTAAACTGATTCCATTACCTGCAAACGGGAGGCAATCATATGGAATTTAAAGGATTTACAAATGAAGATTTTGATGTTTTTAAAATAGATGGACTTGATCAGCGGATGGAGGCGCTCATATCTACTGTCAGGCCAAAGCTTGAAGTGCTCGGGGAAGTGTTCGCGGGTGAGCTGTCTGCCATGACAGGAGAAGAGATGTTCTCTCATGTTGCAAAGCATGCCCGCAGATCGGTTAACCCTCCGAATGATACGTGGGTTGCATTTGCCGGCAGCAAACGCGGCTACAAAATGCTGCCGCACTTCCAAATCGGACTTTGGGAGTCACACGCCTTTGCCTGGTTTGCCGTCATATACGAAGCGCCGGTTAAAGAAGAGTACGGCGAAGCGATTGAAAAAAACTGGAGCAAATTGAAAAAGAATATTCCTGATCACTATGTATGGTCAGGCGATCATACAAAACCTCAGACCCTCGTTCAAAAAGAGCTGAGCAGCACTGATTTTCAAAACCTGTTCCAGCGTCTTCAAAACGTTAAAAAAGCGGAATTGCTCTGCGGCATCCGAATTGACCGCGATGACGCAGTAAAGATGAGCGGTGACGAATTTATCAGCACCGTGCAGGATGCATTCAAAACACTTCTCCCGCTTTACAAGCTGTCTCAAAAAGCTGCGGTTAAGTCATAAGAACCAGACAGGGTGCCATCTAAGGATGGCACCCTGTTTTGATTTTGAACGGAGCATACCCGTCCTTTTTTTACATTTTAATTATTTCAGCATCGCTGTTGTCTTTGCTTTTTTTCACAGCCCTGTAGCTGGAATAGCCGCTTATTTCCTCAAAATCATCGCAAATGTTTTTTTCCTCCGCTTTGCTTGGGACAATTTCTTTAAACCTGCGGTATTTCTTCATGAAGTCTTCTCTGCTGATCCCCTTTTCATAGGCTTTCTCGACTGCCTGAAAAAATGAGATGACGTCGATGATTTCTGTTGTCGACCAATCCGGCTGTATTGGATATTGATAATCCACTCTGTTCACCTGCCTTTTTCCTGCTGCTAGTTCCATTTCCCTCTGATATCCGAGGCTTCTGAGATGATTCTTGAAAACAGCTCGTCCACGCTCGGAACATCCCTGATCAGCCCTGTAACCTGGCCTGCCCAGGCAAAACCATTGTCTATCATACCATCATATATGTATCTTTTGTTAGCTTGTCCGCTAATATAATCTTTCAGCTGCTCATAATCTGCCTTTTTTTGCTCCATGTCAAGAATGGTGTCCGTCCAAGTCCCTGCAAGCGCGCGGGCAGGCGTGCCAATACTTCGTTTAATCACGACTGTATCTCTTTCAGAGCTGTTCACAAGGGCTGTCTTGTATGCCTTATGGGCATGGGTGCATTCTTTAGTAGCGATAAACCTTGTGCCCATTTCAATTCCTTCTGCACCAAGGCTTAATGCTGCCATAAGGCCTCTTCCGTCTCCAATTCCGCCTGAAGCGATGACCGGAATGGAAACCGCATCGACAACCTGCGGAATGAGGACAAATGTGCCTGTATCATCCCGTCCGAGATGTCCTCCCCCCTCCTGGCCGACAACCATCACAGCATCAGCACCAAGCTCTTCAGCTTTTTCCGCCTGTCTTCTCGCAGCTACAAGCACAAGTTTTTTTACATTCACCCCTTTTAGCTGCTCAAAAATGGGTGCAGGATTTCCTCCTGTCATCGTAATCACGGGCACTTCTTCATCAATTGCAACCTGAAGCAGGTCAGAATAAGGTCTGCCGTGCTGGCCGACTGCGAAGTTGACGCCAAACGGCTTATCAGTCTTCATCCTGACTCTCGCGATCTCTTCTCTCAGCAGTTCAGGCTCTCCAAGCGACATCGCCGTGATCTGCCCAAGCCCCCCGGCATTCGACACTGCCGCAGCCAGTTCCGAATAAGCGAGATATGCAAGACCTCCCTGTATGATCGGGTACTGAATATTAAGCATATCGGTTATTCTTGTTTTCCAGTTCATCATGATCCCCCCTTTAAAATCGTACTGTATTCCACTTCTCTCAAGACAGCCGTTCTCCTTCTTGCTGTGTGAAAAAAGGAACACTCATAATGAAAAAAGTGGTGCCGCTTTGGGGAATAGCGCCACTTTCGGAGCTCCCTCAGTTGCAAAAGTGGCAGCACTCTGGAGAATGAAGCCACTTCTAATGATCCCTAAACGGTAATAATGGCAGCACTCTATGGAATGACGCCACTTTAGCAAACACTTCAACAGAAGAATAGTGACTACGCCTAGGAAATGACCCCACTAACTCGTTGTTCCAGTCAGATCAGTCAATTAAAGCAATAAAATCCGAAACGGCTTAAACCGTTCGGATTCTTTTTACTGAGTTTCCTTGCCCGGCCCTAAAGCCTTACCTTTGCCCCCACACCGGCAAACAGTCTGGAAGGATTTTTTTCTGTCATGGTTCTGATTTGCTCTTCCTGCACTCCCTTTTCCCGAAGAGCCGGAATAACATTTTCAAACAGGTGGGCAGGGTGCCAGTTCTTCATTTTCTCCTGAACCTGCTTCGGGAGGATCAGCGGTCTTCCCATCCAATAGTTTACGGTATCGTGAGACATCATGATTTGGTCTGCATACCCTTTATCAAGTAATTCCATCAGCGTCTTTATTCTTATGTCATCGTCAGGTGCTCCCACCATTCCCTGAATGCCGAAACGGTCAAAAGCTATATAAGCTCCGTGCTCAAGAACAGCTGAGTGATAGTCAGTATCCGTATTGCCGCACATGTGTCCAATGACGATCTTTTTCGGATCACAGCCAAGTTCAATGAGCAGTTTGATTTGTTCCGGCCCCATTGTGCCTTCCTGGGTGTGGGTAAGAATCACCGTGCCTTCTTCACGGTGAACCCTTGCTGCGGCTCTGAAGAACATTTGCTCATAAGGTGTAATTTCACCCTTGCTTGATGCAAGTTTTATAATTCCAGGCTTGATGCCCGTCTGGCGAATGCCTTCTGTGAGCTCTTTTTTAAACATTTCATAAATTTCTTCTTCTGCCGTCCCGAGGCCTTGTCTGAATTTGAAGTAAGGAGTAGCTCCTTCCCCTTCATAATAATATCCCGTGGCGCAGATAATCTGGAGGCCGGTTCTTTCTGATATTTCCTTCAGCAGCTCCGGATTTCTGCCGCACTCATTCGGTGTAGGATCCACTACTGTATCGACTCCGAAGCTGAGCAGCTGAAGAGCGACGGTTATGCCTGTTTCAAGGGCATCCTGCTCATCAAAGCCTCCAAGGGAATCGTCACCGTGAAAACCCGGATACCCGAAAACAAAATGTTCATGAATCAGTGTTTTGCCGAGCTGATCTGCCGGGATCGGCCCTGTAACGGTTTCAACTGTGCCGGTCATTGCGCTTCACCCCATCACCTTTTGTTTTTCTTCTTCCTGAAGCTTCCGCCAAAGCAGCTTGCCGCTTGAGGTCATCGGAAGGCTTTCTCTGAATTCGATCATCCTTGGATACTTGTAGGCTGCCATTTTTTCTTTTGCCCAGGCGATGATTTCCTCGCCGTCAATTTTCCCCTTATATTCCTGATTCAGAATGATAAAGGCTTTGACCGTTTCTCCCCTGCGTTCATCAGGTACGCCGACCACGCATGCCTGCATAACGGCAGGATGCTGATAAAGCATGCCTTCAACCTCTGTCGGCCACACTTTAAAGCCCGATGCATTGATCATTCGTTTTACTCTGTCCACGATAAAGTAATAGCCTTCTTCGTCGCGCTTTCCAATATCGCCGGTCCTGAAGAATTTTTTTCCTTCAATCTCGACAAACGATTTTTCATTTTCCTCCGGTCTTCTGTAATAGCCTAAAAAGACTTGCGGCCCGTTCACGACAATTTCGCCTTCTTCTCCATTTTCAAGCTCCCGGCATGTCACGGGATCAATAATCCTTGCATCTACATCAAATGAAGGGATTCCAAGACATTGAAGCTTCGATCTGTCAGGCGGATTAAAATGCGTCTGGGCAATGGTTTCTGAAAGCCCGTAGCCCTCAATAAATTTCAGGCCGGACAATTGGTACAGTCTTTCTCCAACTGCTGCAGGAAGAGCTGCACCTCCTCCTGCAAGATTCATCAGGCTTGCCATATCCTCTTTTTTCAGGGAAGGATTGGCCATAAAGTCGATCAGCATCGTGCTGATTGTTATCCAGTGCGTCACTTCTTTATCCCTGATGGTGTTTCTCGCATATTCCCTGTCCCACCTTGTCATCATGATCATGGTGGCACCAGAGAGGATTGGGATGTGCATACTGTGTACCATGCCTGTCACATGAAACAGGGGCAAAGTCGCAAGACATACGGCATCAGACGTTGCATTCAGCCAGTGATAGCCTCCGAACGTGTTTGCTTGAACGGTGCGGTGAGTATGCATGCACCCCTTTGGAAGTCCTGTCGTTCCCGATGTGTACGGCAGTACAGCGAGATCATCAGCTGATGCCGTCATTTGTGAAGGCACTTCCAGACTCGACAGCGCATCCTTCCAGTGAATATGCCCGGTTTGACCAAGCTCAATCGGCCCCATTTTTACTTCTTCCGGTATTCCATGACCGGGGCTCCCTGCCTGCAGATAATCAGAATAGGTTGAAACGATGACATTTTTCATCGGGACTGAATCCAGCAAAGGAAGCACCTTGGCGTACAGCTCCTGCCCTACAATACCTGTCTTTAACTCGCAGTCGTTTATAAAAAATCTCAGTTCTTCTGAAGTGTTCATCGGATTAATCGGCACGACGACGCCGCCGGCACGGAGGATGGCATAATACCCGATGACAAACTGGGGCGAATTTTGAACGAACAGCAGAACATTTTCACCTTTTTGAACGCCCATTTTCTTTTCAAGGAATCCGGCAAGTGCTTCGGTTTCTTTTAAAAGCTGTTTGTATGTAAGTTCTGCGCCGTAATAATGAATGGCTGTTTTGTCCGGGTATCTTTTTGCAGACAGTTCAAGGTTTTCGTACAAGGTTGTTTCAGGTACTGTCAGTGTGTATGGCACCCTGACCGGCCAATGCTTGAAATGAGATTGAATCATATGTGTTCCACCTTCCTTACTGGTTTTGATAGCGCTTACAGTAACATTTCTAACTTTTCTGATAAATACCTTTATTCTTTGTGGAAAAATTTTTTCTTATCATCACATGGTTTATTAAGTAACTGTTACTTAGTTTTTTAAGTTGTACCCGTTCCCTTTCGCTCAAGTCACTGGTGTCTTATTTAAAGACTTTGAAGCAACCATAACTGCGAACACAGACTTAATTAAAGACAGTTTCCCGCTGTATACAGCGGGAAACTGTTAAAATTCAATCTTTCAATCTGCAGGACAACCTTACTTATCCAACTTCACAAGCTTTCCGTCTTCTACGACGTGGATGGACGTTTTCCAGTTGAATCCGTTGTTTTCCACTCCGGTCAAGTGCCATACCATTTGCTCGTCTTCAAGTTCTTTAATTCCTTTATCCATGTTCTCCATGATTTTCGCCGGGTCTGAGACAGTGCCTGCTGCCTGCATTGCTTTCACTGCAACGTGAAGGGCCTGATAGTTAAATGCACTTTCGGCTGTAGGAATGCCGTCAGTCAGCTCTGCATATTTGTCAACAAACGCCTTGCCTCCCGGTGCGTCGCTTTCACTGATTGGAAGCGTCCCGATCGCACCCTCAAGCATTTCATACCCTCCAAGGACCGGTTCCATTTCTTCAAATTTCGCCTGGTCCATAATCATGATACCGCCTTTAAACCCAAGCTCTCTCGCCTGTTTGATCAGCAGTGCCGTCGGCTGGGACGGTCCCCCCACAAACAATACGTCAGGTTTTTCTTTAAGCGCATTTGTCATGATGGTGAAAAAGTCTGTTTCTTTGCTGAAATCCACTGAACCGTCAAAAACGATTTCTCCGCCTTTTTCTTCCCAGACCGGTTTAATGGTAGCCGTCCAGTCTTTGCCATATTGTGTAGCAGTCGGAATCAGTGCAAGCTTTTTCCCGAAGCGTTCCATCTGATAATCAGCATACGGCTCAGGATACGCGTCATATGCAGGAGGAATGCTTAATGTCAGCTTATTGCCCTGTTCCTGGATTTTCGGTTCGCTTGTATAGGCCCCGATGATGAAGTTTTCCTGCTGGTTAAAAACTTGCGTCGCGAACACACCGCCGCTGTGCGGAACAAAAACGATCGGCGCTTTATTTTCCTGCACCAGCCTACGGGCATTCGTACCCGTTTCATTTGGAAGGTACTTGTCATCAAGCGATACAATTTTCACCTTGTATGTTTTTCCGTCGACTTCAAATCCTTCTTTATTTATCTCGTCTGCCGCCATCGTCAGGCCTCTCAGCGTATTCTCCCCGTAAAAAGCAGCGGGACCGGAAAGAGGACCGCTGTATCCGATATTGACTGTGCCCTCTCCGCCTGCATCTCCCCCGCCTGACGCACCGCTTGAATTGCATGCTGCAAGACCCATTAACGACATCGAAAGCCCAAGAACCATCCCGATCTTTTTAAGCGATTTCACAGAAATTCCCCCTTGTTTTTCATCAAAATCGACTTCTGCCCAACCTATTTGCGCTGCAGGCATGCCATTTGCAAAAAAAAATATGTCAAGCGCCAATATAGGCGCGTTTGACCTCATCGTTATCAAACAGCTCTTTTTTTGTCCCCTGCATCACAATCTGTCCGTTCTCCATAACATAACCTCTTGTTGAAATGGACAAAGCGGCATGCGCGTTCTGTTCAGCGAGCAGCACCGTCGTTCCGTGCTTATGAATTTCCTGGATGACTTTAAACATCTGGTCTACAATCAGCGGTGCGAGTCCGAGAGAAGGTTCATCAAGCATCAGAATCTTCGGCTTCGCCATGAGAGCCCTGCCGATGGCAAGCATTTGCTGCTGACCGCCGCTGAGAGACCCTGCAGCATCTTTCCGTTTTTCAAATAGAATCGGAAACAGGGCATAAATGTCATCCAGCTGTTTTTGGACAGCCTTTTTATCACTTCGCCGGGTATAGCTTCCCATTTTCAGATTTTCAAAAACACTCATTTCAGAAAACAGCTTTCTGCCTTCGGCGCACTGGACAATACCAGCTCTGACTAATTTATAGGGCGCCATATTATGAATCTTCCGGTCTTCAAAAAGAATGTCTCCGGAAGAAACCTTGTTCAGGCCCGACAGCGTGTGAAACAGCGTGCTTTTCCCTGCACCGTTTGCCCCCAGAATGGTCACAAGCTCTCCCTGTCCAATTTCCATGGATACGTTTTTCAGTGCCTGAAACCGGCCGTAGAATACATCAATATGTTGCAGCTTCAGCATAGGCATGTCCTCCAAGATAAGCTTCAATCACGTTTGGATCTGCCTGAATATCGGATGGCAGACCTTCTGCAATTTTTTTGCCGTGATTGAGAACCATCACTTTATCAGCAAGACTCATGACCATCTTCATCTTATGTTCGATGAAACAGACTGTATATCCGGTGCGCTTTAATTTGAGAATCAGCTCGGACAGTCCGTCTGTTTCATCAGGATTAACTCCTGCTGCAGGTTCGTCAAGAAGGATGATCTGAGGTTCAGTTGCAAGAGCAAGTGCAATGGCCACCCGTTTTTGGGCTTCCTGTGAGATGGCAGAAGCCATTTCGCCTTCTAAATGGTCGACCCCGCAAAAGGAAAGAGCTTCCACCGCTTTGTCATAGCACAGCTGCTGCTCCGACCGTTCCCTTTTTGTTTTAAAGATTCCGTCAAACAAGTTTGATTTCGTTCTGAGGCGATGGCCGATCAGCACATTGTCAATGACAGTAGCGTCCGAAAAAAGACTTGTCGTCTGAAACGTCCTGCCGATTCCGAGCTTTGCCATTCTGGCAGGCTTTGCTGCTGTCACATCTGTCCCGTTAAACAGGATGGTTCCGGAAGTCGGCCGGTGAAAACCGCTGATCAGATTCAGAAATGTTGATTTTCCGGCTCCATTCGGCCCTATGATTGCGGTGATCTTCCCTTTTTCAATCCCAAGGTCAACTTCATTTACAGCCGTCAATCCCCCGAAGGATTTTGTCAACTGTCTGATTTCTATCAGCATCATCCAGCCTCCTTTATTTTTCTCTTTGCATCAGCAGGCCTGCGCTGCGAGAAATACATTTTCAGAGAGTGATAGCTTCCGACAAGCCCTTTTGGATAAAAAAGCATGATCAAAACGACGATCGGACCGAAAATCAGCATTCTGTATTCTTCCAGAAACTGCAGGGACTGTGTGACAGTAACAATCAAAAATGTACCGAGAACAGGTCCTGTCATCGTGCCGATTCCTCCGACAAGAAGATACATCAGCATTTCAAACGTGACGGTGATCGCTGAGATATCCGGCCCGAGAAAACGGATAAAACCCGCATACAGCACGCCTGAGAGACCCGCAAAAAAAGCGGAGAGGACAAAGGCGAGCAGCTGATTTTTCATAATATTGATCCCGATTGTCTTTGAAAGATCTTCACTCCCTCTGATGGCAAAGAGCGTTCTGCCGAATAGAGAGTCTTTGATTCTTTTAACAGCGATGATTGTTCCGAGCAAAAAGAACAAGATAAAATAGTACTGCGATTCAATCGTGTCAAAGGTGACAGGACCAAGAGGCGACGGCACAGGAATGCCGATCAGGCCTCTTACTCCACCGGTGACTTCATCCCACTTGTCGATGACCAGGTATATAATAAACCCCACACACATGGTGTATATGGCGAAAAAATGGTGTCTTGTCCTTAGCGCAATCAGACCGATTACAAAACTCAGGGTTACTGTAACGGCAAGCGCAGCTGCAAATGCAAGCCAGAAATTCATCTGATAAGTGGATGTCAGTATTCCGAGCGTGTAGGCGCCTGCCGCAAAAAAACCGGCATGGGCCAAAGACAGCTGGCCTGTAAACCCCGAGATGATGTTAAGTCCGTAAACAGCGATGGACCAGATCATGACAAGAATGAGGATTTGCTTATGATAATGATTTTGAGAGATTAAAGGAAACAGCACCGCAATCAGCAGAATAACAGGCAGCAGTATTTTTTGAACCTTCATGTACGTGCCCCCTTTGAAAAGAGACCGGTAGGCTTAATGGTTAAAATGGCCACGAGGAGAAGAAAGGCAAAGATGTCTTTATAATCGTTTGAAAGATAAGTAGCCCCCATGCTTTCAGTCAGCCCAAGTAGAAATCCTCCCGCTATTGCCCCGGGAATACTGCCCATCCCTCCGATAATGATGATGACGAAGGCTTTCATAATGACGAGGCTCCCCATCGTCGGAAAGACGAGATTGATTGGAGAAGCTAAAGTAGCGGCTGCAGAAGCAAGCGCCGCTGCAATGGCAAATGTCAGCATGGCCACCATATTGGCGTTGATGCCGACCAAAAAGGCGCCGTCCCTGTTTTGTGACATTGCGACAATGGAAGCTCCAATCATCGTCTTTGTCAGGAAAAAATGCAAAGCAAGCATAAGGAGGACGGATGATACAACAACCAGTATCCGCTGCTGCGTGATGGTCAGCCCGAATATTTCCACTACCCCTGAAAAAGGCGTTGGCATTTGTTTGTAATCTGTTCCCCATATCAGCTGCGCCAGCGCTTCAAAAAACAGCATCAGGCCGATTGCAGCAACCATGACTCTCATCGGATTGACATTTCCAAGGTATTTAAACACTACTTGCTCGCAGAGAATGCCGAGACCAGCAACAATCAGGATCGACAATATGAGTGCTGCCCAGTAGTTCATGCCATACTGAGTCATAAATAAGAGACTGACATAAGCGCCGATCATATAGAACGAACCGTGGGCGAAATTCGGGATATGCAGAATGCCGAACACAAGCGTCAGCCCTAAAGCCACAAGACTGTAAACGCTCCCAATTGTAATTCCGTTAAACAATTGCTGAAGAAATAACTCCATAGCGGCCCCCTTGCTCATGCTTATTTTCATTCAATTGCAGTCCATCTGGAAGATATTCATGACAGGTACATATCAGAGTAGATGAGAGGAGTTTTTGCAAAACTGCTGCTGGATAAGGATGGATGTAGTAAAAGATAAGAGGCAGGGGGACTAAAGCCCCCCGCTTTAAAAAAATTAAGGCACGAGAATCAGTTTTCCTTTCGTCTGTCTACCCTGAAGCATTTCATGAACTTCACCTGCCTGTTCGAGCGGATAAACGCCGCCGATCGTAAGCTTCAGTTCTCCTTTTTGAAGATGTCCAAGCAGGTCAGACAAACTTTGAAGATAGATTTCTTTCTTTCTCATAATCTGAGGAAGAAAAAATCCGATGACAGACAGGTTTTGAGCCATCAGCGATGATGGATAAAGCCTTGATTGCTCCCCGCTCGCCACGCCGTAAATGACCAGGCGGCCAAATGGAGCCATGCAGGAGAGGGTTTTCCTGAAAACATCTCCTCCGGCCATCTCAAGAGCAACATCTACGCCCTTGCCGTCCGTCAGCTGCAGCACTTCCTTCTCCCAGCCTTCAAGTGTATAATCAACAGCTTCATCTGCCCCCATCTCAAGAGCAAGCCTTCTTTTTTCAGCCGTACTGGCTGTTGCAATGACTTTGCCTGCCCCAAACAATTTGGCAAGCTGGACGGCAATGGTACCGACTCCGCCTGCAGCCGCATGAACAAGGACCGTTTCGCCTTTTTCAACCCGTCCCATTGTTTTTAAGATATGATAAGCACTCAGTCCCTGCAGCGGGAGAGACACAGCCTGCTTGAGATCCACTCCTTCAGGAACGGGAATCAGCCCGCGTTCTTCTGCAACGGTATATTCTGCATAGCCTGTAGCTCTGCTTGATCCAAGAAGGGTAACGACTTTGTCCCCCTTTTTAAAACGGGTAACCCCGTTTCCTGTCTCAGCGACCGTTCCAGCCACCTCTGCACCGGGAACAAACGGAAGCGGCGTATCAATCACATACTGCCCTTCCCTTCTTGCCGTATCTGCATAATTGACGCCGATTGCTTCAATTTTAATCAGCACTTCGTTTTCAGCCGGCTTCGGCACATCAAGTTCCACTACCTTCAATACTTCCGGTCCGCCGTATTCTTTTAATTGGATCGCTCTCATCATCTCTTCACTTCCCCTGAAAGACTGGCTTGCGTTTTTCTTTAAATGCATGAATGCCTTCCTGATGATCTTCTGTTGAGATCATCAGCGTCTGTGCGATCCGTTCCTGCTCAAGAATTTCTTCAAGTGTGCTCACCGCTGAGGCATTGATGATTTTTTTCATCATGCCATATGCTTTTACAGGTCCCTGGGAGAGCTTATGGGCATATGAGACAGCTTCATCCATAAGCTGCTCAAGCGGGACTACTTTGTTTACGATGCCATATTCTTCAGCCTGGACAGCTGTAATCGGTTCAGCATTGAAGAACAATTGCTTCGCCTTATAAGGTCCAATGATCCTAGGCAGAAAATAAAGGCCTCCTCCGTCGGAAATCAGCCCGACCTGTGAAAAGCTCATCACAAACTTGCTGTCTTCGGCAGCCAGAATCTGATCGCACGCGAGAGCAAGGTTGAAGGCTGCACCTGCGGCAAACCCATGTACAGCGGCAATGACAGGTTTATCAAGTTCTTTAAAAGCCTTGATGCATTCATTCAGGCGGCCAATATGATCATAAACCTGCTGGCCGTCAGCCTCTCCCATCGTTTTGACGTCCCCGCCTGCACTGAACGACCGTCCTGATCCTGACAGGACAACCGCTCTGATGCTGTCATCTTTTTTTGCTGCGGCAAGTTCATTCGTCAGTGACAAAATCATCTCTGCACTGAAAGCATTCAGCCTTTCTGGACGGTTCAGCGTTAAAAACAAGACATTTCCGCTTTTTTCTACTAATAAATCACTCATCTTAATTCCTCCCTGGTTTATGTAATCAGCCAGCCGCCGTCTGCAAGCAGATCGGAACCGGTCATATATGATGCCTCGTGAGAAGCAGCAAATGCAATAATGTTCGCAATTTCTTCAGGCTTGCCGACACGCTTCAATGCGGTATTCCGCTTTATCGCTTCCGTGAATCTTGCATTTTGAAGACCCTGCTCTGTCAGGGGTGTTTCAATGAAACCCGGTGATACCGAGTTGACTCTGATGCCATTTCGCGCGAACTCATGTGCAAGCGCCCTTGTAAAATGAATGACGGCCGCTTTAGCTGCACTGTAATGAGGGATTTCCGCCCCCGCCTTATGTCCTGAAAGAGACGCTACGTTGACGATTGCCCTGTTGTCGTTACCCTCATCGCTGCACTCAGCCATGTAGCCGCCAAGCACTTTTGATACAAGAAAAACACTCTTCAGATTGACATTTTGAACAAAATCCCATTGTTCTGCTGTTGTATCCATAATTCTCGAGTGTACAGACCCACCAGCGTTGTTGACGAGAATATGCAGATCGCCAAACTCCTCTTTCACATATGAGAGAAGTGAGAGGACATCCTCTTCCTTAGTAACATCAGCCGCAAAAGGAAACGCAGCTTGCTCTGAATGGTTCAGCTGCTCTGCCGCCGCCTTCAGTTTTTCCTCGCTTCTTCCTGCAAGAATGACTTTTGCTCCTTCTGATGCAAGCTTACTTGCCGTTTCAAGCCCGATACCGCTACCTCCGCCTGTCACTACAGCGATTTGGTTTTGAAATCTCAATTTTCCCACTCTCCTTTCATGACGAGTTGACTTTCAGATGGCGGTAATCGATTAATTCATCTCCGTATAGGACCGGCACGCATGAAAAGCAGTCTCTAGCGGAAATAAAGCTGATTTCCTCCTGAAAACCGTATTTCTCGAGCATTTTCCCGACTTTGGATTTCGCAAGTACGACTGCCGGTTCTTCTTTGCAGCCTTCATAAAACAGCTTCGCAGTCTGGGCGGCATCACTCAGTTCATAGCCCCCCGCTTCTGCCAGGTGCTGAATCAGGCAGCCTGCGCCGTAGAAATCTTCCAAACTGAAATGCCCGGACGAACCGGAACAGACAAGGATGATTGTATCCTCACTGTGGTCTTTAGTAAGGGCATTTGCCACTGCTTTGGCATTCAAGAGCGAGCAGGCGAATATTCTTCTGGCAGGACTGCTTTTATGAATGGCAACCGTTCCGTTTGTCGTAGATAATATGATTTTTTTCCCTTTGGCTGAAGCCTTCAAAGCGGAGGGGTTAGGATCCAGAAATCCATCAATCGTCCTTCCCTCATATTCGCCGACAAGCATGCAGTCATCCTTGTTCATTTCCGCTGCACGGCTTCGGGCCTGTTCACCGTCCAGAACAGGGATGACGGAGCGGGCACCATGCTCAAGAACAGTGGCAATGGTTGATGTGGCAAGCAACACATCAAAGACTACCGCAATTTTGCCTTTCATTTTGGCTTCGTCTATTTCTTCTTTTCTGGTCACAACATGTATTTTCCCCATAGTCAGCCCTTCTGTGCCAGCCGCAGTGCATGCTGGATGAGGATTTCAGTATATGGCCCAAAGCGGGCAAAGCGCTGGTCATTTGTCTGCCCTTTTTTAAAGCGGTAATAGATCTGCTGGCAGATGACGGCAAGCTTAAAGGTGGCAAATGTAGTGTAGTAATGGATGTTTGCTA
The DNA here is from genome assembly GCF_000708755.2 of Metabacillus indicus LMG 22858. Taxonomy (GTDB): domain Bacteria; phylum Bacillota; class Bacilli; order Bacillales; family Bacillaceae; genus Bacillus_P; species Bacillus_P indicus. The sequence continues at coordinate 147,246 of NZ_JGVU02000002.1, read as the reverse complement.
TATCTCTGCCGCTTTTTTTAGCATAGCTTTCTATAAATTGCTTTCTGGTATAGAAGATGCCGCTCGCTGTAACAGAAGGCTTGCCCATTCCTTTTTTCAAAGGCTCCGGATCATCCTCCTCCATCCAGTAGCTCATGGCGGCCCCGAGATCTGCGAGAGGATCCCCGATTGTGGTCATCTCCCAGTCAAACAGGCCGGTCATTTCTTTCAGGTCACTTGAAAACAGCGAATTATTCAATTTGAAATCATAATGAATTACCGTCGGATCAGGTGATGCTGGCAGGTTTTTCTCAAGCCACTCTGTCAGCAGCCTGACTTCTGGTATATCATCTGTTTTTGCCCTGTGATAACGGCCGATCCAGCCATGCACCTGACGCTCCATAAATCCTTCAGGCCTGCTCAGTTTTTCAAGCGCCGTACCCTTATACGGAACATCATGAAGACGGACAAGCGTATCGACCATCAGCTCAGAAAGAGATTTGCCAAGTTCCCGGGTTGCTTCGATTCCCTTTGGAAACTCAGTGTCGACCAATACACCGTGCCGTCTTTCCATAACGAAAAACGGGCTGCCTGCAATCGACTCATCGCTGCTGAAAAAATAAGGTTTCGGCGCCAGAGGAAACAATGGATGCAAGTCTTTTAAAATGACAAATTCCCGTTCCATATCATGCGCTTTAGGAGCCACTGGTCCAAGCGGCGGCCTTCTGAGCACCCCTTCCCAGCTGCCGATCTTAAGGGCATACGTTAAATTTGAAGCACCTGTGCCGAACTGATTGATTTGAAGAGTACCTTCAGGCAGCTCTTCTATTTTCGTTCTTAAGTATGTCTCAAGAACCCCTGCATTCAGTTCTTCTCCTGTTCTTACCGGAATAAGCTGAGACATCGCGCCACCTCTTTTTTGAAAATTCAGATATTAATTCTTGCAGCATAATTCTTCAGCTGTTCTACAAGATGGTCCGGCATCTCTTCTGTTTCCTCGGTTTTAAAGTTATAGGTCACAATGACCGCTTCGCCTTCTGCAATCAGTCTTCCGGATTCCTGTTCTGTAATTTCATGATGAACGGTGAAGCTTTTTTTTCCGATTTTCATAACGGACGTTTTTATGATCAGGTGTTCATTGAAGTAAGCCTGACCGCGGAAATCGCATGTTGCTCTGGCAAGGATAAACGGCCAGTCCCCTGAAGACATGCAATATCCGAGCGCTTCAAAAAACTGAACGCGCGCATCTTCAAGGTAAATGAAGTAGCTAGTATTGTTCACATGCCCAAGCGCATCTGTTTCACAAAACCTGACTCTCATCCGTGCTTCATGCATGGAGCATCTCCTTACTTATGGCTGAAAGCAGGCTTTCGTTTTTCAATGAATGCCTGTACGCCCTCTTTAATATCTTCTGTCTGAAATACCTCTTCAAACAGGCCAGCTTCAAGATCCAGTCCTTCTTCAAGCGTGCTGCTCATGCCCTCGTCTACCGCTTTTTTAATTTTGGACAGGGCAGGAAGCGAGTGGCGCGTCATGCGGCCGGCAAGTTCAAGGGCTTTTTGAAGTCCTTCTCCCTTTGGTACAACATACGAGACGAGGCCGATTCTTTTTGCTTCAGCTGCGTCAATCGGATCTCCCGTGAACATGAGCTCTTTTGCTTTAGCTGCTCCAACCGCTCTCGGAAGCCTCTGAGTGCCGCCTCCACCCGGGAATAATCCGAGTTTAATTTCCGGAAGCCCTACCTGGGCATGCTCCTCGGCTATTCTTAGATCGCATGTTAATGCAAGTTCACACCCTCCTCCGAAGGTCATTCCGTTTAAAACCGCAATCACCGGTTTAGGGAACTGTTCAATTTCATTTAAGAATGCGTGTCCTTCCAGGAAATTGGCTTTAATGCCTTTTTTCCCGATAAGGTTCGGAAATTCTTTAATATCAGCTCCGGCCATAAACGCTCTGTCACCCGCTCCTGTCAGAATGACCGCAAGTGTCTCATCATCTTCTCTGAGACTTGCAAAGGCTTCTTTAAGCTCTCTTGTAACCTGCTGGTTCATGACATTCAAAGGGGGATTGCTGATTGTGACAACAGCAGCTGCTCCATGTTTTTCGTAAGATACAACGCTCATTTTTTCACCTCTTCTTTTTGATAGGTGTACCATCCCTTGCCCGTTTTTCGTCCAAGATCACCTTGACGCACCTTCTGCTCAATGCAGGCAAAAGGCTTATCAGCAGGGTCTCCCGACTCCGCATACCTTTGCTGCATGACGTAATAGCCGACATCAATGCCGGACAGATCCATTAATTCAAACGGCCCGATCGGATGATTCAGTGCTTTTCGGCAAATGGTGTCGATATCCTGAAAACTTGCATACCCTTCTTCATACAGGTAAACGGCTTCTCTTTGCAGGGCACCCAAAATCCGGTTGGCGATAAAGCCGGAAATTTCTTTATTCAGAAGGACTGCCGTGCGGTTGATTGTGTTACAGACATCCATCGTCAAATCGGCTGTTTCTTTTGACGTGTCTTCACTCATGACAACTTCCACACAGTCCATGACAAGCGGCGGAAAAAAGAAATGCATGTTGACAACTTTGTCTGCACGATTTGTTGCTGATGCAATCAGTGAATTGACAATAGTTGAGCTGTTGGATGCAAAAATGGCATGAGGCTTTGCCATTTGGTCAAGCTTTGCAAACAATTCCCTTTTTACATCCAGCTTTTCAACGACTGCTTCAATGATAAAATCAGCGTGGGCAGCAGCCTGTTCAAGCGAAGGTGTAAAGGTAAGCCTTCCAAATGCCGCCTCTTTTTGCTCCTCCGTCAGTTTGGATTTTGATACCCATTTGTCCATCAATTTACGGAGAGATGCTTCCGCTTTTTCTAAAGCGCTTTCTTGAACGTCCTGAATCACGGTTTCATAACCGCCAAGGGCGCACAGCATGGCAATCTGATGGCCCATCTGACCCGCTCCAATGACCGAAATCTGCTGAATATCTTCCTTTTTCATCATCATCTCTCCTTTTAACTACTGACCAGTCGGTATAATTAGAGCAGGTAGAGATCCGGGACAAAACCGGAACCCCCTTTACCCTTTCAATCCTTGGAGCACCATTTTCAGAAAAATATCCGATACTTCTGCGTCAGACACTCTTCCGTTTGGATCAAACCAGAAGTAGCTCCAGTTTGTCATGCCGAGTATACCGAAGGTGACAATATCCATCGGCAAGTCGGACCGGAATTCCCCTGCTCCGATTCCTGCTTCAAGAAGCTGCTGTATGTTCAGTCTGAACTGGTCGCGTTTTTTAATGACCTCAGCCATATCCTCTTTTGTCAAATTTCTCATTTCCCTGAAAAACACTTTTGCGCTTAAGCCTTCTTTTTCAATATCATGAATCAGCATATAAACAATTTCATGCAGCTTTTGCTTATATGGCTTCGAAGCGTCATGGATGATTTCTTCCTGTTTTCTCAGAAGCTCATCAATGTATTTTAAATGGATGGCCATAAGCAGCTCAGTTTTGCTTTTGTAATAGTAATAGAATGTGCCCTTAGTGACGCTGAGTGCATCGACGATGTCCTGAATGGACGTTTCCTTAAAGCCTTTTTCTCCAAACAGCTGAATGCTTTCCTGGATGATTTTTTCCTTCATATTGGCTAATCCTCTCTAGCTTAGATTAAAAAAAGTATACCATAAGCACTTAAAGAGATTCATAGTTTCCTGTTATCTTTGAAGGTTTTCTTCCCGCAAGGCCCTGCGGAGGATTTTGCCCACGCTTGTTTTCGGAAGTTCGCTTCTGAATTCAATCATCGCCGGTACTTTATAGGCAGCAAGATTGGACCTGCAAAAGGCGATAATCTCTTCATCTGATGCCTGCCGCCCTGCTTTTAACACAACAAAAGCTTTGACAGTCTCTCCCCTGTAAGGATCAGGCACCCCGATAACGACAGCCTCCTGCACCGCTTCATGTTCATAGAGAACTTCTTCTATGTCTCTCGGGTACACATTGTAGCCGCTTGCGATGATCAGGTCTTTTTTCCGGTCAACGATGTAAAGGTATCCCTCTTCATCAACCTTTGCGATATCGCCCGTAAAAAGCCAGCCGTCCCGGAGCGTATTGGCCGTTTCCTCAGGCATGTTCCAGTAGCCCTTCATCACCTGGGGGCCTTTAAGGATGACTTCTCCGAGTTTTCCGGCAGGCACTTCTTCTTTGCCTGTTGCCACATCGACAATTTTATAAGCCGTGCCCGGCACGCCGATTCCGACGCTCCCAGGCTTCCGCTTGGCAAACGGCGGGTTGCAGTGAGTCGTTGGAGCAGCCTCTGATAATCCGTATCCCTCAAGAATTTTGGCACCCGTTTTGCGCTCGAATTCATTCAGCAGCTCAACAGGCATCGGTGCACTGCCGCTGTTGCAGATGCGGATGCTGCTGATCCCGTACTCCTCAGCTTTAGGATGGTTGGTAATGGCCACATACATCGTCGGTACACCCGGAAAAATGGTCGGCTGTTCACGTTTGATGGTCTGCATCACTTCCTCAAGGTCAAATCGCGGAAGCAGAATCATTGAATTCCCTCTCAGGACAGTCAAATTCATGCACGAGGTCATTCCGAAGACGTGAAAGAGCGGGATCACTGTCAGGCAGCGTTCTGAGCCGGTCTGAACTTCATGCTTGAAAAATTCGAAAGACTGATAAATATTTGCAATCAAATTTCTGTGTGTAAGCATCGCCCCTTTTGAGCGCCCGGTCGTTCCTCCTGTATACTGAAGCACGGCGATATCGTGCTCCGGTTCAATCTGCACCGGAAGAACCTCTCCTGTTGAAAAAGAAAGAAACTGCGAAAACGTAAAATCTCCCTCTGCAGGAGTCATTTCCTCCTGCAGACTGACGGTAATAATCCGCTTTAAAGCCGTGCCTGCACTGACCGCCTTTACTCGCGGATAAAGCGCATCATATACGACAATCGTTTCCGCGCCGGAATCATTCAGAATATAATCAAGCTCCCGTTCGACGAGCATCGGATTAACCTGGGTGATAATGGCTCCCGCTTTAAGGGCTCCGTAATAGGCTGCCGGATATTGCGGGCAATTTGGAAGCATGATCGCCACCCTGTCCCCTTTTTGAACGCCTTTTTTCTGAAGCGCTGATGCAAAGGCAATGGTCATCCCGTACAGCTGACGGTAGGAGATGGATTTCCCGTAAAACGAAATCGCCTCTTTGTCGCCGTAATTCTCAACGGTTTCTTCAAGCATCTGCGGAATGGAAATGTAGGGTATTTCGAACTCGTGACTGACAGTATCCGGATAATTAGCTAGCCATTGATCCAATTGAACTCCTCCTTATGCTAAAAAAGATAGACTTTTTCAAAAGGTAATCGTTCCTCCGTCTGCAAGTAGAGCAGCAGCTGTTACATATGAGGCATCGTCGCTTGCCAAAAACAGCACAGCCTTAGCGATTTCTTCAGGCTGGCCGATTCTGCCGAGCGCATTGGATGTTGTATAAATGCCCCATCTTCGTTCATCATTCCGCCATTCATCAACAATGGCTGTATCGATCACACCCGGAGCAATGGCATTGACCCGGATCCCGTCTTTCCCGTAATCAAGCGCGGCATTTTTAGTGAGGGCTATGACTCCGGCTTTTGAGGCGTTATAAGGAGCCATTCGCTTTTTCCCTTTTATGCCGAGCACGCTCGACGTGTTGATGATCGATCCGCCCCCGCTCTGTTTCATATGCGGAACAGCATATTTCATGCCGAGGAAAACACCCTTCAGGTTAATATCAACGACCCTGTCCCACTCCATTTCTTCCATATCATGAAGCTTCACACTCTGATTTGAAACACCGGCGTTGTTAAACAGGATGTGAAGGCCCCCGTATGCGGAAACAGCCCCATTCATCAGTCTTTCTATATCTTCAGCCTTCGCTGCATCTGTATGGATAAAAAGACAGGAAAAGCCTTTTTCTCTCACGGCTGCAGCTGTTTTTTCACCGGCCTCCTGATCGGCATCTCCAATCACGACGTTTGCTCCATGTTCAGCAAAGAGGAACGCCGTTGCTCTGCCGATTCCTCCAGCTCCCCCGGTTATGACTGCCGTTTTTCCTTCTAGTCTCATCACTCAGACTCTCTTTCAATAATGGCGGCGATTCCCTGGCCTCCTCCGATGCAGGCCGTAATCATTGCAAAGCGCCCGCCTGACCGCTGCAGTTCATATACGGCTTTCGTCATGAGAATCGCACCAGTCGCACCTAATGGGTGTCCATGTGCGATCGCCCCGCCGTTTACGTTCAATTTGCTGTGGTCAAACTGCAGTTCACGGTCACATGCCAGAACTTGGGCAGCAAACGCCTCGTTCAGTTCAATCAAATCCATGTCGCTGAGTGAAAGGCCTGATTTCTCAAGTGCAAGCTTTACTGCAGGAACCGGACCTATTCCCATAATGTTCGGGTCTACTCCTGCAACTGCATACTGTCTGACTGTACACAGCGGTTTTAGTCCAAGCTCCGCCGCTTTTTCGCGGGACATGACGACAACAGCGGATGCCGCGTCATTTAACCCTGAACTGCTTCCAGCCGTAACCGTTCCGCCTTCTTTAAATGCAGGCTGGAGTGCTTCCAAACCCTGAATCGTCGTATTCGGACGCGGGTGCTCGTCTCTTTCGAATAGAAGCGGCTCCCCTTTTCGCTGAGGAACAGGGACGGGCACAATCTGCTCGTCGAATCTGCCTTCTTCGACAGCTGCGGCCATCCTCGCTTGGCTTCTCAGTGCATATTCATCCTGCTCTTCCCTGCTTATTTCGTATTTGACCGCCAGATTTTCTGCTGTTATGCCCATTGGCGGATTTCCGATCTCCTTCGGCGAAAGGACAGCAGATTTAAATTTTGGCGGTGCAGGACTGAATGCTTTTTTCGGCTTTTCCATCAGAAATGGCGCAAGGGACATGCTTTCTGTTCCTCCGGCAATGTAGACGTCTCCGTCACCGGCTTTGATGGCCTGGGCTGCAAGACAGACTGCATTAATGCCTGAGCCGCATTGCCGGTCTACTGTCAATCCGGGAATGCTGATAGAAAGGCCGGTTGTTAAGGCAGTGAGTCTTGCAATATTGCCTCCGCCTGACAGGACGTTTCCAAAAATAACATCATCAATCATATCTGCCGTAACGCCTGCACGGTTCATGGCTTCTTTTATGACGATTGCCCCGAACTCATTCGGTTCCATGGCGGATAGCGCACCGCCCTGGCGTCCGATGGGTGTTCTGACTGCCGCTACAATGACAGGATCTCTGTTCATTCTTCTTCCTCCTTACATGGCATGTGTTCCGCCGTCAACGACGAGAACATCACCGGTCATAAAGTCTGATGCTTTAGCTGCAAGGAACAATGCAGCTCCTTTTAAATCCTGGTCGGTCCCGAACCTCTTGAGCGGCGTCATGTTCAGGAAATGGTCTTTTCCATTCTCGATAATGACCTGGGACATTTTTGTCGGGAAAAATCCCGGGGCAATCGCGTTGACATTGATGTTGTATTGGCCCCATTTCACAGCTAAATCCTTTGTAAAGGTAATAACCGCTCCTTTACTGGTGTTATAGGCAATCGTATCCATGTAGCGCGGGTCTGTCCCTCCAAGGCCTGCAACGGAAGCAATGTTGATGATTTTTCCGCTTTTTTGCTGGATCATGTGCTTTCCTGCTTCCTGTGACATCAAAAAGGTGCCCGTTACATTCACATTCATGACTTTATTCCACGCATCAAGCGGCATGTCCTGTACCGGAGCTCCCCATGTAGCACCGCTGTTATTGACGAGAATGTCAATTTTTCGGAACGTGTCCACTGCTGTCTGCACCACATTTTTCACATCAGCCTGATTCGTTACGTCACACCCGAGTGCGATCGCCTTGATTCCGTATTCACTGCTCAGCCTTTGCGCTGTATCCTCACAGGCAGCTGCCTTTCTGGAGCAGAGCACGAGCGATGCGCCGGCCTGGGCAAAGCCTTCCGCCATCTGGGCGCCAAGCCCCCTGCCGCCGCCTGTAATTATGGCGACCTTGTCTTTCAGATCAAAAAGTTCCTTGATGTGCATGATATCCCTCCTTATACAGTCTGCAGATTCACATCGTATTTTTTCAGTTCAAGTCTTGCCAGCTGTGCACGGTGAACCTCATCAGGACCGTCGGCGATTCTGAGCGTTCTTGCCCCTGCCCACTGAGCCGCAAGCGGAGTATCTTCGCTTACTCCGGCTGCTCCAAATGCCTGAATAGCACGGTCAATGACTTTTAAAGCCATGTTTGGAGCAATCACTTTAATCATGGCAATTTCCGTTTTCGCCTGTTTGTTTCCAACTGTATCCATCATATAGGCAGCTTTCAGCGTCAGCAGCCTTGCCTGCTCAATTTCAATTCGGGAATCAGCGATCCACTCTCTGACAACACCCTGGCTTGATATCGGTTTACCGAAGGCTTCTCTCTTTTGTACACGCTTACATAATTCTTCAAGCGCACGTTCTGCAGCCCCTATTAAGCGCATGCAGTGATGGATGCGGCCCGGTCCAAGGCGGCCCTGGGCAATCTCAAACCCTCTTCCTTCGCCTAGAAGCATATTCTCTGCAGGAACGCGGACATCCTTAAACGTAATTTCAGCATGACCGTGCGGAGCATGATCATAGCCAAAAACGGGAAGAACTCTTTCAATAGTAACTCCCGGAGTATCGAGCGGCACGAGAATCATAGACTGCTGCTCATATTTAGGAGCGTTGTAATCAGATTTACCCATGACAATCGCAATCTTGCAGCGCGGATCTCCTGCACCGGATGACCACCATTTTCTTCCGTTGATGACATACTCATTACCGTCGCGGATAATGCTCGCTTCAATATTTGTCGCGTCAGCTGAGGCAACGTCTGGTTCTGTCATGGAAAAGCAAGAGCGGATCTCGCCCGCAAGCAGCGGTTTCAGCCATTTTTCTTTCTGTTCATGCGATCCATACCTCACAAGCACTTCCATGTTTCCAGTGTCAGGTGCAGCACAGTTGAAAACTTCCGGAGCGAGCAGCGAACGGCCCATAATCTCACAAAGCGGAGCATATTCAAGATTTGTCAGCCCGGCACCATATTCGCTTTCTGGAAGGAACAAGTTCCACAGTCCCCGTTCCTTTGCTTTGGCTTTCAGCTCCTCCATAATAGGAGGAATGGCAGACCATCTCGTTTCCTGATCATTTAATTGCTCTTCATATTTCTTTTCATTCGGATAGACGAATTCTTCCATAAAAGAGATTACCTGCTTCTGCAGCTCAACTACCTTTTCTGAATACGAGAAATTCAACTCTCATCACCCTTTCATCCACCTTACTAACCGGTTGGTATGTAGTTCTGTTTCTATCATAATATGATTCTGCCAAAAAAGACAACTATTATTCTAAAAATTCTGTTAAATATTCATTGTCCCCCGTTTATCTGCCCGCTAAAAACTCCTTTCCAATCCTTGTAGAAAGTGATATAATTCACTTGTTTTATGTGTAAATGAACGTGATGAAAATAGATTACGCACTAAAGAAGGTGGGAATACAAATTGTCGCAATATGAAACACCGTTATTTACAGGGCTAAAAGAACATGCAAAGAAAGATCCTGTACAATTCCATATTCCTGGACATAAAAAAGGAGCAGGCATTGACCCGGAATTCAGATCTTTTATCGGGGAATCTGCTTTATCTATAGATTTGATCAACATCGGCCCGCTGGATGATCTCCACTCTCCTAAAGGCATGATAAAAAAAGCCCAGGACCTCGCAGCAGAAGCATTCGGAGCTGACTATACATTCTTCTCTGTGCAGGGCACGAGCGGGGCCATCATGACCATGGTAATGGCCGTCTGCGGACCTGGAGATAAAATCCTTGTCCCGCGCAATGTTCATAAATCTGTTATGTCTGCCGTAGTTTTCTCAGGTGCAACACCGATCTTTATCCACCCTGAGATTGACAAAGACCTCGGCATTTCGCACGGCATAACAACCGAATCTGTTGAACATGCACTTGAGCAGCATCCTGATGCAAAAGGGCTGCTCGTCATTAATCCTACGTACTTCGGCGTTTCAGCTGATTTGAAAAAAATCGTGGAAATTTCTCATTCCTACAACGTGCCGGTGCTTGTTGATGAAGCACACGGCGTGCACATTCATTTTCATGATGACCTGCCGCTTTCAGCGATGCAGGCAGGTGCTGATATGGCCGCTACAAGCGTTCATAAGCTAGGTGGCTCCATGACTCAAAGTTCGATCCTCAATGTGCGGGAAGGACTTGTTTCGGTTCAGAGAGTCCAGACAATCCTGAGCATGCTGACAACAACGTCAACTTCCTACCTGCTGCTTGCATCCCTTGACGTGGCAAGAAAGAGGCTTGCCACAGAAGGACGCGATCTTGCCGAAAAAGCGATACAGCTTGCAAATGAAACAAGAAACAAAATCAATGAAATCGATAAAATTGAATGCATCGGAGAAGAAATCATCGGCACAAAGGCCGCTTATGATTACGATCCGACGAAATTAATCATTTCGATTAAAGAGCTCGGACTGAACGGCTATGATGTAGAAAAATGGCTGCGTGAAAACTATAATATCGAAGTGGAAATGTCTGATTTATACAACATTCTCTGTATCATCACACCTGGTGACACGGAAAGAGAAACCGGAATCCTGGTTGAAGCGCTGCAGGCGCTGTCGGCGCAATTTGCACACGCATCGGCTGATAAAGCTAAGCCGGAGGTCATGCTTCCGGATATTCCAGTACTGGCTTTAACGCCGCGTGACGCTTTCTACGCTGACACAGAAATCGTTCCGTTTTCAGAATCTGCTGGCCGGATCATTGCAGAGTTTATCATGGTGTATCCTCCGGGGATTCCAATTTTCATTCCAGGAGAAATCATTTCAGAAGAGAACCTTTCATATGTGCGCAAAAATCTTGAAGTCGGGCTTCCCGTCCAGGGACCGGAAGATCCGGAACTCCATTACCTGCGGGTAATTAAAGAGCATAGAGCGATTAAATAACTGAAGCATGGTGCATGCTGAAACCCCCGGGAAAGAGTTCCCGGGGGTTTGTTTTGTTATTTATTTGATAACAGCGGATTGGTGTGATGCTGGGCAGCTTATAATTTGTTCTGTCTGATTTATGGGGTACCATTTTGACGCTTTGCTGCCCTATAAATTGCTCCGCCTGATTTATAGGGCACCATTCTGGCTTTTTGCTTCCCTATAATTTGATCAGTCTGATTTATGAGGTACCATTCTCGCTTTTTGCTTCCCTATAACTTGTTCCGCCTGATTTATGAGGTACCATTTTGGCTTTTTGCTCCCCTTTAATTTGCTCCGTCTGATTTATGAGGTACCATTCTCGCTTTTTGCTTCCCTTTAATTTGCTCCGTCTGATTTATGAGGTACCATTCTCGCTTTTTGCTTCCCCATAATTTACTTCGCCTGATTCATGGGGTACCATTTTGATGCTTTGCTTCCCTGTAATTTGCTCCGGCCGATTTATGAGGTACCATTTTGACGCTTTGCTTCCCTGTAATTTGCTCCGTCAGATTTATGGGGTACCATTCACCTTGTCTTTTAAACAGCAAAAAAAGCATGCAGGCCCCCCTGCATGCTTTTCAATCTTCTATTTAAACCCCTTGAATAACTGTCATTTCTCTCTCTAGTACTTGGCAATCGCAGCTTGTGCATTTTCCGTACAAAACACTGACCTTTTCATCTTCAAAATGATCGATCGTTCCGTTGCAGGTTTGACACACGATTGTTCCCATTTCCATACCCCTTTTTGAATGGATTAGCACTATTTGAAAGCGCTTAATACTTTGTAACTTTATAATAATATAACACATTTAATCCGTCAAGCCTAAATTGTATAACACATTTAATCTTTTTATCTCTAAAAGTATTCTTTTTTGAAAAATGCACAAAAAAACTGGCGGAACGGATCTGTTCGCCAGTCTTTGCTTAACTATTCATATTGAGTTGTTAATTGGACGGACGGGATGACTTCACGGAAGAAATCTGACAGTTCTGCTGCCTGCTGCAGTGTATCAATCCGAAAGGTGCGCATGAGGAATTCGAGGTCTTCGATATCTGATGAGTCAAGGAGAACAGATTTTCCGGTCTGAAGGCAGATGACGAGAGGTTTGCCAAAAAACATGCCTGAATACACGATGGCCATATCGTACCTTAAATCACTGGAAGCAAAACCAACATACCTGACATTTGCCTGTTCGGTATCATCATAAAACTTTTCCAATGTGTTCATGATGGCCTCCTTCTTTTTATCAGATTATTCAGATTAATTATACTTCATTATTCCGAAGAGCACAATCATTTCCCCTTGAACTTGCAAGCCGGCGGATAATATGTAATATTTTAAATAATCGGACATCTATAAAATTGTGCTTAGGAGTTGACGCAATGGCCTCACACGCTTTTATTCATTTAGTCGAAGGATCTGCTCAGCAGACAATATCCCTCCAACAGGTTGAGGAGCTCTTTCTTTATTACAAAGAGATAACAGGAAAAACGGGCGAACAGCTGCAGTTTGACTATGACCAGTCTGCTTTTCCATACGAGTGCAAGCATGAGGACGGATATCTCTCCCTTACCTCTGAGGAGCGCGGCTATGCAAAAATGTATATTGGAGCAGGTCCCGTGAATGAAGAGGCCTTTTCATTTCTGCAAATTACCCTGCCGGCAGATTCCAAATATGGCGACAGAAATAAAGCAAATGAATTTTCAAAGTTTCTGGCAAAAAAACTAAAAGGGGAACTGACTTTATTCAACGGAAGGAAGATGTACTATTACAAAAGATGAAAACAGCGATCGCCAAAGATCGCTGTTTTCATTCTAAAGAGGAGTTTCAATTGTATCAGGATCAGCCATTTCATACCCTTTTTGTTTCAGTCCTGTCACAATGGCGCTTAATGCTTCGCTTGTCCACTTGCGGTCATGCATTAGCAAGTTTGCACCATCAGTCAAGTACGGAGTATTGATCATGATTTCTGTCAGTGCTTCTTTTGTCTGGTACTCACTTTCCCAGTCATAGCCGTACGTCCAGTTCATCAGCACCATCTTTTCCTCTTCCGCAATTTTTCTGCTTTCATCTGTGTTGCTTCCAAACGGAGCTCTGAAAAAACGGGGACGTTCACCCGTTATTTGCTCAACGAGATCATTCAGAACCGTAATTTCCCTTTTCTGTTCTGAAGGGGTCAGGTCCTTAAGATTGGAATGGGTCATTGTATGATTTCCAATAGGGAAGCCAAGCTGATAAATCTCTTTCAGTCTTGCTTTCTCCTCTTCCGTATCCAGGAAATGACCATTTACAAAGAAAATCGCCTTTACTCCCATCTTTTTTAATGTCTGAGCCATCTCCACACTGTGCTGATCAGGAGCATCGTCGATAGTCAGAAGCACCGCTTTCGGGCTGACATCAGGACTTAAAGGCTTAAGTGACCAATTTTCCGGATCGATTTTATATTTTGGGGTTTTATCCAATATGGCTGGCTGTTTAGTCTTTTCATCTGATTCCAGATCTGCTGCAGGCTCTGGTTTTTCCTCCCCTGCCTCATGTACCGCTTTCTCTTCCTCAGGCGGCTTTTCTTCGTTTTTGCCGCCAGTTCCTGATGCAGTGCATCCTGCAAGGAAAAAAGCTGCTGCCGTCATACAGAGTGCTTTTCTCACGTTCTTTCCTCCCCGGTGCATTCTTTTTAGAATAATTTGCCGCCGATTGCTTCACTATATAGGAAGAGGAATTAATTAACAACACTTCTTATTTCCTATTTTGAAGGAGGTCTGAATATGAAGAGACTAACACCTGTTTTTATCCTTTCTCTCATCGTTTCTGTTCTTTTTATTTTGTGGGGAGCGCTGCCAAAAAGCATAATCGGGAGTGCCAATCTGTCAAATGTAACGACACTTATCCACGGATTTATTATTGAAAAATTCGGCTGGTTTTATCTGCTGACTGCTACTTTTTTTCTTATTTTTGCAATTGGATTAATTTTTACGAAGTACGGAAACATCAAGCTTGGAAATGATGATGATGAACCAAAGTATTCTTACCTCAGCTGGTTTGCGATGCTTTTTAGTGCCGGCATGGGAATCGGACTTGTGTTCTGGGGAGTATCTGAGCCGATGAATCATTACAGCGCACCTCCTTCCGGTGAAGGATTCACGGATGAATCTGCCCGTGCTGCGATGCGCTACTCCTTTTTCCACTGGGGCCTTCATCCTTGGGCCATTTACTCGGTTATCGCTTTATCACTTGCTTATTTTACGTTCAGGAAAAATCAAAACGGAGTTATCAGTAATATTCTTCGGCCGCTTATTGGGGATCGTGCAGATGGAAAGGCCGGCGTACTGGTAGACTTCCTTGCAGTGTTTGCCACCATTTTTGGAGTTGCAACGTCCCTTGGGCTCGGCGCCATTCAAATTAGTGCAGGTGTCTCCTACTTGTTTGACGGAATCAGCAATACATTTTCAACCCAGCTGATTATTATTGTGATAGTGACCTTTCTTTTCATGCTGTCTGCTCAAACAGGGCTTGATAAAGGAATTAAAATACTCAGCAACGTTAATATTATTCTGGCGATTGCCCTCATGCTCTTTCTGCTCTTTGCAGGCCCGACAAATTTCATCATGGATTTGTTCACGACAACCATTGGCGGATACCTGCAGAATTTGACCTACATGAGCTTCCGTCTTACGCCTTTTAACGAGGAAAGCACATGGGTTCAGGATTGGACCATCTTTTACTGGGCATGGTGGATATCATGGGCTCCGTTCGTCGGCACATTTATCGCACGGATTTCCAGAGGTAGAACAATCAGAGAATTTCTGATCGGTGTTCTTGCTGTTCCAACCATTTTCGGTGCATTGTGGTTCTCAGTTTTCGGAGGTTCCGCATTATACCTGCAGCACTTTATGAAAAAGCCAATCATGGATATCGTCAATGATAAAGGGATGGAAGTCGCTCTGTTTGCTGTCCTTGAACAATTTCCGTTTGGCATGTTCATGTCACTGCTCGCTATTCTCCTGATTAGCACTTTCTTTATTACTTCAGCCGATTCGGCAACTTTTGTGCTTGGCATGCAGACAACAGACGGAGACTTAAATCCGCCAAACAAAATCAAATTTGTATGGGGCTTTATCCAATCTGCTGCAGCTGCCGTTCTCTTATGGATTGGCGGTCTTGAAGCTCTTCAGAGGGCATCCATCATTGCTGCACTTCCGTTTGCCGTCATCATGATTTTAATGGTCATTTCGTTAATGAAATCATTGAGACGCGAAAAATTCCCTGTTATGAATCGGACTGAGACTAAAAAAGACACTTTGTAATGTTTTATTAAAAGTCAAGATATTTCTTGAAACCTATAATACCATTATGTCTTTATTTAATGTCAGACATTATAATGGGTAAATTATAAAGGATAGATGAGCAGAAAGAACCTTGCTCTATCTATCCTTTTTTGTACTACAAATGACCTCAGTTACTACAACAAGAACTTATAGCGTTGTTGTACTAACTCGCCAGTTAGTCAATTTCAAGATGAAACACTATTCCTAGTTTAAACGATGGGAGTTGTTCAAAACACGATTTTCCCGCCGCAAGTTCTGGGTCTTGGGAAACGGTCAATGCTTTTAGTTCATATTTAATACAGGATATTGGACAATTATGATAAAATGGAAATATCAGTTATTCCATTAAAGGGCAGGATTGTGGAATAAGAGAATTGAAAAAGGGGGCGAGCGTAATGTTCCAGCAGAGCGTTAGATACAATTCATTTTTGTGGGTTGGTTTTACATTGCAACTGTTTTTCATATTTATGTATATCAGTTCTTTGCTTACTGGTTTACCTCCTGTTTTAGCTGCTGTTTTTTGTTTAATTATTGGATTCACAAGTTTACTATGCGGCATCCTATTATTAAAAATAAATAAGCCAAACTATGTTTACGCAATTGGTTTAGGAATGATCTTAATTGCCTCGATCATCATATTGTTCACTATCTTTGCCTATTTTCTAGGTGAACCTGGACAATCACCAATCATAACATTTTAACTATTTGTCTTAATTCAGTTATAGGGGGCATTAATGGAATAAGGAAAGGAACTCAATTTTAATGCTGGAGTACCTTTTTTACTGTGCCGTAATACCGGTTCATAAATGGCAGTATAAATATTACCTCAATCAACAGGACTTTGCTGCTCAACAAAGTCCTGTTGATACCTATGCTATTTGATATATTAAATTCGAACAATAATTGCGAGTAAACCTTTATAGAACAATAAAAATAGCATAGTAATTCCTATGGGAATTAATATGCTATTTGATATGTTATTTATTGTGTTATTTGGCAGTTTGCACTTTTCAACCGAACCCGTTAATCCTTATTTCTGAATTTTAAAATACGCACTTAAATACTTACTAAAATGGTCTTAGAATTAGCAGTGTTCGTTTAATAAGAGTAGGTGATACTTTCTGTGCATCACCTACTTAAACGATTCGAAGTAACTCGCAACCCACTTTGTATTATTTTCTGCAATAAATTCTTCCGTAAGAATAAGTCTTTGGACAAGTTCTGCCTTTGTTAATTTCATATATTTCCTTTTTAAATTATCAGGATTACGACCTGTTTTAATTTTAGAAAATCCCCAATCATTACTGTTGATAGAACGGTTAAATACGGGATTTTTCCTATTCCTTTTCTGTTTATGAGTTTTACTATGCTGCTTGTAATACTCATATAACTGTTCATTTGTACGAATGGTGTTTGGGTGAATTCCTTTCCCTTCGGGATCGATTTCTTTTGATTGCTCAGCGATTGCTGTATAAGTGATAGGTTCACCTTTATTAATCAACTGATTGATTGCTTGTTTACCAAGCTCTATTGAACGGTTACTTCGCCTTAGATGACTATCTTTAAGCCAAACTGGTTCATTTTTCGGATTGAATGTCTGGCTCATATTCTTGTTCCTCCCTATACTTTTCAATAAGTTCTATTTCCTTTAATTCAGTACGTGCGTGTTTTCGCATCGCTTTTGTTTTTTTCACTTCAATCGTTAAACCCATTTCACTATATCGTTTCTCCATATCTTTCGATAACTCAATAACATCTAATAATTCGTGTTTCTTTTCAGGTTGAGGGATTTTTGCTTGACAGCCTAAACACGCCATTTTGATTGGACAGACGTGATTAGTGACACACGTTCCGCCAATAACGTTATTGAAGACGCCAACTTTTTCTTTATAGTCCTCAAGTTCTTTTTCAAGTTCTTCAGGGTTTCGCAAAACGGTTTCATCAATATCTATATAATCAGATATTATATCGTGTAAATCACTGACAGATTGAGCCACTTGGCTCGGTGTAGGCTCAGAATAATAACCGGTTATTCCTACATCTCTTTGGTGTAATATCTTTGCTACGATGTCTATTGGTAACTTTTGTCTCTGGACGGCATCAGTCGCAAATGCGTGGCGTAAAAGGTGTGTTTTAACTACAACAGTTTTTCCTTCCTGTGTCTCCATTTGCTGACCGTGTAATAAAAAACGAAGAGATGAATAAATCGCATTATTTTTTAATGCATTATTGTGATACTGAAAAAAATAAGGCCTGGCATCAGGGAATAGGTGTTTTCGATCATCACGATATTTAACACTTGGAATTTTTTCAGTGCCATAATGAGTTTTTAGCATCAACCCAACCGATTGTAATATTCTCATTGTTTGTTCGCTGATATAAAAGGCTTCTAATTCATCACGACCTTTAGGAATAGCGTAAAAAGCAAAACGTAATTTCTTATCAACCTTAACAGTACGGATACATTCTTTCGTGTTGTTAATTTGCAGTAATTCATTTAATCTTGCACCAGTTGTAGTACATATATCTAATGCCAATAAACCGAAGGTTGCAGCTGCATACATAGGTTCTACATCTAACAAAACACCTTCAGCTTTGTCTTTATGGAGAGAAAGAAAGGAATTTCGTGAAAGTATTCCTTTATGAATGGAATAAAAGGGTACAGGATTACTATTGGAATTATCTCCACCATAACCCCACGAATAAAGCAGTTCACGCTTTTGCTTTATTTCTTCATCGGTTGCATTTTGAGACCACTGCCCAATTACATCCTTTTCAAAAAGTTCAATGAACCAAGGCCCCTCAACTTCTTCATTATCCTCCAATCTTTCTGCTTTAATAAACTCTACAAAGTAATAATTTTTTTCTTCTGAATATACACCAGTACGATTGTTTGCTGCTTTAATAGTTTGTTGATTGAATTTGTCTTGATGATTTAGGACAAACGCAACCTTGTCCCACAGGCGAAAATAAAAACGTTCACCGACACGCTCAGGTTCATTATAATGAAATTCCAAAGGCAACATAACATTAGGCATTTTTCCTTGCTCACAGGCTTTTAAAAAAGCTTGCCGCAGTCTAGTTATTTGATTCCAGCGAAAGTGTCCTTCGGCTCGGATTTGGGGTAGTAAAGGCACAATAGCGTCCGTTTCACTCTTACGAGTATTTCGTGTATGTTCTTTGGCAGACTTCGTAAAGGTAAAATCCCTTGAATCGTAAGAAGGCATTTGAAAAATAAATTGTTGGAAGTAACCTTGTTGTTCTTTAGGGCATTTGTTTGCAACCCATTTTTTAGTTGCATAAGAACAAGATCTATAAGTAGCCAAAAAACTCGCCTTTAAACCGTCTGTATGTTCTTCAAATACAGAACCTTTAAAGTATTGATACATATGTGTTTCAGTATTCAAGTCACCCATTTCTATTAAACGAAAGCAGTCAAACAAATCTCTTAATCGCGTGTTAATAGCAGTGATAACTATCATAATTGTTCTAACGTCTACATTTTTTTCTCTATAAACTAGCATAGAAAGAAATAAATTGTTGTTCCAAGGTTTGTCTATCACATTATTAATATAGTATTTCAAATATCTTTCATCCATCTTGTCCAGTACAAAAAAACCTCTAGCATCACAAAAATGAAGAAGTTGATTATCAACTTTGTTCAATAATTTCTCGTAAAAAGGTGATTGTGGTTTAAGGGTTGAGATTGTCAGCGTTATCACTCCAATCCATCTAAAAAATCTTGTAGTTCAGGAATTATTTCAACTGCACTGCTATTTTCTATAACAGTTAGAGAAGGTTTTTTCTTTCGTTTGTCTTTCGTTTGCTCTATATACTCTTTTTCTAATTGTGACATACTGTTCAACATTTGATCGTGTGCTTCGCGATGTTTTTCTTCATCAAAATAATGTTCGTAAACTTTTATGGTGTCCGCATTTTTCCACTTTATATACTTGATTAGTTCATTTGTCCTTTGTTTAATTTCAGCTTCTGTTTGGGAAGTATTATAGATCTCTCGTAATCTTGTCGTAACAAACCAGTGCCTTGTTTTATGAGGATTTAACTTAATCTCACATTCATCGATAGCCCTGCTCCAGTGGTAATACCAAGCTTCATATGAAAAGGGGGTCCCTAGTTCCGTAAGGAATATTGGAGCTTCATTTGGCAATCCTTCATAATTGTGTTGGAATTCGTCATATTGGATTCGATCATTATTGATATATCGCATCAGTAATTTCACTGTATCTTTACTAAATCTAAGAAACTTAACCCTTCTTCCGTGGCTCCCTTTATTGAATGTGCTTACTTCTTGAAAACTTTTACGCGAGCGAAAATCACCAATAGTTAATTCTATAACCTCTGATGCTCTTGCTCCGGTTTCGAAAAGCATACGAGATATAACCAATTCCCTTAGTGACCAGTTTACCTTTTTTCCTGCTTGATAGACCTTTGAAGGGAGGTAAGGATCATCAATAATTTCAGGCTGCCACTCTTCATTAATTAACTTAAAATATGAATCAGTCATCCTTCTATGTTGTATGGCATCTTCCGTCCCAGCCTCAGATGGCATACGAGGCTTATCCTTTCTTACACCTTCAGTCTGGCTTTTAAATTCATCTAAAATCGCATAAGAATCGATCAAAGGATTTATATAGTTGTAACGCTTTAATCGAATAAGAGATTTATAGAATGATTTCAATGCTGATAGAAAACGGTTTACGGTATTGGGACTTATACTTGTCCTGTTAACAAACCGGAAGTTATCCTTATCACGAACTTTGCAGCCCATCTCATTCATTAGATAATCCTCCACAGCCACTCGTATAGCTTCAGGGGGTTCATCCCACTTAACCCGTTTTCCCTGGTAGTTACTCACCTCGTCTAACCACCTAAAGAAGGGGAGGAGACATTTCAAATACGAAAGTGCGGAGCTTTTGTCTATACTTCCTATGCAGTCGTGGTAATGTTCAGTCAAAGGCAGGAAAGGCTCACTTTCGCCATTAAAGACCAATAATTCAAAGCGACTTTCAATTCCTTTGGGGCAGTAGTAATACTGGTAGCTTCCCATAAAAACCCCCTTCATACTGTTTAATAAAAGGTTCCTATTCTTCAAGCCAATTATAAAAAGGTACCTTACGCTTATAAGGTTGGTTATTAAAATCTGAGTCAATACTGCTGTCCTGCTGTGATAAATCATATACTCTTTTGCTTTGACTTTTTTGTAACTTTACAGGAACAGAAGTTGGTGTCCAATTTTCACGGATTGCTTTCCTTATAAACCCGTCAGAGTTTTTTACCTTTGTTGCTGATTGCTGCATAATAAGGAGAATCTCTAGTGTACGTTTTATTCCTACGACGGAAAGGATAGATAAGATTTCATTTGTTGGAGTGGTTAGGGTGACAGCTTGATATGCTAGTTTAACTAACTCTGTTTCATCAACGTTAGAATTCATTCTCTCGACTAGTTGTTCTGGTTTATGGGTAGGCAGACCCTTATTTAGTTCTAATAAATCCGATTCAACAATTCTCCAACCTTCTTTATCACTTTTTCTGTATGAGTTTGGAAATTTGCCTGTTCGAATCCATCGTTTGATTGTTTCTTCGTGTTTTCCTAAGAGTTTTGAAACTTCCTTTACTGTATAATCTTTCAAAAAATAACCTCCCAACTAGAATTTATGTTCGGAATGTATGTTCCCACTTTACCACAACTTTTATTTTATGTAAAATTCAGAAAAATAAAATTGTTGTTGTTGTAAAATGAGGTCATTTAGAGGCCTAAATAAACGAAAAAGCACACCACTACATAAAGTGATGTACTTAATTTTTTATTTATTGTCTGACATTAAAGAGGATCATCCTCTCTGCCTATAAAAAGGTACATTCACTTGTCCTTAATTTTACAGAGTAAAGTGTCTTTTTTCTTTGCTCTTTCTTACCCTCTCATATCGAATTTCAGTTTTGGAGGGTACGCATTCTTCTCTTTCTTACCCTCTCACATCGTTTTTCAGTTTTCGAGGGTACGTATTCTTCTCTTTCTTACCCCTCCCACATCGTTTTTCAGTTTTCCAGGGTACGCATCCTCTCGCTGCCTCACCGTTCCACCTTGTTATGAAGTAAATTATAAATTTTTGCGACAAACTGTCATTGTATTTTTCATTTTTGTAACAAATAGGTAACATTCAGGGGAATATTCGGAAAACATGATAAAATAGCATTAATTTAGATTAACGGAAACTGTAAAATAGGTACGAAGTAGGACTTAGTTCGGACCGTTACGACCATTTCATTAAAAGGGGTGGACAATATGGCAAAGTCGGTTATTGTCGCCTTCATCATGCCAGTTTTTCTTCTTTCATCTTGCAGTCTGAATATATCCTCAGAATCGCTGCGTCCAGAAGACGATGATAAAAAGCTGCTGTTTTTTTCAGATGAACAGGATGAACACCGGGAATCTGTTTATTTTGATGCTCTGATTGATCTGAAACAGGATTTCCCCGAAGAAGTGGAAGACTTGGAATTTGTTGAAACGAGCAGTGATGAAGACTATCCTGTAGACATTGATACATTTCCTTCGCTTGTGGTTGTAGACGATAATCGCGTCCTCTTCCAGATTGAAGGCCACGTAGGAACAAAGGAAGAAATTATTAATCCCGTTGTAAAAGCTCTTTCAGGCAGCAGCGGAGATCGATAGACGGATTTCACACCGTCTTTTTTTTCTGCAAAAAAACCCCCTGATGGATGCCATCAGGGGGTTTGATTATTATTTAATAATGTGGATTGGGCTTCCGATTGCAACTTCAGCAGCTTCCATTGTGATTTCTCCCAATGTTGGATGCGCATGAATTGTCATTGCGATATCTTCTGCAGTCATGCCAGCTTCAATTGCAAGGCTTAGCTCTGAAATCATATCAGAAGCAGCCGCACCTGCGATTTGAGCTCCGATAACAAGACCGTCTTCTTTACGTGTAACAAGTTTCAAGAAACCGTCTGTTTCGTTAAGAGAAAGAGCACGTCCGTTAGCAGCAAATGGGAACTTCGCTGCAACAACTTCGATTCCTTCTTCTTTAGCCTGTGTTTCAGTGTATCCAACTGTAGCCAGTTCAGGCTCAGAGAATACAACAGCAGGAATTCCGAGGTAGTCGATTTCAGCATGCTCGCCGGCAATTGCTTCAGCAGCAATTTTACCTTCGTATGAAGCTTTATGAGCAAGCGGAGGACCTTCAACGATGTCACCGATTGCGTAGATGTTAGAAACGCTTGTACGGCACTGCTTATCAATTTTGATAACGCCGCGGTCTGACATTTCAACGCCTACTTGCTCAAGTCCAAGCTCATCAGTGTTTGCACGGCGGCCAACAGTTACAAGAAGGTAATCTGCTTCAACTGTCTGCTCTTCGCCTTTCACTTCAAAGGTTACTTTTACGCCGTTTTCTGTTTCTTCAACAGATTTTGCTTTTGCTTTTGTATGGATTTCAACGTTTCCTTTTTTCTTAAGGTTACGCTTAACAAGAGAACTCATTTGCTTTTCGAAGCCCATAAGGATTTCATCCATTGCCTCGATGAAGACAACTTCAGAACCAAAGTTGGCATAAGCTGTTCCAAGCTCAGTGCCTATGTAGCCTGCACCGATAACAACAATTTTCTTTGGAATTTCGTTCAAGCTTAGAGCACCAGTTGAATCAAGCACTCTTTTAGAGTATTTGAATCCTGGAATTTCAATTGGGCGAGATCCAGTAGCAATGATTGCGTTTTTGAATTTGTACGTTTGAGATGAGTTGTCATCCATTACTTTAATAGATTCGCTGTCAACAAAGTAAGCTTCTCCGCTGACAATCTCAACTTTGTTTCCTTTAAGAAGTCCTTCAACTCCGCCGACAAGTTTCTTTACAACGCCAGCTTTGAATTCCTGTACCTTTGTAAAGTCAACTGTTACGTTTTCGGCTTTAATTCCCATGTCTTCAGAATGCTTGGCATTCTCAAAGCGGTGACCTGCAGCAATTAAAGCTTTTGAAGGAATACATCCTACGTTAAGGCAAACGCCGCCAAGGTTTGCTTTTTCTACGATTGTTACTTTTTGTCCTAGTTGTGCAGCGCGGATGGCAGCTACATAGCCGCCAGGTCCCGCACCAATGACAAGAGTATCTGTTTCAATAGGGAAATCTCCTACTACCATTGAATTACGCCTCCATTAGAATAAGTTGTGGGTCGTTCAATAAACGCTTAATGTGATTTAGAGCATTTTGTGCTGTAGCACCATCAATCATGCGGTGGTCAAAGCTCAGTGACAGCGCAAGTACTGGAGCAGCAACAATTTCTCCGTCAACAACGATTGCTTTTTCAGCGATGCGGCCGATTCCAAGAATCGCAACCTCTGGGTGGTTGATAACCGGAGTGAACCATTGGCCGCCTGCAGAACCGATGTTTGTAATCGTGCAAGAAGCGCCTTTCATTTCCGCAGCAGAAAGTTTACCGTCGCGGGCTTTTGTAGCCAGGCCGTTAATTTCATCAGAAATTTCAAAGACTGATTTGCGTTCTGCGTTTTTAACAACAGGAACCATAAGTCCTTTTTCTGTGTCAGCGGCAATACCGATGTTGTAGTAATGCTTTTGAACAACTTCTTCGGTTTTGTCATCGATTGAAGTATTAAGAACCGGGTATTTCTTAAGCGCTGATGTAAGAGCTTTCACTACGTACGGTAAATATGTTAACTTAATACCCTGCTCGGCTGCAACACCTTTGAACTGTTTTCTGTGAGCAACAAGGTTTGTTACGTCCACTTCGTCCATCAATGTTACGTGAGGAGCTGTATGCTTCGAGTTAACCATTGCTTTAGCGATCGCTTTGCGCATCGGGCTCATTTTTTCGCGTGTTTCAGGGAAGTCGCCTTCTGGAACAGCTTGTTTAGCAGGTGCTTTTTGCTCTGCTTTTTCTTCTTTAGCTTCTGCCTTCGGAGCTTCAGCCTGAGCTTCAGCAGCAGGTTTAGAACCGCCATCAAGGAATGCGTCGATATCTTCTTTGCTTACGCGGCCGTTTTTGCCTGAGCCTGATACCTGACGGATTTCAACGCCTTTTTCACGAGCGTATTTGCGTACTGATGGCATTGCGATTACACGCTTGTTTGGATCTGCATCAGCCTGATCTTGTGCACCTGCACCAGTTGCTGCTTCTTCTTCCTGTTTAGGAGCTTCTTCTTTTTTCACGTCCTGGCCGGCTTCAGCTGTAGCCTGAACTTGAGCTTCCTCTTTTTTAGACTCTTCTTTAGCAGGCTCATCGCCATGGTCGTCACCTTTAAATTTAAGGTTTTCGTAACCTGGTGCATCAAATGTGATAAGAGTTTGTCCAACCGTAGCAACAGTTCCCTCTTCCACTTTAACCTCAATTACTTTTCCTTTGACAGGAGAAGGAATTTCTACGACTGCTTTATCATTCTGAATCTCAGCCAGAACATCATCTTCGTTTACTTCATCGCCAGGCTTGATAAACCACTTTACAATCTCACCTTCGTGGATACCTTCACCGATATCCGGCATTTTAAATTCGAAAGACACGGTATACTACCTCCTATTTTTCATATGGAAAAGAAACCAGGTGTCAGGTCTCGGAAGAACTTTGATCGTTCAAATGCTTTTGCGCCTTCGATGCGCTCCATCATGAAACAATAACACTCTGCCCGGACCAACTGATTTCTTTTCATAAATGTATAATTAGAAATTCATTACTTTTTTAGCTGTTTCAATGACATCCTTGAAGTTAGGAAGCCATACTCCCTCTGCTTGAGAGAATGGGAAAACAGTGTCAGGAGCTGCTACGCGAAGCACAGGTGCTTCAAGGCTTAAGATAGCGCGGTCGTTGATTTCAGCCACTACGTTAGCTGCAATGCCGGCTTGCTTTTGAGCTTCCTGTACAACAATTGCACGTCCTGTTTTTTCAACAGATGCAATAATTGCGTCAATATCAATCGGGCTGATTGTGCGAAGGTCGATAACTTCTGCAGAAACGCCTTCTTTTTCAAGCTCTTCAGCCGCTTTTAAAGATTCATGAACCATTGCTCCGTAAGTGATGATTGAAAGGTCTGAACCTTCGCGCTTCACTTCTGCTTTGCCGATTTCAATTGTGTACTCTTCTTCCGGAACTTCCTGGCGGAATGAACGGTAAAGTTTCATGTGCTCAAGGAAAACGACTGGGTCGTTGTCGCGGATAGCAGAGATTAAAAGTCCTTTGGCATCGTATGGAGTTGAAGGAATAACAACCTTCACACCAGGCTGTTGCGCCATAAGACCCTCTAAGCTGTCAGCATGCATCTCAGGAGTATGAACGCCTCCGCCAAACGGTGAACGGATTGTTACTGGAGAATTCCAGCGGCCGCCTGAACGGTAGCGCATACGTGCCATTTGTCCTGAGATGGAATCCATTACTTCGTAAACGAAACCGAAGAACTGGATTTCAGCAACCGGACGGAAACCTGTCAGGCCAAGTCCGATTGCAAGACCGCCGATTCCTGATTCAGCAAGCGGCGTGTCAAACACGCGGTCTTCGCCAAATTCTTTTTGAAGTCCTTCTGTAGCACGGAATACTCCTCCGTTTACGCCAACGTCTTCTCCGAATAGAAGAACGTTTGAATCGTTTTTAAGTTCTGTGCGGAGAGCATCCGTAATTGCTTGAATCATTGTCATTTGAGCCATGGCTTACTTCGACTCCTTTGCTTTGTAGATTTCATATTGCTCTTTCAGATTGAATGGCATTTCTTCATACATGATATCCATTAGATCTGTTACTTTTTGTTTTGGATATTCATCCGCTTTTTTAATCGCTTCTTTAATATCTTCTTTAGCCTGTTCGATCACTTTGTTCTCTTCTTCTTCGCTCCAGATGCCTTTTGTTTCAAGGAATTTGCGGAAGCGTACAAGAGGATCTTTTTCTTCCCACTCGGTGTCAAGCTCTTTTGTGCGGTAGCGTGTCGGATCATCGCCGGCCATTGTATGCGGGCCATAGCGGTAAGTAAGTGTTTCAACAAGTGTCGGGCCTTCGCCGTTTACAGCGCGCTCGCGTGCATCACGCACAGCAGCGTATACAGCAAGTGCATCCATGCCGTCAACTTGAATACCTACGATACCTGCAGCAGCCGCTTTTTGAGCGATTGTCTGTGCAGCTGATTGTTTTTCAACCGGAGTTGAGATCGCAAAACGGTTGTTTTGCACAACGAAGATAGCCGGTGCTTTATAAGCGCCTGCAAAGTTGATTCCTTCGTAGAAATCGCCCTGAGATGCTCCGCCGTCACCAGTGTAAGTGATTGCAACAGCTTTTTTATCTTTCTTTTTAAGTCCAAGTGCAACACCCGCTGTCTGGATGATTTGAGCACCGATGATAATTTGAGGAGATAATGCATTTACATCCTCAGGGAACTGGTTTCCGTGGAAATGTCCGCGTGAGAAAAGGAATGCTTGGTATAAAGGAAGTCCGTGCCAGATAATCTGAGGCACATCACGGTATCCAGGAAGAACGAAATCTTCTTTTTCAAGTGCAAAATGAGAAGCGATCTGTGAAGCTTCCTGTCCTGCTGTCGGTGCATAAAATCCTAAACGGCCCTGGCGGTTCAATGAAATTGAGCGCTGGTCCAAAATACGCGTATACACCATACGGCGCATTAATTCTTTTAATTGGTCATCTGACAAGTCCGGCATTGCAGCTTCATTTACTACCTCGCCCTGCTCATTCAGAATTTGGAACGTTTCAAACTGCTTTGCAATTCCTTCAAATTGCTTTTTGCTGTCAACTACAGCATTTTTCGTTTTAGCAGCCATCTAAGTCACCTGTCCTTTCTCTAATAAAAAATAATTCTTGATTATATGACACATACAGCATTAGCCTTCCCAAAATGACATCTTATGACACATTATTTTAGGCTTCACTCTACATATCTTTATACCACTTTAGAGAATGCCGAAACGTTCTCTATGTATTGGACAGTACAAAAATCTGTACTAATTAAAGGGAAGAAAAAAATTAATACAATTCATTTCAACATGTTTTAGTGTACACCATTAAAAATGTATACGTCAATTGATTTATACTGATATTCTTTCAACCTTTTTGCTGCTTTTCATTTTACTTTTATTCCCTTTTAATCAATCTGTACTATAACTATTTGATATTCTGTACTATAAAAATCGATACAGCATTGTCTCTTTTTGCAGTTCCAGACATATCCTTCGTCAGCATACAAAAAATGCAGGGGCGGCTGCTCCCTGCATTCACTGAACTCCATTATGACGTTTTGCCTTTGGCATCTGACTGCTCGACTTCAATTCCGGCTTTTTTGTAAAAATCCATCTTAGCCTTGTTGTACTTTTTAGTAAAATCGTTGAATTCTTTATTCAGAGCCGCCACTTTTTCGTAGCTGCTGTTAATTTCCGTGATTTTCGCTTCCAGTTCCTCAAGCTTCAGATCTTTTTTCTGAAAAAGCTGATACAGCTCTTTATCAAGAGCGATCGCTTCATTATAAGCTGCAGAAAGTGCATCGTAAGCGTCGTAGCGCTGCTGCATCAATTTTTGCAGGTCAGAAGCTTTGCTTTTCAGAGCCTGATCATCCAGGTTCTTTGAAATGTCCTCAACTGCTTTGAATTCTTCTTTCGAATCCATGATGCTCTCTTTTTCATCTTCGGCTCTTTTCTCTCTTTCTTCAACGACAGAAAGTGCTTCTTCAGAAAGTGAGACGATTTTTTCATACTCTTTCATGCCGAGTGAAATGATTTCTTCGTAAAGTTCGTTTTCTTTTTTCTCAAGTTCCACCAATGGCTCCTGCTGATCTTCGAATGAACTTTCCGCCGAAACGGCTTTCTCAAGAGCATTATACATTTCTTCCTCTGCAGAAGTACCGCTGCAACCTGCCAGGAATAATGCTCCGGCAAGCAGCACTGCAGAAGCTGCAACCATTTTTTTCACCGCGAGTCCCCCTAACCCATTCAACATATTTACTATAAAAGGTTCTGGGTATTTTTACAATATTTTTATTTGTTTTAAAACTCCGGCATCTGAAAAATGACATTCATTTTTTGGGGAACTGGGCTATCGTCTATACACATTCAACCAAAAAACATAGGTTATATTAGACGCTGAAGGCTGATGCACAGGCTGCTGAGGGTAAAGCGTCACATTTAAAGGAGGTTTTCTCATGTACGGTTATCCTGGATACGGTTATGGCGGCTGCGGCTATCCTGGTTATGGACGCACGTTTGCTCTGATTGTTGTATTGTTTATTCTATTAATTATCGTAGGAGCAGCGTTTGTAGGTCATTGCTAAAAATGGCTTGCGGCAGCAGAGCCCACATTCGATGTGGGCCGCCGCATCCAAAAATGATACTGGTGGACAAGCAGGACTTTTCGTTTGATCCAAGTTCCATTATACTTAGTAAGATAATTCAGCAGGAAAAGGAGTGTGAGTCCGGGTGATTACTACGGAGGATATTATCAGGGAAGGTCATCCAACCTTGCGTAAAGCTGCAGAAGAAGTGCCGATGCCGCCTTCTGATGAAGATAAAAAAACGCTGCAGGAGCTGCTTGAATATGTCCAGAACAGCCAGAATCCCGAGATGATTGAAAAATACGGCCTGAGACCCGGGATTGGCCTTGCAGCCCCTCAAATAAATGTCTCCAAACGGATGATTGCCATCCGGTTAACAGATGAAAAGGGCCAATTGCACAGTTACGCTCTGTTCAATCCTAAAATTGTAAGTCATTCAGTTGAGAAAAGTTATTTAACAAGCGGAGAGGGCTGTCTCTCAGTTGACAGACCTGTTCCGGGATATGTTCCGCGCTATGCGAGAATCCGGGTAAAAGCCGTATCCCTTGAAGGAGAAAATGTAGACCTCAGACTTCGCGGGCTGCTTGCCATCGTCTTTCAGCACGAAATTGACCATTTAAACGGTGTGATGTTCTACGATCACATCAGCAGTGAAGACCCTTTGCAAGAACCTGAAGGCGCCATTGCAATCGAACGGTAAAAGTAAGCACGTAAAAACCTGTCTGCTCTGCAGACAGGTTTTTTCTTATAGAAGACCGGTTTTCTTCAAGCCGTTCAAAATACCGTCTTCATCTACACTCGTTGTGATTTCATCTGCAATTTCTTTGAGTTCGGAAACCGCATTCCCCATAGCCACGCCGGTTCCTGCAAATTTAATCATTTCAAGGTCATTCAGCCCGTCACCAAATGCATATACATTTTCTTTGCTGATATTTAGGCGTTCGATAAGCTTTTTGATCCCCTCTGCCTTTGATCCGCCAAATGGAAGAATATCTGTTGCAAGTTCATGCCAGCGGATGATGTGAAAATCCTCGTATTTTTTATAAGCCTCTTCTTCGCCTTCTTTGCAGAACAGCAGCGTCTGATAAATCTCACGATTCCGGTAGAATTCCGGATCATGCTCTGGGTGCATGAATTTCAGGCTTCCCATGCTTTCATGTATGTAAGGGTGATCTGTTTCTGTTGACATCATCGTTTCATTGCTCATAAAGACAAGCGGATGATTCGAAGTTTTTGCGTATTCATATAATTCTTCCAGACGTTCTGTATGAAGCGGGTTTTTATAAATCACTTCACCTTCGAAAACAACATATTGTCCGTTGAAGCTGACAAAGGAATCGATTCCAAGCTCGCGGCGAAGGTCTTCAAACATGAACGGGGCTCTTCCTGTTGCAATCGCAACATGGTGTCCCGCTTTTTTCACATCCTCTACCGCTTTTCTTGTTGAATCAGGAATTTCCTTATCATGATTAAGCAATGTTCCGTCTATATCAAAAAAGATTACGTTACCTGTCATAGTATAGGTCTCCTTACTTGTACTTAATTTGGACAGCTTTTACATGACTCATCATAGCGGAAAATAAATGCAGCCACAACCAAAACACCTGCATTTTTTGCCGCAGCCCCCCTTCCATAAATACCCATGTTATCTTTTCCGATATTCACATATACTAAGTCTGGCAGATTCGAACGGTAAACAATCCGAAAATTGGACAAGATGGGAGTGTGGGACATAATGATGAAAAAACTCAGACGCAGATTGCGTTCTCAATGGAATAGCATTCTCGGCAGAAAATCAATAGCGTAATGAAACCTTTCTGCCCGCAGAAAGGTTTTTTCTTTCCTCCAAAAACGCCCCGGGACCGGGTGAGGGTTGGCTTAGAGGCCATTATCGAATATAATAGAACAAGTTAGTCTAACATACGGCAGTTAAGGAGAGATTTGGCAATGTTATACAAAGTTTATTTTCAGGAAAAACTCGGAGAGGTTCCTGTTCGCGAAAAAACAAAAACCCTTTATATTGAAGCTAAAACAGAAGGCGATGCACGCAATAAACTGAAGGAACGCAATCACAACATTGAATTTGTTCAATCTGTTGAAGGTGCTTACTTAGAATACGAAAAACAAAACGAAAACTTTAAAGTATTGGAGATTTGATTTTATGAAATTTGTTAAAAATGACCAGGTAGCGGTTTTTGCTCTTGGTGGACTTGGAGAAATCGGGAAAAACACGTACGGTGTCCAGTTCCAGGATGAGATCATCATGATTGATGCGGGCATTAAGTTTCCTGAAGAGGAACTGCTTGGAATTGATTATGTTATACCCGATTATACGTACTTAGTAAAAAACGAGGATAAAATTAAGGGGCTTTTCATCACGCACGGCCACGAAGATCATATTGGAGGAATTCCCTACCTTTTAAAGCAAGTGAACATTCCGATCTACGGAGGTAAGCTTGCCCTCGGACTTATCCGCAACAAATTAGAAGAGCACGGTTTGCTTCGCCAGGCTAAACTCATCGAAATTAAAGAAGATGACATTATTAAGTTCAGAAAAACGTCTGTAACATTCTTCCGCACTACTCACAGCATTCCGGATTCTTATGGAATCGTTGTCAAAACACCGCCGGGAAATATCGTCCATACAGGAGACTTTAAATTCGATTTCACACCTGTCGGCGAACCTGCCAACTTGACGAAAATGGCTGAGATCGGCAAAGAAGGCGTACTGTGCCTGTTATCAGACAGCACAAACAGCGAAATTCCCCATTTCACAATGTCAGAGCGCCGCGTTGGGGAAAGCATCCAGGAAATTTTCCGGAAAGTCGACGGACGCGTCATTTTCGCTACCTTTGCATCCAACATTCACAGGCTCCAGCAGGTAGTAGAAGCTGCGGTTCAGCATGGCAGAAAAATTGCCGTATTTGGCCGTAGCATGGAATCTGCCATTACAATTGGTCAGGATCTTGGCTACATTCAGTGTCCGAAAGATACATTTGTTGAGCCTCATGAAATTAACCGCCTTCCTGCAAACAGAGTGACCATTCTCTGCACAGGAAGCCAGGGTGAACCGATGGCTGCTCTTTCCCGCATCGCGAACGGAACACACCGCCAGATTCAGATTATTCCTGGCGACACTGTTGTTTTCTCATCTTCGCCGATTCCGGGCAACACAATCAGCGTAAGCCGGACCATTAACCAGCTCTACCGTGCAGGAGCAGAAGTCATTCACGGTTCATTGAGCGACGTTCATACTTCAGGCCACGGCGGCCAGGAAGAACAAAAGCTGATGCTGCGCCTTATGAAACCTGAATACTTTATGCCAATTCACGGTGAATACCGCATGCAGATTATGCACTCCAAGCTCGCAAAGGATTGCGGAGTAGCTGCAGAAAACTGCTTTATCATGGATAACGGCGAAGTGCTTGCATTAAGCGACCGCGAAGTGTCCGTAGCAGGCAAAATCCCTTCAGGATCTGTTTACATTGACGGCAGCGGAATTGGCGACATCGGAAACATCGTTCTCAGAGACCGCCGCATTCTTTCAGAAGAAGGACTTGTCATTGTAGTCGTAAGCATTAATATGAAAGAATTTAAAATTTCAGCCGGTCCAGACATCATTTCACGCGGATTTGTCTATATGAGAGAATCCGGCGACCTGATCAATGACGCCCAGGTTCTGATTACAAAACACTTGAATAAAGTGATGGAACGCCGCACAAGCCAGTGGTCTGAAATCAAAAATGAAATTACAGACACACTTGCACCGTTCCTGTATGAAAAAACAAAACGCCGCCCGATGATCCTGCCGATTATCATGGAGGTTTAATCTAGAATGCTGCAAGCCGGGATTCTTCCCGGACGCACCATCTTATATTTTTTGAAGAAGACTGCCCTGCTAACGGCAGTCTTTTTCATTCTCCGAAGTTATGCTTTTACCGGCACATTCTCCTCCTTAAACCATCTTGAAGCTGAGTGTCATTTGGGGTATAATGAACTGACCGTTCAGTCAAGTACTTTTAGATTCAGAAAGGTAGTGCCTAAGCGATGAAAAAGCCATCCTCTCTTGAAAAATTTGTACAGCGTTTAAAAGAAAAAGGTGTAAAGGCGGACGTGATCAGCCCTGCCACTAAAAAGGCGGTCACTCTTTTGCAGATCGACAGAAAGACTCAGTTTGAAAATTAGAGCAGCATTGCATTCTTACATACATTTTAAAAAACCGGTCCCAGAAATTTCTGGGACCGGTTTTTTCTGTTATATATGTCTGAATTCAGCAACATCAAATATGCCTTCGCACGTTATTTTCAGCTCCGGAATAACCGGAAGGCCGAGAAACGACAATGTCAGAAACGGATTAAAGCTGTCCGGAAGGCCGGTTACAGCAAGAGCATCATGAATCTTTTGCAGGCCATCAAGAACTTTTTCATAAGGCTGATCTGACAGCAGACCGGATACAGGAAGAGGAAGCTTTGCGAGGATTTTCCCGTCAGCCGCAACGGCAAGTCCTCCCCCCATTTCCTTGATTGCTGCTGCAGCGTGGATGAGATCCTCATCACTCATGCCGGCAGCAATGAGGTTGTGAGAGTCATGTGCAATCGTCGTTGCTATGGCGCCGCGCTTCATCGGGAACCCTTTCAGAATTCCTTTGCCGATCAGCCCGGTTCCTTTATGACGTTCAGCCATGATCAGCTTTACGTGCCCAAGATCTGCGGATGGAACAAAAAATCCTCCTTCCGTATTGACGCACTCCTCAGCCCTTCGCGTGATGAGCTGATTGGGCACAGCTTCAATTATAGTCATCAGCTGATTTTCGTCTGCACGGACAGCAAGCATGGAGGAATCGATTTCAGGAAGAACAACAGAATCCAGCAGCATGCCGGGAACCTTTCTTCGATCTGCGGTTTTCACCGTTTTTCCATTGGCTGCGGTTAGCACCCCTCGCTTATAAACTGAATCAACTTTAAAACTGCTTAAATCATCTACGAGTACAAGATCTGCATCATATCCTGGCGCTACAGCACCCTTGCTTTTAAGCCCGTAACATTCTGCAGCATTCAAAGTCGCCATCCCAATGGCTGTTACAGGATGTATACCATGTTTAACTGCAAGTCTGATATGATGGTCCACACTTCCCTCTTTTACAAGATCATCAAGGTGTTTATCATCTGTGCAGAATAAAAATCTGCGGGCATTCTTCTGATTGACCGCCCTAATAACCCGGTTAAAGTCTTTAGCCGCAGACCCTTGCCTGATCTGCACATACATTCCCCGCTGCACGCGTTGTATTGCCTCTTGGGCAGTCGTCACTTCGTGATCCGTACTTATTCCGGCCGATCTGTAAACATTGGCCATATCCGAAGGGAGCCCCGCCATATGGCCGTCAAGCAAGCTGGAATGCTTCAGCGCCATTTCAAGCTTATCCATCATACTGTCTGACGTGTTACTTACAGCTACATAGTCCATCACTTCCGCAAGGCCAATGACACGTTCATGCAGAAAAAAAGGCTGGAGGTCCTCTGCTTCAAGTCTTGCACCTGAATGCTCAAAGCTTGTTGCCGGAACACAGGATGGAAGCATAATGAAAACATCAAGCGGTATGCCCTCTGAGCTGTCAAGCATGTACTGAATGCCATTCACCCCCGAAACATTGGCAATTTCATGAGGATCTGCTATCACGGCAGTTACTCCGTGCGGAAGCACAGCTTCAGCAAATTCGTGAGGAGGAACCATGGAGGATTCAATGTGGACATGACCGTCAATCAGGCCGGGACAGATAAATTTGTCTGATGCATCGATCTCATCATGCCCCTCATAATCGCCGATGCCGACTATTTTCCCCGCTGAAACGGCGACATCGCCCTGGATGATGTCCAAATTAAACACATCCACGATACGGGCATTTTTAAAAACAAGCTCTGCTTTTTCTTTTTTTGATGCAGCCCGGATCTTGTATTTCAATTCTTCTTTTTCAGTCATAAAAAAACCCCTCGCTTTTATAGGCTTGCGAAGAGGATGCAAAAGAAAGACGCATGTGTTTGCGCCTGTTCTAATATAATCCCCGCAGTCAAACTTTTTACGGCAGTTCGGTAGAAACTTTTGGACCTTATTTCCAAAATTATACGAGAAAAGATGTTTAATTAGTTTCATATACTAAGGCACATCAGCCTTGCAGTCAATCTTTTTTTCTGCTTATAGAAAAGCTCTTTCTGAGGAAGGCTATAAAAGGAAGGCAATAAATAAAGCCGCAGGTGCTTGACAGCCTGCGGCCTGCATACAAGGGTCCCGAATCTGGGGCCGGCCTGAAAGAAACAGTCAAAGAACATTCCAGACCTCGCCTGCAGCCGAACAGCCGGGGGTCTATTTTTTATGGTCAAATGACAGGATGGCAATGATAAGCGTGGCGAAAGAGATAGCTAACGTCAAGCTTTCAAAGACTGTCATCCGGGCATCACCCCCTTCCTTTGCTTCAAAAGAAAAGAGACAGGGGCTCAGCCGACCGCCCAGCTGGAATCCAGCATGTATACATTATCAAGTATGCCACTTTTCCAAAAGTACAAACGGACAGACGAGGCATGTCATATGAAAAAAAGACACGCAATGTGTCTTTTTTAAGCTTCCAAAACCCGCTTTTCAAACCGGTCTATATCTGTATCTGCACCTATGACAATCAGAATATCGCCTTTTTGGATAATTTCATCGGCCTGGGGAGATACGAAAATTTCTTTATCTCTTTTAATGGCAACAATGTTAATCCCGTATTTTGCACGAATATCAAGATCAATCAGCGTGTTTCCATCAAGCTTGCTGTTAGCCACAATCTCAACGATGCTGTGTTCATCTGAAAGCTCAAGATAATCAAGCACATTGTTTGAAATAAGATTATGGGCAATCCGTCTACCCATATCCCGCTCTGGATGGACAATCTGATCGGCGCCTATTTTTGAAAGCACCTTTTCGTGATAATCATTCTGGGCTTTGACCGTAATGAACTTTACTCCCAGCTCCTTAAGCATCAGAGTGGTGAGGATGCTCGACTGGATATTATCCCCAATCGCAACAATGACATGATCAAAGTTTCGGATACCAAGGCTTTTAAGTACTGCCTCATCTGTTGTATCCCCTACAACAGCATGTGACGCGATGTTGGCAAATTCGTTCACTTTATCTTCATCAAGATCAATCGCCATTACTTCCATGCCTTCTTCACTGAGCTCACGGCAAATGCTGCCGCCAAAGCGTCCAAGGCCGATAACTGCAAAATCTTTTTTCATATGTACTTCCTCCAGCTATCATTTTGCAAATAAATGTTACCATAACTTTAAACCCAAAAAATCAAAATGGCAAGCGCCATCCAGGCGGCCTTATCCGCAGAATGAAATCCTACATTTCGGGTAGCTCATCCATATAGCGTTTTATTTGCTTCACATATTCTGGACTTAGTCGTCCCTCAGCACCTTTTAATATCTCTGACGAATAATGACCAGGCGGCCGAAACTCTTCTTTCTTGTCGATGACTGTAAAAGTCAGACACTGCTTGTATTCACGGCCATTTACCTTTACTCCGATAAATGCAGGGCGGTACATGCCTGTTCCTACGCCTTCTCTCACATAAAGATACTCGACAGCTTCTTTGGAAACTCTGTACAGAATTCCTTCCGCTCCCCCGTGTTCCTCAACAAGATCTGCACGTCCGCCGTCATTTACGGAAATAGTGAATTTCACCGAATATCGCTCTGTTTTCCCTGCCCCTATCACTTCAGAAAAGTGATGATCGACTCCTGCAAGTTTGAAGCGTTCTGTATCCATGCAGGACCCATAAGCAAAGTACAGCGTTTCTTCTGGCAATTCGGAAGCAAACAAATATTCTTTCCAGTCGCCGCTCTCAATCTGTTTCATCCCGTTTGTTCTGCTTTCGTTCATTACATAGGTAAGAGCGTGGAATTCTCCAGTATCCGTCATAACAGTGACTTCTTTAAGGTCAAATAAGTTATTCTGGTGGTTTTCGGCAAAGTACCCCTCCAACTCATGGATGCGTTCCAGATTTTCTTTGTCCAGTACATACAGCTCCCCATAAACAGCTCCGGATTCAGCTGTCATTGCAGGATATCCTTCCCCCGTGTCATAAAGCTTTCCTGACGTCCGAGCCTGTTCAGCTTTGCACGAGGCCTCTTTCATATATGTAAAATTGCTTTCTCCGTGCCGGAGTGTTCCATAAACAAACAAGCTTACTTTCATTATGTTCCTTTTTCTCCTTTCACGGCTGATTTTCTTCAGTATACCATTTTCTCAATTGCCGGTATATTCTGACTGAACCGGCAGTTCAGCAGTGAATCCTTCTTTTTTCAGCAATGGCTTTTTTCAGTTTTTGCTGCATATAGCCGATCCCCTTGCACCCGCTTAAAGGAAAAACAGCTTCCCCTTCAAACACCGAATCTGCTATAGGTCTGAATTTTTTTCCGCCAAGGACTACTTGGCGCTCATACTGCATCAGATTTTTTTCGGCTGCCTGCTTCTTTAAGTCTTCCAGTTTCATAATCTCGTCTGATTTCATGCTGAAAGAAAGGTTATATGGACCATGCACTGGATCCTCCGGCAGCAGGAAACCGTGTTTAGCCGACAGAATCACCCATTGATCATGATAGAAAAGATCTGCATACTGTCTGCAAAGCAAATGAAACGTTCCTGTATAGGCGTATTTTGCCTCCACTTCGCCAATATCCGGCTCCTTATCCCATATTTTCCTGTTTCCGCACGGTATGATACAAAGCTCTTTCATCTCTGAATCCATCCTCCTGGAAGTTTGTTCTTGTTCATTTAAGCGGTGCATGCATGCTAAACTCTAAGTATTGGAACAAACAATATATAAAGCAAGTTTACTTAAAATCTATCTCAGGGAACATATTGTTGATTTCCTGAAAAAAACCGCGTGGTCCTGCAGCTTTCGCTTCAGCACCACGGATAGTCCGTTCCAAATGCAGCTGCCATGCCAGCAGCTTCTTCTTTGCGTTTTTTTCTGATTGCTGCCCGCTTCAGTGCGGAGTCATGCAGCATTTTTTCTGTTTCTGATTCAGGCACCACCTGCGGGACAGGTGTGGGCTTGTTATGTTTGTCTACGGCAACCATCGTTAAAAACGACATGGCGCAAAGGTTTCTGTTGCCGTTCAGGAGATCTTCGGAAATGACTTTCACAAATACTTCCATTGACGTTCTTCCTGTATACGTCACAAATGCTTCAAGACAGACTGAATTCCCTTCATAAATAGGATGAAGAAAATCAACAGAATCTGTGGACGCTGTGACGACCGGCGTCCTAGCATGCCTGATTGCTGCTATTGCTGCAACATCGTCGATATACGACATCAGCCTTCCTCCAAATAACGTCCCGTAGTTATTTGTATCTGACGGAAGGACAATGCTTGTTTTCACAACAAAAGAGTGTCGGCAGAACTTTATTTCCACTTACATTCACTTCCTTTTTCGGTCCTTTCCTTTGTATGCCCTTAAAAACCGAAAAAATTCATGAGGAAATAGTTGATCCTGCCCCCATAAATCGACACTCTTTGCAGAATACTTATGAAAGACTCGAAATCTATGAGGATTGGGTGAAGATAAATGTTTTCTACTTCTGAAATTGGAATTGATTTAGGCACAGCAAACATTCTTGTCTACAGCAAGGATAAAGGAATTGCTCTAAATGAACCGTCCGTAGTGGCGATTGATACTGTTACAAAAAATGTACTCGCCGTCGGCACGGAAGCAAAAAGCATGATCGGCAAAACGCCTGGTAAAATAGTGGCTGTACGCCCTCTTAAAGACGGTGTCATTGCCGATTATGATGTAACCACCGAAATGCTTAAGCAGATCATGAAAAAAGCGTCGAAGAAACTTGGATTTTCAATCAGAAAACCAACTGTTGTCGTGTGCACGCCTTCTGGCGCTACAAGCGTTGAGCGCCGCGCCATCCACGATGCTGTTAAGAATTCAGGCGCAAAAATTGTTCATTTAATTGAAGAGCCGGTTGCTGCTGCAATTGGCGCTGATCTGCCTGTTGATGAACCGATCGCAAATGTGATTGTTGATATCGGCGGCGGTACGACTGAAGTTGCCATTATTTCATTCGGCGGTGTCGTATCGTGCCACTCTATCAGAATCGGAGGCGATCAGCTTGATGAAGATATTATCGGCTACGTCCGCAAAAATTACAACCTGCTGATTGGCGAACGCACAGCAGAGAACATTAAAATGGAAATCGGCTATGCCCTGGTCAAACATGAAGAGCTTCATATGGATGTCAGAGGCCGTGATCTTGTGACAGGACTTCCAAAAACGATTACACTGTCATCTGCAGAAATGCAAAACGCGATGAGAGAATCCCTGCTTCACATTCTTGAAGCGATACGCGCTACTCTTGAAGACTGCCCGCCTGAGCTGAGCGGTGATATCGTAGACCGCGGTGTGATTCTGACAGGAGGAGGGGCTTTAATGAAAGGCATGCAGGAGTGGCTGAGCGAAGAGATTGTCGTTCCTGTTCACCTTGCACCAAACCCTCTGGAATCTGTGGCGATTGGAACAGGAAGATCTCTGCAGGTTATTCATAAACTTCAAAAAGTCTCTAAATAACCGGAAATGGACCGCTCCCTGAGCGGTTCTTTTTCTCGTTAAAAACAGAACATACGTTCCTTCTTTTTTATTTTATCAGCTAATACTATGAAATTCAACCTTAGCAAAATATTCTTTTTTTCTCCAAATTTTTGAAACTTTATCTCTTTCCTTTTCGTCTTATCTATTGTATGATTCACAATAAATGATAGATAACTGGGGGAGAACACCATTAAACGCTTTTTAATTGCTGTATGTATTGTTGCAGGTTTAAGCGGATGCGGATTGGGAGAAAAAGAGGTGCTGCTGACAGCTAAAAATGCCGTCAGCGCCAAAGCGGTCTCGGCAAAAGCTGCTGAAATCAGCCGGGAGTTTGCCTTAATCGATCCAAGAGACGGCAAAGCGGTCAAAACCATTGAAGCTGCTCCTCTGTCAGATAAAGCAGCCCACGCAGAAAATATGCAAAAGCTTGTGAAAGAGCTTGCCGGACAGTATGACAGGCCAATGACACCTTCAAAGATAAGAAACGGCAAGCTAGAACCTGGTCAAAGCAGAGTAATTCTGGATGAAAAAGCATTGCTCCAGCAGCTGATGTCGCTGCCTGCTTTTGACAGGGATATTATCCTTCCGATCACAGAAACATCACCAAACGTTACGGCAGAATCATTGACCGGTGCTTCTCAGAAAGTGATTGGAACCTACAGAACGACATTTAATTCTACAGTAAAGGGCAGGAGCATGAATATCGCTTTGTCTGCAAATGCGATCGACCAGATTGTACTTGGCCCCGGAGACAGATTTGCTTTTAATCAGACAGTCGGCGAACGGACTCCTGCACGCGGATACCAAAAAGCAATGGAGATCGTCAATAAAGAATTTGTCGAGGGCATCGGCGGAGGAATATGCCAGACTTCCAGCACTCTGTACAACGCAGTGGCTCAGGCAGGACTTGAAATCATTGAACTTCACCACCATTCCAAAGAAGTCGGCTATGTTCCTATAAATAAGGATGCTACCGTTTCATGGGGCGGATATGATTTTAAGTTTATGAACAGCAAAGACCATCCAGTCATTATTAAGACTATGACAGACCTCACAAGCGGCAGTCTTCAAGTACAGATCATTGAAGCAGTAAAATAAACAACTCGCTGGAGCCAAAAAAGCTGAGACGGAATTCCGTCTCAGCTTTTTTTGCGTTTCTCAAGAAGATTTTTCTCGCGGATAAGCCTTGCAAATTCATTATCATATTCCTGGAATTCAGGATGATCCCTGTTTATAAGGCTAAGCTTGCCTATGACTGCTGTCAGACGGTTATTCACTTTCAGCAGTTCTTCCTCATCGTCATTAGTTACTGTATTTCCATTCTTTAATGCTGAATAATACTCACCGATTCTCATATCAGCTCTTCTAATGCTGCCGTTCTCAAAAACCAGCAGTTTATCGCACAGTTTTTCAACAAAATATCTGTCGTGGGAGATGATGATGAGGGTTCCTTCAAACTGACTCAGCGTTTCCTCCAGCTGCTCCCTGCTTGGCAGATCGAGATGGTTCGTCGGTTCATCCAGGATCAGACAATCGTATTCGTGTAAGATGAGCCCGGCCAGTTTGACTCTGGTTCTCTCACCAAGACTCAAGCAGTCAATCTTCTGATTGATTTTCTCTTCTTTAAGCCCCATATTGGCAAGAAGTGTTCTCGCTTCTAGCAACTTATCCCTGCCGACTGCATGCATGGCATCCAGGACACTTTCATCCGCATTTAAGTCGCCCACATCCTGGCTCAGACAGGCGATTTTCAATGTGGGGCTCTTCCATAATTCTCCACCGGACAACACTTCAATTCCTTGAAGTATTCGTATGAGAGTCGTCTTTCCTGCACCGTTCCTCCCGATGACCCCTATTCTTTCTCCATGTTTGACGTAAAAATGGCTGCTTTCAATCAGAGTGCGGCCGTCGAATGATTTTTGAAGTCCTTTTGCTTCAAAAATCCGTTTTCCCCTCTTTCCGGCAGCGTCAAATTCAAACTGTACAACAGCTTCCTCAAGAGGCTTTTCAACTTTATTTTTTACAAGCTCGGCTTCCAGCCTTTTCATTTTAGAACGCACCTGCACATCCATTTTTTTTGCTTTTGCCCGGTGATATTCTTTGTAGCCCATTTGCCTGCGCTCAGACAGACTTCCCTGTTTTGTTGAGTTCCGGTGTGCCTTTTCAGACCAGCTGCGCAGGTTCTCCATTTGCCCCTCAATTTTCGCCTTATGACGCTGCTGCTCTTCATAATCGTGCTTTTGCTCCTCAAGCTGCCGCTTTTTTTCCTGTCTGTACGCCGTATAATTTCCTTTAAACTCCTTTAGCTTTTTGTTGTGGAGTTCAAAAATGTGTGAAACGGTCCGGTCCAGAAAATGCCTGTCGTGGGATATGATCAGTACTGCTCCCTTGAATGTTTGGAGCCAGTCTGCCAGCCATTCAATGCCATGATAATCAAGATGATTGGTCGGTTCATCCAGAATCAGCAGGTCCGGATTTGATGAAATGACCTGAGCAAGAGCAAGCTTCAGCTTTTCTCCCCCGCTCAAATGCAGGAGCCGCTCCTCTTCCCAGTCAGCCACCTTTTGAAGTCCAAGCCTGCCTGCTGCTTCAAGCATCGCTTGATCCCCTTGGCTGTTCAATGCGTCTTTAAAATGCTGCACCGAATAGTCTACTGACTGCAGCAAATAGCCAATTTTAAGATCGGCTTTCCTTGTAATGCTGCCTTTGTCAGGCTCGAGTGCACCAAACAGCAAATTCGCAAGTGTTGTTTTCCCCGTACCGTTATAGCCTGCCAGACCGGCACGATCACCTGCTCTGATGTCAAAACTGACATTCTCGAAAACCGCTTTATCTCCATAATGCTTTGTCAGTCCGTTTATTTTCACGATTAATTTTTCGTTCCGTTTATTTTTAGCCATAAAAAAACCTCCCAGTTTGCCCTAGAGAGGATTTTCAACCATATGTAAGAAACCGAAAGAACCTGGCATAAAGATGCACAGAAAAATCCTTTCAATTCGGAAATGGTATGAAAAATGAGCGCACTCATCCTATTCTCTAGGTCCCGTTTTTTCTTTATTCAAAAAACGTTTAGAAAATAAGATTAGTTCCACATTGTTTCAAGCACCTTTTCCTTTCCAAAAATAGACTATACTTTAGTATATTCAGTATTCTGATCAGAAGTCAACAAAAAATGGAATGTTTAAAGCAGTTTTTCATACAAATCAGCGAGTTTCAGATTTTCATCAGCGCACGGCATATGATCTTCCTTGCACCAGCAGGCGCTTAAAACGGCTCCGCAGTATCCCCACCGGATCATTTTATTGAGGTTAAGTCCAGTCTCTTTCTCAAATATAGACAACCTGGTTTGAAGGATATCAAATGGCTTTTGCTTACTAAAAAGATTGTTTCTGCAAAAACTGGTCACCTCAAACTCCTTCTCGCCGATCACGCCTTTGGGGTCAATCGCTTTCCATTCCCCGTAATGGCTGAGTATATTATTCTGATGCAGGTCTCCATGCAAAAGAGTGGGATGATTCATTTCAGACAGCAGCTCTTTTACGATCGCAGATGCCTTTTTGAGGTATCTTTCGGGAATATCTTCTGCACGGTCCAGACCTTTAAACCAGTATGCTAAATGAGGAAAGTGCATGCTGCCCCAGTCATCCGCACGAATTTGCCCCATCACAGCCGCTGCAGCAGCGACTGCTTTTTCATCCTCCATGCTGTCTGAGAGGACCGTCCCCGGAACTGCCTTTTCAAGCAGCAAAAACCCTTCATCAGTATGAACCTCAAGCAGCTTGATCACTCCGGCGCCCCTTCCAAAAACAGTAAGGGCGTTTTTTTCGTTAATAAGCTCTTTATCAGCAGGCAATCCCGCTTTAATAACCGCTTCCACGCCGCCATTAAGCGTCACTTCAGCAACAAAATGAAAGGTCATTGGATAGAATTTGCCTATCCTGATGCCGTATTTCTGCTCCCACCCAGCCAGCCTGGCAGGAAGTTCCCGAAGCCAGACATCTCCATTCTCACCATGAACGCCGCGGATTGTCTGCTTGAACGTTTCAGGAAGCATCATGATCCTTCACTGAATGCCTGGTCGGCCAGAAGCTTATAGGTAATGTCATCTGCCGGGGGGTTATGAAGTCCGGCTCTTACATCCCTGTAATAACGTTCAATTGGATGAGAACGGAATATACTTTGTCCGCCGACAATTCTCATTGCAAGATCAACGACTTCTACGGCCGTGTTTGTTGCAACCGTTTTGGAAGCCGCCAGTTCTGCTGAAAGTGTGTGACGCGTATCAGGACTCTCATCCCACTTTTCTGCCGTGCCGTACAAAAGGTGCCTTGCCGTCATAAGCTTTAAATCCATTTCTGCTGTCTTTCTTCTGACTTCAGGAAGCTCAGAAATCGGATGGTCCAAACTGTTTGGCTGATGTTTCTTCGCAAACTCCACGGCGAAATTTCTTGCGGCAATCGCGATTCCAAGATAACAGGCCGGAATGTGAAGGAGCCAGCCCTGCGGCATCGGTTTTTTGGCAGGTTTTGAACGGTAAGAAGCAAGCGCCTGATTTTCGAGCACGACATCATCCAGAAT
Organism: Metabacillus indicus LMG 22858; assembly: GCF_000708755.2. GTDB lineage: Bacteria > Bacillota > Bacilli > Bacillales > Bacillaceae > Bacillus_P > Bacillus_P indicus. The sequence goes on along the minus strand of NZ_JGVU02000002.1, from coordinate 103,365 downwards.
GAGATCATCGCTCCTGGTCCCTCTCATGCCAAGCGTATCCCACGTCTCCATAATGGAAAGTCCTTTTGATTTCTTCGGAATAATAAATTCTCCCACTTCACCGGATTCTTCTATTGTTGCTGTAATTAAAAAATAATCAAGGGCAGGGGCAAGCGATGTAAAGATCTTCTTCCCGTTGATGACCCACTTATCCCCCCTGCGGACAGCCGTTGTTTCCGGTTTTCCCCCTCTTGCAGGACTGCCGCTGTTCGGCTCGGAAGCAGCGCTGTTGATGATTTTGTCGAACTGTATGATTTCTCGGGAAATCTGAGCGTACAATTCTTCAGGCCATCTATTGGTTTCTCTTATATTCATTAAAATGCCGAGATGCCAGCCAAGCGAAAGCGCTGTCGGTCCGTCTCCCTGCGCCAGGGTTTCCTGGACCATGACAAAGTCATAAAGTGACAGTCCGGATCCTCCGTATGCATCCGGAATGGACAATGTCAAAAAACCGGCTTTTTTCAAGTCATCAAAGTTTTCAAATGGAAAGAGCGCATGGCGGTCATAATATTCCGCACGCTCAGAAAAGGTTTCAGCAAGCTTCTCCGCCTTTGCGGCAAGCTGTTTTTGTTTATCGGTCTTGATAAAAGATGAATTCTGCATACACTCACCCGCTTTCTGACTATATTTTATCTCTTTCAAACATGGTTGAAAAGAATTCCGGTCTGAGCAGCTTCAGAAAATAGAATACTCAGTCTTTTTTATTTCCTAAAACCGCCAGTTCTGATAAAATAGAACCAATCTTAAATATAAGGAGCTAAACAAATGACTTCTTTTCAAACAAACTTAGAAAAGTATGCCGAGCTTGCTGTTAAAGTCGGCGTAAATATTCAAAAAGGACAGACGCTTGTCATTAACGCTTCGCTTGATGCAGCGGAATTCGTCCGCCTTGTCGTCAGAAAAGCATATGAGACAGGAGCAAAGCACGTTCAGGTTGACTGGGCGGACGATGAAGTGACGCGCGCCCGTTTTGAGCTTGCTCCAATGGAAGCGTTCAGCGAATTCCCTGAGTGGCGTGCGAAAGGGCTTGAAGCTCTGGCTGAAGGCGGTGCTGCGTTCATGTCCATCGTTTCATCATCACCGGATTTGCTGAAAGGCATTGATTCAAAACGCATCGCGGCGAATTCAAAAGCTGCTGGAACGGCGCTTTCAACCTACAGAAATTACATACAGGCAGACAAAGTGAGCTGGTCTGTCATTGCTGTTCCTTCTGAAAAGTGGGCGGCAAAGGTTTTCCCTGATGCAGGAGACCAGGCAGTTGACCTCCTGTGGGATGCTATTTTTAAAGCAACACGCACTGATCTTGAAGATCCTGTTTCCGCATGGAAAGAACATGACCGCTCACTGAACAGCAAAGTCGAATATTTAAACGGCAAAAAATATAAAAAACTTCACTACCGTGCAGAAGGAACCGATTTAACGATTGAGCTTCCTGAAAAACATCTTTGGATCGGCGCAGGCAGCACAAATGAACAAGGTCATGACTTTATGGCCAATATGCCGACAGAGGAAGTGTTTACGGTCCCTGCAAAAGAAGGCGTAAACGGTACAGTGGCGAGTACAAAGCCGTTAAGCTATGGCGGCAACTTGATCGACAACTTCTCCATCACGTTTGAAAACGGGAGAATTACCGATGTGAAAGCAGAAGAGGGCGAAGAGATTTTGAAGGAGCTTGTCGCTACTGATGAGGGATCTCACTACCTTGGCGAAGTTGCTCTCGTGCCTCATGACTCCCCGATCTCAATGTCGAATGTACTTTTCTATAATACGCTGTTTGATGAAAACGCGTCGAACCATCTGGCAATCGGCAATGCGTATGCTTTCTGCATTGAGGGCGGAAAAAAAATGTCCCGCGAAGAGCTTGAGAAGAACGGCGTCAACTCGAGCATCACTCATGTTGACTTTATGATTGGCTCTGAAGAGATGGATATTGACGGCATTCTTGAAGACGGCACAAGCGAACCGATTTTCAGAAAAGGAACATGGTCTATTTAATTCAACCGGATTCACCAAACCTGCATGGCATCCGTGCAGGTTTCTTTTAATGGAATTGACGCTGCATGCAGCCTTCATGTACCATAGAAAAATAGCTTAAAGAACGGAGCGTACATGATATGAAATCTGTAGAAGTCTACATTCTGTCCGGATTTTTAGGGGCAGGGAAAACCACTCTATTAAAAAACATTCTGAAACAGGAACAAGAAAACGGAAGAAAAATTGCCGTCGTGATGAATGAGCTCGGTAAAATATCCATAGATTCGGATGCTGTTTCTGATGATATTCCGCTGAAAGAACTGCTCAACGGGTGCGTCTGCTGCACGATGCAGGGACAGCTTGAAGCACAGCTTCAAGGCATGCTTTCCCAGTATGAGCTTGATGCCATCTATATTGAGACGACAGGTGCAGCGCACCCTATAGAAGTCCTTGACGCCTGTTTGTCTCCTGTTTTTGCAGACAAACTTGCCATCGGTGCCATTGTCACCCTTGTTGACGGCCCCCGCTATCACGACCGTACCGGTCTCAGCATTCAGCTTCAGAAACTGCTTCAGGAGCAAATTCACCATGCAGATGTTGTGCTACTTAATAAAATCGATGCCTTATCAGATTCTGAGCAGGCCTCCCTTGTAATGGATATTCAGAACATAGCTCCTGCATCGAAGGTACTGCTTACCCAGTTTGCATCCGTCCGCCTGAGTGATTTTCAGCAAGTGACACGCATGAAGAGACGTGAGCACGAAGAGACTCATGTCGAGCATCATCTGCATTTAAAGACGTATGTTCATACCTTTACGGGTCCGATTGATTTTGACTCATTTGAGAACTTCCTTCGAACGATGCCTGATACGATCTACCGGGTAAAAGGCTATGTCGCTTTCACCCGCTCGGCGGAAACGTATCTTTTTCAGTATTCCTACGGGATGCCGCTTTACATGAAAGAACCTGTCAAAATGAAAAAAACCCTTGTCTTTATTGGAGAAAACCTGGATCACCACTGGCTGAAACAGGAACTGGACAGACTTCAGCAATAAAAAAATCGTCCTGCACGAGCTGCAGGACGATTTTTTCTATTTCTGGCGCCGCAAAATTATGCGTACATCCCTTGTACTTGTTTTTGAACATCTTCATTTTCAAGGTACTCATCATACGTCATTTGCTTGTCGACAACGCCGTTTGGAGTAACCTCAATGATGCGGTTGGCAATCGTCTGTACAAACTGATGGTCATGGGACGTAAAGATCATAGCGCCTTTGAAGGCAATAAGACCGTTGTTCAGTGCTGTAATCGACTCAAGATCCAAGTGGTTCGTAGGTTCGTCAAGAAGCAGGATATTTGAGCTGCTTAGCATCATTTTTGAAAGCATGCAGCGTACTTTTTCTCCTCCGGACAGAACGCTTGCTTTTTTAAGCACTTCTTCCCCTGAGAACAGCATTCTGCCGAGGAAACCTCGAAGGAAGCTCTCGCTTTGATCATTCGGCGAATATTGGCGGAGCCAGTCAACAAGGTTCATGTCGACACCTTCAAAGAACTCGCTGTTGTCTTTCGGGAAATAGGCCTGGGACGTTGTAATACCCCATTTAAACGTTCCGCTGTCCGGCTCCATTTCACCCATCAGAATTTTGAAGAGCGTTGTAATCGCGATTTCGTCGCGGCCGACTAACGCAATTTTGTCCTCTTTGTTCATGATAAAGCTGACATTATCAAGTACTTTCACGCCGTCAATCGTTTTAGAAATGCCGTCTACGCGAAGAACATCATTCCCGATTTCGCGCTCAGGTGAAAATCCGACATACGGATAGCGTCTTGATGAAGGTCTGATGTCATCAAGAGAAATTTTATCAAGCAGTTTCTTTCTTGAAGTAGCCTGCTTGGACTTTGATGCATTCGCACTGAAGCGTGCAATGAACGCCTGAAGTTCTTTGATTTTTTCTTCTTTTTTCTTGTTCGCATCCGAAGCCATGCGGGAAGCCAGCTGGCTTGATTCGTACCAGAAGTCATAGTTTCCGACATACAGCTGGATTTTTCCGTAGTCAAGGTCAGCGATATGAGTACATACTTTGTTTAGGAAATGACGGTCATGGGATACAACGATGACCGTATTCTCAAAGTTGATCAGGAATTCTTCAAGCCATTGAATCGCCTTGATGTCAAGGTGGTTAGTAGGCTCATCCAGAAGTAGAACATCCGGTTTGCCGAACAGAGCCTGTGCAAGAAGAACCTTCACTTTGTCTCCGCCAGCAAGATCTGCCATTTTCTTCGTATGAAGATCTTCAGTGATGCCAAGTCCTTTTAAAAGAATGGCAGCTTCACTTTCTGCTTCCCATCCGTTAAGCTCGGCAAATTCGCCTTCCAGCTCAGCCGCACGCATGCCGTCTTCATCTGAGAAATCAGCTTTCATGTAGATTGCATCCTTCTCCTGCATCACTTCATACAGACGTGCATGGCCCATAATGACGACCTGCATCACTTCAATTTCCTCATATTCGAAGTGGTTCTGTTTCAGGACAGCAAGACGCTCTCCAGGTCCCATGCTTACGTTCCCTGACTGTGCTTCAATTTCTCCGGAGAGAATTTTAATAAATGTTGATTTGCCTGCACCGTTTGCCCCAATTAATCCGTAGCAGTTTCCCGGTGTGAATTTTATATTAACATCTTCAAAAAGTTTGCGGTCACCATAGCGCAATCCTACATTGCTTACTGTTATCATTAAAGTTAAGCCTCCATCTATACAATATCTACAAAATTATAACACGAACCGGCAGAAAAAAATATGCATACAGAATCTGAATTCAATGTTCACAGTCCTGACATGTTGAATTTCCGTTTTTTATGGTAGGATTATGTTCAGTACATCACGGAGGTATTTGCTATGAAATTACTGACTCTTATGGAATATTCTCTGTATATCTTCTTTACGGGGCTCTTCCTCGCATATACGGGATTCAAAACAAGCAATATGACCTTTTTCATTGGTCTTGTGATCATTTATCTGCTTGTGCATTTTTTCAGCAAAAAGATTCTCACCCGGCTTGGAAAAATAGATGACAGAGTATCGTTTCCAAAAACAATCCTTGGGATTATCGGTTCTGTTTTTATCACCATGCTGATCTTAACTCTCATCTATACGTAAAAAAATCAGACAGCTGTCTGATTTTTTTACGTTCCGGATTCTTTTTTAAATCTAGCTTCAATCTCCTCCATGCGTTTGCGGTTAACGCCAAAGTCATAGTAGCCTGTTCTGGAGGAGGATCTGAAATGAATGTTTTTAGCTTTATCGTCCATTTCAAAATGCACATCGTCTTTAAATTTCAGCTTATCTGACGTGAACACTGCATGCAGCCGGGTACCGCTCTGCTCTGCAATCTCAGCGCCTTTCATGGAAAAAAGAACATTGCGCAGGTGATTCATCGCTTCAGACGCACTTCCTGAATACATGATGGGATTCATGCTGCGCCCGCCTTTTTCATTTACCGTTGACACACAATTTTTTGACATCTTTGAACATGCTTTTATCGTCATTATTCATCCCGCCTTTTCCTTCTTTTTCCCAATCTGAGAAAAAAGAAAACGCCTAATCAGTCGCCCATATCAGCCGGAGGTGCCGGATTGTTTCTGTTCATGCGTTTTTTAACAGCGAGCCATATGGCAAAGCCTGCAAGGAAGAGCACGGCAAGGACAGGCAAATTTCCGGCTGTAAAGACGATGATGGCTGAACCTGCTGACAGAAGAGTATTTATGCTTTCCATGAACTGCTGTTTTGTTTTCTGCCACGTATTCAGGTTTTCATTCTCAAGGCCCGGCACATTGATTTTATTTTCTGAGAGATGAATGGAAACGGTGGCGAAAGATGTTTGATTGTTTAAGTAATTGATTCTGCCTGTTAACTGTTCAATTTCTTCCTGAACAGCACTTAAATCATTTGAAATCTTCAAAAGATCCTCCGTTTTTCGAGCTTCTTTCATAAAGCTCAGCAGCCTCTCCTCAACGGTCTTTTTTGATTTCAGCCTTGATTCTAAATCCACGTATTCCTCCGTTACATCCTGCCCTGAAACCGTTTGGTTTTCAACCTTGATGCTTCCCTTTTCAACCGTATTCAGGAATGACTGAAAGGCTTCCTGAGGGACTTTTACGGTCAGCATGCCTTCCTGCGGCTGGTCTTCTTCCCCTGAATATGTATTTGATTCCATCACATACCCGCCCAGTGAAGCAAGTGTTTTCTGAATGGATGACACAGCTTCCTGATAGCTTTTCACCCTCACGGCCATGTCAGCCGTGTAGATCACTTTGCGGTTCTGCGGAACAGGTGCGGCTGTTTTGCTGTCATTTTGCACCGTTTTTTCTTCAGGAGCAGGATTTTCGGATTTCTCCGCAAAGTCGGCATTGGACATTTCTTTTGATGAACTTCCTGAGCTGTCCATTTTTGATTCCTCTGAACTGCTGCAGGCTGAGACGATCAGAATTAAAATAATCATAAATAAAGACACCGAGAATTTTCTCATGGATTGACACTCCCCTTTTTCTTTAAACGATTAGACGAGAGTGTTTTCCATTTCGTTACATTCTTTCTATTATTTTGTTGACCTTATTTTTTCAAAAGGATAAAAAATGAATGCCGCTTTTCCTTCGATGCGGCTGATTTTAATGCTGCCGAGGCCATTTCGTGAATCCATGCTGTTCGCGCGGTTATCCCCCATGACAAACACCTCGTCTTTTGGAACTTTGACCAGCGGAAAGTCCTCCATAATGTATGTGCCAAGCTGCGCTGCCTTCTCCTCGTTCATTTTAATATACGGTTCATCTGAGGGGTGTCCATTAACACGCACCTTGTGATCTCTCACTTCCACTGTGTCACCCGGTAATCCAATCACCCTTTTCACATAATGCAGACCCTTCTCTTGTCCGCTGATAATGACAATATCTCCATGCCTTATTCCTCCAGAAACATATACCGCTTTGTTAACAAACAGCCTCTCCCCGTCATGAAGCGTCGGATCCATCGAAGAACCCTCCACCATGTAGGGCTCAAACAAGAACAGTCTGATTAAAAGAGCTATTCCTGCTGCAAAAAGGAGTGCCTTGCCCCATTCCATCATGAAATGCCTTTTCTTCACTGAATTCATCACCGATAACCTCCTCTGCAGTCCTCTTAAAGCCCTCTAAATAGACACATTCTACACAAGCAAGTAATTAACAGTTAAGTTTGCCGAAAGCAAGTGAAATTCCTCTAAAGTAAAAAAATTCCTGTCTTTATAAAAATGAAGGACGAAAAAGACGGCCTTCTGAATACACTTTATGGACAAGGCTTGAAAGGCAGATGAACAAATTGGAGATGATTTTATTCATTATTAAACCGCTTGTACTCGGCATCAGTCTGGCTGCCCCGGTCGGCCCTGTTAAACTTGAGATGATCCGGAGGGGAATTAAAGGGGGGTTTTGGCCTTCCATGCTTGTAGGACTCGGTGCGGTCACAATTGATCTGGTCCTTATGTTTCTTATTTTTCTCGGACTTGCTGTTTATCTTACCCATCCTTTTTTTTCATATCTTCTTTGCGCGGCTGGTTTTCTGCTATTGGCCAGGCTAGGCATTAATAGCATGATGAGCGCGCTGTCTGAAAAAAAACTGCTGAGACATGCTGATGAGATTTCCGGCGAAAAAAGTTCATACTGGACAGGATTATTGATTGCTCTCGCCAATCCGTTTATTTTTATTTTCTGGCTCGGTGTTTACGGTTCAAGTTTAACAACTCTTGGCCCCGGCCACTCCTTCATGTATCTCTTCCTCTACAGCATGCTGATTATTGCAGGCATCATTTTATGGAATATCAACGTGGCAATGACGGTTCATTTTCTAAGAAACTATTTGAAAGAATGGATTCTTAAAGCTGTAACATTTGCTGCCGGAGCTTATCTCCTTGGCTACAGTTTTTATTTGCTTTCACATTTATTCGCGCTGCTTATTTAAACAAAAAAGAGGAATTACCCGCTGGGCAATTCCTCTTTTTTGTTTATCATTTCAAATGGAAGCGTAACAAGATATCCTGCATAGAACAGCACTTCCTTTGAGTAAACGGGAAGTTTCGTTTCCCATGTTCTGTATGCGGATGTGGTGGTTGGAGATGAGTAAACGTTCATCCCGATTTTTTCTGCAAGCAGCACCGATCTCTTCATGTGGTAGGGATCACTCACGATGGTATATGATTCAATGCCTGCTTTTTGCCCTTTTTCATAGGCGAATTTCAAATTGTCTTCTGTCAGTCTGGAACTTGTCTCAACTAAAATATCTGATTCGCGGACACCCTGATCGACTGCATAGTTTTTACCGACTACAGATTCAGGCAGATCGGTCTGAATCGCTTTGCCGCCAGTAAAGATAATTTTCTCTACCTTTTTTTCCTTGTACAGTTTAATGGCATGATTGATGCGTTCTTTAAAAACAGGAGACGGTTCTTCTCCCCAGGCGGCTGCTCCAAGAACTACCGCTGCATCTGTTTTGACTGAATCGTGTTTGTTTCCATAGAACCATATACTAGCTGAAGAATAAAGAAACAGTCCGATAACCGCTATCATTGTCAGTTTTAGCAGTGCTCCTGCAAGTTTCATCATACATCATTCCAATCTCGTGGCACATAAAATCTCTATTCCCTTTGTACCATCATCACAACCGCGTAGCAAGGGTTTTCTGGGATTTTCCTGTTTATGGATGATGCTTAGCAGCTGTAACACCGTTCCCTTTCGCTCCAGTCACTTGCTTTCCGCTGCAGTCCACTAGCAGTCATTTGGACTGCTTAAGCACTCAAAAAAACACACCGATTGCTTGAGCTCGTCGGTGTGTCTTAAAACTTTCTCAGTATTCCTGAACAAAATCCGTCCAGAAAATTTGTTTATTCATAACGCAGGGAATCGATAGGATCAAGCCTTGCTGCTTTGTTTGCGGGCAGCATGCCGAATATGATGCCTATGACCATTGAGAATGCGAGTCCTCCCAGGACGACTTGCCAGGATACGAGTGACGGCCATCCGGCGAATACGGAGACGAGTGAAGCTCCTCCTGCACCGAGGAGGATGCCAATGATGCCTCCAATGAGGGTCAGTGTGATGGATTCGATGAGAAACTGGGTCAGGATCTGACGCTTTGTTGCCCCAAGCGCTTTTCTTATGCCGATTTCCCGGGTTCTCTCTGTGACGGATACGAGCATGATGTTCATGACGCCAATTCCGCCGACAAACAGTGAGATGCCTGCGATTGAACCAATGATCAGGGTCATGATTCTGGTTACCTGACCAATTCCTTCTGCAATCTCTTCCATATTAAACACTTGGTAGGAATCTTCCGTATCATGTTTTTGATTGAGCATGGAGGTGGCTTTTTTTCCTGCTTCCTGCAGGCTTTCTGCGTCTTTTGCCTGCAGCGTCACCTGATTAAAATCAGATTTGCCGAAAGAAGCGCGATATGTATTGGACGGGATGTAGATTTCCATTGAACCGAACGAAAACAGCCCCTCCGGTTTTTCAAGCACTCCGACAATTTCAAACGGCTGACCGCTGATCCAGACAATTTCCCCAATCGGGTCAGTGTCTTTGAAGAGCTCTTTTTTCGTCTCCTGGCTGATAATTCCGGCCCTTTCGCCTCCGATAAAATCAGCTTCCATCAGATTTCTTCCAGATTCGATCTTCAGCTGATTTACTTCAATATAGGCCTGATTAATGCTGAAAATCGACGTATCGGCCGCTTCCTCTTTATGACGCACCGGCATGAACTCAGAGCTTGAAGCAACAACCTTTTCAACTTCCGGAATGCTGGCCATGTCATTAATATCTGACTGGTCAAAAGCGGACTTCATATACGCGTTTGGGTCTGATTGCATTTCTTCTTCACTTGGCTGGTAAAAGACTTCGATCGTATTGCTGGTACCGGTGAACTGTGATTTAAGCATTTGCTCGCCGCCCTGGCCGATGGCTACAACTAAAATAACGGATGCAACCCCGATAATGATGCCAAGCATTGTTAAGATCGACCGGAGTTTATGAGCGAGAACAGAGGAGAACGCCATTCTTATGTTTTCAATAAAGCTCATGCGTTTCTCCTTTCTGCTCCGTGAGAGGTAATTTCACCGTCTCTGACCATAATGACCCTCTTTGTATAGTCGGCTACTTCCTGTTCATGGGTGACGATTATGACAGTCGTGCCTTCCAGATTAAGGGCGGCAAATTGCTCCATGATCGATACACTCGTTTTCGTATCTAAAGCGCCTGTCGGTTCGTCAGCAAGAATCAGACGGGGCTGATTGACGATGGAACGGGCGATGGCAACACGCTGTTTTTGCCCCCCTGACAGTTCATTCGGTAGATGATTGATCCGCTCTGAAAGACCGACCTTTTCAAGCGCAAGTCTTGCTCTTTCCTCCCGCTCCTTCTTTTTAACGCCGGCATAAACCATGGGCAATTCAACGTTTTTAAGGGCTGTAAGTCTCGGAAGAAGCTGAAACTGCTGAAAGACAAATCCGATGGAGAGATTGCGCACGCCTGCAAGCTCTGAATCCTGATAGCCTGCCACATCTGTCCCGTCGAGGAAGTATTGGCCTTCTGACGGCCGGTCCAGACAGCCGATGATGTTCATCAGCGTTGACTTGCCTGAACCGGACGGCCCCATGATCGAGATGAATTCCCCCTCTTCAATGAAAAGGTTGATGTTCTTCAGAACGTCGAAGGATTCTTTTCCGACCTTGTAGCTCTTTGTGATGCCTGAGAGCCTGATCATTTGACCGTCACTTCCGTCCCGCTCAGAAGATTGTCTTCGGGTTTTGCCACCACTTGATCTTTATCTGTCAGCCCTTCTTTGATTTCCATATAATCAGAGGAAGCCGTACCGATTTCAACTGTTTTCTTCTTTGTTTTGCCGTCTTCTACTGTATAGACGTAATAATCTTCACCGTCCTGTTTGACCGCATCTACAGGCACTGTCTGTACGTTCCGCTTTTCAGTTTCAATTTCCATAATCAGCTTAAAACCGGGTTTTGCCTTCATTTCACTGCCTTCAATGATGACTTCAACAGGGTATTGAACGGCTGTATTTTCCGTTCCCATCGTTCCCGCTGCAACTTCCGGCAGAAGGCCGATTTTACTGACTTTCCCCTTCCATTCAGCATCTGTCACCACATCAGAACGAAGGGTTACAGGCTGGTCTTTGGCAACTTTAAGAGAATCATATTCCGACAGAACTCCGCTGACAATATAGGAATCTGTTTTGGCAATATGTATGACCGCTTTCAGCGTACCGTCTGCAGACTGTGCATGCTGATCTTCAACCGCAATAACAGTGCCGGCCATCTCGCTTTTCACTTCAAGATTCTCAAGCTGCTTTTGGACTGTTTCTTTCTGAAGATTCAGCTGGCGCAGTTCGATGTCTGCCATTTTAAGCTCCATCTTCAGCTGATCACGCTCTGCTTCAACGGTTTTTTCTGCTTCTTTTTTACCTGTCTGATTTGCTAACTCTTTTTCTTTTTCATCAAGATCCTCCAACTGATTTTTCAGCTGGCTGATTTTAAGATAGCTTGATTCTATAGACAGCATATTTTGTTCTTTTTCAAGTGCTGCCTGTTCATTTTCATAACGAAGAAGAGGCGTTCCTTCTTTAACTGCATCCCCTTCTTTCACCAGGACTTCGGCAATCCGGCCTTTTTCAGGCTCCTGATAAATGTATTGCTCGCTTTGAAACTTAAGTGTGCCGGGAACCATTACATTTGAAACGATCTCCCGGTCTGATAGATTCACTGTGCTGACTTTAACCTCTTCTGTATTCATGGCACGGTATACATTCACACCTGCAAGCAATACGATAATGGCTGCAACTCCGATGGATATCCAGACTTTTTTCTTCATGCTGCCGGTACAAGTCCTTGCAGCACTCCGCCGGCTACAGCAAGCACAGCTCCAAGTGCAAAGAAGATAATGGCGATTGTCCATGAAGCTGCTTTAGAAAGACCTGCGACTTTCTGAAGTCCAAGCGCCGTCAGAACAACACCCCAGATTGTAAACACTTCTACTGTCATTAACAGACCGCCAAGACCGCCTTCAGCACCGACAATGCTGTTGACACTTGTATAAGGATTGACATAATTCTCATCTTTAATGAAAAATGCAATAAGTCCGTTTAACAGGGTACCGATTGACGTAACAAAAGAAATATAGATTGTCATAGAAAGAATTTGCTTAAACTTAACCGCTGAACCGGCCATTTTCACAATCGCCAGCGTAATGGCAGCCATAATAATTAAAACAACAATGCTTCCTATAGCTGCTACTACTATGCCGACAACGCTCATCACCGTAGTGAACATGGCCGCTTCTTCAGATGACATTCCGATTTCACCTGTCATATCTTCCGTGAGTGCCGGCGTATGAAAAACGGTAAGCACCGTCCCAATTAAAATCATCAGCGTAACAAGAAGAAAACCTGCAAGTACTTTAGGGTTTTGGCGGATGCGTTCGAATTGTTCACCCGGGTTCATGATCATACCGAATAATGATGGTTTTTTCGGCGGCGGTGTGCTTCCTTCCAAAACAGGATTCGTTTGATGTTCCATATCCATATACCTCCATTTTTTATGTATTCTGTAAGTAATACGAGCGAATTAGAAGAAGGTTTCAGTTTTTCTATAAAAATCCCAAACTATTTTTCTGCTGATGAGTTTCGATATGGCTGATGCATGACCGGGCTTTCTTATTCGGCCTCTCTTAAATCCTCTGCCAGTCCATCGTCGTCTATGTTCTGAAACCCCTGGATCTTTCCATTCTCCTTCGTTGAGAATAGCGCTTCCCCTTCTACTTTTGCCGTTTTATCTTCTCCATTCTTATGCTGATAGACGACCTCTGCGCTGAACTTATAGAGCGCGGATTGGTTTTCTTCCTTTTTAACCGTCAAATTTTTAAGACTCAGCGTGTATTCATTTTCATATGCCAGTATTGTATATTGAGCACCAATCGTTGACAGGAACGTATTGAAATAATCTTCTGTCATATAAGGCCCATATTCTTTTTTTATAAATGCATCCAGTTCCTTGTTCACTTCTACTCCATTTACAACTTTCTTGTATTCAGGATTCAGCATTAAGTCTGCAAAGGTCTCATCAGGACCTGTGAAAAGACGGTTCAACACTTCGTTGACTGCTGTCTCTTCCTGCTTCCTTTCTTCTTCCCCGCTGCATGCTGCTGTAAAAAGTGCTGCTAAAATGATGATCACGCCTGCCAATACCCATTTTCTCTGTAACATATAATCACTCCCCCTTTTTTATCATTACGGTTCAAATCACTTATAGTTTCAATTTTGCAGCATTAGCTTGCAGAATGAGCCATTGGACGCAAAAAATGAGCCAGCCTAAATGGCTGACTCATTGCTGTTAACCTGCATCCAGCATTTTAAACTGTGACTTTACCAGTTCGAAATAAATCCCCTGATGTTTCATTAAAGCATCATGATTGCCCTGCTCCATAATGTTTCCATGATCGAGGACGATGATGTTGTCTGCCTCGCGGATGGTTGACAGGCGATGGGCGATCATAATGGCGGTTCTGCCCTTCAGCAGCGTTTTCAGAGCCTGCTGAATTTTCATTTCAGACTCCGTGTCAATGCTTGCTGTTGCTTCATCAAGAATGAGAATTTTCGGATCTGCAAGAATGGCTCTTGCGAAAGAAAGAAGCTGGCGCTCACCGACAGATAGAACATTTCCCCGCTCTTCCACTTCTGTCGCGTAGCCGTTCGCCAAATCTTTTATAAATTCATCAGCTCCAACCGCTTCAGCTGCAGCAATGACCTCTTCATCTGATGCGGACGGTCTGCCGAACCTGATATTCTCCATAATCGTTCCGGAAAAAATAAACGTATCCTGGAGAACAACACTGATTTGCGAACGGAGACTTCCTATTGAAAGATCCTTGATGTTATAGCCGTCGATTTTCACTTCGCCTCCGGTAGCATCGTAGAACCTGCTGATCAGACTCGCAATCGTGGTTTTTCCTGAGCCGGTATGTCCGACAAGTGCTACAGTCTGGCCGGACTTGATTTCAAGAGAAACGCTGTTTAATGCCTTTCGGGTGCCGTCATAGGAAAATTCGACTCCATCAAATTCGATGTCTCCTTTCATATCCGGCAGGACAACCGGGTCATCCTTTTCAGATACAATCGGCTTTTCATCAAGAAATTCAAAAATCCGTTCAGAGGAAGCCATCCCCATCAGCAGCTGATTGTACACCTGACCGAGTCTTGAAATCGGCTCCCAGAACATGCCCAGATAAAAAGCAAAGGAAACAAATTCTCCGATTGTAATCGATTCATTTGCAATGAGAGAAGCGCCAAACCAAATCAAAATCGCTGTTCCGATCGCATTAGTCATTTCAACGAAAGGACGGAATACGGCATTCTTCTGGGTCGCATCCTGCCAGCTGCTGAAGTTCTCTGTGTTGATTCCATCAAAGAACTCGATGTTCTCTTTTTCCTGAGTATACGCCTGCGTCACGCGAATTCCCTGAATACTCTCGTTCAAATGCGAATTCAGCATTGACTGCTTAAGCCTTACTGTCTGCCAGGACCTTCTGATTTTTTTCCGCAGGCTTGTTGAGATAAAAAACATCACAGGCAGTATTATCATGATTGCAAGGGCAAGCGGCGGACTGATAGTAAAGAGAATAACGATAACGCCGATCAGAAGCAGGAAATCCATTAATAGATTGATAACCCCGCTAGTGAACAATTCCTGAAGAGAATTGATGTCATTCATAATCCTTACCAGAATCGACCCCGCCGACCTTGAGTCAAAGAAACGGTGGGAAAGGGACTGTACATGGGTAAACAAATGCTTGCGCAAATCATAGATCACGTTTTGCCCGAGCATATTCATCCATCTGATCCGGAGAGTATTCGCAACATAGGAAACGAGATACAGTCCGAAAATCGACCCGACAAGCACCCACAGCAGATCAAGGTCTTTTTGGACGATCGCTTTGTCGAGGGTATAGACGCCAATCAGAATCGGCACAATCAGCCTGACGATCGTTGTCAGAATGACCGTCAAAAAAGACAGGGGCAGAAGATTCTTTGAATAAGGCTTGATATAGCCCATCAGCCGCCCCATCTGCTTCCAGTTAAAAGGTTTTTCGATAATCTGGTCCGTTGAATAATAGAACCTCTGTTTAATCAAGTTTTGTTTTTCATCCGTTTTCATGTTCCCACCTACCCTGCGTTTGACTGAACTACGGCTTGCTGGTCTTTGTACTGAATATCATAGATTCGTTTGTATGGGCCTTCAGCCTGAAGGAGCTGTTCATGCGTCCCTCTCTCTGCGACCCCGCCGTCTTCAAGGACGATAATTTCGTCTGCATGCTTTAGTGAAGAAATGCGGTGGGCAATGATGATCGTTGTACGGTCCTTCATCACCATTTTTAAATCCTTTTGAATCCTGAATTCTGTTTCCATGTCAACAGCACTCGTTGAGTCATCCAGAATCAGAATGCTCGGGTCAACACATATAGCGCGTGCTATCGAAATCCGCTGTTTTTGACCGCCTGACAGTCCCATTCCCCGCTCACCGAGCATCGTGTCGTACCCTTCAGGAAGCTCCATGATAAAATCATGCGCCTGTGCCCGTTTTGCCGCATTCACAATCTCATCCATCGTGGCATTCGGATTCCCGTAAGCTATATTAGATTTGATGGTCGTAGAAAAAAGGAATGATTCCTGGAGCACAACTCCAATGCTTCCCCGCAGTGTTTTAATCGTATGATCTTTAATATCTTTGCCGTCTAATAGGATCTGTCCCGAAGTGGCTTCGTAAAAACGTGTCATCAGCTGGGTGACCGTCGTCTTTCCTGATCCTGTCGCGCCTATCAGCCCGATTGTTTTCCCTGGAGGCGCATCAAACGACACATTTGTAAGGGCAGGAACATCTTCATCATTGTATGATAAGGAGACATTCTTGAACGTAACATGCCCTGACAGCTTTTCTCTGGAAAGCTGTTCATCCCTGTCCGTAATTTCTTCATCTGCTTCCAGAATTTCGAGCAGTCTTTCACCGGATGCCTTTGACTGTGAAAATAAGTTGATGACAAAGCCAAGGTTCATAATCGGCCACATGATGTACCAGACGAGACTGTAAAAGGCTACAAGTTCCCCAGGCTTAAGAGTGCCGTTTATCACCATATATCCTCCAAAACCCAATAGAGCAACAACGGAGATGTTTCCGATAAACTCCATAAGCGGAAAATATTTTGCCCAGACATCTGATGTATCCAAATATTTTTGACGATACTCGTTATTGGAGGAATTAAACTTTGAAATTTCAAAATCTTCTCTTGATAGTGATTTTACAGTATGAATGCCGCTGATGTTTTCCTGCACGTTCGTGTTCAGTTTTCCAAACGATTTCCTGATGCTTCTGAAAGCCGGATGAACCCGTTTGTCAAAACGGTAGACGGCAACTGCAAGAAACGGAAGCGCCGCAATCGTGACAAATGTGAGCGGCACAGAGTAATAGAACATGACGCAAAGACTGATGGCAATAAGAATAATGAAGCGGATAAGTTCAGCAATCCCGAATGAAAGAAAAAACCGGAATCCTTCTACGTCTGCTGTGAGCCGTGACATCAAGTCGCCTGTTTTCGCATTATCATAGTAGCGGAACGGCAGCCTCTGCAGCTTCTCATAAAGTTCATTTCTTAATCTGTAGACAGATTTGATGCCGAACATGTCGCCAAGATACTGATGAAAGTATGTAGCAACTCCTTTGATCACCATTATTCCGACAAAGCCAAGGGCGATCCACGGCACAAGCGAAAATTGCTCTTTCAGCACCACATCGTCAATCGTAAACTGAAGGACCATTGGATACACAACAGTAATCCCCGTCATAATGAGCAAAAAAGCCATTGACCATAAAAAGTCATTTTTGTAAGGCATATAGAAGGCCTTAAGCTTCTTGAATGTTTCCACTTCTTATCCCTCCTCCGGCCTTAACCGTTTTCCTCAACTGTTTAAAATTTACAACGTATTACTTAATATATCGGGTTTCGAAATATATTTCTAGTCATTTTACTCAATTTTTTAAAAATTAATGCTAATTAATGAAACAGGTTTAAAACTTTATATTGAAACGCCTCCGTTCTAAGGCTTACATGAAAAAAACATGGATACACTCATCCATGTTTTCTCAACATTATCTATTCATATGCTTAATCTGCTCGTTCATGACTCCTGCTTCTGCAGCTGCTTTTTTGTCTTTTTCCATATCGCCAGGCGCATTGGCTTCCCCAATAATGTAACCGCAAAATTCCATGCCAACGAAATCAAAGATATATTGAAACTGCTGGATCAGCGGCAATGCCTTTATTTTCGGGGAGTCTCCGCCTGCAATGACTACATAGGCTTTTTTCCCTTTGACTGATTCTTTAAAAGATAATGTTTCATCCCGTAATGCCTGTGACCATCTTTCGAAAAAGTCTTTCATGGAACCAGACATTCCGTACCAGTACAGCGGTGTTGAGAAGACAACAGTGTCTGCCTTCAAAAAGGCGTCAATCACAGAATGAAAATCATCTTCGACCGGCTGAAAGCCCCCTTCCTCATGACGCTTATCTGCAATAGGCAGGATGGTCTTTTTACGGAGATGGATAGCCGTATGCTCTGTTCCCTCCAGCACCCAATCTGCCAATTTTTCTGAATTGCCGTTTTCCCGGCTGCTTCCGTAGATGGCTAAAATACTCATTCTGACACTTCCTCTTGATTTGTTTTCAGCTGTTTTGCTTTGTTTAGTATGTGCATGACACAATCTGATTTTGCAGATGCATAATCATTGCCGCTTTCCCACTCTTTTTCAGAGAGGACTATTTTGGTTTCTTCATAATAGTTAAGATCATCTGGATTCGCCCGAAGATGGTCACGGAACAAAAGATGATCCTCCCACCACTGATGAGTTACCGGCACAGCATGAATATGAGCGATTCTGTGCTCCCGGGAAACCGTCAGCCCCTCAACTTCAACAGGATTTGGATAGAGGTCAAGTACATCCTCCCTTACCCCAATAAAAAACCGCCGGAATGGCAGTGCCTGATCGTAAACTTTCTTGTATATGTACGGCTCTCCTGAAAGAGCTGAAACGACATCGGGCAAGTCTTCTTCATCTGGTACACCAATCAGAATATCGATAATCGGCTTGGCAGACAGACCTTCAACAGACGTGCTTCCGATATGCTCAATTTTAATATCCGCATTTTTAAAGCAGTTTTCAAGCTTTCTCTTATGCTGCTGGAACTGTATTTTCCAAGCCGGATTATATGCTGCAAGCTCAATTTTCATTTGCAGGACTCCTTCATTAAAATTAACCTTGACCATCGTACCATTTCCTGTAAGGTTTTTAAAAGTATTTTGCATGACTTCGCTGCGAACGAATTTTCTCCAAAGACGCCCACCCGGCAAAGCTTTTCCCTGCATATACTTTTTTTGTGCAGGCATTGATGAAATGCTTATCCCTGTTCAAGGAGATGTTACTATGGAAAATCAGCAGGAACTGCTTGATATGAATGATGTCAGAAGACCGTTTGGATTTGGCGGGTTTGGAAGACCTGGGTTTGGATTTGGAAGACCGGGATTTGGTTTCGGGAGACCGGGATTTGGTTTCGGGAGACCGGGATTTGGCTTTGGCAGACCAGGATTCGGTTTTGGATTCGGACGCCCGTTTGGCTTTGGCTTTGGCAGGCCGTTTGGATTTTATCCGTTTGGATTTGGTTTTCCATTCTTTGGAGGATTACTTGGAGGACTTGCGCTGAGCTCGCTCTACAATCCATATTATTACGGTTACGGATATCCTTATTACCCATATTACGGCTATTATTGAAAACGGGAAGAATTTCTCTTCCCGTTTCTTATTTTTTCCGGGCAAGAACCGATGAGCCCTTTTCTGCATATGGATAACGTAAAGATGAATAGAAGGTGAAGCAATGCCTACAGTTGTTAATCTCTACTGCTTAAAGGTTAACAGTATTTCCGGCAACGGATCCGTAACAATTGGGGAAGCGATTCACAACAGTCATACATCCAACAATAAATCTCAGGGACTTAACTCTTCTTACGGTGACACTTCCCCTGCAGAGGCATTAATGGAAAACGTTTATATTGATCCGGATGTAAATGATCAAACCGATATTGCCAACTCTGATCCTATCAGCATAGGTGTTCCGGCGCCGGTTCCTGTTCCTATACCAAATCCGCCTGTGAACGGGTTTCCATTTCCGGTGCCTGCAATGGCTGGTCCAGGTTCAAATATGGATTTACCTCCTGAGGTATACGTTCCGATTACTAAAAAGTAAGGAGTTAAAGATATGCCCTTTCAGATAAATGTGTTTAACTTTCAGGTCAACGGTGTTACCCAGAACGGGAATGTTGACTTGGGTCCTACTGTCCATAACAGTCATACCGCAAACAGCAAATTTTTTGGCGTTAATTTTTCTCTTGGCAATTTTTCTCCAACTTTTTCACAAATGAACACATGTACAATTGATCCGGACGTAAGCGATCAGGATCAAATCGCGAATCCCTCGATGCCGGTCGTCAGCCAGATATAAAAATGGGATTAAAGGAGGAGCTTTATGGATATTCACAAGGTTCAAAAATGGCTGGAATTTACGAATGCCAATCAGAAAAATGATTTCTGGCAGAATATTTTTGATCAGCAAAAGCCTGAACGGGTTTTTGAGGAAGACCATAAGCCCCTTTATGACCTGTATAAAAGCGATACTCATGTATGTGCAGTTATAGAGCTCCCCGGGGTTGGACGGGATGATGTCACCTTTGCACTTAAATCCAATATCGATTTGATTGTAAAAGGCCATAAAAGGGCTCTTTATCCTAAGGAAATGGAAGTTGAAATACATCGTTCCTACGGGGATTTCGAGTGGGTCATCCGGCTTCCTGAACCTGCCCACGCCAATCAAATCAGCCTCCATTTCGATCATGGTCTTGTTTATGCTGCCTACCCTGTTTCGAGAGCGGAACCCATTCAGCCAATAGAAGGTCACAACAATCTAACTTAAGTGTGTGATACTATGCTATTTTCTTATTTTAAAAGGAAACTGCTGGCAGACCTTAAAGATCAGACAATGATTGAACGGGATCAGCTGGTGAAAAAAATTGAATCTCTTGAAAACGAAATCGGCATTCTTGTTAAGCATTTGGCTAAAGAACAGGTGAAAGATGTTTGGCAGAATGAATCCCGTTCGATCATTATTGAGAACGTAACCATTGAAAACCTGAACATTGATCAGGCGGATCTCAGCAGCAATTTTGGGCAGCTTGGCATCAACGAATTGAGCGGCCAGCTGAACATCGGCACAACGTATCAATCAAAACTTTCGGATAAGATTCCGGAAAAAACGAACAGACTGTCCGGACATTCCGGGGAAGCAGGGCCGAAGACAACCATTCGAAAAAGGCGGGATGAATAGGAACCTGCGGAAAGTTCCTCATTCATTACATAATAGTAAAGCTGAAATCACGTTAGATTTCAGCTTTTGGCGTTAGTCATTTTCAATCACTTTCAGTACCTTTGCCGGATTTCCTCCGACAACTGTGTTTGCAGGCACGTCCTTTGTCACGACGGCACCGGAAGCAATCACGGCATTGTCGCCAATCGTTACGCCGGGATTGATGACAGCAGCTCCACCGATCCAAACATTGTTCCCAATGGTAACCGGCTTTCCAAACTCTCTGCCGCTGTTGCGTTCTTTCGCATTTAAAGGATGAGTTGCCGTATAGATGTGAACACCAGGTGCAAGCATGCAGTTGTCTCCGAATCTTACCTCGCATACATCCAGAATGACACAGTCAAAGTTGGCGAAAAAGTTTTCACCGACATGGATATTCGAGCCGTAATCACAGCGGAAGGTCGGCTCAATGTAGACATGGTCGCCAGTTGAACCTAAGAGCTCTTTCAGAAGGCTCACACGTTCAGGGTCTGTTTCAGTTGTTTCGTTAAAATGACGGACAAGTTTCCTTGCTCTGATTCGTTCCTCTGCGAGCGTTTTGTCTTGAGGGTCGTACATTTCTCCTGCCAGCATGATTTCTTTTTCCGTTCTCATAGTTGTCGCTCCTTCTGATTTTTAATACCTAAAATCTTACTCCTTTTTTCACGTTTTGTTAAGTGTTACAAAATAAAAAGCAGCACAGATTTCTCTGCACTGCTGGATGTATTTATGACAGGTCCGCGATGGCATTCAATTCAGAAATCAGTGTTTCTACAATGAATGCTGCATCCTCATCCTCGATATTCAGAGGCGGCGAGATGGCCAGCACGTTGTTGAAGCCTGCCACTGTTGCCCCGTTCTTTCCGATCAGCAGCCCTTTTTCCTTGCAGGCAGCCATGACTTTATTGACAAGGCCGGCATTTAACGGGGCTTTTGTTTCTTTGTTTTCGACAAGCTCGACTCCAATAAGAAGACCTTTCCCTCTCACATTGCCGACCAGAGGATTTTTCTGCAGCCTTGACGTTAGTTCAGATTTTATTTTTGCGCCAAGCTCAGCCGACCGCTCGAACAACTTTTCTTTTTCAAAGATTTCAATGTTTTTAAGGGCCAGGGCACAGGCTGCAGGATTTCCTCCAAAGGTATTCACATGGCGGAAATAATCGTATTCCTCCGTCCCTTTAAAGGCTTCATAGATTTCTTTTTTCACAGCCGTCGCAGACAGAGGAAGATAGGCGCTCGTAATTCCCTTTGCCATGGTAATGATATCCGGCTTCACACCATAGTTCATGAAACCGAATGCTTTCCCGGTCCGGCCGAATCCGCAGATGACTTCATCCACAATCAGGAGTGCGCCATGCTTTTCACATGATTCCTTCACACCCTGCATGTACTGCTCAGGCGGCATCAGAATGCCCCCTCCGGTAATGATCGGCTCCATAATAACCGCAGCGACTGTCTCGCTGAGCTCCCACGTCATTGCCTGGTCAACCGCCTGAACCGATTTAAGCTCGGCAGGCTTTATGCCTTCTTCTTCAGGAAAACGGTACTGATCGGGCGGCGCCACATGGATAAAGCCCGGAGCAAGCGGTTCGTATTTGTACTTCCTCTGCGCCTGCCCGGTTGCAGCCAGTGAACCAAGAGTGTTGCCGTGATAGGCTCTGTACCTTGAAATAATCTTATACCGCTCACTGCTTCCTGTCTGCTGATGGTATTGACGGGCTATTTTAAATGCTGTTTCATTCGCCTCAGATCCGCTGTTTGAAAAAAAGATGACATAGTCCCCGCCAAGCATGTCATTCAGTTTCTCTGAAAGCTCAATGGCAGGCAGATGACTCTGTGTCAGCGGAAAATAAGCAAGCTTCTTCAGCTGTTCATAGGCTGCTTCTGCAAGCTCTGTTCTTCCGTATCCTGCATTGACGCACCATAATCCGGCCATGGCATCAAGGTACCTCTTTCCGCCGGCATCTGTCACCCAAGCTCCCTTAGCCTCTTGTGCGATAATGGTTGCCTCGGGATTAAACGGCTTCATCGAATGCCACAGATGCGCTTCATCTTTTTGCAGGGCATCTTTTACATCTGTACTCTTTTGCATACTCATCCTCCCTGTCTGTTAAAAATCAAAACGGGATGTAATCATTTTTTTCCGCGTATAGAAGTTTACGCCGTCTTTTCCGTTAACATGTAGATCCCCGTAAAAAGAATCCTTCCAGCCAGAAAACGGGAAGAAGGCCATCGTCGCAGGCACCCCTACATTGATGCCGAGCATTCCGGCATCCGCTTCTTCTCTGAACGTGCGGATAGCCTGCGCATCCTTCGTATAAATGGTTGCACCGTTTCCATAACGGGATTTGCGGATATATTCAAGGGCCTCGTCAAGGTCTGATGCTCTAAGAACACTGAGTACCGGCGCAAAGATTTCTTCTTTTGCAAGGGTCATGTCCGGTGTGACTTCATCGAAGATCGTCGCACCTAGGAAATAGCCTTCTTTGTTGCCATCCATATCTCTCCGGCCATCCCTTACAAGCGCCGCACCCTCCTCCATGCCTTTTTCTATATAGCCGATCACTTTTTTCAAATGAGAATCACGAATAACCGGCGTCAGTAAAACCTCATCATCCAGGCCATTTCCCATCACAAGTTCATCCGCTTTTCGCTTAAGGATGTTCATGAACTCGGTTCCGTCTCCGACCGTGACAACAGCACTGCATGCCATGCACCTCTGGCCCGCGCTGCCGAATGCAGAACTGACAATATGCTGGGCTGCTTTTTCAAAGTCAGCGTCCGGCATGACGACATGATGATTTTTCGCTCCCGATAACGCCTGCACCCTCTTTCCATTAGCAGCAGCTTTTTCATAGACATATTTGGCGACAGGCTGTGAGCCGACAAATGAAATCGCTTTTATTTCCGGATGTGCGAGCAGGCCGTTAACCACATCGCGGCTTCCGTGAACAATGTTCAGCACACCGGCCGGAGCCCCCGCTTCCGTAAACATCTCCGCAAGTCTGTTTGACAGGAGCGGAGTCCGTTCTGAAGGCTTCAGCACAAAAGTATTTCCGCATGCTACTGCAAGAGGGAACATCCAAAGCGGCACCATCATCGGAAAATTAAAAGGCGTAATGCCTCCGACTGCCCCAAGCGGGTAACGGAACATTTCAGAGTCCATCTCTTCAGCAATGCCAGAAAGCGACTCGCCCATCATCAGACTTGGAGCCCCGGCAGCAAACTCCACACACTCAATTCCCCTTTGAACTTCCCCGTAAGCTTCTTTATATGCCTTGCCATTCTCTGAAACAATCAGTTTCGCAAGCTCCTCATGGTTTTTGGACAATAAGTGATGATAGGCAAAAAGAATCCTGGCCCGCTTTGGAACAGGCACGCGCTTCCAGGTCTTAAAAGCTTCTGCGGCTGCCATCGCAGCTGCATGCACATCCTCTTCAGTTGAGATCGGCACAGAAGCTATTTTCTTTCCTGTCGCAGGATTAATGACATCCTGCATCTCACTTCCAGCAGCACTCACCCATTTCCCGTTAATAAAATTCTTTATAACCGCTGCCTCATTAGCAACTGTCATTCTCATCCCTCCTGAATACTGAAAATTCTATAAACTCATTATCCCCCACAACACCCCCGCGTTCATTAGACACACTGTAAAACAAAAGAAAGGAAGAATGCTACATAGTGACAAGAAAAGCGGAGCCGACTGTTTAGGCCTGGCAGTCAGATAAGAAATCATCGGAAAAGTCCGGTTTTGACTTTTTCGGGGATTTTGTTCTGACAGAAGGACTAGGAGGCGCAGCTGGACACAAGAAAAGCGGAATCAGCCGTTTAGCTCCGATAGGCAGAAAAGAAATTGACCAGAAAGGCCGGGTTTGCCTTTTTGGGCAATTTTGTTCTGACAGAGGAGTTGGGCGCTGCAGCTGGACAAGAAGTCAAGCGCCTTCCGCTTCATTCCACTGAGTTCTGAGGATCTATACTAAATTAGCAGCGAATATTAAAAGGACCTATTTCAATTGTTTATTCGCATATTCCGTAATTTCTTTGCCCCCGGCAGCCTGCCACTCTTTTACGAACGCATCGAAGTCGTCGAGTGGGCGTTTTCCTGTAATGATGTCAGTCAAGTATTCCTTATAGAGGTTTTCCATGGCATCCCAGTTTGCAATGTACTCTTCAGGTAAAATAAACAGGTTATCCTCCTGATAGAAATCGTTGACAAGCTTCAGTGAAGTTTCTGCTTCTTTGCTCAGGAGCGGCTTTTTCAGCGGCATGTCAGGCGTGAATTCTGACGGCTCCCAGAATCTTGCAAACCACTGCTCGTAGTAAGTGTCTGTTAAGTCAATTTCTCCGCTGTCAGTGGTGTAATGCTCCCCTTCAAAACCGAGGCGGTCAATCATCTGTCCTTCCGGGCTTGCAAGGTAATCAAGAATTTTAAAGGCCAGTTCTTTTTTCTCTGATTGCGAGGAAATCGCAACTCCGCGGGCTTCTTTTGTCACATCTGCAGCCCCGAAACCCTGGCCTTTTCCTTTAGCCGGCGGAAGAACTTTCACTGCCGCTTCGTCTCCGTTCGTCTGCATCATTTTCCCGTTGTAAATATCGATGACTTTACCTGCCGTACCGGTAATTACCCCTGCTTCGCCATCATAAAATGCCTTTTCTTTTGTATCCCATTCTTTTGTCAAATAGCCGGGATCCAAAAGACCTTCTTTGTAGAGCTTCTGATAAAAGGCCAGCTTCTCTTTTTCCTCAGCTGATACCTTGTGATACACAAAGCCTCCGTCTTGTTTCAACCAGGAGGAAGTGAGCCCGAAGGACATGTTGAAAATGGCATTCAGCTCTTCTATATCACCTGCTGCTGTAAAGGCGTACGAAGGCTTTCCCTCGCCTCCCGGAGGATTTGTATTCAGTTCTTTGAAGAACGCATAGTAATTGTCAATCGTCGGATCGTCCATCAGTGCTTTTGATGAAGACATTTTGTCAAACCAGTCACCCCTGATCACCGGTGTTTTTTGGGACAGCGGCTTGATCCAGAGCAGGTACGGATAGTTTTCAAGACGTTTCTTATTCCATGGTTCGAGTTTGTCTTTAATGTACTTCGATTTTTCAATATGAGGCGTCAGATCTTCAAGCAGATCCTGATCTGCTATCTGCTGGTCTCCCCCCTGAAAATAAATCATATCCGGTATATCCCCGCTCATAAGGAGCAGGTTTAATTTTTCCGCGTAATTGCCCTGCGGCATCTCAACAAGCTCAAATTTCACATTGAGCTTCTCATCTTCTTTCAATCCCTTTTCGAGCGCCTCAAAATACTTGACAGAAGCAGGATTTGAGGGGTTTTCATCCTTCATGACAATTCGGACTGTTGTTGACCCGTCCTCATTTTTCTCAGAGGTTTCCGTTTTTTCAGAGCATCCGGCAGCCGTGATAAGAAAGACAGCAAGTAGCAGTTGAAGACATTTTCTCACGTTTATTCCCCTTTTCTTTTTTAAGTTAATCTTTCACTCCGCCCTCAAGCGCACCTTTTGCATAAAATTTGAGGATGAAGGGATACATGATCAAAAGCGGCACAATGGCAATGATGATGGTGCCTGCCTGAAGCGACGCAAAATCAAGGCTCGCCACACTTTTGTACTCAAGAAGGGTCTGTACACCGACGAGCGAAGCATTGTCCCTCTCCACTACAAACTGCCTAAGTACGAGCTGCAGCGGCCACTTCCCCGGGTCCGTCAAGTAAATTGAAGCCCGGAAAAACTCATTCCAGTGAAAAACGGCGTAAAAAAGACCAAGCGTCGCCAGTGCCGGCTTAGAGAGCGGAAGCATAATTCTGAAGAAGATATTTAAATGCCCGGCCCCGTCCATCCTGGCAGCCTCCAGAATACTTTCAGGCACATCTTCGAAAAACCGCATCATAATAAACAAATAATAAACATTAATTGCCTTATAAAGGATTAAAGAAAGGTAAGAATCCAGCAGTCCCAGGTCTTTAACCACCAGGTACTCTGGAATTAGACCGGGTTCAAACACCATGATGACAATGAGCAGCAGCATAAACAGTCTTCTTCCAACCAGCCGCTTCCTTGTCAGAACATAAGATGAAAGCGCTGTCAAAAGAAGGTTCAGCAGCGTTCCTGCAGCAGTGATAAAAAGGGAGTTGAACAAGCTCTTCACAATCAGCGGATTGGAAAGAAGAATCTCATAGTTTACGAGAGAAAAACCTTTCGGAAACAGCGACAACCCGGTCATTTTATGGGCGTTTTCAGGTGCTGTCAGCGATAGTGCCAGCAGGTTCAGGATCGGCACAATCATCGTCAACGTCACAAGAAACAAACCTGTATATAGAATCACGACCGGCCATTTCATCGTTTTCATCCTCACCACACTCCCTTCCCGGTCAGGCGTTTGGCGAGAAAGTGTGTTCCAAAGATCAGCACAACGCCAATTGCTCCTTTGAAAAGGCTTGCGGCGGTCGCATATGCATACTGACCGTTCAGAATTCCGATTCGGTATACATATGTATCCAGAATATCTACAACACTGATGACTGAATCATTCATGAAGTTGAAAACCTGATCAAAGCCTGCATTCATAAAGAATCCAAGATTTAAAATGAATACGGTAATGACCGTGCTTTTCATTTCAGGGAGCGTAATATACCTCATCTGCTGAAGTCCCGAGGCCCCGTCCATTTTTGCCGCTTCATAAAGAGAAGGGCTGATTTTCATAATCGCAGCCAGATAAATAATGGAATCCCATCCCGCGCTTCTCCACATTTCCGAAAACACAAGGACCCAGCGAATCTGATCTTTGCTCGTCATATAATCAAGCGAAGGAAGCTGGAATACATTCCGAATAATATTCACTCCCCCGTCAACCGGATTCAGCAGGCTGATCCAGATGCCTGCGATGACAACCCATGAGAGAAAGTGGGGAAGGTAGACAACAGACTGAACATACTTCCGGTAAGAAGCGTGCCTGATTTCATTAATAAGAAGCGACAGAATAATGGGAATCGGAAAAACAAAAATGATTTTCATTGTGCTGATGATAATCGTATTTTTCAGCACAGTGAAAAACGCGGGCGAATCGAACAAAACACGAAAATGCTTCAATCCAACCCACACATTGTCACCAATAATGCGGTAATCCTGAAAGGCGAGCTTCATCCCGATCAGCGGCACAATATGAAACAGGCTGAAATAGATCAGCGCAGGCAGAAACATCACGTACAAAATCCAGTCCCGCTTGATAAAGGCAAGCTTTTCTCTACTCATTGCTTTTGCCCCTGCTTCTGAATGCCTCCAGTTCTTCATCCGTCGGCATGCCGCTTTGTGCGCCGTGTTTTTCCACGCTCAGGCCAGCTGCAGCTGCCGCAAACTGTACAGCTTCTTTTAGAACCATCCCTTTCGCTGACGCCGCTGCAAACGCTCCGGCAAATGTATCTCCTGCCCCTGTGGAATCAACCAGATTTACTTCTGCGGCAGGTATATGAACCGGCTTTTCGCCGTCATGATAGACGACGCCATGCTCTCCTTTTGTAATCAGCAGCTTGTTGGGATATTTCCTTAACGCTTCTTCCTCCGGCATGTTGAAAAGAATGGCGGCTTCATGCTCGTTCGGCAGAATGTAGGATGTGTTATCAATCAGTGATTCCGGAATGGGAACCGCCGGAGCCGGATTCAGGATGACGGTCTTCCCATGATGGCTGAGTGTTTCCGCTGCATATTCAATGGATGCCAGTGGAATTTCCATGGAAAGCAGAATGACATCCGCCTGAAGGATTGGTTCCATCTTATCCTCAAGGTAGCTCTTATCTGTTTTGCTGTTTGCACCTGGTATCACAATAATCCGGTTTTGGCCTCTGCAGCTCTCAATAAGCGCACAGCCTGTAGGTGCATCCTTCCGCTCAACTACATGCACGGCATCAACATGATTTTTCTCAAGCTCGGCAAGCAGGGACCTCCCGTGATCGTCGTCTCCAACAGTGCCAAACATCATGACCTGCGCTCCAAGTCTGCCTGCTGCCGTTGCCTGATTCGCTCCCTTGCCGCCGGGAAACATGCTGAAGTCTTTGCCGAATACGGTTTCTCCCATCTTTGGCGACACTTCCGTAACGGCGACCAAATCCATATTCAAACTTCCGATAACAGCAATTTTCTTCATCTTTCAATCTCCTAATCTATTTCTAGGTTCATAAGCGGCGCATGCTGCTGGGCACCGTAAACATCGCGGTCAAAGACTGCCCCCGATGAAGTGTTTCTATAATACGTCACTTTAAAGCCCAGTGCCTGATCATAAAAAACAATGCTTTTCAGCTGCTCCTTTTTCAGGAGGTAAAGCCGGCAGATTGTTTCCTTATTGATTTTACCGGACTTTTTCACATAATCGTAGGTCACTTTGTCGCTGAATAAAACATCCAGTGTAATCTCAAACGGCCCTGAGTTTTTGCTTCTTAGGATTTTTGCATATTCTCCAAGTGATGTCATAAAACCTCCAGCCGAAAAGGCAGCTCCTTTTCAAGTTTCATAAGATGATAGACGGAAAACTCATAAACAGGTCCAAAATCAATATCACTCGGGGCAAAGGGAAATGCCAGGTTTCCTGCCGTTGACTTCCTGCCTTCATAGCCGTAATGCAAAAACGTAGAGCGGAGTGACGCGCAAATGCTGCTCGCCATCTCCTGCGTAACAGCGGTCACTTCAAATAGAATGCCAAGCTCATGCCCTGAAAAATCAGCCCGCTCATTTTCGCCCAGAACAGCATTTTTGCCGTAGTTGTAAAACTGGATCTGGTAGGAGTCAGCAGGTATTTCCTTGTAGTGGCACAAGACATCCTGTTTTACAGCCTCTTCTACTTCCTCGACTTTTTCAATCAGCAGCGGATCGCGTACACCGGCAATCACAAACGTTCTGTATGCCGTCTTGCGTGCGCCTTCCAGCTTAATCCAGTATTCATTTGACGGAATGTACCTGCTACCTGATACTTCTACAATGCCGCTTCCCCCATCGTGGAATGTGCACCCGGATAAATCCAGCATAAAACCGGGACCGTGCAGGAGGTATGGGTGGTCTTTTTCATAAAAGGTGTGGGCGGCCACGCTTGCCGCAGTACAAATTCTGGACGGATTCAGTGCCTGTACCGTGAAAGAATCTTCTTTTATCGTGCCTAAAATGCAGTCTTTCGTGGTTCCCGGTTCTGCACACAGGGCTCCGCATTCAAGAATTTTCCCAAGATGATACGAAAGGCCGGGATCTTTTCCAAAAAAGATGCCGGCTGCTGCATAGACGGATGGATCAAACGCCCTTCCGCAAATAATGATGTCACACCCCTGCTCAAGTGCCTCGACTATAGGTTCATGCCCCATTTGAGCAACAATCGAATAGGTTTCATTGAGTGTTTGCTCCGTTACATCAGGAACATTCGGGCTCATTTTCTTCAGGCGATCTGCTTCAAAGGCCTCCATGACAGATTGGTGCTGAATATCAGCCCATATGACGGCGATTTTCGGCTCAGCCGCAATTCCGTTTAAAATCTCATGAACAATGTCCATAGTCCACTCGACGTGCGGTTTTGCTCCTGCACCGCCTGCAGAACCGATGATCAGCGGAATCTTATGATCAATCGCTGCTATTATCAGCAGCTGCATATCGCGTTTAGCAGCACGTCTTGACACAATTCCAACTCCCGCCCCGAGTTTATGAGGACCGGCATCAGTTGAACCTGCATCCACTGCAATCACGTGCGGTTTCATATTCAGTCCATTCAAGAAACTCTCATGCGGAAAACCGTACCCGAGCATGCCGCATGGCGAAAGAATTCGTATCTCCCTTTCCATTTCATCCCCCCTTGTCCATCTATTAGGTACTTTCAATATATGTAGACTTCTTCATTGTATGAGTGATACCTGCCTGATGGGATGAAACAGCCATTTTGAGGGATAATCAAGAATACAGGAAAATTTTCAGTTTGCCGCTGAAGGTAACCGTACCAAGGAGTATGTCGCTGATGTTTTTCTGGAACACGTTCTGAAGTTCAGTCTGCAGCCACTCTTTATTTTTACTGACTAATGAAAGATTTTCCTCTAAAAGAATTCCTTCTTTGATAATCGTAACAGGCAGTTCAAACGATTCAGCAGCGATACCGAGAGCTTTGTTGGACACAGGCTGGTGCTCAGTTTTTAAAAATAGAGAAATTTGTCCATCAGATTCAAAAAGAGCTTCTGCCACTTTCGAAGGATCTTCCACTTGCTGTTTCCTTAACTCCAGCAGCAAATCCTCCAGCGTCAATCTTGCTTTTTTTAAATGGCCGTAATGGATGGTCCCTTCATGAATAATGGATATCGGCGCTGCATTCATCATTTTTCGGAAAACAGGAAACTTAAGACTAATGAAAATGCTGCTGACATAAAGGAAAATGAGGACACTCATCGTAATCATCGACCCCGCCATTCCGGTCCTGTGATCAGCAAGCGGATGGGCAACAATATTTCCAATGATTAAGGCAATGACAAAATCCAGAAGCCTCAGCTGCGAAATAGAGCGCTGACCCATCGCCTTTGCCGCAAGCACCAGAAAAAAGAACGCGATGACTGCACGAATGCTCCACTGAAATGCTGTAAGTGTATCCAGTCCCTCAAAAAAACTCATAGCACGCACATCCTCTGTTCAGTTGCCTATAGATTGCCCCTGATTCACAAAGATTATGATGCGCGTACTTATCCCGGGGAAACACTTCCACCCAGTACTTGCGGGACCTCCAACTTTTGTACAGAAAAAAGGCGGCCAATCCACATACACTAAACATATCTCCTTCAAAGGAGGAATGAATGTGGAGACAGTCGACTATGACAAAGCCTTATACTACACGCACCGCTCGCAGTGGGACAACCTGCTGATCCTGATGGTGCGCACAAAAGATGACCTGCTCTCAAAACGAATCGAGCAGTTCCTGCACGCCTACAACTTTGAAAACAACTACGAAGAAGTCGAAAAGAAACTCTACTCGCTCCTGCGCTATATAGACCACGCCGTCGAAACCGGCCACGAGCATGAAGAGGCGGAATATGCTTATTTGACATAGAAAAGCGGAGCCGACTGTTCAGGCCTGGCAGTCAGATAAGAAATCAATGGAAAAGTCCGGGTTTGACTTTTTCATTGATTTTGTTCTGACAGAAGGACTAGGAGGCGGAGCTGGACAATGTAGAAAAGCGGAAGCGCTCGTTTAGCTCCGGGAGCCTAGAAAAAAAGACAAAAATGCCTTTTTTTTAAAAACCTTGTAATCAAAATGGCAGCTCTATCTTAAAAAAGAGCTCATTTCGCGGCATATATCGAACTAACAATCCAAACTCAGTGCCTAACAATCCAAATTGCACATCTAACAAGCCGAATACCCTGCCTAACAATCCGAATCAGGCGCCTAACAGTCCAACGCCAGATTCGGACTCTGAAGCCAAAACAAAAACAGGAGCGGGATCAAATCCCCTCCTGATTATTTTTGTTTCTGCACATAAAAGTCTACATACATTTTCAGTTCTTCAATCAGCTGATTAACAAGGACTTCAGAGTCTTCAAGCAGCTTTCTGTTTTCGTAATCAAAGCAAATCGGATCAAGGGCAAGCTGTTTCGGGATGGCATTTGCATAGACGCCTCTCATGACGGTTCTCATGTTATTCAAAGCGTTGATTCCGCCTTTTCCGCCGCCTGCTACTGCAATCAGTCCGACAGGTTTGCGGGCAAAATGAGAACTGCCGAGAAAATCAAGCGCATTTTTTAAAGCGCCGCTCATCCCGCTGTGATACTCAGGAGATAAAAGAACAATTCCATCAGCTTCTTTGACTTTCGTTTTCAATTCTTGTACAGCTTCAATGGTTTCCTGCTCTTCTTCTCCGTTAAAAAGCGGCAGATTCAGCACGCTTAAGTCAATCAGATCTGCTCCTGATTTTTCTGCAATCGCTGCAGCCGCAAGACGCGTTCTTCCGCTTTTTCTTGGGCTTCCGTTAATAACAAGCAATTTCATTTTTCATCTTCCTTTCATTCATCTAATCCATTTTTCACCGCATAGAGTGCCGCCTGTGTCCGGTCTGCAAGCTCCAGCTTGGAAAGGATGTTGGATACGTGTGTTTTAACCGTTTTTTCAGTAATGTAGAGAGCTGCTGCAATTTCTTTGTTGCTCCTGCCTTTTGCAATCTCCTTTAATACATCATTTTCCCGATTGGTAAGCGGTGTCAATGGCTTTTGCTCTTTTTGATTCGTTTGCATCAAGTGGGACATGACATGGGATGTGACTTTTGGATGTAGCTTGCTTTCCCCATTGAGCACTTCCCTGATCGTATGGACTAGTTCATCAGGTTCGACATCCTTCAGCTGATAACCCGATGCACCGGCCTGAATGGCTGGAATGACATGGTCCTGATCGGCATAGCTCGTTAAGATGATGACTTTGATTTCCTGATTGAACGTGCGGATTTCCTTCGTTGCCTCAACGCCGTCCATAACCGGCATGGAGAGATCCATTAAAATGACATCCGGGTTCAAGGAACGGACAAGCTCCACGGCTTCCTGCCCGTTTTCGGCTTCTCCCACAATATCAATGTCTTTTTGTGTTTTCAGAAAAAAATGCAATCCTCTGCGGACGACTTTATGATCATCTGCAATCAGCAGGCGAATTCCCATTGCCCGTATCCCCCTAAATTGGTAGTCTGATTTCTATTTCGGTTCCTTTGCCGATATCCGTCCGGACCGCAAATGACCCTTTCACCTTATGAGCTCTGTCCCTCATGCCCTGAAGACCGAGTGAAGGAAGCGGGAGTTTTTCATTGTAAGAAAACCCTGCACCTTGATCCTTAATTGTCATGGTTACTTCATTTTTGCATCTGAATATGGAAATGGACGCCTCTTTGACCCCCGAATGCTTTTTACAGTTGTTCAAAGCTTCCTGCCCAATTCGCCATAGCTCTTCTTCTGCGCAGCAAGGCAGGGTCTGGACACCTTGGATGTCTGCTTGGAGCTTAAGACCAAGCACTTTTGCGTAATTCATAAGTGCGGATGCAATGCCGTTTTCAAGCCCCTGCGGCCTGAGCTGCCAGATCAGCGCTCTCATTTCTGACAGAGCTTCCTGCGAAAGGTCGCCAACATATGTAAGCATCTCCTGCATCTGTTCTTCTTTGGTCATTTCTTTTGCACCTCTTGCCGTAAGCATGATGGAAAAAAGCAGCTGGTTAACAGAATCGTGCAGATCCTGTGCAAGCCTGTTGCGCTCAGCAATTAATGCCAGACGCTGCTCATTCTCAACAAGCTTCATGCGCTTCATGGCAGTACCAATTTGAAGAGCAACTGCCTCAAGCAGAGCAAGCTCTTCTGAAGAAAAATGCGTCTTATTGGGAGAAGCCACATTTAAAAGTCCGATTTTTTCATCGCCTGTGCGAAGAGGAACAGTCGCGTGATGAGTAATGCCGTTTGTATCCCCCCACTTAAATTCCTCTGCATCCTCGAGGCGTTTGCAGTTAATAATATTGGCCGCTTTATTCAGCCTGCCGTCATGAAACTTATCGATGCACCAGCAGTCGCCCTCGCACATCGCCTTTTTCCCGGAAGCTTCAAGAGCCTGCGGAAGGCAATGATACGACGCAAGCCTGTATTGCTTGTCGCTGTCAATCAGAAAAATCCAGCCAGTCGCAAGACCTGTCACATCTAAAAGCTTGCCGAGCACATCATCCAGCATCTGAATAAGGTCGTTCGATTGATTAAGCGTTTCAGCAATGGTTTTCAAAGCCTGCAGCTCAAAAATCCTTTTTTCATCTAAAGCCATTTTCCTCACCCTCACCTGCGTTGTCTATAGAACCAGTATATCAATCTTTTCCCATCTGCTCCCTTGTAAATGTGACTGATTTTGAGTACGACTTTTGATGTAGATTAGAAAAGCGGAAGCGCTCGTTTAGCTCCGGGAGTCAGGAAAATACCTCAAAACCGGATTCGTATCCCCAAAACTTAAAAATCAAAAATTGAGGGGACTTATAAAACAGATAAGCACCCTCAAAACTTGAAAATCAAAAATTGAGGGAACTTATAAGACAGATAAGCACCCTCAAAACTCGAATATCAAAAATTGAGGGCACTTATAAGACAGATAAGCACCCTCAAAACTTGAAAATTAAAAATTGAGGGCACTTATAAGACAGATAAGCATCCTCAAAACTCAAAAATCAAAAATTGAGGGTACTTATAAGACAGATAAGCACCCCCAAAACTTAAAAATTAAAAATTGAGGGCATTTATAAGACGGATAAGCACCCTCAAAACTCGAAATTCAAAAATTGATGGCACTTATAAGACAGATAAGCACCCTCAAAACTTGAAAATTAAAAATTGAGGGCACTTATAAGACAGATAAGCACCCTCAAAACTCGAAAATCAAAAATTGATGGTACTTATAAAACGGATTCGCACCCAAGAAACCGCAAAAAAAGCCGAAAAGGAAATTCCTTTTCAGCTTTCTGCTTAAATCAATGCATGCACTTTTTTCATTAGATCTGAAGAGATTTCTTCAAGTTTTTGATCGCTTTCTGACAGGGTTTTGCCTTTTACACCGAAATAGAATTTTGCTTTAGGCTCTGTGCCTGATGGGCGGAGACAGAACCATGAGCCGTCTTCAAGGTAGTATTTCAGGACGTTTGAAGATGGGAGTGTGATTTCTTCTGTTTCAGAAGATGAAATGTTTAAACGGGTTCCCGCTTTGTAATCTTCAACAACTGTTACCTTCAAGCCTGCAAGCGTTTCAGGCGGCGTGCTGCGGAAGGAAGCAAGAATTCTTTGAATCTGCTCTGCTCCGTCTTTTCCCTTAAGGGTCAATGACTCAAGGCCTTCGCGGTAGTAGCCGTACTGTTCGAAAAGGTCAAGCAGGCCTTCGTACAGCGTTTTGCCCTGTTTTTTGTAGTAGGCGGCAACTTCTACTCCGAGGATGGCAGCCTGAACGGCATCTTTATCGCGGGCAAAGTCACCAATCAGATAGCCGTAGCTTTCTTCGTATCCAAATTGGAATGAGTATTGACCTGTTCTTTCATATTCATTGATTTTTTCTCCAATGAACTTAAAGCCTGTAAGCGTGTCGATCGTGTCTAAACCGAATGACTCAGCAACGGCACGGCCAATTTCAGAGGTTACGATTGTCTTCAGCACAACCCCATTTTCAGGAAGCTTGCCTTTTTCTTTTTTCTGGGAAAGCAGGTAGTGAAGCAGAATGGCACCTGTTTGGTTTCCTGTCAGAACGACGTATTCACCATCAAGATTTTTAACGGCAAGGCCGAGGCGGTCTGCATCAGGATCTGTTGCTATTAATAAGTCAGCGTCGTTTTTCTGGCCATACTGAATTGCATATTCAAATGCTGCATGCTCTTCCGGATTTGGCGATTTGACAGTGCTGAAGTTTGGATCTGGCTGTTCCTGTTCTGCAACGACTGTTACATTCTCATAGCCCAGCGCTTTAAGTCCGCGGCGAACAGGCTTGTTTGCTGTTCCGTGAAGCGGAGTGAAGACGATTTTTAAGTCTGTTTCTTTTGACAGGTCAGGGTTTACCGAGATGGTAACGAGCTTATCTGTGTAGGCAGCATCAATTTCTTCACCGATCATTTTGATAAGGCCGGCAGCTTTCAGTTCTGCTTCGTCCTTTACCTCGATGCTCAGTTCATCTTCAATCGAGTTGACCTTCGCAATGACTTCATCTGCGGCTGCAGGCGGCAGCTGTCCGCCGTCTTCACCGTATACTTTATAGCCGTTATATTCAGGAGGATTATGGCTTGCTGTTACCACGATGCCGGAAAACGCATTCAAATGGCGGACAGCAAATGACAGTTCAGGTGTTGGGCGAAGCTCTTCAAAAACATACGTTTGAATGCCGTGGCTTGCAAGAGTTTTTGCTGCTTCCATGGCAAATTCGGGTGATTTGTGGCGTGAATCGTAGGCAATCGCCACTCCGCGCTTTTTGGCTTCTTCACCGAAAGATTCGATATAAAGAGCAAGCCCTTCTGAAGCTTTGCGGACCGTATAAGCATTCATGCGGTTTGTGCCTGCACCGATTTCTCCGCGCATTCCGCCCGTCCCAAACTCCAAGTTTTTATAAAAGCAATCCTCGCGCGCCTTGTCGTCGTTCTCCAAACCGGATAAAAGCAGTCTTAATTCTGAATCTAAATCTGTTTTGCTGTTCCAGCGCTGATAGCTTTTTTCAAAACTCATAGCGTACCTCCAGTAATTTTATTTGTACGTAACTCTTTCTTCATGTTTCAGACAAATCCTGCCTGATTTCGTATGTAAAAAATAGAAATACGTCGATTTCTCCGCTTATTTTAACACAATTCGACCGTGTCTGACTTTTTATTTCTGTAAAAAATTTTCAATTTCAGTATAGTTTAATTGTAGTAAAGAACAAAGAAAAACTGCAGCCGTTCCGGGCTGCAGCTCTAACTGTTAATTCGCTTTTCTTACTTCATCAGGTACGACTGCATCATGAATCTGCTTTTCAAGGATGCTTGTGTGATTTTGTTTTTGTTCAGGAGTCCACTTCAGTTTATCAGCCATGTAGTTGATGACCCCATCTTTGTATTGCTTCGCCCAGTTAATGTCGAAATACACAGCACCTGTTCGTCTCACAAAGAAATCTGAAGGAGTCGTAGTCATTTCCTCTGACATGCTGTAATCAATTTCAGCAAGGATGTAAACCGGAAGTCCATATTGATCAGCCTCAGATTTTAATGCTTCCACTCTTTCGAATAGAGCATCTGCATTTGATCCGTATCTTCTTGAAAGATGCTTTGCCTGCATTTCAGTCAGGCCAAGGGACATTCCCTGCTGCGTTTTAGTCTTAACAAACGTCTCAAGGCTTCCAGAACCTCCAACGTGTCCTCCGGAAATAGGCATATTACGCGTTTTGCACGGACCGTAATCTTTCATTCCCGCTGCTTTGAAATCCTTCACAATCATGTCGATGATGTGCTCGGCCATTTTTCTGTAGCCTGTCAGCTTACCGCCGGCGATTGTCATGAGACCTGTTTCAGACGTCCAGATTTCATCTTTTCTGGAGATCTCCGACGGATCTTTTCCATCTTCGTGGATAAGTGGACGGATACCTGCCCAGCTTGATTCGGCATCTTCTGCTTTAATGTTCAGGTCAGGGAACATATAGTTGATCGATTCAATGACATAATCCCTGTCCTTCACTGTCATGCGCGGGTTTTTTGGATCTTCTTTGTACACCGTATCTGTTGTGCCGACATACGTTTTGCCGTCACGCGGAATGGCGAAAACCATGCGCTTATCCGGCGTATCAAAATAGATCGCCTGTTTCAGCGGAAATTTGCTCTGGTCGAATACAAGATGAATTCCTTTTGTCATCTGAAGGGATTTGCCTGTTTTTGATTTGTCCATCTCTCTCAGTGTATCAACCCACGGGCCTGCAGCATTGATGACTCTTTTTGCATAGACATCATATTGTTTTCCTGAAATCGTATCAACTAAATGAACGCCTACTACTTTTCCTTTATCGTAAATGAAGCCTTCCACTTTTGCATAGTTGACGGCATCTGCGCCAAAACGCGCTGCTTCTTTAATGACTTCAATCGTCAGTCTTGCGTCGTCTGTGCGGTATTCAACATAGTAGCCGCCGCCCTTAAGCCCGTCTTTTTTTACTAATGGCTCTTTGGCCAGGGTATCTTTAGCACTCAGCATTTTTCTTCTTTCTCCGCGTTTCACGGCTGCAAGAAAATCGTAAACGCGCAAACCGATGGATGTTGAGAACGGTCCAAAAGTTCCCCCTTTATGCATAGGCAGAAGCATCCACTCAGGCGTTGTGACGTGCGGTCCATTTTCGTATACGATGGCTCTTTCTTTTCCGACTTCGGCAACCATTTTCACTTCGAACTGTTTTAAATAGCGCAGTCCTCCATGAACGAGCTTCGTGGATCTGCTTGATGTTCCTGCTGCAAAGTCCTGCATTTCAGCAAGGGCAATTTTCATTCCTCTGGAAGCTGCGTCCAGTGCAATTCCCGAACCTGTTATACCGCCGCCGATTACAAATACATCATATGTTTCCTGTGTCATTTTATTTAAGACATCGTGTCGTTTATCGCTTGAAAAAGTCATAATTAGTACCTCCTATTATTTTCCAGAAGGGGATAAAAAAGAGACCACAACAAGCTGGTGCAGCATGACATGCATGCGCCAGTGTTGTGGCCTCTCCAAATCTCCAACCGTTCTATTAACTTGACCTTAGTATATCACAGCTTTTGTTTATTTAAAAGCCTGAGCTGCATTTACTGCTTTTTTCCAGCCGCTGTAAAGCTCATCACGCTTTTCATCTTCCATATCAGGCTCGAATTGCTTATCAAGCTTCCATTGCTTTTCAATATTCGACTTGTCTTCCCAGAAGCCGACTGCAAGTCCTGCAAGATAGGCAGCGCCAAGAGCTGTCGTTTCATTTACTTCAGGACGCTCTACCGGCACTCCAAGCATATTGCTCTGGAAATCCATAAGGAAGTTATTTTTCACCGCACCGCCGTCTACACGGAGTGTTTTCAGGGAAATGCCTGAATCAGCTTCCATTGCAGTCAGAACGTCTTTTGTCTGATAAGCAAGAGATTCCAGTGTAGCGCGGACAAAGTGCTCTTTAGACGTACCGCGCGTTAAGCCGAAGACTGCACCTCTCACGTCACTGTCCCAATAAGGAGTTCCAAGTCCGACAAATGCAGGAACGACATATACGCCGTCTGTAGACTCGACACGTTCTGCGTACGCCTCGCTGTCCTTTGCATCTTTAAACATGCGGAGACCGTCACGCAGCCACTGAATAGCTGATCCTGCAACGAAAATGCTTCCTTCCAGGGCATACTCCACTTTTCCGTCAACGCCCCATGCGATTGTCGTCAGCAGGCCATTTTCAGAGCGAATGGCTTTTTCCCCTGTGTTCATAAGCATAAAGCAGCCTGTTCCGTACGTATTTTTAGCCATTCCTTCTTCAAAACATGCCTGTCCGAATAAGGCAGACTGCTGATCTCCTGCAGCACCTGCAATCGGTACAGAATGGCCGAAGAAATGATATTCAATCGTATTGGCATATACTTCTGAAGACGGTTTCACTTCAGGCAGCATGGATTTCGGCACAGTCAGGTATTCAAGCAGCTCGTCATCCCACTTCAGCTCATGGATGTTGTACATAAGTGTGCGGGAAGCATTTGAATAATCCGTAACATGCGCTTTTCCGCCCGAAAGCTTCCAAATTAGCCACGTATCAATGGTACCGAACAAAAGATCGCCGTTTTCAGCTTTTTCTCTTGCTCCTTCCACGTTGTCAAGGATCCATTTCACTTTTGTTCCAGAGAAGTAAGCATCAATTAATAATCCTGTTTTCTCTCTGAATGTATCATTGTAGCCTTTTTCTTTCAGTTCCTCACAGATGCCTGCAGTCTGGCGTGATTGCCATACAATTGCGTTATAGACAGGCTGTGATGTGTTTTTATCCCATACAACTGCTGTTTCACGCTGGTTGGTAATTCCGATCCCTGCAATCTGCTCAGGCTTTACATTTGTTTCGCTGAGGCATGTTGCAATAACAGCAAGAATTGATCCCCAGATTTCATTGGCATTGTGCTCAACCCAGCCCGGCTTAGGAAAATACTGCTTAAATTCCTTTTGAGCAATGTGAACGATTTCGCCTTGCTTGTTAAATAAAATAGCTCTTGAACTTGTTGTTCCCTGATCTAAAGATAAGATGTATTTTTCCATGATACATTTTCCCCCTCAAAAGTTTTAATAAACGGCTGAACGCTG
Organism: Metabacillus indicus LMG 22858; assembly: GCF_000708755.2. Lineage (GTDB taxonomy): Bacteria > Bacillota > Bacilli > Bacillales > Bacillaceae > Bacillus_P > Bacillus_P indicus. Next base: position 63,019 of record NZ_JGVU02000002.1, on the reverse strand, counting down.
TGCGGATTGTTTTTTCGTCATCGCATAAACGACGCAAAGCATGAAAACTAATGCTGCAGCTACATACCAGAATGCAGTACTCATAGTACCCTTAAAAACGTAATTGTAAAAGACTGCGGCAAATGAACCTCCTGCAAGCGGCGCTACAACCGGTATCCATGCATATTTCCAGTTCGAGCTCCCTTTTCCTGCTATCGGAAGCATAAAATGTGCAAGTCTCGGTCCAAGATCACGGGCCGGGTTAATGGCATAGCCTGTTGTTCCTCCAAGCGACAGCCCGATGGCAACAACCAAAAATCCTACAATAAGCGGATTCAAGCCTTCTGTAAAGGTATTCGCTCCGATGGCAAGCAATGTGAGGACAAAAATAAATATTCCAAGCGCTTCACTGATAAAGTTCGCAAAATAATTCGGAATGGCAGGGCTTGTTGAAAAAACGCTGAGCTTCGCCCCTGGATCTTCTGTTTCCTTCCAGTGCGGCAAGTATTGCAAGTACACAAGCACTGCCCCAAGGAATGCTCCAAGCAATTGTGCAACAATGTATGATGGCACTTGACTCCATTCAAATGATCCCGAAAAAGCAAGTGCAAAAGTAACGGCCGGATTCAAATGCGCGCCGCTTATTCCGCCAACGGCATATACGGCCATTGCTACACCAAATCCCCAGCCCATTGTGATGACGATCCAGCCTGACTGGTGGGCGAACGATTTTTTCAAGCTGACCCCGGCGCAGACACCGCCTCCAAAAACGATCAAGATCATTGTACCGATTACTTCTCCCCAAAAAGCAGTCATTTATAATTCCTCCAATTCTTTAAATGCGGCGGGAAAGAAAAAAATCCACAGCAAATACCTCTACAAAAATGTAAAGAACTGCTGTGGATCTCCGTTTCTCCGTCACATTTATTAACTTGCCCTTATGGTACATGCTAATGAAAGCGGTGTCAACAGAAATTTCTTATAGTTTTTGATAATTTTTCCATAAATCCATTTCCGATGAGGTCACGGCCGTAGCCCCTGCCTGCAGCGCCTGATGCACCTCTTCTGACGTTTTCACAAAGCCTCCTGCAAAAATCGGGATCCCTGTTTTCTCCTTAATTTCTGCAATCAAGCCCGGAACAAGACCCGGAAGAACCTCAATATAATCAGGCTTTGTTCTCGCAATCAGCTCCAGACTTTTTTCAAGGGCACTCGAATCGAGCAAAAACAGCCGCTGAATCGCATAAATCCCGCGCTGCTTTGCTTTGGCAATCACATTGGACCTTGTGGAAATCAACCCGGCAGGCTTAACCTCTTGGCAGATGAACTCAGCAGCATACTCATCATGCTTCAGCCCCTGAATCAAATCCACGTGTATCAGCATTTTCTTGTTTGAAGAATTGGCAAGACGGACGATATTCCGCACCTGTCCAAGGTGTGTATCAAGAAGCACTCCGTATGTATAAGGACTGTCGAGAAACCGCTCAAACTGCTTCATATTGCGGATAGCAGGCAGAATCTGCTGGCCTTCAAAACTCATAAATCGTCCTCCTTCCATTTTTTAGTTGTTCTTATGAATAATGGCATACAAGGAATGTACTATATACGGGATGACAACTCAAGGGGGGAGTTAGTGGAACACGTTCTCTACTTAATTTAGTTTGGAAAGTGCTCTTAAGATCCGATTAGAACACTTTGTCTTTGCTCCCGCATCTGGAAAGTGTTCTTAAGATCTGATTAGAACACTTTGTCTTTGCTCTGACATCTGGAAAGTGTTCTTAAGACCCGGTTAGAACACTTTGCCTTGGCTCTCGCATCTGGTAAGTGCCCTAAAGACCCGATTAGAGCACTTTGTCTCAGCATTTACATCTGAACAGTGTTCTAACAGCCTTCCATAAAAAATGAGACAAAGAAAATCTCTGTCTCCATAAAAGGGTTTCTTTCCAAATCAGTTCTTCTTATAACGGATTCCATACACGTCATGTCTTCTGTCTTTAAGCTGTCTGACTGTGCCGGACTGGCGCTGTCTGCGGAGGATCTCGAGGTCAACATCTCCGATGACGACCATTTCTATATTTGGATTGCACTCCCCGACGATGCCGTCTCTTGCAAATTCGAAGTCAGACGGCGCGAAAATGGCTGACTGCGCATACTGGATATCCATGTTTTCTGTCTGCGGCAGGTTTCCGACCGTTCCGGAAATCACCGTGTAAATCTGGTTTTCTACAGCGCGTGCCTGTGAACAGTAGCGGACACGGAGATATCCCTGACGATCTTCTGTACAGAAAGGCGTAAAGATAATTTTTGCCCCTTTGTCAGCAGCAATCCGCGCAAGTTCAGGAAACTCGATATCATAGCAGATCTGAATGGCAATTTTCCCGCAGTCAGTATCAAATACTTTAATGTCGTCGCCCCTGCTGATGCCCCACCATTTGCGCTCATTCGGCGTAATGTGGATTTTGTATTGTTTTTCAATGGTGCCGTCTCTTCTGAAAAGATAGGCCACGTTGAAAATTTTCCCGTTGTCTTCTTCAACAAAATGGGAACCGCCGATAATGTTTACGTTGTATTTGACAGCAAGCTCTGTGAACAGGCTGATGTATTCCTCTGTATATTCCGTTACCCTCCGGATGGCCCTGCTCGGTGATTTTTCATCCAGGAACGACATTAACTGTGTCGTAAGCAGCTCCGGGAATACCGCAAAATCAGCGGAAGCATCGGAAGCAACGTCTGTATAATACTCAACCTGTGTCGCAAATTCTTCGAACGAATTGATTTGCTTCATCTGATATTGGACCACGCAGATGCGAACCGGAAAAGCTGTTTTGTAATAGCGTTTTGAGGTTGGAAGGTAATCAACGTTGTTCCATTCCATCAGCGTGGCATATTTGCCCGAAGCTCTGTCATCAGGCAGGTAGTTCGGGTTGATCCTCATCAGTGTAAAGCCATTCAGCAGCTGAAAAGACAGAACAGGATCATAAATTTTATGCTGCTTCACTTCCTGTACGTACTGCCTTGGCGAAAGCTCTTTTTCAAATTTATGATAGTTCGGGATTCTCCCCCCGATAATAATACTTTTCAGGTTCAGTCTTCTCGCAAGATCTTTTCTTGCCTCATAAAGTCTGTGGCCTATTTTCATCCGGCGGTAATCCGGATGCACCATGACCTCGATGCCGTACATATTGTATCCGTCCGGATTGTGGTTGGTGATATAGCCGTTGTCTGTAATATCATCCCATGTGTGTCTGTCGTCATACTCATCAAAGTTAATGATCAAACTTGAACACGATCCGATGATTTTGCCTTCAAATTCAGCACAGAACTGTCCTTCGGGAAAATGTTCAAGATGGCTTTCAAGATGCTCCCTTTTCCACGGAACCATGCCCGGGAAACAAAGCGCCTGCATAGCCAGAATTTCATCTATGTCTTTGTCTTCAATATTTCTGATAATCATCTTTTTCTCAAATTTCGATAAGTCAATTGTATCTGTCACAAAAATCGCTCCTTTATTTCTTACCAGCAATTTATTCCCGCTAGAAACCGGTTTAAAACATGTTAACGATTTAATTCAATTTTTCTGATCACTTCTGCAAGCTCCATCTCTGCCATTGATTCCAGCCTGTGGTCAATCTCTGCAAATTCCATATGGGCCGTCACACTGTTTGGAACAATGGTGCAGAACATTCCCGCACGTTTTGCTGCAAGTGCCCCGTTTGCTGAGTCTTCAAAAGCCAGGCACTCTTCAGGCTTCAGGCCAAGGCATTCTGCCGCTTTTATGTAAAGGGCCGGGTCGGGCTTTACTTTTTCCACATCATCAGAGGTGCGGATGCACTCAAAATAATCAAATAAGTTCAGAGATTTGAGATAGGTGGAAACCCACTGATAACTGGAACTTGAGGCCAGACCGATTTTCAGTCCAAGGTCCTGTGCAGCAAGCAAATAGGCTTCAACGCCTGGTCGCGGACCTTCCGTTTCCATTCTTTTAGCGAATTTTTCTTTTCGCAGAGCCGCCAGGTCTTCATGCACCAGCGTTTTCCCAATCTGCTCTTCTAAATACTGATACGGGTTAAAATCTGAGGATGTACCAATGACTTTCCCCCACACCTGCATCGGAAGGTCGCTCCCATGCTCCTGAAAAATTTCCTGGAGCACTTCATACTCGTGCGTTTCTGTATCCAATATCAGTCCGTCAAAATCGAAAACGATTGCTTTGATCACTGTGTGCCCCTCCTATCAAGTAGTATGTTCATTATATAACGGATTTTAAAAAGAAAGAAAATGGGGAGTGTTTGGGGAGTGATATCCGGGGCGCACCCTATCAAAAGGCGCTTTCATTTTACAAGAATGGGCCCGGCAACTATAATATGTCGTGTAACCTTATTGATGGAGAGGCGATAGTGTGTCTGAACAAGAGAAAAAATACATAGAAAATGCTTTGTTTACCGCCTGGGGAGCGTCCTTCATTTCGATGCTCGGCAGCTTATATTTTTCAGAGATTCTCGATTTTGTTCCATGTAATCTCTGCTGGTATCAGCGGATCCTCATGTACCCGCTGGTCGTGATCCTTGGGATTGCCGTCATTAAAAAAGATTATCAGATTGCCTTTTACACGATGATTTTATCAGGCATAGGCGGAGCAATCTCCATTTACCACTACGCCGTCCAGAAGATTGATTTTATCGGGGAGAATTCAGCCGCTTGCGGTATTGTCCCATGTACTGGTGAGTATATTAACTGGCTTGGATTTATTACGATCCCGTTTCTCGCATTAATCGGATTTTCAATTATTTTTGCAGCAAGCTTTACGATACACAGAAAATGGAAAGCAGGTCGATAATATGAAAAAAATCTTGATATTTGCAGGTATTTTCTTAGTCATTTTCGGAGGCTTGGCCTTTGTCACAACCTATCAGCAATCGGAAAAATCAGAAGGCAATCCATACGGCAAGGATGAGCTGAACTCCGCAACGGTTGATCAGCTTGACGATCCAAACTATCAAAGTATCATTCTTCCTGAAGAAGTAGATGAAAAAATGGACAAAAAAGAAGATTTCATCGTTTATTATTTCAGCCCGACATGCTCACACTGCAAACGGACAACTCCTGAACTTATGCCTGCAGCTGATGATGCAGGTGTTGAAATCGGACAGTTCAACCTTCTTGAATTCGAAGACGGCTGGCAAAAATACGGCATCGAATCAACGCCTACTCTCGTTAAATACGAAAACGGAAAAGAAGTTGACCGTGTAGTTGGATATAATGACGGGGCTTTCTTTAAAGACCTGTTCAGCGAATGGAAATAAACGATCAACGCAAAAAGGGGACACAACCGTGTCCCCTTTTTTCATTCCTTACACAATCCACTTATTCGCCGGTTTTCCGTACTTGCTCACTTCCTCGGCCTTTTCCCTTGAAGCCAGAAAATGATCAAATGTCAGCGGAAGTTTGTAGCCGTACTTTTTTAAAATGCTGATATTGCGGTTATACAGATTCCTTTGTTCTTCCCCCTGCTGATCATCCAAATGATCCAGCAGCGCCGTCAGCGCCTGAAGACTCGACATGATCTGAAAGGCTTCTTTCAGAGTTCCATTATATTGAAGGTCTTCTGAATGGGGTTTCAGTACAGAAAGCTCATCAAGCTGATCAATCGTTTCATCTGAAAAATACCTCGGAAAAATGTCTTCGTACATCGTTTGAATCAGCTCTTCAATGTAATGCTCCTGTTCCTCAGTTGATGCAAACACAATCCTCAAATCTATTCACCTCTTTGCTGCTCACTCTTTGTCTTACTACAACTTTAACATAGCTCCAAACCGCTAAGCAGAGGTAAGTGTTTCCGTTTATAGCTTGGACATCCAAATAGATGGTTTAGTATACTTGAAGAACTACTCACAGTTGGGGGACAAAGAATGAAACGCAAAGGCGAATGGCTGATATTACCTGTCAAGAAAGAGTGGGCGGGATTGTCACTTCAGCAAATGGTAAAAGAAAAACTTCATGTTCCGAAAGGACTTGCCCATAGTTTCAGAATCAACAAAGATGTCAAAGTGAATGAGAAAGACCCGGACTGGACGCAGCCGCTGAAAGAATCGGATTCCGTTATGATACGGGTATATCAAGAAGAGGATTGCGGCACCGCTGCTGAATATATGGAGCTTGATTTTTTATACGAGGATGATCATTTCCTTATTGTGAACAAGCCGGCAGGGATGGACACTCATCCGAATGAGCCGTCTCAAACGGGGACTCTTGCAAACGGGATCGCTTCCCATTTTCAGATGAACGGCTTATCGCGGAAAATCAGGCATATTCACAGACTCGACCGGGATACATCAGGTGCCGTCGTTTTTGCGAAACATGCCTTGTCGCATGCGGTACTTGACCGGCTGCTTGAAGAACGAAAAGTAAAGAGAACCTATACGGCCGTTGTCCAAGGCGAAGTGAAGCAGAAAAAAGGCAGAATCGATCATCCAATCGGAAAAGACCGGCACCACCCGTCCCGCAGGAGAGTTTCACCGGGCGGACAACCAGCTATTACGCATTTTAAGCGCGAAGGATATACCCGTAAATTTGATGTATCTCTATTGAAGCTGCAGCTTGATACAGGCAGAACACACCAAATTCGTGTCCATGTCAGCCACATCGGCTTTCCGATTACTGGAGATGTCCTGTACGGCGGCAATCAAAATCTTATTCGCAGACAGGCGCTGCATGCATCGGAAATATCCGTCGTGCACCCATTCACAGGTGAAGAAATTGAGGTTTCTGCTCCGTTTCCTGAGGATATGAGAGATCTGCTTGTGCGGCTGGAGTTTCTTTAAAAACATGAAAAATGCTCCGGATATCTTGTCCGGAGCATTTTTTTACAGCTTCTTATTAAAAACGTGACTTACTCTGTCAAAACCCATCTTTTCTTCATAAAACCGGTGTGCGTCCTTCCGCTGATTGCCTGAACTCAGTGAAACCATGCCGCAGCCTGATTCTTTCGCAAGCTCTTCTACATGGTGCAGGAGTTTTTCCCCGTATCCCTTGGACCTTGAAGCTCCGTCCGTCACAAGGTCATAAACATAAATGTGTTTTTCGTTATAGAAGTTCGTCAGTTCAATAATGCCTGCAAGTCCTTTTATCTGATTTTCATCATAAAGGGCAAGCAGCCTGTAGCCCTGCTTCTTCATAGGCTCAAGCAGCCCCAGGTAATCCTCTTCACTCAGATTCACCCTCAGCTGGGACATGACAGGATAGGCTTCTTTACATTCTGCATTTGTTTTCAATTCTCTAATCATCAAGTTGCCTCTCTCCAATCTCATTCCGCTTTTTCAGCATAAATAATATACCTCTCCGGTGCGCTTCCGACGAAACTGAATGGATAGCACGTTGTCAGGACCAATTCTTCTTTTTCATTTTGAAGAGTGATCACGCTGAGGTCATCGGCATCGACGATTTTCGTCGATTTGATTCGGTATTCAAATTCTCCGTATGGCAGGGCGACGACAAGCGAGTCGCCTATTTTCAGCTCCCCTGCTTTTCTGAAGACCGTGTCTCTGTGGCCGGATAGAACAATCTGTCCGTTTTCATTCGGGTAATAGCTGCCTTTGTAGTGTCCGACTCCTTTGGCCAAGTCATCCGGGTCTGTCCCTTCGACGATTGGCAGCTCGGCGTCAAGCCGGTCAATTTTCAGAATGCCGACAGCATCGCCTGTTTCAGCCTCGTACCGGTTTTCCTGAGTCGGCATTTCAGTTTTGGAGCTTGCTGAGGCTTTGATGATCGCTTCCGCATCCGCAAGAGACTGATTCGTTTTAAGGTGGGTTTCTGCAATCTGAAAGCCCCCGTAGCCTGTCAAACAAAGTCCGGCAGCAATTAATAGTATTGGAAAAAATGATAATTTTTTCATATAGCCGGCACGTCTCCTTTTACTGTTTCATCCATTTTGATTATATCAAATTTGAAAAATTCGGACATGTATTTTTCTCAATTTTTTACAAGAGCCCAACAAAAAAAAGACTGTTCATTAAGAACAGCCTCATTCAGCATACAATTAAAAATCAAAATTATCCGGATCCGGACCTACACGCTCATCGCGGTTTAAGCCGTCGATGCGTTCCATGTCTTCTTGTGTCAATTCGAAATCAAAGATGGCTGCATTGTCGTAAATGCGGTGCTCTTTCACTGATTTTGGAATGGTGACTACGCCATTTTGAAGATCCCAGCGCAAGATGACCTGAGCGACAGACTTGCCGTGTTTTTCTGCAATTTCTGTCAGTGTCGCGTCGTCTAGCAGTTTGCCCTGCATAAGCGGTGACCATGCTTCAAGCTGAATGCTGTTTTCTTTGCAGAAAGCATGAAGCTCTTTTTGAGTCAGGCGCGGATGGTATTCCACCTGGTTTACCATAGGAACGATTTCAGCGTCTTCCATGACATCTTTCAGATGGTGAACCTGGAAGTTGCTTACGCCGATTGCTTTTACTTTTCCTTCTTTGTAAAGTGTTTCAAGAGCTTTCCATGTTTCTTTGTACTTGCCTTTAACCGGCCAGTGAACGAGGTAAAGATCAAGATACTCAAGACCAAGTTTTTTCATGCTTTCGTCAAATGCTTTAAGGGTAGAATCATAGCCCTGATCAGCATTCCATACTTTAGTCGTAATGAAAAGCTCTTCGCGCGAGACGCCGCTTTCTTTGATGGCTTGTCCCACGCCCTCTTCATTTCCGTAAATTGCAGCGGTATCGATGCTTTTATAGCCTGCTTCGATTGCCCATTTAACAGAGTTTACAACCTCATTTCCGTCTTCCACTTTAAAGACGCCAAGGCCAAACCAGGGCATATTCACTCCATTATGTAAAGCTGTTGTATCCTGCAGATTTTTTGCCATTATTGTATCTCCTTTCTGAAACTCAGAATAAACCTATTATCTGATAAACTTCGGCAAAATCCAAAAAATATGCTTCATTTTTTCTTTTTCCTGTTCCCTTTTGCTAAAATGAAGAAAAAGCCAGGGAAAGGGCGCGGTGAACGGTGGAAACAAAGGAACAGCTTCTTGCACGTTTAAAAGAAATTGAGGAATGGGAAGACGATCAGAAAGGCCTGTTTTTCTGGGAGAAAATCGGCCGGATTCCTTTTAAGATTCTTGATAAATTGACGCCTGCATTTATTCAAAAAAAAATCGGCGTTCTACTTGATGAGCTCGGAAGCTTCATCCAGGGAGGCGGAAAATACTTAACACAGAAAAACGGCATGCTGAAAAAGGTGCAGCAGCTCGTTCCTGATAAAACGATTGAAACGATCGGTGACCTGAAAACCGTCCCCCTGAATGTCATGAACATTGTAAGCGGCGATCTGAAAACAAACAGGGGAAATGTGGCGACGGTTCAGGGAGCAACGACCGGGTTTGGCGGAGTTTTCACTCTTGCAGTGGACATCCCTGTCATCCTTGGTCTGTCGCTGAAAACCCTGCAGGAAATCGCGGTCATCTACGGCTATGATCCTGATGAAAAAGAGGAGCGCATTTTCATTGTGAAATGCCTGCAGTTCGCCTCTGCCGACGTGGTTGGAAAAGAAGCGATTCTAAACGAACTTTCAGGCTATTACGGACGCAGCGCAAAGCCCGCGGACATGCTTTCAAAACTGCAGGGCTGGCGGGAGGTTGTCTACACGTACCGTGACCACTTCGGCCTCAAAAAACTTCTGCAGATGGTCCCTGTTGCCGGCATGCTTTTCGGCGCCTATACAAACCGCTCAATGATAAAAGACATTGCTGAAGCAGGCATTATGCTCTATCAGAAAAGAAGAATTCTTGAAAGACTGGAAACAGAATCTCCATTCGTTATAGAAAATGAAAAAGGAACTCACATTTGAGTTCCTTTTTTCATGCCGTATTAAAAGAAGTATGCATCAAGAGAATATGCACCTGCACCTGTAAGAGCAACTCCCACAGCCACGGCAAGCAGTGTCAGGTTCAGCTCATAGCCGTTGTTTGCAGCCCAGAAGCCATTAGGCGCATGAACTTTGAAGATTGCAACAAGCATCGTTCCCGCGAGCGCAGCACCTGCAAGAGGTGTAAACAGTCCGGCTGCAAAAAGAGCACCACCTGCAAATTCAGCAAGTCCCGCAAGCAGCGCCATCGCAACTCCGGGCTTAATTCCGATCGATTCAAAAAATCCCCCTGTCCCCTTCAGTCCGTGTCCCCCGAAAGAACCGAACAATTTTTGTGCTCCGTGAGCCATAAATGATAAACCGACAACAAGACGAATCAGTAAAAGTCCTAAATCTAACATGCTAATCATCCTTCACAAATTATTTTTAATTCGAGATATATAGCTAAAAAAATTTGCCTTCTTTACCATATATGCGGCTCAGAGACGAATAATACTTTTAATTAAAATATCTTGAATTCAAAGTAATTATATGACCGATTTGTAAAACTGTCAATCCGTTTTGTAAATTTCGTGAGGTTTATTTTTTTGAAAAACAGACGTGTAAACGCTCTATGTAACTTTTGTTACATATCATGAGTGTAATGTCCTGCTTTCTGTAACATTTGAAATCGGCCTAGACGGATGGATTCATTTTCATTTTTTCTGTTACCCTTTTCACAAAGTTTCATGATCGCTTACATTCCTGCAACAGCAGCATGTCTGGGCACATGGACACTCTCAGATTCCAAATTTTATGGGGGTTGCCTGTCTATACATGTTTTCTCTATAGTTTTCATGTGCTTACACACAAAAATTTCAAAGAGGTGACATGATGCAACATTCGAAAAATATGAAGCGTACTGTATTTGCTTCTGCACTTGCAGTAGTCATGGCAGTTTCAGGCCTTGCACCAAGCGCATCAGCCGTAACTCAGCCGGAAGCTGACACGCCGCTGAACAAAGAAAACCTTCAAAAGCTTGCTGTTAAAAGCATGAAGCGCCTGAACAACGGCGTAAAGCTTGATCTTGGCACAAACGATGCATACATACGTATCCTTGATGAAGATCTCGCAAAGGTAACCGTCCTTGAAAAAGGCGAAAAAGAAAAGGAAACTCCGGCCATCTCCAAAAAAGACTGGAAAACTCCAAGATTCTCTGTAAAAGACAAGAAAGATCACTACGAACTTCGAACAAAAGAACTTATTATTCATATTAAAAAATCTCAATTCGGCGTTAAATTCATGGATGAAAAAGGCAATGTCATCAATGAAGACTACATGAACAACGGTTCGGCCGGCTATGAAAACGGAAAGCCGTACGTGATGAAGAAAACAAATCCTGACGAGAACTTCTACGGATTCGGCGAACAGTCAGGCCTTGAAGTCAACAAACGCGGCAAAAGCATCGGAATGTGGAACACAGATGCCTACGCCTATACCAAAGATACAAAATACTTATACACAACGATTCCTTTCTTTATCGGCTTGAAAAATGAACGTGCCTACGGAATTCTTTTTGACAACTCCCACCGTTCTTATTTTGAAATGGCCTCTGAATCTGATGACTACTACTACTTCTACGCTAACGGCGGAAACTTGAGCTATTACTTCATGAACGGCCCGGAAATTTCTGACGTTCTTGACCGCTACACAGAACTGACAGGAAAAATGGACGTTCCTGCAGAATGGTCCCTCGGCCTTCACCAAAGTAAATGGGGCTACACAGCTGACGAAATTCTGAATGTAGCAAAAACATACCGCGAGAAAGAAATTCCGCTTGATACGATGCATTTTGACATCGACTATATGGACGGATACCGTGTCTTCACTTGGAGTGAAGAGTACAAAAACGCTCTTAAAACATTAAAAACAATGCCTGGATTCAAAGCAATCGCCATCAACGACCCGGCAGTGAAGCAAGACGAAAACTATCAAATGTACCAGGAAGGCACAAAAAATGATTTCTGGGCAAAAAATGCTGACGGCACTCCGTTCATCGGACCTGTATGGCCTGGTGACTCAGCTTTCCCTGACTTCTCTAAAGAAGAAGTGCGCGAGTGGTGGGCAGGCAAGCACAACATTCTGTTTGACGAGGGAATTGACGGCATCTGGAACGACATGAATGAACCTGCCGTATTCCTTGATGATGAAAGACACAACCATACAATGCCGCTTGACACATACTTCGGCTATGATGACAGCAAAATTCTTCATACTGAATACCATAACCTTTATGGACACGACGAAGCAGACGCTACGTACCGCGCTTGGGAAAAACACAAGCCAAACACCCGTCCATTCGTTTTAACTCGTGACATGTTTGCAGGATCACAGCGCTATGCTGCTCTATGGACAGGCGATAACGTAAGTAACTGGGAACATCTTGAAATGTCTCTTCCTATGAACATGAACATCGGTATGTCCGGTATTTCTTTTGTAGGAAATGACATCGGCGGATTTGCGCAGCGTCCTGATGCAGAGCTCTTCGCACGCTGGATTGAGGTTGGAGCATTCCTTCCATTCTCACGCATTCATTACGATAGTGATGCAAAAGCAGAAGTGAAGCAAGGGCAGGAACCTTGGGCTTTCGGACCTGAAGTTGAAGGCATCAGCAAGAAATACATTGAAATGCGCTATAAGCTCCTTCCTTACCTGTACAACGCATTCCAAGATTCTGCAGAATCAGGATCACCTGTTCAGCAGCCTCTTGTTTATCAGTTCCAGGAAGATGAAAACACATATGACATCAGCGACCAGTTCATGTTCGGAAACTCCCTGATGCTTGCACCTGTTGTAAAACAAGGACAGACAAGCCGTGACGTTTACCTTCCTGACAATGAAACATGGGTTGATTACTGGACTGGAAAAGAATACAAAGGCGGCCAAACGATCAGCGTTTCTGCTCCGCTTGAGCACCTTCCGATCTTTGTGAAGAAAAACTCGATCGTTCCAAACCGCGATGTACAGCAGTACACAGACGAAAAGCCGCTTACGGACCTGATTCTTGATACGTACCTGACTGATGAAGCAGAGTACAGTTTCTATGAGGATGACGGCAAAACACTTGACCACGAAAACGGCGAGTACAACGAAACAAGCCTGAAAGTGGAAAAACGCGGAAAAGACATCCTCTTCAAGCAGAAGAAACTTGTTGAAAACTATGACTCTAAGCTTGAGAAATACACACTGAAGCTGAATAACACGGCTAAACCTAAAGAAGTAAAAGCAGGCTCTGCAAAATACAAAGCAGCTGCGAGCATGGATGAAATGACAAAAACGTCCCGTTCATACTTCTATGATGCAAAAGCCAAAAAGCTCTATGTAAATATCCCGGTTGAAGAAAAAAGGGATGTAAGAATCAAGCAATAAATTAAAAAAGGGGGACTGGCTGATCATTAGCCGGTCTCCTTTTCTATTAAGGGTGAAAACATGAGAAAAAAGATTCTTTTGCTGCTGTCTCTCCTGTGCTGTCTTTTGGCTATTTTCCTCTATAAGAATAACCAGAGCACTCCGGTTCCGGAAAAGAAGGAAACAGCGGACATCACTGATATTCACACAGACAAAGCAAGATACAAACCCGGAGAGCCTGTCAAATTTGAGGCATCACTTGCAGAACGCTCCGGCAGCAGCCTTACCATTACCTATATGAAACTGAATGAGAAAATCCAAACCCAAACCGTAAATGCTGAAAACGGAAAAGCCGTCTGGTCCTGGCAGCCTCCCGAGGATGATTTTACAGGCTACCTTGTAAAGGTGCAGTCCGAAAAAGAGGCTAAAACCATCGCAGTTGACGTTTCAAGCAGCTGGTCTGTTTTTCCCCGCTACGGATTTCTATCCGAATTCGGCAATGTCAGTGAAAAAGAAGCAGCTTCTGTGCTGAAAAAGCTGAACCGGCATCATATAAACGGCATTCAGTTTTACGACTGGCATTATGAACATCATCAGCCGCTGAAGATGACAGAAAACGGACCTTCGCCTGAATGGCAGGACATTGCAGGAAGAAACGTTCAGCTCGGGACGGTTAAAAATTACATTGAAATTTCTCATGAATACGGAATGAATGCCATGGCCTATAATTTGCTGTACGGAGCATTCAGAGGAGCAGAAGAAGACGGTGTCAAAAAGGAATGGATGCTGTTTAAGGATCCGCATCAAAAAGAACCTGACTTTCACCCTCTCCCTGATGACTGGAAAAGTGATGTCATCCTCGCAAACTCCAATGACCGCAGCTGGCAGGATTATGTGATCGGCAGGCAGAAGCAAGTCTATCAGGCTCTTGATTTTGACGGCTGGCACATCGACCAGCTCGGGGACCGCGGAGCAGTGTATGATTCTCAAGGGAAATCTGTTAATCTTGCAGACGGCTTTGATGAATTTCTGCATTACGCAAAATCACAATCCCCTGATAAACGAATTGTGATGAATGCGGTCAATCAGTTCGGCCAGGAGAATATATCGTCTGCTCCAGCAGATTTTTTATACACAGAAGTCTGGGATCCTTATAAGTACTATGGTGATCTGAAGAAAATCATTGACGACAACAGAACAATGTCAGACAGCAGAATGAACACCGTCCTTGCGGCCTACATGAACTATGACCTTTCGGATAATAAAGGCACATTCAACCCGCCAGGCATCTTTTTAACAAACAGCGTCATTTTCGCAAGCGGCGGAGCCCATCTGGAGCTTGGCGAGCATATGCTGTCAAAAGAATATTTCCCCCATCATCAGCTGAAAAGTGATCATGAGCTCTCAGAAGGCTTAATTCGTTATTATGATTTTCTCACAGCTTATCAGACTCTTCTCCGCAGCCGGGATTTAAAAGAAACGGAAAATGAGATTGAGAGCCGTTCGGATGTAAAGATTACCTCTGTTCCGGAAAAAGGAGCGGTCTGGTCGTTTGCCAAACAAAACCGCCATCAGAAGATGCTCCATTTTATTAATTTTACGGAAGCGGATTCCTTGGAATGGCGGGATACATCAGGCACGCAGCCGGAGCCTGCGCTTCGCAAAAACGTGTCCATCCGCTTATCTGAACCCAGGAAAATAAAAAGCATCTGGATGGCAAGTCCTGACGCGAAAGAAGGCATGTCCCAGACTGTTTCTTTTACTCAGAAAGGCAACAATGTCATCATAACTTTGCCTTCTCTGAAATATTGGAGCATGGCTGTGATTGAATATGATAAGAGCATGTAATATAAATGGCTGCCTCATCTTGTTATACCGTACGAACAGGCGCGTTTCTTATGTTATCTGAACCCGGCCCCGCACCGAGTTTATGCTGCTAACTCATATTTGAAACACTTTCGCCCCGGACCCGCACTGAGTTTGTGCTGCTAACTCATGTTTGGAACACTTTCGCCGGGGACAAGCACCGAGTTTATGCTGCTAACTCATATTTGGAACACTTTCGCCACGGACCCGCACCGAGTTTATGCTGCTAACTCATATTTGGAACACTTTCGCCGGGGTCCCGCACCGAGTTTATGCTGCTAACTCATGTTTGGAACACTTTCGCCGGGGACAAGCACCGAGTTTATGCTGCTAACTCATGTTTGGAACACTTTCGCCCCGGACCCGCACCGAGTTTATGCTGCTAACTCATGTTTGGAACACTTTCGGCGGAATCCCGCACCGAGTTTATGCTGCTAACTCATGTTTGGAACACTTTCAGCGGGGACCCCGGCAGCTGTTTGTACCATACGCAATGGCGGGAAACGCTCGCTGCAGAAGCCAGGCCTGCCAGCAGATTATAAAACGTTTAACCTCAACTAACAAAATAAAAAAGGGTGAATTTGTGTAGTGCTCAAATTCACCCTTTTTATGTCCCAGCCTTGTATTTAATTCTTATTGAACAACAGCAAAAGAGAAATCCTGTGTTCCCGTCGGCACATTGTATGCCTGTACTTCAATGGTATACGTCCCGGCTTCAGCACTTGGAAGAATTACTGTTTCCACGTTGTTTCTTCCATCCCACTCGCTGTTATACGGAGATGTAAAATCGTTTCCTGTATATGTTTTTCCGCTCGGAGATTTGATGACAAGATCCAAATCATTTACGAGGGAAACCGAAGCAGAGGGGTTACCTGGGTAATCCGTCCACGCAAGCGCGATTCTGAGCGGTTTTCCGCTGACTGCGGTAAAGCTGTATGCGGCTTTCTCACTTGTTCTCAGTGCTTTTGTTTCATTAACAAAGGCAGCCTGTGCAGACTTGTCCATCGTTACCCGGCCCCAGCCTTGATTGCCGTTAGGATAGCCAAGACCGGTGTCCTGTGCACCCGCGATAAGGGCAGCCTTAATTAAAGATGGCTTCGGGGTGATGCCTTTGTTTTTAATGAAATGCTCGCGGAGAAGAGCTGCATTTCCCGCAACAAGCGGTGTCGCCATAGACGTTCCGCCCATGTAGGCATACTTGCTGTTATATGTCGCCCAGAAGTTAGCATCCGGCGCCAGTGATGAACGAGTAGAAAGAATGAACGTTCCAGGGGCCACGATGTCCGGCTTTACACGTCCGTCAGAAGTCAGGCCTCTAGATGAGAACGCGGCAATGTGGTTAATGTTGTCCGCATACGTTCCGAACGAAGGACGGTTATTTTCTGAAGCACCGACCGTAATCGCATTTTTAGCTGTTCCCGGCGTACTCAGCGTTTTCGCATTGGGACCTTCATTGCCTGCAGCAAAAAGCACGGTCATATCGTCATTATTGTAGACATATTCATCCACCTGCTTTGATTCAAGCGTATACGCCCCGTTTACGGGAGCTCCCCATGAATTTGTATGAATGCGCGCACCTGCACTGTAGGCCTGTGAAAACAGCGTGTTCAGGTTGCTCGGAAGCCCTCCAAGCCCGCCGCTTGCATCCATAATAGATTGAAAGACCAGACTTGCCTTTGGTGCCATCCCTTTAAACTGCGCATCTCCAAGAACAGATCCTGCTACGTGTGTTCCGTGACCGTCCGGATCACTTGAATTGTTCGTTCTGCCTAGGGCATACAGAGCTTTGATTTTCCCGCCTTGGAACGCTTCGTGCATCGATGCATCATTTCGTCCTGTATCAAGACCTGTATCCGCAACGGCCACTGTCTGGCCCGCACCTGACAAACCGTATGTGCTGCTTGCAGTTGTTGTTTTCATAATTCCTGCTGCAACATCATTGTGAAGCTGAAATGTATTTGACTTGCCGACAAACAGGGTATCCTCGCGGCTGGCCAGTTCAATGATTTCATTCAGCGTTCTTTTTGCAAACTTCTTCTTATTTTTAGCTGTATCCTTCAGCTCAACGTCAAGGAGCTTTCCAAATCCCTCTTCAACGAGTGCAGGATCCAATTTATATAATGGGAGATAGGCTGTAACCGATGAAATCCCCTGCTTTTTCTTTAAAGCTTTTACTGCGCTCTTCTCTGCTTTCACAACAAATGCAAAATCCGGTACATATTCCATGATTTCGGCGCCCGCATCCGTAATAGCCGCACGGTCTGCCTCTGTCACAGGTCCATTAAGCTGAACCACATACAGCGAACTCTTTGCACCTGCCGCCTCGAGCTTCTTCAAAACGTTCTTTGGAAGCTTGTCTGCATAGCCGTCCATCTTGAACATCGCTTTGCCGCCTGTCCGGTACTCACTGCTGTAAGATGATACCTGACTTGCTTTTAATTCCTGCAGCTGCCCGTTCATTTGTGCAGCAGACGCATTTCCGTCAGGCAAAAATACAAGACTTCCCGCCAAACAAACCGATACTGCCAAAGCCGTCATTTTAACACTCTTCCCCAAACTCACTCAGCTCCTCAACAATCCTATTCTAGAAGAATTTTCTTACTCTTCTATTCTCTACTAATCTATCACATGAAAGCAGAACTGTTTATTGGGAAATAGACCTCTATATTTAAAAATAATAGAAGTATATTGCAAAGGTTTTCACAACATAAAAATCCTACTGCAGAACCTGTTGCGGGAGACAAGACTGATACTTTAGATAGAAAAAGAGGTTCTCTTTACGCTGTTATACTGGACGAAAGGTTTAACCTCATGACTGATTTTGAGTTTTTAGGAGGAAAACTTCCGCAGGGAAGAAATTTTTTCTGAGCAGAGCAAAAAAGACCTCCCATATGAGAGGCCTTCCCTATTGCTGCTGTCCCACCATTTCAACAACTTCCTTCACTTCATTCAGCATGACTTTTCTCGTTTCTTCATCGATGTATTCGACACTGTACAAGAACTTATGTGCCAGAACCTCCACACCGCAGAAATTCATAATCCCGATATCAAATGCCGCCTGCATGGCCATGGTAATCTGAGGCGGCTTCAGCACTTTTTCAGGCAGTCCGGTCGTCTGAAAAATGAGGGCCTGTTTGCCCTTAAGCAATCCAACCGGCCCTTCATCTGAATATCTGAATGCAAATCCGTTCGTAAACACTCTGTCAAAATAGCCTTTCATGATTGCCGGCATTCCAGACCACCATGTAGGATAAACAAAAACAAGAAAATCCGCCCAGGTAATATCTTTCTGTTCAGCCTGTACGTCTCCAGGAATTTTATCCTGATAAAAGTGCGAATAGCTGTTTTCAGTTAAGATGGGATTAAAATTCATCCGGTACAAATCCCGTTTGCGCACATTATACTGCTTGTCTTTGAATTCCTGTTCAGCAGCGTCGCAAATAGCCGCATTGTAGCTTTCCGGATTTGGATGCGCAAGAATAATCAATACATTCATTTTCTTCTCCTGAATAGCTTTTTTACTAGTATTTACTAGAGAATAAAAAAGTATGAATTTTAACCTGCGGTTTTTTCTTCTGCTGCGGCATGCAGCATTGCCGCTTTTTCATCAACTCCTTCAGCAAATGAGGCGATTTCCTGAAGAGATGCACTCATTTGTTCCATGACAGATGCCACTTCAGAAATTCTGTCCTCATTTCCGCTGTACTGTGATCTGAGCTGATTTATGCCAATTCTCACACTGTTGCCATTATGCTGAAGCTTCTCAATAATTCTTACCAGTTCATGGAGATGCTGATTGTTTCCTTCCTGAATTAAAATCAGCCGGTCAAAGTCATCTGCTGCATTTGAAATAGAAATTACGCTGCTTTTAACGATGGAATCTGTATGATGAAGCCCTCCAATTACTTTATCTTTTGCAGCAAGGATTTCCTGTAGAATGCTTTGAATCATGACGGAGGATTCAGATGACTGTTCGGCAAGCTTGCGGACCTCATTTGCCACTACTGCAAATCCCTTGCCATGATCGCCTGCGCGCGCAGCTTCTATCGCTGCGTTCAATGCAAGCAGATTTGTCTGATCCGCGATTGCCTGAATGTGTTCCATCACAGATTCTACTTCGTTTGTCTTCCGGGCAAGGAGCTGGACATTATCCATCGATGAAGCAGATGAATCTTTGATTTTATCAATTGATTCCACCGTTTTATTCAAATTAACTTTATTGGATTCAATCATTTCCATCGCAAGGTCTACATTGCTGTCAAGCTGCTGTGTAAACGTCAGCGAATTTTCAAGCTGCTCATACATGCTGCTGACTTCAGACACCGCACCATCCATTGTTTTATACAAATGCTGTGAATCCTGATGAATGGATTGGATGGACTGGTTGACTTCGATGACACCGCTGTTGGAATCTGAAACGGTGTGATTTAAGTGGGAAACATGCTCTGAAAGCTGCCATGCAGACTCCTGAACGGAATCAAGCAGTCCATTAAGCTGACCCTTTAAAGCTTCACTTTCATCCAGCATCACTGAAAACCTTTTTGTACTATTTAAAAATAATATCCCGATAAGGATAAATTGAATGCCATAGTAAACAGCTGTCAGCACAGACCGGTTTAAACTTGTTTCAATGACAAGTTTGTCAGCCAGCCAAAGATGAGAAAACTGGGCACCAAGCAAAAGCGGAATCAGAACGATAAATGTTCTTTTCATAAGCTGAAAATCCGCATACAGACCGGCAACTCCAAGCGGTATAAGCCAGACAAACGGCACGTTTACCCACGAATCAGTATGCAGGACAAAGGCAAATATGATCATACTGCCGATTGACAGGTCTTTGAATCGTTCTTTCTTTTCAGAAACCCTGTAATAAATGACAGGTATTAAAAATAATGAAAAGAACAGCTGGTAAGCTATATTAATAACCGTCAGATCTGGCAATCCGTACATAACAATCTGCAAGATATTGTTTATTGCAAGTACAATGGCCGCAGCCACAAACACCTTTACCAGAGTTGCATTTACATTTTCTTCATTGCTCTTCTTTAAGGATGAATTCTTCATCTTTTTCCTCCTTCTGACCTCTCTCCCTTATATTTCGTCATATTTTTCCAAACTTCTACTCTTTCAGAAAATTTTCCAATATAATGATAGAGTCAGAAAAAAAGGAAGAGGAATAGGTACTATGATAAAAAAAGGAATAATGATTCTAACAGGAGCAGCCGTTTTACTCGTTTTCATTTATCCGTTCGCGATTCAATCACTTAATCAGCGGGACACCCACTCTATGGAAGACGTTTTTCCAAAGTCGTATGATGAATCCAGACAGACTTTTTTATCATATGAGAACGTCCTGAGGCCTAAATGGACGAATGTCCGGCACGATTCCTTCAGCCTGAATGAAAAAGATACGATAGATTCAATCAAGGCTGATGCAACAGAAGAAAAAGAAAACCTTATTATGCTCACCGGAGGCGTGCACGGCATCGAAGGGTACGCAGGGAGCGCGATGCAATCCATTTTTGTCAGAGAGCTTGCAGGACAGCTGAATGAAAAGACAACCGGCCTGCATATCGTCCATGCCGTAAACCCATGGGGAATGAAAAATGAACGCCGCTATAATGAACACAACGTTGATTTGAACAGAAATTTTGTCTATGACTGGAACAGCTTTGACCTCAGCCATAATAGAAACTATGAGGAGCTGAATGAGTTTTTTGAACGTGAAAAAAGGGTTGGGCACATGCTGCTTCATGATGCAGGGTTTTATTCCAGGGTTGCAGCGCGGGCTGTGACGAGCGGAACATCTGCGATTGAACAGGCCCTTCTTACAGGCCAGTATGCATATCCTAAAGGTGTCTATTACGGCGGAACGAAAGACGAACCTTCTACAGCCTATATGAAAGGTTTATTTAAAGATATTTTGGAAAGCGGCTATAAAAAAATTGTTCACATTGATCTTCATACAGGTTACGGTCCCCGCTATCAAATGAGCATTTTCAGCTCATCAAAAGAAACAATGACAGAAAAAGAAGCGGAGAAAGCATTCAATTATCCACTCGTTTTCACCCCGGATTCGAAAGATTACTATGTGACAAACGGTGATATGACGGAATATTTTTACAGATTAAAAGAAGACCTTTCCCCAGAAAAAGAGCTCTACTCCACTACTTTTGAATTTGGTACACTTGGAGATGGGACCGTTGCTTCCATTCAGTCTCTTAAACGGACAATTGAAGAAAATCAGCTTTATTTTAATCAATCCGGCAGCAAAAAGTCAGAAGATATTATACATAATCGTTACCTGGAACTGTTTTATCCGTCTGAAGAAAAGTGGAGGAAAAAAGCAGCTGCCGATTTCAAAGATGCTGTTAATGGCGTTTTAGCTTATAAGAAAATTTTGCGTGAAGAGGAGATAGAATAATGATCGAGACATTTAAAGTATCCATTTCCGCCTTTGATTTAGAGAGACAAGTCACTGTTTTTCTGCCTGAATCCTATCGTCAAGGCAGCGATTCCTACCCAGTCCTCTACATGCACGACGGACAGAACCTGTTTGAAGACAGCAAAGCAAGCTTTGGGGTAAGCTGGGGCTTGAAAGAGCACCTTGAAGAGAGTGGCATGAACCTGATTGTTGTGGGCATTGACTGCAATCATGAAGGATATGGACGTTTTGATGAGTACGGACCATGGGTGAATCATACCCTTGCAAAGGATCTCATCGGGGAACCGGGTGAGCTTGGAGGAAAAGGAGAAGCCTATATTGATTTCATCGTAAATGAGCTGAAGCCTCTCATAGACGGGAAATACCGGACACGGCCGGATGAAACAGCGATGGCTGGAAGCTCAATGGGCGGTCTCATTTCAACATATGCCGCCTGCAAATATCCTCGCATTTTCAAAAGAATCGCCTCGGTCTCTTCTGCCTATTGGTTTAACCAGACCGAGCTTGAAGAGCTGATTAAAGAAAGTGACCTCTCTTCTATTGAACGTTTTTATATGGACGTGGGCACGAAAGAGGGCACAGCTTCTGTCCGCTGGCAGGATTACATAGATTCAAGCAACAGCGTTTACGCCCTGCTGAAAGAACGGATTGAAAATTGCCGGTACGACATCGTACAGGACGCTGAGCATAATGAAGCGGCGTGGAGAAAACGGGTGCCGGAGATATTGGATTACCTATACTCTGATAAAAAAGCGTGAATCTGCGGATTCATGCTTTTTTCATTTTTGACTGTACATAAAAAGCCCTCCAGAACGCTGGAGGGCATCATCTATTAAAAGAATAAATTCAGAATGAAGTAAGAAATTGCTGCAAGTGTGGCTGAAATCGGCAAAGTAATAAACCATGTAATCACCATTGTTTTAGCCGTTCCCCATTTAACGCCTTTCAGTCTGTGTGCAGAACCTACACCCAGGATGGAAGATGAGATAACGTGTGTTGTACTTACAGGCAAATGTATAAGAGAAGCGCCAAAGATAACGGCAGCTCCTGTAACGTCAGCTGCAACTCCGTTGACTGGACGAATTTTCATAATTTTACCGCCAACGGTTTTAATAATTTTCCAGCCGCCGACGCTTGTTCCAAGACCCATGGCAAGTGCACATGAGAATTGAACCCACCACTGGATATCCGTAGTGCTCTGAAGATTTCCCGCAATGAGAGCCATTGTAATGATACCCATTGCCTTCTGAGCATCATTTGTTCCGTGAGTATAGGACTGCAGCGCTGCTGTTGCCACTTGGATCGCACGGAAGTTTCGGTTTGTTTTTGTCAGGTTGTTGTTTTTAAAAACGACTTTAAAAATGCTGTAAACGATATAACCTACAACAAAAGCAAGGATCGGAGACAGAATCAGGGCCTGAAGAATTTTCAGGAAACCGGTATAGTTCAGGGAGCTGAAACCCGCAGCTGCAATAGCAGCACCGGCAATTGAACCGATAATCGCATGGGACGAACTGCTTGGAATTCCGTAATACCATGTGATCAAGTTCCAAGTGATGGCCGCAATCAATGCTGCAAGAATAACGACCGAACCATTTTGAAGGGTAAATGGATCAACGATGTCTTTCGTAATTGTTTTCGCAACACCTGTAAAAGTCATCGCACCTACGAAGTTCATGACTGATGCCAGAATGATCGCCTGTCTTGGTTTCAGAGCTTTCGTCGAAACGGAAGTCGCGATTGCATTCGCCGTATCATGGAATCCGTTAATAAAGTCAAACGCCAGGGCAAAAATAACGATAAGTATGGTAAGAATCAGAATTGTATCCATATAATCGCCTCTTACGCGTTTTTCATGATGATAGTTTCAAGTGTGTTGGCTACACCCTGGCAGCTATCAGCAATCTCTTCTAACGTTTCATAAATCTCTTTATGCTGAATAATTTTAATCGGATCTTTTTCTGTTGCAAATAAGTTTTTAACAGCTGTGCGCAGGTAGTTATCACAGTTTGATTCAAGTTCTTTCAATTTAATAGCATGTGTGCGGATATCAATCAGCTTTTTATTTGAAAGCAGATCAATCGCTTTTGCAATTTCAATTGTACACTCATTGATTGTGTCAACAAACTTAACCATATACTCAGTAGGCTGTGTGACAGAATACATTTCAAAAAGCGCAGCTGAATGTTCGATGCCATCCAAAACATCGTCCATTATCATCGCAAGCTGAAGAATGTCTTCGCGCTCAATTGGTGTGATGAAAGCTTTGTTAAGCTCCATAATAATGGTGTGAACATATGAATCACCTTTTGATTCATATTCTTTGATTGTTTCCGAGAACACTTTCAGGTCGTTTCCGTTTTTGATTTTGTAATCATAAAAGTATTGACCTGTTTCTTTTAAGTTCTCAGATATTTGACTTAACATTTCAGAGAACTTATCTTTTTTTCTCTTAATAGCCATTTCTTTTTCCTCCAAGGAGCCAAATTGGTTGTTTTCTCTATCTCTCTATTTGCAACTTAGAAAGTATATAACTTTATGTCGAATCAGAAAAGACTTTGTCGTTAATTTTAACAATTTCTTTACAAAGGATTAATATTGGTAAAGTATTCATATGTTATGTTTTTCTGATATGCAAAAAAAAAGCGGAACATGTCCGCTTTTTTTTACTTTGCAATAGAAATCGGAGCTGAACCTGATTGATCTTTTGGAGGATGGAACTCATTCTCCATTTTTGAAACAGCTACTGTAGCTACTCCGTTTCCGATCAGGTTCGTAATCGCACGCGCTTCAGACATAAAGCGGTCTACACCAAGGAGGAGTGCCATTCCTTCAACAGGAATCATCGGGAAGGCTGCGAGAGTTGCTGCGAGTGTGATAAACCCTGAACCTGTTACTCCTGCGGCTCCTTTTGATGTAAGCATCAAAATTCCCAGAAGAGTCAGCTGCTGCCAGATGCTCAAGTCGATGCCATATGCCTGGGCAATGAACATCGCTGCCATTGAGAGGTAGATGGATGTTCCGTCAAGGTTGAAGGAGTATCCTGTAGGGATGACAAGACCGACAACTGATTTTGAACAGCCGTACTTTTCCATCTTCTCCATCATTTTCGGAAGTGCTGATTCTGATGAAGATGTACCGAGAACAAGAAGAATTTCTTCCTTAATAAAAGCGATAAATTTAAATATGCTGAAGCCGTAATATTTTGCAATGGCTCCGAGTACAAGAATGATAAACAGGAACATCGTGATATATACCGACCCCATCAGCTTGCCGAGAGCAACAAGCGAGCCGATCCCAAACTGTCCGATCGTATACGCCATCGCACCGAAAGCCGCAAACGGCGAAACCTTCATGATCATATTGACGACTCCGAAGAAAATGTCTGTCAGTCTCTCAAAAAGCTGCACAACCGGCTTTGCCTTTTCACCAACAGCTGCCATCGATACCCCGAACAGAACAGCGAAGAATAAAATAGGAAGAAGCTCCCCCTCCGCCATGGCGCCTACTACGTTCTCAGGAATAATGCCAACCACAAAATCCACAAAACCGTGACTCGTCTCTTCCGCCTGCTCCGTATACTGGGAAACATCCCCGCCTTCAACCGCGTCCGTATTAAAGCCTTCCCCCGGTTTCACAATCCCGACGACGATAATCCCGATTGCAAGCGCAAAGGTCGTCACAATTTCAAAATACAAGAGAGCCTTTCCGCCAATCCGTCCGACCTTTTTCAAATCCCCCATGCTGCCGATTCCAATAACCACTGTAAAGAAAATAATCGGCGCAATCACCATTTTGATCATCTTTATAAACACATCAGCCAGAACCTTCAGCTCAATCCCAAAAGCCGGAAACAAAAACCCAACCGTAATCCCCAGTATAATCCCAATCACAACCTGAACCGTCAAATTCCTGAAATTAACCTTCACCTGCACCCACCCCTTCACTTTTTGTTAGCGCTTACAATATAACCCTTATAATAACTGAACATTTCCACAACAAAAGCTTTAGAACGTAAAGTTCGTTTTGGTCTTTGTGGTCACAGGAAAAGCGGAATCAGCCGTTTAGCTCCGACAGACAGAAAAGAAATCACCCGAAAAGTCCGGGTTTGACTTTTTGGGGGATTTTGTTCTGGCGGAGGAGCTGGCTGATGGAGCTGGACAATGAGAAAAGCGGAGCCGACTGTTTATGCCTGGCAGTCAGATAAGAAATCCGTGGAAAAGTCCGGGTTTGACTTTTTCATGGATTTTGTTCTGACAGAAGGACTAGGAGGCGGAGCTGGACAATACGAAAAGCAGAATCGCTCGTTTAGCTCCGGGAGTCAGATAAGAAATTGACCAGAAAGGCCGGCCTTGCCCTTCAATCCGGATTGAGACCATCAAGCTGGCCATCTCACACTTTTGATGACACTATTAACGCGGTTTAGAACCATCAAGCTCCCAACCCCAACCCTTTGATGGCACTTTTAACTCTCTTTAGAACCATCAATCCTCCAACCCCAACCCTTTGATGGCACTATTAACGCGGTTTAGAACCAAAAAACTACCAACCCCAACCCTTTGATGGCACTATTAACCCGCTTTAGAACCATCAATCCTCCAACCCCAACCCTTTGATGGCACTATTAACGCGGTTTAGAACCATCAAACTACCAACCCCAACCCTTTGATGGCACTATTAACGTGCTTTAGAACCATCAACCATCCATCCACAACCCTTTTATGGAACTATTAACCAAGTTTCAAACGCAAAATAAAGACGCCCCCTATTAGGACGTCCGCATCTTCTCTATTTTCCAGCCTTCCGTATATCCTCTATCCACTCATCTCCATACCGTTCAATATAAGATTGATAGAGCGGCTCGAACACTTTTTCCCACTCTTTTCTTTCATCCGGGCTGAGTTCATGGATGCCGAGCTTTGAGTTTTCCCTCATTCTGCGGAGCTGGGTTTCATTCATTTCTTTTGATTCTGAGAGCATCCACTTTGTTGTGTCGTTCATGGCTTTTTCAATCTGAAGCTGCAGTTCGGGGTCGAGGCTGTTCCAGAACTCTTTGTTCATGAGAACGGAATAGCCAAGGTACCCGTGATTGGAAAGGGTCATATTTTTCTGGAGGCGGTAAAAGCCTTTAGAGTAAATATTGGAGATTGTGTTTTCCTGTCCGTCAAATTCGTTTCCTTCAAGCGCGATGTACACGTCATTAAATGAGGCTGCCTTCGGGATTCCGCCGAGAAGTTCAAACTGTTTTGCAATCGTATCGCTCGGCATAATTCTGAAGCGCTGTCCGGCGAAATCCTCCGGCTGAATCAGTGTCCCGCTGCTGCTTGTCATCTGTTTGAAGCCGTTCCCCCATAGAGCAAGGCCCTTCATGTTCTCCTCTTCCAGCCTGCTGAGGAGACGCTGTCCAATTTCTCCTGTGTAAACTTCTTCTACATGCTCTTCGCTCCTGAAAAGAAAAGGAAGGTCGAGCACCTGCCACTCAGGGATGACCTCGGTCATTTTTGAGTAGGAAGGCGCAATCATCTGCACGTCTCCCCTTTTCAGCGCGGCAAACTCCTGTTCGTCTGAATACATGATTTCATTTGGAAAGATCTCTACCTTGATTTTCCCGTCCGTCCGTTTGGCAATGAGTTCTGCAAATTTTTCCGCTGCAAGTCCTTTTGGGGTATTTTCAGCCACAACGTGACTGAACTTGATCACAATCTGGTCGCTCAGCCCCTTCTGTTCATCATCTTCCTGCAGCGCTTCCATGGAGTCATGGGAGAACACGGCAATCAAGATCAGCACAGTAAGCACACTTGCACTAATAAACCATTTCATTTTTTTCACCATTTCAGTCATTTAGTAGATTCATTGTATCACGAGTTTTTTCCTCATGTTAAAATAAAAGATATTTTACTGTTCTGAAAATGAGGAGCCGCTATGAAACGCATATCAATTCTATGGAAAATTACAGGGCTGATTTTCTTTATCCTTGGATTCTCTCTTTTTCTCGCAGGCATCGTACTGATTGGAAATTACATCAGCGGAAAGGAAGAGGAACTGAAGGCCCGTTCGTTTGTTACGGCTCAGACAATCGCAGAGCTTCCTGAAGTAAAAGAAGCTCTTGAACAGGGTGACGGCGGTTTGAATGAAGTGATCGACCGCTTGAGAGTCATCAACAACGCAAATTACATTGTTGTTTTAAATATGGACCGCATCCGACTGACGCATCCAGTACATGACATGATCGGCACCGCTTCTGAAGGGGCTGATGAGGGACCCGCTTTTGCCGAGCACTCCTATACGTCAAAAGCAAAGGGCGAAATTGGAACTGTGATGAGGGCATTTGTGCCTGTTATGAATGATGCGCATGAACAGATTGGCGTCGTACTGGCGGGCTATAAAGTACCGTCGTTCGCTGAGGTACTTGAAAACTTGGCGTTTGAAATTGCGATTACTTCAGGGCTTTCGCTTCTGTTTGGAGGCTGGGGCGCATGGATTCTTGCCAGGCAAATCAAAAGGCAGATGTTTAAGCTTGAGCCGCATGAGATTGCGAGACTCCTTGTAGAACGGACGGAAACCTTCAACGCGATGCATGAAGGCGTCATTGCCATTGATACGGATGAAAACATCACCATCTTCAACAAGAAAGCAAGGAGCATGATGCGGATTGAAGGTGACGTGACAGGCAGGTCCATCCGTGATGTCATACCTGACACCGCACTGCCGGAAATACTTGAGCTTGACCATGGGATCTACAGCAAGGAACTCACGGTTCACAACCTGAACATTCTGAGCAACCGCGTGCCAATTAAAGTCAACGGGGAAACCATTGGCGCAGTCGCTATTTTTCAGGACCGTACAGAGGTGAAAAAAATGGCGGAAGAGCTGACGGGCGTACGGGCTTTTGTAAACGCTTTACGTGTTCAGAATCATGAATATAACAATAAGCTTCATACGATTGCAGGCTTAATCCAGCTCGGCAATTATGAAAAGGCGCTGCAGTTTGTTTTTCAAACGACTGAAGAACAAGACGAACTGATTCAGTTTCTGAGCAGTCATATCAAGGATGAAAGCATTGCCGGTCTCCTGCTCAGCAAAATCCGCAGGGGAAAAGAACTTGGCATTGCGGTAGAAATTGACCGAAGCAGCAGGTTCGAGCGTTTTCCTCCCCGGATCGATCATCACGATCTTGTTCTTATTATCGGAAACTTGATTGAAAATGCGTTTGACTCTTTTCAGCACGGAGAGTGTTCCAAGCCGCGAATTTTTGTCAGCCTGGAACAAGTTTCAGGGCAGCTGATCCTTATTGTAGAGGACAATGGAAGCGGAATTCGTGAACAGGATCTTCCTTATATTTTTGATCAGGGCTTTTCCACAAAAGGAGGAAGTGAGCGCGGCATTGGACTATATATGGTCCGGCAGCTTATTCACCAGGCAAACGGCAGCATTCAGGCAGAATCAGAAGAAGGTGCGGGAACAAGCTTTACTGTCACTTTTCAGATGGAGGAGATGTAAGTGGATCAAGTGAACGTTCTGCTGATTGAAGATGATTTAATGGTGCAGGAAGTGAACCGTGAATTTTTAAACCGGATAAATGGATTTCAAGTGGTTGGCATGGCCTCAAATGGCGCGGAAGGAC
The DNA here is from genome assembly GCF_000708755.2 of Metabacillus indicus LMG 22858. Classification (GTDB taxonomy): domain Bacteria; phylum Bacillota; class Bacilli; order Bacillales; family Bacillaceae; genus Bacillus_P; species Bacillus_P indicus. Next base: position 33,851 of record NZ_JGVU02000002.1, on the reverse strand, counting down.
TGGATCTTGTCAGGGAGCTTTCCCCTGACCTTGTGCTGATTGATATGTACATGCCTAAGATGAACGGGCTCGACACGATCAAAGCCATTCGTGCGGAAGGCCACAGAGCTGACATCATCGCCATTACGGCAGCAAGCGATATGGAGACAGTCCGGCAGGTCCTGCAGCACGGCGCTGCCGACTACCTGATGAAGCCTTTTAAATTTGAACGGCTCAAAGAAGCGCTGGAACGTTATTTGCAGTACCGCAAGATGATCAATGAAAAAGTGCAGCTGACCCAGAAAGAACTGGATGCCATCCGCTTTCAGCGGGATGAGCCGAAAGCGTCGCAGGACCTTCCAAAAGGGCTTCATGAAGTCACTCTTCAAAAAATACTCGGCTTTCTATCCGGACAAAAGGAACCTGTATCTGCAGAGGATGTAGCCGCACATGTCGGAACTGCGAGAGTCACAGCAAGACGGTATCTGGAGCATCTGGAAAAAGAGGGCGTCCTTTCTCTTGATATTCAGTATGGCGGAGTCGGGCGGCCTGTTAATAAATATGTGGTTTTGGGGAAGACATAGGCGGGGAAAGTGCTCCCCGCTTCTTTATTACAAATTAGATTGGTAAGTTTTTATTATATTGAGCCGCTTTCTTTTTTCAGTTAAAACTTCGGTAAAACTATTTAATAAGTAGATCTCATTGCTTCTTGCTCAACCAATTCCATAAATTTTTGTACCACCTGATTATTATTTTTCTGGCTGCTGAGTTTTAACATAGCTCTGCCAACAAAATTAACTCCTTTGTTTTGGCCCTCATAAATAAATTTCGTGTGCATATCATCAACCTTAACTAATGTAAATGTAAGAGTAATTTCAAATGCATTTCCTAATACAAAGGCAATTTTCTTCAATTTCTTGCTCTCATAATCTTCATAGGCTAATGTTTCGACAATATAGGTTTCCACACGTTTTCCTTCACGATATTTCTGCTGATGTTTTGCCCCCACTTCTCCTTCCATCTTCTCAACTAATTTATGTTCTTCGACTTTCGGCATAATTTTCTTAATGTTTTTATCTGAAAACAGTTCCCACACCTTTTCAATATTAGCTTTAATAGTCATTTCTTCTTTCCATTGAATCATCCATTTTCCTCCTTTCCAGATACAAGAAATTCATCAATCTCTTCGATTCGTTGACGAAGATTTTCAATCTGCATCTTTATCTTTTCTCTATTTTGGATTAATAAATCTTCTAAATGAGCGAATGACTCATCCTCCATCACAGAAAGCATCTCCTGTACTGTAAAACCAAATCCTCTCAGTTTTACTAATAGTATTGCAAGGAAGTAACTCCCATCATCGTAATAACGATAATTATTATTCGGATCTATAAGTGCAGGTTCGAGTAATTTAACTTCTGCATAATATCGTAAAGTTTCTTTACTTAATCCAGTCATCTCGGTAAACTCACTTATTTTATACATCCTTATCCTCCTCGGATATATAATAAACCGTGTGGTACACCACACGGTCAATAATTATTTTTCATTATTTCTTTTTTCGGTACATCCAATCCTTCATCAAAAAAAATTGCCCAATTCTTCAATAAGAAAAGGCGATCCACTTTGCTGCAATCGCCCCCGATTGTCGAAAAAGAAAATTCCGCATTTTTCACCTAATCATACTTATTCATCCAGAATCCTAACACTTCACTTTGTTGTGAGTGATATCTCTCTATACCATCAGTCCAAAATGACTGATTACAATGTGTCTTTGTTATTTGTAATTCACTGTATATAATTTCTATCTCGCTTGCACCCGAAAAAGACCCATTTCCACTTTGATGAACGCATTGCTTATCTATAGGCGTTCTTTTTCCGTTTTCATCGACATAATAATATTTGTCGGTTACAACTCCATAGGACACATTTGGTGTTGAAGTGAATGAAGCTCCATATGTATAAATATCAGTGTCTTTTAGTGCCTCTAGAGCTAACTCAGTTACTGGAACAACTGTGTACTTTCCCTCTTTTTTTAGTTTTGGTTCATTCGGTACATCATAGAAAACCGTAATAGAACCTTCAAAGCCTTCTGGAATAAGGTAAATGTTATCGGAAGTTTTCTCTTTTTCAAAAATTGAACAACCGCTTAATGTTCCTACTAATAAAAACGCGAATAACAGTTTCACTTTTTCACTCTTTTCATTTTTTCTCTAATTATATTAAGATTGTTGTGAAACCAAACTAATTTACTCGTTAGTTAAAACAATCACTTTTAAAACCAAAAAATTCTTTTGCTATTCCACAATCGCCCCCGATTGTTAAGTAAACATAAATTTATTCTGCATCCCTAATTACGAATCCTGTAGGAACTAATTTAAAGAAAATGTTTCTTCTTTATCGTTCCACTTTATTGTTACGTTCTTTTCGCTAGCTTTAAATATTGACAAAGTATCTGCATTTTTATTTTCTTCTTTAAATGTTCCGTCAGAGTTTAATTCGATTGCTCCCATCCCCCATTGCCCGTTAGAACTGCTAAGTTTAAATTCGAACTCTCCAATAGAATTTATTTCATTTCCTTTGTATTGAAGATTGAACTTATTCTTTTTTTCTTCAGTTTTAACTTCCGCAATTGCCTTCCCATTTTCTGTTTCTCCTATAAATTTTGTTTTGGGAGGCTCACTCTGGCAGGCAGATAAAACAAATAGCAATATAATAAAAAGCATAAATCTTTTCACATCAAATCGTCCCTTCTTTAATTAGATTTTCTATAGCTTAAAAGCAGTTTGTTCTTTTAATATATAACGTATGAATCATCTGTAAGTTTCAGGAATATCAATTTCCCTTAGATATCTTTATACAACAATCCTGTCTAATTCCTCAATAAGAAAAGGCGATCCACTTTGCTGCAATCGCCCCCAATTGTTGATTAAGAGTTGAGTTATCACAATCACCTTTATGTAAATTACTTTTCAAAGACTCCATATCCCAATAACTAAGGAATCATAAATCCTGTTTATACACAATTCCATACTCTAAGTAAATCTTTAAAAGTGTTAATGCTTCTCCCCAACCTACTGCACATCCAATACAGGCTCTTAAGTCTTTTTCTGAATTTGTATAGCCCGTCTCATTAAGAACTACTAATGTACCGTCTTTATAAGACTCAAGTTTAAAAGTCACTGTTGAATTTTGTTCTCCTGGTGACCACTGAAAAACAAATTTTTTGTTTGGAGTTGCCTCAATTATTTTTCCACCATCTTCAATATTTACATTATCACTACCGAAATTTGTCCACCTCAATCGTATTTCTCCAGTTCCATCTGAGTTTATCTCTAAAGATGTGTCATCTGTAAACCAAGCATTCCAACCTTGAGATGTTGAAACTGTTTTATACACTTCTTCTAAAGGCACTTTAATGTAGGTTTTATGGTTTATATCTGGCATTTTCACTATCCTCCATATCCCTAGTGATTTTTCTTTATTCAAAACTTCTATTGTCTTTTTTTATTCAACAATCCTGCCTAATTCCTCAATAAGAAAAGGCGATCCACTTTGCTGCAATCGCCCCCGATTGCTTAATAAATCACCTAACAGAAATTTAAATGGAGCCAGCATAAAAGAATAGTATGACTATTGGAAATAGAGAAATGACAATTAAGGATAATATCGCTATTTTAATTACTTTTTTCGCTGATATGTTCCAAATAAGGTTAAGAGACCAGCAAATTAAAACTGATCCAATAAATAATCCTAACAGAGTGGGAACTGGTTCAGAAATACCTAGATATGTATGACCAATTGACATTTGCCTTTCACCAATAGGTGTAGTGAAATTAATTACCGACAGGCCCATAAGCACTAAGCCTGCTAATATACTTGCATACCCTAGCTTCTTATTCATTTTTAGATAACCGCCCCACTTTGTCCAGCATTCAAAATAGCACATAGAACCTTTAACTAGTCACTTATTACAATACTGTATGAAATATTAATCTTATCCCAAACCCAAGCCTGAAATAATTTATCTATTTCTATTTTCAAATTTTCATCATTTAATTCCCCGTCAATTCCTAATTCTTTAAGACTAAATGTTTCTGTCGCTTCTATACCTACATAATTTGAACTAGCGAAAGAAAAGGTAACTGTTTTATCCAACGGTCATCCTCCTACTTTTAAATCTTTGCTTACTTCTTAAATAGTTCAATAAAAGAAGCAATTATCCCTTCTTGGATAATCGCCCCCAGATTGCTGAACATCTTACATTCTAATTTCCCAATCATTATAAACCTCAACATCCGGATCAAATACACTTTCCTTTAACCACCTAAATGCTTTAAGAACTAGTGGAGATGCATTATTAATATTTGCTTCTTCTTCTGACAACCACAACGCACCCAGAGAGTCTTGACCTTCAAACTGATGAGGTTTCTTTATATCGCCTCTGATTACTTCAACTAAATAATAGGCTGCAATATGATGGACAAATTCACACTCATTCCAAGCCCAAGGTAACATAAAGTCTGCTATACCCAAGTTTATGTCTACTTTCACTTCAAAACCAGTCTCTTCAAGAAATTCTCTTTTTAATGCTACTGTCAGACTTTCACCATCTTCTAAACTTCCTCCTGGAAGATCATAACGATTTATGTAAGGTCCTCTGTTCTTATTGATTACTAGTATTTTATTGCCGTCAGTGTATATGCCGTAAACTCCAAAAGCTCGGTGAATCTTTTTATCAGTAATCATTATTTTCACCTCGCTATATTCTGAACGCCAAAGGGTGACAACTGATATTACAAAATGGCCTTCGATTGTTAAAGATTAAGGAGATTCAAAAATGAATTTCTTCTAAGAATTTCATTGTAGATTTTTCTAACTGATGTGGAGTTAAATGATTTACATCTACCACTCTCGTATTAAATTGTTTAAACCACTCTTTTTCAAAACTAAATATTTTCAAGTTCTGCTCAAACGAGCTTCTTCCTCTTGTTTTGTCATTCTGTTTTCGCCTTCGCAGGGTCTCTTCATTCGCATCCAAGTATAAAATATAGTCAGATCGACATTTTCGTAATTCTTGAAGTTCATTTTGAAGTTCGTTTTCTACATCCCATCCGTATTCATTTGCTAGAGAATAATGAAGTGTATAAAACTCGATATCTTCTGGCCCTCTATCAAGTATTATCTTTCCATCAGGTAAATTATGAAATCGATTAATTTCTGAAACAATAAATATTCTTTGGTTTTCAATGAATCCTTCTCTTGTACTTATGTCGAGGTTCATACCATTTCTTTTTTCTAGATTTGGATAGGGATTTTCATATGAGAAAAACACATCCTGCATTGATTTCTCTAATCTTTTCGCTAGAGTTGTTTTCCCTCCAGCCATACCACCCTGAATTGATAAAATCTTTTTCAAATTTTCACCTTCCCTGTGTATCATACGCACAAATTTCCATAGTTAGCTGATAAATTATTATAAAAAAGCGACTGCCATTTACACAAAATGAAAGGTAATCCATTTTTTGCAGCAATCGCCCCCGATTGTTGAAGAATGAATGACCCTAGTATTGCAAGTGTTGCGTGATTAACCTGATACGTCTATGTCTATTTCTGCTTTGATATTATAAAGAAACTCTATTGTCTTAGGTTCTAAGTATATTGCCGGCTTCCGCTTTTGTTCTATATCAATAGTTATCGAAATAACATAATCGACCTCAAATTCCTTTTTCAAATCAATAAGCACCTGTTGTTTAGCACCTAAGATAACTATAAGCTGTGAGAGTTGATTGTTAATATCAAAAGACTCCTCGTCTAGTGTCCCTACACACCAGCAAGAAATCTTTCTGTACAAATCCAAATCCTTTATTCTATCACCTAAATTATAGGATCGTATCGGTTTTATTTCTAACCTATCAGTAAACTCTGAGAGGGGGAATATGGCTTCCTTAGATACTATAAACTCAGCTCTAACTGTTGTTGTTTTATTCATAATACTCCTTGTGTAAATTAATAAATCCGATTTAGATATTCTTAATTCCCAAACACACACTCCAGAAAAATTAATGTTAACTTAATCGGACAAATAAAAGAAAGCTATTACTGGTGAAATACTTAGAATAATTCCGATAGAAATAAGAATTTTATTTTAACTTTTTCTAAAGAGACCTATGACTGATATTATAAGTTGGACCATTATGATTCCCACTATTATCTCTAATTTTATGGCAACTAATATTAGATACCATATAAATACACCTAAACTGATGGAAAGCACACTACATAAAATGGGTAAATTCTTCAATGCTATCACTCCGATAATCAGTGTTTGACCTTACTCATTAAATTGCTCATTTTCCAATCAGAAAAGGCGATCCACTTTGCTGCAATCGCTCCCGATTGTTGAATAAGGATTGTAATCTTATTGCGGAAAGCCTACATCAAAAGATCTGTTGTTTATTACTACTCTCTTAGTTTCAACAAATAACATTGAGTTCCAAATTTCTATGGTAAAGTTAGCATTCGAAATATATTGTTTTACCCAATCGTCTGTTTTTGAATCAATTGAAATTAGCCCTATGCCTTTCGGATGAAAATCAATAGATGTTAATTCTAAATAACTCTCCTCACCTCGTTCAAAAAGTTTGTATCTATCATCACCGGTGTTTTCAAGAAAGTAAAACGATGATACTTGTTCGAAGATTATTTTGTGATTTGTAACCATACCACCATCGATTGCTCTGGTTGTAAATACAATCGTGCGGTCAAAAATATTTATTTTCATCTCATCAATAACATTCGCCCAAAATTCATCTAAGTACTCTTTTAAGAGGTTCAAACTCATCACCTTCTATCTATCTTTGTTAAAATACCTACAAAATTTCTATTAGAGAGACCATTAACTTGTGCAACAATTGTCCGCGATTGCGGAAGATTGAAAACTATGTGTTCTTCCTTCTAAATGACAAAGCAATTAATACTAAAGACAAACATACAACTCCGTATATGGGCGTTAACCAAATACGGTAGACTGATTCAGGCTCTCCATCTTGAAACCTAGTATCAATGTTAATGCTATTCCAGTCCAAACTAATGGGGTTGACTGCCTCTACAGAGAAGTGGGAAAGGTATAGTTCGCTTTGGAATAGGGCAAAAATCAAATATACTAAACAACCTAGTAATAGTAGTGCCGCGGCTAATTGTTTTTTCATTATTTATTCATTGATCCTTTAATAAGCTAATCCACTAAATTTCGCCACAAAAAGCGTCAATCCTTCTTAGATAAACGCCCCCGTTACCATAATAATTATGTATACCAATAGAAAAACAATTAGTGCAATGATGTGAAGCCAGACAGAAATCTCAACTAAATTTTTTGCCCATTTCTTTTCCTTTAGAATTCCGAAATAATAAACAATTAAATAAGAAAGTATTGATATAATAACCCTTGGTTGAAGGAAAAAATCATTACCATAGTCTCTACTGTATAAACAAAGTGTCCCCATTACAGATACATAAAAGAGCATTACATATACCCTGAAATTTTTATTCTGTTTAGCAATCTCCATATAAAATCTCCTACTTAGTTAATTATCCCGGTTATAGTATGATAGTGATTGCCTTTTTTATGTCAGATGTCCTAAACTAACCTGCCCCGTTAACTTAACAACCACGGAACATTCATTTCAAATTGAAACTGAATTACTGGCTTGGGAAACGAACTTGGGACTAATGCTAAATCTTTGTTGAACCCTATCTCCATATCATTACGACCTAGAGTTGGGAAATCTTCAGTCTCCTCAGATGGTTTCCATAAATCTGGACCACCGATTATTCTGCCAACAATATGATAAAAGCCTCCATACAGATGTGTTCCATCATCGTTATCAATAAGTTCATAGATTTCGCCCTCTTTACGTGGATCAATACCAAGCAAATAAAAGGTGTTCATAATATTTTTCGGGAAGGAATCACAAGCTAATACGTAATTAGAACAATAATCACAGCCACAGTCTTCAGTGATTAAATGAAACTTTTGATAGAATTCTTTTGTCTTTATAAAATCAATTTCAATTAACCAAGAACCAACCTTTATTTGTTCCATAATTAATATTCCCCCCCCAATTACGATCTTTCTATTCCATCTAATCGATGCTTTACTCAACAATTCTTATTTTTACTATACTGACCAATTCCTCAATAAGAGGAGGCGATTCACTTTGCTGCAATCGCCCCCTATAATGGAATAACTAAATATGACATTATTTATTAATAGGTCACTCTGCTATTTCAAATAATTTTCAATATCTCTCTTATTAGTTACAACTAATATTTTATTGCTATATTTACCGAATTTCTTGTAGAAATTTGGTTTTCCCACCTCTTCAAAATGTCTATTCCACTTAAACATCTTTAGAAATATTTTAAATGTAGGTTTATAGTTAGACTTTTCTAATCTTAGTTGCTGCAAGAGAAACCTCTTTACAATTCGATACGTTCTCACTGAATAATTTGTATCTAAGAAGATGATTAATTCAGCTTTATGAAAGCTATTAGAAACCCATTCTTCATTATGAACCCCTTCTATAATCCAAGTTTCAGAATCGATAATAGTTTTCAAATAATCCTCTCTTTCTACTTCAGTTCTTCTTATATCACCAGACTTATGCCTTATCCAAATAACGTTATCTAATTCATAGAATGGGAAATTTAACTTAGTGGATAAATCCCTTGCTAACGTTGTCTTGCCACTACCAACTGAACCTATAATATGTATTTTTCTAGGAATATTCTTTTTCATTCTTTAGACCACCATTTATCATTAAAATTCCCGTTCAAAAATAATTCTAGTCGGAAAAAAATTCCCTCTATATTCTTCCACAATCCTGCCCTTTCGTAATAACTAATATTTCCATTTTAACATATTCCTACTTCGTTCTGCTTCAGCTTGTTAAATGAAAAAACACATCATAGATTTCTACAAAGTACATGTAAAAGACGACAGCTCTCCGGCGAATTGCGCCACAAAGTAGGGAGTCATTACCTGAAAAATGGCACAACTAAGGCGAGTTGCGCCAAAAATGAGGGATCCATCACTCGGAAAGTGGCAGCACTACGGCGAATGACGCCACAAATGGGAATCCATCACACGAAAAGTGGCAGCACTTCGAGGAGCCATTATTGCTTTTTGCACAAAAAAATCCGAACCTATTCCAGTCCGGATTTTTCTTGTTTCCATCTCACTTTTGCCAAGTCTATTTTTAGAAATGGAGCAGAAAGTCTTTTCTATTTACGCTTTTACAGTAATCTTCTCAAGCGGCTTCGCATTTCCGTAAACCGGGTAGTCGCGTTTCACCGGTGCTGCCCATTTTGCTGCGTTTACGAGCACTTTTTGTACTTCTTTGTTGTGGTAAGTCGGGTACGTTTCATGTCCCGGGCGGAAGTAGAAGATTTTGCCGTTTCCTCTTTGGTAAGTGCAGCCTGAACGGAAGACTTCTCCGCCTTCAAACCAGCTCACAAATACCAGTTGGTCAGGTGCAGGAATGTCGAAGTGCTCGCCGTACATTTCTTCTTTTTCGATTTCGATGTACTCGCCGATGCCTTCTGCAATCGGATGAGATGGATCAACGACCCACAGACGCTCTTTATCATCAGCTTCGCGCCATTTCAGGTCGCATGATGTGCCCATAAGCTTTTTGAAGATTTTTGAGAAGTGGCCTGAGTGAAGAACGACAAGTCCCATTCCTTCAAGCACACGCTTTTGTACGCGTTCAACGATTTCGTCTGAAACTTCGTCATGTGCAAGGTGACCCCACCAGAAAAGAACGTCCGTGCTGTTCAATACGTCTTCTGTTAATCCGTGCTCAGCCTCGTCAAGAGTAGCCGTCGAAGCGTCGTAGCCGTTTTCTTTCAGGAATCCGGCGATGGCTCCGTGAATGCCTTCCGGATAGATGTCTGCTACAACCGGGTTTTTCTGTTCGTGTCTGTTTTCGTTCCAAACTGTGATTTTCATAGTAGTAATCTCCTTATTTTTTGAGTAGTTAATTAAATCTTTCTTTTTCCAATATACAATAATTTCACCTAATAGAGAAAAATTATTTTATCGATCCTTTCATGACTCCGCTGATAATCCATTTTTGTGCGAATACATAAACGAGAATCATCGGAACAAGAGCCAGAAGGTATGATGCAAATGCGAGATTGTAATCTGTGCTGAACTGTGACTGGAATATATACTGTACAAGCGGCAGTGTCGCCATATCGCTGTCGCTCAGGACAACAAGCGGCAGCAGGAAGTCATTCCAGGCGCCAAGGCACGTCAGGATTGCAACCGTTGCGTTCATCGGAGCAAGCAGCGGGAAGATTACTTTCCAGAACACGCCCCAGGTTGACGCTCCGTCCACAATCGCAGCCTCTTCAAGTTCCTTTGGAATCGACCTGATATAGCCTACATAAATAAAGATGTTAAACGATAGATTGTAGACAATGTACAGAATGACAAGCCCAATCAGATTATCCATATTCCAAAGCGCTGTCTGCCTGACAATCGGCAGCATGATAATCGGAAAAGGAATAAACATCGCACTGACAAAATAGTAAAACGTAAATTTATAAAACTTCTTATGCATGTTGCGTGCAATCGCATAGGCGACCATCGAATTTGTGAGAACCGTGAAGATCACGACGAGCACAGTGACAAACACGCTGTTTTTCAATGCATTGAAGAAATTCGTCATTTCAATCGCCTGGGCAAAGTTTGAAAGCGACCAGTTCTGCGGCAGAGCAAGCAGATTTCCGGCAAGCTCCTGCGGGGTTTTAAAGGCAATTGTAACTGTCAGATACAGCGGAAACAGGATAAACACGGCACCGAGTATCAATAGGATGGTCACTGGCCAGTTCGTTTTCTTGCTGATCATCCGTTCCCCACCTCTCTTTTTTCAAGAATTTTAAGCTGGAAGATGGAAAAGACGACAATGACGATAAAGTAGATCACGGCATTTGCCGACTGGTACGCAAATTCCCCGCCCTGGAATCCGCCTCTGTAAATCAGGAGCGAAATCGATTCCGTAGACTGACCCGGACCTCCGCCCGTAAGCGCGATGATCTGGTCAAACACCATCAGGAAGCCTTTCATCGATAGAATCATGTTGATGGTGAAAAATGGCGCAATGAGCGGAAACGTGATTTTCCAGAACTTTGTCCAGATTCCTGCACCGTCAATGCTTGCAGCTTCATACAGATCTTCTGTAATTGTGACAAGTCCCGCAAGGTAAAGAATCGTATTAAAAGCTATTGCCTGCCAGACCGCCACGATGACGATTCCAATCCAGGCAAGGTTAGGATCACCAAGAATGTTTTTGGACAGTGCTTCTATTCCGAGCCCTCCTGCGATATCAGGCAGGAAGTGAGTAAAAATAAAATTAAAGATAAATCCGACAATCAGAATGCTGAGAATGTAAGGCATAAAATACACGGCTCTCAGCGTTTTGCGGAACTTAATTTTTGCATTCAGCCCCATCGCGATCAAAAGACTGAAGAAGTTGACAAGAATTGTTGAGATGATCGCAAATTGAAACGTGAAGCCGTATGCGTGAAGCGCCCGTTCATCTTTAAAGACGTTCAAGTAGTTTTTCAGACCGACGAAATTCCATTCCCCGTAGCCTCTCCAGTCGGTGAAGCTGTAGAAGATCCCCTGGAGCGCAGGGTACGTGTGAAAAATAAAGAACAGGAGAACGGCTGGTACAGTCATGATCATAAACACTTTTTCTTTATTGCTCATTTTGGTTTTCATCTCCAATGCTTTAGGATTCGGGACCCGCTTTTAGCGGTCCTCAACCTTCTCCCATTCTCTGTCCATCTTTTTCAGGAATGCGTCTTTCTTTTTGCTGATTAAAAATTCCTGAAGAATGTTTTCTGCTCCCATTCCGGCAGGATAGTAATGGTCCTGGAAGCTCGTGATTTTATCCTGCTCAAAGTTTTCTTTGATTCCCTCAAACACAGGGTCTTCCTGGTAGACACCTTCAATGGCTGAAAAGGCCTTCTGTTCGTCGATGTATCTCTTCGCCGTTTCTTTTTCCAGCATAAACTGCAGGAACCTCTTTGCTTCTTTCTTGTGCTCACTGTCTTTGCTCACAGAAAGCAGGACGTCAACACCGGAAATCAGCTTGTTTTTCTCGGGATCGTTCGTTACCGGCATCGGGAATACGCCAAGCTCCATGTCCGGATTTGCTTTTAAAATCTCCGGGATCGCCCAGTTGCCCTGGATGTACATGACGCCCTCGCCATTTGCGAATGCGTTGTTTCCATCCCCGTAAGCTGTACCGAAGTTATCATCGTGGCCGTATTCAGTAAGAGTCAGCAGTTTATCCGCCACTTCGTCATAGCTTTTGACAAAGGACGTTTTCCCTGAGCTTTTTTGCTGGGCAAACTCTTCACCCGCAAGCACCCCGCCAAGTGAATTGAGGGAGATCATGCCGGTCCAGGCATCTTTAAGCGTAAAGTAGATTGGAATCTCTCCTGCATCCTTTGATTTTTCAAGAACGGAAATAAATTCATCCCATGTCTTTGGAACTTGGAGACCAAGCTGTTCGAATTTTTGTTTGTTGTAAATGACCGTGTTTGCATTGGTCGCATATGGAAGTCCGTATACACCGTCTTTTTCAGGTCCTACAAGCCTGTCAATCATCTCAAGGTAGGAAGGCTGAACAGAATCAATCAGGTCAGAATCACTGAAATCCTCAAGCACACCAGCTCTCCCAAGTTCCCCGTAAGTCGCGTTTCCCGCGATCAGCATTACATCCGGGATGTCGTTTTTGATCAGCTTTGTGCGCAGAACGGTTTCTGCCTCAGGAGGAGAATCGAATTTAACGTTGATATCCGGATTTTCTGATTCAAATTCTTCAATCAGACCCTTATATGTATTGATGTTCTCTGACTTATTTGAAAAGAGGGTGAGCGTCGTTTTTCCGTCCTCGTTTTCACCCGATGAACAACCTGCAAGGATAGATGCGCTGAGCGCAATGCCAGCTGCAAAAATCGTCCATTTCTTTCTCATTCCCATCGCCTCCCCGTAGTAACTAATTTGAGTAAACGTTTACTCAATCCTCCAAAAAAGAAACGTAAACGTTTACGTAATGGTGTAAAAAAGAGAAGAGAGCTAGCTCTCCAGTTTCAAAACGCTGTTTCTCTCAGCAATGGAATGCGGCATGATCCGGCTTTCAATCAGTTCATCGCCATCCATCAAATCAAAAATCATTTGAGCCGCTTTTTCCCCCATTTCATAAAATGGCTGGGCTAGCGACGTAAGAGGCGGAATCGTCATGTCTGCAATCTTTAAATTGTCATAGCCGATTATGGAAAGATCATCCGGCACCCGTATTCCAAGCCGGTAGGCGGAAGAAATCGCACCAACAGCGATATCGTCGCTTGCTGCAAAAACAGCTGTTACATCAGGAAGCTGCTTCTTCAGCAGTTTCAGCCCTTCTGTTCCGTCCGAGAACTTAAAACCTTTCATTCGTGCTATAAAGCTGTCATCAGCGGGAAGCCCGTAATCGCTCATGGCATCCAGGTAGCCTTCAATTCTCGGCTTCCCTGCGATCAGATCCTGATCATTGCCGCTGATCATTCCGATCCGTTTATGGCCTTGTTTAATCAAATACTGCACAGCCGCATAGGCCGCGCGCCTGTCATCCACTTTTACATAAGGCACGGGATATGCCCGCGATTCTGTAGAGAGGAGCACGAGCGGAATATTCATCTTCTGAATAAACTCGTAGTATTCTTCTTTTAAAATTTCACTTGTGAAAATAATGCCGTCTACACGTTTTTCATTCAGCAGCTGCAAATATTTCATCGTTTTTAGACCGTTTGATTCTGTATGGCAGACAATCACACTCGATCCAAGCTCGTGTGCCGTCTTCTCAATGCCTGCCAGCAGCTCTGTAGCAAGCATGCTTGAGAGCGCGGGAAAAAGAACGCCGATGGTCGAGGTTTTCTTGTTGATCAGCCCTCTTGCAATCGCATTTGGATGATAATCAAGCTCCTCAATGGCTTTCAGGACTTTTTTCTTCGTCTGTTCTGAATAGCCCTTCTGATTGTTGAGAATTCTGGATACGGTTGCAATTGAGACATTTGCCTTCTTTGCAACATCCTTTATGGTATAAGCCATTTCCCACCTTCTCTCCCGCTCTGGCGTATGAGTAAACGTTTTCGTAAAATGATCGTACCACCAAATGAAAGCATTTACAATATTTTTTTAAAACCAAAAAAAATAAGAGCCCTTGAAAGGACTCTTATTGCTCCCATAGAAAACGACCGACTTCCGCATCTACCTTTTTATTTTCATGAAGACCATTATGAGTTGCCTTTTTTGAAACGACAACATGCTCCCGGTACTGGCTCTTTTTAAGATAATCACCGAAGGCTGTTGCACTTTGAACTGAAACAAGTCCGTCGCCATCTTCTTTTTCACTGATTTTTCCTGCCAGTGAATAAACCTTGGTACGGGGATCGAACGCATTTTCTTCTGCATAGAGCTCCTGCAGGGCTTTGGAACCTGCAATCAGATCGTGTTCTTTTTCGTGGTACCGTTTTTCAAACACTTCCCTCTCAATGCCTTTGAACGGCGTTCCGATGGTGACAAGCTTCTCTACTTTCGGAAATTCTTTTTCCTGCTTTGTTTCCTGAATATAATTGACTGAAACAAGGCCTCCCATAGAGTGAGCGACAATGTTGACCTTGTCATAGCCGTATTCTTTCTTCAGCAGCTTCATGATGTTTCCAAGCTCAACGCTCGTATTTTCAAAATTGGCATCATTATCCTCAAAATACACCTGTATCATAGGGCGTTCAGCTTTTGTGATGTTCAGAGGTGTACACGCTGCCGTCCCTTTTTTGGATGTGCAAATATGCGTTTTTTCACCCCATTCATAGTCTGACTGAAAGCGGTCGAGCATGCCCTCGAACGAATTCACGGTTCCTCTGTATCCGTGTATAAAGACAGTCGGCGTCTGTTCGTCGCTCGCCCGGGTAGGCTCGTCCGGGCCCAGCACCTGAATGATCAGGATTGTTAAAAGAATGGCGGCTGCTGCGAATAAAGCGATATTTTTTTTAGAAGTCATAAAAAGTCCTTTCTTGACCTGGCTGTAAGGTTAAAATATACCCCAGGCTGCATGCGCATAAACTGGAAGGTTCATCCTGACGCTAACCACTATCTTTTGCTTCTTTCGCCTGTTTTAGGCGATAATAAAAGAAAGATTTGAAAGAGGAAGGTATTTGCTATGAAAAAACGGACTGCAGCTTTGCTGATTATGGCTTTTATGATTTTGTCTGCCTGCAACCGCCCGCAGATGAATAATGAAGAATACAGCATGCAGAGCATTTATAATGGAACATGGGTCGACAGAGTGAAAGTAAAGGAAGAAGGTAATTTTCTGATTGTGAACTTCCCTGAGGACGGGGGCCAGCTTGCTGAACTAACTCTCGGTTTAAAATCGAAGGACCGCAAAATTCTCAAGGAGCACAAAACAAAAACGACCATCCGCGGCAATGGCGATGGCCCGTTTACGATTGAAGTTCCTGCTCTCGAAAAACCTGTCGAAGGGACCATTTCCCTCCGCGGCGACGAAATCGTCGTCAGCATCAGCGGCCTGAATGAAAAACAGGAAAAAGAACTTGGCCTTCATAATGGCACAAGGCTTTACAGTAAAGTTGAATATGAGCTGAAATAAAAAATCCTGGCTGTAAGATGCCTATTAAAAAAACATACGGATTCCGCATGGGGATCTGTATGTTTTTTTGTTAGGCAATCATTCAATGCCCGTTCCCTTGCGCTCCAGTCACTTGCTATCCACGGGGATGACCTGGAGCCTCCTCGCTGCGCTTGCGGGGTCTCCAGTGCCCTCTTCATCCCATAGAAAAGCGGAAGCGCCCGTTTTGCTCCGGCAGTCAGATAAGAAATTACCCGAAAAGTCCGGGTCTGACTTTTTGGGGGATTCTGTTCTGACAGAGGAGCCTGAGCGCTGCAGCTGGACAAGGAGTCAAGTGCCTTCCGCTTCAGTCCACTGGAACTTTAAACGACTATTCAGGAAACAAGTGCCATCATTCCCCTCATATACGAAATCAACAAAAGTAAACTTTGATGAAATAAAAATGCAGGTCAAATTCATTTACAATTTAATCTGCATTTTTAGCATTATTAACTTTCCCTCGTGTGGAACATTATTTTGAATCAATAAGCTGTTTCACAAATTTGGGCAGCACAAAACTGGCATGATGAAGCTCAGGAGTATAATACTTCGTATCCATTTCCCTGATATGTTCCACTGTCACTTCCAACGGATCATATTTTTTGGATCCCAGGGTAAACGTCCACATGCCGCTTGGATATGTCGGGATGTTACATGTGTAAAGGCGAGTGATGGGAAATACCTCACCGGCATCCTTCATAACGTTTTTGATCAAGTCTGATTTGAACCAGGGGTTGTCTGTCTGAGCCACAAACATTCCATCGTGTTTAAGCGCCTTGGCGATACCTGCATAGAATCCTTTTGTGAATAAGCCCGCAGCCGGTCCAACCGGCTCAGTGGAATCGACCAATATGACGTCATAGACGTTTTCACTCTTGATGATGTGCTCGAAGCCGTCCCCAATCAGCAATTTCGCCCTGTAATCCCCGTAGCTTGAAGAAATCGACGGAAGATGTTTTTTGGAATATTCCACGACCTTGCCATCAATCTCTACTTGCATGATACTCTCAACACCTGGATGCTTCAGAACCTCTCTGATTGTACCGCCATCTCCTCCTCCTACAACCAGCACTTTTTTTGGAGAAGGGTGGGTGTTCAATGGGACATGCACAATCATCTCATGATAGACGAATTCGTCTTTTTCTGACGTCATCACCATTCCATCAAGTAAAAGCATGTTACCGAACTCTTCTGTTTCCAGCATATCCAGCTGCTGAAAATCCGTTTGCTCACTCTCAAGCGTCCGGCGTACTTTTCCTGTAATTCCAAAAGGCTTCGTTTGTTTCTCTGTAAACCATAATGACATTCTGTCCATCTCCCATTTAACTAATTAACTTCAACCCGATGGCCGCGCTCAACACCATGGCCATGAAAACAATCCTTAGTACGCTCTTTGATTCTCCGTAGAATAGTATGCCGACCATTCCCGACCCAACTGTCCCGATTCCGGTCCAGATGGCGTAGGCAGTACCCATAGGAAGAGTCTGCATCGATAAACTTAAAAACATGAAGCTGCATGCCAGTCCGATAACAAAGACAAGATAAGAAAATACACTTTTTTTCTTATTGATTAAATTTAATCCTGTAACACCGATGACTTCAAAAATCCCCGCAATAATAAGAAAGATCCATCCCATTACGATTCGCCTCCCTGTTCCTGACTATTCCCTGTCACAAGCTTAAGGCCTACAACGCCGATTAGGAGAACAAGTATCAAAAGGACTTTTGCCATTTGAAAAGGGACATTGAAGAAGACCATTTCTGCAAGGACAGTACCTGTCGTCCCAAGTCCGGCAAAAACGGCGTAGGCGGTCCCGACCGGGAGGGACATTTGTGTCGCCTTAATCAAAAACCCGAATGACAGGACGATTGCTGCGATTGTTGCAGTCCATGTCATAACATCTGATGAATGTTTCAATCCGATAACCCAGCCTACCTCGAAAAGGGAACCGAGCAAAACGAATGTCCATGCTTTGTTCATGATTACCACTCCTTTTCATTAATAAATACCTCGCCAAAATACTTCCAGCGAATGCTCCAAACGTTTTTCAAGACGGTCAGAGCGTCCGTACAGCAATTCAACCAGGAGCCCGTCCAGGATTGTCAGATAAGTAACCGCAGCTTTTTCACATGTTATCTCTCCTTGAAAGGGTCCATACTTTTCAAAAAGCTGATAAAAAAGAGACTCTAATCCCGTGATATATCTCTCAGTGCCCTCTTTTACTGACTCTTCCAGCTCAATAGGCGGAAAAAACGATGTCCTCAAAAAGAACTTCATATTTGAATTTTCCCCATAACGATTAAGATAATTTGAAAGGAATTGATCTAGCATGTCCCTGATTGAGCTTTCATTATCCATCAAATATTTTTCAATAAAGTCCAATTCATTTTGGACGGAATCGTTAAATGTTTGGATGAAAAGATCTTCCTTGCTTTTAAAATGCGAATAGATAGATTGTTTCTTAATACCGGCATTTTCTGATATGGCAGCAAGAGACGCCCCTTGATAACCATGAAGGGCAAATTGCTCCAGAGCGATTTCTTTTAATTGTTCAGATTTCATTCAAACATCTCCCTTACGACCGTTCGTAAGTTTATTTTAGCCAGTCTTTTCATGATTGTCAAACTTACGCATTCTCTCCTCAATAAAGGTAAACACAAAGTCGGTTATGCACGATTACGCGGACAGAGAACACATTTGGCCGGTGATAAATTTGACAGTTTGACAATGTATTTGACATGCTGAGTAGGAAGAAAAATAGAAAAGGAAATGATTGGGGAGTTGAAGGATGGAAGACCACCAGTGGAGGAAGAATGGGATGTTCATATTTCAGAAATATTTGTGGGTTTTCTTTAGCGTTTGGTTTTTCATCGGGCTGATTCTAGTCGGCTTTTCGATTTTACCGCCTTGGCTTGAATGGGCAAACACGGTATTTTTATTTGCTTCTGGTTTGTACGCCTCCTGCTATTTATGGACCGTGCTGCCAAAAGGGCGGTTCATTATTCCGTTTATTTTCTTTGGATCCATAGCCATTGAATCACTGGGTACTCATACAGGTCTTATTTTCGGTGAATACACGTATGAGGCGGATTTTGGACTGATGTTTATGGGTGTTCCCATCACGATGGGCCCCGCGTGGCTGTCAGTTATTGGGGCCAGTCTGGCATTTTCCAGATTATTTTCGTTTCCTCACCGGACCATAATTTTGGTTCCTCTGTTTGCGGTATGGCTGGACTTAGCCATCGATCCCGTCGCTGCCAACGTTAAGTCTTATTGGATCTGGGCTGAAGATGGATTGTATTATAATATTCCCTCCCAAAATTTCCTGGGATGGTATTTGACTGCACTTTTATTTGCAGTGGTCATATCCAAATTTGAGCAGAAAGCTACTATCGCAGAATTAGAGAGGAATAATCAGTACTTGTTCCTAATGCTGCACATCCTTTTTAGTTTTACAGCGTTTAATTCCGGTCTGTACGGCGTTTTGGCTGTTGGCCTGTCGTCAAGCATTTGCTATCTATTCTTAAGAAAACCCCATTTAAGCTTACGGAGGTAATGCTCCTCGCTTCTCTTTAGACTGATTTTATTGGTAAAGCTTGGTCATCCAATCATTTAAGTCTTTTAACAGCAAAAAAAATAGCAGGTGTAAACATTACCCTGCTGCCCTTTTTATTTATTCTTCACAAGATAAAAGAGAAACCAGACCGCATGGTTTTGTTCATCCACTGCCGCCCGTTTAAATGCTTCTTTAATATATTGCGTGCTGCCGCTGTCTGAGATTGTCATATAGAAGTCAACCGTTTCCTGCTCATCTTTAATAGCAGCGGTCAGTCCGGAAATGTAATCTGCCGGGCATTCTTCCGTCTGTTTCGGACTGTATGGCTGTCCGGTCAGACTTTGATAGATGCCTGCAAAGGTTTGATAGTGCTTTGCCTCATCCTGCCTGATTTCCTGAATGGTCTTTTTCTCTTCAGGTGTTTTTGCCTGGATGGCAAGCTTTTCATAACACTGGATGGCATTGTATTCGCCTTCCAGCGCTTTAGCGATATTCTTGATTTCATCCTGATTCTGCCTGTAATAATCGTAGTAATACATAACTCCCTCTCCCCCTTAGAAGGTCACTGTTCATAATATATTTTTCAAATGGGGGATTATGCCTGTCAAAGATCGTTCGGGACTTTGTATAGGTAGATGCCGATGATTGCTGCCCATAGGGAGAGTGAAAAATAATCATCAAGCTTCAAGGTTCCAAAGTAAAATTTGGCCTCTTTTAAAAAATCAGCCAGGTCTATCCCCTGAAGCAGGTCCAGCCCAATGGCCATTCCGAATAATCCGCAGAAGCTGAGCACGCCAAACATGATTTTTTTAACCACTTTTGCCACCTGCCGCCTGCCGCTTTGCAACAAAATCTTTTATCATGAGAGAAGCAAGCAGTAAAACCGGAAGTCCAATCTGAAACGGAAGATGAAGGTAATAAGGCACGACCTTGATTCCCTCCTCCATATGCTCGATATAATCTGGCGCAATCAGCACGGAAAGGAGGATGACGAAAATCCCGAATGTCAGCGATATTTGCTTCATCGTTAATGTCGGCATCGTCTCCTCGGCAATTCTCGTTGCTCCGTAAAAGAAGATAAATACCTTCATAAATCCTGTGACAATCATCAGGATGACGACGAACGAATCCAGTCTCTCAATGAAATCGGAAATGCTGACAAGCGATACGGTTGTAAGAATTGGAAACATTGATCTTTCAACCATCGCCGGCCCAAGAACGGCTACATGCAGAAAAGCAGTCGTTGTTAAAACGAATGTTACAAGGAGCAGGGATACAAATGTCAGTTTTACCGCCTTCTGTTTTTTGTCGAGAAGAGGATAAATCATTAGAAAAACAACCATTTCTCCGTAAGGAAATGTTAAAACAGTCGGAAACGCTGCATGCCAAACTGGCATCCATCCGTTTCCAAGCACAGGCTTTACATACTCGAGATGCACCAGGTTTGAAAGAACCTCGAAGAGAATAATCACAACAAACGGCGCCCAAATGAGAACAAATAGAATGATGTTCAGCTTAGCCACAACTTGAAACGATTTTAAGGAGAAGTAGATGACGCACAGGATCATAAAACTGTTGATGACGATCATGGATGTATCGTCGTAGGCGGAAATGATCAGGAGCTCACCGAAATCTCTGAGAACCCTTGCAGATATGTACAGAAAATAAAGCATATAAGCAAAACTGATGACCATGCCCGCATATTTTCCAAAGCCCTTTTTCAGCTGGTTTGACAGTGTCAATTCGGGATTTTTTTTCATAAGGACCAGGTAAAGGATAATGACCGGTATGGACAAAGTAAAGCCAAGAAGAATGGCAATCCACGCATCCTGCTTGGCTCCTTTCGCCGCATCAAGCAAGATGGCGCTTCCGATTTCAAATATAAAAATGGTGACGAGCAGCTGATTAGCTGTAATCGAAGGCCTTTGCATAATATCGATCCTTTAGTTTGAATTTGTAATGTTGCCTGTACGCTTAATTTCCGCCTCTGCTTTTACACGGACTTCCGCCCCGGAGAAAAGCTCTGCCCAAGAATCCTTAACACGCTTCCATTGATCCGGTTTGTTTCTGTACAGCACATCGTTGAACCCGTATATGTCTGTCTCCTGCTCCTGAGCCTCTTTTACCGCAGCCTCGACTTCTTCCTTTATCTTTTTTTCCAATTCTTTTTCATAGCCCGATATGATTTGTTTTTTAGTCATCTCTTTGTTCGGGCAGCCCAGACCGTCAATCTCTCCCTCAGCTTTTATGGAGATGCTCAGTTTTGCCTTGCCTTTTTCAACTGAAGTTTCTTTTTTGGTTTTTGCATACATGATCTTGATGGCTGTCTGATTTTCTTCATCACATGGAAGCATGACAAGAGCCTGCTTAATCCGGTTTTCAAGAAACAGGACACTGCGCTTATGCTCATCCTTCATCCAGTACAGTAATTTTCCGCCTTGGTCAAAAACAGCAAGACCTGACACAAGACTTGATTTAGGAGCTGCCTGCTCCAGATTTTCTTTTGTTGATGTTTTTTCTGTATAGTGAGGAGAGATGACACCGCTGATGATAGGGAACGTAGCTTCGCTGTCTTTTTTCACGAGAAAATCTTTGATAGTGACCGTCATCGTCGTTCCAAAGCCTTCTTCGTTCATTTTAAGCTTCCCTTTAATAGAATAAGCAGGAAGCTTGTTAATCATCGTGAGTGAATTCAGAATATGAAAAGCAGATTCTTTTTTTGCGATTACAATCGGAACGTTTTCTCGGATTTCCGTTTCCCGTTCAAGGGTATCAAGCAGAGGAAAAATCCCTCTTTCTGCAAGATCCTGCCCGACAACAATCAGGGCTATATGCGTGTAAAACGCTGTCCGGGACACTTGTCTTGCTGCATTTTCGAGTGCTTCTACAAAGGTTGGCCCGACACCTGTGTAGTTAACAATCGGAATGGATGAAGTGCCGCTTGTAGCACCGGTTATTGTAATGATTTCACTTGGATCAGCAATCTGCATGGTCACCTGATATCCTGTGTCCTCATAAACGTCCACTCCCAAAGAAAGAATCAGGGCAAGCTCATTCAATTCTCTCTGCGTTCCGCAGCTTGTAAGCATCAGGAGACTGCAGAACATGATCAACACCTTTTTCATAGAACATTCTTCCCGACTTTTTTTGATGATTGGTAGGTAAAATACGGCTTATCGAGTGATTTCAAGCTCATTAAGTGTCCAAACAGGACCATCATGGCAAGAAGCAGGCCGTAGAATCCGAGAAAATATGAAACGAACATAAAGATAAAACGCAGCAGCCTTGCAGTAGTAGCCAGGCTGTAATTTGGCGTTGTAAAGCTTGAAATCGCCGTAATGGATACAACGATGACGACCGCAGTCGACACAAGACCCGCTTCAACAGCTGTCTGGCCGATAACAAGCGCGCCGACAATTGATACGGCCTGGCCGATGGCTCTTGGCATCCGGATCCCTGCCTCCCGCAAGATTTCAAAGGTGGTTTCCATGAATAGCGCTTCAATCAAAGATGGGAAAGGAATGCCCTCTCTCTGTGCATAAAGGCTGAGCAGCAGGCTGTTTGGGATCAGTGCCTGGTGATGGGTAACGAGACCAATATAAATGGATGGTGCAAACAGGGACAGGAAAAAAGCGAAATAACGAAGGCCCTGCATGATTTTATCGATATTGAACTGCTGAAAGTAATCTTCAGTCGTTTGAAAAAAACTTCTGAATTCGACTGGACAGTATAAAACAAACGGCGTCCCGTCAACAAAAATCGCAATTCTTCCTTCCAGAAGATTAGTGACAATTTCATCCGGCCTCTCTGTGTGGCTGATGACGGGAAAAGGGGTCATCTGTTTGTTCTGAATCATCTTTTCAATATAAGCAGACTCGATAATAATATTGGGATCTTTCGCCTCAAGTTTTTCTTTTAGGGACTTCAGCGCTTTTTGATCCACTTTGTCATGTATGTACATCAGCTCCACATTTGTATGGGAGTACTTTCCTTCTTCAAGCTTTTCAAGGCACAGCTCTGCACTTTTCAGCCGCTTTCTGATCAGGGACGTATTTACCCGGATTTCTTCTATAAAACTGTCTTTCGGCCCCCGGATAACCGTTTGGGAGGTAGGTTCGGAGATTTCCCGCTTATCCCCTCCTGCAGTCGCTGCAGTTAAGCCGAGAGCAATTTGATCAAACAGCAGGATTGTGTTTCCGCCAAGAAGCTCCTGCATGATGTTCTCCCACTTTGTTTCGATATTAATGGAATCAATGGCAAGAATGGATTCCTTCAGTTCTTTCACAAATTCAGCTGATGCGTACTTTTGTTTGGCAGCAAGCGAATCAATCAGCGGCTTCAGCATAAATTCATACACTTTAAGGTCATCAGAAATGCCTTCAATCCTGAGCATGACCCCGCTTATGCCGGAATGCTGAAACGATTGAATTCTATGGATGATCAAGTCAGCGTTGATTTTGGCAAATGACTCGATATAATCCATATTTTCTTTTAAAACGCTCGAGATGGATCCTTCTTTTATGGCCATGTAACCACCGCATTTTTTTTTGTTAGTATGTGTTTTTCCTGCTAAGTTATGTACAGATACCCTGTTTTTAACAATTAAGAGAACTTTAAGGTTTTCATAACAGGAGAGAAAGCTTGGAGTGATAGACTGTATGAAAATGGATGAGGAGCTGGATCTTTTGAAGAATTTTTTGTGGTACGTATCGACTGCAGCGTGTCTGCTGCTGCTTTCAAGACATGTTGGATTGTCAGTTGTAAACGAGTATTACTGGTGGATCGCCTCTGTCTTTATCGCGGCACTCCTCGGCCAGTTCCTCTTCTGGGCTGCTGAAAAAAGAAAAGCGCCTGCCAAATAATTTTTCTTAACAAACACCCGGTAATGCATTATGGTAATGAGAGAAAGAAAGGGGGACATTCATTGTTTCAGAACTGCAAAGTATTATTGGTCGACGATGAAGAAGCAATACTAAAGCTCGTCCGGACCGTTATGCAAAAAGAAGGATTTACACATATAGATGAATGCCTGTCAGGCGCAGCTGCTCTGCAGGCTGTTGAAACGAAGGAATATGATCTGATTGTCCTTGATATCATGCTGCCTGATATCAGCGGATTTGATCTGTGTCCGCTGATCAAACAGAAAACGAATACGCCGATCGTGTTTCTGAGCGCCAAGAGCAGTGACCTTGATAAACTTTCCGGCTTCGCCTACGGCGCAGATGATTACATTACAAAACCGTTCAATCCTCTTGAGGTTGCAGCCCGCGCAAAAGCTCTTTTAAAACGGACGATGCCGCAGACCGCTAAGAAAACGGCAATTGAGGAAATCTATGAATATGACCGCTTCACCGTCAATGTGTCATCAGCCGAGCTATTCGTTGACCAAAAGCCTGTCGACTGTTCAGCCCAGCTGTTTCAGCTGCTGATCTTTTTCTGCAAGCACCCCAACCGGGTTTTTACAAAACATCAGCTCTATGAAAATGTCTGGAACGAGCATTATATGGTCGATGACAATACCGTCATGGTGCATATTCGCAAGCTTCGTGAAAAAATCGAAAAAAATCCAAGCCAGCCCTCCTACATAAAAACCATCCGGGGACTTGGCTATAAATTTGTTGATGATGGGCGAAGACAATGAATTTAAAAGGAAAGCTTACCCGTTTTTTTATTTTTCATATGATTGTCTGGTTTCTCCTCTTTATGACACTTGTCGGCATTTCGCTTGCCGTTTTGATCACGCAGGATTTTAACAACATGCTCGAAAAAGAAGTTAAGCGGATGGACCCCCTCTATATCGGAGATATCTTTGAAATGTCAGATGATAAAATCGCTCTTGACGACTCTGCCAAAAACGCCATAAAAAATCAGAACGGATGGCTGCAGGTCATTAATGAAAAAGGCAAGGTTGTCTACTCGTATTTAACACCTGACAACGTGCCGGCATCGTATTCTCTAAAAAACTTCTTTGACGATATTGATAAAGCATTCCATTATGACCAGACCTACTGGGTGCTTAACCAGGAGAAGGAATCGTATATTGTGCTTTACGGCAAGCACTCCGCAAATGCACACCTGATGACAAAGCTTGTGGAAGGCGGGATCCCTGCAGATGGAAAACCAGATCTTGCCGAGGAAGTCCGCAGCCTTTTTTCAGGCAAAAAAGCATGGCTCGCCGTCTATGATTCATCATCCAATCTGATCTATTCCTATAATGACAAAGGCAAAAAGCTTCCAAGCTATTTTGAAGTGATGGCATACAAAAAAGAACCGTGGAACCACAAAACGTCTTATTCAACGTATGCCGACCCTTCAACCGGATTCAAATACATTATCGGTTCTCCGAATAAGGAATACTTCCCGGATGAGCAGTATGACAATTCACTGATGACAGCACTGTTAAAGTGGATGATCATTTTTATTCTTTTTACTGCCGTTCTGTTTATCCTGATTTCCATCTGGTACTCGAATAAACTCGGCAAACCGCTGCTCCATATAATACTCTGGCTTGAAAATCTGGCGACCGGCAAATACGCCGAGCCTCTGACCAAACAGGGCATCCGGGCAAGCTCCAAGCAAAACGGAAAGCTGAGGAAATCATTTAAGATCTATCATGATATTATATTTTCGCTTAACGTCCTGACCTCTAATCTCATTCAAAAAGACAAGGACAGAGCGCTGATGGATGAAAAAAGAGAAGACTGGATCACGGGCCTTTCCCATGATTTAAAAACACCGCTGAGCTCGCTGTACGGGTATGCCTATATGCTGGAATCACAGCAGTACGACTGGTCAAAAGAGGAAGTGCGGGAGTTTGCCGGCATTATGAAAGACAAAGCAAGCTACATGACGTCCCTGATCGAAGATTTCAATCTAACGTACAGGCTGAAAAACAATGCCCTGCCGCTTGAAATTGAAGAACAGGAAATGAATGAGACGATCAGAAGATCCATCGTGCATTTCCTGAACGATCCGATGTATCAGGACCGCGAAATCGATTACCGGGCTTCAGAAGAAGAGATTTTTTACCCAATCGACAAACGGTGGTTTCACCGCATCATTGAAAACCTTGCCGCCAATGCCTTTAAACATAATCCCCCTTCAACAGAAGTGGAAATCTCACTGAAAAAAGGAGAGGATTCCTTCTCCATCTTGATAAAAGATACAGGAGTCGGGATGGATGAGGCCACCCGGAACAATTTGTTTGACCGCTATTTCAGGGGAACCAATACAGAAGAATCCACGAAAGGCACAGGTCTCGGTCTAGCCATTGCCAAACAGCTCGTCCACGCACACAACGGCACAATCAGCGTCCGGAGCGAAACCGGCAAAGGTACCGTGATTCACCTAGAATTCCCTCTGTCTCCTGATAAGAAAAAAGAGGAGCAAGACTTTTAAACGGAACATCTTTGGAACACGCCGTTATCGAGACGGTGTGTTTTTTTTTGAATTAAAATTTACTTCACCCGGACATTTGCTGTAAGCTGAAAACAGGAACTAAAATAAGGAGGAATCCGTATGACAGAAACAGTGAAAAAGGAATTGTCGCAAGAGGAAGAGAGCACTCTGCTTGACGTTCTGAATGAACGTTTTGAGCAAAACATGAACAGGCATCCCGGTGTGGAGTGGGCAGCCGTTCAGGCAAAGCTTTCTGCAAACCCTGATAAAATGTGGTCGCTGCATGAAATGGAACGAACAGGCGGAGAGCCGGATGTAATTGGTTTTGAGGATGATGAGTACCACTTCTGTGACTGCTCAGCTGAAAGTCCATCTGGCCGAAGAAGTCTTTGCTATGACCGTAAAGCCCTTGATGCACGTAAAAAGAACAAACCTGAAAACAGCATCATGGACCTTGCGGCTTCCATGGGCATAGAAGTATTGAACGAAGAGCAGTACCGCCGCCTGCAGGAATTTGGTCCTTTCGACAGAAAAACATCAAGCTGGATCCAGACACCGGCTGCTATTCGCGATCTCGGAGGCGCCTTATTCTGCGATTACCGGTACGGCCATGTTTTTGTGTACCATAACGGGGCAGACTCCTACTATGCGGCTAGAGGGTTTCGAGGGTTATTGAAGGTTTGAGATTAAAGAATACATGATTAAGGCCATCTGCGTGAAGATGGTCTTTTTTGGGGTTTGGGCTTTAATAATGTGGAGATTCGTTAACGAGCTTTGGAGCAGTTTTTAGATTGGAAGGTGAGATGTAAGTGTTCTATTCGGGGTTTTGGAACACTTTCCGGTGTGGAGTGTGAGGAGTAAGTGTTCTATTCGAAGCTTTGGAGCACTTTCAAGGGTGGAGTGGTGAGAGTAAGTGTTCTATTCCGGGCTTTGGAGCACTTTCAAGGGTGGTGGGGTGAGAGTAAGTGTTCCATAATAACGTCCCAGATCGTTTTACAGTTTCGCAGGGTACGATTCAAGCGTTTCCATACCCTCCCAAATCGTTTTACAGTTTAGCAGGGTATGATTGCTCTGTATACCTATTATTACCCGCGCATTTCCCATAATAAAGAGCGCAAATCAGCTATGATTTGCGCTCCAATCATTTTCTATGAAACTGACAGTCTACTGATATAAAAGAGCCGTAATTTCATTCAGCTCGGCATCCTCCGCAATGGACTGGGCAGATTCGTCTTCACTCGTGACATAAAAAGGATCGGCTCCGGCTTTAATCAGTAGCTCAACCATGTCTGCATCTTCCTGGTATACTGCCGTGGTCAGGGGTGTTTGGCCGTAGCCGTCTTCCTGATTGATGTCTGCCCCTTTTTCAATCAGCAGGTTGGCGAGATCAAGGTTACCAAGTGAGATAATATCCACAGTGGCAATATCTCCTTCCTCTGACACCAAGTCCGGATCCGCCCCGTTTTCAAGAAGCAGGGCAATCATGTCATCATAGCTTTCGGCCTCTTCTTCGAATTCAAGGTCGTAGTTCGCATAAACGGCATACATGAGAGCCGTCATGCCGGACTCGTCCTGAACATTGACGTCCTCTCCCTGCTCAATCAGTTCGCGGGCACGGTCGTAGTCATTTTCAGAAGCAGCTGCCATCAGCTCGGTTGTTCCCTCGCTGTCAAGAACGAAGTCGCTGTAAAGACCCGTAGTGGAAAGAAAACTGAATAGAACGGCCCCGCCCGCTCCAAGAAGGACAACAAGGGCAACGGCACCAGCCAGACCTGCTTTAAAAAGTGCGGTCGTTTTAAACGATACAGCAGGATTCGTCCCGCCGAAAACCTGATTCAGACGGAAGATTCTCTTTGGCAGAGCTGGATGCGTTGAAATTTTTTCACTGAACCAGACGAAAAAATGTTTCTCCCTGCTGCTGTCTTCCAGATAGGCTTCTTCATTCACATGTTTGTACAGCTCAGGTCCCGCAGCAAGAATCGTGAGTGCGCGCTTTGAAGCTTCCAGATCCTCTGTACATGCATGTGCCATCGCATCACATGTATACTCGCAGGCTCTTGAATAGGCACTTCCGAGAAACGGAATCCAATTCCCGAATAACACAAGGAAATTTTTCAAAATATGATTTCTTTTAATATGGGCAAGCTCATGCGCAATGACAAAATCAAGCTCCTTTTGTGCGCCCTTTACATGCAAATCGGCTATTCCAGAGTAGAGAGTCACCATGTTTTTACCGAAAAAACGGGTAGCAAATGCATTCAGCATACCGTCTGACTGCACAATAAAAACATCCGGAAGCTTTTTCACCTGCATAACTTCAGCAATTTCCTTCACCCTTGCATGGATTTCAGGAAACTGCTTTTCCGTAACTTTTACGCCGTTTCCACGAATTAAACCTGTGTTGATCCAGTGGGCAATCAGAGGAATAAGGATAAAAGGAAGCAGAATCAGGAGTCCTACTCCTGTGAAAATAAACAATAAGTACATTGGGATTGTAACTAAAAGCAGCAATATAAAATAAATTTCTTCTTTTCTATGAACGTAGACTGACATTTTCTCCTCCGTTATATGTGTTATGGACTATCCTATTTTACCTAGATTTCAAGAATATGGGAAGAGGTTTTTGGTGCCCGTTCAAAATAAAAAGCACTTCTCCCATAAGAAGAAATGCTTTTACTGAAAGCTTGTATCTAAGGAATCAATACCGTATCAATAACATGAATAACTCCGTTAGAAGCCTCAATATCCGGTTTTACAACAGTGGAATTGTTCACCTTCACAGGATCAAGAGTAATAGTCACTTCTTTCCCTGCAAGAGTTTTCGCTTTCATGCCGTCTTTCAGATCACTTGAAAGGACTTTTCCGGAGAGAACATGGTACAGAAGAATATCTTTTAAATCTTCTCTGTTCAATAACTCCTCCGCGGTAATGTTCAAATCCTTCAGAAGCTTTTCGAATGCCTGATCCGTAGGGGCAAAAACTGTGTATGGCCCTGCTTCCTTAAGTGTGCTGACCAAGCCCGCTTTCTCCAGTGCTGCCGCAAGGATTTTAAAATCTCCTGCCGCTGCCGCTGTATCCACGATATCCTTCTGGCCGCCACCGCCGCCGGTTTCAGCAGCAAACGCACCTGTCGAAAACGACAGAGCCATAGTGAGAATCATCAATACCCCAAGCCACTTCTTTTTCATAACCATTCCTCCTTTAATAAATACATCTGCCAGCTTACTTATGTAAGTGCCGCCATGAGTATTATTTTTCAACGGCAGGAATTTATACAAAAATTGGAACAAAAAAAGAAGACGGAATTCGTCCTCTTTTTTAGGCATACATCTGTTCTTCTTCTTTTCTGAAGAAGCCTTTCATCGCGTGAAACACATCGGCTTTTTGCTTGAGGATATAGTGGCGGAAACGTTCATCAGAGATATTTTTATAAGCGGACATGAGAGTAGAGTGGCGGTTGTACTGATTGACTTCCCCGTAGCCGAACATATTGGAAACCTTCATCAGCTCACCCACAAGCTTTACGCAGCGGGCGTTGTCGGAAGTCAGGTTATCACCGTCTGAAAAGTGGAAAGGATAAATATTATAGCGGCTTGGCTGATACTTCTCTTCAATGATCTCAAGTGCTTTCCGGTAGGCA
The DNA here is from genome assembly GCF_000708755.2 of Metabacillus indicus LMG 22858. Taxonomy (GTDB): domain Bacteria; phylum Bacillota; class Bacilli; order Bacillales; family Bacillaceae; genus Bacillus_P; species Bacillus_P indicus. Next base: position 3,531 of record NZ_JGVU02000002.1, on the reverse strand, counting down.
GATGAACAAATGGTCCCTCCGCTTTCCCCTTTAGAAAAGAAATCATCCTCTGAAACAACCTTAGCTTCTGTATGATGGGCGATAAATTCAATGTCCACCTTCTCATACTTCGAGCGGAGAAATCTTGTCATCCAGAAGAAAAAGCTCCTGGCCATATATTTCTCCCAGATTCCCATCGAACCGCTCGTATCCATCATCGCGATGACAACGGCACGGGATTCGGGCTTTGATACTTCATTCCATGTTTTAAACTTCAGATCCTCCGGGTAAATCGGATGAAACTTAGGTGCGCCGGACATTGCGTTCCGTTTATACGCAGAAAGCATGGTTCGTTTCTTATCGATATTCCCCATTAATCCTGTTCTTCGAATATCATTGAACTCGATATTTTCTACAATAATCTGATCCATTTCTTTTCTCTTCAAATTAGGCAGCGCAAGTTCGCTGAAAAGAGCTTCTTCAAGCTCCAGCATGCTGACCTCAGCTTCGTAGTAATCTTCGCCTGCCTGGTCTCCAGCTCCCTGGCCTTTGCCCGGACCGTTCGCGTTTTGCGGGGAACCGTCGCGTGCAACGACATCACCGACTTTGCTTTCCCCGTCCCCCTGGCCGACATGTTTGTTTTTATCATAATTGTATCTGATTTTATATTCATCCAGTGACCTGATCGGAATTTTCACTACATCTTTGCCGTTTGACATCACGATATTTTCTTCTGTAATCAAGTCAGGCAAATTGCTCTTAATCGCTTCCTGAACCTTCTCCTGGTGACGTTTCTGATCATCATGGCCTTTGCGGTGGAGGGACCAATCTTCATTCGAAATGACAAAGTTGCGCCCATTTCCTATACTCATCTTCTACTCTCCCCCTCCAAAAATTATTTTGGAATGATTCTTCACCAAACTGCACCTATATACATACAATAGCTTTGGGTCGATTTCCGGTGTTGTTTAGATTACTCTATCCTATGCTGAAAAAAGAGATAATTGACAAATAATTTAGAAAATTAGGCTTGACCCTATTAAAAATAGACAAGTCTCATGATGCATAATTATTTACATACACCTTGTCACTATTCAGAACGGTCGCATGTTTCCGGTATTCCTCATAAATCTTTCTGCATATTTTTGTAAACTGATCGGAATGAACAAGATAAAAGACAGAAAAAAACTCTCTGGCACAAATGTGTCAGAGAGTTCTATTTGTCTTCTTTGTGCTGAACCGGATCAGGTCTTTTGCCTTCCTTCTCAAGTTCTTTGTTTGTTTTCATATGTTCCATAATTTTGGAGTGCTCGACCAGATCCTTCATGTCGCGCACCATTGTGCCGTTTTCTGTTTCCGTCTCAGTCTTCTTTGTCATGAAAACCACCTCCGATGCTTCTAGTTTTCCCGCAAGAGGAAAAGTTGAAACATGATGGCTGTATCCTCTTTTCTCTACTACAAAGCTGAAAAGCCGGACTCCCATGCCCGGCTTTTCCCGTTATCTGTTTAAGAGACTTCCCACATACCGCAGCAGATCATTTGCAGACGTAGAATTGTAGCCATGCTCATCAATCAGCCTCTTAACGACTTCATTGATTTTCTTCAGCTGCTGCTCATCCGGCGTTTTCGAAGATGTTGTAATCTTCACTACATCCTTCAGATCGGCAAACAGCTTTTTCTGGATCGCTTCACGGAGGCGTTCATGCGAGTTGTAATCAAATCGTTTTCCTTTGCGGGCATAAGCTGAAATCCGGATAAGAATCTCTTCACGGAACGCCTTTTTCGCATTTTCGGAAATGCCGATCTGCTCTTCAATTGAGCGCATGAGCTTGTCGTCCGGATTCATTTCCTCGCCAGTCAGCGGATCGCGAATCTTATTTTTATTGCAGTAAGCTTCCACGTTGTCGAGGTAGTTATCCATCAATGTTTTTGCAGACTCTTCGTACGAGTAGACGAATGCTTTTTGCACTTCTTTTTTCGCAAGATCATCGTACTCTTTTCTCGCAACAGAGATGAAGTTCAAGTACCGCTCGCGGTCTTCATTAGAGATGGATGCGTGCTGATCCAGCCCCTCTTTCAGCGATCTTAGGACATCGAGCGCATTAATCGACGGAATTTCCTTACGGATAATGGTAGAGGAAATCCGGTTGATGACATACCGCGGATCGATTCCGCTCATCCCTTCATCCACATGCTCCTTCTGCAGCTCTTCCACATCGACCGTGTTGTAGCCTTCCACATTCTCGCCGTCGTACAGGCGCATCTTCTTCACAAGATCAATGTCACCGCGCTTTGGATCTTTTAATCTTGTTAATATAGTAAACATTGCCGCAACCCGCATCGTATGCGGTGCAATATGAACATTTGAAACATCGCTTTCCATAATCATTTTTTCATAGATTCGCTCTTCTTCAGAAACCCTCAGGTTATACGGCACAGGCATCACGATGATCCGTGAATGCAGCGCCTCATTCTTCTTGTTGGAAATGAAGGAGCGGTACTCTGTTTCATTCGTGTGCGCAACAATCAGCTCATCTGCAGAAATGAGGGCAAATCTTCCCGCTTTAAAATTGCCTTCCTGTGTCAATGAAAGCAGATGCCAGAGGAATTTCTCGTCACACTTCAGCATCTCCTGGAATTCCATCATTCCGCGGTTTGCCTTGTTCAGCTCCCCGTCAAAACGGTACGCACGCGGATCAGACTCTGACCCGAACTCCGCAATCGTCGAAAAGTCAATGCTCCCTGTTAAATCAGCTATATCCTGGGATTTAGGATCAGATGGGCTGAACGTTCCAATTCCAGTCCGTTTATCTTCCGAGAAAAAGATCCGCTCAATCATCACATCTTCAATCCGTCCGCCGTACTCCTGCTCAAGCCTCATCAGGTTCAAAGGCGAAAGATTTCCTTCGATCCGTATGCCGTATTCGTCAAAGAAGTCTTCTCTCAGATGATGGGGAATTAAATGCAGAGGATCCTCGTGCATCGGGCAGCCTTTAATGGCATAAACAGCACCGCGGTCAGTAAGGGAATACGATTCAAGACCTCTCTTCAGCATCGTCACAAGCGTGGACTTACCGCCGCTGACCGGCCCCATCAGCAGCAGGATCCGCTTGCGGACATCCAGCCGTTTGGCAGCCGGATGGAAGTACTCCTCCACAAGGCGTTCAAGAGAATCTTCAAGCCCAAACAGTTTATGATCAAAGAACTTATAGCGCTTTGACCCGTTTTCTTCCTCTATACCGGCATCTTTGATCATATTGTAAACTCGTGAATGAGCCGATTGTGCAACCCATGGCTGTTCTTTCAGCATCTCTAAATACTCAACGAAGGTTCCTTCCCACTTCAGTCGCTGTTCATCTTCTCTGTACTTTTCAACTTTTTTTAAGATATCCATAAGGACCTCCTCCATCATTGGTGATACTTGAGCGCGATTAATACACTTTATGCGAGGATGTCCTTTAACATTCTAAAATTAATTAGAAAAGCGGAGACGACTGTTCAGGCCTGGCAGTCAGATAAGAAATCACCGGAAAAGTCCGGGTTTGACTTTTT
>NZ_JGVU02000001.1 GCF_000708755.2 Metabacillus indicus LMG 22858 | reverse complement strand
TATCGATTTTCAGTTTAAGAGGGTACGATTCCATCATTTGCTTACCCTCCGATATCGATTTACGGTTTGAGAGGGTACGATTCGATCATTTGCTTACCCTCTGATATCGATTTTCAGTTTGAGAGGGTACGATTCCATCATTTGCTTACCCTCCGATATCGATTTTCAGTTTGAGAGGGTACGATTCAGACATTTGCTTACCCTCCGATATCGATTTTCAGTTTGAGAGGGTACGATTCCATCATTTGCTTACCCTCTGATATCGATTTTCAGTTTGAGAGGGTACGATTCCATCATTTGCTTACCCTCCGATATCGATTTTCAGTTTGAGAGGGTACGATTCAGACATTTGCTTACCCTCCGATATCGATTTTCAGTTTGAGAGGGTACGATTCCATCATTTGCTTACCCTCCGATATCGATTTTCAGTTTGAGAGGGTACGATTCCATCATTTGCTTACCCTCACATATCGAATTTCAGTTTTGCAGGGTAAGAAACTCCCCTCCCTCACAGCAAAAAGAGCACCTCCGTATAGAAGTGCTCCTAATCTACTATTCAATTTTATGCTGCAGCGGGATGGTGCCTTCTGTATTTCGGACAAAATCATAGGCCATCAGCATAAACTCCAGGGCGAGGCGCTTGTCTGAATTCATGAAGTTCTCCCCAAGAAGAAGCTCAAGTTTTTCAATTCGGTGGTACAGGGTCTGCCTGACTATAAAGAGCTTTTTGGAGGTTTCCTGCTTCGACCCGCTGCAGGCAAGATAGGTTTTCAGCGTAATCAGCATATCACCGTTGTACTTGCGGTCGTATTCAAGAACGGGACCGAGGTATTCATTGATTGTCTCTTCTAGGTCACCGTGTTTTTTTAAAAGAGACATCATTCTGTACATATGAAGATCCTGATAAAAGCAGCTTTTCCCTTCTGCTGAGAGAGAGTCCTGAAGGGCCAGTGTTTCTTTGGCCGTCTGATAGCTGTATGGAATATTCCCCAGTCTGTCCGCAAATTTTCCCACACCGATTGTGAGGGAGGAGGCTCTCTGCCTCTCTGTTCCGCTTCCTGAATATATTCTTGAAATCGCACCGCTCATGCGGTCTTTCCAGTCCTGCCTGTTCCGTTTGTTTCCTGCAATGAAAATCAGGTGATGGCGCACTTCCACGGTAAACAGGTGAAAGCCGAATTGTTCAAAAACGGTTCTGAATAATAACTTAAAATACGTGCTGTCTGCATTTTGTGTCTGGCCTGCTGCATCAGGGGATAATTTGCAGATGCACACCGCGCCTCCGTTAAGCCTCAGCATGGGATCTTGAAAAGCAAGCTGCTCTTTGATCACTTCATCGGTATATTCCCCCTCAAGCCAGTTGGTCAGCCACTCACTTTCTTCTGCCATTTTTTTCTCTTTTACATAGAGATCCCTGAGCAAATGCTGGGCAAATGCATTTGCCGTTCGGTCTAATACGAGAAGATCAAATTCGTTCAGTTCTCTGCACTCGGTCCATATATGCAATTCTGCATACGTTTCGCCGAGTATTTGGACGGGCTGGCTGGCCGCCCCTGCTTTCTTTTCCTCACTTCTTAATGAAAAGAGCAATGCTTCCTTTTCGCTGCTGTCAGGTTCCGGGAAAAAATCGGTTTTATTCCCTCCGAGAACAGCCGCCACCTGTACTTCCAGATAGGACTGCATAAATTTGAGGATTTGCTTGTAATCTTCAATTTCAAGAAGCATCTTGTTCAGCTGCTGAGAATAGGTTTCAAGTTCAGATAACAGTTGATATTGTTTATTGATGATGAGGGAATGCACATCTTGTGTAATTTCAACAAAAGGCACTTCGTGATGAAACAGAATGATGGGAAAATGGCGGGAATCTGCAAGTGCAATCACCTCTTCAGGTATGGTGTGGATATGGGTGCCGAGCTCAATGCACAGTCCGGCAGCCTGCCTGTCGATTAATTGCTGAAGAAAAGAAACAAGTTGTCCGGGATGATCCTTGAAACCAAGACCGGTAGTCAGAATCAGTTCATGACCATTTAAAAGATTGCTGATTTGTATCGATTCGACAATATGCACCCATTTCAGCTGCCGCCGCAGGCCATTTACTCCTGCGATGACTTCAGTCCGGGAAAAATGCTTTCGATTTAAAATCTCGTCAATCGTTATGTATGATTTCATCCGCACACCCCTTTTTTGATGTCGCTTCCTTTCATTATAAAAGAGGCACAGGGTGAACACTATACGTTTGTCAGCTTTTCTCACAAAAAAGATAGGACAAAATCTGCCCTATCCGCGTCGAACCATGTCAATTTTTAGCTTGTGCAATCAGCATGGCCGAAAAGTATTTTCGACCGTCAGCCGTTTTCACATGCATCTCCGCCTCAGTATCATCCTGATCTTTGAAGACAAGGAATGCTCCGCTCAGGTTTTCCGTAACGGAAGAAATCTTCCACCCTTTTCCGAGATAGTAATCCATTTTGTCCCGTTCAGCAAGATACTCCTGATAATCTGACATCCTTCTCCTCCTATTAAATATGTTCTGTTGGAGCAGCTGTGATTGCGATGTTCGGTTCATATTCCTCTTCAAGGTCAATGATCCAGTCGTTACCCGCAGTTATGCCAAGATACTTGGAATCATCCGGGTCATTGATCTCAGCCTGTGCATATTTTTTAAACCACCAGTATTTTGCAAGAAGATAGTAGCTTGCCCCTCCGGCTGCAAAACCTATGATAAAAGAGTAGTCTTTAAAGATGACTGCAGCTGCTCCCCCGGCAATCCAGGCAATATAGCCCGCTGCATTGATGCCTTTATAGTATTTGTACTGCCCTTCAGCTTCGTAAAGATCTTTTACATTCACTCTCCGCTTTCTGAGAAGATAGTAGTCTGAAATTAAAATGCCGCAGATGGCAGAAAGAATGCCTCCGACAACGAGCAGAATTTCAATAATGACCCCAAACAGACTCCACGGCTGCACGACAATTCCGATTATGCCCGCAACCGCAACCCCTGCCCAAAAAGGAACTTTCGGACCGCCGACATTTGAAAAAATGGTCGCGGCCGGTATGAGGTTAGCGGACGTATTTGTCGACCACTGGGCCAGGACGATCATAATGAGCAATATGCCGAGAATGATGCCTGTTGCAGACTGCTGCAGGGCAACAACAGGATCATAGTTCGTCACAGCGATATAGGACACAGCACCAATGACGACCATAAACGTTTGAACAATTGGATAGGCGATCAGATTTCCTGCGATTTGGCTCCTGTTTCGCTTAAACCAATTACGCTCCATTTTAGGCGCCTTTACAAACCTGGAAAGGGAGGGCATATCTGCCGCAAGCGTTCCCCAAAACCCCATGTTCGCCATGATGACAACCATAAAAGCGGTGACAGCTGCCCCTCCGGCTGCCGGACTCTCTACCCACGACCAGACGCTTCTTCCCTGCGCAAGAGCCTGATCTGACAGCGTAAAATACATCCATCCGGAAATAAGAATAATAACGGGTGCCGCGAGATCTGCAAAGCGCTCGATCGCTTTCATGCCAAGAGCCGTGTTGACAACTTGCAAAATGGCAAAGATGAAGAAGCAGACCATCCAATTATCAAATCCAAATAAAGTTGCAAGAATCGCATTCATCGCGCTTGCTCCGAAAAACGTATTGACTCCAAACCAGCAGGAAGCAACAAATCCCCTCACAACAGACGGAATGTGTGTTCCAACCGTACCAAACGGCGCTCTCATATATACTGGAAAACTTAAACCGTGTTCAACACCAATGTCGCCCGTAAGCGTCATAATAAACCCAAGGGCAACGGATCCAACTATGGTGGCGGCCACGACCCATCCAAGCGGAAGAGACTGAACCCCGGAACCCCCTATGGCAAATGCAGCAAGAACAACAGCCATCCCTACCCAAATCAGGCCAAAACCAAGTGAACCGATGTTTTTCTTATGATGAGGAATCGGCAGCAAATCCGGAGATTTCAAATAACCTTTCGCCACAATACATGTCCCCTTCCGCATGAAACATTTAAATTTTCAAAGCCTTACTCTTATATTGAGACTTTTGAAGAGCCGGCTGTTCCAAGCTGTTCCCCGTATTTGGCCCGTTTTATATATTGCCCGGTCCCTGCTTTTCCTGCAAACTGTCTGTCGCGCACGACAAATTCCCCTTTTGAAAGAACAGAAACGGGCACTCCTTTCACCTCCATGCCTTCAAACGCATTATAGTCCACAGCCATGTGGTGGGTTGAAGCAGAAATCGTTCTCTCTGCTGACGGGTCAAACAGGACAAGATCAGCATCAGATCCAACTGCAATGGTTCCTTTTTTCGGATACAGGCCGAACAGCTTCGCAGCCTTTGTGCTCGTTAAATCAACGAACTGATTTAAACTGATCCTGCCTTTACTTACCCCTTCAGAATAGAGAATGCTGAAACGGTCCTCAATAATCGGCCCGCCGTTAGGAATTTTCGTGAAATCGCCCTTGCCAAGATCCTTTTGGCCATTAAAATCAAACGAGCACTGATCAGAGCCAAGTGTCTGCAGCACGCCTGTCTTCATGGCGTTCCACAAAACATCCTGGTGCTTTTTCTCGCGCAGCGGCGGTGACCAGACGTACTTTGCCCCTTCGAACTCAGGCTTTTCTAAATAAGACTGATCAAGCACAAGATACTGCGGGCATGTTTCTCCCCAGACATCAAAACCTCTGCTTCTTGCTTCGGCTATTTTTTCTACAGCCTCTGCACAGGAAACATGAACGACATACAGCTGCGATCCCGCAAGACCTGTGAGCTGTGCTGCTCTTCCTGTTGCTTCGCCTTCTACTTCAGGCGGACGTGTAAGAGCATGATAAACCGGATCTGTTTTGCCCTCTTGGAGTGCCTTTTTTGTTAAATAATCAATCACGTCCCCGTTTTCTGCGTGAACCATGACAAGACCGCCTAGCTCTTTTGCGGTCAGCAGTGTCCGGAAAAGGGTTTCATCATCTGCCTGAAAAACATTTTTGTAGGCCATAAAGACTTTAAAGGAGGAAATTCCTTCTTCTTCAATTACAGAAGGCAATTCATCAAGGACCTGATCATTGATTTCTGAAATCATTAAGTGGAAGCTGTAATCAATGACGGCTTTGTCTTTGGATTTCTTATGCCATGTCTTTATGGCATCCTTTAATGGCTTTCCTTTTTCCGTCAGGCAGAAATCGATGATGGTCGTTGTGCCTCCAAAGGCTGCTGCGGTTGTCCCTGTTTCAAAATCATCTTTTGTAACGGTTCCTCCAAACGGCATATCAAGGTGTGTATGAGGGTCAATTCCTCCCGGGAAAATGTAGCATCCGTTTGCATCAATGATTTCTGCACCGTTTTCTGTCAGATTGAGGCCAATGGCAGCAATCTGTTCTCCGATAATGAGAATATCTCCCTGAAAGGTATCAGAAGCCGTCACAATCGTTCCGTTTTTAATGAGTTTTTTCATGTGTATCCCCCTTTCCTATTTCACAGCATTGGACGTTCCAAGAGATGCAATCGCTGACTGACGCTCGTTCCACGTCATTGGCGGCAGTTCATTTGCAAGTTCTACCATGTCAATAGCCCCGTCAACAGGACAGACGATGGAACAGAGATTGCAGCCGACGCAATCTTCTTCCCTGACTTTCAAGTATGGTTTTCCGTCGGAGGTCATCAGCATATCAATGCACTGATGGGACGTGTCTTCGCAGGCAATATGGCATTTATTGCAGTTAATGCAGACATCTTCATTAATTCTTGCAGCAATTTTATAATTCAGATCAAGCTCGCCCCAGTCTGAATACCTCTCAACCGATTTTCCGACAAGGTCCATAACGGACGCAAGACCCTTTTCATCCAAGTAGTTTGAAAGACCTTCAATCATGTCTTCAACAATGCGGAAGCCATGATGCATGGCAGCTGTGCATACCTGCACGCCGGTTGCTCCCATCAGAATGAATTCAACTGTGTCCTTCCAGTTTGAAATCCCTCCTATTCCTGATATCGGAACATTGATGCGGGGATTTCTTGCACATTCAGCGACCATATTCAGCGCAATCGGCTTAACAGCAGGACCGCAATATCCGCCGTGAGCCCCTTTTCCTGCTACATGCGGAATCGTATTCCATGTATCGATGTCTACTCCTGCAAGGCTGTTGATCGTATTGATCATCGAGATCGCATCAGCTCCGCCTGCCACTGCAGCTTCTGCGGTCACGGTAATATCCGTAATATTCGGCGTCAGCTTCACGATAACAGGCGTTTTCGCAGCTTCTTTCGCCCAGTATGTCTGCCTTTCAACAAGGTCAGGCACTTGACCTGAGGCCGCGCCCATTCCGCGCTCTGCCATACCGTGAGGACAGCCGAAATTCAGTTCGAGCCCGTCAACTCCGACATCTTCAACACGCTTAACAATTTCATGCCACTTTTCCTGTTTTGGCTCAACCATTAAAGAAGCGATAATGGCATGATTCGGAAACCTTTTTTTCGTTTCATAAATTTCCTTAAGGTTCACTTCAAGCGGCCGGTCCGTAATAAGCTCAATATTGTTAAAGCCTGCAACGCGCTGTCCATTAAAACTCACTGCTGCAAACCGTGATGAAACATTCAGGATCGGATCACCGAGTGTTTTCCAGACTGCTCCCCCCCAGCCTGCTTCAAATGCCCTCTGAACCTGATAGCCTGAGTTTGTCGGCGGAGCTGAAGCAAGCCAGAACGGATTCGGAGACCGTATCCCGGCAAGATCAATCTTTAAATCAGCCATAGTGAATCCTCCTTTATAGAAAAGTGGAACCGCCTCGATCAGCTCCGAAGGACAGAAAAGGATCAGCCAGAAAAAGCCGGGTTTGCTTTTTATGGCTGAGCCGTTCTGGCCGAGGAGCTAGGCGGTGGGCAGTTCCTAATGACAAATTGAAATCACAAAGCAGGGTTGAGCGCCTCTGATATTAGTTTTTTGTGAATCTGATAAGCTGTCAGTTTCCCCTGCTGGGCTGCAGAGACGACCATGGCTTCGCCCTGGCCCTTTCCGAAGATTACGTCACCGCAGGCAAACACTTTATCATTCGAGGTCTGATAAGTCCCTGATGAGAGCTTTACGACTCCGTCTGCATGGTCGAGCCCAAAACTCTCTATGAGAGATACATATCTTGATTGGCCGATTGCCCGGATTACTGCATCTGTTTCAATGATGAATTCAGATCCTTCAACAGGCACCGGACGCGGACGTTCTCCTTCTCTTGCTGAAACAAGCTCCATTTTGATGCATTCAAGGCCAGTCACTTTATTTTCTTCATTTTTAATAATCCGCTTTGGTGCCGTCAGCCATCTGAAGACGACGCCATCCTGTTTGGCAAATTCATACTCAAACTCGTAGGCTGTCATTTCAGCTCTTGTTCGTCTGTAAAGAATGCTCACATCCTCTGCACCAAGGCGGACTGAGCAGGTTGCAGCATCGATTGCCGTATTCCCTGCACCAATTACGACCGCTTTTTTCCCCGCAAGCTTAAGCGTTTTTTCCGTTTTTGTTTCTTTGACAAATTCAATCGCATCATAGACACCATCTGCATCCTCGCCTTCTATGCCAAGCTTTGGCACAGCAGCCATGCCTGTGGCAAGAATCACGGCATCATACTCCTCAAGCAGCTCTGAAGGCAAAATGTCTCTTCCAACTTTGGTATTCGTTCTGATCTTCACATCTAGGCTCTTCACCTGATCGACTTCCCAAAACGAAATGGCCTGCGGCAGCCTGAATGAAACAATGCCGTATGTGTTTAAGCCGCCTGCCTGACTTTCCGCTTCAAAAATGGTGACTTCATATCCAAGCAGGGCAAGTTCTCTTGCAGCCGAGAGACCTGCAGGACCGCCGCCTACAACGGCAACGTTTTTTCCGTTCTTCTCCCCTGCTTTAAACAGGACCTGCTCATTATGAATCGCCCAGTCGGTTGCATAGCGCTGAAGGTTGCCGATCATAATCGGTTTCGTGGAAGAATTCAGCACACAGGCTCCCTCGCAAAGTTCCTCAGTCGGACAAACACGGGAGCAGCTTGCGCCGACGGGATTTGCCGACATAATGGTTTTAGCTGATCCTTTCAAATTTCCTGAAGCGATTTTCTTAATAAAAGAAGGAATATCGATGCCGGTCGGACAGGCTTTAATGCACGGTGCATCATAGCAGTACAAGCACCGGTTTGCTTCCTCAAGTGCTTCCCTGGCAGACAGGGGCGGTTCTACTTCCATGAAATTTTGTTCAAGTTCATGGGCCGTAATCTCTCTCATCAAGCTCATTACCTCCTTTTTAAGGCAGCAGGGCCGTCATTTCCTGATACGTTTCAGGGCGTCTGTCACGGTAAAATTGCCAGGTATCCCGGACTTCGCGGATCACTTTTTTATCCATCTCTCCAATGACCACTTCATCTCTGTCACGGCTTCCTTCCGCAACAAATCTGCCCCTTGGATCGGCGAGATAGGATTGTCCGTAAAATTCACCCATATTCCAAGGCCCCTCATATCCCACCCTGTTGATGGCGCCAATATAATAGCCATTTGCGACAGCATGTGCAGGCTGTTCAAGCTTCCAAAGGTATTCAGACAGGCCTGCAACTGTTGCTGAAGGATTAAAAACAATTTCCGCACCGTTCAGCCCGAGAAGCCTTGCTCCCTCAGGAAAGTGCCTGTCATAGCAAATATAGACACCGATCTTCGCAAACGCTGTATCAAAAACAGGGTAGCCTAGATTGCCTGGCTTAAAGTAGAACTTCTCCCAAAAACCGCCGCCGTCTTTTCCGACTCCGACATGAGGGATATGATGTTTGCGGTATTTCCCTAAATACGTTCCATCCGCGTCAATGACAGCAGCTGTATTATAATAGGTTGCTATTCCTTCCCTTTCATAGATCGGCAGCACGATCACCGTTCCAAGCTCCCGGGCAAGCTCCTGAAACCGTTTTGTGGTCGGCCCGTTTGGAATTTCCTCTGCTGCATCGTACCATTTCGTATTCTGTTCCGTGCAGAAATAAGGGCCGTAGAATATCTCCTGAAGACAGACAATCTGCGCACCCCTGCTGCTTGCTTCCCTCACAAGCTTCACGTGCTTTTCAATCGCCCGTTCTTTATGGATATCCACAGCCTCATTTCCGTCTGTATCGTTGCTTGCCTGAATTAAACCGATGACCACCTTATCCGGCATATAAAAAACCTCCTCTGCGTCAAATAAATAGTCTAAATATTAAAAAAATAATACCTGTCTCTATTTTACTTTTAACAAATTGGGTTTACACTGTACAAATTGTTAAATGGTTAAGGAGATTTGTCTTGCAGAATGTAAAATATAAGCAGAGTGCTGTCAGTAAATCTGACACTCTTTTCTATAAAGTTGTTTTATGGACACTTTTTAGGTAGGATAGGTAGGGAGTATACCCTGAAAGATTGGAATGATACATAATGAACATTGCAGCCTATACGGTTGAAAAACTGCAGGATCCATTTGGCATTCTCACCGGAGACCGGTATGAATTTATTCTTGACCTTGAGGTAGATGAAGAGGATGAGCTTTATACTGAAAAAGGTCTTCTCATGAAGGTGATTTTTGCTGTTAACGACACCGGTGAAGGAACCGTTTCTGTTTATCATCTGATGGAGCAGGAAACAAATGCCGTCCTTGATTTTGAGCTTGAAGAAGAAGAAGAAATGATGGTTAAAGCATTTTGCCAGAAGCATTACAGAGAAGAATAGAAAAAAAACGAGCAGGGTAAGCACCCTGCTCGTTTTTCTTTTGCTTATTTTTTGAAAATCCCAAAAGGTTTTCCAACAGGCAGCACTGTTTTTCCGAAATGAGTATTCAGCACCGCTGCAGCAGAACCGTAGAACGACAGCAGGGCAATGATCATTTCAGATACAGCAGCAAGCATGTGGGTTGCCTCATGCATGATATCAAAAGCACTTAATGAAAGTCCGATAAATAAAAAATCGATAAAAACAAAAATCAAAAACAATACCTTATGTGTTTCCATCGCACCGACTGTCATGAACAGACTGAAGATCAGATAGCCGATAAAGGCAAAGCCAAGCTGTTTCGGATCGGCAGCTGCTGCAAGCTTCTCGCCGAACACTCCCATTTGAATCAGCCAAGTTGCGCCGACTCCAAGCCAGAAAAGGCCAAAAGCGCCAAAAGCAGTTGTTCCAAATGTGTTGTTATGCTTTGCGTCGTGAATACTTGCAAAAAGCTGGGCAAAACCTCCGAGGAATATAGCCCAAGGCAATATAAGAGAAAGCCCGTCAGTTAATCCTAGTTTTTGTGACGAAGCCACTAGTGTTACCATAGCGAGTCCAAAAAGCCCGATTGCTGAAGGATCTGCAGTAGTGATTTTTACTTGCTGTACATTTTGTTGATTCATGGTGAGCCTCCTAAATTTTTAACACATACTCGACCACGATACAGGATGCAGATACTCGTGTCAATGGATTTTTCATGAGCTGATAAAGGTAACCGTTTCCAAAGATATTTATGACCTTTCATTCATCACCGGACTTTGTGAAAGGTCATATTTTAGCATCTTATGACTCTATATGCATCGATGGGTTCTGTGAAAGGTCATTGCCTTATTGCTTATGACCCCTCATGCATCGACGGACTCTGCGAAAGGTCATTAACTGATTGCTTATGACCCTTCAGGCTTTGAAGAACTCTGCGAGAGGTCATTACCTGCTTGCTTATGACCCTTCCTTCATCAGCTGAATCTGCCGAAGGTCATATACCAGTTGCTTATGACACCTCATGCATCAACGGACTCTGCGAAAGGTCATTACCCGCTTGCATCGCACGAAACTGCGAAAGGTCCAGCCATCAGTTCTAAACCTGGATTTCCTGGTTTTTTTTGCTGCAAATCCAGGAAAAAAGCGCATAAAAAAGCCGCTCAGACCTGAGCGGCTTTTTCGTTCATTATAATTTTACAACATTCTCAGCTTGAGGTCCGCGGTTGCCTTCAACGATGTTGAATTCAACTTCTTGGCCTTCTTCTAATGTTTTGTACCCTTCGCCTGTGATCGCGCTGAAGTGAACGAATACGTCGTTTCCGCCTTCAACTTCGATAAATCCAAAGCCTTTTTCTGAATTGAACCATTTTACTTTTCCAGTCGTCATGAGAGAAAACCTCCAAAAATTTTTTAATATGCCCTACTATTTACAACATGGTAAATAAAATATTCACATATTATAAAGAGTATCAATTAGAGGAATAGATAGTCTTTATAACATGTGAATGCTAAATGCCATATAAAATCATGAAAAGATTTTGATAGTTTGACAAATCTATTGGTTATTCATTTATTATCTGTGAACACAAAGCAACGAAAGCCCTACCTCTCTCTCGTCCTTGCGGCTCCGATGACCGCGCCAGCTTGAATTGAGCTAACAAAAATCAAAGGATTTGAATTTGAAGCATTTGTCCATATAAGGACTGATTGACTCATTATTAATATGGTAGAAGGGTATTTCATAATGAACTAACTTTTTCATTATACATGGAAAGGTTTAGAAAATCAAATAAATGGTTAAAAATGTCGAAAAAAGAAAGCGCTCCGCAGAACGGAGCGCTATTTTTTCATTCTGCGTTTTCTGTTTCGGCAAGCACGCGGTTTACACGTTTCTCAAGCATTTTCATGCCGCTTCCGCCTGCCTGGAAGTGACGGAGTGCTCCTGTTTTGTCAAATACATAATAAGCAGGAACATACTGATTTTCGAATGCATCTGTAAGCTTATGCTCACTGTCAACAAAGATTGGCTGTGTAATATCATGCTCAGCCGCAACTTTTTTGATGTCCTCAAGGTTCAGGTCGTCTTCTGATCTTGGCATGTGAACAGCCACTACATTCAGTTTGTCTTTATACTGGTCTCTGAATTCATTTACCTGAGGCATTGCTTCTTTGCAGAGGTGGCAGCTTACTGACCAGAAGTGAATCAGTGTAGGTTTTTCTCCAATTAAATCTTCTTTCGTCTGCTGGCCGTTCAGCCATTCAGTCGCGCCGCTTAATTCCGGCATTTGTGCACGTAATTTCATTGTGTTTCCCTCCATTGCTTGTTTAAAAAAGGCCTAACAAATAGTTAGACCTCTCATCAACCGTTTATTAAAGTGTAGCTTGTCCAGGTTTCCAGTTAGCCGGGCAAAGTCCGCCAGTTTGAAGAGCCTGAAGCACACGAAGTGTTTCATCTACGTCACGGCCGATGTTGTTGTGGTTAACAACAGCGTATTGAAGTTCGCCGTCAGGATTGATGATGAATAGTCCGCGAAGAGCTACGCCTTCTTCTTCAATAAGGACGCCGTATTCGCGTGAAACCATATGGTTTGTATCCGCTGCAAGCGGGAATTTAAGATCGCCAAGGCCGTTTTCTTTGCGGTCTGTGTTGATCCATGCAAGATGAGTGTGAATTGTATCAGTAGAAACGCCGATTACTTCAGCATCAAGATCTTCAAACTCATCATAACGGTCTGACATTGATGTAATTTCAGTCGGGCAAACGAACGTGAAGTCCATTGGATAAAAGAACAGCACTGTCCATTTGTCGTTTTTCATATTTTCTTCAAGGCTTACTTTTCCAAATTCCTTGTCAGCCATTACCGCATCCATTTCAAAGCGCGGTGCTTGTTTACCTACCATGCGTTCTGCCATGATGTATCCCTCCAATATGTAATTGATATCTGGTATCGATATCAGCTTAATTGAGAATCACAAATCGATTTTCTCAATTGTTGTCTTGTTTATTTCACATTGACCATTATAGTGCAACGACTATTTTTAGTCAATGTTAAATAATAATTAATTTAAAAAGGCTCTGTGCCTAAATAGGAGCACATGTATTGGTATTCCCTTTTCAGATTGAAAACAATCACCAAATCTCAGCAATTTCTGATTAAATTCTACAAAATCAAGTTTAACATGATGTCCTTGGGGTAACCAAATAATTAGTCTTACTTTATTAGTACAGGAAGGATGTTGGTTCATGGAATTTTTTGATTTAATCAGCAGAGTAAACTGGGTTGGCATTTTGACTGCAGCCGGTGTCATCACACTCAAGCTGATCGGCATACTTATTGCTTTTTTGGTTGTAAGGGCTATTGGCACAAGAGTGGTTGAAAAGACGTTTAAGAGGGTTCAGGAGCGTCAGTCCATTTCAATTGGGAGATCCAGAACGCTGCAGAGTCTGACACTCAATCTCTTCTCATATATTCTGATCTTTATTTTTGTCGTGATGGTGTTTGAAGTATTTGAATACGATGCAACTGCTCTTCTCGCAGGGGCTGGAGTTGTAGGACTTGCCATCGGTTTCGGCGCACAGGGACTTGTCAGCGATGTGGTGACAGGCTTCTTCCTGCTCCTTGAAAAACAGCTTGATGTGGAGGATTATGTAACAACAGCAGGATATTCTGGAATCGTTGAGCAGGTTGGCCTTCGGACCACTCAGATCAGAAGCTTTGACGGGACGCTTAATTATGTGCCGAACAGAGAGATCATCAGCTTAAGCAATCATTCAAGAGGCAACATGCGTGCTCTCGTTGATATCGGCATTTCATACGATGATAATATCGATGAGGCTATATCGGTTATTCAAAAGGCGTGTGATGAAATGGCCGCCGAGGATGCATCGATCATTGAAGGACCAAGTGTGATCGGTGTTCAAAGCCTTGGCGCATCGGATGTTGTGATCCGGATTATCGCCAAGACAGAGAATATGATGCAATGGGGCGTAGAGCGCAATCTTCGTAAAAAAGTGAAAGAAACACTTGATGCACACGGAATTGAAATCCCGTTTCCTCATCAGGTTTATATTGAGAAGAAACAGTAAAAAAACAGCAAATGAGCTGCCGGCTTCGGCAGCTCATTTCTTTTTTATTGAAGCCTGCTCTCTACCTGCTGGCAGATTTCATCAGCTGTATAACCGCTTGCTGTAAAAACAGAACCGCTTGTTACAGCATTGCTGATTCCCATAATGTTGGAATCCTGGCCTGTAATAATGCAGCAGTCACAGCCTTTTGCATCCTCTTCATTGCGGAGTTCTACAACATCATACCCCTTTGACTGAAGTGCAGCTGTTACGTCTGATAATGATTGTTCAACACCGATTTTTGGCATCTCATCCACCTCCTAAGACTAATGTGTCTCATAGGAGGGACCTTTATTCTGATAAGCCGTTCGCTTTGTAGAGAAAATATCTGCACATAAGGTCAACAGCCGCCCCTATTGCTTCCTCTTTAGGCTGAAGCTTTGAATGATGAAGTCCAAACGGGGAGTCCACTCCGAGCCAGAACATAAATCCCGGAATCTCATCCAGCATATATCCAAAATCTTCGCCCGTCATGGCCTCTCTGCACAGTACAACCTCAGTATCTGTGTTCACTTTTGCAAATTCCATGAATTCTTCCGTCAGCTCATGATGGTTGTATACCTGATGGTACATCGAACCGTAATCAATGGACGCGCTGCAGGAATAGCCGACCTCAAGCCCTCTCACAAGGGCTTCAATCCGTTCTTTCACTTTATCCATCGACTCTACGGACAGTGTCCGGATTGTTCCTTCAAGCCTTGCGTTCTCTGCAATAATGTTCTGAACGGTGCCTCCTGTTATCTTCCCGAACGTAATCACCGCACTGTCAAGCGGATCAACGTTTCTTGAAACAACCGTCTGAAGCTGGGTGACAAGTGATGCAGCCGCTACAATCATGTCTTGAGCCGTATGCGGATAGGCTGCATGTCCGCCTTTCCCCTTTAAGTCAATGAATAATTCCGATGTATTCGCAAATAAAAGACCGGGACGTGTAGCGATTGTCCCGACAGGATATTCAGGGGCAATGTGAAGAGCCGTAATGAAATCAGGCTTCCACTCCTTCATTATTTCGCTCCTTAGCATCGGTTCAGCTCCTCCGGGACCTTCCTCTGCAGGCTGAAAAAGAAACAGCAGATCATCTCTTACAGGGTGCTTGACGAAATACTGAATGATTCCAAGCGCAATCGTCATATGGAAATCATGGCCGCAAGCGTGCATGAGCTCAGGATGATGGGACTTGAACTCATAGCCTGTTTCCTCCCGGATGGGAAGTCCGTCAATATCTGCACGGTAAGCAAGTGTTTTCAAAGGAGCTGTTCCTTTCACTTTTACAAACAAACCGGTTTTCCACTTTTTGATTTCGAGTCTTTCTGCCGGTAAATGCCCGAGATGTTCCAAAAGGTAGGCTTGAGTTTTAAACTCCTGGAAGCCAAGCTCAGGAATGCGGTGCAGATCCTGTCTGATTTTTGACAATAGGTGCATTTGATCCAATCGTATCCCCCCTGATTCTATAGAGAAGGCGTGGGTGCTAAAACACCCACGCCGGTCAATCATTCAAGTATTAAAGCTGTCTAAGCTCTTGTTTGATTTCAGTTTTTGATTTTGTTTTTTCATCGATTTCTTTAATTTTGCGGGCAGGCGTACCTGCTACAACTGTATAAGGCTCAACATCATCAATGACGATTGCGCCTGCAGCAACGACAGCGCCTTTACCTACAGTAACACCTTCTAATACAACGGCATTGGCTCCGATAACAACATCATCTTCGATGACAACCGGCTTTGCAGATGGCGGTTCGATGACGCCTGCAAGAACAGATCCCGCTCCAATATGGCAGTTTTTCCCTACTGTAGCACGGCCGCCAAGAACAACGTTCATATCAATCATCGTGCCTTCGCCGATTACTGAACCGATGTTGATGGAAGCTCCCATCATAATAACAGCGTTATCGCCGATTTCCACTTGGTCGCGGATAATTGCGCCTGGCTCAATTCGCGCTTTGATGTTTTTCATGTCAAGAAGCGGAATCGCTGAATTGCGGCGGTCATTTTCCACAACAAAATCATCTATTTTCGCTTGATTTTGAGAAAGAACCGTTTGAATTTCAGCCCATTCGCCAAAAACAACACCGCTGTTGCCGTTTATGAATGTTTGTGAAGAAGATCCAAAATCGATTCCTTCAAGATCACCTTTCACATAAACTTTCACAGGTGTCGATTTTGTACTATTTTGAATGAACGAGATAATCTCATTCGCATCCATCATTTTCATATGTATTCCTCCTTCAGACTATATACCTCATTACTGTATCAAAGGACGGGTTTGTTGACAAGCTGAAACCTGGCGCTGCATTCCTATCATTGATTTTCCGGCAGCCTCCCTTCTGCAGCTGTATCTGCAAACATTAGCTGAAATAAAAAAACAGCTTTATCAGCTGCTTGCAAAAAAATCGTCACTTTTACGATATCCCTTCTTCGTTCAGAATATCGAGAAATGCCTGCACTTGTTTCAATTTAAACGATGACTCAAACCCAAGCAGCCATGTATCCCTTACTATTGGATCTCCGTGCTCGTTTAATAATGGGATTTTATGAATGTCCCGATTGTCGTCCACAAGCGTGACTGACGGAAGTATCGCATATCCGATTCCGTTGTAGGCCATTTGTTTGCACGTTTCAATCTGGTCGACAACAATCGTGCGCTTTGGACTGCTCTGAAAATGTTTATGCCACCAATCCTGAATCTCCTGATAATAGGATGAGTCACTTTTAAACTGAATAAAGGGCCGCTCGGTATCAATTAAATCCTCAACCTTATGAATTTCTGAATCCACTAAGTACAGGGTGTCTGTCAGCAAGTGCTTCTTGACCCCTTTCCACTCCGGATTTCCTCTGATGATGCCAAGGTGAACGTGATCTTCATACATGCTTTTTAAAATCTCGCTGCTCCACCCCGTAACAAGGGAAATCTTTGCATGAGGATATTTGCTGACATATTTTTTTAGGATGTTAGGCAGCCAGTGCTGTCCAATGATGGATGCCACAGCGATTTTCAGCGTTCCGTGCACTTCTCCTTCAAGCTCTGAAATTTCTTCACGCAGTTTTTCTTCTTTCTTTGTCACTTCTTTTGCGAATGCTACAATCTTTTCTCCCGCAGGCGTAAGCGTCAGCCCTTTTTGTGAACGGATAAAAATTTGAAAGCCCCATGACTTCTCGATGGACTGCAGCCTTTGTGACAGCGCAGGCTGGGAAACAAAAAGCCGTTCGGATGCTTTTCTCATATTCATTTCTTCAGATAGAACTACGAGCATTTTTAATTCAGTCAGCTGCATAAATACCTCCTCTATAAGTTTTCCTTATATTATATGCTAATTTATTCATAATTTCATTATTGTCACTCGAAGAATATACTAAGGTTGAAAAGCGCGCTTTAACCCCTCAGGAAGATGTGATGCTTTATGGAATGGCCGATTTTTTTCATCGGTACTGCAGCAACCTTCATCGGAACACTTGCAGGAAGCGGCGGGATGATTAACATGCCCCTTATGCTCATGTACGGACTGCCTATTCACACCATTATCTCCTCCAACAAATTTGCAAATACGCTAAGTTCGTTTTCAAGCTTTGCTGTCCTTGTGAAAAAAAAGGAAGCGAACGTAAAAGAAATGGCGGCAACTGCGCCTTTTACGATTGGCGGAGGCATACTCGGGGCTTACTTCACAAGTCAGCTGAACGGGGAAGTGATGACTGTCATCGCTCTTTTTCTCCTCCTTTTCGCTTTAGGGCTCAATCTTTTGAAAAAACCGCAGGAACAGAAAATGGCCGAACCCCGGCTGAAGAAACGGCTTTACCCGCTTGTATTTGGAATTGGAGCGTATGACGGCATGTTCGGCCCCGGACAGGGAACTCTCCTTATGTACACTTTTTTGCATAACGGATTTACCTATATTAAATCGGTTGCCTTTACACGTTTTCAGACTTTCTTAAGCTGCACCGGGGCATTCACAGCCTACGCCTTCTCAGGCATCATGAACTGGAATATTGCGCTGAGCCTTGCTGCAGGAAGCATACTTGGAGCACAGATTGCCGTACGTTTTGCAGCAAAGCTCAGTTTTAAACAGGCGGCTTGGCTGATACGCCTGATCACTGTTCTCCTCATTCTGCAGTTATTCTATAACCTTATCGTATAGGAGGTTTTCTAATGAAAATAAAAAGACTCCATCATCTGCAGCTGTGCGTTTCTCCTGCAGAAGAAGAACATGCCCGAAAGTTTTACATTCAAGAGCTCGGATTTGAAGAGATACCCAAGCCGCCTGCCCTTCTGAAAAATGGCGGTTTCTGGTGCCGGGCAGGAGAAATAGAACTTCATATCGGCCTTGAGGAAACGGACGGCACCAAAAGCAAGCGGCATCCTGCCTTTGAAGTAGAAGATCTTGAAGGTGCCAGGGATTTTCTGACTAAGCTTTCTGTAGAGATAAAAGAAGAAATTGGGGTTCCGGGTGTTAACAGATTTTCATTTTACGATCCGTTCGGAAACCGGATTGAACTGCTTGAACTGAATTAAATAGCAAAAAGGCGCGGGAGTTATTTCTCCTGCGCCTCTTTCTTTTCTTTCGGAAGCCTCAATATAAGCGCGAAACTAATAACAGCAAATACAAACACCATGATATAGACACTGTGCAGGGAGTAGGTCAGCCCTTCTTTTAAAGCCTGCATAGCATCAGCAGAAAGCTTTGATGCTTCCTCAGGGCTGAGGAGCCTGTTCACGGAATCTAGATCGATTGTTTCGCCAATTCCTTCTTCTCTGAAATAAGACTGCAGCCGGGTATTTAAAATGCCTCCAAGCAGAGCAGCGCCGATCGTATTGCCCAGCGTTCGCATAAACATGTTTGCCGCTGTTGCCGAACCCCGCTGCTCCCAGCTGACTGTACTTTGAATAGAGACAATGAAAGCCGTTGTGGTCATTCCCATCCCTATGCCGACCAGGAAGGAACCAAAGGCAGCCCAGAGAGGGCCGTCGTCAGGTGTCAGCGTGAAGAAAACAGCACTTCCGGCAATCAGGGCTGCACCCCCGATAACCGAGGTGGTTCTAAAACCAATTTTAAAAAGAAGCCGGCCTGATATAGTTGATGCGATTGGCCAGCCAATGGACATAGCGGTAAGAGTGAATCCCGCTACAATCGGAGTCTGTCCCATCACAGCCTGTACAAATGCCGGCAGAAAAGAAGAGATTCCAATCAGCATGACACCTGTTGTTAATGAGGTCATATTTGCGATGAAAATGCTTTTTTCTTTCCAGATACTAAACGGCATCATAGGCTCTTTTGCTCGTTTTTCCTGTCGAATAAATAGGACAAAAGTAAGAATGGCTGCCGATGAGATCAGCAGCACCGGACTTGACATCCATGGCCATCTGATGCCTCCTTCTACAAGAACAATCATCGCTGTGCTTATGGAAAGAAATAAGAATAGGGCTCCTTTGTAATCAATTTCATGTTTTTTCCGCTCCACATTTTCATGGAGATATAAAACAAGCCCTGCAATCGCTAAAAGCCCAAGCGGAATATTGACCCAAAAGACGAATCTCCAGCTCACAAACTGGACTAACAGCCCGCCGATTGCCGGTCCCATAATGGCTGAAATCCCCCATACGCTTGATAAATATCCCTGAATTTTAGCCCGTTCTTCTTTTGTATAAATATCCCCGACAATTGTCGATGCAATCGGCATGACAGCGCCAGCACCAAACCCCTGAATAAAACGTGCTGCAATCAGCCACTCCATCGAGCTGACCATCCCGCACATTGCAGAACCGGCGAGAAAAACAGAAATGCCGAATATTAGAACAGGCTTTCTGCCGAATAGATCGGATAACTTTCCATAAATCAATACGGTAACAGCATTCATCAGCAAATAGGATGAAAAAACCCAGCTGTATAATGAAAATCCTCCAAGCTCCCCTACAATCGCAGGCATGGCTGTAGATACAATCGTGGCCTCGATGGCAGCCATAAACATTGCGAGCATAACCGCAGCCAGGATAAATGGGCGCTTCATATTCGAAGACTGCTGCTTGATTTCTTCTTTTTCAAGAATAGCCTGTGCCACCTTCATCGTCTCCCTTTTCTTTAAAAAAGCAAAAGAAGGAGCAAATATACCTCTCCTTCTCTCCCGGAATTTATCTGTTTTCAGTCATTTGTTTTTGCAGTTCTTTCAAAATGGCGCGTCTTGTCAAGATTCCCTCAAATATGCCGTCATCATCGACAACGCAGACAAAAGAGTGATCAATGACTAAATCCAGCCCTTTTGATATTGGATCTTTCAAATGCAGCCTTGGAATATCCGCATTCATTGCTTCTTCAACCTTCATATGTTCAAGCTTTTCAAATTCGATTCGCTGGAGGCCTAAGATAGCATCCATCATCATGTTTGTGCCAAGAAGTCCATGCAGTTTAAAGAAAGGATCAAGAACCGGCACCGCCGTGTAGCCTGTTTTTGTCAAAACAAGCAGCGCATGCTCAAGGTTATTCCCAATCTGTACATGTGCAACCTTATCTGAAGGTATCATATATTCTTCTATCGTTGATTCATTGAGTAATTTCTTTGTATGTATGCTAATCACATTTGTTCTCCCTCTCTAAAAAAGTTCACACCGAACCCATTTACCCCGCTTTAAATATGTTCAAACCACCCCTTTATTCTACCACAAAGAGGCAAAGAAATGCGGATTCATCTTTCCTTTGCCATTCGCTCATCAGCATCTTTTATCATGAAAAGCAAAAAAAAGATACTCTTGCTAAGAGTACCAGGTGTATGTAATCATTTCACTTCAAATCGGATTCGGTCATAAAGCCGGATCAGTTTTTGATAGGTTGCATGATCGGACTGTTTTGTGCCGTTTTCAATTTCATAAATCTCGCTGCTGACAAGTTCCAGAGCATATTGCTGTTTAAGAAGAAGCTCAACTAAAAATTTTTGGTCGTCCTGTGAAAGAATTTCTGCTGCAGAATTCATAATAGATTGCCCCCTTAATGGTAGATTAATCAATGAAAAAGCACTGCGTCAACCGCAAATTCCGACAGGTTCATTATTTTGTGAACCGATTGGCATAGCTGAATGCAGTATAGGAGTCAGGCTTGATTTTTGCTTCCAGGCCCATAGCCTGAATTCTTCCGGTCATCTCCTGAATAAGGTCCTTTGTCACACCCTTCCTCCCAATATCCAGATGAATTTCAAATGTAAGATCTGCTCCCTCATCCGAATAAGGAATAAGAATTTCTGCAAGCTCTGCTAAATAAACGGATGTAAACGCATAGGCAAGCTCCTGGCTTAGAGTCGTTTCCATGGATATTTTCTCATGAAGGCTCGTCATTGGCCGCGGGAAGACTGTATTCTTCAGGCAGCCCCACGCTCCTTTTCCAACTCGGTGAACATGAACAGCAGTGATAAACTTTGTTTCTGTCTGATGAACCTGTGAATCTGTGCCGATTGACAGAAGATAGGTGCTCCTCGGATCTTTTTTAAGGAAAGATTTAATTTTATGGATCATAGCTTCAAATGACATGTTTCCTTCAGAGACATTGTAAAAGGCAAAATGGTCAGTCATAAGACAGCTCCTTTTCAGCGGAAATTGCAGAACCAAGATATTATATGCTTGGCTGAAGAGAGTATTGAGCAAATTGGCGTAAATTTTATAGTATATTTTTTCCTCAAAGCACTCTTTTTAAACAGTCCGCTGTTTCACCGCTGAACAGATCCGTATCATTTCCCGAGTCACTATATATAACGTTTGAAATTGAATGAAGGTTTCGGATTTTCACACAAATTTATAAAAACTTTTTTCACTTAACCAAATGTTGGTTAAGACTAGAAAATGGTCACAAAAAAAAACAGCCAATGATTTTGGCTGTTTACCCTTTTTTCGTTTGAATATTACGCATATGATAATGGCAGCTGGAACACGAATAATTGACATTCTGATTCGACAGAGCTGTCAGCACTTCATTTAGAGGCTGCTGCTCATGGCAATTCGGACAAATGACGCTTGGTTTCGTATTCATCGGTTCCCTCCCGTTTATTGGAGCAAATCAAAAATTTCAATTGCGATCATATCGATGTTGTCAAATTGATAAGACTGGGGCTTTTCATCTTTTTGGAATACTTCAAGTTCGAACGTATCCGTTTTATCAAAATATTTTACACTGCAGCGTTTTTCACCCTCAACTTCAAAGAAGCGCTGGCTTGGTTCATTCGAAACGGCATTTTCCTGCAGACTTTGAAGTCTAGTTATGATACCTAAAAGCTGTGACATTAGTATCACCTCCAACAGAGTGAGTCAACTTGAGGTCCGCCTTCGCCTCTAGTTTGTGCGTCCTTCTTTATTCTATCCATCGGATTTACAGCTGCCTGAAAATTCTTTACATCGTGTCCGGGCAAACATAAAATGGGTATGATGGGAGAAATAAAATGATCACAAGGGGGTAAAAACGTGTCGCTTGTAACCAAAATGGATGAACGTTCAGCAATCATCGACAGTCATGATTTAGGGATGACGGGTCGTACAAGTTCCTATGTATTACTTGAAGAGAATATCACACTCTTTGAGCCTTCATCAAGTCCTTCTGTTCCACATATTAAAAATGGGTTGAATGACCTTGGCGTCCGGCTTGAAGATATTTCCTATATTATTGTTACCCATGTCCACCTTGACCATGCAGGCGGAGCGGGTTTGCTTCTTGAAAGCTGCCCGAATGCAAAGGTTGTCGTGCATCCAAAAGGGGCCAGGCATTTAATTGATCCCAGCAGACTGATTGCCGGTGCAAAAGCGGTGTACGGCGAACAGTTTGACGGTCTTTTTTCGCCGATTGTACCAGTGCCTGAAGACCGGATTATCGCCATGTCAGATGGTGAATCCATTGGGATCGGACCGGATTCAAAGCTCACTTTTTATGATACACCAGGGCATGCCAATCATCATTTCAGCATTTTAGACCATAAAAGCATGAGTATGTATACAGGAGACACAATCGGCATTTACTATCAGGAACTGCTTACTGAAGGGCTTGAATTTTATTTGCCGTCCACTTCCCCGAATCAGTTCAACCCCGAAGCGATGCTTAAAGCTGCTGATTTATTTGACAGCTTGGATTTAAATGCGATCCATTTCAGTCATTTCGGAGTGAGCCGCAATCCAAAAACCGCTACGGCTGCACTCAGAGAATGGCTGCCGGTCTTTATCAGGGCAGCGGAAACAGGCGCGGGTCAAACCGGGGTTCACTCTTTAGAAAAAGCAGCAGAACGTGTTAAAATGGAACTTCAAAAAGAGATTTATGCTTATCTTGATTTAAAAGGCATCCCAAGAACACACAGCGTTTACAGAATACTGGATCTTGATCTATCCGTTTGTGCCATGGGTCTTGTTGATGCATATGCCAAAAAGATAAAGAGCTGAAAAAAGGAGCATGACAGGAATGAAAGAAGTACATGTCTATACACAGCCCGACTGTCCGCCGTGTCAGATCGTCAAGCAATATTTAGATCATCACGGGATTGAATACAAGGTTTTCAATGTAGCAGAAGATACTGAAGCAAGAAACAGAATGACAGGACAATTAAAATCTTTTTCTACACCAACAGTGACGGTAGACGGGGAAACAGTAGCAGGATTCGATTTGCAGAAGCTTGAAAAACTGCTTGAAATTGGCTGAACGAGCAAAAAGGATGTCCCAAAGTTTTATTTTTGGGACATCCTTTTTATATTCCCGCTGATCTCATCAGCCTCTTGGCAATTTCATCAAAATCCTCTTTTGAAATACCCGGGGCAAATTCTTCAGGAACTTCTTCCAGGTCCGGCACCGGCGCTCCTGATGGCATGCCGTCAAATACTTTTAGAGGCTGGCCGTCAATCGGATGCTGTCCCTTCCAGATTTTATTTATGTCTTTATAATCCGTATCACTGAACGTATAAAGCCTCAGATGGATGCCCATGTCCTCAAATTTTTTCGCATCTGCAAAAGCTTTATTATCAAGATTAGGTATCGGCAGCATTTTTCCGACATCAACACCGGTAATGACTTCAAGAGCTTTTGCATAGGCAACGACATGCACCCCGCCACGGACGAGCAAGTACCCGATCATCTCTCTAGCTACCGGGTGGTCCGTCATCTCATACACTCTCATTTTATGCGTCCTCGCCCCGCATTCAAGGAAAAAGTTATGAAGCAGATCAAGGACCAGATTCCCGCTGTTGAATACATTTTCTCCCGTCCATGGTTTTCCCATAGAGTCAAAGGGATAGGAGGTCTGTGCCGTCTGAATAAAATGCTGGCTGTTCCTCTTGTCCTTTGCCCCCTGCATAGGTGTCGCATCAGGAGGTGCAGGATAAGTGGAGCCGCTCAGGATTAAATTGATCGTATTGGAAACGAGCTCAACATGGCCAAACTCCTCGGCCGTTATGCTTGAAACCAGATCATAAAAAGGCTTCAGCTTTTTCTTCTGTCTGAAATTGAAGGACTGAAACATATAATTATTAAGCGTTGACATCTCACCGAATTTTCCGCCGAGCAGCTCTTGAACGGCAGCTGCCGCATTTGGATCCGCATACTTCGGCTTTGGCAGCTCAATCAGCAGCCGGTTAAAACGCTTTATCATCCCGTAATCCCCCTTTAAAAGAGTGGTTCCCTTTAGAGGTTATGCAGGCCGGGATTTGTCTTATTACCTGTCTGAAAACCGGAAGATATCATTCTTTTCACTCTGCATTTCCTGCAGCACTCTTTACGTCATAGGCGTAAGCGCTCAGCAGTGTTTTCATTTTGAAATAAGGGTTCCAAATAAAACTGAAACCGCCCTCATTCCCAAAAGAAACAGCATCAGACTGATCGAAAATCAGGCTGACATTAAACGGACTCTGTTTCACTTCAGGAGATTCTGTTTTCGGCTCAGTCTCTGAAAAGATGACATCATCAATTTTATACTCGCCGTTCTCATGGACAAACAGGACAGCCTCATAGTGGTCATCATAGCTCACAGGCCCTTCCTCTTCAGCAGGAAAAAACTGAAATAATTTATGCGTATTATTTTCAGAACCGAACGACAGATCTTCCTCATAATTAAAATAAGGCATGCTGTAAGGAGTAAAATCGCTGCCATATACGATATAGCCGTTTTCCGTTTCTTTTACGTTCTCTTTTACATACTTTTCAATAAATGCATGGGTGAAATAAGGTTCCATCATTGCCTTTATTTCATTTAAAGGCCGTTCCTTTTCGGTGAGGGCCGCCTGCAGCTCTGACGCCTCCTTCACTGCCTGAACCGACTGTTCCTCGGTCAGCAGTTCCTCAGCAGAACCTGCGTGTCCGTAACCCAGAAATAATATAAGTGCGACGAGTGTGCTTAATAGAAGTTTCATGTCATTACCCTCCCGCTAATATCTGTGCTTAAATTTTATCAGAGTCTGTGTCGTTTTTATCCAACGATAATCCACAAAATACCATCATTTTCTGACAATTTCTCTTATTTTATTCCTTACCCTATTGAAAAAAGGTTAATCGTATTTCTTATCAAAACAAAAACAGCAACTGACTGCTGCTGTTTTTACCAGGATCTCGTGAAAGCCAAATATAGAATATAGAAACCCACCAGGCCCAGCGCGATAAGGTAGGTAAGGAAGATCGGGTTTCGAATGTATGGATGACGCTGAATTTTTTCATTCATTGGAGTATCTATTTCACTTTTTCTTATGTCAACAAGTCGGCCGATTCCTGCCGTGTAGATTAGTCCCCCAGCTACAATCATAAAAGCGAGAATGGCCAGAGCGATTGTGAATTTGTCCATATTGTCACCCCTTAGAGCGTTCTTTCTATCTAGGATGGCGCAATGAACAAAATTTATTACAGCAGCCCTTCATTTTCGTAAAGATAGGAATAGGGCAGATCGAGGAACAGGTAATGCTGCTGATCAATTGGGTAGGAGAATGTTCTGATGGATTCACCTGTTTCAATGTCGCTGTAAACATCACTGAAAAAGCCTTTTTTCCTGATCTGCATCTTCATAATATTTTCAAGAAAATAAGGGCGCCAGCTCCAGTTTTTTTGGTTGTAGTGAGGCTGAATTTTCCATTCATCGTCTTTTTTCAGGAAGTTCGAGCTTTGCTGAAATCCGTCCCCATCGCAGACGTAGATTCTGAAACAGCAATCGTTCAGTTCTTCCGCGAGTTTTTTAATGAGTTCATCAAATGAACCTGCATCATGCTTCGATTCTTTCGCAAAGAGAAGGCTGATTCGCTGATGAAACTGTTCGGACAGGTCATAAAAATGCTGCAGCTTTTTCTTTTCATACCTGATAAACGCCTGAAACTCTCCTGTCATTTTCTCTTTCAGGAGGTAAGGTTCTATTTTGTCTTCTCTTGGCGGCTGAAGATAATCCCCCTGAAAGAAACGGCCGCCATTTTTCCACGCGTACTGAAACTGGAAATGAAGGTCAATTTCGCTGTACAAAATGGCTGCACCTATTTTTCTTGCAAGCAGGGATATGGAATACAAAACATCGTGATACGTTTGCAGGGGCGACGTTAACCTGAGTGGCTGCAGATCAATTTTCAGGATATTGGGCATCAGAAGAGCAATTCTGTCCAAATTGCTGCTTGCTTTCCCTACATTTTCAACCGCCATTTTAATGCCGTATGTCCGGTAATAAGTAAAAACATGTGTAAGCTGCCGAATATCACCTGTAAATGTATGCTCTGTAATCTCTATCACGATCCGTTCAAGATTTCCGCCCTTTTCCTGCCATTGAAACAATAATTCGAGAAGACTTTCACCGTGATCGAGCATAAGCAGATTTGCATCTCTGTTAATAAATATCAGGGTATCATCAGCCGGATCTAGAAAATTATCAAGAGCCTTATGTAAAATGTGGCAGTCTGCCTCAAGTCTGTATTCATCAGGAATGGAATCATCTCTAAAGAAAGGCCCCATGCTCTTCCATTCATTGTTTAGGTTGATTCTCCCTACGATCTCATACCCGATTGCCTTTTGTTCGTCAGCACTGAAAATGGCCTGGTAGAACGGTCTGGCGTCCTCCAGGTTTGACATAATATCCAATGGATCCAAATCCCATTCCCCGCTTTCTCTCTTTGTTTTGTATGATTATACCATAGTGAGAGGACGGTTTAATGATGCTTAAGAAATGAAAAAAGATGCTCTAAGGCGAGCATCTTTTTGAATGTATCGTCAGTGATTAAAACGGGTGCTGATTCAGCCATTGTCCGCCGTCTAATGTAATGCATTCTCCGTTCATGTATGAAGCTTCTTCAGAAAGGATGAACGAAGCAAGGGCTGCGATTTCCTCAGGAGTTCCAAGACGTCCAAGCGGTACACTTTTCAGCGTTCTTTTAGCTGCTTCCTCAGATTGAAACAGCTTGTCCGCTCCCCCAGTTCTCTCAATAGGACCCGGTGCGATGGCATTTACCCGAATGCCGTATTTTCTTCCCCACTCAACAGCAAGCGTTCTTGTCATGGACAGCACGCCTGCTTTCGCTGCAGCAGAGTGAATGACACCCGCTCCTGCTCCCCAAGCATATGTAGCAACCATGTTCAAAATCGATCCTTTTTGCTGCTTTTCAATCCAGTACTTCCCTGCTGCACTGCTGCAGTAAAACGTTCCGTTCAAGACAATATTGATAACGGAGTTCCAGCCATTAACCGAAAGCTGTTCAGCCGGACAGATGAAATTACCCGCAGCATTGTTGACGAGACCGTCAATGCGTCCGAATGCTTCATCGGTTTTGCGGATCAGCTCTTCTGACATTTCAGGCACTCTCACATCCATCTGAAATGGAGTGATTGTCCCTTCAAGACCTGTCATTTCTTCTTTGGCTGCTTCTAAATTTTCAATTGATCTTCCGGTAATGACAACGTTCGCGCCTTGTGCCGCAAACTTACCCGCCATTGCTTTTCCCATCCCGCTGGAACCGCCTGTAACTATAATTACTTTATCCTTCAACAAAAACACCCCCAAAATGAATGACCATTCATATTTTACCATAGTTTTCTAACAATTAAAATAATTATCTCAAAAAGAGGAAAACAGACCTTCTTTCTAAAAGTAGTAGGGGCAGTTTTTTTGAAAGGGGGCGGCAGTCTGGAACACACCCATTCGAGGAGAAGTTTTCTCAAATTTTTTTTATCGGCAGCTGCAGGAATGCTGTTTGCTCTTTTTTTCGGCTATGGTTATGCACGTTATATTGAGCCAAAATTGATGAAAGTGACTCAAATCACTATGAAAAACGGCAAAATCCCTCCGGCCTTTGATGGCCTTAGATTGGTTCAATTCAGCGATACCCATCTGGGTCATGATTATTCAATTGCCCAGCTGGTCAAAGTTGTCAGTAAAATAAACCAGCTTTCTCCAGACATCATTTTATTTACGGGAGATCTAGTCGATAAACCGAATCAATATGAATATTTGCACAAAATTGCCCCTGAACTGAAAAAATTAAAAGCACCGCTCGGAAAATACTCCATATATGGAAATCACGACCATGGGGGATACGGGACAGACGTTTATAAGGCCATAATGGATGAATCCGGTTTTTCTCTGCTGAAAAACAGCGGCAAAAAGATTTCTTTGCTGGATGGTTCATTCATCTATTTGGCCGGGATCGATGATTTGATGCTTGGAAAACCTGATTATGAGCAGGCGCTTGCCGGTGCAGACAGCAGTCATTTCACTCTCCTTCTTGCACATGAGCCGGATGCTGCACTGGAAACGAAAAAGCACCCTGCAGACTGGCAGCTTTCAGGCCACAGCCACGGCGGACAGGTCCAGCTGCCCCTTTATGGCCCGCTCATAACTCCTCCCTTTGCTTCTGTCTATACAGAGGGCATGTATGAAGAGGATGGGCTGACCCTTTATGTGAACAGGGGGCTTGGTACGACGAGGCTTCCTTTCCGATTTCTTTCTGTCCCTGAAATCACTGTTTTCACATTAAGAACAAAAGAAAAAAGCACCTGAATTAAGGTGCTTTTTTGGTGCTGCAGCTGAACCCGGACGATATTTCTGACGGTAAAAGCGGGCCTGAAAAATAAAATCCCTGGCCCCTGTTGCAATTCAGCGAAAGCAGCCACTCCGCCTGATTTTCAGTCTCAATTCCTTCTGCGAGAACTTCAAGAGAAAGACTTTGAGCAAAGTGAACGATTGACGCAATTACAGCCGCGTCTTTGCCATCGCTGATTCCGCCTTTAATAAATGCCGGGTCTATTTTTAAAAGGTCCACAGGATACGTTTTAAGGCTTTGCAGCGAAGTTAATCCGCTCCCAAAATCATCAATCGCAATCCTCACACCGATTTCTTTCAGCTTCTTTAAGGCAAGTGAAGCTTCTTTTTGGTGATGAAGCGCGCTTTCAGTCACTTCAAGTGTAATTTGCCGGGGCAAAATCTGATAGGTCCGAAGCAGCGACCTGATCATTTCAGGAAGGTTGCGCTGCTGAAATTGTTTGGAAGACAGGTTAATGGAAATGCATTGGTTCCCGAATCCCTCAAATCTCCACTCTGCAAGCTGCCTGAACGCTTCTTCCATGATCCATTCTCCAATGGGAATAATTAGTCCGGATTCTTCTGCAGCAGGAATGAATTCGGCAGGAGAAACGTTTCCAAGCACCTCGCTTTCCCACCTGACAAGAGCTTCAAAACCCTCTGTCTCGCCCGTTTCAAGGTTAATTTGAGGCTGATAGACGAGGTGAAGTTCATCGTTTTCAATCGCCTGCCTGAGGCCTGAATCCATATCAAGGAGCCTTTTTGACCGGTGATGGAGCCCGGCGTGAAATACTTGAAACTGTCCCCTTCCCTGATGCTTGGCTTCGTACAGGGCAAGGTCGGCCCCCGCAATCAGTTCTTCCCCGCTTATTCCATGCTCAGGGTACAGGCTGATTCCGATGCTCGGACTGACAAAATAAACAAGTTCATTGAGATAATAAGGTTCGGCAAACAAATCAAGAATTTGCTTAGCGTAGGAGGTTGCCTCCAACTTATCAGTATTTCTGAATAACAGGATAAACTCGTCCCCTCCATGGCGGTATACACTGAAGGACGGTGCTGCAATGGACTGCAGGCGATCGCTCACTTTTTGCAGGAGCAGATCTCCTGCCGAGTGGCCTGCTGTATCATTCAGCCATTTGAACCTGTCCAGGTCAATATACATGAGCGCATGAACAGAGTCCGCATCACTGCTTAGACAATCTTTAAGATGTTTTTCAAGGGCCGTCCGGTTCAAAAGTCCGGTGAGTGCATCATGAAAAGCCATATGACTGATCAGGGCCTCGTGCCGCTTTTGGTCAGAAACGTCTTTCGCAAACAGATAGATGCCCTGAACGCTTCCATTTAAAACAATCGGAAATGTTTTCAGGTGAAGGTGCCATTCCTTGCTTTTCACTGTAAGCTGGACGTCTGTCTCAAACGTTCTTCCTTCAGATGCTTCGGTTAACAGCTTCTCCGTTTCAGCTGTATTTTGTTCAAACAGTTTAAATATGGACTTTCCTGTAATTGAAATCGTTACTCTTTTAAAAAGATTAATTGCAGCGGGATTTGCCGACAGGATTGTGCCGTTCAAATTGAGTGAGAGGATGCTGTCATTCGTGTGATCGAACAGAGACCTGTATCTCTGCTCGCTCTCAATGAGCTTTTGCCTTTCAAGCATTCGGTCTGAAATATCCCTTGTGACTGAAATAATATAGATGACGTCTCCTTTATCGTTTAAAATCGGCGTCAGCATCGATTCACCGAACATGAGAGACCCATCCGATAACTGCACTTGATCCTGAAAGGAATATGGTTCTTTTAACTCAATGACGGTCCTGTACATTTCCGTGAGATGAAGGGAGGTGCTTTTATCCATCACATCCGAAAGCGCCATGCCCCCGTAATGATCCGGAAGCCCGGCATGCCTTACTCCTTCGTCATTCACAAATACATACCGCAGCTGCCCCTCATCAACCTTCATCAGAAAAACAAGATCTTTTATATGTTCAAGAATGATGGCAAAAATGATGGATTCTATTTTTTCAATGTTTTCTTCTGAACTGAAATCTTCTGTAATGGCTTTCTTTAATTTATTCATGATACCCTCATTCTCAGCATGATCTTTATCACGCACTTCACCGTTTTTAATAAGTCTTTTTTCATAGTATCATATCCTGCACTGCCTGTACTATGATTCCTTCTGTGAAAGTGGGCTGTTGCTATTTACTCCACGCAAAAAAAGAGCACCTGAACGGCACTCTCCTTATCATTCCTCATCCTCTGATACTCTGTAGGACAATTTTCGCAATATTGCCTGGCTGTCAATCTCCTCTTCATGGGGGAGCCGGGATACATAATGATAATCACCGGACGCATCCTGTTCTCTGGCTTTGACATTATCAGACAGCATAATATCAAGCATTGAAAAGATTCTCGTCTTAATTTTCACATCAAACACCGGAAAGAGTATTTCAACCCGCTTTTCCATATTTCTGGTCATCATGTCAGCTGAGGATAAAAACATCTTATTTTCGCCGTTGTGATGAAAAGAGTAAATCCGGCTGTGCTCCAAAAACCTGCCGACAATGCTTCTTACCCGGATCTTTTCACTGATTCCCTCAATTCCCGGTCTCAGGCAGCATGTGCCCCGCACAATCAAGTCAATCTTCACTCCTGCAATCGAAGCCTCATAAAGCTTCATAATAATCGCTTTATCTGTGAGTGAATTCATCTTCGCAATAATTCTTCCGTTTCCGAAATGACGGTGGTAATCAATTTCCTGATCAACAAGCTTTAAAAAATCGGTTCTAATATCGAAGGGCGCGACTGAAATGTGATGAAATTCCGGCTTTTCTGTGTAGCCGCTTAAATAATTGAAGAAATTGGTCGCATCAATTCCAAAGTGGTAGTCAGAGGTAATCAAACTCATGTCCGTGTAAATTTTCGCTGTCTGATCGTTGTAATTTCCGGTCCCCAGATGAACAAACCGTTCAATCAGGCTGTTTTTCCGTCTGACAACAAGCGTAATTTTGCTGTGGGTTTTTAAATAGGTCATACCGTAAATAACATGACATCCCGCTTTTTCCAGTTCTTTTGCCCACTGAACATTGTTCTCTTCGTCAAACCTTGCTTTAAGTTCAACTAGGACGGTTACCTGCTTGCCATTTTCAGCCGCTTTTTTCAGCGCTTCAATGACAGGCGATCCGCCGCTTACCCTGTAAAGAGTCTGTTTGATGGCTAATACATCAGGGTCTTCTGCAGCGTCTCTGACAAAATCAATCACAGGTTCGAAAGATTCATAGGGATGGTGCAAAAACAGGTCCTGGACGGCTGCGGTCTGAAAAACATCATCATCAGCAAGAAGATCTTTAGGAGGCTGTGGAATAAACGTTTCAAACGTAAGATGTTCAAATTTAGAACTCAGCTCTTTGTAAAAACCAAACAGAAAAGTAAAATCGAGCGGTCCGTCAATTTCATAAACATCGCCGCTGTGGATCTCAAGTTCTTCAAGGAGATAATCCAAAACGTGCGAATCAAAGCCGTTCTTTCTCACTTCAAGCCGGACGGCTGCACCCCATTTTCTTTTCTTCAGTTCTTTTTCTATTTCCTTCAGAAGGTCTCTTGCCCCTTCTTCGTGTATGGTCATATCGGCGTTTCGGGTAATGCGGAAAGGTGTGACCGACTGGACGTGATAGCCGTGGAACAGTTTATGTATATAGCGGGTGATTACATCTTCCAATAGTACATATGAGCAGTCTTTTTCGCCTGAAGGGATGGGAATAAACCGGTCGAGCACGGCCGGAACCTGCACTATGGCCGTTTTCGCCCTGAATTCTTCTGTTTCAGAATGATCTTCAAGCTTCACGACCAGATTGAGGCTCTTATTCAGAAGCATGGGAAATGGCCTGTATGCATCAACAGCCATTGGGGTCAGCACGGGAAAAATGTGCTCGTCAAAGTGTTTTTCAATGATGTCAAGCTGGTCCTCCTTAAGGCTTTCTAAGCTTAAGAATACAATCCCTTCCTTCTTCAATGCGGGTAGAATCACGTCATTATAGGTGCCTGCCTGGAGATCAACAAGTTTATGATTCAGTTCTGATATTTGCTTCAGCTGCTGTTTCGGGGTAAGTCCTGCTTTGTTCTCAGGTTTGCCGAAACCCGCCTTCACCTGGTCCTTTAGACCCGCAACCCTGACCATAAAAAACTCATCAAGGTTTGAGCTGAAAATCGCAAGGAACTTCAAGCGTTCCAAAAGTGGGTTTCTGCTGTCAATCGCCTCTTCGAGCACTCTTTTGTTAAAGGCAAGCCAGCTGAGCTCCCGGTTATTATAATAGTGAGGGCTGCCAAGTTTTGCTTCATCGGTGTGCAATGTGCTCATAAAAAAGTCACCCTTTTGAATTAGTCATTTGGATTCATTTGTAATGATAGCACTTGAGGTTTAGAGGAAAGTAAATGGTGTGTAAAGATTATTTGTGGTTTATGTAAATGCTGCAGAAAAAAGAAGAGCTTCTCCTCTTCTTTTCCCTTTCCTAATCTATTGCTGAAACTTTAATTGAATGTTTTTCTTTAGAAATTTTTCAAGATTCTTTTTTTGTTTTTCTGCCTGATACTCCTCAGGCATATAATTGCCGTCACATGTGATGATGCAGACTGTGCGGTCAATTTCATCCTGCAGGCTGACAGAACGGACAACATTTCTTTTTGTTGCATTCAGACTGTAGGCAAATTTAATGATGGCTCCAAGCAGCATGATCTTGTGCTGCTCAACTTTTGAAAACCAGTGTTTGAATGGAGCTGAATATTGTTTGTAGGCAGACTTGCTTTTAAAGGAGGCGATCAGCGCAAGCTTCAGTCTGTCTCTGTGGGACAGACCGTCTATCGTCCGGTTGGCGATCAGGTAAAAGGTATGCTGGCTGCTTGATTCCGAATCAATGTACTGCCCCAGATTATAAACGAACGATCCTCTCCTGATCAGGCGGATATCTTCTTCTGTATAAGAAATTTTCCCCGCAGCAGCTAAACCGGAATACAGCTCAAGGGCAATTTTTGTGACATGCTGCACGTGATCAAGGTCAATGTCATAATCACTCAGCAATTCGTGAAAGCTTTCTTCAATCACACTCGGAAAAATGGCTGTTCCTGTGCCTCTCGTAAGCTCTTCATAAAAAACACCGTCCCTCAGGCCCTTTCGGCTCAAGATAAACCGGTCTGAAGCCGTAATGGCTGTCAGCGTGACAAAAACCTGCGCTGCCGGAAGAATAATATCAGCCCTGTCTTTTGACAGTCCCTCCGTTCGTTGCAGCTCATGCATGGTCATGGGGGAAAGAAATTGCTGAACGTCCAGGAGATCGTTTCCTGACATTTCATATAAGTGGACGCCTGCAAGCGGATATTCCTGCATGGCCTGGTGGATTTGTACAATATTGCGCGCACTTCCCCCTATTGCCACTACCGGCAGACCTTTATTCATAAGCCAAGGCAGTGTTCTGAAGTTTTCTTCAAGATAAAGCCTTAGCTCATGCAATTCTGTCTTTGTCGGTTTTTCCCCTTTTACAAACTCTTTTTTCAAAGACAGGGCGCCGAAAGGAAAGCTGTGATAATTTATGAGGCTGCGGTTTTCAAAGTAGGTAATCTCCGTACTCCCCCCGCCGATATCAATGGTGATTCCGCTCCTGATCTGAGTGGAATTTACGGCTGCGAGGAAACCGTAATATGCCTCTTCATATTCGGAGAGAATACGGATCGTAAAATCTGTTTTTTCTTTGACTAATCCTAATACGGCGTCCTTATTGACAGCTTGTCTGATGGTCGCCGTTGCTGCACACTTCACATCTTTAAGGTCATGATGCCTCGTTACTTCCTGAAAACTGAGCAGAGATGAAACTAAAACGCTGATTCCTTCGTCGTTTAAGAAAGACTCATCTGTTAAATAGTTCCGGAGCCTCGCCGATATCTTTACATTTTCAATTTCTTTGAGTCTCCGGCTTTTATCACGCTGATAAATAACCAGTCTCATTGTGTTAGAGCCAATGTCAATAATCGCATATTTTTCCTTAATCATCTGCTCAACTCCTCTGAATATAGAAAATTATACCACATCGAAGAAACGGAGTGGCACAGCGGGCGGAAACAATATCCATATGTGCACATATGATGCTTTAAAACGCCGGAACTGTGCAAATGCCTCAAGAAATCCGGAGAGTTGTCATGTAAAAAGAAGTATTCATCACAAATAAAGCGGTGAAAACAGATGATCTATCTTGTAAAACCCGGTGAGACCCTCACCTCAATAGCCCAGGACTTCCGCATCAGTCCGGCGGTTCTCATTACTGCCAACCAGCTGTCAGATCCAAATAAATTAACCGCCGGACAGCCTCTGATTATTCCCGGGCTGCCTGAGCCTTCTTCCATTCCATACAGCATCATGATATCGATTGGCCGCAGACAGCTGACTCTGCTGAATAGAGGACAAGTGATGAAAGTCTATCCGATAGCTGTCGGGAAGATTCTTTCAAGAACCCCTATTGGAGAATTTGTCATTGTCAACCGACAGCCGAATCCTGGAGGTCCATTTGGAGTGCTTTGGCTCAGCCTGTCAAAAATTCATTACGGCATACACGGCACGAACGATCCAAGCTCAATCGGAAAGGCTGTTTCAAGAGGATGCATCCGCATGCAGAACAAAGATGTCCTTGAGCTCGGGTCCCTTGTCCCGAACGGAACAAGGGTATCCATTCGCCAGTAAAATTTTTACAAAACCTTTATGTTAAAACGAACATGTTTCTATTATAATAACTACTGTGACTACTATCCTGCAAAATAAGGAGCAGCATAATGAAAATCTTTGAAAACAGAAATTTTGTGAAGCTCTTTTTTGCAGCACTCGCTTCGCAAATGGGCACTACAATCGGAAATATGGCCTTTGCCTTTTACTTATTGGACCGCTTCAGCCACCAGCCGTCCTATGCGACACTGGCAGAACTGATGTATTCACTTCCAACGCTGTTTGTTTTCTTTTTGGTCGGGGTGGTAGCAGACCGTTTTGACAGAAAAAAAGTAGCTGAAAACTGTGACTGGATCAGAGCCTTTCTGACTGTGATTCTGTTTGGTTCCCTGTTTTTAAATTCCATCCCGCTCATCTTCTTCCTGCTCTTTTTAAGAAGTGCAGTGACAAAATTTTTCTATCCTGCAGAAGCAAGCCTCGTGCAGGGAATTTTAAGTAAAGAGCAGTATGCGCAGGCTGCAGGGCTGAACCAGATTCTGTTCAGTATCTTCATGGTTTTTGGAGTGGGGCTCGGTGCAATCGCCTATCAGACAATCGGACTAAAGGGCGCCGTGGTTTTCGACTTTATCAGCTTTGTCATCTCAGCAATACTCATCCGGCGCTGCAAAATCCCCATGGAGGCAAGACTTCCAAATGGAAAAGCGAAATGGAAGGATTTCAGTCTTTCTTCCACTTACCGTGACTTTAAAGACGGCATTCTGTATATTGTAAAAAACAAATTGCTCGCTTCGCTCGTGTTCGGTTTCTTTGTATTCGGGTTTGTGAATGGTGCTTTTTCCATCCTTCCGATCTTTACTATGAAGTACGAGCTGTCGCCTGACAATTACGAAAAGTATGCTTCATTTTTCGCCATTTCCCTTGGAGCCGGACTTCTTGCCGGAAGCCTCATCGGTACATTCCTGTCTTCAAGATTCAAGCCGCATCAAATGATGATTTATCCGATTTTCGTAAGCGGCATTCTGATTTTTATGCTTGGTCTGACCGATCATCTTGGCATTTTTCTTGCCACTGTGTTCATTATTGGGACATGCATTGGACCAATTAATGTGGCCATTGGAGGCTGGATGCCTAAAATCGTCCATCCAAAACTGATGGGCAGAGTAAGCGGATGGACTGATCCATTGATGATGTTTGCTCAGTCCCTGACCCTTGGCATTATTGCCGTAGTCTTTCCGAAATTTATCAGCAACATTGAATATCTCTACTATGGAATGGCCACTGTGATTCTTTTCGTTTTCCTTTTCTATGCCCTTACTTTGCCAAAGCTAAGCAAAGAACTCGAGTATTCCCAGAGAAAGCTTGCACAGCGGACAGGAAAAGAACAGATTCATATTTCGTAAGTCGTTTTCACGGCAGCAGACATCATCTGCTGTCTTTTTTTTCAAGTTTTCAGTGTTCCGGTAAAGATTCAGAAAAAACAGCCGATATTACTGGAGAAGTATTGACTGAAAGTTGGGTCCCCAATTGACACTATATAAAGAGTTTATAACAAAGTTGATCATTCATAATTTTACTGCGTCTTTATTGGCTGTATTTGGCGTGGGTTCCGTTCTTATTTTTACTACACTTACGATTTCAGCATCAGAAGTCATGCTGCTGATGCTGCTGCTCTTGTGTTCGGTTATCTGCATGAGCCTTTGTGAATGGGCTCTCTTCCGAATACACATTGCTCCGATCAAAAACGTTTTCAAAGACAGAGATACCTCTTTGGACACGCTTGATGCTGCTTTCAGACAGGCACACCGTTTTCCGCTTCTAAGCGTATACAGAATTTTAGGTCCTCATCTTTTTGGCTTTTCAGTTCCTGCGGTTCTGCTTGGAATCTGCCTAATAAAAAATAACTTGCTGAATATCCCGCTATCATACATTCTTCCAGCTTTTGCAGTCACGTTCTTAGTTGCGGGCATGCACAGCGTCATTGAATTCTTTTTATGTTCCAAAGCGGTGAAGCCTATGCTTATTACCCTCCGCAATAAAGGTCTTATGCTTTATGGGACGGATCTTGTGCCTGACCGGGAAATCCCCATCTCTTTAAAGTCCAAAGTCATGTTCAGCGCCATCTACATTGGTGTATACCCGCTGCTGCTGTTTGCTCTGGCTTCACAGCTGCGTTTTAAGGAAGGTGTGGCTCCGGGATTGCCTGAATATTGGAGCTGGTCCATGCTGATTGTCATTATGTCTGTGCTATTTGCGGTTTTTGGCTCTTTTTTGCTGTTCAAAAACATTTCTGAACCTATTGAGAAGCTTCAGGAGGGCATGGCAGAGGTTGAACAGGGGCAATTCCATTACCGGAATGAGGTTTATTCGGATGAATTTGCAACGGTTATCGCGGGTTTTAATAAAATGATACGCGGGCTCAAAGAGCGTGATCAGATCAATAATCAGCTTCTGGAAAGTTTGTATACAACACTTGCCTCTGCTCTAGATGCAAGAGATCCTAATACCGCTGGCCACTCCATCAGAGTAGCGGAATATTCCGTTATGATTGGCAGGGAAGCAGGATTATGCGAAGAAACTCTTGATGACTTGAGGAAATCAGCGCTTCTCCATGACATCGGCAAAATCGGCATTAAAGACAGCATCCTTTTGAAAGAAGGACGCTTGACCATGGAAGAATATGAAGAAATTAAAAAACACCCGGTTATTGGTGCAAGCATTCTCTCAAGTGTACAGCCTGCTGAAATGCTCCGGCCTCTCATTCCAGGCGTCAAATATCATCATGAACGGTTTGACGGTCATGGATACCCTGAAGGACTCGCAGGAAATGATATTCCTCTTTTCGGAAGGATTATGGCCGTTGCGGACGCATACGACGCAATGACTTCTGACAGACCATACAGACGCGGAATGCCGTCTGAGACAGCGCTCTCCATTATTAAAGAAGGACGCGGCACACAATGGGATCCTGTTTATGCGGATTATTTCCTGAAGATCATGGATTCGTTTTCAGATCGTCAGCTGATGAACGAAAACCGGGAAAACGGGTAATTGATTTTAGATTAAGTTTGCATTTTACACCTGGAAACGTATAATTTAGAATAAGCGAATAAATGTTCAAAGGAGAGAGAAAATGGACGATCAGCGAAATCAGCCGCTTAAACCAACGACAGATAATGTAGCAAAAGCAATCTATATCGTAAACCGGCATGCTAAGACGGCGCCAGACCCGAAATTTTTATATATGCTGAAGAAACGTGCCCTTCAAAAACTCTTAACCGAAGGAAAAGCAAAAAAAGAAGGACTGCACTTTTCCAATAACCCTAAAAACAGCAAACAGCAGTCAGACGTTCTTATATCTGCCGGAGAATATTATTTTCATATGCCTCCCACTAAAGATGACTTCGAAAATCTCCCACATCTCGGTTCACTGAATCAGTCATACCGAAATCCAAAAATACATTTATCCCTGGCAAAAGCAAAAGCACTGCTTCAGCAGTATGTCGGCGTAAAGGAGACTGTTTCAAACCGCCCCAATAAATCTGCACCTACATACAAAAAACCTGTATTTAAACGCTTGGGCGAGAGCTATTGAAGAGATATATGAAAGAGGCCTTTCCTCATATGGAAAGGCCTCTTTCTTCATCCTGCAGCCCTAAAGAATATATTGATCAATCATGGAAACGAGCTCAGCAATTTCAGGTTTGCTTACTTGTCCGTCCGCCCCGACTTTTCTACCTTTATGTTTAAGATCCTCTGTTATGAGCGAAGAAAAAATGAGAACAGGCAGAACCGCAAGCGCCGTATGCTCCTTAATACGCTTCGTCAGATGGTGGCCGTCCATTTGCGGCATTTCAATGTCTGTAATCACCAGCTGCACTTCATCTTTTAATGCACCGCCGCTGCTGCAGAGCGTTTGAAGGTAGTCCAGTGCGTCTTTGCCATTTTCAAAAAATTCCAGATTTACAAATCCCGCTTCCTGCAGCGTATCATGCAATAGCCCTCTGAGTAATGGCGAATCTTCTGCGATGACGATTTTCTTATCTGACCGTTCGCGCTTTCCGAGCTTTTTTATTTGATTTAAGTGAATGCCCGATTCCGGATTAATCTCAACAATCAGTTTCTCAAAGTCAGGCAGAAGAATCATTTCCCCGTTCCATTTCACGACTCCTGTTATCTGACTTTCGAGACCCTGGTAAAGACGGGACGGTTTTTCAATCAGGCTCCATGAAATCCGGTGAATTTGAGTGACGCCATGCACATGAAAGATGACCTTTTGCTTATTAAATTCCGTCACAATCAGCTTGTCTGCAGATGAGTTGGGATTCTC
Organism: Metabacillus indicus LMG 22858; assembly: GCF_000708755.2. Taxonomy (GTDB): domain Bacteria; phylum Bacillota; class Bacilli; order Bacillales; family Bacillaceae; genus Bacillus_P; species Bacillus_P indicus. The sequence continues at coordinate 614,118 of NZ_JGVU02000001.1, read as the reverse complement.
CCCAAGACCAAGTGCTTTTGCTGTATCCACTACAGGCAGAACTTCCCCTCTCAGCTCAGTAATGCCTTCAACGTTCGGATGGGCATGAGGCACTTTTGTCATCGTCTGAAGCTGGATGATTTCTTTCACTTTAATGACATTAATCCCGAATTTTAGTCCCGCTACAGTAAATTCAACGATTTCAAGTTCATTCGTGCCGCTTTCCAATAATATCTCTGTCTGCTGCATCGTTTTCTTCCTCTCTATAGTTACACATACCTTATATATCGGAACAATTTGATCTTTCTCAACCGGACAATGAAAAAAAGCCTGAGGAAATCTCAGGCTTACGCTTCATGGTCAGGAACAAACATATGGACAGCAAGCCCGATGCCTGCAAGAATCATCAGTGAGCCAATGGCGATCCGGCTTGCAAGATCACCGTAATCAGCAAGAACAAGTGTAATGGTTCCGTAAAGCAGCGGCCCTGCAATGGATGACACCTTCCCGGAAAAGGCAAAAAGCCCAAAGAACTGTCCCCTCTTGTTTTCCGGCGTCAATTCTACAATGAACGTTCTTGATGTGACCCACATAGCTCCAAGAGAAACTCCGAATAAACTTCCAGCTGCCCAGAACATGGCTGCATTAACAGCAAATGCAGCAAAAGCCAGCGCTATGACAAGAATGATGCCTACATACATAATGCTTTTTTTCGTTCCTGATGCCTTTGTAATATATCCAAATACAAAAGACCCGGCTATGCTTGCCACCGTTGAGACAAGATACAGCAAAATAAATTCACCTGATGAAAACCCTACAATCGCCTTTGAATAAACAGCCATCATCGCTACGGCGGTGGCGATGGCATCGTTTAAAAAGAAATAGGCAATCATGAATAAAAAAACGGCTTTATACGTTCTTACTTCCTTAAAGGTCCGGATAATTTCTCTGTAGCCATCCAAAAATCCGGTCTTTTGAGGTTTACCCTCAAAAGGCTTTTCTTTCACAAAGAAAAAAAGCGGAAGGGAAAAGACCAGAAAAAGAAGGGCTGTCGGAATAAATGCCTTATGAAAGCCTGAATCTCCAATAAGCAGATAAACACTGAGGCCCACAAGAGTCCCTACATACCCTACGGCAACACCGAATCCAGATATTAAAGGAATCTGCTTTCCAGTGCCTAAATCAGAAATCATCGTATCATAAAAGATCAGGCTTGAATGGTAAAAGAATTTCGCCATGATAAAGAGCAAAATAACGTACACTAAACCAGCGGGGAGTCCAAAGAGCGTATAAGAAAACTCTGTCATTCCAAAAACCCCCATAAGAATGGTGCACAGCACGGTTATTAAGGTAAAAGGAATAATATGTGCCTTCTTTTTACCCGATCTGTCAATTAATACGCCGAACAGCGGAGAAAACAGAACGAGCAGGAAGCTTGCTGCTGCATTGGCATAGGATATAAATGAACTTGCGATCTGGTCCAGTCTTTCGTTTGCGCCAATGACTTCCTGCAAATAAAAAGGGAAGAAAATGGTTGTAATATTAGATGAAAAGATGGTGTTCGCAAAATCATAAAGCGCCCATGACAAAATAGGGAGCGACAAGTACAGTTTCCAGGCCCTATCCTTTTGAAGGCTAATCGTTTCAGGCTTTTCTAAGTGTGCCATTTTGCATCCTCCGTTTTCTTTTTGTATGGTTATCTTCTTTAAACAGGAAGCCGCCACCTGCCCGTTTACAAAAAATTAACGTGAACGAGCTCCTGTCTGTTTAATAAGAGTCATGATAAAAAAGCCTCTCACAGAAAATGACAAATAAAGATAATGCACAAAGTCTTCCCTCTTGGTATAATGCTATATGTGAATCGGCTGATGCCGGTTGTACGGGTTGGGTCGAGGGTTACTTTTTAAGGAAGGGTTAAAAATTGCATAAGTACTTTCAGCTTGAACAGCATGACACGACAGTCAAAAAAGAGCTGCTCGCAGGAATGATTTCCTTTTTTACGATTGTCTATATCGTAGCCGTTAACGGAGCGATCTTGGCAGACGCAGGCATTCCGATTGAAGCAGGCATTATCGCCACCATTCTTACCTCTTTCACAGGTTGTGTACTAATGGGCTTTATTGGAAAAACACCGATTATTCTAGTTCCAGGGATGGGGGTGAATGCGTTATTCACCTACACCATCTGCGGTTCTATGGGACTTTCCTGGCAGGAAGGTCTTGCCGTCGTTTTTGTCTCAGGTCTTCTTTTTGCACTTGTTGCATTCACGAAGCTCTCCGGCATCATCAGCGCTTCCATACCGGACTCGCTGAAAGAAGCGATTACGGTCGGAATTGGGATATTCCTTACGTTTATCGGTCTGCAAAAAGGCGGAATTGTCACCGGAAGCGAGACGACGTTCGTCAAACTTGGTGATTTTACAGATCCCCATGTCTTCGTTACGCTGATAACATTAATCATTACAATTGTGCTGTTTGCCAGGAACATTCCGGGCAACTTCCTGATCAGCATTCTTGCCGGTTCAGCCATTGCTGCAGGATTTGGCTTGATTGACAGTTCTCAAAGCAGCGGGACCTCCTTTTCTGCGGCGTCGTATACTCAGGTTTTTGGCGCCATGTCATTTAATCAGATGGCAGATCTCGCATTCTGGACGGCCACTTTCTCACTCACGATGGTCATCGTGTTTGAAAACATCGGCCTTGTTCACGGACACGTCAATATGATCAGCAGACAAGACAGGTACAGCGGTTCGCTCAGGGCAAATGCCATTTCGGCCATTACAGCTGGCTTATTCGGAACTAGTCCAACAGTAAGCACGGTCGAAACAGCTGCAGGAATTCAGGCAGGCGGACGCACAGGACTGACTGCCATCACAGCAGGCTTCCTGTTTTTAGGATCACTGTTCTTTCTGCCGTATCTTAAATTGATTCCAGACAGTGCAATTGCCCCTATTTTAATTTTAATCGGCGGGCTGATGATTCAGAATATCCAGAACATCGATCTGAAAGATTTTACGGAAAGCTTTCCGGCCTTTTTGATCATTGCACTCATTCCCCTTACCTACAGCATCGTAGACGGAATGGCCTTTGGATTCATTGCTTATCCAATCTTAAAACTTGCCATGAAACGCACAAACGAAGTGGCCCTGCCGCTTTACATCATCGCAGTGCTGTTTCTTGCTAATTTTATTTCACATAGTATATAGATAGAAATGCGGAATCGCCCGGTAAGCTACGGGAGTCAGATAAGGAAACGGCGGTGAAGGCGCTTTTTGCCTTTGCCGACGGTTCCGTTCTGGCAGAGGAGTTGGGCGATGTAGCTGGACAATAAGAAAAGCGGAATCGCCCGTTTAGCTCCGGGAGTCAGATAAGGAAACGGCGGTGAAGGCGCTTTTTGCCTTTGCCGACGGTTCCGTTCTGGCAGAGGAGTTGGGCGATGTAGCTGGACACCGAGAAAAGCGGAATCGCCCGTTTAGCTCCGGGAGTCCAATACAAAAAACCCAGTTCAGCTTGAACTGGGTTTTTTACTGCTTCTTAATCATTCGAATCACAATATACAGGGCTGTAAACAAGAAAATGGCACCGGCAACGGTTAGTGCCTGCATGAGAAAAGAAAACATGTGATCTCCAGTCTCCCCCTTCTCCTTTATACTTTCTCTCCGAACATTCGTGTCTCCTTCTTCTCTTCAGTGATTCATTTCCTGATATAACTGAAGGCTGATAATTACGCAGGTGCCCTTTCCAAGCTCACTTTCGTATTCGACTGTGCCGCCCATTTCCCTGATCAGCCTGTTTGTGATCATCGATCCAAGACCGGTGCCTTTTGATTTTGTGGTATAGAACGGCAAACCGAGGTTTTTTCTTACTTCCTCCGTCATTCCTTTTCCGTTATCACTGATGGCAATGCTGATGGTTCCGTCTGCATCATTCGTTGTTTTGGTTATTTCTACTTCCCCGCTGTCTTCAATGGATTCAATTGCATTTTTAATCACATTCATCAAAGACTGCTTCAGGAGATGGATGTCCCCATATACGGCGTTTCTGGCGTCAGATTCGAAAGTCAGGCTGACATTGGAATAATACCCGAGCGGTTTCAGCAGCTCGATGCTGTCCATTAGCACATTATCTATATCGATCTTCGTCATTTCACGATTTCCGGGCTTTGACAGCAGCAGATAATCTGTAATAATTTTGTTTGTCCGGTCCAGTTCTTCCAAAATCAAAGGAGAAAACTTTTTCAGATTTTCATCAGCTGTATTCTGCTGTATATACTGGATAAATCCTCTGACCGTTGTGATTGGATTGCGGATCTCATGGGCAATGGCTGCTGCCATTTGGCCAATTGTCGTGAGTTTATCCATATAAACCATTTCATCAAACTGCTTATTTGTTTTTATGAGGCTTTCAATAATATAAATCATCGAAATACATGAAAAGTAAAAGGTCAGGAAATAGACAAAGTAAAAAGGAAGTCCCAGAAAATTGATCTTAGAGTAAATGATCAAAATATAGACAGCAAAATAAACGGCAAAAATGATGCTTCCAAACATGTATTTATTGCTTGACTGAAGAAACGCCTTCCTGAACAGCAGTGCCATAACATAAGCAAAGACTGTAACAGCAATCCCGATCTGATAGAATTCTCCGCCGATTAAAAATCTGGCAAAGCATGTTACAATAAGAACAATTCCACCTGACAGAAAACCGGAATACAGGGTGACAATCATCACAACAACCATTCTCAAATCAAAATTCGTATCACCGAGTGTTTCGATCGGATACGCCATGCAAAGAAGAGCGCCGAATGAGCTGATCAGCCCATAAATGATTTTCTGTTTTAATGCCTGCTTCTGGGTTGAATGAAACGGAAAAAACAGATTCGCATTATAGGTAAGGGAAAAAAGAATTGTAATATTAACCAATAAAGGTTTCATCATTTGCAGCACACGTATTCCTCCATAAAGGAACTATTTTTTCAAACACTTTATTTTACAGGATAGAACAGAAAATAGATAGATGGTTCATTTACATTTCCACCGATATCTTTCCCTTTTATCGATTTAGTGAACCTTCATGTAAAATCGTTGCTAAATGGTCAAACTAGACTATATAATTTAAGTAAGCTGATCAAGATCCACCAGCTTCGGTAAAGCGAGGTATGCTGTATGTCAATGAAATTGGTCATACTAGGGCTTTTAATGGAACAGGATGCCCATCCCTATGAAATGAAGCAGATTATGGAACAAAGACATATGGACCATTTTATGAAACTGCAGAAAGGCTCCTTGTATTATGCAGTGGAACAGCTTTACAAGAAAGAGCATATTGAAATTGTTGACATTATTAAAGATACGAACAGGCCTGATAAAACGATCTATTCGATTACCGAATCAGGGAAAAAACTCTTTCACAAATTGATTCTGGACGAACTGTCGAGCGATTCAAATCTGTATCATCCTCTTTTTACGGGCGTTGCTTTTACTCTCCACAGCAATCCTCAGGAAGTCGCAGATGTTCTTGAAAAGAGAGTGGAGCTTACAAAGAAGAGAGTGACAGAGCTTAAAGGAATACTTGACTTATATAAGAAGCTTCCGAGAGCTGTTATTCACTTAATTAGAGGATCAATACTGCATGGAGAAGCAGAACTTGCCTGGTTAACCGATTTAATTAAAGATGCGCGTGCAGAAAAATTAAACATACTTGGTGGTGCTGATGAAGATTAGATTATTTGAAGAAAAGGATCTTGAAGAAGTTATTAACTTATATATTGATACAGTCTGTGAAATTAATGGAAGAGACTATTCATCTGATCATATACATGCACTTGCTCCAAAAAGACTTGATCACTACGAAAATTGGGGTGACCTGCTGACAGTGAACACGACTCTCCTTGCTGTAATAAATAAAAAAATTACAGGATTTGGCACACTGACTCATAACGGAGACATTCATTTTTTATATTCTCATAAAGACCATCAAAGGACGGGAACCGGATCCGCCATTCTTGAGGCACTGGAGAAAACGGCAAGAGATTCGGGCCACAAAAAGGTCACTCTCAGTACGGGAATAACAGCCCGGACCTTTTTCATGAACAGGGGCTACTCGGTTTTAACTGAGCATTACGTGTCTATTGATCCCATGCTCTTCATTCAGTACAAAATGAAAAAACACCTTTAAACTTCCTGTAAACGATTTCGATTTGGCGATTTTATGACATCTTCTTTTCAGCCGCGGATTTCATTCGAAAACATGGTAGAATTCTAAATGTGTTTTTTGACTGATCTCTAGTAAAAGAAGGTGTTTTTTCGGTGGGAACCGTTTTGCTGTTTCATGAAAATCAGGATATGACTGTTCTTGAGGATATTCCTGAAGAAATATATGTGCAACTGAAAGAGAATGCGGGTTCAGACTCGTGCAGCTGTAAAGTGAATGGCAGAACGATGATTCTTCCCCCCTTTCATTTCGCTGTCTGGCAGGAGCAAATGGATTGGGATTTCGGATATTAATGTGCCAACGCAAAAAGGGACGCTCAGATGAAGCGTTCCTTTTTACGTTGTGCTGAGCAAAGCCCAGAATTTCCATTCACTTCCTTACCCGCTGATGCATACTGTGAGTTGTAGGCTAATGAGGAGAGGAATGTGAATATGTACAATCCATACGATCGTCAGGGATTTCCAGGTTTTCCGGGAGGAGGCTTCGGTCCTGGAGGAGGCTTTGGTCCTGGAGGAGGCATGCCGCCAGGTCCGCCGCCAGGATTTGGAGGCGGAGGAACGCAGGCACCGACAGGCCCCCCTCCAAGCCAGATCCCCCAGCAAAGTCCATCACTTTTTGCAGTAGACCCGGGAGCCATCAGCGGATGTCTTTTCCGCTTTACGTACGTTTGGCTTAACAATGGAAACAGCTTTTGGTTTTACCCGACCTTTGTCGGCAGAACATCCGTCGCAGGGTACAGATGGAGACCCCGCCAATTCAGATGGGTCTATTTCGGAATTGACACGCAGCGGATTGCTTCGTTTTCTTGTAGCAGATAACCAGAAAAAGCGGACGGCCAAACAGCACGTCCGCTTTATCTTTTATTAATCCCCGATAATCCCTGTATTTTTCATTTCATCAAGCGGATGTTCGATTCTTAAGAAGGCTCTGTCTACTGCCATTTTTGCTGAGTTCGCGTAGTGGATTTCCACGGTCCGGCGCTCGTCAAGATAGGCTCCTTCAAATGCGGCTTCCTTCAGCTTCGCCGCCCACCCTCCGGATGTTTCAATGACAACGGCAGGCTTTTTATTCATATAGGCAGCAGACAGTTCTCCCAATGTCCCATTTCCTCCCCTGATCATAATGATCGCATCACAGGAATGAACCAGCACAAGACTTCTGTAATCAAAGGATAAGCCCGTCGTAATCGGAACGTCCAGGTAATCGTTGGCAACATGAGTCTCATCTCCTGCAAGAATCCCGATGACAAGACCTCCCGCTTCTTTTGCCCCTTTGGACGCCGCTTCCATCACTCCGCTTCCGCCGCCTGTCAGCAGCACGGCATTTCGCTTGGCAATTTCAGCTCCCACTTCTTCACTTATTGCCCGCACTTCAGCTGGTATCTCTCCCGATTGGCCAATAACAGCAATTCTTTTCAAAACCATCCACCGCCTCAGTCTTTTCCTTTATTATACTATGATTTTCCTCTTCATTCTTTTAATTAAACGTAAAAAAACTGCCCGAAGGCAGCGTGTATGTGCGTTATAGCTTTGTTCCTTTATGATATCTGAACCAGCCCATTTTCGCGAAAAAGTAAATCATTCCGGCTGCAATCAGCACCATGATGCCCACAACAATAAAGTAATTATATTTGCCGGTGAGCTCCGGCATGTACTGGAAGTTCATCCCGTAAAGCCCCGCAATAAATGTAAGCGGAAGGAAAATGGACGAGATGACCGTCAATGTCATCATGACTCTGTTCATTCTGTCTGAACTGATGGACAGATAGCTGTCCCTGATATCTGCGCTCAGCTCCCTGTTCGCATCAATCATTTCAACAAGCTTCAGCAGGTGATCGTATATATCCTGAAAATAGATCTCATCTCTGATATAGGCTTTAAGACTGCTGGAACTGATCATCCTGTACAGCAGGTCCCGCATTGGGATGATTGTTCTTCTCAGCTTATACAAATCTGTGCGGATATCAAAAACACCTTCCATCAATTCGCTGATTGTCAGATCCTTCGTATTCTCCTCAATTTCATTCAGCAAGTCCTCAAGCTTATAGACAGGAGGGAAATATTCATCTACCAGCTGGTCCATCAGCTGGTGCATCAAAAGGGAAGGCCCCCCTTCCTTTAAGCCTTCGTCCTTTTTCATTTTAAACCAGATATTATTCAAATCCCTTATCGGCTTTTTATGAAAAGTAACCGCGTAATTCCTCGCAATAAAAAGATCGAGTTCTTCAGCTTCAAGAGTTTTTTGCTGAATGGCATGCATGACAACAAACAAATAGGTGTCATATGTATCAATTTTCGGTCTTTGAACAAACTCCACACAGTCTTCAATGGCTAGAGGATGAAAGCGGAAGAATTTGCTCAGCAGTTTCGTTTCATCTGCGGTAGGATCCTGGAAATCGACCCAATACCATTTTATTTCGGGTTTTCTCAGTTCTTTAAGGGGCAGGTCATAAACAACCTCCCCGCTGGATTGAACGGCTAATGTACGTATCATTCTGTCACATCTTTCTTTGTAGATAAATATATTTTTGACTTTTACCCTTCTTACTATGTTACTAAACACGCGCAGAATGGGTGAATTTGACGGAATAATTGTGTATGATGGTATAATAACACGTTATTTGATTACATAGAAAAAGGATGAACATGATGGAGCACCTTATTAATCAGCAGGTTAAAAACATTCAGATCTCTGGCATCCGCCAGTTTTTCAATATGGTTTCCGAATTTGAGGATACCATATCACTCACAATCGGCCAGCCGGATTTTTTAACTCCAGCTCATGTGAAAAAGGCCGCCATCGAGGCGATTGAGAGCGATTTTACCACGTATACCCACAATGCGGGCTACCCCGAACTCAGAGAAGCTGCCGCTGCCTTTGTAAAAGAAAAATATGGGCTAACTTATCAAGGAAAAGATGAAGTGATAGTAACAGCCGGAGCCAGTCAGGCCATTGATATTGCATTCAGGACCATCCTTTCTCCGGGAAGCGAAGTCATTCTGCCAGGACCGGTCTATCCCGGCTATGAGCCAATCATCTCACTTTGCGGAGCTGAAGCGGTGCACGCTGATACAACAGAACACGGGTTTAAATTAACGGCAGAACTGATCAGCAGGCATCTGACTGAAAAAACGCGCTGTGTCGTCCTGCCGTATCCATCCAATCCTACAGGCGTTACGCTTGATGAGGAAGAACTGATGAAAATTGCCGAACTGCTGAAAGGCAAAGATCTTTTCGTTCTGTCAGATGAAATATACAGCGAACTTGTTTTTGATGGAAAACACCGTTCGATTGCGTCTTACCTGCGTGATCAGACAATCGTCATAAACGGACTTTCAAAATCACACAGCATGACCGGCTTTCGAATCGGGTTTGTGTTCGCGCCGGCTGCCATCAGCAAGCATTTGCTGAAGGTGCATCAATATAACATATCCTGTGCGTCCTCCATCTCGCAAAAGGCTGCTCTGGAGGCTCTTACAGCAGGCAAAAACGATGCAGCACCTATGAACGGTGAATATTCAAAAAGAATGAACTATGTGTACAGGAGATTAACGGAGATGGGGCTTCCGACTGAAAAGCCGGACGGATCCTTTTACATTTTTCCGAGCATCAAGCATTTCAATGCCTCTTCTTTTGATTTTGCCTATTCGCTTGCAAAGGATGGGGGAGTGGCTGTAGTGCCGGGGAGTGCATTTTCTGCTTTTGGGGAAGGATACATTCGAATTTCTTATGCCTGCAGCTTTGAACAGCTTCAAGAGGCGATGGACCGGTTTGAACACTATATAAAAAGCAGGTAAGATTGGCCAGCGGACGCTACATGCTTCGCTGGCTTTTTGCCTTTTATGCTTCAGGCAGCTTCAGTGTAAAAACCGTGCCCATTCCAGGCGTGCTCTCAATGCTCATGCTGCCTTTATGATTTTCAATGATCTTATATGTGATCATCAATCCAAGGCCTGTTCCTTTTTCTTTCGTCGTGTAGAAGGGTTCGCCGATTTTTTTCAGGGCTTCTTTAGGTATTCCCTCCCCTTCATCTTTCACATGCACAAAAATGAAACCTTCCGCTTTTTCGAAACGAAGCTGAATGGTCCCTCCTTTAGGCATGGAATCAATCGCATTTTTAATCAGATTAATGAACACCTGTTTCAGCTGGTTCTGATCACAGTGGATAAACAGTTTTTCTTCCTGGGGAACGGTTTGTATGATGACATTATTCATGATTGCCTGCGTTTCAAGCAGCGTTGCAACGTCACTTACAAGAGCAGTTAAGTCCGTTTTTTTCAGGACCCTTTCCTGAGGTTTTGCAAGCATCAGCAGTTCACTCAGGATCAGTTCAATTCGGTTCAGCTCAGAAAAGACAATTTCGTAGTACCCTTGATCGTGGCGGTTTGCAGAATGCATAAGCTGCAGAAATCCCTTGATAGCCGTCAGCGGATTGCGGATTTCATGGGCAATTCCGGCTGCAAGCTGTCCTGCAACGGAAAGTTTTTCAGAGCGAAGCATGAGCTCCTCTGCCTTTTTCCGGTCAGAAATATCCCTTAAGATCACTTGAACGGCCCGTTCGCCAAAATACGTGGTGGGAATGCAGACCATTTCCGTATAAATTGTGCTGCCGTTGTATGTATGCCAGGATTGCTTCGTTACTTCCACTTCAGATTTCTCTTCGACAATACTGCGGAGTTTTTCCCTCACCTGTTCATGATCTTCCTGTTCCAATAAGGCAAAGACGTTTTTGCCGAGCATATCAGGGTAGTCTAAAGCTTCAAAAAGCTTTACTCCAGACTCATTAATAAAAACCCATTTGTCTCTATGAATAACAGCGATGGTATCAATGGAATTCTGAATCAGGAGCTGATAACGCTCCCTGCTTTTCTGAAGAATTTTCTGGAACTTCTTGCGTGATGAAATATCAATTAGAACGACCAGTTCCGCCGGCTTGTTTTTATAAATGGCGGGGGCCGCTTTAATTTCCACTTCTACAGGTGTTCCGTCAAGCCTTCTCCACGTTTGTTCGATAAGGCCGACATAGGAGCCCTGCTGCATTCTTTGTATGCGATTTTTTACAATGTCATGGTAATCATGATCGATGATATCAAGAACATCTTTCCCAAGAAGATCTTCTTTTGAGGATCCTCCAAGCAGGTCAATAAGGGCCTGATTGACATAGCAAAGCTGGCCCTTCTGGGATATAAACAGGGGACACGGCAGTTTTTTAAGCAGCTCTGTCGCATGAATGCTGATTTCCTGTGATTCTTCACTTAAAAAGGGATTATTCAGCTGCACACGCCTGGACGGATCTCCATGCCGGCTTGTTTTCGGAATTTTCAGCTTGAGAATAATCTGATTTTCCTCTGCAGCTGCAGCTCTTATAAAATCAATATCAGCTTCCAGCCATATATAGGTTTCATTCTTTAACATGAAACGAAAGGTGCAAGGATGAAGATGATGTTCATTGTAAAAATAGCTCTCCACTAAAAAAAGATCATCTTTATGAACATATTCCTTCAATACGGTGCCAATCATTTCACTGCTTTTAAAGCCCAGGTGCTCCTCGCTGTTTGCAGACACAAACTGAAACCTGCCGCTGTCGTTCATCACTGCAAACAGCTCTGCCTGCGGCAATACCTGATATTCGCTTTCTGTTTCCTGCTTCATGCATTGCCCCCCCTTAAAATGTGAATCACAACACAATTCCGTGCTTTCTGCTTTTGGGAAACAGCAGTCAAAATGATCGTCATGCGGGAGCCTGAGAGGAGAAAAAGGAAGAAACAAGGAAGCAGATGACCTTCGCCTGCAGAACGTTCGATTTTACTTAACAAAATTCGATTCTGTCTTTCAAAATTCCTTTAAGATTTCCTGAAAAAGTTAATTTTTTTCCGGGTTATGCAAGGATCGCTGTCATTCTAGCTATCAAAAAAGTAAGCCGGCTTGAGATCCGGCTTGCTTTTAACCTTTATATTCACCTGCATTTTTTGAAGCTTTTTCTTTTTTTGCTTTTTCTTTGTGCGCGCGGTTTGAAGCGGCACTGCCAAGCTCATTGCTGAACTCAGAGTCCGTTTTGCTTGAGTCAAACCCTTTTTTGTTTTTCTGATCCGCATCGTTTTTGTTTGTTTTAGACATGTTCTTCCCTCCTTTGACTTATCTTAGTTTTGGCATGTCCGCTTCAATTATGTGAAGATTTTTCGTTTTCACCCTCGAAGGATTTCAGCATATTTACCGCATGTGTGACAACACCGCCTGACCTTAATAGTGCTGCTGTCATAGCGGCTTCCGCCAGTTCTTCCTTAGAGCAGCCTTCCTGTTTAGCACCTGCTGTATGGGAGGCAATGCAGTATGGGCATTCTGACGTGTGCGCCACCGCCACTGCAATCAGCTGCTTTTGTTTGGCAGATAGCTTGCCGGCAGTCATTGCCTTAGAAAAAAAGGCATGGGCCGAAGCACCGATTTCCGGAGTCAAATCGCTCATCGTTTTTAAATCTGCAAGATCCGAGCTTTTATAAAAGGCATCTGCAGCATTACCGTCGTATGCCCTGTGCATCTGCATTCTATGAGCATATGCGCCGCCTGCTTCAATTGCAGCCGCGACCATGACTGCTTCAAATAATTCTTCCGCACTTGCCCCTTCTTTCTTTGCTTTTTTCGTATGAAAATCAATGCAGTAAGGACATTCCGTTGCATGAGAAACAGCCACAGCAATGATTTCCTTGTCCTTTTTCGTTAAATGACCGTCACTCAGCACTGCTTTGCTGAATGCAGTATATGACTGATAAAGCTCAGGCGCAAGATCAGGAAACCTCTTCATAAGCTGAATGTTTTCAGGAGAGTAAAATCCCATGTGATCCCTCATTTCTTTGATTTACCCTATTTTTTCCTACTATATAATGGACTACTCTGATTTCAGAAAAAAAGGCAAAGAAAAAAGCCTTCCTGTGAAGGAAAGCTGGAGTCTGCCTGTTATTCCTGCCCGGCTTCTTCCTGCGAAGAGACATCAGCCGAACTGTCTGCATCCTGATTCTGCGGTTTAGGATCAAGGTTTGCATAGGCTTCGATTGCGCGCTTGGCGATAAGTTTATTAACTGGATGTGCAGCGGTTTTGCCTGTATAAGGGACAATGACACTTATAGCAACCTCAGGGTTTGAAGCAGGATAATATCCTACAAAAGCGAGGTTGTTTGTTTCTGTTCCCCAATAGGCCCGCTTGCTTTGCTCACCATAATACAGTGTTTGCGAAGTACCTGTTTTACCTGCAACATCGTTGTCTCCAAAGTAACCTGCCGCCGTTCCGCCTGTTTTAGTGACAGCTTCAAAACCGCGCTGAACCTGTCTGATCTGTTCAGGTGTGTTATTTATTCTATTAAGGATGGTTGCTTCATGTTCAGTCACAACTGGACCAAGCTGCTTATTTTCATCTGGTGAATGAATGCTAGTCACAATCCTAGGTTCAACTCGATAGCCTCCGTTTGCAATTACTGAAACATATTGCGCCATCTGCAATGGTGTATAGGTATCATACTGTCCAATTGCCATGTTTAGCAGGATACCTGCATCCGGAGGTGTATTCTGCTGTCCTGTTGCCTCATTAGGGAGGTCAATACCTGTTGGAACGCCTAATCCGAACTGGCTATAGTAATTCCTCATCTTCTGAAAATCTGCAGAAGATGCGTTAAATGGTGCGTTAGGTACATAATTTTCTCCAGCAATATCGAATGCAATTCTGAACATGTAGACGTTAGAACTTCTCTTTAGAGCCGTGATTTCATTTACCGGTCCCATATTTCGCACTGATTTTTTTGGTTTTGTATCCTTTATAAGGATAGGAGCATCATTATAAACAGTTCCCATCGACATTCCATTCTGGTATCCGGCGAGAACAGTAGCCCCTTTAATGGTAGAACCTATTTCATATTGGGATGTAAAGTTTCCGATGATATAGTCATTCATCTTCCCCTCTTCAAAACTGTACTTCTTCCCTGACATGGCTAGCACGTCGCCTGTATGCGGGTCCATCATGACCGCAAAGGCTCTGTCCACGAGGTAATTTCCGGATTTTCCTCGGGCGACTTTCAGTTCTTGTTCGACAATTTGATCGAGCTGCTTCTGAAGCTCAAGGTCAAAGGACAGTTTTAGATCATAGCCGCGTCTTCCTTCGTCGATGACCGATTCGGAAATGACATTGCCGCTTGTGTCCGTCACATATTGCACTTTAGATTTTCTCGGATTCAGATAGTCTTCGTACTGATACTCAAGGTTGCTTCGGCCAACCCGTTCGTTGCGGGCATAGCCGCGGGCTGTGTAATATGATTTTCTTGCTTCAAGAATTCCCTGTTTAGGAGTTGTCACACTGCCGAAAACCCCTGTCAGAAGGTCGCCGTTGGGATAGGAGCGTTTCCAGTCTGTGATGATATCCACACCTGGCAGATCTTCAAGATTTTCAGCCACGCGGGTCAGCTCGTCCTTTGTCAGCTCTTCGCCTTTTGTCAGGCCTGTAGCTGTTACAATTTGGGGCTCATAGGCATAGCCGGATGAAAAACGGGTATAAAGTGCCGCTATTTCAAGTTCTGCAGGATTAGCCTTTAATGCTTCAAGTTCTTTTACGGGTACCCGGTCGATCTGAAGCTTATAGGTTTCACTGCCTTTTTTCGATTTTTCCTTTTCGGTTAAAAGGTCTGCTGCATCTTCCGGGTTCGCTGCGACCCAGTAGTCCTTCAAATCTCGTTCTTTTAGAAATTCGGTTGGGACTTCAATTAATGAAGCCAGTTTCGCAGCAGTCTCGAGCTTGTCTTTTGCTTTGGTTGTTTTTTCAACCGTATACGTAATTGCGTCTACGCCAATGTTCTCAACAAGGACATTTCCGTTCCTGTCATACATCTTACCCCGGGGTGCAGGGAAACTGGCATAGTTGGACTCTGTGCGGCTGACTTCCTTGGAGAATTCCTCTCCCTGGACAATCTGCACCACACCAAGCCGGATTATAAGTGCTACAAACAGCAAAAACACAAAGAAAAAGAAAACGTTGATGCGGATTAAGCGTTTTTTCTTTAATTTCCGCAGATCCGCCTGACTATTGCCTTGCTCAGTCAACGCAGTTTATCTCCTTTCAAAATCGGATTCATCCGATTGTGGGTTCATTCATCTAATTACAACCCTATTGTAACACTTGTGTAATACTTGTTACACAAAAATGGGGGTAAATTTTTTGTCAAGAAACAATTCAATGAAAAAGTTAGTTTTACTGGATAATGCTAGAAAAAATCCGCCAAAAACCTGTTGGGTCAGACAGATGTTTAATCCGCCGCAAATTCTTTGCTGTCAGGTTTTTGTGAGACTTACAATTTGTAAGGACGATAGATTGCCATTTTGAATGAGTGTCAATGGAAAGCACTGGCTGATATATTACAAGAATCGTGTGTTACGATATGTGTGTAGCAAGGAACACAACAAAAAAAACTCTTAGGAGGAATTTTTTCATGAAGAAGTCTATTGCACTTTCAGTTGCAGCAGCAGCTACTATTTTTACATTTAATGCGGGTGGACAAACTGCAGATGCAGCAGCGCCACAGCAATCAAATATGCAAGTTAAAGCTTACCAAATTGCCGGTCAAAACTGCAATTTAAATCAGGAACAAACACAGGATATGCTGAAAAACATCAACAATCCTGAGCTTCAAAAAATGGTTGAAGAGCAGCTGAGCCAGTTTAAAGCACAGCAAGGACAGGCTGCACCACAGGCACCTCAGCAAGAACAAGCTCAAGCGCCTAAGCAAGAAGCAGCTCCAGCACCTGCACAGCAGCAGGCACCTGAAGCAAAAGAAGAAGCTCCAAAGCAAGAGCAAACTCAGGCTGCAGTAAGTGAATTCGAGAAAAAAGTTGTAGAACTTACAAATGCAGAGCGTGAAAAGCAAGGTCTAAAACCGCTTCAGCTTGACGAAGAACTAAGCAAAGTAGCGAAAGAAAAGTCTAAAGACATGCAAAGCAAGAACTACTTTGACCACAACAGCCCAACTTACGGATCACCATTTGATATGATGAAAAAGTTCGGCGTTGAGTATACAACTGCAGGTGAAAACATTGCAAAAGGACAAGCTTCTCCTGAAGAAGTTGTTCAAGCATGGATGAACTCTGAAGGTCACCGCAAAAACATCATGAACGCTGACTTCACACACATCGGTGTGGGCCACATTGAAGAAGGCAACTACTGGACTCAAATGTTCATCGGTAAATAATAGAATTTGATAATGTGAGACAGCCGGGATATCCGGCTGTCTTTTTTATGTGAGAGACATTTTCAGGCGGACCATATCAAGACACGGTATGCCATTTTCATAAATCGGCTTATCATAATGATCCAGGAAGTAATTGCTGATGATTCCGTCCATTCTGAAGCCGCACTTTTGATAAAGGGCCAGCTGGTCAAGGCTCGAATTGCCTGTACTAATCTCAAGAAAATCATAACCGCCGGTTTCCCCTTCCATTCTGGCACGTGCGAGCAGTTTCTTTGCGATTCCTTTTCCCCGGAATGCTTCATCAACTGCAAGATTCATTACTTCTAATGATGTGGAGGAATTTTCATTAAGTACCAGTACACCAGCCGTCTGTTCTTGATGTTCTGCCAAAAAAACGATGCTTTTGTGAAGGTACTTTTGAATGGCTTTTTCCTCGGGATCTGCTTCAAGCAGCAGGTGCATTGGGGCAGCTTCCCCGCCAATCAATTTTCTGATGGTGATTTCCATAACTTGTACAAAGCCTGTGTACCGCTCTCGGCTTCCCCTTTTTCTGATAGCTCCGTATAAAGCTTATGGGCAAGAGCGAGGCCAGGCACCTCCATGTTCATTTGTTCAGCCTCTTCGATGGCAATGCTCATATCTTTCAGAAAATGTTTCACATAAAATCCTGGTTCAAAATCATCCTTCAGCATTCTTGGTGCAAGATTGCTTAATGACCAGCTTCCCGCAGCGCCTGCCGAAATGCTTTTCAGCACATTTTCAGGATCAAGACCTGCTGAATGCGCATACGCAATCGCTTCGCTGACACCAATCATACCGGCTGCAATGGCAATTTGATTGCACATTTTAGTATGCTGTCCGCTTCCTGCAGGACCCTGGTAGACAATATTTTTCCCAATAATAGAAAAGATCGGCAAACATGCTTCAAATGCTTCCTTATCTCCGCCGGCCATAATGGACAGTCTGGCCTCTCGGGCACCGACATCGCCGCCGGAAACAGGTGCGTCAATGGAGTAAATTCCCTTTTGCTTCGCCAGTTCATAAATGTGTATGGCAAGGCTCGGCTTAGAAGTGGTCATATCAATCACATAAGTGCCGCTTTTGGCAGCATTTAAAATGCCATGATCCCCCAAATAAAGCTCCTCTACATCTGATGGATATCCCACCATTGTCATGATCACATCAGAGTGCCCGGCCAGTTCTTCTGCTGTTTCTCTCCAGACAGCTCCTTCTTTAAGCAAATCCTCGGCTTTTTCTTTTGTTCTCGTATAAATGGAAACAGGATAGCCTGCTTTCAGCAAATGCATGGCCATGCTTCTGCCCATCACTCCTGTTCCGATAAATCCTATGTGTGTCATGAATCTCTCCCTCTCTTATTCAGCTTCCTCTTTTTATATAATGGAAGACTTTTCTTTCAGCTTATCATATTCTTTCATGACAAAATGAAAAAAGATGATAAAGAACGTCTGGATGTACAGGTAAATCGGAAAAGAATATTGCATTTTGTACCCCTTGCCAAAATCAAAGATTCCGACTTGAACGGCCACCCATTCATAAAACACCGAAAACATCGACCAAAGAATGATGTATGGGATTGTCAGAATTCCTCTTATACGGAAGTGCTGATAAATAAAAAGAAAAAAATATCCGAAAAATCCATACATGCTGTAATAAATAAAATCCCACACTTCGAAGTTTGCGGAATCATTGACATCATAAACGTCATATGGCGGAATGGCTAAAATGTGATCTGCAGTCAGGCCGATAAGTGCACTGAACGTAAAAATCAGGACTGTCACGCCTGCCGGAAATTTCTTAGGCAGCTTTGCCATGATCAGGAGAGCAACAGCAATGGTAGCAAGAATATAAAGCTCATTTTGCATCCCGTTCATCTCAACGTCACTCCCCTTTTCAAAACTGGCCTGAATAACGTTAAGGCAATCAGTCCCGTCAAAAACAGCAGCGGAGTATGGATAAGCGGCACCGCCCATCTGTTATCCACATACTTCATCACATGGAAGTACATGCAGAGCTCCTCCATGCCGACTACGATGCCAAATGATGCAATTAATAGAAGCAGCTTGCCAAGAATGCTCCTGACGGTTAAAAACAGGTGAAGAATAAGCAAAAACAGCAGAGGTATAATTAAGACTCTTTGTAAAATTAAGACGGTAAATCCTTCGGGCGTTTCATACGGTACCGCCCATCTCAAGTTTTCAGTAATTATTGAGCAGAACATATTATTCATAATTGAAGTCGCCATAAAAATAAAAGCAGACTCAATCGGGTTGCATTTTTTAGGCAAATACACATAAATGTGAATCATAAGCCAGATGATTATTGCAGCGAGAACGATCGCCATTCATGGAAGCCACCTTACCTAGTTTATCTAAGCCTTAGTTTACTTCACAAACGGCCGTTCTATACGGACTTAACCAGACCGCCGTCAATAAGCTGGGTCTGTCCGGTCATATACGTATTGGCTTCTGACAGCAAAAAGAGAACATAGGCTGCAAATTCACCTGGCGTACCGTACCTGCCTGCAGGAATTTTCTTATTGTTTAGCTCTTCTGCTTCTTCAGCACTTATTCCAAGTCTTTCTGCTGCAGCCTGATCGAGGGAGGCTGTACGGTCAGTCGCAATCCGGCCTGGTGCTGCAGTATTGATCAGAATCTGATATGGTGCAAGCTCGGCTGCGAGCGTCTTTGTCAGTCCGACAATCCCTAAGCGGAACGTATTGGACAGCACAAGGCCGGGGATTGGTTCTTTAACAGAAGACGAAGCGATATTAACAATCTTACCGCCTTTTCCTCTCATATAGGGGAGAACAGCTCTGATCAGTCTGACGTGGCTCATGACGTTCAAATCGAAAGACTTTTGCCAGTCTTCATCTGTCATCATTTCAAATGTGCCTGTAGGAGGGCCTCCTGCATTGTTAACAAGAAGATCTATTGTTCCGAAGCGTTTTGCAGTCTCCTCGACAAGCTGCACAATTTCCTCTCCATTTGAAAGATCGCAGGCTTTGTATTCAATTCTGCCGGAAGCTTTTTTGGAAATCTCTTCTTTGACCCTGTGCAATTTTTCAGGGTCTCTGCTGGTAATCATGACGTTAGCGCCCTCTATTGCAAGCGCCTCGGCAACAGCTCTTCCGAGTCCCTGGCTGGATGCTGCAACAAGTGCAGTTTTCCCCTTAAAACCTAAATCCATCTTCAGCACCTCTTCCTGATTATCTTCTCTTTTATAGTATCAGGATATGGACAGGAATGTCTTATTTGAGATTTAAAACCAGAAAAAACAGAGAAAGCCCCTGTTTTTTCAAGTGAAATATTCAATTTTTGCATTCGGGAAAAAGTCATCGATATAGCTCTCAAGCGTATCTCTTAAATCGGCTTCTTCATCTTTCTGATAAATATACTTTCCGATTCCATATCTTCCCCACTTATAGCGGCGGTCATCTTCATTCATTTCCAGCTTCGACTTCGGATAGTTCTTCTGAATGACACGCTTGGCAGGCTTTGTGAACCTGTGCTGAATCATCTCAAAGGTAATATCGTCTCTTGCTTCCGGCGGCAGCAGTTCATCAAGTTTTGTAAAGAGCTCTTTATAGCCTTCCTGCCATCCTTCATGTATATAGATTGGCGCAACTATAAATCCGAGCGGATATCCTGCCTTTGCAACTTTAACCGCAGCTTCAATGCGTTTATCAAGCGGCGATGTTCCAGGTTCAAAATTCCGGATGACATAATCTGCATTAATACTGAAGCGAAATCTTGTCTTCCCTTTGTGATCGGCATCCAGTAAGTGATCGACATGGTGAAATTTTGTCACAAAACGCAGGCGGCCCATGTCTGTCTTTCCAAAAAACTCAATCGCCCTTTTTAACGAATGTGTCAAATGATCAATGCCGACGATATCAGATGTACAGGAGGCTTCAAAACGGGTCATTTGCGGGGCCCGCTCTTCCATGTATTCCTGAGCACGCTGAAAGATTTCATCTGTATTCACGTACGTTCTGATATAAGGCTTAGATCCCATCGTCGTCTGCAAGTAACAATAATGACAATGACCCATGCATCCTGTAGCAAGAGGTATAGCATACTCGGCAGATGGCTTTGATGAATCAAAGTCCAATGTTTTTCGGACTCCGACGACTAATGTTGATTTCGCATTCCGGTATTTCTGAAGATCGTTCTTGCCGGGAATATTGCGCACCTGATTATGTGAAGTTGTTTCCCTTATTTCAAGACCCATCTTTTCGAATTTTTCTTTCAGCTCCACACCAAGAGGGTATTCAAGCGCCCTTGGTTCGATATAGACGAGCTGCGGCACGAATGGTTTCACTATGCTGTCACTTCCTTCTGATTAAAACGGTATGTTACTAAGGTTTGTCTTTCAGGGTGTTCATATCCTTTTTAAATATTTCCTTAAACTGCAAAGGGCTTCCGGGGCTTCTCAGACACAAAAAAAACTCCGCATAAACGGAGTTTTACTCATATTGCTCGTAATCAAAGAGCTTATTATACATCTCTTCCGCATCTGAATATGATGGGAAAATCGCGTCTTCTTCGTCTAATAAGTGGTATGAATCGTGGATAAACAAAGCTTTTTGTCCGGGCTCTGTCGGATGATCCACAACTTCGGCCTGCTGAATATTTGCTACGTTGGCTGCATGTGGGTTTCGGTAGATCACATACACCTTATCGCCTGCTCTGACATCATTTTTCTCCATTTTACATCACCTTTCAATCGGTTGATGCAGTTAGTTTTTACCCATTTTCAGAAACTGATGCAGGGAAAGTGGCCGTAACCGTCGTACCTGTGCCTTTTTGGCTCGATATGGAAAGGGTTCCGCCATGCTGGCGAATAATCTTTTCAGTAATGACAAGACCAAGCCCGGTCCCTTTTTCCTTTGTTGTAAAGAAAGGCTTTCGGATCTGAGTGAGCAGATGCTGGGGTATTCCTTCTCCCTCATCGGTGATTATGACCAGGATACAGTCCTTTTCAGCACGTGCTTCAACCTGTATATTTCCGCCGCCTGACATTGCATCAAACGCATTTTTCAAGAGGTTGATCAGAACCTGTTTCACCTGGTTTTCATCCCCCATTACCGGGAGCTGATCAGCCCCGCACTTGAACTGAATGCCGATGTTTTTAAGGGCACTCTCCGTTTCAAAAAACCGGATGATGGACTGGATGAGTTCTTTCAAATTCATTTCTTTCTTGTAGACAGCCTGAGGTTTCGAAAGGATTAGAAATTCACTTACGATGCTGTTCATCCTTTTTAGTTCCTGAAGCATAATCTTCGTATAGTGCGGGTCGATAATGTCTTTCTTTTCATCCATCATTTGCAGAAAACCCTGGATCACCGTCAGCGGATTCCGGATCTCATGAGCAACGCCCGCAGCCATTTGACCCGCTACCTTCAGTTTTTCATGCTGAAAAAGGGCAAGCTCTTCTTCTCTTCTTTCTGTCACATCGCGTATCATTTCGCAATAGGCAATCAATTCCCCGTAGGGATTATAAAGAGGTGTTGTCGTCACTTCAACTTCTATACTTTTACCGGATTTCGTTCTGTCTTTCCTGGAGCTGACGCCTGACTTTTCTGCTGAACGAAATGGATAAAGACAGCCCGCAATTTCCTGATTGCTCCAGCCGTAAAGGGCTGTAAACGCAGGATTTATATCTTTTACCGTCCGCTCTGGATCAATAATGGCTATGGCGTCATGACTCTGTGAAAAAATAAGGTCGAATTTCGCCTCTGTCGTTTTCAGGTTTCTTGAGACCTTGTCATTTTGCCGCTGCACTTTTTCCCAGAGGTAATTTATGTATTTGATGTAGTACGACAGAATAACAACAATGATGATGGCAAAAAACACATAATACATGACATCTATTTTTTCAAACGAAGCCGAGATGATTTCAAAACTGTTCAGAAAAAAATAAAACTGGCTGCAGATGGTGACTGCACCTGTTATAAAGACAACCTTCAGATTTTGAAACACCGCGCTGAAAATGACTGGAAAAAGCAAGAAAATAAAATTCACTATATATGGATCTGTGTAGTTTAAGGCAAATAAATAGCAATAGATAAGCCCAAGCGAACTCCAGACAAAAAAAGAGTCCTTCTTTATAGTCCTGAGAAGGAAGGTGTAGCACAGGAGGATGCCGGCAAAGATCAAAACAATCGGAAAATATTTATAGCTTCTTTCAATGACTAAAATAAAAAGCGCGTCCAAAATAAAGATGACCCACATGGACTGCAGCAGGAGTTTTTTTCTCAAATTTTGATTTTCTATCCGGTTCACGAAAGCTTCCCCATTTCTTCTGCATTCGTGACTATTTTACCACAACTTGCTCATTTAGTGGGAAAGCTGAAGGAAAAAGACAAATAAAAAAGACCTGCCGCAGCAGGTCTTTTAAACTCACACGTTGAATTTCGCTTTAACAAATTCAACTACTTCTTCTGTTGTGCTCATGGAAAGGATTTCTTCTTTAAAGCTTGCAGCTTCTTCTTTTGAAAGGTTCTTAATCAAAGAACGTGCCGGAAGGATTGAAGTAGCACTCATTGAGAACTCATCAAGTCCAAGACCAAGAAGAACTGGAATCGCTAAAGGATCTCCTGCCATTTCTCCGCACATGCCAACCCATTTGCCTTCTTTGTGAGCAGCTTCAATAACAAGCGTCACAAGACGAAGAATAGCAGGGTTATAAGGCTGGTACAAGTATGAAACGCGCTCGTTCATACGGTCGGCAGCCATTGTGTATTGGATCAGGTCGTTTGTCCCGATGCTGAAGAAATCAACATCTTTCGCAAACTGATCTGCAAGCACGGCAGTTGAAGGAATTTCAACCATCATGCCAATTTCGATTGTGTCTGACACCTGAACGCCTTCGCTTACAAGCTTCGCTTTTTCTTCAAGAAGAATAGCTTTAGCTTCTCTGAACTCGTCCACAACCGCAATCATCGGGAACATGATTTTCAAGTTTCCGAATGTGCTCGCACGAAGCAATGCACGCAATTGAGTGCGGAAGATTTCCTGTTCCTCAAGACAAAGACGAATTGCCCGGAAACCAAGGAAAGGATTCATTTCTTTAGGAAGATTTAAGTATGGAAGCTCTTTATCTCCGCCAATGTCCAGAGTGCGGACAACAACAGGCTTGCCTTCCATGCGCTGGAGCACAGCTTTGTATGCTTCAAACTGCTCATCCTCTGTCGGAAGCTGGTCGCGGCCCATGTAAAGGAATTCCGTACGGTAAAGGCCGACAGCTTCTCCGCCGTTTTCAAGAACTCCGCGAACATCGTCAGGAGTTCCGATGTTGGCTGCAAGCTCAACATGCTGTCCGTCTTTTGTAATAGTTTCTTCATTAACAAGCTTCGCCCACTCAGCTTTTTGCACTTCGTATTGAGCTTTTTTCTTTTCAAAGCCTGCAATCACTTCTTCAGAAGGATTGATGACGACATCCCCGTCAATACCATCCACGATGACAATGTCGCCGTTTTTAATGTCAGAAGTGGCTTTTTTTGTACCGACTACTGCCGGAATTTCCATGGAACGTGCCATGATCGCCGAGTGTGATGTTCTGCCGCCGATATCTGTCGTAAAGCCAAGAACATACTGACGGTTAAGCTGTGCAGTATCTGATGGTGTCAGATCTTCGGCAATGATAATCACTTCTTCAGAAATCATGCTTGGGTTTGGAATTTCAACTCCAAGAAGATGGCCAATTACACGTTTTGTCACGTCGCGGATATCCGCTGCACGCTCTTTCATGTATTCATTGTCCATCGATTCAAACATGCTGACAAACATGTCTGCTGTTTCTTTCATTGCAAATTCAGCGTTGACTGATTCGCTGCTGATTTTGTCTTTTACAGGATTAAGCAGTTCAGGATCGCTGAGCACCAGGATATGCGCTTCAAAAATTTCAGCTTTATCTGCACCAAGTTCTCTGAATGCATGCTCTTTGATCTGTTCAAGCTCTGATTTGGATTGTTGGATAGCTTCTTCAAAGCGTGCGGTTTCAGAAGCTTTATCTGCAACCTCGCGCTTTGTTACTGTAAGATCTGGTTCTTCTAGTCGGTAAGCTTTTGCAATCGCGATCCCAGCTGAAGCTCCAATCCCTTTAAGTTCAGTCATTATTCGCCTAAACCTTCTTTTTTCATTGTTTCTTCAAGAGCTGCGATTGCATCGTTTTCATCTGAACCAGCTGCAGAAATTGTGATTTCTGAATCTTTAGCGATGCCAAGAGACATAACGCCCATGATTGATTTTAGGTTAACTGTTTTTCCGTTATATGCTAAGTTCACATCAGCATCAAACTTGCTTGCTGTTTGAACAAGCACAGTTGCCGGACGTGCGTGGATACCTGATTCTGCTGTTACTTTGAATGTTTTTTCTGCCATAATTAATCAATCTCCTTTATAGTTAAATAAAGCTAGTACACAATACCTTATCATAACAGCCGCATCACATGATTGACAAGTGATGCGGCTTAAGTTCATTTATTTTTCAATCGAAATGATGTGCTCCTGACCAGCTTCAACGCTGCCGGATGATTTAATCACAATCGATTCGCCTTCGTTTAAGTTCGTGAAGACGATCGGCGTCATGATGGACGGTGCGTTTTGTTTCACGAAATCAAGGTTCACTTCAAGAAGTTTCTGGCCTTTTTTAACTGTATCCCCTTCTTTTACGAAAGCTTCAAAGCCTTCACCTTTCAGGTTTACAGTGTCAATGCCGACATGGATCAGAATTTCATTCCCGCTTTCAGATTCAAGGCCGATTGCATGTTTTGTAGGGAAAACATTCAGGATTTTTCCGTCAACAGGAGAAACAATTGTTCCGTTTGAAGGAGTAATCGCAATTCCGTCACCCATCATTTTGCCTGAGAATACTTGATCAGGAACTTCTGTGATCGGGTGAATCTCACCTGTCATCGGTGAAACAAATGAGAACTGATCTACATCATTTTTAAGCGGGCCAGGTACGATGTCCTCTACCTGTTCTTCTACTTCTTTTTCTGCTGAAACAGGTTTTGCCGGTCTAGGCGTTTTGCCTGCCATTACATCCTGAATCTGTGATTTCAGGCTGTCTGATTTAGGACCGTAGATTGCCTGGATGTTGTTTCCAACTTCTAGGACTCCTGCAGCGCCAAGACGTTTCAGACGGTTTTTGTCTACTGCTTTCACGTCATTTACTGTCACGCGTAGGCGTGTAATGCACGCATCAAGATGCTTGATGTTTGAGCTTCCGCCAAGTGATTCAAGAATGTTGTATGGAAGATCGCCTGCAACTTCCGTTGTTGTGCTTGCATCTTCATCTTCCTGTTTGTCCTCGCGGCCAGGTGTTTTCAGATTGAATTTGCGGATAGCAAAACGGAATCCGAAGTAATAGATCAGCGAGAATACAAGACCCACTGGAATTACAAGCCACCAGTCAGTACGGTTTGGAAGAATTCCGAACAGGAAGTAGTCAATAACCCCGCCCGAGAATGTCATTCCGATTTTCACGTTCAGAATATGCATTGTCATAAAGGACAGACCTGCAAAGACTGCGTGAATGGCAAACAAGATAGGTGCAACGAATAAGAATGAAAATTCAAGCGGTTCAGTGATACCCGTCAGGAATGACGTTAATGCGGCTGAACCCATGATGCCTGCAACAAATTTTTTGTTTTCAGCTTTTGCTTCATGATAGATCGCAAGTGCCGCAGCAGGAAGACCAAACATCATGAACGGGAATTTACCTGTCATAAATGTACCTGCTGTCAGTTCAGCGCCATCTTTGATCTGTGCCATGAAGATACGCTGATCTCCGCGCACGATTTCTCCGGCCTGAGTTGTATAATTTCCAAACTCATACCAGAACGGAGAATAGAAAATATGATGAAGACCAAAAGGAATAAGAGAACGTTCGATTAAACCGAATACGAATGCTGCCAATGTTTTGTTCGACTCAAGAAGTCCAGTTGAAAAGGCATTAAGTCCTCCTTGTACCGGCGGCCACACAAACAGCATAACCAATCCAAGAACAACTGCTGATACAGCGGTCATAATCGGAACAAAACGTTTACCTGCAAAGAAACCTAAGTATTGAGGCAGTTCAATGTTAAAGAATTTGTTGTACATGTATGCACCAAGGACACCAACGATAATACCGCCGAAGACCCCGGTCTGAAGGGTAGGCATTCCAAGCACCCTTGCATATTCAGGATGCAGCTGCTGGAAGAATTGCGCAAGCTCTACAGCGTCGCTCGGAATTTTCCCTGTCTGAATAAGTACTGCACTCATTGTAGCGTTCATGATTAAGTATCCGATAATGGCTGCAAGACCAGCAACACCATCACCATTGGCAAGTCCGATAGCAACACCTACTGCAAAAAGCAGCGGAAGGTTTGCAAAGACAATGTCCCCTGAAGACTCCATTACTTTAGCAATCAGCTGGATGATGTCATTTGTCAAAAATGGCACTTTTGATGTTAATTCCGGATTTTGCATCGCATTTCCAAATGCCAGCAGGATCCCTGCAGCAGGAAGGATGGCAACCGGCAGCATAAGTGCTTTACCAATTTTTTGGAGAACTCCAAATAAATTTTTAAACATGTTTTAACCTCCTTGAGGAATAGTTTGTGTAAGCAGCAACCAAAAAAAACATGAAAGCAAATTACAAGCGTTTACATTTCAATCCCAAAAAGAACGCAAAAAAGGCATGGTGCAACAAGGACATCCGCACTCAAAGGGTATACTTCCCCTGATTGGCGGTTTCAACACGTACTTGTTCACTCATGCCTGATCGTATCAGTAACACGTAAGGTACTTTTTCAGATTAAGTTTTGTTTGTTAAACGGTATAAATGGAGGGTAAGATACACAGCCTCAGCTTCATATACCGGTTTTTTCAGGAATTGCTGCATTACTTTGATCATTTTCCAAGATGTATTGTAGCACAGCGGATATTCTTTTTTCAACAGTAAAGCAAATTTTTCTGGCTCCTCAACACTTTCACCGGATAAAACTCTTTCAATCGTATACCGCAAATGCCTGACAAGCCTCATGTAATTCACGCTGTCCTGATTGACTTTCAGCTTCATGGAATCCTCAATGACGCCGATCAGCTGTCCGATCAGCTGTGAAAATTGATTCACATCCGAGATTGGTTTGTTCGTAATGGCACTATGAATGTGCAGAGCAATAAACCCGATTTCCCCGACCGGCAAGTCCACTTTAAGCCGGTCATTGATCATATGAACAACTTCCTCTGCTATCATGTACTCATTTGGATAAAGGGTTTTGGTTTCGGTCAAAAACGGATTTTTAATATCCATCCCTTTTTGCAGACGCTTAATGGCAAAGGTTATATGGTCAATAAGCGCGATATGAATATGTTCATTAAGGGGGAGCTTTACCTGTTCTGCAATATAATGAATCACATCGCTCACAACCTCAATCATATCTTCATCTACAAAAGGCAGAAGCATTTTAAACTGCTCTTGTTCCTTCTGATTTTTAAGAACAAACATTTTTTCATAGGATGTTTCTTCAAGCCTGTCCCCGCGTTTACGGCCAAATCCAATCCCTTTGCCGATCAGCACGACTTCCTCAAACGAATCGTGCTCGGCAATCAGCACATTATTATTCAGTACCTTTTTTATTGTAAAGGACTCCTCCACGAAATCCTCAGCTCCTTTTATCTCTCAATGCTTCATATCGTACTAATAATGTCATATGCAGTCAACTGCGAAGAGCCTTGCCGTTATTTATCTTCCGGCGTATACTCTGTTTTTTCAAAATCCTCTTTGTTTCCAACGAAAAAAAAGGCTTCTCCTTTATTCTCATCTCCGCCTGATGCGCCGTGGATCATCTTTCCTTCTGAAAGCTCTTTGCGTTTTCCCTCTTTATCCACGTAATAATACTTATTTGAGGCCCATCCATCATGAATATCTTTTTCCTTCACTTCTGCATGCCCCTCTTCGGTCACATTATATTCTCTCTTGCCTTCACCTTCTGCAGGCTCATTGTGAACGGTCACCCAGCCAGTAAAACCTTCAGGAATCAAAAATGTACGCTGGCCCTGATCTGCCTGTTTACATCCTGCTAAAAGGGATAAAGCCAAAACGAAGATAAGTATGTTTTTCATTCTCATCACTCCTTAAATATCATGACTATTCGTTAGGATTGGCCATTCATGTAAAACTATCCTCATGTCCGCCTTCATGAAATTACTGCCAGAAAATAATCTGCGATATTGGGGAAAGTACAAAGGAGGTGTTCATCATGAAAAAACAAATCATATGCTTTTTATCTATTTTCTTCCTTATAGCCCTGCCTGCAGTCAAAGGACATGCAGAAGAAAAGGAAGTGAAAGTAATTGATGTAGAGACTGGCGATGTTGTAAAGACCGCTCCTTCTACTGACTACTATTCAAATGAGTTAAAGAAGGCTATTCAATCAATGAAAGGCATTACTGTCAAAATAAACCCGCTTCCCAAAAAAGGATACTTGGTTCTCATTCAGCCTGTTATGCCTTTTAAAGTGGAAAATAAGTGGTTCAATGGCATTGTATCAGAAGGAATGATCGTATACAGCAAAGAAGATGATCCCCGCCTGATCTTGTTTACAGATGAAAATAAGCCGCTGTTCTTTGAAATAAACTACAGCCCTGAGAACCTGATCAAAACCCTTGGAGTAGAGCAGCCCTGAAAGAGAAGACAGCTTACAAAAGACCATTTAATTGCAGCCGCAGCAATGTCTCTTTAAAATAAACCAAGTGTTATGTTTTTAAGCAACATACCGAAAGGGAGGAACTCCGGCATGATTAAATTATTTGTAAGTGACCTCGACGGGACACTGCTGGATCATCAGAAAGAAGTATCGGATAAAGACATCGAAGCCTTAAAGCATCTGAAAAAATCAGGTGTAGACATATGCCTTGCTTCTGGAAGAATGGATGTGGAGATTGGGGAGATCTTAACGAAAATCGGTGAAAAATACCACCGGATCAGTCAGAACGGAGCCTTTATCAACACTGACAGCGATGAATCGCTGCATGCTCTTACTTTTGAGAGTGTGATTGCACAGGAAGTTTTTGACGTTGTTCGCGCAGAAGATTTTCTTACAATTGTCGCAGATTACAGCACAAATTATACAGAACGGCGGAATGAAGCCGTGACAAGCATCGAATCCCGTATGTTTGCTCCTATAACAGAAAATGAACAATTGGCTGAAGGGATAGGCAGGGATATTAAAGCTTCAAAGATTTCCATACTTGGTGAGTATGAGTCCTTGCTGCCCCTTCAGAAAAAACTCCGCGAAAGGTATCCTGATACAATCGAAACGTACATATCCGACAGTCAGTGCCTGGACATCATGCCCAAACATATCAGCAAAGGAAATGCGCTTCAGATGCTGATTCAGCACCTTGATATTGCGCCTTCTGAAATTGCCTGCATCGGCGATTCTTTTAACGATATACCGATGTTCCGCTTAACACCATTCAGCTTCGCTATGGAAAATGCGCTGCCGGAGGTAAAGAAAGAAGCCGCCTATACTGCAGCTTCTGTCGGGGATGCAATTTTAAAAGTGATGGAGATCAATGACAATAATGGATAACTGCAAAAAAGGCGAGATGCTCGCCTTTTTTTAGCTTGCTTTTCCGCTGGCAAGGTACTCAGCAAAAAATTCATCAGCCGGGATAGGCCTGCCGCCAAGGTATCCCTGAAATTCAAGACAGCCGAGGTTTGAGAGCAGTTCTTTCTGCGTCAAAGTCTCCACACCTTCAGCAATAACCTTCAAGTTAAGATGGCGTGCCATAGAGATGATCATCGAGACAATAGCTTCGTTTCCATTTTGGTGCTCCATTTCCTTAATAAAAGACTGATCGATTTTCAGCCTGTCGATATTCAGTTTTTGAAGATAGCTTAAGGAGCTGTAGCCTGTTCCAAAGTCATCCATGCTGATTTCAATTCCTCTGTCTCTAAGCAGGGAAAGTTTCATGTTTGCCTCGAGCTCATTGTCCATCATGGCTGTTTCAGTTATCTCAAGCTCAAGACTTGAAGCCCTTATATTGTAAATAGAGAGAACATCGTCGATTGTCTGCACTAAATCATCCTGATAAAGATGCAGGTGTGAAATATTAATTGAAATTCTTCCAAAGGATAGTTTTTTTCTTTCCCACTGCTGTACGTGTTTTCCAACTTCTCCAATGACAAATCTCTCAAGGTCAAAGATCAGGCCTGTTTCTTCAGCAATCGGAATAAACGTTGAAGGAGGAATAAATCCAAGTTCCTTATGATTCCACCTGACCAGCGCTTCAGCCCCGATGATTGTAGACAGATTCTCTTTAAATTTCGGCTGGAAGTAAACTGTAAGCTCCTTGTATTGAATAGCCTTTCTCAGTTCATTTTCAATTTTGATTTTTTCGATCATCTTATCGTTCATTTCCGGTGTATAGATGCTCCAGCTGTTAGAGCCGTTTACCTTTACATCATACATGGCAATGTCCGCATACTTCAGCAGCAATTCCTCATCCGTGCTGTGAGTCGGATAGTGGGAAGCCCCGATGCTCGCTGTTACAAGACAGTCATTTCCTCTGACCTTCATCGGCAGCCTGAAGTGATGAACCATGTCATGTGCATGTTCATTCGCTTCCTCAAGTGAGACATCCAGCAGAATGACACTGAACTCATCTCCCCCAAGCCTTGCTGCAAACGACCTTTCGGGAAGCACCGCAGACAGACGCTCCGCGATTTTAATGAAAACCTGATCGCCAAAAGCATAGCCATAAAGATCATTGAGCCTTTTAAACCTGTCAAAATCAAGACTTAATACAGCAAATGTCTTTTCTTTTGCGATGACTTCAGACAATTTTTGCACAAAAAATCTTCTGTTGGGCAAACCGGTCAGCTCATCGTGATATGCGAGATAGTTAATCCGGGTTTGAGCTTTTTTGCTTTCCGTAATATCCTTTATGACTCCGTATACACCTACAACTTCATTGTTTACTACCTGCCTTACGGCTGTGATGAGAATATCGAGGTTATCACCGTTCTTTTGCTTCAACTTTAAAGAGAGATCATTATCGATGAGAGTGCCCTTTACGATCTCTGAAAAATAATGCAGCACTTTTTGATGATCCTCTTTGTGAATCAGCTTTAAAAAACGCAGGCCAATCAGCTCTGATTCATTCAGCTGGGTCATCACACCCGCTATTTTGTTGACAGATGTAATGGTTCCCTCTAAATCTGTCGAAATAACAGCATCAGGGCTTTGGTGAAACAGGGACCTGAATCTCTCTTCTTTTTCATGAATTCTCTCAGTCTGTTCATACATCATTGTTTGGCTGTATAAATCCGGAATCAAAGTGAGGATAAAATTTAAAAAGAAAACGAATAGGAACGGAAGCAGATACACGTATTTTCCGCCTTCTGCAAATTCAAAATCCAGGACAGATGTCATGATGACATATGGAATTCCCGAAAGTGCAATTCCTCCGATGATGCTGCCTGCTGTACGATACCTGATGGACCTGCTCCGATTCATTTCCCTGTCTTGAAGAGCGATCAGCAAAAGTCTTACACCCGAAAAACTGAAGGCAACTGACAGGAGCAAAGCAAAAAGAATCAGCAGCGGCTTAATTTCCAAATGATCGCTGAATATGACCATGTAGCCGATAAAATCAACCATAACAATGCCGGCAGACATACCAAATCCCGTTTTAAAATACGCTGAGGTGTTGAGATTTTCTGTGTCTCCCGATCTGATTGAAAAGATGGCAATCATGCTGCATAAACAAAAGCTGAGCACCAAATATAAAGAGAACCATTTTTCTGAAACAGGAAGACCGGCAGAGAAAACAGCCGTTACGTGCGTCATCCAGAACATGAACCCCAGCAGCAGGCTCATCACCCAATGATTCGTTCTAAAGGAAGGTTTCGTATTGTATTTGCGGATGGCGGCAAATATAGGAGCAAGATGATAACTTACTATGGATAAGAGCATGACAAGTAAAACCAGCAGCAAATCTGCATTCACAAACATCGATCTGAACTCCCCCCTCATCCCTTATATCGAACGAAAGGAGAGATAGTTAAGAGGTTCTGTTCGTTTTTTTATAAATTTTGCCCTCTGTATCCCACACTATTTCTCAAGTTAAAAGAATTGAATCCGGGATCGTTTCCAAAAAAATGATAAAAAGAGGTTTAAAATACTGCAAATTGATGCAAACTATCGAACGAAAGTGAATTTCACTACTTGAAAGGAGGGGAAAAAAATGAAGCAAGAGCAAAACAACAAGCAGCAGCAAAATATGCAGCAACAGCAGCAAAACCAGCAAAATCAGCAAGCTGATACAGAATTTGCACAAGAAATGAATCAGCAAAAAGCTAACAAAAAACAAAAATAAGTTTACATAGTGTAAGCTGATAAGGACGGTTAATTTAACCGTCCTTTTTCCATTGTTCCGGCAAGCGCTGAATTTTTTAAAAATCAGCATGCGGGCAGGGATTTTCACTTTTTTTATGATATAATGTTTACGTGAAGCTGCAGATGGTGCCACATCTACAGCCAAAGCAGTCAAACTGCACTTATACGGATCAGCAGCATCTTTTAGATTGCACTTGCACGGGCCTCAAAGGAACATACCGAGGTCTATTTTTTTTGTCCGAAGCCAAGCACGGCTACAATCAGCGTAGCAAATGAAACCATCACAACTAAGCTCTCAAATATTGTCACCATTCATCCCCCCTTTCCCCAGGGGTTGAAACTGATCCATAAAAGATTGACCTGCAAGTCCATTATAACATTTTTCGAACAAAACAGGAACATACGTTTGCATTTTGATGCTATTGTACTAATAAGTTTCCAAAAGAGCCAAAAAAAAGAGAGCGCATATGTGCCCCCGGTTAAGTCTTAACTTTGGTGCGGTCCATTGTGTTTAAGGCGATTTGCATCTTAGCAAGTGTTCCTTTAAGTGTTTCTTCATGGTTGCACTGATCATTCACGTACATTTCCGACAGATCATAAATGGATCTTGACAGCAGTTCGGCCACGTTCTTAAGTGAATAAGCATCAGGTGCGTATCCATCATGTAGCACTTTTCGCAGAATCTCATCACTCAGTTCTTTGATTTTGGCTGCTTTCTCTTTCTCCCTCATGATTCATCCTCCTTACGTTTCATACTATATTACATTCGCTTCACGAGCAGAATTCCCTTTGTATGATTGTGTCGAGAAATAAATCTGCGGCAGATGCCAAAAAAAAGCGGCCGAATCCGGCCGCTTCTTCAGGATGGTTCAATATGAACATGGACATGAGAAATCTTGTGTTCCATTTCCATCCTTCTTTCAACGAGATCTGTAATTTCATGGCTTTCAGTCACATTCAATCCGGCATGGACCTCAATTACGACATCAACAAGAACACTGCTTCCGAGGTACCTTGCTTTAATATCCTTTATTCGGTCGACTCCCGGTGTTGATTCAACGGTGGATTTAAAGCTGAGAAGCTTCTGGTCATCAAAACCGTCTGTCAGAGAATGGGCCGTATCTTTAAAGATATCCCATGCTGTTTTACAGATGATAAACCCAATGGTAATGGCTGTAAGAGTATCAAACCACGCAATCCCAAACTGAGAGGCTGCAATGCCGGCAAACGCCCCCAGACTTACAAGCGCATCCGATCTGTTGTCATGGGCGGCGGCAACGAGAGCTTTGGAGTTGATTTTTGCAGTCAGAGCCCGGTTATATCTGTAAACACCGTACATGATGGCCGCACTGATAATGGCCGCCCATGCGGTAATTAGGCTTGGGGATTCTGTTTTCGGCTCAATAATAGATTTAAAGCCTTCAAACAATACTTGAAGCCCCACTGACATGATAATAAAAGATGCGACAAGCGCAGCTATGGCCTCTGCTTTGAAATGTCCATACGGGTGGTCCTTATCCGGCGGCTTCTGGGAGATTTTCAGCCCGACCAGAACGGCAGCGGAGGCAATAACGTCCGTGCCGTTGTTCAGGCCGTCTGCAAGCAGAGCCTGAGAGGAATAAAGATAGCCGATCGAGAGTTTTGCCGCTGCCAGAATTAAATAGGATGCGATGCTCAGCCAAGCTCCGCGCTCCCCCTTTTTCAGGTCATCATAAACATCCACTTGTTCACTTCCTAACGCCGGTGAGGGCCGGCACAGTCTTACTTGCTGTTCAGCTGATTTGGAAGCATCTGGATTGTACTGTTCAGAGTGTCCAGTTTACTTTCAATTCTATGCAGCAAATAGAGCGTCACCACGATTGGAAATCCGACTTCACTCACTACTTGAATCCATTCTTCCATATTAGGTTTTCCTCCTTTTCCATCATTTATTGCACAAAGACTGAAAACACGTTTTTTCAACTGTTAACAGCCGGCATGATTTGAATACAGGAAAGGGCCGGATCCTCCGTGCATGGGATCCGGCCCTCTATCTTTATATCGTCAGGTCTGCTACATTGCGCTCAACGATGCGGCCTCCTTTTTTGCTGATGAAGTTTCCCCCCGCTGAAAAAAATGCGTTGGATGCAAGAATTTCATCCATTGCAAGTGACACGTCACCGGGCACAACAGGTTCTTTCGGAGAATCGATCATCAGTTTCACGATTTTTCCCTCTTCATTTAAAAAATGAAGTTCAAGTGTTTTTGCCATAGTCCTCCCACCTCCTTCCCTCCAGCTGTTTTTTCATTACGCCATGACTTGATGAGAATCATTGCGTTCAACATGCAAAAGCGTTTCCGTCTGCAGTTCCGCAATGGCTGCTGCTGCCTGCAGCAGCTGTTCAGGCGTTGCTGTTGTCTTAATGTTGTTGTAATTTTTGTACTTAACTGCCGGCTCGCCCTTTTCATTTAGACCCATATCAAACACAAGGCGGAGCTGTGAATCAAGAATGACTGTTTCTGCCATTTCATCACCTCCTTTCATGAATGTTATACATGGATATCATGAATGGAGTAGCATTGTCAGGCATCATTTTTTTCATCTTTTACTTTTCATGTTCAAATTTACTGTATGTTCTCTGTTTTTTTACAGAAAATAACATTAGATCATATTCTTCTATACATAAGACAGACAGGGATAGGCAGGTTAGAATGTGAAAACAACTAAGCTTGAAGTTTTGTTATGGAGCATAGCATTTCCGGGGTTTGGGCAGCTGCTGAACAGACAGCTTGTGAAGGGGATCCTTTTTATTGCTCTGGAAGTGATTATAAATACGTACAGCCATTTTAACAGAGGAATTATGCTGAGCTTTTTAGGGGAAATAGATACTGCTTTTCAGACGGTGGACTTTGGATGGCTCATGTTTTATCCATGCATCTACATGTATGCTATGTATGATGCTTACAAACATGCAGATGGACATCAGCCTGAGCTGTCCTTTCTGCCATTTGCATCCTGTGCTTATTTTGTAACAGTCGGGTTAATGCTGTCCCCCAAAGTGCGGCTGTTTGGAGTTTTGCCAGGGCCGATATGGCTGCCTATGCTCTCTTTGATCCCCGGACTCTCCGCTGGATTTTTCGTCAGATACCTGCTTCTCAAGATAAAATAAAACTCTCTATGGTGTGTTTCACAACCTGAATATCGGGTAAATAATGGCTAGAGGCAAGATTTCAGCCAATCATGAATTCACTTACTCCAGCTGGCGCGGGCTTGGAACCGCAAGGACGTTTGAGAGGCAGGGCTTACGTCGTGTAGGTGGTACCGGCATGGCTGAAACAATCAGACTTTCACAAAAGTACAGTCTACTATTACAACTACTTATTGCACACGCCGCTGTATGCGCGTGTGCTTTTCATTGCGGTCAAGGGGTGTTCAAATGAAGCATTTGGTGCTGCTTGGAGGAGGGCATGTTCACGCTTCCTTCCTTCAGAGAGCTAAATCAGAAAAATGGAATTGCCGCATCACATGTGTTTCTCCTTCTGAATATCAGTTTTACTCCGGCATGTTTTCCGGATTTTCAGAGGGGCTTTATGAGGAAGCAGATCTGACTTTCAGTATTGAGGCGCTCTGCAGAAGAGCAGGTG
The DNA here is from genome assembly GCF_000708755.2 of Metabacillus indicus LMG 22858. Classification (GTDB taxonomy): domain Bacteria; phylum Bacillota; class Bacilli; order Bacillales; family Bacillaceae; genus Bacillus_P; species Bacillus_P indicus. Next base: position 577,664 of record NZ_JGVU02000001.1, on the reverse strand, counting down.
CGGAGTTTTTAAAAGCAGAAGCAGTCAGAATTGATCCATTGAAAAAGGAGGTTCTTCTGCAAACAGGGGGAAAATTGGCTTTTGACCTGCTCAGCCTGAACCTCGGGTCAGAAAGTCATTCCCCTTTTCCAGGTCATCCGGCAGTCCGTTCCATAAAGCCGGCCTATACCTTTCCTGAAAAGATGAGAAAATTCAGAGAAGCAGACTCACCCGTTATTATAGGAGCAGGAATCGCAGGGTTGGAGCTTGCATTATCCGTATCAGCATACAGAAGGAAAAACGGGTTCCTTTCAAATGTTACGATTCTTTCAAACAGCGGCATAGCACCTTCTGCAGCTGAAAATATCTCTAAAGGATTGACACGCCTGCTTGAAGAAAACAACATCCCGCTCTTTCTCCATCAGTCAGCTGTATCCGCCAAATTACAATCAATACACACAGAAACCAGCAGGATTCCTTTCGACTCAGCGCTTATCCTTACAGGACCGGCTCCGCATCCCATGCTGAAGGAAAGCGGGATTGCATGCGATGAGAACGGTTTTATGCTTGTCTCAAAGACTCTTCAATCTGTTCAGTTTCCTTATATTTTTGGTGCAGGAGACTGTGTATCGTTTGAGGAATACCCCGGTCTTGCAAAGAACGGCGTATATGCCGTCCGGCAGGCTCCAGTCTTGTTTAAAAATATCAAGAGATTTCAGCTCGGGCAGAAGCTAAAGCCGTTCAAACCTAAAAAACGCTATTTGAGTATTCTTTCTGCAGGAAATAAAAAGGGGGTTCTGCTATACGGGACATACTCTTTATACGGCAGTTTCCCCTGGAAAATAAAGCACTGGATTGACAGAAGATATATGCAAAAGATGAAACGCTGAAGAATTTTTCTTCAGCGTTTTACTTTGATCCATTTTTCTGTCAGTTTAGGCACAATGCCTGAAAAAAGTTTTTCTCTCCAGTACAGGTCCGCCGTTTTTTGAACAGCTGCTGCCCTGTTGGGATAAGGATAAACCATCTGGGAAAGATCGCCGATTTTTTTCCCGAGCTGACTGGCATATACGACAGGCTGCATCCAGTCTCCCGCTCCCTCTCCTATTGCGTGGGCACCTAAGATAGCGCCGTGTTTATCCGTTATGATTTTCACAAATCCTTCTGTCTCATCTTCGGCTATAAATCTGTCCACTTCATTGAGGAGAGCCTTGTATACGCCAATATCCCTGTAATTTTTCCGCGCTTCATCCTCTGTCATGCCAAGATGAAAGATCTCCGGGTGCGTATATGTAACCCAAGGCATGCTGTCATACTTGACGGTATGCGGCAATCCAAGGACTGCTTTTTGAACGACGCCTTTTCCTTCCAGGCCGGCAGCATGAGTAAAAAGCTGGTTTCCGTTAACATCTCCGATGGCGAAAATATGCGGAACGCTCGTCTGCATGGAACGGTTGACTTTCACGGCTCCTTTCTCGTCGCATTCGACCCCTATAGTCTCAAGCTTCAGCCCGTCACTGTTCGGTTTTCTTCCGGCTGCTACGAGAATATGGCTCACTTCAAGCGTTTTAAGAACATCATTCTGCCGTATCACAAGCTCTTTCCTGTCTTCAAAAGAAGACACTGATTCAATGGCTGCTTCTGTTAAAATGGTGAATTCCTTACTTAGCAGGCGGGCTGCGGTCTCCCTGATCTCATCATCTTCTTTTGAGAGCGGCAATGAGGACCTTTCAATAAGTGTTACTTGGGTCCCAAGCCTGGAGAAAGCCTGTGCAAGCTCCACTCCGATCGGTCCTCCGCCTATAACGGCAAGACTTTCAGGCAGAACCTCCAGATTAAATACATTCCGGTTTGTCAAATAGCCGGAATCGCGGATGCCGTCAATATCCGGAATCGCCGGTCTTGAGCCTGTTGCAAGAATGATTTTTTTCCCTTTGAGGATGTTATCTCCCACACTGACCTCATGACTTGAGACAAAAACGGCCTCGCCGTGAATCACATCGATTCCAAGACTCTCAAAACGCTCATCATCATCATGCTCCTGAATAACAGCTATCGCCCTTTGAACGGACTCCATCACTTTTTTCATATCGGCTTTGCCGCCTGAGGTAAGTCCGAACGCGGCTGCTGCTTTTTTAGCGCTGTACACTTTGTTTGCTGCAGCGATAAAAGCTTTAGAAGGAACACAGCCAGCGTGAAGGCAGTCTCCCCCTAAAGCTTTCTCTTTTTCTATTAAAGCCGTCTTCGCCCCAAAGCTTGCAGCGCCTGCAGCAGCCGTCAGCCCCCCTGATCCTCCGCCAATTACAATTACGTCATATTCCATGTCTGATCCCCCTACTTCAAAATGGTTTTCGCTTCTCTCAGCCTCTGCATGGCTGTAAACAGTTCAATTGCAAAGAATAAATAGGTAATTAGAATAAGGTGATCAGTTAAAAGAATCATAAGAGAAAACAAAATAAATCCTTCTGTCCTCTCAGCCAGTCCAGCCTGATAATAAAAGGTTTTCACTCCCTGTTTTTCGCTGACGGCCCCTACTGTAAGGAAGATTGTCATTGAAAGGATAATAGAAACCGACAACAGCAGAAGGGCAAGACGCGCATCAGGAAACGCAAACGCAAGGCCTACGATGACGCTTATTTCAACCACCCTGTCAAATGTAATATCAAGAACGGTTCCAAATCCTGAAGGTTTCGTCAGCCTCGCCATCGTTCCGTCAACGGCATCCAAATATCCGGATAGCCACAGTACGGCCAAGGCCCAGAAAGGCTGTCCGATATAAACGAAAAAGCCGGAAGACGAACCGATGATAAAAGCCAGAACCGTCACCTGATTCGCCGTGAGTCCCGCTCGCAGGAGACGCTTTGCAGAATGATGGATGATGGGCTGAACATATTTTCTTGCATGTGTATCAAGCATACATTTTCCTCATTTCGATTCATTGGTAAGCAGCTGTTTTACTTTTTCCCTGAAAAGAAGGGGCAAGAGCATCAAAAGAAGAAATACAGCTCCTGCAGCAGCAAGCAGCAGCACGTTCCCTTCGGCAAAGCTTGATCCTAAAAAGGTGAAGGCAAATGTACCCGGGATTACCCCTATAAAAGTTGCAGCCGCGAATGGAAGAAGTCTCACTTTTGAAATGCCGGCTGCATAGCTTATGGCATCAAAATGGACAATCGGAATCAGCCTGAGGATAAGCACATAGAAAAATCCGTTCTGCTCAAGCTGCTTTTTCAGTGTCTGCATTCTTTGATTATCTGATTTCCTGAACATGTCAAGCTTGAAGGTGCCGGCTGCCAAATAAGCCACAACGGCTCCAATTGTTGCGCCGGCCAGAGTATACAGTGTCCCCAGATAGGGGCCGAAAGCAAGGCCGCCTGCAAGGGACATGACAGACGCCGGAAAAAGAATTAACGGCCTGACGGAATATAAAACGATATAAAGGAGCGGTGCAGCTGCCCCGAAGGATAACATCCAGTCCTTGATCGTCTTAGGCTGCAGATTCAGATAACGGCTGTTAATCCACAGCAGCACTCCCGCTCCCGCAGCAATGACAAGCAATTTCCATACACTGTTCTTTTTCATCCTGCATCTTCCTCTTTTTCGGAATGATCAAACGTCTGAATGAGTTCCGGATGAACGACTTCAACATAGACTGAATCCTGGATGCCTGCCAATATATCTGAATGGATGGTTATTCTATCATTTGCATCTTTCAGTTTAAGCGTATAGAAAGTGACGCCGTGCTTCATGAAAATGTCTTCAATTTCAGCAGCATAGCTGTATGGATACTGCTCCTTCTTATCGACAGCAAGTCTCAGGTTGCTGATGTGCACAAAGGAGCCGATGCCGGTCATCATCCCTTCACTGAAGATCGAAGCGGCAGCTACCGTTTTAGGATGCAGATAGACGGTTTCCGGGACATCTGCCTGATGAACCCTTCCGTCAGCAAGCACGGCTGCCCTGTCCCCCATGTACATGGCTTCTTCCATATCATGTGTAACAAATAATGCAGACATGCCCTCTTCCTTAAGCAGCCTTCTGACCCACATCCTCATTTTTTTCCTGAGCTCTGGATCAAGACTTGAAAACGGCTCATCCAAAAGGATCAGCTCAGGTTTCACGATAAGTGCCCTCGCTAGAGAAATCCTTTGCTGCTGGCCGCCTGATAATTCGTTTGGATAAGCATCTGAATAAGCTGACATATCCACTTTTTCAAGCATCGCAGCGACCTGTTCCCGCCGGTTTTTCTTTTTAGCTGCCTTTAACCCGTACTCAACATTTTCAAATACCGTCATATGCGAAAAAAGCAGCGGCTGCTGAAACATCATGACGACCGGACGTTTCTGGGGTTTACTCCAGGTTACATTCTCTCCGTTAATCTTAATTTCACCCTCATCCAGCGTCTCAAGTCCTGCAATGCACCGCAGTAAAGTCGTTTTTCCCGTCCCCGAAGGACCGACCAGTGAAACAATTTCCCCTTTGTGTATGGTCAAGTCCATCCTGTCAAAAACAGGCTTTTGCTTATACATTTTTGTTAACGCGCATAGTTCTATTCCTTGATTCAAACCGATCACCTTTTCTGATATGGAGTTACTAAGCGAAGCAGCCCTTCAAACAACAGCCAGATCCCAATCGGAAGGATGGCAAACAGCAGAGAGAAACTCGCAATCACCGTGTCATCTGCACTGCTGAAGTAAGGAAAATACAGACCTGCAAGTGTAAGTACATTTCCGCCTCCTATTAGAGCTGTAAGTAAATACTGGCTCAGGGAGATGGTGGATGCCAAAAAAATAACGCTTCGTATGGACGGAATCAGCTGAGGAAAATAAATGGTGTAAAACACTTTCAACCTGCCGGCTCCAAGCAGAGCAGCCTGTTCGCCCGTCAAAACTCCCGCTCTCTCAAATCCTGAACGCATTACCTTGATGGTGTAGGGCAGAGTCGGGAGAAGGTGGATCAGGATGACACCTGAAAGCGACCCGGCCAAGCCTGCCTGGATAAACACTGTATGAAGTCCCATTGCGATGGCCAGAACCGGGACAATGACAGGTGTAAGCAGCAGCGTTTCTGCTGCTGATTTCCCTTTAAAAGAATGGTGGGCAAGAACCTGGGCAGCCGGTATGCCAAGCAGCAGGTTCAAAACAATCACACAGACGGCTATCGTGATGGACTGAGACAAAGCTTCTGCCAGTTTTGGCTCATCCATCAATAAAGCGTATCCTCTTACTGAGAAAGTTTCCGGAAACAGTCCCGTCCATCCGGATGTCATGCTTTTTGCTATAACGAATAACACCGGGGCTGTAAACAGTATCAGCAGAACGGCCATCACAGGACGGGACCCGCTGCCGTGTCGGACGCTTTCCACCGTACTGGACCTGGTTATTCTTTCTCTTTGCTTATTGAATAGAAGGTAAACAGCTGCCAGAGCTGCCAGAATGACAGCAGTCGAGAGAATCATAACCGCAAATGCAGCCGGTCTTCTGCTCCAGTCGCCCGAATAAAACCACTCATAAGTTAAAACAGAAACCATTTTCGGGTAAGTCGTCCCAAGCAGAGCAGGCACTTCGTAGGCTGCAAAAATAAAGGAAAACAAAAGGATAAAGATTTCAATTAGACTCGGGATGAGCACCGGCCATTCCACCAGTTTAAAAGCATCCCATTCATTGCCTCCGAGAGTATACACAGCATCTTTGCGTCCCGTATTCAGCTGCAGATAGACAGGAAGAAGGATGAGAAGAACGAACGGAATCTCTTTCCAAACATACGTGAGAATAATGCCGGTCCCTTCTGAATCTTTCATAAAATCAGGAAAAGCGCCTGTTGAAGAGATCAGTCCCAGTTCTGTTGAAATGGATGAAATCCACCCGTTCTGTGATAAAAGTAAAAACAGCATATACCCCCATACAAAATGGGGGAAAAGCATTGGAATCCATGCAGCAAGCTTTAGATATCTATTTTTCAAAAGCGGATAGACAGACCTGATAATCAATAGCCCTGCCAAAATAGAGATGACTGTCGACAGCAGGGTGATTTTCAGACTATAAAATAATGAGTCCCTGAAAGACTCATTAGTAAAAAGATCTTGATACGCTGACAGGCTTTTCGCTCCATCAGGCGCCGTTAAGCTCTCAGCCGCAGCAAGCCACAGTCCTGCAAAAACCATCAACAAGGTAAACAGGACTGCGGGGACGGCAGGCTTCAGCCTATTTCTTTCCTGCCACTTCATTCAGCCAATTCTCCTTTAACCAGTCCACATATTGTGCGTCCACTTCAGGAACAAGCGCTTTTTGGAGCACATCCTGAGGGAGCACTGACTGTCCCCTTTCGATGTCATTAAACTTCTTCTTTTGCTCCTCGTTAAATGTTTCTGGATCAACAGCCATTCCCTCTCCCCAATATGTGCTGTCATACTTCGCAAGCTGAGCTTCCGGAGACATGAAGAAGTTAATGGCCGTCATAGCGCCTTCCGGGTTTTGAGTGTTAAATGGAATGCCAAGAAAATGAGTGTTTCCGAGTGACCCGGAATCAAGCACGAATGATTTTGTCGTTTCAGGGAAAATTCCTTTTTCGATTAAGCTTTCCGCTCTTGCTTCGTTGTAGCCCATTGTCATCCACACTTCCCCGCTGCTGTACAGTCTGTCAAGCTCTGTCAGCGTATTCGGGTAAGTAGCTCCCTTTTTCCATAGAGATGGTTTCAGATCATTCAGATACGTCCACATATCAGAGCTTGATGAGGCAGCAAGTTCTTCATCAAAACCCTCTTTTAAAAACAGGTCTGCTCCTCCTCCCGACTCATAGAAAACATGCCTTAAAAATGCATTTCCCGTGAATTCATTTGCATCGGGGTACGTGAACTTTCCGGGATTATCCTCTGCCCATTTCTTAAGTTCTTCAAGTGATGCCGGAGGATCCTTCACCTTCGCCCCGTCATAGTGAAAAACAAACTGCACCTTGCCCCACGGCGCTTCAAGACCTTCTGTTTTTTCACCGAAATCATACTGAATATCAAGAGCATCCCCGTTGATATGATTTTTGAAGTTCGGAAGCTTTTCTGTGAATGGCCCGTACAGAAGATCACTGTTTTTGGCGTTTTTAAAGTTTTCGCCGTTGATCCAGATAATATCTGTTGAACCTTTGTTTTCTCCCGCCTTTTTCTCGTTCAGGAGCTTTTGAAGAAATTCAGGGGCGTCCATCGGAACCCGTTCAAGGGTCAGTCCATATTGTTCTTTAAGCCTCGGTGCAGCCCAGTCGTCAATGTACTGGTTAATTCCCTCGTCACCGCCCCACATAAACATTCTGACTGTCGTTCCATCTGCTTTGTTTTCAATCTCTTCCCATGATTGATCAAGTGACTCCCGGTTTTCATTTTGAGCAGACGACTGGGAGCATCCGGCTGCCGCTACTAACAGAACTAAAAACAATAAAAATGGCTTCATTTTATCCTCCTTTAAGGGTCATCCTCTCTTCATGATGCTATTAACCTGACGCGGATTCAAGCAGGAATATGCTTTCATGAAAAGATAACGGAAAAATGTCCTGATTGGATGACGGTATTTTTTTCCTTATTTTATTTTTGGGATATAAAAAACCTGACCAATTATGATCAGGTTTCGTGCTTATACTTGAAATTCTCCAACAAGCTTTGAGAGTTCATCAGACAGATCTTTCAGACGGTCGGAGGAGGCTGCTACTTCTCTTATGTTTTCAGAAGACTGGTGCACAGAAGCGGAGACTTCTTCAATTCCAGCTGCTGACTCTTCAGACACAGCAGCAACTTCTTCTGCCGCCCTGTTGACCAGCACCATACCGCCTGCAATTGTTTTCAAGTAATCGTCCACATTGGCTATCTTTTCATCAAGCTTTCGGATCGACTTTGTGATCATCTCAAATGATTCACCTGTTTGTTTAATAGATGAAGCAGAATCTTTCACACGGAGCTGTCCGCTGTTTAACGTGGCTGCTACATTTTTGGAAACGTTTCTGAAGTCTTCAACAATCCTTGTAATATCAGATACAGAAGCCGATACCCCTACAGCGAGTTTTCTTACTTCATCCGCAACAACGGCAAATCCCTTCCCGTGCTCTCCTACTCTCGCAGCTTCAATCGCAGCATTGAGAGATAAAAGATTTGTCTGTTCGGCAATTTGTTCAATGACCGTAACAAGCGCTGCAATTTCTTTTGTTTTTCCATCAAGATTCATGACTTCTGCTGCAGATGTATTCATCACACCCATGATGTCATTCATTCTGGCAGAGGATGAGTTCATCTGAACTGATCCCTGTGAAACTAGATGCATGACTTCATTTGATGACTTTCTCATAAAGGCGCCTTCTTCATTCGCTTTTTCGAGCTGCCTTGAGAAGTCATCCATTTGAGATGCGATGTCTGATGAAGCATTGGACTGCGCGGATGAACCTGCAGCAAGCTCCTGCATTGTTGCAGATACATGCTGGCTTCCTTCGTTGACTTCGCCGGAAGCTTTGTTTAACTCTCTGCTTCGCACTTGAAGTTCTTCAGATGCTTTTTTAATTTGGCGGACCATGTTGTTCATCTTTGATTTCAGCTCATTTTGGGAAGCGGTCAGCTGACCGATTTCATCCCTTCCACCATATTCAAGGTCCTGCGCAGCTAGATTCCCGGCTGATATCTCATGTGAGAAGCGGATGACCCGGTTGAAATGCCTGATGATCATTCTTTGAACGACGAACGTAATCGCCGCCGAGAGAACAATAGAGACAACTAAGGCTAAAAGCAAAGTGAAAGCAATCTGTTCCATGCTGCTGCGGGAATCTTCAGCTGCATCTGTTCTTTCTTTGTTTTTCAAGTCCCTGAGCTCATAGAGGGCTGTAATGGTCTCATCTCTGAGTACATTGGCTCTCTCTCTCGCCTGACTTAACGTTTGAGAATTGTTTTGTTCAACCGCCGGCATGATCGTTATGTAAAAAAGATCATTTAACATTTTGTCATTTTGAATCATCTTTAAATACAGGGCCGTTTCTTCCGGATCATTGAATTCTTTTTTGCTTTTGTCTCCTGCATCCAGCAATTTCTTTCTCTTTTCAAGATAGTTTTCTTTGTTTTCATCTGTAGGATTAATGATGTAATCAGCAATGGCAATATCCATCGACCGGAAAATTGAACCCATCTCAGTGATTGTGCTTGCGCTGGTGCTCAATTTGTCCATTTCTGAAATATGCCCGTCCACTCTGCTCAGCTGTGCAAACGTTACCATCATAGAGATCGCAAAGAGAAGAATGCACATCATAACAGAAAAGCTGAACTTCCAGCCAATTTTGATATTTCTCCAGAACATGACCGCTTTTTTCATATTTTTAACCCCTTTATTCTTTATCTACGTTTACTATCGGAGGCAGATAGGAAATGTTTAACCTTCCAATAAGTCTATTTTCATAGGCCTTTTTATTCATATCATTCTAGTATTTTGGTATAATGGATTTATTATGAAATAAAGGGGATTTGTTCATGCATCCGTGTTCGTTTTGTTATCAGTCATTTCCAATCAGCCCGGCTGGTTTCTTAACTCTAAAAAATACAGACTCAGCCTATATGAGCTTCCTGGAATCATCCGGTTTTACGTTCAAAGCTGACGGAAGCTTCCACCTGGCCTATTCAACTAAACATGAACTCAAAGAGAAAATCCTGCCGTTAGCTCCTTTTTTTGCAGATAAACCATGGCTTGCCGCCATTCATTCAGGCATGAAAGAAGAAAAAACATCTTTTCATGATCTCCAGTTAGTCTGTGCCCATATTTTGAACGAGGAGACTGTCCATCTTATACAAAACGGAACATTTGTCAGCCATCTGCAGCCTATCATCCATGCACAAAGCGGCAGGCTTTACGGCTATGAATCACTGCTGCGTGCGATGGATCAGGAAATCTCCCCATACCGGCTCTTTCAAACAGCCGTCGAAACGAACATGCAGTCAGTCCTGGATAAAAAGGCAAGAGAAGCGGCGATTAAAGCGAAGGCATCTCATATTCCTGCAGGCATTAAAAGCTTTATTAACTTTCTGCCTTCCACCATCTATAATCCGGAGTATTGTCTGAAGCATACCTTTGATATCGTAAAGAAATACGGGGTTTCTCCGCAGGATCTAGTCTTTGAAGTCGTTGAAACGGAAAAAATAGAGGATGTCGTTCATTTAAAAAAAGTGCTTAACGTATACAGGGAGAATGGAATGAAAGTGGCTCTCGATGATTTAGGGGCCGGATACGCCACACTTGATATGCTTCATGAACTGCAGCCTGATTATGTGAAAATTGACAGGCATTATATCTCGAACTGCCACAGCGACACAGAAAAACAGGCTTTCGTGTCAAATGTCATAGCCATCGGCAAAAAGCTCGGCATTCAGGTGCTTGGCGAAGGTGTTGAAACAGAAGAAGAGTTTGCTTTTCTCAGAGAGAAAGGGATTGATTTTATACAGGGCTATCTTATAGGCAAGCCAAGTGCAAAACCGGTTATTCCAATGATTTTAGCGGGTTAGCAATATAAAAAGCAGCGGAATCAACTCCCGCTGCTTACCTTTTTGACGCTCTGTATCCTGCCTGAGCGGCTTCTTTTTCTGAACAGAACAGTTCCTCTTCTTCCGTCACATCATAATACTGGCCGTCTGGAAGATGGTAGATTTTCTCTCCTGAAAAAGAAATATTCCCCTTGATGGCGCATGACTCATCCTTGCTTTCTGCAGGCGCTTCCTCTTTTTCCTGGAAATCCCTGAACCCCTCGTCTTCAGCTGCATAGTTTTCAATGCTCCATATTCCGATCTCGCTTTGCTGAGCCTGCTTTTGCAGCTCATAAAACCGGTCTACATGCTTTGTGTTCGGAGCATACACATATCCCACTCTTGCAAGGCCTTTTTCTATCAGCATTTCATTAAACATCTTCCCGTCCACGTGAAGATAAACAAGGAGCCGACCGTACTTGTCTCTCTCGCCAACGTCGAGTTCAAGCTCGACTTTTTTTCCTGAGAGCGCGTCTTTGGCAAAGCGGCTGGCTTCAGGGCCAAACGGCTGAACCGGTTTATTCGGATGGACGGTTTCGGGTGTGTCAACAAGCAGGAGGCGAAGCGTTTCTTCTCTTCCTTCTGTCATTACTTTTACGGTATCTCCGTCAATTACTTTGATAACTTCAGCCTCAATAAATGATTCGGAACTGCTTTCTTGTTTATCCTGCGGTTTTTCTTCCTGGACTGCAGGTGCAGCGGCATCTTCTGTTACTTCTTCTTTTTCATCCTGCATAACAGCAGGCTGTCCGGTTTCGGGCTGCTCTGCCGCCTCATCTGAGCAGCCAGCCGAGAGCATGGCTCCGAGCATGAGTGCAATCCATTTTTTCATGTCGCTCTTCCCCTTTTGTAAAATCAGGCCGTTCCTTCAAACGGCATAAACAAACCGCACATGCAGTGCGGTTTGTTAGTCTTACTGAATAATTTGCAGGTCTTTTGGAAATTTTGTCAGCGTTTCATGGCCGTCTTTTGTAATGCATACATCATCTTCTATACGGACGCCGCCAATTTCAGGAACATAGATGCCCGGTTCAATCGTATAAACCATTCCCTCTTTAAGCACGCCGTTATTTGTATGGCTTATAGACGGGTACTCATGAACGCTGATGCCTAGCCCGTGGCCAAGCCGGTGAGGGAAATACTCGCCGTAGCCGGCATTTGTAATGACATCTCGTGCAATCTGGTCAAGATCTCCGATTCTTGTGCCGGGTCTGCTTGCATCAAGTGCCTGCAGCTGGGCATCAAGAACGGTCTGATAGATCTTTCTTTGTTCACTGCTGACAGATTTGTAAGCTAGTGTCCGTGTTATATCCGAGCAGTACCCATCAAGAACAACGCCCATATCAAACAGGACAAAATCTCCTTCTTTTAAGGCTGCAAGCCCAGGGTTTCCGTGAGGCTGGCCTGATTTTTTCCCGAACAGAACCATCGTTGAAAAGGACATTTCGCGTATTCCTTTCCGCTTTAGCTCATATTCGATTCTAGCAAGGACGTCCATTTCAGAAACGCCTTCTTTTAAGGACTGAACACCGATTTCAACACCGTAGTCGGCAAGTTCTGCTGCCTGCTTCAGAACGGCAAGCTCCTTTTCATCCTTTACAAGACGAAGCTCATTCATAATCTCTTCAGCTGATACTAAGGCTGCATCCGGAAGAATTTTCTGAATTTCTTCTGCTCTTGAAAAAGGAAGAAGTTCCTTTTCCACGGCTGCCTGCTTCATATTTTGCCGGCCTCTTTTATGAATGGCCGTTTTTACTTTTTCCCATGGATCTTCATGATCGGCATATCCGATGATTTCACCTTCAAAACCTGCGTCTCTCGCCTGGGAGACTTCCATGCCGGGACAAATAAAAAACGGTTCCGCCTCTTTAAATACAAACAGCCCCATTAATCGCTCATGAGGATCCGTGTAAAAATTTGTCAAGTAGAAAATATTTTCTGTTGACGATATGAACGCAGCATCTGTGTTCTGCTCGTTAAGCCAATCGCCGAGTTTTTGGAGTCTTTCTTTCTTCATCCGCACTCTCTCCTTCATCTGCATATCTCTTCTCTATCATACGCCAATTTCATCAGAACTTAAAGAAGGCGGTTTGACCTCCTCCGCCGGAGTATGACTTTTTTTCATCTTTCTTTTAGATAATGCCCGGTTCAGACGAATCCTGTTATACCGCTGAATCATGATAAACGGCAAATTGAAGCAGGCTGCATACAGTCCATTGATAAGAACTGAACCAGGAGTATTCCAAATAAAAAACAGCAGAAAGGCAAACAGCTGCATCCAGTGGGACAGCTCTCCCCTTTTTGTCTCAAGGAAGAAACGTTCCATGTCTTTTGCCGCATGCAGGTGTTTTTTTGACATGCCGCCCGGAAACAAACCGCCAGCTTCAGGCATTCTGTCTTTCCATCTTTTTATCAGCAGCCGTTCATAAAGTTTGCCGCTTTTCTCAACGGTTTTTTCACTCCACATCCAGTTAAACCGGCAAATGGAGCGGCCGTCCATCCTGCTTGTCAGCAAAGAAACTGAAAGGTGGATGCCCACCCATGCCGCTATGTTCAAGGCCACCGCCTCTGCACCTGTCAGAAAGATCACTTAGCATCTTCCTTTACAATAATTTTTCTCCCTTTCCATGATGCTGATTTGCTGATGAAGGTCCTCCAAAATGATGTGATGAAAACAAGCATGAAAAAACCTGCATGAAAAGGAAAGAACAGAGCGGTGATGATGCCGAAAGAACCAATCTTTCTTACCGTCATCCAAATATGCAGAACAGCAGCAGCATAAAGAAGAGCATATACCTCCCGCCACTCACCCAGCCGGAATTCAGTCAAAAAGGATAAACATCCGGCTATCCAGAGCACAAATGGAAGCAGAACCTTCCAATTTGTTGCCTTCGCTCCGCTTGCAAATGTTTTTGAAAAGCCGGCAACAAGAGATGCGGGACCTTCCGGATACATTCTCATTGAAAGAGCGCCTTTTCCGCTCATGCAGCGGACAGGTGCTCCAGTCCGGCTTACAAGGACGGCAAGTTCCATATTTTCTGCGACTTTGTCTTTTATGAGGCCGTGGCCGCCCCAATTAAAATAATCTTGTTTTGTACAGATCATGCACTGTCCAAACGCACCGTATGAAACACCTTTTCTCTGAAGGAAACGAAAAGCGCCCATTGCCGAAAAAGCTGCCAAGTGGAAAAAAGCAGAAAGTGATTCGTATGGCTTTTGTATGCTGTGATACGGATGAATGGACAGAATTCCGGAAGCTCCCTGATCAAGAAAGGCAGCGGCCGTTTTTTCCGCGCCAAACTCCTCAAAGAAAGTATCTGCATCAAGAAACATGAGCCACTCTCCTTTAGCTTTCTTTGCCCCCGAAAAGCATGCCCATGATTTTCCGAGCCAACCTTCCGGAGGTTCCTCCGCATGCATGACTTCTGCTCCGCATGCAGCCGCAATCTCGGCCGTTTTGTCTTCTGAACCATCATCGACAACAAGGATTTCGGCTGGATATTGGCCTTTCAGCGAATGCAGCAGTCTGCCGATATTCTGTTCTTCATTTCTTGCAGGAATAATAATTGAAAGCCTGCGGAGAGAATTTGTATCTCTGTTTTGCTTTTCAAGAGTCTGAATTCTGTATAGAAGATATACGCCGGCAGCTATACCGGCTGTAATCGTAAACATGCACATCACACTTTCCTAATGGAATGATCCGTCCCGCCTCCATGCGGACAGCCCACCATTCTCCTGCAAAACTGGTTTAAAACAAGCTTTTCAGGGCAGAATGGATGTCTGTAAAGACTGGTCATTAGTTTAGTCAAATTAGAAGAATTTCATAAGGAGGGTTTTCGATGAATAAGAAAGCAGTCATTATCGGCGGCGGGCTTGGCGGGCTGTCAGCGGCTATCAGGCTCCGTTCAGACGGCTATCATGTCACAGTAGTGGAGAAAGGAGAACGTGTCGGCGGCAAGCTTAATATGCGCGGCGGACTCGGCTATACCTTTGATACAGGACCGTCTATTTTGACAATGCCCTGGGTGCTTGAAAAATTATTTAAAAGCGCCGGGCGGAATCTATCAGATTACCTGACCATTAAAAGGATTGAGCCGGGCTGGAGAACATTCTATGAAGACGGGACAACGATTGATTTAACAAGCGATTTGCCTGTTATGCTTGAGGAACTGAAAAAAGTTTCCGAAGAAGATGCAAACGAATTCTTTGATTACCTGCAGTATTGCAGTAAAATGTATGAATACAGCATGAAGAGCTTTTACAGCAAAAGCCTATCCGGCCTGAATGACCTCCGCTCTCTTCACAGCGTGAAGGAACTGCTGATGATGGAACCGCTGAAATCAATGGACGGCGTCACACGCAAACATTTTAAAAACAAGAAAATCAGACAGCTGTTCAATTTTCTGATTATGTACATAGGCTCTTCACCTTACCATGCCCCTGCCGTTCTTTCGCAGCTGACTCATGTGCAGCTCGGGCTTGGCGTCTACTACGTTGAAGGCGGCATGTACAACATTGCACTGGCCATGAACAAACTGCTTCATGAACTAGGTGCTGACATTCTGCTGAACACAAAGGCAGAACGTATTGTCACTGAGGGCTCAAGAGCAGCCGGCGTCGAGCTTGCAGATGGCAGAATCCTTCATGCAGACATTGTGGTATCCAATCTGGAAGCCATTCCTGCCTACAATACGCTTCTTAAAGACAAAGCCGGCAGCAGCCAGAAGGCGTCAGATCTCCAAAAATATGAGCCTACCGTATCAGGTCTGGTCATGCTGCTTGGGGTAGACCGGACATACGAAAATCTTGCCCATCATAATTTCTTTTTCTCGGAAGATCCTGAAAAAGAATTTCATCAGATTTTTAATGAAGGCAAGCTTGCAGATGACCCGACGGTTTATGTCGGCATTTCGGCAAAATCCGATCCGACTCAGGCACCTTCCGGAAAAGAAAACTTGTTTGTTCTTACTCATGTTCCTCCTCTTAAGGAGGGTGAGAACTGGGAATTCAGAAAAGAAACGTACCGGGCACAAATCCTTGATAAGCTTGAGCGCATGGGGATGACCGGGTTGAGAGAGCATATTGAATTTGAATATACGTTTACACCAAACGACCTTCAAAGTTTATACGGAGCGAACGGCGGCTCGATTTACGGAGTTGCTACAGACCGGAAGAAAAATGGAGGATTTAAAATCCCGAGCAAAAGCACGCTGCTTGAGAATCTGTATTTTGTCGGAGGATCCACCCATCCGGGCGGCGGAGTGCCAATGGTCACCCTATCCGGACAGCTGACCGCAGATTTAATAGCAGAACATGAAGACAAAAAGCCTCAAATCAATCAAGACAAAGAAATTTCCTGAACATGCAAGAAGGATAAGCACTGAGCTTCATCCTTCTTTTGCCTTTTGCCCTTATTTTATCTATATAAAAGGATGTGATTCCATGCTTCTCCTGTTTGAGATTTTCCTAGCCTGTCTTCTCGCCTGGACCATACTTAATTCACTTTTCATGCCGTCTTTAAAAAAAGGTTCGACAGGTGCGGCACCTTTAGTATCAATCTTGATTCCCCTCCGCAATGAGGAAAAAAATGCAGAAGATCTTGCCGCATCCCTTAAAAACCTTTCCTATCCAAACCTTGAAATCATCATGCTTGATGATCAGTCTACAGACCGGACAAAAGAAATCCTGACTAATGCAGCAAGGAATGACAGCCGGTTTAAAATTGTGACAGGTTCAGACCTGCCTGATGGTTGGGCAGGCAAAGTGTTTGCCTGCCACCAGCTCAGCAGCATGGCATCAGGCGACTATTATTTATTTCTTGATGCAGATGTTCGCGTACATAAACATACGATCGAACGTTCTCTCGCCTTAATGAAACAAAAAAAAGCAAACATGCTTTCCGGTTTTCCCCGCTTTCCGGTTAAAACAATTCTGGAAAAATGGCTTGTGCCCATGCAGCATCTCTTAATCTATTTTCATCTTCCCCTTTACCTTGCCAATTACACAACTATGGCAGCTGCATCCGCTGCACACGGAGCCTTTATCATGTTTGAAAAAAACGCATACCGCAAGTTCGGGGGACATAAGGCGGTTAAAGACGCCATAGTAGATGATGTGGCTCTTGCAAAAATCACGAAACAAAACGGATATCGCGCGGTCCTTGCGAATGTCACGGAGTATGTCACCTGTTATATGTATGACAGCAATAAAGCTGTTTGGGAAGGGTTCAAAAAAAACATTTTTCCGGGGTTTGGGCGATCAATTTTAATTGTTATTCTCTTTTCGCTGTTTTACGGAT
The DNA here is from genome assembly GCF_000708755.2 of Metabacillus indicus LMG 22858. GTDB lineage: Bacteria > Bacillota > Bacilli > Bacillales > Bacillaceae > Bacillus_P > Bacillus_P indicus. Next base: position 560,862 of record NZ_JGVU02000001.1, on the reverse strand, counting down.
TGGTCTACCTGTTTCCTTTTTTTCTAGCACTCTATGGAATTACAGAACTGATTCAGGGGAAAATGAACCTGCATTTTTTTGTCCCCTACTTGCTTATCGTACTGCAAAAAGCATACATCGACTTACGCAGCAGGCAGACACTGGCTTTGTCCCCTGCCATTCCATTTTCGGCTGCAGCCTTCCTGCTACTCCTTTATGCGTCCATGTTTGCTTCTGTCAAAAAAACCGGCTATACCTGGAAAGGAAGAACCTATGATTAAAAAGGCATTCTTCCGCACTTTTGCACATTCCCAAGGTTTACCTCTCTGTGATAAGGGAATGTAACAAGTAACTTTACCAGGAGGTGCAAGAAACATGTCAAATCATCAAGTAAAAGACGAGTCAATTCAAACCGAAAAGATTGAGAACAAGCTGGATTCTATGAACAACGAAAAAATGGACGCGATCCTAAGAGACTTTGAAGAGTTTAAATCGTACTTAGGCGACAAAGTGGAAGCCGGGAAACGTCTCGGACTAAGTGATGAGATGCTGGCCAAAGGCGCAGAAAAAGTGGCCGGTTACCTTGCCAATAACGTAGAACCTAAAAACAGCGAAGAATATCTTCTCCACCAGCTTTGGAAAGTCGGAAATGATGAAGAAAGACATTATCTTGCGCACATGCTGGTCAAACTGGCCAACGAAACGAATTAACAGAAACAGAAAACATCCATCCAGGAAGCCTGGATGGATGTTTTCTATTTTAATGAAGAAAGATCCTTTTTTACATCCGTCAGTAAAGCATTTCCTTCATCAGATACGATTACTTTTGCATACTTCGCCGAGCGTTCAAGCTCAAGACCGGTACCTTCTTCCACAAAAAACGATTCTATGCCGAAATGCACGCTGTCATAGCCGTTGTATTTCCCGGTGAGATAGACGGTGTCCTGTTCAGGCTCTCCCATGTCGGCCGCCCTTCCAATGACAGGCTTTCCTTCCGGTCTGAAAACCCCAGTACTGTCCTTCTTCACCTTAACAGTGACAACCGTGCCGCTTTTCATGGTTTCATCCCCTTCAAAACGGCCGGCTTCATATCTAAGCTGAACATAATCCCCCTGCAGCACAGATCTCGGATCCAGCGGTTCGAGCTCAAGAATGACAGACGTTCCTTCTTTTAAGGCAGTCTCATTGGCAACAGACTGATATCCCGTAAATCCCAGCTGAAGAAGAACTACTGCTGCAATCATCGCCCATCTCTTTTTTGAAAATGCAGATTCCCCTGCTCTCTTTTCCCGGTCAAAGTAACGGGCAGCTGCAAACAGCACGATGCCAATAATCAGGAAAGTGACCGATTTATGAAGAAGCTTCCAGGCAAAATCGTAATATAAGCCTGTCAAAAACAGAATGAAAAACACCCAGGCTGCATTTCTCTTAAACACTTCCTCCTTTTGCTGATAAATGACCAGTGCCGCAAGATTCAGTCCAAAATACAAAATCTGATAGACAAGTGTTTCCCGCCAGTCCGTCCCCCAGAACGCTGCAGGATACAACAGCAGAAACCCATATGCCAGAAACACACTGTCAAGCTTTCGCAGAGGCTTGAACGGAATCAGCAAAAGGGCAAATTGGATGAGTGACACAGCTGCAAGAATCACTCTGAAATGATCCGTCCACTCAAAATGCACGGAAAACAGGTTAAGCAATAAAGCGAGCACGAATGAATATGCGAGAAATTGAAGGAAACCTTCTCTTTCAATCAGGAGGATGACTGCTCCCGCTATTAGAAAAAGATAAACAGCCGCTGTATCCATGATGGTGATGACCCCAAGAGCCGATAAAAATCCTGTAATGAAAAGCGTATACCTTGCTGCAGGATTTACTGTTTTCAGCACTGCAGCCAAAATCAGAAACACCATACTCACGATTGCCAAAGCATATGAGGACTCAAATATAAGGTAAAGCAAGCCCGCCAAGCTTGATGACAGTAAAATGGAAGATGTTAACGTGATGATGACAATCAGAATATTTTTAGACACTTTAAACGCTGCCGAATCACTTGATGCCTGTTTAGCTGCTTTTACTGCTGCAAAAATCCCGGCACCTAAAAAGATAAGAGCCAGAAGAATGGTGAAAAAGTAAAAGCTGAGTCCTCCAAGCTGATCTGACAGTCGTATGCTCATCTCGATATATTTTGACAGAACATAGATGCCGGCCATTGTGAAGCCAATAAACGTCAGGCCCTGATGCCCCGCTTTTTTCATGAAAGAAAAATAGCTCAACAAAAGAACGGCAAGGAACATGACATTCATCCAGAGACTGTAGGTTTCAAATACATAGTAAAATGACATGATGATCAAAAAGAGGTGAACGACAGCAAACGCACAATATTCAAGCACCTTCAGACCCAGTGACCTTGCAAGAAAAAAGACAAGGCCATTCAGCACCACGATGCCCAGATAAATGAGGAGCTGCTCAAATTCCGTCCGGTAAAGAAAGATGCTTGACGGATAGAGATAAAACCAGTAAGAAAGCATAAACAGCACGTAGGATAGTATGGCAAAAGGCTGATAGCGGGTAATAACAGCAAGCAGCAGGGATGGAATCAGCCATATGACAAAAAGGAGATAGCTGTCTGCATGTGAATTGTAAATTTGCCCGATCAGAGCGACGGCAGCCCCAAAGGACACTGCCCCGCCAACCAGCAGCCATCTAGTCAAATCCGGTCTCTTCATCCATTTTCCAAAAAGAAAGCTTCCTCCATAAAACAGAATCATAATACCTGCTGCAAGGGCGGTCTTTTCCGTTCGTTCAAAGCCTCCCCAGTTTGATGCAAAGAAAAAGATGATGCCTGAGAGGATAAAAATAATTGAAGCTGCATAGCCAAGCGGGATCGTTTTTTTCATCTTACATGCCCCTTCCTTTGTACACGTTTCACAGAAAAGCAATCATTTGTGTTCGTGGTGTAATATTACACTATTTTCTATATTGTGTAAATACAACAAATGATTATTTATTTGTCATCAACATACATACTCTTTAACTAGTTTATCATCATTTTAAAACCTCATCATAGAATCTGGTGTAAAAAAGGAGATTGCGCATTGAAAGCGAATACATTTTAGTGCACACAAGAACTAAAATTGGAGGGAAACGAATGAAAGCAGTCATTTCACTGTCGAACAGGCTTATGCAGCGCTACTTGCCCGACCCGTATTTATTCGTCATTATTCTAACTCTTGCCGTTTTCTTCCTTGGTCTTATCTTTACGCCGTCCACCCCTCTTCAAATGGTGGAATTCTGGGGAGGAGGATTTTGGGGACTGCTCAGTTTTGCCATGCAGATGGTGCTCGTTCTTGTAACAGGCCACGTTCTCGCAAGCAGCCCCCTCTTTAAAAAGGGACTCAGCGCAATGGCTTCCGCGGCTAGAACACCCGGTCAGGCCATCGTCTATGTAACGGCAGTATCGATGATCGCAAGCTTTATCAACTGGGGTTTCGGCCTTGTCATCGGAGCACTTTTTGCTAAGGAGCTAGCTAAAAAGGTAACAAATGTTGACTACCGTCTTTTGATAGCAAGCGCATACAGCGGATTTGTTATTTGGCATGGAGGAATTTCAGGCTCTGTTCCGCTGACGATTGCAACAGAAGGGCATTTTGCACAGGATCTGATTGGACTGATTCCGACATCCGAAACCATTTTTGCCCCGTTCAACCTGATCATTGTTGCCGTATTGTTTATCGCACTCCCGCTTGTTAACAGATTGATGATGCCGGGAAAAGAGGAGACGATATCAATTGATCCTGCTCTTTTGAATGAGACAGGCGCTGAAGCTGCTTCGCTCGAGTTTGCCTCTCACACTCCGGCTGAAAAGGCTGAAAACAGCAAAATCATCTCAATGGTCATTGGCATAATGGGCCTGATCTACCTTATTTCTTATTTTATGAAGAATGGATTTCTGCTGAACCTGGATGTAGTAAATTTCATGTTTTTATTTTTGGGCATCTTGTTCCACGGCACTCCGAGGAATTTCCTGAATGCTGTGGCAGAAGCCATTAAAGGCACTTCTGGAATCATCATTCAGTTTCCGTTTTATGCAGGCATTATGGGGATGATGGTCACATCCGGACTCGCTGCGGTCATTTCAGAAGGCTTCGTCTCCATTTCAAATCAGCAGACATTCCCGGTTCTTGCATTCTGGAGTGCGGGACTTGTTAATATCTTTGTCCCATCCGGCGGCGGACAATGGGCGGTACAGGCACCCGTTATGATTGAAGCTGCCAAAGCACTCGATGTATCCATGCCAAAGACCGCGATGGCCGTTGCCTGGGGTGATGCATGGACGAATATGATTCAGCCGTTCTGGGCGCTTCCTGCTCTTGCCATAGCAGGTTTAAAAGCAAAAGACATTATGGGCTACTGCGTTTTTGTGCTCCTTATCAGCGGTGTCATCATTTCACTTGGATTTTTCTTTCTCTAGGGGATCGATTGTTTAAAGATGGATGCACATTTTTCACAGCACATGTTTTTATGTATAATGAATGGTGGAGTATGTTCTTACCCAGTTAAGGAGATGTTCGCATTGCTGAAATGGATGAAACGCAGAATAGTCCTGCTATTATGTCTTGCCGGTTTTGCTTCGCCATTTATCTTTATTCAATTAACAGATTGGTTTTATTACAGCTCGCTCATTGGCTGGATTCTTGGCTTTATCTGCATTTCATCCGCTTACGTCATCGTAAGCAGACGGCCGGATGAAGAACCGGCCGGAGAACAGTAATTTTCCGCAAAAAAACGGACGAAAATAATTCGTCCGTTTTTTCATGCCTTCAAAAGGCGGAGACCATTTAATATAACAAGGATTGTGCTGCCTTCATGTCCTATGACGCCAAGGGGCAAATCAAGGATTTGAAGAAAATTTGAACAAATAAGCAGGGCGATGACAGACATGGAGAAGACGATGTTCTGCTTCACGATCCGGTCCATTTTTTTAGAAAGCTCAATCGCTTTTTTCAGCTTTGTCAGGTCATTTTTCATCAGAACGACATCTGCTGTTTCAAGTGCCACATCCGTGCCTTCCCCCATTGCAATGCCGACATTAGCCGCTGCAAGGGCTGGGGCATCATTAATGCCGTCGCCGATCATGGCGGTCTGTCCGTATGTTTTTCCGAGGTTTTTCACTTCAAACACCTTATCATCAGGCAGACATTCCGCCACATACTGATCCACATTTGCAGCTTCAGCAATTGATTTTGCCGTAGATTCATTATCTCCTGTAAGCATAACGGTATGGATTCCTGCTTCTTTTAGTTCCCGTATAGCCGATACAGCGTCATGTCTTAAGCCATCCTGAAGACAAAGTACGGCTGCAAGAGTCTCCTCATTTTTTACATAAACGACTGTTTTCCCTTCTTGTGCCTTTTTCAGTCCAAATTCAGTCAGCTTGTTTTGCGGTTCATTCTGGTCAGGCTTTCCGATACTCCATGTACCGCCTTTCCATACAGCGCTCACACCAAACCCTGATTGCTCCTGAACTTCAGCCATACCAGTCTCTACATGAGGATATTCTTTTTCAACATGCTTGACAATCGCTTTTGCCAGGGGATGATTTGACTGTTTTTCAATTGAAGCTGCTGCAGACAGAACATCTGTCTCATTCATCTCTTTTAGGATCATCACGTCTGTTACTTGCGGTTCTCCCTTTGTCAAAGTCCCTGTCTTATCAAAAGCGATGACCTTCAATTTGCTCAAGCGCTCTAAATGAACGCCCCCTTTGAAGAGGAGTCCGTTTCTGGCTCCATTGGAAATGGCAGACAGTGTTGCGGGTGTAATGGATGCAACAAGAGCACATGGCGACGCAACGACCATCAGGACCATGGCGCGGTAAAAGCTTTCGCTGAAGCTCCAGTCAAGCAGGTAATGAGGCACAAACATCATGAGGGCAACTGCCGCAAGAACACCTTTTACATACGTGCCTTCAAATCGTTCAATAAAAAGCTGGGATGGTGACTTCTCAGACTGTGCGGATTGCACAAGCTCAATAATTTTCTTGAAAAGTGTTTCATCGCTGTTTTTTGTAACAGCTACTGTGATGGAACCGCTCAAGTTAACGGTTCCTGCATAGACGGTATCCTCCGTCTTTTTCTCGACCGGAATGGATTCACCGGTTATCGCTGCCTGATCGATGCTTGTTGTTCCTGAGACCACTTCCCCGTCTGTTGCAATCCGCTCACCAGGTCTGACAACAATTCTGTCTCCTACTTTGAGTTCTGACACATGCACTCGTATTTCTCTTCCGTCTTTCAGCAGTGACGCTTCTTCCGGCTGAAGTTCCATGAGTGCAGAAAGTTCTCTTTCACTTTTGTTCATTGTAAACGTTTCGAGTGCACCGCTCAGCGCAAAGATAAAAATTAAAATGGCTCCCTCTACCCAATAGCCGATAAGTGCTGATCCGATGGCTGCAAAAACCATCAGAAGTTCAACATTCAGCTTGCGGTCTTCAATCGTTTCTTCAATGCCTTCTTTCGCTTTTGCATACCCTCCTATAATGAATGCCGATATAAACAGGGCAGCTGTAAATGGGGTGTCTCCCTGCTGTGTCTGCAGGAGCCATCCGCAAAGGATCAGCAATCCCGATAGAAGTGCCGCTATAAGTTCGCCGTTTTCTTTTATTCTATTAATCACTGATTTCCCGCCATGTTCAATCGCATTTTCATTTAAGCTCATTGTAAGCCTCCTTAATTGAGAATCATAATCATCATCATTCTCTGTATAAAACACAAATGCTGCCCTCAGAGCAGCAACAGTAACCTATATATAAAGGTTTTGAACTAGTGTATGTTCTATTATAGCAAAATGTCACCGAAACTCAACTAAAAATTATTATTATTTCTATTTAATAATTATTATCATTTGAATCGTATTCCCACCGGAAATGAATTAAGGCAAATTGTTCCGATAACCGGTCTTTTTTTTAAAAAAACTTCACTTTGGAAAAGGATTCCAGTAAAACGTGGAGAAAAAAGGAAGAAAGGAGGCGGGATAATGGTATGATTCAAGGAAAAAATGTCCTTCTCAGAAGGCTGAACCATGATGATATCCCTATATTATGGGAGTTTATATACGGTGAAAAAGATCCAGAGTGGAAGAAATGGGACGCTCCCTATTTCCCTGTCGGCTTTATGACAAGAAGAGATTTTGAAAAGGAGAAAAAAAGAGAAGCAAAAGATTTGTATTCAAATAAAATGTATATTGAAGTAAACGGACGCCTGATTGGAATGGTGACATACTACTGGGAGCATCAGCCTTCTAACTGGCTTGAGGTCGGGATCGTCATTTACGAGCCGTCCGACTGGCACAGGGGAGCAGGCACAGAGGCCTTAAAGCTCTGGGTCCGGCATTTATTTGAAAAATACAAGCTCATAAGGATTGGCTTATCCACTTGGTCGGGAAATACAAGAATGATCAGGGTGGCAGAAAAAACAGGCATGCGGCAAGAAGGCAGGATCAGGAAGTGCCGATATTACAATGGCGTTTATTATGATGCCATTAAGATGGGCATGCTGCGCGAAGAATGGCTGTCATTTTCATTGAAAAATGTATAATACCTCTTCATGATTCCCAAAATAGATAGTGGTTTCTATCTATTTTCTTGGCGAGGTGAACGCTTGATGGCATTAGTTGTTGTTTGCAGAAGCTGCAGCGGGTCAGGCAAGGTGAAGATCCATTCTGTTCTTCCCTTATCCCGGACATGCCGTTCATGCAGCGGATCAGGTAAACTTCAGGAATTCACATACAAAAGCTGAACAGCAAAAAAAGGAAGCAGTTTGCTTCCTTTTTCCATTCTACTTTAAATTGACCAGCACATTCCATACAAAACATAACAAACCCGCGACAACTGCAAAGGAACCGGCGATGGTCAGGAAAAGCAGGCTGCTGTTTCCCGATACAGCAAACACCAGGCCGATCATCATTAATGGCAGGCCGATGTTGTGCAGCCAAAAATGAGACTTCGCAAGAAAGTGGTCCGTCAGCTCAGGAAATAAATAATACAGAATACCCGCAATGGTCAGCGTCGTCCAACCGAGAAGATTCACGTGTGCATGAACCGGCGCAAGCACATAATCATGGGCCATGGACATGTACAAACCGAGAAACAGCCCGGCAGCCAGGTACAGCACTGAAATTTTAATGGTTTTGATTCCCATATTAAAACCTCCTGCCTGGAGTTACTTCTTCCTAACTTTACGCACCTTTTTCCTCTTTAGAAATTGTCCTTTTCAATTTTTACATGAACATGCCCACAAACACAGCTGTGATGAAGCTTGCAAGTGTCCCGCCGATAATTGCCTTGAATCCGAGCTTTGAAACGAGCGGGCGTTTTGAAGGTTCGAGCGAGCCCAGTCCGACAATCAGCTGTCCAATTGAAGAAAGATTGGCAAAGTTGCATAGCGCTATTGACAGGATGGCTGTTGTTTTAGGCGAAAGCTCCTCCATCGACTTGCTTAAATCCATAAAGGCGACAAATTCATTGACTGACAGCTTTGTTCCAATAATGGAAGCCGCTTTAAATGCATCATCAAACGGAACGCCAATCATCAGGGCAAGCGGATAAAATACGTACCCGAAAATTTCGGACAGGTTCGTTCCAAGAAGTCCAAGTCCCCCGTTGACAAGGGCAAGAATACTGATAAAAGCAATCAGCAGTCCCCCGATATTAAGTGCTAGCGACACTCCGCTCACTGCACCTTCTGCAATGGCCTCAAATACGTTGGCATGCTTCGTTTTTTCCATCATCACATTGTCATTTGTTTTTGAAACTTCTGTCTCAGGTTCAAGAAGTTTGGCTGTTATCAAAGAAACAAACGGAACGCTGAAAACCGAAATCAGCAAATACTTCATCTCAATGCCCATTAACGAATATCCGACAAGAATGGCTCCGCTGGCAGATGCGGTTCCGCCTACCATGACGGCAAACAGCTCCGAACGGGTCAGATCCTTCAAGTAAGGACGGACAAGAAGCGGCGCTTCGACAAGGCCAAGAAATGAGTTGCCGACAGCGCTGAACGTCTCAACCTTTGTTGTCCCAAGCAGTCTGCCGATTGAAAGGCCGATGATTCTTACGACAAAAGGAATAATTCTCATATAATAAAGTGCGGATATAAGGGCAGAAATAAAAATGATCACTGCAAGAACATTAATGGCAAAAACAAAGGTAATGTTCGTTTCTTCCCCGTAGAATCCTCCGAATACAAATTGAATTCCCTCAGAGCTGAAATCAATCATTTTCTGAACGCCTAAAGCTGCTTTTTCAAGGATAAAGGCCCCTGCCTCTACTTTAAGGACAAACAGGATAAAAACAGTCTGAAGCAATAGTCCGATGCCGATCGTTTTCCAGTTAATGCTTTTGCGGCTGCTGCTGAGGAGCCAGCCAAGAAACAGAATGCCTGCAAGTGATAGTATTCCATATAAAATGCTCAAGTTGTATGCCCCCATTTTTCGTAATCAACAGCCGTTTTCCTTAGCGAATCATTTCGGCGGTCGGATGTCTGACCTCTTTACCAAAAAAAAAGAGACCGCAGTTCATCTCTCTACAAAGAAAGCTTGAACAATGGCCTCAATAAATGGACGATCCGTTCTTACTTTCCCTATAGTCCGGCAATTTAAGGCTGCCAGGTAGAAACTTATGGACCATATCTCCATGATTATATAAGGAAAACGTATGAAGTTATTTCTGTATTTTACGTTGGACACAGGACTTTTTCAACCCGCTCCGTTATTTGCAGACTAGAAAGTTTATTTCGAATCATCGGTAAACATTGTCTCTTCTTTTTGTCAGCCACACGGTAATGCCTATTTTCTCGCAGATTGTAAAATAGTGCATGAACGTCAGGAGCACAATGCCCGTGTTCATGCCGAGTATGATGCCGGTCATATGAAGCGACTCTCTCGAACCGAGGAAAAACATCATCGCAAACGAAACGATATGCGACCAGAGCGTATGATAAAAAGCATCTTTTACAAGCCCGAGACCTATTAAATAAGCCTGCATGGGGATGACGAAGAAGTGAAACAGGAAATACGGCCAGAGCAGTTTCAAATAAAAGGCTGCCTGATCAGATGAAAAGAAAAGACTTGTCAGGGGCTCAGCAAACAGATAAATAATGAAAACCGCCGGAACCCCGTAAAGCATAGTAAAGGACATGGACTGCTGCAGAAGATTGCGCAATGTTTTCGTATCCTTTTGAGCATAAGCATCCGAAACAGTCGGTATAAGCATGATCATAAGAGAATGGGCAATAAATGCCGGAAAAAAACCAATCGACATCGCAACGCCAGTCAGCATGCCGAAATGCTCTGTTGCGGCTGCTGCCCCGAATCCGGCGGCCACAAGGGCTGTCTGAATCAGAAAAGGCTGGATGGCATTTGTTATCGCATGAAAAATTCTCAAGCCTGTTGTCGGCAGGGAGACAGAAAGCAGTTTTTTCCGGGCTTCTGTTCCTGTAATTGGAGTAAAGCTCCCCCGCCTGAGTGCATGCATGTGAATCATGAACATGCTTGTCAGGTAGAGAAAGACAATCAATTCGCTGCCTATAAAAGCACACAGAGCAATCAGAAGCGCCTGCTGGCTAAAGTTAAATACAGAGAAAACGCAAAGCAGAACGGTGAACTGGACGGCTTTTCTCAGAAAATTGGACACCGCGATCTTCCCCATCTGCTGCACACCCATAAAGTATCCCCGGGCAATGGATGAAAATGAGGCAATCGGGATGAGGCCGATAAACAGCCATTTGACTGCGGGATGAAAGCCATCCAGCAGCGGTGTGGCCGTAAAGAGGATATAAGTCCCTGCCAATACGGTGAATGTGACGGCAGCCGTCATTTTCAGGGCATGCTGCAGCATGCTGTAGTGAAGGACTTTCTTATTTTCTGCTATGTATTTTGAAATTGAAATGGGAAGCTCAAGACTTGCCAGAACAATCACCAAAAAGATAACAGGCAAAATGGACATATACCTTCCCATGCCCTCTTCTCCAAGCTCCCTCGCAAGAATCATATTGACGAAGAATTCGATGCATTCACTGAAAAAGGCTGCGACGATTAATAACAATGTTCCTTTAAAAAAAGAATTCATGCTGCTCCCCCCTGCTAACAGGATATGAGACAAGGCATGAAATTATTTTAGTATTTAGGGCGCTTACTCGATCACGCCTGTTTCTGTGATGGTGACAGATGGCTTAATTTTCACGGAAAGCTCAGGGTAGGTCTCTTTCCAGTCTTTTTGAGTAAATCCTCTTACTTTGCTTTTGATAATATCGTGCAATCCTAATGGATCGACATTCTGTTCTTTAAATTGCTCAATAAGCTCAAGCGACTCTTCAGCAACCACCTTCTCAAACGCTTTTTCCATCTGGTTTTTAATTTTTGGCGTAATCATTTTGCCGGTATACTGCTGGACAAAGCCGTTAATTTTTACATCTATCGTAATCTTTGAAGGGTCAGCTTTATCAAGCTTCACTTTCCTGTCTGAAGAAATCGTTTTAATAGCTACCTGGTTCTTGTCCGGAAGCTTTAAAGCATAGGATCCCTCTGTAAATTTATCAGCAATCAGTTTAAAGAAGAACAATTTTTCATTAGGAATTTCACCGATCATTTTGTCTTCTTTAAACAGGGCGAGGCCATCAATTTCAACAGAACCTGCTTCATTTTTCTTTAATATCGGCAAGTACGGATCGGAGTCATTTGAATACAGATCATACAGAAAAATATGAAGATTTGTTTTGGGGACATCCCGATTTTCAATGTTATGCTTAATCAAATTTGAAATATAAGGTGCCGCTCCTCTGTTTCCAAACTCCGACTTCATGATTTCATTTGCATTCTCCCTGCCGACAGTGAGATAAACCCTTGAGCCTACGCTGGCATCCCTTTGAAGCGTGTCCACAAGATTTGTAATCCCCTTTTTTGCAACCTCTTCTGAATATATGACGACCGATATCTTCCCGAGCACAAGCGGATCAGATGATTTCCGCTGGAGATGGGTCAGAATGTCTTTGCTCACTTCTGTAGAGGACGTATCCTCAATAATCTCGCTTTCGACGGGGGCATCCTGTGTGTAAACAGGAATAATGACCGTGCCTTTCATCCTGTCTGAGCTCTCCATGTCATACCCGACGACTGTAATAATGTTCACATCATCAAGAATTTCTTTTTCAAGGCAGCCTGTCAAAAACAGCGGAATAAGAACTATCAGCCATTTACGCTTTTCCACTTTTTTTGCCCCCTTTTTTTAGTTTCCTGTATATAAGAGTGCATAAATAAAGCATTGGAATATAGGCTATAAAAACGTAAAATCCGACTTCCCCCAGAAATGAATTCAGCGTATTGATCTGCTCACGGCTATTCATGAAGTTGATCCCGGCATAGGTGACAGCAAGAACGATAAGGATCGTGTATTTTTGCTTAATTTTAATCAGCTGCTTCATTCCCCTGCTTGCGCACCAAAGCGTGAGACAGACATTTGGAAGAATGACAAGATTCCAGTTTGCGATGCCTATATACTCAAATCTCTCTACAAACGGCATTTCAACGATTTTCCAGATTGTAAGGGTTGCCCACACATTTTTCTGCAGCTGTTCTTCACTGAAGTAAATAATGCTGAACAGCATGATGATCAAATAGAGAAGGGTTGTTACTGCTATACCTATATGAGCCCACTTTTTTGATTTTTCGGGGTTTTTTATAAACGGATAGTACATGAACAGCGCTTCGAATCCAATAACAGTCAGAGACATGTTTTTTGTGCTTTTTAATAAATCTGTTAATGAGTGGTCAAATATCGGCATCAGATTGTTAAAATTCGCAAATTTAAGTGTGAAAAGATAGGTCAGAATTAAATAACTGGGAAGAACGACCCCAAAAAAAGCGATGCCGGCCACCACCCTGAATCCGCCGCTTAATATGTAATAAGCGAGGACGAGAAAGAGGAAGCTGTAGAGCCAGACATTTAAGTCTGGAAACATCCACACCTGGATGACTTCAATAAACGTTCTTAGTACATTGGTGGCAAGACAGGTAAAGTAAATGATGACCACAGCATTAAGAGCATTTCCTATCCATTTCCCAAAAAGCTTTTTCTGCACATCAAGAATGTTGCCTTCTTGATCTTTAAGTATCTGATAGATCAAGAACACTGCGATATGGACTGCAAGCCCTGATCCTAGGACAGCAATCCATGCGTCGTGCCCGGAATCAAGAGAAATAAAGCGCTGAAACCCGAGTACACCTACACCGAATTGCAGGGCGTGTATCAGGTAGAAAACCATATAGGGCGAAACCTGATAGCGTTCGGCAATTTTTTTCAAGTCCGGGACACCTCCTTTGTGCAGTCTACTCGTCAATGTCGTGTTTCTGTTTTGCCTGTTTCGATGAGAATTTGTCCGGTTCTTTCGTTCTGAGAGCAAGCGGTCTTTTGCTTAATGTTGAAAATGGAAACCTGATGATCGCATCCTTCAAATCCCTTGCTCTTGCAGGGAAAATCGGCACCAGGAACGGACGGCCGAGCGATGTAAGCCTGAGAAGATGGGCCGCCAGAAAACAAAAGCACAATACAATGCCCAAAAGCCCGTATACCTGCGCAAAAAGTAAAAACGGAAACCTTAGAAGCCGGATTGTATTGCCCATTTTATAAACAGGTGTTGTAAAAGAAGCGAGGGCTGCCAGGGCAACGATAATAAGCAGGACATTACTTGTAAGACCCGCTTCAACAGAAGCCGTCCCGATAACGATCCCGCCCACGATGCCGATTGTCTGGCCGACTTTCGTAGGGAGCCTTGCCCCTGCTTCCCTCAATAGTTCAATTGTCAGCTCGAGAAAGAGAGCTTCCAATATAGGAGGCAGCGGAATTTCTCTCCTGGATGTTACTAGTGTGCTGAGCAAATCTTTTGGAATCAGTTCATAATGAAAAGTCAGAGTTGCTACATATACCGGTGTAACCAATATGGAGAAGGCAACCGCAAAAACTCTTATAAGCCTGAAGAAGGATGAAAGCACCCAGTTTAAATAATAATCTTCAAAGGATGAGAAAAATTCGATAAGCGTCGTCGGTCCAATCAGAACCTGAGGAGATCCGTCGACAACTACAGCTACCTTCCCTTCAGCGAGTACGGCTGCAACCCGGTCAGGCCTTTCAGAATCAAGCACCTGCGGAAACGGCGAGTTATGGTTGTCAGATATGAACTGCGCCACATATCCGCTGTCGCCAATCTGATCATAATGGATGTTTTTCAGTCTTTGTATAATCGTGTTGACGTTTTCTTCATCTGCAATATTATCAATATAAAGAACCGCTGTTTTGGTTTTTGACAAGTCACCTATCTGCAGTTCTTTAACACGCAGCTGCGGCACCTGTATCCGTTTGCGGATAAGATTTATATTAAACTCGAGCGCCTCGACAAAGGCTTCCTTTGGCCCTACTACACTGAACTCCACTTCAGGGAGAGAAATATCCCTTGCTTTATTCAGGGTTGATCTAAGAAGCGCACAGGGCGTCCCGTATTCTGTCATGGAAATAATGACATACCCTTCAAGCAGCTTTTCTGATATAACATCTGTATCGATCGTTATGATGACTTCTTCTATTGGCACAATCTCTTTGAGCTGAAGCAGACTCGTCCATTTTTCCTTAAGCAGCGGCCCTAATATACTTTCATGCAAAAGTGTCGGATCCACTACTGTCCTAATGTAGGAAATCCAGAATTTCAGCTCTTTTGCATCGTGCTCAAATTGAACAAAATCAGATGACGATTTAAAGCAGGTGATCAGTTCAGCCATCGATTGTTTTGGTTTTCCGTTTTCCTTCATCATCTCGTTCATTTGTCTCACCACGTTTCATGCTCATTCTTTCCCTTATATTTCCTCCCCCGGCAGGATTTATTCGAATGAGCAAAAAAACTCCTTTCCGCTTAGGAAAGGAGTGAAGAAAATTTATTTTGCAAAGACATGGTCACCAATTGTAAGCGTAATTTCTCTTGAACGGATCCAGTCACTTTCGGCCGTGACAGGATTGTAGAAGTAGACAGCTTCATTGTCCATTCCCTGATAAGCGAGCGCTTCCTGAACAGCTTCTTTTGATTCTTCATCTGCCGGCTCGTTAATTGCACCGTTTTCTACAGGAGAGAATGCATAAATGCCTGATACCTTCTGATAGATAACATCTGTGATAGAGTCCGGGAAACGCTCATCTTCTACCCGGTTTAAAACGACCGTTGCAACTGCCACTTTGCCTGCATATGGTTCACCTTTTGCTTCAGCATGAACAATGCGTTCAAGCAGATCCTTCTCTTTATCTGAAATTGATTGAGGAATCTGAAGCTCTTCCCCAACGTATAATAAATGTCCGCTTTTATGATTTAAAGACTCAATATCTTTAACAGAAACTCCGTGTTTTTTTCCAATCAGCCAAAGTGTATCGCCGTGCTGCACTTTATGGCCTTCTGCAGCCTGTGCCTTTTCGAAGCCGAATAGGGATACAGTCATCGCTGAAATTAAAGTAAAGAACGCTAATTTTTTCATATGATGTAGACCTCCAGTTGTATAGCATCCAAATTTGCCGGATGAACATTTTAATCTGTGAAGCACATATATAAGCCTAACAGGTTTATTTACGCTCTTCATTGCCAAAAAACTGGAAATACATCCAATCCGGTTCCACACCAAAGAAATTAGGGCATTTCCCCTTTAATGGTCATGCCATTCTCCTCATTCCCCGCACATCACAGAGGAATCCGGTTCACATCCGTCTCTGTTCTTGCATGATTTCGCCGGTATCGGCATTTTACCGGACGGCAGCCATTTCCTATGATGAAGATACCGCGGAATACCCTTGAGAGAGCGCTCCCTTCAGAAATGGATGCACCATGGACGATTTCACGTTTTCAGAACTTGAGAAACAATATAAGCCAATGATTTACCACAATATTAAAAAGCTGTGCATTACCCGTAACCATGATGAATTTTATCAGGCAGGCCTTATTGCCATTTGGAAAGCTTCAAAAACATATGATCCGGAAAAGGGATCATTTGAAACGTACCTTTATACAAGTATTAAAGGCTCTATGCTGAATGAAATGAATAAGCAAAATAAAAACAAGGATTTGACCGAATCAGATTTGATGGAACACATGATGATTTCCGATGATCCATCAACTTTAAAGGATATGGAAGCCATGATCTTGGCGAACTGCGACATCCTCACCAAACATCAGCAGATCTGGATGATATCCTATTGCCTGAAGGAAAAAACAATCAGTGAAATTGCCGCAAGTGAAAATACCACTCCCGCAAGTGTCAAATCATGGAGAAGAGGCGCAGTTAAGAAGCTCAGATCTCTGAGTGCTGAAGAATGGAAAGAGAGATTTTGGGTTCAGCCAAAATAAGCAAAAAAAAGCCGTCTTGCGCGACGGCTTTTTCAGCTTCTTGGGGTCTCGAGATATTTGTATACAACATTTCCGCCCTGCTGGGCAATACCGCGGAAATGCTTGAAATCGTCCCGTTTAACAAGAACTTCGCGAAAAGGGAGAAATGAATCCTTTTGTACATGATATTCATTCATTTCCCCGCTCTTCAGCGAGTCAAGTACTTCATTTGCGAGCTGCTTATCCATAAGAACCTGATTCCTCCTGTTCGTTTATCATTGCAAGTTTACTAAGGAGGAGGGCGCTTGTCCAGCGCCTTTATGCATACACTTTTGACAGAGCTTCATCTATCTCCGTTTCCCCTGAGAGGATTTCAAATGTCTTATTTTTAAGTTCATCTTTTGTAAGGGCTGCAATAAGGACAGCCGCCACATCTTCTCTTGGAATGCTTCTTCCTTCATTTTGATTAATTTTATCCGCAGCTTCGATTTTGCCTGTGCCGCGTTCGTCCGTAAGTGCGCCGGGCCTTACGATTGTATAGGACAAATCTGAACCTCGCAGGTACTCATCCGCTATGGCTTTTGCCATGAAATACTGCTCCATATCTGATGGTCCTGCCGTCGGGTTGTCTGTCCCCATCGAACTGAGCATGACAAAATGTTTGATTCCATGCTTTTTAGCTTCATCAATCAGGTTTTTGGCTCCTTCCTGATCAACTGAAATTGTTTTATCAGGTCCTGTTTTTGACCCTGAGCCCGCTGCAAAAATAATCGCATCGGCAAGATGTACGGCGTGCGAAACGTCACCTTCAAGGTCACCGACAACCGTTTGGGCCCCAAGCTTTTCAAGCTCCGGCTCCTGTTTCGGATCGCGCACCATGGCAATCGCCCGATGCTCGCCCTCTTTTGCAATTTGTTCTATTAAAAGTCTTCCTGTTGTTCCATTTGCTCCAGCTATAAGTACATTCATTCCAACCAACACCTTTATAAGTAGTATGCTTGTACTTTTCCCGGGTATAGGGAGGTTTAAACAATGAAACTGTTCAGACTAGAACGTGATGGGGTTTGAGCCAGTCCGTCAGCTGTTCGAACTGCTTTTCGGCATCCTTTATTCCCTGATTGTAAAGTCTTTCTAGCTTGAGAGGATTTCGCTCGATTCTGTCCACTTCAAGCTTTTGCGATGGCCTAATTACAAATACGTTCCCTTTTTGCTCTTGTTCTTCAATATAATCAAGTGTGCTGTTGTATTTTTCGTAGCGGGCGAGCATCGCATCTGCAAGGAGCGGGTACTGTTTAAATGAACGTCTGACCATCCATTCCATGCTGCTTTTTTTCTTCCGGTAATCTGCATTTCTCGTAAGGATGACCACATTCCTCACATTTCCGTCCTCTTCAGACTTTTTAACCGGAATGGAATCGGCAATTCCTCCGTCAAGCAGCTTTCTGCCCCCGTACTCAATCATGGGAGCGATAAACGGAAGGGAGCTTGATGCCCGGAGCAGCGTCAGAATGTCCATTCCGGCGTCTTTTTTATCATAATAGACAGCTTCTCCCGTCACACAATCCGTTGTTCCTACTATAAATGTCTGATTGCTTTTTAAGAAAGCATCATAATGAAAAGGCACGAGCTTATTGGGGATTTCATCGAATATAAAATCCATTCCAAACAGCTGCTTATGTCTGATATAATTTCCGAGCGATAAATAGCGGGGGTGGCTGACATACTCGATGTTTACTGTTTTGTTTCTTCCCCTTTGCCTGGAGACGTAAGAAGCGCCCATACATGCCCCGGCAGAAACTCCAATGACATAAGGAAAATATAATTCTTTTTCCATAAAATATTCAAGCACGCCTGCGGTGTAAACACCGCGCATGCCTCCCCCTTCTAGGACAAGTCCTGATGAAACCACGTTGATCCGCCTCTTTCCATGCTGATTTTATACTACTATAACATGTTCGGCACTTGCTGTTCATCCAATCTGCCTGCCTGTTTTTTCGAAATTCTTGCACAATTTTGCCTGAAAGCCTTTACTTACCTGTAAAAATAATGTTAAATAGTCCTAATGGGGGATCTGTATAGAGAAGGAGAGAGGAAATGAAAATCGCTAAAGTAGGCAATGTGATTGAATTCAGAGACGGTTTACGCGGAATCGTAGAGAAAGTTAATGAAAATTCAGTGATTGTAGACTTGACGTATATGGAGAATTTCCGTGATTTGGATCTTGAAAGACGTACGGTCGTCAATCATAAAAATTATAAAATCGTGAAAGAACAACTGCACTAAGAAATGCGGAAGCGCCTTGCTCAGCTCCGAAGGACAGAAAAGGATCCGGCGTAAAAAGCCGGGGTTGCTTTTTACGCCGGATCCGTTCTGGCCGAGGAGTTAGGCGCTGGAGCTTTACAACAGCACAAAAATGATATACTATCTTTTCTCTTTAAAATTTGCAGCCTGGAAGAATTTTTTCTTTCAGGCTGTTTTTTATGCTTGAGCTCATGAGGAAGCTCTTTTTAACCAATACTACTCTGTAACGACTAAATGAGGTGACCGCCATGGATTTCCGTTTGCTGACACTGGAAGACACTGAACAGTACAGAAGTTTGCGTCTGCAGGCACTGGAGGAGCTGCCGTTTCATTTTGCCTCTGCCTATGAAATTGAAAAGAAAAAATCAATTGAAGAACTGATGGATGAAATCAGGCCATCCGGCTCTCAATTCATTGCAGGGGCGTTTTCCGGCAGGGAGCTTACCGGCATAACCGCGTTCAAGCAGGAGCCTCTTCATAAAATGAAACACAGAGGACAGATCCTGAGCATGTACATATCCCCTTCTGCCAGAGGAAACGGCGCGGGAAAAAGCCTGCTAACGTATCTTTTGGACCGCATAAAAGAAAACCCTGCTATTGAAAAAGCAGACCTTGCAGTGGGAGCTGAAAATAAAGGGGCCATCGCCTTATACAGGTCTCTCGGCTTTGTCCAGTACGGAGAGTATGCGAATGCTTTAAAGGTAGACGGAGAATACGTTGATGAGCTTTATATGACACTGGCGTTAAAAACAGAAAAAATCCGCTGAAAGACAGCGGATTTTTTTATGTACAATTATTGATACACTTTAATCTTTACCGTTTTTCTTCCCCAGTTAACAGCACTGCTTTGACTGGCGATGAAAACATCGATTTTATTTCCGTCTATTGCTCCTCCGATATCAGCGGCAATTGCTTTTCCGTAGCCTTCAACTTCGACTGTTGAACCGATTGGTATAACGTTTGGGTCTACGGCAATCACTTTTGCTTCCGGATACTTGTTCAGATCAACACCCATTTTCGTCACGCCTGAACATCCTTCACACGATGCTGTATATGCTGTACTCGTAACAGAGAGCTCTTTAACTGTTCCGGAAACACCGCATGATCTCTGCTTCAGTTTTGCAAAGGTTTTCGGTCCGGCGATTCCATCGCTTCCAAGACCGTAGTTCTGCTGGAAGCTTGCCACTGCATTTTTGGTTCCGTTTCCATACATGCCGTCAGCAATGCCTGAGTAAAAACCCCATTCCTTCAGTAAGAGCTGAAGATCTGTAACCGGTTTTCCCATATCGCCGTAGCGAAGCACTTTTATTTTCTGCAGCGTTTGCGGGCCGGCAATTCCGTCCACTTTGATTCTGCTTTTCTCCTGAAAATCTTTTACCGCTTCTCTAGTTATCGGGCCAAAGTAGCCTGTTTCCTCAAAATAAGGATAAACACTCTTTGATAAAAGATGCTCCTGAAGTTCTTTCACATCTGAATGGCTCATTCCTTCTGCAAGGGTTCTGTCACCAAGTGCAGCTTCCCCGCTCAGCGGAAACATGACACTGACGCCAAGTACTGATGCTCCAATTAATCCCATAAGCTTTTTCCTCATTGTGTTCCTCCTCGAAAAGTGATTATACATAACACTATTCGACAAAAACCTGGAATTACAGGTGCAATGAGGTAAAAACAAAGCATTTGAACTAGAAAAATGGCAATGATTAGTGCCTATTTCGACAAATGTCTCATAAGTGTCTAAGGTACCGTTCAGGTGCGTTCAGAAAATCTCTTGTCATCTTCACATGCTCCAGTTCATCGTAGGAAACACTTAAAACCGGGTACTCATCAAGCGAGTAAAGAATGGCACCGGGAAATGCCATTAATATCGGCGAATGCGTGGCAATAACAAATTGAGAGCCCTCATCCGTCATATCCTTCAGCATACTGATGAAGCTCAGCTGCTTCATAGGAGAAAGCGGCCCTTCAGGCTCATCCAGAAGATAAAAGCCATTCGGCCGGAATCTGGACTGAAAAAAAGATAAAAATCTCTCACCGTGGGACCTGTTATCAAGTCCCCTTCCATATAAGGACTGAATTTCCGCCATCGCTTTTTTGTGAGGTGACGCAGCAAGCTGACGCGCGAGAATGGATTTCCCCCGGTATTCCTCCTCCACTTCTTCAACCCTTTTCTCTGCTTCAGCTCTCATTCTGGACACATTCCGCGCATATGTCAGAAAATCATCTGCTTTCAAATAGAAGCCTTTTTTCGTTTTTGCTCTCCAGGTAATCTTAAGGTGGTTAGTGAATGCTCTGATTTCAGCATTCATATCCTGTTCCTCCTCAGAAGCAATCCTGATGAGGCCCGCATGCTGGGCAATCGACTCAAGCAGTGTGGATTTACCCGTGCCGTTCTCTCCCGCAAGGATAGTGACCGGTGCTTCAAAGGATAATTCAAAAGATTCTTTAAAGAGAGGAAGATGATAAGGATATCCCCCGTTTTGATGACCCGCAGTATAATGTACTCTTTTTAAATGGACCAGCTGCAATCCCCTCCCGCTCATGCTTTCTTTCATTATACGATAACGGTTTTCTTATTGTCTAAGAGGGAATGATAACGGTATCATTTTCATATAAAAGGAGGCGGTCCCCCATGTGCGGAAGATACACGCTCTTTGCTGAATACGCAGAACTTGTAGAACGGTTTCAGATTGGCGCAGCCATAGAGGAAGATCAATACGTCATAAGCTACAACATTGCCCCCTCGCAGCATGTTGCAGCCGTTATTAACGACGGAAAGCAAAACAGAATGGGCTACTTGCGGTGGGGTCTTATCCCGCCGTGGGCAAAAGATGAAAAAATCGGCTATAAAACCATTAACGCACGAGCCGAAACGCTATCTGAGAAACCAAGCTTCAGAAATGCCTTTATGAAAAAAAGATGCATCATTCCTGCAGACTCATTTTATGAATGGAAGCGTGAAGAAGGGACAAAAACCCCAATGAGGATAAAGCTGAAATCAGGTGCGCCATTCGCAATGGCAGGGCTGTGGGAATCCTGGAAGTCGAAAGAGGGCAAAGTCGTCCACTCATGCTCTGTTATCACAACAGAGCCAAACAGGCTAATGAGCACAATCCACGACAGAATGCCTGTGATCCTTAAAGAAGAGGACGAATCAAGCTGGCTGAACCCGAAGCATACTGATCCGGACTATTTAAGACAGTTTTTAAAACCTTTTGACGAAGCTCAAATGGAGGCTTTTGAAGTCTCTTCTGAGGTGAATTCAGTTAAAAATAATGGGCCGCATCTGATTCAGGAGATTTGCTGAGGTTTGCATACTTCTTTAAATAAGCAAAAAACCAGTTCCTGAGACAGGAACTGGTTTTAATGGTAAAAATAGAAGCCACAATTGCCGTAAGTCACGTAAGAAAGTTTTAAACCACCACTTCTCAAAGTGGGTGTTTGCAGCAGCCTTCCTGTCTTCCTCTGCAAATGGAGGCATGACATTCCGGGTGCGATGTAAAACTCCCTATTACAGCTTAAAGGTTAAAACTTAATTATCATTACGCACAATGCAGCTTGTAGTAGTATATTACATCATGACAGCCGATTGGTCAACCGGCAAGTTTTTTTCGGGGCAATGCGCATATAAAAAATACAAGACTGCCATGTCGCGCAATGCAAATCCGGGTTATAATAGAAGTGTGCACGTAATTCTTCTGCATGGGATGGTGATTCGCATGAAAAACCGTGATAAGCGCCTGAAGCGCAAACGCGACATGATCAAGGATTACATTAAAAGCAGGCTGAAAAATTTAAAGCCAAAGGCAAACAAGTCACCCGTTTCAAACCACCAGACAAATAAGCCATAAATCAGCAAGTCCCCCGCCCGCAAAACGGGCGGATTTTTATTTACCCTATAAAAATGCGCAAAAAAAACAGCCTCTTTAAAAGAGACTGTTTTTATATGTCAGCTTAACAATTAAGCTTTTTGAACGTTAGTTGCTTGAGGTCCGCGTTGACCTTGCTCTACGTCAAAAGTAACTGCTTGGCCTTCGTCTAAAGTTTTGAAACCTTCGCCTTGAATAGCTGAGAAATGAACGAATACGTCTTCTCCGCCTTCGCGCTCGATGAATCCGAAACCTTTTTCTGCGTTAAACCATTTTACTGTACCTTGTTCCATTGTTGTTGCCTCCTCGTATGCTTTAGCATACTTTGTATTACTATCCTTGCTCTTGTGATAACAAAAGGCGAAAAGTTGTAAACTTTGTCTTTCCTTGCGTACCGAACAAAAATAATTCTTTTAAACCATACCATGTATGAAAATAAAAAGCAAATTTTCTCGGTAATTTTTTTTATCGGTTATCAATTTTCTCCGGATACATATCGTGGTTCATCATGCGGTGCTCCGCCATTTTCTCGTACTTTGTCCCTGGTTTTCCATAGTTTGTGTACGGGTCGATGGAAATACCGCCGCGCGGTGTAAACTTGCCCCAGACCTCAATATAGCGCGGATCCATAAGTTCAATCAGATCATTCATAATGATATTCATGCAGTCTTCATGGAAATCTCCGTGATTTCTGAAGCTGAACAAATAAAGTTTCAGTGATTTACTTTCCACCATTTTCCTGTCAGGAATGTAACTGATGTAAATGGTCGCGAAATCAGGCTGTCCTGTTTTCGGGCAAAGACTTGTAAACTCCGGGCAGTTGAACTTTACAAAGTAATCACGGTTCACATGCTTATTATCAAATGACTCAAGGATCTCAGGGCTGTACTCAAACAAATAGTTTGTCCCCTGATTTCCGAGCAAAGTTACATCTGTCAGTTCTGAATCTATTCTTCCAGCCATTTTATACGTCCTTTCTATGTTAAACTCCCCTTTTATTTCCCCATACGAGCGTATGGAGCTGAGGCAGAATACGGGCACTGTTAAGCTCTTTTTCTTTTGCTGACCGTTCAATCAGCCATTCGTATCTGGACAGCAGATGTCCAATCAGCTTGTCGTCGCTAGTTTCCTGCACAAGATCATTGCCTACTTGAATGTAGAATGGAAGCTCTGGATACGTGATGTGCACTTTTTTAGCAAATTCAAGGTCTGCTTCATCAAAAACGACCACTTTAAGACTCGCATGACCAAGCCTGTTTTCTATGTCCAGATAATCGATGATTTCCTTCAGTTTATCGAAATCCGTGCTCATTCCCGAGCTTGGAGGTTTAGGTGAAATGGTCAAATCATCAATTTTGGAAAACCATGGCTGAAGACGGCTGCCCTGCGTTTCGATGGCAACCTTTATCTCCTTCTCATGCAGCAGGTCAACCAGCTCTGATAAGTGAACGAGCAAAGCCGGGTTCCCGCCGGAAATCGTAACATGGGAAAAAAGATCTCCTCCCAGTTCAGACAGCTCGTTCCAGATTTGTTCTGCAGTGAGCTGCCTGATGTCATCTTTAGCTGAACCATCCCATGTGAAAGCAGAATCACACCAGCTGCAGGAATAATCGCATCCCGCCGTTCTGACAAACATCGTCTTCTGGCCGATGACCATGCCTTCTCCCTGGATAGTCGGGCCGAAAATCTCCAAAACCGGAAACTTCTTCATCCTTTTTTCACCAGCTTTGGACGATACATGACGTAGCTTGTCGGGGTTTCACGGACAAATACTCCAACACATTTCGGTTTGTGGGAAAGACTGTCCAAATGCTGCTGAATCATTTCGCAGATTGTTCGCGCTACCACTTCTGTCGTAGGGAATTTATTTGGATCTTCATCATTAAAAACGTCATGTTCATTTAAGATGGTATGATCAAAACGGTCATGCACAAGCTGCTTGATATGGGCAAAATTTATGAGAAATCCTGATTCGTCAAGCTCGTCTCCTGCTACCGTTACATTGATAAAGTACGTGTGGCCATGAAGGCGCCGGCATTTGCCCGCTTCTTCTTTAGGCACATAGTGTGCTGCTGACAGCTGCATATCTTTGTTAAGTTCAAACGTATAGGGATGCAGTGTCTGCGGATACATTTGCTGGATCATGAAGCCTCTCCCCCTTTGGCTGAAATATACTCGTCAAGCCCTTTTTTACGGAGGCGGCAGGCTGGACATTCTCCGCACCCGTCTGCGATAATACCGTTGTAGCATGTAAGTGTTTTATCCCTTACATATTCAAGGGCTGAAAGCTCATCTGCAAGCTTCCATGTTTCGGCCTTATCAATCCACATAAGCGGAGTATGGATGACAAACTGATCATCCATGGCCAGATTGATTGTTACATTGCATGACTTTACAAATACATCACGGCAATCTGGATATCCGCTGAAATCCGTTTCACATACCCCTGTCACAATATGCTTTGCGCCAATTTGTTTGGCAAGCACTGAAGCAAATGTTAAAAAGAGAAGGTTTCTTCCCGGCACAAAAGTAGACGGAAGCTCTCCTTCCTTATGTTCAATGGCGATATCATCTCTTGTAAGAGCATTTGGAGCCAGCTGGTTTAACAGAGACATATCAAGCAGATGATGGCGCACATCAAGCTCTTTTGCGATTTGTTCGGCCACATCAATTTCCAGTTTATGACGCTGGTTGTAATTGAAGGTTACGGCCTCCACTTCTTTAAATTGCTTCTTCGCCCAGAACAGGCAAGTTGTGCTGTCCTGTCCTCCGCTGAAGACAACAAGCGCTTTTTCATTTTTCATTATATTTTGCCTCCTCATAGTAGAAGAGAGCATTCTTTCACAACCCGATTCCTAAAAATCGGCATAAGAAAAGACACCCTGAGTGTTCAGAAGTGCCCAGCATGTAAGTCCTCAACTAAAAAACAGCAGATTTGGCTGTTTGATCTTAGTTTTTTATAGAGGGTTGTGCTAGAACCTCTCCCGCACGCACATGCGCGGATTTTATCATTTTTTTTACCGTTCATACTATACCACGAACGGTCTGTTACATCAATCTATTTTAAAGGAGGAAATGCCGTGCCGCTCAAACCTGCTCTTGTAAAAGTAAAATCAAACTTCTGGATAACGCCAGCTGCCTATGCCGTCCTTTTCTTCATCCTTGCCATACTCAGCATGTCGGCTGACAGATTCCTTGCTGCACGAGGATATTTCAGCTATGTCCCTTCCATCTTCCTGACAGATAAAGAGCTCTCCCACACGATCTTGAGCGCAACCTCCACCTCGCTGCTTACAATGACAACCATCACCTTTTCATCTGTCCTTGTCGTTCTGACCACCTTTTTGGCTAATTTCTCGCCAAGAACCATGCATAATTTCAATACCGATTCAAAAATACAGCGGGTGCTAGGTGTGTTTGTTGGAGGGTATATTTATTCTCTCGTGCTTCTCAACCAGGTGAGAGAAAATGAGACGAGCAACGACTTTATAGTACCCACCCTTGCAATTCTTGTTGCCTTCTTATGTGTGGGCATGTTCGTCTTCCTGATTCACCATATGACTGAGTGGATTAAAGTAGGAAACGTGATTTCAAACATCACGAAAGAAACACTCGCCTCGATTGATGATAAGAAAAGACCTGAAGAAAAAAGAACTGAAAAAGAGCCCTCTTTCGAAGATGGGATTGAAGTTAAAAGCGAACATGAAGGCTATATTGAAGACATCGCTGTAGATGAACTTGTTTCCTTTGCCGCAAAACACGGAGCAGCCGTAAAGTTCCACAGAGATCAGGGAGCGTATGCAGATGAAGATATCCCACTCTTGACACTTATTTCGGATAATAAAGAAATCCGCCCGGAAGATGTCTTGAAATACATCACGTTTAATGCCGATCATGAATCAAAAAACGACATTGAATTCGGTATTCAGAAGCTTGCTGAAATCGCTTTGCGGGGCATCGCTCCAGGAAAAAACGACCCGGAAACAGCCATTGCATGCATTGAGCACCTTACTCAGATCCTCATCAAAATCGGGAAACATCATTCCCCTTCCCCCTACCACAGGGACAGCGAAGGGAAAATTAGGGTCATCCTGCCAAAGCCTGATTTTCATGATTACCTGTATACAAGCTTTTATCAGATCCGTCATTATGGAAAAGAGGATGTTTCCGTTATGGCCTCTATTTTAAAAGCGCTCATCCTGATTGCTGAAACAAACCGGGAGGAAATTAAAGAAGATATTTGGTCTTTTTCTCAATACATTTATGAAGGACTTGACACGATAGACTGGCTGAGCCTTGATAAAAAGCACTTGAATCGTGAGCTTGCATCACTTGCGCTCGCATGCGGCAAAAATGACCGGTCACTTCAGCTTTAAGACAGAAGAAAAGGAATCCGTTAAATGGATTCCTTTTTGCGTTACTGCTTTTTTTGAGTTCCTTCTTGTTCAAGTTCTTTAAAGGATTTTACTTTTCCGTGTTCATTTTGAGATTCCTTCCGGATGTCCCATTGACGCTGTTTTTGTCCTTTTGATTGAGTCATCTCCCGCAGCTCCTTTGCTGAATAGATTTCACTATTTATTTTGCCCCCGCCTTTGTGATTTAGCACAAAAAAAAGATGCCGCAGCATCTTTATTGGGTGGCAGCGATTCCATCCTGAATGACAGGCACGCTAGCTTCCTTTTTTTTTCGGATCATTTCCAGATAGCGGATATGGTGATTTTCCATATCTTTCACCTTGAATGAGTAAGAGCCGAGTTCAACAAGCTCTCCTTTTTGGATATCGTATTTCTCAGTCAGCATCCATCCGCCAATTGTATCTACATCTGAATCATCAAGCTCAAGGCCGAAAAGATCGTTTAATTCACTGATCAGGACTTTGCCGTCAATAATGTAATGATCGTCATTGATCTTTTGAACGAGAGGCACTTCATCCGCATCGAATTCATCACGGATTTCTCCAACGATCTCCTCGAGAATGTCCTCTACTGTGACAAGGCCTGCAGTCCCTCCATACTCGTCAATAAGAATCGCCATATGAATATGCTCTCTCTGCATTTTTAAAAGCAGCTCCTGCACAGGTACAGACTGAGTTACCTGAATAACAGGCCGTATATAAGTTCTTAGGGAGAACTGTTCAAGTTTTTTTGACTGAAACAAATCGGTGAAAATTTCTTTAATATTGACCATCCCGATAATATGGTCTTTATCTCCGTCAACAACGGGGTATCTTGTATATTTTTCACTTTTAATAATTTTAAGGTGTGCCTGCAGCGGTTCATCACTGTCAAGCGATATAATCTGTGTGCGCGGCACCATGATTTCTTTGGCAATGCGGTCATCGAACTTAAAAATTTTATTCACATATTTATATTCCGACTGATTGATTTCCCCGCTTTCATAGCTTTCAGACAGAAGAATCCTGAGCTCTTCTTCGCTGTGAGCGAGTTCATGTTCAGATACCCGCTTAAGTCCAAAGGCTTGAGTGAGCATTCGGGCAGAGCCGTTCAGAAGCCAGATCGCCGGAAACATCAGCCTGTAAAATGCAATAAGCGGTTTTGAAAAAGCCAGGGTGACCCTTTCTGCTTTTTGGATCGCGACTGTTTTCGGAGCAAGTTCTCCGACAACTACGTGCAGGAAGGTAATAATGGCAAAAGCAAAAGCAATCGCAAAAAAGTGTGCAGCTGCACTTGGTAGATTCAGCTTTTCAAAAACCGGCTGAAGAAGCTTCCCTACCGCAGGTTCCCCGAGCCACCCAAGTCCAAGTGCGGTAATCGTGATTCCCAGCTGACAGGCTGATAAATACTCATCCAGATTATCCGTCACCCGCTTTGCTGAGAGGGCCTGTTTGTTGCCTTCTTCAATAAGCTGATTCAGACGGGAACTCCGGATTTTTACAATGGCAAACTCAGACGCTACAAAAAAGGCAGTCGCAGCAATTAAAACCGCAATTATGAACAAATTGACTATGTCCAAATAAATTCCCTTTTTCGCAGAAACGAAAAAGGAGTCACCTCCCGGAAAAGTTCAATCTTTAAATAATAGATGGTGAAACCCTGTCATGAAGGTATTACCCCATCAATCACCTCTCCCGAAAAAATATAAAAAATTCTGAATATAAACCATCATAATATGAAGACTGTCACCAGTCAAACAATCCTACGTGTTGTTTTCTTCATAAATATGACGAAAATCAAGCTATTATGTTTGAATCGTTTTATTATTCTGCCTATTTAAAATTTGTTTTCGTTCCCGGAAGGCGGAGCTTTTCTGACCATTAGCAAGAGGAGAAAGATGAGGCTCATGTAACCGAAAACCGGGTACAAGACCGCAATCAGCGAGCTGTAGTCAATCAGGCTGATAAAAAACGCACCGCACAGCAGCAAGGCAATAATCAACATGCCAGGAAGAGGAACGACGCTTACTAGATGGCGCTCGAGACCGAACAGGTTCCCGATTACAGATGTAAACACTTCCCCGTAGATCACAAGAATATAAATGATAAAAAGCGAAAACACAGATGCCTTCATGACTTCTGCCATCGGGATGTCGTAGGAGATGACATCCCGCAATGAAGACAGCGCAAAATGACTGCTGAGCAAAATAAATGTGAGAATGGCTCCGCCTGCAATCCCGCCCCATTTTGCCGTTCGTTCATCCTCAATTTCCTTTGCAAGCGGGACAAGCACAGCCTCCGCCATAGCAAGATTAAACGCCGCGTACGAAACGGCAGAGATGATCCACTTAAAGGATGAATGACCGGACATGAGACTCTTTGCCGAATGGGCATCAAAAGATGAGGCTGCCACAAGAACACTGAACAAAATCAGCATCGGCACAACAATGATATTCACGCTGAAAAGACCCTTTGACCCAAATGACATGGCAATCAGCGTCAGCGCAATCGTCAGCATAACGCCAAACCGGCTTGAAAGGTTAAGCTGCTCTTCGAAAATAGCGCCCGCCCCTGAAAGCATGACAGACGTAACCCCGAACAAAACGACAAGCATAAATAGATTCACGACTGTACCGCATGATTTTCCGAACAGGAAAAAATTAAGGTCCTGATACGAATTTGCACCTATCCGTTTTGAAATAATCATTATTTTGGAGCCAAGATGCATAAAGAAATAACCGCATAAAAGAATGCCAAACATTCCATAAACGCCATACTGCGTAAAAAATTCAACAATCTCCCGGCCGGTGGCAAATCCTGCCCCTACTACCGTTCCAACATATACAGCTGCTATCTGCACGACCTGAAACCACTGTTTCTTCATTGTTATGCCTCCGATACGAACCCTGGTCTTTTCATATGTATATGAGACAAGGTGCCAGGAAAGAAGGACAGATTGTCACTGTTTGAGGAAAGGAATGGCTCAATCCTGAAATGAAAAAAAAGGTAAAGCAAAATACTTGAAAGTCAAAATAGGTCAAACTATAATAAGAATCAAGATCATCCACTTGAGATGATTTTTCTACTAACCAAAAGTCAAAGATAGTCAAAGTCAAACATAAATTTACTGTATGGAGGTTTTCACTATGCTATGTCAAAACTGTCAAGCTAAGAAAGCATCTGTTCATTTAACTATGCAAATCAACCAGGAGCGCCATCAAGTCATGATCTGCTCTGACTGCTACGCTCAGTACAGAAGCGCCGTTCCAAGCGGAGGATTCGATCATGTTCCGCCATCACAGCCATTCGGTCCGCGTGCTGAACAAACGGCACAAAAACAAGGCGCAAACGGGATCCTTGATCAGCTGGCACGCAACCTGACACATGCGGCCAAAGCCGGCGTGATTGATCCTGTCATCGGCAGAGATGCGGAAGTTGAACGATTAGTTGAGATACTGAACAGAAGAAACAAAAACAACCCTGTTTTGATTGGAGAGCCGGGTGTCGGCAAAACGGCTGTAGTAGAGGGCTTTGCTCTTAAAATTGCAGAGGGCGATGTTCCGGCGAAACTTAAGAACAAGGAAGTCTATCTTCTTGATGTTGCTTCACTTGTAGCAAACACCGGGGTCAGAGGGCAATTTGAAGAGAGAATGAAGCAGCTGATCTCAGAACTTCAGCAAAAGAAAAACATCATTCTATTTATAGATGAAATACACCAGCTTGTAGGCGCGGGTTCAGCAGAAGGCTCAATGGACGCAGGCAACATTTTAAAACCGGCACTTGCGCGCGGAGAGCTGCAGGTTGTCGGAGCCACTACTCTGAAAGAATACCGGCAGATTGAAAAGGATGCAGCTCTTGAACGCCGCTTCCAGCCTGTCATGGTTACAGAGCCTTCACTGGAAAAAGCCATCGAGATTTTGAAAGGCATCCAGGACAAATACGAAAAATACCATGAAGTTTCTTATTCGGAAGATGCGATTAAAGCAACTGTTATGCTATCGCACCGCTATATCCAGGACCGTTACCTGCCAGATAAAGCCATCGATCTTCTTGATGAAGCGGGATCTAAAAAGAACCTTCAGTCAGGCGGCGGTGAAGATATCAGCGAAAAACTCGCTGAGATCGCACGAAAGAAAGCACAGGCTACTAAAGAAGAAAACTATGAGCTTGCAGCTAAACTGCGTGACGAGGAGATAAAGCTTGAAAGCATGCAGACAACATCACATGCAGTAGTGGAAGCAGAAGATATTGCGGCCATTATCGAAAAGAAAACAGGCATTCCTATAGGCAAGCTGCAGGAAGATGAGCAGGCGCAAATGAAAAACCTTGAAAGCAAGCTCTCCGGTAAAGTCATCGGTCAGGAGGAAGCCGTAAAGAAAGTGGCAAAGGCAATCAGAAGAAGCCGGGCAGGGTTGAAATCAAAACAGCGTCCAATCGGTTCATTCCTGTTCGTCGGCCCTACAGGAGTCGGAAAAACGGAATTGACTAAAACCCTTGCATCCGAGCTGTTCGGTACGCGTGATTCACTGATCCGCCTGGACATGAGTGAATATATGGAAAAACACTCTGTCTCAAAAATTATCGGATCACCTCCGGGCTATGTCGGCCATGAGGAAGCAGGACAGCTATCCGAAAAAGTCCGCCGCAACCCGTACAGCATCATCCTGCTTGATGAAATTGAAAAAGCGCATCCCGATGTGCAGCATATGTTCCTTCAAGTCATGGAGGATGGCCGCCTGACAGACAGCCAGGGCAGAACGGTAAGCTTTAAAGATACCGTCATTATTATGACAAGCAATGCCGGAGCCGGCCATAAGAAAGTTACAGTTGGCTTCGGAAACAGCGAAGCACTGAACGAAAGCTCATTGCTTGAGTCACTTGGGTCATTTTTTAAACCTGAATTTCTCAACCGTTTTGACAGCATCATCGAATTTAAGTCTCTGGAAAAAACAGATTTGCTGCAAATCGTAGACATTATGCTTGATGAGCTTCAGGAAACGCTCAATGAACAGCACATTAAGCTGAACATCACAGATGAAGCAAAAGAAAAAATAGCAGAGCTCGGCTACCATCCTGCCTTTGGTGCCCGCCCGCTCCGCAGAGTCATTCAGGAGCATGTAGAAGATGCCATTGCCGATGTACTGCTTGACGGCAGCCAAATCTCAGAACTTACTTTAACGCTTGACCATGATACGCTGACAGTAACACAAGGTTAAACATTGATAAGAGCTGAATTCACAGGAATTCAGCTCTTTTTTTTGCTTTAATCTTATATGGATAGACCGGGTGAAGGAATTCAATTTCTATCCGGTCCTCTATTTCAATCTCAAGCGGGTGGATTTCTGCCCCTCTTTGAGTTGGGAACCACGGCCTCCCCTGATTCACAAGAACAAATGAACCGTAATGATCCCCATAGAATGAAAACATGCGGTCTTCCCCGTTATGGATATCCTTCAAAAAATTTAAATCCTCCTGCATGTTCTTGACACAGGTGCATGGCATACCTACTTCAGAGACATCAAACCAGCCATTCCGTTTTTCGCAGATCTCCTCCCTTACAACCATTTCCAGTATGTTGCCTTCAGAATCGTAAAAGTAAGCCTGTTTCCCTTTCCAATCCATAATTTCTTCGCCTTGTTCATTTGAAAGCAAAGGCAGTCTTTCGGCCATCATGTCAAAAAAGAACTCATTTACCCTAAAGCAGAGATGGTAATATGCGGATTTCTCTGAATGTGTGAACGTCAAAAGCGTTTTTCCAGACTGAACAGTAAAGGAGTCAGAGTCTTCGGAGATTAAGTTCATACTCAGTGGTTCTGTGTAAAATTCTTTGAGCTTTAAAAGGTTTTTTGCGTGCATTTTAATGTGGAGGAATTTCATTTGGCCACCTATTCCCTTAATAGTAATAAACTGATGCGGCAGAATTTTTCGGTTACTGCCGGCGGTTAATCAATCACCTTTTCAAGTATAGGTTTTTTGTCTTCATCTTTGCTCAGCCTTTGTGCTGAAATTCACTTCATTCATTAGACTAAAAAAACCGCCAGCTTACCGCTGACGGTTTAAAGATTACAGCTTCGTATCATCCACCTGATCAAGCCACTCCCTGATCTCTCCTGTAACAGACTGCACACAGCCATCTTCAAATGGAGAAATTAAACGCGCATCCTCCACCAGCTCAAGGAACGACTTGCTTCCGCCCTGCTTGCAGAGATGAAGGTAATCTGCCCATGCGGCATCTTTATCTTCGTGCATTTTTTTCCAGAACTGAAGAGCGCAGATTTGAGCAAGCGTATAATCGATGTAGTAAAATGGCGAGTTGTAAATATGGCCCTGACGCTGCCAGAAGCCTCCGCCATCTAAGAATTCGTTGTCTCCGTAATCACGGTGCGGCAAATACTTCCGCTCCATATCTCTCCAGGCAAGTTTGCGTTCCTGCGGAGAAGCTTCCGGATTTTCATAGATAAAGTGCTGGAACTCATCTACAGCTACTCCATATGGAAGGAACTGAAGAGCTGCACTCAAGTGGCTGAACTTATACTTCTCCGCATCTTCCTTAAAGAAGGATTCCATCCATGGCCATGTGAAGAACTCCATGCTCATTGAGTGAATTTCGCACGCTTCATAGGTCGGGAAATGATATTCAGACAGATTGAAATGACGGCTCATATAAACTTGAAACGCATGTCCTGCTTCATGTGTGAGCACATCAATATCCCCGCTTGTCCCGTTAAAATTCGCAAAGATATAAGGGGACTTGTAATCTTCAATATACGTGCAGTATCCGCCGCCGGCTTTGCCTTTTTGGGCAAGCAGATCCATCAGGTTTTTCTCGATCATAAAATCAAAGAACTCATTTGTTTCAGGTGATAATTCCTCATACATTTTCTTCCCGTGAGAAATGATCCATTCTGCATCGCCTTTTGGCGCTGCATTTCCTGTTGTGAATGCAAGTTTTTCATCTGCAAACTCAAGCTTGTCCAAACCAAGCCGTTTTTGCTGCCTTTTGCGGAGATCCGTTGCAATCGGAACAATATATTCCTGAATCTGATCACGGAAGTTTTTCACCATCTCAGCATTATAATCCACACGCTGCATGCGCTGATACCCAAGCTCTGTAAAATTGGAAAAACCAAGTTTTTTGGCAATCGACGTTCGGACTTTAACCAATTTATCGAAAATGTCATCGAACTTTTCACCGTTCTCTGCAAAAAATCCAAAATAGGCATCAGAAGCGCGTTTCCGTATGTCCCTCTCCTTTGCTTCGAGAAGCGGTTCAATCTGGGCGAGTGTATACTCTTTGCTGTCAAAATCAATTTTTGCAGAGGCAACAAGTTTTGTATATTCCGTCACCAGTTTATTTTCCTGCTGAAGATCTGCAAGTACTTCAGGGGAGAATGTTTTCAGCTGGGCATCAGCAAGAAGGAACAGCTGTCTGCCGTACTTTTCTTCAAGATTGTTTCTGAATTTTGAACCTGTAAGAGCTTTGTAAAACTCCGTTTCCAGCGCTTTAATATGAGGATCCAGCTCATCCAGATAGTCCTGTTCTTCCTTATAGAACTCATCATTCGTATCAATCGTATGACGGATGGAACAGAGGTTGAATGCCGTTGAAACATGCCCCCTGATTTCTCCTATCTTCTCCAGTGCTTCTTCCTGCTTCTCCAGTGTTTCCGCCTGTTTGAACAGCTCCAGTGCTTCGTGGAAGGAAGCTTCTACTTCTTCTTTCACAGGACGGCTGTATGTATAATCCTGAAATTTCATATGTATGGTCCCCGCTTTCATCTATTAATTATTGCCTGCCACGGTTTACTATTCGCGAAAAAAGTGCTGAATCCTTTCTATCTCTTTTTGAAACTTTCCTTAAAGTTAAAGAAAAACAGACGATATTACTAATAAGAACTAGTTTCGAAAAAGGATTTGGTGAATTCTATGGATAAAACGTCCCTCATTGGATTATTGTTAGGCATTATCGCAGTCGGCGTCGGCATGTTCATGAAAGGGGTCAGTCCTGCTGTACTCCTCAATCCGGCAGCTCTGCTCATCATCATTGCAGGAACAATTGCCACGGTTGTCACTGCTTTTCCGACAAGCGAGATTAAAAGAGTTCCAAAGCTCTTTGGGGTTATTTTCAAAGAGCAGCAATCGCTCAGCATTCAGGAATTGATTCCTATGTTTTCTGAATGGGCTCAAGTAGCACGGCGCGAAGGATTGCTTGCCCTTGAAGCAAAAATTGCAGATGTGGAAGATCCGTTTTTAAAGAATGGACTGAGCATGGCTGTAGACGGTCAGAACGCTGAGTTTATCCGTGACGTCATGACGGAGGAAATTGATGCAATGGAAGAAAGGCATCTTGCCGGCGCATCAATCTTTTCCCAGGCGGGCACGTACGCACCTACTCTCGGAGTGCTCGGAGCAGTTGTCGGCCTCATTGCCGCACTCTCCCATATGGATAATACAGATGAGCTCGGAAAAGCAATAGGAGCAGCGTTTGTTGCCACATTAATGGGGATTTTTACGGGTTATGTCCTCTGGCATCCATTCGCAAATAAACTTAAGAGAAAATCAAAGCAGGAAGCTAAAGTAAAGCACGTCATGATTGAAGGGGTGCTGTCAGTGCTTGAAGGACAGGCTCCAAAAGCGATTGAGCAAAAACTCGCAACCTACCTTCCAGCTCACGAAAGGGACGGGCTGCTCGCTGAGGGAGAGAAGCTCGATGGCTAGAAAGAAAAAAAAGAAGCATGAAGAAGAGCATGTTGATGAGTCCTGGCTGCTGCCATATGCAGACCTGCTGACCCTGCTCCTTGCCCTTTTTATTGTCCTGTTTGCCATGAGCTCCGTTGATGCGCAGAAATTCCAGATGCTTGCCCGCGCATTCAACAGCACATTTACAGGCGGAACAGGAGTCCTTGAATATCCAAGCCCTGTGCCGGACGGGGATATGGAGCAGCTGGATGATAAAAAGGAAGTAAAAGAGGATCAGCAGGAAGCACAAAAAGAAATGGAACAGAAAAAGCTTAAAGAAATTCAGGAAAAAGTAAATGCATATATTAAAGCAAACAACCTCGAGAGCCAGCTCAAAACGACCCTTACAGATGAAGGTCTGCTGATTACGATTCTGAACGATATCTTTTTTGATTCAGGCGAATCAGCCATCCGAGGCAAAGATGAGAAACTGGCAAAAGAAATTTCAAATCTGCTCGTCATGAATCCTCCGAGAAATATTATCGTGAGCGGCCATACAGACAATGTTCCGATCTCCAATGCGGACTATGATTCTAACTGGCATTTGAGCGTAATGAGAGCCGTGAATTTCATGAAGCTCTTGCTCGAAAATGAAAAGCTTGATCCAAGAGCCTTTTCCGCCAAAGGATTTGGTGAATATAACCCCGTTGCCGACAATGCAACAGACGCCGGCCAGCAAAAAAACCGCCGTGTTGAAATTCTGATTCTTCCAATTGAACAAAACCAGTAAAAAGCGCCTGATTGCAGGCGTTTTTTTGTTTGAAATATTAATTGATTGAACGTACAGGCAAGGTTAAGGAGAAATGGCGCCACTGCGACGAGTTCCGCCACTTTTACAGGGTATTCATATGAAACGTGGCAGCACTCAGGCGCGTGGCACCACTTTTACGGGGTCTTCAACTCAAATGTGGCAGCACTCTCGTGAGTGACGCCACTTTTGCGGGGGTCTTCAACTCTAAGTTGTAGCACTCTACTGAATGGCGCCACTTTTGCGGGGGTCTTCAACTCAAATGTGGCAGCACTCTACTGAATGGCGCCACTTTTGCAGCGGTCTTCACCTCAAATGTGGCAGCACTCTTGCGATTGGCGCCACTTTTACGGGGGTCTTCACCTCAAATGTGGCAGCACTCTCGTGAGTGGCGCCACTTTTCCAGCGGTCTTCACCTCAAATGTGGCAGCACTCTCCTTAATGGCGCCACTTTTATGGGGGTCTTCACCTCAAATGTGGCAGCACTCTACTGAATGGCGCCACTTTTGCGGGGGTCTTCACCTCAAATGTGGTAGCACTCTCCCGTCTCAATCGAGTGTCTGTGACATCAATTGCCAATCACAAAGGCTTTTATACCAACAGAAAAAAATCCGGACTAATTAACTCCCAGTCCGGATTTTTCTTTGGCTATCTGACTTTATCCCAGCATTTTCACTCATGACTGTCGCGGGCATGATATCCGACTTTTTTCATAAGATCAATGACAGTCTGCTTTTCCTCTTCCGATAATATGCCGACAATCTCATTCAACCGTTCCTGATGAGCAGGAAAAATGCGTTCAATCAGCTGTTTTCCGTTTTCGGTGATTTGAGCAAACGTCACACGGCGGTCTTTTTCGCACGCCTTTCTAGTCAGCAGCTGTTTTTGTTCCAGCTTATCGACTACATAGGTGATGCTTCCGCTTGCAAGGAGAATTTTCCCGCCGATTTGCTGCAGGGGCTGATCGCCTTTGTGATACAGCAACTCCAGTACGGCAAATTCCGTCGGATTAAGTCCAAAGCTTGTAATCTGTTTATTCACTTGATCGTTAATGGCACGGTGAGCACGTGACAGTACGATAAATAGCTTTAGTGACTGTTCAATATCTGTTTGTGTATTTTCCACTTTTCATCAATCCTTCGATAACTAAATATCTTGAATTCTAACTATTAATAATACAGACTTTGTTTTCTGCTGTCAAGAAGAGCTCATTCGTGCAATTTAGAAGGATTATTTCCTTCTAATAAGGCAGCATTTTCCATGAAAACTCTTCCCTTTTCTTTCCATCATACATAAAAAGTCCTATTTCTTCAATAGATGGTTTCAAGGTTCTCACAACGCTTTTCCCAATTCTTCCTTCCTAGTAGAAAACATGTAAATGGTATATAATTGAAAGTATGCCTAATCGGCAATATCAAACTGGGGCGATTAACTTGCTGAAAGATTCTGCACACTACAGAAAAGCTGCCGTCTATTTTTTAATCGTGCTTATCCCCTCCCTTTTGATCAACACAGGCATTTATTTGTATCAAAAGGATAAAATCATGGATGAACACAGGGAAGAGGCAGCGTTTTTAATTACCATTCACAAAAATCAAATTGATAATCTGATACAGGATACAAAAGCGAGGCTTGAAACAATGTCCCTCATTCTTGAAGAAGAAACGGACACAGCAAAAATCCAGCGCATTCTGAATGAAGCGCACAGCCAGGAACCCCGCTTTTCCGGTCTTTATTATGTGAAAAAGAACGGTGAAATAACAGCCGGAACGTCAAAACTGATGAAATCTGTCAACATATCAAACCGCGCGTTCTTCCAAAGTGCCCTGGCTACAAAACAGTCGAAAGTTTCAGATGCTTATTTCGGAAACATAACAGGTGATTATATCGTTTCCATCGGCACTCCCGTACTTGATGATGAAGGAGAAGTCAGGAGTCTGCTTGTAGCAGCGGTTAAAGTCGATTATCTTCAGAACATCATGAACGTGATCAGCCCGAGACTGACGATAAGTGTCATAAATGGCAGCGATCACACGATTTTCACTGCAGGCCGCTCAGAACCGACCGGCAGCATCGAACCTGTACGCGTTTATTTAGATCAGATCCCCTGGAAACTTGAAGGCTTCCCTGAAACCGTCATCACGGCTGATCATACGAAAGACATTGCGGTGTACATGCTGATTGTTTTCGGTCTGATGAACATCATTTACATTCTCATTCAGAATTACTTGCTGAAGAGGCGTGCTCTCTTGGAACAAAGCCAGATTGATGCACAGAAAGTCGAGCTTGTCGGAACACTCGCTGCAAGCACCGCACATGAGATCCGGAATCCTCTTACGGGAATCAAAGGGTTTATCCAGCTGCTTCAGGAAAAATACAAAGATTCAGAGGATCAATATTATTTTTCTGTCATTGACATCGAAATTCAGCGCATTAATGAAATTGTAAGTGAATTTTTAGTCCTCGGAAAACCAACAGCCCATCACCATGCTGTAAATGATCTGAATGCGATCATCCTGGAATTGTCTCCGCTCCTTGGATCAGAAGCCAACTTATACAACACAGAATTGGATTTAAAGCTGAATAAAGAACCGCTTTATATTTTCTGTACAAAAGATCACATAAAGCAAGTCC
This sequence comes from Metabacillus indicus LMG 22858, assembly GCF_000708755.2. Taxonomy (GTDB): domain Bacteria; phylum Bacillota; class Bacilli; order Bacillales; family Bacillaceae; genus Bacillus_P; species Bacillus_P indicus. The sequence goes on along the minus strand of NZ_JGVU02000001.1, from coordinate 521,793 downwards.
TTCTGAATCTTGTAAAAAACGCTCTGGAAGCGATAGATAAGCAGGAAGGAAAAGTGACGATAGCTGTCAGGAAGTTCGATGGCAATGCGCAAATTAAAGTAACGGATACAGGCAAAGGCATGCCGCAGGAAGTTCAGTCCAAACTTTTCCACCCTTTCTTTACGATGAAGGATACTGGAACAGGACTTGGTCTTGTCGTATGCAAACGCATCATCACCATGTACAAAGGCACGATATCAATTAAAAGTGTGCCAAACAAAGGCACCGAAGTAACAATTATGCTCCCTCTGACAGAGCCAAAAGCCTGAGGCATCATTAAAACACAAAGAAAGAGTGACAGGATCGCCTGTCACTCTCATTTGCATTTGCCTATGTATCCTGTCAGCTTGTAATAATTTCCTCAATCCTCTGCAGGGTGCTGTAGCCTAAAGCTACATCAGATGCTTTTGCATTTTCAGCGATCTGATCAGGATGAGATGCACCGACAAGGGTGCTTGCAACGTTATGCTGGCGCAGGGTCCATGCAAGGGCAAGCTGGGCAAGTGTGATGTCGTGCTCTTTTGCGAGCTGATCGAGCAGCTCTACTTTGCGGTTCACCATATCATTTAAGATCTGCTTCATCCATGAATTGACGTTTTCACCTGAAGCACGGCTGCCTTTCGGGATTAGCCCCTCTTTATACTTTCCTGTCAGGATTCCCTGAGCAAGCGGTGACCAGACAACTTGAGATACACCGGCATTTTCGCACATAGGGATGATTTCTTCTTCAATATCCCGGTGAAACATATTATATTGCGGCTGATTGACGACGATTCTGTCAAGAAGATAACGGTCTGATACACTGAGCGCTTCCTGAATTTGCGCAGCCGTCCATTCGCTGACCCCTGCATAAAGAACTTTTCCCTGGCGGATCAAGTCGTCTATTGCCCTCAGCGTTTCATCAAGAGGCGTTTCCTGGTCATAGCGGTGGCAATAAAAAATATCGACATAGTCAAGGTCCATTCTCTTTAGACTCGCATGAACCTGTTCCATAATATGCTTTCTTGAAAGCCCTCTGTCGTTCGGCCCGTCTCCCATCGGCCAAAACGCTTTTGTCGTAAGGACATAAGAGTCGCGCGGAAATGATTTAAGCGCCCTTGACATGACGAATTCTGCTTTCCCGCGTTCATATACGTTGGCACTGTCGAAAAAGTTGATGCCCGCTTCATAGGCCCTATGGATAATTTCAGATGCTGCCCGCTCATCTACTGTTTTCCCAAATGTAAGCCAGCTTCCAAGACTGATTTCACTAACTTTTAACCCCGATCTCCCAAGCCTCCGGTACTGCATCTCCATTCCCCCTGTTGTGCATGATCAATATCGTTATCTTTAACTTATCAGAAATTTCAAATATCGTAAAGAGAGAGAATCGCCGTCCTTGCGACACAATTTGACACCGCCCCCTCCTCAAATCAATCATTCTCCTTCATTTTTTCTCTGCTTCGTCATCAAACAGGTGCAAAGTCTATCTTTTCACAGACAAAATCAGCTATAATATGGCTAACATAGATCCGTTTAAAAAAGGAGCAGTAACATGACAGAAGTTTTACTCGGCAGCACACTGTCTGCCCTTGCTACAGGACTCGGGGCTCTTCCTATCCTGTTCCTGCAAAATACGATTACACACAGGTGGAGAGATATTCTGCTTGCTTTCACCGCAGGCATCATGATGGCTGCATCCATGATGAGCCTGCTTCCTGAAGCGCTGAATCAGGGAGGGTTTCTTGAGGTCTTTGCCGGACTCTTTCTCGGTGTTTTGGTGCTGACGACACTTGAAAAAAAAATCCCCCATATAGACCTTGAGCATTCAAAATACGGCATACAATTTGACGAAAAGGCGTTCCTGATTATCGCTGCGATCACGATGCATAATCTGCCGGAAGGACTTTCTGTAGGTGTCAGCTATGCATCAGAGCAGTCAGAGACAGGAAATCTGATTGCTTTCGCCATTGGTCTGCAGAACGCTCCTGAAGGATTTCTCGTCGCCTTATTCCTTTTTAATCAGAACATCGGCAAATTTAAAGCTCTGATCATTGCAACTATGACAGGCGCAGTTGAGATCATAACTTCGCTTCTGGGATTTTATTTGACGTCATTCGCGGAAAATCTCGTTCCTTACGGCCTGTCCTTTGCAGCCGGGGCCATGCTGTTCATTATTTATAAAGAGCTGATTCCTGAAAGCCACGGGGACGGAAATGAACGGAATGCAACCTACTCCTTCATTTTAGGAATATTGTTCATGATTCTGCTCATTGAGACCTTCGGCTAAATAAAGCGAAAAAAAAACGGCTGAGCTGCGAGCTCTGCCGTTTTTGGTTCTATATAGTAAGTCCTTCCCGATCTGTCCATTTTTTCATAGAATGAATAAACCGCATAAAAGGGGGGGTTGTCCGGTTTTCTTCTTCAAAAACAATCTGCTGGTATTGGTTTAACAGCATGTCCAGTTCCTGGCTGCACTTCACGGCCTCGCTGCTCGTATATCCTCCGGCCCTTGCAGAGTCCATCATTTCTTTCCTTTTTGTATCGATGCTCTCAAGCAGCTGGGTCTTATCTGATACAGTTGACATTTTCTTCCCTCCGCCTCATCCAAAAATATCTGTAATGGGAATAAATATTCAAGTAAATTATTACAGATATTTCTAAACTTGTAAATAGATTAGCAAAATCCGACAGCTTTTTTACAGGACTTTTTGACAATTCTGTTAACACACTTGTATGAACCGACTCGTTTTCCTTTCTTTTCCCATATTCCCCCACATTCAAACCTATATTTCCAACTTTTTTTATAATAAAAAAGAACCGGATTTACCGGTTCAGCAGTTATTTTATCAGTACTTTATCACTCTTGTTTACATCATCCACCGCGGTCACTCTGAAATCTTTTTCTTCGAGTTTTTTAATGATTTTATGAAGCTTTTTTTCTGAAATATCATGGGACAGATTGACGATGATCCGTCTTAAATATGTATCACCATTATCCAGAGTGAGCAGCCCTTCAATATTTACATCTTTGATCGCAGAAACAAGTTCCTTGATGGCACCCTTGTGTTCCTTAGTGCCGACAGTCAGGATATATCCTCCTGTTTTCATGCCGAATGAATCTTCAAGGACATCCATAATGTTACCATGTGTAATAATTCCGGAAAATTCATCTTTTTCATTCAGAACAGCTAAAAATGGAAGCCTTCTGATTGTCAGAAACGTTTTAAAAAACGAATCCTCCTCGTAAACAAATGCATCCTTATCTACAATCAAAGATTGAATTGAATCCTCATCCTTGCCCTGCTTTTCTACATAATAATCGAGCAAATCAACTTTATAGATCAAACCTGCAAAAACTGTCCCGTTGTCTTTCAGAACAGGAATGCTGCGGTAACCTGATTCTTTCAGCAATTCGTAAGCTTCTTTTACAGTACTCTCCGCCTTGCAGTACCTGACATCTTCTTTTTTTACAAAATTGTAGCGAATTTTCATGCGGACAATCCTCCCCTCTTATATTGTTGAAAATTTACCATAGAACAGGACAAGAGTAAAGAAAATTCTAATTATTAAGCCCACAAGAAACCCCCTTCCTGAAAATGAAGGGGGGATTAAGACCGTTTATGCCTGCTGCTGTTCTTTTTCGTAGATAGGCACCCATCCTTCAGTCGTTACAAAAATGCGGACTGCTACTACTTTGCGGTCTTCCTGAAGCGTAAAGTAGTGGCGGATGTTCGGAGGAACAGAGATCAGGTCGCCGGGATTCAGTTCAACGTCGAAAAATGAGCCGTCTTTTGCCTGGATAATAAAAATACCGTGGCCGCTGACAATAAAGCGGACTTCATCATCTGTATGATGGTGCTCCTTCTGGAAATTTTGAAGAAGCTGTTCAAGATTCGGCGTGCTTTCAGACAAAGAAATAACGTCCTGTGCCTTGTAGCCGCGGCGTTCCGAGATATCCGCAATTTCATTTGTGAACACCTGAAGAATTTCTTCTTTCTGTTCATCAGAAAGGCTGTAGTTTTCTCTCAATGCCTCCGGCAGCTTCTCAATATCCCATTGCTCATAAATGACCTCCTGCGCATTAAGAAATGCTGAAACTTCCTTTTGATCTGTTAATCTTTCATTCGTTTCTTGAAAACGGATCGTCGCCATCCTTCATTCCTCCTGTATGGTAAATTTATCGCACGAGCGATTTTGCCTGTTTAAGAGCAAGCAGTTTCACTTGATAGGAAAATAAAAATTCGCACGCTTCCAGCACTTTTTTGGCTTCAAACGCGTCTTTTCCCCAAACCGTAATGCCGTGGTTCCGGATAAGAACGGCACCAGAGCTGCCTTTGACATGTCTGCCGAAGTCAGCAGCAAGAGCAGGAATGTCCGCAGGGTTTTCAATAATCGGAATATGCCATTCGGCATCCTCCTCCCACAGCCCGAAAGCTTTAATGATCTCCTGCCCTTTGAAGGTGATTCCGCCTTCATCGCCATACAATTCAGAGATCACATTATTGTCTACAGTGTGGACATGGAGGCTGCAGCCGGCACTGGTCCGCTTATAGATTTCTACGTGCAGAAGGGTTTCTGCTGAAGGTCTTTGTGCTGTATCTTCAAGGGGTGTTCCAGCACCGTCCACAAGCAGAAAATCTTCATCTGTTTGGAGTCTCTTGTCTTTTCCGCTTGATGTGACCAGAAATGAGAGCGGATCTGAATGAACTTTTATCGCAAGATTTCCGCTTGTTCCCGGAAACCAGTCCCGTTCAGCAAGTTCCCTTTTCACAGCTGCAAGCTCACTCCAGCGCTGTTTATATAAGCTCATACTGCCGCCTCCTGCCTTTTCTTCAGCCCTTCAATCACGTCATAAAAAGTTGAAAATGCCTGATGCCGCAGCTGAAGAGTTTCACATTTTTCAAGAAGATAATCCCGGGCAAACACAAAATCTGCAAGCTTTGCCGCTTCAAGATCTGTCACCGAATCTCCGATTACAATGACCTCCTGATCAGAGGAAGCAAGCTTTCTGATGATGCTCGGCTTGCAGCATCCGCAGTCATTTGTGCACCTGTCATCACATGAGTTCGGCCAGAGGATTTGAACAAATTCCCCGCTGAAATCTGATTCGTTGCAGTAGACACGGTCATGTTCTACAAGCCCGTTTAACAGCGGATAAACGAAAAAATCAATTCCTCCGCTCACAATGTACAGCGGTATTTCATGATCTTTTGCAAACTGAACAAAGTCACTGAATCCGTCCCGGATCTGTGCGGTGAACAGCAGGTGCTGAATCATATCCGCCTTGAGTTTTGAAGGGATCAGCTCAAACATCCTTCCGACGCCTTCACGGACTGAAATGCGCTGGCTTAAAACATCATCTTTTAAAGTGTTCCACTCAGAAGGAGCGAATCGTTTCATGAGCGCGATAATATTGTCATTGTTTGTAATGGTGCCGTCAAAATCACAGATAATAACCGGCTTGCTCATCGGCCCGCCTCCACCTGACCCCATAGATCAAGTGCAAGCTGAAGGTCGCGTTCGCTTTTAGCTTTTTCAGATAATGAGATGCCTTCAAGCACAGCATCGATTGCAGAGCGGAAAGCTCTTCCGCCCGCCTGCGCACCGTTTGGATGCCCGTGTACCCCTCCGCCGGCATTAATGACGCTGTCGATGCCGAAATCCTGGATAAGAACAGGAACAAGGCCCGGATGAATTCCAGCTGATGGAACCGGAAACGTTTCTTTTATGCCGGAAGTCTCTTTGCACGCTGCACCGATGGACAGTGCCGCATCCCTTTCAAGTGCCACACTGCCGTATGGCGACGGGAAGAGGGAAAAGTCCGCACCGCATTGCCGCAGCAGCTTTCCAAGCAGCAGAGAGTGCGAAATCCCGTATAGGGCGGAAGAAGACAAGGCTCCGCTTACAGCAGGGTGCGCCATGATCGGGACATGAATCTCCCTGTCTTCTGCAAGCTCCTGCAAAACGTCAAGACCATAAGCGAAAACATTAAACAGCAGGGCGTCCGCCCCGAGCTCTGCAGCGCGTCTAGCCTTCTCTTTGAGGCTGAAGGTCTTTCCAGTTAAATTAACAGCATACATAGCTTTATGGCCGGTCTCCTCATACACGCTGCCAAGCACTTCTTTTCCTGCTGTAATTCTTTGCTCAAACGGAGTCAGAGGATTGTCAAACAGGATTTCGTCATCCTTTACAAGGTCAACGCCGCCAAGAACCTGATGCCTGAGCTGTTCTTTTAAAAACGCGAGATCACGTCCAATGACTCCTTTGAAAATGCTCATGAGAAGAGGCCGGTTATAGACTCCAAGCTTTTCCCTGATCCCGCTTATGCCAAATGCAGGTCCCTGAAAGGAAGAAAGAAGATCTCCTGTAAACTCCAAATCAAGCAGTTTCACTTCGCCGTCAAGGGAAAGCTTTCCGAAAACCGTCGTAAGGACTGCAGGAAGGTCATGAGAGTAATTAAGACCAGGATAAAATATTTTTACAATTCCTTTTTTCACTTTTTTTCCGAGAAACTCCGAAATGCGTTCTTCAGCATCCGTTTCTTCAACTGATACAACTTGGCCCTTGTGCTGTTTCAGCTGCTGCTGTGTAAGCTCCGGAAGGTCCGTCCATGAGCCGACCGTAAGGCCTATGGCGATTCCTTCTGCTTTTTTTTGGATGCTGCTCTGATCATAGATGAGATAAGTTGCTGTAACGCCGCTCATGATTATGCCTGCCTTTCGAATTAGAAAATAAAAAAGGTCCCCTCCGCTGACGGAAGAGACCTTATCTGAAATGGGTAAGATCCTTATCTGCCAGCAATTGCTGCAAGATTTAGCACCGTGCTTAAACATCGTTTAAGTCGGTTGCCGGGCTTCATCGGGCCAGTCCCTCCACCTGCTCTTGATAAGAATTGTATATGTTCTGAATAACCTGAAATTAATTAGGATTATGACAGCTTTTCCCTCAGCTGTCAACTGACTGTGAAAAGAGATTTAAAGATTTTATTCTTTCAGCTGCTTCTCTCAATCTCTCTTCAGAGGTTAAAAGTCCCGCACGGACATACCCCTCACCGAACGTCCCGAATCCAATGCCCGGCGCCACGCAAACATGAGCGTGTTCCAGCAGATAGTCAGCGAATGATTCCGATGTGAATCCCCCGGGTACAGGCAGCCAAGCAAAGAATGATCCCGGAGGAGCCTCCACTTTCCAGCCGATGCCGTTCAGTGCGTCTATAAACGCCGCACGCCTGCTTTCATAGCGTGCGACAAGCTCGCTGACGCAATCCTGCGGGGCAAGAAGAGCAGCAGCTGCTGCTTCCTGTATTCCGCTGAACACACTGACAAACATGTGATCCTGGAAAAGATTAATCGACTCTATGACGCTTTTATTGCCGACTGCAAACCCGATCCTCCACCCTGCCATATTATACGTCTTAGACAGCGTATAAATTTCAATTCCAGTCTCTTTTGCTCCCTCGGATTCAAGAAAGCTGACCGGCTTTTTGCCGTCAAAGCCAATTGCTCCATAGGCAAAATCATGCACGACGCAAATGTCATTTTCTTCAGCAAACGCAACCGTGTCATCGAAAAAGCTCCGGCTTGCAACTGCCCCTGTAGGGTTGTTCGGATAGTTTAAAAACATGAGCTTAGCATCCGCCTTCGCTTTTTCAGAGAGCTTGGAATAGTCAGGCAAAAACTCATTTTCCTTCAAAAGAGGCATATATTCCATACGGGCCCTCGCAAGCTCTACGCCTGACCAATAATCGGGATAGCCCGGGTCGGGAACAAGAACCGTCTCACCGGGATTAAGGAGACACTGCGGAATTTCGACAAGACCTGCCTTTCCCCCAAATAGAATCGCCACTTCTGTGTCAGGATCCAGTGTAACGCCATATTCCCTTTGATAAAATTCTGTTATCGCCGTTTTTAAAAAACGCTGTCCTCTGAACGGGGAATATTTGTGATAGTCCGGTTTGCCTGCTGCTTCCTGCAGGGCTTTTACAATATGAGGCGGCGTCGGCTGATCCGGATTCCCCTGGCCAAGATTAATGACATCATGTCCGGCCTCAATACTTGTGTTAACTTTTGCAACGAGACCTGCAAAAAATTGTTTTGGAAGATTATTTAATAGCGCTGATTGCTCGAACTTTTTCATCTTTGCACCTTCTTATGAAAATTCTTGAAATTCTAGTGAAAAATCATATATTGTTATAGTCAGCTTGTAAAGGAAAATATTTTTTAGCGGAGATGACGCATATGAAACTTAAAATCGCCTGCCTTCAGACAGACATTGCTTTCGGAAAACCGGACGAAAACATTGCAGCAGTGGAAGAAAAGATGAAATCCATCATGCTTAGCGACAAACCTGATGTGATTGTACTGCCGGAGTTATGGACGACCGGATATGACCTGACACGTCTTGATGTGCTCGCAGATGATGAAGGAAAACGCACCCTCTCTCTGATGAGCGGACTTTCAAAAAACTGCTCGGTTAATATCATAGCAGGGTCTGTGGCTAAAAGGACAGAGGCAGGGGTAACAAACACCATGTACGTGTTTGACAGACAGGGTGAACTCTTGCACGAATACAGCAAATTGCACCTTTTCAAACTGATGGATGAACACTTATATCTAAATGGCGGCACAGAAAAAGGGCTTTTTAAGCTTGAAGGAATTCAAAGTGCCGGAGTCATTTGCTATGACATTCGTTTTCCAGAATGGATCCGCGCTCATACCGTTAATGGAGCTGAGATCCTGTTCGTTGTCGCAGAGTGGCCGCTTCCGAGACTTCATCACTGGAAAACCATGCTGATCAGCCGCGCCATTGAAAATCAGTGCTACGTTGTAGCGTGCAACAGGTCAGGGGAGGATCCGAAAAATGTATTTGCCGGTCATTCCATGATCATAGATCCATGGGGAGAAATTCTTGCTGAAGCAGGGACAGAGGAATCCGTTCTTACAGCAGAAATCGACCTGGAAAAAGTGAAAGAAATCCGAAAGCAAATTCCCGTTTTTGAAGACAGACTTCCCCATTTTTATTTGTAACTTTCTAAAAAAATCATTGACATTTTTCTTTGAAACCTGTTAACATTCAGAACAAGTGATTAATTGCGAATTATTTGAAAACAAACTTAATACAATCTCTTATCAAGAGCAGGCGGAGGGATTTGGCCCTATGATGCCCAGCAACCGACCGTAATACCATTGCGAAATGGGGCGCAGCTTTTTGCGCCGGAAGACATCTTCCACAAGGCACGGTGCTAATTCCAGCAGAAAGACATCTTTCTGGCAGATAAGAGGTGCGAAGCCTGCGCCTTCAAGCCTCTTTCCCTGTGAAAGAGGCTTTTTTACATGTACATAGCCTCTTTCTCAGATGACATGTTCCTGCTGCTGGCAGTAAAAGTCCATATGAAACCGGAGGAAGAAACCCATGTCAAACTATCAATCTTATGAACCATTAACAGAAAGCGCTGCCGTCACACTGGCCCTCAGGCTTGGATTATTTGAAGAAAAGAGCGTGCTTTCCTGCACGGAAATAGGAGACGGCAACTTAAATCTCGTTTTCCGCATTACCGATCAATCAAATAACGGCCTGATCATTAAACAGGCTCTTCCATATGCAAAGGTTATCGGCGAGAGCTGGCCGCTTACGCTCGACCGTGCAAGAATTGAAAGCAGCGCCATGCTCAAGCAGGCTGAAACGGCAGGAGATTACGTGCCGAAGATTTATTACTCAGACGAAACACTTGCCATTACAGCGATGGAGGACCTATCCCATCTTCAGATTGCACGCGCCGGATTGATCGAAGGCAAAGACTTCCCTCTTCTTGGACGCCACATTGGTGAATTTCTTGGAAAAACCCTTTTCTACAGCTCGGATTTCGCTTTAAATCCGCAGACAAAAAAGCAGCTGGTAAAGCAGTTTTCAAACCCTGAGCTATGCAAAATAACGGAAGATTTCGTTTTTACAGATCCCTTTTTTGATGTCGAATCAAACAGCTTTGAAGATGAACTGAGACCTGCAGCAGAAGCCATTTGGAACGACACGGAACTAAAGCTTGAAGTTGCCAAGCTGAAGCATAAATTTTTAACAGAAGCAGAAACCCTCGTTCACGGAGATCTTCATACGGGCAGTATTTTTGCAGATGATGAAACGACAAAAGTCATCGATCCGGAATTTGCTTATTATGGACCGACTGGTTTTGACTATGGACATTTCACAGCCAATTTATTAATGAATGCCATTTCACGCGAGGAAGCAAAACAGCAGGTCCTCCTTGATCATATTGAAACGGCCTGGACTGTCTTTGCAGAGGAATTTTCTAAAGCATGGGAGAAAGACGGCCTTGAAGTTTACACAGGAATCGACGGCTATCTTTCCTTCATCCTGGAAAAAACGTTTGAAGATGCGGTTGGCTTTGCAGGTGTGGAAATCATCAGAAGAACCATCGGGCTTGCGCACGTTGCAGACCTTGATTTAATAGAGCCGCATGACAGAAAGATCGAAGCTAAAATCCGCGCGCTCGAACTCGGAAAGAAACTTGTCAAGCACCGCAGCAGCATCAAAACACCTGCACAAATTGCAGACTATTTCAAACAAGTACCTGTCAGATAAGGAGCATGCACCATGACATATCAGCAATCCATCATACCCCGTTCTGTCGAATGGAAAGAATCCTATATCCGCCTTCTTGATCAGCAGAAACTGCCTGCTGCGACGGAATATCTTCACCTCGAAACGGTTGAGGATGTGTGGGATGCCATTAAAACCCTTAAAGTGCGCGGAGCCCCTGCAATCGGCATTGCAGCTGCTTTCGGGCTCGCGCTCGCGGCAAAAAACTATGAAACAGATGATATTTCGAAATTTCAAAAATGGCTTTCCCGCGATCATGATTATCTTGCCAGTTCAAGGCCGACTGCCGTCAACCTTTTCTGGGCTCTCAGCCGCTTGAAAAACAGTGTGCAGCATGCCATATCTGCAGAAGAAGCAAAAACAGTTCTGCTGCATGAAGCGATACAAATACAGGTTGAAGATGAAGAAACGTGCAGGAAAATCGGCGAGCATGCTCTGCCTCTTTTTAATGAAGGCGACGCTGTTATGACCATATGCAATGCAGGCTCTATTGCCACAGCAAGATACGGAACGGCTCTCTCGCCTTTTTACCTGGCAAAAGAAAAAGGCATCCCTTTGCGTGTATACGCCTGTGAAACACGTCCTGTGCTGCAGGGATCAAGGCTGACAGCATGGGAGCTTATGGAGGCAGGCGTTGATGTAACGCTGATTACAGACAGTATGGCTGCGCATACGATCCGCACAAAACAGATCTCAGCCATCATTGTCGGTGCTGACCGGATTGCTGCAAACGGAGATACAGCCAATAAAATCGGCACCTACGGCCTTGCCCTTCTTGCAAATGCTTTCCAGATTCCGTTTTATGTAGCGGCACCTCTTTCAACGTTTGATCCAGAGACAGGCAGCGGGGATGACATCCCAATAGAAGAGCGTGATGCGGAAGAAATCACTCACATAGCGGGCTGCCGCGTTGCACCTGAAGGGGTGCAGGTTTTCAATCCCGCATTTGATGTAACGCCTAATGAATTAATCACAGGCATTATAACAGAGGAAGGCGTTTTATCCGGAGACTATCTGCTGGAAATAAACAGCCTCTTCCAGTAAGTCAAAAAGTAGAGCCATCAGGCTCTACTTCATTTGTTTTGTGAAGTGGATGATGGGCTTGCCTTTGTGCACTCCCTCTTTAAAAGCAAAATACCCCATCTTCCTCCAAAACTTCCTGCCCCGCTCATTTTCGGTCAGGACTCCAAGCCTCATTTCGGTGAATCCTTCATCCAGAAGCAGCTTTTCTGCTGTCTCATATGCTGCGGCGGCATATCCTTTTCCTTGGTAGGAATGATGAAGAATAAACAAGCCAATCCATGGTTTTTGATCACTCGGATTAAGCGGGCAATATTCAAAAATCCCTGCAGGAACATCGCCGTCCATGATTAAAAATCGTTTGGCACTGACTGCTTTCCCTTCTTCCCTGTCTTCTGCTATGTCCTGCTTATTAAGCATTTCCCTGTCTTCAGAAATTAAGTTATACGCAGGATTTGAGTTCATGATACAGAGTTCTGCATCAAGGAGATGCTTGTCCTGCACCGGTACAAATGTCAGCATACAATGCCCCCTATTCAATCTTCGCCCAAAGCTCTTTAGGGTTCAGTTCATAGATGCTGTTCTCGCGGTACATCATATGATTCACTATAAATTCCCGCCTGATCGTCGCAAAATCTTCGTGGTATTTTTTTATGATGTCATTGATCTCTTTTTCCGGATATTTTCTTCCCGGCTCAAATTCTTTAGCCAAGTGATATAAAACAATAAGCCTTCTTTTCCGCTGCGGCGGAATGGTTTTTAATTTTCCATCTTTTGTTAAATAGTTCCCCAGAATTCTCGCATGTTCACCCGTTTTTTCCTGATTCATCTCAAGCTCCCCTTTTCCAGTGACAATTTCCATCATCCCAAGTGAAAGCTGCTGCAGCAGCTTTTCGTTCACCTGAAAATAGACGGTGTTTTTTACCCGTTTTTCAGTGACAACGCCTGTCTCCCTTAGTTTCGCTAAATGATGTGTGATGGTAGGCGGCGTCAAACCCAGTATTCCGGCCAGCGCCTGCCCGTTTTTAGGGCTTTTCGCCAAAAGAGCCAGAATGCGGATGCGTGTGGCATCTCCCATTACTTTGTGAAATGTGACAAGTTTGCTGAGCTGTATAGTTGTTCCCCTCCATCTAATTCGATTATTATCTAATTAGATGATAATCGAATTAGATATTTCTGTCAATCAGGTTTTTGAAAATCTTGCGGCCTTGCCGGGGAGGAGGGTAAGTGCACTTAAACGATGTTTACAACAAGAACTCCCATTCACAGCAAGTCGAAAGTGCTCTTAAACGATGTTTGCAACAAGAACTCGCATTCACAGCAAGACCAAAGTGCTCTTAAACGATGTTTGCAACAAGAACTCCGATTCACAGCAAGACCAAAGTGTTCTTAAACGAGATTTGCAACAAGAATTCCGATTCACATCAATACGAAAGTGCTCTTAAACGATGTTTGCACCACCAATTGTAAGTGGCACCGGCGCGCAAGTGTTCTTAACCAACTTTTTCAACACGAACTACATTTAGCCCGGACCCATAAGTGCTCTTAAACGATGCCTACAGCACAACCGCAAATAAAAAAATCCCAAGCATTCAGCTTGGGACCATGTCATCATAATTTTGTCCGGATATCCCACAGTTCGGGGAAAAAACGGTGATCGAGTACTTTTTTTAAGTAGGTGACACCTGAAGAGCCGCCTGTTCCTTTTTTAAATCCAATGATTCGTTCGACTGTTTTCATGTGGCGGAAACGCCATTGCTGAAGCCAGTCCTCAATATCAATCAATTTCTCAGCAAGCTCATATAAATCCCAGTAGGTACCGGGGTTCCGGTATACTTCCAGCCATGCTTCCTCTACGGATGCATCACCTTTATAGGTCAGTGAATGATCTCTGTTCAGAATCTCATCTTTAATTGGAAGCCCTGCTTTAGCAAGTGCCTGAATTGAAACATCATAAATGCTTGGGCTGTTAAGGGCTTTTGACAGCTCGCTGTGCAGCCCTTCATCTTTTTTGTAAATTTCCAGAACATGCGTGGTTTTATAGCCGAGGGCAAATTCAATCAGTCTGTACTGATGGGACTGAAATCCTGAAGCCTGGCCAAGCTTGTCGCGGAACTGCACATATTCAGACGGCGTTAATGTAGAAAGCACGTCCCAGGATTCGATAATCTGTGACTGGATTTTTGAGACGCGGGCAAGCATTTTAAATGCCATCGACAGGTTTCCATCTTCGATTGCCTGTATGCTCGCCTGCAGCTCATGCAGAATCAGCTTCATCCATAATTCGCTGACTTGATGGATAATGATAAACAGCATTTCATCATGATGGCCAGATAATCGGTTCTGACTGCCAAGCAGCTGTCCGAGACTCAAATATTCCCCGTATGTCATCCGGCTGCTGAAATCGGTATGTATCCCTTTTTCGTCTTTTGGATCTTTCATGATTTCCCCCCCGCCCCAATTCTCCTCATGCAAAAGGAGTTCATCGCTTGAACTCCTTTTCACTTTATCTGTTCTTATCAGTTAAAATCAGCTTTTTCTGTTCTTCTGTCAGCACATGCATGGCAGTCAGGAGACTCGTATAAAATGCAAGTTTATTCGGCCTTTTCCACATTTTAAGCCCGCCCTTCCAATTTGCCCTTAAGCAACTTTTTTACCCTTATCAAATGATATGTCGCGAAGGCTAAAAAGTGACAAGCAAACCTACATTTTATATGGTATTTTTTCCAGGTCCAGCAGCACTTGCTTTAAATGGACATTCGCTCCTGCATACCCCGTCATACGGCCGTTTGCTCCAATTACCCGGTGGCAAGGCACAATGATGGGAAGATTATTTTTTCTGTTGGCCTGTCCGACTGCGCGGACAGCTTTTGGGTTGCCTGTCTTTACAGCGATGGCCTGATACGTGCAGGAAGTGCCATAAGGAATTTCAGTGAGCGCCTGCCACACCTTTTCCTGAAAGGCTGTTCCCTTTTGCTTCAGAGGCAGGCTGAAGTCTTTTCTGGTGCCTGCAAAATATTCATTCAGCTGCTTCTCTGCTTTATTGAGGAGCGGGTCTTCGCTGCTCTCCTGCACCTGATTTTTTTCCATGAAATCATGCAGGTGTTCTTCCATTAAAAAGAGATTCGTTATATACGTTCCGTCTGATGTTATGCGGAGAATTCCCATTGGCGTGCTGACTGATTTATATGCGTTCATGATGTCTTCCTTTCAGCATGATGTCTGATGAAGCGGCAGGCTGATATGAAAAGCTGTGCCTTTTCCGACTTCGCTTTCAACCTCCACTTTTCCGCAGTGCTCTTCGATGATTTTGTAGCTTACCATTAGGCCGAGTCCAGTTCCCCTGTCTTTCGTTGTATAAAAAGGTTCCCCGAGGCGCTTGATTTTGTCTTCAGGAATGCCTGACCCCTCGTCAATAATCGAAATATGAAGTTCATCTTCGTTTTTCAGGGATATATTGACCTGGATTGTACCGCCTGACGGCATAACCTCAATCGCATTTTTTAAAATATTGATAAAGACCTGCTTGAGCTGATTCGGCTCGCAGTATACATGAGGCACGCAGCCATTATGAAAAAGCTCGATCTGCACATTGACCAATATAGCCTGAGCGTTCAAAAGATCGATTGTTTCCTTCATTATGGTCACGACATCTTTTTCCTGATAGGAAATGGCCTGCGGCTTTGCGAGTATGAGAAATTCTGTAATGATGGATTCAATCCGGCTCAGTTCAGATGTAATCACGTTAAAATACATGGAAAAGTCTTCTTTCACATTCGCCTCAAGCAGCTGGATAAAACCCTTTAAAGCCGTCATCGGGTTTCGGATTTCGTGCGCAATCCCTGCTGCAAGCTCTCCGACAACGCTCAGCGTGTCAGATTTGCGGAGCCGTTCTTCAAGCTCCTTCTTCTCCGTAACGTCTCTGAAAATAGCCAGGTTCATGTTTTCGATAATATGCCGTTTTAATGAAAATTCAAGAATTTTTTCTTTGTTGTTCTGGAGTTTAAATGGAATTTCCTCTGTCATTTCGTCCATGAGATACATGGCGCTGCCTTCCATTTTATCATAGGAAATGAGCTCATGCAGATTGTACTTATGGATGTCCTCAAGAGGGATCTCGAGGATTTTTCCTGCTGCCTGATTGGCGTCAATAATGGTGTAATTGTCATCGATCAGTACAATGCCGTCCATTGCCCCGTTGAAAATTTTCCTGAATTTCTGTTCGCTTTCCCTTAATTCTTTTTCCATTTGCTTTCGGTCGCTAACGTTCCGGAGAATAGTCAGATGATGCCCGTCCGTTACATCCATTTTAGATGTGAATTCCAGCTGCTTGCACTGGCCGTTCGGCATATAAAACAAGAGCTCCTCGCGAATAGCTCCTGATTTTACATATTCTTTTTTGACTGTCCTGAATTTGGATTCACTGAGATCCATAAAATCAAAAATGCTGCTGCTGATCAGGTTTTCCATTGAAAGCTCAAACGTTCTGCAGGCTGACTGATTGGCGCTGATGATCCGCCCGTCATTGTTCCAGATAATAATGGCATCTATTGCATTTTCAAATATTTCCCTGAAACGTTCCTCGCTTTTGAACAGTTTCATTTCCATATTCCGCTTTTCCGTGATATCCCTCATAATGGCCATGTTGAACCCGCTGAGCACATTGGAGGTGGATGTAAATTCAAATACTTTTCTGCGCCCTGACAAAAGCGTCACAGGCATTTCACCTTTTGCCCTGCCTCCTTCATTTAAAATAGACCAGAGCTTATCAAGTTTAAACTGATTCTGGTGCTCAACAAAATCCTCTAGCTTAAATGAGCCCAGGCTGTTTTTATCTATTTCAAAATTCAGACAAAACGAGCCGTTCGCATCAATAAACTGGCCGCTCCCGTCAAATATGACGATGCCGTCTACCGCCCTGTGAAACAGATCTTTAAAGAGCTGTTCGTTGATCGTCCGTTCCCGCTCAAGCATTTTGTTGGAGGATATATCCCTCATAAGAGCAAGATGCCGGGTTCCGAGTGCATTTTTCTTAATGGACAGTTCAATAAATTTCACCTGGCCGTTGTCAAGCTTGATAATCAGTTCATCTTCTATTTGATCCCTGTCACGAAGCTCGTCCACTTGATTCAGCAGCTGCTGGTGGGGAACAAGTGAAAGAAAATCACACATCTTTCTTTTGCTCATTTCCTGCTTATCCAGCTGAAAAAGATGACAGGCAGATTTGTTGCAATCTATAAAATGAAACGATTCATCAAGGATGATGATCGCTTCCATCGCACTTTCAATAATCAATTCCTGCTGACGGCTCTCTTCTGCAAGCCGCTTATTTTCTTCTTTCAATATCGTGATCTGCTCCTGCAATGACGTCACTTCACATTCATTCATTACTTTGCTCATGCATCATTCCGCTCCTTGCCGACGGGCAAATTTTCATCTCCCCTGTAATTCTACAGAATACTGAATAGTCCTTCACCGTTTTACCTGATTTGACAATTTTATTGCTAAGGACCTATGCAAAAAGGAGGAATCATGGAAGAATGCAAAAATTTGTTCTTTTTACATGCACCTTACAACTTCTTTACAATCCCTTTAAAAACAGCTATATTGCTATTTGGCTGTTTTAAACTCTTTTAAGAAAGGGTACAAAGGGTAGTAATATCCCTTATGGGAAAACTAACTGCAGGAGCCTTTAATGACTTCTGTGAAAATGGGTGATACTGTGAAAAATCGTGAAAGCTATTTCGATAATGCGAAATTTATTCTGATCATTCTTGTTGTGTTTGGTCATGTTATTCGCTCATTTATTGATGATAACGAGTTTATGCTGAATGTTTATAAATTTGTGTACACCTTTCATATGCCTGCCTTTATCTTAATATCAGGCTTCTTTGCAAAAGGGTACAATAAAAAAGGCTATGTTCAGAAAATCTTTAAAAAACTGATTATCCCGTATTTGATTTTCCAGGGAATTTACTCTGTCTATTACTTCCTTGTTGAATCCGAAAGCGCTCTTGCCGTCAATCCGCTCGATCCGCACTGGTCGCTTTGGTTCCTGATGAGCTTGTTTTTCTGGAATCTCTTCCTGTTCGCCTATACGAAGCTTGATAAGAGAGCAGCCATTCTTGTCGCCATCGCGCTTGGAGTAGGAATTGGCTATGTCGATTCAGCAAGCAATTACTTGAGTGTGTCAAGAACGTTTGTCTTCTTCCCGCTGTTTTTAGTCGGGTTCTATCTTGATAAATCACACTTCAAACGACTGACTGGAGTAAAAGTGCGCCTCGCATCAATTTCCATGCTGATGGCAGTTTTCGCCGCCTATTTCTTTATGGATTTTGACTACGAGTGGCTGTTTGGTTCAAAACCATACTCCCAGTTTGGCGGAGTCGGCATTGAAGACGGGCTGATCCGTCTCGGGTTTTACACACTGACATTTGTCCTTACATTCAGTTTTCTTTCCCTGATTCCTAAAAGTCGCTTTTTCTTTACACATTGGGGAACACGGACATTTTACGTTTACCTGCTGCACGGATTCATTGTCAGATCCTTCAGAAACAGCGAGGCTCTCGAATGGCTTAAAGATTATCAGAGCGTCACACTGATTGTTCTTCTGTCCGTTCTTCTGACGTTCATCTTGTCTACAAATGCTGTTAAAACTGTTACACAGCCGATTATTGAGCTAAAAGCAACAAATCTGCGCAAATTCTTCAAAAACAGAGAAGAAAAGGTGCAGTACCGCTAAAAATAGGACCCGCTGCTAGTGCAGCGGGTTTTTCCATGTTTTTAGGTCGCTTTATTATGGATAAAATGTGATAGAATAGATAGGATTAAAAATTATGTTAGAAGTGGTGTTAATAAATGAACGTTGTACTGAGTACGCTGAACGCAAAATACATCCACACAAGTCTTGCCCTGCGCTGCCTGAAAGCACATGCTCAGCCTGACTTTGATGTGGCCATTGCTGAATATACAATTAAAGATCCGGCGATGAATGTCGTGACCGATCTGTTTCGCATGAAACCTGATGTTGTTGGTTTCAGCTGCTATATTTGGAATATCGAAGAAACCATTAAAATCATGAAAATGATGAAAAAAATCGATCCTTCCCTCATCATCGTGCTCGGCGGTCCCGAGGTGACGTATGACACAAGAGAATGGATGGAATCCATACCCGAAGCGGATTATATTGTCATCGGCGAAGGTGAAGAGACGTTCAAGCAATTTTTGACTGCTCTTCAATCAGACAAAAATATGAAGAATGTCTCTGGAATTGCCTACAGAAATCATGGCGAGGTCCTGATCAATCCTCAGCGGAATAAAATCAATCTGGCTGAACTTGCTTCTCCTTTTCGTTTTGAAGAGGACATTCCACACCTTTCAAAGCGGGTTACCTATATCGAAACAAGCAGAGGCTGTCCGTTCAGCTGCCAGTTCTGTCTGTCTTCCATCGAGGTAGGCGTCCGTTATTTTGACCGTGAAAAAGTGAAAGATGACATCCGCTACCTGATGCAAAACGGCGCTAAAACCATAAAGTTCGTTGACAGGACGTTCAACATCAGCAGAAGCTATGCGATGGAGATGTTTCAGTTTCTTATTGATGAGCATATGCCGGGAACGGTTTTTCAATTTGAAATAACCGCCGACATTATGCGGCCTGAAGTCATTCAGTTTCTAAATGACAATGCCCCAAAAGGACTTTTCCGTTTTGAGATCGGCGTGCAGTCCACAAATGATGCGACAAATGATCTTGTGATGAGACGCCAGAATTTCAGCAAGCTTACGAGGACAGTCACAATGGTTAAAGAAGGCGGAAAGATTGACCAGCATCTTGATTTAATTGCCGGACTTCCTGAGGAGGATTATACATCCTTTAAAAAGACATTTAATGATGTATTTGAAATGCGTCCTGAGGAGCTGCAGCTCGGCTTCTTGAAAATGCTGCGCGGCACAGGGCTGCGGCTGCGCGCTGCCGACCATGACTATGTGTACATGGACCACTCGCCTTATGAAATCCTGAAAAATAATGTTCTTTCTTTTGAAGATATCGTGAAGATTAAACAAGTTGAAGATGTGCTTGAGAAGTACTGGAATGATCACAGGATGGATGCAACGGTCGAATTTCTGATCAAGAATGTGTTTGAGACCCCGTTTGATTTCTTCCAGCAATTCGGTACCTACTGGGACGAACAGGGATGGGTCCGAATCGGGCATCAGCTTGAAGACTTATTTAAACGTCTTTATGAGTTCCTGTCTGTCCTTCATAAAGAACAGGCTGACATGGCAGAAGGATTTATGAAATACGACTATCTGTCCTCTCAAAAACATAAACCGCGCAAGCCATGGTGGAACGACATGCTGACGAAGTCAGAGCGCAGCACGATTTATCAGGCGATTCTATCCCAGCCATCACTGCTTGGAAAAGAATTTGTGGAAAAAGCTTTCACTGAAAAAGATCTTTATAAGCATACGATTCTTGATAAGGTGCCGTTTGACATGGATACATTTTTGAGAAACGGAGAAATGCTGCCCGGCGAGAGCATCCTGCTTGTTCATTATGATCCAGTTACACGGACGGCAAGCTCCTATGCTGTACAAGAAAACAAACTCCATAATAAAGTCAGCTGACATAACAAAGAAAAACCGCTCCCCTGAGCGGTTTTTCTTTTATTTGCATGTCTTCTTTTTGGATGATGCCGCCTCCAAAAACTTTGCTGAATTATAATCGCCCATTTCAGTGCCGAACTCTTCTTTCAGCAGATCAGGATCCATCTGCTTTTTATGCTGTCCGCTCTCTTTGCTTTTGTGTGTCTTCTTTGTCATGAGAATGACCCTCCTGACCGTCCCTTGCTGCCGTTTTTACTGTTGCGGTTTGCACCCTTGGCAGGATTCTCGCTGCTATATACCGCCTCTGCAGCAAATTCAGTATCGGCCATGCTTTCTTTCGGTGTTGTATTATTTTTCACTGCCTGATTTCTTGCGGCTTTTCTTTTCATCTTCATACCCCCCTGAAAGTCTGTGAGAAGCACCTCACTGTTTATAGTGTTAGGCGAATCCGAATCCTTCATTAGAGGGAAAACGAGTCAGTTTTGCTGTTTATTGTGTTTGTAGGCAATAAGTACAATCTCTTCGCCTGTTTGTTCTCTCAGTTCATTTTCCATCTTTTTCACTTTTTCAAGAAACTGATCCTGAAGAGCTGCAACCGGAAATTCCTTGTTCATATCCTTTTCCTCCTTGTAGATGTCTCTTTCATAGCCTGCCAAAAAGCAGACAATACTACTACAGAGGTGATGAATATGAGTGAAAAAGATGAATTTGCGATGGATGAAACAATGCCTCACCAGGCAAGTGCCCCGTCCTTTAAAGGAACAGGCATAACCATGAAAAAACCCTTTATCAATGAATACGGCGTTTTAATCGGGGACAGTTTTTATGATTCCAAACAGTCTCCCTTAAATCAGTGGAGCGATGATGTCGATCCTTCCATCATGGCGGGCGATCAATGGGTCCATCCTACTAACGACATCGGCTGGAACACACCTGAAAACCGTGAGCTTTTAGAAAGCAAAAAAAAGCCTGATGGCTTTCCGTTTTCTCATCCTGATAAAGATGCAGGGTATGGACAGGATTAGAAATAAGCCCTTATTCCCCAAAGGTGCAGCCATTGGGGAAAGAGCGGCTTTTATTTGTCAAAACTTTTAACCAAATAGTGAGACAGTATATCTGAAAGTTCCGGTCCTTTTTGAATGATTACTCCTGATTTAAATGCTTCGAAGCCATCTCCTCCTGATGCAAGATAATTGCTTGCGGCCGCACGATACATTTTTTTCTCTTCAATTACTTCACCATCTTCTGTCTTTAATTCTTTTATCCTCTCTCCCTTTGGCGCACTCCGGTCGATCTCAAAGGTCAATCCTTTTGTTTGAAGCAAGTTCTCTGCTTTTAAACTCCACTGCTGTTCAAGAACCTCTTTTATTTGTTTCCCGGATAAAGAAACTTCTGCAGCGTAATGATTAAAAGGGAGAGCGGCAATAAGGTGCTGTTTTGTCACAGGCCCTCTCTTCAGGCTTTCCCTGATGCCGCCATGATGGACGAAAGCAATATCGGTATTCATTTCTTTCATCATGGATTCAGCCAGGAGTGCGGCAAGAGGTGACTGGCCCTGATGATTCTTTTTTCTTGTTAAATCGCGGGGAAGACTCCCAATTTCCTTGCTGTATTCTGCTCCCACCTTCTTCTTGTATTTATCAATAAGCTTGAGAGCACCTTCATCGGGTACAGCCTGACTATGGTCGGTCAGGATAATTTGCGCTTCTTTCTGGATGATTTCCTTCTGGCTGCGGTCAATAAGAAGCGTTACATCAGAAAAGGCTTTCCCGTAAGAATAGCTCTGTACAATCAGCTTGTTTCCGATTCTGGTATTTGCACGCTTATGGCTGTGAGCCCCGAATATGACATCTACTTCATCGGTGATTTTCGGAGCCATCTCGACAAGTTCTTCTCCAGCACGTTCACCGTTTTGATCTGAAGCTGCGGCTGCATGCGCCAAAACGACGATTGATTCTACTCCGAGTTTTTTCAGTTGTGAAGCTGCCTGATTGATTGCCTCAGACTCATCAGTAATTTCAATCTGCTCCCGGTTTTCAGGAAGCAGAAATTGATTGGTTTCTTTCGTTACCACACCGATTATGCCTATCTGTACGCCGTCCATTTCTTTTATTGTATATGCTGGAAAAATCGGTTTTCCTGTCTCTTTATCAATCACATTGGCTGAAACATAATCAAAATCGGCACCTTTGAAGTATCCTGTACTTCTGTGATACCCTCCGTTTATCAGCCTTTTAAGCTCTCCGATTCCTCTGTCAAATTCATGGTTTCCCGGTGTGCCGGCATCAAACTTAAGCTGATTCATAAACTCAACGGCCGGCTCATCCAGAAACAGGGATGACAGCGGCGGACTTCCTCCTGTCATATCACCCGCATGCAAGAGCAGCGAGTGCTCATGCAGCTCTCTCCGTTTGTTAATATGAGCAGCAAGATATTCGGCTCCGCCCACCTTTTTGCCTGATTGAACAGAATGAGTGTCCAGCTGACCATGAAAATCATTGATTCCAAGCAGATGGATTTCAGTGAGCTTGCTGTCATCTGTACCTGCGCGCCCTTGACTTTCTCCAAAAACAGATGCAAAAAATAAAAATAAAACTATCATGAATAAAATGCCTGCTGTTTTTACAGAATGCTTCATTGGCCTTCCCTCCCTCTGATGCTGCTTCTAACGTATCACGCCAGAATGAAGCCCATCTAAAGTCAAGGTAAAGGATTATTAAGAATTGTTAAGAAGCAGATAAAAGCTTTTACAGATGGTAAAGGTATCAAAAAAGAAGCTGCGCTGGCAGCTTCTTTTTTGATTATTGCTTATGATAGGCGGAAAACGCCTGTTTTACTTTTGGCACCACATAATGGCTTCCGCCTCTGTCTTTCACATCCTCAATCATCATCGCAATCAGCAGCTTTGGCTGATCCGTATTCACAGCCACAAACCAGCCGTTTTCCTGACCTATTTCACCTTTAGCCATCTTCAGTTCGGCTGTGCCGGTTTTTCCTGCGAGCTTCAGACCCGGCACGACAGGCTCATGGCCGGTACCGCTTGGATCATCCACGACGCTGATTAAGTGATTCAGGATTAAGGAGCTCTGTTCAGGCGTTAGAATGCCTTCCTTCCAAATCTCAGGAGCTGCATCATCCTTTTTCTCAAGATAAGGCATAATCATGCTGCCGTTATTGACAAAGGCCGTATAGGATGCAGCGATATGAACCGGACTCATCAAAACCTCGCCCTGCCCGTATCCTGAGTCAGCCAGCAGGACGTCCTTTGCAGCAAGATCAGACTCCGCGACTGATGAGTCCGCAGTCGGGAAGTCAAACTCAAATCGCTCCCCTAGCCCAAAAGCAGCTGCTCCGTCTTTAAAAGCATCTGCACCCATTTCCAGCGCTGCTTGTGCGAAGTAAATGTTGTCAGATGAGACAAGAGCCCTTTTTAGGTCAACCACTGAATAGGCGTCTGTTACTCTTGTGACAGAGTAATTCCCCCACTCAGGCCCTTTCTTCCAGGTTAAACCCGTAATGGTTTTGACTTCAGCGGGATTCAGTGTCCCTGCTTTTAAACCCGCTGCAGCTGTAAGAGGCTTAAACACAGACCCCGGAGAGAATGTTTTATTGAATTTGGCGCTCAGCGGATTCCCTGTCTGTTCTGTAAGCGCCTGATAAGCTGCACCTGACATTCCAAAAACAAAGCTGTTCGGATTGTAGGCCGGGCTGCTGACAAGCGCAAGTGTTTCCCCTGTCAGCGGATGAACTGCTGCAGCCGTACCTGAATCACCTTTCAGCTGATTGTAAAGCACTGTCTGCAGAGCAGAGTCGATTGTTACAGTGATGTCCTTGCCGTCTTCGGCAGGCCGCTCTGCAATGGTTTCGTTTGAAGGATCTGTATAAATTCTGAATCCGGTTTGCCCCCGGAGATCGTCTTCGTAAACTTCTTCAAGCCCTGCTTTTCCAAGCTGCGATGTACTTGTATATCCTTTCCCTTTCAGCTCTTGGAGTTCCTCACCGGAAATATTGCCTATGTATCCGGTTAAATGGGCAGCATTCTCACCCAGCGGGTAGTACCTTGAGGATACATCCGCCTTTTGAAAACCGGGAAGGGATGTCACTTTTTTGAGCAGCTCAGTTTCTGAAGGGTCCACCTTTGCGACCGGCACGGACATATCAGGCTTAACCCAGCTTGCTGACAGCTTTTTATCTATGTCCTCAACTGTCAGATTCAAAAGCTTTGCCGCTGCTTCTTTTGCGGCTTCAGGATCGCTTCCGAGCTTTTCAGGAACTGCCTGGATCTCAGGAACGACGGCATTTATGGCCAGACCTTTACCGTTTTTATCCAAGATGCTTCCCCTTTCCGGCTTATCTTCCGAAATTCTGACCGCATCTCCTTCCTTCAGCTGCGGAAATATCATCGATGGATTCCACGAGATAAACCAGTTGTCTCCATCATCCGTCTCTTCCTTAACGAGTGACGCCTTATGATCGAATGCAACAGGTCCTGCCAGAGTATCCATTTTCAACGAAAACGGCAAAGAGGCTTCTTTCTCATCTTTTCTCTCTTCTGGCTCCTCCGGCTTCTCATAGCTGATGCTCAGATTTTCCGTCTCAATAGACTTATAAATCTGCTGATATCGCTCTGTAAATTCCTGCTTTGTTATGCTTTTTTTAGCATCTGAAGATAAATAATCATACATTCCGCTGAAATCCTGGTCATTCCACAGGCTGACGTATTTCTGAAACCGCTCTTCAGGCTGCGGTCCCTTTGAACATGCCGAAAGAATCACAAGCATTACTACCGAAAAAAGCACTGCCATCCATTTTTTCACGTTATCTTACCTCTCCCAAGACGTATTAGCTAAAGTATAGCATAGACAAGGGAGGATTTTCCTGAACGAAACTCTGTGAAACAGCAAAAGCAGACAGTCTCTCTGTCTGCTTCATCCTTTGTCACCCGATAATAACGCGCTCTTTCGGATAGTGGTAATTTGGTTTTGATGCTTTTGATCCGATAATGTAAATGAACGTAACAATGCCGATCCGTCCGATAAACATCAAGACCATTATGATGCATTTGCCGATCGTGCTCAGCTCTGCTGTAATTCCCATTGATAAGCCTGTCGTTCCGAATGCCGAACATACTTCAAAAAGAATTTCAATGAGCGTGAATTTTTCTGTAATTGAAAGAATAAACACGGACCCAAAACAAAGGACAAAGGCCATCAGCGTGACGACGAGTGATTTTTTCACATCATCCTCATGAAGTTCCCGTTTGAAGATCTTAATGGTTTTGTTTCCTTTGGCAAAGTGATAAAGGGCAAGCAAATTTAAAGCAAATGTCGTTGTCCTGATCCCTCCGCCTACTGAGCTTGGGGAAGCTCCGATAAACATCAGAGCGCACATGACGAGCAGCGTGGCTTCAGAAAACAGGCTGACATCCATCGTTGCAAGTCCCCCGCTTCGTGTGGCGGTTGACTGGAACAGGGAATAAAAAAAACTTTCGTGCCAGCTTTTCCCGCTGAAAAAAAACTGATACTCAAGCAGTGCGATCATAATCGTTCCGCCGATAACGAGCAAGGTATATGTGACAGTCGTCAGCTTTGTGAAAAGGGAAAACCTGTACTTGCCTTTTTTGCTGAAAAGAAAGGTTTTCACTTCAATCAGCACTGGAAATCCAATCGCTCCAAGCGTAATTAAAAGAATGATGACAAACTGAATAAAATAATCGTCCGCATATGGAATCATCGATGATCCCGTAATGTCGAAGCCTCCGTTTGTAGTTGCACTGACTGAATTAAAGAAACCGTGCAAATACGCTTCCTGCCAAGTGGGATAATAGTTTAAAAAGTAAGTTCCAAGAATCATGCCTCCGCAGAATTCAATGATCAAAATCAAAAACAGGACCTGCTTCATCAAGTTGACGATTCCGGAAAGGGCATACTGATTCTGATCAGCCATAATCAGTCTTCTTTCTCTAAGGCCAATTCGCTTGCCGACAATCAGCCAGACGAATGTTCCAAGCGTCATGACGCCAATCCCCCCGAACTGCAGCACAAACATCAGAATGAAAATGCCGGGTGTTGTCAGGGTATCTGCTACCGTTATGACGCTCAATCCTGTCACGCTTACAGCACTTACAGCTGTAAAAAGACCGTCCATAAACGTCCATTCTACTCCCGCCTGATGGGCTACAGGCAGGCTAAGCAAAGCAACCGAGACGGAGACAGCTATGGCATAATAAGCTACAATCAGCTGAAAAGGCGTTAATGATTGAAAAAAAGTTCTAGTTCGGTTCATGGATATCGTTCCTTAAAATTTAGGGTGAACTGCATGTTCTCTATCATAATGAAAACCTGGACGAATGAAAAGGGGTTCTCCAAAATTTATCTGTCGCGCCTATTTTCATTTTCAGCATGTGCAGACGAAAACATACTTTGGGTGAACAAACAAAAAAAGAGGAGACATCATCTCCTCAGATTCATACCCTCGTTATTTTGCTTCTAAACGGCGGATTCGCTCATCAAGGTCAGGATGAGTTGAAAAGAGGGCAAGCCCGCGTTTCCCGCTTATTTTCAATGACGCGACTGAAGATTGATCGCTGCTGATCCGCTGCGTGTATCCTTTCAGCATACGCAGAGCGTGCACCATTTTGTCCTTGCCTGCGAGATCGGCTCCTCCCTTGTCCGCGTGGAATTCTCTGTGGCGGGAGAAAGCAAAAACGACAAGGCTTCCAAGAATCGAAAACAGGATTTGGAACACTAAAACAGCAATAAAATGAACAATCGGCGCCATGTCCTCTCTTACAAACCTGGAAGCAATCCAAGCTGCAATTCTTGCCAGGAACACAACGAATGTGTTGACGATACCCTGCAGCAGAGTCATCGTCACCATATCGCCATTAGAGATATGGGCAACTTCATGGGCAAGAACACCCTCGACTGCAGCGTCATCCATTTCTTCAAGCAGACCTGTGGAAACGGCAACGAGAGAATTATTTTTAGACGGACCCGTTGCAAACGCATTGACCTCGCGGGACTGATAGATGCCCACTTCAGGCATTTTTCTGATGCCTGCAGCTCTTGCAAGTCTGTGAACGCGTTCTACAAGGTTTCGCTCATATGCAGATAAATTCTGATCCGGTTTCAGAACCTTTACGCCCATCATCATTTTAGCCATCCACTTTGACATGATCAAAGATATAAATGAGCCGGAGAAGCCGACAACGGCACTGAATACGAGCAGGCTGATGAGATCGATTCCACCTTCAGCCGTTACATAGGAGCCGACTCCAAGCAAAGATAAGACAATTCCTATTGTTGTCAGTACGAGAATATTGGTTAAAAGGAACAAAAAGATACGTTTTGCCATCTTGCACCCCCAAAGGTTTTGAGTTCATTTGAACTTATATTATAATTTATAGTATAAAGAATAAAGAGGAATAATCGCAAATACTAAGCACTTGGTAATGTTATGCAGCACGATCTGAAAATGGCTGCTTAAAGAACAGACACTTAAATGACAAAGAGGTGATGCGCATGAAAATACAGCTGAAACGCTCAGAAATGGCCAGACTGCTATTCACTCTGCAGGGTGAAACGGATGCAGCTCCGGCATCTATACTGAAAGAAATCGGGATCGACCCGTCTGATTTTCCTGATTTCATCAGAAGTTCCAAGCCTCTGCCAAGAGGACTTTCATCAAATGAAATTGTTTCACTTGCAAAACTGTGCGAACTGACTTCTTTAAAGTCCACATCGATTCAGAATTGGATAAAGAGGGATATGAAGGAACTGATCGGATCACCTGAACACGGCAAAAAATATTCAATCGAACAAGCAGCCATCCTCCTCATTGTGAGAGACCTGAAATCAGCATTTGATTTTGATACGATCAGGCATTTGCTGAAGCTGCTGTTTAATACATTATCAGACCGGAGCGATGATTTGATTTCACCATTGCGATACTATTCAGCTTACGGGACAATTCTTGAACGTATGGAATCGATCACGGTATTCTCGCTTTCTGAACATGAGCTCGAAAAGGATGTTCAGGATCAAATACAGGCGGCTCATGACCTTTTTCAGGATCTTCCGGAAGATGGCTGGAATCAGGTGAAGGATATTTTGACGATCACCGTGCTTTCCGTCATCACATCCTATCTTCAGAAGAGAACCCGTCTTTTTCTGCAGGAGCATTTTAAAGAAATGTAATTTACTCAATCTCTTCACCGCCTATCACAGGGCACAATTGCCAGTATAGATTGTCCGTTTGAAACAAGACTATAAACACAGCCATATGGCTGCAAACTTTTATGAAGGAGTTGAATATAATGGCACGCAGCAGCAATAAATTGCTTGTTCCAGGCATTGAACAGGCCCTGGATCAAATTAAATATGAAATTGCACAGGAATTTGGCGTTACGCTTGGTTCTGATACAGTTGCACGCTCTAACGGTTCTGTTGGAGGAGAAATCACGAAGCGCTTAGTCGCACAAGCACAGGCTGGTCTTGGCGGACAAGCTTCTAAAACTGAATAACATGGCAAAAACCGCAGGAAGCCTCCTGCGGTTTTCTTCTTTCTATCTATGTAGCAGGTGCCTATCCGGTCTGTTTTGCTTTCGCGGCACCCTATGTTTCAATCACGATCAGATCTTGACCCCTCATTATCATCATCGTCATTGTCGTCGTTGTCGTTCTCTTCATTTTCGTCGCGGTCATCATCCCGGTCACGATTGTAGCTGTTCCAGTATGAAGATCCATCGCGGCTGCCGGCGTCTCTGCTGTCATCATCTTCATCACGGGATTTCTCTTCATTCCGCTTTTTTTCTTTCTCTCTTTCTTTTCTCGCTTTATCTGCTTCTTTTCTTGATTGTTTTCCTTCAGCCTTTTCTTTTTCTGACTGATTCTCAATCTTCATGTCCGTTTCTTTTTCTTTAGGAGGTTTTGGAACAACAGGCTTTTTGTCGATTTCCTTGTCTTCGTCCTCTTTCAGGCCAGGCGCTTCTTTATCCTTTTTTGGCGCTTTAGGCGTATCTTTAACAGGAGGTGCCGTTTCAGGAGATTCCTTTTTGGCTGGTTCTGTCTCTTTCTCAGCCTTTTCCTCTTCATTGCGCTTTTCCGCTTCTTCTTTCTCTGCAGGATCAGCTTGTTCTGTTTTTTGAAGTCTTACATATTTACCAGTAGAAATCCCTTGTTCCACTGCTTTATTGCGTGTTTCAACATCTGTCTCTACCGCCTGAACATTCAGGCTTTGCTCCTTGTAGGACTCTTTCAGGCGCACAACATCTGCAAGCATTTTCTTTTTTGTCTCTTCATGCTTGTCATCTGCTGTTACCGTCGTCACAAAAATCTCTTTATCGTCTGTTAAATAGCCGAGAGATTTGCTTTTGTCCACAATGGTTGAAAAGACATCTGATACACTGCGTTTATTCATGTCTTTCAGTTCGGCAAGCATAGCCTTCCCATCTTCATTCATGGGTTCAATCCTTATGACTTTAAGTTCTTCATTTAATTGAAGCTCAAAGCTTGGATTGATATCAATCGTCATATAAGCATATACTCTGTCCTCTTTCAAAACGGGCAGCACGGTAAAAAAAATAAGAATAAGAGCTGCAACTGCAAGTAACCCGTTTCGAATTCCGCGCAGATTAAAAATACTTACTGATTTTGATGCTCTTTCGCTTGTATCTGAAAGCTGAAAAAAAGTAATTTCCTCACCCAGCTCGTATGAACGTTTTTGTTTTGCTGCTTTCAAAAATTGTCCATCAGGGGTAAGCAATGTAACATAATCATCATTACGGTCAACGACGATCCCTTTTTTCATGATTGAAGCACCCCTCTTATATAGTCTTTCAGATAAACGTAATCCCCCGATAAAATAATTGTCATGGCAATAATATATTTTCTGTTTCTCTCTATTGTTTTGCGGCTGACAGATACAAGCGATTCAAGCTGTTTAACTGGAAGCTGTTTTTTCGCAAACAAAATCCGCTTCAGCTCATCGTGCTCAATCAGAACTTGAGCTACTTTTATTGCATTTTGCCTTGCATCCATATGTTTTGGAGAATTCTCCATCAGCTCTGAAAAAGAAAGGCCGAACTCCTGGAGCACTTTATGGAAATAAACGATCTCTTCCCTCCGCTGCTCCTGTTCAATGAGCTTTTGATGCTCTTCAACGGACAGCTCCGCTTCTATCTTGCTCTGCGAAGCTTCGCCTTCTTCGTGTTCCTGAAGATCAATATTTACTGTTTGTGCGTTTCTTGCTTCTTTCCGAATATAGTCAATGACTTTTCTCTTTATAATCAATTCGGCAAAAGCGAGCAGGGAACTTCCCTTTTCAGTTGAATATTTTTCAATGGCCTCATTAAAGGCAATTAAACCAATGCTGAATTCATCGTCTTTTTCATCAATATACCTTTTGCACACCGAAGAAACGGTTTTTGCCACGAAAGGTTTATACTGGTCAATTAATGTGTTCTGCAATTGTTTGTCGCCGTCCTGGATCTGCAGGACAGTTTCTTCTAAAGTTGGTTTCTTTTTGCCAAGTTTAAACAACAGGCTAAGCACCGGTTCTCACCTCAGTTCTCCCATATTACTTCGTATAATCATAGCTAATTTGCCCTGAGAGCGCAAAGGAAGAAATTTGGAATCGTGAGAGCCTTGAGGTAAAGATGAACCTTTCAGGCGTTGATGAAGCAACAGATGAAGAATTATTAAGGTTGTTCTCCTTTCTTTTTTCTTACTAAACAGCTACGAAGCGAGTTTGGAATTTGAGGGTGTAATATTAGTTTTTTTACAAAAAGGTTACAAATAAAGGTGGGAATCCAGGGTAAAAGTTGATTAATTGTAAAAATTTTAATATAAATCATCCATTCCATCCATAAAATGTCATTTATCTTCAATAAAAAAAACACCCCGTAAAGGGTGCTTAATCAAGGCGGTCTTCAGCTTTTTCCACAAGCTTCTCTTCTTCTGATTCCGGCTGGATGCTTTCATCTTTGGATAACAGCCACCCGGCAACAGCGATTCCTGCAAGTACAATCCAGAAGATAAGCTTCCATGTTGCAGATTCAATGAAATGTTTATCGATGATGTTAATATCCGGGTGAGCGAGCGTGTACAAAGCAAGCTTCACTCCCACCCAGCCCACAATGACAAATGCAGCAGTCTCAAGACTCGGACGTTTTTGCAGCAGGGCGACAAAAAAGCTCGCTGCAAATCTCATGATAACCAGGCCAATGATGCCCCCGGCCAAAATGACGGCAAACTGTCCGCCATCCAGACCGCCGATTTCCGGCAGTCCCGTTGCAGGCAGTGTTACTGCAAGTGCGACTGCCGCAAGGATAGAATCAACCGCAAACGCAATGTCTGCAAGTTCCACTTTAAGGACCGTCATCCAAAAGCCTGATTCTTTTCTGTCCTTTTCACCATGCAAATCCTTTTTTAAAACGAATTTCTTCACTAAATGATTTATGGCAATAAACAGCAGATAAACAGCCCCTATTGCCTGTACCTGCCAGACATCCACCAAAAATGAAATTAAAAAAAGCGAGCCGAATCTCAGGACAAAAGCTCCTGCAAGTCCGTAAAACAGGGCTTTCTTCCTTTGATCATCAGGTAGGTGCTTAACCATCACGGCCATAACAAGAGCATTGTCTGCCGCAAGAATTCCCTCCAGTGCAATTAAAACAAGCAATACCCACCCGTATTCAAGCAAAAGGGCAACATCCATTCAACATTCCTCCTATATCTGTATTTTCTCTATATACCCAATTTCCTTTCACTCTTATCAAAAAAACATCTTTTCCTAATGTTGGAAAAGATGTTTCGGGAAATCCATGTCGGGATGCAGCAAGTGTTTTTAGCTGATTTTCTTATCCTGAGAAATGGCTGATGGCTTGATGGCTTTTCTTGTGATGAATTTGTACAAAATAAACGCAGCTACGATGACTGCAGCGGCAGGAAGAAGGTAATCGTTCGCCATTCCGCCCACCTGCTCCCATTTATCCCCAAGCTTAAATCCGAGATAAACATACAGGAATGTGATCGGCAGCATAGCTGCAAAGGTATAGATGGAAAATACCCAGACGTTCATTTTTGCCATGCCGCATGGAATGGAGATCAGCGTTCGGACTCCTGGCAGAAACCTTGCTGTAAAAGCAACCATAGCCCCGTTTTTTTCGAAAAACAAATCCGCTTTAGCGAGACTTTCTTCATTGATAAACATGTATTTTCCATATTTGATGAGGAAGGGTCTTCCTCCATAGCGGCCAAGTGCATAAAGGGTAAGCGGACCGATAGTACCGCCGATCGTGCCGGCAAGCACAGTGCCCCACAGCAGCATATCTCCCTGATACACCCAGTATCCGGCGAGCGGCAGAACAATCTCGGCAGGCACAAATTCAAAACAAAGAGCAAAAAGCACCCCAAAATAGGAGAGGTCTTTAAAGTACTCAATAAAAGCAAGTATGTAATGTTCCATATTCAGTTCCAGACTCCTTTATTCAAGGCTTTGAATCCGTGCAGTCCTTTCCTTTTATCAGAAGCAGCCGCACAAATCAGCCTTTCAGTTCTACAAGCTATCATACTATACATACCATTAAAAAGGGACAACTTTACAATACTTTTATTTTGGCATTTTTATGAACGCTTATTTTACAGGGGTGATGAAAATGGACTGGATTCAGGCGTTTATTTTGGGCGTCATTCAGGGACTGACGGAATTTCTTCCCATCAGTTCAACTGGCCATCTTTACTTGGGCAGAATGCTGTTTGGCATGAAGGACGGCGGGATTTTTCTCGATACGATGCTTCATATCGGCACATTTATCGCCCTGATTGTCTTTTACAAAGATATTCTATGGAAGCTTTTGAAACAGCCATTCAGCAAATTAACTCTTCTGCTTGCTGTTGG
Source organism: Metabacillus indicus LMG 22858 (assembly GCF_000708755.2). Classification (GTDB taxonomy): domain Bacteria; phylum Bacillota; class Bacilli; order Bacillales; family Bacillaceae; genus Bacillus_P; species Bacillus_P indicus. The sequence continues at coordinate 488,634 of NZ_JGVU02000001.1, read as the reverse complement.
AACCTTGCCTGCGGTTGCGGCAGGTGTTTTCATCAGCGATTTTTTTGACGGCATCAGCAAATCAGGGGCAACGATCGGATGGGAGTTTCTTATTACCGGAGCATTTTTATGGTTTGCTGATTCCATAAAAAAAGGAGCAAAGAAACTCGATGACCTCACCGTTTTTGATGCCTTTTTCATCGGTTCCTTTCAGGCACTTGCCATCTTCCCTGCCATTTCAAGATCGGGAATGACGATCGTAGGGGCTCTTATGAGAGGAATTGACAAAGAAACAGCTGCTTATTTTTCGTTTCTTCTGTCAATCCCTGCTATTTTCGGAGCCATTCTTTTTCAAGTATCCGATTTGTTTTCAGGCGAGGCCGCGACTATTGGCTTCTTTCCTCTTTTCGTTGCAACGCTAAGTGCTGCACTGACAGGATATGTGGCTGTTAAGTGGATGATCCAATTTGTGAAGAATCATTCGTTGAGGGGCTTTGCGGTTTACGTATGGGTATTGGGAGCGGTTATTCTATTCATTCAGTTTAAGGGGTAACAGAAAAACAGCGGAGCCTTTTCCGCTGTTTTTTAGTGTTTGTTTTTCCTGCCGTAAAGCATCTTTAAAAGCGACTTTACTTTCGTGTACTTGTTTTTGTAAGGATACCACTGCATCTCTGTCTTTTTTCTGCCCCTGTCCACCATGACTGATTTCTCATGACAAAAGCGGCGGATTCCGTCCTTGCCGTGATACTTTCCGATTCCGCTCTGTTTCACTCCTCCGAAAGGGAGATGCTGGTTGGCTATGGACATCATCACATCATTAATAACGGCGTTACCAGTTTCAAGTCTTGAAGTAACACGCTTGGCTTTTTTAAGATCTTTGCTCCAGACGCTTGCATTCAGCCCGTAGACCGAATCATTGGCCAGAGCAATGGCTTCTTCTTCAGACTGAAACGGCATGACGGCTGCAACAGGCCCAAAGGTTTCATCCTGCATAATTTTCATGTGCTGCTTTACGTCTGCAAATACCATCGGCTTAATGAACAGGCCTTCTGACAGCTCCCAGTTTTCAGGAAGCGCCCCCGCAATGAGTCGTGCGCCACCCTCAACAGCATCTTCCACGTGGTCCTTTATCACTGAAAGCTGCGACGGATGTGTCATCGCGCCGATATCATCATCCTCACCCCGCCCCTGCTTCAGCTTGACTGTTTCGGATACGAGCAGATCAAGAAATGTTTCATACACAGCCTCCTGCACATAAATTCTCTCTGTACTCATGCAGACCTGCCCGCTGTTTGTGAAGGAACCCCATGCAGCAGCCTTCGCTGCTCTTTCAAGATTTGCATCTTCAAAAACGATGAAGGGGTCCTTCCCGCCAAGCTCCAGTGTAACGGGAATCAGGGTCTTTGCGGCTTCTTCCTGAATCTTCTTGCCTGCAGCAGCAGACCCTGTAAAAAAGATAAAATCCGGTTTAGCCTTAACCAGCGTCTGCCCCGTTTCCTTTCCACCATGAACAACCTGAATGACTCCATCCGGAAAACCTGCAAGCTGGACGGCTTTTTCAATAAACAATCCTGTTTCAGCGGTTATTTCCGAAGGCTTCAAAATAACGGTATTTCCTGCCGCCAGAGCATTTACGACAGGCACGAGTGCGAGCTGGAGGGGATAATTCCATGGCGAAATAATGAGAGCGGCTCCTCTTGGCATATATTCAATGTAGCTTTTTTTCCCTATAAAGTGGATCGGTGTTTTAACACGCCTCGCCTTCAAACTTTTTTCAGCATTTTTCTCAAGAAAGGACAATGTGTCAAGGACAGGCATTAAATCTGCTGTAACAGCTTCTATTTTTACTTTTCCGGTGTCGGCTGCGAGAACTTCAATGCATTCCTCCATATGGTCAATCAGTACGTGTTTGAGCTTTTTCAGATATGACAACCGTTCACCTGTACTCTTTTCTCTCCAGGAGGCAAACGCTCTTCTTGAAGAATTCATGATTTGGCTGATGCGGAAATCAGATGTCTGATCAACGGATCCTGCCACTGCCATTTCAGCCGAGTTTAATTTTGCCGCAGATTTACTGTGCTCCATGTCTTCCCCTCCTGTTCTTTTCTAGAAATATTCCCATTTAAAAAGATCATAAACAATAAACAGCTGAACGGAAGCTGCACATTATCACAGAAATTCTGGCAAACCTAATGATATATCATCAAGGAAAGCAGGAGATCTGATATGCACACCATTTGGAAAGGATCCATCAGTTTTGGACTGGTCAATATACCGGTTAAATTATATGCCGCTACTGAAGATAAAGATGTGAAACTGAGGAATTTGCACAGTAAATGCCATACACCCATTCAATATGAAAAGAAATGCCCGAACTGTGATGAAGCAGTCGGAAATGACGACATTGTAAAAGGCTACGAATACGTAAAAGGAAAATTTGTCATCCTTGAAGAAGATGAACTCAAGCAGCTCAAGCAGGAGCTTGAAGATAAAGCGGTTGAAATTATCGACTTTGTCAACCTTGATGAAATCGATCCGATCTACTTTAATCGCTCTTATTTTATAGGCCCCGGCGAAAATGGAGCAAAGGCATATTCCCTTCTTCGCGAAGCCCTGCTGAAATCGGGTAAGATCGGTGTTGCAGAAATGACCATCCGTTCCAAACAGCAGCTCGCCGTTTTGAGGGTATACCAGAATACGATTGTAATGGAAACCATTCATTACCCGGATGAAGTCCGAAAAGCATCAGACGTTCCAAGTGTCCCGGAGAAGACAGATCTGGGGGAAAAGGAACTTGATACAGCAATCATGCTCATTGACCAGCTGACAACCTCTTTCAATCCAGAATCTTATAAAGATGACTACCGGGAAGCACTCCTGAATCTGATCCAGAAAAAAGCCGGCAAGAATGAGGGCAAAACACCTGCAGATGCTCCGCGTGAAAATGTCGTTGACTTGATGAGCGCCCTTCAGGCAAGCATTGACAAATCCAAAGAAAAGCCGGCAGCAAAAGAACCAGCTGCAAAAACAAAGAAAAAACCGGAAGCCGGCAAAAAAACGAAAACAGCCAGAAAAAAAGCGTAAGGACAGTCCCGCTGAGCGATCAGCGGGATTCCTGCTGTCCCCCAATCCATTTCGCGGCATCAAGCAGAGAAGGAAAATTCATATCCGCGCCATGATCAGTTGAGCCGACCAGAATGGTTTTGGTTCCGGCTTTTTTTCCGGCCATTATATCCACATCCCTGTCACCGATCATGTAACTTTCTTCTATTGTAATGCCATGCCGTTCAGCAAGATCTGTAATCATGAGAGAACCGGGCTTTCTGCATTCGCAGCCGGCATGCGGGGAATGTGCACAATAGGCGACCTCTTCGATTTTCCCTCCCGCTTTTTCAATCTCTTCAACCATTTTACGGTGGATATCTTTAAGGACAGCCTCTTTCATATACCCAAGTCCAACTCCGCCCTGATTGGTGACGACAAACACTTTATAGCCTTTATCGCACAGAATCCGCACGCCCTCTGCAGCGCCGGCAAGCAGATAAAGCTGAGAGGGATTGTTCACAAAGCGGACCCTCTCTGTAAGCACTTCGTTTATCACACCATCACGGTCCAAAAATACGGCTTTCATCATTAGAACATCCTTTCATAAACAAATCGTTAATAAGAAATAGTAAGAGTAATAAAAAGCAAAGGAAGTCTGCTATGTATGTAAAACCAATGCTTCCATCTCTTTCTTTAAAGAAGCCTGAAGGAAGCCAATGGAGCTTTGAAATAAAATTTGACGGATTCAGAGCCCTTCTTTCCATCTCAGAATCAGCCATTTCCTTTACAAGCCGGAACGGAAAAGACCTTGCTCCTCTTTTTCCCGAAATCATAGAAGCTGTCCGTTCAAGCTTTTCCAAGTTTCAGCCGTTTATGCCTTGTACACTTGACGGGGAATTAACCGTTTTGCAAAGTGCGCACAAAGCATCATTTGAGAAGATTCAAAAGCGGGGCAGGCTGAAAAAGGAGGAGAATATCCAGCGTGCAGTACACACTGATCCATGTACGTTTTTGGTGTTTGATCTTATAGAGTGCGCCGGTGAAAAGACAGCTGCTTCCCCTTTAAAAATCAGAAAGGAGAAACTCTTATCTCTTTCTGAAGCATGCGGTTTTCCGCTCACCCCCGCACCCGGGGAAGTCCGCATACAATATGTCCCCTCTTTCTCAGACGGAGATGCCCTGTTTAAGAATGCGATACGCCATGACTCAGAAGGAATTGTGGCGAAAGATCTAACCAGCAGGTGGGAGCCGGGCATCCGGACAAAAAACTGGCTCAAAATAAAAAACTATAAATACGGCCTTGTATTTATTCTCGGATATGACAAGAAAAACGGATACTTTAAAACCGGCACATACGATCACGGCACGATTAAGGAAGCCGGTGTATTTTCCCACGGGCTTGAGGGGGAAAAAAGAGAATCCCTAGTGGAGATTCTCAGACAAAATAAAGAGACGGAAGATTCCCAATGGATTACGATTGCTCCAGCAATCTGTGTGGAACTTCAATTTCTCGGACTGTACAAAAATCAATTGCGTGAGCCTTCATTTCATGCGTTCAGATTTGACCTTTCTCATGAACTCTGCACATGGTCACAGCTTAAAGTACATTCTGTTTCCGTTCATGAAGACATTCAGCTTACTAACCCTGACAAGCCTCTTTGGAACAAACCGGTGAGGTCAAAGGAAGATTATCTTGCTTACTTGATTGATGTTTCTGAAAGCATGCTCCCTTTTCTTGAAGATAAACACTTGACTGTCATCCGCTATCCGCACGGTACTTCTGATGAAGCTTTTTATCAGAAAAACTGCCCTGACTACGCGCCGGATTTTATTAAAACATCATTACATGAAGGAATAGAGTACATTCTCTGCAACGACCACTCCACTTTATTGTGGCTCGGCAACCAGGGTGCCATCGAATTTCACGTTCCCTTTCAGACCCGAAAGTCCCATCAGCCAAATGAAATCGTATTTGACCTTGACCCGCCTTCAAGAAATGAATTTGGACTTGCTGTAAAAGCGGCTCTTGAAATGCACAAACTATTTGAATCATTCTCTCTTACGTCTTTTCCAAAGCTTTCAGGAGGAAAAGGCATCCAGATTCACATCCCCATAACGGAGGGGACATTTTCCTACGAGCAGACGAGAAGCTTTACAGAATTTATTGCTTCTTATCTTGTACAGGTATTCCCTGAAGCATTTACGATTGAACGACTGAAGAAAAACCGCGGAAACAGGCTGTATGTCGATTATATTCAGCATGCAGAAGGAAAGACCATCATCTCACCCTATTCTCTCAGGGGAAATCCTGCCGGAGCCTATGCAGCAGCACCGCTCTATTGGGAGGAAGTAAAGGACAGCCTTAATCCCGACTCCTATACAATGAACACTGTTGCCGATCGCCTGCAGGATCAGCCATGTCCATTTGCAGATTTTTTTACATCTCCGCAGGATAAAGTGATAACGCAAATCCTGCATTTCATCGAGGAGCAAAAATCAAAAGAATAACAGCGCCATGATCCCGAATTTATTAAGCCAAACATAATTCACCTGGAGAATGACAAAAATAAGTCATACTCTTATATAAATGAGGCCTGACCTATGCCGAATTTTTTTTGGTTCTTTCTCCTTCTCGCAGCAACCGCAGCGCTTGCTTATGCAGCTGCTCGAAAAGACCGTCTCATGCTCGTTCCTCTGTGGCTGTTAAATGCGGGGCTTGCGATTATTTTTGAAGTAGTCATCTTTGTTTTCTTTCATTCTTATACATATAAACCGGAAGTTTTCAGTGACCCTTTCTCAGACAGCTCATTTGGCTCTATTTTCAGCCAGCTCATGATTGTCCCGATGATTGGAGTCACAGCTGCATTTTACAGGCTCACCTTTCCGGTGATGCTGCTGATCAGTTTTGGCATGTCAGCTGTAGAATTGTTCTTTTTGCATTTGGGGATTTATGAGCATCACTGGTGGAAAGTTTACTATACAACTTTGCTGCTGCCTGTTGCCTTTCTCATTTCATCCTGGTGGTACAGGCTGCTGAAAAAGGACAATCAGCCCGCTGCCAAACTCGGCCTTTACTTTATGAATTTGAGCGTATCCTTAACAATCACATGGGCAGCAACCGTTCCGCTTACCATGTATTTGTTTCAGCCGGGATGGTTTGAAAATCCCGTCCGTGATCATCTTGCAGCAAACTCGGTCTTTTTCAGCATTGCCTGCTTTTTTTACACACTGATCGTCCTAATCCGCCGCAGAGCCATTAAACTGCTGCTTTTTCTTATCCTTCTCATCACTCACTATTGCCTGCTGGAAAATGGATTATTTACTTATCACACCGGCTTCGCCTCGTTCACAGCGCTCCATCTGTTCTTTATCGCAGTGAGCTGCCTGATGTGGAAATGGACACAGGATGCTGTCAAACTTCACGCTGATTAAAAATAAAAAATCCCGGATTCGGGATTTTTTATCTGAAAAGCAAATGCTGACTGTGAACGCCTGCTTTTTTCAGCAAAGCCATCAGCTGCTGCTGTTCGTCGATGGACAGGCCGGAGAAAGCCCGGGCCATCCGCAATGTATGTACCGGATAGATCTCATCCAGGTAGGTTCTTCCTTTTTCAGTAAGATTGGCATAAACAGAACGCTTGTCTTTTGGATCCTGCTCCCTGTATATAAATTCATTCTTTTCCAGCTTATCAATCACATACGTAACATTCCCGCTGACAAGCAAAAGACGCGAGCCAATTTGCTGAAGCTTCTGCGGTCCTTTCGTATAAAGAAGTTCAAGCACTGAAAACTCTGTCGGGTTAAACCCGTGTTCCTTGCTGTCACGGATTGAATGTTCAGAAACACTCTTAAATGCTCTCGCAAACGTTTTAAAAAGATTCAGTGCAAGTTCAAGTTCTTCATTTGTATAAGACTTCATTCTCATCGCCCTCTTACCTTAACATTGTGAAGATATCTAAAAATTCAAAAAACCATATGGATTATTTTACTACGAAAACACTGTTTTTTAAAGGCTTCTTTCATGCTGGAACTTTGACTCATTCAGTAAGACGAGATCCTCTTTTTTATTGATATTTGCAAATTGGTCAGGCCGGTCAAAATGCGATTGATCGAGCATAAGCGGCTCTGCGGCATGCAGCAGTGACATCATTTTCAGTTCCCTGTCCTCAAGCTGTTTCTGCAGTACAGGAAGCAGCGAGCAATGGTACATCGCACAAAGCGGATGAACTTTTCCGTTTATAACAGGTACAACAGCTGAATGTCCAGCCGTTTTCAACCCCGTAAAGACAGAGAGAGTCTGCCGGTCAATAAGCGGCATGTCACAAGCAAGGACCAGGTACCATTCAGATTTTACTATTTTCATAGCCGAGTAAATTCCGGCAAGCGGTCCAAGTCCTTTAAAAGGAGGACAGTCTTCAAAACTTGTGATCCCGGGATCTTTCCATTTGCGCCCGGAGACTGCCGCAGTATCTGATACCGCTTTCAATTCCGTATATGAATGCGAGAGGAATGTGCCGTTTTTGTATGGTTCACATGCCTTGTCAGACTGAAAGCGCCGCGACATTCCGCCGGCCAGTACAATACCTGCAACTGTCATAAATGCCTCCGGTAACTTCTTTTTATCATCTTACCACAATTTCGTGTCCCGAGGCTATCTTCTCTTTTTCCCTCTGTTCCTGCACCGCGAGTTTTCCAGACAGCAAAAAAAGCCGGAGAACCTCTCGGCTTTTGGCGGGGATTTCATGAGGAAAGCTGATTAGAAGAATGGCATCAATTTTGCAAATTTCGCCCGCTCTGAAGAGCATAAACCCGTATTCTACGGCTGCACAGGTTTTTTATGGGTGAGTTTCATAAAAGGCACACTGCTGTAAAAATGCTGATATTCCTTTTTTAATTCAGACAGCGTCATGCTGCTAAGCACCTCTTGGTCGTATATGCCGAGCGAGTTCAATTTCCTGCTGTAAAAAACCCTTTGATCTTCAAGAGCTTTCCTGAACAATTTGCTCATTTTTCACTTCTCCTTTCAAACTGTCTAGTTATCACTTTACCCGCTGATTGTAAGTCCACGGTTAAGCCAGTGTAAAAGTTCAGCTGAATGTGTTAAAAAGCCGTAAACGGTCAAGACTAGTCTCAGGATCTTACATGGAGGAGGCTTGACGATGAAGCATATCCGCCCGATTGCTTATCGTACACGTGACGAACGGCATCAAATCTATTTTCTGAATACACTTGAACCGAAAAACGAACAGCTGTATATTGCTGAATTCAAATCCGGGATACTGCTGCTTTTATGTGCCTATGAACACAGATATGACCGCTTCAGCGATGTAACTTCTATGTTTACAGAAGACTATCTTTTTGAGCTCAGTCATTTTTTAACGAATTTTCTTCCTTCCCGAATGGCCAGAAGATCAGGATGACTTTTTCAGGCATGAGTTTTGCATGTACCTCAGAAATTCATGCGCATCCTTTCCGATTTCATTCTGCAGATCCTCAAGCATTTCATCCCTCCTTACATCCAGTTCTACAATCATCCTGGCAATTTCAGCTGCCTTCTTCAAATCCATGGTGTCTCCTCCTTCAATCTGTTAATTCAAGTGTAATGAGAAAAGATTCATAAATCATCATTGTTGTTAAATAAACTCACAATGTTTTTCATAAACCTGACAATTCATGTTAGATTTTCTGACAAAAGTGCACTTCAACTCATTTCCATAAGGTATAATTGGAAAAAGAAATGAAAGTGCGGGGTGGAAAAATGGAACAGCAAGACCACTCATATAAAGATAAAAAAGTGATTTCAATCGGGATTGTAAGCGAGCTTACCGGGTTATCCCTGCGCCAGATCCGCTATTACGAGGAGAGGCATCTGATTTCTCCGCAGCGGACCTCAAGAGGCACACGAAAGTATTCTTTTTCGGATGTAGAACGATTAATGGACATTGCCAACAAACGAGAAGACGGCGTGCAGACGAATGAAATTCTGAAAGAAATGCGCAAGAAGGAAATGCGTTCTAACCCTGATTACCGCAAAAAAATGCTTGAAGGCCAGCTGAACGCACAGTTCCACTTCCGCAATAAAAAATGAGGCGCCGTGCGGCACCTCATTTTTTTATAGTTTAAACCGGTTTACAAGCTGTGTAAGTCTTGATGAGACGGCAGCCAGTGAATCAGCATGTCCTGATATCTCTTCCATGGACTGGCTTGACTGTTCTGCAGAAGCAGCAGTCTGCTCAATCCCTGCCGCAGCCTCCTCCGATACAGATGCAATGCTCGAAATGGAATCATTCATGACTTCGCTGCTTTTCATAATACGGTTTAAATCCTTTTGAATGGTCGTGATTCTTCCCGACATCTCTTCAATGTACTCTTTTATCTCGGAAAAACTTTCCCCTGTCTGACTGATGGATGCAGACCCTTTGACAATTTGCTTATATCCATCCTTCAGGTTTTCAGCCACCTCTTCCGTTTCTTTACGGACATTGCTGACTATCTTGTTAATATCAACAACCGAGCTTGATACCTGTTCAGCAAGTTTTCTGACCTCATCTGCGACAACCGCAAACCCTCTGCCGTGATCCCCCGCTCTGGCAGCTTCAATCGCTGCGTTTAGAGCAAGAAGATTTGTCTGATCTGCGATGCTCTGAATGACATCCACCAAAGTGGATATTTTCTCTGACTGCTCATCCAGATGCTCTACTTTTTCAACAGTTGTTTCCATGAGTCCATTAATGCGGTTCATCTGATTCACAGATTCATTCATAAGTTCATACCCCGCATACGAATGAGTGAGGACTTCAGCTGATGCCTTTGCAACAGCCTCCCCGCTCTGATTCGCTACGTAAATGGATTCCATCAGTTCACCCATCGTTTCAGAAAGATCCGAAGCGGAAGATGCCTGCGTTTCAGCTCCCGATGAAAGCTCCTGCATCGTTGACGCAATTTGTTCGCTTCCTGCTTTTAACTCTTTTGAAGAAGCCTGCAGCTGACCGCTTTGCGCTGAAACAACAACTGATGCTTCCGAAATGTCCCGGACAATTCCGCTCAGCTGCACATTCATTTCATTTACAGTTGCAACAAGACTGCCGATTTCATCTTTCGAATCAAGGGACATAGGCTCATGATTCAGCTGCCCTTTTGAAATATCCTCCATCCTTTTGGCGATGGAATGAATTGGTTTCGTCAAGGCATTTGAAATCCGGACAGAAAGAAAAATACCCGCTCCGATAATTAGCAGTGACAAAACAATTCCAAGGATATTAATCAATCTTCCCTGACTGATGATGGCGTCACCATCTCTTACAATCGATTTTTCGCGCTCTGCAGCCAGGGCGTCAAAACCCTTTGTAAGCTCATCCGCAAGATTCTGAACATCGCCTCTCAACGTCTGATTGGCTGTCACTCTCATTCCGGAATCAAAGCTTTTAATCACATCTTCCTCAACCATCTTCTCCCACTCGGAACTCTTTTCCATAAGCTCTCTGCTTTTAGGATTCACACTTCGTTCAAGCAGGTTTTTCTGAAGAGATTTGCTTTCTTCCGTCAATTCATAATACTGATCTTTGTATTCATCTTTTCCATAAATGAAGTATGCCCTGATCAAAGAAACCCGCTGCGTGATATTGTCCCTCAGCTTCCCTTCAGCAAGCAGCGACTGCATATCCTCCTGCACAATTTTCTTCGTCTGGCTGTTGACCATCGTGAAACCGGCAATCGTAAACCCAGCCATCAGCAGGCTGAGCACCATGATAATCGAAAAACTCCCCAGCAGCTTGCCCTTCAATGTGAGGTTTGACCTCTTCTTTACATTCCATAATTTTAACTTCTTCATTTCCAGACCTCCCTTTTAACCAAATCTGCCTAGTATGTATGTGTGCAAAAAGACTTATACACCATACATCGGCCATTTTGGCAGAATATTTAGCAAATCGGCAGGTCAAAAGAATGAATGGAGCAATTGATGGGGGAAAGTGTTGCTATTGACGGTTTAGAACACTTACTTGGTTCAATTGATGAGGGAAAGTGCTGCTATTGACGGTATAGAACACTTACTTGGTTCAATTGATGAGGGAAAGTGTTGCTACTAGCGGTTTAGAACACTTACTTGGTTCAATGGTTAAGGGAAAATGTTGCAATTGGCGGTATAGAACACTTACTTGGTTTGATTGATGAGGGAAAGTGTTGCTATTCACGGTATAGAACACTTACTTGGTTCAATTGATGAGGGAAAGTGTTGCTATTGACGGTATAGAACACTTACTTGGTTCAATTGATGAGGGAAAGTGTTGCTATTCACGGTATAGAACACTTACTTGGTTCAATTGATGAGGGAAAGTGTTGTTAGTAGAGAATGATCCACGCAGCACTCCAACGAATGCCACCACAAACTAGGTTTCACTCCAGTTAAAAGTGGCACCACTACAGCGAATGACGCCACAAACTAGAATTCACTCCCGGTAAAAGTGGCACCACTACAGTGAATGATGCCACATACTAGGATCCTTCTACGATAAAAGTGGCACCACTACAGCGAATGACGCCACAAACTAAGACCCTTCTCCGATAAAAGCGGCAACACTAGTATAAAAACACACAAACACGAATCCATTCATAGACTTTAAACATAAAAAAACCAAACTAGCACCCTAGTTCGGTTTTTTTTTACTAAAAATAGTATCGAGCCAAACTCGCTGGTCACAGCCTATGTTTAAAGATTAAACAATTTTTGGATGATCCGGCTCCGAAACAATCTTCGGGTGATCAGGTTCAGAAACAATTTTCGGATGGTCCGGTTCTGAGAAAAGTCCAACTCCCGCTGCAAATGCCAGAGAGAATACGCCAGTGGTTAATCCAACTAATAGTTTCTTCATGAATCATTCTCCTCTTTTCCTAATTTGAATAAGCTCTTTTTAAAGCATGACATACGATTTGATAGTAGTGTGCCGCTGATTTATATTTGTGGCGCTCTTCGAAGTAAGAGGCCATGAGCTCCGAGTATTCGATAATATATTGCTGCTTTTCATGTTCAATAAAGTATGGAATTACCACTTCCAGCATAAAGAATTCAAATTCAGCTGAAAGGTTGCCTTTTAGCAGAGAAGCATAGACTTTAAAATGATAAGCATATTCCTGATTAGGATTCTGCTTTAAAATGGTTTGGCCTTCAAGAATCCACTTTTCGGCCTCCTCTTTCTTGTCCAGCTGGTAATAGGCGTAGAGAATGGAGAAAATTGTGCTTAACGCCTCATGTTTATTTTTGTACTTCAAGGCCTCGTTGTAATGAATAATTGCCTGCTCGTATTTTTTGGTGATAGAACTTAAATACCCCATGTTATGGCAGATCATGCCCAGTAAACTTTTATCATTCAGCTGTTCGGCTATTTTTCGGGCAAGCTGATAGCTTTCCTCTGACCTGCTGTACTCCTCACACCTCAAATAATTAATCCCAAGCAGAATCTGGCACTCAGCACACCTCATTAAATCATATCTTGACTGGTAGATATTTAATGCGAAGTGAGTATATTGAATGACCAGGGCTGCCTTTCGCAGCTGGCTGAGGGTAAGGGCGATTGAATAATAGAGATCCGCTTCTTCCCATTTTTCAAAGGGGAGATGCTTCGTTAAAAACCGTTCAGCTCCTTTAAGATGCATGAGGGCTGAGGAATATTTGCTCTGAAGGTAGTGATGAAGCCCGACGAATTTCTCGTAATAGTACGTCATTTTTTCTTCAAAGATATCTTTATAGAGGCTGATTTTCTCAAGCTTTGCTTCTGCTTCTGCAAAATCTCTTTCTGTGAGCAAGTATCTGAACTCAAAAAGAACAAAATACAGCATGGCTGTTGTGTCGCTTGTGGAATGGATTTTCTCCCGGAGCTCTTCGTATCTTTTTTTGAGAGTATCCTGCCTGCGGTGAACGATATCATGGTACCAGTCAAACAGGGACTTCATGAGCGGAATTTCTTCTTCTTCGATGAGGTTGATTGTAAGTCTGCTGCAGAGGAAATCCAACACCTCGATGCTTGCTGTGGTCTGGTTATTTTCAATTTTCGATAAGTATGAAGTGGAAATGATGCCTCTAGACAGTTCCTCCTGGGTCATATTCTGCTGTATGCGATAGAACCTTATCCGACTTCCGATTTCCATGGGCAGCACCTCATCTACTAATCTGTATATGTCATTCTCTCTTTATTATGACGATTCCTTGTCGTTTCGTATTGGGAAAATAGACTTAATTTTCCGAAATTAATTGAAAAAATACGACCTTATTTCCCAATATTAAAAGTTGTGAGGAAACACCCCTCTGCTTTTCTGCACTAAGCGGTGAAAAAAGGCTCATTTTTCCCAATACAAGACCTTCTATTAAAATGGTAGCATAATTAATAGAATAGTCAATCTATTCAGTTATTTATTCTAGGGGGGAATTTGATGAAAAAGAAAAAGATTTTCAGTCTGCTTCTTGCTGCTATTCTAGCTTTCACAATGGCATTTTCCATCCAGCCGGCAGGAGCGGAGACAGTAAAAAAAGATTACCTCATCGGGATGAAACCAACTGTTAAAGATTCTAAAATGAAGGCATCTATCATCTCCGGTTTCGGGGGCAAGGTCAAGCATCAATATAAATATATGAATGTTGTTCATGCCACCCTGCCGGATCAGGCAGCGGCAGCACTCGAGAAAAACCCGAACGTACTGTTTGTTGAAGAGGATTTCCAAGCAAAGGCCATTGGACAATCGGTGCCTTACGGAATCTCACAAATTAAAGCAGACGCTGTTCAGGCGTCAGGGGTGAAAGGAAGCGGTGTAAAAGTTGCCATTCTCGATTCCGGAATTGACGCTTCCCATGAAGATCTGAATGTTTCTGGCGGAGCAAGCTTTATCCCAAATGAGCCCGATCCATTTGTTGATGGAGACAGTCACGGGACTCATGTAGCAGGTACTGTAGCAGCATTAAATAATACAGTTGGAGTGCTTGGTACTGCACCGGACGTTTCTCTTTATGCTGTAAAGGTTCTTGATTCGACAGGAAGCGGCAGCTACAGTGGAATCGCACAGGGAATTGAGTGGGCTGTTGCTAATGGTATGGATGTTATTAACATGAGCCTCGGCGGCAGTCAGGATTCAACAGCTCTTAAACAGGCCGTAGACCTCGCTTACAGCAGAGGAGTAGTCGTTGTTGCTGCTGCAGGAAACAGCGGAACAAAGGGCAAACGGAATACGATTGGCTATCCTGCCAAATACAGTTCTGCCATTGCTGTTGGAGCCGTTGATTCAGCAAATGCCAGAGCTTCATTTTCAAGTGTCGGCAGCGAACTTGAAGTGATGGCTCCGGGTGTAAATATTTTAAGTTCGGTTCCTGGAAATAAGTATGCATCATTTAATGGAACTTCAATGGCTTCGCCTCATGTAGCTGGTGCTGCAGCCCTTATTTTGTCAAAATATCCATCCATGTCTAATACAGAAGTCCGAAGCAGGCTGAAAAGCACTGCTCTGCCTTTGGGCGACCCATTTTATTATGGTGCGGGATTGATTAATGTCCAGGCCGCCATTCAATAAAGCAAAAGAGCTCACGTCCTGCGTGAGCTCTTTTCTATCTTTAAACAATTTTCAATTCCACTTCAATATTACCTTTGACCGCTTTTGAATACGGGCATACGCCGTGAGCTTTTTGAACAAGCTCCATCGCGCGTTCTTCTGAGACCTCTGGAATATGAACTTCAAGTACAACCGACAGTCCAAAGCCGGAGTCATCTTTGCCGATCGAAACGTGGGAAGTGACTTTTGTCTGGCCAATTTTCTCACGCTCAGTACGGGCAACCAGGTTCAGTGCACTGTCAAAACATGCTGCATACCCTGCGGCAAACAGCTGTTCCGGGTTCGTTCCTTCTCCGCCGCGTCCTCCCAGCGCTTTCGGCATCTCAATTGCAAGATCCAGGAAATTGTCAGAGGTCTGCACCCGTCCTTCCCTGCCGCCAATGGCTGATGCTGTTGCAGTGTATAGCTTTTGCATGTGAATCTCTCCTTTGATTTTGTATAATTTAATTGTGCACAATTTATTTTTGCAAAACTAATATAACAAGGGTATACTGTTCTTGTCAAATATGAAATGTCAGGAGAATCATTCATCATGGCATCAGAAAACTCTCTCAGCCTGGAGCAGCAGCTATGCTTTTCCATTTATGCCTGTTCAAGAGAAATGACAAAACTGTACAGGCCCATACTCCAGGAACTGGGGCTGACCTACCCTCAATACCTTGTCATGCTTGTTCTCTGGGAACAGGAAGAAATCAGTGTAAAAGCACTTGGAAAGGAATTGTTCCTGGATTCCGGCACTCTTACTCCGCTGCTGAAAAGACTGGAAGAAGCCGGTTTTGTTCAGCGCAACCGCTCAAAAAAAGATGAACGCAAAGTAAATATCTGTTTGACAGAGCGCGGCAGAAAACTTCAAACAGAAGCATACCGCGTTCCAGAATATATGCTTTCAGCGAGCGGACTCAATCAGGAAGATTTTGAACGATTAAACCTTGAGTTCAGAAATTTACTGAAAAAGCTGACGTCTATCAATACAAATGTTTAAAAAAGGAAAAAATGGACGATATATAGATTAATAACGCATGCAGAGGAGCGGTGGTATGTTGAACCGAATGGACATGTTAATCGAAAAATATCGGAAGAAAATGGTAGAGAGCGCTAAACGTGAAGGGCTGAGTTCCGCTTCCACAGTCAGGGCAAGCCAGCAGCTGGACCGCCTCTTAAACATTGGCAGCAGAATCCAGGATGCTTCTAATTGAAATCATATATAAAGCCGGGTGAAACCAATCAGGTATCACCCGGCTTTTTTCTGTTCATTTGCTGGATTCGGCAAGAATATATAATATTGGAATATTTTTGAAGTTTTACATGAACTTAAAAGGAAACTTATGTCATAATAGAGGATGGACTTCCAGCTTTACCGGCTTCAGTCCTAAGTAGTTAATATTTGCGGCCGGAACTTGTAAATGGAAAGGAGACATTTTACGAATGCAAAAAACGGCGATGCTTTTTTTATTTCTCGGACTGCTGGTGCTGCTTGGAGGGTGCACTGAAAACATAGCCAAAGAACCTGCCTCTACAAAAAACAGCTCATCTTCAGGTTCAGGTGCGAACATTGATGATGACGCGGAAGCGGTTATAGATGAACCTATAAATGAGAAGAAGGAATCTGCTCCTAAAGAAGCAGATTCCTCCTCTGTAAAAAGCGGCGATCCAAAAGACATTGAAAAGAGCGGGGCTGATGATGACAGCTCCAGGCAGACAGACTCACTGAACAGCTACTCCACCGAAGAAATTGAATACGCAAGAGTGTGGGCTCAGCTTGGTCCGAATCAGGAGATTGATGAGCTCAATATCAGGCATATTCCCCCGGGAGAACCTGTCAATCCCAATATAGACAACAGTGCAGTCTATCCGGAAGACGTCATTCAGTTATCCGGCTCCCGTTTAGTTGATGGATCGGTTACTTACAGAGGAAATGGCGACGGAACCATTCATGTGTATGCGACCCCGATGCGCTGGGAAGCTCCCCCTCCCGGTACTGATGAAAAAGAACTTCAAAAAGATACAGAAGATATCCTGAACAACACAAAGCTCGTTTCTATTGAACCAAGGGATGGTCAGGAGATTATCAGCTTGATTGAAAAGTTAGTGTTCCGCTGATATCCATATAAAAAACCAGGCTCAACATCTGAGCCTGGTTTTTCATTAATACCGTTTCAACGCCGTTTCTATTCAGATCACTCTTATTTTTTTTCCGTAATCTGATCAACAAAATCAACAATGATCCGGTCATCTTCCGTTTCCCTGACGCGCAGGACAATCGCTTTTCTCTCCGTCTGGTCATCCTGGTCATAATAGGCGCGGTAAACGTAAAAGCTTTCTTCCTGAAAATCAAAATCCTTTAGTTCCAGATTGTCAATTCCCCATTTTTTCTTGAGGGAAATCAATTCTTCGGGTGTATGATAAGCTCCTTTGAGGTAAAGGTCTTTCATCTCCCTTTCATCTTCTTCTAAAATTGCCTCTAACATATCTTCTGCTGCAACAAGCCTCCGGTCTCTTCCTTCGTCTTCGTCCCTGCAGCCTGACAGAAGAAAAGCAAATAAGGCTGTCATGAGAAAGAGCGTAACTTTTTTCACTAAAGTCCTCCTGCGCTCTGCAAAAGACACGTCTTCTGCGTCAGCTTGATAATGTAGACATGTGATCCGGCAGGCTGAACGTTATTTTCTGCATCGCTTCGTTCCAGTCTATTTTCAGCTTCTCGCCAACATCAATATCACAGAGATTTCTTATTTCGCTTGGTATGGTCACGGTTCCTTTGCTGCTTATAATGGTTTCGTTTTCAAATGTGCTGCTGTCATTTTTCATCAGCTGTATCGTTCTGCCGTCTGTTCGTACAATGACACGCTCACCTGACTGTATGTTTAGTTTTTTTCGTATATAGGAAGGAATCATCACTTGACCATTTGACCAAATTTTCACGAAAAATGGGCCTTTTTTCAACGATCTCACTCCATTCCTTTTTAAGATGCCTTCAATTATATCATAAAAAGAGCATCATTTCTCCTCCCGGCTATGCTGTTAAAGCTGCTTCCGGGCTGTTGAGCTTCTAAGAACAAGTTCGGTCGGCAGCAGATAATCCCTGCCTTCTATCCCTTCATTCAGAGCCTGGTAAATCAAGTGGGCCGCGAGAGACCCAATTTCGTAGTTAGACTGCTTAACGGTTGACAGCGGCGGAGAGATATACTGAGAGATTTCTATGTCGTCAAATCCAATGATAGAGAGATCATGCGGTATTTTTAAACCCGCTTCCTTAAAAGCTTTAATCGCACCTACCGCCATTTCGTCATTTGCGCAGAAAACAGCAGACGGGGCGTTCCCCTGCATCATGAGAATTTTGCCCGCAGAGTATCCGCCTTCGCGTGTATACTGGCCTTGAAGAATCCAGCTTGGATGGAGATGAATTCCCGAGTCTTTCAGAGCCTGCTTATAGCCTTCAAAACGGAGCTGATTGTCGCGGTTATGCGACGGTCCCCCAATATAGGCAAGCTCTTTATGGCCAAGATCGATGAGATGCTGCGTTGCCTGATATCCGCCTGAAAAATTATCGACGAGGACATGAATGATGCTGTCACTGTCGAGCTTGCGGTCAAGAACGATAATCGGAAAATCTTCTCTGACGGACTGCAGAATCAGCTCATCCGGAAGGCTTTCAGCAAGAATGATGACCCCGTCTACTCTTCGTTCTCTTAAAAATTTTGTCGCAGTACATACATTTCCGCCGATGGCGCTGCAGGCAATCAGCCCGTATTTGTGAGTGAGAAGGGTATCCTGTGCGCCTCTCATCAATTCTGAATAAAAAGGTCCTGACAGGTCCTGGACAATGATGCCGATTGTTTCTGTTTTGCTGCGCTTTAAATCCCTGGCTATCCCGTTTTTCTGATAATTCAGGGTTTTGGCAGCTTCCAGAACGCGTTTTGCCGTTTCTGAATTGACTCTTGAATTATTGTTTAATGCATAGGATGCTGTGGAAACAGCAACACCGGCCAATTTTGCAACATCTTTGATTGTGGCCATTCTTCTCCACCTTACTTTCATGGCTTCTTCTGAATTACTTGAACAGAGTTTTGCGCGGGGTGCTTGGGGTGAATAAAGAGAGGAAAGGTTTTTTTGGAAATAACCCGTACAAGCAGGTGTCAAACCCGCCTGTACGGTGTATCCCATATAGAAATTCTTATGCCCACCACATATTTGCAGGCTGTTCTTTAATCAGTACGCTCTTTAAGTTTGATACTGCACGCTGGAAGCCTTCTTCAATCGACATGATCGGATCTTCATGTTCAATGCTTACAACATAGTCATAGCCGTATGTTCTAAGGGCACTGATCATATCTGACCACTCCTGCATGCTGTGTCCGCAGCCGACTGAACGGAAATTCCATGCTCTTGACTGAATTTCTCCGTATGGCTGCATGTCTGTCAGCCCATACATATTGATGTTGTCCTGGTCAAGATACGTATCTTTAGCGTGGAAATGATGAATCGCTCCCGCTTTTCCAAGGATTTTAATCGCTCCAACAGGATCAATTCCCTGCCACCACAAGTGACTTGGATCAAGGTTGGCACCAATAGCTTCACATGTTTCCTCACGCAATTTCAGCAGCGTGTATGGAGTGTGAACCAGGAACCCTCCGTGAAGTTCTAATCCGATTTTCACGTTCAGGCTTTGAGCAAGCTCGCCGACTTCTTTCCAGTAAGGAATCAGCTTTTGCTCCCATTGCCACTTCAGAATGTCGCCATATTCGTTTGGCCAAGGGGCAACCGGCCAGTTTGGATATTTAGCATTTTCGTGGTCACCTGCAGTACCGGAGAAGCAGTTGACAACCGGAACGTTCATTTCGTTTGCAAGCTTGATCGTTTTAACAAGTGTTTCATGAGACTCAGCAGCAAAAGCCGAGTCAGGTGAAATCGGATTGCCGTGGCAGCTGAATGCGCTGATTGTCAGTCCGCGTGAAGTAACTTTCTCCAAATACTCATTTTGCTTTTCCTTGTTGCCAAGAAGCTCCTCTAAAGAACAATGTGCATTTCCAGGATAGCAGCCTGTTCCAATCTCAACAGCTTCCACACCTGATTCTTTCACATAATCCAGCATTTCATCGAGGTTTTTATCTGAAAATAAAACCGTGAATACTCCTAGTTTCATCGTGATCTTCCTTTCTATGCTTTTAATAGTTCGTCCATTTTTTTCGAATTAAGCGCAACAGCTTCCATTAACTCGCCTTCAAAGTGCTCCTGCTCAGCAATGAACCATGGCAGTTCCAGGTCTTTTCCAAGAGTCAGCAGCCCTTTCATATCAAGGGTTCCTTCGCCTATGACTGTGCTGTGCTTAACACCGTTTGTTTCTTTCATATCTTTAATATGGAGACTCGCAACACGGTCCCGCTGTTCTTTAATCAGTGAAAGCGGATCATAGCCGGCATAAGTAACCCAGTAGCAGTCAAGCTCAAACTTGACCAGATTGCGGTCTGTTTCCTGAAGCAGGACGTCAAATGGCGTCTGATCTCCAAATGATTGAAATTCAAAATCGTGGTTATGGTACGCAAGCTGAAGTCCCTGCTGCTTAATCACTTCCCCTGCTTTGTTCAACTCCTGCGCAACGCGTTTATATGCATCAAGGTCCGTGCGCTGCTCTTCTGTTAAATAAGGAACAATAATTAAATCGTTGCCGATTTCTTTATTGTAGGAAATGACTTGGCTGAGCCCGTCCCCTGTCACTTGTTCATAAGGCACATGACTCCCCGCTGCCTTCAGTCCATACTCGTTCAATGCCTCTTTCAGACGGTCTGCCGGCGTGTCGTAATAGCCTGCAAACTGTACCCCTTCATACCCGTATCCGGCAACTTCTTTTAATGTGCCGAAAAAATCCTTTTCGAGCAGCGTTCTGATTGTATAGAGCTGAAGCCCTTTTTTCGTCATGAGATAATCCCCCTTATGATTAAAGTTTTACGATTGTTTTTGTTTCGTTTGACTCTAATGCGCCAAGTACGATCTTCAGAGATTTGTAGCCTTCTTCCCCTGAAACGGCAGGCTCTGTATTGCCGATGATGCTGTCGACAAATTTATCGATCACTTTAGATGAGGATTGTCCGCCTTCATCATTTGACTGAATTTTGCCAAGCTCATAGTTTACTACTTCGCCAGTCGTATATTGTGCGATTAAAGAGAATTGAGGGTGATCTTCTAAACGAAGCACTCCTTTTTCACCGTAGATTACCGTCGCATTATCTTCCTTGCTGTATGACCAGCTTGCTGCAAGCGTTCCCATGATGCCGCTTTCTGTTTTAACCACGCAGACAGCGTTATCATCAACGTCCGCTCCCTCTTTAGCAACTGTATCTACAAAAGCAGCTACTTCTGTTACTTCTTCGCCAAGAATGTAGCGCATTAAATCAGCTTTATGAACACCAAGGTCTCCCATAGCGCCGATAAATGCATCCTCTTTTTTGAAGAACCAGCTGTCGCGTCCATCAGCACTCCAGCCTTCCGGACCGCCGTGGCCAAATGCCGTGCGGAAAGAAAACACTTTTCCGATATCTCCGTTTTTGATCAGCTCTCTTGCTTTCTCATGAGAAGGCACAAAACGCTGGTTGTGTCCGATCATAAGCTTGCGGTTGTTTTTTTCAGCGGCTTGAATCATTGCTTCTGCTTCTTCTTTTGAAGTGGCCATCGGCTTTTCGCAAAGAACATGCTTGCCTGCATTCAGCGCATCAATTGACATTGGCGCATGAAGGGCATTTGGAGTACAAACGCTTACAGCGTCAATCTCTTCAAGGGCAAGAAGCTCTCTGTAATCTGTAAATGCTTTTGCATTGTACTGCTGTGCAGTAAGGTTTGCACGGTCTTCGTTAATGTCGCAGACAGCAACGATCTCAGCAAATTTGTTTCCAGCCCACTCAGGCAGATGTCTGTGTTTTGAAATGCTTCCGCATCCGATAATACCGATTTTTAACGTTTTCATGTTTCTCTTCCTCCTAGTAGTTAAAAAGATGAAATCGATTCCTGCTGCAGAAATCTCTTATTTTTTCTCAAAGTATACTGGTTCGCCGGTTTCGGACGATTTATAAATCGCTTCCAAAATTTCCGTTACAATCAGGGCCTGTTCAGGCTTTACAACTGGATCTTTGTCTTCGACAATGGCTTCAATCCACAGTCTTGCTTCAATATCAGCTTCACTTTCAGGCTTTCCGTCCACAACAGAAGCCCCGGATTCATCAAGATCGACATTTGTCGTATAAAGCTTCCCGCGGCGTTCCCCATTAATGCGTAGGCCGCTGTCCATATCCGCTCCGCCTTCTGTTCCCATCAGCGTGCATTTACTTTCTCCGATATTGACGGTATTCAGTGCCCAGCTTGACTCAAGAAAGATGGTGGCGCCATTTTGCATCGTAATATAGGCAAAAGCCGAATCTTCCACCTGAAACTTTTCAGGATCCCAGGGTCCCCAGAGATTTGCTGCATGTTCCTTAGGTCCGAGCTTATGAAAAGCTGTTCCGACAACCATTTTCGGCTCGTAATTATCCATCATCCAAAGTGTCAGATCCAGGGCATGGGTGCCGATGTCAATTAGCGGTCCGCCTCCCTGTTTCTCCTTATCTAGGAACACTCCCCATGTCGGCACTGCACGTCTTCTGACTGCATGGGCCTTCGCAAAATAAATATCGCCAAGCTCCCCTTCTTCGCAGAGATTTTTCAGGTGCAGGCTGTCTGCGCGGTAGCGGTTCTGATAAGCAACAGAAAGCTTTTTGCCTGTGCGCCTCGCTGTTTCAAGCATTCTTTTCGCTTCGGCAGCTGAAGTTGCCATCGGCTTTTCACACATAACATGCTTGCCTGCCTCAAGGGCTGCAATTGAAATATCTGAATGGGAATCATTCGGTGTGCAGACATGAACGACATCAATACCCGGATTTGCAAGCAATTCCTCATAATCTGTGTAGTGTTCAGCCATCTCTGAACCAAACTGCATTTTTGCTTCGATGGCTCTTTCTTCCACAAGATCAAAGAATGCCACCATCTGAACATTCTTCAGGCGTGCGAGAGCAGGCATATGCTTGCCGGTTGCAATTCCTCCGCACCCGATAATTCCAACTCGAACAATCGTACTCATTGTCCACCTCCGGGTTCATTCCGGCCCATTGTCAGGACCCGTTCTGGAAGCGTGCTTAAGCCGCTGCCGTATTTATACGTGATTTGAAACGTTTCACAAGATATGGGGCAAATATGTATAAATCCCTTATTCCTGTTCTTGAAAATCAATGTGAAACGTTTCGACAAACTCATTTTAACATGAAAGCGCTTTTAATCAAACAAAAAAATAAAAAAATATTTATCTCTGAGATTCTTTTTCTTGTAAGCTTAAAAAAAGGATGAAAACTGAAAACTTTTTCAGACGTTTGAAGTCTAATGAGTAAAGAGGCAAATGCTTTCTCATAAAGCTGAAACTTGTTTTTTATTATCAGGATATATGATCCCATCAAGGAGGAATCACCATTGACAGACCCCACTCTCGCAAAGGCAGCGATCAGGGGCGATGACCGGGCCTTTCTGCTTGTCATGAAACAGCATAAAGAACAGCTTTACCGGACCGCCTATTTGTATTTTAAAAATGAAAACGATGCGATTGAAGCTGTTCAGGAAGTGACGTACCGTGCGTATAAATCACTCAAAAAAGTGAAGGAGCCGTCTTATTTTACAACGTATCTGATCCGAATCATGATGAACTACTGCCATGATCAGCTTAAGCGTCAAAAGAAAGTGAAGCTTGACGAAAAGCTAGCCTCATCCGGTACGGCTGCAGATTCCCTGCATTCGGTGGAAATTCAGGAGGCGCTATGCAGCCTCAGTGAAAAATATCAGGATGTCATCGTCATGAAATATTTTCAGGATCTGAAAATAAAAGAAATAGCCGATCAGTTAAACTGTCCGGAAAGCACGGTAAAAACAAGACTGAAAAAAGCGCTTTCCCTGCTTAGAAAACATTTTGAAGACAATGGGGGTGAAGGTCATGTTTGAAAAGGAAGAGGCTCTGCTGGAAAAGATGAAGACGAAAACAGATATGATTTCCGTTCCATTTGATGAGCTTGATGATGCCATCACTGCCGGATTTCAAAAAGCAAAAAAGAAAAAAAGGCCTTATCCTTTAAGATGGCCCGCATTGGCCGCTTCCCTGTTCATTTTTATTTTTATCACGTTAGTCAGAGTTTCTCCGGCGTTTGCTTCCTATGTCAGCAGCATCCCGGGCATGGAACAAGTGGTTGAAATCATCAGGTACAATAAAGGGTTAATGTCCGCCGCAGAAAATGATTTTGTACAGGAAATTGGCTTGTCCGATGAGAAAAGCGGCATAGAAATCACCCTGAACTCAGCTATTGTCGACCAGAGAAAGCTCCGTATTTTTTATACCGTTCAAAACAAGGCAGAAAAAGCCGAAGCTGGATTAAAGAATGTCCAACTAACATCAGGAACAAACAATCTTAACGAAAATGCGATGATCAGCTTCGGACATACCGATGAAACGCTCTCTCATAATGAGAGCGAACATTCGTCGATTGATTATGACTTTGCAGATCCAATGAACCATGAGGATTTCAAGCTGAACATTGTTGTGAAGACACAAAGACCTCTGTCAATGGCTCAAGAAGATACGTTTCAATTCGATTTTAAACTGGATCAGGATTTAGTGAAGGAAAAGATGAGAGAGATTGAGATGAATAAAACCGTTTCAGTAGAAAACCAGAAGATTACATTCAGAAAACTTGAAATCACTCCTCTCTCTGCAGCCCTTTACCTAGAATACGATAAAGAGAATACGATGGAGCTATTCGCCTTTGATGATATCAGGCTTACAGATGAAAAAGGCGAGCCATGGTCACTTTTCCATAATGGATTGGTGGGAACAGAAGTCAGCGACACAGAAGATGTGATTTATCTGGAGAGCAATTACTTTGAAACGCCTATAGAACTGTATCTGGAATTCAGCAGAATACGGGGAATCAGTAAAGATGATGCAGAGGTCATCATTGATCCTGTCAAAATGAAAGTTGTTAAAAAGCCAAAAGACAATGTTTTCAGCCTTATAGAAGTATCAGAAAATGAAGTTGGGTTCACCTATACCGAAGACAGAGAAATGTCCGGCATGCTGATTAATGACGTGACGGATGCTAATGGAAAAAGCGTCTATGTCCATTCTTCCAATGAGGACTTTGGAGACGGCAAAAAACGCTTCTCTGTTCGATTTGACCGCCGGAAAGCAGGCAGCGGCCCCCTGACCATGAAGTTCATCGACTATCCAGGCTTTATAAAGGAAAAAACAAAAATCAAAATCAAATAAAAAATGCCCGCTCAGATGAGCGGGCATTCCTGTTTAGTTGCGTCGCAGCTTTGCAAGCAGGCGCAGGATCTCAAGGTACAGCCAGACAAGCGTCACAAGAAGAGCAAAGCCTGCATACCATTCCATGTGCTTAGGAAGCCCTGCATTCGACCCGTTTTCAATAAAATCAAAATCCAAAACAAGGTTAAGCGATGCGACTATCACAATCGCAACTGAAATGAGGATTCCAACCGGGCTTGCATCATGCAAAAACGGAATGGCTACACCGAAAAACCCAAGAATAAACGACAGCAAATACATGATTAAAATGCCAAAGGTTGCGGCAAAGACACCCAGTCTGAAGTTGCGTGTCACTTTAATGAGCCTGAAGCGATAGGCAAGCAGCAAGGCCAAAAACACGCTTGCTGTCAGAAGGACCGCCTGCATCACGATTCCTTCGTAGAGGGATGCGTAATAGGCTGAGATGCCTCCTACAAACATTCCTTCAAGGACCGCATACACGGGCGCGAGCACCGGCGCTGTTTTCGGAACAAAACTTACAATCAGTGCAATCACAAATCCGCCGATCGCCCCTCCGATCATGATGGCAGATACGTCCTGCCCCTGTGCACTGTAATACCAGGCAGCTCCTGCGGCCGTAATTAAAATAAACAGCAGCAGAAACGATTTATTAATAGCACCCATCAGCGTCATGGGCTGGCTGGAATAAGAACCTTCCCGTTTGGCAAAAGCTTTCAATGCAGGATTCGATGTTCTCATAAGATCAACTCCTTCTTTCTTTCACTTGTAATACGGACAGCTGTGGAAAAAGTTTCACAGTGAACGCATCTTGATAGTTTCATTATATCGTAATACTCTATTAATATGAAAAATCTTCTGAGGGAAAGTTCTTCAGGACAGTACTCTGCAGTGTCTTAGAGGCGTTCCATCACAAAAATAAGGAGACCGCATGGGGTCTCCTTATTGCTTCAGCTTCAGAATGTGTCCGATATTTGCCATTGTTTGCTCTACATACTGAGGACCCTTTCTCAGAGCTTCGCCGAGTGTGACTATGCCCGGCACAATGGAAAATACAGCTCCAATCCCCGCTTCATAAACAGATTCATATCCTTCTCCAATTGAACCGGCAAGAGCAATGACTGGAATTCCATGTTCCTTCGCAAGCTTTGATACGCCTGCAGGAGTCTTGCCATGGATGGTCTGGCCGTCAATTCTGCCTTCCCCTGTTATGACAAGGTCTGCATCTGACATGTGCTGTTTAAGATTCACTGTATTTAATACAATGTCCACTCCACTCTTCAGTTCAGCGTTTAAGAAGGCCATCAGTCCCGCTCCCAGCCCTCCGGCAGCACCAGCTCCCTTTGTTTGCGCCACATCCGCACCGGTTGTCTGTTTTAAAAAGGATGCGAAATGGGCAAGATTGCGGTCAAGAATAGCAACCGATTCAGCCGTTGCCCCCTTTTGCGGGCCGAATATGGCAGATGCACCATTTGGCCCTGTTAAAGGATTGTCCACATCGCACGCTACTTCTATTTTCACGTTGGAAAGCTCAGGCATTAAGCCGGAAACATCAATTTCAGCAAGCTCCGCCAATGCTCCCCCGCCATGTCCGATTTCCTTTTTCTGATCATCCAGAAAGAGAGCTCCGAGGGCTCTTGCCATCCCCATTCCGCCGTCATTTGTTGCACTGCCGCCGATGCCGATGATGATATGCTCTGCTCCCTTTTTGACCGCATCTCTGATCAGATCTCCAGTACCGGCCGATGTCGTTATAAGAGGATTTCTCCGTTCCGGCGGCACTAAATGCAGTCCGGAGGCAGACGCCATTTCGATAACAGCTGTTTTTCCGTCACCAAGCCAGCCGTACTCCGCATCTGCCGGCTGACCGAGCGGACCTGTAACGGACAGTTTTGTCATCCTGCCGTTCGTGGCATCAACAAGCGCCTGCACCGTCCCCTCTCCGCCGTCTGCAACAGGCACTTTTACAATTTCCGCACCGGGAAACGTCTTTTTAAGACCTCTTTCAGCTGCTTCGCATACTTCAAGGGCCGTCATGCTTTCTTTAAAAGAATCAGGTGCAATGACAATCTTCATCTCGAACATCTCCTATCCAAACAGTTTAAATACACCAAAGATCAGGGTAGAAATCACTGCAAGCGTCAGCCCGACAAGTGACTCATATGGAATAAGCTTCATTCGCTCCTTCATCCCCATAAACACACTGCCTCCTGTTGCATGGAAGAAGCTTCCGTGGGGAAGGTGATCAAGAACGGTTGCACCCGCATGAACCATAGCCGCACCTGCAAGTGCAGGAATTCCAATCTCCATGATTGCCGGAGCAAACACACTGCTTGCAACAGCTGTGCCCGCTGTTGTAGAGGCTGTTGCTGCTGACATTAAAATCCCGGAGGCCGGCGCCAGAATATAGGCAGGCAGACCGGATGCATTAAGTCCAGCAACAATGACATCTTTCAGCCCTGAATTTGCGATGATGCCTGCAAGTGTACCGGTTCCAATCAGCATGATCGCAACACCTGACATCTTCAGCAGCCCGGATGCCGCAAACTCTGTTAAACGCATCATATTTCTTGTAGCAATCGCACCGATCAGCCCCCCTGCAGGCAATGCAATAATCGGGTCTATAGCTATATCAAAGACAGGCCGCAGGGAAAGAAGCAGAATCGCTGCAGCCGGACCGCTGACAGCTGCCGCAAATGATGGAAGGGTGCCCCCATCCTTTGAAATGATTTCTTCCGACTTGATCTGCTCGCCTTTTCTCACCATTCTCTTAGCAAGCACATACGTGACGGCCACACCGAAAATGGCAGGAATGGCGCCTGCCGCCATGACCGATGTTAAAGGAACATCAAACGCATCAGAAGCTGCTATCGTATTCGGATTTGGCGACATAATATTTCCAGCTTTTCCTCCACCGATCATGGCAAGGAGTATCGCAGGCTTTGAAAGCTTCGCTTTATATGCAATGGCCAGGGCAATCGGCGCCACTGTTATGACGGCCACATCCACGAACACGCCGACCATAGTAAGAAGCATGGTCGATAAGACCAGGGCAAGAAGTGAACGCTTTTCTCCAATTTTTTTTATAATCGTATCTGCAATCACCGAAGCAGATCCTGATTCAATCAGTACTCCTGCCAGGACTCCCGCTGCGAGGATTCTAAGAACCGCGGGGGTAATATCTTTTGCTCCCGCGATCATCAGCTCAACGGTTCCTGTCAGATTTACTCCGCCCAGAAGCCCCCCAATAAGAGCTCCTGCGATCATTCCATAAGCGGGAGGAACTTTTTTCAGAATTAGAAAAATGGCTGCAATGAGTGCGCATAACGCCCCGAAAGCGCTTACTTGAATCTCCATCGTGATTTCCTCCTTCTCTCTTTTCACTCTCTTAATTGTAATCGCTTACTTTTATGAATTCATTGTCCGTACAGACAAAAAAAGACGGCCTGCCATTGCCTCTTTTTTGTGCATGTGCACAATCAGACAACCAGCAATGCCGTATAAAGCGTCAGTAAATCTTTCATTTTCCGCGGGTTCAAAGAGGTCGATTCTTCTATTTTATCCAGCCTGTATCTTAGTGTATTTCGATGAATAAACAGCTCTTCTGCTGTATGGTTCATATCTCCGTTCTGATTGAAAAATAATCGCAGGGTGTCAAGAAGCTCCCCATTTTTGTCCATTTCTTCAAAAGTGTTCTTAATATCCTGCAAGTAAACATCTTTTTGCCTGTCATATCCTCTTCGAATCAATACAGGCAGCGCCATTTCTTTATAGTCAATAAATGAACCTTCTCCCCCTCCTCCTGAAGCAAGGGCCTCCTTTGCACCTTCATACGAAAGGGCAGGGCCGTTAAATCCCTTATAAACGTAGCCCGCTGCCCCTCTAAGCGAATATTGCTGCGAGAATTCCGCCATTTTCAGTAAAAATGCGGGGCTTTGACTAGAGCGGCTGTCTTTAAGAAGCACAATTTCACCAGCACCCGGAATGACAATCAAGCCATCTTCATCTGCAGCGGCTTCAAGCTGTTTTAAGAACATGTTCCGTTTCTTTAAGTTCATATCCTCTTTTAAAATAAAGACAATAGCCTGCCTTTCAATGTCCAGATTGATCCGCAGCCTTTGCGCCCGTTCTGCAAA
This sequence comes from Metabacillus indicus LMG 22858, assembly GCF_000708755.2. Classification (GTDB taxonomy): domain Bacteria; phylum Bacillota; class Bacilli; order Bacillales; family Bacillaceae; genus Bacillus_P; species Bacillus_P indicus. Next base: position 459,540 of record NZ_JGVU02000001.1, on the reverse strand, counting down.
TTCTCTCCTGTCCGTTATTTCTCCTTTTATCAGCTGAATCAGTGTTTCCTGCCTCAACGTTTCATTCCACCGTATTTGATCGGACAAATATGCCTGCTCAACGGTCAGTTCTGCCGCCATTTTCACAAGTTCTCCGAGCGGCCCGACCACATCCGGATCCCCTGTAATGCCAATGACTCCAATTAATTCGTGATGAAAATAGATTGGGAGGTTGACTCCTTTTTTCATCCGTTTCTTGCCGTCTTCTTCTGATACAACGGCTTTTTTCCCGGTTTGAATGACACTTATTGCACCCGTATGAATGTCTCCAAGCCTTTTCTTATCTCCTGAGCCAATGATTGTGCCGTCTTTGTCCATGACATTTATGTTATATGGAATGATGGACATTGTTCTTGATACGATTTCTTTTGCGAGTTTTTCATTCATTGTTTTTCACCTGCTGATTTTTGATTTATCTTACCACAGCTCCATTATTTAGAATTAATGAAACTTTCTGTAAAATTGAGCGTATTACTGATTGAAGGCCTATTCCTTTTCTTCCTCAGTTTAAAACGGTCAGGGGGTGATCAGCATTTCAGTTCATACTATTGAGAGCATTTACCTTGCAGGACTCATTATTGCCGGTGTTCTGACTCTTCTCTTCGTCTTTTTCGGAGACATCTTTGAAGGAATGAGCGAAGCCGTACCTTTTTTCAGTCCCACTCTTGTTCTCGCTTTTATCACATTCTTCTGTGCGGGCGGATACATCTTTGAAGTAACCGGCATCTTCTCTACCATATTATCTGCTGTTCTTTCCGTTATGGCATCCGGTGTCCTTGTTGCTCTTCTTCATTTTTTCGTCCTTGTCCCTTTGTCATCTGCAGAAGAGTCTCTTTCTTATCATGAATCGGATTTAAAAGGACGAACAGGACAGGTCATTACATCTATTCCTGCAGACGGCTTTGGAGAAGTGCTGCTTACAAGCAGTGTGGGGTCCATTTCAAAAACGGCCTCAAGCTTTGATCATACACCAATTGCCGGAGGCACGAAAATACTGGTGATTGAAAGCAAAAACAGCATCGTCTATGTAGCACCCTATCAGCCATTCGAGGATACACTTTAGGAGGTATTTTATGTTAACTACTATCATTATCATTGCTGGAATTGCTCTTTTTGTCCTAATCGCTCTGCTTGCCGTTTTTGTAGCCAAGTACCGTACTGCAGGACCTGATGAAGCATTGATTGTTACGGGAAGCTATCTGGGCAGCAAAAATGTCCACATGGATGAAAACAGCAATAAAATTAAAATTGTACGCGGAGGAGGAACTTTCGTGCTGCCTGTCTTTCAGCAGGCTGAACCGCTGAGCCTCCTGTCAAGCAAGCTTGATGTATCAACTCCGGAAGTGTATACAGAACAAGGGGTTCCGGTCATGGCGGACGGCACCGCGATTATTAAAATCGGAGGTTCTATAGGCGAGATCGCAACCGCTGCCGAACAATTTCTCGGGAAATCAAAAACAGACAGAGAGCAGGAGGCACGTGAAGTCCTCGAAGGGCACCTGCGCTCCATTCTTGGCTCTATGACGGTAGAGGAAATCTACAAAAACAGGGAGAAGTTTTCACAGGAAGTACAGCGGGTCGCTTCTCAGGACCTGGCAAAAATGGGTCTTGTCATCGTCTCCTTTACCATTAAAGATGTCCGCGACAAAAACGGATATCTCGATTCACTTGGAAAGCCCCGTATCGCTCAGGTGAAGCGGGACGCAGATATTGCAACAGCGGAAGCCGAGAAAGAAACGCGCATTAAACGTGCTGAGGCAGCAAAAGAAGCAAAAAAATCAGAGCTTGAGAGGGCAACAGAAATTGCAGAAGCTGAAAAAATGAATCAGCTGAAAATGGCAGAGTACAGAAGAGACCAGGATACGGCTAAAGCAAACGCTGACCAAGCCTATGACCTTGAAGCGGCAAAAGCACGGCAGAAGGTCACTGAACAGGAAATGCAGGTCAAAATCATTGAACGCCAGAAGCAGATCGAGCTTGAAGAAAGAGAAATCCTGCGCCGCGAGCTTCAATACGATTCTGAAGTAAAGAAAAAAGCAGACGCTGACCGTTATTCAGTAGAACAAGCCGCTGCAGCAGAAAAAGCGAAACAGCTTGCAGATGCCGACGCGAATCAATACCGCATCGAGGCACTTGCAAGAGCAGAAGCTGAACGAATCCGCATGGACGGTCTCGCAAAGGCTGAAGCCGAGCGTGCTCAAGGGGAAACAGAAGCTGAAATCATCCGCCTCAAAGGACTTGCAGAAGCTGAAGCTAAGGAAAAAATTGCAGAAGCCTTTGAACAATACGGCAAGGCAGCCGTACTCGATATGATTGTGAAGATGCTTCCTGAATATGCCAAGCAAGTAGCTGCGCCCCTGTCCAACATTGACAAAATTACTGTCGTGGACACTGGAGGCGGCGGAGAAAACAGCGGGGCGAATAAAATCACAGGCTATGCCACCAATCTCATGAGCTCCCTGCAGGAAACACTGAAGGCATCATCCGGCATTGATATGAAAGAACTGATCGAAAACTATTCCGGCAAAGGGAATATCAGACAAAGCATCGATCAGCTTTCATCAAGACAAAAAGATACAGATCAAGCTGAATAATTGCCTCAAAAAAAGCGCATGCCGGTGTCAGCATGCGCAAGCAGGAAGAGGTGTCTTACAAACATGAGGCTTATGAGAAAAATTATTTTCTCATAGCATATCCTATTCAGCGTACAGGAGATTGCTATGTGGAATTTGTCCATTTTTAACAAATTCCGCCAAAAATCAGCAATTGCCTTTATACGCCCCGCACCGAAGCTGCAGCCTTTCAAGAAACATAAAAAGAAGCTGCTGATCTTACTCATCAGCAGCTTCTCTTTGTCATGTTATACTTAGTTGAAGAATGACGCTCCTACAATGATTAAAAGAATAAACAATACAACTACAAGCGCGAAGCCGTTTTCGTATCCACCTGACATGTCTCTTCCTCCATTTCACCTCTTATTCACTTTCCTTATCAAAATATGTAGAATGATAGAGATTGATATAGGACAAGAGTGGAGATTTGAGAAAATCCCTCAAACGCCCTGAGGGCACCCTGAGGGATACTTATATCAGTCTTTATCTTCCCATTCCGTTTTGACCGTTTCTCCGCTTTCAGCGGAAATTTCAACTTCAGCTTCTCTGCCGTCTTCTGCCACGATCTCAAACTTGTAGACAGCCTGGCCGTCATCACTTTCAAGCTCCGCTTCAGTGACCTTGCCTTTCACTTCTTTTAAAGCAGCCTTTTTGGCCTCTTCCATTGTCACTTTAACCTCATCCTGATTTACACTGCCGTCATCGCTGCTTTCGTCGTCCTCATGCATTTTTGTCACTTCGCCGGTATCGGCGTTAATGGTAAAATCGTATTCTATTCCTTTTGACTTCACTTCGGCTTCATAAACCCAGCCGTCAGCCTCCTGCTCAAGCTCCATTTCTGATATACTGCCCTTTTTCTCCTTCAGAACGATTTCTTTTGCTTTTTCATAGCTGATTTTCAAATTTTGTTCTTCTGCTGTTTTTTCTGCCAGCGCTTTATCTCCAGGCGTGATAAACTGTGAACCTACCCCGATTCCTCCGACAATTAATGCTCCGGTTAAAATAGCTGCTGTTTTTTTCATCTGAATTCCTCCTTGGTTTGTATACATTTATCCTACCTCTGAAAAATGATAAACAAGAGAGAGAAAGATTAGAATTTGATGAGAAATCGATTAGTTTCTGGTGTAAACGATAAAAAAGAACCTTTTGATGGCAAAAGGTTCACTTTTAATCTTCAACAGAAACGGAAAGGACAGTTCCTGTAAAAGCATCGACTTGAACGGTTGTCTCATTCTCGCCATTTTCAATTTCAACCTCGTAATATAGCCGGCCGTCCTCCTCTTCAAGGTCAAGATCACCAACCTCACCCTTTGCTTCTTTCCTTGCAATTTCAATCGCCTGTTCTTCTGTCAGCTTCACCTTCGGATTGTTTGAACCTATTGTCTTCCGGTCTTCAGATAGTATCTTCCCGCTTGACGCATCCATCTTCAGCGAAATTTCATCCTTGCCGGCTACAAGCCGGATGCTGTAAGCCTGTTCAGGTTCATCGTAGGACAATGATTCTACCTTTCCTTGATATTGCTCCTCAGCAATTTCCTTCGCTTCTGCCGTTGTAACAGGAAGACTTCTTTTCTCATCAACGTCTTTTATTTTTTTCAGTTCTTTAATTTTACCGGCATCAGCATCGACGGACACCGAGTACAGGGCTCCCTTTTCCTCAAGTTCAGCAATGAAAAGATGTTCTCCGTCTGCCCGTGTCTCTTCGAGTGCAGTGATTGTTCCAGAGTACTGGCTGTTAACAAGTGTTCTCGCCTCTGCTTCAGTGAGAGGCTCGTCCTTGAAAAAAACCATAACAGCCAGTGATGCTGCACCTGCTAAAAGAATGAAAGTTATCAGCACCGTCCATTTGTTTGGCATGAGCTCCCCCCTTAATCTATATGTTCAGCATAAACCCCAAACATTAAAATTTCATGAGAAAGCAGGGAGATACACATGAACTTCTGTTCCCTGTCCTTCTGAACTGTCAATCCGAATCTCGCCATTATGTGCAGCGACAATTTTCCGGGCAATCGACAGGCCAAGGCCCGTTCCTCCAGTTCCCCTGGCACGTGCTTTATCCACTCTGAAAAACCGCTCAAAAACAAAGGGGAGATCTTTTTTGGGGATGCCGATCCCGCTGTCTCTGATGCAAAAATGAATCATGTCCCCCTTTTGATCGATTGTGCATTCAATTTCTTCTTCGCTGTATTTAAAGGCATTATCAAGTAAGATAAAGAGCAGCTGTTTTAGCTTTAACTCATCTGCAGACACCATCACTTCCTGCTTGAAAAAGTGATAGACCACCCTTCTTTGATATACCTGTTCCAGGCTTTTCCCTGTTTGCCTGCATATAGCTGCTGCATCTGTTCTTTTCGTTTCAGCCTGCATGTGTGCATCATTTTCTGCAAGCAGGAGGAGCTGGGCTGTCATTTCTTTCATTCTTACTGCTTCGGAATAGATGGCTTCAACCGCTTCTTCCATAATCTCAGGCTTTTTTGTGCCCCATCGTTTCAGCAGTTTAGCATAGCTTTCAATGACCGTCAGAGGAGTCTTCAGTTCATGACTTGCATCAGACACAAACTGCTGCTGTTTTTCAAAATTCGTCTGAATCAGCCCGATCATTTTATTGAATGTTTCGGTCATTTGATGAAGTTCATCTTTTTTTGAACCGCTGTTTGTCTCTATTTTTTTGAACGTTTCTTTCTTTTGAATTTCTTCCATCGTTTGTATTAGCGTGTGAATGGGTTTCAGGATGATTCTGCTTAATGTGCTGCCCGCTGCAAAGATCGGCAGCAGCACAAAAAGAGAAGCCAGGGCTAGGACGACCTTCAGCCGGTCCATATCCTCATCAACATGCGAAAGGTTTTCTGTCACCTCAAGCTGGACAACTCCACCGTCCGTCCAGATGAGAGGAATGGCAGCCCTTGAGAAGGTGACACCATCAGATTTGACAGTGCCGCTACTTTCAGAAGCTGAGTAATCCGGATCAAAATCTGAACGGTACTCTCCTTTTTTAGAAACAGTGGCAAGCTGCCTTGACGACTCGTCAATGATTCGGATCATTCCATCTGCAGGTAAATAAGCCCTTAAAAGATTCGTTGTATTCATCGTTCTGCCGTCTTCTTCCTTTAATGCTGCTGCAACGGCATGTGCCTGCTTCTCCGTTCGTTCAACCTCGCGATCAAGAGTGACTGTTAAAAAAAGAAAATAAATGGCCGCATGAATGCCAAGGACAATAATCAGCATCCATACCGTTGAAAACAGCTGGATTTTATGGCTGATTTTCATTCTGCTGGCTCCTTGATAGAATACCCGACCCCTCTAGAAGTGTGGATGAGGGGCTGATTATCGCCGCTGTCAATTTTCTTTCTCAAGTACCGTATGTACACATCAACAACATTTGTGTCTCCGTAGTAATCAAACCCCCACACTGCGTTTAGAATCTGCTCCCTGTTTAAAACCTGATTTTTATGCGAAAGCAAATACACAAGAAGATCAAATTCACGCGGAGTTAATTCAATTGAGTCATCTCCTCGTGTTACGTCCCTTGTTTTTATGTTCACTATAAGATTTCCCGCCTTTAGAATTTCTGCTTCTTTCTGAACATGAGCAGGCTTCGCTGAACGAAGGCATACTCTGATCCTTGCAAGAAGTTCTTCAATCTGAAAAGGCTTAGTTATATAATCATTTGCTCCCTGATCAAGTCCGCTCACTTTATCCGGCAGGGTATCACGGGCTGTCAAAAGAATAACCGGTGTTTGGTCATCCTGTGCCCTGAGCCGTCTCAGCACTTCCAAACCAGTAACCCCGGGCAGCATGACATCAAGAAGGATGCAGTCCCATGAAGAAGAACGGATTTCCTCGAGCGCTTCAAGGCCGTCATGTACAGAATGGACGCTGTACCCTTCAAATTCCAGCTCAAGCTTCAGAACACGCGCAATTTTCACTTCATCTTCCACGACCAGAATTTTTTCCATACGAACTCCCCTGTGTTTTTTTACTTGCAGTATATCACAGTTCCATGAGAACTCTTACCATCCAGCTGGCAAACATTCCTGAACTGGGGTACTATAAAAAGACAAGCTTGAACGGGAGGGACAGATTTATGGAAACGATTGTGATTGCTGCTGCAGTCATTATACTGGCAGTTATTTATTTCATAAAAAAGATTTCACACCGCGGGCAAGCAAAATCCATGCTGACAATTGCCCACAGGGGAGCTTCGGGATATGCACCCGAGAACACCCTGGCATCCTTTGACAAGGCAATGGACATGAAAGCCGACTTTATCGAAATTGATCTCCAGCTGAGCAAAGACGGAAAACTGATGGTGATCCACGACGATTCTGTCGAGCGGACAACAAACGGCAAAGGCAATGTACGTGACTTGACCCGTCGCGAACTTCAGGCCTTAGATGCAGGGAGCTGGTTTGATCCCGTTTTTGCAGGGGAGCGCATCCCGACGTTTGATGAAGTTCTCGACCGGTATCCTCAAAAATGCGGATTGCTGATTGAACTCAAAAGCCCTGCCCTTTATCCCGGAATTGAGCAGAAAGTCTATGACGCGCTTGCAGGCAGGGGGCTCATTGAAAACCGTGAACCCAAAATCATTGTTCAGTCGTTTGATACGAATTCAATGAAGCTGTTTCATGATATCGCTCCGACTGTCCCAATTGGCGTACTCGTAAAATTCACACCAAAGGGAATCTCAAATGCCCAGCTGGAAGAGTTCAAAAAATATGCAAACTACGTAAATCCAAACAAACGCCTGGTGACAAAAAAGCTGATTTCCCGCATTCACGCACATGACATGAAAATCATTCCCTACACCATCCGTGACAGAAGATCTGCAAATGCGTTTCTTCAGCTTGATTTGGACGGCATTACGACCGATTTTCCTGATTATATAAAACCAGCAAAAGCATGAAGCCGCGGCTTCATGCTTTTAAAGTTACACTCATTTGCGGTTCAGAGAAAAGCCGATATGACTTAAAACCCCCTCGACATCTCCTCCAATCAGGATATTATCCAAATCAAGATTCAGCTGAACAGCCTTCATCGCCAAATCAGGACGTATTCCTGTAAGGGCAGGTGTCACCCCGATCAGCTCAAGCATTCTGACGAGGTTAAGCAAATGAACGCTCACATCGTCATTTATTTGAAGAATCCCCGATAAGTCGATGATCAGGTAGTTTAATGACAAATCTGTACTCGAGGTAAGTGCCGTATGTATGATCTTTTCTGCACGGTATTCGCTGATATCACCAATGATCGGAAGAATAGCCACTCCTTTAGTGATTGGGACAATCGGAGCTGACAAGTGAATAATTTCTTTGTTCGCCCGGTCAAGCTCAAGTACATAAGAAAGGAGGGTTGCCATCGTTTCAAATAGCTCAACATGCTTATCTGTAAAAGGAAGAGAATTTGTATCCAGTCCGCATATTGTTCCGTAATTCTCTCCGTTTTCATAGTAAATCGGAATGCCGATAAAACATCCTCCGCCTAAATTTTTCGTCACATCCAGATCCTTCGTCAAGCCGCTGCCTGCCAAATCCGGAATAATCAGAACCTCTCTTCCCCGATCGACGCTCAGCTTGCAGAATGTTTCCCTGAATGGGAGCTCAGAGCCTTCCTCGAGGAGTACTGAATCCTTATTAAAAACTTTCACAATTTCATTACGCTGCCGATCATTTTTCGCAATGAACAAGGTGTTAATTTCAATGAACTTGCTCATCATTTGAAGTATGCTTTCAGAAGCTTCATCAAAATTTGAATATTTCTTTATCGGCTTGCTCAAACCTAAAAGCGTGTCTGTCACTTCTGTTCACCAGCCCTTCTGAACTTCATCGTTGATCTTTCTCGTTCTAAGAACCTAGCACTAATACCCATTATGATGAAAAATGAAACACAATAAATCTGTGTGACAGGAATTTCAGCGTATTCAGCCTCCATTAATTTTCATAACATTTCCATTTTTCAATAACAAAAGGTTTCCTGGAATCTTCATGTATAATGAGTTTTATCATCTATAGAAGGAGTCGTACGGAAAGCATGCACATTGTTATTCGCTGGATCAGCATCATCACAGGCTGTTTTGCCGTGTCGCTCGGCGTTCATCTGCTATCATCCTCAGAGCTTGTCATCGGCGGAACGGCAGGAATGGGAATTGTAGCACAGCACCTTTCAGCCTACTCATTCGGAACTCTTTTTTTTGTCATTAACTTGCCTTTTTATGCACTTGCCGTCACACAGCTGGGCATCGCATTTACCCTAAGGACGTTCATCAGCGTCAGCATCTTGTCCATCACCTCAGAATTTCTGCAGCAAACATTCATTGTCCATTTTCCGCATCCTGTCATCGCAGCCATACTTGGAGGAATCTCCATTGGAATCGGTCTCATCTTCTTATTCAGAAACGGATCGTCACTTGGCGGCATGAACATTCTTTGTATTTTTCTCGAGAAGAAATTCGGATTCAACCCAGGCAGAACCATGCTTATCACCGACCTGATGATTGTCGGATCAGCACTGCTTGTATTCGGTCCCCTGCAAATTATCTACTCGGCCATTGCCATCTTCGTCATGACGGCAATTCTCGGAAGATACCATAAAAAAGCTCCGCTCGAGCGTGAAAGCGGCCATGCTGAAACTGAAGAAAACAGCGTTTCGGCAACAGCCTGAAAAAACAAAAAGGAACCGGGTTTTAATCCGGTTCCTTTTTGTTTTCATCCAAACAGCCACTGATAAATAATAACTGCAGCAATACTTCCGAAGACTATGAATCCCCCTATTGTCGGACTCCCGTAAACCGTCCGGTTCCAGGCATCTTCCCTCACCTTTGTCTTATCATCATTCTTATCCATCGAACCCCTCCGCTCAAAGGATACATTAATATATGATTGGAACAGGTGCAGTCTTCCTCTATTTATACAATATCCTCGGATTCTCTTTCTGGCTGCATGACTCCAAAGCATACAGCGACTGCTGTGCCCCAAAGCGCACCAGGTTACGTTCCAGCTTCATGCCAATCTTCTCAAGCATTTTGCATGATGCCAGATTGGCTGTCTGCGTTTCGGCAAGGATAACCGGAAGATTCATCTCTTCAAAAGCATATGTTATTACGGCACGGACAATTTCAGAAGCATACCCCGCTCCCCACCATTTTGGCAGGAACTGATAGGAGATTTCCGTATGCACGCCTTCATGATGCACATCAAGAGAAACAGTACCCATGAACTGCTGAGTCATTTTTTCCCTTACAACCCAATAAGGCAGCTGGCCTTCAGCGACCTTTACAGCTTCAATCATAGGCGCAAGCGACTCTTCATCGCGAACTCCTCCAAGATATTTGCGCACTTCCGGGTTTAAATAGAGCTGTTTTACTTCTTCTATGTCTGCTATTCGGATCCGGGACGCCTGACACCTCTTCGTTTCAATCAACATGTCCACCGCTTTTCCATTTTATTCTTGCTACCACACGAGATACTGATGAAAAAATAAAAAAGCAAAAAGCAAGAAGATGGAAAGAACCGCGGCTGCCCCTGAGCATTTCCTTATTTTCTGCTGCCTTCTTTTTCTTTCTTTCGCGATATGATTGCTGCACTGCCCTCATATTTACCTGTTTTCTCATAAAATGTCTCCCTTTACAGCAACGTTGAAAAGGAATTCTGTTTACTTAACTAAAACATTCTCTGTATTCCATATATATCCTGCAACCTGTGGTTATTTATTTGGATTGCAGTTAGATTGGGGGAACATGCTTTTAGTTGTACGGTTTCCGAGTTTGCTTACCCCCGCAAATCGTTTTACGGTTTTCGAGGGTACGTTTCTCCTGTTTGCTTACCCCCGCAAATCGTTTTAAGGTTTTCGAGGGTACGTTTCTCCTGTTTGCTTACCCTCGCAAATCGTTTTACGGTTTTCGAGGGTACGTTTCTCCTGTTTGCTTACCCTCGCAAATCGTTTTACGGTTTTCGAGGGTACGTTTCTCCTGTTTGCTTACCCCCGCAAATCGTTTTACGGTTTTCGAGGGTACGTTTCTCCTGTTTGCTTACCTTCGCAAATCGTTTTACGGTTTCCGAGGGTACGATTCCGGCTCTTACTTACCCTCCCAAACCGTTTTACAGTGCTGGAGGGCAACAAAAAAGATGAAATCCGAAGATTCCATCCTTTTTGCGTTTACTTATAGATCAAATATTCTTTTCGTACTTTTTTGAATGCATCAAGGTCTTTTTTGTATTTGTCTGTTATGTCAGAGACTGCTGCTCCTTCAAGGATCATCGGTCTTGTCCATGTGTTGCCGATCAGCTTGTCGAAGAAGTTGTTTGATAAGAACTCGAAGTCTTCCGGATACATGTCATGGACGGTTTTTATGATGTGCAGACCTGTCGGCACGGCATCAAATTCCTCTCTGTCGGTCACATAAACTTCTACACCATGACTGAGTTTGCCGGCATGCTTTGAGAAGGTCGGTGTAAATGATGCAGCCCGGAACTTCACGCCCGGCAGGCTGAGTGCGTTCAGCTCCGCAGCAAGGTCTGTGCTGTTGATGAATGGTGCTCCAATCAGCTCAAACGGTTTTGTTGTACCCCGTCCTTCTGAAAGATTCGTTCCCTCAATCAGACCAGTTGCAGGATAGACAAATGCTGTCGACACAGTCGGCATGTTTGGAGAAGGCAGAACAAACGGAAGTCCTGTGTCATCGTAATCCATGGAGCGTTTCCAGCCTTTCATTTTCACGACTGTGAGATCGGCTCCGATGTTGAATTCTTCATTAAACAGAGAAGCAAGCTCTCCAACCGTCATGCCGTGCTTAGTCGGAATCGGATAAAGTCCGATAAAGGACGCTGCTTCCGGTTCTAGGACAGGTCCGTCAACACTGTCCCCTCCCTGCGGATTCGGGCGGTCGAGCACGACAATCGGAATGTTGTTTTCTTTCGCTGCTTCCATGGCATAAGCCATTGTGTAAATGTATGTGTAGTAGCGCGTTCCGACATCCTGGATGTCAAAAAGAAGAATCTCTACGTTCTCAAGCATTTCAGGCGTCGGTTTTTTTGTTGCACCGTACAGGCTGTATACAGGAAGTCCAGTTTTTTCGTCGATGTAAAACTCGACGTACGAGCCGGCCTGAGCATCTCCGCGGACGCCGTGCTCAGGGCCGAAAAGGGCCGTCAGTTCAATCTCCGGATCGTTATGGAGCTGGTCAACGATACTGTTCAGGTTTGAATCAATTCCCGTCGGATTTGTAATCAGCCCGACTTTTTTCCCCTTGAGAAGTTCTTTCTCATCCTTCAGCAGTACTTCAACACCCGGTGTGACTTTGTTTTTCTTTTTCTCTTTATGGGCAGAAACATCTTTATCAGCCGGCCATGCACTGATTGCAAGCATCAGTACCGTTATGAGCACAAGTATTCGTTTCATTTCAGCCTCTCCCTTAGATCAGGTTATTTAAGCTGTTTGCCTGAGCGGATGTCCAGTCCATATCCGAACGGATACAGCGTTTCTTCTGGATTTGTGACGGATGGAATGTCGACTGGAAGCTTGCCTTTTGGATTTGACTCTCCGAAGATCGTTCTGATTCCGGCCGGGATGTTTGGCTGTCTGTATGCGCCGTTTGAATAGCCTTTGAAGCCGTAAACGGCCATGACAGCTTTTGCTTCTTCAAAATTTGCTGCGTCATACGGATTGCGCATGCTCATAAGGACAAAATCTTTGCCTTTTGACTGTGCATCTTTCATGACTGCTCTCGGGAAGGCCGTTGCCCATTTGCTTGAATCCTGTACTGAGTCGTCAATGACGCCGTCGTTTACAGCCGGGTCGTTTTTCACCACATAGGAACCGGTAATGACATAATCAGCCCCATCAATCATCGCTGCTGTTTCAGGACCGAATGTTTTTCCGGAGAAAGCATATCCGGAGACTTCAACGTCTTTTTTCTTGCCTTTTAATTCTTTAATACTGCGTGTCATCGCTTCTACTTGATCCGCAAATGGTGCAAGCACCAATACTTTTTCGCCTTTTTTCGGTTTGAAAGGAAGTGTTTTATCTTCGTTTTTCAAAAGGGTGACAGCATCTTCTGCCATTTTCTTTTCTTTTTTCAGGTGATCTTTGTTTCCGACTACTTCAAGTGCATTTTCTACTTTTTCCTCAATAGGAGTTGAATCAGGTGTTAAGATGCCGCGTTTTTCCTTCAGTGTAAGAATGCGCTCAACGGATGCATTCACCTGCTCAATCGGAAGCTCCCCTTCTGAGATCGCTTCTTTCACAGCATTGAAGACAGATGCAAGATTTTGCTCCATATCAAGTGAATTTACCTGTGCAGGCATTAATGCGATATCCACACCGGATTTCAGTGCAAGAACAACAGCTTCTTCCTGGCCGAAGTTGTCGGCGATGGCTTTCATATTCAGGGCATCCGTAATGATGACACCGTTAAAGCCCATTTCTTCGCGAAGCAGTCCAGTCAGAACTTTCTTGGAAAGCGTAGCCGGAACAAGAATTTCCTGTCCGTCTTTTTTGCTGATGTACGTCGTATCGTCAAATGCCGGGAATTGAACATGAGCCGTCATGACCATGTCAACGCCTTCATCAATGGCTTTTTGGAAAGGAGCGAGTTCCACAGCACGAAGTCTTTCTTTGTCATGCGTCACGATAGGAAGCCCATAATGGCTGTCTGTCGCTGTATCGCCATGTCCCGGGAAATGCTTTGTTGTTGCAGCCATGTTCTGGCTTTGAAGTCCTTTGATTGTCTGGATGCCAAGCTTTGAAACAAGTTCCGGATTGGAACTGAACGAACGGACGCCGATTACCGGATTCCCCGGGTTATTGTTCACATCAACCGACGGACCAAAGTTAACGTTCACTCCGAGAGAGGAAAGCTCTTTGCCGACAATTTCACCTGTCTGATAGGCATATTTTTCACTTCTTGCAGCACCGAGTGCCATATTGCCTGGAAGGTTTGTCCCTGTCTGAAGACGCGTGACAATCCCGCCTTCCTGATCAATTGTAATGAAGAGCGGAATATCAGGGCTTGCCTGCTGAAGGCCGTCTGTTAAACGTGCTGTCTGTTCGGTTCCGACAACGTTTTCTGCGAAAAGAATGACTCCCCCAAGGTGATATTTCTGAATGATGCCGCCGACTTCATCGTTCATAACCGTGAAGCCTGTCGCAGTGCTTTCCCCTTCTTTTTTCCAGTTGCGGAAATCAGGCATCAGCATCTGTCCGATTTTTTCATCAACGGACATGTTTTCTACAATGGCTTTCACATCTGTTTCTGCCGATGCTTTAACCGGCTTGATTCCGGCTAAAGCTGATACTGACAGGACCGCTGCAAGAGCGGCGGATATCCATTTCTTTTTCCCCATGTTACCCATCCCCTTATTTTTTATTTGGTTTCCAAAGCTTCATAAACAGCTGTTACAACACTTCCATAGCTGCCTGTTGTAAACAGATCTCCGAAGAATTGATTAGAGTTTGCAGCCGGATTCACTAGCGGAGAGTGCTTTTTGTTTGTTAAAAGAACGATGCCAAGGTCATACTCAGGATCAATAATCGTGACAGTGCCTGTCCAGCCTGTATGACCATAAGCGCTGTCGCTTGCATACTTGCTGAACATCCAGTCCATGCTGTCGTTTCCATTTAATCTCCAGCCGAGGCCGTACGTGCCATTCATGTCAGAAGGCTCTACGAATTCTTCGATAACCTCTCTGTCAAAAAGCTTCTCGTTTCCGTAGCCTCCTCCATTCAGCATCACTTGAAGAAGAACGGCAAGGTCCTGTGTTGTTGAAAACAGACCTGCGTGTCCAGATACACCTTCCATTGAATAGAAGGCTTTTTCATCATGAACTTCCCCCTGAAGTGTATATGTTCTGATGTTCGGGAAGCTGATGACGCCGTCGCGGGTATTGCCCATAAGTTCTGTTGCTGAGATTTCCTTCGGTTTAAACCCTTTTTGCAGCGGATTAAAGACTGTATCCTTCAATTTCAAAGGCTTGTACAATTCGTTTTCAACGTATTGATCAAGCTTTTGTCCAGTAATTTTTTCAACGATCGTGCCAAGAAGCATATAATCTACATCGCTGTAAATATTCTGTGTTCCCGGTTCATATGTAAGAGGCGTCTTGTTGATATTTGCAATTGTTTTTTCCCGCTCCTGCGAATACAGTTCCTTTGATACTGCAGGGTTATGATATTGCGGGTCAGGCTTAAATCCTGCTGTGTGATGCAGGACATCAATAATGCGCATCGTGTCTTTGCCCTTGATCACATCAGACTCTGAATCCTTAAATTCCGGAATGTACGTTTGAACTTTGTCGTAAACATCCAGTTTTCCTTCGCTTGCCAGTTTTTGCAGAGCAAAGTTTGCAGCATACATTTTTGTATTGGAGGCGAGGTCAAACAGCGTATCGTTCTCCATCTTCAAAAATTTCTTAAGCGGTGTATGACCGTCAAATTTTTGTTTGTAGCCGTAGCTTTCATTTTTTACGATTTTGCCGTCTTTTATGACAATCAGAGCGGCTCCCGGAAAACCGGCTGCGACTTCTTTTTCAATCAGCTGGTCTACTTTTTCAAGTTTTTCAGAAGAGAAACCGGCTTCTTCAGGTTTTTTTGCTTTCGACAGAACAGAGTACTCTGTTTTAGCTTTAGGCGAGGCTTTGATTTCTGCAAACGATGCAGATGGTGCGATAAGCGATAGAGCAAGAACCGAACTAAGTGCGCTGGCTGTCCATTTTTTCATGTGTTTCCCCTTTGTTTTCCGTATTTTTTTAAACCGCGTCGATCTTCACTTTTTGTCCGGGCAGGGCAAGGTTCAAAAGCGGCAAATCCTCATCTATCACTTTTCCGATGACATTCACTCTTTCATCTGCTTTTAAGACCCGCCTGCAAATCTGGACTTCTCCCCTGTAGCGGCCGTACCCGCTGTTATCCATCGTAATCATTCCTATTTGCCGTTCAATCGTATTGCATGGTTTTACCTCTTCAGCCAATCGCGTATCTTTTAGTCTGAAAACATCTCTTGATGCTTCTGGCCGAAACTGATAAAAGCCGCCTGTAAACTGGTCTGAATGAACCCTTAGAGTTAGAATATTCCGTCTTTTATAAAGAGACAATTTTTCTATCAGGCCGTCTTCTGTACCCGGGTCGCCTATATAGACGTGATCGACCTTTTGAAGCAGTTCAACACCGGCTGCATAGGAGGATATGTTTCTATGTTTCTCTAAAGTTGGCAGTCCATCATACAGCGGTCCTCTTTTTGTCCCTGTACCGGGGATGAAGGCTGCTGTCTCAATGCCGTATTTTCTGAACAGCTCATTTTGAGAATGAAAGAATTCTTCGTCTAAACCGGTTTCTCTCCTCGGATAGAAATTGTGCCATGCTATCGTCTTTTGAGGTTCCAAGCCTTTTTTCAGCAAAGATGCAAGCTCGGGCCCGGTTATCGTGCTCGCATTAATAGAAAGGGCAAAAACGGCAGACAGTGACTGTATCGCAGCTTCATCGAATCCGTCATCAAGTCTGATTCCCCTGATACCAAATGCAGAAAGCTCTTCAAAATTATGTATGTCAAGATGCTTTAGTGTGGAAGGTGATACGTCGGCATGGATCTCAATGTCATGGTTTTCTGCAAGTGCCAGAAGCTCTGCCGCCCTCTGCTTCAGATTTCCCTTTTCTTCAGGAATGTGAAGCGAGGTAAACGCCCGCTTCACGCCTGATGCTGCCGCATGCAGAATCTGCTGTTCTGCATGCGGGTCCTGAAGATAAAATGATATGCCGATCACTTGAACTCAGCTGCCATTTCGTCTTTAAATCCGAATAGATACGTAAAGATGAAACCTGCAGCATAAGAGATGGCGAGTCCTGCAAGGTAAAGAAGGATCTGGTTTGTGTGAACCAGGAATGTCAGCGGAAGGCCGGATACACCGACTGCAATTGTCGCAATATCAAAGTGCGCCTGGAAGGCTCCCCCTACTCCTGCTCCAAGACATGCTGTCAGGAAAGGACGGCCCAGAGGCAGTGTGACACCAAAGATCAGCGGTTCGCCGATGCCGAGCATGCCTGATGGAAGACCGCCGCCAATGGCGCGCTTCAGGCTTTTCTTCTTTGTTTTGAAGTAGATGGCAAAGGCTGCCCCTACCTGACCTGCGCCTCCCATAGCAAGAATCGGAAGAAGCGGATCATCGCCGATTGAATTAATCAGCTCAAGATGTACAGGTGTCAGACCCTGATGAAGACCTGTTACAACAAGCGGAAGGAACGTAGCTCCAAGGACAAAACCGGCAACTACTCCTCCAAGATCAAGCACGCTCAGAAGTCCTTTTGTGATCGTATCAGATACAAAACCTCCAACTGGCATGAATACGATATAGGTTACGATCCCTGTAATTAAAAGTGCAATGGTAGGTGTAATGATAATATCAAGAGACTGCGGAACAAATTTGCGAACCTGCTTTTCAACGAAAGCAATAAAGATGGCAGCGAAAAGGACTCCGATTAAGCCGCCGCGTCCAGGAAGAAGATTTTCGCCGAACAGGGCAATATCGCCCACTGCGGGGTTAATGACCAGAATACCTGCGAGTGCGCCAAGCGCCGGCGAACCGCCAAATTCTTTTGCCGCGTTTGTACCGACTAATATTCCTAGGTAAGCGAACAATCCTGAACCTATAACAGTTAAAATAATGGCCAGCTGTGAATCGGCTGCAAGCCACTCTGCCTGGACAACTGCTTTTGTAATACCGGTAATCAACCCGGATGCGACAAGTGCCGGAATTAGCGGAATAAAGATGCTTGCAATTCTTCTGAGGAACAGTTTAAAAGGCTTTGCATTCTTTTTATCGATTTCCGACTTGTTTTTCGATGCGGCATCCTTTAAGTCGAATCCGTCCGCTGAAGCAAGCAGCTTTTCAAACTCGGCCGAAACCTTGTTGACAGCTCCAGGTCCAAGAATGATCTGAATCGTCTCTTCCTCTACAACCCCGAGAACACCGTCTGTTTTTTTAATGGCATCCATATTTACTTTTGATTTGTCATACGGAGAAACTCTAAGCCTAGTCATGCAGTGTGTAGAAGCACTGACGTTTTCTGCTCCTCCAAGATGCTCAAGCAGCTGCTCGGCAATGAGTAAGTTTCTGTTATTCCCCTTAGCCATTCTGTAATCCCCCTTTTGTTGTGCCTATTTCATTTTTTCTGTCATTGATTTGATCGCCGCTCTTGTATTGTCAATATATCGAACGGTCTCATCATACTGCTCGGTCGCCATTCCGAGGAATAAAATATCAATCATATAAAGCTGCGCAAGCCGTGATGACGTCGCGGCGCTCCTGAATGGAGCTTCATTTGAGAAAGAAGTATGAAGCGAGACATCGCTGAGTGAGGAAACAGTCGTCTGCCCGAAATGGGTAAGCCCAATCGTTTTCACTCCTCTTTCTCTTGCAAGTTTCATCACATTGACGATTTCCTTCGTTTCACCCGAAAACGAAATGGCGAAAAGCACATCGTCCGGCTGTGCATTTGCTATTAATGTTGCAACAAGATGCATATCTGTAAAGGCAGTTGCTCCTTTGTTGATGCGGATCAGCTTTTGCTGGGCATCCTGCGCGACTATGTTTGATGCGCCTACCCCGCAGAAGTGAACGTTTTTCGCCTTCATGAGCATGCTGATTGCCATTTTCAGATTGTCATGATCAATAATCTCCGCTGTATCTCTTATAATCTGAATCGTATTGCTTGTCGTTTTCTCAACAACTCTGTAAAGAGATTCACCAGGCTCAATATCACGGTAGCCTTGTTCAACAGACTTCATCAAGTCGCCGGCAATTCTCATTTTCAGATCCTGAAACCCTCTGAGTCCAAGTGATTTGCAGAGCCTGACAACAGCTGCCCCGCTTGTCTTTGCCGATGTGCTGAGCTCGCTTACGGTGCTGTTTACCACTTCGTGCGGATGTTTGAGAATATATTCGGCAAGCTTTTGTTCAGATTGCGGCAGCTTGGAAAGCATCGTTTGGATAATGGAGAGAGCACCGGTTGTCATAGCTTTCGCTCCTTACCCTTCATGAAGTGAGATGGCTTTTCGGACATCTCCGTCTGCGCGAAGCAATAAATCAGATGCTTCGTCATACGCGACTCCCGCTTTAATCATGACAATGGACGGCTTCACTTTCAGCTCCGCTTTTTCAAGAGTCTCTTTTGCCGTTTCATAATCTGATCCAGTTAACGTCTGGATGATGCTGACGGCCCGTTCTTTGAGCTTGTAGTTGCTCACATTCACATCAACCATCAGATTTTCATACACTTTTCCGATTTTGATCATGGATGCTGTTGAGATCATGTTTAAAACCATCTTGTGGGCAGTAGCCGCTTTCATTCTTGTTGAACCCGTTACAACTTCAGGCCCAACAATCACTTCTATACCGACTTCCGCCGCTTCAGAAATTTTCGCATCTTTGTTGCATGAAAGAGCGACTGTTTTAGCCCCGATGCTTTTTGCATATTGAAGGCCTCCGTAAACATAAGGCGTTCTTCCGCTTGCGGCAATGCCTACTACCGTATCATTAGCTGTGAGCTGGATGGATTTTAAATCATTTACTCCAAAATCTTCTCTGTCTTCTGCTCCTTCTACCGCTTTAACAAAAGCTCGTTCCCCACCGGCAATCAGCCCGATGACTGTATCCGGTGATGTACTGAAGGTCGGCGGGCATTCGACAGCGTCGAGGACTCCGAGCCTGCCGCTTGTGCCTGCACCAATATAAATGATCCTGCCTCCCTTTTTAAGAGATTCATAGGCAAACTCTACGGCCGCCTTCACTTCAGGAAGAACTTCTTGTACTGCCGCCGCTATTTTCATATCCTCGTTATTCATGATCGAGAGGATTTCAAGCGTGCTTGCGCTGTCGATCTTCATTGTTTGTTCATTTCTCAATTCTGTCGTTAATGAACGCAGCTGTTTTTCCATAAAAGGATGTTGCCCCCTAACAAAATTCTTACTATTCAGTATATTTTAATCTAAACATAATTTCAATTTAAACTTAACTTTTTTGAAATTACATTTCAGATTATACGTCCATGATAGCGCTTTTATGACTAGACGGCAAGAGGTGCCGACCTGTTTTCTCAATTGTAAATTATGTAAATGCCCACAATTTTACGGGTCTTTTGATTCGTTTTTTGTGAGCGGGGCATGAAAAAAGATTGGTTTGTATGCAGATTCACATAAGCAAACAGGAAAAAGGAATGATTTTTCAATCAGAACAGAAAAAAAAGACCACAGGATTATGCCCTGTGGCCTCAAAATCACAATACTCGTTTGTCCTTTGCTTCTCTGATCCAGTCCGGAAACTCATTCAGTAAACGGTCATAAAGCTCTTCATCTGTCATTGCATCGATGTTCTGCACATGGAAGAAGTTTGCGTTGTCGATGAACCTGCCTTCCATTGTGTCCAGATTTTCAAGCACTTTAAAATTGGAATCTCCAATCCCGACAAACTGCCAGAAAAGCGGCTTATCAGAAGATGACACAACCGGTTTTTTAATTGTGCTTTTACAGCCTCCGTCGTTTATAAACACGACAAACGCAGGATCACTGCTCGGCTCTTCCTTTAAATATTTTGTCATGACATCAAACATGACCGGCGGTTCATCGTTGCGCCCGAATTTATGTATAGAATCGTTAAAAAGAATCTCTCTGTTTACATAGTTTTCGAAATCTCGTTCTGTGACTGATGGAAGTCTTGTAAATTCATTGTCGTATACCCAGACGTCAAGCATTCCGTCATCATCAAACTGGCTTGCCACTGCAAGAATTCTCTCAACCACCTTTTGCACGGTTCCATCCTTGTAGAGGCTCCGCATTGAACCGGAAATATCAAGAACAAGACCTACTCTTGCGACGACACCTGTAAGCTTTTTTTTCTCAAGAACGATACCGGCCGTTTTTTTCATCAAATTGATTGTGCTCATGTTCACAGCCTCCTATCAGACATCAAGTCCGTAGTTTCGGCATAATGCAGCGAGTCCTCCTGAGAAGCCGCTGCCGATTGCATTGAACTTCCAGTCCTGGCCGTGCTTGTACAATTCGCATACAACTACTGCTGTTTCGACTGAGAAGTCTTCACCGAGGTCATAGCGCAGCACTTCTTCAGAGTTGTCTGCATTTACAACGCGCACGAAGGCATTGGAAACCTGGCCGAAGTTCTGGCTTCGGGCTTCTGCATCATGAATGGTAACGGTAATGCCGATTTTCTCAACGTGAGAAGGCATCAGGGAAAAATCAATGATCATCTGTTCATCGTCCCCGTCTCCTTCACCTGTGCGGTTATCCCCTGTATGTTCAACTGCCCCATTTGGACTCTTTAAATTGTTATAAAAGATAAAATCAAGATCGTTCTGTACATTTCCATTTCCATCTGCAAGAAATGCCGACGCATCCAAATCAAAATCTCTGCCGCCTGAATATTTATTCGTATCCCACCCAAGACCGATAATCACTTTTGTTAAACCCGGATTTGTTTTCGTAAGATCAATGCGCTGTCCTTTTGATAATGAAATTGACAAGTTGATCACCCCTAAAAATATTTTCCATTAAAGGAAGTCTGCTTCTATTGTACTACGAATCTAGCACAAAAAAGTTTCAATTTCCAATTTTTCGCTGCACATTAAAAAAGATTCTCATGTTTAAGGGATAACCATGAGTGGAACAGTCTACTAGATTGAAATTGAAGGAGGATCACTATGAAACGGCATAAATTATATATTAACGGAGAATACATGGATTCAACTTCAGATGAAACAATTGAAGTCGTAAATCCGGCGACAGAGGAAGTCATTTCAGCCATTTTTGCAGGTACAGAAGAAGATGCAAACAAAGCGATTGAAGCGGCATTCAAAGCTCAGAAGCAATGGGAAAAAGTCCCCTCAGCAGATAGAGGAAAAATCGTCAGAGCTCTTGGGGACAGGCTGAAGGAACGGCGTGAAACCTTTATTGAACTACTGATGGAGGAACAGGGAAAGCCATATAAGCAGGCAAGCGGTGAGGTTGATACGGCAATTGACTACTTTTACTACATGTCCGAGTGGGCACGCAGGATTGAAGGGGAAATCATTCCGAGTGACCGTCCGAATGAAAACATCCTGATGTTCAGGAAGCCGATAGGCGTTGTTGCGGGAATCGTCCCATGGAACTTTCCTGTTTTCATCTTGGCAAGGAAAGTCGCAACCGCTCTTATTACAGGCTGCACCATTGTTCTCAAACCAAGCCAGCAAACACCAAATACCGCAGCTGAGTTCACAAAAATCATTGATGAAATGAAAGATATTCCTCCCGGCGTTTACAATTTCATTACCGGAAAAGGTTCGACAATCGGAAACGTGATGGCCTCTCACCCTAAGGTTGGCATCATTACCATGACCGGCAGCGTGAAAGCAGGAACAAAGGTTATGGAAGCAGCTGCCCAAAACATCACGAAGGTGAACCTGGAGCTTGGCGGTAAGGCACCTGCCATCGTGACGAAGCATGCAAATCTCGAGACTGCCGTTAAGAGCATCAAACAGTCGAGAATCACAAATTCCGGTCAGGCTTGTACAAATGCGGAACGTGTGTATGTGCATGAGGATGTTGCTGAAGAATTTATCGAGAAAATGACAGTAGCTATGAAAGATACAAAGGTTGGAATGCCTGCAGACAGAGAGTCTGAAATGGGACCGCTCGTCAGCAAGGACCGCCTGGAAACGGTTGAAAAGATGGTTCATAATGCTGTTGACAGCGGGGCAAAAATTCTTACTGGCGGAAAGCGGGCTGACATATCCGGAGGATTCTTTTATGAACCTACCGTCATAACAAATGTCAGTCAGGATTCAGAAATCATCCAGGAAGAAATTTTCGGACCCGTTCTTCCGATTATGACGTATAAAACGCTTGATGAAGCAATCGAGCTTGCAAATGATTCTGATTACGGCCTCTCATCGTCCATCTATACAGATAATGTCCACGAAGCCATGCGTGCAGCAAATGAACTGAAGTTCGGCGAGACCTTCATTAACCGTGAAAATTTCGAAGCCATTCAAGGCTATCATGCCGGCCTGCGTAAATCAGGGCTTGGCGGAGCAGACGGCAAACACGGGATTGAAGACTTCACTGTCACACAAGCCGTTTACATGCAGTATGACGACAAAAAAGCATAACAAAAAACGTTCAGGCAATTGTCTGGACGTTTTTTCATAATTCCTCCCCCATTCGAGCATGATGAATAACAGGAGGGATTTTTTGTGACCTATTCAAAACCGATCAGAATCATCATTCTTATTCTTTCCTGGGGAAGCCTGTTCTTATTAAAGCCCGCTTCCATCCTTCGCTTTTCGCCTGCCTCTTTTCTTGTCTCATTGTTGTTGGCGGTTGAAACAATGATCGCAGGGCCTTATCAGCTTTGGACGATTAAAGGAGGAAAGAAAAACCGCTTATGGGGAGATCTGAGCTTTATATTCGGCCCGTTCATTTCAGGAACCCTCTGGATATTCCACCTTACACACGGAAAATTTTGGAGGTTTATGCTGCTTAATGCGGCCATGGATTTCCTATTGGCCTATCCTCTCACCTACGTTTTCGAAAAAACAGGTTTATATAAGCTGAAGAAATTAAATAAGCACTGCCTCTTTGCACTTTCGGTTTCCTATGCAGCTTTGATTTACGGCTATCAGAAGGTACTGGAAGGAAGTTTTAAAAAAGAATCATCCTAGGGGCTGGGAGAAAACATGTCGGTAGTTCACTTGAAAATATTCTTAAAACTGATGCTGTTTCAGGGTATGACTACACAAATGAGGTTCCTTTTCTGATAAAAGTGGCAGCACTATCGCGAATGACGCCACATATGAGGTTCCTCTTCCGATGAAAGTAGCAGCACTATCGCGAATGACGCCACATATGAGGTTCCTCTTCCGATGAAAGTGGCAGCACTACCTCGAATAACGCCACAAACGAGGTTCCTCTTCCGGTGAAAGTGGCAGCACTATCGCGAATGACGCCACATATGAGGTCCTTCCGGTGAAAGTGGCAGCACTACCTCGAATAACGCCACAAATGAGGTTCCTCTTCCGGTGAAAGTGGCAGCACTACCTCGAATAACGCCACAAATGAGGTTCCTCTTCCGATGAAAGTGGCAGCAGTACCTCTAATAACGCCACAAACGAGGTTCCATGTCTGATAAAAGTGGCGGCACCCTCTTCTAGTCCTGTACTTTAACACGAAAAAAACACCGAGCTAGCTATATCCTAGTTCGGTGTTTTTCATCTCTGAAATCGTTAAGTTCCAGCATCACTTTTCTTATTTCCGAAGCTTTTGAATAAGTTTTAACAGAACAGCCGCTGCAATGACGATCACCGTTATGACAACTGTTCTTTTGATGGCAGCCGGATCCTGCATCACATAAATGGCAATATATGCCCAGATGAAGACAAGCGGATAATAGACATCATCATTTTTGAATGTAAACCAGACGGCAAGCACGGCTCCGACAATCAGCATAATAACTGCCCAGGCGAGCTCATTCAAGCCAAGGAATGATTCAATGCCTGCCGTATAAAAGAAAATGAAAAAGTTTACGATTGTTGCAACTGAAATCCAGCCTAGATAAATCGAAAACGGTGTTCTCATGAGCCATTTCCGTTCTGGTAAACGCTGAATGCGCGTATACACGATAATCAGGGAAATCAGCAGTCCCAGCATGACAAGCAGCGAGACCGGAAACAGTTCATAATGGAAAGCAAAAAGCCATAGGCTGTTAAAGATACAGCTCAGGAAAAACCAAATGCCAATCTTTGCATAGTTCATGCGTTCTTCTTCATTCACAAAAAATTGTCTTGCCGTCCAAATTCCAAGCAGCAGGTAAATCAGTCCCCAGATGGAAAATGCATAGCCTGCAGGCGTGAACAAAACCGGGATACTGTCAGACACCTCTGCAGATGTCTGTCCATTGAGCGGCAGGGCATTTGCCAGATAGTTAACAACAATGACGAGAACATATCCCGCCGCATTCAGAAGGGCAAAACCGGAAAATCTCTTCATGATGACCTCCTCCTTTTCACAATTAGTGTATTTTGCCTGTCTTTTTTTCATACCCTTAATTAGTCAAATTAAAATAAGCAAAGCACATTTGGGAGTTTTGAACGAGTCATGAGTTTCTTCTCGTCATTCATCATGCTTTTGCTCACGCCATCATATACCTAAAGCATTACGAGTAAAGGAGAGGGAGAGATGAGAGGACAAGTAAGGCTGCTCCCCCATAAATATGGCCCGGTTGTTAAAAATGTGAAAACCAATTCTGAAGGTGTGGAAATGATTCAAGCCCCAAAGATCTGGGAAAAGGGAGTCCGCGGAAGGGGCATAACGATCGCAGTGCTTGATACAGGCTGTGACATCAATCACCCTGATCTGCGCGGCAATATAGCAGGAGGGCGTAATTTTACGACCGATGACAACGGGGACCAAAACCGGGTGAACGATTACCACGGCCACGGCACTCACGTAGCGGGAACAATTGCCGCATCAAAATATGTGGGAGTTGCCCCGCAGGCAAAAATTCTCGTTGTAAAAGTGCTGGCAGGAGATACAGGAAGCGGTGAGTACGACTGGATTGTGAAAGGCATTCTTTACGCCATTGAACAGAAAGTTGATGTTATTTCGATGTCACTCGGAGGACCGTCTGATCATTCTGAGCTGCGCAAGGCTGTAAAAAAAGCCGTTGCGAATCAGATATCCGTCGTTTGTGCTGCGGGAAATGAAGGAGATCAGGACGGGGGCACTTCCGAGTATTCTTATCCCGGCTCATATAATGAAGTGATTTCGGTTGGCTCAGTAGGATTTAACAGGGCATCTTCCCCTTTTTCCAATTCCAATAATGAACTTGACTTAGTTGCACCTGGTGAAAGGATTGTTTCTACTATACCTGGCGGGGAATATGCTGCATTCAGCGGTACCTCTATGGCCACTCCGCACGTTTCAGGTGCACTTGCTTTAATTAAAGAGCTGGAAGAAAAAGAATTTGACAGGACGCTGACTGAAGCTGAACTATACGCCCAGCTCATTAAGCGTACAATTCCTTATGGAAATCCAAAGACGCTCGAAGGCAATGGACTGCTCTACTTGACAGCGCCTGATCTGCTCCGGGATGCTGCCGAAGGAGATTCAGAAGAATAATCAAGAGCCATCATCCGCATAAGATGATGGCTCTTTTTGTATGATCTCAAGTAGTCACCTGAAAAAATCCGCTTAAACAAACTGATTGTTCCTCCTGAACTTCTCCATCAGCCCTTTAGCGAAGTCATTGGCCTTTTTCAAATCGCCTTTTTCCATGTAATAATCAAACAGCAATAAACCGTAATGCTGTGCCGGAAGAACATATCCAAGTTCTTTAAAGTGCGGATAAGCATGGTTTTCTATGTACTGATAGTAGGATTCGACTTCCCCGTTTATTTTTAATAGGTGCATCGTAAAAAAATGAATAAAAGTCTTATTGTCGTCTTTTTCGGCGAGTGACAGACCCTTTTGGGCAAGGGCTGCCAGGTCTTCCTTCTTTGTCAGGCCCTCTTTTGAGAGAGCATTCACATATCCTTCAAAAGAACCAAGGTAATTGGGATCTCCGGGCTGCCGTTTATCGGCAGATTTTTTATAGTATTCTGCTGCAGCTGTAAATTCCCCCTGCCTGAGCTGATGATATCCGAAATTGTGGTGCAGCAGCGCCTGCTGATGAGACAGTCCGTAATCTCCTGCCATCTCTATGAGGCGCTCATATTCTTTGTTTTGAAAAACAGCATCATCCGATTGCTCCAGCTGAATCAGCATAAGCATTTCCGTTTCAATGATTCGTGACAGGCTTCTGTTTTCTGTAAAGAACTGGAGGGCTTTGCCCGCATAAAAGTAAGCAAGGACATTTGAATGAATCGAATGGTAAGCAAGCGCCAGATCGTAATAATATTCACGGTTAGAATATTCTGCAAGATTAATTTCTTTTAATACGGCAATTGCTTTAAAGTAATCATGCCGGGCTCTCAAATGATAATTTCCCTGGATATGCAGCAAAAGATTTTGTTCATATGGGGACAGACCGGTCCACAGGCGCATCTCGTTTAAAAGAGCTTCTGCTTCTTCATTTTTAGAAGATGATAGATAATACCTGGTTAAAATAAGCGTATATGTACGGTGAAAGTCCTGAATCTGAAGCAGGCGGCTGTTTTCAAGCTGCTCTTTGACAGCTTCGGTTTTTGAATGGCTTTTGTGTATGATGGCTTCGTGCCATTCATTAAGAAGTTTTTTAATCTTATAGTAGTTTTCAATTTCTGAATCGATGCTGATTCCAAGCCGCTCGCACAGCAATTGAATGGTTTCCTTCGATACTTCTGTCAGCCCGCGTTCTATTTTACTGATGTGCGTGGCCGAACAAATCGCCTCACCAAGGTCCCTTTGCTTTATGTTGTAGAATTCACGGTAAAATTTAATAATTTTTCCTTCCAGCATGCTGCGTCATCCCCCTGTGTCAAAGCATCTCTATAAAACTATTATAACGGCATGCCCAATTGATTGGCCCCGAGTTCAAACAGAATATTTTTCGGCAGCAGAAATACCCCCGGGAGCCCGGAGGTATTCACTTCATTATTTTGAAAGAACGTGCAGGATCATTTCTGCATCTTTTTCATCCACATTCATTTCATCAGCCAGCTTCAAAGGATCTTCTGCCAGGCCGGGTTTTCTTTTCAAAGCATGCAATGCCTGATAGCAAAGGCTTATCGGTGTTTTTTCAATGCGGGTGGTGATGATTCTGCACACCCCCTGCTTTTCTGTCTGAATGGCGCCAAACTGCTCAAGCTGCTGCATTCTGAGAATAGCGGTCCTCTTTGACAATCCCAGTTCATCCGACAGCTCGCTGATGTCATATGCGACATTTCCGTCAGCATCTCGATGAACCAGCAAATACCCTAGAAGCTTTGAATAGATGCCTGATAGATGTACCAATGCTCTCTCATTTATGTTCATTTCTATGCCACCTAATCCAATCTGTTACAAATCAGTATACATATTGTCTTAGGGCCAATGTTTCATATCATCATTTTGTAATATAGTTTTTACCCGTTTGTTATATATCTGTGAATTTTTAGGAATTTATTCCTTTTCATCGTCTAAATCAATCATCTTATCTGAAAAACCGAACAGCCATGTCAGGACAAATGCCGTTGCGACTGCGAGAAAGTTCACAGCGAGATACATGATGATCTGTCCATTTAAGTACAGCAGAACTCCAGGAATTGCCGTTATCGCCATTCCTGTTGCTTTAAGGCCTGCAAGAGAGGCAGCAAATCCGCCAATGCCGCCGCCAATCAGCGCCATGACAAACGGTTTGATATAGCGGAGGTTCACGCCGAAAATCGCGGGCTCTGTGATTCCGAGCAAAGCAGAAAAAGAAGATGGCAGCGCAATGGCCTTCAGTTTTTTTGACTTGGTTTTCAGGCCCACAGCAAGCGCCGCTCCCCCCTGTGCAACGACAGAACACGTAATGATCGCATTGTACTGATTGTATCCGAAGCGCTCGAGCAGCTGGATCTCAAGCAGGTTAAACACATGATGGACGCCTGTTACAACAATCAGCTGATTTAATGAACCTATGATGAGACCGCTTATGCCAAAAGGCCAGTTTAATATGGCTACTGTGCTGTTCAGGATAAATTCCTCAACTGTATGAAAAACTGGTCCTATGATAAAAAGAGAAAGAATGATCATGAATAAAAGCGTTAAAAATGGTGTCAAAATCAAATCAAGCGATTCTCTTGTATGTTTCCTGATTGAACGCTCAAGTTTTGCTCCTATTAGCCCCGCGATAAATGCAGGGAGGACCGACCCCTGATAGCCAAGAACCGGAATAAAACCAAAAAACGTCAACGCCTCGGCTTTATCTGCCGCCACATCGTAGGCATTTGGAAGGGCAGGACTTACAAGCATTAAGCCGAGCACCATTCCAATGACGGGATTTCCCCCGAAAACCCTGAACGCAGACCATGCAACAAGCGCGGGAAGAAAAGCAAAGGCTGTATCCGTCAGCACCTCTGAAAACGTAATGACATTTTGCGGGATCTGTTCAGGTGTCATGCCGAAAAAAGCAAGCACCTGCTCCTGGAGGATAAGGCCCCTAATCCCCATAAAAAGCCCGGTAGCAACGAGAATCGGAATGATTGGAACAAAAACATCCCCAAACGCACGGACGGATCTTTGAAACAAATTGCCGCTTTTTGCTGCTGCCTCTTTCTGTTCATCCTTTGCAGACCCGGTAACACCTAGCGCAATGACCTCTTCATAAATGCGGTTCACCGTCCCTGTTCCGAAAATCAGCTGATATTGCCCTGAATGAAAAAAGGCTCCCTTTACTTTATCAATGGACTCCGCTTTTTTCTGATCAATGTCTTCTTTCCTTTTCACCATTACGCGAAGCCTTGTCGCACAGTGCGACACAGATGTGATATTTTCACGGCCTCCAAGTGCCCAGATGACTTCTTCGGCAATTTTCCGGGTGTCTGACATGGAATCCTCCTAGATGTATTTGACATACATGTAATTTCCCTCATTATCTCTTCTTTTAAACAGAAAAAATAGCTGAAATTTCACTCAAATCAGAAAATAATGATTGTCGAAACTAAATATTGCGGTATAATTTAATGAATAAAAGCATAAAAGCGTAAAAGCAAATAAAACGGGGGTATGTCAAATGAACTGGAAAAACCTTGGAATGGGAATCGCACTGTCAAGCATGATGATCGCTGCCGGCTGCGGAAGCAAAGAAACGTCGGGAGGCAGCGGCGAAAAGACCTATCAGGTGGGTGTCACTCAAATTGTCGAGCATCCTTCTCTTGATGCTGCTTTAAAAGGATTTCAAAAAGCACTGAAAGATGAAGGTCTAAAGGTTGACTATGACGTGCAGATTGCAGGCGGCGATCAGAATAATAATCAGACCATTGCAAGCAATTTTGTCGGCGATGGCGTTGACTTGATCTTCGCCAACTCCACACCAAGTGCTCTGAGCGCACTCAATGCTACTAAAGATATTCCGATTGTTTTCACTTCAGTCACGGATCCAATAGGGGCAGGCCTAGTCGAAAGCTTTGAAAAACCGGGTGCAAACATTACCGGAACGACAGATACTCACCCTGATGCCATTCCGAATACGGTCAAATTCATAGATGAAAATGTGGACGGAAATAAGGTCGGGATGATCTATAACTCAGGTGAGCAAAACTCGGCGGCTCAAATTGATCTTGTTAAAAAAGCAGCTAAGGGAACAGATATTGAAATTGTTGAAGCATCTGTTTCAACCTCAGCTGAAGTCAAGCAGGCCGCTGAAAGCTTAGTCGGAAAAGTAGATTCTTTCTATATTATTACTGATAATACGGTCGTATCCGCTTTAGAGTCTGTTATTTCTGTTGCAGGCGACGAAGACATTCCCCTGTTTGTCGGAGAGCTTGATTCAGTAGCCAGAGGCGGTTTTGCTGCTTATGGATTTGACTACGGGGACATTGGATATGAAGCGGGCTTAAAGGCAGCTGATATCCTAAAAGGAGAAAAAAAAGCGGGAGATATCCCTGTTGATTACCCTCAGAAATTAAAACTGCAGGTCAGCAAAAAAGCGGCTGAAGCGATGAATGTTGACATAAAAGACTTTAAAGACGCTGAATTAATCGATTAAGGAGGATACACCATGTTTACTGCCCTATTCTCTTCTGTTGAATCCGGACTGATCTACGCCATCATGGCTCTTGGTGTGTATCTTTCCTTCAGGATTCTCGATTTTCCCGATCTCACCGTTGACGGCAGCTTTGTCACAGGTGCCGCGGTATGTGCTGCATTGATTGTAAATGGCGTTAACCCTTTTATCGCAACTCTGGCGGCCCTTGTCGCCGGATTTGTTGCAGGGTGCCTTACGGGAATTCTTCACACGAAAGGGAAAATCAATCCCCTGCTTTCGGGGATCCTGATGATGATTGCCTTATATTCGATAAATCTGCGGATCATGGGACAATCAAACGTCCCTTTGCTTCAGGAAAGCACGGTCTTTTCTGTTTTGCTTGATGGCTGGAATCGGCTTGGAATCGACGCATTTATACAGTCTGTATTTGTATCAGCAGGTCTTGAAGCATTTATCCCGAAAACATGGTCAGTTCTCGCAGCCATGTGCGCCATTATTGTGCTTATAAAGCTTTCACTCGATTATTTCCTGAAAACAGAAATCGGCATTGCCATCCGCGCTGTCGGTGATAATGAAAAAATGATCTCAAGCTTTTCAGCCAATACGGATCTTCTGAAAATTATCGGTCTCGGCATATCCAATGCACTTGTTGCCTTTTCTGGTGCTTTCATCGCTCAATTTTCAGGATTCAGCGATATTGGCATGGGAATCGGCATGATCATCATTGGTCTTGCATCTGTCATTATCGGGGAAGCCCTTGTCGGAACAAAAACGATCATCCGGGCAACTCTCGCTGTCATCATTGGAGCCATACTCTACCGCATTATTATTGCGCTTGCGCTTAGAGCAGACTTCCTTGAGACAGGCGATATGAAGATGATCACGGCAGCCATCGTCATCGCGGCCCTCGTCGTGCCGCAGCTGCTGGCAAAACAGAAAGAAAAAAGGAAAAAACTTCTCAGGAGAAAGGGAGATGTTCATATTGCTTGAGCTGAAGCAGATTGAAAAAGTGTTTAATGAAGGTTCTCCCGATGAGAAAAAAGCTTTGAACGGGCTTTCCCTTTCTCTTAAAAAAGGAGATTTCGTAACCGTAATCGGCAGCAATGGAGCAGGTAAATCCACCTTGCTGAACGTTATATCTGGCAGGCTTTTTCCTGATTACGGGGACGTGCTGATCGAAGGAAAATCGATGACAAACCTGCGCGAGCACAAGCGCGCCAAATACCTAGGCCGCGTTTTTCAGGATCCGATGGCCGGAACATCACCTGCGCTCACGATAGAAGAGAATCTCGCCATCGCTTATGCACGTGTCCATAAACGCACACTGAGACCCGGCGTTACAGCGAGGAGAAAAGCATTTTTCAAGGAAAAGCTGACGACGCTCGGCCTTGGACTCGAAGACAGACTCTCTGCAAAAGTCGGGCTTCTTTCAGGAGGCGAACGGCAGGCGCTTTCCCTTTTAATGGCCACGTTCACGAATCCGGGAATACTCTTGCTCGATGAGCATACAGCTGCACTTGATCCTTCCCGGGCCGACCTCATTACAAACCTGACAGAAAAGCTCGTTTCAGAAGGTCAGTTAACGACTCTGATGATTACCCACAATATGCAGCAGGCAGTCGACCTTGGCAATCGCCTTGTCATGATGGACGGCGGACGAATTATCTTTCAGGCAGAGGGAGATCAAAAGAAAAAACTGACTGTAGCCTCCCTGCTGAACGAATTTTCAAAAATAAAAGGCGGAAGCTCACTGTCAGACAAGGTCATGCTGAGTTAATAGAGGGTTACATTTCTCCGATTAGTGGTAAAGAAAGACAAATCACTAAAAGGAGATGGGTTGGATGAATCAGGAAAAACAAACATACTATATTGACGTGGCAAGCGGAGAAATCCTTCAGAATCCTGCAGAATCAAGTCCAAGCTTCAAACTGTATGCCACTCCGGCTGAGATTGATCAGCTGAAGTCCTATTACAGTGAGAACAGCTCGGCTGACTTTCAAACCTTTCAGCGCGCGCAGGTGCCATTCCGCGAATATCATCATGATGCTGAAAATAAAGCATATGACGATTCGATGAGAAAAATTTACGGGATGATTTATTTGCTTGGCGACGAAGAAGCCAAACGCCATATCGAAGAAAATGGCATCTTGAAAGATAATCATTCGGATAACCCGGAAAGCGTAGAAAATTTCAAGTAACCGCTTGATGTTACTCAACAATAAAAAAGATCCGCTGCACAGGCAGCGGATCTTTTTTCATTCTAAAGTCTTTCATACAGACATTTAATTTCTCCTTCTATTTCTTCTTTCCGGCTGTTAAGCAGGATCAGCTCATTTAGTTCACTTTGTTTATTCATATTCAGTTCAATCTCATACACCTCATGTTCAAGCTGTTCAATTTGGTTCAGTACGTCCTCAACATTTTCCCGCATTCTTATTTGCGGTTGTTTCGTTTTAAGAATTGAAGGCTGACTTTCTTTAATGCCTTTTGGAGACTGATTCATCACTGGCTCCATTTTTTCACGGGCCCAGGCATAGTTCCCATCAAAGGAGTAGAGCTTTTGCTGATGGATCCAGCATGTCTTTGTAAAAAGCTTGTTGAGGAAAAAACGGTCATGGGAAACGGCCAGGATTGTTCCCTCAAACTGCTCAATCGCATCTTCAAGCACCTCCCTGGAATCTATATCCAGATGATTTGTCGGCTCATCTAAAATAAGCACGTTCAAATCCTGCTGCATAAGCTTTGCAAGCTGAATTCTCATCCGTTCGCCGCCGCTTGTATGCTTCATTTTTTTAAAAACGGCTGGTCCGTAAAACATGAACCCTGCAAGAATGTGACGGGCTTCTTCCTCAGATACATGCACATCTTCCCTGAAAAAATCAATAATTGCAGCATCGGTGTCCTCAAGCGCAAACTGCTGGGAAAGGTAACCGATCTTAACACTGCTTCCTATTTTCACAGCCCCGCTTTCAGGTTCGACCTGTCCCATGACCATCTTCAGCAAAGTGGATTTGCCTGAGCCGTTCTCCCCGACTATGGCGGTTCTGTCCTTGTACTGAATATCCAGTGAAATCTCTTCTATAATCGTCCGATTTCCAAATGATTTTGAAGCGCCTTCAAGACACAATACTCTTTTTCCGCTTCTGTCCGTCTCTTCAAAGGACAAATCCATTTTTTTATGCTGCAGGACAGGTCGTTTCAGTTTCTCCATTCTCATGAGCGCGCGCTCCATATTTCTCGCCCGCTTATGAAGGCCCTCATTCGGGGGATTAGCCTGATTTGCCCACTCTTTCAATCTTTTAATCGCCTCTTTCATTTTTTTGATTTTTTTCTGCTGGTCCTGATAGGCCTGAAATTCCGCCAGCAGCCTTTTCTGTTTCTGGGCGATAAAACCTGAATAATTAGTATGGTAGACAGTCACTTCCCCTCCTTCAAGATCAAGGATTTTTCCAGCCGTCTCATCCAGAAACGCCCGGTCATGCGATATTACAACAACGGTACCTTTATATTCTTTGAGATAGCCCTCCAGCCATTCTACAGCTGCAATATCCAAATGGTTGGTCGGTTCATCAAGCAGCAGAATATCCGGCTGCTTTAAAAGGATCATGCCAATTGAAACTTTCGTTTTTTCTCCTCCGCTTATGGCCTGGAACTCATTATTCAGGAGTTCCTGAAGCTTCAGTCCGCTGGCAACAGCCTGCACCTTCGCATCCATTTCGTAGCCCCCGAGCAATTCAAATTGCTGCCTGCAGCTGCCGTAACGCTCCATCACCCGTTCTAGTAGATGGGGATCTTTTTCCTCAGCCATTCTCATCTCAAGTTCAGCTATCTCAGCTGACAGCTCTGTCAGTTCCGAGAACCCCTCTCTCAGCACATCTTCCACAGTCGTACCTTCAGGGAAAACAGGGATTTGCGCCAGATAGCCGATCTTTTTTCCTTTTTTAATAGCAATTGTGCCTTCGTCCGGCTGCTCAATTCCTGACAAACATTTAAAAATCGTCGTTTTCCCTGTACCATTTCTGCCTGTAAACCCAATCTTTTCGCCTTCGTTTATTTCAAAGCTCAGCTTTTCAAAAATCAGCTGGCTACCGTATGATTTTGTTAATCCCTGAACCGAACATATCGTCATTAGTAGGAACCCCTTTCAAATATAAAAAAAACCAGAATAAGCAGTTTCCTGCTTATCCTGGTTCTTCAGCGAGTTTATCTGAACGCGCCAAAACAAAAAACGGAGAGCTAATAAGCCCTCCGCATCACTTGTGGATAAGAGAATCTTCTTAACGTTTGAATGTGTTTATGCAGTTGCTGAAAAAGGACAGACGTATCCCGTCAGCAGCAAATGCATGAAAAATAGCACGACACAAATAAAGGTATGATAATTCTTTACCGTGCAGCACATTCAAACTGTTCATCTCTCATCCACCTCCGTTCCTTAAAGTACTACTATTATAACCTGCCGCTTTCAGAATTATCAATCCATTCTTCCAAATACATGTATTTTTACCATGAGGATATTCTAATAATGACTCAGGAGGAGGATTACATATGAAAAATACGAACTCGAAACTGCCCCGGTTTCCTGAACCTTACTGGAGAGACACGTCAAACCTTCCCGCTTTTCCCAAGCTTTCAAAGCACATAACTGTTGATGCTGCTGTAGTCGGAGGGGGCATTACCGGCATCACTTCAGCATATCTTCTTGCGAAAGAAGGACTTAAGGTCGCACTGATTGATTCTGATTGTCTGCTCAATGGCACGACCGGCCATACGACTGCTAAAGTTACCATTCAGCATGATCTTATTTATCACGAGCTGATTCAGCATGCAGGCACAGATGGGGCCAAACACTATTATGAAGCGAACCAGGCAGGTCTGGATTTTATAAGGAATACCGTTAAAGAAAAAAACATCCCGTGTGATTTCAGCAATCAGGATGCCGTTCTATATGCAGTTTCAGATGAATCGCTGGACAAACTCCTTAAGGAAAAAGATGCTTATGATGCTATTGGCATTCCTTATGAGTTTATTGAAAAGCTCTCGTTGAATATAGACATTAAAGGCGCCCTGGTTGTAAAAAACCAGGCTCAGTTTCACCCGCTGAATTATTTGCACGCCCTTCTTGAAGAAATGCTGCAGTCTGGTGTACAGATTTATGAAAACACAGCGATAATTGACGTGAAAGGCACAAAAGAAGAGCCTGTTCTGCTTTCAAATGAAGGTTTTGAGGTCACTTGTGAACATGTCATTGCAGCGACTCATTTTCCTTTTTATGACGGAAACGGCTTTTATTTTGCCAGAATGTATGCTGATCGTTCATACGTCATCAGTGCAAAAACGTCAAAACCGTATCCCGGCGGCATGTATCTAAGTGTCGATGAACCTAAGCGTTCGCTAAGATCCGCATCCTCCAGCGGTCAGGATGTCGTCTTGATCGGAGGCGAAGGACATAAAGCAGGCCAGGAGAAAGATACCCACAAACTTTATGAAAAGCTCGAAGGTTTTGGAGAAGAGATTTTTGGCTTGGAGGAGATTACACACAGGTGGTCCGCACAGGACTTGTTTACATTGGATAAAATCCCGTACATCGGCCCCCTCACATCAAGCAATCCCAATATCTACGCAGCCACGGGGTTTCATAAATGGGGCATGACAAACGGCACGTTTGCTGCACATATGCTCAGGGATTTAATTGTGAAGAAAGAATCACGCTATTTTGACCTTTTCACTCCGAGCCGCTTTCACTCTGACCCTGGTGTAAAAGAATTTCTGAAAGCAAATGCCGATGTAGCAAAGCACCTAATAGCAGGTAAAATCAAGCGTCCATCAAAGACACCTGATGATCTTCATGCTGATGAAGGCTGTGCGGTGATGGTGAACGGGAAAAAAGCAGGGGGCTATAAAGACGAACATGGAGTGCTTCACCTTGTGGACATGACCTGCACCCATCTCGGCTGCGAAGTGGAATGGAACAGCGGAGACCGCTCTTGGGACTGCCCGTGTCACGGGTCGAGGTTTTCTTATAAGGGTGATGTGATAGAAGGGCCGGCTGATAAGCCGCTGAAAATGATAAAGGAAGAGTAAGTTTTGCAGGGGGGAGACCTTGGGGCTTTACTTACCCTCCATTAACGTTTTTACCGGTTTACTGGGTACGATTCTGCCTTTTGCTTACCCTCCATCAACGTTTTTACCGGTTCACGGGGTACGATTCGGGCGCTTGCTTACCATCCAATAGCGTTTTTACCGGGTTGCTGGGTACGATTCTGCCTTTTGCTTACCCTCCATTAACGTTTTACCGTGTTGCTGGGTACGATTCGGGCGCTTGCTTACCCTTCAATAACGTTTTTACCGGTTCGCGGGGTACGATTCGGGCGCTTGCTTACCATCCAATAGCGTTTTACGGTTTCCGAGGGTAGGATTCCAGCATTTGCTTACCCTCCCAGATCGTTTTACGGTTTCCGAGGGTAGGATTCCAGCATTTGCTTACCCTCCCAGATCGTTTTACGGTTTCCGAGGGTACGATCCCAGAGCTTGCTTACCCTCCCAGATCGTTTTACGGTTTCCGAGGGTAGGATTCACACGCTTGCCGTGTTTTAATTGTGCAGACAAAAAAAGACTCCTTAACAGGAGTCTTTTTCAGTCATTACTTTTGAACGTTAGCAGCTTGTGGTCCACGAGCGCCTTCAACGATTTCGAAAGTAACTTCTTGGCCTTCTTCTAGAGATTTGAAGCCTTCGCCTTGAATAGCAGAGAAATGTACGAATACGTCTTCTTGACCTTCTGCTTCGATGAAACCGAAACCTTTTTCTGCGTTAAACCATTTAACTTTACCTTGTAACATGTGTGTATCCTCCTCGTGCGCCAAGCGCACAATTGTATTACTATCCCTGCTCTAAATAATATTCTTCAAGACGAGTGCCTTTTTAATCATATTACGAACAAAAATAAGTAACTTCATTATAACAAAAGCCTAAAGGACCCGCAACCGTTTCTAAGATCTTTTTAAAGTAGGAATCTACTTGTCTGTGTGCATATTATGGCAGAACACGCGCAGCGTTCTTCCACGACATGAGCCTGCCTCTCAATTGTGACACTTTTCTTACAATTGACCTCTTTTTCTACTATTTGTTCCCTGCTCATATTAAGATATAAGTTCCTATGAACCTATAATCTTACCAGATGGCAGGTGTTACACATTTTATATTACAGAACCCTGAAACTTCACGAGAAAAAGCCGTGGGTTACCTTTATACATGGTGCAGGCGGAAGCTCGTCAATTTGGTACAAGCAAATAAGGGAATTTAAAAAACATTTTAACATCTTGCTCATTGATCTGCGCGGACATGGAAGATCCGCAAAGGGGATGTGGAAAGAGGGCGATGATTTTTCAGACATTGCTGAAGAAGTTATCGATGTTCATGACCGGCTGAAAATATCCTCTTCTCATTTTGTCGGGATTTCACTTGGCACGATTGTTATTCAAACCATCGCGAAGATCAGGCCAAGGCTTCTCTCTTCCATGGTTCTCGGCGGGGCCATCACAAAACTGAACGTCTTTACGAGAATGCTGCTTGTTGTTGGCAACCTCGGCAAAAGAATTCTCCCGTATATGTGGCTTTACTCTTTGTTTGCCTGGATCATAATGCCCTATGCAACTCATAAAGAATCCCGCACGATGTTCATCAGCCAGGCAAAGAAGATGTGCCAAAAAGAGTTTATTCAATGGTTTTCACTGACGCGTTTCGTGAATCCGTACTTGATAGAGCTTCAAAAAGACTTCCACAAAATTCCTGTCCTGTTTTTAATGGGAGAACAAGACCATTTATTTTTAAAGCCGGTAAAAGAGATTGCCTCGGAAAACAAGGATGTACAGGCCGTGTACATAGCTGATTCAGGTCACGTCTGCAATATTGATCAGCCTGACAGATTCAATCATCATGCTGTCTCATTTATAGTAAAGACAGAAGCAGACCGTTTTTCTGTCCGCATAAAAAATGCCTGAATCAGGAGATGATTCAGGCATTCTTCTTTATTTCAGTTTTTTCAGTTCATTGGATACAAACTCAACGTCTGTTCCGACGATCACCTGTACATCTGTTTTCGTCAGCTTGATAACGCCTCTTGCACCAGCTTGCTTGAGTGCTTTTTCATCGATTGCACCTGCGTCCTTCACTTTAAGGCGAAGGCGCGTCACACAGTTATCAATCTCTGTCAGATTGTCGCTACCGCCAAGACCGGCCATATATTTTGCTGCCATTGCAGCATATTTGTCTCCGCCTGCAGCAGGTTCGCTGATTGCTTCTTCATCTGTCTCATCCTCGCGGCCAGGCGTTTTCAGATCAAGCTTCTTGATCAGGAAGTAGAACAGGAAGAAATAGATTGCAGCATACACAGCTCCCATGACAAGGAGCAGCCATGCATTTTTCGCAGCCGGAGCGTTAAAGTTCAATACATAATCAATGGCTCCAGCAGAGAATGTAAAGCCAAGGTGAATATCAAGCAACTGTGCTATTGCCATCGACGCACCGGTTAAGACAGCGTGGATAACATACAGCAATGGCGATAAGAACATGAACATAAACTCGATCGGTTCTGTAATACCTGTTAAAAAAGATGTAAACGCAACACCGATCAGCAACCCTGATACAGCTTTGCGGCGCTCTTTTTTAGCAGCCATAATCATGGCAGCTGCAGCTGCAGGAAGGCCGAACATCATGATCGGGAACATGCCTGACATGAAAAATCCTGCACTTGGATCACCGGCGAAGAATCGGTTAAGATCACCTGTCGCTCCGTTATATTCGCCGAATACAAACCATACCAAACTATTAATAAACTGATGAAGTCCTACTGGAATTAAGATTCGGTTTAAGAATCCATATATGGCTACACCTGCGGCACCAGCCTCGGTTAACCAGACACCCACGTTGTTGATCCCTTCCTGCACAGGACCCCAAAGATAGCCGAATGCAAGAGAGAGAATAAGCATAACGGCAGCCGTAATGATGGGAACAAACCTGCGCCCCCCAAAGAATGCGAGCCATTCAGGCAATTTTATCTCTGAAAAACGGTTATATAAGAGACCGGCTATAATACCTGCTATAATCCCCCCAAGAACGGACAGCTTAATATCCGGATTGATGACTTCGATCCCTTTCGTTAAAACCAGGTAGCCAATTGTACCTGCAAGCGCGGCCGAACCATGCCCATCCTTCGATAAGCCGATTGCAACCCCAATGGCAAAGATAAGAGCCAGATTTGCAAAAATGAAATCGCCTGTCTGCGCCAATAACGGAATGCCGAGCAGGTCATCCTGTCCAAGGCGCAGCATAAGCCCGGCAGCCGGAAGTACGGCGATCGGCAGCTGCAGTGATTTACCTATTTTCTGTAAAAACCCCAACATAATAATTCCCCCTTACTTGTTTTTATTATCGAAAAAGCGATGAATCGCTTGTTTCAATCTCCCTTGAGCCTCATGAATATTGAGGCCTGCTTCTTCCCGAGATGCATGTGTGACTGTCATGAAAATGGCTTCTTTAAGATTGTACTGCGTTTTTTCCATGGTTAGTCCTGCTGTTTCCTCATCAATGCCCGTCGTTTCCGCCAAAATCAACTCTGCCCGCTTTTTCAGTTTGCGGTTGATCAGTTTCATGTCGGCCATCTCGTTTCCGTATACTTTCCCAAGCTGAATCATGACGCTTGTTGAGATCATGTTCAGAGCGATTTTTTGAGAAGTCCCCGCTTTTAGTCTTGTTGACCCCCGTATGACTTCAGGTCCAGTTGTAAGTTCTATGGCAACATCAGCTATCTTGGATATGACGGAATGTTCATTGTTGCTGATCGATATTGCACAGGCACCCGCCTGTTTCGCATAGTCAAGGCCGCTTACAGCAAACGGAGTTGAACCGCTGGCTGTGATGCCGATGACACAGTCCTGCTCAGCCAGTGAATGGGATTTCAATTCCTCCCTGATGGCGTTTTCATCGTCTTCAGTCTCCTCAAGCGGCATCCACATCGCTTCATTTCCTCCGGATACAATGGCCGTCCATCTGTCTTCCTCTACAGAAAAAGTCGGTCCGAGCTCCACAGCATCCAGCATGCCCACTCTTCCGCTGGTTCCTGCTCCAATCACAAACACTCTTCCGCCTTTGTTCCATCGCACTACAATTTCATCGGCTGCTTCAGCAATTTTGGGAAGTGCTTTCTCCACAGCAGCAGATATTGCCGCGTCCTCCTGGTGCATAAGTTTAACCATCTCATAGGAAGTCATTTCATCAATGGCAGACGTTCGGATGTTTTTTTCTTCTGTTGCGCGTTTTTTCATGAGAATCGCTCCATATCAATGGTGAATTTATAGCGGTCAGCCCGGTAAACAGATTTAACGACTTCAAGGGGTTTATTTGATTCAAGCGTGCTTCTCCGCTCGATCATCAGGACCGGGGCACCTTCTTCGACCTGGAGCATTTCCGCTTCTGTCCTTCTGGCAATAGAGGCCTCAAGAACTTGGCGTCCATGCTGAATCTTCAGTCCCAGTTTATTTTCCACGTACTCATAGATAGAAGATTGAGCGATTTCTTCGGTCAGATCGGGTGCCACTTCTTTTGAAATGTACAGCATTTCATAGGCCATCGGCAGCTGGTCTGCAAGCCGGATCCGTTTTAATTCAAAAAGGGATGTTCCCGCTTCCACCTCAAGCTTGGAAGCAAGGTCATGACTTGCAGGCACTTCCTTGAAGCTGATGACCCGCGTACTTGGTTCAAGGCCCCGCGACCTCATATCCTCAGAAAAACTGGTCAGCCCCTGAAGCGGCTGTTCAATTTTCTGGTGGGCGACAAACGTTCCCTTCCCTCTCTGTCTGTAAAGAAATCCGTCATTTACAAGGTTAGAAAGAGCTTGTCTGACAGTCATTCTGCTGATTCCGTACTTTTCCGCGTATTCTCTCTCTGATGGAATCATCCGGCCTGGTGTCAGCTCCTGATTTTGAATTGCTTCTTTGATGGCTTCTTCGAGCTGATAGTAGATTGGCAGGGGTGAGTTCTTTTGAATCATCTTGCAAACATCTTCCTTTCATCCGGCTGAAGCTTTGACAGGGCTTCCCGGTCTGCAATAATCACTGCATTCGGGTGGTTTCTAAGGACAGTCGCCGGAATATCTTCAGATACATCCGCATGAAAAAGATCATTTAATATAGCTGCTTTTTGAACACCTGATGCAAGAAGAAGAATTTTTTTGCTTCTCATGATTGAAGCGATTCCCATGGTAACCGCATGTTTCGGTACATCTTCGATTCTGTCGAAATACCTTGCATTCGCTTCGCGGGTCGATTGTGCAAGCTTCACAAGATGGGTGTTTGAATCAAATGAGCTGCCCGGTTCATTAAATCCAATGTGCCCGTTCTGACCTATTCCCAGAAGCTGCAGGTCAATGCCGCCGCTTTCGCTGATCAGCCTGTCGTAATCCCCGCACTCTTTCTCTAAATCGGATGCTTCTCCGTCAGGAAGATGTGTATTGGCAGCAGAGACATTGACGCTGTCAAAAAAATGCTTTTTCATGTACGTATGATAGCTGTTTTCATCATCTTTATGGAGACCTGCATACTCATCCAGATTAAAAGTTCTAACTTCAGAGTAGTCTGTTCCGTTATCCTGATGGTCAAGGATCAGCTGCTGATAGGTGCCTAAAACCGTTCCTCCCGTTGCAAGCCCAAGCACTGTGTCTTTTTTGGAC
This sequence comes from Metabacillus indicus LMG 22858, assembly GCF_000708755.2. Lineage (GTDB taxonomy): Bacteria > Bacillota > Bacilli > Bacillales > Bacillaceae > Bacillus_P > Bacillus_P indicus. Next base: position 417,485 of record NZ_JGVU02000001.1, on the reverse strand, counting down.
CGGACCTGCTCTGAGATCATTCTTGAAGCAAGTATGCTCATTTCCTTGTAATCCTTCGCTTCAATCAGCTTCATTTGTCAGCACTCCCTGTAAAAGATATCGTTCCTCTGCAGATCGTCATCATCACATTTAACTCGTCATCGAGCACGGCAATGTCTGCATCTTTTCCCTTCTCAAGGCTCCCTTTTCTGTCGTAGACCCCAATTTGTTTAGCAGGATTAACAGATGACATCGTGACAGCATCCAAAAGAGAGCATCCCGTGAATGACATCATGTTGACCGCTGCATCTCTAAATGTAAGAATACTTCCCGCCAGTGTTCCATCGGCGAGTGTCGCCCGCTCCCCGTCAACTGTTACTTCCTGTCCGCCAAGATCGTATGTGCCTGGACCGAGCCCTTTAGCACGCATGGCATCTGTTATGAGAATGGCCCTTTCACTGCCTTTCATTCTATAAGCAAACTTGACCATTTCAGGTGCAATATGAATGCCGTCCACAATCATTTCCGTCATCACTTCATCCTTCATCAGAACAGCGCCGGCAGTGCCTGCATCGCGATGATGAATGCCTCTCATCCCGTTGAAAAGATGTGTTGCATGATGAACTCCGCTTGCAACCGCCGTCTCCACTTCCTGATAAACAGCATCACTGTGGCCGATTGACGGGACGATTGACAAACTCTTTAAATGGCTCGCAAGCTCATACCCGCCTTCGCGTTCCGCTGCCAGTGTCACAAGTTTGATACTTCCGCCTGACTCTTCATGCCACCTGTCAAAAAGTTCAACTGAGGGTTCAATAATATTTCCGGGTGCCTGAGCTCCTGCGCGTTTCGGATTTAAAAATGGACCTTCAAGGTGAATGCCAAGGATCTCTGCACCGGTTTGATTTTTTTCTTTTAAGTATCCGGCTGTATTAACAAGCGCTTTAGAAATTTGTTCTTTACTTGAAGTCATTGTAGTTGCCAGAAAACTTGTTGTTCCTTCAAATGGAAGCTTTGAAGTCATTGTTTGCAGCGCTTCTTCAGTAGCATCCATCACATCCGCGCCATGTGCGCCGTGGATGTGGAGATCAATAAACCCCGGCACGGCCTTTGCAGCGTGCTTTAAATCAATTACGCGCTCAAATCCGCTCTGCTCCTGATAATCCTCCATCATCCCGACTTCTTTTATTTTTTCATCTTCTATTAAAACGTACCCACTCTCAATAATGGATTCGCCAGTATAAATTTCAGCGTTCAATAAGCATATTTGTGCCATCATTACAGCTCCTTGCATCCGTTTTCACACATACTATAACATCTATTCAACTAGTTGTCTATACCAGTTTATATTTCATTCATTTCCCTTAACTTACCCTGGCCTCCTTCCGCGCATCCGCCTTACTCCAACTTCCGTTAAAAGAAACTTAGAACGACATTTGTCCGTCATAACTCCAGGAAAAATATGCTAAAATAAATGAGAGGAGGTCTGTCATGAAGTTTAAAGTAAAGCGAAACCCAATTCTTGTATGTATCATCGTGTTTTTAATTCTTTTCCCGTTTTTTCTCCTGTATCAGGGTGAACCCGCGGCACCTCTTGTTTTTCCTTTTTTAATTGCAGCCTTTCTTGCACATGCTCTTTTTAACTCCTATTTTGTCATTGCAGATCAGAAACTGAAAATTGTATTCGGACTCATCAGAAAAGAAATTTTTATTAGAGACATGAAAGAAGTGCACTATTCAATGAATCCACTATCTTCACCGGCCTGGACATTCAAGCGCCTGAAAATTGTGTACACAGGTTCTTTTTCATCAAGCCGCCCTGCCTATTCAAAATTTGCGCTTGTTTCGCTGCCAAAAGATGAAAAACGTTTCTTCAGGGAGCTGACGATGATTAATCCGGGTATTTCCACTCCAATATAAAGCATCCCTTTTCACTTTCAGGTTTTAGATAAAGGAAAGGAAGGAATACATACACTATCACGTTTAAAGGAGATGTATGTATGAATAAGCAGACACTGAACAAAGAAGTTCTGGACGTTCTTGAGAAACACAAAGTCGGCACATTGTCCACCGTCGTGGACGATAAACCCCACTCCCGCTATATGACCTTTTCCAATGATGAACTCATGCTCTATACCCCGACTAATGTTCACACGCACAAAGCAGATGAAATTGAAAAAAATCCGAACGTACATATCCTGCTTGGCTATGAAGGTGAGGGATATGGTGATTCCTATGTAGAGTTTGAAGGAACAGCGGAAATCAGCACAGACCAGGAACTGAAAGACCGTATCTGGAATGAGCATATGAAAAATTGGTTCAAGGGTCCTGATGACCCGGACTATATTGTTCTTGCCATTAAACCGAACAAGATCCGCCTGATGAACAGCGGACAGAAAACACCTCAGACACTGGATGTCTGATCCGCTTATGCCAATTCCTTGTTTTCACCCGGCCATCGTGAGAAAATAAGGGACGAATGAAAGCATAAAGGGTGATTTCATGTACTATGTTGTAGTTGATATAGGCTGCTCAGACTGTGGAGAGGCTTCAAACGTAGTTGGTGTCTTTACAGAAGAAGATAAAGCACGCACAGCTTTAGAGCAGTATAAAAAAGCAAACAAGCTTGACTTGTATGGCGACGACCACCAGTTTTTAATTTACGGGGTAAAGGAACTGAATCAAATCCACAATGACAGTTTTGACCACTGTATTTATGACAGTCATGAAGACTAGCATCCGGCGCCTGTACTGGCGCCGTTTTTTTATTAAGCAACTCCTTCCAATTTGAGCAAAACGGTTGATGCTTTTGCTCCAGTCCAGTACAATAGATAACTGTGTTTTACGTACGGACTACCATAAAGGAAGGAGATATTTATGTATCAATCTGTACTGACTGGCGGAAATCAGGCACCTGTGGACGCGGAAGAACTGCAGTTTCAGCTTTATAGAATGCAGGATAATCTCAAGGAAATCGCCAAGAGGTGGAAAGTTGTCGGAATTGATCAGACAAAAGAAGACAAATGGGTCGTTGTTTATGCACAAAATGACGGTGATTCATGCAAAGTGATGCTTAATGATTGTGAAACAGCCTATCGGGGGAAATGGGATTTTTCCATTCATGCCACCTATTCAGACGATCAGGCCATTCATATTGGCGACATTAAAGGCCCTGCAAACAAAGGCTACGGATCAATTTGCATGAATTATTTAAAAGAAATCGCTAAAGACCAGAACATTCCATCTATAACCGGGGATATCGCCAAAAGAGACTGGGATCACGTCGACCGTCTTGTGCACTTTTACGAAAAGCATGACTTTAAAGTAAGCATTGATTACGAAGAGCAGGCAGGAGAAATTGAATGGAATGCTATGCAGTAGAAGCAGCTATAAAGCTGCTTCTTTTTTTATGCAAGTTTACATTTTCTTTTTCTGAAAAATTCTAAAAAATGCGATTACAGTAAGTAAGATAAGGGTATGTACAACTAGCGCATTTTTTCCTGTTTACCATAATCACACATACCATACAGAAAGGAGACTTGGAGCAACTTATGAAAAAACAAGTATATCTTATGATCCTGCTTCTGATGACAGGTGTTTTTTTAGCAGCCTGTGCTGAGAAAGAAAAATTATCAGACGGAACAGAATTGATTGACAAGGATGAATTTGTATTTGCTGCATCAGGTGAATTCAAACCATTCAGCTACGTGAAGGACGATATGACGATGACCGGATTTGATGTTGCCGTCGGAGAAGCGATTGCGAAGGAGCTTGGACTTAAGCCCGTCCAGAAACGGATTAAATTCAAAGGGATTGTTGAAGGTGTCAAAACCGGCCGGGCCGATGCAGCGGTGGCGAGCCACACCATCAATGACCAGCGGGCAAAGCACGTGTCCTTTTCCACACCCTACTACTATTCAGGACCTCAAATTTTCACGCGTCCTGACAGCAGCATCAAAACAGTTGAAGATCTAAAAGGAAAAGAAGTCGCTGTAGCCAAAGGCTCTACATATGCTGCAACCGCAGAGAAATATACAGACAACATAAAGATGTACGACAGCGATATCACTGCTCTTAAAGCGCTTAGTACAGGCCGCCATGACGCGGTGATCACCGATTTTGTAACAGGAAAAAGTGCAGCAAAAGGCGGATTTGACATTACCGGACAGCAGCTGATTGAAAGAAGTGAACAGGCTGTTGTTATTCCGCAGGACAACCCCGAACTCTTAAAGCGTGTTAACGAAGCACTCGAAAACCTGCGCAAAGACGGAACATTGAAGAAAATCAGCATTGAGTATTTTGGAGAAGACATTACAACTAAACCGGAATAATCACTGCCTGTACAGAAAGGATGTTGTTTATATTGCCTAGCTTTTCTCATTTTTTTGATTCTCTCATAGCAAGCAGAGGCGTATTTTTCGATGCGATGCTTGTCACTCTCCAGTTGACAGTAGTGTCCATTTTAATCGGGATTGTTATCGGTCTCTTTTTCGCATTGCTGAAAATATCCAAACTGAAAGTGCTCGGCTGGATCTCGGATGCTTATATTTACCTTGTCCGCGGTACACCATTAATCGTTCAGATTTTCATTCTGTACTTCGGTTTCAGCGGATTGTTTCTAATCCCTGATTTCTGGGCTGCATCCCTTGCTCTCGCCTTCCACAATGGTGCCTATATTGCTGAAATATTCAGGGGCACCATCCAGTCCATCGACAAAGGTCAAATGGAAGCGGGCCGTTCCCTCGGCATGACAAGAGGTCTCACAATGAGGCGCATCATCATGCCTCAGGCGTTCAGACGTGCGCTTCCTCCTCTTGGAAACCAGATGATTATCGGTTTAAAGGATTCTTCTCTGGCAGCATTTATCTCCATCAATGAATTATTTAACGTTGCGACCACACTCGGTTCAAACAATTTCGATGAAATGACATTCCTGCTGATTGTTGCCGTTTACTACTTAATACTGGTTGCAATTCTGACACTCGTTGTAAACGGACTTGAAAAGAAAATGTCCATCAGTGACCGCTAAAGGAGGGAATCTTTTTGGAATCAAAAGAAATGATCAAAGTGGAAAAGCTGAATAAATCTTTCGGCGACCTGCATGTCCTAAAAGATATTGATATGAAAGTTGGTGAAAGCGATGTTGTTTGCTTAATCGGATCAAGCGGATCCGGTAAAAGTACCCTTCTCAGGTGCCTTAACTTTCTTGAGAAAAAAGATAACGGAAAGATCATCATAAACGGCGAAGAAGTCACACAGGGCACACATGACATCAACGAAGTCCGCCAGAAAGTCGGCATGGTGTTCCAGCATTTTCAGCTGTTCCCTCATAAAACAGTGATTGAAAACATTATGGAAGCACCGCTGATGGTAAAGAAAATGAAAAAGAACCAGGCTGAAGCGGAAGCACGGGCTCTCCTTGAAAAAGTAGGCCTTTCCGACAAAGCAGATGTCTATCCTAACAAATTGTCAGGGGGACAAAAGCAGCGGGTTGCCATTGCCCGTGCACTTGCCATGAAGCCTGAAATCATGCTGTTTGACGAACCTACATCCGCTCTTGATCCGGAACTTGTCGGAGAGGTGCTCGCAACGATGAAGGAGCTTGCAGAAGAAGGAATGACTATGGTTGTCGTCACACATGAGATGCAGTTTGCGAGAGAGGTTGCCGACTGGATCGTATATATGAACGAAGGCAGAATTGTTGAAATCGGACACCCGGAAGAGTTCTTTTCAAATCCTAAAGAAGAGCGTACAAAAGAGTTTTTAAGAACGACTCAGCTAAGCTGAATAAAAGCCGCAGAACATGGTTTCTGCGGCTTTTTCATTTTCCCCCAAACCTGTGGATTCTTCTTCCACCTCATTTTCTCTTGCCAAAGGGAAGATTATTGGATATGATGAAAACGAATTCAAGAGGTCTGACGACTAACCACTATTCAAACAACTCCACTTGAGAGGGGAAACTCCATGAAAGAAAGAACACTATTTTTTATCACAGGCTTACTGGCCCTTACGCTCGGTGTGGCGCTGATTATCAAATCAGGTCTCGGCGCATCCTCATGGGACGCCCTTGCAGTAGGAGAATCCAATTTATTTGGGCTCACAGTCGGTACCTGTATTTTTATAAATGGCATCGTGCTGATCTTTATTAACTCATTTTTGATGAAAAAGAAACCTGAACTGCTGGCAGCAGGAAGCATTCTCTTAATAGGTGCATTAATTGACTTCTGGCTTCTTGTAGTTTTAAAGCATTATTCCCCTGCAGGACTATTCTTCCAGGCATCTGCTTTAATTGCCGGGATTCTGACAATGGGCATTGGCGTTGCGGTTTACCTTCAGGCGAAGTTCCCTGCAAGTCCGATGGATACACTGATGGTTGCCATTCATACCCGTTTCGGTCTTAATTTAAGAAATTCAAGGATCATCAGCGAAACCTTTGCGCTGCTTCTCGCTTTTGCTTTTCAGGGAGCAATCGGCATCGGCACATTTGCTGTAACACTTACACTTGGGTTTGTTGTTCAATATTTCCATCCGAAGTTTGAGGGATTGCTGCTGCGTATGAGCAGCAGATTATCTTATAAGTAAGAACAAAAGCGCAAGCGCCTTGGTCAGATCCGATAGGCAGATAAGAATCCGGCGGAAAAGTCCGGGTTTGACTTTTTTGGCGGATTTGTTCTGACAGAGGATCTAGGCGCTGGAGCTGGCCGAGGATAAATTTGTCATTTAACTATAGTATTTTATCCTTTGTATCTTCCTTAAACTTTCAAAAATTTGTTATTGCTTTGTTCCTATAAATCTATTATAGTTGAATACGTCAGAGGTCAGACATCAGATGACGCTGACTCTCTTTTTCAAAGTTGATGAAAGCGTATACAGTATTCTTTCAAAAAACGATTACTATTCCATCATAGAGGTGAACGAAATGAAATACCTGATTGCCCTTCTTGGACTTGCGATTGTTCTGGGTCTTGCCTGGGTTGCAAGCAGCGACAGAAAGAAGATTAAGTTTAAACCAGTTGCATTAATGATTGTTATTCAAATCGCTTTAACGTTCCTATTACTGAATACCAAATTCGGACTCATTTTAATTACAGCTATTGCCGACGGTTTCGGAAAGCTTCTCGAATATGCAAATGAAGGAATTATGTTTGTCTTTGGAGGACTCGCGAACGATGGACAAGCTCCGTTCTTCCTGAATGTTCTTCTTCCGATCGTCTTTATTTCAGCATTGATTGGGATCTTCCAGTACTTTAAGATTTTGCCTTTTGTCATGAAGGGCATAGGTTTTGTACTGAGCAAAGTTAACGGAATGGGAAAACTTGAGTCTTACAACGCTGTCGCATCTGCCATCGTTGGTCAATCAGAAGTTTTCATCACCGTTAAAAAACAGCTTGGACAGCTGACATCACAGCGTCTTTACACGCTTTGCGCATCTGCCATGTCAACTGTATCCATGTCCATTGTTGGAGCATACATGACAATGATCGAGCCAAAGTATGTTGTAACGGCAATCGTCATCAACCTGTTCGGCGGATTTATCATTGCTTCAATCATCAATCCTTACACTGTTTCAGATGAAGAAGATATTCTCGTCATTCAGGAAGAAGAAAAGCAGTCATTCTTTGAAATGCTTGGCGAATACATCATGGACGGCTTCAAAGTAGCAGTTATTGTCGGTGCCATGCTGATCGGTTTCGTTGCACTGATTGCAGCGGTCAACAACATTTTTGATATGGTCTTCGGCATTACATTCCAGGGTATTCTCGGTTACATCTTTGCCCCATTCGCCTTTATCATGGGTGTTCCTATGAATGAAGCAGTAGCTGCGGGCGGAATCATGGCAACAAAGCTTGTGACAAACGAATTTGTAGCCATGATGGACCTTGCAAATGTTGCAGATACGTTCAGTGAGCGTACACTTGGTATTATCTCTGTGTTCCTTGTATCTTTTGCCAACTTCTCTTCCATCGGAATTATTGCCGGTGCGGTGAAGGGTCTGCATGAAAAACAAGGAAACGTAGTTGCACGTTTCGGTTTGAAGCTGCTTTATGGTGCTACACTTGTAAGTATCCTGTCAGCGATTATTGTAAGTATCGTACTATAATGAAAAAACAGATCCCGTTATTTAGCGGGATCTGTTTTTTTATTACCTTACTTCAGCTTTTTTCCATCAAACATAAACCGGTAAACCGGCAATTCTTCTCCAATCTCTGACGGAATATAGCCGAATGTTACATAGCTGTCAATCGACTCGGGCTCAAGGGAAAGAGACAGCAGATTATTTTGCGGCTGAGCAGACAGGAAGATATATGAGCCTTTCGAGAAAACGACCTCTTTTTTAGTGAGCTCTGTCTCTACTTCGACCAGCTGCTTTCCTTCGTACTGTTCCGTCTCTTCTTTGCTTGTTATCTGATAGGCTTCAACAGGGAGTTTCATTTGTTTCGGAAGCTTAAATCCTTTTACCCCCTGATTCATCAGCCTTGCTGCAGCATCACCCTGATCAGGCTGCAGGACATATGCAGTCGGACGCTCGCGTGTCAATGTCGGAACAGCTTCTGTTGCACTGAAGTAGTTAACAGGCACATCCTGAACGGTTCCGCTTGCAATATCAATCATTTCAAGAGTTTGTCCATCTATTTCCAATGCTTCACTGTTCACATAAACAGGATCATTGTCTTTTGGAAGCAGACCTTTTTTAACTAGCTTTGCCCGTTCAGCTGCAACGGTCACTTTCACTTTTCGGGCATTTTCTGCTGTTTGTCTTAAGATGTTTTCATGTGTTTCAATCTGTGCTGCAACCCTGCGCCCGAAGTCCTCTCGCCCAATATCAATGCCCCTGCTTTCCACAAGGAACGAAAAAGCAGGCTGCAGTCCAAAGGAGTTTCTTCCGATGCGCGGTTCTGTCCCTCCTTCTAAAATATCGATTTCACCATTTGTCACAGCCGATGTATAATAACGGTCAGCTGAAAACCCTTGATCTTCAAGTGCAGCAAACGTTGGTTCAACATAGAGGCTGTCTGACATGGTTCTGATTTTTTCAGGAATGTTTAAATTTCTGCCTGACAGCAGCAGGATATCATGATATTTCAGAAGACCCTCTTCCCCAAACCGGTCGAACGAGCGGGTGTATGGCGTATATTCATGGGCATCAATGACAACTTCAGGCGTGTACTTATTATATTCTCTGTGGATGGCCTGGACTTCCGGCGATTCAAGCTTGACGTGGTCACGGTTGCCGTCAAGGCCATTTTGAAGCTGTCGTTTAAAATTGTAAGAACCATCCGGATTTACACGTGGAACAATAATAATATTGATATCATCGAGCAGCTCATTCCCAAGTTCGCCAGTCAGACGATTTGCGATGGCGAGAATGGATTCACCGCTTGCAGGCTCATTTCCGTGAATCTGGCTCTGAATCCAGACCGTCGGCTTACGCGATGCGTAGCTCGGTTTTATGCTCCCGTCCTTTGTAAAGTAAAGCGCAGGAATCGCCATTCCGTTTTGCGATCTGCCAATCTCTTTTACTGATACGTATGGAGATTTTTTTTTGAGTTCTTCTATGTAAGCAAGCATTTCCTCCTGGGTGGTAAAGGCCTCTTCACCTTTAGTAAAAGCCGGTGTTTCATCAGTTAGTGAAACATCGGGAAAAAGCGGCCTCACTTGTTCGGGCTGTGTATACGTTTTTCCATAGTATGGTGTTTCTGCGCTGACTGCAGGGGCAAGCAGGAAGCTCGCTGTCAGCAAAACAGGAATCGCCTTTTTCTTCAAATTTTCCCAACTCCTCTTGTCATTTGCTTACAATCCTAGAGGAAAAAGATCATATTATCAAAAAATTCAAACTAGTTTTATATTCCTATGTCTTCCTATGGTATGTTCAATCCCATTCAAAACAGGAACATGGACAGGTTCTGATTCTCCTTATAATAGCGAATAAATACTCGCAGTATACGGAAGTATATCTGATTAGACCGTCTTTCGGCTCATTTTTTTTAAAACCTTCCGCAATAAAAAAGAGCCTAAACAAAGCAGTACGCTTCATTTAAGCTCTCTTTTTAATTGGCGGATACTTCTTCTTTCTTCCCGGTGATCAGTCTTGTTTTACCCATGAAAAAGACGGTGATCAGGGCAGCTCCAAGCGGAATAAGGGCAAACAGGAACATGGCGGTAATTGAATCTGACATCGCATTTACAACCGGTTCAAGCACCCCGGGAGGAATCTGCTCCCGTACTTCCGGCTGAAAAATCCCCTGAGGATTGCCCATATCAAAACCGCTGCCGGCAGAACCGGCATTTTCAAGCTCTCTTATGAAGATTTTTGTTTGAATAGCTCCGAAGATTGTCACTCCGATTGTCATCCCAAGCGATCTGAAAAAGGCATTCGTTGCGTTCGCTGAACCTCTGAAACGAGGGTCCAGATTATGAATGGACGCATTTGGTAGGAGCGAAAAGGAAAATCCGACGCCACATCCTGAAAGTATCATAAACAGCGTCAGCAGCAGCCTTCCCGTGTCCGGAGTCATCGTGCTGAGCAGCCCCATTCCGGCTATAAAGGAAATGATGGAAACAAACATAATGCTGCGGTAGCTTGTTTTAGTCATAAATGCACCCGCAAGCCCGCTGCCGACAACAGACCCAAGCATAAGTGGCATAAGAATGTAACCGGCACTTGTTGCTGATCCCCCGTATACAGCCTGAACGAAAATCGGAATGAAGATCGTAAGAATAATAAATGACCCCCCGTACAAAAAAGCAAGGATCTGTGAACTTGCAAACAGCCTGCTTTTAAACATCCAGAAGGAAATGATTGGATCTTTTGCTTTTGTTTCGGCCACTAAAAATAAAATCAAAAATAAGACGAAAGAGCCGAACAAGGAATAGGACTGCCATGAAGTCCAGGAAAACTCTTTTCCTCCAAGCTCAAGAGCAAACATAAGACTGACAACGCCGGCTACAAGCGTGAGGGCACCGGCCCAGTCAATTTTCTGCCTTTCAAGCTTTGCTTTTTCATGATAAAACTTTCCGACAAGAATGACAGATAAAAGGCCGATCGGAATGTTCACATAAAAAACCCAGTGCCAGCTGATGTATTCTGTTAAATACGCTCCGATCAGCGGGCCGAAAACAGATGCAGATCCGAACACTGCACCTAAAAGTCCTGTCATTTTCCCGCGTTTTTCCGGCGGAAAAATATCAAACACAATGGTAAATGCAATTGGCAGAAGCGCACCGCCGCCAACTCCCTGTATAGCCCTGAAGATGCTCAGCTGAGTAATGTTCTGTGCAATCCCGCACAGGGCAGATCCTGCAAGAAAAATGATAAGTCCAATGATGAAAAACCGTTTTCGTCCGTACATATCAGAAAGCTTTCCAAAAATCGGCATACCCGCAAGGACCGTCACCATATAGGCAGACGTCACCCACACGAATTGATCAAGTCCTCCAAGATCACTGACAATCGATCCCAGGGCAGTTGCAACAATGGTATTATCAATTGCAGCCATAAAAATACCGAGGAGAAGACCTGCGACAACCAGCCGGGTATGTTGTTGAGATGCGTCCATTTCCTTCACTTCCTTAATAGTTAAGTTTATGAAGCTTCATCTTCTATTATAGTCAAATTTGAATAAGATACCAGCATAAACTGCAAATAAGCGGGCCAGTTACAGACCCGCAGCGTTTTTGGTTTTTTTTCGTATTTCTTTATATTTCTGAAAATCAAAGCTCTTCAGAAACTGCTGTGCGGAAGAATACCCTGATTGATACAAAAACTCGATTTCGTCTTTATTCAAATCAAAATCAGTTGCTGTTATTCCTCCTGTGGGGATTTGTACGGTCCGTTCTCTTGTTTCTTCTGTCAGATGCCTCAAATCGTGTGCCTGCAGCATCGTTTTGAACATATTTTTGAAAAGATGAACGGGTGTCGGTATAACAGCCCCCGCTCTGATTTCTTCTTTAATAAAACGGAATCCGAAGGTTGGAAAGCGCGGTTCTTCTTTCGAATCAAACAGCCAGATCGGAAAATTACTCAGCAATCCGCCATCTAATATATAGGAAGTGAACTGGGAAGATGATTTCCATTTTACCGGCCTGAAGAAAAAGGGAATCGATGCGCTCATCATAACCGCCTTAGAGACTTTCAGATCGGAGGGTTTCATCTTATATTTGGGCAGATCATCGGGCAGGATAAGTATTTCGCCATTGGATACGTCTGATGCAATGATTTTCAGCTTATCTTGGGGCAGGTCTGCAAACGTGCGAATCCCTTTTGCCGAAAGGAGACCGTCTATCCATTCTTCCAGATAGCTGTTTTTGTAAAAACCGAGATGAATCATAAGCTGGAGCAGTCCGCCGATGATTGGGATATAATTCAAAAAGGTTCTGCCCCTGAATTTTGTAAAATCCAGCTCTATGAGATGCTCCCTGATTTCATAGCTTTTATAGCCTGCTGCCAAAAGAGCGGCAATGACTGCACCCGCAGATGTCCCTGCAAGGCGCTCCCATTCAATTTTTTCTTCCTCCATTGCCTGAATAGCACCTGTAAACGCAATGCCCCGGACTCCTCCGCCTTCAAATACTCCGTCAGCTTTCATTTGTGCTTCACCTCCGGAATGATCTTCTTTCTTTATTCTTGTTTTCTGTCAGAAATCCTTTTTGTCTAACACATCCATCAGAAAAAGAGAGAGAATCATGACATTCTCCCTCTTGCTCCTTATTTCCCTAATAAACCTTCATTACTTAAGTACTGCTCAGCAACTTCTGCAGCAGATTGCCCTTCAACATTTACCTGATAGTTCATTTCTCTCATTTCGTCATCCGTTATTTTTCCTGACAATTGATTCAGGGCTTTCTGGAGTTCTGGATGCTGATCGAGCGTTTCTTTTCTCAGCAGCGGTGCTCCCTGATAGGGTGGAAACAGTTTTTTATCATCTTCAAGCACTAAAAGATTATATTGTTTCAGCTCACTGTCTGTCGAGTAAGCATCAATTAAATTGATTTCGCCTGTCTGAATGGCTTCATACCTGAGCTTAGGCTCCATTGTTTTTAAGTTTGCAAAGGTGGTGCCGTAAACTTTCTGTATGCCTTTGTAGCCATCCTCCCTGTCCGAAAACTCAAGAGTGAACCCTGCTTTTATATTCCCTGCAGCCGGTTTAAGATCTGACATTTTTTCAAGGCTGTACTGTTCTGCAGCTTCCTTAGGCACAGCGAGTGTATACGTATTGTTGAATGACATCGGCTCAAGATATGCCATGTCAAACTTCTTGAGCATACCTGCTTTTGCCTGCTCGTATACTTCTTTCCGGTCAGTGCTGACGGCCTCTTCTTTTAAAAAGGTCGTAATCGCTGTTCCTGTAAATTCAGGGTAAATATCAATATCTCCTGATTTTAGAGCGTTAAAGACGAATGTCGTTTTTCCAAGACCGGGCTTTAATTCAACCTCAAGATCCGTCTCCTGCTCGATCAGCAGTTTGTACATATTGATCAGAATTTCCGGTTCAGCCCCCAGTTTTCCTGCAATGACAATGTCTTTCTTGCCGGCACCAAACGCAAGCGGCACAGCAACAGCCAGTATGGCAATTAATCCTGCAATGCCGATTACTTTCATTGATCGCCTCGATGCCGCTTTTTCAACGCCCCGCAGAACAGCATCAAAGAAAATAGCAAGCAGGGCTGCAGGAATCGCTCCTAGCAAAATCAGCATGTTGTCATTTCTGTCGATTCCAAGCAGAATGAGTTTTCCGAGTCCGCCTGCACCAATAAGGGCCGCAAGTGTGGTAGTTCCAACGATCAGTACCATCGCCGTGCGGATACCAGCCATGATGACCGGCATGGCAAGGGGCAGTTCTACTTTATACAGCCGTTTCATGCTGTTCATCCCCATCGCACGGGCCGCTTCAATTAAGGAAGAATCCACTTCTTTGATGCCGGTGTACGTATTTCTCAGAATCGGAAGCAGTGCATAGATGACCAGTGCAATAATGGCAGGCACTACTCCAATGCCAACAAGAGGAATCAGCAGTCCGAGAAGGGCAAGTGACGGAATGGTCTGCAGGACGGCAGAAACACCAATCACTCCTTCTGCGGCTCCTGATTTTCTAGTCAGATAAATGCCCAGCGGAATGGAAATGGCGACCGCGAGCAGTAAAGCAATAAATGAGATCTGGATATGCTCAAGCAAAGCAGCTAAAAGCTCGCTTTGCCGTTCTTTAAATACGTCAATAAATGCCGTCATACTCTCCCTCTTTCTTCCGCACGGCCGGCTAAGAACTGTACCGCGGACTCTCTCGTTATGGTCCCGATAATCTGTCCGTTCCGCTCAACAGGAATCATGTCTTCTGTCCCCAGTCTCTGGAGGGCTTCCTGCCGGTCAGCCGTAAAAGATATCGGCTTTTTGAGCGGATCTGTTTCCTGCAGAGGCCTGATCCAGGGTTCAATGGATCCTTCCAGAACAGCAGCCTGTCCTCTGTTCCCGATAAATTCTTTGACAAAATCGCTGGTGGGACGTCTGACGAGCGCTTCAGGGGTGTCAATTTGCACGGCTTCCCCGTCTTTCATCACACAAATCCGGTCACCAAGAGCAAGGGCCTCCTGCATATCATGAGTCACAAACACAATCGTCTTATGAATACGTTTTTGCAGGTCTATGATATCCTGCTGCAGTTTTTCCCTGCTGATCGGGTCTAGTGCACTAAAAGGTTCATCCATTAAAATAATATCCGGGTCTGCAGCAAGAGCTCTGATGACCCCGATTCTCTGCTGCTGACCGCCTGACAGCTCATTCGGTTTTCTTGTTCTGTATGTATCCGGATCAAGCCCTACCATATCCAGAAGTTCATCTGTGCGTTGCCGTATTTTCTCTGCATTCCATCCCCTCAGTTCAGGAACAATCGCGATGTTTTCTTCAATCGTCATATGAGGAAAAAGCGCAATTTGCTGAAGAACATACCCTATATTCCACCGCAGTTCGTGAATGTCGTAATCATGAACATTTTTGCCATCTATGCTGACAGTGCCGTCTGTGGCATCAATCAGCCTGTTGATCATTTTCATCGTCGTCGTCTTGCCGCATCCCGAAGGCCCGATAAAGACAAAAAACTCACCTTTTTCTATTGTTAAGTCCAGGGCGTTTACTGCCTTCGTACCGTCTTTGTATACCTTTGTCACATTCTCAAACCGGATCATCTGCTCACCTTTTTTCTATAGTGTTATCATAGCGCCACCAAATGTATTACCCTCTCCCGGCGAAAGATAAGCTTCTTTTTTACTCAAGAAAGGAATCTGCACCCAATTAGTGGAATTAGTAGTATCATACTAAAAAAGAGAGGATAAAATCCAATGGTCCAAATCCAGAAAGATTCCATCACAGGCTACAAAGACGGCACTGTTTCCTATTCCCTGCTCAAAAAAGCCTCTCAAGGAAAAACACTTGCTATTATGTTTCCGGGCTACGGGTATACAGCGCAGGGCCCGCTGTTTCACTATTCAACAGGAATTTTCCTGAACCGCGGTGAGGATGTGCTGCATCTCAACTACTCCTACCAGTCGCCTTTTTATGAATCATTTTCAGATAAAGAGCTTGATGATGCGTTAAAAAGAGATGTCCGGCATGTCATTGATACCGTATTAAGCGCGCACTCCTATGAACACTTTTACTTGATAGGAAAATCACTCGGCACGATCGCACTTGCTGCTGAACTTGGGAGAACGGCATTCCTCGATGCGAAAATTGTCTGGCTCACGCCTTTGCTGAAAAGGGATGATGTATTTGAGGGCATGTACACAAGCAAAAAGAGAGGTTTATGCATCATCGGCGATTCAGACCCTTGCTATGACCCCGAACGGTTTGAGAAGCTTTCAGAAAATCCATTTCTTGAGCGTGTCCTCATAAACGGGGCTGACCACAGTCTGGAAGATTCAGAGGATCCGGTAGGTTCAGTAGATGTGCTGAAGGATGTTATGATGAATATAAAGAGGTTTTAAATCACTTCTAAATGGAAAAGACCGGTGCAGCTAATGCTCACCGGTCTTTCTCATGCTATGGCATTATTCAAAAAGCTGGTCGATTGCTTTTTGAGGGAGAGCCGTCTCTCCACCGAGGATGTAATAAGTAAAAGTATCTTCTTTATACTTATTGATTGTTTCTTTTGTAAAATCACTTGGAGTAGTTGGACTAGTCAAAATGATTGGGCTCATATATCTTGATGCAAGGGCTGAGCCTGCAAGAGCATCAGCGAAACCTTTTCCGGTAGCAATGTACGTGAAAAACGGATCAATGTTGTCTTGGAATCTGTTAATAATTTTACTGTTGGTTTCATAACGATCTTCACCGCTGATTCGTTCTTTTCCAGGCAAATTCTTCACAGCAGCGCTTGTAATTGCTGCTTCTCCACCGATTACAAAAGTTTTGTCAGCGTCCCAGTCTCTAATATAATTTGTTACTTCTTGTGGGACATTATCTTTTTGAGTCAGCAAAATAGGCATGTTCATCTGAGCTGCAATAGGAGCAATAGATAGAGCATCTGCAAAGTTTTTGCCTGTAGCCAGTACTACTGATCCTTCTGTTCCAATTTCCTCAGCAACCTTAACAGATGTTTCATAGCGGGTTCCCCCGCTTAGTCTCGTTACTTTTACGTTCATTTTTCCAAGCTCTGTTTTAACGTTGTCTGAAATGGCTGAAGTGCCTCCGATAAGAAAAACCTCCTGAACCTCTAAACGGTTGAGTTCTTCTTTAACACTTTCAGGAAGACCTTCTGGTTTTGTTAATAAAAGAGGAGCATCATATCTGAAGGCAAGAGGCGTAGCACTTAAGGCATCCGCATAACCTTTACCTGTTGCAATTACTGCCACATCTGAATATTCCCAGCCATTTTTCGAGACTTCCACAGCTGTATCATATCTCGTGTCTCCCCAAAGTCTTTCCATTGTAGTTTCAAATGGACCGTCTGAGTATGTAAAATGAAAAAGAGAATACTCCACATTAGCTTCTGATGAATAGGAATTCGTCACTTCTAAATAATAGGTCCCAGGTGAAAGTTCTGTTTCTATCGACTGATAAATATCCCCGTCAAAATCTTCAGTTATACTCTTTGCAGCCTCACTGCCATTCTCAGAAAGCACACGGACTTTCAACGTTTCAGAAGTTGTATCCAACATAGTTTCAGCTATTAATGAATACGCCATATCTTCTTCTGTTATATCAAACTTGAAATAGTCAACGTCTTTTCCATTACTTGCATTCCTGTTCTTGTTCTCTCCTGCCAGAACTGAATCGATTTTAGCATTTGTTGCCTTTGCCATAGTATCATTCGGTTCTACTTCATAATAAGACTGAATCTCGTCATCCATACCCAGGGCCTTCATTTGTGTCGTCTGATGCTGAAAGGCAGACAATTTATCTGTTTTTTCAGCAGCAAATCCCTGTACACCTGGTAAAGCCAGCATGAGCCCGCAGGCAAGCAATAATTCTTTTTTCATAGTATCCCCCTGTTTTTATGTATCAAATCTACTAGATTATACAACCTATCACCAAAGAATGTAATAGTGATTATCTATTATTTGGAATTATTTTTTTCGACTTTTTTTGACATATGAAAAACCCTGGCAGAAGCCAGGGTTTTTCATGATCCTCTTATTCAAATAATGCAAGCATAGAATCTTCCGGTAAAGCTGTTTCTCCTCCGATGATATAATACATGGAAGCTGTGTCAGCATAATCGGCAATTTTATCTTTTGCAGTCTGCTTAGCTCCTTCAGGGCTTGTAAGGGTGATAAGACTTCCGCTTTTAAGAAAAATGCTTTAAATAATCTCACATTAAAAAGTCCGGAGAGTAATGGCTTTATTCAAAAAGCTGGTCGATTGCGTTTTGAGGGAGAGTTGTCTCTCCGCCGAGGATGTAATAATATGATGTTGCCCCACTTAACTCATTAATTATATTTTTTGTATAAGTATTCGCAGTCTTAGGATTTGTTAATACTACAGGGCTCATGTTCAGTGATGCTAGAGCTGAACCTGAAAGGGCGTCAGGGAAATTTTTCCCCGTAGCAATAAATGTTTCTGTTGGATCAATATCTGACTGGAAACGTTTGATTACGTTACTGTTAGTTTCATAACGGTCTGAACCGCTGATTCTTTCTTTTCCAGGTATATTTTTTAAAGCAGAATCTGTGATTACTTCTTTCCCTCCGATGACAAACGCCTTATTTGCTTTCCAATCTCTTATATAATTTGATACCTCTTTTGGAACATTTTCTTTTTCAGTCAGTAAAATAGGCATGTTTAGCTGTGCTGCAATAGGAGCAATGGAAAGAGCATCTGCAAAATTTTTACCTGTAGCCAGTACTACTGACCCTTCTGTTCCAATTTCCTTGGCAATATTAACAGATGTTTCATAGCGATTTGCACCGCTGATTCTATTTACTTTGATGTTCATTTTTGAAAGCTGAGTCTTAACATTGTCTGAAATGGCTGAGGTACCTCCTACAAGGTACACTTCTTTAACACCTAGACGTTTGAGCTCTTCTATAACAAGATCAGGAAGTTCTGCAGGATTTGTCAACAATAAAGGAGCTTCATTGCTATATGCAAGAGGAGTTGCACTTAATGCATCAGGGTAATTCTTCCCTGTTGCAATTACCGCCACATCAGAAAACTCCCAGCCTGTTCTTGAGATTTCAACAGCAGTCTCATATCTCGACTCTCCTGCAATTCTTTCAATTGATGGCTCTTGCTTTGGAGAAGTTAAATGTCTAAATGCATATGGTAGGTATATATCTCTTGGATATGAGTTAGTAACTTCTATGTAATAGGTCCCTGGTAAGAGATTTGCCTCAATATACTGATAGGCATCCCATTTTTCTTCATTATAGATTGTACTTTTTGCAACTTCTTTGCCGTCTTCTGAAAGAACTCTTACTTTCAAGGCCTTTGTAAGTTCTCTTCCATCGTTTTCAGCATATAGTGAGTAAGTCATATTCTTCTCTGAGATAGAAAACTTGAAGTAATCAAAGTCTTCGTAGGAAGGTTCATTATCCGTTCTGCCTTCAATCGTTGAATCGATTTGGATATTTGTAGCTTTTGAAAGTGTATCATTTGGCTCTGACTCATAATAATAATTCTTACTCTCTTTATGATAGTTCAAAGCAGACCATTCATCTGTTTTTTCTGCAGCAAATCCCTGTACGCCTGGTAAAGCTAGCATGAGCCCGCAGGCCAGCAATAATTCTTTTTTCATAGTATCCTCCTGGGTTTTATGTATCAAATCTACTAGATTATACTCTTTTTATATACCTAATGTAATAGATATTATGTATATTTTACTATTTTTCCGACTTTTTTTGACACAAACAAAGCCCCGGGAAGTGCCAGGGCCTGATTCATAAACTCTTATTCGAATAGTGAAAGAATAGAAGCTTCAGGTAAAGCTGTTTCTCCGCCGATGATGTAATACATGGAAGCTGTGTCAGCATAATCAGCGATTGTATCTTTTGTAGTCTGCTTAGCTCCTTCAGGATTTGTGAGAATCACTGGACTTCCGCTTCTGGCTGCCAGCGCAGATCCAGCAAGGGCATCCGGGTAATTCTTGGAAGTGGCAATGTAAGGAGTTGACATGTTCAGCATATCTTCAAAATACGAAATGATGTTGCTGTTTGTTTCGTAACGGTCATCACCGCCAATTCTTTCAGGCTCGGGGAATGCGTCAGCCGCTTTTTTAGAAATGACGCTTGTCCCTCCGATAATGAAAGAAACTTCAATGCCGCTTTCCTCCACATAACTTCTTACAACATCCGGTGTACTGTTTTTCTTCGTAAGGAGAATCGGCATTTCGAGTGATGCAGCAATCGGTGCTATAGACAGCGCATCTGCAAAGCCTTCACCTGTTGCCACTGCTGCAATACCCATGCCATCGAGTTCTTCAGCAATCTTGACTGATGTAGCATATCTGTCGTCGCCGCTAATACGCTTGATTTTCTTCACGCCAAGTTCTTTCAGTTGCTTTTCTACATTTGCAGAAATAGCATTTTTGCCTCCAACAAGAATGACTGTCTCTGCTTCAAGACGAACCAGTTCATCTTTGACAACTTCCGGAACTTCATTTGTGTCTGTCAAAAGAAGCGGGGCATCGTTTTTGTAGGCTAGAGGCGTTGCACTCAGCGCATCAGGGAAGTTGCGGCCTGTGGCAATAACTGCGGTCTCTGCCGTTTCAAATCCTTCTTCAGAGAGTTTTACCGCTGTTTCATACCGGTTCTCACCCGAAATACGCGCCCATTCAGTAAAGTTCTTTCCGATGCCATTGATTGCTGCAGGAGCATCAAGGCGGCCCCAGCCGGAAACTCTGTCATATCCAGGAATGACTTCTTCTTCCTCGTAAGGGATTTCTTCCTCATAAGGGTAATCTTCATAGTTTTCCCATGGATTATCCTGCTCATCAAATGCGATGTCCTGTGCTGTCTTCGTCAGGATTTTTTGAATTTCATCAGGTGTCAGATCCTGCTTGTGTGAAAGAAGCAGGCCTGCAACTGCTGCAACATGCGGTGTCGCCATAGACGTACCAGTCATGTTTGTAACGTTTCCGTCAGGCATTAAACTTGGAATATCTGTACCAGGTGCTACAAGATCCAGGCCTTTTCCATAGTTGGAGTAGTCTGAAACCAGGTCGATTCTGTTTGTTCCGCCGACAGAAATAACATATTTTGATGAAGCCGGATAAGAAAGCTCCTCCATGCCGTCATTTCCGCTGGCAGCAACTACTGTTACCCCGCGATCATATGCATACTTTAACGAACTCTCAATCACGCGGCTGTATCCTCCGCCAAGGCTCAGGTTAATAACCTGCGCTCCCTGATCTACCGCATATCTGATGCCAAAAGCGATTCCTTCTGTGTCACCGCTTCCTGCTGCGTCAAGGACTTTTACCGGAAGGATTTTTGCATGCGCGTTAATCCCGGCCATAGAATAGTCGTTGCCCGCTTTAGCGGCAATGATGCCGGATACATGCGTACCGTGACCGTTGTCATCCATGGCATCTGTATTTTTAGAAATAAAATTGTAGCCTTTGTCTGTCAGAACTTGACCGCTTAAATCAGCAAGCGTGTGATCAACTCCTGTGTCGGCAACGGCAATGACTGTATCTTTAAGGTCTTTGCCTTTAAGCGCTTCCTGGAGCTGTTCAAACTTGATGTCTGCGCCTTGAATTCCTCCGTCGCGGCCTTCGTTTTTAAGTGACCACTGGTAAGGATATTGGGCGTCGGCTGTAAATGACTGATAGCGCTGAACAGGCTCTGCATATTCTACTTCAGGGAGTTTTGAAAGACTGCTTACTGCAGATTTCAGACTGCTTGAAGATGCTTTAAAGCCTCCTGTGCTGCCTTCAACTTCCATGACATACGTATCTGGAATGATGGATTTGTCTGCTTTTAAAGGTGCTGCAGACTGAATGCCGAATGCTTTTGTTTTCGATTGAATGCTGCTCAGCTTTTTGCCTTCTTTGAGTTTAACGATGACACGGTGTTCAGTGCTTCCTGCTGAAGGGACACTATAACCACCCTTTTGAAGAATGGATGATACCGTCTTGTTTGTTAAATTGCTGATGCCGACAGCATTGCCGGTTTTCTTAATAGAATCCTGAAGGAATGATGGAACTGAATCAAGTGCTGTCGAGTAGAGACGGTTAATTGCATCTTGGTCCTCTTTTGTCACTTTGTACGCACTGCTGCTTCCTTTTTCAGCGACTTCAGCAAATAGACCTTTAAGCTGAACAAGATCTTGGTAGACCTGATCGCGGATTGTTTTGCTGAAAACCATTTTCGTGCTCAAAAATGGCGCGATTTTATAATACATAGCGGAAAGTTCTTTGCCGTTTTCCGTTTTTGCAAGCACATCTTCACGGATTGATCTAAGGTCTTTCAAAATCGCCTTGCCGTTTTCTCTTTCCTTCGTGCTCAGCTCAGCCGGACACTCGTCAGAACTCATGTATTCTGAAGGAGGAAGTGTTACCCCGTCATAAGAAAGAGTATAGGCTGCAGCCGGTGCTTCCGGTGCTTCTTCTCCTTCTATGTACTCTTCTTCATACGGATAATGCTCTACTTTCACATAGAAAGGGCCTGCCCATGCTACCGGGAAATCAAGCTGTACCGGTTCATTCGCATAGGAATATCCCATATATCTGTCAAACGCACGGTTATCTACGGCGTTTTCAAGACTTGAATAAACGGTGATGTTCATCTCAAGCTCTGATTGAAATTTCACTCTGAGATGAGTGAAATCCTTAACTTCTGCTGCAGAAGGATCCACAGTATACCATTTTACATTCTCGCCTTCTTCAAACTGTCCTTCAACAGGTGTTCCTGCTTTGAGAAGGGCTTCTTCTTTAGGAACATCCGCCCCGGCTGCACCTGCGGCCTGGCTGAAAAACAGGGAAAAAATCATGACAAATGCCATGAAGCTGCTGATGGTTCTTTTCATTTAACTACCTCCGTTAATAGATTCATTGCTAATACAAATCTATTAAATCACAGAAATTTATAATATGGAAAACTTTTCTACTTTTTTAAGGAAGATTTAATATTGTAGAAAGGATTGACAAAAGACCCGGGTGAGCTCCGGGTCTTAGCAGGATTAAAGAACCATTTCAGATAGGACGTAATGGTATAGAAGCTTAGCCGTATTTTCAAGTGAATCCTTATGAGTTCTTTCATATGCATGGGAAGAGTCAATGCCCGGCCCCACTAGTCCGTGGACGATGTCATGGCCTGAACGGATGGCAGCAGAGGCATCGGAGCCATAGTACGGGTAGATATCAAGCTTATAGCCGATCCCGTTCTTTTGAGCCAGATTCGTTAAGTGCTTTCTAAGTCCGTAATGATATGGCCCGCTTGCATCCTTCACGCAAATGGATACGGTATACTCATCTGTTGACTGGCCGTCACCCATGGCTCCCATATCGACAGCCAGGTATTCTACCGTCTCCGGTGTGATATTTGAGTTGCCGCCATACCCGATTTCCTCGTTGTTTGAAATTAAAAAATGGGTTGTAAAGGGAAGCTCGGTCTGCTCTTCTTTTACTTTTTTCATCAGTTCTAAAAGTAAAGCCACACTCGCTTTATCGTCTAAGTGCCTTGATTTGATGAAACCGCCGTCTGTGATTTCAACCCGCGGGTCAAATGAAACAAAGTCCCCGACTTCTATCCCAAGCTCCCTGACATCATCAGCATTCTTCACTTTTTCGTCAAGGCGTATTTCCATATTCGCCTGATTGCGTTCAGCTTTGCCGGCATCTTTATACACATGTACAGATGTCTGATGCATTAAAATCGTACCCGTGAACATTTTTCCGGAGGAAGTCTCAATTTTGCAGCATTCGCCTTCGATGGAATTGTATGTAAATCCGCCAATCAGGTCGATTGTCAGTCTTCCGCTGCCTTTTATCTCTTTTACAATAGCCCCAAGTGTATCGACATGAGCAGTAAGCATCCGGTGACGGCTTTGATCTTTGCCTGGAATTGTTGCAATCAGGCCGCCTTTGCGGTTGCGTCTTGTTTCTATGCCGCAGTCGGATAAATAGTTCTCAACATATGTAATCACTTCATTCGTATTTCCAGACGGACTCGGTATGGAGACGAGTTCTTTTATAAGCTGCATTGTATCTTTCACCGCAGACACCTCTTTTGTCTTTTTTTCAAGTATAGCAGGTTCTTTTATCCTTTATATAGAAAAAACCGATATTCCGCACGGAACATCGGTTTATCAATGACAATTAATTTTGTGTTCAGTATGCAATCATAGCAATTCCGTGCGGCTTTAGCTTAATGGATGGTCCATTCACTTTTTCACCTGTCAGCACACATTGTCCGCCTGCAGCGTTCTCCGGCAGCTCCGCTTCTGCATCTCGGTCTGTTCCGTTTAGAACAAACAATATGGTTTGTTCTTCATATGTCTTTGTGTACATGACAACCTCATCCTCTGCTGCCGCTTCCATGAACTGAATCCGCCCTTTGCTCCCGAATGCAGGATTCGTTTTCCGGAGCGAAATCAGCTGTCTAATAAAGCTGAGCAGTTCGGTATCCTGCTCCTCCTCGTCCCAGACCATGCATTTTCTGCAGCCCGGATCCATTGCCCCCGTCAGGCCGATTTCATCTCCGTAGTAGATGCACGGTGCTCCCGGTGAAGATAAAAGAAACGTAAAGAGCTGCTTCACTTTGTCCGTGCTCTCTCCGCAGACGGTCGCGATGCGCGGCGTATCATGGCTGCCGAGCAGGTTAAAGGCAACTGCTGATATTTGCTCAGGATACATGAGCAAAGCTTCAGATGTACGGTTGATAAACTCGCTAGCCGTTACTTTCCCTTCAGCGAAATATTCAATCGCAACACTTGTATAAGGATAGTTCATGACCGCATCAAACTGATCTCCCTGAAGCCACGGCATGGCGTCATGCCAAACTTCACCAAGGATATAGACCTCTGGATCAATGGCCTTGATCTCTTTTCTGAATTCTCTCCAGAAATCATGGGACACTTCATTTGCAACATCAAGTCTCCACCCGTCGATGCCAAATTCCTTCACCCAGTACCGGCCAACTTCAAGAAGGTATTCTCTTACTTCAGGATTGCCAGTTCTCAGTTTCGGCATATTTTCAGAGAAACCGAACGTTTCATACTGCACCTTTCCATCTTTTTTCAGAGGAAAGCTGTTAATGTGGAACCAGTCCTTGTATTTGGAATGCTCTCCATTTACAAAGACATCCTGAAAAGGCGGGAATTCATAGCCGGAATGATTGAATACTGCATCAAGCATGACTTTAATTCCATTTTCATGACAGATGTCAACAAGACGCTTAAACGTTTCTTTATCTCCAAACTGCGGATCAATCTCCATATAATCGATCGTGTCGTATTTGTGATTCGAGAAAGCTTTAAAAATCGGTGTAAAATAGATGCCCGTTACGCCAAGCTTAACGAGGTAATCAATGTTCTGAATGACGCCTTCAAAATCCCCGCCAAACGTGTTGTTTGCAGTCGGCTCCGTGCTTCCCCACGGCAAAGCTCCTGCAGGATTCAGCGTCTCATCTCCATTTGCAAATCGTTCAGGAAAAATTTGATACCAGACTGTATCTTTCACCCATGAAGGAGCAGTGAAAATGTCTTCTTCATTAAGATAAGGGAAGGTAAAATAGCCGCCGTTATGTTCAGGTTTCTTTTCAATAAAACCTTGCTCTGTATAAATCAGCTTTTCGCCGCCCGCAATGATTTCAAATCCGTATTTCAGCCGTTTGTGCGGAGGCTTTAAAGCAATTGTCCAAATATCAAACAGTTCTGTCTTTCCAAGCAGCGTCATTTCAGCATGCTCTTCTGATTTCCATTTCCACACACCGTCTTTGTCCTGGTCCCATGTAAATGGATCTCCCCATATCAGGCGCACACTTTCTGCCTCATTTTTTTTAACCTGCAAGCGGATATGCAAAGTGTCTTTATCGTAAGCATAAGCAAAATTGTTTTTTGGACGGTGATAGACTGCTTCTTTAGTTAACATTGTAGATTCCCCCTGTTAATAACTTAAACGTTTAAGTATCGGTGAAAAAAGAGCAGATTTTACTCTGCTTGAATAGACGTATATTTTTCCAGATGGAGACCGCGGTTGTCTTTCATCAAATCGGACAGAACGTTGAACGCGGCGGCTGCCTTCGTTTCTTTAAATTCGACGCAGTTCACTCCTGCCGGCAGAATGGATGGACATCCGGATGTGCATATGACCGTGTCCTTTTCAATATTTCTGTGCCTGCTTATTGAAGAAGCAAGAAATTCATTGAGAATGACCGCAGGTTTTTCATTCTTTTTGTACAGGAACGTTAGAAGGTCTTGTTCATCGGAAGTAATATGAATATCATCCTTGTGAAAACCCGAATCCTTCATAATTTTCCCGGTGATTCCTGCATTGTGAAAGGCTTCCATGATTAAAACTGCAGGCTCGGGCGATTTTTTTCTCGCAGCCTGAAATGCAGCCTGATAATCAAAGATGACTTTATAAAAGAGATCATCATCAATGATGCTGTCGACTATGACCAGCGGGACCCCTGATGGAACGGTGGTTGAGATGCTGTAGAAGAAGTCCTCCTTCACATCAACAAGAATGACCCCGTCAAGTTTCCGTTCCGCAATAATTTCAAGATTCGGCTTTTCAACATCGATACTTGAAAGCAGAACATGGTACCCTTGTTTAGTCAGAAGTTTTTCCAGTTCAAAGAGAAATTCTGCCTGATGGGACCGTTTCCATACCCCTTCATCAGCTCCCCTGTTCAAAAGGATGCCGACAAGACCTGTTTTTTGTTTCACGAGTGATCTCGCTGCAAGATTCGGGACATAGTTCAGTTTTTTGGCAATTTCAAGCACCCGTTCCTTCGTTTCTGACGGAATGGTCTGATTTTGCGCGCCGTTCAGTACATAACTGACCGTCGCAACTGACACACCTGCTTCTGCCGCAATATCTTTCATTGTTGCTTTTTTCATTATTTCACCATTTTCACTTAATCGTTTAAGTTGATTATAAAGCATCATTTAGTCAATGTCCAGCTGATCTTCCTTTGACAAAAACCGGCTGGAGTACAGCCGGCTTTTGACCATCATGCCTGAAGTCTTTTTTCAGAAGCTGCCTGAAAATCCGGTTCCGCTTTAACCACATATGTATCTGCCATCATATCATGCAGGGCTCGTTTTCTGTCCGTAAAAGCAGCCATGATGTAGCCAACATAAAAAATACTGCTTACTATGTATCCGAGGTATCTGATCCATGATTGGCCCATGGAAATTTTCCCGCCGCTGTCGTTTACCACTTTAAGACCCAGCATCTTTTTACCAATCGTTCCCTGGAAGGAGGTTGCTGGCATAATTCCAAAATACAGGATTGTACCTATTAATAGTGCAAGGGTTAGAAACCCTAAAATTCCAGGAATGAGTCCCTCTCTTACTCCCGATACCAATAAAAAAATACTAGGCAAAATTAACACGCTGTTCGTTATCAGCCCATCGATCGTTGCGGCGGCAAACCGAATCCAGAATCCTGCAGGTCTTTGTTCATTCATAAAATCAATCCTCTTTCATGTTTATTTTCTTGAATCTGGAAATCTTTTACCCTTTTTTACCATTATTAAAACTGACTATTTTCCTATAAATTCAAAAAAAAATAACAGCTGCGTGAAGCAGCTGTTTCAACTATACCGTTCTTAAGATGGGCATTGTACAGCATCTGAACGAACCTCCCGATTTTATGATTTCTGAGATGTCCACTTCGATGACATTAAAACCCTTTTCCCTGAGCTTGCTGTTTACTTCCTTGTTGACTGGAAGGCTGATAACGGTTCTGTTTCCGATAGAAAGGACATTTGTTCCCATTGTAAATTGTTCGGATTCATTTATTTCGATCAGCGTGTATCTATTCTTAAGCATGGCAAGTTCTTTCTCTTCAAAAGCCGGTTTATATACGAGCGCTTCTTTTTCTGAAAGAACATTAAACACACAGTCAAGATGGAGATATTTTTCTTTAAAAGGCACCGGTATCACCTGGAACGCCGGCGCTTCCGCCTGAAGTTTTTCGATGGCGCTCATGCACGTTCTGCCGCTTACGCCTGCGAAAATGGTTGTGCAGTCTATGATCACATCACCGCCTTCAATCCGGTGGTCATTAAGGCTGACCATTGGATATCCCTGAACATCCAGCCATTCTCTGAGCACCGTCTCCTCACCTTTTCTGATATCCTGGCCCATTTCGGAAACAAAGACCGTCTTTCCGATTGTAAAGCCTATATCTCTAGTAAAAACCTGCTCTGGATACCGCTCATCAGGTTGAAGCTTTATCACTTCTGCTCCGTTTTCAGTTAAAGCACGGACAAATTGGCGGTGCTGCTCTGCTGCAAGCTTCCCGTTAATATTTTCATTGGCATAATGCCTTTGTGTTTCGTTAATGACTTCAGTAATCCTCATATAGTGAGGTTCACAAACCAGCACCCTCTTTAAAGAATCATATTCACTGAAGCAAGCTAATGTTTCTTCCGGTTTTCTGATGGCTGTCAAATGAATTCCCCCATAAAAAGTATGCTTTTATGAGATTATTCCCTATTCCTGCAAAATATTAAACTACCTTGTTATAAAATCTTACGCCTATTTTCGCAAACTGGACTGTTAGGAATTGTCAACCAACCCAATATGTTATATAGTCTTATAGGTTAAACTAGTTTTTTCCTAATGAGGAAGGTACATGAAACCAGAAAATGAAATGGAAGCTCTGAAAAAAGAAAATCAGATGTTAAGAGAACTTCTTGCCGAATGGCCCGCCGCCTTTACGTATGTGAATCCTGAGCACGAACTTTCAGTCAGCAAGACACAGAAGGATGGCCATCCCGTAATCCGTGCGCTTACATATGAAGAGAAGCAGGCTCACACTAACCAGCGAATCTATTTATCTGCATCTGAATCCGGTTCTTTTTTGCAGACAGAAGAATTCTTATCCGATATTTTTGACCTCGTTGCCCATCATATCGTCTTCATCGACGAATCGGGCATCATTACATTATGCAATCTTCAGGCAGCCAAAGATCACGGCGTTGACAGAGATACAATCATAGGAAAACATTTGCGCGAGCTCGTCCAGATTCCTGATGAGCAGCTGCTGACCCTCGAAACTGCCCGTACTGGCATTGAGTTCGTAGACAGGGAAGTGCTTGATAAAAATTACGGCATCCTGAACACGCGCATTCTTCGGGACTCAGATGGAACGATTATGCGCGTCATAGGCACCTTTTACTTTTTGAATGCCATTAAAGAAGCAGAAAAGCAGGCAATCGCAGGAAGGATTGCAGCCGGCATTGCCCATGAAATCCGCAACCCCCTTACAACGGTGCGGGGATTTTTGCAGGTGCTGAAGGAATCTGCTGATCCGGATACAAAAGCGCTGTTTCAGTCTGTGCTAATTCCAGAAATCGACCGCGCCAATAAAATCATTACCGATTTTCTAAGTATCGCAAAGCCTGCAGAGATCAGGTCTGAAACGTTTAAAATAGCTGACTTTCTGGAAGTTCACCTCGGTAGAATTTTGAAAAGTGAAGCTCTATTGTATGGGGTTGAAGTTGAAATTGTCATTGATTCACAGGCTAGAGAAGCGGCAGTTCTCGGAAATAAAGATGAACTGCTTCAAGTTTTTCTCAACCTGTTTCAAAACTCGTTTCAGGCTAAAAAGAAAGAGCCGCTCATCATACAACTAACTGCGGCTGTGACCGGTGACCGCCTGCAGGTTGCTTTCAAGGATAACGGCAGCGGGATCATCCCGTCTGCGATCCGTCATATTTTCGATCCTTTCTTCTCAACAAAAGACAGCGGCACAGGCCTTGGACTGTCCGTTTCGAAAAAAATCATTGAGAATCATAAGGGAACAATGTCAGCAGAAAGCGATGAAAACGGAACGGTTTTCTATATGGAATTTCCTTTGGTGACAGGCAAGTTCTCTTCATAAAAAAACAACCGGCAGCTGGGTAACAGCTGCCGGTTGTTTTTTGTATGGGATCATTTTGATTACTGATAGTGTCAATACCGGTACACCATTCATTTGGTATAGTTCAGTCAATCATGGTACCGTGCTCTAACGATAAGTGCCATCAAACCAGGTTTTCCACCCCTTGATGGTTCCAAACTCCGTGATAAGTGCTATCAAATCAGATTTCCCTGCGTTTGATGGTTCCTATCTCACCGATAAGTGCCATCAAACCAGATTTCCCGCCGCTTGATGGTTCCTATCTCACCGATAAGTGCCATCAAATCAGATTCTCCGCCGTTTGATGGTTCCTATCTCACCGATAAGTGACATCAAATCAGATTTCCCGCCGTTTGATGGTTCCTATCTCACGGATAAGTGACATCAAATCAGATTCTCCGCCGCTTGATGGTTCCAATCTCACCGATAAGTCCCATCAAATCAGATTTTCACACCGCTTGACGGTTCCTATCAGAACTCATCAGCCCTTCCCGACCAGCAGCTTCTCATAAATCAGCTTTCCAACTTCACTAATTGTTTTTCTTCCCCATTCTTTCTGTTCGAGCTGATCAATCATTACAGCAGCATACACCGTTGTATCTCTGTACTTTATGATCGCGCAGTCGTGCTCAATTCCGGGGAGTTCGCCTGTTTTGTTACCTGCGTAAATCAGGTCTTTATCCATGTTATAAGGAAGTTTATCAGTAAACTGCTGTTTTTGCAGGATGGCAAGCATCTTCTGTCTGCTATCTTCAGAGACAAAATCACCCTCGTTAATAGCCTGAAGGCATCTCACCATATCTGCCGGTGATGTGAAATTATCCATTCCAGATTGGATGGCATCAAGGTCCATCATTTTCCGGTTAAGCTTCGTATCGACAAGGCCGAGACCCTCAATAGTTTCATTGATTTTAGTCATGCCGATTTTTTCAATCACCCAATTGGTCGCGGCATTGTCAGAAACAGTGATCATAAGTGTTAAAAGATCCTGTACTGATAAGACGGCATCCTCTGATAAAGCCTGAAGGACACCGGCACCGCCGGTTTTTTCAACATCACGCAGCTTCACCTTTTCATTCAAATCCAGATTTCCCTTTTCAGCAAGCCTGAATGCTGTGAGAAGAATCGGCAGCTTAATCAGGCTTGCAGATGAGAAAACATCACTGCTTCCGGCTTCGAGCCATTCACCGTTCCACGAGAAACATGCACCCGCCCGTCCAGGACAACTCGATAAAATGTCAGCTGCATTCTTTACGAAATCGTTCATTTTTTTGCAGCTGCAATCTGCTCTGAGCCGCTGCTGCCGACTATGCCGGCATCATATAAATGGCAGGCAACGTAGTGATTTTCTTCCACTTCCCGAAACTCCGGTTTTTTGACAGAACATGCTTCCATCGCATAGGCGCAGCGTGTTCTGAAGACACATCCGCTTGGAGGATTCATTGGACTCGGCAGTTCTCCCTGAAGAATAATCCTCTCCCGCTTATCTTCAACATCAGGGTCCGGTATCGGGATAGCCGTCAGGAGTGCCTGTGTATATGGATGAAGCGGCTTTTTATAAAGGCTGCTGCTTTCCGTAAGCTCGACCATCTGCCCAAGATACATTACCCCAATGCGGTCGCTGATTTGTTTCACCATGGACAAATCATGCGCGATGAATACATATGTCAGTCCTTTTTCCTTTTGCAGGCGTTTCATCAAATTGACGACTTGAGCCTGGACGGAAACATCCAGTGCTGAAATCGGCTCGTCCGCAATGATCAGCTGGGGATCAAGGGCGAGGGCTCTCGCGATTCCGATCCGCTGTCGTTGGCCTCCGCTGAATTCGTGCGGATAGCGGTTGGCATGATCCCGGTTCAGGCCAACATCCTCGAGGAGCTGATACACTTTTTCTGTTCGCCCTTTTTTGCTGCCGTACATCCCGTGAACTTCCATCGGTTCAGAAATAATCTCAAGAACGGTGGACCTTGGATTCAGTGAGGCATACGGATCCTGAAAAATCATTTGCATTTGGCGGTAAAAGGAAAACTTCTCTTTTCCTTTGAGCTGATGAATGTTTTTTCCGTTAAAAATCACTTCTCCATCTGTTTGATCGTAAAGTCCGAGTATGGTTCTTCCGGCTGTTGATTTGCCGCACCCTGACTCACCTACGATTCCGAATGTTTCTCCTTTTTTCACTGAAAAGGTAATTCCGTCTACCGCTTTCAGCGTTGCCCCTTTGCCAAGGTGAAAATGTTTTTTCAGATTGCGCACTTCAAGCAAATTCTCCACTGTTATCCCTCCGTCTTCTGAAAGTAGCGTCTGGCTGCACATAGTTCTTTCTCGTAAATCGTTCCTGCCATTTCAAGGATTTCAATTGTTTTTCCTGTGTTAGGGGAGTGCAGAAGTTTCCCCTCTCCATAATAGATTCCGACATGATGCAGGCTGCCTTTTCCTTCTTCATAGGCAAAAAACAGCAAATCCCCAGGCTCAAGCTGATGGAGTTCAACCTTCTCTCCTGATGCTGCCTGATCATGGGCATCGCGGGGAATGATATACCCGTTTGCTTTGCACATCGTATAGCTGAATCCTGAACAGTCAAACCCAAAACTGCTCATTCCCCCCCAAAGATATGGAAGGCCTAGAAATTGCTCGCCATCTTTTACAATATCTGCACCGTTTCCTTTAGGGATCTCCTCAAACGAACCGGAAATGGATACATCTTCTGCTTTCAGCAGGCAGGTGCCAAGTGGCGTATTCACTCTGATCCATTCAGTGTCTTCCTTTTCAACCGGCAGAATGGTCTGGAAGCTCAGCTCAAATAATGGGGATATTTCTTTAGAGTACAGCATCGTCTTCTTGCTTTGCACAACGGCGATCGGTCCGGTGCTCTCCTCTTCGCCTGCGGCAATTTGGGCGAGCGGCATCCAGCCCGGGTATCCGCGGTCATCTTTTGAGGAAGCCTGACTCGGCACGATGACGTGCGCGTAGCCATCTTCTTCTTCAAGAATCAGAACCTCTTCTCCAAAAAGTGCCTGCGTCTGAATCCGGTTTTCATCACACAGCGCAAGTCTTGTTTCATGCGTTAACCCCTTCAGCCAGCCATCAAGGTCTGCCGGATTTGATACTGCTTTTTCATCCAGTTCCCTTGGTGAGTTCTTATCTGTCCAGATGGTTGCTGCTGCAACTGTTACTCTTCCTTTTTTTCCTGTCATATCGAGAGGGCCTCCCCGTCATTTATCCATACATCTGTAATGCCAAGTCCATTTCCTTTTGAAAAAGTCATATGTCTGCCGTCATATTTGACTCCGCCTTCTACGATTTCTTTAGCAAGCATCAGAGGAGCGTCAAAATCAAAGCGGGTAATGTTTTTCTTTGCTGCCGCAAAATGGGCAGCAGCGGTTATGCCGACTTTCGTTTCGATCATGCTGCCGGCCATGCATTCCACCCCGCATACTTCTGCAAACCGGCTGATCATTGATGCCTGATAGATTCCGCCTGCTTTCATAAGCTTGATGTTGATCATGTCCGCACTACGCGTTTTCAGCACGTCAAATGCCTGTTTTGGAGTAAACACGCTTTCATCCGCCATGATCGGTGTTTCCACGGCATCTGTCACTTGTTTAAGACCTTCGATATCATGTGCTTTAACCGGCTGCTCCACAAGTTCAATATCAAGACCCATATCCTCCATTTTCCGTATAACCTTCACAGCTTCTTTCGGCTTCCATCCCTGGTTGGCATCAAGGCGGATCTTAATATCCTGGCCAACCCTGCTCCGAATTTCCTTCACTCTAGCAATGTCGAGACTGCTGTCGCCGAGACCGACTTTAATTTTCAGAACGTTGAAGCCCTTTTGGACGTACGAAACGGCATCCTCGCCCATTTCCTGGACATCATTTACACTCACTGTAAAATCGGTTTCAAGCTCCTGCCTGTATCCGCCGAGATATTGATAGAGAGGAAGCTTGCTGTATTTTGCAAGACAGTCATGAACAGCGATATCCACTGCCGCTTTTGCACTGGAATTACCTGCAAGAACTGTTTGAATTCCCTGGAAAATACCTTCATAGTTTACTAGATCTTTTCCGATTATAAATGGTTTGAGAACGTGATGGATGGCGCCTTCAATACTGCTTGTGCTGTCACCTGTAATGACGTGGGTAGGGGGTGCTTCACCCCACCCGGTTATACCTTCCGAACAAGTCATTTTCACAAGAACGGTTTCGGCAGTCACAACCGTTCTGAGCGCAGTTTTAAAAGGCTTGATAAGAGGCACCGCTGCTTTGAATGTTTCGATTCTTTCAATTTTCATCATCATCAGACTCCTGAGATTCCGCTTTGGATGGTTAAGGTTTTTGTTTTTGTATTCATGACAGCTTTCGTTCCGAGCGGCACAGCAATATTGGGACTGCAGTGTCCGATTTTGAACCCTTTCATGGCAGGTTTGCCTGACAGTGCAACATAGTGAGCCAGCACTTCATCAAGCGGAATAGAGCGTTTCCGTTTTTGAGGAACGCAATTATGAAAGTCTGCCACGACAATGCCTGCTGCCTCTGTCAGCTTGCCTGCTGAATAAAGCTGGTTCATCATCCGGTCAATCGCATAAGGCTCTTCATCAATATCTTCGATCAAAAGCAGTTTTCCGGCAGCATCAATTTCAAAAGGAGTTCCAAGTGAGCTTGCAAGCAGGGAAAGATTTCCCCCAACAAGCTCCCCGTCGGCCTCTCCTTCTGTCATGATCTCAAGAGGAGAAATCGATTCGTCATATGTGATGCCGCTGCCGTCAAACAGCTGCTGAAAATAGGATTCTGTCAGCGGCAAAACGCCTTTTTCTTCTCCGAAATCAGAACTCAGCATCGGTCCGTGGAAGGTGACAAGGCCGGTATTTTGCCTGATGGCTGTATGTAAAAACGTAATATCACTGTATCCCCAGAAGATTTTAGGATTCTTTTTTAAAAGCTCATAGTCTAGAAGAGATGCCATTCTCGCCGTTCCAAATCCTCCGCATGCACAAATGATCGCTTGGATGTTTTCGTCTGCAAACATGCTGTTCACGTCTGCTGCCCTGTCTTCATCTCTGCCTGCAAGATAGCCGTACTCGTCCTGAGCATGCTTTCCAAACTGGTACGACAGACCGTTTTTTTCAAGAAATGAGAGAGAGCGTTTCAGGTTTTCTTTATTCGGGGGACTTGCCGGGGAAATAATTCCGACCGTGTCTCCTTTTTTTAACACTTGAGCTTTGATCATCGTTCATTCTCCTTTATAGACAAAAGGGGTGTTCGTATGAACACCCCTTCTGCACAGCTTACTTCTTATCTGCCCATTTCAGTTCAAGGTATCCGACAGGGTGACGGACGATGCCTGATACATCTTCATTTTGAAGGTACACTTGGTTGTAGAAATGAATTGGAATGATCGGTGCCTCGTCAAATAAGATCTTTTCAGCTTTGTAAAGCATTTCAAAGCGTTTTGTTTCATCTGACTCATTTTTTGAGTCTTTGATAAGTTTATCGTACTCAGCGTTTGTCCAGCCTGTGCGGTTCATGCTGTGGCCAGTCTGGAAGTTCTCAAGGAAGTTCACAGGATCTGCATAGTCAGCAAGGAACGAACTGCGTGACAATTGGAATTTAAGTGCTTTTTGGTCTGTTGCAAATACGTTTGCTTCAAGATTTGCAAGCTTCACGTCCACGCCAAGATTTTCTTTGAACATTTGCTGCAGAGCTTCTGCAATCTTTTTGTGTGTGTCATCTGTGCTGTACGTAAGTGTTACTTCAGGAAGTGTCTCATAGCCTTCTTCCTTCATGCCTTTTTCTAAAAGTGCTTTTGCCTCAGCTGCGTCCGTTTTGACAAGGTCGCCGCTGACTTCACGGAAATCTTTTCCTGAAGGATCTTTAAATCCAGGAGATACAAAGCCGTAAGCTGCTGTTTCCTGGTTCTTCGTCACAAAATCAACGATTTGTTTTTGGTCAACCGCCATAGCAAAAGCTTTGCGGATGTTTTTATTCTGGAACGGCTCAAGAGTGACATTCATACGGTAGAAATAATCTCCTGCCTGCTCCTCAACATTTGCTTTTCCTTCTTCAAACAGTTTGTCTGCAAGATCTGCAGGCACATCGGATGAATCAAGTTCGCCCGTTTCGTAAAGCTGGTATTCTGTGTTTGTATCTTCTACAATTGCCCAGTGAACGCCGTCAAGCTTCACGTTTTTTGCATCCCAGTACTGATCGTTTTTCTTCATGACAAATTCTTTATCATGCTCCCATGACTCAAGTGTGAAAGGTCCGTTGCTTACAAATGAATCGGCTTCTGCAAACCACTCAGGATTTTCTGTTGCCACTTTCTCGTTTACCGGGAAAAAGGCAGGATTTGCAATCACGCTAAGGAAATAAGCCTGCGGGCTGATTAATGTCACTTCAAATTTCTTCTCGTCAACTGCTTTTACTTTTACATCATCTGCTGTTCCAGTTCCGCTGTTATAAGCTTCTCCGCCTTCAATGAAGTAACCGAGGAAAGCTGCACCAGATCCAGTTTCAGGGTTTAATAGACGCTTCCAGGCAAAAACGAAATCGTTTGCTGTCAAATCGTCGCCATTTGACCATTTAGCGTCTTCGCGAATGTGGAATGTGTATGTTTTGCCATCTTCCGACACATCCCATTTCTCAGCAATTGCCGCTTCAGGCTCGTGGTCTTTGCCAAGACGGGTAAGACCTTCCATAAGGTTGTTCAGAGCATTCCAGGAAACCGCATCAAATCCGATGACCGGATCAAAGGATGTAGGTTCAGCCCCGTTGTTTAAATGCAAAATCTTCTCTTCGTCTTTTTCTTTTTTGCCTGTTTCTTTTCCTGCACTCTCATTAGCTGTACATGCTGCAAGCACAAATACAAGCATGGCCGTCAGGAACATTGCCAACCACTTTTTCATAATCTTCCCCCTCTTATTGTTTGATTTATATGTTATTTCATTGATGCTGCGGCTAAAGCCCGGCTGTCCTGCAGCCAGCAGTCTACGTGGTGCTCTTTGCTCAGGGCTGAAGTATATGGATAAACCCTGTCGCAAACCTCCATTGCATGCTCGCATCTTGCGGAAAACGGGCATCCCTGCGGAGGCGAAAACAGATCAGGAGGCGAACCCGCAATCGGGATAAGCTCTTCCCCTTCGATATCAAGTCTCGGTATCGAGCGGAGAAGCCCTTTAGTGTATGGGTGCTGAGGCTGATAGAAGATTTCTCTTCTGGATCCTGCTTCCACTACTTTACCTGCATACATGACCGCCACTCTGTCAGCGACTTGGGCAACAACCCCCAGGTCATGCGTGATCAGGATAATGGAGACACCCGTTTTTTTCTGAATGTCCCTGAACAGATCAAGGATTTGGGCCTGAATGGTGACATCAAGGGCTGTTGTCGGCTCGTCTGCGATCAGAACCTCAGGTTCGCACACAAGAGCCATCGCAATGACGATCCGCTGCCTCATCCCTCCGCTGAACTGATGAGGATATTGCTTCAGTCGGCTTTCAGGACTTGGAATGCCGACGAGGTTCATCATCTCAAGCGCTTTTTTCTTTGCTTCGCTCTTTGACATGCTCTCATGCTGCATGATGCCTTCCATGATCTGATCGCCGATTGTCAGGGTAGGATTCAGTGCTGTCATCGGATCCTGAAAAATCATGGAGATATCAGCACCCCTGATTTTCCGGAGGTCCTTTTCCTTCAGTTTTGTCAGATCCTTCCCTTTAAAGAGAATGGAGCCTGAATCAATGCTGCCTGGCGGTTCGGGAATCAGGCGCATAATGCTTTGGGATGTCACGCTTTTTCCGCAGCCTGATTCTCCGACGATGGCAAGCGTCTCTCCTTTGCGGAGGTCAAACGTTACTCCGCGGACAGCTTTTACAGTGCCTCCATACGTCTGGAACGAAACATGGAGATTATTTACTTCAAGTACTTTCGTCATGCTGCTACCTCCTTAGCTTTGGATCAAGCGCATCCTGCAGTCCGTCTCCAAGCACGTTAAACGCAAACATTGTCAGGGAGATGCACAGGGCAGGAAAAAAGAGGCGCCACCAATGTCCAGTTAAAATTGTCGAGAGGGCATCACTTGCCATAACACCCCAGCTCGCAAACGGAGCCTGAATGCCTAGACCGAGAAAGCTTAGGAATGCTTCTGCGAAAATGGCAGACGGGACAGTAAGCGTGATTTGAACGATGATTGGACCCATCGTATTCGGAAGCAGGTTTTTCCTGATGATCCTGCTTGTTTTTGTGCCAAACGATTTTGAAGCATGGACAAACTCATAGTTTTTGATTTGCAGGACCTGTCCACGTACAATCCGTGCCATGCCGATCCATCCTGTCACTGTAAGTGCCACGATGATGGTGAAAAGACCCGGGCCCATCACAACCATCAGGAGAATGACGACAAGAAGGTACGGAAGCCCGTATAGAACTTCGACCACGCGCATCATGTAATGATCTGTTTTTCCGCCTTTATAGCCTGCAATACCGCCGTACAGAACACCGATTGCAAAATCAATCAGAGCAGCAATGGCCGCTACAAAAAGGGAGATTCTTGCCCCGTACCACGTTCTTGTAAAAACATCGCGGCCAAGCTCGTCTGTACCAAACCAGTATTTCGCAGACGGAGGCAGGTTTTGATCTGTCAGCACCTGGGTTCTGACGGAGTGAGGTGAAATCAATGGGCCGAAAATCGCCATTAATGTGATAAAAATTAAAAAGATAAGGCCTGTCATTGCCAGTTTATTTTTCCGGAGCCTTCTCCAGGCATCGTGCCAGTAGGAGAGACTCGGTCTTACAACCGCTTCTGCTGCTTTGCTGTCTTTGCCTTTAGGGGCAAACCACGCATCAGGAATATCCCGGGACAGATGCGGATCGTGCTGTTTGTTCAGTTCCATTATCGTCCCTCCCGTTTTGACACTTGAATTCTCGGATCAAGAATTCCGTACGCAATGTCTACTAAAAACAGCATCACGATCAAGATGGTGCTGTAAAAGACTGTCGTTCCCATAATAACGGGATAGTCTCTCGTTCCGATGCTTTCAATGAAATATTTTCCCATACCCGGTATCGCAAAGATTTTTTCAATAACGAATGTTCCTGTCAAAATGCTTGCTGCGAGCGTTCCAAGGACAGTTACAACCGGCAAAAGCGCATTTCTTAAGGCATGCTTGAAAACGATTTTGACTGGCGAAAGCCCTTTGGCCCGAGCTGTTCTTATGTAGTCCTGAGTGAGCACTTCAAGCATGCTTGAGCGCGTCAGACGGGCAATAATCGCCATTGGTCCCGTTGCAAGCGCGAGGGTCGGCAAAATCATATGCAGCGGGCTTGACCACGTAGCAGCAGGAAGGATATTCCAGTTGACCGCAAAGTTTTGAATAAGCAGTGTGGCCATAATGAAGTTTGGAACAGAAATTCCAAGCACCGCTATGGTCATGGCAAGATAATCAATAAATCCGTTATGCCGCAATGCAGCAATCACGCCGAGAGCAATTCCCGAAATAACGGCAACTGTCAAAGTGACGATTCCAAGCTCAAACGACACCGGGAAACCGCGCCCAAGAAGCTCGTTAACTGTCTGTGACGACTTTTTAATCGAAGGACCAAAATCAAATGTGACAAGCGACTTCATGTACATCGCATATTGAACCGGAAGCGGTTCATCAAGATGGTAGTAAGCTTCAAGATTACGCTGGACAGCTTCGCTCGTCCCTCTCTCTTCGTTAAAAGGAGAACCCGGGATTGTGTGCATCAGAACAAACGTCAAAGTAATAATCAGCCAGATTGTCAAAATCATAGAAATCAGGCGTTTTATAAAGTATGTATTCATGCTATCCCACTTCCTAACAGAATGTCGTTCTCATAGCCAGTTCCGTCATCACAAGCATCGCGCGGTAGGCTTCGAGAATGTCCCTTGCCTGGAACGTGACAATCGTGGTATTTTCTTTGTGCTCTGTTCCCGGCATGAGCGCTGCCCATTCAGCCTGTCCATAGTTGGCAAATTCAATGGCCATAAGCGGTCGATCTGGAGGAGTGAGCGGTTTTACATGTTCTCTATTCTTAATGGCAAGTGCCGTCTTCTCTTTTATCAGCTGCTGTGTTTTTGAAGGAGTAAGAGATTTAACGACTGATCGTGAAATCGTCTCCTTTACAACGGCAGTCGTGACGTTTGGGATAAGAGCCTCCGCTTCCATAGCTGCCTGGTCATCTCCTGCAACCATAATGACCGGAACTCCGTGATAGCCTGCAACATAGGCGTTAAATCCCAGTTCACCGACGGCCACATCATTGATCCAGATTTCTC
Source organism: Metabacillus indicus LMG 22858 (assembly GCF_000708755.2). GTDB lineage: Bacteria > Bacillota > Bacilli > Bacillales > Bacillaceae > Bacillus_P > Bacillus_P indicus. The sequence continues at coordinate 377,703 of NZ_JGVU02000001.1, read as the reverse complement.
TCACACCGAAAATCATTGTATGTGACATGACCCCTTTTTTTGAAGCACGTGCATGATAGCCCGTGAAAACAGCTCCGCTGAAACTGCCGTCGAGGCCCTGAACCATGCTGTACGGCTTTACATCACCCGTGATCAGCTGCGTATCAGGGTGCAGGTTTTCAATCAGGAGGTTGTTCATTTTCGAGTGGCTGTCATTGACAACGACTTCATTCGCCCCCGCTTCAAACGCCGCTTCTATGACAGCATTCGCTTCCTCTGTCATGATTTTCCGGCCTCTTTCATAGTTGAGCTTAGATGAATTCACATGTGTCTCATCAGCGAGTCCAGTGATTCCTTCCATGTCAACTGAGACATATACCTTCACCTGTATTCCCCCTGTTTTTATTTCTAATTTTCTTAAAATTATAAATTAAAAATCATTACTTTACAATAACATTTACATAAACATGCATAAATACGAATGAACTTCCTTGTTCTCCCATAGTCAATAAGACCTAATTCATTCCTGTTTTACTAGATTCAAACATGAATACCATCCTATTTCCTCTCCCCTTTGATAGAGTAAAAGAATGAGTTTGAGAGCTGTTTCAAAAAACAATAATGTTCAAAAAAAGAGAAAGAATCCTTGATAATAAAGGAACTCTTTCTCTTTTTCACAGGATTGGCATTTGTTTTCAAGACGGCTGTTTCCCTTTTTCCCATCAGCATACTTTGGATTATCGGCCTATTGTTTCGGCAGCCGAAAAACAGTCAATTAGACTCCCCGACTGTTTTCCGTGCATAAATTTCGGCTGCCTAATGATCTTCCCCATCCCTGATCAGTTTGAACGTACCAGAGCCTTTTGCAAGCAGCTTTCCCTGTGAATCTTTTATTACACCTTCCATAAAAGCAGTCTTATATCCAAGCTGAAGGATCTTTCCTTCGGCATAGATCTCGCCTCGTGTGCTCGGTGCAAGGTACTGGATGCTGGAATTGATGGTGGCACACCTTGTTTTGGACACAGATCTGAGAAGCATCCCCTGTACATAATCAAGCATGGTGGCATGTACGCCGCCGTGCAGTGTGCCGTTTGCATTCAGGACATACTCTTTCATCTGGAGCTTAATTTTCACTTCATTTTCCTCAAAGTGCACGATGTCGATTCCCATGTGCTGAAAAAAAGGACTTTCCTCAAAGCTCCGCCTTATTTCTTTCACATCCATTGCCGTTGCCATTAAAAGCCACCCCTTCTATCTGGACGTAAACTGCGGCTTTCTTTTTTCTAAGAAAGCTGCCGTTCCCTCATTTTTGTCCTCTGTGGAAAACAGGACGGCCTGTGCGAGCTTCTCAATAAGAAGACCCGTTCTCTGATCGGCATCAAATCCTGCATGTACAGCAAGTTTGGCAAGCTTTACAGCAAGCGGCCCTTTCGATAAAATTTCCTTTGCCGTTTCTTCTGTTCTAGCCTGCAGCTGTCCGCTTTCTGCCACCTCAGACACTAAGCCGATGCGATAGGCTTCGTTTGCATCAATGATTTTCCCTCTCAGAATCATGTTCATCGCGGGCCCTTTTCCAATCAGTCTTGCAAGCCGCTGCGTCCCGCCGGCACTCGGGATAATGGAGAGATTCAGTTCGGGCAATCCGAACTTTGCAAGTTCAGAGGCAATGCGGATGTCACAAGCCATAGCAAGCTCGCAGCCTCCTCCTAATGCAAATCCATTGACCATGGCAATCGTCGGCTTTTCATATGTCTCTATGTAGTCGTATACCTGCTGCATCCCACCAGGATTAAAGACATCCAGAGCAGTCCGTGTTTTTAGCTGGCCAATATCAGCTCCGGCGGCAAATGATTTCTCGCCGCTCCCTGAAAAGATGATGCAGCCTGTTTCATCGTCTTTTGCCAGTTCCTGAAGAGCCTCGGTCATTTCATCAAGTGTTTCTTTATTTAATGCATTTCTGCGTTCAGGACGGTTAATGATCAAATAGGCAAGCTGCCCTGATTTTTTCACTTCAATATTTGCAAAAGCATTCATTTATTTCAGCCCCTTGTTTTCAGCAATTTAAAATCTCCGTGTCCAATAGCTGCCAATGTCTGATTTGATTTGTATACCCAGCCTTCTGCAGATGCTATCCCGTCCCTGGAGCAGATAACCTTAGCTGTACAAGTGAAAAATGGAGCAGGTGTCGGGTCTATGATCGTTGAACTCAGAACGATGGTTGCAGTGGGAGCTGCTCCTGCGAGTGATGCTGCAGTCCCCATGGCAATATCAAGCAGTGTGTAAAACACACCGGACCCAACCGTATCCTCATCAAGCAGATGCTCCCTGCACGTCGCAACCGAAATAACAACAGAGTCTCCTTGATTCTCTTCTCTTTTCATTGATAAATGGCTGAAAAACGAGGAATGCACCATGTCCGGAGCTTTCATTTAAACGAGCTCCAGCATCAGGGCCATTCCCTGTCCGCCGCCGATGCACAGTGTTGAAATTCCTGTCTTTTTGCCGGAACGCTTCATTTCATGCAGCAGAGAGACCGTTATTCTTGCACCAGTAGCCCCAAGCGGATGACCGAGTGCTATCGCTCCCCCGTTTACATTCACTTTCGAAGAATCGAGTCCAAGCTCTCTTATGACGGCCAGAGCCTGGGAAGCAAAGGCTTCATTCACTTCGAATAAATCGATGTCTTCTATGGATTTCCCCGTCCTCTCGAGCAGTTTTCTTACGGCAGGGACGGGTCCGATTCCCATAATTTCCGGGGAAACACCTGCCGCTGCCCAATCTGTGATTCTTGCCATTGGCGTAATTCCAAGCTCTTTGGCTTTACTCTCCCTCATCAGGACAACGGCTGCAGCCCCGTCATTTCTGCCGCACGCATTCCCTGCCGTGACCGTGCCTGATTTGCGGAAAGCGGGCTTTAGCTGTGACAGCTTTTCATAGGTTGATTCCGGACGGGGGTGTTCATCTGTCTTGAATGTAACCGGGCCTTTTTTATTCGGCACTTCAACAGGTGCAATCTCCTCTTCAAAAAGCTGCTGATGAACCGCTCTCGCTGTTCTCTGCTGGCTTTCAATTGCAAAAGCATCCTGATCTTCCCTTGAAACGCCATACTTTTCGGCTACATTTTCAGCTGTTATTCCCATTCCGAGGTGCTCGCCATAGATCTCTTTAGGCTGCTGGCCATTTTCTTTGTTTGAATCAACAAGTACAGCTGCATCCCCGCCAAAGCGTGATCCCCGTAAATAAATGGGAGCCTGGCTCATGTTTTCGGTTCCGCCGGCAATTACAATCTCGGCTTGGCCTGACATGATCTGCTGAACTCCTGATGCGATGGCCTGCATGCCGGATGCGCAGAGGCGGTTGATGGAAAAGGCGGGTGAAGTTTCAGGAATCCCCGCACGGAGCGCTGCCACCCTGGCAACATTTGAAGCCATTGTCGTTTGCCTGACTTCGCCTAAAATGACTTCGTCCACCTGTTCGGGCGTAATCCCAGCGCGGACAACGGATTCCTGAATGACCCTTGCTGCGAGCATGCTTGCCTCAACGTCCTTAAGCGTTCCCCCGTAGCGCCCAATCGCTGTCCGGACAGCACTTGCAATAATAATTGAATCCATACCCTCACCCTTTCTATTGCTGCTGATACTGCTTTTTCAGCTGGCCTGCAATGATGTTCTTCTGAATTTCGGACGTGCCTTCATAAATTCTTGTGATTCTTGCATCACGGAAAAAACGTTCAATCGGATAATCCGCAATGTACCCGATCCCGCCGTGCACTTGAACCGCTTTGTCTGCAATTCTGTTGTACACCTCTGACCCGAACAGCTTCAGCATGGCTGCTTCTTTTATGACTTTCATGCCTTCATCAACCATCCAGGCGACCCTGTAGGTAAAAGAACGCAATGCTTCAATTTCCATGGCCATCTCCGCAATCATGTGGGAAACTGCCTGATGCTCAAAGATTGGAACATCAAATTGCACTCTGTCCTTTGCATAAAGCATGGAAAGATCGAGCAGTTTTTGACATGAACCAAGATTCCTTGCAGCAAGCCCCGCTCTTCCGTTGGCCAGAATCTTCAGGGCATTCACATACCCCTGCCCTTCCTCACCGAGAACGTTTTCTGCTGGAACCTCACAATCCTCCATGATGATTTCAGCCGAATGAGACCCGCGAAGGCCCATTTTCTTTTCAACAGCTCCTACTTGGAAGCCGGGAAAATCTTTTTCCACAATAAAGGAGGTGATTCCCTTCGGACCTTTGGCGGGATCCGTCACAGCCATTACCGTAAAAACACCTGCTTCCGTCGCGTTTGTAATGTAATGCTTCGTCCCGTTCAGGATGTATTTATCACCTCTTTTTACAGCTGTTGTTTTCAGGTTTGTCGCATTGGATCCGGCGCTCGGCTCAGTCAGGGCAAACGCTCCGATCTGCTCTCCGGCTGCCATTTTAGGGAGATATCTTTGTTTTTGCTCTTCATTCCCCATTTCCACAATTCCAACGGTGCCGATTCCTGTATGGGCGCCAATCAGCGTGGTGTACCCGTTATGTGTGGCGCCAATCTCTTCGTACAGAGCACACTTTCCAACCATTCCGATGCCAAGGCCCCCGTATTCTTCAGGAATACTTAAACCAAATAATCCAAGCTCTTTTGACATGGCAATGATCCGTTCAGGGATTGCATTCGATTCTTCAATTTCCATTGCAGCCGCTTCAACCTCTGTTTGAACAAAGTCGCGGACACCCCGCTTTAACAGAAGAATATCCTCATCCAATTGAAAATTCATATGCATGGCCTCCTAGCTGTAAGTATAAAAACCGCGTCCGCTTTTCTTTCCGAGCCATCCGGCTTTCACGTATTTCACAAGAATCGGACAAGGTCGGAATTTTTCACCGAGTGTCCGGTGCAGATATTCCATGTTGCGAAGCCTTGTATCAAGTCCCACCAAATCGGCTAATTCCAGAGGCCCCATAGGGTGATTTAATCCGAGCTTCATGGCTTTATCGATGTCTTCTGCAGATCCGACACCCTCCATAAGCATCGTCATCGCCTCATTGCCGATCAGGCAATTCATCCGGCTGACCGCAAAACCCGGGTATTCATTGATTCTCACGCATTCTTTTCCAAGCTTTTCGCCGAAATGAAAGCAGCTTTCAACCGTTTCATCTGATGTTTCGAGACCGCATATGATTTCAATCAGCTTCATTTTAGGGACAGGGTTGAAAAAGTGCAGGGCAATACACTGCTTCGGTCTGCCTGTCTGCGCGGCAATTTCAGTCGGGCTCATGGTTGATGTATTCGTCGCAAGAATGGCTGAAGGCTTTGCATATCGGTCAAGCTCTTTAAACACGCTGATTTTAAGATCCATTACTTCAAGAACGGCTTCTATGATTAAGTCGGCGTCCGCAGCAGCTGATTTCAGGTCAGTTGTAAATTCAAGGTTTGCGTTCTCTATGCTTAATCCGGCTTTTGCGGCTTGCTTGCTGATATAAGAGCGCGCTGTTTCCAAAGATTGTTCTGATATGTCCTGTATGGTCACTTCATAGCCTGCAGCAGCACATGCATAAGCAATTCCCCGCCCCATTGTACCTGCACCGATCACACTGATTTTTTTCACCCTATCCCTCCACAGCGGCCTTTTCATACGTATAGAAGCCTTTTCCGGTCTTCCGGCCGAGTTCTCCGTTCTGTACTTTTTCACGGACTATCTTTGCAGGCATGTCGCGTTCGTCCCCGCTCTCTTCATAGCGCTGCATGCGGACAAAGTAATTGACGTCAATACCGGTCAGGTCCATCAGGGCAAAAGGACCAATCGGATGATTCAGCGCTTTTGTGCACACAAGATCAATTTCTTCGTGAGAGGCATAACCGTTTTCAAGCAGAAAGACAGCTTCATCCATGAGCTTGCCTAATATGCGGTTGGCTATAAAACCAGAAATCTCTTTTTTCAGCAAAACAGGAGTCTTTTTAATCGTTTTAACAAATTCCATGGCTGTATGAGCTGTTTCTTCTGACGTGTGCGGCCCTTTTACGACTTCTACAAGCTCCATGACAAGGGCTGGGTTAAAAAAGTGAATGTTGCAGACTTTGTCAGGGTGGCTGGTCGCATCAGCAAGTTTCGAGCTTACGATCGTTGAGCTGTTTGTAGCCAAAATAGCATGCGGCTGCGTGATTTTATCCAGCTGCCTGAACAGTTCTCTTTTTACATCCAGCTTTTCAACAATGGCCTCAATGACAAGGTCGGCATCTCTTACATCCGCCAGGTTTGAGGTAAATAAAATTCTGCTGAATGCAGCATCCGTTTCTTCAGCTGTATACCTCCCCTTTTTCACCCGCTTATCCATCTGCTGATGAAGAAAATCCTTTGCTTTTGCCAGACTTTCTCCGCTCACATCCTGAAGCGTTACAGGATAGCCTGAAAGTGCACACACCATGGCAATCTGCGACCCCATTGTTCCTGAACCAATAACAGCAATCTCATGAATCTTCATTTCCATTCTCCCCTTTCAAACTCTCTTCTTTAATAAGCAGCCGCTTCAGCAGTTTTCCCACTGTGTTTCTCGGGAGGCTCTCCCTGACTTCAAACTGCTTCGGCACTTTATAAGGCGTCAGCTTTGTATAGCAGTATCCTTTTAATTCCTCTGCATCTATTAGTCTTCCATCTTTAGGAACAACGTAAGCTTTGACTCTCTCCCCGTGTTCTTCATCAGGCAGCCCTACTACAGCAGCTTCTTTTACATCCGGATGCTCATAAAGGACACCCTCAATTTCCTGAGGATAAACATTGAATCCGCCAAGAATGATCATTTCCTTTTTCCGCCCGACGATGTAAAAATAGCCTTCTTCATCCATCGTCGCGAGATCTCCCGTATACAGCCAGCCGTTTTGAAGTGCTGCATGCGTTTCGCTTTCATTTTTCCAGTAGCCCTTCATAATCTGGGGTCCCTTAATCAGCAGTTCCCCCACGCTTTTTGGACCGAGCTCCCTGTTGTCTTCATCTACAATCATGCAGTCTGTCAGGGGAACAGGAATGCCGATGCTCCCTATTTTCCGTTTTCCAAAAGGCGGATTGCGGTGGGTGGAAGGTGAAGCTTCGGAAAGACCGAACCCTTCTCCGATTCTTGTACCTGTCAGCTTTTCAAAGCGCTGAATGATTTCCACCGGAAGCGGTGCAGACCCTGAGGAACACAACTTTAAGCAATGGAGCTTCGCTTCCTCAATTTGGGGATGATTGACAAACGCAATGTACATCTTTGGAACACCGGGAAAAAAAGTCGGTCTGTACACTTTGATTTTTTCCAGAACATCATCAATCTCAAATTTTCGGAAAAGCAGAAGCCTTCCGCCTATGAAAATGCCAAGATTCATCCCGCTTGTCATCGCGTAAACATGGTAGAGAGGCGTTGCAATGAGTACGGTTTCCTCTCCTTGAATCATAGAGTCGCCATACATCAGGTAGCTTTGATAGACATTTGCGGTCAGGTTGTAGTGAGTGAGCATGGCGCCTTTCATTTTTCCGGTTGTCCCGCCTGTGTACTGAATCACCGCCACATCTTCCGCTGCATCAATTTCTTCCGGCTGATGGAGAGGCTTCCCGGATTCAATCAAGTGATCAAGACTGGAAAATGAATCGTCCTGCCCGTCCGGCTGAGAACCAAATGTATAAGAGAAAGTGAAGATATCACTGATTTTCCTGATGGTTTCTCTTCCCGCTTTATCTGCGACGATAGCGGTCACTTCCGCGTCCATCACAATCTGAAGAAGCTCCCGGGCCGTATACATCGGATTAATCTGAACCACAACAAGACCAAGTGCATGTGCGGCATAGTACGAAACAACATAATCAGGGTGATTGGCTAGCATCAGGCCAATACGGTTCCCTTTTACAAGGCCCAGTTCCCTCCAGGCTCCTGCCAGCCTTTCAACACGGTCTTTAAGCTCCAAATATGACGTCTCTTCTCCTTCAAACAAAATGGCCGTCTGATTTCCGTATCTCTCTGCTGTATCCTGCAGCATCATGTAGAGAGATTGCTCAGGCAGATGGACATCCCTGTGCTGGTAAAAAGAGTGCCAGGGCCGTTCTATTCCTTTTTTCACAATGTATACCCCCTACTTGCCAATTGCGGCCTGCTGCTCGGGCGCAAAATCGATTTTCTGCTGCGGTCTGACAAATGCAGTAAATAAGACTCCGAACAAAACGATCAGTCCGGCCATAAACAAGATGGACCAGTCGAACCCTGCTGCACTGTTTTCTCCGCCGGCAGCAACGATATACCCTGTAATAAGCGGACCTACAATTCCCGCAAGATTCCCTGAAGACGTCAGAATACTCGTCATAAGATTTCCCCTGTCAGGCAGAAGCTGAATCATGATCGTCGGTCCTATCGTCAGGATGGCGTATGTAAGACCTTTAGCAAGGCACATCGCGATGATGACCCAGACAGCGTTTGTGACAAGAGCAGTAGAAGCAAGAAGCACTGCCCCGATAATCATGGCGTAACCGACAACATAAACACGCGAGGTCTTCCAGTCTTTGTTTTTCTTAAACATTCTGTCTGATAAAACAGATACTCCGATATAAACGCCGACTGAAACGAGACCAATGCCAGAAACGGCATAACCCATCTCCATGCTGCTCATATTGACAACCTTCACAAGGTAAACAGGGAGCCAGACGGCAAACCAGACGACAAGAAGATAGGTTGAAAAATAAGCAAGCGTCGTAAAAAGGGCGGAAGGTTTTGACAGCATCAGCATAAATGCTTTCAAATCAAGTTTTTCGAGTTTTTTCACTTTTGGCTTTTCCTCTTCTTCAAGCTCATCTGCACGAGGAACATCTCTAGTAAACTGAATCGCCACAAACCACACAATGCTTGCCAGACCAAGAACTGCAAACGCAACCCTCCAGCCGAACATGTGTATCAGGGCGACTAAAATCGGAGCGGCGACCATGGCTCCAAGAGTTGCTCCTGAAACGACAACGGAATTTGCCAGGCCGCGAAGCTTCGGCGGAAACCACGTATTGGCGTGATTATAGGCAATCGGACTGAACGGACCTTCAAAGGCTCCGAGCAAAAACCGGTAAAGCAAAAGAAGCGGAAGACCGGCAATGGCCAGTACTCCAATCTGCAGCACAGCCCACGTAAGCATCAGAAAACCGAGAACCTTCTTCGCTCCGACTCTGTCTGCCCAGGCAGCCCCGAAAATACCCGTCACCGGATACAGCCAGTAATAGCTGCTTCCCACAAGACCCCAGTCGGCATAGGAAAGATTAAATTCCTTCATAATCGGCACAGCCGCAAGTCCAGTAATGGATTTATCAGCAAAGTTAATGAACATTCCGAAAAACAGCAGTACAAGCACAGTCCAGCGCATGTTGATTCCCCCAGTCGCCTAATTTTCTTCAAGCACGCGTCTAGCAATGATCAGACGCTGAATTTCGTTCGTTCCTTCATAAATCTTAGTAATTCGCGCATCACGGTAAAAGCGCTCAACCGGATAGTCGGAAACATAGCCCATCCCGCCGTGAATCTGTACCGCTTTGTCCGCAACGCGGTTAAAAACGTCGGATGCAAAAAGCTTAGCCATCGATGCTTCTTTGATTACTTTTTTCCCTTCGTCAATCATAGATGCTGCCATGTAAGTCAAAGTACGTGCTGCCTCTGTTTCAGTTGCCATATCCGCAAGCATCCATTGGATCGCCTGATTGTCGGCAATCGGTTTTCCGAATTGTACCCTTTCTTTTGCGTAAGATGCTGAAAGCGCTATCAGTTTGTCGCATGACCCGACAGCCCTAGCAGCAAGGCCAACCCTGCCTTCACTGAGAATTTTCAGTGCCGACATGTATCCCATCCCGACCTCACCAATCACATTTTCCTCAGGAACGATACAGTCCTCAAAAATCAGCTGTGCCGTATGAGACCCGCGAAGACCCATTTTTTTATCTTTTTTTCCAAGAGAAAATCCCGGAAAATCCTTTTCGATTAAAAACGCGGTGATTCCGCCTTTTGCTCCCTTATCCTTGTCCGTCAGAGCAAAAACAGTGAACACATCCGCAACTGGCGCATTCGTAATGAAATGCTTCGTTCCGTTCAAGATCCACTGATTGCCTCTTTTTTCTGCACGAGTTGAAAGATTCGTCGCATCAGATCCCGCACCCGGCTCAGATAATGCAAAAGCAGCAATCTTTTTCCCCGCTGCCATTTCCGGCAAATATTTTTGTTTTAAGTGCTCTGATGCGAGCTTCACCAGTCCTGTGCTTCCGATGCCAGTGTGAGCGCTGATCAGACTGACAAACCCATTGTGGGTATGACCGAGCTGTTCAAGCACGACCGCCTTTCCGACCGCATTCAGCCCAATACCGCCGTACTCCTCAGGAATGCTGATCCCAAACAGTCCCAGATCCTTCGCCTGCTCCACAAGATGATCCGGAATCCTGTCCTCATCCTCAATCTGCTGAGCGTACGGTTCAACCTCCTGATCAACAAAACTCCTAACCATTTTCCTCATTTGTTCAATTTCCGGTGTGACGGTTGCCTGCATCCTTAAATCCCCCTTTTTTGTTGTTGCTTATATAGATGCAAGAAGTGTGCCAAGATGTAAAACGGGAATCTTAAAGGATTTAAAGAATGAGGTGATTCATTTTTGAATTGAATTTGTCGAGATTACGGGGTATTTGCGATTCATTTTTGAATCAGAGGATTCAGGAATGAATGATGGAGGGTGCTGTGCCAAACCTTCGGGAGCATCAAGGGCTGATTGGTGCTGGCTTTAGACTATTATGAATTAGCAGCACAATCTCAGTGCGGGGCCAAGCCGAAAGTGCTCTATGCATGAGTTAGCTGCACAAACTCAGTGCGAAGCCCAGCCGATAGTGTTCTAAACTTGAGTTAGCAGCACAAACTCGGTGCGGGGCTCGGCCGAAAGTGTTCTATACATGATTTACCAGCACAAACTCAGTGCGGAGCCCCGCCGAAAGTGTTCTATAAATCATTTAGCAACACAAACTCAGTGCGGAGCCCCACCGAAAGTGTTCTATACATGATTTAGAAGCACAAACTCAGTGCGGGGCCAGCCCGAAAGTGTTGTATAAATGAGTTAGCAGCACAAACTCGGTGCGAGGCCCAGCCGATAGTGTTCTAATCTTGAGTTAGCAGCACAAACTCGGTGCGGCATGGATTTGGCGTTGGACGGTTAGAAGCCTAGTTGGATCGTTAGACCGGGTATCGCGCTTGTTAGAGGTGCGATTCGGATCGTTAGACACTGGATTCGGACTGTTAGCTCGTTTAGAGACTCTGAGATGACCTCTTTTTTTAATGGAGCAGGTATCCTGGTCACAAGGTTTCTAGAAAAGAGGCATCTTCGCTCTTTTTTTGCTGCGGCTGATTGCTGTTTTCACCACTAAAAAAGCCCCCAACTATAGGTTGGGAGCATCATTTTATATCAGGTACAAACCGTCCTATTCCAACTCTATTTTAATCGGCTCCATTTTTTCAGAAGGCCGGTTCATGCTAAGTACACCAAACGGCACAGACAGTGTTAAATCTTTCATATCGGTTTCAGAGGGAATGGCATAGACCGACTGAAAGCGGAGTTCCTTCTGATCAGCAGCTATACTTATTTTACCGTTCATAAAAGTCTCTGTGTTTTTGATGGAAACCCCTTCTGCAAAGTTCTGGAGTACATCCTTTTTGAATGCCTCACCAGAAGCATTTGAAAGATGATAATCAACAATGAGCTGATCACCATCTCTTTTCAACTGTTCCACGCGCAGCTGATAGCCAAACCGGCTGCTTTCAACGACAAGCGCTGGTGACAGTTTAGCCATTGTCGGAGACTCATCCCTTTCAATAACAGGAAGAACTGTTAACACATCTTCATTTTTTAAAAGATCATCTGTATATAACACGCGCCAGTCTGTGACGATCATTCCAGCTTTTTTCTCAGAACGGATCACCTCGCTGCTCACTGGAAACTGTTCTTTGCCTCCTGCATCCTTTATCTTAAAAGAGAGTTGGTCATATTCGTTTGAAAGAATCGTTTTGTATTCAATCACTGTCGTCGCTTTCCCTTTTGCGACAGTTTGAATAGTTACCGATTCGCTTCCTGATTTCGACACTCCGTTTACGGCAAGTACCTTAGGTTCAATCCGCTTTAAAGGTACTTCAAATTTCCAGTCACCTTTTTCTCCGGCAATTGAAGTGAATGTCAACGGAAGAGTAAAGTCCGAGGGAAGCTTCTTTTCATCCAAGTAATACTCAGCCGTTCCAATGTATCCATTTTCTGTTTCAACGAGTGAATGACTGCCCGCCAGCTGACTGGATTCTTTGCCGTCAAATAATGACAGGCTGTAGCCGGAAGCGGGATCATTCGGGCCTTCTTTCCATTTCTCCGGCAGGTTTTCCCCTTCGGCTTTAAACGTGATTCCGACAACATTTCCTTCATAATAAGCACTTGTCAGCGTAATACTTATTCCGCCGCTTTCAGCCTTCTCGTTCAGTTCCTTGACCAGTCCTGCTGAAGCAAGTTCTTTTCCTATCTTAAAGGAAGAGAACGGTTCATAGAGTGATCCAATCAGTGGAACACTCGCGAGCACCCCATTGACTGGCGCAAAGAAAAACCCTGTTCCAAGGATGATGGCAGCTGCAGATCCTGACAAAACTCCGGCAGAAGCGAACATTTTCTTCTTTTTCTGTTTTTTGCCTTCATGTATTCCGCGGGACACGGCGGCCATTATGTCGTCTTCCGGTACGGCAATATCATCGATCTGACTGTCAAACCAGCTTTTGTTCATGGTCTTTTCCTCCTTCAAGGGCTGCTTTCAGCTCAGCTTTAGCTCTGCGCAAATAGGTTTTCACTGTGTTTTCCGGTTTTTCCATCATGCCTGAAATCGTCCTTATTGGTAAATCGTGATAATAAAACAAGAGAATAACGGTCTGGTAGTTTTCACTAAGTCCGCTTATCGCACGGACAAGATCCAGGTCATTTTCCTTTTGCACAAAAGAAACGTTCTCAAGGAACGCACTTTCCATGGCAACGGCTTTCTTCTTTTTTCTCAGCAGCTCAAAGGCTGTTCTGATTAAAATTTTCATAAGCCACGTACTGAAATATTCGGGCTGCTTTAACGTTCCGATCGAGATAAACGCTTTGCAGACTGTGTCCTGGAGAACATCCAGTGCGTCTTCTTTGTTTCTCACATATATAAACGCGGTTTTATACAGCTTTGTACTTTCCTGTTTGATAAGTTTTTCAAAGGCTTTTTCATTGCCTTTCATCGCTTTTTTTACTGTATGTATGTCCACTTCTTCCTCTCCTTTCAGCTGTTAGAGGAAACACATGCTGGAAAAGTTTCAAAAAAGTTCTATTATAGTCATTATACTTTTAAAAATAGTTCCGTCTTTTGAAAACATAAAAAAAAGCCCAGCAAAAGCTGAGCTCCCTAATAGTATGGGGAAATCATCAAATACACAACAACACCTGTAAAGCTTACATAAAGCCAGATCGGCATGCTCCAGCGGACAATTTTGCGGTGCTTGTCAAGCTGGCCAGTCCATCCCCACACGAGTGAGAAAAGCGCAAGCGGCACAATGATGGCTGCGAGGAAGCTGTGTGTAATTAAAATAAAGAAGTACACGCTGCGGATGATTCCTTCTCCGCCGAACCGGGTCGTTTCAACTGAAAGGTAATGATAGGTCAAATACGACACGCAGAAAAGCAGAGTTGTAGTAAAGGCTGCCAGTATGAAGCCTTTATGAAGCTTGACGTTTTTCTTAATAATCGATACGAGCGCAATGACTAAAAAGACAAAGGTGAAGCTGTTCAGTACGGCATTGATCCGCGGAAAAATATGAATATCGAATGTAACCTCGCCGCCGTATCCGATCGGCAAAAAGAACAAGCCTAGGATGATGGCATTGACGACAAGGGAAAGGGTTACGATAATCGCCGTGTAATTCTTGCCTGAGCGATGTGTCTGTTCCATAAAATTCTCTCCTTGTGTTTCAATATGCTTTATTGTACCACGGGGAGAGCGCAGAATATTCGACAATTGTATGAAGGATGTGCCGGCGACAGGCCGTTCCTCAGGCAAATTAGTGGACAGGCTGCCTGACAGCAAGTCCGTACTTCTTCAGTTTTCGGACAATCGTCGGCTGGCTGCTGTCCAGAGCTTCTGCCATTTCATAGGTTGTCCGGTATTTTTGGACGGCAAGAGTCAGGATTTTTTCTTCCGCGAGTTCAGCAGCTTCTTTTAACGTGACAATTTCAGATAGCTTAATCGGCCCTTCCCCTTTGTACTCGGCCGGCAGATTCTCATGTGTCAGCACATCCTCTTCACTGATCAGCACAAGCCTCTCAACCAAATTGGCAAGCTCCCGGACATTTCCCGGCCAGCTGTAGGTGTAAAAGAAATCTTTCAGCGCTGCATCCATCCGTTTGCTCTTGCCGTACTTCAGATTGGCTTTTTCCAAAAAGAAAGTAACAATCGGCAGTATGTCGTTTTTCCGGTTCCTGAGAGGAGGAATGAAAATTGGAACAACATTGAGACGGTAAAATAAATCTTCGCGGAACTCTCCGTTTTGAACCATTTCTTTCAAGTCCTTATTTGTCGCAGCAAGAATCCGGACATCTGCTTTTTTAGAAACCGTTGCACCGACCCGCTGAATTTCTTTCTCCTGAATCACGCGAAGCAGCTTAACCTGCAGATTTAGCGGAAGCTCGCCCACCTCATCCAAAAACAGGACGCCTCCGTCTGCAAGTTCAAACATCCCGGGCTTTCCATGTTTATTTGCGCCAGTAAAGGCTCCGCCTTCATAGCCAAACAGTTCGGATTCCAGAAGATCCGCCGGGATGGCCCCGCAGTTCACTTTAATAAACCGCCCTTTATCTGACCGCCCGCTCCTGCTGTAAATGTAGCGGGCAAGCACATCCTTCCCGACACCTGTCTCACCAAGAATGAGGACGGTCGCTTCCACGTTGACAATTCTGTCGGCTGTTTCATAAATGGCCGCAAGCTCTTCGCTCTCAATGATAACGTCACTGATGCTGCTGTTTTTACTCTTCAGCCGTTCAATTTCCCTTTTATAGCTGTCATTGAGTTTCGTTGCTTTTCTGAGAGCATTCTGCAAATCGTTCAGCTCAGACAGATCTCTGATATTCGTAACAATGCTCTCAATTTCCCCTTTGTCGTTAAAGACAGGGTTTCCTGTCAGCAGCGTTTCTTTTCCTGTCCGGTTGAGCTGCACCACTGACACGCTTCTTCTTTTTTCCATCACTTTATGGGTCACTGAATTTTCAAGAATCCCGCGCTCAATAAGAGCGTTTACATTTTTCCCTGTGTAATATTCCTTTGGTATGCCTGTAATCCGCTCGATGGCACGGTTCGTCCTGAGAGTGACCCCATCTTTATCTGTTATGTAAATGCCGTCATAGGAATTATCAATAATCGCATCCAGTTCCCGGTTAATCCGCTTTGATTCCTTCAGTTCATCAATCAATGAAACAAGCTCAGTCGAAATCGTGCCAATATAAAGGCAGTCCGCTGAATCCTGTATGGACGTTTTTATGAAAATACAGCTGGTGTTGCCGCATGCAGCCTGAATCAGCTTCCCGCCGCCAAGCTCATCCCACACGTCAAATACTTGATTGATATGGCGTCCATCAGTTTCCATACCGCCACTCAGCTTCTTTAAAGAGGCATTGGCCTGTACAATCACCTGCTCGTCCGTAGTCATCATGCACGGAAAAGGGATATTCATCAGCGTTTCTGTTTTCATGTCCTCACCGTTCAATCTTCAGCTGCTGATATTGAAAATGCAAATCAGACAGCGCAGCGATGATGGCATGGATGGCTTTTCCGCAGTAATGTTCCCTGACATGCTCAGTGACTTCATCCACCCCGTTCTGGAGGCTGTAGCCCCGGAGAAGGCGTCCGACAAAATCTCTTCCGTGCTCCGTTGCAAGGGTGCAGGAGGCTTCAAGAATCACCGCATATCTTTTATCAATTTCAACCGTAATGGTCAGCATATCGTATACGTTCTTCGCCGCCATTCCTGCAGGCAGGCGCGCATGTCCCGCAATAAACATCGTCTGTGAATGCATGGTGAGGTCCCTCTCTTTCAGTAAATGATTTCGCTTCTCTAACCTTACTTCTTTACAATCCGCGAATCTCCTTCCTTTTGTATCAAAAACGTACAGTCGTTACCTTCTGAAAAAACAGCATCTCATAAAAAATGCCCCTCAGCATAAGCATAAGGGGCAGCAGTTTACTTTTGTCTTTTCATTATACTGTTTTTAGCGAGCTCAAAAACGTCCCTGACATCTGAATAAGGTTCTTCCCCTCCATCAAATGTACGGTACCAGAACACTCCCAATGGAGACGTCCCCGTGTTGTTCATCATCGCAAGAGAGATCTTGCTTTCTCTATCTACAACCACATACTGTCCCCCTGCGCCAACCGCCCATTGCAGCATTTGATCCTTTTGCTTTTCCAGCCACCATAAATAGCCGTACCCCGTAAATCTGTCGACATCGGTTATTTCAGAGTACGCTTCAAAACTGGCATCAATCCAATTTTCAGGAATGATTTGCTTATCTCTCCACTTCCCGTCATTGGCATAAAGCGAGCCGAACCTCGCAAGGTCTTCTGCGCACATGTAGAATCTGTACATTGGCATGGAAGTTTCTTCTGACTCCTGATAAACCACATTTGACGGCTGAAATTTCTTCATCTCTGTTGGTTTGGCAATCCATTCGTAGAAAGCTTCACCTAGGGATGTACCTGTCTCCTGTTCAAAAATGACGCCTAGAGTATTAAAATCCCAGTTGTTATAGTAGTAATGCTCGTTATGGCTGTAGGTGCCTCTCTCAGGTCTTTTTTCTTTCATATCTTTTGATTCGCCCAAGGATGTAATGTAAATACCGGACCGTGCTTTCAGCAAATCTTCTACTGTCGCTTGTTTCTCCTTTTCAGAAAGCGGATTTTTCGTGTCATCAATCCCCAGCTCCTCCAGTGTTTGATCTACATTGATTAATCCTTTTGACTCGGCAATTCCAAAAAGAGCACTAATGAGGCTTTTTCTGACGGAGGCAACATTTGAAATTTGATCACTCTCTCCGTATTCGGCAAGCACGTTCTGGCCTTCCATAATAAACAACGAGTCCGCCTCATTTTTGTCCATGATTTCAGTTAACCTGTTCATTGTATTCTGACTGTCATAATCAGACTGATTCAGCTGTTTATGAAATTGATTGTTTTTTGAAATTGTAAATGGAATGGATAAATAACCGGCAGCTCCTGCTGTGCTAAAAAATAGAACTGCTGCTACTATTATGGCTGTTTTCTTCACTGTAAAATCTTCTCCTTGTTGATTGATAAGCATGATTATCAGCCTTAAAGCAGCTTTAAGGTCAACCTCTTTTTTAAAAATAGGATGATTTGTTATACTTTTCTCAGGCGCAAAAGAAGACAAGAGGTGTCAAAATGGATGAAAAAGACTACTACACAATCGGTGAGGCTGCCAAGCTATGCGGCACAGCTGCTTCAACATTACGCTATTACGATCAAATCAGCCTGTTAAAACCAGCAGGGCTGAACAAGATCACAAACTACCGCTACTATACCTTTAAGGATATTGCCAAGATCAGAATCATCCAAAATTTGAGAGAGCTGAATTTTTCCATTGGGGACATAAGCAAAATGCTTGAGGAAGACAGCCTATCAAATCAGCTGTCTGTCATGAAAAAGAAGCGTGATGAAATCGAGGATGAAATATACGAATTAAAGAAAACAGCTGCATCCATCAATCAGCGAATTGAAAATATGGAAAAGGAATTAACAATCATCCATTCTGATTCTCCCTCTGATTCCATTATTACGACTTCATGGCAGCCTGCAAGGAAGATTCTTTCTTTGAGAAAGCAGACTGAGCGTGCTAATTTAAGTGTGTATGTCCATTATTTTAATGAACTGATTGAACTGGCGAAAAAAGAAAAGATGATTCCATCAGGAAACCTTCTGTTAATTCATCATCATATAAATGTGAATCAACGATTCAATCAGAAGGAATTTCAGAGTTTGATGAAAGATCTTGAGGTCGGTATGCCGGCAGGACAGCTCCAGGATTCTCCCTTTTTAAGTGAAATACCTGAAGGAATGTACTTATCGATGATTACAAAAGGAATGGCAGGAAAAGATACGTTCATTGACATTTATTCGCGTATTCAAAAATGGCTGATTGAAAACAACTACAGAGCTACAGGTCCGCTGATTGATTTGCTGCACACTGACATGATCAGCCTTCAGCCCGATCAAATTGTTGAGAACATTTTAACAGAGGTTCAGATCCTTATAGAGAAAAAGGATTAATTCAAACATAATAGAAAAAGAAGCAGGCTGAACGTTTTAGCCTGCTTCTTTTACCTGAAAGAGTATTATTCAGTTATTAACCTTCTCCCTCTCTTCCTCAAACGGCCAGCTCGGAAGCATATGGCTAAGCGTTTTATCTTCTCTGTACCCTAACACATACTCCGCCTGCATCACGGTATGAATTTCTCTTGTTCCCTCGTAAATGACAGGTGCTTTAGAGTTTCTAAGGAATCGTTCAACCGGATATTCATTGGAATAACCGTACGCACCGTGGATCTGTACCGCATCGTTTGCCGCTTCGTTTGCGAAATCACAGGATTGCCACTTGGCGAGGGACGTTTCCCTTGTGTTTCGTTTTCCTTCGTTTTTAAGGCATCCTGCTCTGAAGACAAGGAGGCGGGACATGTGATACCCGGCTTCCATTTTGGCGATCATCTGCTGAACAAGCTGGTGTTTGCCAATCTCTTTTCCGAATGTTTTCCGCTCATGGCAGTAGTTGACGCTCTGTTCAATACACGCCTGAATGAGTCCGCAGGCGCCGGCTGCAACGGTAAACCGTCCATTATCAAGAGCGGACATGGCAATTTTAAAGCCATCCCCCTCCTGGCCAAGAAGGTTTTCTTTCGGCACCCGGATGTTGTCAAAAAAGATTTCACCTGTGTTCCCTGCGCGAATGCCAAGCTTGCCTTTAATGGCTTTGGACGAAAAGCCAGGCATCGTGCGCTCCACGATAAACGCCGAAATGCCGTGGTGCTTTTTGCTTTTATCTGTGTAAGCGAATACAAGAAAGTGATCAGCATAGTCGCAAAGAGAAATCCACGTCTTCTGACCATTCAGTATGTAATGATCGCCTTCCAAAACCGCTGAAGTCTGCAAAGCCGCAACGTCGGACCCTGCATTCGGTTCTGTTAAGCCGAACGCTCCAACTTTTTCCCCTTTTGCCTGCGGAGTAAGGTATTTCTGCTTCTGTTCTTCATTTCCCCACTGCAGCAGCGTCAGGCTGTTTAAGCCGGTGTGAACGGAAACGGCAGTACGGTAGGCTGTATCCCCGCGTTCAAGCTCCTCGCACACAATCGCTAGAGTGTTATAATCCATGGCACTGCCGCCGTATTCCTCCGGCACGCAGATTCCCATCAATCCAAGATCTGCAAGTTTTTTCAAAATAGACGGTTCAAAATGACCTTCCGCATCCCACTCGGCAATGTACGGGTTAATCTCTTTATCAACGAAATCACGGACCATTTTTCTTACAGCGTTCTGTTCTTCAGACAAGTTAAAATTCATCATTTGCTTCATCCCCTTTTAGTAGATATAAAAAAGCCGGCTGCGCAAAAAGGCAGCCGGCTTTTGTCAACGTTAAGAAATCTCTTCCATAGACAAAACAGCAATAAGAGTTAGTCATATGTTCACTGGTGCTAACCGTCATCACGGATCACAGGAAGGCTAATTCCATAGGCGTGAAATGCGATTAGTTATTAGAAGTATATCCAGTATTCCGAAAACAGGCAACCTTTTTTTGAAAATTCTATACATTTAGATTCTATCAGACTTCCGCTTCTCCATTTTCCATCCTGCCGATTGACTCCCTATGGCCAATCTTTTACACTTGAAGAACTGAAAAAAGAAGCAGGTGATTCCAGTGGAATTCAAGATTAATTATCTCTCATTCTATCTGATCCAGGTGGACGGAAAAGACGAGAATGCCAATAAACAGTACAAGCACTTTCAAACATTAACGGCGGAAGAGTACGAGCAGAACGCCCTGAAGGACTTTCTGGACGGCGAGCTGAAGAAAATAGTAAAACGGAAGGTCGAAAAACATCCCCGGAGCGAACAGGTCCCTACAAAACTCGGACACTTCGTAGTCGAACCCGGTTATGAACTCGATTCAAACCCGAACTATAATCTCTTTCACCGCGCACTGACAGCGGAAACAAAGGAAGCTTTTAAAGAAGCCGGCGAAAAGTTCGTTTCTGCCTATCTCGATGCAAGCGCCGTCCGTGGCGGAGCATTCCTTGTTTTGTCGGCAACACCTGAGAAGTATTTTGAGGATTCATTTGTGTTTATTTTAAAATGTGATTTTGAACCTAAAGTGGCTTCCATTTCGGATGAATCAACTCTGATCCGCAATGTGCAGATGGCAATTACGACGAAAAATATGAAATCCATCCAATATCCCCACATGCCTGAAGAAGGAATGACAGAGCCCGGCGAGCTTAAAATTCATCAGGCGTCACATGCACGCTACTTTGAAGATTTTCTGAAGTTTGTCGAATACGGCGAATCCATGCCTGAGATCATGAAAACTCAAGTCATGAGCATGGTTCAGGAGCATGTCCTTGAGACGTATGAAGAGAACAGCCAGGAACGCCAGCAGTTCGAACAAGACATGGAAATCTGGGAAGCAAGCGAGAAGCGGGAAATTCAGGAGCGTCTGGATACCCATCAGGTCATTGAAGCGGCTGCGCAAATTGTGGAGCATACACCTGAAGCCGAGCTGAAGATGAAGCTCGGGGAAACTTCTATTAAAGGACTCCTTGCAGACTACGGGGAAAACATTCATTTAGGAAAAATCAACGGTAGATATGTCCTCCTCGTAGAAGCGGACAGCATTCAATTTGAAAAAGGGGTATCTCCTATTGAATTTCACCGTCCTGACGAGCTGGGAGCAATTATTGAGAGAATTTCAAGGAAAGGGGAGTCATAACTCCCGCTTGATTGCACGATTAAATTTTCTCTCCCCCTCACCTGTCTATTTCCCTTTCAATCCTATATACTTAATCTATTCAATCGGTTAAAAGGGGAACTTTCATGAAAGACGAACTGCATTATATAGGCAATAAGATTCAGGAAAACGCACGTGAAATTACTTTGAATATTCCGAACGTCCAGGATGCCAAGCATACTAAGCAGCTGGAGAATTCGGGATTCCCATTAGAAGAGCGAATTGCCTACCGGGAAGAACTGATCGGTTATTTGGGACAGGCTCTGTGTGATGTGAAAGTTGAGGGAAAAGTAGACCAGTGGAGCATGAAAATAGCAAAGAGAGCCATCCATTATGACGTCCCGCTGGCCCAGTGCCTCCGTGCGATCGGGGCATACAGGACGGCTGTTTGGGACACTTTGACAGAAGAGCTTCATAAAAACAATTTTTATGCAATTACCATGCTGGATGTTTCCAAAATGATTGATCCGCTGATTGACAGAGCGTGCAGTGTGACCGGCAGTGTGTATGAAAACCACAGCAATGAGTTAATGGAAGTGGCTTATTCAGCATTGGAAGAGCTGTCTGTTCCCGTTGTGCCTGTGGCAGAAGGAATCGCCGTCATTCCTCTTGTTGGAGCGGTTGACACAAGAAGGGCCGCACTGATCATGGAAGTTTCCCTTAGAGAAGGCGCACGCCTGAATCTTGAAGAAGTCATCCTGGATGTATCCGGAGTTCCCATTATTGATACTATGGTGGCAGATCAGATTTTCAAAATCGTCAGTGCACTCAAAATCAGCGGCATCCATACTGTGCTTACAGGCCTTCGTCCTGAAATCGCACAGACCATCATGAGTCTCGGCCTTGATTTTAATCATATCGAAACAAAGTTTAACATGAGAAAAGCTTTATATGACCTTGGTTTCAGACGACAATAAAAGAAGCTTATATACAATAAAATCCGAACTGAGATTTCATCAGTTCGGATTTTTTCTGTTTCGGGTTGTTACTCGGAGTGATGCCACTTTTCTAGATAATGAACCCTCATTTGTGGCACCATTACTCGGAGTGATGCCACATTTCTACTTGAGGAACCCCGATTAGTGGCACCACTCACCAGAATGCTGCCACTTTTCTACTTGAGGAACCTTTATTAGTGGCGCCATTACATGGAGTAATGCCACTTTTACATGTGATACCTACTCATTTGTGGCGACATTTACAGGCTTTTCTTAAACTAGTGCAGTTATTCCGCCATCCACAACTAATACCTGGCCGATTATATAATCGGATGCTTTTCCCGAGAGCAGCAGAATAACACCGTCAAGGTCGCCTTCTGTACCAAAGCGGCGGGCAGGCACCCCTTTTAATATGGCCGCATTCTCTTTTTCTAAAATCGTTTTTGTCATTTTCGTCGGGAAAAAGCCCGGTGCGATTGCATTTACCTGAATATTGTCCGGAGCGAGTTTTACTGCAAGGTCCTTCGTAAAACTGATGACAGCTCCTTTACTTGTGCTGTAGGCAATCGTATCCATAAGCTCTGCGGGAGTCCCTCCCATTCCTGTCACTGAGGCGATATTGATGATCTTGCCCGAGCCCTGGCTTTTCATTACTTTGGCAGCTGCCTGGCTGAAAAGAAAGACCCCCCTGACATTGACATTCATGACTTTGTCCCATTTATCGGCGGGGAGTTCAAGCGCAGGCGCCATCCATGAGGTACCGCTGTTGTTGATTAAGATATCAATTGTTCCAAATTGAGCTACCGTCTGGTCGATGACATTCTGGATATCCTTCTGGCTTGTTACATCACAGGCAATCGCAAGGGACTGGGCGCCGAAAGAAACCAGTTCGCCACTGACCTTTTCGCATGCCTCCAAATCCCTTGAACATACGACAACATTAGCTCCCGCAAGTGCAAGCACTCTTGCCATTTGTGCGCCGAGCCCCTTTCCTCCGCCGGTAACAATTGCCGTTTTATTTTTCAAGCTGAATAGATCCAAATTCATTGCTCCTTTCTAAAAGCAGTGCAGTACTTTATATCTTAGTAAGAGTTTGTCTAAGAGGTTACACTATTTGATGCGTTAGCCCCCGCCCCTTTCGACAAAAACAGACGTTTTCCGCACACAAGGATATGGGTATACGGTTAATAGCTTGATTTGGCGGGATTTATGCTAAAATAAAGACATACCAATTAGAGGAGGATAAAAGATGAAATACAGCGGGTATATTGGTACATATACAAAGGGAGACAGCAAAGGGATTTATTCCTTTACACTGGATACAGATGCAAAGAAACTGAGTGAACCAGTCGTTGCAGCTGAGATCGGCAGTCCTACATACTTAAATTTAAGCAAAGATAACCGTTTCGTTTATGCGATTGGAAAAGACGGCGAAGCAGGAGGCTTGGTTGCCTACTCCAGAAATGAGAAAACAGGGGAACTGACGGAGCTTAACAGGCAGCTTCGCGAAGGAGCATCACCATGCCACGTAAGTGTCGATTCAAGCAACCAGTTTGTTGTATCTGCAAATTACCATAACGGAACGATTGAATCACATGAGATGGATGTGATAAGCGGAACTCTTTCATCCGCCCTCTCTATCCGCAAGCATGAAGGTTCAGGGCCTAATGAAGAAAGACAGGACGCTCCCCACGCCCACTATGCAGGCTTCACGCCGGATGAAAAATACGTCGCTGCAATTGATCTTGGCACTGACAAACTTTATACGTATGAACTAAATGACGGTGAACTTTATGAAGTTTTCAGCCTTCACCTGAAAAGAGGAAGCGGACCGAGACATTTAACCTTCCACCCGAACGGGAAAATTGCTTATCTGCTGACAGAGCTCAGCAACGAAGTAGTTGTACTTGACTACAAGGAAGACGGCAGCTTCACAGAGCTTCAGTATATCTCGACTCTTCCGGAGGATTTCACAGAAAACAGCCAGGGTTCTGCGATTCACATTTCATCTGATGGACAATTCGTGTATGCCGGCAACCGCGGGCATGACAGCATCGCCGTTTTCAAAACAGACAGCGACACAGGTAAACTGACATTCGTCGAACGAACGTCCACTGAAGGAAACTGGCCGCGTGACTTCGCACTCGACCCAACTGAAAACTTCCTGATTGCATCCAACCAGGAAAGCAGCAGCCTGATCCTGTTTGAAAGAAACCGCGAAACAGGCAAACTGTCTCTTCTGCAGTCAGGTGTTCATGTGCCTTATCCGGTTTGCGTAAAATTCTTAAATCAATAAAAAGTCTCAGAGCCTGAGCGGCTCTGAGATTTTTTTATATTCTTCCCTGGTGATTCCAAACAGCAGCAGGTCATGATAGCTGCCTTTCGTATAGATCATGTTCCGCATTCTGCCTTCTTCCTGAAAGCCCAGATTTCTGTGCAGGCTGATCGAAGCCTCATTGTAACTGTACACATGGGCATTTGCTTTTTGATAGCGCAGTTCTTCAAAGAAATACCGAAGCACAATTCTGATGGCATCTCCTGCATATCCCTTTCTCCAGTACTCTCTGAATATACTGATGCCATAGCTGAATGTGCCGTTTCGGGGATCGCACTTATCCGTGCTGATGCTGCCTGCAAATTCCCCCGCTGCATTCTCAATTGAAAGTCTGACCGAATCCCCGTTCCAGCCCTTTTCCGTCTCAGCTTCTGTCCATCGTCTTGTTCCCTCTTCTGATCTTGGGCCATAGACAGCATCATTGAGTCTAGCTATCTCTGAATCCATCCCGTCCTTGTGAAACTTCACCCAGTCAGACGGCTGAACAGGCCTGAGTCTGACAAGCTCCCCCTGCCAGATGCTGCTATTTTCAGCCATTGCGCTCCTCTCCTTTTCATTCCACTTCCTTCAGCATTTTTTCAATGGAAGTCAGTCTTTGGTTTATCTCTTCGTTTACTTTTACTTGTTCCTGCTGAAAAGCCGCATGATCTCTCTCCAGTTTCAGTCTCTCTTCGGCTCTTTTTTCCATCCGTTTGAAATAGCGGATAATAAAAATTAAGGGAAGAATGATGAAGATGATCAAGAATAACAATGGCCCTACTAAAGTAATAATATCCCCCATAAAATATCTCCTTTTCGTTCTGCACAATTATTCTTTCTTTTTATCAGATATGCTTTCTGATGCTTCTGCAATGATTCCGGCATCGAGCGGAACACTGAAGGGCAGAAGCTCAAAATACTTCATTGCTTTCCCATCGTTTGAAATTTCATGCTCTCCCTGTATCAGTCCCGCTTCTTCAAGCTTCTTGAGATGCAAATATAATAGCGGGCGGCTGATGCCAAGCTCCCTTGCCATCTGGCTGACGTATTGCCGGTCCTTATGAAGGACGGCTATAATTTTCAGCCGGTAAGGATTGGAGAGAGCATCCAGAACCTTAAGTAAACTGTCTCCATTCATTTGTTTTTTCATATGTAATAATTTTATGACAGGTGTAACTGATAATCAAGAAAATATTGGTATTATTTCTTTATTTTTGAAGTCGGTTACAAATCATGCAGGATTCACGTACATTTAACAAGAACTATTAACTCACAAACATTTGGAGGTGCTGTGCTTGGAAACTGTTTATCTGATTTGCGTCGTTGCTGCCGTCGGGTTTTTCCTTTTTAATCTCCTTAGAAAAAACCGCAGGCTGCCTAACAATGAGTACACACCCATGAATGATATTGACAACGGCCTCGTTCGAAACTATCAGAATGAAATTCCCTTAAATGAAAGCAAACATGAAGCAAGATATGAAGAATACGAGGAGAGAAAATAAGAAATTCCTTCCTTATTTCTGTGTAAAAACATTGAAAAGGAGCATATGTAATTTGAACCGAAATGTACTGCTTGCAATTCCTTCCTATTCGCCTGATGATTCAGGCTTTCAGAGTCCCGTCGGAGAAACATATACCTATTGGGAAAAAATCATATCTTATTTCCTCACAAAGGCAGATACGGTTGAGATTCATTGCTGGAAAGATGAGAAAGCTGCAATCAATGAACTCAAGGAATTTGAAGGAATAACTGTTATGACCGATGACGGGGACCTCTGTATTTTCACCGAAAAGAAAACACATGCTCTTTCTGATTTTCTCATAAAGAACCACGTAACGAACGGCCGCCTTAAATGGTTTACGGTAAATTTGATCAGCAGCGGTGAGACAGTTCTGCATTCCGGTCACTGGGGAACTGAACTTGCCGTTTACGGACTTTCAGAAGAAGATCATGCATTTATCACGAAAATAGTTCCATCTGAAACTGATTTCACCTGGTGGTAAATCAGTTTTTTCACGCATGTTCATCACCCTTTCAGGCCGGAAAGCCCCGATTCCCTTTATTTCATATGAATTCCGGGCAATTTGTCACATATTTAAGCAAATTTTAAGGTTTCATTCAGCACGGTTTAATGGTCATGAAATAAACTTTTCAATAGAGCCGTACATGCAGAAAACAGAAAGAAAGCGCTTAAGGCATGTGCAAATACATATTAGGATGGAATACAATGAGAACACAGACCGTGCTAAGAAAAATGGATTCAGAAGGCAGAGTCACATTGCCTCAAAAATGGAGAAAGTATTTAGGCATTAAACGCTATGATCATGTTGAAATATTTGCAGACCACCATTCCATCACGATCAGAAAATTTGAGCCACAGAAAAAATGCTTCATTACAGGGAAAATCGATCCGGACAATTTTGTTTGCTGCGACGGAAAAGTTGTCCTCAGTCCTGAGGGAGTAGATATCTTAAAAAACAGACTGGGCGGCAGCACGAGCTTTATCATACGGCCATAAAACCCCCTGCCATCATGGCAGGGGGTAAACTTTTTATTTTGCTTTTTCCGGCTCGCTGTATTTCTCGCCGAATGTTTCAACAGTAACAGATTTCATTTTCTGGTCTTCAAGCGGCTTATCGTTCTCCGTTTCAACTGAAACAATTTCATCGACCACATCCATACCTTCCGTTACTTTCCCGAAAGAGGCGTACTCGCCGTCAAGGCTTGGATAGTCAGCCACCATAATAAAAAACTGCGAACCTCCGCTGTCAGGCTGCTGTGAGCGCGCCATTGAGATAACGCCACGTTCGTGTTTCAGGCTGTTTTCAAAGCCATTTGAACTGAACTCTCCTTTAATCGAATAGCCTGGACCGCCTGTTCCATTTCCGTCAGGGTCTCCTCCCTGAATCATAAACTCAGGAATCACACGGTGAAAAATCAGTCCGTCATAAAACTTATCGTTAATCAGTGAAATAAAGTTTGCAACCGTATTTGGCGCGACTTCCGGATACAGCTCTACTTTGATTTGCTTGTCATTTTCCATTGTAATGGTGACAATTGGATTTTTATCTACTTTTTTAACTGGCTTGTCAGCGCTTTGCTCCTGATCTTTGTTTCCGCATGCTGTCAGGATGAGCAAAAGCATGGCCATGATGAGTACTGCCGTCTTTTTCATGTCATCATCTCTCCCATTTCATTTGCAATCAGTTCATACGATCTCAGCCTGTCCTCATAGCTGTGTGTAATCGTAACAATCATGATTTCGTTCACGCCGTATTTTCCCGCCATGCCAATCAGCTTCCTTTTCACTTCTGCGGGATTGCCTGCGATTAATTTGCCTTCTGAGCTCTTCAGCATCTCACGTTCTTCCCGGCTGTATGTATAGGATTTTGCTTCTTCAACCGACGGAATGCCACCGGTGATGCCCTTCAGCTGCTGAATTCGCCAAAGTCTGAGACTCCCGGCCAGCTCTTTTGCTTTTTCAGTGGAATCAGCGCATACAGCACTCACAGTAAGCAGTGATTTCGGCTGTTTCAGCTCATATTTTGGCTGAAAGCGGGTTTTGTATTCTTTTAGCATGTCAACCCCGTCTTTGTCACTCATAAACTCTCCAAATGCATAGGCTGTTCCCGTCTGCGCAGCAAGCCTTCCGCTCTTTATGCTTGTCCCAAGAAGCCACACTTCAGGCGGGACCGCAGGCACCGGTGCTGCTTTCAGACTGGAATAGAAATTTTCTTCAGGAAAATCACCGTGAATAAAATGAAGCAGCTCTTTAAATTTGTGCGGCATTGTCCGGACATTTTCCAGGAAATTGTCTGATAACGCCATTGTTGCTTCTGCCGATCCCCCTGGTGCCCTGCCGATGCCAAGATCTATCCTTCCCGGGAAAAGCACAGAGAGCATATGAAAGGTTTCTGCGACTTTATAGGGCTTATAATGCGGGAGCAAAACAGCACCGGCACCTATGCGGATTTTTTCTGTTTCTGCTCCGATATAACTCAGCATAATTTCAGGAGCAGGACAGGCAAGACCGGGCATGTCATGATGCTCTGCTATCCAGTAGCGGTGATAGCCCATTTTTTCAGCTGCCCTGGCAAGACGGGCTGATTCCCTCAGAGCTGTTCCCGCTGAGGATCCGGATGAAATCGGGGACTGATCGAGTATACTTAGTTTCAATCCTTCCACTTCTTTCTAATGTGAGTTGAGTTGCTTAAACACACTGACAGACTAAAATGATGAACGGCATGATCTTCATTATTTTACCACGAATAACAGCGGAATACAGGGCACATCCTGTTAAAAGAACGTATAGACAGAGGTGACAGGTTTGACACAGATTACCCTTATCTTTCTTATTTTAATATGGATGCCGTTATTTATTGTCCTGTTCCGTTTTCACAAAAACCCTGATCCCCATTTAAACAAAGAGGCAATCACCTTTGAAAACAGGGTGCAAAAGCGCCTCTACACAGCTCTCCGGAACAATGGCTACTATGTCAGGGTCAAAGAAAAGTGCGGGCCTTACACGCTTGATTTGGTTCTTCCCTATTACAGAGTTGCTCTCCGCTGCCTGATGGATGCAGAAAAAATAGAAGATCTCGGCAAAAGGAATTATCTACGGAAACAGGGCTGGAAAGTAGTCGGTGTAACGGAAAAGGATATAGACGGGAAAATGACGACGGTTTTGCATAAAATTGAAGCTGCAGTTCTTGAGAAAATAAAATGAGAGCGGACGACGTGTCCGCTCTCATTTTATTTATTTTCTTCTTCAAGCGCTTTTGACAAGGTTGATTTGATCGAAACGTTTTCAAACGTAAGTCCAAGCTGCATCGACGTAAGGGCAATTTCCGGACGGATGCCTGAGAGCGTGGATTTAATGCCGATTAAATTCAGAGCATCAATCAGCTGGAAGATTTGGTGTGCAACCATTGTATCGATCATCACTACCCCTGACAGATCGATGAATAAATGAGCGACACCTTTTTCTGTGCACTGCTTCAGTGTATTTTCGAGTATCATTTTTGCACGTGCTGTATCTATATCTCCTACTAGAGGAAGAAGTGCCGTTTCACCTTTCAATTTAATCACGGGTGAACTCAGTTCATAAATCATTTCCTGCTGGGCTTTAAGCTGCAGTTCTGACGTTCTTTGTGTTTCAACGACAAAATGATAAATCACTCTGTCATGAGCTCTTACGATCAGATCTTTTATTGCCTCTATTTTCTCGCTTGTATACTCATTTGGATACATTCGAATAAATGCTGCGACCTCTTTTAAATACTGGCTTCGTGTACGCATAAACTCTTTGATCACAAATTGAATCGGTGTGCTTAAATGCTCGCCGTCCTTTGCAATGCGTACAATCCACTCCTCGAACAATTCCATAAAGTCCACATCTTCTTCTGAGAAGACTTGAATAAACCGCTGGTGAAATTCCTGATTTTGCGCTTTAAGCGCTTTAATGACTTCCGGATCATTGGATGTATAAACCCCTCCAGTTTCTGACCGGTCAATGGATTCATACCATTCCTCTGTTAACTGCGGAGCACGCTGCTGCAAATAGGTGTAGAATTTCTGGTTTCTGTGCACGATGTTTCTCCTCCTGCTTCTAGCTCATTTCCTTCTCTTATTTTACTTCAATCTTGAAAAAAGCGCCAAATGAATGATTTTGTAAGGCATGCCAAATAACTCCAATAAATTGGGCAATATTTTAATTTCCCTGTTTTCTATCACCTTAAACCTAAAAATTGAATTTTTTATAGAAAAAAGGACCAATAAAGGCGTTTTCCTCTGCTATAATGACAGATGTTTGATAAATTTCCTGCATTCTTTACATATAACCGAAACAATATGAAACGAAATACGTCATGTCAGTAAGGCAAAAGGGTGGGAAGAAGAACGTGAATGTTGAAAAGCTGATAGAAACGCACCGGCCCAGAATGGAGAGAACGATCAGAAAAATCATAAAAAATCCCTCTCTGGCCGATGATATTATCCAGGATGCTTCCATCAAGATTTTCCGGTATTTCTCGGATTCAACGAGAACACTCCCTGAAAACATGGAAGCCTGGATTACCATCCTCTCTAAAAATACAGCCTATGATCACTTGCGGAAACTTAAACGCACTCAGGATGCTGTTTCGCACGCAAGCGAAGAATTGAAACGCCATGGCTCCATGGACAGCGAAACTCCTGAACGTGCTTTTCTCTCAAAAGAAATGATGCTCGAAGTAAAAGAAGTTTTTCAATCACTTGATCAAGAAACGAAAAACATTCTGATTCTGCGAAACCAGGGCCATTCGTATGATGAAATCGCCTCTCTGCTCAATATTACTCTAGCAAAGGTCAAAACAAGGGTATTCAGGGGACGCAAGAAACTATTGGAAGCACTTAAAAGTAAGGGGGTGCTCTAAATGAACTGCGAAACGTGCCGGGACCGGATTCTCCTATTCGACCAGCTTTCTGAAGCAGAACAGGATGCCTTGCTTGAACACATTGGAGAGTGTGACGGATGTTCTCAGGCTTTTGAGGAATATCTGCAGCTTGAAGAAGCCCTTGATCTCGTTTTACAAGATGAAGCTGTCATGATTTCAGCCAGGAAGAAAAAGAAGCCATACACCTATTTCAAACGTGCAGCTCTCATATGCGCATCCCTTTTCATCCTTTGCCTTGCAGCCTGGAATACCCCTCCGGTAAAAGCAGCCATCGAAAAAACGCTGAACGAGCTGATTGGGGACAAATTCCTTGAAATGGACAAACCTCTTGAGCACAAAGAAAGTGACAAAGAGAAAGAAAAAGAGACTGTGCCTGTCATCTATACAGTTAAAGTATCACCCGAAGGAAAAAAGACAATTTCCTATATGTCAGGCCGAAAAAACAGGCAGGAGTACGAAAACGGGAATTACGAAGTCTCAGATGGAACCACACGCCTTACTTATTATAAAGATGACCATGTCTACACATCTGAAAAACTTGATAACTCCATCTCCCAAATGACACAGGATATTTTTGAAGGACTGGGCCCTGATCAAATTAATAAACTGGGAGAGACCACGTATGTCGGAAGAAAGGCAGACATGTACGAAATTACGTTTAATGACGGTTCGAAGGTTGAATACTGGTTTGACCAGGAAACGGATTGGGTGATCAATGAGTTCAGATATGAAGACGGAGTAAAGATATCGAACGATGACTTGCCTCAGCTTGTTGAATTCAAGGTGATTGAAGCAGAGAAGAATCATACGCTTTTCGATGCCGTTCCGCCAGAGGGAGCAAAAGAAATCGAGTTTGATCCTATGAGGATTTTGAAGCTGGAAGATTAACTGGCACATTTATAAACCCCTGATCACTGTCGATCAGGGGTTTAAGTTATTTCACAGCACGTTTGCACTCTTCTTCAAGTTCTGACAAAGTTAATTGAAATAAATGCAAATCATTTCTTTTGTAGATTCCGGAGCTTAATAGCTTTTTTATCAGATGATTCTTCCGCTTTTCAATTGCCCGGCGGATCATG
Organism: Metabacillus indicus LMG 22858; assembly: GCF_000708755.2. Lineage (GTDB taxonomy): Bacteria > Bacillota > Bacilli > Bacillales > Bacillaceae > Bacillus_P > Bacillus_P indicus. Next base: position 345,876 of record NZ_JGVU02000001.1, on the reverse strand, counting down.
TGCCCCATCTTTGCACCCCTTTCACCGTTACTAATGGATTGGTCAATTACTGGCTGATGCCTGAAAATGGTTAATGCGGTTTGCTGCTGATGATGAATTCTTTCATCAACAAAGCCCATGCATAATATGCATGAGCTTTCGGCTGTCCGATCAGCGGAAATAACCACCATACTTTATTATTACTATGTGTTAAGTCGGATTTAATACCTGACTTTACTAGGCATTACCTGTTTTTTTCATTTCGGTGGAAATCGATGTCCAGGACCGCTTGGAAAATAGGATAGGTATCGCTTGTTCCTGTGCTTTCTTTTTTATGACAGAAGACAAATTATGGTTAATATAATCTGTGAGAATTAAAACGATGTCTACATTGCTTGGAATTGCCTTCAACTTAATTTTGGGTTTTCTGCCGTCCATATGAGAAATGACTTTCACTCCCTGCTGCCCAAGCTTTGAAATAATGGGTTCTATTCTGTCCCCTCCTGCAATTAATACGTTCTTCATCACGGTTTCCTCCTAAAATAAACGAGTTCGATTAACATTGCGGTGGAGAGAACTTACAATTCTTATTTCAAAGCCTTCTCCACATATTGATTATCAATGACCTCTGATGTATCCAGTTTTTTGTTGATTCCGCCTGCCTTGTATAAAAAGTCTGCCTGATCCTGATGGGCTTTTTTAAATTCATCTGTGGCGGGTGATAAGATTTGAGTTGTATTTTTTAATACAGCAGAGATGATCTCAACATCCACCTTTTCTGCATCAGCTATTTCTTTTGCTGTTTGATCAAGATTTTCTGTGAAATGCTTTCTGACTTCTTCATATGTTTTCAGGAAAAGAACGGTCAGTTCCGGGTGTTCTTCTGTAAAACCAGAGCGTGCTATCAGAAATCCCGGGGCATTAATGTTTAAATCTTCTCCACTGGCCAATATCTCAGCTCCAGTTTGAAATACTGCTGTTGTCACATACGGCTCCCATGTGGACCACGCGTCAATGGATCCGTTGTCGAGTGCCGGTCTTGCTTCATCAGGCTGCAGCTGAACGACTTTTATATCGGTGTCTTTTAATCCTGCACGATCGAGCGCAAGATATAAAAAATTGTAGGCGCTGCTTCCTTTTGCAACAGCAATTTTCTTTCCTTTTAAATCCTTAAGTTCTTTAATTGTGCTTCCCTTTGGAACGACAATCGAGTTTCCTTTTTTTCCGTCTGTTGTGACAGCAATAGCCTTAAAATCAATTCCGCCCGATTGTCCTGCAATAAGAGGCGTGCCTCCTGTTGCACCAAAATCAAGCTTTCCCGATACGAGTGCTTCAAAATGCGGGGGGCCGCTTGCAAATTCATTCCATTCAACTTTTGCTCCTGCTTTCTTAAATGCTTTTTCAAACGTTTTTTTCTCACGGGCGTATGGAAGTATTCCCGTGCTTCCCTGCACCCCTATATGGACGACTGTATTACCGCTTGATGCAGCTGCATCCTTTTCAGAACTTCCGCCGTTGCCGCACCCCGTCAGAATTAGCTGGATCATGACCAGTAAACTGACAATTGTGCCCCATTTAAACCATTTTCTTCTTTCCATATACAAACTCCCTCCTGGTTACGAGTTTACCTGATTCCCTGTCTTTTCATTTTTTTCACTGCTGAAAGTCCTAAATGTCCGCGCAAGGTGCCGCTTTCATATTCGTGTCTGAATAAGCCTCTGCGCTGCAGTTCCGGAATGACTTGATGGACAAAGGCATCAAATCCTTCGCTCATTATCTGCGGCATTATGTTAAATCCGTCCGCTGCTTCAGAAACAAACCAGTTTTCAAGCTCATCAGCAATCTGAACGGCAGTTCCCGCCAGTGTAAAATGCCCTCTTCCGCCGGCAAGCCTCTGCAGAAGCTGTCTGATTGTCAGCTGTTCTTTTCCAGCCAAATTACTGATGAGCTGTGTTCTGCTTTTATGCCCCTGAATAACAGCCGGAAGCTCGGGAAGCGGACCGTCAAGCGGATACCCTGTCAAATCTGCTCCCACACGCTTTGACAGCTGAATCAGTCCGTACTCCGGATCAGCAAGTTCATGAAGCTGCGCTTGCTTTTCTTTCGCTTCTTCCTCTGTTCTCCCTATCACAGGGCAAATACCCGGAAGAACAATGGTTTCTTCTTTTGTGCGCCTAAACTCCAGAGCTTTGGCTTTTAATGCCTTGTAAAACATTTGTGCATCTTCAATAGACGATTGCGCCGTAAAAATGGCATCAGCATATTTTGCAGCAAAACCGATTCCTGTTTTGGAGGAGCCTGCCTGCACAATGACCGGGCGTCCCTGAGGGGACCTGGAGCTGTTAAGAGGACCTTTAACAGAAAAATACGTTCCCTTGTGATGAATTTCATGTACTTTCGATGAGTCTGCGTACCTGCCGTTTTCTTTATCCCCGATAAACGCATCTTCCTCCCAGCTGTCCCACAGCTTGAGAGCAATATCCATAAATTCTTCAGCTTTTAAATACCTTTCACTGTGTGGAGGAATCTGCTGCAGGCTGAAATTTTGTGCTTCTTCATCAGTACCTGACGTAATCACATTCCACCCGGCTCTGCCTTTGCTGATATGATCGAGTGATGAAAATCTGCGCGCAACATTATAAGGTTCGTTAAAAGACGTTGATACAGTGGCTATTAAGCCTATCTTTGATGTAACTGCTGAAAGGGCGGATAAGAGAGTAAGAGGTTCGAGGCCTCCCCCTCCAAACTCGCCGAAGGCTGCTCCTATTTTGGAAACAGAATATCTGTCTGCGAGAAAAATAGAATCAAGCTTTGCTGCTTCAGCCTTTTGAACAATCTCTTTGTAATAGGAGATATCATGAATACGTTCAATTTCTGCTGAAGGATGTCTCCATGCCGCTTCATGATGTCCCATGCCCGAAAGAAACAAATTCAGATGCATCTGCTTTTTTTTCTCCATACGTCTCCTCCTCAACCTTTGTAGCTGTCTCGCCATTTCAGCAGCCTTCTTTCAAAAAGACGCACGAAAGAATCAGATGCTTTACCAAATACAGCAAAGATAATGATTCCGACAAATACAACCGTGGTCTGCGAGAACTGCCTTGCATCTGTAATTAAATACCCGATCCCCTCGCTTGATCCCATTAATTCTGCAGCCACAAGTGCAAGCCATGCTGCGCCAAGCGAGAGCCTTATTCCAAGGAGTATATTCGGGAGGGCCGAAGGCAGGATCAGGTTTTTGATTTGCTTCCATTTACTGAATTCAAGGACTTTAGCAACTTCAAACAGCTTTACATCTACACTCCGTATTCCTAAAAATGTGTTAACGTAAAGCGGGAAAAACGCTCCTTTAGCGATTAACAAGAGCTTTGATGCCTCACCAAAACCGAACCAGAGAATGAATAGCGGAATGACAGCAAGAGTAGGAATGGTCCTCAGCATCTGCATGGTGGGATCAATCGTTTCTTCTGCCTTACTGGAAAAGCCAACTACCAGTCCAAAGAGAAGTCCAAGAGATCCTCCAATCACAAAGCCTCCAATAGCACGGAGCAGACTCACCTGAAAATGATAAAGAAGATTCCCTCCTGTCAGAAGATCAAGAAAAGAAAGGAAAATATCGGTCGGCCTCGGCAGAAGAGTCGGGGAAATCAGTCCGAGATACCCCGCGAGCTCCCACAATGCCAGTAGAGCTGCGGGAAGCAGCATCCCTCTTGCGACCGCTGATGATTTCCCTTTTTTTCTCACTTCATCTATGGCGGCTTCCCCTTGCTGTGATTTATGACCGGGTGCAAAAATCCATAATGCTTTTTGGCTCAAATTGACCTCCTCCTTATATTCCCGCACTGTCTACAAGCTCAAGTTCATCTGTTTTTTCAAATTCGTTCAGGATCAGCTGCCTGTATTCCTGGAAGAATCGGCTCGTTTTTTTTCTTGGATGAGGAAGGTCAATGCTGACGATGTTCCGAATGGAACCGGGTCTTGCATTCATAATGACAACTCGGCCCCCGAGATAAATAGCCTCATCTATATCGTGAGTGACAAACAGCATTGTTGTTCTGTTTTTTTGCCAGATATCAAGAAGAACTTCCTGCATATGTGAACGTGTAAAAGCATCAAGGGCTCCAAAAGGTTCATCAAGGAGCAATACTTTAGGGTTTCTGAGGAGGGTTCTTGCTATAGCTGCCCTCTGAGCCATTCCCCCTGACAGTTCTTTTGGAAAGGCTTTTTCAAAACCGGCAAGCTTCACAAGTTCAATCAGCTCTTTCACTTTTTTCCACGTTTCCCTTTCAAAGAGGGAGTGATTGGCCGCTATATTTTTTTCTACGTTCAGCCACGGAAATAGCCTTGGCTCCTGGAAGATGAACCCTTTGTCAATGCTTGGACCCTGCACCTCTTCCCCAGCAATTTGCACACTTCCCGTAAAGTCCGTGTCGAGTCCCGCAATAATCTTGAGCAGGGTGCTTTTTCCGCACCCGCTCGGACCGATAATCGTGATAAATTCTCCGTTATGAACAGTAAGCTGAATATCTTTCAAAGCATGAGTTACACCCTTTTCAGATCGAAACCGTTTGTTTAACTGACTGATTTCAAGCAGCGTCATACATGCCCACCTTCCAGGGCGGCAGCCTTTCGTTTTTCTTTTATAAGCGGTAGCAGCAGTTTCCCTGTTATTTCAGATTCCTCAAGATTTGGATATCCAGATAAAATAAAGGATGAGATGCCTAGATCAGCGTACTCCAATATTCGATCTGAAACTTGATCCGGCGTACCTACAAGCAGCAGGGAACCGCCTCCCCTGACTGATGACAGGCCGGTCCAAAGATTGGGACCTGCAAAATAATCTTGATCCGCCGACTGAGCCCTAAGCTTATTCTGTCTTTTTTGGTTAACGGCATCGCTGCGGTTGAACCGCACAGAAGACTGTTCAACTGCACGTTGATCAACTTTACTGATAATGTTCCATGCAGCACGGTATGCCTCTTCTTCAGTCTCCCTTACAAGCACCTGTGCCCGCAAACCGAATTTCAGACTGCGCTCAACCCCAGTTTCTTCCTTTTCTTTTTTTAGCAAGTCTCTCATCTCTTCCATCTGCTCTTTAATCCACTCAAGCGGCTCAGCCCACATTAGATATACGTCTGCCGTTTTAGCTGCCGTCTTTTTACCTGCAGCTGAACTGCCTCCAAAGTAAATGGGAGGATGTGGTTTTTGGACGGGTGCGGGCTGGCTTGCACCCCGCTCTATCGCATAATAGTCGCCTTTATAAAAAAGTCCCTTTCCGCTGCCGGCGGCATGAGCCGCTAAAAACTCATTTCCTTCTGCTGGAGCCTGCTGGTCCCACAGTCCTTTTACGATTTGCAAAAATTCAAGCGTTCTGTCATATCTTTTGTCATGATGGTCAGCTAGAGGATCTCCGGTTGCCCGCAAATCATCAGGAGAACCGCCTGTCACTATGTTCACCAGGGCACGTCCTTTCGATAAGACATCAAGAGTTGCTGCCATTCTCGCTGCAAGAACAGGCTCAATCAGACCAGGTCTCATGGCTACTAGAGGCTTTAGGATACTTGTATGCGAAGCAATCATGGACCCCGTTATCCATGCGTCTAGGCAAGAGCCGCCTGTAGGAATTAAAGCAAATGTAAATCCTGCTTCTTCAGCTTTTTTTGCTACACTGATCATATATTCTGCTGTTGACTCCCTTTCCGGTTTTACTCCTATGTAGGCTCCGTCCCCCGTCGTTGGAATAAACCAGCCAAACTCAATCTGGTGTCCTGTTATACTCATACCTCATCATCCTCTCTCATTTTTCTCATTAAAAAAAGACACGTTCTACAAGTAGAATTCGTGTCTTCTCCGGATGACCGGTCGAATGACTTCAGCTTAGCTTTTAACAGGCTTCGGCTTCGTAAACCTATTCTTTTCGGTGCTGTCGAGCTGGGTGATTTCCCCTCCGTGAATGGTAATCAGCACAGATCCATAATCGATTTTCTTAACGGCGGTTAAAATTTGCTGAAGATGTGATTCTTTTACATTGGCCATCCGTGTTCCCCCTTACTTCAATTCTTTTTGAATGCTCAGATTTTGGGCAATTTCTGCAAATTGTTCAAATTGAACGTCAACCTTCTCCTGAACCTCTTCATCCTTTATTGGCTCATTGGCATCTGATTTATCTACATACTTATCAAGTACATAGACTCCTTTAAGAATGGTCTGTGCACTTAAAGCAGCTAGCAGCGGTTTAAGTGCGTAATCAATGGCAAGTAAGTGCGCAGCACTTCCGCCGACCATTAAAGGAAATAAGGGTTTATTCTTGAAGATGTCCTGAGGAAGCAAATCCAATAGAGTTTTTAATGCGCCTGTATAGGCCGCTTTGTATACAGGCGAGACAATGACAACTCCGCTGGCTCCGTGAAGAACCGAAATTGCTTCTGTGATGGACGGATCATCATATTTCCCCCGGATTAAAACATCCGGATCAAAATCAAGCACTGAAATCTCTCTTACAGATAATCCTCTTTCCTCTGCTTTCCTTTTAATATAGGCAGATACAACTGATGACCTTGATGCTTCAGACGGGCTCCCGGAAATTGATACAAGATAACTCACTACCATCATCCTTTCCAATAAGTACAAAGGCCCCAATATCTGTTTAAAAAAGCAGAGAATGGAGCCTTCGGTTTTCCGATTAGCATATCATATTTTTTTGTAATTGTCTGTATTTTATAACTTATTAATCCGATAAGTCAACTATGTTTTTTTAAAAATATAAAAAAAATCCAGCTCTGCATGTAAACAGCAAAGCTGGACGAAACTTAATACCTCGCAATAGACAGACAGTAATACGTATCTTTCCCGACAATGCCGTCAGATGACAGGCCTTTACCAGCCTGAAATGCCTTCACGGCACGTTCAGTCATACTTCCGAAAATTCCGTCAGCAGCACCCGGCGAATAGCCGAGACAGGAGAGCGTCCTCTGAATGGCGGCGACATAGGCGGACTTGTTGCCCGAATAACCGTTCTTGGCAAGATACGCATGGCTGAAATCAATCACGGTATTGCTGAGGACGACTCCGCAGATGATACCGCCGGACCGGACAAAGCCTTTATCCGACTTGCTGATGATCCACTGATAACCTTCATTTTCTGTACGGGCATTTTCTTCCCATGCACTTCTCCCGTTGCACGAATACGCTTTTGCATCTAATGACATATGTACTTCCCCCTGAAAAAATCATTCCGTTCAGGTACTCTGACTGCCGTTCCATTCTTTATGTATTCCCAGAAAGTACTTGAACCTCCATATAGGTACGAATGATGGGGCTGATTGGTTTCAAATTTCCATATGATTAATTCTCAGATGCCCGCTGTGTAAACAAGCTCGCAAGGACATAAGCACAGAGTGAAATGAGGATAGGCAGAACGACTGTGTGCATGCCGAGCGCATTCGGATACAACCTGTCAAACAGAATGTAGGACCCCATTCCGAAAATCATCGATGCAAGCGCTCCGTATTTGTTTCCAAGGGTCCAGTACAACCCGAAAATCACAGGCCAGATAAAGACAGACTGCAGACCTCCAAAAGAAAACAGGTTCAGCCAGATCAGCAAATCCGGAGGACTCAGGGCAAACAGCACAACAGATACTCCTATAATAGTCGTCACCCAGAAGCTCGCTGTTTTCACTTGTTTTTCACTCGCATCAGGCTTGATGTAATTCAGGTAAATATCTTTCACAACAGCCGAGCTGACAAGAATCAGCAGGGAGTCAACCGTTGACATGATGGCTGCCATCGGCGCTGCCAGTACAAGACCTGCAAGCAGCGGTGGAAGCACTTCGAGCGTCAGCATCGGCATTACCTGATCTCCTACTTCAATTCCGGGAAGAACGGAACGTGCAAAAACGCCAATCAGATGCATGCCGAGCATAATGAAGCCGATGACGCCCGTCCCAATAATGATGGCCTTGTGCATCGACCTTGAATCCCTGTAAGACATAGCACGGACCGTAATTTGCGGGAGGCCCACTACTCCAACCCCGACAAGAATCCAGAAGGAGGACACATAAAGCGGCGTCAAGTCTCTCTCAGCGCCGAACGGAGACACAAAATCCGGATTTTCGGCTGTGAGATCTGCCATTATGGCTGGAATCCCTCCTCCGGCTATGATCACTGCTATCAGAAGGACAAGAGTCCCGATAAACATAATGACACCCTGGACAGCATCTGTGAGTGCGACTGCCCTGAAACCGCCGATGATGACGTAAACAAGCACGGCCACCGCGAAAATAAATAAGGCTGACGTATAAGACAATCCCGTGAGAGATTCGATCAATCGCGCCCCTCCAACCCATTGGGCTGCCATCGCTGAAAATAAAAAGACGATGATGCTTATAGCGGAGAGAATGACAACGGCATGACTCTTATACCGTTCTTTCAGAAAATCTATCAGCGTGATCGCTTTATATTTCCTTGCCATGATGGCGAATTTTTTGCCGAGCACCATCAGGACAAAATAACCTGTCGCAAGCTGGGCCATTGACAAAAGCACCCATCCGAGGCCTTTCGTGTAAGCAACACCCGGACCGCCAATGAAGGAGCTTGCACTTCCGTATGTAGCAATCATGGTCATCGCAAGAACAAATCCCCCGAGCTGTCTCCCTCCAAGAAAATATTCCTGCAGGAACGAATCAGCGGACTTCACATGACGGTTTGCCCAGAATCCAATGAAAAAAATCAGAACCAAAAACAGCAAAAGAGGAAAAATAACAGACCAGTTCAATTCGAATCCCCCTCTTCTGCATCATCAAACGGCACTTCTTTAAAAAAGAAGCGAACAACAAGCACAACAAGGACAAGCATCACAATAAATCCAAGCACACAGCTGTAGAAAAACCACTCCGGCAAACCGAGCACGTATTTGTAGGATTCAGGATCGCCCGAACCGAGGCCGTACGCAAAGCCAAACCACCAGATAAAATTAAAAATAACAAGAACAAGTCCGATTTTCGCTTCCCTGTGGGCAATTTTAAATCGCCAGTCACTGCTTTTTTTCATTCCCGCTCTCCTTTCAAAAGAAATTCTAGTATTTATTATAGCTATCTTCACTGGAAGAATCATCAAGGTTTTTCGGGCAGTCTTTCAAAAGAAACAGGTTTAGAGCCCTCCGGCATAGGGAATTGTACTCAGAGGTCTGCTTCAAAAACACAAAAACATGCAAAAAATCTATCTCGCTTTCTGTCACTTTAAAGTCACAATGAGACAAGTCCGGAAAGATGCGTTATACTGTTGGAGTGCCTTTTTTGCCCCTTCCTGCAGCGGACATCATGTTTACAGGCGCGCACGGCGCAATCATCCATCCAGTATTTTTGCCTGCAAATGCAGGCAGCTTAGTGTTCATGAGCAAATAATAGCTAAGTGAAAATGATTTGGTTAATGCATTTTTTTAACGCAATCTTTAAGGGTTAGTTACTATTGCTTCATAGAAATGAAAAAAGAGAATTGTTGGTTTTGCATGTTTTTGTGTTTTCCAATTGAAGTAAACCCTCTGCGAATCTATCAAAGATGGGAGTTTTTAATTGAATATGAAAAAAGTTTCAGCAGTATTTTACGTATCGGCTGCCATTCTATCTCTTCTTGTGCTTGCGGGTGTCGCTGCACCTAAAACACTTGAGAGCGTGACTGGAAGTCTGCAAGGAATGATTACAGATAAATTTGGATGGTATTATTTGATTGTCGTGACCGCGTTTGTGTTTGTATGTTTATATTTGCTCGTAAGTCCGATTGGCCGGATTAAACTTGGGAAACAGGAGGATAAGCCTGAGTTTTCACGTCCAACCTGGCTTGCCATGCTGTTCAGTGCAGGAATGGGAATAGGCCTTGTTTTCTGGGGAGCAGCTGAACCTATCAGCCATTATGCAATCAGCTCGCCTACAGGAGAGACAGGCACAGATCAGGCAATCCGCAATTCGATGCGGTTTACATTTTTCCATTGGGGCGTTCACGCCTGGGCTATTTACGGAATCGTTGCACTCGTACTTGCTTATTTCACCTTCCGCAAAGGTGAGCGCGGACTCATAAGCGCAACATTGAGGCCTTTAATCGGCCGCCATGCAGATGGTCCTATCGGGAAGGCCGTTGATGTGATTGCCGTTATCGCTACTGTCATCGGAGTAGCAACGACCCTTGGCTTTGGTGCTGTTCAGATTAACGGAGGACTTTCATTCTTATACGGAGTTCCGACTACTATTTGGGTGCAATTCGCTATTGTCGCTGTTTTCACCATCCTTTTCATCCTTTCTGCCTTGAGCGGACTTGGAAAAGGAATCAAGATTCTGAGCAACGCCAATATGGTGCTGGCATTTGCCCTTTTTATTCTAATGTTTGTTTTTGGCCCAACGCTCTTTACACTTAATTTATTTACAGATACAATCGGAACCTATCTTCAGAACCTGCTGAACATGAGCTTCCGCATCTCGCCCCTTGACGAAGAAAACCGCAGCTGGATTAACGGCTGGACTATTTTCTATTGGGCATGGTGGATCGCTTGGTCACCTTTTGTCGGCATCTTTATTGCCCGCGTCTCAAAAGGAAGAACCATCAGGGAATTCGTTGTGTTCGTCTTGCTCATTCCATCACTAATCGGATTCCTCTGGTTTTCAACGTTTGGCGGTTCGGCTATTTTACTTGAGCATGAAGGAATTGCAAAAATTTCTGCACTTGCCACAGAAGAATCTCTTTTCGGTGTCTTTGAAAACTATCCGATGGGAACTGTTCTTTCCATTATCGCCATGCTGCTTGTTGGAACATTCTTTATCACATCTGCTGACTCCGGAACATTCGTGCTCGGCATGATGACAACAAACGGCTCGCAAAACCCGAGCAACAGTGTCAAAGTGGTCTGGGGAATTTTCCTTGCTGCCATTGCCCTTGTCCTTCTTTATTCCGGCGGACTGCAGGCCCTGCAGAACACGATGATTATTGCTGCTCTTCCGTTCTCAGTCATTATGACGCTGATGACCATAAGCTTAATCAAATCGTTATCAAAAGAAGCAAAAGAACTGGGAATGACACAAGTTCCTGTTAAAAAGCAGAAGAAGAAAGTTGAGACTCCTGCATAAAAATAAATAGGCAAAAGGCTCAGGAGCATCCGCTCTGAGCCTTTTGTCTTTATTCATTCTTTTTATTTTTCACTTTCTCTATCTCATTCACTGAAACTGTCCCGCTGACTTCATTCCCAACTAAGACCATCGCTTTGCCTGTCGGGCTGTTCTTTGCCGAAATGAATTCAAGTCCTTCCGGTGAAACATCCCCCGCGATAGCTGCTGAAAAATCCCGTGTGTTAAAGTAATTGGCAAACTCCGGAGAGGCAGGATTCGAGACGTTATAAGCCATAACGCCCCCAATCCGCTCAAGTCCGATAAAAGCATACACGTCTTTCCCGATTTTTCCGATTTTTACATCCTCAGGTTCAGGTCCTTTTTTCGCACTGCGCTTTTCAAAGGCGGTATCTTCATTTGACCAGTTAAAGACATCCGGATAGCGCTCTGAGGTCACGGTCTCAAAGTCACTGCCGCTGTCATAAACGAGCTCCATCGTGTCAGCCTTCCAGACAGAGAAAGATCTTCCTCCAAGAGTATAGACGGCATCCTTCCCGCGGTCTGTCAGTATCTCAAGCTTGTCGAACTTGCCTGATTTCTTCATATAGTGAAATGTTTCTTCTGCTTTTGCTTCTGACATTCCTTTAAAAAGCGATGAGTCGAGGGAAAGGCTGTTTTTTACATCCTTGAAATCAGAGATGTTTTCAAACTCTTCCCACTCTGTAGCATCTCCTTCGTTTGCGGTAACAAGATACTCCTTACCCTTGATCTTCATATAAGCGACGCTGTCAGGCATGTATGCTCCGAGGACCGGGAGCCGTTCAAGCTCAATTTGGTCATTCCGCGCTGCATCAAGCTCGTTTCCAGGCAGGGAATGGTCTTTATAACCGAGTGATTTAACAGATTTGACCTTCCCCTCCTTCAGATCAACGGCTGCAATCGCATTGTTTTCCTGCAGTGTCACATAAGCAGTGCTTCCATTTTCATCAAGGGCTATGTATTCAGGTTCAAAATCCCTTACAGCATCTGCTTTTGTTCCATGATTTCGGATATGAACTTTATCATCAATAACATTCTTGTCATGAAATAGTGTCCGTTTTACACTTCCAGATTTAAGATCTGCAATTGTTACAGAACCCTCAGGATCAATCCCCTTTTCCAGTCCTTCGCGCGGCTCGCCTTCATCAGCCGATACGATGTAGCGGCCGTTTTCCGAGATTTTGACCATATCAGGCTGAACGCCGGCATCAAATGTTTTAAGCAAATTCCCTTCATAGTCCAATACGACAATTTTTCCCCGCTTTGTGTAGTCCGCTTCCTGAATGGCAACAGCAATGATGTTCTTTTTCGTATGGATGTCAATGCTTGTTACATCTCCATACTGAAAGGTGTTTGAGTTTACAGCACCTGCCATATCCAAAGATTTCTCTTTTATAAGCTCCTGCTTTTTCCCTGAAGCAAGTTTTGCAAGGCTTACTATATCGATTGTCTGCTGCTTTCCGTTAATTACATAGAATTTTCTGTTGTCAGAATTGTATTTAACAATCTCAGCGACTCCGCCGTCTTTATCTGTCATTCCGGTACTGAAGTTTCCAATCTTCTCAAGCTGAAGGCTGTCCGTAAAGCGAGTGTCAGCTGAAGAATCTCCTTTCCATTTGGCTTCTGCAGGAACATTGCCCAAAAATCCCGCTGATAGCATCACACCTGCTAATGACAAAGCACCTAATTTACAATACAGACTTGAACGTTTCAATTTCATTCCTCCTGTCCATTTAAAAACCTACCTTAAGAGTAGCGGAAAACAGGTATCGTTTACGGTTAAGATTCTGTAAAGAAATGTTGAGGCTTTGTAAAAAAATAAATAAAAACATACAACACAAAAAAGGCTTATCCAATAGGAAGCCCTTTTGTCATGACGCAAGAGCAGTCTTCAGCTGCTTTCTCGCTCTATGTATTTTCGTTTTAACAGTCGGAAGTTTCAGGGAAAGCTGTTCGGCTATCTCCTGATCCTTCATGCCAAGAAACAGCTTCATCATCATAATTTCGCGTTCTTCTGCTTTCAGCTCATTCAGCGCTTCTTTTGCTTTTTCTTTCAAAAACGCATAATCAGCGGTATCCTCCACGCACTCTCTTCCATCCGCAAGAACAAGGTCTTCGAGGGAAGTCTCATTTCTCTTTTTCCTGATAAACAGATCGATCGCCGTTCTTCTGGCAATCGAGGACAGCCAGTTTTTCAGTTTGTCTTTTTCAAAAATGGTATCAAGCTTCAAGAATGCCTTAATAAAGGTTTCCTGGACAATATCCTCCGCCATGTGCGGGTCTCTTGTCATTCTCAAAGCAATTCTGTAAATCGCGGTATAGTAAGTTTGGTAGATTTCGTTAAATGACGGCTTTTCATACACCAGTGCTGCTGGGGGCATCAGACACTCACCCATCTTTCTCATATTCTGTTTTTCTCTCTTCCTGTTTGATTATAAGCCAGCAGCACGGGGCGTTAAAGGAAACTTTTTCTTAAGATTTTTTAAAGAAGATTTAAGAAATCATAGATTGAACGTGTTTTTAATGCGGAGAGCTGTTTCTTCAGCCGCCAGATTCGTATTATTAATCCTCGTATAATTTGCTCTTTTTATTTCTCCCTCGTCCGAGTTCAGTCTGAAGATCTCCATGCTTGACAGCAAATCATTTTCTGACCAATCAAGATTGCGCTTAGTTGGTTTATGTGCAAGGCGGTGTTCACTTTTGTTGCGGAGGAGTCTTGCATCAGTATCCGCTTCAAGTTCTGCAAAGTATATGTCCGCACCTTTTGACTCAAAAACAGCGCAGACCTCTTCCACATAGTCCCAATCACCCTGTTGATCAAACGCCCATACATATGTAAAAATTAAACCGGGCAAATCACTCCCTGCCACTTCCTCGAAGATTCTCTTCCTGAATTCGCCTACTAATTTTCTCCCCTTCTCTGTCCCGTAATCAAAAAAAGGACTTACAAGGTCAATCGTCATATGATTATGAAAAAGCTTCAAATCCGTTATTTTTTCAAGCTGCTGTCCAACCGTCATTTTTCCGACAGCCTGCGGGCCAAAAAGCAAAACAAATTTCATGTTAATTCTCCTTATTTATCAGGGACTTTTTCATGCACAAACTGGCGGATTTGCCGATATAGGGGCCATAGTTTGGAATGGCGCTGTATCCGGCACTTTTGTATAGACTAATAGCTTCGTGCTGCTTTGTGCCTGTTTCAAGAACAGCATCAACATACCCTTTTTCTGCTCCTGTCTGTTCGAGCTGACGCACAATCTCCTTTGACAGCCCCTGTCCGCGGAACGCTTTTTCAACGAAAATCCGCTTCAGTTCAATGGTGCTGCTGTCGAATTCTTTAAAGGCTCCGCAGGCTGCTGCCACGCCATCTTTATAAATCAAAACCACATCGTGAATATCATCCAGCTGATTATGGGGAGTGTATTCCTTTTGCAGATCCCCGTATCGTTCATGCAGATCCTGATCAAGCAGCTTAACAAGGCTTAGAAAATCATGATTGCGTCCATTTGTTTTAACTAGTTTCATTGTCATATTCCACCCCGGAAATTAGAATACTTTCTATTTTCAGGCAACAGAAAGACAATTACAAGAAGAAAAAACATGTCAGCTTAAAAGCCGACATGTTTTTGATCTACTTCCCCCCAATAATCTCATCAATAATGCCATATTCCTTCGCTTCCGCTGCACTCAAATAGTAATCACGGTCGGAATCGCGGGCTACTTTTTCAATCGGCTGTCCCGTCCGTTCAGCAATGATTTTATTGATATGCTCGCGAAGCTTTAATATGCGGCGAGCTGAAATTTCAATTTCTGCCGCCTGGCCTCTTGCCCCGCCAAGCGGCTGGTGGATCATGATTTCACTGTTTGGAAGAGCAAACCGTTTTCCTTTTGTCCCCGCCAAAAGCAGCAGGGCCCCGAAAGATGCGGCCATACCTGTACAGATTGTTCTGACATCAGGTTTGATATACTGCATTGTATCAAAAATGGAAAAGCCTGCTGTAATCGATCCTCCTGGGCTGTTAATGTAAATGGATATATCCTTCTCAGGATCCTCTGCTGCCAAAAATAACAGCTGAGCCACTGTCACGTTTGCCGTGTGATCATTAATTTCATCGCCAATCATAATAATTCTGTCTTTCAGCAGACGGGAATAAATATCATAGGACCGTTCACCGCGGCCTGAACTTTCAATAACGTAAGGGATCGTACTCATCCTTTTTCCTCCTTCATAAGGCTATGCAGCCATTTTCAGAGAAGCAGACGAAAGCTGTCTGAACGGAATGTACACAAGGGCAGGGCTGTCAGTGCTTTCAAAGGTGAGGATATCAGGCAATGCCTTCAGCAGCGGTGCAGGATCCTGAAACTGCAGTGACGTGTACATCAGGTCAGACAGCCACTCCCTCTCCACCTCATCCCAATACGAATCTGCTTCGCCCTTTTCCTTGGATAAACGCTTTTTCGCTCTGAATACAGCTGATTTGACGGACGTTTCTGTCGTTCCAAGAAGCTCCGCCAGTTCATTCGCCTGATAGTGAAAGGCTTCTTTGAGTAAAAAGAGAACCGCCTGCTTTGGTGTGCACTTTGACAGAAGATGCTCAAGCAAACTCCGCCGTTCAATCATCTGATTCGCATGATCCGCACCTCCCCTTTCAGGAGGTTCGCACGGAGTCTCTCTCTTTCGCTTTCTGACTACATCTATCCAGTGATGATAAGCCATCCTATTTAACAATGCAGAGCTTAAGGCACTCTGATCATAGGTCAAGTACGCCTTCAGCATCACTTCCTGGGCTGCATCCTCCCCGTCGTATTTATCCTGGGTCAAAAACCGGCAGTACTGCTGAAGCTTAAGGTACAGCTCCTTCATATCGGGATTCTTCTGCTTCTTTTCCAGATTAGTTGACAGCCTGTTGCCTTGCATGCTCTCACTCCTTTTTGCCTCTCTGCTTTATAAACGGATGAAGACGGGTAAAAAGATACGGGTATGATCCTTTTTATTTTATACAATTGCCAACTGATATGACCAGAGACAGTAAAATTGGTAATTTCAAGAATATCTGATATGACATGAAATGGGCAGAGAATTATGGTAAGCTTGCCGTATCTTCAGGAGAGGGAGTTTTTGTATGCTGCTGCAGGCGCTGTTAATCTTTATTCTGCAGCTGATTTTCGTACCGGTTTTGACGATGAGGACCATCCTTTTGGTGAAAAATCAAACGAAATCAGCCGCCGGCGTAGGATTGCTTGAAGCAATCATCTACATCATCAGTCTGGGAATTGTTTTTCAGGATCTATCAAACTTCTATAACATCAGTGCCTATGTACTCGGGTTCAGCATTGGGCTCTTGCTCGGCGGCATGCTTGAAAAGAAGCTTGCAATTGGCTATATAACGTATCAGGTAAACATACCCGAAAAAAACACGGAGCTGGTCAGTGACTTAAGAAATGCTGGTTTTGGCGTGACGGTTTTTGAAGGACAGGGAATGAATTCTGTCCGCTATCGTCTTGACATTGTATCCAAGAGATCACGTGAAGAAGAGCTTCAGGAAATCATCCACTTGAGGGAGCCTTCAGCCTTTATGATGTCTTATGAAATCCGTTCTTTTAAAGGCGGTTACTTAACAAAGTCGATGAAAAAAAGGCAGAGTATGAAAAAAAATAAATCGGTAAAACAGGAAGGCCACTCAATATAAGCAGCGGCCTTTTTTTTTGCATGCATATTTGGCGGAACATGCAATAGCTTGTAATAAGGACATCAAACAGGAGGGATCTTTCATGTGGGTGATCACCCTTTTTTTGAAAGAATCGGTCAAAATGTATGAATTCAGTACAGAAGAAGAAGCCAGGGATGCGTATAAACAGTTAAAAGGGTGCAAATTTTTATCTGAGATTGTTTATTTTAATGATCCTTGCTTCCTATAGAAAAATCTCAGGGGGGCCGCTCACGGCCTTTTTGTGTTTTCCAAAAAAATGTCGTACAGGCACTTTTTCAAGAATAGGATGACATATAGAGAGTGTTTAGGAGGCTGTTAAATGACCGTTTTTCTGACGTACATCCTTCTTGGAGTTTCGCTTGCGGCACCTGTTGGCCCCGTGAATGCTGCCCAGCTGAACCGCGGAATTAAAAAAGGATTTTTTCATGCGTGGGTGTTTGGAATAGGAGCTTTATCAGCTGATATTTTGTACATGCTCCTTGTTTTTTTAGGTGTGTCTCAGCTGATTGAAAATTCTTTCATGCAGGTGTTTCTTTGGTTATTTGGTTTTTTTGTCCTTATGTATTCAGGATGTGAAGGTCTAAAAGGCGCCGGAGAAATACATATTGATAACCGGAAAGATGCAGGAGACTCCCTTTTTGGCTCTTTTTCTTCCGGTTTTATTATGTCCATTTCAAATCCGCTTACGGTGATGTTCTGGCTCGGAATTTTCGGGTCTGTTCTTGCAAAAACGGCTTCGGAATCAAGCGTGCAGGATTTAATCGGCTATAGTGCAGCGATTATCCTCGGCATTTTGCTCTGGGATTTCGCCATGGCCCTCGCTTCAAGCTTTGCGAGGCGTTTTCTCCATTCTAAGCTGCTCATTCTCATTTCCATCCTGTCTTCTGTATCGATGATCGGCTTTGGCCTCTATTTTGGATGGCATGCTCTGATTGTGCTGTTTTTCTGAGTTTTTGTATGAGGCTTCTTTTGCCTGTACAGACTAGAAAGAGCAAATCAGCAGGAGGAATGGTCATGGAACAATCTGAAATGAATCAGATGCAGGAATTGGTCAAGCAGGCACGTGAAGCTGTCATTCACGCTCAGATGAATTTTAATCCGGAAGAATATCAAAAAGCGTTTAAAGCACTGACTCTGGCAAAAGAGCATGTGAACGCTGCCAGGGCACATGAGGAAGAGACGCCTGCTCTGCTTCATGCGAGCGAGCATTTGATGCATTTAAACGAAACGCTGACTGCCCTACAAAGCACGAATTCTTTCTAAGGAGCCCTGAATCTATGAATCCGTCTAAAATAAGCTGTCATACTGAATACGATGTGATGGAAAGCGTCGTGCTGTGCAAACCCCAATTTATGAGAATCCATCATGTGATCAATGAAACACAGCGTCGCTACCATAAGGAAAATATTAATGTAGAAACGGCGATTGCCCAGCATACCGCGTTTATGAATGTCCTGAAGGAAAATGGCATTGAAGTGCACCATTTGCCTCCTAAAAAAGAATTCCCGGAACAGGTTTTCACCAGAGACATTGGTTTTACAATCGGGGATACCATTTTCATCTCAGCCATGAGCATGCCGGTCAGGCAGGGAGAAGAGCAGATTCTGAAGGACTGGCTGAAAAACCATGATATTTCTTATATTGATCTGACAGAAGACCAGACCGAGGGCGGAGATGTCATTATTCATCAAAAGACCGTTTACATAGGCATCAGCGAACGGACAACCGAGCATGCCATCGAACATATTCAGGCAGGCATTCCTGATTATACAATCATCCCAATCCCAATAAAGCAGGAAATCCTGCATTTGGACTGCATTTTCAACATCCTGTCCCCTACCGAAGCCCTTATCCATAAAGCAGGGATGGAAGAAGCAGAATACGAGCTGCTCAAATCACATTTTGACCTGATTGAAGTATCAGAGGAAGAGCAGTTTGCTATGGGGGCAAACGTCCTTTCCATCGGCCATAAAAAAGTCATCAGTCTTCCTCAGAATAAAGGGGTCAATGGCGAACTGCAAAAACGGGGATATGACGTGATTGAAGTTGATTTCAGTGAAATTATAAAATCGGGCGGGTCATTCAGGTGCTGTACAATGCCTTTAAGCAGGAAATCTGAAGCATGAGGAAAAGCCAGGGGAAATCCCTGGCTTTTTCATGTGAAAATGCTGATGATCGCAAGCATCATCCCAAGTCCGCCTATAAACGCATAGGTCGAATACCGTTCGTTTCCATCCCCGTGGCTTTCAGGAATCAGTTCCTTATAGACAATAAAGAGCATGGCACCTGCTGCAAACGATAAACCGTAGGGAATTAAATCATCAATATAGTTTGTCAGCGAGTAGCCGAGAAGCGCTGCTGCAATTTCGATGCTTCCTGTTAAAGCAGCAAATAAAAAGGCTTTTACTTTAGACATGTTCTGATTTACAAGATACAGGGCAACAAGCAGACCTTCCGGGGCATTCTGCAGGCCGATTGCAAGCGCAATGATTCCTCCAAGCTCTCCGGAATCACCGGCATAGCTCACTCCAACAGAAAGTCCCTCCGGAATATTGTGAAGCGTAAGGGCGGAAACAATTAAAAACGTCTTTTTATCAAGGTTAGGCATATAACTGAGATTTTCACGTTCGGGATGGCTGTGCGGGATGTATTTTTCCATGCGGTCAAGCACAAATGTCCCAATCAAAAGGCCTGTTAAAACAACCCATACATTTGACTTGGCAAGCGCTTCCGGTATCAGACTGAAGCTGCACGCGGTCACCATGATGCCTGCTGTGAAGGCAAGCAGCATATCCCTGAACTTATGCGACAGACGGTTAAAAAGCAATATGGGCAGAGCACCGAGAGCAGTGGCAAACGCAGAGATGGAACTGCCGATTATCATATCCAGCAAGAGATCACCTTCCTGCTTAAATGTATTCACGACTCCATGGTATGTATGATTGTTTAAAATTGCCCCCCTCCTGTTTTTTCGCCTCATACATAATTGCCCCCCCATATTCGAACAATACCACTGTATAGGAGGGATTGTATGAGCAGCTGTACACCAGCAGGCAAAAACAAAAGCCCGGCTAAAGGTGATCTTGCATGGTGGCAATTATCCCTGATCGGCATCGGATGCACGATCGGCACAGGGTATTTCCTCGGGTCCGGCATCGGAGTTAAAATCACCGGGCCGTCAATTGTTCTTTCTTTTCTTTTGGCAGCACTCGGTACATACATCGTTTTTAACGTACTGGCAAAAATGACAGCAGCCGACCCCCAGACAGGCAGTTTCTGCTACTATGCAGGAAAAGCGTTCGGCAAGTGGGCTGCCTTCAGCTGCGGCTGGAATTACTGGGCTTCAAACATCCTGATTATGGGCAGTCAGCTCACCGCCCTTTCGATTCTTTCGCAGTTCTGGTTTCCGCATGTCCCGCTGTGGATCTTTGCCTCCGGCTACGCCATATTGTCCATCCTTGTCGTGCTGACCGGAACAAAGGGGTTTGATAAGACAGAAAACTTGTTTGCCGTGATTAAGTTTGCGGCCATCCTCATGTTCATCGTGCTCGCTGTGGCGGCTCTTGCAGGAATACTGTCAAGTTCAAAGGAACCTGTTGTCCGGAGCGGACTTCCACCGCTTTTTACTGGAGGAATTTCAGGTTTTTGGGCCTCCCTCACCTACGCATTTTATGCATATGGAGGAATTGAAGTTATTGGACTAATGGCCATGCAGCTGAAAAAGAAAGAAGATGCACCCAAATCAGGAACAGTGATGCTGATCTGTCTTGCGGCCGTTTATGTTGCATCCCTGGCACTTGCCGTTCTCATCGTTTCTGCAGATGTGTTTCACGAAAATGAAAGTCCTTTTGTCACTGCCCTTTCAGCATACAATCTGCCCTTTTTCCCTCATGTTTTTAACGGGGCCATTATTATTGCAGGCTTTTCTGCCATGACGGCATCTTTGTTCGGCGTAACAAATCTTCTTGTCATACTGGCTGACGATGGCGACGCACCGGCCTTTTTTTCCAAAAAGAGCAGGAAACTAAAAGATCTGCCCCTGCCTTCGCTTGGACTCGCCGTCATCGGTCTGATTGCTTCTATTATTACGGCGCTGCTATTGCCCGGGAAAATTTATGAGTATATCACAACGGCAGCAGGCATTCTGCTTTTATACAACTGGTTCTTCATTGTGATCTCGTCGCTTAAGCTGCTGAAGCAATCTGTCCTCATGAAGATTGCTTCCTGGATTGGACTTGGGCTGATTGTGTTTGCTGTCAGCGGCACCCTGCTTGATCATGAAGTAAGACCGGGATTTTATGTAAGCCTGCTTTTTGTGATGATCATAGCCGTTGTCTGTCTGTTTATGAAGAAAAAATGGAAAGTGAAAAAGACTGCCCCTAAATATTTTTAAGGAAGGTGCGAACCATGGCAAATGCCAAAAAAGAGCAGGCAACAACAGAGGATGCAGTCCTGCTGATGTTCCTCTCGCTTGCAGAGAATGACGGGATTGAAATGAACGTCACCCTGAATGTCCAGGGAACATTGGTTTCCGGAGTATTAATCGGTTCCAGGGCTTATTACGACGGAATTACAGAGTCCGCTCACGATCTCCGGGATGATACGATGTCACGCATTATCGGAAAGCGGTTTGAAGATTTAAAAGATGAATATGTGAAACAAAAACAAGAGCAGGGTGATAAAAAAGAAGACGAACAAGAACCACCTGCTTATATTCACTTGAGAAATGCAAAATATCAGCATACACAGCCGGCCCATCCTGCATGGTGGCGGGGGAAAGTTTCATCCGTTGATGCTTTTTCTTTTGATTCGTTAATATGAGGCTGGAACGTAACTGTTTGAGCCAACAAAACCGGACTAGGGTATAACAGCTAGTTCGGTTTTTCTGATTGGATTTGTAGGAGTCATTCGCGTTAATGACGCCATTTTCAACAGAGATGGAGGCTTATTTGTGGCGTTATTCGCCATAGTGACGCCACTTTTACCAATGATGGAGGATCATTTCTGGCGTTATTCACCGGAGTGACGCCACTTTTACCTAAGTTGGAGGCTCATTTCTGGCGTCATTCGCCTTAGTGACACCACTTTTACCAATGATGGAAGCTTATTTGTGGCGTTATTCGCCGGAGTGACGCCACTTTTACCAATGATGGAGGCTTATTTGTGGCGTTATTCCCCTTAGTGACGCCACTTTAACAGGAATGGATGCCCGTTTATGTCGTCATTCATAGGTGTGACAGCATTCATCCGGATTTTCAATTGAACCCCGATATAATATGATTCATCCCAGCCTCTTTTTCATGAGAAAAAGCACCCTGATAAAGGATGCTTTTTAGAAAAACTTAGGTTTCAGCGGTTTAGGCTTGGCTTTAAAATTTTTAAAAACAAAGATCAAAAGCAGAATACCTGCACAGCCTGCTGCGATAAAGGAAATCGTTAAGTAATTTTTCATAACAGCCGTCATGATCGGCGGGCCGGCTGCTACTCCTATAAACCTTGCTGAGCTGTAAAAAGAAGAAATTGTTCCCCTCTCTTCTTTTTCAATGTTTTCTGTCACCATCGCATCCAGGGTTGGCAGCATGGCGCCAATCGCGAGGCCAGCGATGCTTGTCACGAGAAACAGCAAAAACCATTCATCCTTCACAAAGCCTACAAATGCGGTACTGACCGATAAAATGACCAGGCAGAGTATCGTGATTGTCCTCATCACTTTTACATTTCCTTTAATGGTTTTCCCTGTAACATACGCTGAGATGCAAAGGACAAGCAGCGGAATAGCCAGCATGAAACCTTTTTTGATGCCCGTCACACCGTACTCCTTTTCCAGATAATCGGACAAAAAGTACAAGATGGAAAACAGAATAAGCATAATGAAAGCACCGAGCAGAAAAACCAGATAAAGCCATTTCCCTTCTTTTTTAAACGTCTTTCTCGTTTTTGACAGGAACTCGCTGAAAGCAGGCGGTGTTTCTGTCTTTTTTGGCACCTTTACGAAAAAAAAGACCAAAACGATGGAAATCAGGCTGAAAAAAGAGATTGAAAAGAATGGGACAAACCAGAGAATGGATGCAAAAAATGAACCGATGATCGGACTCAGCACTTTGCCGAATGTATTTGATGTTTCAATAATTCCAAGACATGAGCTTGTCTTTTCGTCATCATTTTTATACAAGTCACCGACAAGCGGCAAGATGATCGGCGACGCACCCGCTGCCCCAATGCCCTGCAGTACCCTGCCGACAATGATTAGCAAATAGGGATCCGGCAGTTTCCAGGAGGCAAATCCTGCAATCAGTCCTCCAATCATGGCAATGATCAAACTTGGTATGATCACTGCTTTTCTTCCAGCCCGGTCTGAAAGATACCCTGCAATCGGAATGAGGATTATGGAAGCGATGGAATAGCTTGTGATGACCATACTGGACTGAAAAGAGGTAATGCCCACCTCTTTTTCAAAAACCGGAAGAACGGGGATCAGCATGGAATTTCCAAGGGTCATGACCAAAGGGATGGAAGCCATGCTGATTAAGCACCAAATACTTACCTTCTTACATTGTTCAGCCATAGCCGCACCTCATATCAGAATATACGCTGCAAAATGCTTTTTAAAATGACTGTATTAGTGTTTCCTTTTGATGATGAATTATGTGCTGTGAATGGTTTGTTCCATCCTGGAGCAATCTAATATCGAACGAACGATGCGGAGGTGTAGAACTTGAAAAA
Organism: Metabacillus indicus LMG 22858; assembly: GCF_000708755.2. GTDB lineage: Bacteria > Bacillota > Bacilli > Bacillales > Bacillaceae > Bacillus_P > Bacillus_P indicus. The sequence continues at coordinate 322,332 of NZ_JGVU02000001.1, read as the reverse complement.
ACAGCCATCAGAAGAGCTTGCAGGAAGGCAGTTCGAGGTTTCTGACTACGAAGGAAAATCACAGCTTGAAAAAGGCCTTGCAGAGACGCACGAACAGGTCAGCGATGATTATTACGAAGGTACAATTGATCAGGAAGAGAGTAAAAAATAAACCAGACGGAAATTCCGTCTGGTCTTTTATCATGCCAAAGCTGCTCTTCTGCGAATAAGGAAATACGACCCTGCTCCCGCAGCCATCGCTGCAGCTCCAATCAGAATCAGCATATAGTGATTGGTCGCAGTCGCCGGCAGTGAGCTCCCGCCTGAATGGTTATCAGACTTGGCTGGAACTGCTGCTTCCTGCTCATCTTCCGTTTTCTCTGAAGTAGAAGGTTTTTTTGGTTCGTTCTTTTTCGGTTCAGCCGGTTTCACTTCAGGCTTTTCCGGTTTGTTTGGCTTTGGAGCCGGCGGTGCCGGGTCTTTCGGTCCATTTGTCTTTTCATCGGTTACTTTAATAACAACTGCAGTCAGAGGCTCGATTGTGATTGAATCTTTTTTCAGCTTAAAGCCTGATTCTTTCTTAACCTTTTCTGCTCCTGCCTCGTCGTTATCCGCGACAACTGTTCCTTTCCGAAGATCTTCAGAAAGCGTCAGGGTTCTTTCTTTTGAGTCTGCATTGACAAACACAGAGTACTCTTCTTTTTTGTCCGAGGAGACAGCTTTGTACCCGATCATCAAATCAGATGCCTGAATCTCAGGAGCTTCAATCATCGTAACGTTGGAATCTACAAGCTCTTTGCTGCCGAGCCTGAAGGCGTCAGTTGATTTTCTCAGTTCAATGAGACCTGCTGTGTATTTGCGTGTTGTATTGTTAATCGGATACGCACCTGCATCTGTTGCTTTTGTCCAGTCAAATTTGTTAATGGCATCAGACGAGTCGTAGGAATCGTGAATGAAGTAGCCGAACGATTTTCCGTTCTCGTCTTTGAGTTCATGGAATTTCTGCTCTGGCATTCCTTCGCCAAACCACTGTTTTGTCCGTCCATACTCCTGTCCCGCATGCAGGAAGGCTGTTCCCTGCGAAGTCAGGATCATCGCGTTTCCAAGGCGGATACGGTCATGAATTTCCTGGTTGTTCTCAGGAACCGCAGGGTCTTTTTTGATGGATTGCGCGATAACGTCATACAATGGAAGATTGTCATGCGCTTCAATATACTGAACCATGTCGCCAGGATCGTCAGCCGGTGTATTCGTTGGCTGGCCTTTGATGTTTTTCAAAATGAGGTCAATGCTTCTCGCACCGCCTGTAAGGAATCGCGGTTCACCTTCAGAACCGAATCCCGATTTCAGCTCATTTCGGATCTCATCAGAGAAAACGCCAACATCATTCGTTTTGTTCATCCAGTCCTGATCAGCACCTTTACCGGCAAGCGCAGGATCTGAAAGCTGTCCTCCGAATGTTCTCCAGCCTTCCCCGATGAAAAGGGCATCCTTATTGATACCGGCAGCTGCATTGTACGCATTTTGGATGGAATCATAAGTGGCATCCCCCATCATGTCAAAACGCATGCCGTCAATCTTATACTCTTCAAACCAGTACTTCACAGAATCAATCATCAATTTTTCAGCCATGTAATGATTTGTCGCAAGGTTGTTGCCAAATCCGCCGATGAAATTGCCGTTTGCATCCTGGAACGCGTAGTAATTCGGAACAATATCATTCAGCATGCTTGCTTTGGCCATGTGCGTGTAAACAACATCGAGCACAACACCCATGCCCGCATCATGAACAGCATCAATCAAGCCTTTCAGCTCTTTAATTCTAAGCTCCGGATCTGCCGCATTTTTTGAATAAGCTCCGTCCGGTGAGAAATAGCTGTGAGGGTCATATCCCCAGTTGTACTCATTATTTGCAGCAGAATATTCCATTTCCCGCTGTCTCATGTTCGTTTCATCACCGTAATACCATGCCATGACAGGGAGAAGCTGAACGTGCGTTACACCAAGTGATTTAATGTAATCCAGCTTGTCTTTAAACGCGTCATACGTACCCCACTCAGAAGATAAATCGCCTTCGATTGAAGGATCAGATGTGAAATCCCTGACGTGAATCTCCCAGATGACGGCATCTTCTTTCTTTTCGTAACCGTCAATCTTTGCAAAATCAAGTCCCGCAGGATCTGTGCCTGCAAGGTCAACGATGGCTGCTTTACCAATAAGATCCCCGTCCGGTCCTGCTTCACCTTTCGTGTTAACCGTAAAAGGCGCCATTGATTTGGCATAAGGATCAAGAACCTTCTTCGTTTCGCCTCCATTTGTTACCTCATACTGATAGTAGTATCCTTTTAAATCGCTGACTCCAAGATCGCCCGGTTTGGCTTCAACAGACCAGACTCCTTTATCGCCCATCGTTAAATCGAGTTTGCCGATCTCTTTAGATGCATCGTTTTTGTCGTAAAAAACAGCTGTCACTTTGCTTGCTCTTGGAGCCCAAAGCTTCAAAACAGCTTGTCCGCCGCTGTATGATGCACCAAGATCATCGCCCTCATAGGAATAAAGCTCATCAATCATTCTCCAGCCTCTTGTGGCCGTTACGGACTTTGTTCCATATGTGACCGTGTAGGCATCCCCATTCAGCTCGCTGCCAACGGTTACTTCAACTGTTGAAGCAGACGTGATTTTCGCACTTTGAACAGGTACTTCTGCCCCTGCTTCATCTTGTACTTTTATAGAAGATACGAGCTCTTCCTCCGTCAGTCCTTCCGTTCTTGTTAAACCTACAAGCAGTTTTTGGCTTGATGTGATTTCAGCGCTTATAATCGCCACTGGATTTTCCCACTGGGATGATGTGTAAATCGTATCATCTGCGTTTTTAATCCAAAGGTGATTATAGTCTTCAAGCATCGTAAACACTTTGTCGCCGCCGGTTTTCTCCCCCGTCACGCGGTTTACAACAAGAAAACCGAGCTTCTTTGCGCCTTCCTTCACTTTCACATCTATATAGCGGCCGTGTTCATCAGACTGCTCATCTGTGAATGGTACAGCATCTTTCGGCCATTCCTTCGGTGCTTCGGCTACGTCTTCCCAAAGCCACAGTCCAAGATCTTTATAATTTTTGTCATCCTTTACATAATGAATCCGTACTGTGTTTTCCGGAAGCTCCGGATCCTTTTCAGCAGCTTTTGCTGCCGGCAAATGCAGCGCAGGAAACACTGCTCCCAGCAACAAAACTAAAATCAATGCGCTTTTTACCCATTTTGTCATGTCTCAACCCCCGTTTTTAATCGTTATCCCCTGGCTGACTATGTAACTTCAAAATTAATGCGCAAACGTTTTCATAAAGCGTTTACATCTTTAATTAAAAGGAATATGTCATCATGTGTCAACGTTTTTTTGAATTTTCTTGCTATTTTTCGGCATTTCGTGAATGTTTTTTTAGCACGGATTGTTTTTTAAATAACGGTATCTGTCATTTCCGCTCTGACCCATTCTCTCTATTTTAAGCAATGAGCCTGTCACTCTTGTTCTATTAAAACAATAAAATAAAAACGGAATTATTTTTTAGTAGAAATCAGGTTATAGACATTTTGTCTGCCTGATAAGGTAATAAAAGTATTTTTATTTTAAGGAGGGAGTTCTGCATGGCATTTCCATCAAACACACAATTTCAGCCAATTATTCTGAACGGTCAGCCGATCTTTGATGTGGTTGGTGATGAATCACCAATTTCTACGGATATAGTGGGGAATACGACATTTCCGGCAGCATATGTAGCTTATGACGGAACTACGATTTATTTCAGGATTCGTGTAAACGGGGATCCGAGAAATTCACAAAACACGGGATTTGCTAATTTCGGCTGGGGATTTTTGGTGAATACCTCAGGTACTCCGGGGATATATAATTGGCTGACTAATGTTAATGGCCTGGATAATTCCATTAACCTGGTCCAGAATACACAGCAGATTTTTAACTCATGGAACGATCCTGCGGAAGGAACAAATGGACGCGGCGCGCCAAATGTAAGAATTCCGATTGTGAATTTTGATGTGGCCAGAGTGACGCTGACTAATGACGGCTCCAATTTCGGGGGGAACCCTGATTATTTTATAGATTACCAGTTTTCTGCTGCACAATTTTTTCAGACGCTTGGCATTACGGCCAATTCTTCTCTTCAGTTCGTTATTTTCTCATCTGCAAATGCCAACAACTATAACAAAGACTCTTTAAGAACGTCTGAAGGATTCCAGTTCATTGATACCCTGACAGACCCAGTTACACCAAATGATGTGGATATTCGTGCGCAGCTTGCAGCATCAAAAGTTATTACATTTGGACCGGCATCAGTTGTGACAGGAAGTATCGCAACATGGAATCAGACAGTCACGGTTACAAACACCGGCCGTGCTCTCGCAAGGTCTGTCACAGTGGCCGATGTTTTTAACATCGACCAGCTTTCGTCTGTCACAAATATAACAGCTTCAGCAGGCTCTGCAGTTTTTAACAGCTCAAACCGAACATTATCCTGGAATATCGGCAACTTGGCAGCAGGGCAGGCTGTTACGTTAACTTATACCGTCGCAGGCACGTTCACTTCAGCAGGAACCAGAAGGCTGAACACAGTAACAGCTTCAGGCATTGATGATCAGACAGGAGCCCAGCTTGCAAACGCTGTTGCCTTTAACGATATTACTGTTACAGCGGCAGCCTCGATTACAGGTCAGGTAACTTCAGGGCAGACAGGACTGCCTCTAACAAACGTGACTGTTCAGCTTCGCAATTCAAGTAACGTTCTTGTCGGCACAGCGACAACAAACGCACAGGGAAATTACAGCTTCACTCAGCTTTCTCCCGGCACTTATTCACTAACCTTCATACAAGCAGGATTCACGACTCTCACGCAATCTGCGACAGTAGCCGCAGGACAGACACAAGTGGTCAATGTCATTCTCCAGCCGGTTCCCGGAACTCTAACAGGAACTGTTACAGCTCAAGGCGGCGCCCCAATTGCAGGAGCAACTGTCAGATTGACTGATCAGTTTAATGCCGTGATTGCGACCGTCACAACAAATGCAAGCGGTCAGTATACGGTTACCGGCATTACACCCGGTCAATATACACTTTCGGCAAGCGCAGCAAACTTCCAGTCCCAAACGCGCGGGACGACCATTGTTTCCGGCCAGACAACGACAGAAAACTTTACGCTTGCCCCGTCTCCCGGTACCGTCACTGGGACCGTAACGGTAAATGGCGGCACGCCTGTTCAGGGTGCGCTCGTGGAAGTTCTTGATGCAGCAAACAATGTCATCGCCCAGACCGTGACAAACGCCAGTGGACAGTACACAGTGAGCCAGCTCGCGCCGGGGACGTATCAGCTGCGCGTTACAGCTGCAAATTTCCAGACAGGACTTCTTGGTTTTACAGTCGCTGCAGGTCAGACAACGACTCAGAATGTGGTGCTGCAGCCTTCACCTGGAACGCTGAGCGGCACAGTCACAGATGCGGCTAACGGAGCGGTTCTTTCAGGAACATCTGTCACTGTAGTCAATCAAAGCGGTGCGACAGTCGCTTCTGTTCTGACGAATGCACAGGGGCAGTACACGGTCTCAAACCTCGCGCCGGGCACATACTCTGTCACGTTTGGCAACTCAGGATATGCAAGTCAGACGATTGGAGCCGTTATCCAGCCAAATGCGACAACGACTTTAAATGCATCACTAAGCAGGATTGTCGGCGCAATCAGCGGAACCGTGACCGACAATCAGGGCGGAGCCATTTCCAATGCGACTGTCAATGTCTTTTTAAATAATAGTTTAGTAGCCACTGTAAATACGAATGGAAATGGTTCCTATACCATCCCAAATCTTGCACCGGGAAATTACACCGTTTCCGCCTCAGGACAAAACTTCCAGACACAAGTGCAGGGTGTTCAAGTGATCGGTTTCCAAACATCTCTTGTAAATTTCTCCCTTTCTCCAGATCCGGGATCTTTAACAGGCGCTGTGACAGCAAACGGCGGGACACCTGTACCAGGATCTGTCATTAATGTTAGAACATCTGCAAGTGGCGCTGTCGTTGCAACAACTGTTACAGATCAGAATGGAATTTACCTTGTTGCAAACCTAGCACCGGGTACTTATTTTGTATCCGCAGCCGCGCAGGACTTTCAAATTCAGAGTCAGGGTGCTGCCATTCAATCCAATCAGACCACTACCCTTAATTTTACTCTTTCTCCAAACCCCGTCTCCATTGCCGGAACCGTCACCAATCAGCAGACCGGCCAGCCGATTGCGGGTGCTCAAATACAAGTTCGTATTCTTGATGCCAACGGTGCAGTTGTCACAACCCTGTTCACTGACCTGCAAGGCACGTTTCAGGCGCAGCAGCTTGCACCGGGGACTTACACTGTTGTAGCCGGAGCTTTGGGATTTCAGACAAACATTGCGTCTGTGTCTATTCCTCCAGGCGGTCAGGCAAATCTGGCCATTGCTCTTGCCCCGAACCCGGGATTCATTACAGGAACCGTCTCAAGCGGAGGAAATCCTGTTGCCGGAGCTTCTGTCAGTGTCGTTGATCAGAACAATGTTCAAATAGTATCCGTCATCACAGACAGTCAGGGGAATTATACGGCCTCCGGTCTGCCTCCGGGAAATTACAATGTCGTCGTTAACGCTCAGAATTTTCAATCTTCTATTACTGGAGCTATTGTTACTGCGGATGCAACAACTGTAGTCAATGTGAATTTGACGCCAAATCCAGGGTCCATTACTGGAACCCTTTCTCCTGTCGTTCAAAACACGATCGTCCAGCTGTATACAGGTCAAGGGATTTTCATTCAAAGTACACTTGCCGATAACAGCGGGAACTATCAATTTTTAAATCTTGCTCCAGGCAGCTACATCGTGACGGCGTCAGCTCCTGATTATACAACAGAAACCGCAGGAGCTGTTGTCGTTTCAAACGCACAGACGACTGTCAATCTCACGATAAATCCAAATCCTGCCACTATCAGCGGAACTGTGCTTGATCCTAATGGCGCTCCTGTTCCTAATGCAGTTGTACGTGTAGTGGATGCAAATGAAACACTCCTTGGCTTGGCCGGGACAGATGCAAACGGCGCATACACGATAGGAAACCTGCCTCCAGGTTCGTTCACTGTTCTTGCTTCAGCATCTAATTTCGGTTCCGCCCTGACCGGTGTTACGCTTCAGCCTGGCGGAAACGTACCGAACGTCAATTTTACGTTAACACCGAATCCAGGCTCTTTAAGCGGCTTAGTTTCCAATGGGGCAAATGGTGCTCCGCTTCCGGGAGCAACGGTTGTAGTCCGCCAGGCTACTGGTTCAGGCGTTATTGCCGCAACAGTCACGTCGGGTCCTGACGGAAACTTCCTGGTTCAGGGTCTTGCACCGGGGAGCTATACAGTCACTGCCTCTCTATCTGGCTTTGGAACAGGAACGACTGGAGCTACTGTTGTAAGCAGCACAGTGACAACGGCAAATATTTCTCTTGTTCAGTTAAGAGGTTCAATCAGCGGACAGCTTCGCGATCCGGACGGCAATCCCATTACGGGCGAAAATCTCCAGGTAAGGCTTCTCGATTTAAACGGTGTACTCATTCAAACGCTTGTGGCGCAGCCGGACGGAACGTTTGTCTTTTTAGACATCCTGCCGGGCAGCTATATTCTGAATGCTTCTGCCGCTGGATTTCAGGCAGCTTCTATCGGAGTGCAAGTGGCCGCTGACCAGGAAACACAAGCCATCGTCACCCTGAATCCATCTCCAGCTGTTTTAACAGGCCAGGTTCTTAACCAGCAGACTTCTACAGGCATTGCAGGAGCTATAGTGTCCGTAACCAATCCGAATACGGGTATTCTCATCGGCAGCGGCACGACGAATCAGGATGGCACATTTACAATTGGAAATCTTCCTGCCGGCTCGTTTCTTGCAAGTGCCGATGCACAAAACTTTGGCACGGCATCTGTCGCTGTTATTTTAACGGCAGGACAGACAGCGAATACACTCCTTTCCCTCACTCCAAATCCGGGAAGTGCTGCAGGTACTGTCGTTAATAGAGAAAACGGAGATGCCCTTCCTGGTGCCAGTATTCAGATCTTTGATCAGACCGGGGCGCCTGTCGTATCCGTTGTCACCAATGCCCAGGGCCAATTCACGGCGGCAAGTCTTGCACCTGGAAGTTATACAGCTATCGCCTCTGTCCAGGGTTTTACAAGTCAGACCATCAGCTTTATCGTTTTTTCAGATACTCAGTCGACTGCAAGCTTTGCTCTGGAGCCGAATCCTTCCCAAATCCGCGGAACAGTTACGAATGCAGGTACGGGAGACGCAATCGCAGGAGCAAGTGTCACAATCCGGCAGTTTACTTCTACAGGCCCGATTATTGCCACAACGGCTACAGATTCATTTGGTTTTTATTCAGCGCCTAATCTGCCTCAGGGAACATTTACTGTCATCGTTATCGACCCAGCGTTCAGTTCTCAGGCTTCAACTGTGACACTTGAACCTGGTGAAATTGAAACGGTAAACTTTGCCCTGCAGCAGCTTCCGTCAACTGTGCAAGGTACCATCACAGATGCAGATACCGGCCAGCCTTTAATCAATACGTTAGTAAGCCTATTTGATGATACGGGCATTTTAGTCACACAAACTCAGACGGATATTAATGGTTTCTATCAGATAAACGGGTTTGCTGCGGGAAATTATACAAATACCTTTACAAATCCTGATTTTCAGTCACAGTCGTTCAGCTTCACAGCCCAGCCAAATCAGACGTCCGTTATTAACGCAGCACTGATTGCAGACCCGGGCGGCATTACAGGCCAGGTTTTTGACGGTCAGACATTTACTCCGCTTGCAGGTGCTTCCGTACTTGTCTATCCGGCTATAGGCATCAACCCGATTGCGTCTCTTGTAACAGATGGAACAGGCCGTTATACGCTGAACAGTCTTCCGCCGGGATCGTATATTCTTGTGGGCTCTTACACGAACTATGCAACGTCTTCAACAGGAATAACAGTACGTTCAAATGCCGTTTCCAGCTCGGATATTGTTTTAACACCCAATCCTTCTTCAGTATCTGGAACAGTTACATCCGAATTCGGTCAGCCGATTATCAATGCTACTGTCCGGATCCTTGACCAGAATGAAACAGTTCTTGCTACAGCCGTTACGAATGAATTGGGACAGTACAGCATTACCAATCTGCCTCAAGGCAACCAGCAGATCATTGTCTCAGCACCTGGATTTGCCACGCAGCTCGGAGGAGTTATTTTAACACCGGGACAGATGACTGAAAATGTTAACTTTGTATTAACTGCGAATACCGGAAGCATAGCAGGGCTCATTACGGCTTCTGATACCGGCCAGCCAATAACAGGAGCCATAGCCGTTGTAAGGACAATTGCAGGCGTACCTGTTGTAGTTGCATCTACTTCTACTGATGAAAATGGAAACTACTTTGTTCCGGACCTTCAGCCGGGGTCCTATACCGTTACAGGTTCTGCATCCGGATTTGGCATTTCAGTTGTAGGAGCCATTGTCGTCAGTGATCAGACAACTCAGGCGGATATCAGTCTGCCCCGTCTTGTCGGCTCGATTTCAGGAACGGTTACAGATATTCAGGGAAATGCCCTGCTCAACGTTCCTATTCAAATACGGGTCTTTGATCAAAGCGGCATTCTTTTGCAGACACTTGCTGCCCAATCAGACGGAACATTTCTCATCACAAACTTGCCTCCTGGTTCCTATCAGCTGACAATTCTGGCAGAAAACTATGCTGCAATGATGGTTGGAGCATCTGTTACAGCCAATGAAACGACAACTCTATCTGTATCTCTTACGCCAAATCCAGGTACAGCTACAGGTCAGGTTCTGAGCGCTCAAACTGGTACGCCGATACCAGGAGCAATCGTTTCGGTTACAGACACCAATGGTTTGCCGATCGGGAGCACAGTAACAGACAGCGGCGGAAACTTTATTATTCCTAATTTGCCGACGGGATCACTTGTGATTTCAGCTGTTGCACCTGATTTCGGATCTGACTCGCGTTCCATTATTTTAACGCCGGGAGGCACGGCTGCATCGATTCTGAGCTTAACGCCGAATCCTGGTACCATCAGCGGTTTTGTAACGAACGGACAATCCGGAGATCCGCTCTCAGGAGCTGTTCTTCAAGTGTTTGACAGCACATTGGCCATCGTTGGCACGCTTACGACTGATGCTGCCGGATTCTATCAATTTGCTAACCTTTCACCAGGCCAGTACAGAATAATAGCTTCAGCCTTTAATTTTGGCACTGATGTTCAGGATGTAACGGTTTTATCCAATCAGACAACAAGCGCAGATTTCGCATTAGCTCCGAATCCTGGGTCTATTTTCGGGACGGTTGTTAATCAGCAGACGGGAGCGTTTATAACTGGAGCCGCCATTGTCATCCGTCAATTTTCACCTTCAGGGCCTATTGTGCAGTCAACTGCGACAGACAGCAGCGGGCAATTCACTGTACTGAACCTCCAGCCGGGAACGTATGCCATTACAGCCTCAAACACAAATTTTGGCACACAGACGGCAACGGTCCTTGTCCAATCAAATGCTGTCACGAACGCATCTCTTGCCCTGCCTCCAAACCCTGGCGCAGTTACCGGCACGGTGACATCTGCTCAGACAGGAGATCCGCTTGCTAATACGCAAGTGCGCGTTTTAAATGATAACGGCATTTTAGCTGCCGTAGTGCAGACGGATTTAAATGGTGTATACCTTGTGCAGGGACTGACGCCGGGCACCTACACAATCGTCCTGATAAATGCAGATTTTCAAAGCAGAACGATAGGGGCAATTATCGGTGCAGGAGAGACTGTTACCGTAAATGCTGCTCTCGCTCCGAATCCGGGAACTATTACAGGCATTATTTCAGATGCTGTAAGCGGAAATCCGCTGCAAGGAGCCATTGTTCAGCTTTTCCCTTCTCAAAGCTTGATACCAATTGCAAATGCAGCTACTGATCAAAACGGGCGGTACTCGTTTGCCGGAATTGAGCCTGGAGAGTATATCGTCGCTGCAAGTGCAGAAAATTACGCGCGTGGAACTGCTGGGGCAACTGTGTTTCCTAATGCACAGGCAACCGTGAACCTGGGTCTGACTCCAAATCCGGCAGCCGTTGTTGGAACCATCATCCAAAACGGCGGTACACCAGTAGGCGGTGCAACAGTCCGCATTCTTGATCAGAATGAAACCGTCCTTGGTACAGGTATTACGGATCAAAACGGGAACTATACAATTGGCAATCTTCCTCAAGGAACACAAACGGCCGTAATTTCTGCTTCAGGATTTGGAACACTGCTGACAGGTGTCACGTTAAGCCCTGGCCAGACAACGACGCTGAACGCACAGCTAACGCCGAATGCAGGCTCCATCAGAGGAACCGTTACAGACCAGCAGACTGGACTGCCAATTGCCGGCGCCGATCTTGTCGTCAGACGGACTGGCGCTGCACCAATTGTTGTTGCAAATTCGACGTCAGGGACAGACGGGTCTTACCTTGTCTCCGGTCTTGCACCCGGAACGTATACAATTACAGCTGTCCGAAATGGGTACGGGGCAGCGACAACAGGTGCAACGGTTGTCAGTGACGCCACAGCGAACGCTCCAATAGTCCTGACGCCGTTATCTGGGACGATTGCGGGCACAATTACAGATCCGCAAGGCAATCCGATTACCGGAAACAATCTGCAAATCCAAGTCTTTAATCAGAATGGCCAGCTCGTTAAAACGGTTCTTGCAGGTTCTGACGGTACTTTCATCGTAAACGGCCTTGCACCTGGAACGTATCAGGTTGTCGTAACAGCACCAAACTATGCGACGGGAACATTCAGCAGCACCGTTGTTTCTGAACAAACTACTGCTTTAAACCCTGTCCTTCAGCCAAACCCTGCAGCAGTGAATGTCACTGTCACAAGCACTGATACCGGCACTGCTATATCAGGAGCCATCGTAACAATTACACTTCCAAACGGGACAGTTGTCGGCATTGGGGTAACGGATGCAAACGGATTTACCTCAATTGGGAGCTTGCCTCCTCAGTCTCTTAACCTGTCTGTTACAGCAGAGAATTTTTCAAGCTTCTCGCAGGCTGTAAATCTGTCACCGGGCCAGACTTTAAATACTGCTGTCTCTTTAGCAGCACAGATCGGCACGTTGTCAGGCAGAGTGGTAAATGCCGGCACATCTGCGCCTATTGCGGGTGCAACTGTTGAGGTTTTTGATTTTACTAGAGGGTTAATTGCAACTGTCGTGACAGATGCATTCGGAAACTATCAAGTTCAAAATCTTTCTGCAGGTGTCTACCGTGTGATTGCTTCAGCGGATAACTTTGGCTCAACCGTTCAGGAAGCAACCGTTTTTGCCAATCAGCAAACTGTTCTTAATTTTTCACTGCCGCCAAACCCCGGCTCCATTCAGGGAACCATTGTCAACCAGCAGACAGGTGATCCAATTTCAGGCGCTGCTGTTGTCATCAGGCAGTTTTCACCGACAGGCCCTGCTGTAGATTCTGTCTTTACGAATCAAAACGGCGAGTTTACCGTGAATAATCTGGCTCCTGGAGCTTACACTGCTGTTGCTTCTGCTGAGAACTTCGGCACACAGGCAGGTTCCGTATTCGTTTCGTCAAATGCTGTTTCAACTATTAATCTTGCACTTATTCCTAACCCTGGATCTGTTCAAGGCACGCTTACGAACTCCCAGACGGGCACACCTATCGCTGGAGCTCTTATCCGAATTCAAAACAGCAATGGGGCCATTGTCCAGGAGATTCAAACAGACAGTGACGGCGTCTACAGAATTGACGGGCTTGCACCAGGAAACTACTCGCTCATCGGTATTGCCCAGACGTTCCAGCGTTCATCAGTCGGCTTCACTGTTGCTTCCAATGCAACAGCGATTGTCAATTTAGCACTCGATCCTAACCCTGGTTCCATTACCGGAAGAGTGACAGATCAGCAGACCGGCAGAGCTCTTGAAGGCGCCTCGGTTCAGATTTTCCCTGTTCAAGGTCTCTTTCCGATTGCGAATGCTCTTACAGACCAAAATGGAAACTACTCGGTCATCGGTCTTGCTCCTGGAGAGTATATTGCCGCTGCAGATTTGTCCAATTATGCACGCGGAGCTGTAGGTGCCATTGTAACGGCAGATCAGACATCAATTGCCAATCTTGAGCTTATGCCAAATCCCGCTGCAATCAGCGGAACGGTCACCAGTACAGGAGGGCAGCCAGTTCCAAATGCAAGCGTCAGAGTCCTTGATCAAAATGAGACAGTGCTTGGCAGCGCTCTGACAGACCAAAACGGCAGCTATGTGATCAGCGGCCTCCCGCCAGGTTCTCAAACCGTGATTGTGACGTCAGAGACGTTCGCAGGTCAGATCAGCGGAGTGACTCTTGCACCGGGAGATTTCATTGAAAATGTTAACTTTGTCCTGACTCCCAACCCTGGAACCATCGAAGGATTTGTAAGCAATGCCCAGACAGGTGTTCCGATTGCAGGCGCCATATCCATCATCCGTCTTACAGGAGGAACGGGAGTAGTCGTAGCTAATGACGTAACGGACTCAGACGGGTTCTATTCCGTAGCCGGTCTAGCGCCTGGAACGTATACAGTTACTGCTTCAAAGACAGGTTTTGGAACAGCTTCTGTAGGTGCTGTTGTGTTCAGCAATACGGTAACTTCAGCAAACCTGCAGCTGAGCCCTAACACAGGAGCGATTTCAGGGATCATCACAGACCTGCAAGGAAGTCCAATTCTTGGAATGGGAACACAAGTTGCGGTCTATGATCAAAGCGGATCACTCGTAAAAACCTTGTTGGCCGGCTCGGATGGCTCCTATTCCATTCTGGATTTGCTCCCTGGCAGCTATACACTTGTCATCACTGCACCGAATTTTGCCGCTGCTGTAATCGGAGCGATTGTTGTTTCTGACCAGACAACTCAGGCAAATATCGCACTGACTCCAAACCCTGCGGCAATCACAGGGCAGGTATTGAATGCAGGCACAGGAGATGCCATTAACGGAGCGCTGGTTACCGTAACAGATTTAAACGGCCTTGTCCTGGCATCTGCAGCAAGCGGAATCGATGGAAGTTTTACAATCCAGAACCTCCCTCCTGCTACTTTGATCGTATCAGCCGTTGCACAGGGCTTCGGCACGGACTCTAAAGCCGTCTTGCTAGCACCAGGTCAAACTGAAACAACCACCCTTTCTCTTACGCCGAACCCTGGAACTTTAACGGGTTCTGTCGTAAATGGGCTGAATAATCAGCCGATTGCAGGTGCTGTGCTGCAGGTATTCGATTTTACAGGCGCTCTCGCTGCTACAGTCCTGTCAAATGATAACGGTTTTTACCAGGTTCAAAATTTGGCTCCGGGAACGTACCGGGTTATAGCCTCAGCAGCAAATTTCGGCTCTGCCGCTCAGGATGCAGCAATTGCATCAAACGCAGTAACGACGCTGCTGTTCCAGCTTCAGCCAAATCCGGGAAGCATTACGGGAACCGTTTATAACGGGCAGACCGGTGCGCCTATTCAGAATGCAAGTGTGGTCATCAGGCAATTTTCCGCCGCCGGTCCTGCAGTGGCAACAACGGCAACGAATGCCCAAGGAGAATTTACTGTATTTAACCTTTCGCCTGGAACGTATACCGTCATCGCTTCTCAGCAGAATTTCGGCACACAGGCGGCTTCTGTGTCTGTTCAGTCAAACCAGACCGCGGTTGTGCAGCTGAATCTTCCGCCAAATCCGGGTTCTGTTCAGGGAACAATTTTCAATGCACAGACGGGAACACCTCTGCCAAATACACTGATTCGGGTCATCGATTCAGGCGGAATACTGGTTGCTCTTTCTCAAACAGACGTAAATGGAGATTACAGAATTGACGGACTCGCTCCAGGCAGTTATACACTTGTTGCTCTAAATTCCGAATTCCAGAACCAGACACTTGGATTCACTGCCGTATCTGATCAGACCGTCACATTAAACGCATCACTAAATCCAAATCCGGGAAGCATCACCGGAACAGCGGTGAGCGCCCAAACAGCAGCGCCAATTGCCGGAGCTTCTATCCTGATTTATCCATCTGGCAGCCTGGTTCCAGTCTTTGAGACTGTCACCGATCAAAATGGAAGTTTCACGGCCGGAAGCCTTCAGCCGGGTCAATACACGGTTACAGCCGCTGCATCCAATTTCGGAACCGTTTCAGTCGGTGCACTAGTCTCATCTGGAGCAGCAACAGCTGTGGTCCTGTCTCTTTCTCCGCTTCCGGCAGCAGTATCGGGACAAATCACCGATCAATCCGGAAATCCATTGCCGAATGCTGTCATCCGCATTCTTGACCAAAATCAGAACGTTGTTGGTACCGGCGCAACGGACCTGAACGGCAACTATTCTATTGGAAATCTTGCACCGGGAACGTATACAGTAAGTGCTTCTGCCCCTAATTACGGAACGGGCCTTCAGGGTGTTTCTGTTGCAGCTGGCCAAACGCTGACAGGCGTGAACCTTGCGCTCACGGCAAATCCCGGATCCATCTCAGGAACAGTGACAAACAGTGCCACAGCGGATCCATTGGCCGGAGCAATTGTGACAATTCGAACGCTTCAGGGCGACAGCAATGCAGTAGTGCAAACAGTCAATACAGATGCAGCCGGAAACTATCTTGTTCAAGGTCTTGCACCAGGTTCTTATTCGGTCACGGCCGCTGTGTTCGATTTTGCCTCACAGACACAAACGGTAACTGTCTCAAGCAACCAGACAGCAACTGCAAATTTTGCTCTGATTGCGGAGACCGGCAGCATTTCGGGTACCGTCCGGGACGGCAACGGTGATCCAATTACCGGAAACAATATTTTTGTCAGAGTATTTGATGGGAATGGCCTTCTCGTAACATCAATCACTGCTGAACCAGATGGAACTTACTCAGTTATTGATCTTGCACCGGGGAATTATACAGTCGTTGCACAAGCTCCTGGTTTTGCGGCATCATCTGCCGCTGCAGCAGTGGTTGCCAATCAGACAACAGCTCTTGATCTTCAGCTGGCGCCATTGCCTGCATCAATCACCGGGCAGGTTTTAAGCCAGGGCACAAATACGCCGATCCAAGGGGCTGCGGTCACAGCCAGTGTCGCCGGACAGGTGATTGCTTCCACTGTAACGGATGCATCAGGGAACTTCCAGCTCACAAATCTTCCTGCCGGCACCATTACGCTTACTGTTTCTCAGACAGGATTTGCTGACAACGTTCAGGCAGTCATACTTGATCCGGGTGAAACGGAGCAAGTAACCGTATCTTTAAGTCCGCTGCTCGGGTCCATTTCAGGGACGGTTATCAATCAGCTGACATCTGATCCGATTGCAGGTGCCATCATTACCATCCGTCAATTTTCACCGGTCGGCCCTGTCATTGCGACTGCTGTTACAGATGCTGGAGGGACATTCCTTACAGCGAATCTTGAACCTGGATCCTACACAGTCATTGCTCAATCTGCCGGTTTTGGCACACAGTCGGCTTCAACCGCTGTTTTTGCAAATGAAATTTCAAATGTGACAATCGGACTCACCCAAGCTCCTGGAACCGTTCAGGGTACAGTCCGCCGCTCAGATACAAACGATCCGATTTCAGGAGCTGCAGTCCAAGTCATACGCCGTGACGGCACTCTTGTAGATGAAGTCACTTCAGATGGAGCTGGATTCTACGCGGTTGAAGGGCTACCGGCTGATTCGTATACGCTTATCGTCTCAAGTCCGGCTTTTCAGAATCAGTCTGTCGGCTTTACGATTCTGCCGGGACAGACGACAACGGTCAATGTATTCCTTGCAGCAGATCCAGGAGTATTGACAGGCACCGTAACAGACCTGTTCTCAGGCGGTGCAATTGCAGGGGCTGTTGTCCTTGTTTTCCCATCACAGGGGATTATAGCTATTGCACAGGCAACCACGGATCAAAACGGACAGTTTTCTGTTCAGGGTCTCGCACCTGGAGAATACAATGTCGTCGCTTCGGCATCAAACTATGCCAGAAGAGGTACAGGAGCCGTTATTTTTGCAGGACAGACGACAAATGTCTCCATTCAGCTTTCTCCAAATCCGGCGACGATTTCTGGTACTGTCACAGATACCGGAGGAGCAGCCGTAACAAATGCAACGGTCAGAATTCTTGATCAAAATGAAACAGTTCTCGGTACAGCAATCACAGATGAGTTTGGGAATTACTCTGTCAGCAACCTGCCTCAGGGAACCTTAACAGTACTCGCATCTGCGCCTGATTTTGCCGCAAATCTGACAGCTGTTACCGTGACGCCGGGACAGATTTTGACTGACGTAAACATTGTTCTCAGTTCGCTGTTTGGAAGCATCAGCGGCCAAATTACAAATGCAGCGACAGGTGACCCGATTGTTGGGGCCATTGCAGTTGTAAGGACAGTGGGCGGAACAAGCGTCATCATTGCAGCAGATACAACTGACGTAAACGGCAATTACTTGCTGGAAGGACTTTCACCAGGTTCTTACTCGGTAGTGGGTACAGCAGCAGGTTTTGGCTCGATTACTGTAGGCGCAATCGTTCAGGCTAATGCTGTGACCACTGCAAATATTGCCCTTCCGCCGGATACAGGCATGATTTCCGGCTCACTGACAGACACGGCCGGAATGGCTGTTACCGGGTCAAACATTGCTGTTCAGGTGTTTGATATCAATGGAATTCTTGTAAAAACTCTGCTTGCAGATTCTGATGGAACGTTTACAATCATGGATCTTGCACCAGGCACGTACCTCATTCAAATTACAGCACCGAATTATGCGACTGCTGTGGCAAGTGCAGTCGTTGCTGCAAATGAAACTACGGTTCTGCCTGTCATTCTTTCACCAAACCCTGCAACTGTAACAGGGCAGGTCATCAATGCCGTAACATTAGATCCTTTACCTGGCGTTATTGTAACGGTCACAGACTTAAACGGACTGATTGTCGGCAACGCGGTCAGTGATCAAAATGGTCAATTTACGATTCAAAATCTGCCGCCGAATACACTGAACGTCTCTGCTTCTTCAACGCAGCCGGGATTCGGCTCTGCTTCGGTATCTGTTCAGCTTGGACCTGGTGCAGTAAACAATGTCACCCTTTCCCTGCCTCCTGTTTCAGGTTCACTTACAGGCACAGTCAGGGATGCAGAGACTCAAAACCCGGTACAGGGTGCTTCGGTTCAGGTCTTTGATTCTACAAGAGCACTTGTTGCAACGGTGGTTACGGATCAAAACGGTCAATATTTGGTAAATAACCTGATCCCGGGAATCGTCAGAGTTACAGCTTCTTCTGCCAATTTCGGTACTGTGGTTCAGGAAACGGAGATTTCTGCAAATGCTCAAACGGTTCTGGATTTTAATTTACCTGCAGATCCCGGCACCATTCAGGGAACCGTGATTAATCAGGTGACAGGACTTCCGCTAAGCGGAGTGAGCATCGTAGTAAGACAGTTCTCTCCTACCGGTCCGGTCGTCGCAAGCTCAGCAACAGATGCCAATGGATCCTTTACAATTCCTACCCTTACACCTGGTTCCTACACAGTTCTTGGTACACTTCCAGGTTTCGGAACGCAGGCTGGATCAACGGTTGTTGAATCGGGGCAGACATCTATTGTACAGCTCTCCCTGCCGCCAAACCCAGGTACTGTTCAAGGGATTGTGACAGAAGAAGGAACAGGATTACCTTTAGTGAATACCCTGATTCGGATTGTAGACGTGAACGGTGTGCTCACAGCTGTCGGCCAAACGGATTCAAGCGGAAGATACAGTATTCAAAATCTCCCGCCAGGTTCATATACCGTTACAGCAAGCAACACCAATTTTCAGCAGCAGACAATTGGCACAACGATTGTCTCCGGACAGACAGCAACGCTTGATATTGAGCTGCAGCCTGACCCTGGTTCCATTACAGGCACTGTCACAAATGCTGCTGCAGGAACGCCGCTCTCAGGAGCTTTTGTCCAGCTCTTTCCTTCTCAGGGACTGCAGCCTCTTGCCAGTGCTGTCACCGATTCACTCGGCAGATATTCGTTTGCCGGCATTAAGCCCGGGACTTATTCCGTAACAGCGGATTCCGTGAATTTTGCAAGAGCCATTGTCGGGGTGACGGTCACATCAAATACGGAATCAACGGCAAATCTTGCACTGTCTCCTAATCCGGCAGCTGTTTCGGGTACGGTGAGAGATTTAGCAGGTAATCCGATTGGCAATGCAACCGTGCGGTTATTAAACGGGAACGAAACCGTCATTGGCACAGGCATTACCGGCGGAGACGGAACGTATACCATTTCCGGCCTGCCGCCGGGAATTTTCAACATCATTGTTTCAGCAGGAGGGTTCAGCTCTTCTACTGCAGCAATCACATTGACTCCAGGTGAATTCCAGTCCGGCATTGATTTTTCTCTGGCAGCAAATCCCGGTTCACTTACAGGCATTGTGACAGATGAAGCGACAGCAGCCGGATTAGCCGGAGCAAGCATTATCATCCGCAACAGTTCAGGTGTAATCATCGCATCTGCCTTTACAAATACAGACGGCAGGTACACGATTCAAAATCTTGCACCGGGAACTTACAGCGCTGTGTTTACGGCAGAAGGGTATGGTTCAGCTGTCATTGGTGCACAAATCATTTCAGGTACGGCCGTTCAGCTTAACGCATCACTTTCTGCACTCACTGGCAGCATAAGCGGAGCAGTAGTAGATCAACAGGGAAATCCGGTCACAGGCCAGAATATTCTTGTGAAAATCTTCAATGAAAACCTTGTATTAGTCGAGGCGCTGACTGCTCAAGCTGATGGAACGTTCTCTGTCTTTAATCTGATACCGGGAACATATCTGGTCAATGCTTCCGCTCCTGGATTCGGTTCAAATACGGTCAGCTCCATCGTTTTTGCCAATGGGGTGACCTCAACGTCCGTTACACTGACAAATTTGCCTGCCACAGTAACTGGAGTTATATCTGACAGCGGCACGGGACTTGGCATTTCAGGTGCATCGATCATTATCTCAAGATCAAATGGCGTCATTCTAGCGACAGGATTCAGCGGAGATCAAGGGGTATTTACGTTCCCGAATCTGCCTGCAGGTACTTTCCTCCTGACAGCACAGGCCCCGGGATATGGAAACGCCACAACGTCCATCATCCTGACGGCAGGAGAAACGACAACTGCTTCGCTTGCATTATCCCAGCTTACTGGACGTCTTTTAGGGCAAGTGACAAGTGCACAAGACCTGGCACCGATTGCAGGAGCTGTCATCCAGTTATTTGATGAAAACCGCACACTCATTTTGACAGTCGTGTCCGACGCACGGGGGAATTTCACAGTTCCTGCCCTTTCCCCGGGCCAGTATACAGCCATTATTAATGCGCAGGACTTTGGCAGCGAGTTCAGAGGCTTCACCATTACGGCAGGCACAGATACCGTTCTTGCCATTGACCTGACACCGAATCCTGGCATCATTCAGGGGTTTGCCACAAATGCTGCGGGCGGCGCTGCCATACCGAGTGTAAGTGTTATCGTTCGCGCTCTCAGTCCTGCCGGTCCAATCATTGCGACAACACTGACCGACAGCAATGGGTTTTATCAGGTCACAGGTCTTGCACCAGGTGCTTACAGTGTTATCTTCAGCGGTTCTCCGTCTTTTGGTTCTGAAATTGCAAGCGTAACGATTGACCCTGGTGAAACGGAATTCGTCAGTGCCGTTTTGTCCCCTCAGCCAGGTACAGTACAAGGTCAAGTCATCGATGAGGCAGGCTTTGGGATCTCCGGTGCTCTTGTTCAGCTATTCAGCCTTCAGGGAGGATTAATCAGAAGAGTCCAAACAGATACAGACGGCAATTACTCTATTACCGGCTTTACAGCGGGAAGCTACACGCTGTCTGTTCTTCAGCAAAACTTCCAGTCATCATCAGCCGGATTTGAGGTACTGCCTGGTCAGACCGCGGCCGTGAACTTCACCCTGCAGGCAAGTCCCGGGTCAATTACGGGTATTGTAAGGGATGCTGTTACCACTCAGCCGGTTCCCGGAGCCATTGTGCAGCTGTTCCAAAGTCAAAGTCTGACCCCGATCGCGTTTACTGTCACGGATCAGCAGGGGTCCTACACCTTTAGCGGTATTCAGCCAGGCAGCTATCTTGTTACAGCTTCTGAATTTAATTACGCGAGTTCATCAATTGGGGCTACAGTCGCTGCAAATCAGCAGGTGCAGGCAAATATTCTGCTTCAGCCAAATCCTGCTTCTATTTCCGGCCAGGTGACAGATGCATTTGGATCACCGATTAACAATGCGTCTGTGCGGATTCTTGACCAGAATGAGACACTTGTTGGTTTTGCCGTAACCGGAGCTGACGGAACGTATGCGATTGGGAACATCCCGGTAGGCAGCTTTAAACTCGTCGTTTCAGCAGAAGGCTATCAGACTGCACTTTCCGGAATCAGTCTTTCAGCGGGAGAGCAGCGGACAAATGTAAACTTTTCTCTTTCCGCTAATCCCGGCAGGATTTCAGGAAGCGTTACTGATGCATTCGGCAATCCAATTACAGGAGCAGTTGTGACCGTCCGAATTATCGGAGCCGGCGGTGTGGTTGTAGCCACAGTAGTTACCGATTCTGACGGAAATTACACGGCCGGAAGCCTTCCGCCGGGCTCCTATACTGTAACGGTTACAGCTCAAGGATTTGAAACGCGGACGGTTGGAGCGATTGTCCAGTCAGATACTACTACTACAACAAACGTTGCACTTATAGGCATTTTTGGTTCTATAACAGGAGTTGTCCTGAATAACCTTGCTCAGCCGATTACGACTGCTTCTGTTGCAGTGTCCCTGTTTGATGAGAATGGCATCCTCATTTTCACAACGAATGCGCACTCAAATGGAAGCTTCACATTCCCGCAGGTGGCACCAGGCAACTATGTTATTACGGCATCTGCCAGCGGATTCGTTACGGGAATTATTGGTGCAGTTGTCTTCCCGGATGAAACGGCAAATGTTACGCTGCTATTGCAGACCGGACCGGCTTCTATTGCAGGCTTTGTCACTAATGCCGCAACAGGTGATCCGATTCAAGGCGCTATTGTAACAGCAACAACCGTTGACGGCCAGGTGCTGGCTATTTCAACAAGTGCTGCTGACGGTTCATTCACCATCTCTAACCTGCAGCCGGGCACCGTTATCCTGACAGCGACCGCTTCTAATTTTGGTACTGACTCTAAATCTGTCATTCTCGCTGCCAATACAACTGCTCAAACAACTCTTTCGCTCAGTGCGAATCCAGGCTTTTTGACTGGAGTTGTAAGCGACCGGAATTCATTGCCGATTCCTGGGGCTGCCGTTCAAATTTTTGACATCACAAATGGTCTTGTCGCAAGTGTATTGACAGATAACACAGGATCTTACCGGATTGATGGTCTGACACCTGGAACGTACAGGGCTGTCTTCACCGCAGCAGGCTTTGAACGATTGGCTGCCGGTGCTGTTATCGCAGCCGGTCAGACGACACAGCTGAACGTTCAGCTGAACGGGGCATTCGGAACGGTGAACGGCACAGTTTTAAATGCTCAATCGAGATCACCGATCCAGGGAGCTGCCGTCACAATTCGCTATCAAAGTCCATCAGGACCGATCTTTGCCACTGTTTTGACAGATTCAAACGGATTCTTTGAAATTCCAGGGGTTACAGAAGGACAGATTTCCATCGTGGCTACAGCATCAGGCTACGGTACGCAAACGCTCACCGCTACCGTCTTTACAGGTCAAACAGTCACAGTCGGTTTCCGTCTCCTGCAACAGACGGCATCCATTCAGGGATCGGTTGCGAATCAAGGAACCGGCGCGCCGCTGCCTGATACAAGAATCAGAGTCATAGACTCATCAGGCGCAGCAATAGCTACAACCCAGACAGATGACAGCGGAGCCTATCTTGTTCCAAATCTTTCACCTGGAACGTATGGGGTTATTGCACTGAATGTAAACTTCCAGGCCCAGTCACAAACCGCCGTCTTAAACCCTGGAGATGCAGCCATTGTCAATTTTGCCCTTTTCGCAAATCCGTCCGCTTTGACAGGCACGGTAACAAACGAATTGACTGCCCTTCCGATAATCGGAGCATTAGTCGAAGTGTTTGACTCAAATGGACTTTCCATCGCCTTCGGCCTCACTGATGAGAACGGTCAATATGTGATCCAGGGATTGCCGCAGGGAACATTCACAGCAACAGCTTCAGCACCTGGTTATGTATCAGAATCTGCTTCTGTCCTGCTCACTGCCGGAGAAACAACCGTTCAGGACTTCCAGCTCGGCCTCGCGCAGACACGGAGCGGAGTCATCGCAGGAAGAATTACAGACTTTGATACAGGTGCGCCAATCGGCGGCACAAGAGTCGACATCACCAACAGCCAAGGGGAACTTGTAACATTCGTCTTTACAGATGCAAACGGCCAGTACTTCTTTGAAGGACTCACACCGGATGTGTACACAGTCTTCGCTGCAGCTGAAGGTTACCAGCAGGCTCAGCGTATTCTGACACTTGGAGAAAATGAGTCCATTCTTGACGCCGACTTTGCTCTTATCAGACGGACTGCTTTTGGAACAATCAGCGGCCAGGTGCGGAATGCTTTCACACAGGCACCGATAGCAGGAGCCCTGATAGAAGTAAGAAATGAACAGGGAGAAGTCGTCGCAACAGGCTTTACAGATGCAGATGGCAACTTCATCATCCCTGATCTCCTCCCTGGCACGTACTCACTTGTCACGATTGCAGCAGGCTTTGTCACAGACACAACCGTCATCACCGTTACAGCAGGGGAAATCTCAACCGCGTCCATCAGACTGCAGCCAAGTCCGTTCAGTCATTTCTAATCGTTACTGGAACAGCTCTCTTGTGAGGGCTGTTTTTTTATGAAAAGGCATGCCCTATTTAAAAACGTTCTGCACACATGCTAAACTAATGGTACAAACAGGACCGGAGGAACAATCATGATCAAACCCGAACTTGCAGAAAGCATCATTTCAGAAATGAATCACCTTATTCAGGAGGAATTAATCGTTGCCGATACATCAGGTACGATCATTGCCAGCACGGATAAAAGCAGAGTCGGGACTTTTCATGAGGGTGCGCTCATCTGTATACGGGAAAAAAACACGCGGGTGATAACAGAAGAAGATCAAAAAACACTTAAAGGTGTGAAAGCAGGCATCAATCTTCCTGTCTTTTTTCAGAACCAGATTGCCGGGGTCATCGGGATTACAGGTGATCCCGGACGAGTATCGCCATACGGGGAAATCCTGAGAAGAATGACCGAGCTTTTAATGAATGAACGCTATTATTCCGAGCAGGTTGAATGGCGTGCGCGTGCAATTGAAGCTTTTGTCTTTGACTGGGTTCAAAAGTCAGACTGGACAGAGGAATTTATCAGTCAGGCGGAATTGCTTGGGATCGATCTGACGCTTGAAAGACAGGTTCTTATCGGTCACTGTTCAAGCGAAAAAGAAGGACTGATCAGCCAGCAAACCCTGCTTGATCTGATGCATTTCTTCACAAATGAAACAGCTGACGTCTTTGTCCGCTGGGGAAACGACCGGTTCGTCATTCTTATGGCCGGTCATAAGAAAAAAGAACGGACACACCATTTCGCCGGACAAATCCGTGATTACCTCAAAAACCGGTACGGGCTTGATTTGTCAATTGGAATAGGTCAGCCAGCTTCCCCACAGCACGTTCCCCTTTCATTTCAGCAGGCAGACCGGGCTTTAAACACGGCGAAAAAAACAAAAGGGATTGTGTTTGATGATGACCTGCGCCTGGAAATGCTTCTGAAGGAGATTAAGAAGGAAACTAAAATGGACTTTGTCAGCAGAACAATCCGTTCAATGGAACATGAGAGAGAACTTGTCGATACACTTCAAACATTCATCCTGCAAAATCAATCCTTTAAAGCTGCAGCAGACGTTCTTCATATTCACATCAATACCCTTCACTACAGGATGAAACGGATCGAGGAACTTACGGGATTGAATCCCCGCCATACACATGACATGACGATCTTATATCTCGCTCTTCTCTTTTTAGATGAACAGCCAAAAAAAGAATAAAAAAGCCGCAAATATTTGGAGGATTAACCATAGTTAATCCTCCTTCTCTTTTTTATGATAAAGGTACTTATTCGTTCATTTATAGAGGAGGACTGTTTTATGATATCCGAACAATTAAAAGCAAAGCTTCAGGCCATTTCAGGTGCGGAAAACTATGATGACAGCCGTGCAGGCCGACTCGTCTATTCCTACGATGCGACACCTCAATTTCAATCCCTTCCTGACGCTGTAATCGCTCCGAGAACTACTCAGGAAACGGCGGAAATCGTTAAACTATGCAATGAAAACGGAATTCCACTTGTCCCGAGAGGCTCAGGAACCAACCTTTGTGCTGGAACATGCCCGACAGAAGGCGGAATCGTCTTGCTGTTTAAATATATGAACCGGATTCTTGAGATCGATGAAGAAAACCTGACTGCTACTGTAGAGCCCGGTGTCATCACCCTTGATTTGATTCATGCCGTTGAGGAAAAGGGCCTGTTCTATCCGCCTGACCCAAGCTCGATGAAAATTTCGACCATCGGCGGAAATATTAATGAAAACTCCGGAGGACTGCGCGGCCTCAAGTATGGCGTAACACGCGATTATGTGATGGGACTTGAAGTCGTTCTTGCAAATGGAGATATCATCAAAACAGGAGGAAAGCTTGCAAAAGATGTGGCGGGCTATGATTTGACCCGTCTTTTCGTCGGCTCGGAAGGAACGCTTGGCATTGTCACAAAAGCCATTCTCAAGCTCATTCCGATGCCTGAGGATAAAATGACGATGCTCGCCCTCTATCAGGACTTGGAAGCGGCTGCGAAATCGGTGTCCAAGATCATCGCCGGCAAAATCATTCCGACCACACTCGAATTCCTTGATCAGCCAACATTAAGAGTGGTGGAGGATTTTGCGAAAATCGGACTGCCTACTGACGTAAAAGCCGTCCTTTTAATCGAGCAGGACGGTCCGACTGATGTCGTGAAAAGAGATATGCTGAAAATGGCTGCCATTTGCGAAGAGGAACATGCGGTATCTGTAAGAGTCGCAGAATCAGAAGAAGAAGCAGACGGACTCCGGACAGCCCGCCGCTCCGCCCTTTCCGCTCTCGCACGGCTGAAGCCGACAACGATCCTCGAGGATGCAACCGTCCCCCGTTCTGAAATCGCCAAAATGGTCGTGGCCACAAACGAAATTGCTGAAAAATACAGCTTAAACATATGTACATTCGGGCATGCCGGTGACGGGAACCTCCATCCTACCTGCTTAACCGATGTAAGGGATCATGAAGAAATCGAACGTGTGGAAAAAGCGTTTGAAGAAATTTTCATCAAAGCAATTGAACTCGGCGGGACTATTACAGGAGAACACGGAGTCGGAGTCATGAAAGCTCCTTATCTTGAACTAAAGGCCGGAAAAGAAGGAATTGCCGCGATGAAAGCCATTAAGACCTCCTTCGATCCAAATAACATTATGAATCCGGGTAAAATGTTTGCAAAAGACTCCAGAAAACGGGTGGTGGTTTCGAAATGACAACGGTTAAAGAACGTGAAACCATTCAGGAGCAGTTTAAAGAGCGGATGAACGAAGACGAGCTTCTGAACTGCATGCGCTGCGGATTCTGTCTTCCGAGCTGTCCGACCTATATCGAGTCGGGCTTTCAGGAATCCCATTCCCCAAGAGGACGAATCGCCCTGATGAAAGCGGTAGTGGATGGCCTAATTGAACCTGATGAGGACGTTGAAAAATCACTAAACATGTGTCTCGGGTGCAGAGCGTGCGAGCCGGTCTGCCCGTCAGGAGTCAATTACGGCCACTTGCTTGAAGAAGCAAGGGACATTATCAACCAGAATAAAAAACACTCGATGCCTGTGCGGACGGTCCGCAAAGTCGTATTTGACGGCCTTTTCCCTCATCAGGAGCGCATGCGTACGTTAACAGGATTAATCGGATTTTATCAGCGATCAGGTCTGCAGAAAGCCGTCCGTTCCACTGGAATGATGAAGCTTTTACCCGACAGTCTGTCATCAATGGAAAAAGTGCTGCCGGAAATTCCAACACGAAAAGAAATGAAAAACCGGCCAACATACCTTCCTGCCAAACCGGAGAAACGAAAGCGCGTCGCCTTTTTCTCAGGCTGTCTTATGGACACGATGTTTATGAAAACAAATGATGCCACCATGAAGCTGCTCCAGCTCTCGGGCTGTGAAATTGTCATCCCGGAAAATCAGGCCTGCTGCGGGGCCCTGCATGGCCACAGCGGAGAAAAAGACTCGGCCAAAGACCTTGCAAAGCGGAATATCAAAGCCTTTGAAGACCTGCAAGTTGACTACATCATCACAAATGCAGGAGGCTGCGGCGCCTTTTTGATCGACTATGACCACCTGCTGAAGGACGACGCAGAATGGTCAGAACGCGCAAAAGACTTCTCCGGGAAACTGAAGGACTTTACAAGCATTCTGGCCGAACTTGAATTTCATAAAATGAAACTGAAACTGCCGCACCAGGTCGTCACCTATCAGGACTCGTGTCACTTGCGGAATGTCATGAAAACATCCAGCGAACCGCGCAGGCTGCTGAAAGCCATCAAAGATATCGACTACCGCGAAATGAAAAACGCCGACAGCTGCTGCGGGTCGGCCGGCATCTACAACATAGTCGAGTCAGAGATGTCGATGCAGATCCTGGACACGAAAATGAAAAACGCCAAAGCAACAGGTGCAGTAACCATCGTTACCGCCAACCCCGGCTGCCTGCTCCAAATGAAACTCGGCATCGAGCGCGAGGGGCTATCGGATAAAATCAGGGCTGTACACATCGCTGATTTGCTGCTTGAGGCGGTTGAAGGATGAAGGTTGAGCAGAAATAAGAAGACGTGTATCCTATGCTATTTGTACACGAGCAGGAGATTATAACGTACGATTCTTGCTTATCTTATGCTATTTGTACACTGGCTGAAGATTATAGCGTATGATTCCGTGCTTATCTTATGCTATTTGTACACTGGCTGAAGATTATAGCGTATGATTCCGTGCTTATCTTATGCTATTTAAACTCTGGCTTGAGATGATAGCGTACGATTCCTTGCTTATCTTATGCTATTTGTACACTGGCTTGAGATTATAGCGTACGATTCCGTGCTTATCTTATGCTATTTGTACACTGGCTTCAGATTATAGCGTACGATTCCTTGCTTATCTTATGCTATTTAAACACTGGCTTGAGATGATAGCGTACGATTCCTTGCTTATCTTATGCTATTTGTACACTGGCTGAAGATAATAGCGTATGATTCCGTGCTTATCTTATGCTATTTGTACACTGGCTTGAGATGATAGAGTATTTTAGGTTGTCTCTTATACTACAACTTTTTTAACGGCCACTGATTACGGCTTAAAAAGCAAATCAATCTTACACTATAGGAATCTGTTATCTAATCATAATAATCTGCATAAATAAACACGAATAAAAACCGAAAAAGGGTGAATTTGACTGGTTATACTCAAATTCACCCTTTTATATTTAGGTCAGATCCACTTTTTCTACATTCTTTTCCTGCTGCGGAGTACGATTCCTGCCAGTGCTGACACAACGGTCAGCGCCCAAGTCGTGCTAAAAGCAAGACCAAGCCCGATGTTTGCATCCACATAAACAGTGACAGCCTCATCGTAAAGCGCATACAGAACTGGACTCGCAGAGATTAAAAAGCCTGCTACCACAAGTGCAAGCTTCATCTTAGTTTTCTTCCTGATGCTTTTTAAAACCAGCCAATACGCACCGGCAAGCGCTGCAAACGTAACAGCAGTCATCCCTGCAAGATAGAGCATGGTACTTCCTCCCTTTTGCTGATTGATGACTCTAATTTATTCAGCGGGGCTATTCCCTATACCCATAGTCTGATACTTTTGATCCCTGTCAGCAAACCCCTGTTTAACCTTTAGCCAATCTTCGTTAACAATTGAATATACTGCGGCATTTCGTATGTATCCGCAAGAAAGAATTCTTTCATTTCTCAAAACCCCTTCTTTCACTGCCCCCAACCTTTCAATTGCTCTTTCGGAAGGGATATTTCTTTCATCTGTTTTGAACTGAACTCTTACCATTCCCAAATCTTCAAAACAGTAACTCAGAAGCAAGTATTTACAGACTGAGTTTACAAACGTTCTTTGAAACTCTTTAGCGTACCAGGTAGATCCCAGTTCACAGGATCTCTGCTCAAGATTGATATCAAATAATCTTGTCGTTCCAATGATACGATTTTCGTCCTTTAATAAGACGGCATATGGCAATGCCTTTTCTTGTTCCCTCAAGCGTACAGCTGACCTTACCCACTGCTCCATTTCATCCAGAGTTTGAATCTCACTTAGCATAAAACGCCATATCTCCGGGTGGTTTGCTTCAAACAAAGATGAAGAATGGTGAATTTCCAAGGGGATTAACTTGATTTTTTCATGGTCCAGAGTTTGCTGAATTTGAAAAATCGTTTGATTCATGTCTCCTCCTGACATCTGTATAAATGGTTTTGTCTATATAACTAGTACAATTCGTTTAGGTGTATTTCCTTCATTTTTAATAAAAGAGTTCTCCGAATCCCCATTAAGTACAAAAGGAACTCCTTTATGATTCAGGAGTTCCTTTTGTAAATCAAGTTATTCGGACTTTACACCTGTATTAATTTCTTCCTTTTTACGATCAGTGATGGCAATGATTGCAGGAAGAATGATTAAAGCACTGATTAAACAGAGCAGTGTATCTAACACGGTAGTAATTCCAAAAGAGCGGAGCATGACAAAATCAGAGAACATCAGCGTACTGAATCCCGCTATAACCGTTAATCCGGAAGCAGTAATGGCTCTTCCTGTTTTTGAGAGAGCTTTTACTAGAGCGGCATCACGATTTAAGCCCTTTTCTCTTTCTTCCTGATAACGTTCCATAACAAGAATAGTGAATTCACTTCCTATTCCAAGAACAAGAGAACCCAACACAGCTGTTAAAGGATTAATTTCCACATTGAGCAGATACATGACACCTGATGACCAGCCAATCACAAGCAGGATCGGTATAACGGGATACAGAGACATTTTTATGCTTCTGTATACCGCAAGCAGGCCTGCTATAATGGCTGCTACTCCTACTAATGTAGAGAAATGACG
Organism: Metabacillus indicus LMG 22858; assembly: GCF_000708755.2. Taxonomy (GTDB): domain Bacteria; phylum Bacillota; class Bacilli; order Bacillales; family Bacillaceae; genus Bacillus_P; species Bacillus_P indicus. The sequence goes on along the minus strand of NZ_JGVU02000001.1, from coordinate 292,049 downwards.
GTTTTCAGTCATAGACCCGACTGATTCAATGTTGATAATTTGAGAGCCTGCCGGAACAATGGAGATTCCTTCCGGGGTTTCTATATTTTTCGTCATTTCATCTAATAGAAGCTTTTGTTCTTTCATGCCCATGTCCCCTATCGAGAAAGACATAGATGCAGCTTTTCCATCCTCGGATAGAATATTTTCTTTTAGTTCTGAAGGTATACGCTTAAGTGACATATCGATATTTGCTTGTTCTGCAGGTACTTCACCGTTGTTTCCTTGCTTAACGGCATTAACGATACTCGTTCCTTCTTCCAGTTCAGGATGATTTTCAAGCTGGTTTTCCTGAAAGCTGTCCATCCATTCAACGACTTCTGTTTTGGTTACATCGTCAGCCTTTATCATAAACGTCAACTCGTTTGTGCCGCCAACAATTTCCCTTATTGAGTCCAGCTCTTTTAGTTCCGGTGCATCCTGTGGCATGAGGTTTTCCATATTGGTTTCGATTTTAAGCGAATGATCCATGGAGAAGCCCGCAGCTGCAAGCAGCAAACCAGTTACTATGATGATGATTGGTCTTTTAATAACGCGACCTGCTACCTTGCTCATTAAGTGCTCAACTTTACTCGGAGCAACCGTTTTATGAGAAACATGTTCTTTGTCTCTCAGCTTAAAAATAGCAAACATGAGAACGAAACTAAGCGAATACGACACAATGACACCGACAGAGAGCATAATACCGAAATGCTGAATCATTGGCACCTTTGAAATCAGCAGCGTGATAAAACCAAGTGTCATAGAAAAAACAGCAATCCCTACTGATGGCCCCATCTTGCGAATAGATTCAGAGATTGCTTGCTTTACATGTTTCCCTGCCTTGAGCTCTTCGTCATAACGGTTATGAAATTGAATGGCAAAGTCTGTTCCAAGACCAATTAAAATCGGCAGAATGGCCATAGTGACCATACTCATCGGTACGCCCAAGTATCCCATGATACCGATTGTCCATACAAGGGAAATCAGAACGACAGGCAATGACAGAAGTCTCCATTTCACCGGAAAAATAACAAATAAGATAATGGCCATAAGAACAATGGATAAACCAAGCATGAGAGACATATCACTGATCATGCTGTTATAAATTGCTCCGTAAATTTTGGGAGTCCCTGAAATTTTCGTTTCAATTCCCTCCAAAGATGCTTCACTTACATTGTTTTCTACTTTTTTCACAAGTGCGGGAAGTTCGCTGTAAGGAATTCCGCCTTTTATTTTCATGGTGATCATGGCATGTTCACCATTTTGAGGCATTAATTTTGTTAATTCGTCTCTTATATCTCCATTCTGGTTAAAAATCACACTTTGGATGAATGCCGAATTATTCAGTCCCGGCTCTCCCGCTTTTTGCATCTCCTCAAACTGTGTGCCGTATTTCTCCTTCAGTTCACTAAGATACTTTCCTTGCACACGCTTTGCTGTCTCCTGTTGTTCGAGAGGGGATGCTCCTTTTTCGGCCGCTTCTTTTACTGCCTTTGAAACATCATTTTCCAAACCTTCTTCTGCAGTCTTTTTCATCATTATAGCTTCACTGACAGAATTTTCCAAAAGATTCACATAGCTGAAAGAAGTTTGTATTTCGTCAATATCCTTTAATTCTTCTTGAAGTACACTGATTTTTTGAATCGTTGATTCAGTTAACAATGAACCATCTTTTTCTGACAAAAGAATGAACAGGGTATCACTTCCGAATTTATCCTGATACTCCTCTGTAGCTTTGTAGATGGGATCATTATGAGCTATCATCGTTTCCTGCCCTAAATCAACTTTTATTTTAGATGCACCGAACCCAACCAAAATCGTCGCAATCAAAATCCACATAATAATCTGCTTTGGTTTGGAGTTGACAGCATCAGCTATTCTCTGAAAAAGTTTGTTCATATGTTATTCCTCCTATTTTAAATAGACATTTTGTTCAATAAAATGATATTAACTAATTTTATTAAACACAATGTTCATTTTCATGTTAGTATGATAAAGAGGAACATTCAATAATCAGAGAAGAATGGAGTGTATACTTTTGAACAATAAAGTTATAACTGTTTATTAAATTTTATTTTTTGAACAGGAGGAATAAAATTGACTAAAAAAGATCTTAGAGTCATCAAAACAAGGGCTCTCATTCGCCGTGGATTTATCAGTCTTATTGGTTCAAAGGGTTTTTCGTCAATAACCGTGCAAGATATAGCGGCTGAGGCTCAAATTGGAAGAGGAACCTTTTATCTGCACTATCAAGATAAATATGATTTGCTTCAAAAACTGACAGATGAAGTTTTGAATGATTTAGCATCATGTATTCAAACTTCCTTACACATACAAAATGGCGTTTTTTATGTAAAAGCACTTGAAGACATGCTGGTGATTGTCTTTAATCAGATTAAAGACAATTCAATGTTCTATAAAACAATGCTGACAGCAGAAGATATCCCTAATTTCCAGCAGCATCTAACCAAATTTTTATTCGAAAAGTTTAAAATAGAATTTCATAATTTAGAAATAGATGTAAATCAATTGGATTTCCCTCATGATATGCTTTTCAGTTATTTGTCCAGTTCTGTAGTGGGTATTATTGATTGGTGGCTGCAGAATAACATGAAATTCTCTGCTGAATATATGGCTGAGAAAATGGCTGCTCTTTTTGTTCAAGGACCTTTAACTTTATTTGGCATGAAAGTCCAATTAGATTAAAAAACGGCAAAAACAAAAGGACCCAGGAGGTCCTTTTGTTAGATTCCAATAAAGTTCAAATTTTTCTTTAAAACCAGTTACCCATTTAGTTATGTTTATGACCCAGTACAGCGATAGTATGAAATTGTCTGGAGTTTGGACCTTTTAGCATACTAACATTGAAAAATCCAATTTCCTTAGCAACAGGAATTAGTCGTTCTTCTACCAGACTTCTCATACCCTCCCATATTTCATCATCCTTGCCGTCACAAAGAGTAATTATGAAAGAACCACCAGGTTTTAGTACCCTGTAAATTTCAGATAAAGTTTCAGATAAATCGTCCCAAAAATAAATGGTATGTATGCTAAACACTCTATGAAAACTTTCATCTTCGAGTGGCAGCCTATTAACACTCGCTTGAATCAGCTGTGCTTTTTTAGTATTTAACGCGTTTTTATTTCTAATTGCTGCCGACCGAATGACTGTAGGTGAAATGTCCACACCTACCACTTGCTCTGCTGGGGTTTGGTCCAGAATGAGTTTCATTGCGTAGCCAGCACCGCATCCTAATTCTAAAACACGTTCATCATGCTCAATGTTTAATAGCTTAATCGTCCATAGAGTTTCAGGTTTATGTTGCCTTACCATCTTTTCGCCGATATAAGTCCCTAATATTCCATGCGGCTTCCCATACTGTTGATCAATTAATTGTCTAATCAGCTTAATCATTTTTATACCCCCCGCTTCACCTGCTCTTACTAATATTTAACTAAAAAAACGGGCAGCCAAAAGCGGCTGCTCGTTTATGCTAGAATTTATACAAATGATGGAGGTGACAGCATGGAGAAGAAATCAACTGTTTTTACAGCAACCCACGGTGTCATGACTGCAGAAGTCGGCGTCATCAGCGGCGAGCTTGAGCTTGTTACAGCTTGCGGAGAAGACGGCATACTGACTCTTTCCATTACATACAATGGGGCTGCGGAATGGTACACTCTTCCTGGTGAGGAATACCGCCTGCATGATGTGCGTGATCATGAGGTTGTGCACGAGATGCTTGTAAGGGTTCTTGAGCGTCCGTGATTCAATAAGCTGTTATAAAGTGAAAGCCACCACCTAAGTCTGTCTTCGGACTTAGGTGGTGGCTTTTTAACATGCTTAAAATGAAAAAAATTTTTTGAAAGATTACTTTTCAGGAATATCCAAATCAAATCCAACAAACCCTTTATACTCCTCTTCCGAGAAACAAAGCGTAATTCCCGAAACACGATACCTGCTCTTGACTGCTTTTTCGCTGATCCGCAGAGACAATCCGTTACCAGTTTCTGAATAGAGGTGTTCTGCCATACTATAGGATTCTCCCTTATAAAGCAGATCCTTTAACCCCGCTGCTTCGTCTCCTGCCAATTCAATTCCTGTTATCGTTTCCTTCTTATCGATATCCAAAGAGACAAAAGGATTCACATCCAGCTCTTCTGTTGATTTAATACTGAAATTCTCAATTGCATACAAATAAATATAGCCCATGTCTGCATCGCTGTCATAGCTTACTTTCGCTTTCATTTTTTAATCTCCTTTTCATGGATGCTTGATTTATGTAGTCAGAGCTCTCTTCAACCAATCAAACACATCCAAACTTTAAATGAAAGCATCCGGGACCGATGATATACAGAGAGGATGGTACAAAGGAATGGTGTTTATGATAAAAGGATCGATTTTAAGGAAGCTGAGAGAGGAAAAAGGGATCCCAATAGCCTATCTCGCCCACGCTCTCGGTATTTCCATCAGCGCCCTTGTTGCAATTGAAAGAGGGAAAAAACAGCTCACAAGAGATCAACTTTCTATTATATCCGGGATTTTCAACATGACAATCGCCGAATTGATCGCCAGAAAGTAAAAAGAACCCGGGCGATAAGTGTTTTCTGCGCTCATCGCCCGGAGTTTACATCACTGACTGCCGCATATTCCATGCTCTTTTCTGCAAACAGGAGCACATCTTCTGAGACAGGATAAAGGCCTGACTCTTTTGAAGGCTTTTTCCGCACCTCCCAGAATTTCTCCATAAGTTCTTCATCTTCTCCAAACGTTTCCCGCGCTGCTTCCAGCAGCTGAAGTCCAATTTCCATGCCTGCATCGCTTTCAGGAGAAATGCCCCTGCTGATGCACCATTCCATCCTTCGCAAAAGGGATAGATAGAGTTGTGTTTGTTTGCCGCTGTCTCCAAGATCCGGGAGATTCTTTTTCAGGAACTGCTTTTCATCTTCAGCAAAATAATCAACCCACTTTTTTTTCACTGCCTTAGAGGAGTTTACAAGCTTTGAGACACGCTCCCAGGAAAGGCTGCCTTCAAGGTCATACATGTTAATCAGAGAAGACGTATTTTGGATGCTTGTCTCAAGAGTGTCCAATTGTTCCTGCAGATGCTGATGGTGCGCAATCAGAATATCACGGAATGACAGCTTATCCATCATCATTCTGATGTCATCAAGCGACAGGGACAGCGATTTCAAGAGCAGAATCTTCTCGAGCGTCAAAAGATCCTGCTCGGAATAATGCCTTCTGCCATTATCCTGCCTGCCGCTCGGCTTTAATAGGCCGATTTGATCGTAATAGCGGAGAGTTCTTACAGATACAGCATGTTCTTTTGAAACCTCACCGGTGGTCCATCGTTTCATTATTTCCTCCGAAACCTCTTGATTGTGACGCAGCGTCACCTTTTATACTGGAAGTATATCACAATTAAGAAGGAGACAGATGAATATGGAAAATGGAAAAATCGCAGATTGGAAGAGAAAGGACCCTTGGAATGCAAAGACATTTCTGCTTCTGATGCTGCTTGAATTTGGTTTGGTTATGATTCTTGTAAAAGGCCATCTGCAGTCCCTATATGATCAATGGCTGAGCCATTCTTTATACGCGGGTACGCTGACTGGTGCGACGATTGCTCTCATTCTATTAGCAGGAGTCTATTTTTTAGCGCTCAGGCCACATAATAAAACTTGGCTTGCAGTGGGGGTGCGTTCTTTCCGCAAAAAAGACTGGGGAATCATTATCTTGTGCGTGCTCTTCTTACTTGTTGCAGGTGCAGCGGTAATGGCTGCCGTCAGTTTTTTCGGTGTCAGTTATGAGAACAGCAAAACAGATACCCTTACTGGAGAAATTGCGCCTTCTGCCATCCTGCTCGCGCTTGTGAGCGCTGCAGTCATTTCTCCTGTGTACGAAGAAATCTTTTATCGGGGATTTTTATACAGGTGGCTGCGCACAAGGCTTGGGCTCGGGGCGGGAATCCTGCTTTCTTCGCTGATTTTTACCGCTGCCCACTACCCTGTAACAAATGCCATGCCGGTCAATTTTCTTGATGGAATCGTCTTTGCATGGGCTTATGAGAAGACACATTCTATCTGGCCTGGAGTTATTATTCATGGGGTTGTTAATGCGGTAACCGTGTTATTGGTTGTACTTATGTAAAAAAAGACAAAACACCGTATCATTATGGTGTTTTGTCTTTTTGGCCATTTCTATAAAGATCCTTTCATTAAGAAGAAGCTTGAGCCGCTCCCCTCATCTGTTCTTCAGTTTTAGACATAGTTTTATGGCTGCTGAAACCCGAACAGTGCGATAAAAACCAAAAAAGCAGCAAGAGAAACACCTGCAGCGTTCAAACTAACTAGAATGCCTTTTAACCTTCCTCCTGCTCCAATAAGTGCAAAAAGCAGTCCAGCTGAGGCAAAAAGAAGCGGAAGAAAGACGCTAACCTCAAGAACCCCTATATATAGAGAGTTTCCCCACTTTGTTAAGCCGGCCAGAAGCGGTAAAACGGCAATCACAAAACAAATACCGGAAAGAAGTGAACGGGATTTCTTTGACATTTGAAACAGCTCCTATTTCTCTATTAACCTGTGCATATCATAATGATATGCTGATCCGGATCGCTGATTGTAAAGAATGAAAAATCCTTATAGCTGACTATCTCTGTTTCAATGCTGTACCCTAGTTTTTTTACATATGCAAATGATTTTTCTATATCATCCGTATGAAAATTAAAAAGGGGATGCTCTGTGGAACAATCATTTTTTATCATGCCTGCAGGTCCGGCATCAAGAGTCAGTCCGGTATATTCTGAAAGTTGTATCGTGTAAACCGGGTCCTCAATTTTTTCTGAGTCATACGTCTGGCCAAGCAATTGGGTATACCATTCAACGGAATTCTTCAAATCACTGACATGAACAAAAACAGTATTTATTTTGTTATGTATTGGGCTGTTCATTTCATTACTCCCCCTTCATTTTCAGCATATATTTGTTAACTGTTATGTCTGAGATTGCTCTTCCCGCTGCATCCTCCAAACCAGCTCATCAGGATCTTCCTTTTCCAAAAATGTCAGCCGCCATATTTTCTGGTATGTATCATTAGCGAATTCAATTTTATGATTCAACCTCCATAATAGGGACCATTCTGCCTGCAGGAGAGACAGTTCATCCGTGTAATCTGACGAAAAAAGCTTCTCACTTTTGATCACTCTTCCATTCCTTCTGGCAAGCTCCATGTATACGTCGATTCCGTGCACTTCATGATGACACATGATTCTGCAGACATATTTCCGGTTTGGACTGCTTTTTTTCATCAGGGGATAGATATTCTGGTAATTCATGTCTTTGATCTGCCGGAAAATCTCATCAAAAACCGCTCCATCCCAATCCAATGTTTCTGCTGCAATCTTCATACCCTCATGGACAATAGCTGCCGCTTCTCGCTTTTTGTCTGCATCGCTCAATTCAAAAAATCTCCGAACGTCTGTCACTAAAAATACCGGAAAATAGTCAAACATGAGATGTTCATATACGTCCATCTTCTGCTTCTCTTCCATATTTTCCAAGCAAAAAATCTGGATTCCTTTATAGTCTTCCGTTTTCAGCTTTGGCAAAAGGCGGCTGTACAGAAACGCCATGCAACGCGTCTCTCTGACAAAGGCCCAGTTCCATTCCTGCTTTGGAACATAGAGTTCTATGTTTCTTATAACTGGCACTTCATATCCCCCTATAGCTCGGACTCAGTTCACTCCAAACGTCAAAAGCATTTCCGTCCTTATCATGAAAGATAAAATTGCGGCCTGCATGCCCTCTATTTTCAAATTCGCCAGTCTCTGCCCCTTTCAATAACAGGTCTTTCCGCAAAGCTTCCAATGCTTCAAGGCTATCTACTTCAAAGGTCATTGAAAAATGCCTGTGACCGTCAGAGGCAGTGAATCCCGTTCGCTCGCCTGGCATGGCCTTAACAAGAAAAAAACTTTGCCCTGCAAAATCCAAAATGGCCTTTTCATTGTCGAGGTACTTCTCCACGGCACCCAATTTTTCCTGATACCATTGGGAAGCTGTTTTTGGATCTCCTACCGGAAGATAGGTCGTGCCTACTCTTTTAATCAAAGTGCTCATTCCCCCTGTCTATCATTTACAACAATCGGAACCCATAACTCATGCCTCGGCTTATGCCCCGGAGCATAAAAACACTCTATACATGGAAGACTGGCAAGTTCATAGCCTGAGGTTGGCACCCATTCTGAATACAAACGCTTCCATGCATCAGGAATATTCGGAAAAACCGCCCACGAGCTCGGCGGAATCGTCAGAATCTCCGTTCCCTCCGGTGCTTCACCGTCATATCTGACGCCCATAAAATAGTCAAATTCATCGTCCATAATAGCTGCCTCTTTTCCGCAGACGCCAAGCAGACTTTCCAGCGTGCATTTTGGCTCCTCCCAGGCCATGTCCTTCAGCTGCTGCATGAATCCGTCCTTTTTTGCAGCACTCCACAAACCAGGAATGGTTTTAAACGCCCGGCTCGTTTTTACCGGCTTGCTTTTCCCTGCGAGTCTTAATTCAAAGTCAAGATGTTCGATTCTGTAGTCCACGGCCCTATCCCCTTTGATCTATCCGTTTTATTTTCAGTAAGTGCTACCAAATCTTCCCCATCACAACCGTATGATAATACTTGCCGTCTGAAAGGAATTTATCATTTCTCAAAACACCTTCTACTTCAAATCCGCATGACTCATACAGCTTAATGGCTTTATCATTTGTCTGCAGCACCTTTAGAGTCATTTTCTTCAGTCCCGCTTCTTCAGCCCAGGCAATCGATTCTTTCAGAAGGTTTTTTCCAATAGCCAGCCCCCAGTACTCCTGTAAGACGCCAACACCAAACTCAGCCTGGTGAGCCAGCCGCTGCAGAGAGCTTCCCTCGCATCTTGAAAAGCCGGCTATTTTGCCATCCGCTTCAGCTACCAAAAAGAGGTTGCACGCTTTTTCCGAATCATCCATTATAAGCTGCCGGAAGCGGTGCTCATTCAGATGGGCTTCCCCCTGAACCCGGTCAAGGTTCTCAGTTTCGCCGTCAATTTTCCATCGCACTTCTGATAATTCTTTTGCGTCTTCAGGTTCTGCAGCCCGGATTATGTAGTGCACGTCACGCATTATATATACATTTGGATTCATTTGAATCTCCCCATCACAACTATATTGCTTTACCTGTTCCCGCTCCTGATTCCAACCGAAAACGATACTTTCTGAGAATTGTCCATCGTAGCCGTGCCTTTAATCACTTGCTCTTTGATCCCATCAGGCAGTGTAAATCCATTTTGATCTGTCTTGATTTGCTCCACGCCATCGTCCGTAAGGTAGTAGACTTCTAACGTAAAAGACCGGTCTGTATTTAAAAAGTTCAGCTCAGCAAAGGCCTCTCCATCCACCTGAAATTCTGTCACTCCCACATCATCTGTAGGGAGAAGATAAGGTTCCCGGTCAATAGGACACCCGCTGCTGTCGTCACTGTCCCAGCACGAACCAAGCCTGATAGAGCTTGTCTGCTCATTAACTGTCAGCTCTGCCATAGGCCTAGGCTCGTTTTTAATGTCTCGAAATTCTGCCTTTTGAATGAGCTGAGGAATGCACATCAGGCCGTAAATCAAGACTGGAAGAAGGACAATACCTGCAATCTTGGCAGGGTGGATCACTCTGCGAAAGATCAGAGCGTCCACCGCGAAAAAGACAGCTGCGGAGATGACCGGAATTCCAATTAGAAACGCAGCTTCTCCAAACAAAGCAAATCCAATAGCAGCAGCCGGAAGAATATGAATCAGAAAACTGACAGTGAGTTTAAATCTCTCTATCTTCTCAACAATAAATCCTGCCAGCAGATGAACAGGCACACCAGCTATCAGCAGGAATGGCCCTCCGTAAACGGTGCAAAATACAAAGTTTCTGGCATACTCCATCAGCAGATTCTCGCTGTTTTCAAATCCTAAAACGGCTGGAAAAACAAGCAGTGAAATGATGATGGATAAAACAATCGTTTTTGTTCTTTTCATGTTGTTCATTAATGCCCCCTATAATCTATAAAACTTCTATTAATTAAATTATACGTTTCTATCAAATTTTGGTAAACAGAAAACCGTCATTAAATTGATATGACGGTGATCAACCTATCATTAGATTTTCAGCAGTCAGCTGAGTACCTTTTTCTCCTTGGAGTCTGTCTAAAAAAATATAAACAGCTATTAGATTGCCCTCTTCAAATCCTATTTCCATCATAAAAACCATTAAAATGAGCCATTTATGCCAGAATTTTATCTGTTTTCATTTTAATTGAGCATCTTTAACCATTTTGCCCCAATCTTTTTTGCTTATATATTATCACTTATGGCCGCTAAATCCTCTTTCAAACGGATTCCTGTGCGAATGTTTGAACAAAATCTTCACAGATATTAGGTCAATCGTGCGATTGAGATTGGTTATTACTGGGTATACACTACAGAGGAATGAATATTCATTCCCTTATTCCATTCCACGAAAGGCTGAATCAATTATGGCAACTGCAGGTACAAAACGGGACAGCATTCTCTCCGGCGCATTGGCTCTTTTTGCCGAACGAGGATTTGATGCAACTACGGTTCCGATGATAGCAGCGTCGGCAGGAGTTGGAGCCGGCACCATCTACCGTTACTTTGAAAATAAAGAAGTGCTTGGGAACAGCCTTTTTCAGGAGTATGTTGGAATTTTTACCGAAACTCTTCAGCACGAATTTCCATATCAGGAGACGGTCAGGAATCAATTTCATCACATTTTCCAATCCATGATCCAATTTACATTAAAGGAAGCACATGCACTTTATTTCATTAAAACACACAGCAGCGCACATTTTTTAAACGATGTAAGTCATCAGTGCTTTCAGGGTCTGCTGGATATTCTGAAGACCTTTTTTGATTTGGGTAAAGAGAAAAAAGAAATCAAGGAGCTCCCTTCCTCTGCTTTAATTGCCATCGTTTACGGAGCTTTTCTTGAACTTCAGCGGCTGGTCCAAATAGGAGAAATTGAACCGGAAACAAAGCTGATTGAAGACGTTGAAGAAAGCATTTGGGACGCTGTACGGCTACATGCATGAGAAATGATCTGTTTCTCATCCTTTAAACGGAATGAACGTTCATTCCGCAAATCATTATAAAATAAGAGGTGCTAGTAAATGACAAACTCAGCTCAACTTCCTCAGCCAAAGACTTATGGACCTCTCGGCAGTCTGCCGGTTATTAATAAAGAAAAACCGCTCCAATCCTACATGAAGCTTGCAAGGGAGCTTGGCCCGATTTTTCAGTTTCAATTTCCCGGACGCATGAGCACGTTTGTGTCGAGTGCAGCCATTGCAGAAGAAATCTGCGACGAGACGCGTTTTGATAAAAAGGTTGGACCCGCTCTCCAAAAAGTAAAAGCATTCGGAGGCGACGGCCTGTTTACAAGCGAAACGGCCGAACCGAATTGGAAAAAAGCGCACAACATTCTGCTCCCGAGCTTCAGCCAGCAGGCGATGAAAGGCTACCATGCCAAGATGATTGACATCGCCACTCAGCTTATTCAAAAATGGGCACGTTTAAATCCTGCTGAGGAAATTGATGTACCTGAGGATATGACCCGCTTAACCCTTGATACGATTGGCCTTTGTGGATTTAATTACCGCTTTAACAGCTTTTACAGGGAAAACGCCCACCCGTTTGTTGACAGCATGGTGAGGGCGCTCGATGAAGCCATGAACCAGACTCAGCGTCTCGGCATCCATGATAAACTGATGGTTAAATCCAAGAAGCAATTTAATGAAGATATTCAGTACATGTTCGGCCTGGTTGATGAACTAATTGCGGAACGCAAACAAAACGGCGATCAGGGCGAGGATGATCTGCTCTCCCATATGCTTAGAGGGACTGATCCCTATACCGGGGAAACGCTGGATGATGAAAACATCCGGTATCAAATTATTACGTTTTTAATCGCGGGGCATGAAACGACAAGCGGCCTCCTTTCATTCACCATTTACTATCTTATGAACCATCCGAATGTTTTAAAAAAGGCTCAGCAGGAAGTAGATGAAGTGCTTGGCAGCGAAATTCCGGACTATAAGCAGGTAAAAAAATTGAAATATGTCCGCATGGTCCTTAATGAAGCTCTGCGCCTGTGGCCGACTGCCCCTGCATTTTCTGTTTATGCCAAGCAGGACACCACTCTGAATGGAAAATATACAGTTAAAAAAGATGACGTCTTCACGCTTTTAGTTCCGGAACTTCACAGGGATTCTTCCGTTTGGGGAGATGATGCCGAGCAGTTCAGACCAGAACGTTTTGAGGATGCTTCTTCAATCCCGTATCATGCCTATAAACCTTTCGGGAACGGACAGCGTGCATGCATCGGGCAGCAGTTTGCCCTTCACGAAGCTACACTGGTGCTAGGAATGATTCTGCAGCACTTTGACTTTATCGATCATAAGGGATATCAGCTGGACGTCAAAGAAACACTCACACTCAAACCGGACGGGCTCACCATTCGGGTTGCTCCGCGAAAGCCGGGTATTTCTTTTACAGCCTCCACAGCTGCAGAAGAAACGAAGCCCGAAATAAATAAAGCTGCACCCGCTGCTGTAACGGCACATGGTACTCCCCTGCTTGTCCTGTTTGGGTCTAACATGGGAACAGCTGAAGGAATCGCCCGTGAACTTGCTGAAACTGGCCGTCAGCACGGCTTTAATACGAAAACGGCTCCGTTAAATGAGTATGCAGGCGGTCTTCCTGCTGAAGGGGCCGTGCTCATTGTCTCCGCTTCTTATAACGGAAATCCTCCTGATAATGCAGATGAATTTGTTTCCTGGCTTCACGAAACAGGGGAAGATACACTGAACGGCGTTAACTATGCCGTTTTCGGATGCGGAGACCACAACTGGGCGACTACGTACCAGCGCATTCCTGACTTTATAGATGAGCAGCTTCAGCAAAAAGGCGCCCGCCGTCTTTCAGAAACCGGTCATGGGGATGCAAGCGAAGACTTTGAAGGAGATTATGAGAAATGGACTGAGGCTCTCTGGCCAAATCTTGCAAAAGGGCTGGCAATTGAACTTGATCAAAAGGAGCAGGACAGCAGCTCACTCACCCTGCAGGTCGTCAGTGATGTCAGTGATACCCCGCTCGCCCGCACACATCATGCTTTTACAGCGGAAGTGAGCAAAAACGGCGAACTCCAGCATGAGGAAAGCGGCAGAAATACAAGACACATCGAGCTGGTCCTCCCGGAGGGAATCACCTATAAAGAGGGAGACCATCTGGGAGTTCTCCCGGTCAATCCGGACGCTCTGGTTGAACGTGTGCTCAGACGGTTCAACTTGAACGGTGAAGACTATGTGAAACTGACAGGTGATCCTGGAAAAGCCGTGCATCTTCCGGCAGAGAAGCCTGTGAAACTCAGGGAGCTCATCTCGAATTATGCAGAATTCCAGGAGCCTGCCACACGTTCTCAAATCCGTGCTCTCGCTGCCCATACAGTATGTCCTCCTCATGTTTTCGAGCTTGAAAAACTGCTTGAGGACGACATATACAAAACGGAAATACTCGCAAAACGGATCACCATGCTTGAACTGGCGGAAAAGTACCTTGCATGTGAGATTCCGTTTGAAAAATTCCTTCTGCTGCTCCCGGCACTGAAGGCAAGATACTACTCCATTTCAAGCTCTCCCCTTCATAAAAAGGGAGAAGCAAGCATCACGGTCAGTGTCGTCAGAGGCGACGCTCGGAGCGGAAATGGCGAATATAAAGGGATTGCATCAAACTATCTTGCACACCGTTCCAATGGAGATAAAATTGCGTGCTTTATTTCAACACCTAAATCAAACTTCCAGCTTCCCAAAAAAACAGGCACCCCGATCGTTATGGTTGGACCCGGCACGGGAGTCGCACCTTTCAGAGGTTTTATCCAGACCCGCCGCAGTCTCACAGAAAGAGGAGAAACACTGGGAGCGGCCCATCTCTTCTTCGGCTGCCGCACCCCGGAGCATGATTTCTTATATCAGGAAGAACTGGAAAAAGCAGAACAAGATGGCCTTGTCACCCTCCATACTGCCTTTTCAAGACATTCCGGCAGTGAGAAAGTATACGTACAGCACAGACTGGCGGAAAATGCAGACATCATTCTTCCTCTGCTGAAAGATGCAGGCCGTTTATATATTTGCGGAGATGGAAGCAAAATGGCACCGGATGTTGAGCAAACCTTGATAGAGTGCTACATGTATTTTTATCAAACGACGGAAGAAGAAGCCTCCGCATGGCTGGAGTTAATGGAAAAAGACGGACGTTATGCAAAGGATGTCTGGGCAGGAGCTTAATGAAAGATGAAAGCAGCGAACCTTTACCTGGTTCGCTGCTTTTTTAACAATTGATATTTCTGGATATATCATAGAGACAATGCCACTCTATGAACCTTAAAATAAGAAATATTATTAAATACGTTTTATAACTTTACAGTATTCCTCAGAAGAAGCCCCCTTAGCTCCTGTACAGATGAAACAATTACGCCTGCTTGTGCTTCCTCAAGTTCTTCTTTTAATCCATATCCGTACGTCACGCCGATTGAGCGAATGCCTGTGTTAACAGCACCGATGATGTCATGTTTTCTATCCCCGATCATCACCATATCTTCCTGCTGCACTCCTGGAAAGTGATTCATGACAGAATGGATGATTTCAGTTTTTGAAGCTCCTGTACCGTCAAGGCTGCTGCCGGCAACAAGGTCAAAGAATTGGTCAATCTGAAAAAATCTCAGAATTTCTTCAGCAAATACACTCGGCTTAGAGGTGGCAACAGCTGACTTGTACCCAGCTTGCTTTAGCGCGCTCAAAAGTTCAGGAATGCCGTCATATACCTTATTTTCAAACATGCCTTTTTCTTTAAATCGCTCCCTGTAGTAAGAGACCGCTCTTTCTACTTCCTGGTCTGAAAAAGAATAATGCTCAGCAAATGAAACCTGCAGAGGCGGGCCCACAAATCCCTCCAGCTTTTTTAAATCCGTCTCATCGATTGCCATCTTTAAAAGGGCGTATTGAACTGATTTAGTTATACCTTCCCCAGGTTCAGAAAGAGTGCCGTCAAGGTCGAATAAAAGTAGCGTTGGTTTCATGTCGCATGTCTCTCCTTTTTATCGGATAAGATTTTTACATACACTCCGCTTAAAGCTTTCTTTAACGCTTCAGAGGTCATCGTCTTCACTTTTTCAGATAATACGGAAGCTCTTCTGATATCTGCGCCATCATATGTCAAGGGATCAATGATCCGGACTTTGTTTTTCTGGTGCAGATCGTATTCCAGTTCATTTTCCATAACTCTTACATGATCGTGCAGTTTTGAAATGAGCTCTTTTACTTCACTGTCATTTACAGCCCTTAGTTGTGACATCAGTTCTTCATCCTCATCCAGAAAATCATCACGAGATATGAAACCCTTTGACTTGGCTGCTTTCAACGCTCTGGACAAAATGTCATTAGCGTATATGTTCAGGGGGTCCATAAAAAAATCGATGACCTCCTGATAGTAGGTTTTCACAAACCATTCAGCTGACTGGATATCCTTCACAGCTATTTTCCCGTCAGCAAGCGTCACTTTATCTAAAAACCAGTTGATTTCATCAGAAGAAATCACACCATACTCAAACATATCTCTCAACGTATAATCCATTCGATCTGCACAGAGATCCGGTGCCGGCTGCTCGAGCAGCTGCCACTGGGAGTCATCCAGCAGGATGTCTCTGTAGTCGAACCGATACTTTTCAAGAATAGAAGGTATCTCCGAGCTTTCTACTACTGAGCGGAAAATGATCTCATGGTAGTCCTCATCCCTGTTTTCAAACACATAGTCTGCTACATGCGAAAACGCAGTGTAGGAAACATCATGCAGCAATCCTGCTATTTGTTCCTCAAGAGTGCCTCCGAGCATGCGGATTAAAAGCATAACGCCTACAGAATGATCATAGCGGGTAACATTCCATTTTTCATTAACAAGGTATCCGGCCCCGCCCTGATGAATTCCCTTCAGCCGTTGAAGAGGTCCGCTCATAATCAGTTCTTCTAAAACACCATCTATTATTACTTCACCGTAAATACTGTCTTTAATCAGCAACACAAAACCTCCTTGCTTCGTCCTTATAAAGGATCCCAAATCGCCTTTGTATAAGCAATTTTCATCCCGGCACGTTCCATATTCCGCTGGCTGCCGCTTCCAAATGAGGCCTGTCCGGCTATGATGGAGCAGCCATGCTGTTTCGCTTCATCTATCCTTGCATCAAGCAATGCACGGTGCACTCCGCGGTTCCTGAATTCAGGCAGGACAGCTGAGGCTGCCATCGTACCGATGCGTTTTTTCATAAACAGCACACCGATTCCGGCAGCTTTTCCATCCATACTTGCCAGATAAAACCGCCAGTCCTCATGACCATGAAGAACCAGATTGTTCTGTGCTACAGGCTGCTTTAAAAATTCAGGCATGCCAAAGCCTTTTGTATAAATTTCCCCAAATAAATCAAATTCGCTGGCTTCAAGAGGGCGCACACTAATTTCCGATACCGGTCTGGTTGAAAGAATCTTTGCTTCCCCATACAGCACCGTATGAAAACCGCTTTGAGAAAAACCTCTTGCTGAAAGGCTTCTAAATAGCTCTGGTAAGGATTGAGCAGGAGTTACCTCAAACCTTGGAGAAATTTCCCGTTCTTCATAAAAACGCAGAATGTCATCCAGCGTTTCGACTGACGCACCTCTCACAGTATTATAGGCTGGTCCGGGAATATTTTTCACAGAAAAGGCTGCAGTGCCTCCAGCCTTTTCTATCACAACATCCATTGGATTTCCTTCCGTATTCCGTATAGCTGTAAGCCTCGATTCCAGTGCCTCAATTTCCGATTTTTCAAGAAGGATGGCCAATTCTTTCGTTACTACAGATGACATATGTACACCTCTCCCGGTTACTCAGTGACAAATTCAACAATAAACCCTGCATATTTTTCAAACCTAAAGAAACAGTAAATACAGATTGATTATTTCTAGAAAGGAGCCTCTTATGAAAAAAGAAAACAAAAATAACCAACCGCAATCACAGGAAGAAATGGAAACGGTGAAAGACATTACCCGCGTTGAAAATGGACAGCCCGTCCCGCAGCCGAAGGATTATGACGAAATCGAGTACTAAGGAATGAAAAAGGACTGCTTGAGTCAGTCCTTTTTACGTTGAAGGTAAACTTAATCCAATGATTAAAGTCCAATTTTCTGTTCAATCTCTTTTTTCTGCCTCAGATGATGGCGTAGGTGCATGTCAACAAGTTCATACCACTCCTTCGCATTCAGCCAGCCAAACCCGCCATGACGCTGTTTGCAGGCAGGGTTCGTTTCCGCTGCACTCTTTTCCTGCTGCTCCATTCTTTTCTCTATTTCAAGAAGCCCCTGCAAAAGCTCCTGTTTTGTGCGGCTATTGCTCGGCGTATTTCCAGGCAGATCAGGCAGTTTTATTTTAATGGCAGGAAAACCGCCTCTCTCAAACAGAGCTTTGCCTCCATCAGACTTTTCTAAATCAGGATCGGCTGCAGCTTTTTTACACGCCTCCGCGTTCTCTAAATACTCAATGGAAACCTCAATAAGGTGCTGATACATCTGTCCAAGTGACCAGCTTCCGTCAGATGGAATTTCACTTAGTTTATGGTCAGGATACTGTTGAAGGTCCGCAGTAAACCCTTTTAACAATTGACTGTCACGCATTAGCTGTACCTCCCTCTTCTGTAAGAGAATAATCTTTTATACTTTCTTGTAAAAACCATAAATTCCTTTATTTGATTTACCCGTATCTTTTTAAAAGGGGTAATCGTTATAAACAGAGAATGGTATGAACATGACGGGAGGGAATCTAATGAACATTTTGATTTTAGGCGGCACACGTTTTCTCGGAAGAGCTTTTACAGAAGAAGCTTTAAAAAGGGGTTATAGTGTTACCTTGTTTAACCGCGGCACAAACAAAGGCCTTTTTGCCGAGCTGGAGGAGCTGACCGGGGACAGAAACGGTGATATGACGGCGCTTCAGAACCGAAATTGGGACGCTGTCATTGACACGTCCGGTTTTGCCCCGCATCATATCAGAAAAACAGCAGAAGTTCTCGGAGATATCGGTCATTACACCTTCATCTCAAGCATTTCTGTTTACAGGGACTGGATTCCAGCAGGTATTCAGGAAGACTATCCGCTGCAGACGATTTCCGATGAAAAGCTTGCGGAAAGTGAGAAAAGAACGCTTTCACCGTATGAACATTATGGTGCGTTGAAGGCACTGAGTGAAGAGGAGGCTGAAAAGCACTGGCCAGGACGGGTGCTGAATGTAAGAGCCGGACAGCTTGTCGGGCCGTTCGATTACACAGACAGGCTTCCTTATTGGGTTCAAAGAGTTTCACAAGGAGGGCAGGCCATCGTTCCCGGCCGTCCGGACCGTCCCGTGCAGATAATTGATGTGAGAGATCTTGCTGCGTGGGTCTTCAATATGATTCTTCAGGGAAGGGCAGGCACCTACAACGCCACAGGTCAAAAAGAGACGATGGCAGAGATCCTCGAAACCTGCAAATCGGTGTCGTCAAGCACGACGGACTTCGTATGGGCCGACGAAGCATTCCTGCTTGAAAACAACATAAAACCTTGGACAGATATGCCTTTATGGATCCCAGAATACTTTCCCCTGGAAGGTGAAAAGGAACCCTGGAAAGGGACGTTTGAGATCAGCATAGAAAAAGCCGTCGGGGCCGGTCTCACGTTCAGATCACTCGCTGAGACCATCCGCGATGTATATCACTGGGAAAAGAACCGGGAACCTTCCGATCTGAAAGCAGGAATCTCAAGAGAGAAAGAAAAGGAACTGCTGCAGAAATGGTCAATGAAACTAAAACTCTGAAAACAGAAACGGCCATCCTAAAAAGGAATGGCCGTTTCTTCTTCATTATTTAACAAGCAAACTGTCAAGCTCCCTCATCTTATCGTAAGAGTCGAGCAAACGCTCAGGCACAAGGCTTCTGCCATACTCCCAGGCATTTCTTTCAATTTGGGACAAGAGCTCCTGCTTTTCCTCATCCCCGCCATAAACGAGCGTCCGGATGTCATGCTTGTTTTTCTGATAATCAAGATAGTACCCGACAGTATGATAAAGAATCAGTCTGACAAAGTCCTCATCGGTTTCTCTTACTCGTATCTTTCCTCTGTATCCGTTTATCTGCAGGTAATTAAATTTAAGCGTCCTGGTTGAAATGTTGTAGCTCATAGGGGCAGGCAGCTGATTGTCAAATTCATAGTCGATATAAATCTTTAATTCTTTTAACTCTGATTCAATAATTTTTTCAATCGTCCATATGTAGAGCATAGGAGCACTCCCTTCCATCCATATCGCCTATTATAACAAAGGAGACTTTTTATGTACGTGCTTTTGAAATTTGCTGTGCCCTTTAGTTGCTCCGGCCCATTCAAACCCATTTTCTCTGTAAAAAGCATTCAGTTTTTCATTATCGGCTACACAATCAAGTCGAATCCAGTCCCCGCTGACAGCCTCCGGAATCCATGAAAGAATGACATTTCCAATTCCCTGTTTCATATAGGCTGAATTAACTGCAAGCTTGTGAAGGTATACCGCGTTTTCCTCTTGGTGTCCCCATATCTCCTGATCCCATTCATTTTGTGAAGGATAAAGAGTGAAAGTTGCGGTAAGTTCGCCATTTTTCTCGACGACATACGTTTGATTGTTTTCTATACATCGGACGATTTCTTCATCCTCTCCGCCGTCCAAAAGATAGCTCCATTGATTAATTCCCTGTTCTTGAATCCATTTAGCTGTATCTCTTAACAATTTTATAATGTGACTGGCTTCATCCAGTACAGCCAATCGTATGTGCAAATCTGTTCTCACGCTGTATGTACTCCTTTTTTCATGTCATGATCGCAGGATCATATTCCTCGAGCGACTGCTCCTCAATCAACTCTATGTTTCTCTTGTTTTCCAAATAGGATCTGATATGCCCGCAAAGGTTGGGATACAGCACTACCTTTTCAAGATCAGCAAGCTTCACCCACTTGACACCCGTCTGATTTGGATCTGGATTTGCCGGCATAGCAGGTACTGAACCGTTTTGCAGCATGCATTCAAACATGAGTGCGATGGAATGAGTTTCCCCGTACTTATTTGCGTTCAGATGCGGGGCATACTCATAAACAAAAGCGAGCGGCCCAACCTCAGCATCAGCAGACGTTTCCTCTTTTACTTCCCGCCTAGCGGCATCCTTTACCGACTCACCTGAATTAACCCCGCCGGCAGGCAGATTGTAATGCAGTCCGTTTTCATCGTCAAATTCAACAAGGAGAATGGAGTCATCTTCAATGATTAAGCCCCCTGCCCTTACTCGCATGTGGTAGGTCATTGTTTTTCGCCTTTCTTGTTTTAGTTGAAATTGCATTACCCTATAAATTCGTTTTATGGCGTGCGATTAATGGGTTTGCTTACCCTATAAATTTGTTTTTCAGTTTTATGGGGTACGATTGCGGCGGTTCCTTACCCTATAAATTCGTTTCTAAGTTTTACAGGGTACGATTCTGGCGTTTGCTTACCCTATAAATTCGTTTCTCAGTTTGATGGGGTACGATTCCAGCGTTTCCTTACCCTATAAATTCATTTCTCAGTTTTACAGGGTACGATTTCACCGTTTGCTTACCCTATAAAATCTTTTTCCAGTTTTACAGGGTACGATTCCGCCTTTTCCTACCCTATAAATTCGTTTCTCAGTTTTATAGGGTACGATTCCAGCGTTTCCTTACCCTGTAAATTCGTTTCTCGGTTTTATAGGGTACGATTCTGGCGTTTGCTTACCCTATAAATTCGCTTCTCTGATTTATAGGGTACGATTCCATCCGCTCCAATTCAGCCACTACCTTCTTCTTCAAATCATCATACTGCAGCTGATTCGTATCCGCAAACGCCTCTTCCCTGCTTGATGGGAGATCGTCGTACTGCACGTCACCCTCAAATTGAGAGGCTGTGAAATCAACTCTGGCAGAGTCTATCTCGTTATAGAAATGCCATCCCTCTGCTGCACAGGTTTTCCTAATTTCTCCGCCTAAAAGATCATGAACCACAAGAGCCGTCACTCCGCATTGCCCTTTTGCCGGATTTTCAGGAGTCCATTTGGAGCTTGAATTCAAAGACCATGAGTTTAATAGCGCACGGTGTAAAAGCTTTAAATCTCCTGCGGACATAATTGGCCACGCCTTTCTATATTAAATAATCCCGAATTTCTTCAGGGCAAAAACGACGCCATCGTCCCCAGATCTATTTGTAACAAAATCCGCCGCTTTCTTCACTCCTTCGCTTCCGTTTCCCATTGCAATCCCGAGGCCTGCAAGTTCAATCATATCGATATCGTTGTCACCGTCACCGAAGGCAGCGGCATCAGCCGGCTCACACCCAAAGTATTCCAGCGTTTTTAAAATAGCAAGAGATTTTGAGACATCCTGATCCAGGACGTTCAGCACATACGGATGCCACCTTTTAAAAGTCAGATGTGGAAAAGCTTCTCTATAAAGATCCGCTTCTGTTTCCCTCGCAAATAAACACAGTAAAAACACCTCTTCAAGACAAGGAGAAGGGAAAACGCCTGGGTATTCAGTCAGCGAAAGCGTTTCCTTCAACGAACGCAAAACGGACGCATTTTGTATGCCATTCATCCTGAAATCTTCCGTATAAAAAGAAAGGGCGTGCTTCTCTTTTGCTGCAAATGCCGCTACTTCCTTCACAATCGTTTTGTCCAGAGGGACCTTATGGATGACCTCATCTTTATGCTTCACGTACCCGCCGTTTGCAGTGATAAAGGTTTCGATCCCCATTTCCATAAGTTCACCGCACATTGAAAGGGGCCTGCCTGTAGCTGCGACTACCGCAGTCCCATTCTCAAGCAGCATTCTTACAGCTGCTTTGGTCGGTTCAGAAATTGTTCCATTCTCATGATGCGTAATCGTTCCATCGATGTCAAAAAACACGATCTTGTACGTCATGCCATTCTCCTTTTATTCATTCACCCTTGCATGAATCAGCTTTAGAAGCACTTCTTTCTCCGTCTGACCGATACTCTCCGAGAGTCTTGCCGCTGCAACAGGAAGAATCCAGTTCTTAAGCTCTGACATGTCAAATGGATCTGTTTTTCTATAGCACCTTTCATAGTGTCCGGCCAATAAACCGCGAAACATTCCTTGAACTGGACTTGAAGTCAGCCCACCATAGTGAATGAGAAGAACGGACCGCGCAATGTCCGCCAGCCGATTTCCAACCGCTGCATCCGCCCAGTCAATAATGACGTGTCCTTTTTTAGAAATCAGGACGTTATCAGGATGAAAATCACCGTGGCATAAGACTCTTTCATGATCAGGCAGCCCGTCCAAATGAGAGAGTATTTTCTCTTTTTCACTCTCGTTCAAGTCATCGCTTTGACTGATTCGCGAGGCTAGCCTGTCTGTGAGAACAGGCAGCTTCAAATCTTGGCATTGATGAATCTCACCATGCCATTCTGCCAGCCGCCTCATGTGAATAGGCAGGAGAAATGGACTTCTTTTCATTTCAGCCATCAGGGAAGTTCCATCGACACGTTCGAAAATAAGAGCATGGTTCTCTTTTTCAAAAGAGTACAGTCTTGGCACGTGTAATGGAATCTTTGCTATTTCTTTGTAGATCGCATATTCGTATTCAATAAAGTCCCTTCCAATGTGTCTGTGGAATACTTTTGCCACTGTCCCGCCATCACGGACGATGACCTTGGCTGTATTGCCTGTGCCCAATACGGTTTCAGCTATGTTGTCCGCCTCCTGTGCTCTATGTCCGCTTACCGCCGCCTAAAACAAAATCCCAATCCCCGCAAAAGCGAGTTCTTCACAATGTACCTTTTGTTTATAGCTGTCTTTTTCAAAAGTATGGGTGTAGCGGCTGAGCTTGATCATGCCCACATCGTTTTTGGTGTAGAAGACGACAGTCGGGTGATCATTTTCATAATAAAATATCGGTCTCAAAGTTGGCGGAATCGTTTTAAATTCATTCCAGTCGCCAAGAGTGTACAAATAATCCACAACACTGTCTGCCTGTTCATATAGTTTTTCATCAAGCGGCAGAATATCGTCTGCACTCCAGTAGCTGGTTTGACGGCTGATTCCGAACTCCCCGAGCTCATGATAAACGACCGCTGCCTGGAGATAGGAAAGCGGAGTACGGTCACCGTCTACTGCAAACATAAAATGATCAGACTGGCATTGGGGGATCGGTATTTCACCCTTTTCAATGATATTCGGAGGCATCGTCAGCTCCTTATCCTGGGGAATGGCATAAACAGCAGAAGATGATTGGCCTTCAGCCTTGTATGAATAGGCCCTGAGTTTATACCCTTTCTGAATGGCAAGTCCTGAAAAGCTTTTCACAATCCGTTCTGGATTTTGACTTGAAACACTCCACCCGTTTATGGGTTCATGCAAATCCATCTCATACCCGCAATAAAGGTTTGGCTTAACGGCTGATGAGGTGAATTCTGTCACTTCAGTAAATGCCGCTGATTTCACTTTTTGAACATACATCTCCCTCAGTTCCTCTGCCAGCAAATTCTTCTTTGAAGCAAGATGCGGGCACAGATGATAATAATCGCCAAAAGGATTCTTTTTTCCAAAGAGAGGAATTCCTGCCTGCTCAATCTGCTCGAGCCATTTTCCTTTCAGCTGCTTTAAAAATGTATGTGAGTCAGACGCCCCTACGCCCCAGCCGATGCAGATCCAGGGGTGGCGTTTCAGCTCTTCCATTGATGCGACCATATCTCCAATTGTCACAATTCCCCTTCCGCCCAGGTACTCGATATGAGAAATTGCCTCTTTATCCTTTGTGTTCTGAAGAGTAAACAAATTGAAAAGATGCACCCTTCCGTTCAGCGGTTCAAGCGGTTTAAATGCTTCCATCAGCCTGACAATCTGGTGCATCGTCGGATCCAGTGCCATTTCCGTAAAAATACGCTCACCATGAAGCAGGTTTCTGACATCTTCACAGCTTGCACCTCCCGGGTTGAGCATAAGAAAACTTCCTATCGAGGTTTCACTGCTTCCAAACTGCAAATATGCCGACTCCCGGAACGTTAAATTCCGGTTTTTATAAAACGTACCGTATGCTTTTGGCTGGTTCATTTTACTCCTCCGTTCAGCTGGTTTCTCCCACACCCTATATTCTGCATATACCTGCCATTTCCTTGTTAAGATTCGTTAAAGAAAGAGAATGACGCGACCGTGCGTTCGCTAATTTCCGCCAAGTGTGTTACGCTTGACTGGAACAGGGGTGAAAACATGAACACATTTTATAGACCCGTTACCTTGACTGATTTGAATAAAGGACATGTATATTACCACTTTAAGGATGAAGAAATCTACTTGCAGAAGGTAGCTTCATATATTCATGCTGGCCTTAAAAATAAAGATCAGATTCTGCTGATTGAAAGCATGAAATTCTCGGATAAAGTGAGTCGTTATATAGAGGATCATTTTTCAGAAGAAGAACAGAATTCGATCAGGTTAGTGAACAACTTTGATTACTATTCAGGAAGTTCCAAATTCAATATTGCTTCCATTCTCGCTTATTTTGACAGAGATTTAAGAAGTCTTTCAGATAAAAATGTCCGGCTGCGCACGTGGGCACATGTGGAGTGGATGTCTGACATGTCTGATGCAGCCCTGCTGAAAAGCTTTGAAACCTCATCTGACGAATTTATACTGAATGAAAACATCCTGTCTGTCTGTGCCTACCGTGACGCATCTTTGACAGATGATGCTAACGCTGCGCTTGAACAAAGCCATAAATACGTCATGACAGATGATCAATTTCAACTTTCCCAAAACTATATAAAACTAGAAAAAACTGCTCAGTGTGATGGATGCTGAGCAGTTTTTTCATTTTGAAAGAAGATGCTTCATTTTTCATAAAAGGATTCGGTGATGCTTCAACGAACCTATAAGGGCAGAAGATTAATGGCAGGAGGAATGGTTATGTTGTTTATGCTGATTGTCAAAGCCTCAAAAAATTCAGAAGCCGGAAATCTTCCAAGCTCGGACCTCATGGAAGCCATGACCGCTTATAACGAAGAATTAATAAAAGCAGGCGTAAGGATAGCTGCTAAAGGGCTGCATCCAAGTTCAAACGGCATCCGCATTTCGTTTCCGGTACCCGGAGAAAACCCCGTCATTTCAGAAGGTCCTTTTACAGAATCAACTGATTTAGTGGCAGGATTTATTTTAATCGATGTGGAGTCAAGGGAAGAAGCCGTCAAATGGGCCTTAAGAATGCCCGACCCGCAAGGAAACGGGGAAGGCCAGATTGAGTTGCGTCAGGTATTTGAGTGAGCTGAAACAAGTATAGACATGTTAAAAGCACTGCGATTTGCAGTGCTTTTATTTTTCATGCATTCAGCTCTGCCTTGAAGTCTGCGGAGGCTCTTCCATCCATCCATTTTTAATCATGAGCTTACCGCCCTTTTTGGCATAGGTGAAAATGTCTTTTGCAATAATGGTCATTTTCGCCGGCAAATCAGACCGCAGGCTGAAGGAAGTGCCAAGGGCATTGCTCGTCAGACCAAAGCTGCTCAGTAAATTGGTCAAATACATCATCATCTTCTCCGAGTAAGGGGACGTCTGTGAAAATGTCGGATTTCCCCAGGCAACAGCTGGAGGCTGAATATCGCTTTTCAGCAATGTCTCACTGAACGATTCAATGATTTGTTTAGCGAGATCTTTTCCCTCTTTAAAATATTGTCTCAGCTCTTTGTCATCAGAAGCCTGTTCAAAACCTTTCAAAAGCTGAAACCCAAGAATGTTGGTTTCAACTCCCTGATAGAGCAGCGAGAGTTCAATCGCATTCAGCGGGCGTTTCGCACTGAACGCATCTAACCCTGCCATGTACTTTTTCTCTTTGACAAACTCAACCTTATCAGGCATAGGAATCATCGGCGGCCTCGTCAAAATGCCTTCATCAAGCAAGAACTGAGTCGCATCCGTATAGGTCTGCTGAGAGGTTTGTGACATCCTCATAAACAGGTCAGACATGTCGCTCCGGTAGGTCATGCTGAGGTGGAGCGCATTCAGTCCAATCGTCACTTTCATCATGATTCTTAAGAAAAGAATATCGAAATATTCATCATACAGCCTAGGCGTATCAGGCTTCACATCGCTTTCGTTATATCCAACAGGCATAACAATCTTCTCATCCTGAAAGATCCCGCTGATCTCCTGGATAAAAGCAGTCTCCTGATCGTAATAATTTTGGAGCTGCTGCTTAATTTTTTCATTTTCCTGCGTATGTAAAAAATGCTCAAGCATCCGTGCAAACATCGTTTTCTGCTGATAGGTCATCCAAAGGTTTCCGATTTCAGATGAGGCGAGCTGCTTCGTCACAGTGAGGTTCCTCCCGATTTTAAAATTTTACGTATAGTATATACTCAAGAATCATTCTTTATTTACGCTGATTGCGCTAAAATACAGAGTGAAGGAGATGACGTACATATGCTCAGGAGCAACCGGATTCACATAAGACCTTTTACAAAACAGGATGCGGAAGACAGACTGAAGCTTCAGCTAAAAAACCGTTCTTTTTTTGAGCAATACTCCATGATTCGCGCAGAAGATTTCTACACACTCGAAACACAGCAAAAAATGATAGAAGATTACGAACACCAAGCAAAAAAAGACGCCGAATATCAATTTGGCATCTACCTGAACGAAACCAATCAGCTGCTAGGCACCATCAGCCTTTTCCAAGTCATGCGCCACTCTCTCCAAAGCGCAGTCCTTGGCTATTTTCTCGACCAGGACCACAACGGAAAAGGCTATACAACAGAAGCCGTCAAACTCATTTTGGAGTATGCCTTTAACGAACTCAAACTCCACCGTATTGAAGCAGGCGTCATGCCGCACAACCTTGGCTCCATCCGCGTCCTTGAAAAAGCCGGCTTTCATAAAGAAGGACTGGCAAAGAAGAACGTCCTGATCAACGGGAAGTGGGAGGATCATGTGATGCTGGCGGTTTTGAATCCTGAAGACTGCGAGGGAGAGCAAGGCTGAAGCTTCTGCTTTCAGCTTATTTTCTGATTTTTAAAGCTCTCATTGACGAAACAAAACCCGCACTGTTATTCTTAATCCATTGTAAACGGGACATGCCGTGTATTCTGCATGTCCCGTTTTTTTGCAGAGGAATATCGGATAGTGTCTCAGTAGATTAGAGGCACCTCTCAATATGTTTGGGAGATGGCTGGAGGTTTTGTATTGAAAGTTACAAGAAGATTACTCGGTTTATTTTCTAACAAATGGTTGATGGCGACTGTGCTATTATTTTGCTGTGCAGCTTCCCTTTTGTTCGTGCATCATAACCATTCATTCTATGACCGGCCCATTGCAGAAGTCATAAAGACATCTCAGACAGGTTCATCTGAAGAAACTGACATGCATAATAATAAAGACCGCCTGTACACACAGCAGCTTACAGCAAAGCTGAAAAATGGAAAAGATAAAGGAAAATTGATCACTCTTACCAATGAATATTCCTTATCCGGGGCCTTCGATCAAAAATATCACGCAGGACATGAACTGTTTGTTGCAATTGACAGCAGTACTGACAACTCCTTAACAGGTACGGTAAAAGATGTAAAGCGTGATAAATATATCATGATCGCATCATGGCTGTTTATTTTCACATTGCTGCTTGTAGGGAAAAAACAAGGATTTTTCTCTGTCATCAGCCTCGCTGTCAATGGATTGCTCTTGTCCTATGCATTAGACGTTTACCTGAATAAAAATGGGTTAGGCTTGCTGGCCGTCTGCAGCATAAGCGCCATCTTGTTTACCGTGATTTCTTTGCTGCTCGTCAACGGCTTTAACGGAAAAACATATGCAGCCATTACTGCGACCCTTTTAGGGACGTTTATTTCTTTGTTTATAGCCATGATCGTTTTAAAGCTCACATCTGGTATTGGACTTAGATATGAAGAAATGCAGTTTTTAACACGCCCACCGAAGGTCGTGTTTATTGCTGGGGTAATGGTCGGATCCCTTGGAGCCGTCATGGATGTAGCAATCACCATGTCCTCCTCTATCTTTGGCCTTTACGAAAAAAACACTCAAATATCTATAAAAGCACTTAAAGCATCAGGTCTGGAAATCGGAAAAGATATTATGGGGCCTATGACCAATATTCTGTTTTTCGCCTACATAAGCGGATCCATTCCCATGCTGATTTTGTATTTTAAAAATGCATCACCGCTTGGATATACACTGTCCATGAATCTATCATTGGAATTAGCCCGGGCTATGGCAGGAGGGATTGGAATTGTGCTCACGATCCCAATTGGTCTTTATACCTCTCTCTATTTTATTAACAGAAAGAAGGCAAGAATATGAATACATTAGTATGTTTTGCTGCCATCTTGTTTCTGTTAATGATTATGATAGGAGGCAGAAAAGGGGCAAGATCATTTGCGGCTTTATTCCTGAATTTTGCCATCCTCTTTCTCGCTATCCTTTTCATGGCTGATCCAAATCTTGATCCACTTGTTTTAACGCTTGCTGCATCTGCTATTATCAGCTGCGTGAACTTATTTTTTATAAATGAAGTGAATCAAAAAACAACTGCAGCCTTTATTTCAACAATTATTACGCTGGCTATGCTCTACTTTCTCATTGTTATTCTGACCGATAAGTTCATGATCCAAGGTTTTGGAGAAGAAGAAGTAGAAGAATTAAGCATGTTTTCCCTTTTCATTGGAATCGACTTTGTCAAAATTGGAGCCTCTGTAATTATCATGAGTACAATCGGCGCCATTACTGACATTGCCATCTCGATTACATCCCCGATGCACGAAATAGTAAAGCATCATCCGAACATAAAAAGAAAAGAATTGTTCACATCAGGCTTATCCATTGGAAGAGACATTCTGGGCACAAACACAAACACACTGTTTTTCGCCTTTTTTGGAAGCTACCTCGGACTCCTGATCTGGTTTAAAGATTTATCTTATTCTATTGGTGATATCGTCAATTCAAAAGTCTTCAGTGCCGAAATCATCACCATCATGTGTGCTGGAATAGGAGTTGCCATTGTCATTCCGATTACCTCTTGGATTGCCGCAGCATTTTATATAAAAAAGAGCGATCCGAGACGGATTGAGGAATGATAGATTGAAATGAAAAGAAGGCTGTTTGGGATGTCTGTTTAGCGTTCTGAACAGCCTTTTTCATTACAATTTTTTATAGAGCTCACTCTCAAAGTGTGAATATCTACTTCAAATCTGCTCAATCCTCAACATCCACAAGGAAAATCCGCTCATTGAACCCGCCCCGCTTCTGTTCCTTTTCCTTCCTGATCTTCTCCACTCCCTGAATGGTTGAACCGTGAACGGCAGCAAATGCATGTAGGATTTCAAACATGTCGGCCAGCTCCTCCAACGCTTCAGCACCGGTTTCCGCTGCTATATACTCCTCCAACTCCTCAAAGCTTTTCTTTTTTAACTCTTCTATATATACATCCTGAGACAAGACTGTGGCATGAAATTTTTTCCCTGTCTTTTCAATGACTTCCGGTATTCTGTCGCGAACCAGTTTGTTGTAAATTGGCATCATATAAACCTCTTCTTTTATTTCTTGTTACTTCCTATTTTACAAACCGAGTCTTTGAATGGAAAATGAAAAAATTATGATAGAATGGTTACGAATAGACTGAATGAGGTGTAATCCATGGAACAATCAGACATTTTAAAAGCCATCACCACCCACCCCACCATCATCATCCACCGCCACATTCATCCTGACTTTGACGCCATCGGTTCACAGATCGCCCTGAAAAAAACGCTGCAGCAATCGTTTCCGGAAAAGAAAGTCTTTGCAATGGGAGGCGCGGAGAAAAGCCTTGAATGGATCGGCAGCATGGATATGATTGAAGACGATCAATATAGAGACGCTCTTGTCATTGTCTGTGACACGGCAGAAACGAAGCGGATCAGTGACCAGCGCTGTCTGATGGGGGAAACCCTTGTTAAAATCGATCATCATTCCGATGGGGAAAGCTATGGGGATTTGCGTTGGATTGACCCTTCATATAGTTCCGTGTGCGAAATGCTGGGGGATTTGTTTTTTTCCTATCCGGAGACATTTAAACTCACAAATGAGGCAGCTTCTGCATTATACGCGGGGATAATGGGAGATACAGGCATGCTTAAGAATGGAATGGCCGGTGAACGAACGTTGAGGATTGTTTCACAGATAAAGAAATTCGCCTTTAAATCCGATCGCATCCATCGTCTGATGAAGAAGAGCGGCACTGATTTTTCAAAATGGAAACCATTTGTCTCATACCGCGCACAGGTAACTGAACAGGGAATCGCGAGCCTTCGTGTAACAAAGGAAATGCTTGTAAACCTTCGTCTTGATTCCTCTGAAGCAGCATCTTTGATTCATGCCCTTACCGCGTACGTACCTGCACGCATCTGGGTGCTTTTCATTGAGGAGGACGGCAAAATCCGAGTCCGAATCCGTTCAAAAACAATCGCTGTAAACGAAATCGCAAAGAACTACGGCGGAGGCGGACACAGGCTGGCAGCCGGTGCCTTGCTTTCATCGTGGGAGGAAACTGAGGAGATGATCGAAGAGTTGGGGGAGAAGAGAATGAGGTAAACCTCTTTCCTTCAGCAAGTTTCGAGGAAAATGCAGATACTTCCCTATTTGTGTTCCCTTTAACTCATCTCTTTATTTTCATTAATATAAGATATGACCTCATGAATGTCTGTCGTAAATAATAAAACCTGGTTGATATCATACATGACCTTATTTTCAACGATAAGGTACTCAGTAATAGGAATTGTATTAAAAAATTTCTTCCACTTGTGCCTCTTCTCCATCTTCTTCGTTTCTTCATCTAATTTTTCAGGGTCAAACTTGTAGACGCCGTAACTCGGCACTTCTATTTTAATGTCAGGAAAAGCAGCCTTTAAATCCTCCACCATTTCATCAGGCGGTTCAATCTCAGTCACAACCGCCACATTTTCATCTGCTCCATCATAGATTTTTTCTAATTGATCGTCATACTCTTTATCACTCAACTCTCTGTCTGTGAAAATAGCAATACAATAAAGGTTTTCTTTTGTTTCCACCTTCTTTTTTGTGAACATGTTCTCGAACCTCCAAGTCCCGGCAGATAACTGATCTATTCGGTTTTGTCTTATTTAGAGGTAATTATTCTCCGTTTTATATGTATATCCCTTTTTTATAGCAACTGAAAAACCTGCGAACAGTTAGCCCGCAGGTTTCCTTTTAACATCTTTCAGATCATTTGGATAAAATAAGAATTTCCCATGGGTCTAATTGAACCTCTTTGTTTACAGAAGTATACTGATTCCCACCAAAAACTTTATACTCCCCGGCTGCAGCATCTGTTGTAAAGGCAACAGAAGACGATGAAAGGTTTGCGAAAACAATGACTTTTGACTTTCCTTTGCTTCTGGAAAAAGCTAATACCTTGTCACTTGCCGTTTCAATTTTTTCTACGTTCCCGCCGGCTGATCCGTTCCACAATGCTTTGTTTTCTTTTTTCAGTTTCACAAGTTCAGTATAGTAATCCTGCATAGAGATGTCGTTCCATGATATTTCATCTTTATCAAAAAATGCGAGGCGCTTGTTAAGCCCTGCTTCCTGTCCTGAATAGATAAGAGGTACACCCGGCATGACAAAGGTTAATGCTGCCATTGTTTTTTCTGCCTCTCCAAAAAGTTCAGCTGTGGTGCCTTCCCACGAATTATCATCATGGTTCGATGTCCAGTGCATAGGATAGGAACCCTTTGGATAGAGTGCGTTCACTTTTGAAAGATAAGCTTCGATGGCACTGATTTCTTTGCCGCCCGATGCAACTTCACGCAGGATGTGATTTAATTCCCACCCATAGTTTGCATTAAAAGCCTCATTTAACAGGTTAGGTTTTATATTATCTTCTGCAAGCATATATACTGGCTTGATTTTATCCAGTTCTTTTCTGGCCTGTTCCCAGAAATCAACCGGCACGCCGCTTGCGTAATCCGCACGATAGCCGTCGATATCAGCTTCTTCCACCCAAAATTTCATGGCCTCTGTCATGGCGTTGCGCATTTCCCGATTATCATAATTTAAATCTGATACATCAAGCCAGTTTGTTCCTGGAGGATGAGTAATATTTCCTTCCTTGTCCAGGGTGTACCAATCTCTGTTTTGAGTCCAGATATGGTCTTTTCCTGTATGGTTTCCAACCCAGTCAAGCAACACTTTAAATCCCATTTTGTGTGCCTTATCTACAAGTCTTTTAAAATCTTCCATCGATCCAAATTCCGGATTGACCGCTTTATAATCCTGTACTGCATAGTAAGAACCAAGAGTTCCTATTCTTCCTTCTTCAGATATCGGATGTATTGGCATAAACCATAGAATTTCAACGCCTAATTTTTTCAAACGGGGTAAATGCTGTTCAAATGCTTTAAACGTTCCCTCTTTCGTATACTGTCTTACATTCACTTCATAAATGACGCTGTCATCTGACCACTTGGGAAAATGTGCTTTGCTTTTTCCCGGCTTATGCACACCTTTTGAGTTAAGATAAACTGTGTCATCCCCTTCTTTCACAAAGATTTCCCCCGTTTCTTCAAATTGTGTAAAGACTTTGTTTCCTCCATCTTTTTCTCCTGTCTGCCGATTGACTACAATAAAATTCAGACTCGATGCATTCTCTTTTAGTTTTATATCTATATATGCGCGATTTTGATCAAGCTGTTCAGAGGAAAAAGCCGTGGCCCCGATAGGCCAGCTTCCCATTTGATCAGAAGGCACCTCAACATCTCCCCACAGCCAGAGACCCCATTCATCAAAGGACTGATCTGCTCTTTCATAATAGATTCGAATTGTATTTTCAGACATTTCAGCAGGCTGAGCATCTTTTGCTGATACTGTAAGTGATCCAATCAATGACATTATCAGTAGCAGCATGACCATTCTTTTTAACCTTACTTTCATATTTATCCTCTCCTCATTTACGTTATCCTTTAACCGAACCAAGCGTTATCCCCTTAATGAAGTATTTCTGGAAGAATGGATAAATAATTAAAAGCGGTATCATTGAAATGAAAATTTTAGCGGCATTCAATGTCTGATTGGACGTATTGGTAAGACGCTTCGCTGATTCGGCGTCTAGTTTCGAAGCGTCCGCTATTACCGTAACCTGCCTAATATAGGTTTGCAGAGGATAATTATCATTTTTCGTCATGAGTACAAGAGCCTGAAAGAATTCATTCCAATGATATACAATGGTGAACACTAATACGGTAGCAAGAACCGGTTTTGAGAGCGGCAAAATGATTTGGAACAGTATCCGCCAAGGTCCTGCTCCATCCATAATGGCAGATTCTTCGAGTTCTTTTGGCAGATTTCTAAAAAAATTCATGACGAGAATGACATTAAAAACAGGAAGCCCTCCACCAAGAACCAGTCCCCAAATGTTATTGGTCATGCCTAGAGATTTCATAGTCATATACCACGGAATCAATCCTCCGTTGAACAACATGGCAAATATGAGCGTCCACATAATCACATTCCGCGGGCGAAAATCTTTAGACGTTTTGGATAAGGGATATGCCATCAGGACAACGACAACAAATGTTGTAATGGCTCCTAAAAATACCCTTGTCACTGAAATGGAGAACGATTTAAAAAACTGAGCATCTTCAAGAATCATCGCATAAGCACTTAAAGTAAATTCTTTTGGCCAGAAAAACACCTGTCCGGCAGCGACTGCTGCTTTGTCACTGAATGAAACAACGAGCATGTACCAGACTGGGTATATGCAAAGAAGGGTGATCAGAAGCAAAATAAAGATATTGAGACCATTAAAAAATTTTGTGAGAAATGACCGCTCTTCTACCATGGATGATGCCTCCAATCCTTAGAAAATTCGATAGTTTGCAAATCTGTAAGCAAGAAGGTAAGAAACAGCAATTAAAATCAGACTGACAATTGATTTAAGAAGACCTACTGCTGTAGCAAGACCGTATTGCATATCTATTAATCCAGTTCTGTACACCCAGGTATCAATAATATCCCCGGTTGAATAGACCAAAGGATTATACAAATTGAAAATCTGATCAAATCCTGCATTTAAAACATTTCCCAAGCTTAATGTTCCGAGGAGGACAGCTACAGGCAGAATGCTTGGCAACGTAATATGAATAATCCGCTTGAACTGTGAAGCTCCATCTATGGCTGCTGCTTCATAAAGTTCAGGACTGATAGAAGTTAGAGCTGCGAAGTAGATGATTGCCCCAAATCCAAATTCTTTCCATACATCACTTCCTACAACAATAGATGGGAAAATATCAGGATTTGAGAAAAATAGAACAGGTTCTACACCAAATAGCCCGAGCATCTGATTCACAGGTCCTGTAAAAGAGAATAAATCGAGTAGAATGCCTGCGACGATTACCCACGATAAAAAGTGAGGAAGATACACAATCGTTTGCACAGATCTGGTAAATAACCGATTCTTTGCTTCATTCAGCATTAGCGCAAACACTAACGGAACAATAAGGTTTAATGCCATTTTTGCAATGGCTATGAAAATCGTATTTTTGAAAATCTGAGCACTGTCTTCGAGTTCAAACATATAGCGGAAGTTCTCAAGCCCGATCCAGGCGGACTTTAATAAACCAAGGCCCGGGTTAAAATCCTTAAAGGCAAGCAGAATTCCGTACATTGGGAGAAGGTTGAAAAAAATCAGCCAGATCAAGCCCGGCAGCAGCATCAATGAATAGTGAAAGCCATTGGATTTCATGAATTTCGGCAAAACTCCTGCACGCACTTTCACATGAGGCACTGTGAGCGGTTCACCATTGTAAACTTCTTTACTTTTCATTTAGATATCCTCCTTAAAGTCAGAGAGACGAGCAGCTTTCACCCGTCTCAAGAACTCTATTGCTCGTTGACCTCTTTTGTGATTTGTTTACCGCCCTGTTTGTTCCATTTCTTAACAAAGGAGTCAAACTCGCTCAGGGGCGCCGTTCCGAAGATAATCTTCAGGAATGTCTCATCTTCAAGCTTGCTTAAATTTGCCCATCTTGATTCCATTGTTTTCGTTTTAGCTGTTGCAAGACTTCTCACGTAATTAATATCAGCATTCACAAATGTTGAGCCGCCATTTAAGTGAGCATAAACATGACTGAAGAACGCCTCGTCCCCTTGTTTGTCCCAGTATTGAATATCGTAATTATCATACGGCTCTTTCTTCACATTTTTCGCATGTGCTGAAAGATCATATGCGAACCCGTAGTTGATCTTATCAATCTCTTCAAGCTCTACTTCACCTGCAAGATGCTTCTGAGTCGAGCTTACTGCATATTCAAGCTGATCTCCGTGTCCTGCAATAATAAAAAGCGGGATTTCCTGTGAGGTCATCTGTCTGTCCGCTACTTCTTTCTCGTAGCTTTTCGCTTTTTCACTCACGTGGATATTCAGCATCTTAATGATCGCTTCAGGATTTTTAAAGTTCTTATTCACAACGATATACTGGCTGCCGGTTGTCTCATTTGAATTAAACTTCCCCGAATCATCAACAGGAGCAAGGTAAGGCCTCCAGTTCGCTTTTGGATCATTCTTAATTGCATCCTGAATACTGTACGGAGAGTGCCATGGACCAAAGAAAATCCCTGCTTTTCCGCTGACGATCACTTCTTGTGCACTTTTTCTCAAGCCAAGCTCTTTGTCAATCAATCCTTCTTTATACCAGTCTCTTAGCATACCCAATGTTTTCTTCGTTTCAGGTGTGGTTGAACCGTATACTGCCTGTCCGTCTTTGTCTTTAACCCATATTCCAGGGTAAGCATCATTTGCAAAAAACAATGGAGAAAGGTTAAAGGAGTGGTCGCCTGAAGTCAGGAAAGTTGAATAAAGGGATCCGCCCTGGGCTGTTCCTACAATTCCTACCGTGTTTTCTCCGCCCATTTTATTATCAATAAATGCTTTTGCAATTGTTTTTAGATCTTCGAGGCTTTTAGGCTCTTTTAAGCCAAGCTCATCAAGCCAGTCTTTTCTTATCCATGTCATTGGTGCTGAAGGGAGCGTTGTTTCAGGCAGAGCGTAAAGCTTCCCCTCATATGTTACATTTTCAAGCAGTCCCGGATTTGAGTCATAAATGGCTTTTAATCTTGGGGCTCCTGCTTTTTTGTATACTTCAGAAAGATCTGCAAGCTGATCAGCTTTTATCATTTGTTTCAGCTGAGATTCATTTACCATCATGGCATCTGGCAAATCGTTGCTTGC
The DNA here is from genome assembly GCF_000708755.2 of Metabacillus indicus LMG 22858. Classification (GTDB taxonomy): domain Bacteria; phylum Bacillota; class Bacilli; order Bacillales; family Bacillaceae; genus Bacillus_P; species Bacillus_P indicus. The sequence goes on along the minus strand of NZ_JGVU02000001.1, from coordinate 255,613 downwards.
TATAGACAAACTGACTTTCTGCTCATAATCGGCGGAAGCTGCTTCCCATTCATGTTTGACATGAATGTTATATTCTTTTTTCAGCCATCGTGTATACACGTTATTCTCGGCAGTATCTTCTCCATTAAACTTATAATTCGGATCAATTCCTTTACCAATTGAAACCTCAACTGGCTCAGAATATCCTCCAAGCGGCTCCATATTCGCGTTGACGCCCTCAGTGGTATCGCTTACATCTTTGCTTACACAACCGCTCATTGCAGCAGCTGCCAAAAAGCCTGCAAGCAGAAGTTTCATTTTCTTTTTCATCTCAAGCCATCCCCCTTTTGCTTTTGAACACTTTCACTATATCATTGAAACGTTAACCTGCTGGATAGAAAACGATTACATGAATGGTGGGAAAATCATTCAAAACATAAAAAAACGTTCAAAAATACATCTACCTGTTTTTTGAACGTTTTCTACCCTATTCAACTTTTACCCTTCGGTTTCTTTGTCTGTATTCACTTGGCAAACATCCTGTTTGATCCCTGAACAGCCTGCTGAAATACTTTTCATCCTGATAACCTACTTGCTCAGCTATCCAGTGTATGGGTTTTGACGTTGTTCTAACTAATTCCTTTGCACGTTTCATGCGGAGGTCACGTAAATGTTCCGAATACGTTTTTCCAACAATCTCTTTAAAGCAAATGCTGAAATAACTGCTGCTCATATTGACCAGTCTCGCAACATCTCCCGCTGATAAAGAATCGCTGAGCAACTCCTGCATAAGAACAAGTGCTTTTCGAATGCTCTCCTGAATTTCAGCTGAAAATGCCGGCGTATCACTAATGCCTTTAATCATTACTCTTACTTGAGAAAGCCACTCTTCAAGCTGATGCCAACTAGTAAGAAAATCATCTGTTTCAATTGGCTGCGGCAGAATCTCCTTATAGATTCTGTTCCATTCATCTGTCATCGAATAGATCATTCGAGTCAGTCTTATCGGCGGGAGCCTCAGCCCTTTTAGTTCTTCTTTAAGAAGCATAAAGTACTCCTCATTATTTATCCAATCTCCAGTCAGCCACTTCTCTTTAACATCATCAAGCTTATAAAGTGAGGTCTCATTATCAAGAGATATTGTATCTGCCCGCACGTAAATATAAGGATTTGAAGGATCGAATGTGTAAAATAAGTCCATTTTTTTATAAGACCTGATAAGCTGAAGCCATTGTCGCTTATCCATTTTTTCAAATCCTGAGATGCAGACAACTGCCCAGCTTTCACCTGCTGTCATGCGGTTTTTGGCCCATTCTGTTAAACCTGCAAGATCCTGCTGCGTATAATCATTCCAGTACCACACTCCAAAATCAGTTTCAGCTGCTCCTTTTAAAGGAAAATCGTAATCAGCTGGTTCTCCTGCAGATTTCATACAGTAGAGAACTAACCCACTTTTTTTCACAAGACTTTCTTTAGAAATCGCAAGGCCTGTTAATTCCTTTTTCTTCATTATCTCGGATATTCTCCCAAGCACATCATGAAAATTTTCCTTTTCCAGCTGTGTTTTCGAAACATAGTCAATTGCACCCAGTCTGAGAGCCTCCTGGATATACTCAAAATCCTGATGTAGTGTTAAAACAACAATCTTCACATGCGGAAACCGTAAAGTAACTTCTCGCATCAGTTCGATTCCTGACATGACCGGCATTGATAAGTCTGTAAAAAGTAAATCAATCTCATTTGTTTCCATAAATCGCAGGGCATTCTCACCGTTGTTTGCTTCACCAGCTACAACCATGCCAAATTCCGCCCAGGGCATACACGATACGAGCCCCATCCTGACAATCTTCTCATCATCTGCTATTAAGACCCGAATCATACAGCTTCTGCCTCCCTTTCCGGCGGTATACTGATTGTTACAACTGTTCCCTTGCCTTTTTCACTTTTGATATGGAATTCAGCCAGGTTCCCATGCTCAGCTTCAAGAATTTTTTTTACATACTTCAAACCGATTCCCATTCCTACCTTTTGGGTTTCATTCCCTAACTCTTCAAGAATCTGATTTTTCTCATTCTGAGTCATACCTGTTCCGTTATCCTGAATCGTAATTTCCAGACGTTCAGCTACCCTGACATTCACATGGATGTATCCATTATCGCTTACTCCATGATAAAGTGAATTTTCTACCACCGGCTGCATGATAAAACGCGGAACCCGGCAATTCAGTGCGGCCTGGTCTGCATCTATGTCATACTGAAAATCGTATTTCACCTGCTGCAGGCTTAAATATTCCCTTACTGCCGCCAACTCTTTTTCAACGGTAGTTGTTTCTCCCATCTTCCCAAGGTTGTATCCAAGCAGCTTATTGAGTGATAGCACAAGTTTATCAATTTGCTTATTCCCGCTGAATACAGCCAGCCAATGAACGGTATCTAACGTATTCATCAAGAAATGCGGATTGATTTGATACAAAAGCTTTTCTACTTCCAGATCAGCCCTGCGCTTTTCCTTTTCTTCAATTTCAGCGTATAAGTCCCAAATCTTCGTTTTCATATTTCTGACCTTCTTCAAATGATCATCAAATTCAGGAATATTCGTCATTTCACCAAGTTCAATATCAGAATTCATCAGATTGGTAATCTCTCTATTGAATTTGTTTAAAGGATGATAGACCATTTTCCAAAGAAGCCAGGCAAACAAAGATGCAACCACCAGAAAGAAAACAAAAATAAAGGCTGCTTGAAGAATCCATTGATTACGCTCTTTTGTCAGCTCTTTTTGTGGAGTGATAGAGACGATGCTAAAACCTTGATTGCTCGTTTCTTTCGTCCAAAAAAACGACCTGTAGTAACCTGACTTTCCATCAAACGAAAACTGGCTGTTCACTGGATACACATCCTGATTTTCACTAAAAGCAATTCGCCCTTGCGGATCAAGGATGACCAGACGCCTCGATGTATCTTTTCTATTCTCCGGAGCAAACAGCGGCTCTAGTGCGTTTCTCCCGGATTCAATATAAAGATAAATGTTCCTCCCCGGAATATTCACCTTTCTCATCGTACTGAACACCACTTGATTGATGGAGCCATTAAATGATTTATGAGGCCCGTAATATGTAATCTCGGGGAATTCTGCCATCACAGGAAGCTCTGACGGGGAAAAACCGCTGCGAACACGAAAATTTTCAAAATCATAGTTTCCGGTATTGGCATGATAATACATCATGAGACCTATATTCGGATTGGAAAAAGAAAGAAGATTTAATTCGCTTTTCAATTCTTTCGTCAGCTGAATTTTCCTGTAGCCGTCCTTTTCAAGCAGCAGATCCTCAAGAATCCGGTTGGCACCGCCCCCAACAGAAAGCTGCTGCGACACGTGATTCAAATTATCCAGCGTATTTTCAAGCGTCATCAAATCCTGCTTTAAATTATTCTGCAAAGAGGTCTCCACTTTGTTCTGGATAATAGAATCGATTGTAAAGAAGGAGAGAAAGCCCAAACAAATAAAAGGAATCAAACTGCTGATCATAAAAATCATAATAATCCTTTTCCTGAACGTCACATTTCTAAAACGCTTTCAAATCTGTCTTTTATTCATAGCACTCCCCTCCTTAAGGTGTTTTTTGAAATTATGTTATCATGAAAGCGCTTTGAATACTAGCTTGAGAGAAGGTATTTGCAGGTGCCAACAATCGGAGCATATGGCGCCTAAAATATAAAAAGCCCTATCTAAAAGATAGCGCTTTTACTAAAAGTAATACAAAGTTTCTATTTAATTTTGAGATCTCTTTTAAATTCTAGATATTCTCGTTTGGAATCTTCTCCATCAAGATTATTAATGTGCCATTCCATTTCTTCTTTTTTTGAAATAAATGCATGATGAATTTCTGCAGTATCAGCTTTTCCATATAGACAATTTAAATAAAAAATTAATTGAGAAGCTATAAAGTCATCATTAGTTTCTAGTATCGCATCGATCATATGAGGGATATACTCAAATGCTTCAGCACTGCTTTTTTTCTCAATGATTTTATCAAATGAATGAGCTAGGTAAAATTCGTCTTTATTTATTTTTTCAATCCAATTATCTAATATGCTCTCAATATCTTTATGCATAACTATCAACCTCTAGTTTATTATAATTATTTCAACTTAAATTCATGGAACTTTTTGGTTTTCTTTTTGTATATAAAATGTATCACAACATTTCGTCCTAATTAAAAAGATTCATATATTATATTCCAAGTTCCCTCAGATTACCGGCTTTGTTGACTTTTTCGAGGCTGATGCATGTAAAAAAGAAGTCAGCCACAAAGTAAAACGATGCAACCCGTGAAGGATCAAAATCTCCTGCGGACGTCGATGTTAAAGGTGCTCGCCTAACCGAAAACATAAAAAATCAAAAGGCAATAGAACTCAGGGGGTCCTATCGCCTTTTACATAAGGTATTAAACAAACAGGCTCAGCAACAAAATAAATAGAAGTCCAGCTACTGAAATGATAGTTTCAAGCAAGGTCCAAGTGGCAAACGTTTCTTTCATGCTCAGGCCGAAGTACTCCTTGAACATCCAGAAACCTGCATCATTAACATGGGAGGCAATCAGACTTCCTGCGCCAGTTGCAAGGACAACCAAAGCCAGGTTTACGTCAGTCGCGCCAAGCATCGGGATAACGAGACCGGCTGTTGTCAGTGCAGCCACAGTCGCTGACCCAAGCGAGATGCGAAGGATTGCTGCAATAATCCAGGCAAGCAGGATCGGTGACATGGAAGTGCCTTCAAAAAGATCGGCTACGTAAGTTCCGACACCTCCGTCAATTAATACTTGTTTGAAAGCACCGCCGCCTCCTATAATCAAAAGCATCATCCCAATGTGAGTTATGGCGGTCGTACAAGAATCCATTACCTGTTTCATTGGAATGTTGCGGGCGATTCCCATTGAATAGATGGCAAACAATAAGGAAATCAGCATGGCCGTTCCAGCTTCACCAATGAACCGAATGGCTGCAAGGAAGCTATTGTCATCAAGCCCGACTGTATTTTGTACCAGAGTAATAATGGTTGCAATGGACATCAGGATCACTGGAAGCAAAGCAGTAAATACACTGATGCCAAAGCCCGGAGTATCCTCAAGCTTAAACGTTTTTTGTTCTCCCAAAGAGGCAATGCTTCCGGTCTTCGTGAATGAATCGGGAACAATCTTTTTCGCAATTTTTGTAAAAACAGGGCCTGCCAGAAGAACTGTTGGAATGGAAATAATGATTCCGTAAAGAAGAACCTGGCCAATATCCGCCCCGTATTCACCTGATATAACAGTCGGACCCGGATGTGGAGGCAAGAAGCCATGAGTTACAGACAGAGCCGCTGTCATTGGTATACCTAGATAAAGAATGGAAACTCGCAGCTGTCGTGCAATGGCGAAAACGATAGGAATTAAAAGGACAAGTCCAACCTCAAAGAAAAGAGCTATTCCGATGATGAAAGATGCAGCGACAACAGCCCACTGGATATTCTTCACACCGAATTTGTTCACTAGAGTCATAGCAATACGCTGTGCTCCGCCCGAGTCTGCAATTAATTTACCGAGCATTGCACCAAGACCAAAGATAAGCGCAAGATGTCCAAGTGTTCCGCCTAAACCGGCTTCAATCGTTTTGACGATTGTTTCAAGAGGCATTCCAAGTGCAAGTGCAACACCGAATGATACGATGATTAAAGAAACAAACGTATTCAGTTTTAAGCCCATGATCAGCACCAATAAGGCTATAATTCCAATTCCTACTATAATTAAAGGCATGTCTTACTTCCTCCTAGTGTCTGGTACTCGAGGTACCGATATCTATGTTGTACACATTCTACTCTTTTCTGTCTCCAACACCTTTATTGAGCAGTTCCTGAGACATCCAAAGGTCATCCACTTTGTCCTGTACATCATCGAAGTTTTGATGCAGCGACATTTTCATAAGCTCACGGTCCTTTGTTGTGATCGCTTTGATATAAAGTTCGTGATTATTGAGAATCCTTTCAAAATCTTCGTATTTTTCCCTGAACCTGGCCCGCATTGAAAGAAGGATCAAGCTCTCCATAACAGGCTTTAAATTGTTCCAAATCATCATGATATAGGAATGACCTGCAGCCCTAATGATGGTTTCGTGGAAAAGGACATCCTGAAAAGAGAATTCATCTGCATCCCCATACTTGATTGCAACCTTCATCATTTCCACAATTTTATGAAGCTCTCTCTCTAGCTCCTTTGTATCTTCTTTGACAAGCCTTTCAAACACGAACGTTTCAATCAGCAGACGCACATCGTATATCTCCTGAATTTCCTTTTCAGACAGTCCGACAACAACGGCACCCATCCGTTCCAGCCGAATCATATTTTCCGATGCAAGCGTCTTCATTGCATCGCGAACTGGTGATCGGCTTACAGAAAAATCAGCCGCTATCTTATTTTCAGAGAGAATGGTTCCGCTTTCAATTAACCCTGAAATAATACGCATCCGAAGCTCTGATGTGATGCGATCCCCTATGGAACCTTTTAATATCCATTTTTCCGGATACATATATTCTGTGTTGTTCTCCAAAATGCCACCTCACTCATAAGACAAGTATACTTGTATACAAGTATAGTAACATGAAAGTTCATTTTTGCAAACGCTTAACTTATGAGATTTTGTTTTTAACAAGAATACACTATCCATTGATTTAGCAAGGGGGATGCCTATATATTTAACGGAGGAGAAACTTGTTGTTACGGGGTGGATCATACGGAAGCGGCAAATCTTGTGAATGTCCTGTCTTCGATGGCACGGGTTAGAATCTGGTCTTCTTTATTGAATATCCGAATGAAATTCGCATTAGGATTCGTTCAAGGAACATCCCGATTGATGACACTGCCCGGAGGTTTGGCGGCGGAGGGCAATCTTTTGCTTCAAGTGCCTCGTTTGGATCATGGGAAAATGCGGATAAAATGATTGAAGCGTTGAATCGTAAGACTTAAACCGAATATTGGAACTATTTTTGGTTTTTACATAAGGCTAGGTGTTTGTGGTAGTGTAGTACTATTATGCTTATAAGAAGAGCGGATTTGTTCTGGCCGAGGCCTTTGGCGATTGAACAAGATAACGATTCGCATGATTTAATGATTTCTTGGCTATTTTCGAAAATATTGTTGCTAATGAATGTTAAAAGCCTAATGTAGATTGCAGCGGAAGGAACGGCAACATTTAACAACAATTTAAGCGAAAACAGCCTATTAAATAAACACGCTGCAAGTCAGCGTTCAATTATAATGGAGTGATCGTATGGGTAAAGCTAAAGCAAAAACAAAGAGCAGTAAAGGCGGGACAGGCGGAGGAACAGGCAAAAAGGGCTGGAATCGCTGGCAGGCTAGCGCCAATAAAAAGAAGAGTTTTAAACCTTATACAAGTAAGGGCACGAAACAGCAGAACGATGAAAAAAGTTCAAAATGAATAATAGGAATGACAGCACATGGATCCTTTTTGGGTCTAAGACATCTCCGATGATTTGGAGGAGATTTTTATCCTCTTTCACATCTGTGTTGGCCGGTTTTGACAGGAGGCGCCTTGGATGCCTGATTCTAAGAAAGCGTTAAAACCATCTCCCTGCTTCCCTAAAATACTTACAAAATTCACATTGAAATAAAAAATAGATGACCTCGGAAAGAAGTCATCTACTAATTTAATTTTTCATATTGGTCTGAAAAATAATTATATATCTGAAAGCTCAATCAATAATTATATTCAATGTTTTATATTTTTTTGATTTATATGTTTCTAGTCTCATTCAAGGATATTCAAAAATTCAGAAAAGCTATCTGCCACCTTATATGTTACAGGATCAAATTCACCGGATTCTTCATGAGACCAAATACATACACTAGGATTATTCTTATCTGCTCTATAATCCAAGCAGACAAAATCCCCAGCAAATATACTAGCTATTGGCAATACTTCCGCCCCTAATAAGTCTTCGTTATCAGTTAACCTTTCACCAATTTGAGTGAAAACAACATCTATGTCGTAAATTCCATTTGGATTATCCTCAATATCATCTAACATACATAAAAACCTTTCAACTGCATAACCGCGGTTACTATACTCGAATGTTCCATCATCAATCTCTGCTCCATTATTCTCTTTTATAAATCTCAAAAAGGACTCTGGAAGTTTAAGCCGCCAGAACTTCTCATGCTTTTTTATCAATTCATCAGTTGGCAAAGGTTTTACTATAGTGTTATGTTTAATTTTCATAGTTTATCTCCTTACTTTAGAGTGAACTATCTCGGGGCATCTGCCCACAACCCTGTTGATCTGCCGCCATTATGAATAGTTATATTGTGTATTCCAAAAGGGACCAGTTCCATTGTACCAGGAACTTCAGTGTGATGCCATGTCATACCTTCTGGTCTTCCACCAATTGCATTGTCAAGCCACTCAAATTGTTCATCGTCAGATTTCAACCATAGTTTTTCTGGTAAAATTTTCGTTTCTACGACAAGTCCAGCATTTTTAAAATCAGCGTATCCATACCTCATCCCATCTGCTTTAATAATGTTAACATTGGGAATTAGACCATCTGCGATAGCCTTTTCTTTGATCAACTTTTTTTGACGAGCTGTTAAATGCTCACCGCCATGAAATGACTTATTCCATGACCAAGTTTTATTTGTTTGAATCTTTTCGCTGTAAAGTCTTGCAAAATCATCAACAACATTATCAAAAGGTATAGTACCTTCAATAAATTCATCAATTTTTTTTGTATTTATATTATTCGATGTCTTAAATACTTCACCAATCTTACCACTTATATCTCCTACAACCTTCCCAACACTCTCAGTAGCATTAACAATCGTATCCTTAGCTTTTACGAATGACTCTCGGGAATTTTCAACTATATCGCGCATCATAAAAGGAATAGGCATACCGCTGGCATCTAACACTTCACCCATTTTGGTATCCAAAAACCCATCCACTATCCGCCCAATCCCCATCTTCGTCCGAACCAGCGGCCCCTTCACAACATCCTCATAAGTTTTCTTCAAAAGAACGTTAATCTTCTCAGGGTTCAACACATGCTTGGCTTTCCTGAAGATGTCCGCTGCCTGGTTGCTGAGGGCTTTCATGTTGACGATGGTTTTGAACAGGTTGGACTGGACAAAGTCGCTGATCTGTTTTTTGTAGCGGTGGGCTTCTTTTATGACGTTTTCCTTCATATAGTCTTTGAGTTTTGCAGTGTCCATGACGTTGAAGGGAATGCTTTTTGGTTTTTCTGCCTCAGCCAGTTTTCCGAGTTTGCTCAGTTTGGTGACTGTGCTGAGTTTGTCTAGGGCGCGTGTATAGTAGGTGGCGACGCCCGAAACGATGCCGTAGGTGAAAAACCGGGCTCTGCTGCGGGCGTCGCCGTTGATGACGTCCCGTTCCCATGCAGCTTCAAGGGCCCCTATCATGGCGCCGATGGTTTCGTCGATGTGAATGACGGCGTTGACGATGCCCATGACCAGTCCCGGGAAATCCGTGAGAATGGCGTTGATCAGATCGGATATGCCTACGAAGAGATCCCTGACAAACTGGTAGATCCCTTCAGCTATTCCGACAAAGACATCTCCGATAATTTGGAGGATATTTTTATCCTCTTTCACATCTGTGTTGGCCGGTTTTTCACAGCTTGCCCCTTGGACTTGTCCATCTGTTTTTACAGTAGCCGGCTGGAAGAGATTTTGCAAGTCGTTTACTTTTTTTACGACCGTCTGCAGTTCATTCTCAAGGTTTGTCAGGAGAGAAGCTTGGCGATGGTCAAATTCTGAGAGCTGTTCGCTCGTTTGATTTTTTTCTCGTCTCGCTTTCTCCACCATTTCAGCGAAGAAGGTGTCGTCTATTTTCGGCAGTGCTACGATGTCAGCGACTCTGTTAATGGTGGCGTTCGCTTCGTTTGTCAGCTGGCTTGTCCGCTCTCTCGCTCTGGTTAAATCCTGCTCTACCTGCTGGTCAAGAAAACTCCGGCGGATATAGCCCGAACGGGAGGGCTCAAGGTTATGAAGCGATTTTTTCATGCTGTCGAGCGTTGTTTGATAGTGTGCGAGAAAGGCAGAGTAGCTCGACATGACAGGGAGGTGATGTTTCTCATAGAAATAGCGGATCGCTTCCCCGCCTTCGCCTCTGAAGGCATCTTCGAGATCAATGATTCCCTTTACCGCTGTTTCAAGCTGCTTGATCTGCGCTGTCTGTGACGTTATTTTTTCTTTCGTCTTTTCAATGGCCGAGTGAAAGGCATCAGCATCAAGTACATGTGTCATCCGTTCCTCACCTTCCTCCGGCGATCGCAGCGGAAAGATGTTCGTCTGCTTTTTTCATCTGATCGACTGATTGCCGGGTTGCGTCTGCGTTAAGAATCAGCAATTCTTTATAGGTTTCCATCGCTTTTTGACAGGCTTCATTTACTTCGTTCAGCTTTTTTATCGCTTCAAGGTCATTTCCCGCACCGATGCCTGCCGGAAAATCTGTCTGAAAAGCCTGTATAGCCGCTTTCATCGCGGATAAAGCTTCTTCTATTTCTCCGTAATGGATTTTTATTTCCGTTCCCAATCCGTTCCTCTCCCTTTACCGGGTTTTTTCCGAAAGCAATGCTTCTCTTCGCTCTTCTGCTTCAAGTGAGGCAATGGCTGCTTTTACATGGTTAATCTCCGTCATAATCTGCTGAATTTTTTGATCCAGCACCTGGAATACATCACGAAATTGAGACATGTGAATCTCCTCATGTGCCGGCTGTATATCGTTTTCCCGAATTCTAGTAAACTCATTGGACAGCTCACCGTACCACGTATTAGACGTTAACTCCGGTTCTGCCGCGAGGTGCCGGCTGCTGAAAAAGTCATACTGATGATCGGACAATTGGTTGCTGCATGTACGCAGCCTCTGCAGTTTCTCTTCCAAGTCACGCAGCTTTGCGTTTTGGGCTGATAAAGACAAAGGTTTGCACCTTCTGTATAGATTTTCCTCTCAAAATTTTAACACTATTTACCAAACGTAACTATTAGCTATTAGTCCCAGTTTGAGAATTCGACACATTTTTTAATGAGTCTTACTGCCTATCCCCCAAACACTTAGCGTGATGGACTTACCAAAAACACCGCAGTTTTTTATCAGAATCCGCAAAAGGGGCCGCAATTTTCTTTGGTGAAATGAACAAAACACCTGATGAGACAATCAGGTGCTTTGAAAAAATCATTGATTTGTTTCTTTCTGCATATATGCTTTTAGCTCAATGATCTCTTTTTCAAGTTTATCGATTCGCTTTTTCGTTGTGTTTCTAGATTTAAAAATAAGTGACAGGATGCCGAATACCATAGCAAAGGTAAAAAGCTGAAAGAGTATGTCCCCTGTGTTTGCCATAGAGCAGTCTCCTTTCCGAAAACAAGTATAATGAATATACGTTTCCAGTAAGAGAAAGTTTCATTTTTAGAAACTACCTGTACCCGCTCCCCTTTACAATCAGAACCAATATTGCCGCAAGTATTAACCCTCCAAGAATAAACGGCCCAAGACCCGAACTGTAGACAAGATATACTTTCACATGCTTGATGGTCGTGACGATCACATAAACGAAGAAAATCAGGCTCAGTCCGGCAATGAGCGGAACATATGGATTTCGCTTCAAGTTGATCAGCCCTTTTTAAAGCTTTTAATTATGCCTATGCAAGCGACAATTTGTATCATGCAAAAAAGGCGCCATTCAAGGAAGAATGTGCGCCTTTATATTTACATCTCTCTTCCCTTCGTCTCCATCTTTTTCGGAAAAAGCGTGTAGCTGAAGCTGATGAGAAAATCAACGCCAAGGACAAGCGTCCAAATCTGCAGTGTTCTAAACAGCTGATCTGTCTGCTGTCCATTGTTGATATATAAAATAATCGCTAAAAGAAAGGCTGCGCCGATTCCCCATGCAAGGAGATGTCTCAGCCAGCCCTCCCGTTCACGCTTCGCATGTTCTGCTCCGTACTTAGCCTTCTTCGGGGGTTTTTCCCCATTGGCAAATCTGTAGGCAAAGTGCCGGTCCGCCCATTTAATCATGCTGTGGCCATAAGCAATGCTTATGCCAATGTAGATCGCCGCAATTCCATGAACCATTGTGGCAGTTGCACCATTTTTCAAATCAAGCACAGTTGCTGCAAGCAGCACCAGGTCAACAACAGGCGTACAAATCAGTAAAAATGCGCCAAGTTTCTTCTTTTTTAAAAGATATCTTGCACCTAGACCTGCCAATACAAAAATCCAAAATCCAATTTCACATGCAATAATCAGCCAGCCAATCAAGTAAGCTCCCCCTTATTTAACACAAGTGTATGACTTCATACTAGCAGAATGTTTTTTATAATACAACTGTGTTATAATAAAGACATGCCAAAAATAATTGATCATGATAAACGAAAACAGCAAATAGCAGTAGCCACTTGGAAAGTGATTGCCGAAGAAGGCATCGAGCAGGCGACGGTCCGGAAAATTGCCCAGGCGACCGGTCTGTCTGCAGGAGCCCTGAGGCACTACTTTTCCACACAATCTGAGCTGCTTTTATATTCCATGAACCTTGTTTCTGAACGGGTGAAAGAACGGACAATGTCCAAAACGTATCAAGGGGATCCGATTGATCTTATAAAAGAGGCCATTTCGGAGCTGCTTCCAATTGATGATGAGAGAAGACTGGAAATGGAGGTATGGCTAGTTTTCTCCGTTAAAACACTCGTAGATGAAAAACTGCGCGCTTTGAGCGAGGATGTTTACTTGGAAATGAAAGAAGGAATCGGCACCATTATTCAGCTGCTCGTTAATCTTGGGATGCTGAAAGAAGAGTGTGATCCGGATGAAGAAGCTGTCAGGCTGCATGTGCTGGTCGATGGCCTAGCCATGCATCATTTGCTGCATCCCGTTTCTTTTCCGCAGCAGAAGATGATGGATGCGCTACAGTATCATTTGAAATCCATTTGCACGTTTTAAAGGGAGGACTATTCCGGTCCTCCCTTCAGTACTTCCTGCTGCCAGAGCTGATAGAGATAGATCAGCACTGCCATGAGCGTAAAGGTCAAATAGATCTCCCAGTTTGTATAGTTCACAAGCTTATACAGGCCAAGGCTCTCAAACCACTCATTCAAGGGAAAAGCAAACAAAGCATCGATTGCAAGGTTGATCAGCAAATACAGCTTAAAGTTTCCAAAGGTGAAATAAAAAATCCAGATCGTTCCGACCAAAAATGCTCCGTAAACGAACGGAAAATAGGTAATAATCTGCGGCAAAATGGTTTCTTTGACCACCCACCACTTGTATGTATAGGCGAGCTCATTCTGCACCGTTACAAGGAGCGATGCAAAGATGGCGACCGGCATGAACCGTTTGATGGTTTGCTTGTCCAAGAAAAACAGTGACAGCCATGGAACAATAAACGACGACCAGATGATAAAGTCATTGAGCATACCGTTTCTCCTCACAGGATTGATAGGTTTAATCTTTCCTATCCCTGGAAAATCATTCGGGTATAGAACAAAAAGAGCGGCCGCTGAATTGTCAGTGACCGCTCTTTTTGTTACATAGCCGTGCAAATTTCAATATAATGACCGTCCGGATCTGTTACATAGGCTACGGTTTGTCCCCATGGTTTGACTGTCGGTTCCTTTACTACAGGTACGCCGGCGCTGCGCAGCTTTTCAATTGTTGATTCAACATTCTCAACGGTAAATCCAACTTCAAAGCTCTGGGGCGCATCGGTCTCGGGCATGTCCAGTCCAATTAGTTCCTGTACGGACTAACGCGTATTGATTGATAAAGTTGTCGCCCCGGTGTGAAATTCAACATATGTTCCCTGTTGCATTTTCACCTTCAAACCAAGTTGATCACGATAGAAATTCAATGATTTTTCGAAATCAGTTACATACAAAATGACGTATTTCATCGATAAGTTCACTCGCACATCCCTCTCTCCGATTATAGTTTCGTTAATTTCTTCCATAAGTATAAGCTAAGGCTATTCATGGGAGATGTCAACGGGTGTTACTTGCACACTCAACTGTTTTACTTGAAAGAATGCCTCTTTTAGTTGAAAATGCACAACCTTTACTTGCCGAATTGCTGCCTTTACTTTAAATCTTCCAGGCGCTTCCTAATTACATCTTTACCAGCCATAATTCAGATCGCAAAAAAGAAGCTGCCCAGGCAGCTTCTTCATAAAATTATTACTTAACCGCAGCCTCAGCATGCTCCCTCTCCCATTCAAGCAGCCATGCTTTTCGCTGAATCCCGCCTCCGTAGCCGCCGAGACCGCCGTCAGAAGCTATCACTCTGTGGCATGGGATCAGAATGCAAAGCTGATTGGCGCCATTGGCCCGGGCGACGGCTCTGTAACCTTTCGGATTGCCCGCCCGGATGGCGAGTTCCTTGTAGCTGATCGTTTCGCCTGGCGGAATTTCTCTCAGCAGCCTCCAGACGTTTTGCTGAAAAGCAGAGCCCGCTTCACAAAATATGGGGGTTTCAAACGTAAGAGATTTACCCGCGAAGTAATCGTTCAGCTCACGTTCGATCTGTTCAAGAACCGAATTGGTCCCAGGAACGATGGCTGCAGTGTGCTTTGCCCTAAGGTTCTCCAGTTCTTTTTCCAACCCCCGGCGGTCTACAAATTCAACTAGATACAGCACATCTTCGTCTGCAACAGCAACCATTGGACCAAGCTTGGTTTCGATCCATTTTGCCGTAAATAGCCGGATGTCCCTGTTTCTCTTCGGGACCGCCCCCATTGTTTTGGCAAAGGCGTCCCGAAAGCCATTTCCTGATTCATAGCCGCTGTCGAGCTGAGTGTAAATCAACGGTTTTCCGTTGCGAATGTGCTGAAAAGCCATCCCGAGGCGCCTTGAACGCGCGTATTCGATAAAGGTCATGCCGAACTGCTTCTTAAATTGCCTTCTGGCCGTGTGCGCAGTAATAGACAATTCATCAAAATCTTTGTCTGTCCACTTTCGCTGCGGATTTTCCTCTATAGCAGCAACGAGTTTTTTCACTTCCGGCGACAGCGTGCTCGGTGTGCTGAGCGGATGACATCTCTTGCAGGGCCTGTAAGAAGCAAGCGCTGCTTCCTGAGCTGTTTTGAAAAACTCGCAGTTTTCTTTTAAAGGCTTTTTCGCAGGACAAGTCGGTCTGCAAAAGATGCCCGTTGTTTTTACCCCGACAAAGAACGTTCCCTCGTACGATGAATTTTTCTCAACCAGCATGCTGTAATAGTGATCAATCAATTTTTGATCGTGTATCATTTGGTTTTTCTCCTTTATAAAGACTAATGGTACTAGTATCTTATCAAAAGGAATCGAATCGAAAACCAGAAAAATGAACATCAATTTTTCTCACCCTAAAGGATTATCTCCTAGCTTTCACCGCAAACCTGTGCTGCTTCACTTCGAAATAGCCTTTTTCTGCAATCTCATTATGAATCATGAGTAACCGCTCTTTGAAAAGATCAGGGGCAAAATCCGGAACCTGCCAAGGAATCGCCTTTAAATAATTGATGAGAGCCCCAATGTCATAAAAACGCTGAGAAGGATGCTCCTCTTTTGCAAACAGTATGGTAAAGCCGGCTTCTTTTAGTCCATGCACGGCGTTCGAAAGATTCCACTGAAGATATTCCTCATTTGGCTTTACACCAAGAGCCTCATTTATTCCGAGACAATCCTCACCGCCAACCTGCTGTGTAAGGAAGAGCCCTCCCTCTTTTAAGATGCGGCTGACTTCTTCAGGGTCAAAGGATTCATGCTGGTTCAGTATCAAATCAAATGTCCCGTCAGGAAAAGGAAGTTCTGAATCGTTATCAACGGGAACAACGGTCACGCCCAATGGCTCAAGTTTGTTTTTGGCTACCGAAACGTTCGGTTCATATCCTTCTGTTGCAGTAACAGATGCAGGGAACGGCTGCAGTTTTGATAAAAATTCACCGCCTCCTGTACCCATGTCAAGCATCGATGCTGAATCAGAAATAAGGGCGTGCGCCATGCTGCCGTAAGACCATGAGAGCAGACCGCTCTGCATTCTTCCGGTTTCTGTGATGGAGGAAAAGTCCCATCCTGTGAAGGGTCTTTCCACTTCTTTCATATACTCCTTAAACTTCATCCTGTTTCCTCCTTGTCATTTTTATGGCTTATTCAATGAATTGGGGAGGACCTCTGATTGATGCAAAGTGTTGTTATCGTTCGTGATGAAATGGGTTCATGTCAGTCTCCTGTCTGTTAAAAGTTTTGTTACTAGAATTATGTCAAAAGAATAGAATTTGCACAATTCATATTTTTCAATAATCCAGACACGAAAGAACCAGTCCAATGAATTGAACTGGTTCTTTTAATTATGATTTGATAACTTCCAAGTAGCGCAGCTGATTTCCGTCTTTCTCAAAGACTTTAAACAAATTGCCCTCAGCTTCAATTTCGGTTCCGGTTTCAGCATCGAGATGATGCGTCAGGAACCATCCGCCGATTGTATCGACATCTAACTCTTCCGTATTAAAGGTTGTTCCAAGCAATGTATTGACATCTTCAATCAACAGTTTTGAATCCAGGATGTAGTGTCCTTCGTTAAGCTTGCGGATCTCGGGAACCTCATCTTCATCGAATTCATCTCTGATTTCCCCGACGATTTCTTCTAAGATATCTTCAGCTGTCACAAGCCCTGAAGTACCTCCGTATTCGTCAATCAGCACGGCCATGTGTGTACGCTCTTTCTGCATTTTTACAAGAAGATCGTGGATTGCGATGGTTTCAATTACATTAATGACAGGATTAATGTAGTCGGCGATTTTTAAAGTGTGCGGTTCCTGCTTGGTCATGACTGCAGCTGTGAGCAGTTCTTTGATATTAATAAAGCCCTTAATGTTATCCTTGTCCCCGTCAACAACCGGATAACGTGTGTAGTTTTCATTTTTGACAATCTCAAAAATGTTTTCAAAAGAATCATCTATCGAAATAGATACAATGTCCGTTCTTGGAACCATGATTTCTTTTGCGACTCTTTCATCAAACGCAAAGATATTATTCATATATTTCAGTTCGTTCTTATTGATTTCTCCGCTTTTATAGCTCTCTGAAAGGAGAATTCTAAGCTCCTCTTCAGAGTGCGCTTCTTCATGCTCAGAAGCAGGCTTCAAACCGAACAGGCCAACCAGAATTCTTGCTGAACCGTTCAGGAACCAGATAAATGGGAACATGAGACGGTAAAACCAGATGATTGGAGTCGCAAATACAAGTGTTACCGCTTCGGCTTTTTGAATCGCTACCGTTTTCGGAGCAAGCTCGCCGATAACGACGTGAAGAAACGTGACAATCGCAAATGCAATTCCGAACGAAAGAATATGGGTCATCGTTTCGTTTATATCAAATCGTTCAAACAATGGGTGCAGGAGTTTCTCAACTGTCGGCTCTCCAAGCCACCCAAGCCCGAGTGCTGTTATGGTGATTCCAAGCTGACAGGCTGACAAGTATTCATCAAGGTGTGTTGTGACTTTTTTTGCTGCAAGCGAGCCTTTTTTGCCCTCTGCAATCAGCTGGTCAATTCTTGAACTCCGGACCTTAACAATGGCAAATTCCGTCGCAACGAAAAAAGCAGTCAGTGCAATTAATAATGCAATTAATAAAAGATTTATGGTTGTCAACGAACAGTCTTACGCGAAGTAAGACCTACACCTCCAGTTATGTTTTTCAGCCTTCTTCTGGCTGACTTCATTTTTATAAAAATCATGACAAATTTAAATTAGCAGCTGCAAATGCGTGTAAGTCTTTCACTCTGGATTGTGCCCAAGTTGCAATTCCCAATGCACGTACTCCTAGATGAAAAAAACATCAATGCAGCAGCAGAAGCAATGACTGAATTAAGGATAAGCTTTCACTTGAGATATTCTTTTTGAGACTCTCATACTTTTCAGGATCTGACTCTTTCAGCTGTTCGAGTGCTTTTGTGACATCCTGTTCCAGCCCCTGTATTTTAAGGCGGAGCTCAAGCACATCTACTTCCTCCGAAAAACGGCTGATAACCATTTTCTTAATCTCTTCAAGAGAATGCCCTTCTGCTTTGCATTTTTCAATAAAAGCAATTCGTTCTATAGAGGAATGATCATAGTACCTGTAATTTGAAGGAGAACGTTCCGCTTTAAGTAATCCCAGTGTCGTATAATAGTCAATTGTCCGCTTAGTCACTCCGGTAATTTCAGCCAATTCTCCAATTTTCAGTTTCTCAGCCCCAAGTCAATCCCCCCTAACCGTAACGTGATGGTTTTATTATATGTGTGACAGTTTATGATTACAACCAAAAAGGAACAGACTTCGCAAAATTGTCAAAAAGTCTGTTCCTAATACACCATATTAATTTTCAGATTTTATTTTTCCTTGAATACCTCTTTTATTCTCCAGGTAGATACCCAATCACTCTTTTCGTTTCTTGATCAACCAGAATAACAGGCGCACCTGCAGCCGTATTCGCACGGTCTTCAAACTCTACTCTTAAGACTTCGTCGCCTATGTACTGTTCGTCCATAAATTGTGCTTGCCCCTTATCCACCGTGTACGCTTCCACTTTTGCCTGTTCCCAGCCCCCGCTTACCCTGTTTTCCCATTTATTCTGTTTGATGAAGTTCCATCCTGCTTTTCTTACTTCCTTATATCCATCTTCTTCAGAATTAGAACAGCCTGTCAGCAGCAGGCAAAGCAGAAGCAGAATTGTTCTTTTCATAACAAACTCCTTCTATTTAAATATTCTGAAACTTATGCCGATTCTTATGCGTATACTTATTTAAGACAAGGAGGGCGTGACTATGAACTACAAAAATTATGAAAAGAAACATGTATTCGGAGTAATTGGTTTTCTCATTCTCATCCTGATTCCTTACTCTTCAATCCTCTTCCCATTTATGGTCGCCGATGTGCTTTATGCGACAAATCTGACGTGGTTTATCCAGCTTTCTAATGGAACGTACTTTTTGTATGGAGCCGGATTTCTGATGTGGGCAATTGCTGCTTTAATTGCTGCTTTCAGGAAAGCAGACCGCACTTCCCTTATATCTGGTTTGATTATTATTTTTCTCAGCATTGTGCCGTTTACAATCGGAGCCATTCAGCATAAACAGCTCAGTGATGAAGGAATTTCCTTCAGCAGAGGAATCGAACAGCACCAATACACATGGGATGAAGTGGAGAGCGCTGTCTTTCATTTGTCCAAGGAAAAAGGAGAACCCTCTGTTATTGAAATTGAATTCAAAGACGGAGAGAGTGTCTCCTTATTAAAAGACAAACACTTTACAGCGAATTACAGTTTGTTTCTGCAGAAAGTGAAGTATCATGAAATTGCGTTCACGGGAGATCATGCATCGTGAGGAATAATTGTGGTATCCGCTGTAGCAACGCAATTATTATGAAGAACTCACTTCTTGTCCACCGTTTTAAAGGATATTCACCAGATACCCTCCTGCAATAAGCAAAGGAAAGACTGTAACAAAATGCAGTGTGATCAGATACTCTTTTCTCTCTTTTTCATACTTCCATTCCATGAACGTTCTAAAAGCAAAGAATGGAATAATAAATGCTAAAAACAGTCCAATAGAAAAATCAAAAATCATTAAACAGATTATATAGATCAGCAGCAGGATTCTTTCTGTCCACCGGTGCGCCGAGCTGACACCTCTGTAAATGAATCCCTTTGATTTTGGAATTTCCAATTTCTTTCTTAACAAGCTCTCTGACAGCGTTCCAATGAGGATGACGCCTGCAAAAAAAAGCAATCCTTTCAGCATACAAACACCTCCCATTCCATTATATTCCTTTCAACTTATGAATGGGTGCTTTTTTACTTAAAAAACGCCCAGGGCCTATGCCCTGAGCTTCATTGCTTATCCAGCCATCTTATGGCTTCGAACCTTTTGATCTTTCTTTTCAAGGGCACGGCTCCATCCAGTGAGGATGACAGCTCCCGCGACCATCACACCGCCGATCCATGCTGTGTGAATCAGGCCGATGGAGTCTGTGATGATGCCTCCAAGGAAGGCTCCGATGGCAATTCCTGCGTTAAACGCAGCAATGTTGATGGCTGATGCAACGTCCACGGCACTTGGCACGAAGCGTTCTGCAAGCATCACGACGTAAACTTGAAGACCTGGAACGTTCATGAATGCGAACAGTCCCATAACTAAAATGGTGATTAATCCGGCAATTTTAAATGGTGCTGTGAGTGTAAGGACAAATAGTACAATTGCCTGTGCGACAAACATATAGAAAAGGGCTTTGATCGGATTTTTATTGGACAGCTTACCGCCGATCATGTTCCCGATGGCAATGGCGATTCCGTATACAAGCAGAATAACAGCAACGGTGCTCTCTTTAAAACCGGTCACTTCAACTAGAAGCGGTGAAAGATAAGTGAAGACGACAAATGTTCCGCCGTATCCAAGTGCTGTAATCAAAAAGACAAGGAGCAGACGACCGTTTTTCACAAGCTTCAGCTGATCGCCAAACGTTGTGCGATTGCCTTTTTTCAAGTTAGACGGGACAAGAATGCTGTTTGCAATTAGAGCAAGTATACCAATAAGAATAATGACGATAAACGCAACTCTCCATCCAAACTGCTGACCGATGAATGTTCCGAATGGAACGCCTGTTACTGTCGCGACAGTAAGACCTGTAAACATGATTGAAATTGCACTTGCACGTCGGTCTTCAGGAACAAGGTCCGCTGCAATCGTTGAACCGATCGACATGAACACACCATGAGACAGCGCCGCAATTACGCGTCCGGCAAGAAGCATTTCAATGCTTGAAGCTCCGGCTGAAAGACTGTTTCCAAGAATAAAGACAATCATAATCCAAAGCAGTAGCGTCTTACGTGACATATTTGAGGTTAAAGATGTTAAAACTGGTGCCCCGAACATGACTCCGACCGCATAAAGGGTGACGGTCAAACCTGCGGTTGTAACCGGTATATTTAAATCCTCTGCAATCATCGGCAGCAGGCCGACACTGATAAACTCCGTTGTTCCAATGGCAAATGCACTGACTGCAAGAGCAAGCAGCGCCCACATACTTCTTTTTTTATCTAAGCTCATTTATTTCTCCTCCTGGTCATTGATATTTATTTTAAAACGTGTATGGTAAAGATCAGCCGGCAAATGTTATTATGAGATATATCAAACATAATGAAAAGTACGTACTTTCAAGTGCTGTAGGAACTAAAAAGTTAGGTAGGCACTTTTTGGTGCCTATTAGATAGGAGGATTTATATGGAGAAGAAATACAACATTCCCGTTGAAGCAACACTTGAGATTATCGGCGGCAAGTGGAAATGCGTCATCCTCTGTCACTTGACCCACGGCAAGAGACGGACAAATGAGCTGAAAAAGCTGATGCCGAACATTACGCAAAAAATGCTCACACAGCAGCTGCGCGAGCTTGAAGATGACGGCGTGATCAACCGTATTGTCCATCCGGAAGTACCGCCGAAAGTCGAGTATGAATTGAGTGAATATGGCTGGAGCCTCCAAAGCATTCTGGATTCCCTTTGTGCCTGGGGAGAAAATCACATTACGAAAGTATACGGTGATAAATCAGCGGTGCTTGAAGAAAGCATTTTGAATAAATAAGCGGAATTCCATTGGGGATTTCGCTATTTTTTTGCTTTTAATGTCAGAAGAAAATGGTATATTTAATAAGTCGTTCATTTTTTTGAGAAAGGAGGAAATCACATGCATTGGTATCTAGACGTTATTAAGAAATATGCGGTTTTTCAAGGCCGTGCAAGACGTAAGGAATATTGGATGTTCTTTTTATTTAACTTTATCGTAACTATGCTTTTAACAATGGTTGAACTTATGATCGGACTTCCGTCTGTTTTAGTTATTATTTATTCTCTTATTGTTCTTTTGCCTTCACTTGGTGTTGCTGTGCGCAGACTTCATGACATCGGCAAAACCGGATGGTGGCTGCTTATCAGCCTTATCCCGGTTGTCGGCGGAATTGTTCTGCTTGTTTTCAACTGTTTGGACAGCGAGCCTGGAGCAAATAAATATGGGCCAAGCCCAAAATAAGAAAAAAAGCGAAATCCATTTTTCAGGATTTCGCTTTTTTACATGGTCTTGCTGCCCTTTACTCCGTTAATCGAGTACTCAGCTGTGATTTCAGCATTGAGTGATTGTGAGACGGAACAGTATTTATCTTTGGAAAGCTGAATGGCCCTGATCACTTTTTCTTCAGGAAGATCGCCTTCCAATTTGTAGTGAATATGGATGGCTTTAAACCGTTTTGGATGGTCCTCTGCCCGTGTGCCGGTTAGGTCCATTTCAAATGCCGACGGATTGAGGCGCATTTTCTGCAGGATGCTGATGATATCAATTCCTGTACAGCCGGCAACAGCATGAAGCAGTAGCTCAGTCGGTCTCGCTCCTGTGTTCTCTCCGCCAACTTCTTCAGAGGCATCCATTTTTACTTCGTGTCCGGACGGGGTGCTGCCGGAAAAGCTCATTTTGCCATTCCACTTTATTGACGTATCCATAGCTCATTCTCCTTCGTGTCGTTGGTCCCTTTATGTTTTCTCAACGTCCGCCTTCTATTCCCTGATTTGTCCGTTTCCCGAAATGAAGTGTTTTGTTGAAGTCAGCGCCGGCAATCCCATTGGTCCCCGTGCATGAAGTTTTTGCGTGCTGATGCCGATTTCCGCACCGTAGCCGAATTCAAAGCCATCTGTAAAACGGGTCGATGCATTGTGATAAACAGTTGCCGCATCTACGCGGGATTGAAATTCATGCGCATTTTTCAGGTCATCTGTAATGATAGCTTCCGAATGCTTTGTTCCGTATGTGTTGATGTGTTTAATAGCTTCATCTGTATTTTTCACCGTTTTCACACTTGCGGTCAGTGCCAGATATTCTGTGGCCCAGTCTTCCTCACTTGCCGGTTTTGCCTGAGGAAAAAGTGACACGATGCGTTCATCTGCAATGATTTCAACGGAATGGTCATGCAGGCTCTGTAGCAGGTTCATGCCATGCTGCTCAAGCCATTTTTCGTGAATTAAAATGGATTCAATGGCGTTGCAGACAGAGGGACGCTGTATTTTTGCATTCAGAACAATCTTTTGTGCCATTTCAGGGTTTGCCGTTTCATCGATAAAAAGATGACAATTGCCCGCTCCTGTTTCGAGAACAGGTACAGATGACTCTTTCACGACGGTATCGATCAGGTTTTTACCGCCCCGGGGAATCAGCACATCCAAGTATTCATTTAACGTGAAAAGCTGTTTGGCCGTTTCTCTGCTCGTGTCTTCAATAAGCTGAACCGCTTCATGAGGGACCGAAGTCTGCTCAAGAGCGCGGTGGATCACGCTGACGAGCGCTTTATTTGAATGGATGGAAGAAGAGCTTCCCCTCAAAATGACGGCATTTCCTGTTTTCAGCGACAGAGTTGCAGCGTCAATCGTCACATTTGGCCGCGCTTCATAAATCATTCCGATTACGCCGAGCGGCACGCGTTTTTTCTGGATAAGCAGCCCATTTTCTTTTTGAATCGTCTCAAGCACTTCTCCAACAGGATCCTCAAGACTGATTAACTGGCGAATGGCAAGAGCCATATCATCAATTCTATTTTCAGTCAGCAGCATGCGGTCAAGGATGGAATCTGTCATGCCCGCCTTTTTTCCGGCCTCAATATCTTTTTGATTCTCTTTTATTAAAAAATCACGCTCTGCTTCAAGCTGCCCCGCTATTTGTTCCAGTGCACGGTTTTTTTCTTCGGTCGGCACCTGCATCATGTCATAGCTGACAGCCTTGGCGATTTTCCCTTTCCTCATAACCTCACTCATAGTTATCCCTCCGTTTCACGCTTTCACCCATCGGTCACGGTGTATCACTTCGATGGATGCAAGCACAGCTCCTGCTTCTTTTGTCCGTTTTCCCATTACCTGCTTTAACGTTTCAGAGGAACAAAGAACCTCTCCTTTTCCGAGCATCCCGTTCGGTCCGTGAACCTCCACCACTTCTCCGGCTTCAAATGTTCCCGAAATGTCACAAACACCTGCAGGCAATAAACTTTTCCCCTTCATAATGAGGGCAGATTCTGCTCCTTCATCAATAAAAATTTTCCCTTTGACTAGGGAATGAAGGGCAATCCACTGTTTACTGCTTTTAAGGAAAGAGCGGGCCTCTATGTAGGTTCCGTCGCCATCACCATTCAGGATTCGGAGGAACTTATCATCGCCTCTTCCCGTACCGATAAAAACGGATACCCCAAGCTCAATGGCAGTTTTCGCCGCAGAAAGCTTGGATTTCATCCCGCCGGTTCCGACTGAAGACCCCGCTCCTTCTGCTCCAAGCATCATTTCATCCGTAATGCCGGTCAAACGGTCATACCTTTTCGCATCTGTGTGATCGCGCGGATTTTTGTCATACAGTCCGTTGATATCCGTTAAAATAACGAGCTCATCGGCCTGAACAAGCCCGCTGACAAGTGCAGACAGCATGTCATTATCACCAAACGTCAGCTCCTCAACAGAAACCGTATCATTTTCATTGATAATCGGGATGATGCCTCTGTCTAGCAGTTCGCGAATTGTTGCAAAAGCATTTCTGTAACGCTCTTTTGATGAAAAATCCGTCCGGG
Source organism: Metabacillus indicus LMG 22858 (assembly GCF_000708755.2). Classification (GTDB taxonomy): domain Bacteria; phylum Bacillota; class Bacilli; order Bacillales; family Bacillaceae; genus Bacillus_P; species Bacillus_P indicus. The sequence goes on along the minus strand of NZ_JGVU02000001.1, from coordinate 230,973 downwards.
TCAGCAAGATCTGGGCAGGAACAAAGCCATATGCCCCAAGCTGAACCATATACGCCTGAATCAGCAGGCTCTGGCCGACAGCAGCCGCGGCCTGCCTGCCTTTAAGCGTAAGGGGTCTGGCCGGATAACCAAGCTTGCGGAAACCTGCCGCAACAGCACCCGATGAAACGAGCAGCACTTCATGCCCTGCTTGTCTCAGCCGCGCAAGCGCTGCAATATGATCGGTGAACTTTTCCTGATCGATTTCTCCTTTCCTGTTCGTAAGAGAACTGCTCCCGATTTTAACAACAATCCGTTTTTTCATGAGGGTTGGCCTCCTTTAGTTTAGTTGGGGGATGAGAGAGTTTATTGGGCATAGTTCCCGGTGGATATTGACCTTTCAGCACCTAATTCTCTGTACGAAGGGTTCATTCACTACGAATATTAACCCTTCAGCTCCTGATTCTTCGCACAAAGGGTTCATTCACGACGCCTTTTGACCCTTCAGCTCCTGATTCTTCGCAAGAAGGGTTCATTCACGACGCATTTTAACCTTTCAGCTCCTGATTCTTCGTATGAAGGGTTCATTCACGACGCATTTTGACCCTTCAGCTTCTGATTCTTCGTATGAAGGGTTCATTCACGACGCCTTTTGACCCTTCAGCTCCTGATTCTTCGTATGAAGGGTTCATTCACGACGCCTTTTAACCCTTCAGCTCCTGATTCTTCGTACGATGGGTTCTTTCACTACGTCTTTTAACCCTTCAGCTTCTGATTCTTCGTACGAAGGGTTCATTCACGGCGCCTTTTGACCCTTCAGCTTCTGATTCTTTGTACGAAGGGTTCATTCACGACGCATTTTAATCCTTCAGCTTCATGGAATAAAAAAAGCCCTCCCCGTCCTGTAAAATAAGGACGAAAAGGGCTTTGCTCTCCGTGGTACCACCTTGGTTGGATGCACGTGGCATCCCGCTTTGCCTGATAACGCCAGGCTGATGGCGCCTGTGTGTTTGGCACAGGACTCGGCAGGCAGGTTCTGCGGCTTTGCTGCTGCGGGGTCTCTCAGCTTATAAACCCCGCTCTCTTTTGCACAAAGTCCCGCATACTAGTCCCGCTTCAGCGTTCATTGATTTTTATATATTATGCGCAGTCGGACGGCTTATGTCAATTGTTTTTTTCATAATAATTGGCAAGTTCGATAATCATCGCACCCATTCGTTCAAGATCAGGAGCAAGCGGATTCTCTACCCCTTCCTCTGTAAGAGCTTCGGCTGTAATTTTTCCAACAGCTACAGGAAGTGTGCGCGTTTTGAAGACTTCAAGTACATCCGTCGTTAAATCATGCTCCTTCACATACTGAAAAAATTCGCGGACCTGGATGGCAGCGGTAAAGCATACCGCATCAATTTCTCCTGCTTTCAGTTCTTCACAAAGCAGGCTGACGGCTTTTTCATCAGGGGAAATGTGGCGGTACGGAAGCACCTGGTGGACAGATGCCCCTTTTTCTTCAAGAAACCTGATCAGTGCAGGTGCTGTTTCACCGTGGAGCTGCACCATGACTCTTTTTCCTGAAAAGTCTTCATTTTCCAAAGCACGTACAAGGCCCCTGGTCGTTCCGTCATCATCCTTTTTTATTGGAGCCAATCCAAGCTTTTTGAGCGAAGCGAAGGTCTTGTATCCCCTTGAAGCAATGTTTGACTCCCGGAGCTGCCTTAAAAACGCTTCTTCCTCCCCCAGCTGACGGGAAAGCTTCACAAGCGTCTCTGTACCAATACCTGTAGTGAGGATGGTCCAGTCCGCTCCTTCATTTATGTACTTGCGCAAATCAGGTTCCACCTGCTCTTCAGCCAGAAAAACGGTTCCCTGCAGAGAGCGGACAAGCGGAGTGCCTCCCTGTTTTTCAATCAGCGTACTGATTTCGTCTGTTTTTCTAGATCCTGCAATGACAACTTTTTTTCCTTCTAAACCTCTTCCCATGCTGTGAGTCCCCATTTCCTGCGGTCTTTTTATTAAAGGTATCACGTGCAGAGAACCTGTTCAATGTGTTTTTTTTCACAAAGTGTTCAAACTTTATGTAATCGCTTTCACAAACCTGTAGTATAATAGGAATATATTCATAGAAAGCGATTACATTTTAAATAAATCCCTTTAAATAAACACGAAACGGAAGGAGACATTCTCATGATTTTAAAAGCATTGAGGCGCAATAAGCTTGTAACTGTAAACTACTACATTGACGGTGCCGTTCAGACATTGAAAGGCCGCGTCCGCAATCTCGACCTGAGCGATCAGACCCTGTCACTTGAAGACGAAGATAAGAATGTCTTTTCAATCAGGCTGGCGGGAATTAAAGAAATTTATTGATACCTGAAAAAGAGCATCAAGAAAGCTGATGCTCTTTTTTTGTGTCTCAGGTGAAACGAAATGCGTTTTTCTCCGTCTACTTTTGTAACACACTGTTTCCAGAAGGAGGAAAAAATGAAGAAGATTCTTTTAGCTGCATGTATTTGTATCGTACTTGCCGGGTGCAGCAAGCAGGAGAGCAAACAGTCCTACGTAGCTCTGCTTATGGCAGATGGAAAAGATTATCATGCAGAGGGTTTATCTGAAGAGTATTCCCTTGGAAAAGAGCTTGGTACAATCTCAAATAAAGTGGATGCGAATGTAAAACCATCGCAGAATTTCTGGTCGAATTATCTCGATAAAGGGACAGTCCTGTACCGAGCCAAAGAGGAAGAATCGGTGATTCTGGTGAAAAAAGGAGAAAAAATAGAAGTTTTTAGAGCTGCCGAATAAGGCAGCTTATTTTTTGAAGCGGCTGCCGCTGTGCGAATAGACAAGTGTGAAAACAACAGCAGCAATAAACAGTAAGGTGCCGACCATAAAAATCAGCAAGCTTCCAAGTGCGTCGCCAATCTCCCACAGAAGGATGCTGAACGAGATGACATACATCATTATTCCGTAAAACCTGCAAAGAGCAGGCGAGTCATATTTTTCTTTTTCTTCTTTGGAAAGTGTGTTATACCCCGCTATTAAATTTGCCCATTTTCCTTGATAGAGCATCGTGCCTGCGATGATGAAAACGGCCATGATCAGGTAGAATATCATTTGTTATCCTCCTTCTGAAATAGATAACTACTTATACGGTTAAACCTGAGTAAAGTTCCAAATAAAAATGAAGAAAAAGCACACCCGTTAAAGGCGTGCTTCACGTAAATTCATAGTAAAGATCATTCTCAATCTGCTCTTTTCCTTCTTCCACGATGGATTGGAGCAATTGTGGGATTGAGTCAAAGCTTCGAACCGTTTTTTTCGTTTTGTATGACACTTCATGTACGTGTCCGCTGCTGTCAATTGCGTAATAAGCCTGCTTGACGAACGAGTCGGCAAAGATAAAGTGGTCTGGAGGGGTCCGTTTTCGTTTATAAAGTTGCTGCAAATCTTCCAAAGGGAAAGGTGAAAAAGACTCTTCTTCCTCACTCATTCCCCGGTATGTGTCAGGCGCTTTGCCTGCAATCCTCAAAAGGTCAAAGAGCCAGCAGCCGTTTGTGAAGGATAAACAATCTTTGTACTGAGATGGAAAGACAGTCTGCATTTGTTCCTCAAAACGGGCAATTTCACTGGAGGTAAGGGGATGCAGAAGATAAGTATGCCATCTTCCCTCATCGAGTTCCCCAAAAAGCGTGGTCCCGTTTCGCAGTTTTTTATGACTTCCGGCGTAAATGCCAACAATTTCATTTTTAATAGTTTCGTATAGAACGTTTCCTCCCATCATCTAAACTCCTGAACAACAATCCCTTTTCCATTCTCCACTGTCACCTCCGCAAAAGCACCATTAATCAGGGTCAGCTGCGGCGGCTGATGACCGCAGTCAATGTCGTAGATGACAGGTACTCCAAGTTCTGATGCGAGATCCTCATAGACATCCTCTGCCGTATACCCCTCTACTGGATGGTTGGCAGGGCTTCTTCCAAAAAGGATTCCTGAGCAATTTTCAAACCATCCGGCCATTTTCAGCTGGACAAGCGATATGCGCAAATCTGTTGCAGTAAGCGCGCAGTTTTCAAAATACCAGAGGATCGGATCGCCCCCGATATGTGTTTGGGAAAAGGCTTTAACATCTCCAAGCGGCGTGCCTGCCAGATGTTTAATCACATCAATGCAGCCGCCGAGCAGGCGTCCCTTGACCTGTTCATCTTGACCGGACACTGTTTTCCAGACGGTTGGTTCTGTCAGATGATAAACATGGGGTGTCGGGTTCTCGTGCTGCCACTTTTCTTGGTACTTTTCTGAGGAGATTTGAGTCACTTTCCCTCCTCTTTCTGTTTTCAGGACGGTTTCCCACATGGCAGTGGTTGGGTCGGACGATTCACCTCTTAAATCAATCAGGTTCGTTCCGTGAGCTGTTGCCATTCCCGTTTTAAGAGTAATAGCAAGTGTAAGTACGCTGACATCGGAGTATCCCAAAATCCACTTTTCCTTTATGGCATCGTAATCGACACCTTCAAGCATTTCCATCGCAAGCACACCGCCCCACGGAGGAAGAATGAAGTCAATTCGATCATCCTGCATCATTTGATTGAATTCCTCTGACCGTTTTGCCGCATGTGCGGATTTTGCTTTTTCCTGCGTCCAGGCTGTTTCGCCTGTAATAACTGTATATCCCCTGGATTCCATTTTTCCGGAGGCCTGCTTCAGCAGTCCGTGTAATTCCTGCGGAACACCAGACGACGGGGCCGTCACTCCTATTACGGCATTCGATTTTAACATTGGATATGTAATCATTTTATCTGCCTCCCGATGATTTCCTGGAAAATAAGATTATGTCTGTTCCTTCGCGGCTGAAATGCCGGCCGCCTCCCTGAATTCCTTTGGTGATATGCCTTCAAGCTCACGGAATACGCGGGCAAATTGCTTGGGGTTTTTGTAGCCGACCCTGTCACTGACTTCAAAGATTTTCAAGTCAGGATCCTTAAGCAGTCTCTTGCTGTTTTCAATGCGGACCTTTTTCAGGTAATCGACAAAATTTTGACCGGTATTTTCCTTGAACACATGGCTGAAATAGGAGTAGTTCAGGGATATGTGATTGGAAACAACGGCAAGATTCAGGTCTTTTTGATAGTTTTCGCCGATAAATGCAAGTGCCTGTTCCATATAGGTCTGTTCAGTGGAAATCGACTTCAGCTGCTTCATATATTCATGAAGCCTCAGGATCAGTTCCTGTGTTTCATGAAAGTAATGATAGAAATCGCGGAAGCTGTAGAGATCCTCCATATGGGAAAGCTTTTTAAATGCGGCTTTTGATTCTTCTCCAAACCGCTCAAAAAAAGGTTCGTAAATGATTCTGTTTATTTCATGATGGATGCTTTCGAGATAGTCGATCGAATAGGCCGTGATTCTTTCATGATCAAGTACTTTAAGCAGCAGAGACTTGATTTCCTGTTCTCTGATAGTCCCTAGCATGTTTTTGATTTTCTTGATTTCCTCAATGGGAAGCATGTCTGCTGCAGGTTTAGATGTAACCGTCTTGTAATCGATAAATGAGTGTCTCGGGTGGACAAACGAATATTTACTTGCCTCAGCAGCTTCCAGATAGGCCTCTCTGATTTCAGCAAAATCGGTTTTCTGCCCGCTGCAGCCTATCTCGGCTTCAGGGATGTGCTGTTTAAGCATATCGAGAACAGTTTGATCTTCTGTCAGAATGACGGTCCGGTCTTTCTGGTCCAGGAACAGGATTTCTTTTTTCAGTACCTGCTCTGCTTTTTCGAAGAGGTTTCTCCCCTGATTCATAACGGCAATGAAATAGTGACCGCTCTTAGCTTCAAGCTTTGATTCCCCGCAAATTTCTTTAATTCGTTCTTTTGACAAAAGCGGATTCAGCAGGATGTACTGAATTTGTCTTAGCTGTTCCTCTTCAAGTTCCTGCTGAACGAGTGATTTTGTCTTTTCCATATCCTCCATCGAGCTGCGGACGGTCTGGAACAGCTCGTTTCTGTTCACCGGTTTTAAAAGGTAATCCTTTACTTTGCATTTGATGGCTGCCTTTGTATATTCAAAATCATCATAACCGCTTAAAATGATCAGGATCGGTTTTTCGTCCGCGTCCTGCAGGGTGCGGATCAGTTCAATTCCGTTCATGCGAGGCATTTTTATATCTGTGATGAGAAGATCGATTTGTTCCCTGTTCATGATATCCAGTGCCATAAGACCGTCTCCCGCTAGGAAAATATTCATTTCGCCCGGGAATTCCCTTTCAATCATGGCTTTAATGCCAAGCCTGATATTAGATTCATCATCCGCTATTAACAGATTGTACATGCTGCAAGTCCCCCTTTGTCTGCAAGTCTGGTACTAGGAATGAAACTTTTGTAAAAGCTCCCTCTTCGCTTTCTATTTGAAGTCCATGATCTGTTCCGTAATGCAGGAGCAGCCGCTCATTTACGTTTACAAGCCCGATTCCAGACCCGTGAAGCGTTTCGGTATGCTGTCCTGCTGTAATTTTTTCAGCCAAGCGTTCTTTCTCTTTGTCATTCATACCGGTCCCGTTATCTTCTATCTCGATCAATATTCCGCTGTCCGTTCTTTCTGCACTTAATTTGATAACGCCCTGCTTTTCAGCAAGCAATGGAATCAGACCATGCTTGACTGAATTTTCCACGATTGGCTGAAGAGACATCTTCAGCACTTCTGATGCCAGCAGATGGTCCGGCACATCGACTTTTAGCGTCAGTCTGTTGTCAAGCCGCAGATTCATAATTTCGATATAATGTTTGATATGCGTCAGTTCTTCTTGAAGCAGCACAAAGTCGTTTTTCCATTTCAGATTGTAGCGCATCATGGAACCTAGAGATGTCACGGCATCGGACGTCTCGTAATCTCCTTTTATTTCCGCCATCATCTTGATGTTTTCAAGTGTATTAAATAGAAAATGAGAATCGATTTGAGTTTTGAGAGCTTTAAGCTCTGCTTCTTTTGTTACCGCATTTTTATGAATGGCTTCTGCGATCAGGCGGTTGATTTTTGCCAGCATGCTTCTGAAATGGTAGGCAAGCTGTCCGATTTCGCTGTATTCATCCACTTCGACTTTCACACCGAAGTCACCCGCTTCTGCTTTTTTCATCGTGCTCATCAGCCTGTACATCTCTTTCAGCAAATACGAGATCATTTTGTATGTTAAAAATGAGAGAATCAGCACGAGGAACACAATGCCCCCAAGAACAAGATTTCTTGTGTTTTCTGTATCTGCAAAAATCGTTTCAAGAGAGACCAGGCTCAGCATATAGGAGTCGATCGCTTCAATATAGACAGCTCCTGCAAGAATCGGAAGGCCGTGGTCCTCATAGTAAAAAGAGAAGGATTCTTTCTTCTTTTCCTTTTCAAAGTGGCTTGTAAGTGTATCTATACGAATCTCATTTTCTTTTAAAAAGCGGTTCTCAGGATTGACTATATAATTGCTGTTCTGGTCAATGACCATCATCGCAGAATCACCTGCGTCAACCGTGCTGAACATTTTCGGGAAAAAGTTCTTTTGAAGCATGCTGATTTCAATGATGCCCAAATGTTCATCCTTCGGGTAATCCAGCTCCCGCAAGACTGAAATCTTGGCATTCGCCCGGTATGGATAGCGTCCGAGGATATCGTAATCCTGCTGTTCATACCACCACATTTCCATGCCGTTGCGGTCGATGGCTTCCTGCTTCCATGGTTTATCAGCAATCCGCTCCTCACTGAAAAGGATTGGCCACATTTCGTTTACGAAGGGATTGTTTGTGTAAAGATGAATGTTTTCAATAGTTGGATTATTCACTTGAAGCCTTGATACATTTGAGAACGCATTCATTTTAAAGTTCAGCAGTTCGTCCACATTTGTCTCATCTCTTGATTTCACAAAATCGATAAATTCATTATCAGAGACGACCATCTGTGCTGTTCTCCTCATCGATTCAATATTGTTCTCAATATGAACTTTTTCTACTTCAAGGAGATATTCATTTTTTGTTGTAATGTCCTTTATTGCACTTTCATCCACTTGCCTCGTATAAATCAGGGTAAATGCAACGACTGGAATCATAATGATGAAAATATATAAGGCGATGAATTTTTGCTGCAATGAGAGTTTGAGGAACATTTCGAAGATCTTTGTTTTTATCTTTCCTGCCATGGGGACACCTGCTGTTCTTTTGACGTTCTTTTTAGTATAAGGGATTTCTTTCCCGGATAATAGGGAAAAAAAAGGCTGCCGAAGCAGCCCTTTTTCATTACTTTTCTCCAGCATTCAGTTTTTCATTATTCTTTTCAAACATTTTCTTCTGGTACTCTTCTACTTTGTCATAGCCGTAATCTTCACGTTTTTTCAAGTAAGCTTTCATCACCTTATCAAACTCTTTGTCTGATTTTGCAAGAAGCAGCTTCGGAAGTGTTTTTCCCCATTCCTGGCTGATTTTTGTACTTGCAATGGCTTCTGCAGAAGTACCTGTCGGATTCAGGCCGTCATAAGCTGCAAAGCTGACTGTTTTGCCTTTTGTCCAGTCTTCCAATTGCTTGAACGGCTCCGCAGTAGGCGGGTTCCAAGGAAGACTCATATTCGTATCCATCAGCATCCAGTGTTTATAAGAAGCACCGTATTGCTGGTCGAAAGCTGTTCTGTCCTTTGTTAGAAGGTCAAGAACTTCCGGTTTGAACTGAGGTTTTCCGTCTGTCTCATCGTACGTAACGCCTTTTTCACCGAAGAAGAAATCTTTTTGTCCTTCTTCACTGATCAGGTAGCTTAAGAAAGCAATTGCACGGTCTTTGTCTTTTACATCTTTGGAGATAAGAGTAACTGTCCAGCCGGAAATGCTGTCCCCTGCAAGTGTCGGTTGATCACCTGCAGCGTTAGCAGGGCCATCAACAGCGATATAGACAGAATTTGGATCTTTCGCATAAAGAGCCTGCTGCTGAGCAGCCATGTCACTGCGCTGATAAAGCATAGCGAAGTAGCGGCCTTGAGCAATTTTCTCTTCCATTTGCGGACGTTTGTCTACAAAAATATCTTTTGCAAGCAATCCTTCTTCATTAGCTTCTCTGAATGTTTTCAGCCATTTTACATACTCTTTATCTTCTGTGCGGTCATACAGCTTGCCGTCTTTTTCCATAGGAATGGCAAGGAAATTTTGAAGATAAGCTTCAAGTGATGTATTTCCTACATCTGTAAATTCATGAAGACCAAGCGGAATAAGTGGTGCACCATTTACTTCAGGGAATTTTTCTTTTGCAGCTTTCAGAGCTGAAACAAACCCTTCAGGTGTGCTCATATCAGGACTTCCAAGTGCTTCGTACATATCTTTTCTTACTAAGAATGTTTGGTTAGAAGGCTTTAGGTCTTTGTATTTCTCAAAATCCTTTGGAGAAGATGATGCATTCGGGTAAGCGTATACATTTCCGTTCTCCTGTTTGTACCACTCAAGCTTTGCGTTATCTGCTACTTTAAAGAAGTATGGATCATATTCTTCAGCAAGTTCATTTAATGGAAGAACCAGTTCGCCTTCCTGCATTTTCTTAACAGCATCTTCCCACCAGCCAAGAGTAATAAAATCTGGAAGCTTGCCGGATGCAATCATTGTATTCATTTTCTCTGCTTCATTTCCAGCAGGAGAAATGTAGTTGATCGAAACGCCTGTTTTATCTGTTACATACTTTGAAACGGCGTCCTCTCCCCATTTTGATGCAAACCAGGAAAAGTTGACATACCAGTCAAATGTAATCGGAGATGTATCTGCTTTCCATGCAGGCTCATCTGCTGAAACAGGCTTTTTGTTTTCTTTCTCCCCTGATGAAGCGGTTTCATTATTGCATGCAGCCAGCATGGAAAGAAGAAGAACCGCTATAAGGAAAATGGACAGACTCTTAAACTTTTTCATAGTAAACCCCTCTCTAGTACCTAATTATAATAGACTTTCTTTCTATATGCATCAGCCCTTTACAGAGCCGATAAGCATCCCTTTTACAAAGTACTTCTGAAGGAACGGGTACACAAGAACAATCGGCAGGGTGGTGATGACCATAGTTGCAAGCTTGATCGATTGTGAGGTTACCGTTTTTGTCGTGATGCTGCCTGGAGCATTCATCATCATCTGATTGGAACTTGATTCTGCAACAACCTTATACAAATAGGTTTGGATCGGCTGAAGATCAGGATTATTGACGAAGATGACCCCTGCGAAATAATCATTCCATTGATAAACACCCTGGAATAAAGCGATTGTAGCAATAACCGGCATCGACAGCGGCACAATAATCTTGATGAAAATCATAAAGTCATTGGCTCCGTCAATTTTTGCTGCCTCTTCCAGTGATGGCGGCAGCTCTCTGAAGAACGAGACAAAGATAATAAGATGGAAAAAGTTAAACATGGTCGGAATGATATAAACCAGGAAGTTATCAAATAAACCCAGGTCACGAATCAGAAGGAAGTAAGGAATCAGTCCCCCGCTGAAAAACATTGTGACAATCCCGATCATCATGTACAGTTTTCTTCCATATAAATCTCTTCTTGAAATCGCATAGGCTACCATCGCCGTGAAGAAAACGTGTGTGATGGTTCCTATAACCGTTTTCGCAATCGTTACTCCGAATGATGTCAGAATACCTGAATTGGCAAAAACAGCTTCATAGTTTTGAAGCGTAAACTCTCTTGGCCACCAGTAAATGCCGCCGTTAGCTGCATCTGCACCTTCATTCAGGGAGTTGACGATAACATACCAGATTGGGTAAAGCGTAATTCCGCAGATCAAAAACATAATAATGATGTTGAAGTTATCGAAGATGTATTCACTTTTTGTTCTGCGGTTTAGTTTAAACAGTTTCAGCACGTGATCTCCCCCTCCTTAGAATAATGAAGTGCCGTCAAGCTTTTTCGTAATTCTGTTAGCCGTGTAAAGCAGAATAAAGGCAATAATTGCTTTTAAAAGACCGACTGCCGTTGCATAAGAATAGCGCGCATTTTGAACACCCATTTGATACACATAGATATCAATAACATTGCTAGCGCTTTCATTTAATGCATTACGTAGAACCAGGATCTGGTCAAAGTTTGAATTCAGCACGCCGCTGACTGCCAGGATGAAAAGAATCGTAATCGTTGGACGGATCGAAGGCAGTGTGACATGCCACATTTTCTGAAAACGATTTGCCCCGTCAATCGTTGAAGACTCATAGAGTTCAGTAGATACGCCCGCTATTGCTGCAAGATAGATGATTGCAGACCAGCCGATTTCTTTCCAGATATCCGAGATAATCACAATGCCCCAGAAGTACTGCGGTTCAGCCAGAAAGCTGATGCGTTCATTGATAAATCCGAGATTAAGTAAAATGTCATTAATAATGCCAATGTCAGATAACCATGTTGTTAAAATACCGCCGAGAACAACCCATGAAAGAAAATGAGGCAAATACGTAATCGTCTGAACCATTTTCTTAAACTTCAATGAAGTCAATTCATTCAGCATCAAGGCAAAAATGATCGGCAGCGGAAATCCGATAAGCAGCTTAATCAAGCTGATGCCAAGAGTGTTCTTAAGTACAGTCCAGAAATTCTCATCCTGCAGAAATTCTTTAAACTGCATAAGTCCAACCCACGGTGCCTCTCTGATTGTGCTGATAATGCTGAACTCCTTAAAAGCTATAATCAGTCCATACATCGGCACGTAATTGAAAATGAACATCCAAACCATACCGAGCAGCGCCATAATCTGCAAATATTTTTGAGAATTCATCCTCTTTAGATCCCGTTTTAATCTTCCTTTTTTTGTACTGGGCGCAATCACTTGCTCCTCTGCCCGTACAATCTTCGCTTCCATCTGCTCACCACCCCGATTTCTATGATGTTTTCTATCTGTCCTCATTGTAAGAAAAAGTGCCCTCCTGCATAAGTTAGGAAATTTCATATAAGGTATCAGAATTTTGGATTGGGTATATTTCCTCTGAAATGGAGGGTGTCACAAGTACTGGAAGCATAGAGGAAAATGTGCGCTGTAAAGCGGTTATTCCCCCACGCTCAGTATTCTTTCCTGACATAAACTGCTTTTGAAGGGAGGGAATAGCGTGGATAAAAGAATAAACGATCTATTTGCAAACTATGATCAGCATATGGACTACAGCAGAGTGCCAACTATAACGAAAAAACATCTCCAGGAAAAAATAGAGCAGACAGGAAAGGTTCTCAAGCCTCAAGGAAAAAAAGAGGCTGACGATACAGGGATTGATGCAAACACTCTCATGCTGCAGGACGAAATTGTCACACGTGCTGCTATTGAAAGCACATTGCATGTCATTGTGAGAATGATCATTGCTGATTCAGAAATCGCTGAAAGCTTTCTAAAAGATGTAAATGAACTAAGCAGTCAGAAACCGAAACAAAAGAAGAGATTTCTTGATTACTTCAAAAAACAGAAGAACGAACCTGCGGGCTTTCATGATCAAACGAAGACAATGTATGCGGTCCTATTGGAACTCGGGGAAAAAATAAAATGAAATAAGGGCAAAGACCCTAAGGAAAACGCACGGTCACAAATCTTTCAATCTCATAAGCTATAAAAGCTTTACTTCATGTAAAGCAAAAAATGAAAGATAGAAAGGAGGTTACTAAATGAGTATTGAAAACAGAATTAATAATGATAGCTTTGAAACAGGAAGCTTTCCTCCATGGACAGCTGTCAACGCTGTCATTACCACACAATTTTCTCACAGCGGTTTCGCAGCAGCCAGATTAACAGGCGGAAATGCCAACGCATTTCTCTATCAATTTGTCGAAGCGAACCCGGGTGAGACTTTTTTATTGGGAATTTCGCTTGCAAAAGCTGGTGCTTCTCCCAGTCCTCTCATTTCAGTAACGCTTGGTTTTTATGATGAGGCATTTAACTTTCTGGGATACGGAACAATCATCAATATACCGTCTAACCGAATTCCTGATGCAAGCCAGTTTCAATGGCGCAATATCTACGAAAATACCGTAGCAGCACCAGAAGGCACAACGCAAGCATTACTTCTACTGAACAAATTGCCTCTTGCAGGATCTGCTGACATCATTGTTGATGACATTTCCCTGTTCTTCATGGAAGGTGGCGGAGTTGGACCTGCTGGACCTGCCGGAGCTACTGGACCTGCCGGAGTCACGGGGGCTGCGGGAGCTACGGGACCTGCTGGAGCTACGGGACCTGCTGGAGCTACGGGACCTGCTGGAGCTACGGGACCTGCTGGTGGAGTCACGGGACCTGCCGGAGCTACGGGACCTGCTGGAGTCACTGGTGCTGATGGAGCTACTGGACCTGCTGGTGTCACTGGTGTTGCTGGAGCTACTGGCGCCACGGGCGCTACCGGACCTGCCGGCGTTACAGGTGCTACAGGCGCGACCGGACCTGCAGGACCTACAGGTGCTACAGGCGCGACCGGACCTGCTGGACCTACAGGTGCTACAGGCGCGACCGGACCTGCTGGACCTACGGGACCAACTGGGCCGTGATCTGAAGCAAATTTTTACAGAAGTGACCTGGACTCGTTCCAGGTCATTTTTTGTATGGTCATAGCCGTGATCTGATTTAATTAATTCTTTCTCTCTTTTAATCGAAAAAAGAACCCTTTAAGGGCTCTTTAAACTCCGGAATAGGCTGAAAATCCTCCATCTACTGGAATGACTGTTCCCGTAACAAACCTTGAAGCTTCATTACTGACAAGCCACAGCAACGTTCCGTTAAGGTCTTCCGGGTCACCGAATCTCTCAAGCGGTGTCTGACTAATGATTTTTATTGCCCGGTCCGTATAGCTTCCGTCTGTTTTTGTTAGCAGACTCCGGTTTTGCTCGGTCAGAAAAAACCCCGGTGCTATTGCATTAACGCGTATTCCCGCTTTTGACATGTGCACTCCAAGCCATTGCGTGAAATTACTGATGGATGCTTTTGCTCCGCTGTAAGCAGGTATTTTCGTTAATGGCGTGAATGCATTCATAGAAGATACGTTAATGATAACGCCGCCTTCTGCCATTTCACGCGCAAACACCTGAGTTGTTTGCAGCGTGCCTAAGAAATTTAAATCAAATACTGATTTTATGCCAGCAGGGTCAAGATCAAAAAAGGTCCGGATTTCGGGATTATCTGCATCTTCTCTCTCAAAATATTCTTTATCTGTATTGCCTGCAGGATGATTTCCGCCTGCTCCATTGATCAGGATGCTGCACGGACCGAATGAACGGATTACTTCTTCGTTGGCTTTTTCAAGACTATCTTTATCAAGTACATCAGCTGACAAAGCAATGGCCTGTCCTCCTGCTGAACGAATCTCCGAAGCAACCGAATCAACAGATTCCTGTGTTCTGCTGATGACTGCAACATTTGCCCCGCATGCTGCAAGTGCTTTTGCAAACTGGCTGCAGAGAACTCCGCTTCCTCCTGTGACAACTGCCGTTTTTCCGCTTAGATCAACTTGAAATGGTATGTTCATTGCCGGCCTCCTGTCTGCCTTTCTCCTTAGAAGCCGCTTCCCACAGTCCGTTTAAATAAGTTGCTCCAAGCGCTCTATCGTATAAGCCGTATCCCGGCTTCCCGGTTTCTCCCCAGATCATTCTTCCGTGGTCGGGCCTCACCGGCCCTGTGTAATCCACTTCACGCAACGCCCGGACAATCTCGTACATATCAAGAGAACCCTCAGAAGATAAATGAGCAGATTCCTCAAAGGATCTTTCTCCTGTCCATTTCACATTTCTCAGGTGAACGAAATTGATTTTTTCTTTCCCGCCAAAGTAACGTGCCAATTCTGGAAGATCAGTCTCAGGATTCGCACCAAGTGAACCGCTGCAAAGACATAATCCGTTACTCGGACTGTCATATAGTGCGGTAAACCGCTCAAGATTTTCCCTGCCCGTTATGATTCTTGGAAGGCCGAAGATGGACCATGGCGGATCGTCCGGATGGATGGCCATCTTCACATTTTCCTCTTCCGCTGTCGGCATAATGGCTTTTACGAAATAAGCAAGATTGTTCCAAAGCTGCTCTTCTGAGACACTTTGATAGCTTAATAGAAGATTTTTCAGCTGTTCAGGCTCATAACTTGAATCCCAGCCCGGAAGTGACAGCTTGCCTTGGAGCGGGTCCATTTGCTTTACTTTTTCTTCTTCGTAAATCAAAGCTGTTGATCCGTCAGGCAGCTCAAAATCGAGGGATGAACGCGTCCAGTCAAAAACAGGCATAAAATTGTAGCAGACGATGCTAACTCCCGCTTTTGCTAGATTTCGAATGGTCGTTTTGTAGTTCTCAATATACCGGTCACGGGAAGGCAGACCAAGTTTAATATCCTCATGAACGGGTACACTTTCAATCACACTCAGCGTAAGGCCGTGTTTCTCGATTTTCTCTTTTAATTCCATTATCTTTTCATACGGCCAAGCTTCCCCGGCGGGAATGTCGTAAATGGCCGAAACAATTCCCTTCATCCCCGGAATTTGCCTGATGTTCTGCAGCGTAACAGGATCCTGATCTCCGTACCAGCGAAATGTCATTTCCATTTATGTCATCCTCTCTTAATGTCAAAGTAATTTCTGGCATTGTAATAGCATATATCCTGAACGGTTTTCCCCATCCATTCATAATCTGCGGGTGCCTCGCCTTTATGAATCCAGCTGCCAATCAGATTACATAAGATCCTGCGAAAATACTCATGTCTCGTATAGGAAAGAAAGCTCCGCGAATCTGTCACCATGCCAACAAAATGGCTGATGAAACCGATATTGGCAAGATCTTTCATCTGACGGATCATGCCGTCCTTCTGATCGTTGTACCACCAGCCGGACCCGAATTGAACCTTGCCTTTTGTCCCTGCCCCCTGAAAATTGCCGATTGCTGAGGCAATCATTTCATTATGGACAGGATTGAGATTATAGATAATCGTTTTTGGCAGTTCGCTGTCCCGGTCAAGATGATTGAGAAATTGGTTTAACGGTCCTGCAAGCTCAAAATCCTTCATTGAATCAAAGCCAGAATCAGGACCGAGCTTCTTCAGCATTCTTTCATTATTATTTCTCAGGGCCCCTATATGCAGTTGCATGGCCCACCCACGTGAATGATACAGCTTGCCTAAATGTATCAGAGTATATGTTTTATACTTCTTTTCTTCTTCAAAGGATAGTCGCTGTCCATTCATTCCTTTTTCAAAGATGGCTGATGCTTCTTCAAACGTTGTTTGTTCATAGAAAAGCTGTTCAAGACCGTGGTCAGAGATTCTGCACCCAGCCTCATGAAAGAAATCCACTCTGTTTTCAAGTGCCTGCAAAAGGTTTTTGTAGGATACAATCTCCACTCCAGAAGCTGAAGACAGCTTGGAGATATACTCTGTAAATTCCTCTTTTCCAATTTCAACCGCTTTATCCGGTCGGAATGTCGGCAGTACTTCTGTTTCAACCCCCGGGTTTTGTTTAATTTGCTTATGGTATTCCAGGCTGTCTGCAGGATCGTCTGTTGTGCAGACTACCTCGACGTTAAATTTCTTTAAGATCGAATGCGCAGAAAAGTCATTCTGATTCAGCATCGCATTTCCGCGCTCCCATATTTCATCTGCTGTATCCCCTGATAAAAGAAGGTCAATTCCGAAATATCTCTTGAGCTCAAGGTGAGTCCAGTGATAGAGGGGATTTCCAAGACAGGAAGGCATGGTTTCTGCCCATGCATTAAATTTTTCCCTGTCCCCTCCGTTTCCTGTTATCAACTCTTCATGTACCCCATTTGCACGCAGTGCTCTCCATTTGTAATGATCGCCGTTCAGCCAAATTTCAGTCAGGCTGCGAAACTGTTTATTTTCCGCAATTTCCTTCGGGCTGAGGTGACAATGAAAATCAAAGATCGGCATCTCTTTTGCAAACTCATGATAGAGTATTCTCGAACTCTCATAATCTAAAAGAAAATCTTCATCCATAAAAGGCTTCATATAATCAGGCTCCTCTCCCAGAAAGCAAAACTTGCTCCCCGCTCGCACATTTATTTCCATTTACAATAAGCCGTCTGCTTTCGTTCTCCGGAAGAAGGAATGCCACCGTCTCATAAGGCAGCACATATGAACCTTCTTTTTCTGCCGTAATAAAAATGTCTGTATCCGTCGTTTTCATTACAACAGTTACATAAGTAAAAATATCTTTATAGAGAGTGGTTTCCCCATCATCCTCATACAGTCTGAAAGAAGATTCACCTTTATCTTTAGCAGGGAATAATAAGAATGCCCGCTCATCTTTGTTTTTATCGGAAAATGTTACATCCGCCGTGTTTACAGGGATTATGCTGCCGGCTTTTGCAAGCAATGGCACATAGTCAAGCGGAGCAGGAATCACAGCTGTTTGGCCGCTTTCATACCATTCACCTGTATGAACGTCATACCAGCCTGCTGTATGTTCAGGCAGATAAACACCCCGCGCTCTGCTTCCTTTTTCAACTACAGACGCTACCAATAGAGCTTCCCCCACCATAAAGTCGTCGTTTTCTCTAAATGTCTGCTCATCGTGTTCAAATTCATAAAACGTCGGCCGGATCATAGGCTTGTATTCTGCATGAGCCTCATAGAGAGCCGTGTAAAAATACGGAAGGAGCTTTGTTCTGAATTTAATCAGATTCCTGATTTCAGGAAGCAGTTCCGGATACATCCACGGCTCGTTTACTGTTTGGTCATCATTCCAGGAATGAATCGTAAATCTCGGGTGCATGATGCCATTTTGTATCCATCTGACAAGGAGCTCGGGTTCCGGAGCAGGACCTGAAAATCCCCCTACATCATGCCCGAAATTATACAGGCCGGAAAGACTCATCCCGATTCCCATTTTGATGTTGTACTTTAACGTCTTCCAGCTTGTGCGGTTGTCTCCCGTCCAGGTTTGGACGTATCTGTGCATACCGGGGCTTCCTGAACGTGAAATCAAGTAAGGCCTCATTTCAGGATTGTGATCAAGCTGGGCTTCATAAGATGCTTTCATCATGAGGAGCGGATGAAGCGCACGGATTGCTTCAAAATCAATTCTTTCCCCGAACCCGCTGCAGACAGCTTCCCTGCTCCAGATCTCAAACTCATTGTTGTCATTCCAGGTTGAATCAATGCCGTATGAGAGAAGCTTCTCTTTCACCTGCTCCTTCCACCAGCTGTACGTTTCTTTATTGGTAAAGTCCAGATACGCTCCGGTTTCATCCCAGAACTGAGCCATTTCAGTCTCTTGGGACAACTTATTTTCTATAAACATCTTTCTTTCTGAAAGTTCATGAAAGACGGGATGATCTTTCAGCAGGCACGGCTTAATATTGGCACACAGCTTCAAGCCATTCTCCTTGAAATCACGGATTAATTGCCCAGGATCCGGAAATTTCCCTTCATTCCATGTAAACACATACCGTTTATCTTCAATAGAAGTGTATCCTGATGAAAGCTGGAACGAATCGCACAGAATATCATGCTTCCTGCATAACTCGAGAAACTCCATCAGCTGCTCCTGTGCATTTGGTGCATCTGTATAGCTCATAGTAGAACCTGAATAGCCAAGACTCCATTTCGGCGGCATAATGGTCTTGCCTGTCATCCAGGCAAATCGTTCCGTTACATCCTGCACCCTCGGACCAGCCAGAATATAGTAGTCAAGATCACCGTCTTCCGCCTGAAAGTAGCGGTACAGGCCGTGATAATTATCAAGCTCTGACCCCATTTCAAAAATGGAGCTGGAAAGATTGTCATAAAACAGGCCGAATGTGACACCCGTCTGCTGATTTCTTGTCATGTAGAATGGGATGTGTTTATATAGAGGATCCGTGTATTCCGCATCGTACCCCATTGCATCAATTGTCTGCATGCGGTACCGTTTACCGTGCTTGTCCACAGAGCCTGTTTTTTCACCGAATCCAAAATACTGTTCCTCCAAATTACGCTCTAGATAATGAGCAGGCCCGCTGCTTCTGGAATAATCGAAGTGATACGCCTGTGTAGATCGGTCTTTTGCGAGCAGTACCCACTCTTCCCCTTTTTTGACAAACCAGCTGGCTTTGAAGCCGTTCAAATCAATAACCATCCGAAGACAGTCAGTCTCCACAGTCACTGAAGTACCGGAATGAATGCATTCGTAGTCAGGAAGAGAAAATCCGGTCACATCAAATCTGTCACGCCCTTCATATGGCACATCTTCCATTCCAGGTGCAATGCTCCATGTTTGCTTCAATTTCAATCGGTTATTCTCTGTAAAAAGCACCCGCATAATATCCTTTTCCAAAATAAAGACATGTGCTTTTATCTGTTCATGCTGAAAGGTCAGGATATTCCGGTCTTCTTCTATTAAGTTAAATTGATATGCTTCATGAATAGTCAACGCTATCCCTTCTCTCTGATATAGTTATAATCCAAACAGTTTCGGCAGGCTCAGGCTGAGCGCTGGAATGAACGTTACAGCTAAAAGGACGAGGATAATGGCTCCGTAAAAAGGGAGCAGCGGTTTAAATACTTGCTCCACCTTCACTTTTCCAACACTGCACCCTACAAACAGCGCGCTTCCAACCGGCGGCGTAATATTCCCGATGCAAAGGTTAAATGCCATCATGATGCCAAAATGAACCGGATCCATCCCGAACGCTGATACAACAGGAAGGAAAATTGGTGTAAAAATGAGGACCGCAGGTGTAATGTCCATAAAGGTTCCAATGATTAAAAGAATGATATTCATAATCAGCAAGATAATAATTGGGCTGTCTGTCAATCCCAGCAGACCAGCGCTTATTGCCTCAGGAATACCCGTAAAGGACATAACCAGGGATAACATGCTTGATGTTCCGATCAACAGCATAATGACAGCTGTGACTTCCACCGTTTCAAGAAGCATTTTCGGAAGCAGCTTAAAACTGAATGTCCGGTAGATGACCGAAAGAATAAAAGAATATGCAACGGCAATCGCTGCTCCTTCAGTAGCCGTAAAAACACCTGCTATAATTCCGCCAAGAACAATGACAATCAGCAGGAGACTGGGAACGGCATCCAGAAACACCTTGAATCCCTGGCTAAACGTCACCTTTCGAGCCACTGGATAGTTCTTTCTTTTTGCTATAAAGTATGCAACGGCCATTGTTGCAAGTCCCCATAAAATTCCTGGGATGTAGCCGGCAATGAACAGCGCCGCAACAGACGTCCCTCCGCTCACAAGCGAATAAATGATCAGCAGTCCGCTTGGAGGAATAAGGAGTCCCGTTGGTGCAGATGCAATGTTAACAGCCGCAGAATATGTACGATCATATCCTTCCTTTTCCTGAAGCGGAGACATCACGCCCCCGATTGCTGCGGCAGAAGCAACAGACGACCCTGAAATCGATCCGAAAAGCATGTTTCCCATGACATTCGTGTGTGCCAGGGACCCCGGAAGCCTTCCCGCAAGAAGCTTGGCCAGATTAATGAGACGGATTGCAATCCCCCCGTTATTCATAATGATTCCAGACAACACGAAAAAAGGGACGGCTAGTAATGCAAAGCTGTCGAGCCCGGTTACCATTTTCTGCGCAGAAGTAAACACAGCCACATCAAACGGAAACAGAATCAGCATTGTTGCAATGGATGCTCCAGCAATGCTTATGGCAATCGGCACTCCAATAACTAAAAGGACGAAAAACACACTCAATAATAGTAGCCCCGCTGTTAAGGTCAATGTAATCACTCCTTTTGATTAGCCCTCTATTCCAGAATTTGAAGCTGTATCAAGATGATCAGCATATAGATTTGTTTTCTTTTTGAAAGCGGCTTCATAAATCGTCATAAGGCTGTACCCAATAATCAGTACTCCGCTTACTGGCAGCGAAAGGTAAATATATCCCATCGGCAATCCCAATGATGCTGAGGACTGTGCCATTGTCAGTGCAACGATTCTTGATCCTCCAATCACCATAACAAGCATTGCAAACAAAAGAATAAGAGTTTCAATCATTATGCTTAATGCAAGTGCTTTGTTTTTTGGCAGTTTCTCTGCCAGCAGTTCAATCGCAATATGCTTTTTCTTTCCGAAAGCATAAGAAGCACCAAGCATGGAAACCCAAATCAGGGAATATCTCAGGATTTCCTCGGATACTGTACTTGGTGAATTCAGAACATATCTTGTAAACACCTGCCAAACTGCAGTAAGTACCATAAAAGCGAGCATTGTGCACGTTACAAAAGCGATCGTCTGATCAACTGTTTTTCTCACTTTCATTTTCTTTCCCCTCCTCTATTCGCCTTCGGAAGCTTCGCGGATCCTTTTGTAATACTCTGCCGTTGACTGCTTCTTGGCAAATTCTTTATGAAGCGGCTCCACTGCCTTTTGGAATGGCTCTTTGTCAGGATTGCTGAACGTCACACCATTTTCTTTTGAATCCTTTATTGCTTTGGCAATAGACTTTTCCCAAACGATCTTATGAAAAGCAGAAGATTCCTTCGCAGCTGCAGAAATCGCTTTTTTGTGCTCTTCTGAAAGTTCCTCCCATATTGCCTGATTCATAATCAGGATATCAGGCACCATAGCATGTTCACTGTAGGAATATTCTTTTGCAACTTCCCCGTGATTGTTATCCGTTAAAGCAGTTTCATTGTTTTCCGAACCGTCTATAACTCCCTGCTGAAGAGCAGTGTATACTTCTCCAAAAGACATGGGTGTTGGGGATCCGCCCATCAATTCAATCATTTTAATCGCCGTTGCACTCGGCTGTACCCTAATTTTCATTCCTTTCAGATCATCCGGATGCATAATGGCTTGCTTTTTCGTGTAAAAATTTCTTGAACCCCCGTCATAAAAGGTTACGCCTCTGAAACCAATATCCTTAGTAGATTCATAGATTCCATCCACTATACTGCTGTTCATCACCTTATAGTAATGATCACGGTCATCGAATAAATATGGAAGGCTGAACAGAGAATATACTTCTGAAAAACTCTCCAGGGCACTTGCACTAACCTTAGCAACATCAACCGCACCGGTCTGTGTCAGTTCAATAACTTCCCTCTCCGATCCAAGCTGCCCGTTAGGATACAGCTGAATCTTGACTTCTCCTCCGGTCTTCTCTTCTGTTAATCTTGCAAACTCTGCCAATGATTTATGCACTGGGTGCGTTTCGCTTTGATTGTGGGCAAGCCTCATAGTAATAACTCCGCTTCCTGATGCCTTTGAGCCGCATCCCGATAAAACAGCCGACACTAGCAGCAAAGCGGCAGCAAGTAAAATCCATTTCTTCAATTCCCATCCCCCCTGAATGATCTCCCTTTGACAGCGATTACATTTTTGTTAACAACGTTGTTATTTCACCCCACAAAAATAACAACGTTGTTATTTTTCGCTAAATTCATGTCTTTTCAGCAGAAATTGTACTATACTACTAGTAACAACGTTGTTATTGCTAAGTATAAAGCGTATTCCGAAAATTTTCAACAATTCCTTTTGGAGGATTTCTTATGAGTGTAACGATTAAAGACATAGCAAAAGAGTCAGGAGTCAGCTACTCTACCGTCTCAAAGGCTTTAAATGACAGCCCCCTTGTAAAGCCTGACACGAAAAAAAAAGTTCTCAAGGCAGCAGAAATGCTTGGATACACACCAAACTTCGCAGCAAAAAACCTTGTTTCAAAAAAAAGCAGAACAATCGGGCTCGTCTGGCCTGCCATTGACCGCGCCGCACTGACTGCCCTGGTGTCAAAAATAAATGAGCTGGTTACTGCCCAAAATTACTTTATGATCCTCTCTGTAGACGCCGCTGATAAAGCTGTCGGCATGTTCAAAGGATTTCAGGTTGACGGCATCGTTATTTTTGAAGAAGGAAAGGAAACGAAACTGCCACCGCAGGCTGCTGCGTCTGTTCCCATCCTTACGTACGGAGTTTCAGGTGAACACGTCCATCCGATTATCGATGTTAATCACCGGAAGGCCATTCATCTGGCCGTACAGCATCTGACAGAGCTCGGCCATTCTAGCATCAGCTTCATCGGAAGCACAAACCCGGGCGATAAACGCCAAGAGGAAAAACTGAGCGGGTTCTATGAAGCAATGAATTTCTCCGGGCTTTCGGTTAGTGAAGAAAGAATTGGCAGTACAAACGGACTTGGCTGGTATGACGGCTACCTTGCAGCAAAGAAGCTTCTCACTGACACGAAGCCGACAGCTCTCATCAGCGGAAGCTATGACATCAGTGTCGGGATCCTTCGGGCGGCAAAAGAGCTGAACATCCGGATTCCCGAAGACCTTTCTGTCATTTCCTACGACAATATCCCGCAGATGGCAAGCCTTGAAACCGAGCTGACAAGCGTCGGTGTTCCGATTGACAGCCTCGCAGAAAAGATGGTCTCGTCCCTTCTGTCGCTTATTCAGCAGCCGGATTCCATCAGCCATACTCAGCTGATGGAACCTGAGCTTGCAGCAGGAAAATCTGCAGCCCCTCCAAAAAAACACCTCTGACTATTCATCGGAGGTGTTTTTCAGCATATTCATTGCTTTGTAAAGTTCCACGTCATGCTCACTGATCTTAGACAGTAAATACTTTGCTGACAATCTCAAATCTCTTACTTCTTCACCAAGTTTATGAATATCCTCTTCGTGGTCATCTCCGCCTGAATGTATGGCCCTTGAAAGCTTGTACAGCTGTTCCTCTGCCTTATCAAGTCTAGAATCTACTTGTTTTTCAAGTGCATCAAACCGTTTGTCCATACTGGATTTCAATTCTGTAATGGCCAGCAGAAGTTCCCTGTTTTCCACGAATATCCCCTCGCAATTGGTTAGTAGGAAGCATACATCTATTATATTTCCAGTAAGCGGGAGTTACCAGGGAAAACGTGATAAGTATTTGTAAAGCATTTGAAAACGATTTTTGGTTTGGATTGTTAAAAAGCTTGGTTGGACTGTTAGATGCTTGATTTGGATTGTTAGACCGTGAAATTTAGATTGTTAAACTCACCGTTCGGACTGTAAGCAAGCCTCTTGCTCTAATTGGAGCCTTTTGAGGTACTGCTTTGCAGCGCTTTTCTATTAAGAAGAAAAAAAGACAAGGCAATTTACGGCCTTGTCTGATTTTGAACAATTTTATGGAAAGAAAAACCTAATTTTTCTTGTATTTATCCGTCATTTCCTCTTTTTTCTCCTGAATGGAATCCTTAAGGTCTTCGCCTTCGGTCTTAACTGTATCAAGCATTGTTTCGTGCGTATCTTCAGCATAATCTTTGAGGATTTCATGGCGCTGATCGACTAAGCTTGTTACCTCCTGGCGAACATCATATTCAATTTGTTCTTTTTCTTGGAGATATAAAGCTGCATCATTCAGTCTCTTTTTCTCCTCGTAAATCATGTTCGTCAAATCTCTTTTTTTCTCATAGAGCTCATTTTGCTTTTCGCTTTGCTCTTCCCATACTTTATTCCAGTTTTTGTTGCCCCAGTCCCACCATTCGTTCCACAGACGCTGGCGTTCATCTTCCCATAACTCCTGGAAATCTTCAGCCGTATCAACCGTTTCGTACTGTCCGCCGCCTGCCTGAGCTACAGACATGAGCTGTTTTTGACCATTGCTGTCCACATCAAAACCGATGATATTTACAACCGCTTCAATGTTTGAATCATGCAGCTCTTTTGCTGCTTTGGCAGGATCTCCGTCACATGTTTCAATCCCGTCGCTAACTACATAAATAATATTTTGTCCCTGCTTATCTGATTTCTCAAAGTCTGCTTTTGATTCTGAAATGGCTTTAGCGATTGGCGTCCAGCCAGTTGGCTTGAACTTTCCAAGTGAATCTTTAAAGTCTGCTTCATTATAAGGCTTCAAATCATAGACCACTTCTGTGCTGTCGCACGAAAGTTTCTTATCACTGTCGCTGTTGCTGCCTTCCTGACCATAAACTCTAAGTGACACGTTCGCTCCTTCAGGCATGGAAGCAACAAAGTCATTTACAGCTTTTTTTGCCAGATCCATTTTCGTTTGGCCGCCAATTTTCTGGGCCATACTGCCGCTTGCATCAAGCAGGATTGAGATATTCGTATTAAGTCCAATCTCACCGTTCTCTAGCGTCATTCCTCCGGGCATATTGCTTAAAGAGGTCTCAATGCTCGGGTTGAATTCTTTATAAAAGTCATAAAATGGCTTGTAGTTTTCCCCTTCGTTCACCAGATTGAGCAGCTCGCGGTAAATCTGAAAGCTGTCTTTATCCGCAAACGACTTTTCATCTAAAGCTTTATGTATAACCGCTTTATTGTAAGCATTCCCTGAGTATTTTCCAGGTTCTTCTTTTACAATGTCCTCAACGCTGCCTGCTATTTCAACTTCGTCCTCTTTTTCTTTTTCAGAAGCCGCTTCTTCCTTTTTAGCATTCTCTTTCTTATCCTCTCCGCCGGAAGCCTGTTCCCCGCCTCCGCATGCTGCAAGCGCTAAAAAGACGAAAAGAGCTGAAAGCAGCATAAGACAAGCCCTCTTAGTACTCTTCATACTTACCACTCTCCTATCAATTTTTTCTATCATTAAGGAATAATTCCAGGTCTTTTAAAAGACTTTTAAATTATACCTTTGATGAAAATGGGAAAAAAGACGAAATGGAAAATAATTAGCAAATGGAACAAAATCAGTAAAAATGAACCATCCATTTATTACCCTTCTTCATGACTTTTACACCCCTTAGCAGAAAAAAATTCCAATAGGCGATTTGGCGGTTCGAAAGTCGGATGCTTTTTCAAAAAACTATACTTCTATATAAGATGATTAATAAAAAAGCACCCAATGCATTTTCCATGCATCAGGTGCTTTTCATTATCACTTCAACCTGTTCTTTTTGAAAAGAGATTCCGTCCAATTGGAACTCACCGTGCCGAATTTCATAATGGCCATGATTTTTAATGACCGATAGTGAGTGGAGATGTTTGAAACTGTTAAATTCCTCTGGGGAGTATTCAATTTCAGCATCTAACCCTGCAATTGCATATGAGAAATCCAACGATTCACCCATTCTTATCAGTTCATTTACTACTGATATTTTTATATATTCTTTATCCATTTTGTTCAAAAAGATTTCATCATTTCTGAAACATAATAAAAATCCGAAGAAATGCTTGCTAATTATTTTCTCAATCATTAAGTTTAAACCATCCAAACCTAAGAACACGACTTTTAGATTCATAATTCCATAGTAAGACCTTGAAAATCTCTCTATTGTACTAGTGATGATTTGATTTGTTTCTTCCCAATACTCACCGTTCTCATTCATCGAGTATTCTAGACTCAGGCTGCACGCATTATAATTTTCTTTTAGGTACTTGATTAATTCTTCTATCCTATGGACGTTCATTACTCCTGAATAAACGATACCAATTGAAAAAAATCCACCCATTTTGCACACGACCTTTTTTCATTAATGACTAAAATTTATTTCACCTATAAACAAGTGTCTATTGGCTGTTGTATAAAATCTTCCACAAAACTAGAGGAAAACAAGAAAAAAGAGCTCCCCATTCCGGGAAACTCTTTCAAACGTTATGACCTGTGAGGGACTTGAACCCCCGACCCCTTCCCTGTCAAGGAAGTGCTCTCCCACTGAGCTAACAAGTCGCAATATGTAAGTGCTGCTGACAAGTTTTATTATATGAGGATATGTGCGCAAAGTCAATAATTTTTTGCGCACGCTCCTCGTTTATATGACTGATGGCAGCAGCTCAGTGTTATACCATTCTTTTATCTTGTATCCCCATATTCTCTCTAATAAAACTTCTCAGCTCATTTTTCACAGATTCTGCAGAATTATCAAGAAGTTCCCCGACCAGTTTGCTTCCTATTATTTTTGCTGAAACCGGAATACCTAAGAAATGAGCTGTACAGCTCCAAATGGATATTGTGCGGATGAGCATAGAATCTTCTACATCAGCAATTAGAACTGAAACAGCTGAGTGATAGCCAGGTTTAAATGGGTGAGTCCCGCTCAGTTCAAACTCTGCTTCCATTTTGTATTTACGCACCAGCTCAGGATCATATTTATCCAGAAAGTCTTCTGAAAAGTCCAGCAGTTCTTTTTCAATTGAAGATATTGTCTGTAATAGTTCTTCCGTAAAGTCTTCTTGAGTATAATGCATGTAGGATTTCCTCTTCCATCTTTCGACTTATTTCCCAGACAATAATTTACATGACCAACTTCACATCTAAATGTTTAAAAGGTCGGTGGCGATGCAGTCGGTGTGAAAAATTTCCCCTATTACTTCCCTGCACCCTTCTGTTTTCTTAAAATCAGAGAAAGGATGAAGCCGGCTGCCCATGCTGCCAGTGCTCCGGTTAAGGAGCGTAGAAACGATTGAGTTGATAAATACAGCCCTATGAAAGTTCCGATAGATAAGCCGATTGGAAGAAACCAGTTCAAGATAGCACCACCTATTATTGCTCTATGTCCTTTTTTTAGAACCAATCTAATAACTAATTCATTTATGCTTGCCCTGCTATACTCTGATCCTTGTCTTTCTTATAAAACACCTGCACAGCAAACAATCCGCCAAAAATAATTAATCCGATTGTATCAGACACACCTTCCGGATAAATCAGGAGCAGACCTGCTGCAATTGCAAGCAGTCTTTCAATCCAGTGCAGTTTTCTCATCCAGAAACCGATCATCCCGGCTCCGATCGCGATCATTCCTGAAACAGCCGTGAAGACTACCCACGCAATTTCAGGGAGCGTTGTATCAATCAGCAGCATCTGCGGCTGGAGAACGAAAATGTACGGAATGATGAATGCTGCGATGGCCAGTTTTGCAGATTGTACTCCGGTACGAATCGGTTCTCCCCCTGATACTCCTGCTGCAGCGATTGCAGCTAGTGCAACCGGCGGCGTAATATCAGCAATAATTCCGAAGTAGAATACAAATAAATGAGCTGACAGGTCCGGATATCCAAGGAAGATTATCGCCGGGGCCGCTATCGTTGATGTGATGACATAGTTTGCTGTTGTAGGTGAGCCCATCCCGAGTATAAGGGCTGCAATCATTGTGAGGAACAGCGTTGGAATAATAGCGCCTCCTGCCAAATCAATGAGGCCGTTGGCGAGTGTTAGCCCGAGTCCTGTTTTTGTGACAATTCCCACAATGATTCCAGCTGCAGCAGTTGCAGCGGCAACAGAAAGCGCAGATCTTGCTCCATCTACAAGTGCCAGCACAATCGCTTTAGGTCCCATTCGGGTATCTTTGTTGAACATCCCTGCTGCAATAGCTATGAGGATGGAATAAAGCGCCGCATGCATAACGGGTACTCCGCTCATTAAGAGTACGACAATTGCCACAATCGGAAGCAGCAGGTAGATTTTCTTTGCGACTTCCTTCCGGTTTGGCATTTCCTCGTCTTTTAATCCTCTAAGACCGAGTCTTTTCGCTTCAAAGTGGGTCATGATCCAGACGCCGGTGAAGTAAAGAACTGCTGGTATGGCTGCCGCTTTTGCAATGTCCCAGTAAGTAATACCGTTGCCGATAAATTCGACCATCAGGAACGCAGCTGCTCCCATAATTGGCGGCATCAGCTGTCCGCCAGTAGATGCGGCCGCTTCAACTGCTCCGGCAAACTCTTTTTTGTAGCCAAGCTTTTTCATCATCGGAATAGTAAATGAACCCGATGTTACAACGTTCGCAACAGAGCTTCCGCTGATCGTCCCCTGCAGGGCGCTTGAGAAAATCGCCACTTTCGCAGGTCCGCCGACGCGCTTGCCTGCAATTGCTGCAGATAAATCGTTAAAATACTGACCGACACCTGTCTGGATTAAAAACGAACCAAACAGAAGAAATAAAAAGATAAATGTGGCAGACACGCCAAGAGGTGTTCCAAGAATCCCTTCGGTTGTAAAAAACATGGTCTGCACAAGGCGCTCAAGGCTCAGTCCGCCATGCTGCAGGAAGCCCGGCATATATTGTCCGAACAATCCGTAAAGCATGAAAATAACGGCAATGATCGTAATCGGCAGTCCAACGGCACGTCTTGTCGCTTCAAGTACGAGCAGAATGGCGATCAGGCCGATGGCAAAATCGGTAGATGTCAGGATGCCGACCCTCATGGCGATATCCCCCATAAATAATGGCCAATACGCACCTACCGCAATGCTCAGGAGCGAAAGAACAATATCAAGGGGACTGACCTGCCACCTTCCCGTTCTTTTTTTAGATTTCGTCATCGGGAATAAGAGAAAGATTAGTGATAAAGCAAAGCCTAAATGAACAGAGCGCTGGATTTGCGCGGTAAAGACAGAAACAATGGCTGTGTATAGCTGGAAGAGTGAAAAAGCAAGCAGCCCAAAAAAGACAATCCATGCTACGATGCCTGTGAGCTTTCTGGTAGCAGATTCCGGGTCATACTTTTCCAGAATCGCCTGCTGTTCTTCTGCTGATAACGTTTTGTTTTCCTCACTCATTGATTTTCACTCCTTTCAAAAGCTGAAAAAGACTCATTTTGCTGCAGCTGATTCTGACCCATGTTCCCGGTCTTATGTAATCGTTCAGTTCATATTCCTTCCCATTCAGGATGACTCTGTGGTTTGCGACAACTTGTCCTGTGGCAAGATCGATGAACGGAAACCTTCTGTCCATATTTGACAGAATGTATTTTCCGTCTTTTCTCTCGAATGTTTCATTGCCTTCTGGTCCTGAAGGCATGCCGACAGCAAACGTTTCATAGGAAAGTTCAGTTTGTCTGATTTCCCCTTCAGATACTTTGTAAGTCTCAATAACATCGGTCAGATGAATAGAATGGGTGTATTTCATCTGAAAGTGATCCTCATCTTCCATCATAAGATATGCGAGCAGACGGCCAGTATCTTCATATTGAAAGACAACGGCCTTAAAAAAAGGCAACAAGCTGATGAAAATGAGCACGATGATTGAGACAAGGACGGATATAAGCACTCTTTTCATCCCTTATTCCTCCATAATGAAGTGATAGACCGCAGAAATCTGCGGCCTATCTCACATCCTCTTATTTCAATACGCCTTTTTCTTTAAAGTATTTCTCTGCACCAGGATGCAGTTTCAAATCGCCAATACCGTCAAGCGCTGTTTCTGCTTTGATCAGCTTTCCTTTTGCATGGGCAATTTTGTCTGTGTTCTCAAAAATGGATTTTGTGATCTCGTAAACGAGCTCTTCATCAAGCTCATCCTGTACAACAAGCATCGCCTTGACAGCTACTGTGTTCACGTCTTCACCAATTTTATATGTGCCGCTTGGAACAACATCCTCAGAGTAGAAAGGATATTTTTCAATCAGCGCTTTCACTTTATCTTCTTCAAGCGGTACAACAACTACTTTGTTTTGAGCTGAAAGGGTTTCAACTGCAGCAGTCGGAGTTCCTGCCGTAACGAACGCCGCATCGATGCTTCCGCCCTGAATGCCTTCAGTAGACTCATCAAATGAGAGGTTCTGCGCCTGAATATCCTCTACCGTCAAGCCGTGTACTTCAAGAATTTGAACGGCGTTAAGATAAGCTCCAGATCCGATTGCTCCTACTGAAACTTTTTTGCCTTTTAAATCTTCAACAGATTTGATACCGCTTTTATCTGTTGTGATCAGCTGAACTGTCTCATTGTAAAGTGTTCCAATGCCAAGAACGTTGTCAATTTTGTTGTCTTTGAACATGCTTTCGCCTGTAAGGGCATAAGTGGCAATGTCCGTTTGAGAGAATGCCATTTCAGCGTCGCCGCTTTTTAATGTCTGCATGTTTTCAACAGAAGCCCCGGATGATTGAACCGTAGCTTTATAGTCTGTGCTGTCAGAGATAATATCACCGAAAGATCCGCCGAGAGGATAATATGTACCGCCTGTTCCTCCTGTCAGAATACGGAGCGTCTTAGGTTTTGATTCTCCTGAACCTCCACCCGAGCCGCTTGTACCCTCACTGCCTCCACAGGCAGCTGCAATCATGGCAACGGCAAGCATCATTACAACGAGCAAATATTTTTTCATGTCTTTCTCTCCCCCTCTATTTGTCATAAATTTGTAATATTACCATTTTTATATTAACATAGCAGGAAAGATAATTGTCAATTAATTCTTAAAATTAAAACAACAGGATTATACATTTTGCATGAATTAAAAATAGTTCACTTCTGAGAGTCATATTGCTTTCTTATTATTTTTTTATTTAGTATAATTATAAACTGATAATGATTATATTCATCTGAATAGTCACAATCATTAAAAGCAAGTACTCTTAAATGACTTTATCGGGAGGGAAATGAAAATGGAATCAAACAACAGCCAAGATCAAAAGAGCCACACAGCTGCAGGCCAGTGCCCTTTTACTGGAGCTCAGGGAGGTCACGCAGACAGCGCGATCACGACTTCAAGAAGTCCGCACGGTACAACGAACAAAGACTGGTGGCCGAATATGCTGAACCTTGGCATCCTTCGCCAGCATGATAAAAAATCTAATCCGTTCGGAGAGGACTTTAATTATAAAGAAGAGTTCTCAAAACTCGACTATGATGCTTTAAAGCAAGATCTTCATAATCTGATGACAGACAGCCAGGACTGGTGGCCGGCTGATTACGGTCACTACGGTCCTTTCTTCATCCGCATGTCCTGGCACGCAGCCGGTACATACCGGACAGCTGACGGCCGCGGAGGCGGTGCTTTCGGCTCTCAGCGTTTCGCTCCGCTGAACAGCTGGCCTGATAACGTAAACCTGGACAAAGCCCGCCGCCTTCTGTGGCCGATCAAACAGAAGTACGGGAACAAAATTTCCTGGGCAGATTTGCTTGTTCTGACTGGAAACGTGGCACTTGAGTCTATGGGACTGAAAACCTTCGGATTTGGTGCCGGCCGTGAGGACATCTGGCATCCTGAAGAAGACGTATACTGGGGAAATGAAAAGGAATGGCTCGCAGATAACCGCTATTCAGGAGACCGGGAGCTGGAAAATCCTCTTGCAGCCGTTCAGATGGGACTTATCTATGTAAACCCTGAAGGCCCGAACGGCAAGCCGGATCCACAGGGAAGTGCCCGTGACATTCGCGATACATTCTACCGCATGGGTA
Source organism: Metabacillus indicus LMG 22858 (assembly GCF_000708755.2). Classification (GTDB taxonomy): domain Bacteria; phylum Bacillota; class Bacilli; order Bacillales; family Bacillaceae; genus Bacillus_P; species Bacillus_P indicus. Next base: position 198,988 of record NZ_JGVU02000001.1, on the reverse strand, counting down.
TGAATGACGAAGAAACCGTCGCCCTGATTGCCGGCGGTCATACATTCGGTAAAGCTCACGGCGCAGGTGATCCGTCTCTTGTCGGAGATGATCCTGAAGCAGCAACACTTGAAACGCAAGGCTTCGGCTGGCTGAGTGAACACGGCAAAGGAAAAGGCCGCGATACAATTTCAAGCGGAGTTGAAGGCGCTTGGACAGCTAATCCGACGAAATGGGACAACGGTTATTTCGAGCAGCTGTTAGGCTATGAGTGGAAGCTGACTAAGAGCCCGGCCGGTGCCTATCAGTGGGAGGCAGTGGATCTTCCAGAAGATCACATGGCACCTGATGCGGAAGATGCATCCATCAAAGTGAAAACGATGATGACAACAGCAGATATGGCACTCCGTACTGATCCGGACTACGAGAAAATTTCACGCCGTTTTTATGAAAATCCGGCAGAGTTTGAAGATGCATTTTCACGCGCATGGTTCAAGCTGCTTCACCGTGACATGGGACCAAAAGTTCGCTACTGGGGTCCTGAAGTGCCGCAGGAAGATCTTATTTGGCAGGATCCGGTTCCGGCAGCTGATTACACATTGTCTGACGCTGAAATTCTAGACTTAAAAGAAAAAATCTTAGACTCAGGTCTTTCCGTGAGTGAGCTTATTAAAACGGCTTGGGCTTCTGCCAGCACATACCGCGGTTCCGATATGCGCGGCGGAGCAAATGGTGCCCGCGTGCGCCTCGCTCCTCAAAAAGACTGGGAAGCAAATGAGCCTGCCGAACTGGCAAGAGCTCTTGATGCCTATGAAAGCCTCCAGAGCCAGCTTGACAAAAAAGTCAGCCTTGCCGACCTGATTGTTCTCGGTGGAAGTGCCGCCATTGAAAAGGCAGCGAAGGATGCAGGCTTTGATGTTGTCGTTCCGTTTACACCTGGCCGCGGAGATGCCACTGCAGAACAAACAGACGTTGAAGGTTTTGAAGTGCTCGAGCCGGTATCGGACGGATTCCGCAACTATCAGAAAGCGGAATACTCCATCAGCCCTGAAGAAATGCTTGTTGATAAAGCACAGCTTCTTGGTCTGACAGCACCGGAGATGACCGTTCTTCTTGGAGGCATGCGTGTTCTTGGGACAAACCATGGCGGCACAAAGCATGGCGTGTTCACAGATCGCGTCGGTCAATTAACAAATGACTTCTTCGTCAATCTTTTAGACATGGGCATTGAATGGAAACCGGCCGGCTTTAACCAGTATGAAGGCCGTGACCGCAAAACAGGCGAAGTGGTGCGCACCGCCTCCCGCTTTGACCTTGTCTTCGGCTCCAACTCCATCCTCCGCGCACTTGCGGAAGTGTATGCTCAAGACGACAACAAAGAGAAATTTGTGAATGACTTTGTTGCTGCCTGGGTGAAGGTAATGGATGCTGACCGATTTGATGTAAAACAATAACGACAGGATTAAACCCGGTGGATTTTAAGTCCACCGGGTTATTTATGTTTTTCATACAAAAGCGCCCCCTACCAAAGTCTCATTTTTCCAATAAGTCCATTATTTAGAGGAAAGAAGGGTATAACACCACTATCACTATTTGGGAGGCTGTAATGATGAAAGCTGTGACGTTTCAGGGTGCAAAAGACATGGAAGTGAAAGAGGTCCCGGATGCGGTGCTTCAGAAAAATGATGATATCATTGTCCGCATTACATCGACTGCCATCTGCGGCTCCGATCTGCATATCTACCAAGGCGCACTGCCTGCTGAGAAAGACTATGTGGTCGGGCATGAGCCGATGGGAATTGTCGAAGAGGTCGGACCCGAAGTAACAAAAGTTAAAAAGGGTGACCGCGTGGTTATCCCATTTAACATTTCCTGCGGAGAATGCTACTACTGTAAACATGATCTCGAGAGCCAGTGTGACAATTCAAATGGAAATCCTGAAATTGATACAGGCGGGTATTTTGGATTTACCGAACGTTATGGCAATCATCCCGGAGGTCAGGCGGAGTATTTGAGAGTTCCTTTCGGAAATTTTATGCCGTTTGTTATTCCTGAATCGGTTGAACTTGAGGATGAAGCTCTCCTATTTATGTCTGATGTCCTTCCTACAGCCTACTGGAGCATTGAAAATGCCGGCGTGAAAGCTGACGATACGGTTGTTGTCCTCGGATGCGGCCCGGTTGGACTAATGGCACAGAAGTTTGCCTGGATGAAAGGCGCCAAACGGGTTATTGCTGTAGATAATCTGCCGTACAGGCTTGAGAAGGCAAAACGAATGAACAATGTTGAAATACTTAATTTTGATGATTTTAAAGACACGGGCTCCCACATAAAAGAACTGACAAGCGGAGGCGCAGATGCTGTGATTGACTGTGTCGGAATGGACGGCAAAAAATCAGCCCTTGAAGAAATCGGCCAAAAGCTGAAGCTTCAGGGAGGAACGTTAAGCCCGTTTGAAATTGCCATGAATTCCGTCAGAAAATTCGGAACTATTCAACTTACCGGAGTTTATGGTTCAAAATACAACATGTTCCCCCTGGGAAATATCTTTGAACGAAACATCAATCTAAAAATGGGACAGGCACCGGTTATCCATTACATGCCAATGCTTTTTGATATGATTGCCTCAGGAAAGCTCGATCCGACCGAAATTGTTTCACACAAAGTGCCTTTAAGCAAAGCAAGTGAAGCTTATAAAATCTTTAATGATCATGAAGATGAGTGTGTGAAGGTTGTATTGAAGCCTTAAGCATACAGCAAAAAGGGTGAATGTGAGCACGGTCACATTCACCCTTTTATTGTGCGATTGAGTTTTTAACGAACAGGTACTTTCAATCAGGTTTTTTCGGTTGCCTGATGGTTCTAATCAAGCCGATAAGTTCCCTCAAGCATGCTTCTGCCTTTTCTTGATGGTTTTAATCAAGCCGATAAATACCCCCAAGCATGCTTCTTCGCTTCCTTGGTGGTTCTAATTTAGCCGATAAGTACCCTCAAGCATGCTTCTGCCTTTCCTTGATGGTTCTAATCAAGCCGATAAGTTCCCTCAAGCATGCTTCTGCCTTTCCTTTATGGTTCTAATAAAGCCGATAAATACCCCCAAGCACGCTTCTTACTTTCCTTGGTGGTTCTAATCAAGGCGATAAGTACCTTCAAGCTTGCTACTTCCGTCCTTTGATGGTTACTATAAAGCCGATAAGTTCCCTCAAGCATCCTCTTCTTGCCCCTTAATGGTTCTAAACAATCTATGCCTACATCCTTTTTTAATGCTGTTTCATCTGAACAGGAGCATACGCATTTACCATTTGCTGCATGTCCCCTTCCGGAAGCTGCGGCACCTGGTAATAGTGGTGCTTATTCTGATAAATGGAAATCTCATAGGCCATCTCTATACAGTTTGGAATTGTGTCTGCCAATACACGCCTGACTGTCGGATTGGTTACCTCTGTAGTCGCCATTCCTTTAAGGGAAGCATTTGATTTCACCATATTCAGCATTAAACTTGTAATTACCTGATCCGTAATTTCACCCGGCATCCCGATTGGCTTCACTGGGGGAGTTTGTTTCAGGCCGTAAAAAAAGTCATTGCCCTGTTTCATGTTATAGACTTGTGTCGAAACAGAAGGCTTAACTCCCGTCTGAAAGCATTCTACAATCGTGTTATATTCCGTCATCATAAATTGCTCCTGCCTGTTCATCAAATCAAGCAATTCCGGTTCTTTAACATGCGGTTTTAAAAGGGCATAAAGATTTAAAGCATTCACCGCTCCCGACAATATTTCTGATACATCAAACATTTCATGTCCGCCATGATTATGCTGCGGCGTTACCATCCCTGTCTGCATATTTTCGTTTGGATCTCCATTTATTTGCTGAGTCATATTTCATCCTCCTTTTTTTTACCTTTCTATTCTCTATCAGGAAACAGATTCTATTCACTTATTCCATGATCCCAGCCTGGATCAGCCTTACATCTGCACGCACGTCAAATTGGACGTTTTGCCCAATTTTTTTCCAGTCTTTGTATCCCTCCTGGCGAAACTGTTCTTTAATACCAAGAGGATCGACATCGAGCTCCTGAAGTTTTTTCAGCAGTGAAAGCACTTCCTCCTCGAGCATTTTTTCTGTTTTCTTTTCAAGTTTTTTTATGTTTGGCTGTTTTGTTAAATCAAGCCCTCCGGCTTCCATTACCCGCCCATCTATTTTGACTGATACAGACATCGTGAATCCAGTCAGCTCTTTTCGCGGATGAAACTTAGCTTTTGAGGAGAGATTTTGAATGCTGACCGGGTTTTTTTTTTTCGAATCCACTTCGATAATACCTTTATTCGCTTTTTCATAAAGGACTTTCATCATGTAGCTTTCTTGAAGATCCAGTGTGCCTGCGAGCTTATCATCTTTTAAAAGGGCTACTCCAATTACTTCGACTGCCTGATTTTTATTTTTTATTAACGGAAGGAACGGATCGAAGCCATCTCCCCTGTATTGAAAAAGGAAATGATGCAGGTTCATGCTTGGAATGGTACGGTCCATGTTTTGAGATACAATGTCTGTCACATATTGAGACACAGATTCTTCCTGCTGAATATCGGAAGAAAGAATTTCAAAGGCTTTCCCTTCAGAAACACAAAGGCTGATGTCTCTCCCGATATTCGGATCCCGCTGGAGGTTATCAACGATTGGACCAATTCCGTATTTCGCTATTTCCTGATCAAAAATAATGATTCCCACCCGGCCCACTTCAACCGGCCTTGGAGACTGAGCCTGGATTTTCTGCCTGATGCTCTTGCTCGTTTTTCCTACAGCTGTGAGCACAACATTTTCTGGTTTAGACTGAATTCCAGGCGGTGTATAGGTTGCACCGTCTGTTACCTGGAATTCATCTTCTCCTATATAATCGTATCCAACCGCCTGAATAAGCTGTACATCCTCGAGCACTTTTGAAGCAGGCACGCAGCCTCCGGTAATCACTATGAGAAAAACAAGTCCTGCCGCTTTTAATGCATTCAAATTTGCTTCCTCACTTTCATGATGATCAACTGCAGAATAAAAAGGAGCGGTATGTATCCATATATCGTGTAAAATCCAATCTGTGACATCTTGTTATTCAGCCAGTCGATCTGGCCTCTGTCCTTCAGGAAATAGGAGGCAGCAAACACTGCCGCGCAAATGAAAAACAGGGCCGTTCTTTGTTTGATGAAAGGCAGTACACGGTTCATTCCTCTGCTCGCACTCCAGAGTCCAATGCAGATATTTGGAAGAACAATAAAGAACCAAACGGAAATTCCAATATATTCAAAACGTTCAATGACGGTCAAATCGACAATTTTCCATAGAGTCAATGTAGCCCAAATCGTTGTTTTAAGCTGATCTTGATCAAAATAAGCGAAAGATACCAGGGCTGTGATTAGATAAATTAATATACTGAACAGGACACCAAAATGGGCCCATTTCTGAGACTTTGGAGGATCTTTTAAGAAGGGGTAAAACATAAATAGGACCTCAAAACCAAGGAAATTCAGTGTCATCGTTTTCGTGGCGCTCAGGAGTTCCTTAAACGATAAATCAATGACAGGCAGCAGGCTCCCCCAGTATGATTCCCGAATCGGGAAATATTTCACAAAAAGCAAAGGCAATCCATAAATTACTCCGAGAAAGGCAATGCCTGTTACAATACGGAAGCCTCCTGTTACGTACGAATAGGCAATCAATACAATAATTCCGGCAAACACCCAGTGGTAAACATCCGGAAACACCCAGACTTGAATAACCTCCACATATGTCCGGATCAGCACAATGACAAACATCGTATAATAGGCAACAAAATAGAGGCTGAACAGTCCTCCAATCCATTTACCGAAGAGGTCATGATGGATGGCGGTCAGATCATTTCTCCCCCTGTTCAGAATCTGATAGGAAATCCAGATGAGTGCGAGAATTGTGACACCCGACAAGATAATTGCAAGCCAGGAGCTGTGACCCGCTGACTTTGCAATGTACCGTTCAAAGCCTAATATCCCAACCCCTACTTGCATGGCATGAATTAAATAAAACACAAAATAGTTTGAGACTTTTTTATCCTCTTTCGGCAGCGGAAACATCACAGCACCTCCTTATTCTTCAATGTCAGGCTTTTTTTGCTTATGTTTTTTCGTTTCAAACCGCACAGGTGAAGCTGTTCTCATCTGCATCGGCCTTGTAGTCTGCATATAAATCGGCAGCCTGAAGAGGGAATCTTTCAAATCCTTCATTCTCAGAGGATAAACGGGTGCCAAGTACGGTCTGCCGAGAGAAGAAAGCTTCAGCAGGTGGCCAAGGAAATAGGCAAAGCAAAAAGCGATCCCCATCAGGCCAAACAGCTGAGCAGAAAAGATGAATGGAAACCTGATCAAACGGATGACGTTGCCCATTTGATATACGGGAGTGGTAAAGGAGGCAAGCGCTGCAAGGGCTACAATAATAAGCAGCACATTGCTCGTCAGGCCTGCCTGAACAGCTGCTGTACCAATAACAATCCCGCCTACGATACCGATGGTCTGGCCGATTTTCGTCGGCAGTCTTGCTCCCGCTTCCCTCAGCAGCTCAATGGTCAGTTCCAGAATAATCGCTTCCCAAATGGGTGGAAACGGCACACCGCTTCTTGAAGCAACAAGAGGATTCAGCAGATTCTGTGGAATCATTTCATAGTGATACGTCAGTACGCCTACATACATAGCTGTTGAAATAACCGAGAAAAAAACGGCAAACAGACGCACTAGCCTGAAGACTGAAGCAATCGGATAAGATAAGAAATAATCCTCGAATGCCGAGAAAAATTCTATCAGCGTTGTCGGGCCTGTCAGCGCATGCGGTGATCCGTCAACAAGTATCGTAATTTTCCCCTCTGTAAGAACACCAGCCACCCGATCCGGCCTTTCCGTATCGATCATTTGCGGAAAAACAGAATGATGGTTATCTGCAATAATCTGGGCAATTACTGAACTGTCCAGGACATTATCGTAGTCGATATCACTGATTCTCTGGATGATAGTCTGAACATTTGTATCATCTGCAATATCTTTTATGTAAAGAACAGCCACTCTCGTTTTTGAAAGTCTTCCTACTTTGATTTCTTCAGCAATTAATTCGGGGATCGGAAGCCGTTTTCGTATGAGATTCAAATTGGCATCAAGCGATTCTACAAACGCTTCTTTCGGACCGACAACACTGTATTCCACTTCAGGCAGACTGACTGCCCTTTTCTCAAGTGTAATGGCAGGGATTAAAAGAATTTCATTCATGTTCGATGTACACTGAATGCCGATATTTCCAGCCAACAGCTTGCCTTGTGCATCTTCGGCATCTTTAATAATCTCTGAATCATCAATTGGAACCGTTTTTTGCAAATCAAACAATGTTGCGCCTTTTTCCCCTTCGATAATATGTGGAAGAACGTGATCATGCAGCACTTTTCCATCAACAAGCGTCTTATAGTAATGAATATAATAAGGACATTCCTCTGAATAGCGGTACGAGGTGAAATCTGAAGAAAGCTTGCACTTTTTCAGCAGGCCTTCCATGCTGCTGTCCTGCTTTTGGTCATCAGACGATCTTTGCGGCGGTTTCTTTTTGAAAAAAGTGAACATGTGCTGGCCTCCTCCCGCTTTTTTAGGAAACATAAAAAAAACAAGACATTCTTAAGGTGCCTTGTTTCAGGAAAAATATGATAGTTAATCCTTCATAAGAAGTTTGACGGTGAGGGAAGAATTCATATAACGGATGTCAGGGAAATCATACCCTGTGTCCGGTGTATTAGTGAAGATCGTTCGAACAGAAATTTCATCCCCTTTTTCAAGCTCAAGCTGTACAACTTTGCCTACCGTTGTCTGCAGCAGATCACCTGATTTAACCGAAAATTTAGCTTCATTGATAAGAGTATTATTTCTGAAGATCCCAAAATCCGCTTCTCCATTTAAAGTCATGACATCGGTTAAGAAAATGATTTCATAAACGCCGTCTTTTTTGATTCTAATCGTATCATCTGAAATACTGGATCTCGTTTTATATTCCGGTCCCTCAGAGGTGAAATTCAGTTTTACCCCCGGAACAGCAAAACCGCCAATATCAGCATTGTACAGTGAACCGAAAGCAATAGGCGGCTTTACTTTCTTCACGACTTTTTTGATAATCGGACGCATTTTTGCTGTTTGTTCTTTTTTTTCTGCGACTGCTTCAATCGTACCTGCAACGGTTTCCGCTACTTCTTCAACTGTATCCCATACTGTTTCCGCCACTTCTTCAAGTACATCCTCAATTGTTTCCGCCACTTTTTCAAGCGTATCCTCAACTGCTTCATTTGCAGCTTCCACTACGCTCTCCAATCCGAATTCTGCAGCCTCTTCGTTTTCATTCAAAAAAACAACCCTTACTCTGTCCCTCAATTTCCGATTTGATTTTTTAGACACCTGTATCACTCCCTTATCATAACCTATGCAGGCTGAGGCAGGAGTGACTGTGTGTTTATCCCAAGCGGCCATAGACAGTAAACTGTCACTGCAAAAAAAAACCACCCGCTTAGCAGATGGTTTCCTGTACATGAATCATGTTCCCTAGAAATGATTGCTTTATTTCCCGCCAAAACTCATATGCTCATAGCGGCCGCGAATCATTTCGTAAATGCCGTAAAGCATCAGGCCTGCAGCGGCAAGGCCCAGCAACCACCCGCCGTAAGGTTTAGAGGCAAGCTCAGCCAAAGCGCCGTCAATTCCTTTAGATTGCTCCGGGTTTGCTGTAATGGCCGTTTGAATAAAGAAATAGCCAATCATAGCAAGCACGATTCCCCTTGCAATTAAGCCTGATTTCCCTGATTTTCTGGCAACCTTGCGTTCATGCTCATTCATTTCGCTTACTCTGAACTTATTCATGAAACGCTCGGTATAGCCGTTATAGAGTTCATACAGTCCATATCCGATAATGATGGCGCCTATCAGGCCAATCATCCACTGGCCAAAGGGCTGCTGGAGCAGCTTTGCAGAGATTGTTTTTTCAGATCCGCCCCCGCCTGAGCTTGCGTGCATAGCAATCGTTATTGCTTTATAAGCTATAGCTCCATAGATGACTGCACTGACGGCATAGCCTGTTCTCACCAGGATGCCTTTTGTCTTCTTTCCTTTTCTTTCAGGATCAAGAAAAGCTTTTATGAGTTCCCATAAGACATAACCAATAAGTCCGATGCCGATCACCCACAGCAAAATCTCACCGAATGGCTTTCCTGCGACGGTTTCAAACATACCGCTCGTTCCGGTCATCTTTCCTCCCAGTCCAAGAGCAGCAAGCAGCGCAAGAACGCCAATCAGAAAATAGACAAGTCCTTTTGCCATATAGCCAAACCGTCCGAACCGCCTGATCCAGGGCTTTGTTTCTTCACCTGCATCATTCGCCTTTGCCTTGGCTTCCACCTTTGCAGAATACTCCATATCTATCTCTCCCTCACTTTAGTCGTTGTTATCTGACTATACATTTCCCATTGGCAAGCGAAAAGAAACCTTCTGGAAAAAAATACATATCAACGAAACAAAAGTGGTCTCTTCATCTGTACAAAATGACTTGATTCCGCGTATACTGATAGAAATAAATACAGGAGTGTGAATGAAATGGGTTTATCAAAAGCAAAAAAACAGCGCCTCAAAATGATCCGCGAAGGAAACCGGAATCCCGAAAGCAGCAGAAGTCCATTTGCCCTTCAGGATTTGAGCACGAAACGGACGAAAACGAAAAAAGAACAGCTTTATAGAGAAAAACATAAGAACCATTCCCGGGACGGCGGAAAAGATGGTTCTTTTTATTTTGCCTCATAGCGTCCTCTTACATAGTAATTTGTTATCGCTAAGTACTCTCTTGAAAAAGATTTCAAAACGGCGACACCCGGAGTCTTTGCCGGCAGTCCCTCCACATCTAGGCCAAGCTGCTCTGCTGCAAGCAATGAGCGGTAAATATGAAAGTCATTTGTGGCAATCAGTCCCTGTTTGGCGTTTCCAGGCAGTACTTTTTTTGAAAGAGACAGGTTCTCAATTGTGCTCGTTGAAGCAGATTCTTTTATAATTCTTTTTTCATCAATACCATGCCCGCGCAAGATCCTGCTGATCGCCTCAGCTTCCGTGATCTCTTCCCCCGGTCCTTGACCGCCCGATGCGACGGCAATTGTCTCCGGATTTCTCTTCATATACTCAGCTGCTGCATCCGCCCGGTACTGCAGAGCGAGAGAAGGCACCGTGCCATTTACTTTAGCACCTAGGATAATGATGTAATCCGCTCCATCTTCCGGCTGCCCGGAGGCTGCTGTATGAATGCTGTAATGGAGAAATGCCGTGTAGATTAATCCTGAAAGAAGCAAGCCGATCAAACTGTACTTGATTAATTTTTTCATTATAATCATCCGTTTCTCATGTGTCATCTACCTTAACTATACATGATAAATTTTGGAAAAAGGTAAAGGAATTCTAAAAAAAACGCAAAAAAACATCCATAATGAAATGGATGCTTCTCAAACCTATTGACTGACTTCAGAATGTTCTTCTTTTTTCTCTTTCGACAAGAACCATCCCGCTGCTGCAATTCCGACGAGTACAACATAGAATGTGATTTTCCACTCCAGGGATTTTGCAAATCCTTCAGGCAGCACAGCGAGTTCAGGATGCGACAGGGTGTAGATGGAAAGCTTTACTCCAACCCATCCGACAATTCCGAATGCTGCAATTTCAAGGCCAGGACGTTTATGAAGCAAGTCGACAAAGAAGTTTGCCGCAAACCTCATAATGACAAGGCCAATAATTCCCCCTGCAAAGATGACGAGGAACTTTCCGCCATCAAGACCTCCGATTGGAGGCAGGTTCGTATTTGGAAGCGTGACGGCGAGTGCCACAGCAGCCAAAATAGAATCTACCGCAAATGCAATATCCGCAAGCTCGATCTTCAGTACAGTCGCCCAGAATCCTGATTTTTTCTTATTTGGATCTTCTTCTTTCTCCTGCTTTTTAAAAACAAGTTTTCTTAAGATATGATTTGCAGCAATAAACAGCAAGTAAAGAGCCCCAATTGCCTGAACCTGCCAGACGTCCACCAGGAAGGAGATTGCAAACAAGGATCCGAACCTGAAAACAAAGGCACCTGCGAGTCCATAGAATAGAGCCTTTTTCCGCTGTTCTTCCGGCAGGTGTTTGACCATAATGGCAAGCACAAGCGCGTTATCTGCAGCAAGCAGTCCTTCAATCGCAATCAAAAGCAGCAATACCCATCCGTATTCCATCAGCAATGTTAATTCCATCTGTTAGTCCCCCTTTACTACTGTGATAAAGTCTTGATCTTTGCTGATGACACCTTCATCAAAAACCAGCCTGGTATTAAAGAAGTATGACCTCTCCTCGTTTGACTCCGTAAGGTTTAAAGGAAGCCGGAACACGAAATCAATCCGGTTCTGTTCATCAGCCTGTATTTGCTTTGATGTTAAAATATTGGCCGTTTCAAGAACACCCTCACTTCCTGCAGACAGATCTGCCGCAACCAAATCACAGTCAATCCGCTTAAGCTGCTGCTCAATCACACCGCCTTTTATTAAAAAGTATCCTTTCACGCACTCACCGGGACTGAACTCTTCCTTGTTGAGGATTAAATCAATTTGAGCAGAACCAATACCTAGAATAGACATATATTTTCTTAGAATCATCTTCATTCCTCCTATTTCATTCCTATTTTTTTCGTGTGCTTGTCATCAATGCGCTGCTCTATTAGTTCAAGCTTGTTTTTATCTTTCAGCAGCTCCTCTTTGTTTTCACGGGTTAATTTTTCAATGGACCATCGAATCTTTTTCATTCGCTCTCACACCTCATTCAGGAAATTTCGAATAAAAAAACCTTTGCCTGCATTCGGCAAAGGTTTTTTGTTCTGAAAACAATAAAGACCTTTACCGGTAATAGGTAAAGGTCTTGCTAACAACGTCATGGTTGCCAATAGGGCCGGAAGCATCTCTGCTTCGAAGTGACGACTCTATTGTAAAAGCTACTCCCCTTTAGGAGGTTCATTTATTCGATTTGTATACTGCTATTTTATAAGAAAGCGGCTATGATGTCAACAACTAATCTAAATTTTTTAATAATTAGGCGGTTGTCCGTTAAAGGCATTTCCGCAAAAAAGAAAACATAGATTGATATAAAAAGGAGGGAAAACATGTTAATCAAATTAAGTGTTGCGGGCGCATCAGGTGCGTTTATCTGCCTTGCTGTCCATCTGATTGGAACGTTAAAAAAAGGGATGGTTACGCTGGATGAAACCAACAAGACGCTTGCAGAAGTCAGAAACGCAGTAAACGGACTGTCAGAAGAAGCCGAGCAGCTGATTCATACAGCCAACCAGCTAACATCAGATGTCAAAGGCAAAATCCGCAATGTCGATCCGCTCCTTGAATCTGCCCATGACGTAGGTGAAATGCTCCACAACGTCACATCCTCCATCAAGCAGGTAGGAGCTGTTTTCGGAGCCAAACGACAGCAGCGGACAGAGATTTCGGTCAATGAACCCCCTGTGCGGATTAAAGGACCTCTCAATATAAATGTAAAATAAGTTCACCGCCTCACAATGAAACTGTAAATATGACAAATAACACGTTTCACTTTAGGGAAATTATGGTATGATATCAGAGTCATTACTGCCATATTACCTATTAAAAGGAGGCGATCTGCCATGCAAAAATACCGAAGAAGAAATACACCGGCCTTTACATTCCTTGCTTACTTTACATTCTTTGCAGGAGTCGCGCTGTTTTGTATCGGACTGTACAATGCCGACAACCTTCAGCTGAATGAAAAAGGCTACTACATCGCTGTCATGATGCTCGTTGCCGTTGGAGCGATTCTAACGCAGAAAGTTACACGCGACAATGCCGAAGACGATGAATTGATTGCTGAGCAGGAGCGCAAGCAGAGTCTGGGGAAATCGATGGATTCATAAGAACAAAAGCGGAAGCGCCTTGCTCAGATCCGACAGGCAGAAAAGAATCAGAGGGAAAAGTCCGAACTTGACTTTTCCCTCTGATTTGTTCTGACGGAGGATTTAGGCGCTGCAGCTGGACGGTGGCAACTTTGCAAAAACCGGACTAGGGTTATAGTTAGTCCGGTTTTTTTATGTTAAAGTGCTAAAAATGAATCCCAACTTGCTGGCGTCATGCCGCTTAGTGCCGCCACTTTTACCAGAATCGGAGGCGCAGTTGTGGCGCCATTTTTCCAGATTTTCTATTAAAACCTGATTTATTGTATAAAGACGTTTTGTCCAAAGCTCTTTTATAAATGCATTAAAAAACGGCAGCACTGCGCTGCCGTTTCCCATCAAAAACTTGAGATCCCGCTCCATTCCTGAAAGCGGTACATGAATGTCAAAAAGAGGGAATCATCCGCAAATACCTTGTAATCCTCTGTGTATGTTCCTGACTGATTTGACCAGAGCTCATCGAAGTACGCTTCCATTTCAGCCATCATTCCAGTATTGGAAGGGCCGGTAATTTTCAGGTCTGTCTCAAGGTTAAAATCTCCAAGATTGCGTTTTGTAAAGTTGGCTGATCCGCCAATGACCGTATCCTCTTCCTCACCCTCAAAAAACATCAGCTTCGTATGATACTGTTCACCGTTTGTTTTATACCACCGCACCTGAATGTTTCCGTTTGATTTTGATACCAGCTCATGTGCAGCAGGCCTGTTTGGAACACCGTTCTTCTCCCGGCCAAAGGCGTCTTTGTTTGCATCAAGTATCAGTCTCACCTCTGCTCCTCTTTCTGAGGCTGCCAGTAGCTCCTTAATGATATCGCGGTCAGATAAATAAAACGCCCCTACTTTAATCTTCTCGCCTGTTCCAGTCTGCTTCATTTCATTTACTAAATGCTTCTTAATTTTACCTTCCGTCAGCAGCTGAACATCATAATTGCCCGACTCCGGCTGCTCAAACACAACTGTGCTTTCATTCATTTTCACATCCGCTCCAGACAGGGAAGCCACTGATTTTTCCGTTTGTACCAGTTCCCTTAAAATCCCTCCCTTTACGACAAAGGCGATATTCGAGTGAAGCGCGCTTCCGTCGTGAGGATTGGCGGACGTGACAATTCCTTCTTTTTCCGTTACAACGACCTTCCTGTGGTTTGCCTTAAAGTTTAATAAGTCCAAATAAGATCTGAGTGTTACATCAGGAGAATCGGGACTGAAGGCATTCGGAATCCAGCCGCTTCCTCCGGTTCCAAACCACTGCAAAAACGCCCTGTGGCCCCCGGAGAAAAAGGGATTCGAGTCTCTGAGGGGCAATAAATTCGTAAAGACAACTTCAATGCCGTTTTCTTTCAGCTCTTCTGCGATCTGAGAGGGGTATGATCCATAAAAGGTATTAATGCGGTCGGTGATCACCGTTATCCTTACTTCTTTATCCTTCTGTTTCTTTTCTATTAAAGCGTCTTTAAGGCTTCGGGACAGGGCTGGATAGCTTGCAGAGCGATCGTATTCATCGTTAAACAAGAACATATCCATCATGATAAAGTCATCTGCCTCATCAATCATTTTGCCGACTTGGTCAAAGATCACCTGATCATGCTTGATGTTCTCCCCTTTTTCATAGGTCAGGTCGTACAAAAAATCCACCTCGCCGGCATAAATCTCCCCTTCATGGGAAATGCCTTCCGGAAGCGGCTTTGTGTGGTGGTAAACTGCCGCGCCTGATGACAGCAAAAAAAGAAACACCACGGCCAAAAGAATCATTGTTCTTTTTCTTTTTACAATCTGGGTCTTTTCATTGATAACTGGTCGACTCATCAAAAGGGCACTCCTTTGCCTATACTGGCTGCAGTATCTGTTTTTCTTTAAACAGGGACCATTTTCCTTCCTGTCAGATAAGATATTCTGAAAGGACGCGTTCAGCCCAGGCCGCAAAATTCTTTCCTGCTCCGAGATCAAACTTGAATACCATCTGCTCAGCACTGCCTGAGGAAATGCATCTTACATTGGTTATTCCGTTCATATTCTCCATGATGACTGTTAAAGATGCATTTCCGCTTGTGCGGAAGTAATAACGTTCAAATACAAGGACACACATTTGCTTTCCTTCTCCAATATCATGATATTCCTGGTGTTTGACATCATCTTTGTCAATTTCTTTTAAAAGGATAGATGCACTTTCATATGGGGGAATCGAGGTGCGGAATTCTTTCATTCTCCCGGCTCCTTTCTTTCGTGCCGTCTCATTGATAATACGTTTGAAGATTGAAAAAGTTTCAGGCCGTTCATAATTCTGCATCCTGCAGTCTCCATCAGCCCCTCATTTAGACAGGCATATCCTTTGAAGCTTCACAGTCATAATAAAAAACCGGCCTATGGCACGGCCGGCATGATACACGTTATTTAGCACCTGCAATTTCAGATGGCTCTGATTCCTGTCCGAAAGCATCAACTGCCGTTATATAATAGGCATACTTCTCTGCCTCGTTATCAGTAAAGCTCTTTCTTTCGTGCACGGATATGCTGCCTACCTGCTTGAAGCCTCCGTCTTTATCTCCTCTGTAAATCCGGTATCCGACAACCGTCTCTTTGCGCACTGCATGCCAGGTTACGAAGGTTCCTGTTACTTTAACATTCTCAGGAGCTTGCGGCGGCTCTTCTTTTTCAATTTCTTTTTCCGTCTTCAGCTCTGCGAACACAACAAGTCTTTCCTCGTGAGTTCCTTCTTCACGGTTAAACGTTCCGCTGCAGGTAATCAGATTCAAATACTGTCCTTCTGAGGTCTGAAAGATGTCTTCAATAGGAGCGGAAGTCCTCCCGTAGCTCTCTTGTTTTTTCACTGTAAAGGTTAAAGCTGTTCCGTCCTGGTCCTTTACTATTATTTCGTCTCCCTGCTTCAGTTTTTTTAAATCGAAAAAGATGGCCGGTCCGGTTTTGCTGTCCACATGCCCAGCAAGAACGGCACTGCCTTTGCCTCCGGGCTTTACCCCCGGCTCAAACCATCCGACGTTATTGATCTCTTCCGGCACGCCCATTTGCCCGTTTTCAAGTATCCCGACCTGCTCAATGTTTGCCTTCACTCCGATGGCCGGAATTTCAATAGTTGACGGTGTAATGCCCTTCATCTGTGCTGCTTCTCTTTTTTGTGCTTCAACCAGCTTTTTCACTTCTGCTTTCAGTAAGGTGAATTCTGCCTTTTCTGACTCAGAGGATGCTGAATCAGCGGCAGGTTTTTCTTTCTGCTCATTTTTTTGTGAGGGATTTGATGGAGTGGAAGATGCACTTGGAAAAAGGCCGTAACTGTAGCCTGCGAGGATAAAGCAGATGATGCTGCTGCTGATAAGGAAGATAATTTTTTTCATGATTTCATACACCTCTTTTAGGAACTCTGTCGTAAATATGGAGAAAGAAGAGAGGTTATCCCCCTCTTCACTCCAAAGCATTCATTATTGCTGCTGGTTAGCCGCTTTTCTTCTGAAAAGAACAACAGCTGTCAAGGCAAGAAGTGAACCCAATCCAGCAAATGTCATCGCTGATACCGGAAGAGATTCGCTTGTTCCTCCCATACCTGTTTTAGGCATGTCACCAGGCATAGCTGAAGCTTCAAACTTATCAGGCATTTGCGTCACGATGGCATTACCCAGATTCTGTCCTACCCCAAACATGAACTTGTACCCTTCGCGGAATGACTGGTAAGCTGCATCGTAGTCGCCGGCAACATACTGGTCAAACGTTTGTGTGACAAGGGCTTCGTGCTGTTTAATTGCTGCCTGTGCATCTTTGGCCGGAAGATTTTCAGCTGTTGCAGCACCAAGGAATGTGCCGAAGTCCATTGCAAATTGATCAAGCTTTGCTTTTGCTTCCGAAATTTTCGTATCATCGCCTTCAAGCGTAGCTGCTACGATTTCAGCTTGTGCATTGATGTGGTTGCCCTGCCATACTTTTTCAAACTGTGCCGCACCCTCTTCTCCATATACAGAGCCGATGGCCGCTTTAAAGTCTGCTGTGTTGGCATCTTCTGACCAGCTGACAAAGTCATAATCTTCTGTTTGGTCAAATCCTTTTTGCATGCCTGTTGCTGCCAGTGCAAAGTGTTCGGCTGCAAGGCTGTTTAAAGCAGAACGAAGGTCAGCTGCAGGTGTATCGGATTTTGTATTTTCGAATTTTTCAGGCATTTGAGTCGTGATGGCTCCCGCTAATGCGTCACTGATCACATACATATGCTTATATCCTTCTCGGAATGTTTCATTTGCTTCCTTGTAGTCGCCTTCTACGTAGTTATCAAAAACTTCAAGCACCTGGGCTTCGTGAACTTTCACTGCCTCTTCAGCTGCTTCTTTAGGAAGCTTTCCTTCTGTTGCAGTTCCAAGGAAGGTTGAAAATTCTTCAACAAATGCCGCGACTTCTTTTTCTGCTTCTGCACGGGCATTTTCGTCATTTCCTTTTGCCGCATTTACAAGATCGGCCGTGTAATTATTATGTTCCCGGAAGATTCGCTCGAATTCAGCTGCCCCTTCTTCCCCGTATACTGAAGCAATGGCAGGAGTCATGTCAGCTGCGTTCTGATCTAGAGCTTTGTTTGCTGCCTCTGCATCTTTTGCTCCATCATAGGATTTTGTCATGGCTGTTACCGCTAAAACAAAATGCTCTGACAATAGGTAGTCAAGGTCTGCTCTGAGCTGCGCTGCAGGTGTGTTGACTGTCGGCTTCATTTCCTCTGCCTGGACGGTCGTTCCGAAAGCTGGTACAAGTAAGGATAAGCCAAGTGCAGGTGCTAACAATTTTCTGATTTTCATGATTACACGCTCCCTGTCGTTTTTTAAAGTTCGTTTTGAACTTCTTGTACAGGAAACGACAGGATTTTTTAAATGGATCACTTTTTTATTCATTTTTTTTCTGGGTATAAAAAAACAGACGGATTTTCCGCCTGTTTTCATCTATTATCCCAGGTCCACGTTGTGGTATACCTGCTGAACATCCTCTAAATCTTCAAGCGCATCAATCATTTTTTCAAATTGTGCCTGTGCATCTTCAGGGAGCTCAACATCATTTTGAGCAAGCATCGTAAGTTCAGCTACTGTAAATTCTTTAATGCCGGCATTTTTAAATGCTTCCTGAACGGCATGAAATTGCTCGGGTTCAGCATAGACAATCACAGAATCTTCTTCTTCAAGAATATCCCGCACATCAAGGTCTGCTTCCATCAAAAGTTCAAGAACATCCTCTTCGTTCTTGCCTTCAATACCGATAACAGCCGTTGCATCAAACATGTACGCGACAGAACCGTTCACTCCCATGTTGCCGCCATTTTTGCCGAATGCAGCACGAACATCGGACGCTGTGCGGTTAACGTTGTTTGTCAATGCGTCGACAATCACCATGGAGCCGTTTGGTCCAAATCCTTCATAGCGCAGATCATCATAGCTTTCCTCAGAGCCGCCTTTTGCTTTTTCAATCGCACGGTCAACGATGTTTTTTGGGACGCTGTATGTTTTTGCACGTTCAAGAACCATACGGAGCGCCTGATTGGACTCAGGATTCGGCTCCCCCTGTTTTGCTGCTACATAGATTTCCCTGCCGAACTTAGCATAAATCCGGCTTGTATTTGCATCTTTAGACGCCTTTTTCTCTTTAATATTGTTCCATTTACGGCCCATATTTTTTTCACTCTCTTTCCATTCTTATAAAAATGCCTGTTTAAACAAGCACGTGTATGATTGACATTCAATCTATTATAGCAAATTCCTCCCGTTTTTTTCGAGTACTTGTTTCCTTGTTTCAATCTTTCATAGAGCGGGTACCTTTTTACCATGGAGGCGATAAAGATGAAACCGAAATTCAAAGTTTTTCACGATGATGAACAGCTGAAGGAATCGATTGACAGATTGCGCCATGACGGCATCAGGGACGAGGATATTTACATACTCTCACACGACAATGATCACGTCAGACGCGACCGCAAAGAAACAGACGCCAATAAAATCGGCGTAGGTGTTACCGGAGTCGGAACGGCCATCAAAAATGTGTTCAGAAGCAAAGATGACAAACTCGTCGTGAAAATGGAAGAAATCGGGTTTGATACTGAAATGGCCGAAAAGCTTGAAGAAGAACTTGATAAAGGAAAGACGCTTCTTGTGGTAAGAAATCAGGATGAAGTGACATTCTAATATTTAAATACATTAAAAGCTCCGGCATAACAGCCGGAGCTTTTTTGCGTCTGTTGTTATTCGTTCGACACTCTCTTAAACGGCCACCAGTTCGCTGATCCGAATGTTTTAACCATAACCGGTATAAACAGCGGCAGGATCACTAATGCGTATAAGAACAAACCGATTAAAATGATGGAGGCAATCTGCAGCAGAGAAAGCATTCCGGAAGGCATCATTGCGGCGAACGTGCCCCCTAGTATAACGGCTGCTGAAATGATAACTGTCCCCATCTTTTTCATAGACATCAGCATTGCTTCGCCGACTGACAGATCGCGGTATTCATTGAAACGGTCCATCAGGAAAATACTGTAGTCGACGCCAAGCGCAACAAGAATAACAAATCCAAAAAACGGAACTGCCCAGCTTATGCCTGTGTACTGAAGAATGTCTACAAAAATCACTTCGTTGATCGCCATGGATGTAAAGTAGGCTAACACGAGTGAGCCAATAATGTAGATTGGCATAATCAGAGAGCGGAACATAAAGATGAGAATAATAGAGATTCCCACAAGCATCAGAATAACTGTACGCGAGTAATCCTGTGCAGAAACAGCACTCAAATCTGCGTTCGTGCTTGTAATGCCGCCTACCGCCACATCTGCATTCTCAAGCTTTGTATCTTTTACAGCACGGCTTACAGCCTCTTTAATCTCCGGTACTTGTTCAATCGCTTCATTGGAATACGGGCTTGCTTCAAACACCACATCAAGCGTCATCGTTTTCCTGTCCTCAGACATATAGGCGTCAAGCGCCTGTGCAAATTCCTTGCTGTCAAGAACCTCCTCAGGGAGATAGAAACCATTTTGGTCCGAGGACTTTGAAAGGCCGGTCAAGTAATCCTGAGCAGAGCCGATTCCGTCTGATACTTGGTTAAGCCCGTCGGCACTCTGATTTAAGCCGTCCGTCAGCTGACCCAGCTGGCCGCCAAGATCACCAAACCCGTCAAGCAGCTGCTTTTGACCGGAATTGACTTCTCCAAGACCGTTTGCAAGCTTCGGCATGTTTCCGGCAATTTGCCCCTGCCCGTCAGCAAGCTGATTGAGTCCTGCAAGCTGCTGATCGATTCCTTTTATAAGAGCATCGATACCCCCCGGGAACTGGGCAAGGCCGTTGTTTGCCTGGGTGAAGCCTGTGTTTGCCTTGGATATTCCTGCTGATGCACCAGCTAAACCTTTGTTAAGCTCTGCAACACCTGCAGAAAGATCAGGAAGTGCATCTGCTGCAGTAAGAGCGCCCCCTTTTATCTCCTTGTATTGAGGTTCATCTTTTATTCCAAGATATTTACCTTCTAAATCAGCAAAATCTTCAGGCTGAATCTGAGCCACGGCACTGTTTACAGCCGCAAGTCCATTTTCAATTTTAGCGTATTCTGCTAACAGTGTTCCTATCCCTGTGCCAGCTTCATTGTACCCTTTCAACAGCGAATCATACCCTGCCGAAAGCTTTTCCAGCTCTGACTTCGTTTTCAAAAGCCCATCTTTGATTTGCGCCGAGCCGGCACTGCCTTGGCGGATACCGTCTTCAATTTTTACGAGATTTGACTGAACCTCATTAATGCCCGACTGGAGTTCAGACGTTCCCGAGATCAATCCGTTAATTCCTTCTGTTGCGTCATTCAGCTGCGGCTGTGATTTTGACAGTTCACTGCCGGCTTCGTTTAATCCTTTGCTGATTTCATCAATTCCTTCTTTGCCGTCGCCAAGTCCATCACTCAGGTTTTCCGCCTGTTTGGCTACAAAGAAATCTTCAATCGGCTCTCCCGCTGGGCGGGTAACAGACCGGACATTATCAACAAGGTCGACTTTTTCGACCTCCTGACTGATTTTTTCGGCCAATGCTGCATATTCTGCTGAATCCATTTCCTCGTCATTTTGCATCACGATCTGTGTGGGCATTGATTCACCCGGGCCGAAGCTGTCAGCGATGGCATTAAATGCCTTGATCGAGGATACATCCCCGCTGATTTCTTCCAGAGAATCAAATGACAGTTCGCCGTCATAAACGGCCAAAAACGGCACGCAAATCGCTGCAACGATTAGCAGGGAGAGCAGCGGGCGGGCAAGCGAGAATCTGCCGAGGATGCTCCAAAGTCTGCTTTCCCCGTGTTCTGCTTTGCTTTTGGACGGCCAGAAAATCTTCCCGCCAAGCACGGCCATGAAAAACGGCACGATCGTAAATAACGCGATAAGCAGCACAGCCACACCGACTGCAACCGCCGATGCAGACTGGTAGAGTTTAAACTGTGAAAATCCGATGGCAGCAAAGCCGATCATGACGGCAACGCCGCTGAAAAAGACCGTCCGACCGGCATTTTTATACGTAGCCACAATGGCATCAGTCACCGTCTCACTTGTGGCAAGTTCTTCTTTAAACCTGCTCAGAATCAAAATACAGTAGTCTGTTCCGATTCCAAAGAGAACGGCTACAAGGAAAATTTGTGTGTAATTAGAAATAGGAAAATCCAATGAATCTACTAAAAACGAAACGATAGACTGTGAAGCAAGATACGTAAAGCCTACCGCAAGAAGCGGGATAATAGGCGCGATGATCGATCTGAAGACGAGAAGTAGCACTGCGAGTATAAAGATCACCGTGATGCCCTCTGTCTTTTTCAACCCTTCTTCAGAGCTCTTGATCAAATCTTCATTGATCATCCAGTTGCCGGTGTAGTCATAATCAACGTTCACATCGCTGATTGCTTCATAGAGAGCATCTCTCACTTCTTCCGGTTCGCGGTCGTTCCATGCAACGTTGACAGATGCAAGAATGGCTTTGCCGTCTTTTGAGACAAGCTGTTCTTTGAGGCTTTCTTCGTTAAAATGGGTGAGAATTTCGGTTATACCGAGTTTATCTTCTTCCATTTCAAGCGTGCGGATTGCCTTTTCAGCTTCGGAAATCTCTGATTTCGTCAGCTTTTTCTCACTGTAAAAGACAAGAGCCACCGAACTTGAATCTTCCCCGCCTTCTTCTTTTTGCACCTCATCAAGAATTTCAGATGCATAGGAAGAGGAATAGCCCTCCGGAACATCAATCTGGCCCTTCTCCCGGACCAGGTCCGCCATGTTCGGAGCTGTAAACAGCAGTCCGGCAACCACAGCAATCCAAAGAATCAGGACAAGCCATTTTTGTTTAATAATCGTATTCACTCAGATTCCCCCGTATGATGTTCTTTGTTTTCAAGCAGAAGTCTGTTCAGCTTTTCATAGGTTTCAATAAACTGCGTGATTTCTTCGGGATCAAATTTATTAATAAATGATTCCACGAGCGTATGTATGCGGTTTTCCGCTTTTTCAAACAGCTCATGCCCCTTATCAGACAGGGTTAAGTAAACCACTCGGCGGTCATTTTCATCCCGGTCGCGTTCAATCAGTCCCTTTTCATGAAGACGTGTAATGATGGCCGTTATGGCACTTTTTTTCACATTAAAAGCAGCTGCCAGTTCAGTCGATGTGCAGGTCTTTGCCTGACTCATATATCTCAGCATATAGTGCTGATCATTTGTCAGATCACTGCCGATTTGTTCTTTTACAAGCGTTTCCGCGTTATTCGTCACAGAATAGGAAACCGCTATGTACCGGTCAACAAGCTCCGTAATTTTGCTGCATGACATGCTCAATACCTCCTTTGGTGTCTTGTGCGCCAACTATCAAAAAATTAATAGTTCAACAATTTAACTTTTAACGTATTTAACTATATGGCGCAGTAGTGAAAAAGTCAATGAAGATTCTGTTAAGAATTCAAACAAAAAAAGATCCTTAAAAAGGATCAAGTGACACTTCAAGCTGGAGATCCAGCGGCTCGCGGCTGTAAATCTCCCCATTAATTTCTTTAGCAGGGACGCAGCCCGCTTTCCGGTAAAAATGCTGTGTTTCCACGGATGGATGTGCGCCAATGTA
Source organism: Metabacillus indicus LMG 22858 (assembly GCF_000708755.2). Taxonomy (GTDB): domain Bacteria; phylum Bacillota; class Bacilli; order Bacillales; family Bacillaceae; genus Bacillus_P; species Bacillus_P indicus. Next base: position 175,906 of record NZ_JGVU02000001.1, on the reverse strand, counting down.
CAGTTTTTCAGCACCCATTTGTTTGGCATTTGTGCAGGCAAGTTTAAAAAGCTCAAGACCTGTCCCTCTCCCCCGCGTATCTTTTGAGACATGAATGTATGACAGTTCAAGATAGTGCAGGCTTCTCCAGAACTTCTTTCCTTCAACCGCGGCAAAACCTATCAGGTGCTCTCCCAGGAAGGCGCCAATGACAGTTCCTCCAGCCCGCATGCATTGCCTGAGGGATTGAATGACTTCATTCTTCTTTTCACGGTCCCAATCATCGGTAAAAGAATCTTCCTTTTCCCTGAACTGGCCATTTTCCGCATACCATACCCGAACTGTTTTCTGATCCCTGACAAAATGGTCGAGCATGCCTGGTTTTACCTCTTCTGCAAGAAGTCTTCTGTATAGAATAGACATGAATGATTCCTCAATATTGTTTAATTTGTTCAGAGAAGGCAATGCTTGCTTTTCTTCTTGATTTTCTGATCTGCGAGCGCTCATCACCTGTTGCAAATAAGTATTTTTCCTCATCAGATTCCGGAAAGACAGCAGGAACTTCTTTTGGCCGGCCATTTTCGTCAAGTGAGACGAACGTGATGAAGCTTGTTGCTGCGACCTTTGATTTCCCGCTTTTTAAATCCTCTGCTGTTACTTTTACAAACACTTCCATTGACGACCTTCCAGTGAATGTCACAAATGATTCAAGATGGACCGCATCTGCCGGACGGATCGGGTGCAGGAAATCAACCGAATCCATTGAGGCAGTGACGCATTCTGTTCTGCAGTGCTTGGATGCTGAAATGGATGCGACAACATCGATATAGGCCATCAGCTTTCCTCCAAACAGGGTCTGATGATTATTTGTATCAGGAGGCAGCACGCGGTTTGTTTGAAAAACGCGTGATTCTGAGCATGGTTTTGGAGGCAGTTTAGCCATTGGTCAATCTCCTTTATGTAAAGAATTCTTTCTTTCAATCAGACCAAACCCAATACCTGCAGGGTCTGTTGCATAAGCAAGATAAAAATCGTCAAATTCCATTTTCTCTCTGACGATAACAGCTCCATTCCTTTTTGCAGCGGCAAGTGTCTGATCAATAGAATCTACTTCTATCTGGATTCTAGTTCCATGAGGAAAATCCTCCGGTCCTTTGCTGATTCCCCCGGTAATTTCAGCTGCAACCTGTCCAGTCTTTACTTCTCTATAGTCCCAAACCGGTTCCCCTGATTCCCATCCGAATACCGCTTCATAAAATGCTGCCGCTTTTTCCGGATGTTGGCTGCTTAATTCAAAACCGACCACTTTTCCCATATGATTGATTCCCCCTTTTCAATACCCATATTCTAACATATCTTCCGGCATCATATTGCCCGTAAAAAAGGTTTCAATCTTATTACATCTCGTTACAACTGCCCCATAAGGTTTCTTTTTCAATTCATTTCCTTTATAATGCGCACTAGATGATTTTTTTTAGAAAAAATTATACTTCTAGCTTAAAGGAAGGAGATCGATGATGAAAAAAATAATGTTTTCACTCATAACAGGTCTGATGGCCGTTGTTTTAGCCGCATGCGGAGGCAACGAAGAAAGCAAAGAGGCTAAAACGGAAAATAAAGCAAAAACAGCCGAAACCGATCAGCAGAAGGAACAGCAAAAGCAAATGGAAGAAATGCAGAAAAAATTAGAAAAACAGCAAGTGGATGAAAAGAAGACGGTCGCTCTCGTTAATGATGAAAAGATTCTTGGAAAAGACTACAACAGCGTCCTTCAGGCAACTCAAGGACAAATGCAGCAAATGGGCCAGGATCCAACGTCCAAGGAAGCTGCCGAACAAGTGAAAAAGCAGACGCTTGACAGCTTGGTAGGACAAACCCTTCTTATGCAGGAAGCCGACAAAAAAGGCTACAAAGCATCTGATGAAGACGTAAAAAAACAGCTTGATGAAACGAAAAAACAATTCAAAACAGAAAAAGAATTTGAAGCAGCACTCAAAAAATCAGGCATGGACATGAAAACTCTTGAGTCGCAGATTGCCGATGACATTAAATTCAGACAATATATCGAAAAAGAAGTGCCTGCAGGTGAAATCTCTGATGAAGAGATCCAAAAAACGTATGACCAGTACGCAGAGCAAGGAAAAGCAGCAAAACAGGAAGTACCTAAGCTTGAGGAAGTAAAACCGCAAATCGAGCAATCGCTCAAACAGCAAAAACAACAGGAGCTTCTGGCTCAAAAAGTGGAAGAACTTAAGAAAAATGCAAAGATTGATCTAAAGATTTAATGTAAAGACCCCCGCTGATCTATCAGCGGGGGTTGTTTTATAGTTATACAGTCTGAGGACCAGTTCGCCCGGTACGATTTGATTGACAGAAACTTTAAAGAACTATCCCAAGTTTTCCATGAAGGTATTCTTGAATAACTGAGAGGAATCAATGATTGCAGCCCCTTTTGAATGCATGTACTTTAAAGACTTCTCTTTCCTTGCATCACTCATGCTTGCTATTGCATCTTTTACAACTGCTGCAGTGAATCGCCTGCGGATGGCATCGAGTGCAGTTGCAGCCACACAGGCTTCTGCAAATAAACCAACAATCACTAAGTGTTTAACTCTGTTAGCCGTTAAATAGGAAACAAGCTCCGGATTGCTTAATGCACTTGATTTGCTTTTTGAAAAATAACAATCATTCACCCTCAGAAGCCTCTCATCCAGCTCAGCACCCTCGCTCCCTTTTAATGCTGATTTTTTCGTTAAAAAATTGGCCATGAATTGTCTTGGTTCATATTCATTGCCAATATAAACTACAGGTATTTTTTTATGATCAGCTTTCTTCACAATGTCATTTACATTCTCCAGCATCGGTTCTATTTGATGTGCTGCTGCGGGCATTCGAGCTTTTTGGCTGATAAAGCCCTTTTGAATATCAAGTACAAGTATAGCTGTATCCATTTATTCGCTCTCCCTTGTTTGATTAGTGTCATCAACTCTGAAATCTCCCCGCTTGAGGGTTCTATTATGCCGGATAAGTGCCATCAATTCTGAGTTCTCTCCGCTTGAGGGTTCCATTCTGCCGGATAAGTGCCATCAACTCTCGGATTTCTCCACTTGAGGGTTCTATTATGCCGGATAAGTGCCATCAACTCTGAGATTTCTCTGCTTGGGGGTTCCTTTCTGCTGGATAAGTGCCATCAACTCTGAGATTTCTCTGCTTGGGGGTTATATTCTTCTGGATAAGTGCCATTAACTCTGAGATTACTCTGTTTGAGGGTTCTATTCTCCCGGATAAGTGCCATCAAGTCTGTGTTTGCTCCGCTTGATGGTCCCTTTCTCCCGGATAAGTGCCATCAACTCTGAGATTACTCTGTTTGAGGGTTCTATTCTTCCGGATAAGTGCCATCAACCTCCAAATCTCCCTGCTTGATGGCACTATTCAACTCTCCAATTTTCAATATCAATGAATCTGCTTCTCAAACAGCATATACCGGTCGCTGAACTTTGCCATTCTGCTTACCAGCAGCAGATTAACAAGGAGCAGGCCAAGCCCGATTAAAAAGGTAACACCAGCTCCGACGAGAAAGAGTCCGCTTGCCTGGCCGGCCATCATTGCCACCACCGGCAGGACGATAACCCCTCCGATGTTCTGCGCTTCCTGATACGTCTTCACCCGTGAAGAGATCAGCACGTTCAGCAGGACTGTCAGCAGGGAAACCATCGGAGACAGCCAGAAAATAAGAACTAGCCAGTTGGCGGACGGGAAGATCATTTGTCCGTACAGCTGATACCCGAGACTGTTGATAATTATCCCGCTTAGAACAAAACTTGCTAACGATACAAGCAGCGATGGCAGAAACGATCCAATGATTTTGCTTACAAACAGCGTTTTGACAGACACTGGCGAAAACAGCAGGCTCTCAAGTGTTCTCCGCTCTTTTTCGCCAACAAAGCTGTTCGCAGCGACTACGCTTGCTGTGATAATGGGAACGAGAAGAAAAAGAGATGGAAGCATGTAATTTAAAAATAAAAAGACAAACTGCTGTTCAACTGTCTCAAAAGCAATGCTTTCCCGGTTCAGCTGGGTCATGAAGCTCGAGATCATCCTCTCCGCGTCACTCCCGGCAAGTTCCTCAAGATCTAAAAAGAGAGCGGCAGAAAGAATGGCTGCAGGGATGACGCTTGAAAAAAGAACAGGGATAATGATCAGTACGGCAAACAGATTCTTGCTGCGGATAATGTCTCTCAAGTCTTTTTTAATGATGGCCTTCATGATTGTGCTGTTCATTGTGCTTCTCCCTTACTTTAAAATAGATGGCCTCAAGTCCGCTGTTTACCATCTCAGCGGAATAAATAGAATGCTTTTTTAATAGTTCCTTCAGCAGTCCTGAAATGTGTTCTTTAGAAGGCAGAGTAAATACCGCTTCTCCCGGTTTCAGCTGGTCAAAAGGAAAACTGGCTGCATCCCTTTGTATCATAGCCGGCTCCGTTAACACCCTTACTTTGACATCCTTCAAGTATTTATCTGAAAGCTCAAATACCGTGCCCTGTTCAACAATCGTCCGGTTTTCAAGGAACGCAAAAGAGTCACAGACAGGTTCCAGCTGATGAAGAACATGGGAACAGATAATGATGGTTGTACCTGTTTCTTTGTTATATTTTTTTAAATAGGAAAGGACCATCTTGATGCCGTCCGGGTCCAGTCCGTTTGTCGGCTCATCTAAGTAAAGAAGCTTTGGTTTATGCAGCAGTGCTTTCGCGAGAGCAAGGCGTTTTTTCATGCCTGTGCTGTAGGTTCCGGCCGGTTTGTCTTTATGTTCGGCAAGATCAAAAAGCTCAAGCAGCTCTGCCGTTCTCGCTTTTTCTTTTACGCCGTATAAATCAGCAAAAAAAGAGAGATTCTCCTGTCCGCTTAACTGGTGATATAGGCCGGCACTTTCTGTCACAACACCTGACAGTTTCCTGATCTCATCTCCGCTTGTGGCAGGATCATGACCAAAAATGGAGATTTCGCCGCTGTCAGGTTTGATGACGCCGTTCAGGATCCGGATAAACGTTGTCTTTCCCGCACCGTTCGGACCGAGCAGCCCGATAATCCTCCCTTCTTCCGCTTTAAAATTCACATCATTCAGCACTGAGTGACTGCCGAACGATTTTGATGCACCCGTGACGTTAATCATATTTGTAAATCTCCTTTTCTCCCATTAGTAGAATAGTGGAATAAACAGCAGCTGCATGGAAATATGGGCAAACATATGAGAAATGATTGCGTATTCGAATCCTTTTTTCCAATAGAGATAACCGAAGAAAATTCCACCGATGCCATTAAGCAAAAAGCTTCTGAACACGATTAACCCTGTCAGCTCCCCGAACACGACGGATGTAAAGGGCAAATGCAGCGCAGCAAATCCCAAAGCAGCTATGAGGATGGCCGCCAAATAAACTGCCTTGTTATCTGTCTTTAGAATCTTGCGGAATCCCCAAACAAGAAAGGAGACAAAAAACAGGCGAAGAAGCGTTTCTTCAAAAACGCCTCCCCCTATTACACCCGCAGCCAAACCAAGCCATGAGAATTCGGGGCTGTACTCATTTAATTGAGGAATGCGGCTTTCAAAATAAAAACGATCCGAAGCAACAATAAGGAATCCTGTTATCACTCCAAAAAAGACTGCAAGCAAGAAAGGTTTACCCCCGAACGATTTCTTTTGCCCTTTTTCAAAAAAGGACTGCAGAATGTCAAACGAAAAACCCGTTTTCCGAGCAAGGTTAAACCCTGCCCAGGCTAACAGGAAACTCATAACAAACAGCTGCGCGGAAAAAGCCAGAGACGTAATCACCATCGGCATATCCGCTGTCATCTTCTCAAACTCGTTTTGCGGAAGCGCTGACTTTAAAGTCTCTAATTGGTAAGGCAGGAGCAAAAAACCTGCTCCAAAACATATAACTCCAATAAACAATGCAAGCTTTACATCCAATTTTTTCATAAGAGATTCCCCCCAATGGCTTCTACTCAGGTATGACAATCGTTGCGATGTTTCTGCTTTTTCGTTCAGGTGAAGGCTCGTTTTTCATTGCCTTCAAAATGATCTTTCCGATTTCTTGTGCCGTTTCCATATACTCCTCGTCTGAGAGATGGACATTTGCCACCCTGTAAGTAACGCCGTCCTTTACCAGGTCAGGCTTTTCTTTCTCTAAATAATTTTCATACATCCCCATAAGGTGAGTGGTAAAATGCATAAACATTTGGAGATGCTCCTCTTTTGTGAGATTGAGCAAATCCTCATGGGACTGAATGGCTGGTTCATTCAGCGCATATACTTTCTCAACTGTTCCTCTGATCTGATTTTCCTGAACCACAGAAATGATGTTTGCTTCAAGAAGCTTATTCAGATGTCTATATAACGTAGCCTGTGGAACATCTTGAGTCCGTTCAGCCAGCTGATGCACCGTCATCGTTTTTCCATTTAAAAGGGACTGGACAATTTTTAACCGGACAGGATGAAGAATCAAGTCCATTTTTCTCTTCACTTAAAAACCCTCCAACTTTTATTATCAATTTTAATAATAATATACAAAGTGATAATATTCAACTTATTTTTTCCAATTTTTATCTTTTTATTAAACTCTGAAACCCTTATAATGAAGAAAAAATGAAGAGAGATGAATCCGGTGAATTCTTTTTTCAGCACAGCCTATGATCAGAATCCCTTCTCGTTATTTTCTCCAGCTCATCTTGCAGGACTTGGTTTTCTGCTCCTGTTGCTTGCCGGTATGTATGCGATGCGGCATACACTCCTCCAAAAGGAATGGAATTTGGGGTTCAGACTTCTGCTTGCAGGGACCGGAGTGCTGTTTGAAGCCGCCTACCATATCTGGCTCCTTTGGAATGGAACGTGGAAGGCCGCCTATACCCTGCCGCTTGAACTGTGCAGCATGAGTCTGTTTTTGTGCATCATCCTGCTGATCACAAAAAACAGACGTATTTTTGAAATCGTGTATTTCATCGGAATTGCAGGCGCAGGACTTGCGCTCCTGACCCCTGAACTTAACTACAGCTTCCCACATCTCCGCTATTTCCATTTCTTCCTGACCCATTCCGTCATCATGATGACCTGCTTCTTTTTTGTATGGACGGAGGGATATCAGGTCACGTTCAAGTCGGTTTTTAAAACGATGGGCTTTCTGAATATAGCCGCTGTCTGTATCTTTTTCGTCAATCGCGCTCTTGGAGGAAATTATATGTTCCTCTCGCAAAAGCCTGTGAACCCGACACCGATTGATTTCCTCGGACCGTATCCGTGGTATCTTCTGTCTCTTGAGGCTGTTGCGTTTTGCCTGTTTGTGCTTCTTGTCCTTCCGTTTTACACTGAAAAAATGAAAGACAGCAAGGCAGAAAGATCTATGTAATCAAAAAAGAGAAGTGACCGAAATCACTTCTCTTCTGTATGCTTAAGCACATCCTCTATTACATCAAGCGCATCTTCTTCTGAAAATTCTTTATCCAGGATAAACTCCAGCCGGTAGGAGCCGCCGTCTGCATTAAAATTAGCAAACACATACTTTCCGTCCGACTCGGAGTATTGAATCTTTTCTCCATCAACTTCCCGTTCTTCATTCTTGTCTATATCTATTTTATAGGTGCTGTATGTCAGGGTGAACTGTCTTTTTCCATTGTAAGGCCCGTAAAGAGCTTTGATTTCTTCATTCGCCGCCACTTCTTCCAGCTTCCCAAGCTTGCTGCCATAAGATAGTACAAGATCCTTTTTTTTCGTTTCCATGCCAGCCGGCGGATAAATAACAGCAGCATGCGTCACCGGGTAGTCACCAAACTCCGGGACATAGATGTCTTTTCCGAATTCTTTTTGGATATCACTCTTAACGTCTTTCGGCACGGCATTCGCTTCAAGCGAACATCCTCCCGAGAGCAGTGCAGCAGCAATAACAAAAAATGCGCCAAGTTTTTTCATGTTACGTCCCCCTTTTTTTATGTAATACGCTCAGAGGGTTCCATAAGTTTCAATTTTTTAACATTTTTCAAATGTGTGCCTGTTGGTTAAGAACGCTCGCTTCGGTTTTTCTCTCCATCTCTTTTTTCACCAGAAAAAGAACCGGAATACCAGAAAGGGTCACAAGCATGAGGCAGCTGAAGACGGCCGCCGGACTGCTTATTCCATATGCATCAAGCAGGACACCGCCAATCCAGGGGCCGATGACATTTCCAAGCTGGGTAAAGCCCATGGCTCCAAAGTACGTTCCCTTCATTTCAGGGTTTGACAGTTCATCAATCAGGACGTCCATCATGGAAAAGAGCAGAACCTCTCCTACTGTAAACAAAATCACGACCAGTGCAATAAGCCAGATGCTGTGCGCGAATGCAAAACTGAACAGGCTGAGTCCGACAAGCAAGTTCCCTAGAATAATAGAGAAAATAGGCGGATGATTCTTGGCCGCTCTTACAATCGGATATTGAATCAGCAGCACTGTGACGGCGTTTAGAGACAGCAGGATCGAAAATGTTTTAGCCCCGTCTTTAATGTCAGGCGACATCGCAAAAAATTGTGGCAGCGTCGAGGTCAGCTGGGAAAATCCGGTGATGCACAGGATGATGCCGACCAGGGACAGGAGCAGCAATTTATCTTTTCTTGTCACGTGCACGGCTTCTCTAAAAGATATCCGCGCAGCCTCCTTCGTTTCCGTTTTATGTGATGTTTTCATGAACGTAATCAGAAGGGAGAATCCGTACAGAGCATAGATAATCGCGGCTATAAAAAACGGCGACGTTGTTTTTGCCGAACCTAAATAAATGCCGAGCAGCGGCCCGAAAACGACTCCCACATTGATTGCAGCGTACCTTAAATTGAAGATAAGAAGCCTGTTTTTCTGTTCTGTCAGATCGGATAAAAGGGCTCTTGAAGTTGGCTCAAAGACGGAGCGGCATACTCCGTTCAGCGCATTCATAATGAAAAATGCGAGAACTGTATCTGCAGCGCCAAAGCCAATAAAGACGAAGACCCATCCGAAAATAGATGTGATCAGCACTTTTTTCCTGCCCAGTTTGTCTGACAGATATCCGCCGTAAAAACTTGATAAAATGCCGGCTAGCGAGCTTACGGCGATAATCGTCCCGGTCATAGCGGCCGATACGCCCTTCACCTGAGTTAAATAGATAGCTAAAAATGGAAGACTCATTGATGTGGCCATGCGCCCGAAAATGGTTCCGATCAGGATGTTCCAGCCGAGCGGATGAACGTGTTTAAGCTGCTTCATTTCTGTATCCTCCGTCCTGTAATAAGAGAAAGTTTACCACAATTTCACAGTTTTCGAATCCTTAAATGGAACGAAGAATCTCATTCTTAAGTAGGAGATTCTATGCCCAGTATCGAATCGTACTGAGAAAGGGTTTTCATTTTTAAAGGAGGAATGAGGATGTCAGAACGTTATCCCGTATTAGAAGGAGCAGAACCATTTTACTTTGAAGGCAATTCGATCGGAATTCTCGTATCGCATGGATTTACCGGCTCCACCCAGAGCATGCGTCCTCTTGGCGAGGCATATGCGAAAGCCGGATACACCGTATGCGGTCCGAGGCTCAAAGGACATGGCACGCACTACGAGGAAATGGAAGGAACCACATATGAGGATTGGACCGCTTCTGTAGAAGAAGGCTACCAGTGGCTTAAAGACCGCTGCAGCACCATTTTCGTCACCGGCTTGTCCATGGGCGGCACCCTGACACTCTACCTTGCCCAAAAGCACCCGGAAATCAAAGCGATTATACCGATCAACGCAGCGGTCGACATCCCGACAATGGCAGGCGCCCAGCAGATTCAGGCCCGCTTTCTCGATGCCATCGGATCTGACATTAAGAATCCTGCCGTTACCGAGCTTGCTTACGATAAAACGCCTGTTCAATCCATAAAAGAAATTAATAAGCTTATGGCGCTTGTGAGACAAAACTTACATGAAATCAAATGCCCGGCACTCGTTTTTGTATCAACAGAAGACCACGTTGTTCCGCCGGATAACTCCAGACTCATCATGGATGAAATCTCTTCTGAGCATAAAAAAATGATTGTGCTTGAAAACAGCTACCATGTGGCAACACTTGACCATGATCAGCCAATCATCATTGATCAGACGCTTAAGTTTATCGAGCATGTATTGAATCAGACGGCTGTTTAGGAAGGCTGGATGTTGCGGAGAGCAGGCGGCTTTCGTGACTTTTTCCGGCTTAAGGATTAGATCATGCTTTAGGACCCTTCAGTAGGCTTGAGCCGGATTGGAGGGTTTTTTCTTGTTGTTTTATGACACTTCACACTACTCTGGCTGGGCTAAAGGGGTATTTCACACTGGCTTATGACCCTTCGCATCGCTCTGGCCGGGCTGAAGGGTCAATTCCTTCTTCCTTATGACCCTTCACATCACTACGGCTAGGCTGAAAGGTCATTTCTTACTTCCTTATGACCCTTCACATCATTACGGTTGCACTGAAGGGTCCATTCGCACTTACTTATAACCCTTCACATCACTACAGCTGCACTTAAGGGTCAATTCTCACTTACTTATAACCCTTCACATCACTCCGTCTGCACTAAAGGGTCAATTTCCACTTACTTATAACCCTTCACATCACTACAGCTGCACTAAAGGGTCATTTCTCACTTCTTTACAACCCTTCACATCATTCCAGCAGCACTGAAAGGTCAATTTCTCATTTCCTTATGGCCCTTACCATGGTTTGTACTCTTTTTTTATTGCCGTTTTCAGGAAGCAAACGGTACAATGAATGAATAGCAAGGGCGATTCGGGTATGATTACATTTAGGAGGATCTGCCTCTCTTAACAGAAGTCATTTTTTTCAGTAGAAATTAAGATTCATAACAAAACAGAAATAGAGGTTTTGATGCATGGAATGGATATACAATTTTCTTTTTAGTGCTGTTTTTGCGGTTTACTTATTCATTAAAGCTCCGAAATACAATAAAAACAGGTGGCTGTGGGCCGTACTTGGTTATTTCTTTACCATTTTCGCTCTATGCGCTTTCTTTATCCGGACCGGCAGAAAAAAACTTGGATGGATTCTCATAAGCATCATTGTGCTGCTGACTATTGTTGGAGCATTTCTTATCTTCGGGATCCTGTTTTTTTTTCGGATCGCTTAAAGGATAAAAACCAGCAAGCTCAATCATACCTGAGCTTGCTGGTTGCTTTTAAATCCACGCTCCTCCAGCACCATAACTTTAAAAATAACCCTCTCTTTCTCAAACCTTACCGCTTCTTTAAAGCCCGCTTTCTCATATACGCGTGAAGCCCTCTCATTAAAGGAGGCTACTGTCAGCCGCAGCGGGGTATTCGGAAAGCCTGCTCTTGCCTGATTGAGAATATAGGCAAAAAAAGCAGATCCCTGCCCTTTTCCGGTTAAGTGAGGATTCATGCCAAGTCCGATATCGATCATGTTTCCAGCATAGATTTGAGCCATATATCTGCTTGGAACCTGAGCCGTGATGCCGAAACAGAAAAAGCCCGCTGTCTCCCCCGCTTTGTTCTTCATTGCATAGTAGGGATGTGTAAGCATTCCATGAATGTTCTCTTCGCTTACATCCATATTATAAAAGTCATACGGTGCCTCATAGCGCCACCCCAGAATTTCAGCAGCCGTCTGGCGGTCCACTTTTTCAATAAAAACATCCATATTCCGCTTCCCCCGTCCGAACTCTTGGTTTTAATGAAGTTCTTATACCATCAGTCTATTTTACTCATTAACAGAGAATGACGGACACTGTGTGAAAACCGAAAAGACCAGCCGTTTTCCGGTTGGTCTTTTCGACTGACTCTTAATGCTCTTTAAATACCGGCTCCATTTCAAATGAAAAGCTGATGCTCTTCTCATTCAGCTGATAGTTTTCAGCAAGCGCAGGCCCGCATGCTCCTGAGCCGACACCGCTCATTTTGTAATCAATATACACCCATGTTCTGCTGTTGTCTTCTTGTAATTGATGATCATGTGAAGTAGCCGTCAACTCTGCAAGAGCATACCTGGAAACATTAAATGAGAAGCCTTCATTTGAAGAAAACTTCATCCCCATCCCAAGTTCATTGGACACAATCGCCCAGTCTGTTCCGTAGCGTGAGCCGTTCTCCTGCGGATAAATGTACTGCTCGTGCATGCCTTGAACGGTTGTGAGATACCTGCCTTTCCGTACGGATGACTTCATATCCATATAGCTTTCGTGCGGTCCGTTTCCGAAATACTCCACTTCATCGTTCCCTTTTGGCATTGGGATCTCAAGACCGAATCTCGGAAGATAAGGAACTGCACCGTTTACATCAGCCTGACAGGTAACGGCAATGGCTCCGCTGCTGTGCACCTTCCAGTTTGCTGTTCCTTTTACCACCGGAAAACGGCTGAATGCACTTAATGAAAAATGGACCTGCAGTTCAATCAAGCTTTCATCTTCCTGCACAACTTCCGCCTTGTATGTGTGCATATTCAGCTTGTCAAAACCATGTTTCTTCCACTCTTGTAAAATTGGTGCATCATTATCAATCGGAGCTCTCCAAGCAGTAAAGGACGGAATTCCAGCAAGGCATTCATAGTCATTGAGCGACACTTTTTCAAATTGGCCGGATTCCAGATTGAAGACATAGGTGAAATCGAGACCTGAAATCACAAGGCTATTGCCGTTTTTTTCTGTTTTGAGAGGATGCTTTCCTGGTCGTTTTTCCGGTACCTGCCTGATGACCGGCAGGAGAAACTGTTCAAAACCGAGTTCATGGCCTTTCTCAGCCCATGGTGCTGTCTTTTTCTGAAGGAGGGAAACTGTCAGGTAATAGCTGCTGACAGATGCTTCTGGAACGTCATAAGGAATCTGAATGACTTTTGATGCTTTCGGATGAAGGTCCAGGTCATAGATGACATTCTGCTGAACCACTTCACCGTCCCTTTCCACCATCCACTGAATCTCATAATCTGAGAGATTGGTAAAGTCAAACAGGTTCGTTACTTCAACCAACCCTTCTTCGGCGCTCTTCATTTTAAATCGAACCGGTTTATACACGGCCTTTATTTCCTTCAGGCCGGTTGAAGGGGTCCTGTCAGGCTTAACGAGTCCATCTATGCAGAAATTCCCGTCATGAATGGTTTCGCCGAAATCCCCGCCATAGGCATACGACACGTTTCCTCTGTCGTCTGTTCTGCTGATTCCATGGTCATTCCATTCCCAGATGCATCCGCCCATGAGCTTTGGATACTTGTAAATCAGCTCCCAGTAGTCCGCCGCATCTCCAGGACCGTTTCCCATGGCATGCGAGTATTCGCATAAAAACATCGGCTTTGTCTTGCTTTCATTTTTGGCATATTCCTCTACATACTGAAGGGTAGGGTACATTCTGCTTTCCATATCAAGAGCTTCTGTATTTTCATGCCCTTTATATCCTTCTGCGGCACTTTCGTAATGTGTGAGCCTTGTTGCATCTCTTTTCTTCGCCCATTCCGCCATTTTTATATGATTGATCCCGTATCCTGCCTCATTTCCGAGTGACCAAATGATGACAGAAGGATTGTTTTTATCTCTCTCGACCAGCCTTTCCATACGGTCCAAAAAGGCAGCCTGCCAGTCCTCCTGTTTACTGAGCCAGTGAATATCACCCGCTTCTCCTGCACCATGGCATTCAAGATCCGCTTCATCAATGACATAAAAACCAAGCTGGTCGCAAAGGGTCAAAAATCTTGGATCATTCGGATAATGCGAAGCTCTGACAGTGTTCATATTATGTTTTTTCATGAGCAGCAAATCTTTTTTCATATGATTCAGAGGAATTGTATGGCCTAGTTTCGGATGAGAATCATGGCGGTTCACACCCTTTAATTTGACTGCTTCATTATTAATCTTAAAGACTCCGTCTTCAACCGTGATCCGCCGGAATCCAATATGAAAATGGAGGACCTCTTCTCCGCTCTTCACATAAAGATCATACAGGACAGGATTTTCAGCATTCCAGAGAGCAGGACTGTCCACAGTCATGCTTAATGATTCAGTTCCTTTTATTTCCCTGGCTATATGACCGACTGTTTCCCCTCTTTCATCCTTCAGCAGAACCTCTGTATGGCAGCGTCCCTTCGCCGTTAGATCGATCTGAAGCTCTCCCTGAGTGAGGTCTTCAGATAAGACAGCCCTGTTGAACACATCCTGTATGCGGGATACATCCCGGCTGAGCAAGTAAACGTCTCTGAAAATTCCTGTATACCTCCACATATCCTGATCTTCAAGATAACTTCCGTCGCACCACTTCAGGACAACGGCAGTCAGTCTGTTACTTCCATCTTTCAAATAAGGAGTGATGTTAAACTCGGCAGGCATTCTGCTACCCTGGCTGTATCCGGCAAATGTCCCGTTTACATATAAATAAAAGCAGGCGCTGACTCCTTCAAAAACGATGAATTGTTCTTTGCTTTCACTGAGGTCAGATATCTGAATGTCCTTTACGTAAATTCCCGCCGGATTCTCATTCGGAACGTGCGGAGGATCAAACGGAAAGGGGTACCTAACGTTTACATACTGCATCTGATCATAGCCGTTTGTCTGCCAGCATGATGGAACCAGCAGGCGGTCCCAGTCCGAAACATCTATTCCGTTTGAAACATGCTCATCCTTAATGTCATTAACATTTGAAAAATAACTGAATTTCCATTCCCCATTCAGGAGGCGAAAGTGATCTGAAAGATGGCGGTTTCTGCTTTTTGCGCGCTCATCATGGTAAGGTATGTAATACGCTCTCGGTTTTTCACGGTTTATCTGAAGAATTTGAGGGTTTTCCCATACTTTTTCAAGGGTCATATCAGATGCCTCTTTCTGCTGTATTTTTGATTGACTGAAAAGAGCTATCCCCGTTATCGGCAGCGGATAGCTCTTTTCCTATTTCTTTAGATTATGCCGGTTTCCTTTATTCTTCAGGCAAATGCTTCTTCTTTTTTAAAATAAACAGGTTTACCTGTTTTGGCCGATTCGTAGATGGCTTCGAGAATTTCGCTCACGCGGAGAGCTTCTTCCGGTTTTACAAGAGGCTCCCTGTCTTCCAAAATGGCCTCTATCCACATTCTTGCTTCTCTGTCCTGAGGTTCTTCTGTCTCCCCTTCAAAGAAAGCGACCGATCCGTCATTCAGTTCAGGTTTTTTCATAAAGAACTTTCCAAATTCTTCTCCGTTAATTCTGAGGCCGTCCTTCATATCGGCACCGCCTTCTGTCCCGCAGAGAGTTGTCTGTCCTTCGCCAATATCCAGCGTGTTTAAAGCCCAGCTTGATTCAAGCACAATGGTTGCCCCATTTTCCATGGTGATAAATCCGAATGCCGAGTCTTCCACTTCATATTCTTCCTGTTTCCATGCACCGAATATATTTGCTTCGCTTGTACGGCCGTCCCATGCTTTGTATGTATTGCCGACCACATATTTCACGTCGTAATTATTTAACAGCCACAGCGTCAGGTCCAGAGCATGCGTACCGATATCAATGAGCGGTCCCCCGCCTTGTTCTTCTTTGTTTAAAAAGATTCCCCAGGTCGGCACTGCCCGTCTTCTGACCGCATGTGCTTTTGCGTAATAAACGTCCCCAAGCTGGCCCGATTCGCATACTTTCTTCAAATGCAGACTGTCATCCCGGTATCTGTTCTGATAGCCGACCGTCAGTTTTTTTCCGGTTCTTTTTGCTGCCTCTACCATTGCTCTAGCCTCATCAGCCGTTTTTGCCATCGGCTTTTCGCACATGACATGTTTGCCGGATTCAAGGGCATCAATTGTAATAAAAGAATGCGATTTATTTGGCGTGCAGACATGCACAACATCCAGCTCTTCTTTTAGGAGCTCTTTATAATCCGTAAATACTTTCGCTCCTGCTGTTCCGAACGTTTCAGCAGCGTCTTGTGCACGGCTTTCAACCAGGTCGCAAAAAGCGGTCAGTTCCACATTTTTTTGTTTTGAAAGAGCAGGGAGGTGTTTTTGAGTTCCAATTCCCCCGCATCCAATGATTCCAACCTTAAGAATTTTGTTTGACATCGTGTTTTCCTCCAGTTCAAGTTTGGTTCGTTACAGTTTTTCAGCCTTTTACAGAAGAACCAAGCGCTCCCTCTTTCAGCTGTCTTGCAAAAATAAAGGTGAAGATAATGATTGGAATAACGGAAGCAACCGAAATGCCCATCAGGAAATTCTGTTTGATTGCCTGGGATTCGCTCATGTTGAAGATCGCCACATTCAAGGTCCAGAGTGAAGCCTGCTTAGTTGAAATAAAATACCAGAAGAAATCGGACCAGCCTGCAATAAACGCCTGAATGGCAATAAGCGAAATGATTGGCTTTGAGATGGGCATGCAGATTTTCGTAAAGATATAAAATTCTCCTGCCCCGTCCATTCTTGCCGCCTCAAACAAGCTGTGCGGGATTCTTTGGAAAAATGCCTTGTACAAAAGAATATAAAACGGTGACGGCACAAGCCACGGAACAAGCATCGCCCAATAGTTGTCATACATTCCCGCACTTTTCATGAGAATGAGCTGTGGCACCATAATGCTGACGAACGGAATCATCATCGTGATCAGGAAAAACATCGTCACGGCGTCTGATGTTTTTTTCTTCAGGAGTCTCGCAAGCGGATAGGCTGTCAGGGCCGGCAGGAATACCTGGCACAAAATGGCCCAAACCGTTGTCAGAAACGTATTGAATGCGAAGGCGAAAAGTCCGTATTTTGCAACGGCTTCTGAATCACTGAACATGTATTTAGGCAGCGTAAAGTAGTAGGCATATTTTTCAATGACCTGCATCCATGAATACGTAACTCCAACATTTGCAAGCTCGCCTTTCAGCGGATATTTCTCTTTAAAGTTTTCGCTTACTGACTGAACGAGACCGGATTCATTTTCACTTTTCTCTATGTTTTCACCCTGTATTCCGCCTGGATCAAATTCGTAGCCCATATTCTCCATGAACTGTTTGTAGCGGTCTTTTCCAAGGAGAACTTTTGGCGTCGGGTTTGTTCGTTTGTAGACTCCATAATCATTTTCAAGTGCCAGCTTTGACGTATGGGCCTCGGAACGGAAGATGACTTTGCCATCCATTTTTCCAATAAAATCAATCTCTGTAATTCCTTCTTTTCTCTGTTCGATAAAGGTTGAGAAAATCGCCAGAGTCGCATCCTGAAGGATGGCATCTTCTAAATTGCCTTCATTTTTAAGAGAAGCAAGGTCCACTTCCAGCACAACATTTTTGCCCTTCTCGGGGAGGAACTGCGGCTTTGGTTTATAGATTGAAAATTCATCCTGCAGTGAAATGCTGAGCGCATAAAACAATGGAAAAAGAAGAGCCGCTATCATGATGACCGTTGCACTTACCGTCGCATATTGTGTCCAATTTCGCTTTTTCATTTGGCCCTCCTCTTTTAGTCTGCATCCGTTTTGCTGACTTTCAGCTGAATGAGTGTAATGATGGCAATGATGAGAAGCAAGACAGTTGATAATGCGCTGCCCTGTCCGTACTGGAATTGTTCATTGAACAGCTTGTAAATGTTCAGACCCAGTGAATTCGATGCCCCTGCAGGGCCGCCGTTTGTAAACTGGAATATGACATCCATAATCTGAAATGTGCCGATAACTGTCATGATCAGCTGAACAAGAATGATAAATTTGATATTTGGCAGAATGATATACCTGACTTTTTTCCATCCTGAACAGCCGTCAAGCTCTGCTGCTTCATAAATATCTTTCGGGACCCCAAGAATAGCTGCATAATACAGAAGCACGGATAATCCGCCTCCGAGTATTCCGGGAATCACGATGCACAGTTTGACAAGTTCAGGATCGCTGAGCCACGCCTGGTTTTCTAGACCGAACAAGCCGAAGATGTAGTTTGCCACCCCATATTCCGGATTCCAGATCCATCTCCAGATGACAATGATGACTGTGCCCGGAATAACTGCAGGCAGGATGTATAATGTCGAGAACCAGTTTTTCAGCTTTTTGCTTCTGATCTCATTTAAAATGACTGCCTGAATGATTGGAACCGGAAAACATAATAAAAGGGTCAGACCGAGATAGACAAGCGTATTTCCGAACGTGATGCCGAAATCCGGAGCTGTAAAGAGATTGATATAGTTCTGCAGGCCGACAAATTCCCCCGGCATGTCCTGGACGGTGACATTAAAAAAAGACCATGTAACGCTTGTGCCGATCGTGACGTATTTAAGCAATAGGGTTGCTAAGATACCAGGCAGCAGAAACAGCCATGGAACCACCCGCTTATTTGTGATGTATTCTCTTTTGTTTCGCTTCTTTGCCGCAATCAGGCTCTTGTTCAATTGAAGCGGCTGCTCAGGTGCAGCAGGCACCATTTCTGTATTGGACAATGCGTGCAAATTTCCCCCGTCTCTTGTTTTTGACAAGCCCCCACCCCGTTTCTTTAGTTCAGCTGCTGTAAGTTAATTCTTTGATATTTCTAGTATAGGAGTAAAAGAAAACGCTTACAATGACGCCATTTTAAGATTTGGTGCTCATTTTAAAGGTATAGAAAACCGTTGAAAAAACGAAACAGCCGGACCTGTTTGGCCCGGCTGTGTTTTTACTTGATGGTTTTATTGTACTCTGGTATTGCCTGTTTATTGGCCTCTTTTTCAGCTTCTGCAAACACTTTTTCGATGTCGAGATCTGTATCTACAAACATTTTCTGCACGGCCTGGTCAATAAACTGCGATACAACCGATGACCCGTAGCATGATAATTTTCCGTTTCCTGAGGAGTTTTCCATCGCCTTCAGAATATCCGGAGCTGTGTCTGCAAAGTACTTATCTGTATCAATATCTGTGCGAGGAAGGGTATTTGTTAAGCTGAAGCCCTGATCCTGGAAGTATTCAATCTTTCCTTCATAGAACTTTTTGCTTGAAGCAAGTTCATAATACTTTGTCAAAGCGTCAATTTTTTCCTCTGGAACTTTTGAATGAATAACATAAGCTGAGCCGCCTACCTGTGTAGGGTTTACTCCAGCCGGTCCTTCCGGAATAGGAAGAACGCCGAAATCATCAGGATTCATGCCAAGCTGCACAAATTTCTTCACATCATCAATGCCGTGATAAATGATTGACGCTTTTCCTGAAGCAAAGTCCTGCTGAAGCTGATCAAGCTTGCTTGACATATCAGTCTGAATGGATTTGCTTTCTTTCAAATCACGGTAAAACTGTGCTGCTTTAATGACTGCAGGATCTGTAAAAGTTGGAATCAGTTCGCCGTCAGGACCTGCTTTCGTCAAATCTCCGCCAGCTCCCCATACAAACATATTAAACCACCAGTCAGCCCATTGGCCCCAGTTTAAAGCAAACCCGTACTGCCCGTCTTCAGGCTTTGTCAATTTTTCAGACGTTTTCATCAAGTCTTCCCATGTCCAGGATTCAGGAGGAGTGATGCCCGCTGCTTCAAAGTTTTTCTTATTGTAGAAGAAACCCATCGCGTATTCACCTGCAGGAAGGGCGTAGCGATTGCCATTCAGCTTGAATTTCTCCACCATGTCCTGGTTGATGTTCTTGTAGTCATCCCAGCTGTCAAAAAACTCATCCATCGGACGAAGTGCACCTGCATAAGCAAACTTTTCAATCTCTCCGTACGCAAGAATCAATACGTCTGGAGCCGTCCCGGACATCATGGCCGCCATCAGCTCGCCGCCTTCGCCCTCAGGCATTGTAACTAGTTTAATCGGGTGTTCCGGATACAGCTCATTGTACTCATCGACAACAGACTGCTCGTACTCGTCAAGACCATCTGGACCTACCCAGTATGTAAGCTCAAATCCCCCGTTTTTACCGCCGCTTTTTTTGCTGTCTGCTGATCCTGACGTTCCATTAGAACAGCCTGCGAGGCCTGCTGCAAGCAATAGTACAGCTGCCAAAATCATGATGATCCCCTTTTTCTTCAATACGTTCATCCCCCATTCCACCCCTTATAAACGTTGATACTCCAATTATAAGAAGGTGAGAAAGCGCTTACAATGGCACAAAATTAAGATTTGGTCCTCATTTTTAACGTTGTTGCTCTGCGGACATTTTCAAGAAAGGCTGTTCCTGTATTCCTTGGGCGTCATTCCTGTGAACAGTTTAAACACCTTTGAAAAGTGCTTTGAACTTTCATAGCCTACTAAACTGCTGACATCATAAATCCTGAGTGACAAATCTTTTAATAGGATTTTCGCCCTTTCCATTCTTACTTTCGAAATATAGTGCAGGATGTTTTCGCCTGTTTTATCTTTAAACAACGCGCTTAAATACGCTGGATGAACATAGACAACCTCTGCGAGCCTCTGCAGGCTGAGCTCATCCCCGAAATGGTCATGAATGTATTTTTTCACATGATGGATGATCGCATGGGACGAATCATTTTGTGAGCGCTGCAGAGACTGATGAAGCTTTTTAATAAAGGACTCGAGGTACTCCATCACCTCTCCTGCCGTCTGTTTCTTTAAAACGGTATACATAAATTCCCGTTCCATTTCACCGGTGATTGAATCAATGTGTGACCTGCTTTCAAGAAACTCTCTGACAAGTCTTAGCAGCTCCATGCTGATATCATAAAAAATACTCCTGTCTTCGCTGTTAATCCGTGCGTTTTCTTCAATCATCCCCCTGACATACTCCTGAAGATCAGTGAATTCCCCGTGATTTAAAAAGGCGATGATCTTTTCCTTTGCTTCTTCAGGCATATAGATATTCATCTTTTGCTTCTCCATCGCCTCATAATCAATGAACTTCTCATCTTCGAGGTAGTACCTGTAAGTGATGGCTTCTCCTGCCTCTCTGTATGATTGAGCGATCTTTTCGAGAGAATCATAGCTTTTGCCTATCCCCGCGGAGACTGCCGCCCCGGAGTTTCTCTCAAGCTCCTCTAAATGACCGGAAAGCTTCTGAATAATGCGGTCTTTGGAATCTGATGAGGCAAATATGGCAAGTTCAGACAGTCTGTTATTGAAAAGATAACAATAAGGGTGAGCTGAAATCATTTTCTGCAGGGAAGCTTCTATTTCTTCCTTGGAAAGAGAAATGGAATGCAGGTTCGTGATGTAGAGTCTGATGACAGTAAATGACTTGCCTCCGAATAAAAGGGACATTTCATCCAGTTTTGAATGCGTCAGGTCATAATGATTGGAAACCAGCTGATTCAGCAGCTGGCTGATCCGTGCGTTCCGGTAAAGCTTATGATTAATCATGTTCATCTTTTCTTTTGTGACAACATCTCTCAGTTTTTCGAAGGTTTCCTGCAGTTCATCGAATTGAACCGGTTTCGTCAAATAGTCAAACACTCCGAGTTTAAACGCTTCCTTCGCATAATTAAATTCTCCGTGTCCGCTCAGCAGCACAAATTTCAGCTGCTCATTTTGTTTCGCCGATTCCCTGACAAGATCAATTCCGTTTTTTTCATCCATGACGATGTCAGTCAGGACCACATCTGCTTCATTTGATTCAAGAAAATGAAGCGCATCTTCAGCAGAAGCAAGCGTCTGAACCGCTTCAAACCCCATGCCTTTCCAGTCAACGAATTCTCTTAAGCCTTCTCTCACAATTTTGTCATCATCGACAATGACTACTTTCAGCATGCGCCTTCCTCCTCTGTCAGTTGATCTTAATAATGGGCAGCCTGATTGTGACTTTTAATTTTTCTTCGTTTGATAGATTCACCTTAATACCGTATTCCTCTCCGAACAATAGACGTATTCGGTCATGGATATTTACAAGGCCGATGCTCCCTTTTTCATGTTCCGGATTCATGAGCTTGTTTTGGATATGCTCTGCTCTTTCTCTTGTGATGGATTTGCCGTTATTGCTGAACTCAATATAGAGAGCACCCTTCTCTTCTCTCATCATCAAGTGGATCGCTCCATTTTCGGATTGATGGATTTTCCCATGAATGACAGCGTTCTCAACTATTGGCTGAAAAATAAATTTCGGAATGTGCCAGCTTTCTATTTCCTCCGGCTCCATTTTTTTCTGGAGCGAGATCTCAGTGTCATGCAGCAGAGAAAGAATGCAGACATACTGTTCAATGTGCGCAAGCTCCTCATGGACTTTTACCAGTCCCTCATCTATTGAAATGTTATACCTGAGAAGCTTGGCAAATCCGCCGATTGTACTGCTTACGGGACCTGCTCCATTTTCCAGGCGCATTGTTTTCCATCTGATAATATCAAGCGTGTTGTAGATAAAATGAGGATTTATCTGCATCTGCAGTGCTTTAAGCTCTGCTTCCTTTCTTTTCAGTTTTTCGCTGTGATGCAGCTTTTCTATTTCAAGTTCTTTTTGTACAGCCCTGTTCACTTGCTTGACCATTGTGAGGAATTGCCTTCCCGCACTTCCGATCTCATCCTGATACGGATCATCGTACACCGTCACCACATTGTGCTCCCCAAAGCTTTTCATGGATTGCACAAGTTTTTTCAGCGGATTGTAAATGGTAGAGGTGACAAAAATACAAATGCCGGCTGACAGGATGAGGGCAATTGAAGTAAGGAGGAGAATACGGTTTCTGATTGTATGGGCATCCGCCATCAAATCGTCAACGTTCAACAGGCTGATCACTTTCCAGTCCCTTACACCGAGCTGGTCATATACAGCAATCCTGTTCCCCTTCTCAAGGGAAAATTCAGCAACCCCGACATCTTCTGAGTAAATGCGTTCCCAGATCTCTTCCGGATAATAGAGGAACGAATAATGATTGCTTAACGATGAGATAATGCCTTTCTGATCCGCAATGTACAAATCCTGATTAAACTGCTTTTTAAAATCCATCGATCCTGTTAAAAACGAGATGTCCACATTTAAAATGAGCAGACCAAGATATTCTTTTGAATCGGAAAGAACAGGGGTGGTTATCGTGAGATAGTTTCCAAGAGAAATGTTATTGCCCGTATAGTAAACTCCCGTTTCCCTTATCGTATTATGAAAGGCCGGCTGATAGGGGATGGACGCTCCCCTTTTGTATACTTGTGATTGTGCAAATTGAGCGGCATCAGCAAGACGCGCCCCTCTTTCCTCTCCCTCTATTGAGCGCTGAACATATTCATTCTCCTTCGTAACAATTTGCGCGTTTTTCACATAGGGATTGGAGAAAAAAGAATACAGCTTATCATTGATTTCAGCTTCCTTTTCCCGAAATTCTTCTGATTCCGGATCCAGTTCTTCAGCTGACTTTAAAGCAGCAGAGGCCTCCTGGGCAAATTCTGCTGCTCCTGACATGTACGAATCAAGTTCTTTATTGATCAGCCTTTTAACGGCTTCGACATTCTGTGAAACATAATTGATATTTGTTTCATAAATCCTGTCTTCGACAACATCATAAACAACCGTAATAATCACCGTGCTGAAAATAATAATCACGAGGAAAAAAGCCAGTAATAGCCTGTGAAAAATGGAAAGGCTGCGAACCTTTCCCGTTAGAGTGTTTGTCCGATTTTGAGGATTTTTGATAGTCTTCATGATTTAATAGTACCAATTTTCCGAAAGAATGGTAGATGAATTGATCCTATTTTCTGAAAAAAACCGCGCCTGAAAGGCACGGTTTTAAAAAAATCATATTAAAAGGATTTAGGAGCACTCTGGCCGATCAAGTATCGATCAGCAAGAATCCTCCTGTGATGAAGCTCATGACCTGCGATGATATAGGCGATGGCTCTCACAGAAACAGTCTGGCCGCAGGCAATCCCGGTCCGTTTCCAGTCTGGATCACCGAGTGTTTTAAACAGGAGAAGAGTGGCTTCTCTTACAACAAAAAGATTCTGCAGCAGGTCGTCCATGCTTACCTTGTTAAAATCAGCTTTCGCAACATACTCATTTTCGTCAAATCCCGGAAGCTCTGCAGCTTCCCCCCTTGCGATAGACAGCATGCGGTACGCCATGATCCGCTCAGTATCCGTTATGTGGCCGATGACTTCCTTGATGCTCCATTTTCCGGGAGCATACTTGAAGGTTCCTTCTTCTTCCGATAAGTCATTCAGCTGCTTTAACGTCTCTGAGATTTGGTGTTTCAGGTTATATTCAATATCACCTTCCGGAACAAGTCCGATATAGTCTTTATAATAGACCGGGAATTCATTTTGCTCTGGGCGAGTATTCATCGTCTTCATCCTTTTCTTTTTCTAAAATTGCACCTGATAATAATCCTGGACATGAAATGCTTTAAATCCGCATGATTCATAGAGTCTCAGAGCATGTTCATTTTCAGCTTCCACTTCCAGAAAAACAGGAAAGCCTGCCCCTGTTTCTTTTAAGACAATTTTCTTCAGTGTGTCTCTCCCAATACCCTTTCCCTGATAGTCTGGAAGAACGGCAAAGCCATAAATCCACGCTTCTCCTGAAGAATGGGAGACGCGAAGCTTTCCGACCGATTTACCCTTATATTCAATAATGATAAAATCCTGATTTTCTTCTCTTTTAAGAGAACGATTATAGGGACCTGCTTCGTGTTCAAGGAATCCAAAACAAAGAACATCAAGCTGTGTCTCAAGCGTTAAATCTTCAGGCTCAGAAGGCCTCAGACTGACGAGATTATCTTCTTCAAGCGGCGTTTCAGCCCATTTCATCTGGTATTCAGAAATAGAATATGTGCAAGGCATGATTTTCAATAATTCCTTTGCAGCCTGTGATTCAGCCGGAGCGTTTAAGAGAATCTCTCTATAGGTATCTTTGCAGTGAGCGAGCGCCTGATTCAGCATGCGGGTAAAAATGCCCTTTCTGCGGAAAGAAGGCTTCACCATCCCGCACAGCTCTGCTTTGCTCCCAAAGCCATAAATTCCAAGGAAAGCAGCAAGTACCCCGTCCTCGTAATGCAGAAGGTGTTCATCTCCCCCGCTTTTCAGCATATCCCAGTTCAGCTTCAACTGAATGCTGTCAAGCTCCTCGCATTCTGACTGAAGCTCCTTTATTTCCTTTAATTGCGTCTCTGTAAGCATGTAAATCCTCCGCTGTATAAATATTTTCACTAAAAGTATTCTGTATCACTACCGAAAATTCCTTTTTCATGAACAGGAAGGAAATAGCGGATAAAGCTAGAATTGAAGAAGATGAGGAGGGATTCGAGTGGATCAAATTATGATCAAGCATATGGAAACGGTAAGGGATATTACGCTGAATACCCTTGGAAAAATAAAAGAAGAGCGGGCAGATATCATTCCGCAAGGCTTCACCAACAATATCCGCTGGAATCTCGGGCACATTGCCTTCGTTCAGGAGAAAATCGTCTTCGGCATTTCAGGCGGAACACCCGAGCTTCCTGCCGAATACAAGGATTTATTCCGTGCAGGAACATCTCCTGCCGACTGGGGAGAGCACGTTCCATCACTAAGTGAGATCAGAGCCGTACTTCAGGACCAGACAAACCGCATCAAAGCGTTCATCCCGGAGCACTACCATGAAGATTTAAAACAGCCGTTTACGAACAGTGCAGGCATCACATTCAATACAGTAGGAGAAACCTTTTTGTTCAGCTTCTTCCACGAAGCCATGCACCTTGAAACCATCAAGCAGATTCATAAAGCGATTAAAAGAGAAGAAGCAGCCGTTTGACGGGCTGCTTTTTTTTGAGTGAGGGATGTAACTTAGGGATTCTTGTCTTGGGTTTGCGACACTTTCGGGCTTCCTGCTCAGCGGAAAGTGTTCCTAGCTCGGGTTTGTGACACTTTCAAGCTTCCTGATCAGGGGGAAAATGTTCTTAAACTGGGTTAGCAACACTTTCAACCCTTCTGCTCTGCGGAAAAGTGTTCTTAAACTGGGTTAGCAACACTTTCAACCCTTCTACTCTGCGGAAAAGTGTTCATAAACTGGGTTAGCAACACTTTCAACCCTTCTGCTCTGCGGAAAAGTGTTCTTAAACTGGGTTAGCAACACTTTCAACCCTTCTGCTCTGCGGAAAAGTGTTCTTAAACGAGTTAGCAACACTTTCAACCCTTCTACTCTGCGGAAAAGTGTTCTTAAACTGGGTTAGCAACACTTTCAACCCTTCTGCTCTGCGGAAAAGTGTTCTTAAACTGGATTAGCAACACTTTCAACCCTCCTGCTCAGCGAAAAAGTGTTCTTTAACTTGGTTAGCAACACTTTCAGGCTTCCGACTCAGTGAGATAGTGCTCTCAACTCAGGTTTTTCTAGCTGCCAAAACAAAAAACCTCAAGCCCCTAAATTCCCGGTTCTCGAGGTTTTTCACGTTTATTTAAACCATCCCTTTTCCTTCGACTGAGAAATGGCTTCGATCCTGTTTTTGACTTCTAGTTTCTCGAAGATGGTGGAAATGTAGTTTCTGACGGTGCCGGCTTTGATGCTGAGCTCTTCTGCAATTTCTTTGGTGTTCATGCCGTCAGCGACCAGTTCCAGTACCTCTTTTTCCCGCTCTGTCAGCGGATTTTCTTCACTGTAAACGTCATCCATCAGTTCCGGGGCATAAATTCTTCTGCCGTCCATGACGCTGCGGATGGAGTTTGCCAGTTCCTCGCTCGGGCTGTCCTTCAGGAGGTATGCACTGACGCCGGCTTTAATCGCCCGCTGAAAATACCCGGTTCGTGAAAAGGTCGTCAGAATAATGACTTTGCACGCATCTTCTTTAAGTGCCTCAGCAGCCTCAAGACCGTTCATGCCGGGCATTTCGATGTCTGTAATGCATACATCCGGCTTAAGTTTTCTTACCAATGAGACTGCATCTTCCCCGTTATTTGCTTTTCCAACGACCTCCATATCATCTTCAAGGTTCAAAAGCGATCCTAGAGCACCGAGCAGCATTTGCTGGTCTTCTGCAATTACAATCCGGATCATATGAGATCCTCCTTCTCCTTTTGTTTCACATCGTTCGGCACTTTTATGATAAGAACAGTCCCCTGTTCAGACTGAATATCAAGACTTCCGTTTACAAACTCAAGCCGTTCTTTCATGCCGTTCAGACCGTTTCCTTTTGTAAAATCACCTTCAGTTATGGCGCCTTTTCCGTCGTCTCTGACGGTCATGATAATCCCGTCCCATGTTTGCTCCACTTTGAAATAGCACGTTTTTGCCCCGCTGTGTCTGACCACATTGTTTACAGCTTCTTTCAGGCACATGCTCAATATATTTTCAGTAAGAAGCGTCACATTGGAAAGTGCCGCATTCTGTTCAATCTTAAAGTCAATCTCGGCAGCCATTAAAATCTGCTTGACCCGGACCATTTCCTCTTTCAGCCGGATGCCCCTCATTTGGGAAACCATTTTTCTCACTTCATTAAGAGCGGTTCTGGCAGTTGCCTGTACGTCCTTCAGCTCTTCTCTCGCTTTTTCGGGATCCTTGTACACAAGTTTTCTGGCAAGGTCGCTTTTCAGTCCGATCAGCGAGAGCTTCTGTCCAAGCGTATCATGCAAATCCCGTGCAATTCGCTGACGTTCTTCAAGCTTTACAAGCTCCGAAATTTTCTTATTCGCATCTTCAAGCTTTTCCTCAAGCTGGCCTCTTTCCTTTTTATTATAAATATTAAATGGAAGAAGAATAACGCTGATGCATGTAATGATAATAAACGGAAGCTGCTGCAGGAAGGAGGATTCTTTTAAAATCAGGCTGAAATTTATGGCTGCAGTTGTCACGACAAGATGAACGACATAAAGCGTGATAAAAGCCACCCTGTCTCTAATATTGCCGATCTGGTAGGCGATATAAAAAGAAAAATAAATATAAGTAAACAGGTACATCGATGTGAAGGAGATGGCCATTAAGAGGCAGCTCCAAAGATAGACAGGCCACCCTTTTGAAATAAAAGCGAGACGGAAAATAATAAAAAACAAAATGGTCAGCGATATACCTACTGCAATTTCAGCTGTAGATGAAGACTGCAGAATGAAATAAAATGGCAATATGCTGAGGACGGCCCAGATATAAGGAGATATTCCGTTGTTAATGTATTTCTTCAGCATGGTGGAAACTCCTTTTTTTACCTATTTTATCACAAGAAAAGCGGAAGCTCCCGCAATACATTTGTTATTTGACATCATAAGAAAATACATGCAGCCTACTGGCTGCATGCCATTTTCATCTATACAGTCTGACTTCTTCTAACTTTTGCGTAAGCGCGGATTTCTTTGTAGCCGACAAACTTTTTCCCCTGCTCATCCCATAAACGGAACTTCAGAGACTGAAGGCTTGTTTTAAGGGTGATGGTCGGGATGTTTTGAAGCGGCTCTGTGTTCACATGTGCTTTTTCCAGGTTGTAGTTGGGTACTCTCGGGCTTAAATGGTGAACATGGTGGTAGCCGATGTTACCTGTCAGCCATTGCAGCGGCTTTGGAAGCTTATAAAAAGAACTTCCTTCAACTGCCGCTTTCACATAATCCCAGTTTTCATCTTCTTCAAAATAAGAATCTTCAAATGTATGCTGCACGTAGAACAGCCATACTCCAAGGGAACCTGAGATCAAAAACAGCGGCGCCTGGACAAGCAAAAATGCTTCCCAGCCGATTGTCAAACACAGCACAGCAACTGCTGCGGCAATCAGAACATTTGTAAGATAGGTATTTATACGCTCGCTGCGTCTAGCACCTTTTTTATTAAAACGATTTTTCAAAAGAAATACATAGGTAGGTCCGAGTCCGAACATAACGAGCGGATTGCGGTATAAACGGTAGGCAATTCTGCGCCACACCGGCTCAGCAAGATACTCATCCACAGTTAACACCCAAATATCACCGGTTCCGCGCTTGTCTAGATTTCCGCTTGTTCCGTGATGGATGGAATGGTCGTGCTGCCACTGGCTGTAAGGAAAAAGAGTTAAAACGCCAGTTATGGTTCCAACAATCTTGTTTGCTTTTCTGCTTTTGAAAAACGAGTGATGACAGCAGTCATGGAAAATGATAAAAATCCGCGTCAGAAAAAAGGCGGCTGCTG
Organism: Metabacillus indicus LMG 22858; assembly: GCF_000708755.2. Taxonomy (GTDB): domain Bacteria; phylum Bacillota; class Bacilli; order Bacillales; family Bacillaceae; genus Bacillus_P; species Bacillus_P indicus. Next base: position 147,034 of record NZ_JGVU02000001.1, on the reverse strand, counting down.
TCGTAAAGGCAAGCGTCAGGAAATAAGAAATCTGCAGGCTCTGATATGCCAGAATCCAAAGAAGAAAAAAGGGTCCGAGTGTGTTGATCATCTGTATGATGCTTGCTTTCGTATTGGCTTTTTCATATGGAGCTACTTGTTTTCGTAAGTTTTTCTGTAATTCTTTGCTCATAGGTTATTGATTCCCTTCTCAATAAGGTACTTCAAATTATAAAGGGGTTTCAAACGCCTGTGCAGACATATGTGTCATAGACCATACATGATAAATGTCATATAGGCTTTTCCACACTTTTATAAATTTTATATTTTTTAGGAGGAAAATGAAGATTCTGCGGAGAATTAGTTTACGAAACAGCACATACGTTCTTAAAAACTAATTGAATTGGAGAGATGATGATGTTTGTTACCGTAGAAAATTTTCTCGCAGATTACAAAAATGAGGCAGTCTTGACTAAAAAATTGCTTGATGCCCTGACAGATGCCTCTTTAAAACAGGAAACCGCTCCCGGTTACCGGACACTCGGGGAACTCGCATGGCACCTTGTTCCGAACGATTCCATGTTCAAACCGATGGGGCTGAGCATTAAAAATCCAGGAAGCAGCGAGGTGCCTGCAAGTGCTTCTGACATAGCAGAGCAATACCAGATCGGAGCAGATTCAGTCATTGAAGCTGTCAGCAAATGGGACGACGAAAAACTTCTGGAAACAAATGAAGTGTTTGGCTACGAATGGCAAAACGGACTGACACTGTCCCTTTTCCTCAAGCACGAAATTCACCACCGCGGACAGCTGACCGTTCTGATGCGCCAGGCAGGTCTCCCTGTTTACGGCGCGTACGGACCATCAAAGGAAGAATGGTCTGAAATGAATATCCCTTCTCTATAAACAGGTTTATAGGATAGTTTAACCAAAAAAATCCGAACTGCATTCCTTTTAAAATCAGGAATATGTTCGGATTTTTTCTATTCATGCTGTATTAGTGCAGAGATTTGTGGCTGAACTTATATTAGTGGTGCTCATTTGTTCTGGCTCCACACTTATTGGCAGTACTCGCCTTGGTGCTTCCACTTTTCTCTGGCCCCGATCAACATTTCTAGCGTTATTCCCCTTAGTGCTGCCACTTTTCTCTGTTTCCAGCCGCCATTTCTGGCACTACTCGCCTTAGTGCTGCAACTTTTCTCTAGCCACAAACACCATTTCTGGCGCAACTTCCAAATTTCCTTCCCAGCCTTCACCTTCAATGAACAACTGCATGTTTTCTATTCCATTTTTTATGTTTAAACTCATTTTTAAAGTAAGGCAAGACCAGTCTGTCTAATCCGTAAAACCAGGCTGCTGCACCAGCCGCTATCAGGAGAAAAGCTGCGGTGTAGAGGACCGGATTCGTGCTTGTTGTACCTGCCAGCATGAAGTTGAGGTTCATAAACGCTCCGGCAAGCAATGCCGGAAGTGTTGCAAGTCCGATGATCAAGCCTATTCCGACCAGTAATTCTCCCCAAGGAATAAGAACGTTGATAAGGTCAGCATTCGGGAGCGCCGCATGCTTCAAAAATGCAGCGTACCAGCCTTGTACAGCCGGGTGCTCGCCGCCTGCTTTTGCAATAGCACCTTGCAGATAACCTGTGGCATCAAAGCCTCCTGCTATTTTCGCAATTCCTGCTTCAAACCATTGAACGCCGAGCCAAATGCGAAGAACGGTCCAAACAATCGCCATTTTCGGTCCTCTTAACCAAGCCATCATTTCCATCTCCTCTTTGTGAAATCTTTCACAAAAGTAATTAAAAAAATATATGATCCCTGCCAGCTGGTTATACTCCGGAAAGTTTGTGAAGTTTTTCACTAACTTTCCTTACTCTTACTATACTCCTCTAGAATCAACTATTCAACCGCTTTCACAATGTGTTCAAAATATTTTATATTTATACAGCTCAGACCACTCAAGTCTCCCAGTCAGATACTCCATCCCCCAGAACAAAAAAACCCCAACAGCCACAGCCGCCAAGGTTCATCACATCAGTATATTAATCTAATCCGGTTTCCTGACGGATCAGCAGTCATCACAAAGCCATCTTCAATAAACGTTTTCGCACCCATGTTCTTTAACCGTGCAACAGCCTGTTCAACTGCATCTGCATCAGGATAGATGAGTGTAAACCAGTCCAGTCCGGCACTTTCAGGATCTGGTGCAGGTGCTCCTTCGCCTGCCCAAGTATTAAGGCCGAGGTGATGATGGTAGCCGCCTGTGGACATAAACATGGCCTGTCTTCCGTACCTGGCAACGGTTTTAAATCCAAGTCCCTGATCATAAAACGCTTCCGTTTCTTTTAAGGAGGAAACATGCAGATGAACGTGCCCCATAACTGTATTTTCAGGCAAAGAATGCCATGGTTCACCCTTTGCTTCTGCGAGCACACCTTGCGCATCAAGTGTTTCTGTAGTCATTGCCACCTGACTGTCTTGCCAAATCCATTTGGATGCATCACGGTCTGAATAGATTTCAATGCCGTTTCCGTCGGGATCATTTAAGTACAGAGCCTCGCTCACATGATGATCCGAGGCACCAAGCGGAATATTCAAATGGACCAGGTGCTGCAGCACTCTTCCAAGGTCTGAACGTTCAGGAAGCAGCAAGGCAAAATGATAAAGACCAGTGGTTCCTTGCTGTTTGGGAGCAATATTTGGCGGCTGCTCGATTGAAAGAAGCACGTTTTTCCCATCAGCCGTAAGTTCTGCTGTGTGTTCTGTTTCATTCAGCACGTTAAACCCGATGACTTCTTTGTAAAATGCTAAAGAACGCTTTACATCCTTTACTTTAATTCTTACTTCTCCTGTATACGTATTTGGCGCCTTATGAAAACCCATGGTAAACCTCCTTAAATTAACTTACTTTATGTAAGTAATTATATTTTAGTAAGTATTAAAAGTCAATGACTTATTCCATATAAAAAAGACCTGCGCTTTACGCAGATCTCTATCCTTCCATGGGAACCTCCCCGAACCTTCTCCAGAGTTTTGGAAATTTGCGCTGAAGTCCCTCTTCATCATCTTCTTCCCAGTCAAACTCGATTTCCGGGTATGGTGCATAGCCTTCAAGCTGTTCAAAAAGCTCATGATATTCTTCATCATCACGGCCTGTCTTTTCTTCAAATGCAAGACATGCGGCATATAACAGGTCCTCAGCCTGCGGAAAGTCACCATCTTCTTCCATCCGCTCAAGCAGCGGAATCAGCTGTTCAGGATCAACTTTGGCTCCTTCGAATGTTTCTTTTCCCTGAAAAATAAGCCAGGCTCTGAAATAATCAAAGCAGTCATCTGAGCATCCGCCCATAATAATGTAAGCAGCTGCCCACAAATTCGACGAGAATGAGCTGTTCATCTGTTTCTGCAGGATGGCATCGAAACGGACCATTTCTTTATTTGGCATTTTAGATAAGAGGCTGATGAGCCACTCCATCTGCTCCTCTATGTCTTCGCCTCTTCGTTTTGCTTGAGAGAGAAGATTCCAGAAAGCCTCCTCAGTCATGGAAGATTCTTTTACGATCCCGTCTGCTTTTTGGACAGGGACGTAGCCTTTTTTCATTTTTGCTTTTATCAGTTTTTCTGCTTCCTTCAGGCACTCTTTCTCTGAATGAAAAGCTTTTGTTTTCACTGCGCCGCTTGTCCCTGTCTTGCCGTAGGTTACCGTAAAACTCTCTCCGTTTGTACGGATTTCCCAGAATTTATTTGATGAATTGTCTTTATAAATGAGGAGTACTTCCATTCATTATTCTCCTTTTTCCTGTATGGATGTCGGATTTTATATGCAAAAAATAAAAGCATCACCGGTTAAAGTCATGCCCTCAGAATCACCTGCTATTTTAGCTGTTCTATACAAGGCTGTAATCACGCATTTCCATGTACCTTTCAAGCTTTCTTTTCACCCGCTGCAGAGCATTGTCAATGGATTTGACATGCTTGTTCAACTCTTCTGAAATTTCAACGTATGATTGGCCGTCCATATAGAGGGCGAGCACTTTTCGTTCGAGATCACTCAGCATTTCAGCCATTTTCATTTCGATATCCAGCGCTTTTTCCTGGTTGATGATCAAGGCAGCCGGATCCATTGTTTTTGTTCCGGGAATCACATCGAGCAGCGTATGGTTATCATCTTCAAACAGGGGCTTGTACAAAGAGACATAGGAATTTAGAGGGGTGTGCTTCTGACGCGTCGCTGTCTTGATCGCTGTAATGATTTGTCTTGTAATGCACAATTCTGCAAAAGCCTTGAATGATGCCTGCTTGTCCACTTTAAAATCACGGATTGCTTTATAGAGGCCGATCATGCCTTCCTGCACAATATCCTCTCTTTCACCGCCGATTAAAAAGTAGCGGCTCGCTTTTGCACGGACGAAATTGCGGTATTTGCTGATTAAAAAGTCGGTCGATTCTGAATCTCCTTTTTGAACGAGCTCAAGCAATACTTCATCTGGCAAGTCAGCATAATTCTCAATTTTCCTCGCTTCTAATGTAACACTCATACAGATCCCTCCGCAGACTTCGTGATGATGATGACGGTCCCTATCCAAAAACTAGCAACAATGAGTATGATTATAATAACCCAGAAAGAACCTTAAAGATATTCAAAGTTATCGACTGTTGTTTACAGCGGGAGCCATAAAAATAGAAAACAAGGCAAGAAATGATAAAAAAGCTGTCGAATGGTGCAGAACAAATGGATGAAATGTCGCTATTTTGTATACGAAAGAGGTTTAGAGTTTGGATTTTTTGAGTTTTGCCTGCATCACCGGTTTTTTCCCTTTTGTCTGTAAGGTTTTTGATGGCTCATTCTATGTTTTGACGGCTGGGGCTTTCTTCCTGGAAAAAACATCCAGTACAGGTTTTTCCCCGCTGCATTTATTCCGTGATACACAAGTCCGCCTAGAAGAACAAAAAGAATAAAAGCAATGGCAGCCCCAATATCCCAAATGCCGAGACCATTATGAAAGTTTGACCTCTCCATCAGCATGCCGAGAAAATACATGCAGCATATGACGGTCAGGGAGAAAAACACAGCTTCAAAATGATCTCCCAGCAAAACGGATTCATAAGCCATCAACCCTGAAAACAGCAGCATCCCGAAAAGAACCAGGAAGACAAAGAATTTCATGATACCCAGGACTACTTTCATAATGAACCTCTTTTCCTACGAATCAAAAAAATATTTTTTGTTGCGGAAGCTTATGCTGAACACAAGTCCGATTGCGAGCATGTTGCTGATCATCGAGCTTCCGCCGTAACTGATGAACGGCAGGGGTATCCCCGTAATCGGCAAAAGTCCGATTGTCATTCCCGCATTCTGAAAAACGTGAAACGCAAGCATGGAAATGACTCCTGTGCATACGTAGGAAGAAAACGGATCTTTCACATCAAGCGACAAACTGACAATCCGGTAGATCAGCAGAAAATAGAGGCTGATCACAAAGCTTGCGCCGGCAAAGCCGTATTTTTCTCCAATGACACTGAAAATAAAATCAGTGTGCCCCTCAGGCAAATGCACATTGCCAAGCCCCGCTTCCTTTCCCGTTATTAATCCCGATCCAATAGCAAGCATGGATTGATACAGGTGATAGCCTTCACCGTCCCTGAAAGTCTCAGGATCAAGCCATGCATAGATTCTGCCGAGCTGATACTGCCTGACACCGATGATGCTGAGCATGTCCGGCTGAAAGACGATGAGGTAGATGATCAGACTCCCGGCTGATAGCATAAATAGAAAGATGGGCACAATCAATTTCCATGTAATGCCCGAAACGAGCATCATTCCGCTGAAAATGGCCAGCAGGACAAGCGATGTTCCCAAGTCAGGCTGCTGCATGATGACAGCAATAAGGGCAAACGTTGCCAGCAGCATTTTTGCAAACAGCTGCAGATCGCTCTTCCAGTCGCTGAATACTATTTTTTCATGATGAGCTGAAATGAGATGGCTGAGGGCCAGGATCAAAGCAATCTTCGACAGTTCCGAGGGCTGGAGGGAACCGATTCCAGGAATCTGAAACCAGCTTTTCGCCCCGTTGACTGGCCTCGCAATAGATTCGGGCGCCACAATAAGAAAGAGTAAAAGAAGCATGGCAAAGCCATACGCAAACCATTGAATCCGCTGTATTTGCTCCATATCAAAATACATCACGGTTAAAATGATGATGCATCCGACTATATACCACGCAATCTGTTTCACAAGGAAATTTTCGTTATACTGCCCAAATTCCTGAGCCGTGCTGATTGAGAGAAAGCTGATGATGGAAAACAGGAAAATGATAAAGACAAGACTAAAATCAAAAGGATGTTCATTTTTCTCCATACTTTGCAAATCCTTTCGCATGTAGAGCTGTTACAATTCTGTCAGTACGACGTACCGCACTTGCCGCAGTCTCTTTTACCGGGGGCATTTATATAATTCTGAGTCTGAACAATAGCCGTTCCGCAGCCCTGGCAAATAACCGGCTTCACATCATAGAGCTGATCCATTACTTTTCTGCCAAAATAAAACACCGGAATGGCCGGAATCACTACACTTAGTATGACAGCCCACATTGGAATCATCTTCATGCACCTCCTATCATTACATACGAATATTCAGGATAAAAAGTTTCAAAGAACACCAGCCATTTTTTGCTCAATCAAAGCTAAAACCTTCTTATAATATGAATCTTCATGCGGAACAAACCGTTCCATCCCTGCAGTCATTTGTTTGACGCACCGGTTATCATCTGAGTCCTCTTCAAACCCATCTATGACAATGTCTTTTCTGACTCCTTCAATAAGCTCTTTAAAAGCGGTCAGTTCTGTTCTGTAAATCCCTGATACTTCTTCTTTCTGCAGAACAAAGTCAGAGCTAGTTCCATGAAACGGATATAAAAAAACATGGGCAATTTCATTGTCGCGGAGTTCACCCGTTGTAACAGAATAATCAATGATATCCAGCAATTTCAGCTCTGAAAACATCAGTTTAACACCGATTTCTTCCTCGACCTCTCTAATGCCGTCCCTCACAGATTCATCTGCCAGCAAATGTCCGGCGGCTGTAATATCGAGCATGCCTGGATAATCTTTTTTATTTGCGCTTCGAAGCTGAAAATAAAGAAAGATTTTCCCGTTCTCTTCTTTAGCAAACCAGCAGTGAAAGGTTTCATGCCAATAGCCTTTTCTATGTATTTCTTCCCGCGGGGCTGTACCCACTGGCTCTCTATTTTCATTAAATATGCGAAGCAGTTCCTGTTCCATTATAGTTCTCCTGTCATTTTTTCATAGATTGAGAGGGCCTCTGTCACGAATGCCTCATCATACCCGGTTTTTGCGCAAATTCTGTCTGTCCATTCTTCAAGGGAATCTGCATCCCTGTCATGCACCAGACCGGAGTTTGTGCTTAAGAAGCTCCTCCAGTCATAAAACTCCCAGTGTGCGGTTTCTCCGGGCAGCTGCACGCGTGTCTCAACGAGCGGCTTAGGGTGAATGGTATTTTGGGAATGCTCGGCTGCAGCAAGAAACTCCTTCCGGTCAAGCGGCGCCGTCTGATAGATCTGGGATGAGTATTTTCCGTTCGGGCGATGATAGGTGATTTTCAGATCTTCACCCGCAGGCTCCGCTGATATTTCTGCACCCGGAAAAAGCTCTTTCAATCGTGCATTTGTGAACTGTTCGTCATCCGTGTCTATTAAAATCGGCATGAGCCACTGATCCCCGAGGTCACACAGGAAGCGTCTTCCATTTTGATCGCGTGCTATCACCGCACCGTGGTCAAGGCCAATCGGATACGCTTCAATTCCCGCCCTGTCGAATTCATCAAGCAGCCATATGGACAAATCAAAGCAATTGCCTGAGATGCCGTACTGCTCCCTGTGTTCTTTCATCTCTGAAAGGGATCGCTGTTTTTTCCGGCCTGACTTCCTGTTATGCCAGACCTTGGTGAGTGTTTCCATCGGAAAACCGTCAAATTTTCTCCATACTTGTATAATTTCGTTCGGTGCTTTCATTTTTTTCCTCCTGAAAAAGAACCAGGCTTCCCTAGTTCTTGGATGTCTCAATTGACAAATTTCTCTTTTTCTCTCCAAAATTCCTTCCTCAGATGCACTTTTTGAATTTTTCCTGAGGCGGTTTTAGGGAGCTCGTCTGCAAATATGACTCTCGTAGGCGCCTTGAAGTGAGCCAGTTTGCTGCGTGAGAAGGCAATCAGCTCTTCTTCACTTGTGAGAAGCCCTTCTTTAATGACGACGATGGCAAGCGGCGTTTCTCCCCACTTTTCGTGAGGCACAGAGATAACGGCAGCTTCCTGCACGGCAGGATGATCATATAAGACGCCTTCTACTTCAATCGACGAAATGTTTTCGCCTCCGCTTATGATGATGTCTTTTTTCCTGTCGGCAATTTCAATATTGCCTTCTTCATCAACCACTGCCATATCCCCTGTAAAATACCAGCCGTCACGGATGACTTCAGCCGTTCCTTCCGGGTTGTTCCAGTACCCTTCCATGACGCCGTTTCCGCGGACTGCCACTTCACCGATCACACGGCCATTGTGCTGCACTTCTTCACCGGTCTCGGTAAATACACGCACGTCACTGCCTATAAACGCATAGCCCGCTTTTGCTTTCAAACGGTATTTTGCTTCAGGCTCCAAGTGCTTTTGAGTATCCCGGATGATGGACGTAGTAATGAGCGGTGAAGCCTCCGTCATGCCATACACCTGGATAAATTCCCACTGCAGCTCTTCTTCCACTCTTTTGACAAAAGCAGGAGGAGGAGCAGAGCCTGCGACAACAATTCTCATTTCCTGCGCCTGTTTTTCATAGCCATGAGCATCTGCATACTGCAGCAGGCTGTTTAAGACCGTCGGTGCCATATGCATGACCGTTACACCATAGGCATTGATCTTTTTGAAAATGTCTGCGGGCTGTACTTTCCGCAGGCAAACCTGTACTGCCCCATTTGCCGTGTAGTAAAAAGGAGATCCCCACCCGTTAACATGAAACATCGGGAGCACGTGCAGCAGCACATCTCTGTCCGACACTCTGAGATGATGCATAGAGGTCAGCGCATGCAGGTAATTACTGCGGTGAGTCAGCATGACACCTTTAGGTTTGCCGGTCGTTCCGCTTGTGTATAAAAGAGTGGCGAGGTCCTCTTCATCCATTTCCGGGCGGCCGATATCGCTGCTCTCATATAAACTGAGCCATTCCTCATAAGCAAACGTATTGTCATTCCCGGTTTCAAGCCCGTGGACAAGAATGGATTTAACCGTTTTCAATTGGTCCCGGACTGGTTCAATTTGAGCATATAATTCTTGATCAACAAACAATACTTTTGTTTCACTGTGATTTAAAATGTACACATAATCATCCGGAATCAGCCGTGTATTCAGAGGCACCATCACAGCCCCAAGCTGCAAGACACCATAAAAACCTTCGTACATCTCAGATGAATTCGGCGCAAGATACGCAACCCGGTCCCCTTTTTGCACCCCTAAATCTGCAAGTCCCCGTGAAAGCCGGTTTACCCTCTCTCCAACCTGTGCATATGTAAACTCTTTCCCATCATCAATGATGGCTGTCTTCCCCCCGTAAAGCTTTACAGCCCGATCCAGAAAATCTGTCAGCAGCAAAGGCACCTTCATCGTCCGCATCCCCTTTGTCGAAATATTCAATATTTTACACTGCTAGTATACCATAAGTGCTCAAATGTGTTATATAACAAGGTTTCAGCCTTACTGAAAATCGAAAGAAAATCCATAAACCTGTCTATGATTACAAAAATTCCTATTTAATTGTTTGCATTCCTTACAATTACCTTAAATGCTGTTCCACCGTGCCGATACAAAAGAAGGATCACTTTTTTTCTTAAAACTTGTTAGTGACAGAACGTTTTTGGGTATACAATCTTGGTCATTATGAAACCTTAAGGAGCTGCACCATGTTCATCAGAATAGTAAAATCCTACGATTATTCCCTGATTGCCGCTGTATTCGCGCTGAGTGCCTTCGGCCTTGTCATGGTATACAGTTCAAGTATGATTACATCCATCCTGCGGTACGAAGTTACGAGCAGCTATTTCTTTCAAAAGCAGAGTCTGTCTCTTTTTATCGGAACGGCCGCTTTTATCGTTACAGCATTCATTCCTTATAAGCTGTTTCTCCAGAAAAGCATCATCAAGTTTTTATTCTATGGAACCATCGGGTCTTTGCTCGTTGTTTTTGTTTTCGGACATACGGCCGGCAACGCCCAGAGCTGGATCAAGCTTGGAGGAATGGCCGTTCAGCCTGCTGAATTTGCCAAGATGTGGGTCATCATTTACCTTTCTGCCCTGCTTGCTAAAAAACAGCGGTACATGGATGATTTCGGGCATGCGATTCTGCCCCCCGTCATTTTTGTCGTGATTGTCTTTGTTCTTATCCTGATTCAGCCTGATTTTGGAACAGCCCTGATCCTTCTTCTGAACGCATTCATTGTTCTTCTGTGCTCGGGAATGACGCTTAGAAGTTTTATGAGACTTTTCGTATTTTCCATTGCGGCTGCAGGTCTCGGACTTTTGCTTTTATATGTGTCGGATAAACTGGCAGACGTGTTTTCACCCGAAAGGATTTCAAGGTTTACTGGGTTTATGGATCCTTTTGAAAATATGGCCGATTCCGGCTATCAGCTTGTCAGCTCCTATTTTGCCATCAGCAGCGGAGGCGTTGCAGGACTTGGTCTTGGTAACAGCATCCAAAAATACGGATATCTCCCTGAGAGCCATACTGACTTCATCATGGCGGTCATCAGCGAAGAGTTAGGGATAATTGGAGTGATGATTGTTATTGGACTACTTGCTTTTATTGTGTTAAAGGGATTCTTGATAAGCAGATCGTGCAAAGATCCATTCGGTTCGCTGCTTGCCATCGGAATTTCTTCGATGATTGGCATTCAGTCTGTCATTAACCTCGGTGCCGTAGCAGGGCTTCTTCCGATTACCGGCGTGACTCTTCCTTTTGTCAGCTACGGGGGCTCCTCCCTCATCCTGCTTTGCATAGCAGCCGGCATGCTTGTGAATATTTCCATGATGAATAAATTTAAAGAGACTTATGTTGAGGAAAGAACGGCTGCCTGACCTGAAATGCGGAACCGCCCGTTTAGACCCGTCTAAAAAAAGCCAGATCCGCAATGGATCTGGCTTTTCCTGTTAACTCGTCCGATTTGTCATTCTTTTGCGCACAAACCAAATGATCACCGCAACGGCTGCGACTCCGAGCACAGCGTAGATCACGGATGAATAAACACCTACGTAATCATTGATCTTCGGCCATGCTTCGCCTAAGGATGCTCCAAGCAGCACAAGGGCTATGTTCCAGATCAGGGTTCCGGCAGTCGTAAAGAGCAGAAACTTTACAAAGTTCATATTGGACATACCGGCCGGAATGGAAATAAGACTTCGGAGCAGAGGAACCATCCGGCAGAAAAAAACGGTCCAAATGCCGTACTTGTCAAACCAGGCATCTGCCCGGTGTACATCTTTTTTCTTTACCCGGAGGATATGCCCCCACTTGTCGATGATTTTTTCAAGGCGCTCAACGTCAAGCTGAAGGCCGATCCAAAACAGAATGACCGCACCGACAACAGATCCTACTGTAGCAGCAAGGATAACACCCGGAATAGTCAAATCCGAATTGGTTGTCATAAATCCTCCAAAAGGCAAAACGACCTCAGAAGGAATGGGAGGGAAAATATTTTCAAGAGCAATCATCAGAAATATGCCAAAATATCCGTATTGCTCCATAAAATCTGTAATCCAGTTTTCCAAAACGGCTGCTCCTCTCGTGAAGCTTTTTTGATAAAATTCTTCCCTTTGTATCATCTTTTAAAACGTCATTATAAAAATGGCACCTCTGTAAAGAGATGCCATTTTTTCAGTTCACCTGTTCAAAACCAATCGATTTCAGTGCCAGATGGAGGCTTGAATATGATTCTGTTCCTTTGAAATCAAGTCCCAGACTTGTCATTGTCTGAGCAATCTCAGGGCGGATTCCGCTGAGTTTTGTATCAACGCCAAGAAGTGAGAGGGCATCGAGCACTTTGAAGATTTGATTGGCAACCATTGTATCGATAACCGGAACACCTGATAAATCAATGATCAAATATTCATAGCCGCACTCAGCGCTCTTTGTTAAAGCAACGTCCATTAACACCTGGGCACGCTGTGTATCAAGATCTCCTATCAGCGGAAGAACGCCTGTTTTTTCAGAAACATTCACAATCGGCACAGATAATTCATCTACCGCACTTTTAGCAGAATCAATGTTGGCTGAATAGCTCTTCATGTAAAAAACGCTGATTAAATGGATAGCGTGGTCCACTACATAATCAAACGCCGAAAGCAGCAAATAAAACTCATCTAAAGAAAGATTGTCTGCTGAAGCCTGATCCTTGATCATTTCTCCGATAAGATCCCTGTAGAACCTGATCTCCTCAACAGCAAGATCAAGGGGAAACTGAATCGTAACCAGAAGATTAGCCGTCTCTCTTCCCCAATTATTAATCAGACCCACTGCATTCTCTTTTGGAAGTGTTAACGATTCTGCATAAACATCAATCAGCTTGTTTCTCCACTCCGCAACTTCTGTGCTGTTTGATTGAATGCTGTTCGGATATTTAATCGTTCTTTCTTTTTTTATTGCGTTAATTAGAACTTGTTTTTCATCTATTACTTTTTCATTTATTTTTTTCAGGGTTTCTACTAAATTGTTTTTTGTTTGCATGGTTCTCCCTTCCAAAACAATATTCTTTTATTAAGGATAGTACGTTTTAGTTAGAATCTCAAACCATTTATGCCAATTCACTTCAAAAAATATTACCATCTTAATCATGTATAAACATTCATTTTTCATATGTCCGGCTGTCTCCACCAAGAAAAATGTCGAATTCTGTAAAAATGGTTATCTATACGTGGACAAGAACATAATCGGAATCTCAAGCATGTACATAACATGTACTAACAAAACATAAAGGAGGGAAAACATTGAGCATTAAAGTAAAAGTCAATGTAAAAGTCTCTGTTAAAGACATTAATATTGTCACTGCGACTGGGGGAAGCTTTGCTGCAAACAAGGTAAAAGCAGAAGGCGGCGGTCAAATCTCAGGAAATCAGGGGCAGAATGCAAATCAGGGAGGTCAGATTGCAGGGGCAAACGGCAAAAATGCCAACCAGCTGAGCGCTATTGTAGACATTGGCAGTCAAGGTGATCCTGGTGTACTGGAACCGCTCGCTGAGCAGGCTGCAGAAACTGTGGCTGCGGCTGCGGCAGGCCTTGAAGATTCTCCAAAGCCAAAATTATGGCAAAGATGGTTTGAAAACTAACCATTCATCAAAATAAGGTTATCCCGCCTTTTCGTCAAAACGCAAAAAACACTCATTAAGAGTGTTTTTTGTCATGCCTTACTTTTTTACCGGAATCCAAATTTCTGAATAATAGTCGCTGCTGTATGCATCAGCTTCTGTATAAACTTCAAGATCCGGGGTTCCTGCATGTTCATAGCCGCTTGCCGGAAACCACTCTGAATAGATTTTTTTCCACGCCTCCTGCATCGCATCGGGCATCGCGCCTCTTACTTCAAAGATCACCCACTTTGAAGCAGGGACCGTCGTTGAAGCAAGTCCTTCCGGAGTTTCGCCGCTGTAGCTGCATGCAGCCCAATACGTCATCATACTGTCAGGACCCGGTTCACATATTCCCATGATCCCTTTAATACCGCCGTTATTCAGCGCAAGCAGCCTGTCATTGGTTCCGTTCTCATGAATGTCTTTCCACAATTGCGGAATACCAATCAGATTCTCCCCATTTGCACAGGAAAAGCTTCTCTTTACCCCTATAACAGGAAAACTCTCTCTTTCTTCCACTCTGTACTTCATCGGATCTGCTCCTTTCAAACTCACCTGAATTACCAGGCGGCTGTAGCTTGTAAAACAGCATGAGGCTTTTTTAGCTTCGCTCGGGGAAATTCCGTGCTGCCTTCTGAAAGCCTTAGCAAACGATTCAGGAGTGTCATAGCCATATTTCAAAGCAAGCTCAATGACTTTTGTGCTGCTGTGTGCAAGTTCGTGTGCTGCCAGAGTCAGCCTTCTGCGCCGGATATATTCGCCGACTGAAGAGTCTGTCAAAAGGGCAAACGTCCGCTGAAAGTGAAAGACTGATGCATTGGCGGCAGCCGCAATATCTTCAATGGCAATCTCTTCAAGCATATGGTCTTCCATGTAATCAATCGCGTTTTGAATCGCTCCTATCCATGATGGCATATGACTCACCTCCTGACTTTATTTTACAAGCGTCCAGCTCAAGCTTCCTGTCTTTTTCTGCTTTCAGGTGACAGGTTAAAGGTGCTTCGTACAGTTGTACATCTCGCAGGACCAGCCCTTTTCCCCTTTAATCAAGGTGGAAACAGAGGTATTTCTCAGAGCTTCCTTCATCTCAAACTGAGGGACGAGCTGTTTGAGAAAGTGGGCTATGAAGAGGCCGTGACTGACAATCAGAATCTTTTTATCCGGGTGTTCATTCAGCAGGTCTTCCAAAAACTCTTTTCCTCTTTGTATGACATCATCGGTCTTTTCAATGCCGAGGTCGAGACCGCGCCAGCCCTCTCCCCACTTTTCCAGACGTTCATCTTCGGTTGTTCCTTCAATAAGTCCGCCATTCACTTCTACTAAACGATCATCAAAGATAATCGGCAGATTCCCAAGCTTTACGGACACACATTCTGCTGTCTGTCTTGCTCTTTTCAGCGGGCTTGCAAAGATCAGGTCCCATTCTTCCTCACCCAGCCTGTCTGCAAGCTTCTGCGCTTCTTCCATGCCATTTTCATCAAGCGGAATATCCGAGCTGCCCTGAGCTCTTCTCTCAACGTTCCATGCTGTTCTCCCGTGGCGTATGATTCCTATTTGTGTCATATGCGTCCATCCCCTTTGTAAAAATGTGGACAAATTCTCTTAATCTCTCATTTATCCGTCTATGAATATGATACTCTAAAAAAGAGGTGAATACGATGAAAAACAAACCGGTCTATGTGGAAATTCCTATAGAAGCGGAACTGGATAAACTATGGGACGCCACTCAGACTCCAGACTTGCATGAACAATGGGATCTCCGGTTTTCCTCTATTACATATCTGCCAAAAGAAGAAAACGGTCCTCAGCATTTTACCTACAAAACCAATATTGGATTTGGCCTCAGCATAGAAGGCTTTGGAAAAAGTGCCGGTGAATTTCATGCCCGTGACGGGTCAAGAACCTCTTCCCTGCATTTTGGAACCGATCAGAAACGGTCTTTGATCAGGGAAGGAAGAGGCTATTGGAAGTACAAACCAAATCAGGACAATATCACTTTTTTAACACAATATGATTATGATGTCAGATTTGGCAGAGCGGGAGCCATTTTGGACAGGTTTCTGTTCAGGCCGATGATCGGCTGGGCAACCGCGCTAAGCTTTGATGTGTTAAAAAGGTGGCTGGAAAAAGGGGAGACTCCGGGGAGCCAGTACCTCCGTTTTTTCAGCGTCTGGGTGATTTCGTTTCTTTTCTTTTTTGTCTGGACTTACCACGGGGCTGTCCCAAAGCTTTTCTTTCAGCACCCTGAAGAAATCGGAATGGCTGAAAAGCTCCTGCAGATGCCATATAAGGAAGCAGCCCTTCTGACAGCAGGTATTGGAATCGCTGAAATAGCATTCGGAATCCTGTGGCTGATGTCTGTAAAAAAGAAATGGCTGTTTGGGATCCAGCTTCTTGCTTTCCCAATGCTTGCTTTGTCTGCCGCTTTAGCAGACCCGGGTGTTCTCACTCACCCTTTTACACCGATTACATTTAATGCAGCGCTTTTCGTCCTGTCAGGAATCGGCTTTTTTCAAAGCAAAGACGTGCCTTCGGCAAAGAGCTGCAGGCGAAAAAGATAAGGAGAAACAGATGGCTATTTATCAGCAAGTATTACGAGAAGAATATCACCGTCTGCATCCTGCTCTTCAAAAGAGATATCAGTTTCCATTCAGGGGGAGCGGGATGATGCATAAGATAACAGGCGGCCCGAAATGGCTGTATCCGCTCTTTTTAGGGGGAGTCGCATGCAAGCTTCTTTTTCCGGAGAGAGGGGAGAACATTCCGTTTACGATTGTAAATTCTGTGAGAACGGGCGTGGGCGGTGAACAGCAGGTTCATTGGGAGAGAGTGTTTTATTTCCCAGGCAAAAAGAGAGGGTTTAACGCTTTGATGAGCCTGGACAGTGATCGGAACGTCATCAAAGATTACTTGGGCGAACCAGGCCTGTTTTACTCTGATTTAACGTTTCATGTTACGGACCGAGGCAGCCTCAGAATTGAGTCCGGAAATCAAAGGCTTGTCATTGGAAAGCTTGAGATTCCCCTGCCGAAGATCCTCCAGGGTCTGGCATCTGTTGAAGAATCGTTCGATGAAACGAAAGGGTTCTTTACTATCCGGGTAGACGTGACAAATCCGCTGATCGGTCATGTATTTTCCTATGAAGGAGAGTTTGTTTCTGATGAACGTTTATAAAACGGCCGTATTATGCGGTTTGATGTTTTTCCTTTCGGCCGCTTTTCATGAAGGGCCCTGGTATTATCTGCTTCTTACTGCAGCCCAGCTTGTCTACGTCCCGCTTGTGCTAAGACAAGTCATACAAAAAGAGGACTGGTTTTACAAAACGTATAAATGGATCGCTCCTTTCGGATACGGCTCCGTTCTGCTCCTGCACATGCTGGGGCCGTCTCCGGCTGGTCCGATCCTTGCAGGTATTTATCTGCTATTTACAGTCTTTGTCGCAAGTTATGGCGCCACGCGTTTTCTGAAAAGGGGATTTGTAAGATTTGAGGAGTTTTCCATTGACATGGGCCTGATTTCCTTAATGATCGGGGGCGGCTGGTTTTTTGCCCATATTGCTGAAGTTGATACTGGATTCTCTCCGATCATCACGTGGCTGACGGGCATTCATTTTCACTACTCTTCCTTTTTGCTTCCGGTTTTTGCAGGGTTTCTTGGAAGATTGTTAAAAGGAACCGTCTACCGGGCTGCAGTCAGTATTCTGATCGTTTCACCTGTCATTGTTGCTGCAGGCATTGCTTTTTCCGTATGGCTTGAACTTTTTTCAGTGATTCTATACATCACCGGGATTTATGCGCTTATCTGGCATTCTTTTAAAGCGGACATTCCCCGGGGGAAATGGCTCATTCGTCTCTCCTTCTTATCTCTTGGGATCACCATCCTGTTTTCTCTTGCGTATGCGTCAGGAAATGCTTTCGGCGAATATGCCGTTTCCATAGACACCATGCTGAAGTTTCACGGCGTGTTAAACGGCGGGGTTTTTGCGTTGGCTGGAGTGATAGGATGGAGTGTGTCTACACCGGCATCTGCAGCGCTGCCTTCCTTTTCTGTAAGTAAAATACGCGGAAAACAGCATGCGGCGGATCTCGCAGCTGAGGCTCAGATTCATGTGGGACTTGTTGATGATATGAAAATTTACGGTTTAAAGACGACTGATACAATTACAGATTTTTATGAACATACAAGCAGCTACCGTTTGTTTGCAGCCGTGCACTGGCATACCTGGTTTAAACCTTTTGCTTTTTTCTATCATTGGATCAGCAGCCGTACAGAACAAATCCATTTGCCGCTTTCCTCTGCTCAAAAAGAAATGACCGGCGGTATTTATACGGTAAGAGAAGGCTTGGACGGAAGGCCGTCTGTCAGAGCGTGGCACAGACAAATTGATGAAAAAACGGTTTTTCTCGCCCTTTATTCTTATCATCAGAAAGACGGGGAGACCTATATGAATATTGCGCTCCCTCTGCCCGGATGCTCTATGATCGGCATACTCGAGCTCAGTAAATCCGGAGATTCACTGCTTCTGACAAGCAGAAAACAGAACCCTTCATCTGATGCAGGCATCTATCTCGCCTGGAAAAATTACTTGTTCAAGCTTCCTTTAGATGAGGTTTTCAGAGTAGAAGAGACTGAAAAGGGAAAGCTTGCGGCCACCCATCATATGAAAGCAGCAGGTATTCCTTTTTTGACAATCGATTACATGATTTCTAAAAAAGAGAGCTCCTTTTAGCAAAAGCGGTTTTCCAAAAAAAAATACAGCCTTCAGGTATGAAGGCTGTATTTGCTGTTTACTTGATATTCTCTTCTGTTTTGAGCTCATCCGGTGCTTTAACCTTTGGAGCTTTTTTCGGTTTTGGTCCGATCTGATCCATCCTAGCACGGTCATAAATGGCTGTCCCGACAATTTCCGCTGTATCCTGAAGCTTTTCTTTGCTGATTTTGTCTATTGAATCTTCAGGTGTGTGATACCATGGCTCGGAGGGACTGTGAATAAACAGCGCAGCAGGAATTCCCGCTTCCGCAAAAGGAACATGATCACTGCGTCCTCCCTGTCCATATGGCGTCGGTTCGCCGTTTAGTTTTTCGCTCGATTTTTGAGCAAGGTCTGTGACAAGGTTCGGCTTGCCGTCCAGCGTCAGCATAACCAGATCCCCAGCATCTCTGCTCCCAACCATGTCAAGGTTAAAGTTAGCAACTGTGCGGCTGATTTCATCGTCAGATAACGTGCTTACATAGTGTTCTGATCCAAGCAGTCCGACTTCTTCCGCACCAAATGTCACAAAGCGTATTTCTGTATCTGCCGGTACATTCTTCAAAACGCGAGCAAGCTCAAGAGTCATTGCAGTTCCTGAGGCATCATCATTTGCTCCCGGGGCACCCGCAACAGAATCATGATGTGCACCGAGAACGATAATATCGTTCGCTGCAGATTTTTTGCCAGTCGGTTTTTTCACGGCTATTACATTGTGAGACGTTTTTTCACCCGTTTCCGCTCCCACAATGGAGAGGGAAACTGTTTTCCCGATCTGTGACAGCAGCGCTTCACCTTCTGCTTTTGATAAAGCAGCTGAAGGAACGAATTTGTCGTTGTGTTCTCCAAGGGTTCCGCTAAGTGCTCCCTCTGCATTGTTATATATAATGACCCCGGCAGCTCCTTTTTCCGCTGCATTGAGCACTTTTTCTGCAAAACTGATTTCACCGCGCTTGATAAGGGCAATTTTCCCGCTCAAATCAAGTGAAGACAGCTCGTCCTTTTTTCCAAGGCCAGCTAAAACGAGCTCTCCCGACACATTTCCGCTCACAGAATAAGTAAATGCCTGAGGCTTCAATTCACCCTCGTATCCATCTACTGAAAGGGAGATGCTGCTTGGAGGTGTATAGCCGTAAAATGTGAACGGCTGAACATCGGCTTTATACCCGTATGATTCAAATTCTTCTTTTATAAACTGAACAGCTTTAGCCTCTGACTCCGTTCCAGCCACACGCGGAACTTTTGATAGGTAATCAATATTTTCATAGATGTTTTCTGCGCTGATTGCCTTTAGGATTTTCTTTTCAAAAGGGTCCTGGAAGTAATGAGCCGCTTTTGCCGCAGGCTCCTGCTTTACAGCAGCCTGTACACTGACAGCTCCAATTGCCAGAGATGCTGCCAGAGTAAGAGATAGGATTGGTTTTTTCATAGCATTGCCTCCTGATGGTTAGAGATAGATTCTTAATGTGTATCTTACTTTATTTCGTCAGACGAAATAAGTGCCAAGATAACCATCTAAATATACCCATTTTTACTATAAAATAGGTTATTATTCCTACTAATCTTATAATATATATAGTTTATTTGAATGGTTTAAAAACGCACAAAAAGAGGACCTCCACTTAGAAGGTCCCCCGTTTTACATCAGGCAATCTCTGATTCTTTTGAATGCACTTTTCTCATAAAGTCATTTACGTCTGCCGGCACTTTCCGGTCAAGTTTTGAAACGATATAGACGGATAAGAAGCCGATTGGCACGGTAATCAGGCCAGGCACCCTGAATTGTAGGAATTCAGGAAGTGTTGCCGGCAGGAAGATCATGTACATAGAAGAAAGAAGTCCGAGCACAAGACCTGCGATCGCCCCTTTTTCAGTCATGCCTCTCCACCAGATGCCAAGGATGAAGATTGGAGTAAACGTACTTGCTGCTACTGTGAAGGCCAGTGCAACCAAGTGGCCGATTGAGGCTTCTTTTACAAGAAGACCAAGGGCCCCATATAGAATACCGAGAACGATAATCGAAACTTTTCCTGCAATAACGCGCTCTTTCTGCGAGATGTTTTTCCGCAGGAATGTAGCATACAAATCATGCGCCAATGCACCCGAGCTTGCGATGAAAAGTCCTGACAGGTTTGAGAAAACGGCCGCAAACGCACCGGCAATGACAAGACCAAGCAGCCACTCTCCTCCAAGAGCCTGTGCTGTGGACGGAATAACCATGTTGTTGCCGCCTGCAACAAGATCCTTCATAACTTGAGGATCAGCAGAACCGCTCAGGAAGATTGATCTTCCGACAGCACCAAGATAAACAGCAAAGAGAAAGAAAACGCTTGCAATTATAATCGCCATAAGAGCGGATTTCCGGGCAGCCTTTGCACTTGGGTTTGTGTAAAAGCGCAGGAGAATATGCGGAAGGCCGATGGTACCAAGCGCAAGACCAATCGTCATGGAAATGGTCTGCCAGAAAGAAGGAAAATAGTTTCCTGTTCCAATCCAAGTCTGGCCGTCATGAACGATGTCTTTGCCATCAGGAGCAAATTCGGCTGTTCCGGCGATGCTTCCTGTGAATTCAGTAACGGACGCAAGAATGCGCTCATAATATAGACCGCCGTATATGGCCGCGACGACCATAAGGATGAAAGCGCCAAGACGGATCCAGAGCTCCAGCGCCTGGTTCAGGGTAGTTCCCTTCATCCCTCCGACACCAACGTAGAAGATCATGACACTGCACGTAAAGATAATGCCAAACTCATAGCTAGTTCCAAAGAACATGCTCAAGATCTGTGCGGCGCCGAGCAGCTGGGGTGCTGCGTAGAAACCTGAAATGGCAAGAACGACTGCTACTGCCGCAAGTCTTGCACGCTTGCTGTGAAAGCGGTAGCCGAGGAAATCGGCTACTGTATAAGCTCCGAATCTGCGGAGCGGACCCGCTACGAAAATAGCAAGAAGAGTAAGCCCAATCGAGAAACAGAACGCATAGTACGCTCCGTCATAGCCAAGCTGAAACGTCAGCCCCGCAATTCCGAGAAACGTTGCAGCACTAAGGTAGTCCCCTCCAATGGCCGAACCGTTGGTAAACCACCCGAAGCTTCTGCCTCCTACGAAAAATTCAGATGCCGTTGCGTTTCTTTTTGTAAGATACGTAATATACACGATTGTACCCATCAGGAAAATCGTCAAAAGCATTTTCGGTTCAAGTAACGCTGCCATCAGTTGACACTCCTTCCGTCAGAAGATTGAACAGAGCTTGACGGCGTCTGAGTCTTCTTCAGTCTCTTCTCGTAAAGGGAAGTATGAATAAATGCAATTAAAAAGGCCATGCCCATCGCAAAGATTCCGGTGAAAAACCAGGCGTACGTCATGCCTCCGTAAAAAGAAGAGAACATAAAATCCGGTGCGAACCAGTTTAAGACCGGGATAATCAAAATGAATGCAAAATAAAACAGTGTGAGCTTTGACCCGATGCTGAACTCGCTTTTCATCAAATGGCGCGTCTCCTCATCAAGCGGCGTGAGCTCCCGGACATCCACTGTCCCTGCCTCTACATACTCATAATCTTTATAATCTGCTGCCACGATCCTTTCCCCCTTTTATCTGGTAATCTGCTGCTTGATTGTATTGTACATGACCAAAACGCGCGTTACCTTACAATAAATTATCAGAAATGTATAAATATTTAATATATTCCTTCTTTCATGTATACTAGTGCTAGAGTCATACTGATAGAAACGGGGAATAAAAGCGTGTATACCGTAACATTCGAAGTTAAGGAACCTGCCGAAAAAGAGAAAATGGCCGCATGGATCCATGAAGAACTTAAAGAAGAACTATCTGTTTCCGGTCATAGACGAGATCCGCTTACGATAACGGTAGTCGAAGTTACTAAACTGTTCGACTGGGTTAAAATTCACCGGCTCAAAAAACACCATCAGAACTGCATTATCTTCCCGCTTATTGAGCCTTCCATGCTGAAAACATCGCCGCTTGCACTTGAGATGAAGCTTCAGACCATGCTCGTTAAGCCTGTCAAAAAACACACCTTCATTAAAAGCATAAAAAAAGTACTGACTTCAGCTGCAAATGAAAGCGCAATCATAACGAACTACGGTGATATGACTAAAACATACAAGCAAGGAAACAGCGAGCTTCTTCCCTTTCAGGAAGCTTTTCTCAGAAGACTTCTCAGAGCCGAAGTCAAATCTGAGGAGGAACTGTTTGCCGCACGCCCCTATTTTCCTGATCACAGCGTCCCAAACACGGTCTGTTTTATTCAGGGATTCATTCACAACCAGCCCCGGGAAACAGCAGTAAATGCGCCCATGCTGATTCAGGCTGCGTTTAAAGATGCTTTTTCAGCCATAGGTGTGCTTCCTTCTTTTCTGGCCTATAAAAAACATCTGCTCATGCTGATCCAGGTTCCGCACGGCTATACATCCTTTCAGCACTTTCAGGAAGGCGAAGAGACTTTCCTCCGGGCAGCAGAAGCATTGAAGGAAAAACACGGCATTCATCTTTTCACAGGCGTCGGATCAATCTGCAGAGAACCCCTTATGCTCTCCCACTCTTACAGGGAAGCACGAAAAGCAAGGCGCACGCCTCACTATAACAGGCTGTCGCTCCGCTACTATGAAGAGATAACGAAGAACCCGCTGATCACCTCATGCACCAAATATATCGCAGAAAACTGCCAGCATGATTTAACAACCAGACAAGTCGCCAATCAAATAAACATCAGTGTTCCCTACTTCTGCAGACTTTTCAAAAAAGAAACGGGCAGGAGTTTTGTCGAATATGTCACCTTCGTCCGCCTGCAGCGTGCCGTCTGGATGCTTCGCCATTCAGACAAAACAATCGAGCAGATCGCAGATGAACTTGGCTTCAACACACCGAACTATTTCAGCTCGACTTTTAAAAAATACGTAGGCATTACCCCGAGCGAGTACCGGATGACGGATGAGATTTTGTTTGTTTGATCAAGTATGAAGAAATGAATTGTCTGCACATATATCGCTGTCCTTATTGAAATAGAAAAAGGTGAATTTGAGCAGGCTCAAATTCACCTTTTTCACCTATTAGAAGCTGGCTTAATTCCAGCCTCTCCCTCCCTTTGCAAAGCATACACGATCCAAATGGTATTCATCCTTTTGACGCTTTTACTTTTTTTATTCCTTTCAGCAGCAAAGGGATGATAAAAAGCAGAATCAAATAGTTGAAATACGGCTGGATTGTCTGGCTGAATTGAGCCAGATTTTTTAGCGATTCATCAAGGGAGGACCCATCTACTAAAGAAAACAGAATATACCCTCCTCCAATTAATAGCCCGATTCCGATTGGAATAATCAAAATTGTTCCTAGTACTAAAATGATTTTTTTTATGATTTTTAAAAACATGGTAAATTTACATCCATTCATTTTAATTTTGAACTGATTTTACTTTGTATACTTGCTTTACCATTAAGCTGATAAGAAGTGAAATCACACCAATGATTGCAATCAGGATATAAATCTGGCTTGAGAACACGTCAACCAAAAAGCCGAATAGAATTTGTCCTATTGGTACGGCCGTTGTAGCCGCGGCTGCTTGTATCGACATCACTTTCCCCAGCATATTTCCAGGCGTCTTCTCCTGAATAATCGTATTCAGATAAATGTTTACGACCGTCAAGGCAAACATGACGAGCATGGAACTGACACTGACAATCAAGTATTTCGCAAAAGCACTTTCAATGAATTGACTGGTGCCGAACGCCATACCGAAATAGACAGCTGCACACGCTGCAATCCACAGATAGAGATTATCACCCCGAATTTTGCTCTTTAAAAGCCCGATGGTCATGGCAGAGAAAACGATACTAAGTGAGATGCCTGATTGGGCAAATCCGAAATAAGTATCCGGCATATTAAAAAGTACTTTGATCATGTATGGCAGTCCTACAAAAAACATAGGGGCAATAAAAAGGCTGACAGTGAATGCTATACCAATGCTTTTTAGAATGAATCGATTTTCGTGAATGATATAGGAAATCCCCTGTTTGATGTCGCTTGTGACCATTTGAGCAAAAGGCTCCGGCGCTCGTTTTTCAAACGGAATCTTCATGAAAATTTCGATAACGGCTGCTGTAAAAAAGAAGATGGCGCTGACAACAACAATCACATTGATGCTCGTAAAGCTGTAGAGCACACTGCCGGCGATAGGACCAACAAAGTTGGCAATGGACACGACTCCTGAAACGATGCCATTGCTTTTCAAGAGCAGCTCCTTAGGGACAAGTACAGGTATACTGGCCTGAACAGCTGGCTGATACATCGAGCTAACTAAAGTCAGAGCCATCAGAAGAATACCTATAGAAATGACCGTTCCGTTTCCGCTAAAGAGAAGAATGGCAAACAGGATGATAAGAATACTGCTGCACAGGTCTAAGATCACCATGATTTTTTTCTTATCAAATCGATCTGCAATAGCTCCACCGATTGGCGAAATAACGATAGCAGGCACGATGGAAAGACCCATAATTGTCCCAAAAACTGTTGCGGAATTAGTTAGATCAAGTACATATAAAGACAAAGCAAACCGTAAAACAGACGAACCGAATATCGATATGATCTGTCCGAATATCAGTATTTTGAAATCACGGTTAAAACCTCTCATTACACCAGCACACGCTTTAGAGTCACGAATAAAATCCTCAATTTTTTCTGTATTTCATTTGAAAGCTCTTGTTTTGGTCTATTCCCGATGCTTACCTGGTTCAAAATGCCTGACATATAGGTTTCAATCAGCATAATGATATCTTCCTTTGGCATTGCAGGAGTGAATGTCTCCTGACTAATTTGCACTTCTAAAAAAGAGCAGAACTTTTTATGAAGATATTGGAGATTCGAAACGTCCTTGACGATGCTCTGCACCCTCTTATATCTTTCTGGATCCCTCGAATAAAGAGCCATCAAGCTATAATAAACAGGTCCTCGGTCCAGCAAGGACTTCTCCATATAATCGCCAATGTACATCAGGATTTTTTCAAGTTTTTGCAGAGGCTCGTCCGACCCTGCAAATATATCATCAACTTCCTCTTTCACTTCGCTGTTTAAATTTTCTTCGTTCAGCAAAGCTCCAAACACTTCATCGATATTGGAGAAATATTTGTATACGCCTCCCTGGCTCATACCGGTTTCTATCACAACATCTCTCATCGATACGTCAAAAATGGGCTTTTGCATGCATACTTTTCTGGCTGCTTCCAATATTTCCTTTCTTTTCAATTGAGCATGATTTTCACTGACTTTAGGCATAATTGAAATCAGTTCCTTTCTTTTCTATAATAATTTTCAATTGTTTTATGAATAAGGTCTGCACTCTTTTGCGCACCTTTTTCTGCACTTACCTTTACTCCTAATTCCCTTGCCTTATTTTTAACTTCAATCGATTGGGTTAAAGCAATAGCGTCAGCCAGCTTATCGGCAGTCAATTCCTTTCGCGGTATTGATCCTCCGCTCACACCCAGCTCAACCATTCTCTTACCCCAGGCAAATTGGTCGTTTCCAAACGGAATCACCACTTGAGGCACGCCCGAACGAAGTGCTGCAGCCGTCGTGCCCGCCCCTCCGTGATGGACAACGGCAGACAGCTGTGGAAAAAGCCACTCATGAGGGACACTTTTCACATACAGAATATCTTTTGTACTTTCTCTTTCCTCCATGCCTCCTCCAGCATTGATGATGCCTCGCTTACCGTTCTTCTCAAGTGCTTTTAAAACCATTTCTGTTGATTCCGCGGCATTTGCCTTATCTCCAACACTGCCAAATCCAACGTATACCGGCGGCTCTCCGTTTCTGAGGAACTCATCTACCTCTTTAGACGGTTTATAACCGGCTTGATCTTCAATGAACCAGTATCCTAAAGAGTGGACATTCTCTGGCCAGTCACCCGGTACAGGGAAAACGCTTGGACTCAATGAAGTGATTGTAGGATGACTAGATGTACGCTGTTTTGGATAGGGATTCGAAAAATCTTTCGGGAGCTGTCCATACTTCTTAACCCAGTATTTCTTCACGCCCGTATTGGCCATCTTCCAAAAACCTTTTTCAAAGATGTGATGAGTCAGTTTGTTTACGGTCCTGCCAAGCCGCAGTCGGTCATAAAAGATGATAGCAGGATATTCTTTTGTAGGTGTCATTGGAAAAGGTGCGGCCAAGATGCTTGGAATGCCCATTTCCTTTGCAACAAAATATCCAAGTGCAGCTCCTGGATGGTACACGATGGCATCTGCACCTTCGCATGCTCTATGCATGTCTTCTTGTCCGCCAACCATCAGCTCTTCCAAATCGTCATTTTTAAAGTTTAAGCTTGTAAAAAATTTCAGAGGGTTATCTGCATCTTTTACAACTCCGCTTTCTAAGATTTTGGCTATATCGCCGCGCATAGGGGCATATTCAAATCCATACTCTTCGACAAGCTGCCGGTATGATTCTGATGCTGCAATGCGTACCCGGTACCCTTTCTTTTTCAGTTCTGTACCTAAAGCAATAAATGGCTGGGTATCTCCTCTTGTTCCAGTTGAGAGCATTGTGATTAACATATATAAAACCTCCTGGGGTTAAATTCAAATAAACGACATCGTTGTCGTTTTTAATTGTATAACATCACTCCGAGAAATACAATAACAAAATGACACTTATGTCGTTTTTAATCCAGAAGGATATAAAACAGGCACCTTCCTAAAGGAAGATGCCTGTTTTTTTATGAACGCGTGTAATGAGACTGAACATAGTCCCCAAAGCGGACAGTTCTTTTATATGCAAGTTTGGTTTCGGGATTACCCGGTCTGAACAAGGTAATGCCGTCTCCTAGAATGACTGGAACGGTCGTGATGATATATTCATCAATCAGATCTTTTTTCATAAAATCATCGAGAATTTCTGCGCCGCCGACCATCCAGATGTCAGCGCCTTCCTCTTTTTTCAAATGGTCAATGAGTGCTTCCGGTTCTTCCTTCGTAAAAATCAGGTCACCTTCAGTCCTGGATTCGCTTCTTGTATAGATGAAGCTTTTCATCCCTTCATACGGATACTTGTGATTTGTGAGTTCAAGAACGTGATCATATGTTTTTTTACCCATGATGACCGTATCGATTGTTTTTAGAAACTCACTATACCCGTTGTCTCCCTCTCCCTGTGCTTCTTCCAGCCAGTCAATGCTTCCATCCCTGCGTGCAATGTATCCGTCAAGACTGACTCCTATATATAAAACCACTTTTCTCATATGTCCATCTCACTTTCTAAAATTGACTTCTGTATCATCCTAGCAGATAATGGCGACAGAATCTGTCGTGAATAGCGGGGAAATTTCATGTCAAAAACACAGCGATTATTAAACATTCTTTTTTACATCAACAGGCAGAGAAAAGTGACGGCCGGTGAACTCTCTGCGGAATTCGATATCAGTGTCAGGACGGTTCAGCGCGACCTCGCTGAACTGGAGGCATGGGGGGTTCCTTTATATAGTGAACCGGGTCCTGGCGGAGGATACACGGTTCTCAGAAACAACATCCTTCCGCCGTCTTTTTTCACAGAGGACGAGGGGATTGCCCTCTATTTTTCCTATCAGCACCTCCTGCTTCTGCACGCCCTGCCGTTTCAATCCGAAATCAAGGCTGCATCTGACAAACTATATGCTTCTTTTCCTGATGCTGTTAAGGGGAAAATTGATCAGTTAAAAGAAAGGGTCGCTTTTTGGGCTCCGCCGTCCAAAGCGGACGTGCCTTTTTTAAACGAGCTCCTGGACGCTGCCGTGGAGCAGATTGAAATCCGTATTGCCTATGAAAGCAGAAACGGACCATCCAATCGGGCTATCGTGCCATACGGATTATATACATCCGGAGGGCTTTGGTACTGTCCTGCATATGACAGGAAATCCGGCGGGGACCGGCTGTTCCGGGCAGACAGAATTCTTTCTCTTGAAAAATTGGCTCCTGCGCAGAACAGTTCTGTAACGTTAAAACAATGGATGGAGAAAGAAGAAACGCGTACACAGGCGCCGCTTAAAGTCCTGCTCTCAAAAAACGGGGTAAGAGAGTGCAAAACGCTGCCTTTTCTGTCAGATCATCTTACGATTAATGAGGACGGCACCGGATTTATTGACACTTTAGCACCGCTTGAGGAAGTTCCGTTCATGGCGAAGCAGTTCATCCTGCTTGGAGAAGATGTTTATGTACAAGAACCCAAAGAGCTGGTAAATGAAATGATTAAGCGGGCTGAGGATGTGCTGAGGATGTATCGAACAGATGGTTAGTCGGGAATCTGTTTGTGGAGTGAATGACCTGTGCCGTTTTTCACTCAAAATCATTACTCACCATAACTTCAGCGGTTCATAGCTTGACCAGGCTTGAACCGCTTCTTCCTGCTATATAACTTTATCAGGAACAGGGGAAGACAGGTTCATCATCGTGAGCGGTTCGCCGTACTCCATCGATGAATCAATAAACCCTTCTAATAACTCATTTGACTCAGTCACGATTTTAACAAGATAACTGTACTCTCCAGTTAACCGGTGACATTCGATAACCAAAGGGTTTACTTTGCAGTATTCTCTAAATGCGCTGCATCGGTGCGTTTTCATTAAAATGAATGCTTGAACCGGTTTATCAATCTTCACATTGTCAATTTCAGCCTTGTACCCTTTAATAATCCCCTGATCCTCCATCTTCCTGACCCTTTCTGTGACCGCAGGCACGGATAAAGAAACTTTCTTTCCAAGTACAGTCATTGAAACTCTTCCATCTTCCTGCAAAATCGTAAGGATTTGACGATTAATCGGGTCCATATGATGCCACCTTTATTTTTTTATCTCAATCTAATAAAATACATTATTTTCTTAAGTATAACCGGCTAAATTCCATAAGAACAGTATGTTTAAACCGGCATTGATAAACTAAAATAAGGAGTATTCAAATATTGGAGGTTTTAATAATGGGATTAGAAATGAAGACAATATGCGAAAAATGTGATGGAGATTTAAAAGGAAAGGCATACATCTGTGTGCATGAATGCACTTTTTGCGAAGACTGCACAATTGAAATGTCAAACGTTTGTCCTAATTGTTCAGGAGAACTTGTCAGAAGACCTGAGAGAGCTGGTTTTTGTCCTATTAATAGCGCTGTAAGTATGTGAAATGCCAAAACGCTTCCTACTGCGCTGTATATTATAAGAGAAGCTTAGATTAGGATTTTCAATACAAAAGGCTTCATGATGAGTAACGGGCCGATATTAAGGTGCAAAACTGAAAATTGCAAAGTAATTCTCACACCATTTACTACCAAAATGGTGTGTTTTTTCATTCAACCGATTAAAGCAGAATTTAGCATGATTATGTTAATATGGAAATAATAGTTATTAAATTAAAAGATTTTAGTTCAACAGTTAAATAGTTATTTAGTAAGGAAACTAATTCATACACCTGATTAAATAAAGGAGAGAAAACTTTGAGTCAATCATTTATTGAACAAGTCCATTATATTAGGATTCCAGTTAAAGATTTAGAACTGTCTGCAAAATGGTATAGAGATGTATTGGGGCTCCACCTACTAAACATTACTGAAGAACTTGCAGTTTTAAAAGTAAATGAAGGACCTTTCTTACTTATCTTGGTTCCTACCGAAGATGAAACATTTGCACATTTTACAATTGATAATCAACAAGAATTTAGCATTGGCTTTACAAGTCGAGAATTATCGAAATTTCATCAGCATTTAATTTTTAATCAAGTTAAGGTTGAGGAAATAAAAGAAGATAATGGTCATGCCTTTTTCCACTTTTACGACCCAGATGGCAATAAACTTCAAGTACACTGGTAGGGACCTTTCCGAGTGGACGAGTTGAGTATGGCGAGGACATTCAGCTCTGAGGGAAGTTAAAAAGGAAACGGGATTGGAAGTAAAACTATGCGGGACTGCTGGTGTATATTATTTTATCAAAGGAAACTCCATTTTAAAATGGAGTTCTTTTTTGTACTGTTCCGAGTCTTTCAATCCAACCCATTACATAAAAGGGCCATTTCATACAGATACCTTACCCAGGCTGCATCATCGCTCATCAAAAGTTTAACGGCTAATGCAGTATCTTTTGATTCGCCTATTCTTTCAAATGGTCTACTATAACTGCTTCCAATTCCCTTCAGAAATAACTTCTGCTTCTCCGTCAATCACCTTAATGGCGGTCTGATCGTCTATTGCATACGCTGGTCCCTTGATCCCGCCGGCCCATTTTTCTGCAGCAGCCATGGTGTTGCCCGGAAGCATCTCGTGGTCCAGATGAGGAAATAGTGAAAAATCAACCATGCTCAGCGTTTCATCTCTTCCAGAGGGCGGAGTCCAGCCGACGAAATAGTCTCCGATCTCAGGGGCCATCACCATGCTCCCGGCACTCATTCCCACATAAACGGCGTTAAGCGACGGCAAGAGGTCTGCGAAACCGGATTGCCGCATCCAGTGGCACAGGTAGAGGGCGTCGCCTCCAGACACCAGCAGGACGTCTGTCTCCTGAACGAGCGGCACCCAGCGGTCTTTATCAATGCTCGGCAGCGCGGTGAGCTCCAGCACGCCTACAGATTTCCAGCCCAAATCGACCATGGGATTTCCGGGTTTCCCGGTGATAAACTCCCAGACTTTGACGCCGGGCCCGACCCAGGGGTGTCCGTACATAGCTGTAGGAATGCAGAGGGCAGTGGAATCTGCGATCGGCTTGTCCAGCATGTCAACAAGGGCATTGTGTATGCTCCGGTTCGTTACGCCTCCAGATGTAAGCAGCAATTTCATGCCTTCACTCCTTATCTTTTTTCGTAATAATATAGGCTTCCATCTTTTATCAAATTATCTGTTTTTTACAATAATACCATGTAAAACAAAAACAGCAGGCACTATTCTCCAAAGAATGTGCCTGCTGTTTCATGTGTCATTTCAATTCTGTTGAGGAAACGTTCATTTAAGCCTGATTTTCATCTCACGGTTTGGGGGATCATCGTTTTTCACTGGAGGGAGTCCGTATCCATAGCCCGATGCCGCCTGTTTTACGGTATGGGTCACACTGTTCAGAACTTCTCCCATGTCCTGTGCGGATTCAAACAGCGGTTCCACTGTCTTCATCTTGCCTTTCACATCAACCGTGATCTGATTGGCAGATTGGATAAGTTCTTCTGCTTCCCCCGACAGATCATGGACCGCTTTCCTTACTTCCGCAAGCGTTTCATTCGTCTCATCAAGAGTCGTCATGCCCTTGCGGAGAGTCTGAATTAAATAGGCGACGAGTAACATAAAGGCGAGCGCAGCTCCTGCAGCACTTACTTCAACAATCATCTTGCACCTCCACAGCCGATTATGCACAAGACTGCCTGTACATTGCTACAGTATATGAATCCCGCTGATGGAGTAGAAGTTTAGAGTGAGAGCTTTTCGCCTTTTTTCAGAACCGGCGCCTCTGCGCGTACCGTCTCCGGATATTTGATGCCCTGGCCGGTGTTCAGGCAGACCACTTTCTCGTCTTCCCTGATCCATCCGCTTTCCTTCAATCTCCGGGCAGCAGCAAATGTTGCGGCACCTTCAGGACAAATAAAACACCCTTCAAGCTTTGCCGTCAGGGCTTGTTCTGCCTTAATTTCCTCTTCTGATACAGCTATGGCATTCCCTTCTGTTTCATAAATTCCCTCCAGTACAAGGAAATCACCGATTGCCTTCGGAACGTTAATGCCGAACGCGTCCGTCTGCGAATTTTCCCAGAACTCCGATTCAGCTTTTCCTTCTTCAAAAGCTTTTACAATCGGCGCACATCCCTCAGCCTGAACGGCAACAAGGCGAGGCATCCTCTCCTTGCTGATCCAGCCGAGCTCCTGCAGCTCCCGGAGCGCTTTGTAGATTCCGATAATGCCCACTCCTCCTCCTGTCGGATAAAGAATGACATCAGGCACCTCCCAGCCGAGCTGTTCGGCGATTTCATATCCCATCGTCTTTTTCCCTTCAATGCGGTAAGGTTCCTTCAGAGTAGAAGCATCATAGAATCCTTGATCTTTCACAAGCTCCGCCACAACTTTTCCCGCATCGCTGATCAGTCCGTCAATTAAATGGAGATTCGCCCCTGAAATGGCGGTTTCTTTCCGGGTGATGAGCGGAGCATCAAGCGGCATGATGACATATGGCTCCATCCCCGCTCTGGCAGCATAAAGCGACCAGGCTGCACCTGCATTTCCGTTTGTCGGCATCGCAAAGGTCCTTACGCCAAGCTCCTTTGCTTTTGAAATTCCGACAGCCGCTCCCCTGGCCTTAAAAGAGCCGGTCGGTATCAGCCCTTCATCCTTCATAAGCAGCTGTGTTAGGCCATATTCTGCCCCAAGCCTGTCCATTTTCAAAAGAGGGGTCATGCCCTCGCCCATTGAAACCACATGCTTTGGATCCTCAACAGGCAGCAGCTCGTGGTATCTCCACAAACTGTTTTCCCTGCTGCCGATTTCTTCTTTTGTTAACGTGCTCTTCACTTGATCTAAATGGTAGCGCACCAAAAGCGGAGATCCGCATGTGCAAAGCTGCTGCACGTCCTTAACTGAATACTCGGCACCGCACTTTGGGCACTCCAAGTGTGAAACATAGCTGTACATCTGCATTTCCTCCATTACTTGATAAAGACTCCTAACATCAAGTTAAGAGTCTTGTATTTTTTAATTCCGCTAGATTTAAGCTCTTAATTTATTCTCCACTGCACTCGCCGGCAGTTTTGCAAGCGCCTGCTCAAAATCTTTGATCAGGTCATCCGCATTTTCCAGCCCGACGCTTATGCGCAATAGTCCGTCTGTAATTCCGCGGCGCTCCCGTTCTTCTTTTGGCATGGCGGCGTGGGACATTCTGGCCGGATAGGACAGAATGGATTCGACCGCTCCAAGGCTTACCGCAAATACCGGCAGCTCCACATTTTTAACGAGCGTGCGGACGGCATCCTCGTCTGCCAGTGTGAAAGACAGGACAGCTCCAGGACCATCTGCCTGATACCGCTGGATCGAGTGCCCGGGATGAAACGTGAGTCCAGGGTAGTACACGTTCCGGACGGCTTTATGGCGGGATAAATAGTCTGCGAGTTTTCGAGCAGACTCACTGGACTGCTGCAGCCTTACGTTCAATGTTTTCATGCCACGGAGAACGAGCCAGCAGTCCTGGACGCCGAGGACGGCTCCGAATGCGTTCTGCAGTTTCTGTACTCTCGCTGCAAGCTCCTCTCCCTTTACAACGGCAAGGCCTGCAAGGACGTCACTGTGTCCGGCAAGGAATTTGGTGGCGCTGTGAAGGACGATGTCCACGCCGAGTTCAATCGGCCGCTGCAAAGCTGGTGTAAGGAACGTATTATCTAAAAACGTCAGGCATCCGTTTGCTTTAGCAAGCTTTGTAATCCCCCGGATGTCGGTAATTTTCAAAAGAGGATTGGACGGCGTTTCAACGTAAATGACTTTCGTATTCGGCCTGATATGAGAAGCCACTTCATGCAGATCGGTCATGTCAACAAAGCTGTACTCGATGCCGAATCTGCTGAGAACGTCTGTAATGATCCGGTATGTTCCCCCGTAAACATCCTCTGTAATCAGGACATGGTCTCCTTTTGAAAGAAGCAGAAAACAGGTGGAGATTGCTGCCATCCCGGATGCAAAAGCAAAACCTCTAGTTCCGCCTTCAAGTTCAGTAATGGCCTGTTCAAGTGTTTCCCGCGTCGGATTGCCTGAACGGCCGTAGTCGAATTTGCCGTAATCGTCAAAATCAAACTGGTGAAACGTTGATGAATGATGAATGGGAACGCTGACCGCCCCTGTATCTTTCTGCGCCTTATGACTGTTGTGAAGCAGTTTCGTCTCAAATGTCCACTTACCGCTGCTCAACTTTATCTGCCTCCTTCATACATTCAAATGCCTGCAGCAGGTCCTGCTCCAGATCACCCACGTGTTCAATGCCGACTGAAAAGCGCAGGAGGCGGTTGCATACGCCGTTTGCAGCTCTGATCTCTTCTGGAATATCCATATGTGTCTGTGTGGCCGGATATGTGATAAAGCTCTCAACGCCTCCGAGGCTCTCAGCAAAGGTTATCGTCTTCAGTGCTTTTAAAAATGGATTGACCCACTCTTCTTTTTGCAGTCTGAACGAAAGCATTCCGCCTTTTCCCGGGTATAAAACATCCGTTACTTCGGATTGGCTCTCCAAAAATTCTGCAACCTGTCCTGCATTTTTTTCATGCTGATTCATCCTTAAAGCAAGTGTCTTCATCCCGCGGATCAAAAGCCATGAATCAAACGGGGAGAGCACGCCGCCGATTGCATTATGGTGCTGGGCAAGCTCTTCGCAAAGCTCTTTGCCTTTTGCGACGACAAGACCTGCAAGTACATCGTTATGTCCGCCCAAATATTTGGTAGCACTGTGAATGACAATATCGGCTCCGTCTAAAATCGGCGTCTGCAGAATCGGCGTGTAGAACGTATTATCAACAATCAGCAGCAGCTTGTGTTCCCGTGCCATTTCGGCTATATCGCTGACCTCTGTTTCCTGCATCAAAGGATTTGTCGGAGTCTCCAGAAAAATCGCCTTTGTGCGGTCATTGATCAGCTGCTTTGTACAGTCCCCGTCTTTAAAATCCGCATAATGGAAAACAAGGCCGTATTTGCGCCATTCCCGTTCAAACAAACGGTATGTTCCGCCGTACAAATCGGAAGAGACAATCAGTTCATCCCCGCTTTTAAACAGGGCCATTAGCGTCTGAATGGCTGCCATTCCCGAACTGAATGCATATCCCTGATCGCCGTGCTCAAGATCTGCGATTGCTTTTTCTAAAATCGTTCTCGTCGGATTTCCTGTCCTGATGTAATCAAACCCTGTTGATTCCCCGATTCCATTATGTCTGTAGGCTGTTGAAAAGTAGACGGGCGGGTTTACCGTTCCCGTTATGTTTTCACTGCGATTCCCGATTTGCGCCAAAGTTGTTTCAATGCGTTCCGACATGATTAAACACCATCCTGTTTGTCATTTCTTCTTTTACACGCCCTGGACCGGGCTTTTTTATATGCTTTGGAAAAATAAAAAGCGCCTTCCTCATATAAGAAGAAGACGCTGGTTCGGCAAAACTGGCTTCCTCTTATCTCCCAAGCATCAAGCTTGCTGGAATTAGCACCTTGGTTCGAACAGGCATCTGCCTGATCTTTTCCGGTTGCTGAGGTTTCGCAGGGCCAGAACCCTCCACCTCTCTGGATAAGAATAAATAGTATGAATTTTTTAAATGTTTTTATTACCTTACCTCACTTTTTTCATAAATGCAAGGGTTTGGGGCAAAAAACTCAGCCCTTCACCGAGCCTGCAGTCATTCCCGCAATAAAATATTTCTGAAGGAAGATGTAGGCAATAATAAGCGGCGCAGAGGCAATCATCACGCCGGTGAACAGCATCGGATAGTTCGTCATGTACTCCCCTTGGAATTCAAGCAGAGCAAGCGGCAAGGTCTTATATTCATCTTTCGTGATGAAAAGCAAAGGGTACAGCAGGTCGTTCCAGTGCATCACAAACAGAAAAATGGCTGTTGCAGACAGCGATGGAAGCGAGAGCGGCAGGGCAATTTTGCGGTACATCAGCCAGTTCCCGGCGCCGTCAATGGATCCTGCTTCAAACAACGATTTCGGCAGAGTTTTCATGAATCCAGTGAGAATGAAAACAGCAACAGGCAAGGTAGCCGCAATGTTGACGATCATCAGTCCCACGAGACTGTTCGTCAGCTTCAGCTGAAAAATCAACTGATAGAGCGGAATCATGTTCACCTGCGCAGGAATCATCATGCCGAGTGTGAAAAATCCGAACACAGCAGCGCTGAGTACACCGCCGATCCGCGTGATGGCAAAGGCGATCAGGCTTGCAAAAAACAGCGTCAGAAAGACGGATACAAGTGTGACAACCGAGCTGTTCTGAAAATACAGGCCCATCGACTGATCTTTAAAAATAGATATGTAATTTGACACTGAAAACCGTTCAGGCAGTCCGAGTACATTTTCATACATTTCAGCAATCGTTTTAAACGTTGTTAAAAAGATGGCGAAGATCGGAATGATGATAATGGCTGCGTAGATTAGTATGAGTCCGTACTTTGTTCCTTTCAACGTTCGTCACCCTTTCCTCAGTAGTCGACCCTGTTTGCGCGCAATGCCTTAAACTGCACAAACGTAATCAAGGCAATGACGGCCATAAAAATAACGGATTCTGCTGATGCATAGCCAAATTTAAAGCTCCTGAATGCCGTTGTGTAAATCAGGGTTGCGATAATCTCCGTTGAATAGTTCGGACCTCCGCGCGTCATGGCAAAGATCAGATCGAACGCTTTAAATGATTGTATCGTTGTGTACGCGACAACGATGGTTGCTGCGGGAGCAACAAGCGGCCATGTGACTTTTTTGAACGTCTGCCATCTGCTTGCCCCTTCAATTTTGGCCACCTCGTAAAGATCGGCAGGAATGCTCTGAAGACCGGCAACAAAGATAATAATCATCTGTCCTGTATGAAACCATACTTGCACGACAGCAATTGAAAAAATGGCGATCTTCTCATCACCCAGCCAGTTCTGTGCCAGGAAATCAAGCTGCAGCCCTGTAAGAATGGTTTTAAGGAGCCCAAGGTTTGGATCGTAAATAAACGACCAGATAAAGGCGACTGAAACAGAGGATAAAATCGTAGGAAAAAAGAACAGTGCCCTGAAAAAAACATTGGTTCTTGTGTTTTTAATCAGGAAAAGGGCAAAGACAAGGGAAAACAGCGTTTGAAAAACAACGACAAACAACATGAATTTCACGTTGTTTCCAAGTGCTTTTGCAAAAATAGAATCATTTGTCGCGAGATTGATATAATTGGTCACTCCGACGAAATCAAAATCCGGGGATATGCCGTCCCAGTTTGTAAATGAGTAAAAGAAGGCGCTCAGTGTCGGGTAGATAAAAAAGATGCTGTACACAAGAATGCCGGGTGCCAGAAAGAACAGCAGTGATTTGTTATGTTTCAGCAATGAAAAGGCCTCCTTTCATGATGAGAAGAAGAGGGGCTTTCCCCCTCTTCTCCGGTTTACTTGCTTAAGTTCTGCTCAACAATTTTTTGTGCTTCTGCAGCTGCTTTTTCAGGATCCGTTCCGCCGATGACAGCTTGAATGGACGCGATCACCGCTTTTTCAACATCTGCATTTGGAATCAGAAAGCGCGGCTGGAACCGTGTGTTTTTTTCCATCCAGACAGCTGTATCTTTCAGTTCTTCAGACTCATACGTGACATCTTTAAGCGTTACGTGCTGGCCTGTTTTATTTGCATACTCTCCTGCATTTTCTGATTCAGAAAGGAAGCTCACGAATTTTTTTGCTGCATCCTGCTTCTCTGATTTGCTGTTGACTGCAAGCATGAACGTGGTTGTGTGGACCCCCTCGTATTTTGCTTCATTTTCAGCAACTGTGATTGGCGCAAGAAGCTGCAGCTTAATGTCCGGATTTTGCTGCTTAATGCCGGCCATAGCGTAAGATCCGCTTGCAAGCATTCCTGCTTTTTCCTGGGCCATCAGCGCAATGGCTCCGTCATGCTTTGTGCCGAGGGCTTCTTTAGCAATGTAGCCTTTGTCAGTAAGCTCTTTAAATTGAGAAAGCGTCTTGACCCACCACTCATCCGTCAATTTTGCATCGCCGGCCATAAGCTTCGCAAAAATCTCTTCGTCCGGCGCATTGTTCATCATCATGCTGTTCATCAGCTGTCCCGGGCCAATATCAGCTCCAGGGAAGGCGATAGGTGTATAGCCGTTTTCTTTAAGAGTTTCGCAAAGAGCCAAAAATCCTTCCCAGTCTTTAGGGGGCTCCAGTCCGAGTTCTTCAAAAATACCTGCATTATAGACAGGCTGGTTATAGACAAGCTGCAGCGGAACGGCAAGCTGTTTGCCGTCTGCCTTTCCTGCTTCTATCAGGTTTTCGTTGTAATTCTGAACAAATTCCTCATTGGAAAGGTCAGCGAAAAAGCCTGCTTTTTTAATAATTTCAAATTGAGATCCCGGGAATGATGTAAACACATCTCCCGTTGAACCGTCTCTGAGCAGCGTCTGTGCAGTAGACTGATATTCTTCAGATGGATAGACTGTCATGTTTACTTTGATTTTCGGATTCTCTTTTTCGAATTTGCTGATCAGTTCTTTAAAAACTTCAGCATCCTCCCCGCGCCAGTGGATAAAGCTGATTTCTGTCACTCCGTCTTTTCCGCTCCCTCCGGTTTCATTCGAGGAGCACCCGGCTAAAGCAAGGACCATTACGAATATTGCCGCTAAGAAGCTGCTGAGCTTTTTGTTCATCTTATACCTCCTGTTTGATGGTTTTATGTTTCAGGGGCAGCTTTGGAAACAGCAGTTCCGCTGTGCGGTATGCTTCTTCCAGATGCGGATACCCCGACATAATGAATGTGTCTACGCCTGCTTCGGCGTACTTTTTCATATTTTCGGCCACGCTGTCCGGATCCCCGACAAGCGCAGTCCCCGCACCTTCCCTTGCAAGACCAATTCCTGCCCACAGTCCCGGTGCGATTTCAAGCGCGTTTTTGTTGTCCAGCGACAAATCCGTCATCCGGCGCTGCGCGACTGAATCAAAGCGCGCAAATTTTTGTCTCTGCGCTTCCACTACGCTCTCATCAACATATTGAATGAGTTCGTCTGCAGCCTTCCATGCCTCTTCCGCCGTTTCTCTGACAATGACATGAAGCCTGATGCCAAACTTCACTTCGCGTCCTTTTTTGGCGGCGAGCTCCCTGACTTTGTCAATTCGCTCTTTCACGATTTCAACCGGCTCTCCCCATGTCAAATAATAATCAACGTGTTCTGCCGCCACTTCATGTGCTGCAGGTGATGTGCCCCCAAGATACAGCGGAGGATAAGGCTTTTGCACAGGCGGATGATGGATGCCGCCGCCTGCAATGTCAAAATACTCTCCCTTAAAATCAACCGATTCTTCTTCAAAAAGCCTTCTCCATACCGTCAAAAATTCATTTGTCTGCTCATAGCGCTTGTCATGGCTCAAATGAAGGCCGTCTCCTGCCAGCTCAACAGGGTCCCCTCCCTGTACGATATTCAAAAGAAGTCTTCCCCCTGAAATACGGTCAAGAGTAGAAGCCATGCGGGCTGCAATCGTCGGGGGCGTAAAGCCCGGTCTCAGTGCTATCAGAAATTTCATCCGTTCTGTCACAGGAATAAGGCTTGATGCGATGACCCATGAATCCTCGCATGCTTTTCCTGTCGGGAGGAGTGCTCCGGTGAACCCAAGCGTATCCACCGCTTTTGCCACCTGCTGCAAATATTCGATGGTGACCTCCCTCCTGCCTTTATCTGTACCTAAATATCTGCTGTCGCCTGCTGTCGGTAAAAACCAGAATATCTCCATATATATCCTCCTAAGTCATTTGCCTGTGCTCGAATGCACTGCTGTATTTTCAGCTGCCTGAATAAAAAAATGGATCCGCTTTCTTTTCAAAAAGGCTCCCAGCCCAAATAGACATGGGGCGGGAGCCTTTGGTTTTCCAATCAGCTCAATCCATATAAGATTAGTCAGAATTAATTTTTATAATAGTAAGAGTTTACAAGATTGTCAATTTATTTTGCATAATTTGGTGAAAAAAGGCTTTCCCTGTTAACATACATTCTTCAAAAAATGACAAACTCCTTTAACCTTTTCTCTTAAAATTCACAAGCATCACACCTACAATGATCAGCATGCCCCCGGCGCCGCTCGCCAGCAGGACAGGCTCATTCAGCAGGAGCACGGCGGCAATGACGGTTGCAAGCGGCTCAAAGTAAAGGAAGGAGGATACTTTCGTTGCCTCCATGACTTCCAGCGCCTTCCCCCAGAACCAATAGGCTACGGCTGATACAAAAATCCCGAGAAACATAAGATGTGTCCAGTTTTCGCCTGTCAGAACGGACAGCTGCCTCCAGCCTTCTCCCCTGATGAAAAATGGGAGCGTCATTAGAAAGCCGAAAAAGCTTGTGTAAAAGGTGACCGTCAAAGCCGAATACGGTATCGCCAGTTTTTTAATCAAAATCGAATAAACCGCCCAGTTTAACGTGCTTAAAATCATCAGGATATAACCGAAGTTCACGTGAAACACAATGGATCCGCCCTGCCTGTAAGACGTAATCAGAAGCACCCCGAGAATGGCAATCGTCATGCCGGCCGCTTTAAACAGCGTAAACCGTTCTTTTAAAAAGAAGGCAGCAAGAACAGCTGTAAAAATCGGCGAAAAAGAAATGATCCAGCCTGCTTCGGAAGCCCCGATCGATTGCAGGGCTGAGGCCTGTATGATCTGATGGACGAAAATCCCGAGTACGGCAAGAATGAAAACGGCGGGCATTTGCGAGAGGCTCATCTTGAGCGGATGTCTTAGAAGCAGAAGCAGAAAAAGCAAAAAGACCGCAGCAATTCCAAAGCGGACAACAAGGAGCGTGAACGGGTCAAGCTGGCTGAGAACAGCTTTTGTAGACACAAAAGAAATGCCCCAAAAAGAAATCGAAACGGCTGCATAAATACTTGCAATAAACTGGAACGGTTTTTTCACCTTCAGCACTCCCGGAGCTTGTCTTCTTTTAAGAAATATGAGCTGCTCTCCGGAATTATGACACGTTGAAATCTGTCATTATTCATTCACATACCCTTCCAATTTATTACACTATTATATGGTATATTTATCCTATACAGAAAGGCGGCGAAGGATATGAACCAAACTCTTACTAAGCCTAAATGGGGATTGTATCTGTTTTTTGTGGTCCTGATTCTGGCTTCAAATGCTGCTCTATACCGTCTTCCAATCATGCAGCCTGTTCCTGATGGTGCGCTGATTGGATCCCTTCTTGATTTTCTAGTTGTCATTCCCCTTTTAACTTACTTTTTCATTTTAAGAAAACGGTATTCCCTCACCTATATAGGACCTGTTGTTTTAGCCGGTTTTTTATTTGCCCATTTTATGCTGCCTGAAGAACAGCTTGCCGCGCATCCCCTTCTCCCGGCAGCCGTTCTGGCTTTTGAATCAATCTTTATCGCAGCAGAGCTGTTTCTTCTTGTCCTTGTA
Organism: Metabacillus indicus LMG 22858; assembly: GCF_000708755.2. Lineage (GTDB taxonomy): Bacteria > Bacillota > Bacilli > Bacillales > Bacillaceae > Bacillus_P > Bacillus_P indicus. Next base: position 105,785 of record NZ_JGVU02000001.1, on the reverse strand, counting down.
TTGAGAAAGATTCCTCTCATCAGAAGAGATTATCTGTCAGCATCCGGTCTTCCCTATTTTCACCTGAAAGCGGAATCTGCTGTCTGCAATCATATTTCCAGGAACAAATTGACGGACGTCCTTTTAACAGAAGCTTCCCTGTTCTATTACGCGCTTCTTTCATGGAAGAAAAAAGCACCCGTTCGAAGCGGAACGTTCTTTTCCGCCCACCATAAAACAAGTGCGGTTGCTACTTCGATTATGCTGATTCATGCCATCGTGCTGGAAACGGCTGCGATACATTTTTTTCTCCACTCGTTTAGCCCCGTCCTTTCGTGGGTATTGCTTATTCTAAATCTATATGGAGTGCTTTTTCTCCTCGCAGACATGCAGGCAATAAGGCTTTGCCCTTATCACCTGTCAGATGACACATTGCATCTGCAGGCTGGCATCTCAAAAAAAATCAGCATCCCGCTTGCGCACATACGTGATGCAGGACTGAACGATCTTCCTGAAAAACGGCCGAAGGAACAGGAGCGGCAGATTCTTGATTTAAGCCTTCAAGATCTGGTGAAAGAGAAACCCGCTGTTAAAATCAGTTTAAAAGAACCTGTTTCAGCGGATTTGCTGTATGGATTTAAGAAAGAAGTCACAATCGTTTTGCTTAATGCTGATGAAGCGGAGTCATTCATCCGTGAAATCAGGAGACGAACCGAAAGCTAATGACTCAAGATGCAGGTATTTTCCCGCTGTTCATGTTAAAATGATGGAAGCGTTTTAATCATTATTTTCGGATGTTAGTCCGTCATCTTTTGGGGGTATCACACATGACAGTCAAATCAGGTATTGTACAGGAGACGCTGCTTTATTCGCAGGAGTTAAAAGAAGAAATGACCTTGCTCATTTACTTGCCTAAAAATTATTCCCCTCTATATAAATACAGCCTCCTGATCGCTCAGGACGGTCAGGATTATTTCAGGCTGGGGCGCATTTCAAGGCAGGCTGAGGAATTGCTTTCAGACAGTAAAATGGAAAATGTCATCATAGTCGGCATTCCCTACCGTGATGTCCATGACCGCAGGGAAAAATATCATCCTGACGGCAGTCGCCAGTCGGCCTATATCCGCTTTCTGGCGCATGAACTCGTGCCATTTTTAGACCGGGAATTCCCGACTTATCAAATGGGTGCGGGACGTGCGCTGATCGGTGATTCTCTGGCAGGCACAGTATCTTTTATGACGGCTTTGACCTATCCGCACACATTCGGAAAAGTCATCATGCAGTCACCATACTCGGATGATTCGGTACTCAAAATGGTGAAGGAATGCTCCTCGCCTGAACTGCTGTCGGTGTATCACCAAATTGGTCTGAACGAGACAGAGGTAAAGACTACAGACGGCGCTGTACAGGATTTCCTTGAACCGAACAGAGCTCTGCATCAGGCAATGACGGACAGAGGCATTCCGGTTCAGTATGAAGAATTTGACGGCGATCATAAATGGACTTACTGGCAGCCGGCCATTAAAAAGATACTGCAGTCCATGTTTTAACTGCTTTAATAGGCTTTGGCCGCTGATTTTGATATACTTTACTTACATATTCGTAACATGGGAGGGAACTAAAATGAAATACGGCATAGCCATTTTTCCATCAAAAAAACTGCAGGATGCAGCCAATTCGTACAGAAAGCGCTACGATCCGAACTACGCACTGATTCCGCCGCATTTGACGCTGAAGCAGCCATTTGAAGCAACAGACGAGCGAATCCGCGATATTTCAAGAGAACTGCGCCAGATTGCGCAGAACCATCAGCCCGTAACTCTGTCAATCCGAAAGTTCAGTTCCTTTTCTCCAGTAAACAATGTCATTTATTTAAAAGTAGAACCGACAGAGCAGATTTTAAGCCTGTATGATGCGCTTCATGATGAGTATTTTTCTGATGTTGAGCCGGAATATGCATTTGTCCCTCACATCACAATCGGACAGAAGCTTTCGGATGATGAACATTCGGACGTGCTTGGCAGTCTGAAGATGACTGATTTTCAGCACGAAGAAACCGTGGACCGTTTCCACCTTCTCTATCAGCTGGAAAATGGATCATGGACGGTTTTTGAAACATTTCTCCTTGGAAAGGAAGGCCTCTAAGTGAACGTACGCATTGTAAAATCGGATGAAGAGCTTCAGGATGCTTATGATGTCCGGACGAAAGTATTTGTAGAAGAACAGCAAGTGCCTGAAGAAGAAGAAATTGACCAGTTTGAACGCGAAGCTTCCCACGTGGTCCTTTACGACGGTGATCAGCCCGTCGGAGCAGGCCGCTTCAGAATATTAAACGGCGTCGGCAAAATGGAGCGTATTTGCGTGCTCCCTGAATACCGTTCAAAAGGCGCCGGCAAACTGATTATGGAAAAACTCGAAGAAATTGCCGCTGCAAAGGACATGCAGACATTAAAACTCAACGCCCAGACACATGCAGAAGCGTTTTACGAAAGACTCGGCTACCGCACAGTCTCCAAGGAAACCTTCCTGGATGCGGGAATTCCTCACGTGACGATGATGAAGGAAATAAAGTAATCAGATAAAAAAGCAGCTGTGTGCTGCTTTTTTATTTTTGTGCGGATTTACTGGTACCGGGTGTCCTTTGTGATCTGCTAACTCCGGATTAGAACACTTTCGAGCCTGTGGTCTACTCACTTTGTGCTGCTTACTCCGGGTTAGAACACTTTTGGGCCTGTGCTTTACTCAGTTTCTGCTGCTAACTTTGGTTTAAAACATTTTTGGGACTGGGCTCTACTCAGTTTGTGCTGCTTACTCTGCCTTAGAACACTTTTGGACCTGGGCTCTACTCACTTTGTGCTGCTTACTCTGGTTTAGAACACTTTCGGGCCTTTGATCTACTCAGTTTCTGCTGCTAACCCTGGCTTAGAACACTTTTGAGTCTGTGATCTACTCACTTTGTGCTGCTAACTCCGGGCGCAATTTCCACTCGGCATTATCCACTTTATTATTTTCCCTCGATGCTCCGAAAGGTCATCTATCCTCCACTCCTGCCCAAAACAAAATCATGAAAATCCCCCAAAATGCACATGCTAATGGCATCTCCTATTGAAACCGGGTGAAGTCAGTGGATCTCTTGCATTTTAATCCAATGGAATTTGTACATACTGGGATGGATTTGATTATTGGTTTTATTGGCCTGTTTTTTTTAACCCGAATGCTTGGGAAGACGCAGATCACGCAAATTACAACGTTTGATTTTATCTCCGCTTTAGTGCTTGGAGAGCTTGTGGGAAATGCGGTATTTGATGATGACACGGGCATCTTGAAAATTCTGTTTGCCATTGCTGTGTGGGGGGTGCTCATTTATCTGCTTGAGATCATCACGCAAAAGTGGAAAAAAACGAGGGCGTTTCTTGAAGGAAGGCCTACCATTGTTATTCACAGGGGTGAAATTAACCGTGAAGCCCTGAAGAAAAGCAAGCTTGATATCAATCAGCTGCAGCACCTGCTTCGAGCAAAAGGTGCGTTTTCAATAAGAGAAGTGGCTTATGCGGTGCTTGAAACGGACGGAACCATCAATCTTCTGAAAAAGCAGCAGTTTGAATCTCCTACAAAGAGTGATTTCAATTTGCCTATAGAAAGCGCAGTCCTGCCTTTTACGATGATCATTGACGGTGAGGTGCTGCTTGATAATGTTCATGAGGCCGGCTTCTCAGAGGAATGGCTGAAAAACGAACTTGCCTCCCGCAGTATTACCGGTTACAGGGAAGTTTTGTATGCGGAATGGCTGGAAGGAGACGGCCTGTTTCTCCAGAAATTCAAGCCGACCTCTTAATTTTTGCTTCGAACAAAAAGCATCGCATCTCTGATTATAAACTCTACTTTCTCTTCTTTTATCAGTTTCGTCAAATACGCTGTGATGGCCGTGCGGTATAAAAGCCACGATGACAGTCTTTCAGCAGCCACATCATATTCTTCGCACATGCTTTGAATGACCTCATCAAATGGTATTCCTGATGGGGTCAATTTTTTTTCAAGTGAATCAAGTACCTTCAAATGATAGGAAGCATTCACTTTTACCGTGTCTTTAAATGATGCCTCAAAGGCTCCATGCCCCGGAACAGCACCTGCAGCATTCAGTTCCAGGAGCCTGTTCAGAGAATGAAGCGTTTCCTCCGCGTCAATGATATACGGAATTTTATGTTTGAAGAGCTGTTCTGCACCGAAATAGGAATCTGCTGCGTATAGAATGCCATCCGAAAGCACTCCCATCTGCATGAGACTGTGTCCAGGAAGAGCGATACATTCAAATGACTGCTCCCCAAACCAATAAGTCCCTTCTGTCACCTCTTCATCAACAGCAATAGGCGGTCCTTCAAGAAATTTATTCCGCAGTTCAGGGAGCGGCAGCGCACCATGGAATAAATAAAGCGGTTCCAAAACGGGATTCCGCAGAATCGCAGCTTCCTCTTTTGATGCAAACGTATAAACAGCCAATTGTTCCTGTATGTATGAAGCTCCCCCGTAATGATCAGCGTGGGCGTGTGTAATAAAGAGATGAGTCAGGGGCAGCTCATGTTTTTCAAGCTGGCTGATTACCTTTTTCGCAGCTTGCCGGTCAAGGCCGGCATCGATCAGCATACCGCTCTCCCCGCTTTTTATATACCCGATATTTACCGGTGATTCAAAATAATAGCATGTTTCGCTGAGCTGTATGAATTTCATTGCGTTCAACTTCTTTCCTTCTCTTTAAATGGATTCGCTGAAAAGCAGTCCCTTTCCGGTCACCTTGCTTACAGCTTTTTGGTCCGTCCGTTTTTCCTCCGGCCGGGCTTTTTCTTTTACCTCTTCTCTTGGGTACAGGGAAAGACTGATGCGTGCTGCACCAGGTACTTTTGCATAATCCTGCTGATGTTTCACCATGCGGTTTGCATACTGTACATACTGTTCAGGCACTGGCGGTACGGCAAAACTCATCTTCATCACCCCTTTTAAGAGACTATTCCCATACATTCGTCCTTTAAAACGAATTATCCTGCCCCTTTTTTGTTTTCTCTCCTTTTGATAAGATAAGGTTTGTGACTTTAAAATGAGAATAGATGTTTACATAAATGAATCGGGGGGACTTTCATTGATTTGCGGAAAATATAAAGATGAATACATTCAGCTCCCGTACCTTGCAAGAGAACGCTATCAGCAGATATATGAAGCAAGCCTGCACGGAAAACTTCATTGTGCATGCTGCGGCCAGCCGCTGAAAATGCAGATGAGCATTAAACAGGAACCCGCTTTTATTCACGCGGATCATTCCGTTCACGAACAGTGTGAGCAGTATAGTCAGGCCGTTCAGGAGTCGGCAGCATCCAAAGAGGCGGTTTATAAGGAATTGAACGGCTTCAGGCTGCCTGCAGGAAGATCCATTTCAGAGAACAGTGATAAAAAAGAAACCGGCTGGAAGTCTTATCAGCTTGCAAAGATGGACAGACCGCTTCAAATCAAAGAAAAATCAGCGGCAAACAGCGTCCTTGAAATACGCCTGGACGATACTCAGCTTGAAGCTGTAACAACAATAGATGGACCGCTTCTCGTCCTTGCGGGGGCAGGCAGCGGCAAAACAAGAGTTCTGACAACACGGGCTTTATACATGATGGAAAAGCAGGGCATTGACCCTGGCTCAATCATGCTCGTCACATTCACGTCCAAAGCGGCGCAGGAAATGAAGCACCGGCTGAGCGAACATGCTGTACATGGTGCCGGAAGACTTGTCTGCGGAACCTTTCACAGCATTTTTTACAAAATCCTGATGCACAGCGATCCAGAAAGATGGAACGGACAGCATCTGATTAAATGGGACTGGCAGAAAGAGCAGTACATTAAAACGGCCGGCAGAGACCTGGGACTCAATGAGAAGGAATTCCCTTATGACCAGGCCCTCCAGCAGATCAGCTACTGGAAAAACACCTACCTGACAGCAGGCGAAATCAAGCCTGCTGACGAATTTGAAGAACAGGTGCTGACTCTTTATAAAAACTACGAAGAAATGAAAAGTGCCCAGGGACAATTCGATTTTGATGACATGCTTATCAAATGCTATGAGCTACTTTCAGAAAATCCGGAGCTTCTTAAAGCTTACCAGGCAAGGTTTGAGTATTTTCTCGTCGATGAGTTTCAAGATATTAATCCTGTGCAATATGAGCTTTTAAAAATGCTTTCTTCCCGTACAAATCAGCTTTGTGTCGTCGGGGATGATGATCAGTCGATTTATGCGTTCAGAGGAAGCGATCCCTCCTTCATCCTTAATTTCAAGCATGATTTTCCGGGGGCGAAAATCGTGACACTGGCTGAGAATTACCGTTCAAGCCATGAGATCGTCGCAAGCGCGAATTCCGTTATCTCCAAAAATAAGCAGCGGCATCAAAAAGCGATGAACGCGCAATATCAAAATGACACACCTCCCCTGTTTTTCTTTCCATTTGATGAAGAAGAAGAGGCGACGCTTGTTGTAAATGATATGAAGGAAAAGCTTGAAAGAGGGTCAAAGCCAGGCGATTTTACCGTTCTTTACCGGACTCACACGTCGGGACGGGCCATTTTTGAACGCCTTGCGCAGTCAAGCATCCCGTTTACGATTGAACAGGAAGGACTGTCTTTTTATGAAAGAAGAATGGTCAAATCACTTCTTGCCTATTTACGGCTTGGACTGAATCCCGATGATTCGGCTGCGATTGTTCACGTCATGAGTGCGCTGTTTATTAAACAAAGCGCGTTAAATGACCTTAAAGCATTTTCCATTACACATGACTGTACATTTGTAGAAGCCCTTGCCAAGCTCGAGTCCCTGCAGCCGTTTCAAAAAGCAAAAATCAAGAAAATCGTTCCGCTGTTTAAAAAGCTACGTCTGATGCGGCCGGCAGCTGCCATTGATGTCATTGAAAAGGAAATGGGTTTTTCAGATTTCCTGAAAAAACGCGGAAATGAAGGCAACGCCATTGAAAAAGGCTCTGATGACCTGAAGGATGTCCGAGTTCTTGCCGGCAAATTCGAAACGATTGCTGAGCTTCTTGAACATGCCGATCATATGACCGCAAAGTCAAAAGAGTGGCGGCAAAAACGGGATCCTCATGCGGTGCAGCTTATGACGGTGCACCGTGCAAAGGGGCTTGAGTATGAGCATGTTTATATTTTGGGTGCCGTTGACGGAGGACTGCCTCATGACTTCGCCCTTGATTCCTTCCGCAAAGGGGATGAAAAGCCGATTGAAGAAGAACGCAGGCTTATGTATGTAGCAATGACAAGAGCGAGGACGTCACTCTCCGTATCGGTTCCCCAGTACAGAAGAGGGCGCCGGGCGATACCTTCAAGGTTTATCAGAGGGCTGATTACACCCTAAATACGCAAAAAGACCTCTCGGCTGAGAGGTCTTTTCGTTATTTCTTATTGATCATTTTTGAGATTGTGCCGAAATCAAGTTTTTCTTTGCCGTTTACGATGCTGTTTACAATTTTGTCTTCCATCTCTTTATTAACCGGCTTGTTGGCAATTTGGGATACACGGCGGATGACGCCGCGGACCGTATTTTCATCTTTGAAGTTGGCGTTTTGAAGGGAATTGGCAAGATCAAGAACTTCCTTCATGTTTACACCTGTTTTCTTTTCAAGGTTTTTAAAGAAGTGATTATCCATTTTTTTGCTGCCTCCTTTACGATGATATATCCTATGAAACTGAGTCTTGTGTGTGCCTATCTTTTTTCATAATCCGACCTCAATAAAAAGAGGAAAGTACGGACTCTCGCCCGTACCTTCTGCTCAGTTAAAGCTGTTCAATTAGTTGTAGAAAGAAGCACCTACGATGATCAACAGGATGAACAATACTACGATTAGTACAAATGTAGAACCGTAGTAGCCGCCACCGCCGTAACCGCCGCCGTAACCACAGCCGCCATAATATCCGTAACCCATATCTTAGCCACCTCCCTCTGCCTTTCGTCTCTACATCATATGTCAGACAGCTTTGAATGGCTGGACAGATTCATCAGGCTATTTGCGGAAATTTACTTTTTAAGGCGTTTTTCCTGATCTGACATCCATCTTTCCGCATCATTTGCCAACTGTTCCATTCGTTTTTCAAATGCATCGGCCGTACGCTCAAGGGCACCAAGATCCTTTTCCTTTTGCCCCATCCATTTTGAATGTTTTGTTTGTATGTCATCATGACGGCCGAAATGATTATCCATAAACTTTTCAAATTCACCGCTCAGCTTGCTCATGAACTTCACCTCTACTCCCAGCCTATTCCCGCCGACTATACTCTGTTCGCAAGAGATCATAGACAAAATAAAAGCCCCCTGACATCAGGGGACGTTTATTTGTTTCCATTAATCTTTTACAACGATTTTTTTCTTGCCGCAGCCGCAGCCTGCTTTTTTGCCGCCGCTTAATTGCTGCTGACTGTATTGGGAAGAGCCATGGTACACGGCACTGTTTACTTTTGGTGCTTTTGAGCTTTTTTTATAAATCATGCTGATCCTCCCTTTGCTGTTCCTATTTCTACATTATGTCAGAAGAAAGGGCTTTGACTTCAGCGAAAGTACCAATAATCTTGCTTGAAGCCTACTCTTCTGTCTTTTTATTGTCTTTTGCCGCCTGGTTTTTCAGATTGCTGATAAACCAGGAATCATAATATTTATCCGCATGGACTGCATCATTTTCTTCTTCAGAGTTCTTGTTTTTCTTTAGAAGTTCAAATAGAACAAGGTTTTCTCCTTCAAGCAGAGATACCTTTTCCTTCAATTCTTTATTTTCTTTAAGAAGCTCCTGATAAGAACCGTCATCTTCATAGTCAAGCAGCTGTGCCCTTGTATGGGAAAGCTCTCTCTGCAAATAAGTAATTCTTGCTTTAAGGGCTTTGATGTTTTCCGTCTGCTGATTTGTCACATTCCTCTCCCCCATCCATATATTGAATTATTCCCTTACTAATATGAAATTCAGCCAGCAGGCGAATTATGCAGGAAACTGACATTCACCTAAATTTCCGCTCTTATCACGGCACACAAATTGGGAAAAAACATACTATACATTAGTCCCGACACCTAATGTATCTGTTCATTAAAATGGACGGGAGAAATTAAGATAGGAGGAAAACAACAGTGAGTCATTCCAGAAAAGAAAAAGAAAAAGTATGCATCAAAACACGCAAAGTGTATGACTGGGTTACACGTCCAGTGGACCTGCCGCTAATCAGTGTAAATGACTGCGATCTAGATAATTTGTTTGACTGCGATGGCAAGACAGACGACATCTGTAAATTTCTTAAGAAAAAGGGACGTTCTAAAGACGTTACAGTGAACTGCTTCCTAAGCGATAAAGATGGAAATCGCATCGACACAGGCGACGACAGCAAATCATTCCTTTGCATGGAAATTTCACCATATGACAAACGCACAGATGTAACAGTAAACCTTCCAAATGGTGACGAAGTAACACTGCAAAAAGTGAAAGTTCTTGTAAAAGGGTTTGTAACAGTTGAGCTTCTTGACGCAAATGACGATGTCATCTGTGAATCAAAAGCGATTCCGTTTGCAACTGCTCAAACATTCATCCTTTGCGCTCCAGAAGGAACTGAGCTTGAATGTCACGTAAACTACTTCGAATGTGACGCAACATTAGTCTGCACAGACGTATTCTCTCAGCTTGATGTATCCATTACATTCTGCTTAGACGTACAAATGGAAGCTGATGTGAAACTTGAAGTAGAAGCTAAAATCTGCAAGCCTCGCGAAGAGCTGACAGAAGCAATCAATGTATGTGACATGAAAGACAAATTCCCGCCGCAATGCCCTGATATTTTCCCAGTGCACTAAAAACATAAGATGGCTGTTCTTATACAGCCTCTTATTTTTTTTGGTTTGATTTTCACCTTTTCTTCATACATATGCAGTAGGAAGTTCAGAAAGGAGTTTCACGCCATGAAAAAGCAGGATAGCCAAAATGCAGGTGAACGCACGCTGCAGCTGCAGCAGCAAATCCTCCACTACCGTTCTGAACTGAGCCGTATGCAGCAGCTGGTGAACGAGGCAGACAATCAAGTAAAAAAAGAGCTGATCCGCAACCAGTATCTTCAGGAAAAGCTGAATGAGGCTCTTCACACTCATACTGATCAGTTTGAAAAAGAAGTGTTCAAACTCGAAAAAAAAGTTCTGACCCTCGAAGTTGCGCTTGAGGAAGAAAAAAAACGGTCATCTGATCTCCGGAAAAAACTGCTCATGCAGGAAGAACAGGCGAAACCTGCTGTCATTGCGCCGGTCATTGGGGCAACAGCCCACTTTCAGGCATCCATTCTCCTGCCAAAAGAGGACGATGAGCCATTGACCGTTTTCGGGGATTTTGTGATAAAAAACACCGGAAATAAGCCTCTTCAGCAGCCGGTCATCTGCTTGCAGATTACGCCTGTCTCCTACGGTTCACTAAGCGGAAAAATCATTCTTCAGCGTAAGATGGATGACACGAACCTATTTGATGACGCACCCGGACCTCTCTGGAGGCATGTTCATGAAAATTGGCGGGAACGCGTGCGGACAGACGGCCAATACTGGCTGAAACCCCTAAAAGAAAATCTGGTTGAGCCCGGCCAGACGCTCGTCTTTTCAAGTTTTGAAATTTCCTTTCCTTTTCCTCCTGAACGCGCGGCGGCGGTAAACGGATTTGTTTATGCAAAAGAGTTCCCAAATGGAATTCCTTCTTTGAATAAAATAAGCCTACAATAGCCGGCCGGGAATCCGCCGGTATTTTTTATCCGGCCATAAACTGAAAAAAAAACAAAAAAGAGTCTCCCATTAAGACTCCTTCCCGGTTTCTATTAAAAAATCAGTTTTTCAATAATGGATTCAACAATCGCTGCACACCCTGCAATTGCAAGAATCAAAATAAGCGGTGAGGCAAGATCAGGCATGTAAACATAGATTCCGTACAGGAAGGCCGATGTCCATATGCCGGTGCACCAGTAGCAGCTGAGCAATTCGCCGATCCACTTCTGAAGGCCCCCTCCCTTTATTTCAATATAGGCAATCGTGCTGCCATCGGGAAGCGTTTCTTCTGCTTCCCTGTGAAAGGGACGTCTGACAAAGGCGGTTATTTTATCGTATACAAGCAATCTTGTAAGCCTGAAGCTCGCAAGAAACAATAATAGAAAATCAATCCATGCTATCATAGATGTCTCCTTTTCTTCAAACGAATGATGTTACATTTTATGAGCTGCTTTAGTGTTTATGCCGAAGTTATCGGTTTACTGGTCAAATATCCATACTTTCCGGGGCTCACCTACATATACTGTTTAGTAAATGGACGTTTGAGGAGGATATTATGAGCAAAGTATTGTTTTTCAACAATGAAAGTCAGGATGATATTTCTATGAAGCTTGCAAAACTTGCACCAGGCGACGAAGTGAATGTCCACGCTGGAGAAAAAGTCTATTATGAGGCAGCCTTTGAATCTTTTGATGAGCAATCCGGCACGGCCTCCTTCTTAATTGACCGCTTTTATAAAAACGGAGGAGAGTCCGTTTCTTTTGAGCTTGATGAAATCACCGGCATTGAAATGCCTCTCGGAGATGAAACGGTCGGAAGCGAAGACGAGTAACGGCTTAAGGGGGATGGGATATGTCTCAGCAGGGGTTTCAGCCTGTCAAATACGTAAAGACACTTGAAGGAAATTATGCTCATCTGTTTCAGTTCACTGATGATTGTCTGTATGTTGTGAAATTTTACAAAGTGCGGGATTATCGAAAGCGGGAACTAGTGAATGAATGGCTGGCGGCAAAGCTCGGGATGCTTCTCGGGCTCCCTGTTTTGCCCGCTGCTGCATTAGAACTGTCTGAACGATCACTTGGGGAAATTCCGGCTGACAGCCGCGGAACTTACCGGGCTGGAATACATCTTGCCATTCCTTATCTAAATCAAGTGAAATCCTATCAGGAACTTCAAGAGTCTTCAGCAGCTATGTATGTGCAAAACGAAGATGCCCTTGCCGGCATGCTTATTTTTGATCAGTGGCTCAATAACAATGACAGAAGCCGTACGAATATTCTTTTTGAAGAAAAGAAGGATGGGAGCGTTTTCTTTTGGATGATTGATCATGGACGGTGTTTTCCCGGCATGTACAGCTGGGATATGCATACTCTTCGGGACACGCCAGTCTACCGGTTGGATATGCCTGTTTACAAATGGGCCAGTTCTTTGCTCCCTGATGCTGACCCGCTGTATGAATTTGCAGAAAAAATCATGTCGATAAACAAACAGAAAATAGCGGAAATCGTGGACGCCATTCCTGTGGATTGGGAAGTGACAGAACGGGAAAAAGAACGGCTGACGGATTTTTTAACCCGACCTGAAATTGCCGCCCTTCCAGACTTAGTATTTGGGGCAAACCGGAATATGCTGGAACGCAAATAAACGCAGCCCCCGGTCTGCGTTTATCTTCTGTTCATCTTCAAAAAACGCTCATACATTTCATGCTGTCTGATCAGCTGCTTCCTTAAATCGAATTTCTCCTCAATGACCGCTCTTGCTGCATGAGTATACTCTCCCCATGCATCGCTTGACCTGAGAAAGGAAAGCATTCCGTCTGCAAGCTGCTGCACATTTCTTTCTTCAATTAGATACCCCGTCTTCAGATGCGCAATCAGTTCGGGTATTCCTGCATGTCTGGTGGAAATGACCGGGAGCCCGATTGCCATTGCCTCTTTAAGCGCATTAGGTATTCCTTCAACGTCACCGTTTGGAGCCACTTCGCTGGGCAGACAAAATAGATGGGCTTTTTTTAACTCTTCCGCAATGTCATACAGGCTCATTTTCCCGGGAAGCGAAACCGACCCTTCCAGATTCAATTCATTTATCAGCGCTTCAAGGTTCAGCCGTTCTTTCCCGCCGCCAATAATTTTAAGCTTTATTTTCGGAAATTGATCATGGGCTTTTTTAAAGGCGCGAAGCAGGGTTTCATGGCCCTTTTTTTGGACAAGCCTGCCGACCGATATCATGACAAATTCGCCGTCCTCAGGCGGAATCCGTTTTTGAAAGGGGAACACATCCAAATCGATTCCTCCGTAGAGCACGTTCATCTTGTTCTTTGGAACACCAAGCTTTAGAAGCTCATTTCCAAGGTATTCGCATACAGGAACAAACAGGCTGCTGTATGCGACCATCGTCCGGTAACGTGAAAAGTTCTTATTATATAAAACTTCACTTTGAGAAGATCCGTCTGATCCCCGAATGCTGATGATAAAAGGAAGCTGCTGCTGCATGGCAAGCGGAAACACATCCACTGCATGCTTGCCGTGATGTGCGTGGATGGCGGCCACTTCCTGTTCCTTGAAAAAAGACGCCAAATCTGAAATTTCATTCAAATTATAGAAATGGTCCATTGGAAACTCCGTATCTTCCTTTCTTTGAAAAGGCCCGATGACAATTGACCGGTATTTTCCCTGATAGACCATCTGATTGTAGATAAACCGCTGATTGACCTTCACATCTTCCATAAGATAGTGCGCGATCGTTTCCATCTGGAAAGATTCACTCCTCCTCTTAAGAGCACAGCTGTGCCTCTTCACTCATCTTTTATGCTGTCAGCCTATTCATCTATGGACTTTGGTGCATATTGTCCAGAGAAAAAGCACCCTTTCACAAGTTTTTATCCCGATTCAGTAACGTTTTATGCATGTTTCATAATAGGTTATGGGAGAAGGTTTTTAGAAAGGGGTTTCTACAATGAATGTGTGCGTGATTGGTGCAGGCTATGTGGGCCTGACAACGGCAGCCGTTCTTTCAAGTCTTGGCCACCGGGTATCATGCATCGACCAGGATAAAAAGAAAGTCACCATGCTGCAGGCCGGAAGGATACCCATTTATGAACCTGGACTTCAGGATCTGATTGAAGAAAATAAAAACAGGCTCCGTTTTTCAGATGATCTCGCTGCAGGTATTAACCAGGCGGAAATAATCGTTCTGGCAGTGGGGACACCTTCCCTTCCAGATGGCAGCTCAAATTTGAGCTTTCTTTATAAAGCGCTGGCAGATGCTGCTGCAAACATTGCAGCCTATAAAGTAATCCTCATTAAAAGTACGGTTCCACCGGGAACAAACCGTGCTGTTCTGAACTCACTCAGAGAAAAAGGCTACGGCCCTGATCTTCTTGACATTGTTTCTAATCCCGAGTTTTTAAGGGAAGGTTCTGCCCTTAAGGATATGCTGTTCCCAGACAGAATGGTTTATGGACTATACGAGGAAAATGAGCGGGTCCTTCAGTTGCTGAAACAGCTGTACGCAGGAATTGATGCCCCTGAACTGGTGACGAACTATGAAGGAGCTGAACTGATTAAATACGCATCAAATGCATTTCTTGCTGCAAAAATCAGCTTTATCAATGAAATATCAAGAGTATGCGAAAAATATGGAGCGGATATTACGCATGTGGCCAGGGGAATTGGCCTGGATAACCGGATTGGACCTTCTTTTTTGCAGGCTGGAATCGGCTACGGAGGTTCGTGTTTTCCGAAAGATCTTCAGTCATTAAGCTACACAGCTAAAAGCAGCGGCATTGAAGCGCTTATTCTTGATGCGGTTCAATCAGTGAATGCAAGTCAGCTGACCGTTTACATTGAGAAACTGAAATCCCTGTTTCCTGCATTTCCGGCTGTGAAGACCGCGGTTTTAGGGATTGCCTTTAAGCCTGAAACAGATGACATCCGCGAATCTCCCGCTGCAGCACTGATTCATGCCCTGAATAAAGCTGGCTGTGAGGTATCCGCTTTTGATCCTAAAGCATCTCTTCCTGAGCATTTAAGCGGTGTGAAGCAGACGAGTAATCCGTATGATGCGGTTACGGGAGCAGACGTTGTGATTCTCGCAACAGACTGGCAGGAAATCAAGAATCTTGACTGGCAGAGGGTTAAACAGCTCATGAAAGGCGAGACGCTTCTGGATGCGAGAAATTGTCTTGTGCCGGAAGTGATACGTGCAGCAGGACTTATCTATGAAGGAGTTGGGCGCCTATGAATATTCTTGTAACTGGCTGTGCAGGCTTTATCGGATCTCATTTATGCGAAAAACTGCTCGAAAATGAGACTCATACCGTTACCGGCATTGATTGCATGATCGGACCTGTGCCCGAGCCTTTAAAAAACATAAATCTGCATAACCTTTTAACCCATCCACGGTTTCAGCTCATCAGAAAATCCATTATGGAAATTGACTGCAAAGAGCTAATAGAAAAAGCGGATGTCGTCTATCATCTGGCCGGCATTCCCGGCGTTCGTTCAAGCTGGGGAAAAGACTTTCATCCTTATGCAGAAAATAATATTCTGGCGACGCAAAAACTGCTGGAAGCGGCTAAAGGCACATCACTTAAGAAATTCATCTATGCCTCTACGTCCTCCATTTACGGCTACAAGCACGGAAAAGTTTCTGAAGACGCGATGCCTGATCCGCTTTCCCCCTATGGCGTCACAAAGCTTGCGGGTGAACATCTGTGCTCTGTCTACAACCACAATTTTGGGGTGCCTGCAGTGATCCTCAGATATTTTACCGTTTACGGCCCGCGGCAAAGACCTGATATGGCCTTTCACCGATTTTTCAAACAAATCATGACAGATAAGCCGCTTACCCTGTTTGGAGACGGTTCTCAAACGAGGGATTTCACCTATATAGATGATTGTGTAAAAGGCACGGCTGCTGTAATGCATGCTGATCATACAATTGGCAGGATTTTTAATATCGGGGGAAAAGAAAGGGCATCCGTCATCGACCTGATTAGAGAGATTGAGCTGATTACAGGCCGGAAAGCAGATATTCAATTTCTGGATGCAGCAATCGGCGAACCGAAACATACCCATGCAGATATTTCTCTTGCAAAAAATGTGCTCGGCTATTCCCCGGATGTGCCGCTGAAAGAGGGACTGCGAAAAGAGTATGATTATATGAAACGCATCCTGCTTGAGGATCCGCTATGAAGATCGCCTTTATTTGCACAGAAAAACTGCCGTCCCCTGCTGTAAAAGGGGGTGCCATCCAGCTTATGCTCGATGGCATTCTCCCTTATTTCAGCCGGAATCACGAAGTTACGGTCTACTCCATTACAGATCCTCTGCTGCCTGATACAAATGAACATAACGGAATACAGTATATCCGGTTTCCAAGACCTTCCTTTCATGAACAAACAGCCAAAGATATCGAAGGCAAATTCTATTCTCATATTCACGTCTTCAATCGGCCAGGCGAACTTTGGAGATACAAACAGGCTTCTCCGAAAAGCAAGCTGTTTGTCAGCCTTCACAACGACATGTTTTCCACAAGAAAATTGAAGCGTGAGCAGGCGCTTGAAGCATTGAGCATGTGCGACGCCATTACAACAGTCAGCGAATATATCAAGAGGACGGTCACGTTCCGCTATCCTGATGCTGAGGCCAAATCACACGTGGTCTATTCAGGCGTTGATTTCTCATCTTTTCTGCAAAGAGATTCAGCCGAAGGAGAACAAAAACGAGCACTCTGGCGAGAGAAGTATGGACTAAACGGAAAAAAAGCCATTCTCTTCATCGGCAGGCTGAGCAGAACGAAAGGCCCCCATCTGCTGATCAGAGCGATGAAGCAAGTGATCCAGGAACACCCCGATTCAGTTCTTGTCATCGTTGGCGGCAAATGGTTCAGCGAAGACGGCATCAACGACTATGTTCAGTTCCTGTACGATGAAGCAGCCAAATTAGGCGAGCATGTTCTTTTTACAAAATACATTCCATCCGAAGACATTCCAAACATCCTGCTCATGGGTGACCTTCTCGTCTGCAGCTCCCAGTGGCATGAACCGCTCGCCCGGATCCATTACGAAGCTATGGCAGCAGGCCTTCCGATTATTACAACCGACCGCGGGGGCAATGCGGAAGTGATCAATCATCATATGAACGGCCTTATCATCAAAGAATACGACCAGACAAATGCGTTTGCTGAAGCCATCTCGCAGCTGCTTGCTGACAGCACCGGCGCCGTTTCTTTAGGGAAATACGGAAGGCAGTACGCTGAGAAGAACTTCTCCTTTCAGCATACTGCAGCAAAACTTGAATCGATCTATGTGAATGCGCAGTAACTCGGCTGAGAGCCGTTTTTTTTTTTGACCCATATCCAGTTTTTTCCAGCAGGACAAGAACGGAGAGCATAATAAAAAGCACACCATGATGATGTGCTTTTTTTAAAGCTCTTATCCTTCTTTTTACATAAAAAATACTCTGTTTTTTCTCGTTGAATTTCGGTGTTTCGATTTTCTCTTCGATCTGAACATGGATTCCTGAACGGATTCAAGTTCATCGCTGAATTGCTCCTGCTTGCTGAGCGCGCTGAACATTTCAATGAGACTCATGGAAGTATTGATTGTCTTCTGTACTGCTTCCATTTGATCTTGTGACACATGTTCTGACATCGTAATGAAGTTTGCTGCTTCTCCCTGCTGTTGCATTAAAACGTCTTGTTTTATTTCTGAAGGTTCTTCATTTAAAATGGTCTCTGCTTCTAGTGTTTCTTTTACAATAGATGCTATAGGAACTTCTGCTTCATGTGTTTCTTCCGCAACAGCTGTGTTAGGAGATCCTGCTGCTTCATGCGTTGCTTCCTCAACAGCTGCAGGAGGAAATGCTGTTGCTTCGAGTGTATGTTCCTGAACAGATACTGGAGGCAACACTGTTTCTGGTACCGGCACGTATGCTTCCTGAGGCTTCCGCGTCTTTATGGGAAGTTCAATCAATTCAACGTCTCCCGTTGGCGGTTCTTCTTTGCGGTACTTATTCTGTGAAAGAAACGTTTCCGGATCTTCAAGCATCGTTTCATACTCTGCAGCACTCCACCCCATCGGCCCGGGAGGAGAAAAAGAAAAGTTTACAAGCTCGACTTTAGGAATCTCCTGAAATTCATTTGTACTCATTGTATCACCCTCCCTGCGCCTTTATCTTAGAATAGAATTCTTCAAAGTTAGATAGAAATTCCTGTTTGGACTGTTCAACAGAAACGATGTTCTGCAGCGCCCAGATATATTTTTCATCCGACCATGAAGTCTTTTGTCCAAGAAAATATTTATGGACAATGGAACAATAGAGATGAGGGAATTTCAAATCAGTCCACAGCACTTTGTACTGATCTTTCGTCAAAGGATGGATTTTGTCATAGGTTCTCAAAAGTTCGACGACAAGGTCTGAATCCCAGACTGACATCTTTTTCATCATTTTATTTAAGATGACTCTCAGATCTCTTGACGGCAGATCAGATGTGATGGAGTGCAGTTCTTTCATCGAAAGGCCTTCTTCTGTTTCAATGAATCTGGCAAGCGTAAAATCCTGCTGGCAGAACATTCTTGATTCGATGCATTCAAGCGTCCATTGATCATACTGGCCTGCATCAAGTTCCTGAAGTGCCTGTTTTCCCCTCAAAATCATCTCATCAATGGTTTCGATGACCATTTTTGAAAACGGATCCTGCAGCCATGTTTGTTCTGCATCGGGGTCAATGACAGCAGGCGCAGGCAGATTATTTTCCTGGTCGGATTTAAGAGCCAGCATTTTATTGCCTTCAAGCTCCTGAAGCTTCCATCTGAAAAGCTTATGCCATTTGCCGAGTCTGCTTCTCTTTTTGCTCATCTCATCCGGCATATATCCTTGTGACGTATGATGGAATGTTCCAATAAACTCCATGATGTTCAGCATCT
Organism: Metabacillus indicus LMG 22858; assembly: GCF_000708755.2. GTDB lineage: Bacteria > Bacillota > Bacilli > Bacillales > Bacillaceae > Bacillus_P > Bacillus_P indicus. Next base: position 87,075 of record NZ_JGVU02000001.1, on the reverse strand, counting down.
GCGCTTTATCATAGTAGAGTACTTCTTTCCCCTGCTGCAGGTCATAAAGGACGTAGGCGGATTTTCCGGCGCCAACGCAAATGGCACCTGCTCTTGTCCGGTGAATGCGGGCGATCGGCAGTCCTTTTTCCTGCAGATGTTCATGTGCTTCTGCAATAAGCAGCATTCTTGCAGGCTTCATCACAACGCGTTTTAAAATTTTTACACCCTGGGCTGTCTCAATCTTCCATGTTGTTCTGCCGCTTTTGTTCGTCAGCAGGGTGATCGATTCCACCTCAAAAGGGTACAAATTCATAATGTCCATTTGCAGTTCATGCTGATTGACTTCTGTATCCAAGATGATTCCCCCTCTCTATCTTCTATTCTCGTACACACTGAGCAAATTGCCTGATACATTGCTCCAGCTGAAATCGCGCTCCACTTTTGCACGGCCGTATTTTCCCATGTCATTCCGCTTGCCCGCACTGTCCAGAAGAGAAATAATGGCCTCTGCATAAGCATCAGGATTTTCAAAATCCTTAATGACTTTGCCGTTTCTGCCCTCATCAATCACTTCAGGATTTCCTCCGCGGTTGCTCGTGATAATCGGCAAACCGCAGGCCATCGCTTCATAGTGAACACGCGCAAGCGGCTCCTGCCACTGCGATGAGCAGACAAAAATATCGGACATCGCATATAGAGTCGGAATGTTCTTAGGCTGCACAAACTGGATAAACTGAACATTTTCAGGATACATGGCGCCAAGCGTATATAAATGCCTTACGTAGTTATTTACTTCGTTATCGCCGAACCATTTTGATCCGATAAAGACCATAACAGTGTCCGGATGCTTCTTTAAAATTTCAGGCATGGCCTGCAGAAGAATATGAGGTCCCTTTACCTTGCTCAGTCTTCCTACAAACAAAATAACTTTCTGGTTTTTCAAATTAAGCTCAGAGCGGACTTTTTCTTTCAGCCTGCGTCCTTCAGTCGTCCAGTCCGGAAAATAAGTCTTTAAATCTACTCCGGAGTAAACGGTTTTCACCTTTCCTTTTGCCTGGGGAAAACGGTCTGTAATCGTTCGTCCGATATAGTCGCTTACCGTCACAATCTGCGACACAGCTGCAATACAAGCTTTTCCTTCTTCATCAGACATTTTTTCAACAGCGAACATTTCATTATGAACGCTTAAAATCCAGCGCGCGTTCGGTGCTGCAGCCTGCAAAACCGGAACCCACGCCGGCCTGTTGCATAAGTGAATTACATCATATTTCACATTTTTCAAGTGCGCGCCAAGCGAAGATAAATACTCGCTTTCAGCAAATCGGATGTATTGAACCCCGTTCCGTGTCTCCTGATCAGGAAGATCCTGATGAGTAATGGAAAGTATAGTCACGTCATGCTTTTGAGCAATAAGAGGAGCAATGGCATCCAGATAAATCTGTATCGCTCCCCCTTTTATCGCGGGAACAGGAAGTTTTTCAGTTGCGATTAATGCAATCTTCATACGGTACCTCCATTCATCTAGTAAGCCCTTATCCTAAAATACGGAAACACAGGAAGCTATGTGCCTTTCTCTAAGGAACTATTTAAAAAAAGGCGGAATTCCTAATGAATCTGGTGCAATTACTAAAAAAGGACAACTCATCAATAAAACGCCGGCATTTACCCCATGACAAAAACCGGCTTTGTTTCATAGTCTATGAAATAAAAGGATGGGATGGTGACCATATTGGAGGAAAACAACAACACAGGATCCTCGAAATCCTCAGAGGAAACGTTCAATGTATTTTCACTTATTGACCGTAAAAACACTCCACAGCGGACGGAAACTCCAGAAGAAAAGGCGGAATCTGCTGCTGAAGAAGAGCAGCTTAATATCGTGAGAAAAAGAAAAGGACAGAAAAACAGAGGAAAAAGCAAATCCAGAAAAAACGCCATGCTGCAGTTCTCTCCAGAGTCAGAAGAAGATGCACCAGAGGCTGAAGTTCAGAAGGAATCTCTGCAAGAGAGCAGCATGACTGCAGAAAACGTCTCCCCTGCAGCAGAGGTAAAACCAAAACCAAAAAAAGAAAAAAAGAAGAAAAAAACTTTTCCTGCGCTTGAGGCACCTAAAGTGAAAACGGTGACGGAAGGTAAGAAAATCAAAGCGGAGAAGAAGGAAGAAAAGGAAGAAGAAGAACTGTATGTGATGTCTCCTGAAGAGGAAGCGAAGCTTGTGAAGCTCGCTGAATATATTATCACAAGCTGGGACGTGGCTGTTGACCGGATAGAAGTTATTCAAGGCGGCCAAATGGCGCTCGTGTGGAAAATTCATACTCCAAATGGACCCGTTTGTCTCAAGAGGATCCACCGCCCGGAGAAAAAAGCTCTTTTTTCCATCAATGCTCAAAACTACTTAGCAGAAAAAGGCGGCAGGGTTCCCGGCATTATCCGAAACAAAAACGATATGCTTTTCACTAAACAGGGGCCGTTTTTGTTTGTTTTGTATGACTGGATTGAAGGCGGAGTATTCGATTTAGCCGTTGATCCGGACCTTGAAGTGGTCATGAAAGGTCTTGCTGAATTTCACCTCTGGTCAGAAGGCTATCATCCGCCGGAAGGGATTCCAGTCTTTAAGAAGCTCGGACGCTGGCCGAACCATTACATTAAAAGGTGCCAGCAGATGGAATCATGGAAGCTCATCGCGCAAAGCACTCCAGACAATCCTTTTTCCCAGCTGTATATTCAGGAAATCGATTACTTCATTAAGCAGGGAAGAGAAACACTTGAGCGTCTGATGAACTCCAAGTATGTTCCGTGGATTGAACAGCAGTCCGCTAACCCTACTCTCTGCCACCAGGATTACGGCGCGGGCAATACAGTCCTTGGGCAGGACGGGAAAATTTGGGTCATTGACCTTGATACAGTCTCATATGATCTGCCGATCCGTGATTTGCGCAAAATGATAATTCCTCTCCTCGATACAACAGGCGAGTGGGATGAAGCGAGATTTCAGCTGATGATGAATGCATACGAAAGCGTCAATCCTCTGACTGACGAACAGAAAGAGGTTATGTATATCGACATGCTGTTCCCGTATGAGATGTATGACATTGCCCGGGAAAAGTTTGTCAGAAAAACAGATATGCTGCCGGAAGAACTTGCTCAGGCATTTGAATATGAGCGGATTAAAGAAGCACACTTGAATTCCATGATCAAGTCAGGGCAATAGCATGCCACAGGGCGCCAAATATGGCGCTCTTTTTTATTAAACAAAAAAAGCGTCCCAGCAGGACACTTTTATAAGCCTTTTAGCGTAATAGACTGAATGTCTTCAAGCTTTACTTTTTCTCCGTTTATCGTCACGCAGTTATCTTTAAATTCCGTCACCTTGCCGATATAGGTCTGCACATTGGTGGAGATGCTGCAGTTGAGACTCGACAGGCGGTCAGGCAAATGAAGTAGCAGCTGCAGTTTTTCCTCATTTGATAAGTCATTGAAGGAGTGCAGAGGCTTTGAAAGTTTTTGCTCTTTTTGAACCGGCGCAGCTTTTTTTGCTGCCTCATTAGCTGCAGGCTCAGCAGGTGCAGGAGCGGCCGCTTCGGCCGTCGGATTTTTTCTCATCACATAGGTTTTCTGCATGGACGTTAGCACTGGCTCAAATTCCGGCTGGACAATATACAGCAGCGGAGGATTCTTCACAGATTGATGTTTTTTCAACAGGCTTCCCTCCCGGTTTAAATGCTTTACAAGAAAGTATATGCCGGGTACCAGGGTTTATGATTATAAAGGAGCTGGCTATTCGCTTTGCTTTTGTGCTTCTATCGCTTTTTTCAGATGTTTCAAATGATCGCCGTCTTCTTTTTTCATGATTTTCACAAAAACAGGCTTAATCAGTTTCATCTTGAGCGTTTTTGCGGTGATTTCGCACTCAAAGCGGATGACGGTCTGATTTCCCGCCTTGGTGAATGAATAGTGATACACGGTTTCCATTCCGTTCATTTCGCTTTTGACGGAAAATTTCGCACTGGGTACGTATTCTGTAAATTCAATCACAGCGGATGCCTGTCTTCCTCTTATTTCCCGGGTTTCCCGGTATTTGGACCCTGCTGCAGCAGGTCCGTCTGTCAGCTTTTCAACTTTTATCACGTTCTCCATAAACTGCACAGCATTCTCCGGATTTGCCGCGAATGCAAATGCTTCTTCAATTGGGGCATCAATGGTTGCTTCATCATGAAATGCGCTCATAGTTTGTCCTTTCTAAACGGGTTTTTATCTTATTCTATCAAACTCTCCTGCCGGGATGTCTGACTTGCGGATAAATAAATTCGGATATTCGATCACAAAACCCGCTGTGTCTACATAGACTAAAGACTCAAAATCACGGCAATGATAAGCGAATATTCTCATGCCGCCTTTCTGTTCAAGAAATGTATACGTTTGTAATACTTTATACAGGCGCAGATGCGGAACATCCACATAGACCATTTCAAAGTTCCTTTTCTGGCCGGGTTCCCACTCATGCCGGTTAATCGGGAGGGAATTAGTAAAAGGTGTGACAGAAAGATCGACATCGATCGCGCCGTTTAACTCCTCTATTTCCTTTCCATCAGGCTGAAACCAATTTCCTTCTCCATTTGAAAGGATTTCAAGTTTTCCTGCACCGGAAGCCTCTACTTTCAATTTCCTGGCTCTCCACTCGGCATCAAGTTCTAAGACGTAATTGGCATGAAAAAGGACATTTTCCTCTTCATAAGCAACTTTGCCTGATCCGCGCAAAAGCTCCCCTTCCCGTACCAAACGGAAATGCTCTGTACCAAACGTGTCTATCTTGTTCCAATGAAAAGTTTGCAGCTTCATGCTAATCCCCCTCTGCAGTTAGTCATTTCATACATTCTTTTCAAAAAACGTTAAGGAGATCTGTTCGTTTACGATGACTTCTTTCACTTTCTGAAATCCATTCTTTTCGTAAAATCTTACTGCCGGAGTATTTCTTGAACCCGTTGAAACGATGATTCTTTTTATCCCTTCCTGTCTTTCAGCATAACTCAGAAGGCTCTGGGCAATTCCTTTTCGAAAATGGCCAGGGTCTACGATCAAACGATGGATATCCATTTCTTCATTTTCTGTTTTCATAGCCAGTGCCCCGCATAGCTTATTTTCTGAATAATAGCCATAAAAGCATTCTCCGCATCGCTGCAGGGTATCAATTGTATCTTTTAATGGAGGTATGTCATAAGAGCCAATTAAGTTTGCCTCGACTTTATAAGAAGGGATTTGAATACTTAATACTTCCTCAGCTGTTTTTCTGTTTGTAATATCCATTTTTATAATCATGTTAATCCCCCATTCAAACGATGGCTCCCTTGTCTATTTCCATTTTATCACATCTCCGCATCCGCCAGAGTCAGATGAACTTAATTGTCCAAATTCATCACTGAGAGCGTGTGCATATTTTAAAAAAAGCAAAAAAAAGGCCTCCTGCACCTGCAGGAAGCTCTGATTTGTTATCCAAGAATATGATAGCCTGAATCAACATGAAGATTTTCTCCGGTCATGCCGCGTGCAAGGTCACTGAACAGAAACAGCGCAGTGTCGCCGACTTCTTCAGGAGTCGTTGTGCGGCGGAGCGGGGCACGCTCTTCAATGTCCTTAAGGATCGAGTTGAAGTCGCTGATGCCTTTTGCTGAAAGGGTGCGGATCGGGCCTGCAGAAATGGAATTCACGCGGATGCCGTCTTTTCCGAGGTCGCTCGCAAGGTAACGCACGCTTGCATCAAGCGACGCTTTTGCTACACCCATTACATTGTAATTCGGAAGAACTCTTTCTCCTCCAAGATACGTAAGTGTGACGATGCTGCCGCCTTCTGTCATCAGGCCTCTTGCCGCTTTTGCAACAGCCGTGAGGGAATAAGAGCTGATGTTGTGGGCAAGCAGGAATCCGTCACGTGTAGTGTTCATGTATTCTCCGCTTAATTCCTCTTTATGGGCAAACGCGATACAGTGCGCAATGCCGTGAATAACGCCAACCTCATTTTTAATCGCTTCAAAACATGTTTCAATCTCCGCGTCGTTTGTCACATCGCACGGCAGAACGATTGAATCGCTGCGGTCAAGCGTCTCAACCAGATCACGCACCGATTTTTCAAGGCGTTCCCCTGCATATGTAAAAATAAGACGCGCTCCGGCTTCGTGCAGAGAACGTGCAATTCCCCAGGCAATGCTTCGTTTATTTGCGACGCCCATTACGACAACATTGCGTCCAGCTAATGATAAGTTCATTTGGAATCCTCCCGATTAATACATGTTATTAGTACCTGGTTATAATTATAGCATGTAATTGATGCGGGAACAATCTCGCGCTGATTTCTACCCCAAATACTTCTGATAAATTTTCCTTGCTTCAGCCTGGTCTTTTGTGCCGTGAATAAGCGCACGGCCGTCGCGGAAAACAACCACCCGGTTTTCACCTGCCTGAAAAGAGAGCAGATACGGATTGGCCGTTATCTTTTGGGCCGCCTGTTCCAGCTGGTTGGCGAGACTTTGAAAATCCAGGCTCCGGGCTTCTGCGGGCCTGATCTGAACGGTATCTCTTCCGCATAAAACGGATGTCTTCGCACTTTTGTCCCCGGTCAGGTATGGATAGATCGGATTTTCTCCGCACGAAGGACATGATGGATTTTTCACTTTGGCAACACTGATTTTGCTGAACTGATTCCGCCAGACATCAAAGGAAAGAATCTCTCTCCTCATCGCTGATTTTTCTCCAGTCAGCCACTTAAACACTTCTGCGGTCTGGTAAGAGGCCGTTATTTGAACGGCAGGACTGATGATTCCCGCTGTATCGCACGTCTGGCCTTCCATAGGAATCTGCTTGAGCAGGCAGTTCAGACAGGGGCCTTCCCCAGGCAGAACCGTATAGGTCAGACCGTAGCTTCCGACACATGCCCCGTAAACCCAGGGAATTCCCTGCTTCAAAGCAGCATCGTTGATCAGCATGCGGGTTTCAAAATTATCCGTCGCATCCACGATCATATCCGCATCATGGCAGTATTCAAAGATGGAAGCCGCCGTTACATCTTCAATAATGCCCCTGACTATTACCTCACTGTTAATGGAGGCAAGTCTCCGTTCAGCAGCTGCGGCTTTTGGAATCCGTTCTTTTGCATCCTGCTCTGTATAGAGCTGCTGGCGCTGAAGGTTGCTCCACTCGACGTAGTCACGGTCTACAATCGTCACTTTTCCGGTTCCGCCCCGTACCAGCATTTCAGCGTTAGCTGTGCCGAGTGCACCGGCTCCAATGACGAGCACATGGCTGTCTATGATTTTTTTCTGGCCTTCTTCCCCAATAGGGGCGAATAATTGCTGTCTTGAGTACCGTTCCATTTAAGTTGTGATCATTCCTTCTTCAGGACTGCTTGCAACAGCATAGGATTTAACAGGAATACGGCCTGCTTCATAACTCAGTCTTCCTGCTTCGACCGCAAGCTTCATGGCTTTGGCCATCTTCACGGGATCTGATGCTCCGGATACAGCCGTGTTCAGCAGTACACCGTCAGCGCCGAGCTCCATCGCTTTCGCTGCATCAGCTGCAGAACCGATTCCTGCGTCGACAATAACCGGCAAGTCAGTCTGTTCGATAATAAATGAGAGATTGAGAGGGTTGATGATTCCCTGACCTGATCCAATTGGCGATGCTCCGGGCATTATGGCGTGGACACCTGTCTCTTCAAGTTTTCTGGCAAGCACAACATCGTCCGACGTGTAAGGAAGAACAATGAATCCTTCTTTTACGAGTTCCGCGCTTGCTTTAAGCGTTTCCACAGGATCCGGCAGGAGTGTTTTCCAGCATCCAATCACTTCTACTTTTATCATATCACACAGACCTGAAGCTTTAGCGAGCTTTGCAATCCGAACCGCTTCCCCGGCCGTTTTGGCGCCTGCCGTATTAGGAAGGAGTGTGTATGCCGTCAAATCAAGCTTCTCAAGCAAGTCCGGCTGAGACGGCTCGAATATATTCATCCTGCGGACAGCAAACGTCAGGATCTCCGCTTCTGAAACTTCAGCCGCTTTCTTTTGAATGTCAAAAGACGGATATTTGCCTGTTCCAAGAAGCAGCCGTGATCTAAACGTTTTCCCTGCAATTTTCAACATATGTCATCCTCCTCCTACAAAATGAACCATTTCAAGAACATCACCATCTTTTAATATCACGCTGTCATAGCTTTCCTTATCTAGGATTGTTTCGTTATGTTCAATCATGACCGTTTTATGGCTCAGCTGATAAAATGCCAGAAGATCTTCCATTGTCTTTATGTGCGGATCCAGTTCAGCTGTGCTGCCGTTCAATCTGATTTTCATGATTTCACCTCTGTACCCCGATTTAATCCAAACTCTCTTGCATATTCAGGCTTGACCTGACGGCTCAAAATCAAATCCCTGACCATTTCGCCAGTTTTAGGCGCAAGCAGAATGCCGTTCCGGTAATGTCCTGTTGCGGCATAAAGATTCTTCATGCCTTCATGCTTAAAAATGTATGGTTTCGCATCGCGCGCTGCCGGCCTCAGTCCGGCCCAGGCTTTTTGAAAAACACTCTTTTTCATGCACGGCATAATGGAGACAGCCTTCTCCATCAAGGAAGCCATCCCTTGTATTGTAGGCTCTGCCCTCCAGTTCCCCTTCTCCATCGTCGCGCCGATGACGATGCTCCCGTCAGACTTCGGCACAAGGTAACAGCTGTCATGAAAGACAGTTGATGCTAAACGGAACCCATCCGGCATGACGGAAAGACATTCGCCTTTAACAGGATGAACAGGAGCTGAGATGCCTAATTCCTCAAACAGCGGGCCGCTCCATGTCCCGCCTGTAATGACGAGAGCTTCACAAAAATGAGTCTCTCCTGCAGCGGAAATTTCATAATGAGAAGGCTCTGCCCGCATGCGTCCGGCTGCAGCTCCTTCAAATATGGTTCCTCCGTTTATCTGTACCGCCCTTGCCAGCGCACGGCAAAGAGCGGGAGGGGAAACCTGGCCGTCTTTTGCAATGAACAGTCCTCCTTGCAGATACTCTGTCAGGTTCCTTTCTTTCTTCAGGACAGACTCCCTTGAGAGCCACTCAACATCCGGTTCATTCAAGGCTCTGTCTTTTAGGGAAACAGCTTCCTCAGCCGTCATGGCAAGTTTGAGCATCCCATTATAAACGAGCTGAATGTCTATGCCTGTTTCTTCAAGCAAATCGGCTGCAAGCGCGGGATAAAGAGCCCCGCTCTCTTCTGCAAAACGGAAAAACGCATCTGCTTTTTCCGTTTCTGTATGAGCACCAAGCATGCCTGCTGCAGCGGATGATGCCCCGCAGCCAATCTTTCCTTTTTCAAATATGGCTACTTTCAGGCCTGCCTTTGACAGAAAATAGGCAGACATCAAGCCGATGACTCCTCCCCCGACGATGCCGGCATCATAGAATGTCTTCATCCGCCGTTCCTCCTTTCAGCTTTCGTGCAAGCTCTTTTGCCGCATCCACAGGTTTGTCTGCTGAAAACACGTAGGACATGACTGCTGCTCCTGCGACTTTCAGCTTTTTCAGTTCCGGCAGCACATCTGGAGCGACTCCTCCAATTGCATAGACAGGGATGGATACAGATTCGCAAATTGTTTGAAGAAATGAAATTCCTTTCGGCTCAAGGCCGTTTTTTGAATCTGTCTGAAATACATGTCCGGCAATCAGCCAGTCTGCCCCATCCTTCTCCCGATCTATTGCCTCTTTTACTGAATGAACCGAACATCCTGCGCCGAGGTAAGGGTAGTGCTCTTTAACAAACTTTACAGGCAGCCCATGTGCCGGAAGCTGCACTTTTGCCAGTCCCGAGCGTACGGCCGCATCCACCCTGCCGTTCATGATCAGCTTTGATTTTGGAACACCCTTGCGCGCAAGAATCTCCACAAGCTCCGCCAGTTCGCCGGCTGACCTGTCTTTTTCTCTTATATGGATGGCATCCGCATATCTATGTACGTCTGCGAGAATTGAAATCAGCAAATCTGAAGAATGCTTTCCATCCGTTACAAGGTGCAGCTTCATTTTTGCAGCTGCAGAGAATCTGCACGGCCCCACGCTTCAAGGTTTTCAGCCATATCCCAAAAGCGGTATTCATACATAGAGCTGATCAGAAAATGTTCTTTCATCATCACACGCTCATGAGCGCTTGCTTTTTCAGCCAGCTCATCAAAACGGTTCACCTGTTCAAGGACAAGCTCTTTAAACCAGTCGCCATGATAGGTCTCAATCCACTTTTCATAGACGGCATCTCCAGGCTTGCAGTCCTTCAGGCGCTCTCCCACTTCGTAATAAAGCCAGTAGCACGGCAGCAGCGCAGCAATGATTTCACCGAGATTTCCAGTCGCTACCGCGCGGTACATATGAGACGTATAAGCATATGCTGTCGGCGCCGGCTTAAATTCCGCACGCTCTTTCTCCGTAATACCGAGCATTTTTGAAAACTGCTGATGAAGGGAAAGCTCTGCCTCATAGGTCCCCTGAGAATGAACGGACATTCTGAACGTTGTATGCAAATCCGGGGCCACTGCACCGGCAAACGCCTGTACTTTGGCAAAGTGGGTCAAGTAATACGAATCCTGCATCACGTAAAATTTGAACTTTTCTTTTGAAAGTGTCCCGTCACCGATTCCTTTTACAAAGGGATGGTGAAAGCTACCTTCCCACCATTCATTCGCGTACTCCCTGCATTCTTTTGAAAATTGCATGACATATCCTCCATTTCTTTTTAAACAGCAAAAAACCACTTTTCGCATAGAAAAGTGGTGTATGAAATAGACCATTACACCACTTCCCTACGCTGGTGTTAACCAGATCAGGTTCTGAGGGTCTCGGAGTCACACTCCGATCTCAGCCCTTCAAAAGGGCTCCCCTAGCGGTTCATCGTATAAAATTTTCTGAATGTTTTACATGCCCATCATACCACGATAAAAATATCTTTCAAGGCTTTTGCAGGAAATTTCTGCTTAATTTTTGTGAAACTCAAGCTCCTGCCTCAGTTCATCGATATATTCGGAGGATCCCGTTAAAATCAGCAGATCTCCCCGTTTCAGCTCCGTATCGCCGTGAGGAACAATCGACTCATTCTCCCGGAAGATCCGGACAAAAATGACGTCTCCGGTAAACGGGAAGCTTCTGAGAACCATTCCATCATAGCGTCTGTTGTTCATTTTGATTTGATAAAGGGCAGATTCGCTGTGCGTCAGGATTTTCATGATGCCCGGCGCTTCGATCAGAGCTCTGAGCAGGGTTTTGGTCGAGAGCAGAACAGAGAACACGTCAATGTTCTTTGCTTTCAGCTGCTCATCAAGCAGAGGCGAAGCAATACTTGCAATGACCCTTTCGACCTCAAGCTCTTTTGCCATCAGGGCAATTTCCGCATTCGCATCCTCATCGCCAGTTGCTGCAATAAGGATGTCCGAATCAAATACACCTTTATCCTGAAGCGTCTCAATCGAATAATCGTCCAGCTCTTCAATTTGAAAAAGAGATTCGGCAATCTGCTGTTCGTTTTTATCAACATGCGTATGATAGATGATTGTTTCATACAGATTCGGATTCAGTTCTCTCGTTACCGGAAGCGTCATTTGATTGGCTCCTATGAAAGCAACCTTCAGCTTTTTCTTTGAACCGAGTTTTTCAGGGAAAAGCTTTTTAAATCCAATCGGCGTAAAGATGCTTGTCAGAACGGCCGTCAGAATGAGAGCTCCGGACATCTGCGAGTCAATGACATTGACACGTTCTCCGATCGTGGCTGCGGCGATAACAAGCGACAGAGTGGATGTCAGCAAAAAGCCGGCAGCAAGAGTCGTTTTCGTATCGTACCATCTTTTTAGAAGATAAATCGGCACAATTTTTGAAATGAGAAGCGCTATAAATAAGAGCGGAATCAGCATCAGGATTTTAGGGTCCTTAAAAAGCGACCAAATATCAAGGTCCACTCCAACCATGACAAAGAAAATCGGGATCAGAAATCCGTACCCGAACGAGTCCATCTTCTGAACCATTTCTTTATTCGGGGAAAGAAGAGATACGAGCACGCCTGCTAAAAAGGCACCGAGAATGTTTTCTGCACCAATCGTTTCTGAAAGCGCAACAAGAACAATAATGAGTGTGAAAACAGCTCTTGTCCCAATTTGAATCGTGCCTTTAGAGAGCGTTTCAATAAAGGATCTGCTCTGAAAGGTTTTGCCTATAAAGTAAAGGGCGACACCAGCTCCGAACAAAATGAGCATCAGCCACATATTCGTATTTTCCCCGCCGTAAATGGAAGCAAAAACTGCAAGCAGAATCATTGTCACCAAGTCCGCAATGACGGCGACAAGAAGGATAATCTGCCCGATGTTCGACTTCATGATGCCTGCATCCTTAAGCGTCGGCACGACCACACCGAGTGAAATGGTCGAGATGATCAGCGTCATCAGGAATGCATTTTCTATAAATCCGATCAGGACAAACAGATAAGAGAGCAGCAGGGAAAGAATAAAGATGCCGGCAAATACGAGTAAAGAGACCACGAATGTATTCGGCGCCTCTTTTCCGGATGGCAGCACCTCTTTCTTCCTGCCGCCGATAAACGCTGTGAAATCAATTTCAAGACCGCTCAGAAACATGAGAAAAATAAATCCGAGCATAGACAGAGTTTCAAGCCACATATCCTGCTGAACAAGGTCAAACCCGCTTTTGCCGATCACAATCCCGATAATAATTTCTGCTACAACGACCGGCATCACCTTTATTTTAAAGCGGTGCAGGATGAGCGGAGTGATAAAAGCTGCAAGAAGGACAATGACAAGTGATGAAAAAGAAGCTCCGTGCAAGGTTTTTCCCTCATTTCTGTAGTTAAATTAAGTACTGCATAAACATAGTGGCCATTCCAAAATAAATAAGGATGGAAATAATATCATTAATCGTCGTAATAAAAGGGCCTGATGCAACGGCCGGGTCGACCTTCAGCCTGTGCATAATAAGAGGCACAAACGCTCCCGCAATTGTCGCAACAGTCAGCGTGGCAAGAATGGATAATCCGACAAGCAGGCCGAGATACAGATCGTGTTTCCAGAAATACACGACGCCTGTTACAAGAACACCGCAAACAGCACCGTTGATTAAACCGGTTCCCGCTTCACGGGCGATGATTTTAAAGTTACCTTCTTCTTCATCCCCCATGGCAATTCGGCGGACGGCAACTGCCAGTGCCTGCGTGCCTGTATTTCCTGCCATACCGGCAATCAATGGAATAAACACAGCAAGGATCGCTACCTTATCAAGTGTTTCTTCAAACTGCCCGATCAGATTGGCTGTCAGCATCCCGAGAAACAATAGAATCACGAGCCATGGCAGTCTTTTTTTAGCAGCAGAGAGAGGACCTCTGTCAATAGAGTCTACATCCGAAACCCCTGCGAGCTTTGAGTAGTCATCAGACGCTTCTTCATCAATAACGTCCACAATATCATCAACTGTAATGATCCCGAGAAGGTGATTTTGAAAGTCAACAACAGGCAGCGCCAGAAAGTTGTAATCCCGCATTTTCCGGGCAACTTCTTCCTGATCTTCCCCCACACTGACGGAAAAGACGCGCTCGCTCATGATCTCGCCGATCATCACATCATCGTCACTGACTATTAAATCTCTGAGGGAGATAACTCCCGCAAGGTGCTTATCTTCGTCAATCACATACAGATAATAGATGGTTTCAGCATCTGGAGCCTCATGCTTAAGAATATGCATCGCCGATTTGACGGTCTGATTCGCCTGAATCGCAATAAACTCCGTCGTCATGATACTTCCTGCAGTAAACTCTTCATAATGAAGGAGCTCACGGATTTCCTTCGCTGCTTCATCGTCCATAATGGTCAGGTAGCTTGCCACCTGATCTTTGTTAAGCTCATTCAGAACATCTACTGCATCATCTGCATACATGTGTTCAAGCATTTGCGAAGCAAACCTTGGATCCATTTCTGACAGATACATTTCGTAGTTGTATTCTTCATCTTCAATATTTTCAAACAGGGCAGCCATCTCTTCTGGAGACAAATACTGATAGACCCTTGAACGCTCTTCCTGTTCTAGCTTTACGAACATTTTTGCCTGGTCGTATGGATGCTGCTCTAAAAACAGCGAGCGAAAACCGTCAAAGTCTTCATTCTCAAGTGCAGTCAGAACCGTTTCTGTCTCGATGACAACTTTTTCTTTTTCTTCTGACATAAAGAATCTCCTCCTCTCCCTGTCTCTAAATCACCGGGAAATCAAAATGTCATCAAATTGTGATACAAATCGTCTATTCGCTGTGAACATGCGCCGGTAAGGCATTCTGCAGTCTTCACAACCGTTTTTTCATTGTGATAAGGTATCATGTTTTTGACTGATTTACAAATGAATCCTTTGCAAAACCGTCAATTTTCGCTAAGATTGTAAAAGATGATTTTCGCTTGCAAGCTAAGCACAAACCATATAATGACTGAAAGTACAAGAAAGGGATCCCGTATGAACACAGATAAATCCCCACAGCAGCAATTGGATTACACGCTGATTTTTATTATGTTTTTAATGGCACTGACCAGTGCCGTAGCCATAAGCAGTGCCCAGCCTACTTTACCCGAAAAATTGCAGAATATAAACTTTGCGTTTCTGCAGCTCAGATGGTACATCATCGGTATTATCGCCGTCATTGGAACGATGATTATCGACTTTGACCGCTTCAAGCAGCTCTCATGGTATTTATATGGATTTGGGATGCTTTTGCTCATCGGCCTTGAAATTCTTCCGCCGCCGATTGTAGAGCCGATCAAAGGTGCCACAAGCTGGTACACACTTCCCGGAATCGGAAACTTCCAGCCTTCTGAATTAATGAAGATCTTCATGATTATTGTGCTCAGCAGAATTATAGCAGATCACAGGGAGAAATACGCAACCAATACAGTGAGAGACGACTTGCTCCTATTAGGTAAAGTATTTGCAGCAGCCGCACCTCCCATACTCCTGCTGATGAGACAGCCGGATACAGGGATGACAATGGTTTTTTGCGCCATCATCGGATCACTGATCCTCGTTTCTGGCGTGAAATGGAAAATCATCCTCGGCTTCGTTTTTTCAGGTGCTGCCGTTTTCGCCATGGGAGTCGGCATCTATTTTGCCTTCCCGAGTTTTTTCAACACATATATTCTTGATACAAACTCGTACAAGCTGGACCGGATTTACGGCTGGCTGAACCCTTATGAATACTCAAACGATATTGGATTTCAGCTGATTAAATCGCTCCTTGCCATCGGCTCCGGAGAATTATACGGCAAAGGCTATCAGCAGCTGGAAGTATATCTCCCTGAAGGACATACGGACTTCATCTTTGCCATCATCAGTGAGCAGTTCGGCTTCATTGGCGGAAGTGTTGTCATTTCCCTGTTTTTCCTTCTGATCTACCGGATGGTTCACATTGCACTTGAAAGCAACGATCCGTTCGGAAGCTTTCTTTGTACAGGCGTTATCGGCATGATCACATTCCAGGTTTTCCAGAATGTCGGCATGACCGTCGGCCTCCTGCCGATTACAGGACTTCCGCTCCCGTTCATCAGCTACGGGGGAAGCTCGCTTGCCACTTATATGATTGCCATTGGAATTGTGCTGAATGTCCGGTCAAGAACGAGAAAGTATATGTTTGATTAACCCGCTTGCATGAGCGGGTTTTTCTTTATAATGGGATGCAATTGTGCATTTAATGGAAGAATAAAGCCAGATGCTTTTTTGATAAGATGAAGAAAAGAGAAAAGTAAGGAAGTGGCAGGTGTGAAGCTCGATATTATCGGAGATGTACACGGATGTTTTGATGAGTTTAAAAGCTTAACGGAAAAGCTCGGGTATGACTGGACCGGCGGAATTCCGCTGCACCCTGACAGGAAGCTTGCATTTGTCGGGGATCTTGCTGACAGGGGACCTAAGTCGCTTAAGGTTATTGAAACCGTTGTGGCTTTAATAGAGAATCAGGCAGCGTATTATGTGCCCGGCAACCACTGCAATAAACTGTACCGCTACATGCTCGGGAACAAAGTCCAGGTCGCCCACGGACTCGAAACTACCGCGGCCGAGCTTGAGTCCCTGGAAGAAGAAGAACGAAAACAGATCTATTCAAGCTTCATGAACCTTTACGAACAGGCTCCTCTCTATCAGGTGCTGGACGGCGGAGCACTTGTCATTGCCCACGCCGGGATCCGGGCAGATTACATAGGAAAAACGAACAAAAAGGTCAAGGAATTTGTTCTTTACGGAGATATAACAGGCCAAACAAACCCTGACGGCACTCCGGTCAGAAGAGACTGGGCAAAGCTGTATCGCGGAAAACCCCTTATCGTGTACGGACATACGCCGGTGCGCAAAGCCAGATTCGTCGGGAACACAGTCAACATCGACACCGGGGCAGTATTCGGCGGAATGCTGACAGCCCTCAGGTACCCGGAAAAAGAGACGGTGACTGTGCCATCTTCCATGCCTTACGTTGAAACACGTTTCAGGGAGCTGGACGGGGCGGAGTGAGGGGGTGTTGAAGAGCCATTTCAGCAATCCAAACTCTTATCAACCCACTAACTGCCTCTTTTTCTAGCAAGATCTTGACCATTTTCCAGTTGATTCGCGTCCCTGAATTCTAGAATCCTATCTCCCACTATCAAAAAACCGCCGTCATAATCGACGGCGGTTTTCTTTCAATTATTACCCTCTTAGCAATTCCTGCATATCTGCTGGAATCTCCGCTTCAAACGTCATTTCCTTCTCAAAAAGCGGGTGAAAAAAGGAAAGCATTCTGCTGTGCAGCGCCTGTCTCCGGATCAGGTCCCTGCTCCCTCCGTAGAGGCTGTCTCCGCAAAGCGGGTGCCCGATGTAAGCCATATGCACCCGGATTTGATGAGTCCGGCCGGTTTCAAGCCGGAGAGTTACAAGGGTGTACTTTTCCGCAGAAGACAGCACCTGATAATGCGTAACGGCATGCTGCCCGTCTTCCTGCACAGTCCGCTCGATGATGCTTTCCTCTTTGCGTCCGATCGGTGCATCGACGGTTCCGCTCTCCTCTGTCAAAGCCCCTTCTACTAAAGCGGCATATGTCCGCTTAATGCTTCCCTGCTTTTGCATGGATGAAAAGAGGGAATGGGCAAAGCGGTGCTTGGCGACAAGCATAAGTCCCGAAGTATCTTTATCCAGGCGGTTCACAGCATGAATGGTTGCAGCGATTCCGTTTTCACTGTAATAGTCCAGCAGGCCGTTTGCAAGGGTTCCGCCCGGGTGCTCTCTGGACGGAATGGTGGGTACAAACGGAGGTTTGTTGATAACAAGGCACCATTCGTCTTCATACACAATATCAAGATTCATTTTTTCCGGAACGATGCCCGGGCTTGGCTCTTCAGGAGGAAACATCACCTTCAGGTCATCTCCGGCAGATAGCGAGGCGCGGACGGTCGCATGGTCCCCGTTCAGCAGGATGCTTCCGCCTGCAAACTTGATATCCGTTAAGGCACGCTTTGAAATTTTTTTCTCTTTCAGATAGTCTTTGATGGTTTTGCCTTCGTCTTCAGAAGGAACTGTCCATGATAATAAAAACGCGTCCACAGGCATGTCACTCCGTTATAAATGAATCGCGGACACGCTTCCAGAACGGAAACGGCCTGAACCGCGCAAATCTGATTTTTTCGTTTGCCACCCTGCACTGAATCGATTTTACATCTTTGTGGAGAAGAGTTAAGTGATCGATTGTGATTTGAAAATCCACATCGTTAACCGGCTTCAGCAGACATGTGTGATGGTCCGGCAGCACAAGCGGAGAGCCGACCGTTCTGAACACTCTGTTGTTGATGGAAGCCATTTCAGCCACTTGAATGGCAGGGATAGAGGGATGGAGGATGGCTCCACCAAGTGCTTTATTATAGGCTGTCGAGCCGGATGGCGTTGACATGCAGAGCCCGTCTCCTCTGAACGTTTCAAAAAGCTGCCCTTTGATTTCTACATCCATGACAAGAGAGCCTTCTATGGCCTTCACTGTGCATTCATTGAGAGCAAGGTATCTTGCTTCGCGTCCGCCGTCATTATGTCTGATGATGACCTCAAGAAGCGGGTATTCCACAACCTGATAAGGCGTTTTGGCAATGGCGATCACAAGCTTTTCAATTTCATCAGGGACCCAGTCTGCATAGAACCCGAGATGTCCCGTATGCACCCCTACAAAAGCCGTTTTATCAAGTCTGCTTCGGTATCTGTGAAACGCATACAGGAGCGTTCCGTCTCCTCCTACAGAAATCACGATATCAGGCTTGTCCTCGTCATACTCAAGCTGAAAGTCCATCAAATAGGCCTTCATTTTATGCATCAATGTATTAGATACCGTGTCACCTTTAGATGTCACTGCAAATTTCATAGCAGCATGCCCCTTTTTTCATCATTTATCATTCTTGTCCGTTTTTCTTGAAAAAATGACTTGTGCATCCCTTATCTCCCCGCGGATCTTAGACATCTCTTCATCCAGCAGAAAGGCAGCCTCCGCAGAGCTTTTCAGCCTGATTTTAATATCCTCCGGAAAATTCCCGCTGTATTTGTAATTCAGGGAATGCTCAACAGTAGCCCAGAAGTTCATCGCAAGCGTCCGGATCTGAATCTCCACAAGGATGCTCTTCTCCCCTGAAACCGTCTGGACAGGATACTCAGCCACAACGTGATAGGAGCGGTATCCGCTTGCTTTTTTCTGTGTAATGTAATCCCGTTCTTCAATGATCTTAAAGTCGTTCCGCTTCCTGAGCATCTCCACAACAATTTTAATATCATCAACAAACTGGCACATCATGCGGATGCCTGCAATGTCCTGCATCTCGCGTTCCAGAGCGTCAAGCGGAATTTCTTTTCTCTTCGCTTTATCCAGAATGCTCGCGATTGGCTTCACCCTGCCTGTAACAAATTCAATTGGGGAATGCGTCCCTTCTAACTCATACTGAGATCTGGTTCCTCTCAGCTTTACTTTCAGCTCATCCACCGCCTGGCGGTACGGAGCTAAAAACACTTCCCAGTTTCTGCCGATCATAACCTTCCCCCTTTTGTAAAAAACGAAGCTGCAGCATAGACTGCTTTTGTTCTCTCTTTTAAGAAAATCCCTTATGTATCAATCTTCTAAACCGAATGTTTCTACTGCTCTTCTTTCCATTTCTTCCCCGTAGTTTGCATTTCCTTTAATGTTTTCAAGAAGGGCTGATAATTCATCATGAAGATCTTTAAGCTCAATCGTCAGACCATTTACCGCCAAATATGCCGGCATGCTGCTGTCGAGTGTTTCTTTAAGCTCCGGCCAAACCTTTGAAGGAAGATTAGCGTAGATGAATTCTTCTTGATGATCCAATATGTATATAAATGAAAGCTGATCCGAATCTGCAAGCACCTGGCCCATTGCTGCAAGTCCTGCAAGATCTGACTCTTCAAATGGCTGTGCCTGAAAAATCATCCGGTCATTTTCGCGTACTGCCCCTGTTACTTCAATTCTCTGTTTCATAGCAATCTCCTTCCAAATCAATTCCACGTCTATTCTAACATATTCCCCCTTTACATGATAAACATTGAAAACCCGTTTTTTAATTGCGATAATGGAAGAAGATATTGTCAGATCTGAAAGGAACATCGTATATGACCCAGGAAATTGAAATTGAATATAAAAACCTGCTTACAAAACAAGAATTCGACAGATTGACCGATTTTTTCGGCTTTACAAAAGATGCATTCAAATTACAGGAAAACCATTACTTTGACACCCCCGACTTTCAGCTGAAAGCAAGCGGGGCGGCCCTTCGCATCCGTTTTAAAAACGGAAGCTATGTGCTTACACTGAAAGAGCCTGCAAAAATCGGACTGCTTGAAACACACCAGCAGCTGAACAAAGAAGAAGCAGAAGGGCTGCTGAATTCGAATGAACGGCTGAAAGAGGGAACCATTACTAGACAGCTCCAAAACCTCGGAGTCAATTCAGATAATTTGAGATTTTTCGGCACGCTGTCCACCTCAAGGGCTGAAAAAAATACGGATGAAGGCTTAATTGTGCTTGATCACAGCCGATATTTAAATAAAGAGGATTACGAAATTGAAGTTGAAGTGACACATGCGGAAGAGGGATTTCGTTCTTTTCAGAACCTGCTTGCCTCTCACCAGATTCCGGTTCGCAAAACCCCTAATAAAATCAAACGTTTTTACGACCAAAAACTTCTGACGGAAAACAAGTAAGGAGTATAAAGCAAATGGATATCACCCATCTCAAATCAGCCCTGCAGCTGCAGGCATTGCGGAGTCTTTCAGGAGAAGAAACAATGGCATCCCCCCTGTCCTCCCATAGTTATTTCAAGGATGTTTTTCAGTCTTTTATCAACGAAGACCAGAAGAACGATTCCGTTTCTGTCCGTACACCGATTGGACTGCCGGTCCAGCTGACTCAGCCGCTGCTTGCAGAATATGATCAGGTCGAAGTACAGACTGCTCCAAAACCGGTAAAGGATAATGCCCCCTCACACATTGACGGCATTATCTCTGAAATGGCAGCCAAATATGACGTTGACGAGAAATTGATCCGTTCAGTCATCAGGCAGGAATCAAATTTCAATCCGGACGCGGTCAGTCATGCGGGGGCGGCAGGACTCATGCAGCTCATGCCGGCCACCGCCCGGTCACTTGGCGTGCACAACGCTTTTGACCCGGTTCAGAATGTGGAAGGCGGCACGAAATACCTGAAGCAAATGCTCACGAAATACAGCGGAAACGTATCGCTTGCTCTTGCCGCCTACAATGCAGGACCGGGAAATGTGGATAAATACGGCGGAATTCCCCCTTTTAAAGAAACACGCAGCTACGTGCAGAAAATTACAGATGCCTATTACGCCTGATAGAGAGCTGATTCTAATGAATCGGCTTTTTTTAATGCCATTACATGACAGGAAAGCCTGGAAAAATCCCTGTCGCCTAAAAGCATAATTCCTTATATAATGAGAAAGAACTAAAGACATTCAGAGCAGTTTGTTTGAGCAATGGCAAGCCAGTTGTTACAATAAGCTTATTACGAAATAAAGGAGATCACTGGAATGGCTGATCAATTTGCAACACCGTACGAGGCGATCGGAGCAGATGCACTTTCGCAGCTGGTTGATGCCTTTTACCTAAGAGTGCATAAGCATCCTCTGCTCTCTCCGATTTTTCCGGATGATTTATCGGAAACAGCCAGAAAACAAAAACAATTTTTAACGCAATACTTGGGCGGACCGTCTTTATATACAGAAGAACACGGACATCCCATGCTTCGCGCCAGGCATTTGCCATTTGAAATAACGCCTGAGAGAGCTCGCGCGTGGCTGTCCTGCATGGAAGAAGCAATGGATGAACTGGATCTGGATGAACGATTTCAAGCATGGTTTTTTGAACGGCTGGAGCTTACAGCCAGGCATATGGTGAACACACCTGACACAGAACGTCACGAGAAAGGGATACACCAATGATGATAAGCCACAGAGAGAATACAGCACCTTTTTTCTCTCACTGCCAGGGAAACTCAAAAAAACCGCTTGAAATATACATGTTTATCGATCCTTTATGTCCTGAATGCTGGGCTCTTGAGCCGATCATTAAAAAACTCCAGATTGAATACGGACGTTTTTTCACTTTAAAACATATTATCAGCGGCCGTATCAACACGCTCAATCAATTTAAAAAGAAAACACCCGCCAATCAGTCAAAAGCATGGGAAAAAACGGCCAGCCTGACCGGCATGTCCTGCGACGGCATCCTTAAGTCAGAAAGCAGCATCTCAGCGCCCTTTGCAGCATCCCTTGCGGTTAAGGCTGCTGAGCTTCAGGGAAGAAAAGCCGGAATCAAATATTTGCGGAAGCTTCAGGAAGTTCTCTTTCTGGAAACGAGAAACATCTCAGATGAAAAAGTTCTCCTTGAGATTGCAAAAGAAGTAGGACTTGATGAGGATGAATTCGTAAGAGACCTTCACTCGCCAAGCGCCGCGAAAGCACTTCAATGCGATTTGAAGATTTCTGCCGAGATGGAGGTTCAGGAGAATCCAACTCTTACGTTCTTCAATCAGAATGTGGATGAAGAAGGGCTGAAGATTAGCGGGATCTATCCTTACGAAATGTATGTAGGCATCCTGTCCGAAATGATTGGAGACCTGCCGAAGAAATCTGTCGCTCCCCCGCTTGAAATTTTCCTGAGCTATTACCGTTTTGTAGCCACAGCCGAAATTGCCGCTGTCTACAATATGACTCACGAAGATGCAGAGAGGGAAATGAAAAAGTACATGCTTGCTCAAAAAGCAGAACGTGTCCCGCTCAAACACGGCACTTTCTGGAGATATATCGGATGAACGGACCCTGTACTCATGTACGGGTCTTTTTTCTTATTCCCTTTGTACACCTATAAAAAACCAGATGATGTGCATATCAAAAAAAGAGTTCTGCATTATGCTGAACTCTCAAATAAAAAACGCTTACAAACTATAAATTAAAAAGACTCCGCACGGGTAATACGGAGTCTTCTGTATGTCTTAACGACAACAAAGGGGATGGGAGAAATTTTTCACGGTCAAACAAAGGGGTAAATGTTTGTTTGTGATTAATTTCACATCTATAATATATCAGATTCTGTCGACTTATGACAACCCATTGATCTTCATTTCACAAATTTGTCACAAACATAAAAATGCCCGGCACTTCATAGTTTTTTAAAAAGGACAATCCGGGAGGAGATTATGAATAACCGCATTCCCCTGCTTATCAGCATTGTCATCCTGCTTATCAGCTTTTTCCTGAACGTTCTTGGACTGATGGAAATGTTTCCTCTGCTGATTTCTTCGCCGCTTTTGTTTGTTTCAATCTTTGTGACTTTGTACTTTGTTAATCACCGGAATACGTTTAAAGGGTTTTAGGAACAAAAGCGGAAGCGCCTTGATTAGATCCGAAAGGCAGATGAGAATCCGGCAGAAAAGTCCGATTTTGACTTTTTTGCCGGATTTGTTCTGACTGAGGATCTAAGTGCTGGAGCTGGACGAATAGAAAGAACAAAACCTGCAGCCATGAACGCTGCAGGTTTTTCTTTTATTCAGACAGAAGCTGTTCCATTTCGTTCAGTTTCTCTTCAAACACCTTCAGCGCCTCTTCAATCGGCTCTTTGGAAGTCATGTCTACGCCGGCTTTTTTGAGAACTTCAATTGGATAGTCAGAGCTTCCTGATTTAAGGAACTCAATGTATCGTTTAACAGCTGGCTCCCCTTCTTCAAGGATCTGTTTGCTGAGCGCCGTAGCTGCACTGAAGCCTGTTGCATATTGATAGACATAGTAGTTGTAGTAGAAATGAGGTATTCTTGCCCACTCAAGCCCGATTTCTTCATCTACTGTCAAATGTTCGCCGAAGTATTTTTTATTCAGATCATAGTACAGTTCAGTCAGAAGATCCGGAGTCAGCGGCTCTCCGTCCTGTGCTTTTTTATGAATGGCATGCTCATATTCCGCAAACATCGTCTGGCGGAAGACCGTGCCTCTGAATCCTTCAAGGTAATGATTTAACAGATACAGCTGTTTCTTTTTATCATCGATTGTTTTCAGCAGGTAATCATTCAATAGTGCTTCGTTGCAGGTAGAGGCGACCTCTGCGACAAAGATTGAATAGTGGCCGTACTGATAAGGCTGTGAATTGCGTGTATAATAGCTGTGCACAGAATGCCCGAATTCATGTGCAAGTGTAAAGAGATTATTTACGTTATCCTGCCAGTTCATGAGGATATAAGGATTTGTTCCGTACGTGCCTGAAGAATAGGCGCCGCTTCGTTTTCCTTTGTTTTCATGAACATCGACCCAGCGGTTTTCAAACCCTTCGTTTAAAATGGCGATGTACTCATCTCCAAGAGGAGCAAGACCTTTTAGAAGGTAATCCTTCGCTTCTGCGTACGGCACCTTCATCTTCACGTCTTTTACAAGCGGTGTGAACAGATCAAACATGTGAAGCTCTTGGAGTCCCAGCACTTTTTTGCGGAGTTCAATGTACTTGTGCAGCAGGTGCAGGTTGTCATTCACCGTTTTCACAAGGTTTTCGTATACTTCTTCCGGAATGTTGTTGTTGCTGAGTGCCGCTTCCCGTGCAGAAGAATAGTTTCTTACTGTTGCGTAGAAATTGTCTTTTTTAACGGCTCCGCTTAACGTGCTTGCGAATGTATTCTTGTATTTGTCATACGTGCCGTATACAGCTTTGAATGCGTCTTCTCTTACCCTGCGGTCTTCGCTTTCAAGAAAGCGGATATAGCGGCCGTGGGTGACTTCCACTTCTTCACCGTCTTCATCCTTGATGGATGGAAATTCAAGATCTGCGTTGTTCAGCATGCCGAATGTATTGCTTGAAGAACTGAGAACATCCGATGCCTGTGCAAGCATGGCTTCCTGCTCGGCTGAAAGAACGTGCGGGCGCTGGCGGTTAATTTCATCCAGTGTATGTCCGTACACCTTCAGCTCTTCTTTTTCCTGAAGAAATTCCTTAATCTTTGCTTCATCCATTTCAAGGATTTCCGGTATCATGTAGGATGACACGCTGCTTGCCTGCGTATAAAGGTTTGCGGCGCGGTCGTTCAGCCCCTGATAGTGGGAGTTTCCTGTATCCTGATCGTATCTCATATGCGCGTATGTATAAAGCTTGCCAAGTCTCTCCATTACTGAATCCTGGTACGTTAAGGCCTCAAGAAATGCATCTGCAGAATCTCCAAGCTTTCCTTTATATTCTTCCATTTTCGGCAGGGCTGCTTTTACTTCTTTAAATTCTGCTTCCCATGCCTCGTCGTTTTTAAAAATATCTTCCAGTCTCCACGTATCTTCTGCAGCAATTTCAGACCGTTTCGGCAGCGTTTTTGCAGCTGTTTGTTCTGTCATGGAAATATCCCCCTTTTAAACATGATTACTCCAATAATATTCTATATTTTCTATCAAATCAATTGAAGAGTCTTGCTATTTTCACTCTATATCAGACATTTCCCGACGGGGTCCGTCATTTTCTTCCCCGTGTTTCTGCATCGATTTCGCCAGGATGTAGGCAATGGCTCCCGTGCTCGCTGCTGTTACGGTAAAATCAAATAAAGTCGCTTTCTTTTTCTTCTTATAAAACATACTCATTCCTCCATTTTTCTGTTTGTCCTTAGGTTGCTGCATCTGACCCCTGTTCATACTTTTCCAGCTATCTTTTGCTTAAAAGCTCATTGTCTCTTTTCAAAAGCTCCTCCTGATTTTGACTCCATTTAAGATCTGCTGTTTTTTTATAAGAATACTTGTTTTCCTTCGCGATCAGTCCTGTTTGAGTCAGTGCTTCCAGGTAAGCCCGGACAGGAGCTCCGATTGATACGTGCTTCATATGTGTGATATCACGTCTTACAATATGGCGGTCCCGCTTCATTTCATTTACCGCATCTTCCAGGCGAAAGACCGAATGTCCAGATAAAGAGTCTATAAAAAGCAGGATCTTTGTTTGCCAAACATAAACAGCTGTATGAAAAAGATATCCAGTCGCTACAGGAATGAAGGCTTCGGAAGGAAGACATGAAAGCGGAATTTGCTTTTTTTCATAGAGAGTTTGCTGAAGGGATTTCAATTCTTCTGATAAATGGATGTGCGGTTTAAGCCGGTGCATTTTGATGAGGTTTAGCCACTGGATCCAATACTGGGGTGAAGGAACTGCCTGCGGAGAGACATCACGGAGGGTGATGTGACGGATGGGTTTGACTGCGGGAATGGATGTGAACACTTGCTTGGAAAATGGGATGAGATGCTCGATGAGAAGAAAAGCCTGAAGGGATGAACAATAAGTCAGGAGATGCGGGGGAGCCAGAATATCAGGACCCTGTTTTGCAAACAGCCATTGAAAAGGGGAAATGCGAAAGGTGGTGCTGCTTAACCTTACCGCGTTTTTTGCTCCAAGGATCCAGAGCGGTTCAATGTTTGCCTGCTTATACTGCGAAGTTCGTTTGTAAAACTGGACAGCAGGTATGGATGAACACTGAAATTCAACGGCAATCTTCCTTTGGCCTGTGTCTGCGTAAACGTCGGGCCTCTGCATAATCTCAGGAAAATAGCGTTCCATTTCTGTTTGAACCAGGTTTTGGCTTTTCAGCCATCGGTACAGCTGGATCTTTCCGTTCAGGTGATAGTCTGATTCAGGTTCGTGGTCAATGAGGCAGGATTTCAGTTTCTGATGGGCAAAATGAGGAATTACAATGCTTCCCGCTTTCAGGTCAAGGGGATGGTCACACACGGGACAGTAATGCTTTTTTTCGCGCATGCGGTGGAGATCTGAATGATCGTGCCTTATCGAGGTCAGATTGATCAGCCTGCCATCAGCATCTTTAGCTATAAGCATGATTATCTATCAGCTCCTATTTAGAATTCTTTTCCATTATACAATAAACAGGAAAAAGAAAGCACAAAAAAGACACACCTCTTCAGGTATGCCCTACAGCAATGGCGAAAGCAGCCTTGACATAGATTCAAACAACTTCTGTTTGAACGGCCGGTTTTCAAACTCATCCAAAATAATCTCATGAGAGTATAAAATATCTTTTTCATAATCATTCACAAGCTTCTGTGTGCTTCTTGTTCTGTACAGAAAAGCGTTGACTTCGAAATTAAGGTGGAAGCTTCTCATATCCATATTTGCTGTTCCGATTGAGGCAAGCTCATAATCGACGATGACTATTTTACTGTGCATGAAGCCTTCCTTATATTCGTAGATCTTCACCCCTGCTTCAAGCAGTTCAAGGAAATACGATCTTGACGCATAAAAGACAATTTTTTTGTCGGGACGGCGAGGTACCAGGAGTCTGACATCCACACCGCTCAAGGCTGCTACCTTAAGCGCAGAAAGAATATCCTCATCCGGAACAAAATAAGGAGATGCAATCCAAATGGAATCCTTGGCCGATGTAATCATGGAGAAGAACAGATTTTTGATGACTTCCCATTTATTATCGGGCCCTCCTGCAATAATCTGAACTCCGCCTTCATGTTCTTCCAGCTGCACAGAAGGTGTCATATACTCCTGCTTCACAAGGTTTTCCCCGGTCATATAGTACCAGTCCTGCAGAAAAATCATTTGAAGAGTACGGACGGCTTCACCCCGCACCATTAAGTGCGTATCCCTCCAGAAGCCAAAGTACGCATCTTTCCCCAAGTATTCATCTCCGACATTCAGCCCGCCGACAAACCCTGCGGTTCCGTCTATAACGATGATTTTTCTATGGTTGCGGAAGTTTACTTTATTATTTAAAAACGGCATTCTAACAGGCAAAAAAGAGACGACATCAATGCCCGCTGCCTGCATTTCTTTTATGTAGGATTTAGACAGCTTCCAGCTGCCGACTGAATCATATAAGAAGCGGACTTCAACACCCTGCTTCGCTTTTTTGATCAGGAGATCTTTAAGCTTGCAGCCTACTTCATCGTGTCTGACAATATAGTATTCCAAGTGAACATGATGCTCGGCTTTTTCAATTTCGCTGAAGATATGGTCGAACGTTTCTTTCCCGTTCGTTAATGTTTTTGACCTTGTTGCAAATGAAATCGGTGTATGGCCGAGCCTGTGGGCCAGATTGAAAAGCATTTGCTGGTGGTCTCCCATTAAGTCGATCTTATCTTCATAAGAGCGCTGATTCCCTTCAATTTCAAACATGATTTTTTCATCAACAAGCGCCTTTCTGTCAAACAGTTTCCGCTTCCTTACATTTCTTCCGAACACAAGGTAGAACAGAAAACCAATCAGCGGAAAGCTTCCAAGGACAACGAGCCATGTGATCGTCTGTGATGGCTTGCGGTTTTCCAGGAAGATGACAAATCCGATGAAGATAATGGAAAATGTAAACAAAACGGTCACAGCCGTCAGAAGCCATTCGCTTGAAATACTGCCTGTCACGTTTTGAAGAAGGTAAATGCTGACTCCTATTAATGCTGTAAATAAAAAGACACGGACTGTATTCTTCATGTCATTCCCCTGACTCTATAAAGATGATGGCAGCTGCCTGCTAAAAAAAAACCGACTTCAATCAGAATGAAATCGGCTTTTAAATCTTCAGCTGAAATGCTGCTTAATAACACTCAAAGCGTCCTCGGAAATAATTTGTTTCCCGTATTCGGCAACGCGGTGAATCGTCATGCGTGATTCTTGTCCATACTCGAGTATAACACTGAGCATATTTTCAATGTCTTCGTCTGAATGCTCATCATTGAATTCCACAAAGAGGTAATACCGGTTCTCCATGGAATAAAGCGCGTTTGTAAACCCGCTGAGCTGTACTTTCGACAAGGAAATAAGGTGTTCAAAATCATTGAACTTCACAAGGAACTCAAGCTGCTGTTCCTCCTCCTCCTGCGACTCTGATTTTTCATCAAGGTCATCGCTGAAATGATGATCGAGAATGGATTCAATATTTTCATCAACAGGAAGTTCTTTTACTTTATCTTCAGACAGGGGAAGCTCAATTTTCTGGCCGTCTTTTGAAAGCTGGGCTCTTGTCACGATCACTTCAAGCCCTTTGTCGAGCGCCTGAACCTGAATCCAGAGCGGTCCTTCGACCATAAAATCTTCTTCGTCATGCACTTCGTCCATCATTTCCCAAAAAAGCTCTTCGCTTCTTTCGCGGTTGTACCAGATTTCATCTCTGTCAAAACCGCGCTCTTCTATATCAAGATATGAAATATAAAACTTTACGGTATATTCATTAATACGTTCTATCTCCATCTTTACAACCTTCCCTTCTTTATATGATGTTGAAGGGACAACTAAACCCCTAAATAAGTTGCACTTTTTTACACTTTACCCAAATCAGCACCTATTTAATCGTCAGCGCAGCGCTTCGCAGGCGTTTAAAACTTGTCTTGAAAATGAGACTTGCCTTTCAAGCTTCTTGTAATCCTATTTTATGATAAAACTGCTCTGAATGAAATAAAAAAACCTCAGGATTTACAAAAACAGTTATTTGCCCAGAAGGATAAGCTCATAATTCATCTTTTCGTTCATATACTTGGTACGAGCAGTCTAATACACAGAAAGAGGTACTTGAATGGAACAGGAATTTCTCATGTCTTTAGTTATGATTATCGGCATTGATCTTCTGCTCGGCGGGGACAATGCGATTGTCATTGCAATGGCCAGCCGCAACCTTCCGCCAAAGCAGAGGAAAAAAGCTGTGGTGCTCGGGACGGTTTTTGCCATTGTCGTCCGGATTCTGCTTACAACAGTCGCGGTCTATTTGTTTCAGATTCCATTCGTACAGCTGATCGGCGGGATTCTTCTTCTCTACATCGCCTATCATCTTATTGTCGGGTCAGAAGAAAAGGAAGGAGAAATTAAAAGCCACCAGTCTCTGAGAAAAGCTGTACAGACGATTGTGGCGGCGGATATGCTGATGGGCATGGACAATGTCATTGCCGTTGCAGGT
Organism: Metabacillus indicus LMG 22858; assembly: GCF_000708755.2. Classification (GTDB taxonomy): domain Bacteria; phylum Bacillota; class Bacilli; order Bacillales; family Bacillaceae; genus Bacillus_P; species Bacillus_P indicus. The sequence continues at coordinate 57,603 of NZ_JGVU02000001.1, read as the reverse complement.
GCTGCAGGGGGAAAAACGGTACTGGTCGTCATCGGGCTCTTAATCTCCATTCCTATTATGATCTGGGGAAGCAATTTGATTTTAAAGCTTTTGGACAAATATCCCGCTCTCGTCTACATCGGGGGAGGCATGCTTGCCTATACGGCCGGCAAAATGATTATTCATGAGCATAAGCTTGCTCCAATCTTCCATACCCACCCAAGCATGGGTACGCTGCTTCCGTACTTGCTGATTCTCTTCCTGACAGCAGCGGGCTTTATCTATCAGCGCATGGAAAAAAAAGAAAACCTTCCTTAAATGATAAGGAAGGTTTTCTGTCAGTTAATTAACTAAACGCTGTGCTTCACGCAGCTGGTATGTGCGTACTTTTCTTGGAAGGAATCGTCTGATTTCATCTTCGTTGTATCCGACCTGCAGACGCTTTTCATCAATAATGATCGGGCGTCTCAAAAGTCCCGGATGCTCCTGGATCAAATCATACAGATCTTGAAGAGGCATCGTTTCAACGTTCACGTTCAATTTCTGGAAAATCTTAGAGCGCGTTGAAATGATTTCGTCCGTTCCATCCTCTGTCATGCGCAGAATTTCTTTGATTTCGTCTACTGACAAAGGCTCTGAGAAAATGTTGCGCTCTGTATAAGGAATTTCATGTTCTTCCAACCATGCTTTAGCTTTACGACAAGAAGTACAGCTTGGTGATGTATATAACGTTACCATAAACCTTTCACTCCTTTATGTGTAAATGAGCATACTGCTATATAAGTAAAATGAATTGTATTTAGATTGAAATTACTTTAAATAAGTAATATCTATAAAGGATTATACTATAGAAAAGTAAGTAAGTATACACTTTTTAAATACAAATGTTTGACAAAACAGTTACAATTCCGTAAAGTGACGGTAAAACTCTCTTTACACTCGCCAATTCCTGCGTTCTGCAGGTTTTGTCATTCGCAAGTGGACAGCCGGATTCTCAATTAATTCAGATCTTCAAAAATGTCTTTTGAATCATCACGGTCGTTAATCGACAGGACATCCTGAACATCCTGATATTTTTTCCCGTAGAATTCTTTATCTTTGTAAGTATGAATAAGCAAATACGTCTTTTTCATCGCTTCATAGATTTTCTCTTCGGTTGCATCATCAGGTGACCAGTACAGAATTTCCATTGGATTGACTTCATTCGTGGCGAGGGATTTTCTTCTGTATCCAATCGCTTTTGCATGCTGAAAGCCTTCTCTCTGGTAAAATTTCAGCCGCTTGCCTGTATCAAGTACATCTTCATCCACAGGTTCCACCTCTAAAAGTATTGGTTTTCCAAGTTCTTTCAGTTTGGCAATCAGCTTATGGCCAAGTCCCTGGCCTCTTGCTGTCTTGGCAACAAATAAGTAATCAATGAAGATAAAATCATCAAGCTCGGCATACATGAGAACGTGATGTTCTCCTTCATCTTTATGGTAAATATCACCCCGCTCTTTCAGAAGAGTTTCCATATGTTCTTTTGATTTCATTTCCTCAACAGGAAAGTATTGATTAAGCTTCTCATACCAGTTCATTGACCCGCTCCTTGCTGTTCATTAACGTTCGTTTCTCTCTAAATTAGATATACCCTCTTTCCTTAGTGTTAAACATGAGCTACTATAAAAATATAGTAAATAATGGGATGGTGATGGATTTGGCTGAATATGCAATGGATTTTCTGATTGTGGCAGCACTCGTTATCGGAATTACCGCCTTTATGGGAGTCATGGCAAACGGAATTGGAGAAACCATCTTTGCCGGCAAAAAGAAGAATGAAAACGTGGATCACACCCTGAAAACACAGGCTGGCTGGAGAAAAGTCGGCGGACGGAAACAATAGGTTAAAACGAGTAAAACCGGCCATTACCTGGCCGGTTTTTTTACGGAGTATAATCAACGCCCTTTGTATAATTGTTCCCGGCGTTCCATAAGAGATATTCATTGATTCCCTGATCCTGAAGTGCCCTGATCTGGGCTTCTACATCTTCTTTTCCGTACTTTTTATAATTGCCGGAGCCAAGCCAAGAGGCGGTGAAGTCCTGAAGCCATGGTCTTGAGACCGGACTGTTTTTCAGCTCTGCCAGTTTTATCTTTTCAAGCTTTGCATATTCTGTAATCAGCTCATATGGTTTAAGATCGGGCTTTTCTATGCCGAAATAGGACGTCCAGTGGCTCGGATAAATCATAGAGGAGATGACATCTACATGGCTTGAAATTTTTGAGAAGTTCTGACCGATGCCCGGTGCTTCCGGAAGGGTTGCTGTGTATCCGAAGATATCAACAGAAACCTTTACGCCGTACGGCTTCAATTTTTCCTTTGCATACGCTACAAAGTCCGTAACCGCTGTTACCCTTTTTTGAACATTATCCTGCTTTAACTGGCCATATTCGCCCTGGCTGTAGGTAAGGGCTGCATCTTTGTTTTCAAATCCTTCCGGAAAACGTACATAGTCAAACTGTATTTCCTGGAATCCTAGTTTAGCTGCCTCAATGGCGATGTTTACATTATAGTCCCATACTTCCTTCATAAAAGGATTAACAAATGATTCACCCCTGCCATTTTTCCATACGCTGCTGCCGTCCTGAAATGACCATTCAGGTTTCTGCTGAGCTAGAACTGAGTCCTTAAATACAACGACTCTTGCAATCGGATAGATGTTCTTTTTTTGAAGCTGTTCGAGCATAGCAACCGGATCTTTTATGTACTGTTTACTGATCCCGTAGTAGGGCGACGTTTTTTCAGGCATGTAGGTCAGATTCCCAAAATCATCTTTTACATCGATAACCATAGCGTTTAAATCGGTTTGATCAATCAGGTTTATGAGCTGGCTGAACTTGCTGCCGCCTGCTGAATGGCCTGTCACATAGATCCCTCTGATTGCATCAGGGTATTGAAACACGAGACCTGAATCAAACAGAAAACGGGGCATGTCTTCAGGAAGCTCTTTCAGCTGATGAACAATTTCTTTAGATTCATGAACGGATGCGGTTAAAACAGGTTCCGCTTGCGCTTGATGTCCCCCTGCTAATACAGGTATGAATGCAAGCAAAGCGGCAGGCAAAACCTTCTTATAAAAAGCCATGTTACCACCCCTCTTTGGCTAGTTTCTTCTTATTATAAATGACATGTATGGAGGTTCATACATGTAATGAGACTTATTTTTACAAATTCCAACAGGATTTGCTAATTTTTATACACGATTTCCCATGGACCCAAAAAAAGCGACCCCCTTTAAAAGAGGTCACTTCAACACGATTAGTTCGTATATTTTGCCTGATATTGTTTGAATTCCGCTTCTGAACACATAACGAAATGTCCTGGTTTTACTTCGCGGAACTGCGGTTCATCTCCTGCCGTGTACTGGTGCTGGGCAGGATCATATTTTTTTCTGATGCGCGTGCGCTCATAATCCGGATCCGGAAGCGGAATCGCAGACAATAGGGCCTGTGTATAAGGATGAATCGGATTGTTGTAAAGCTCTTCAGCATCTGCAAGCTCTACAAGCTTTCCGAAGTACATAACACCAATGCGGTCACTGATGTATTTGACCATGGAAAGGTCATGGGCAATGAACAGGTACGTAAGACCTTTTTCCTGCTGAAGCTTTTTCATCAGATTGACAACCTGAGCCTGAATCGAAACATCAAGTGCTGAAATCGGCTCGTCGGCAATAATGAAGTCAGGATCTACAGCCAGCGCGCGGGCGATTCCGATACGCTGGCGCTGCCCTCCGCTGAACTCATGGGGATAGCGGTTCGCATGCTCACGGTTCAAACCTACTGTCTCAAGCAGTTCATATACCCGCTCCATGCGCTCTTTATCTGATTTTGCAAGACCGTGAATATCAATTCCCTCGGCAATAACGTCAGAAACTTTCATTCTTGGGTTAAGTGAGGCATAAGGATCCTGGAATATCATCTGCATTTTACGGTTAAAGATTTTCAGATCCGCTTTTGATTTTTTTCCATGGACATTGACACCGCCAAACTTCACTTCACCGCCGGTTGCTTCATACAGACGGATGATTGAACGGCCCGTTGTCGATTTTCCGCATCCGGATTCTCCGACAAGTCCAAGTGTTTCACCTTTATAAATGTCAAACGAAATACCGTCAACAGCTTTCACTTCATTCGATTTCCCTACATTAAAGTGCTGTTTCAGATTTTTCACTTCAAGAAGTTTTTCTTTTTGCATGTGTTAATTTCCCTCCTTGATTTCAGGGAATTTGCGCTGGCGCAGTTTTACAGCTGCCGGCGGTTCTACTTTTGGAGCGTCCGGGTGAAGCAGCCATGTTGCCGCATAATGCGTATCAGACACTTTAAACATTGGCGGCTGCTCTTCTAAGTCAATCTGCATTGCATATTCATTACGGGCAGCAAATGCATCTCCTTTTGGAGGGTTAAGCAAGTTCGGAGGCGTTCCAGGGATCGCATAAAGCTCCTGATCCTGAGAATCAAGACTTGGCATCGAACTGATTAATCCCCAAGTATATGGATGCTGCGGATTGTAGAAAATTTCATCGACCGTGCCGATTTCAATTATCTTGCCGCCGTACATGACAGCAACCCGGTCAGCAACGTTTGCCACTACCCCAAGGTCATGCGTAATGAAAATAATGGATGTATCAATTTTCTTCTGAAGATCCTTCATCAGTTCAAGAATTTGCGCCTGAATCGTAACATCAAGAGCTGTTGTCGGCTCGTCCGCAATTAAGACTTTAGGATTGCAGGCAAGAGCAATTGCGATAACAACCCTTTGTCTCATACCGCCTGAAAATTGGTGCGGATATTGTTTGAACCGAAGCTCTGGCTTTGGAATTCCAACAAGACGAAGAAGCTCAATCGCTCTTTCTTTTGCCTGTGACTTGCTCATATTCTGGTGTTTTACAATTGGTTCCATAATCTGTTTACCGACAATCATAGTCGGGTTCAAAGAGGTCATCGGATCCTGGAAAATCATAGAGATGTCTTTTCCGCGAATCTTCTGCATCTGTTTGTCATTCAGTTTAGCAAGATCTTTTCCGTTAAAAAGGATCTGGCCTTTTTTAATTTCAGAGTTGCTTTCAGGCAGCAGACGCATGATTGACTTAGTCGTAACCGATTTCCCTGACCCGGATTCACCAACAATAGCAAGTGTCTCTCCTTTTTTCAGGTCAAAGTCAACTCCGCGGATTGCCTGTACTTCTCCTCCGAATGTATGGAAGGAGATGTGCAAGTCTTTTACTTCAAGTATTTTTTCCATCGTCTATTCACCTGCCCTCTAGTCTCTCATTTTCGGATCAAGCGCATCGCGCAGTCCGTCAGCAATCATATTGAATGCAACCATAATGACACTGATTACGATCGCAGGATAAATCATTTGATACGGGAATGCTCTCATCGATTTGAATCCTTCATCAATCAGTGTTCCAAGTGAAGCAAGCGGATCCTGAAGTCCAAGACCGATAAAGCTCAGGAATGCTTCAAAGAAGATCGCATTCGGAATCGTGAACATCGTATTGATGATAATGACACCGACTAAGTTCGGGATCAAATGCTTAAAGATAATTTTTGAATGACTTGCACCAAGCGTTCTGGAAGCAAGAACGAATTCCTGATTTTTAAGTTTCAGAACCTGCGCACGCACAACCCGCGCCATTCCGACCCAACCAGTTATGGTCAGGGCTACAGTAATTGAGATGATACCAGGTTTCAAAATCAGGATCATGAGAATAACAACAACAAGGTTCGGTATTCCCATCAGCACTTCAATAATACGCTGCATGACATTGTCAATGCGGCCGCCAAAGTAGCCTGATATAGCTCCATAGGCAACTCCTATCACCATATCAATAAAGGCTGCAAGGAAGGCGATGTAAAGAGAAATCTGCGTTCCTTTCCAGATACGCGTGAACTGATCGCGTCCAAGGTTATCTGTTCCGAGCCAGTAGTACTCTTTAATTTGTTTTTGTTCATAAACATTTACTTCTTCCCCATTGTTAAGGGTTCTTGTCCCGTCGAATGGAAGCCAGCTCACATTTTCAAGTCCCTGTATGCGCGGCGGCAGATTGGAGTGCGTTGCTTTTTGGCGGGCTGAATCATATCCGCTGACAGCAGGCCCGATAAAAGCAAGCAGCGCCAATAATACAATGACAATCATGCTTACTACTGCAGCTTTATTCTTTTTGACGCGAAGCCACGCGTCCTGCCAGTAGTTTAAACTTGGTTTGTTAATCTCTTCACTCTTAGAGGAATCAATTTTAGCGGGCTGGAACAATTCTTTGCTGATTTCTTTTTCTGCCATTATTTTTTACCTCCCGCTAAACGAATTCGTGGGTCAATGATGCCGTAAAGGATATCGACAACAAGAATGATGACGACAAAAAGGAATGCAAACAGCAAGGTTGTACCCATGATGACCGGATAATCATTTACAGTGATCGATTTAACGAACTGCTCTCCAAGACCCGGTACAGAGAAAATCTTTTCAATGACAAGAGATCCTGTCATCAAACCTACTGCAAGCGGTCCAAGAACCGTTACAACAGGAATCAGCGCGTTTCTGAGCGCATGCTTAAACGCAATTTCAAAGTAGCTTGCACCTTTTGCTTTAGCAAGCGTGATGTAGTCAGAATTTAAAACATCGATCATTTCCGTTCTCATAAAACGTGCAGCAATCGCAATCGGGAACATCGCAAGAGCGATTGTCGGCAGAATGCTGTACTCAGGTCCGCGCCAGAAGGCAACAGGGAGCCAGCCGGCTTTAACACCAATATAGTATTGAAGCAGTCCCGCGAAAACGAACGACGGGATCGACTTACCGATAACAGCGAAAAATGTTGCACCATAATCAATCCAGGTATTCTGGCGGAGAGCTCCAATGACACCAAGAAAAATACCAAAAATTGTTCCCACAAACATTGCCTGAAATCCGAGGGTTGCAGAAGGGGCGATACGAGCAGCTAAAAGCTCAGATACCGGAGTGTTGTCGAATTGGAAAGATACTCCAAAATCACCTTTTACAATATTGGTCATATAGGTGATATACTGCACTGGTACAGGTTCGTCCAGCCCGTATTTTTCTTTCATAATCTCAATTTGCGAGTCAGAAAGCTTGGCACTGTTAAATGGAGTACCGGGGATCAGTTTCATTAGGAAAAATGTGAAAGAGGCAATTAATATTAATGTAATTAACATATAAATGATGCGTTGCCCTAAATATTTGACCATGTGTGCACCTCCTGGAACTATATAAAAAATTCAGAATCATCTACATAATTCGACAATTCTTTAGCAGGTAAAAAGAGAGTATATCGTATATACTCTCTTCTTATTCTTTTTGATTATAATCATTTTTCTGGTAACTGCAACTAAAAATTACTCAGCGTCTGTGATTTTAATCCACTTGTAGCTGTACTCAGGTCCTACAAGGTGGTACGTAAAGCCTTCAACCTTTTTGTTGATCAGAAGGTTTGAGGCACGCTGATACATTGGAGCAATACCCGCATCTTCTTCTAATAGTACTTTTTCAGCTTCTTGAAGAGCAGCAAAACGTTTAGCAGGATCGTTAGCTAGTGTTGTTTGAGCGTCTTTTAAGAGCTTGTCATATTTTTCGTTTGAATAAGCCATTCTGTTGTTTCCGCCATCTGTGATCCATAGATCAGAGAATGAGATCGGGTCAAGGTAGTCAGGACCCCATCCAGCAGCCTGGATGTCATAATCCATCGTTTTGTCACGGTCAAGACGCACGCTGAATGGTACGCTTTGAACGTCGATAGTTAAACCAGGAAGCGTGTTTTGAAGCTGGTCTTTCATATAAGAGTCAACTGTTTTAGATGTTTCAGTGTCTCCGCCAAGGTACACAAGTTTAACTTCTTTCTTGCCGATTTCTGCTAAGCCTTTTTCCCAAAGTTTTTTAGCTTCTTCAGGGTTGTAAGTCAGAAGGTCCTTGTTAACTTCACGGAAATCTTCGCCCGTTTCAGGGTGTGTAACAAATTCAGCAGGTACAGCATAGTTAGCCGGTTTAGAACCGTTGTTTAAAATTTCGTTCGTTAAATCTTCTTTATTAAATGCCATTGCAATTGCTTTACGGATGTTCACGTTAGCAAGAGCTTCGTTCTTTTGGTTCAATTTAAGCCAGAAGATTGTCGGCTCTAGCCATCTTTCAAGACGGTCGTCACCTTCATATTGAGCGATAACAGCAGGAGTTGAAAGCTTAGGAGTTACATCAGCTTCTCCAGCTTCGAACGCATTAGCTGCAGCTTGAGGATCTTTAGATACGTTGAACGTAATTTTCTCAAGACTTACATTTTTTGCATCCCAGTACTCAGCGTTTTTCTCTAAAGTCCACTCAGTATCAGCAGGTCCTTCCCATCCATTGATTGCGAATGGTCCGTTGAACACTAAATTTTCAGACTTCTTACCGAAATTTTCGCCTTGCTCTTCAACATACTTTTGGTTCTGAGGATAGAACGTAGGGAATGCCATTAATGACTTGAAGAAAGGAATCGGTTTTTCAAGAGTCACAACAAGTGTCTTTTCGTCTTGAGCTTTAACTCCAAGATCTTCAGGTTTAGCTTTACCATTATATAATGCTTCAGCATTTTTGATTTTACCCATCATCATGTATGGACCGTAAGCAGATCCTGTGTCAGGGTTAAGAGCGCGCTGCCATGCAAAAACGAAGTCGTTAGCTGTTACAGGCTCTCCATTAGACCATTTAGCGTCTTCTTTGATTTTGATTGTGTACTCAGTGCCGTCTTCGTTAGCTTCCGGCTCGCCGTCAGCCATACCCGGGATTGGCTCCTGGTTTTCATCAATACGGTATAAACCTTCATTCGTATTGTTTAATTGAGATAAACTGATTGTATCTTCTGCAAGAACTGAGTCCATAGATGGAATCTCAGAAGATTCAAGTACTTTCAGCTCCTGAGGCACATTAGCTGCTTCTTTAGAGTCTTTGTCTTTGTCTCCTCCATCAGAAGAACTGGATCCGCCTCCGCCGTAGCAAGCAGTTAAGAAAACGCTCAGTACAAGCGAAAGGACTAAAAGCAATGAAAATTTTGACTTTTTCATTTATTACCCTCCCTTTTATTTTTAAAAAATTCTTACAAACACTATTATACAAGCTTTCGAATTTTTGTACATTCATTTTTTTAATAAAATTTACACAAATGCAATAAAATTAAGACTTTTTTAAAGCAAAAATAGTCCTTTATACCTATATTATCCACAGTATTTCTTCATGATATTTCATTCATTTAACATAAAAATGGCCAGAAGCACTGCCTTTGTAAAGATTTTAAATTGTAAGTAAAATTAAAAATGTATACAATATACAACAATAGCTAATAAACTATTTTGCAGGGAAACTGACAATATTCTGAGTAGTATTACTTTTCTCACAATAATTTTTTTTATATATTTCAATATAAAAAAACTATTGATCATCCCCGTAATTTAGTAATATAAAAAGAAAAAAGAGGGTATTTATGAACCGAAAATTATTTTTATCAGCCTTCACCGTGTCATTTGTTCTAGTCTTGCTGCTTTCGCTGCTTTTCTATCAGGAGATCAGCCTGCTGCATTATATCAATATTTCATTTTACATTTCCGGGCTTCTGCTCTTTACTTCCCTATTTCTTCTGGTTGCTGAAGGCGGATTTTTTGACGGCATCACTCAGGGGTTCAGAAGGACCTTTCAATCCAAAGGCCGGGACCTTGATAAGAAGGAAGTAGAGGAAATGAGACTCTTCTCTGAACTCCTGCGGGTTGAATATACCCCGTTTTTGTTTGCCGGACTGGTTCTTGCAGCTACAATGCTTGCAGCTCTTGCTGTTTATTATTTTTGAACAGTTGAAAACGAGTCCGAAAGCCACTATAATATAGGAAATAACATGTAAATGCGATGAAAAAGAGTAGTACACAGTGACCTTATTTTTCAGAGAGTCTGCTGCCTGGTGAAAGGCGGACAATAAACACTGCGGAATGGACTTTTGAGCAGCTGACTGAACTTCAAAGTAGGATCAGCCGTTTCGTCTTGCGATAAAAGACGCTAAGTGATTTCTGCTGCAGAAATAATCAGGGTGGCACCGCGGTCCATTCGTCCCTTTTAGTCAAGGGGACGAATGGGCTTTTTTGCGTTATTTTAAGAAGGAGTGAGGATATGAAAACTATTTTTTCGGGCATCCAGCCCACAGGTAATGTCACATTAGGAAACTATATCGGAGCTATGAAACAGTTTGTTGACCTGCAGAATGATTATGACTGCTATTTTTGCATTGTTGACCAGCATGCCATCACACAGCCGCAGGACCGCCTGCAGCTCCGCAAGAGCATAAAAAGCCTTGCAGCACTATATTTAGCTGTAGGACTTGATCCTGAAAAAGCAACATTGTTCATTCAGTCAGAGGTTCCGGCACACGCACAGGCTGGATGGATGATGCAATGTGTGGCCTATATCGGCGAACTTGAGCGAATGACTCAGTTCAAGGACAAATCAGCTGGCAAAGAAGCCGTTTCTGCCGGACTGTTAACCTATCCGCCTCTGATGGCTGCCGACATTCTACTATATAAAACGGATCTCGTTCCAGTCGGCGAAGACCAGAAACAGCATCTGGAGCTCACAAGAGACTTAGCCGAACGTTTCAATAAAAAATACAATGACATCTTTACCGTCCCTGAAGTGCGCATTCCAAAGATCGGTGCAAGAATTATGTCCCTTGCAGATCCGACGAAAAAAATGAGCAAATCAGATCCAAACCAGAAAGCATTTATCACACTGCTGGACGATCCGAAAGTGATTGAAAAGAAGATCAAAAGTGCGGTTACCGATTCAGAGGGCATCGTGAAATTTGATAAAGAGAATAAGCCTGGCGTATCTAACCTCCTCTCCATCTTTTCTATTCTCTCAGGCATTTCCATCGAAGACCTGGAGAAAAAATATGAAGGAAAAGGCTACGGAGACTTTAAAGCCGACACCGCTGCTGCCGTGATCAACGCCCTGCAGCCAATTCAGGAAAAATATTATTCTCTTGTTGAATCAGATGAACTTGACGAAATCCTTGACCGCGGGGCTGAGCGTGCAAACGCACAGGCAGGAAAAATGATTAAAAAGATGGAAAGCGCAATGGGTCTTGGAAGAAAACGAAAATAAAAAAGGGAGAGGGCTCATTAAGAGCTCTCTCCCTTTTTTTACCTGCTACATTTTTTCAAATTCCATGCCTTTTTCCATCATTAAGTACTGCAGTGCCGTTCGGAAGGTTAAAAACGTCTTGATGTCCTGGCTGTTTGATAAGCCAGATGAAATTAACAGCTGGATGACAGCAGGGCCAAAACCGACGAACAGAATCTGAATGCCCATGAGCCTTACTGCAGCCGTCAATTGCTGGATATAGGATCCAAACAGTTCAACCTCCCCGATTTCCCGTTCTGATATAGCGGTAAAATCGATGATGACAGTGGCAACTTCATTTGCGTGAGATGTTTCCAGAATTTTAGATGTAATCATATCAAACCGATCTGATGAAAGCTTCCCGGTAATCGGCACAAGAATGGTTTCCGGTATGATCGAAGGAATAATCGGAACAGAAATTTCTCTGATCAGTTCTTCTTGTTCCCGAAGCTGCCTTTTCAACTCGATAATTTCATCCTGCAGCTCTTCCACATTTACTTTTTCACTTATCATATATGCCCTCGCTCAAATGAATGACTTTATTTTATTTTATTTTACCATTGTTTCAGCTTCTTTACCTGTTAATTGAAGTCTTTGGCAAGGTTATTCCGGTCTTTTTTTAACCTGAACAAAAAAGAAGCCAATTTTGGCTTCTTTTAAGCTTGTCTCAATTTACTTTTGATTCATGCTCCATATCCCACAGTTTTTCAAAAAAGGGCTGGCCTTTAATCAAGTTTTCTGTAAGAATCATGTGTTTCGGGCTCCAGCCTGAAACAGTCTCATTGTAAAGCTTTTGCCACACATCCTCAAAGCTTAAATCCTGAATGGTTTCGTACATAGACGGATTCCATTCTGTATACCAGTATTTCACCTCTGCTGCATTCTTAGTTGACTGAAGCTGATCCAGGGCCATAAACAGCAGCTGCTTAAGCTGTCTCTCCTTGCGGGTCAGCCCGTTCATTTGAGATGGACTTGGAGAGAGGATGTGAAATTCTTTTTCAAGAATTTCTGCCTCATACGTATATTCTTCAGCTTCTACTTCTTTTATCATTTCATATACCAGCTGTTCCTGTCTTGGAATGAGCCGGCTTTTGCGGACAGGAATACTGTAGCCGATTGTATCAACGGCAAGAATTCCTTCGCCGTCTGTGACGACAAAACAATAATCAAGCTGAATCCGTTCATGATTTTTTCTGATATATGCCTTTTGAAAGGCGTCCTTAAGCAGTCCCTGCGGCAGCTCCGACAAATCGTTTTCAATATAATGGAATAAAACCGAATTTACTCTAAACAGAGGAACCTGATCCAAAAGCTCAACACTGTCGTCTTTTCTCCATTCGTGAAAATGACACACGTTGTACCCGTTTTCTTCACCCTCGAACCAATTCACCCATACATCATGAAGAAACAACATTTCTTACCCCTCACTTCCGATGCTTTTGTCTTTCAGTATAGGCAGGGAAAAGAAAATATATTCCAATTCGTTCATTTTATGGTTGAATTCTTTCGACAAAATCCAAAAGCTCCAGCGCCTTGTTCTGACAGAGGATCTAGGCGCTGGAGCTGGACGTGGAAAAACTATTTTACTTTTACAATAAAAAATAGCCAAGAAACAATATCTTGGCTGTTCTTCTTGTTATTCGTTTACTTTTGGATCCAGCGCGTCTCTTAAACCGTCCCCTACAAAGTTGAAGGCGAGAACTGTCAGAAGAATCAATGAACCCGGCAATAGAGGGTACCAAGGTGATTTCAGCAGAATGGTGAAGTTCTGTGCATCCTGCAGCATATTGCCCCAGCTTGCTGTCGGTGGCTGAATTCCTAGACCAAGGTAGCTAAGCGTTGACTCGGCAAGTATAACTCCGCCTACTGAAAGGGTAGCAGAAACGATGATCGGCCCAATCGCATTCGGCAGGATGTGAGAGAAAATAATCTTAAAGCTTTTCGTTCCAATCGTCTTGGAAGCAAGAACGAACTCGCGTGTGCGCAGCGACAGAAATTCACCGCGGACAAGACGCGCAGTTGTCGTCCAGCCAAGTACCGCAAAAATGATGATCAGCTTGTCTACACCCGGCTTAAAGATTGTTACAAGCGTAATCAAAAGAAAGATTTGCGGAATTGAAAGAACAATATCAACAAATCGCATCAGAATGGCATCAATGATGCCTCCAAAATAACCGGCTACAGCTCCGACTACTGTACCGATTGTAATTGATCCAAGCACGGAAGCAAATCCAACAAGAAGGGATACTTGCGCCCCGTAAAGCAGACGTGTGAGCAAATCCCGTCCAAACCGGTCTGTTCCAAGCAAGTTTTCAGCTCCGCCTGGCGGAACCAGTTTTTTCGTCAAATCCTGTGTCTCATATGCATATGGTGCAATGACAGGTGCAAGAATGGCTGCAGAGATGATAAAAATCAGGAATGCAGCACCTGCAACAGCCAGTTTGTTTTTGGCAAACTTTCTGAAGAATATTTTCGTTAACGTGTCAGGGTTCGCTTTGATCCCATGAACCGCCAGCTGACCAGAAGTTTCCGGTGTAAGGTTAGTTTGTGCCATTGTGCTCCCCCTCCTAGTACTCGATTCTCGGATCGAAGATTGCGTAAAGAATGTCAGCAATTAAGTTTCCGATGACGACAAAAACAGCTGAAATAACAGTTAACGCCATAATAACCGGATAATCACGCTGGAAGGCAGAATCGATGAAAAGAAGTCCAATTCCAGGCCATGAGAAAATCTTCTCAACTACGACAGCTCCTCCGATAAAGGAAGGAATCATCAGACCGAAAATGGTGATGATCGGAATCAATCCATTGCGCACGCCGTGTTTGATAATGACTTTCGATTCTTTAAACCCTTTTGCACGGGCAGTTCTCATATAATCCTGCTTCAGGACGTCGAACATGCTTGACCTTGAATACCTCGTCAAGCCCGCCATATCGGCAGAGGCAAGAACAAATGCAGGCAGCATGAGATGGTGTATCCTGTCCCATATGCTGAATTCGGCATTCAAGGTTGAGGTCCCTCCGGTCGGGAACCAGTTGAGCTGAACAGCAAAGACCATGATTAAAATCAGCCCGAGCCAGAAGTTAGGGGTAGCCAGTCCAAGGAATGAAGTGACAGAGACAGTGTAATCAACTTTTGTGTAAGGTCTTGCTGCTGAAATAATGCCAAAAGGAATGGCAATGATCAGAGCTAGAACAGTAGAGACAACCATAAGCAACAGCGTATTCGGCAAACGGTTCATAATCATTTCGCTTACAGGCACACCTTTACGGATAAGAGATGTCCCGAAGTCACCCTGCACCATGCTTCCAAGCCATTTCAGGTATTGAACATGTACAGGATCATTTAATCCGTATTTCTCCATGAATTTCGCCTTATCAGCAGGACTGATAGTCGGGTCCATTAAAAGTGTTGTCGGGTCTCCAGGTGCAAGTCTGATAATCGCAAAAGAGATAATTGTAATACCTAACAATAAGGGAATAGCCATCAATGTTCGGCGGACGATATAAGTAAGCACAGCTAGATCTCCCCTTTCCTTCTCAATTTTCTATAGGTAAAAACAGGGTCCAGAAACAAACAGACTCGTTCAATTTTCGAAATTAGTAAGAAATGTGCACATTTCTCTTCATAAAAACAAGGGAAGGGATGCTCCCTTCCCTCTGCACGTTCCTTGAAGTGTTTCAGTAACTAATTACTGTTTTAACCACCATTTGTGGATGTTGTAGTACTCAGACTTCGCGTTAAACTCGTAGCCTTGAAGATTTTCAGGCATTACGCGGTGAACGTTTGGATAGTACAGGAATGTGTAAGGCTGGTCTTCAGCAATAAGCTTGTAGATGTCAGCATACTTTTTAGCATACTCATCTTGATCAAGAATTTGTTTCGCTTCTTCCATTAACTTGTCTGCTTCTTTGTTTGTGTAATCAGTCATGTTTAAGCCTTCAGCAATTTGGCTTGAGTGGAAGATGTCATATTGATCAGGGAATGTAGACAAGCTCCATCCTAAGATCATTGCATCGAAATCCCAGTTTGGTGCTGAAACCTGCTCGATGAAAGCAGAGAACTCGATGATCTCAGGTTTAACTTCGATACCGATTTCTTTTAATTGCTGCTGTACAACAACCGCGATATCTTCACGGATTTTATTACCTTGGTTCGTTTTTAGAGAGAATGAGAATTTCTTGCCGTCTTTGTCAAGAATGCCGTCGCCGTCAGTATCTTCCCATCCAGCTTCTTTAAGCATTGATTTTGCTTTTTCTACATCATAATTGAACTTTGTTACATCGTCGCTGTATGCGAAAGAAAGCGGGCTCTCAGGAACGTGAGCTACTTCACCGTCGCCGTTCATAACAGATGAAACCATAGATTCTCTGTCAAGCGCCATTGTTAGAGCCTGACGTACTTTAACATCTTTGAAAAGGTCGTTCTTTTGGTTCCAGCCGATGTAAGTGTAAGAAAGACCTAAGCCAGACTCAACTTTTACGCCGCTGAATGTGCTTTTTACTGTTTCAATGTCAGTACCTGGAACTTCTGTGAATTGAACATCGCCAGCTTGAAGCTGTGCAAGAAGAGCATCCTGGTCAGGAACGATTTTGTACGTGATTGAATCAAGGTATGGCTCGCCAAGGAAGTAATCTTTGTTCTTTTCAACTTTTACATATTCTCCGTCTTTCCACTCAACAAATTTGAATGGGCCTGTACCGATTGGAGATTTCGTGTTGAATTCGTTCTCGCCAAGCTCACCCACTGGAACTTTTCCAAGGATATGCTCAGGAAGGATTCCGTAGCTTAGAGAAACAGGGTAGAATGAAGCATCTTTCTTGTTAAGCTTGAATTCTACTTCATAGTCGCCTTTTTTAGTAACTGTTTCTAAAGATTCAAAACCAGATCCGCGCTCACCGACATAGTCAGGGCTTTTTGGGATGCCGTATGTAAATACTACGTCATCTGCAGTAAGCTCTTCGCCGTCATGGAATTTTACGCCTTCTTTGATTTTTACTGTGTACGTTAAACCGTCTTCAGACACGTCGATTTTTTCAGCGAGGTGCAAAGTCGGGTTGAACTCAGTGTCAGAAGACACAAGTCCGTCAAAGATGAAGCCTTCGATATCAGAGCTTGAAGCATCTGTAGAATACATTGGGTTAAACAATGTTGGTCCGCCAATCGTTCCAACTACTAAATCTCCGCCCATTTGCGGTTCGCCGGCATCTTCAGCCGGTTTGTCTTTGTCGCCAGAACCTGAAGCTGGTTTGTCGCCTGCGCCGCTGTTGCATGCAGCAAGGAACAAAGAGAATACCAGCAGTAAGCTAAGCAGTGTAAATAAACCTTTACGTTGTTTCACTTCGTATTTCCCCCTTAAAAATTTTTAATTTTTAGATTTCTTGACTGACAAGTTATGGCTTCTGCCATCTCCCCCCTTCAAGAGCATGATGTATGCTGATCTTGCCATCAATAAAGATGGCAAGCAACAAAGTGATTTTTCTTTACTTCTTTAAATTGCGGAACGGCTTCGCGGCAGGCGCTTGTTGCAGCCGGACATCTTGTATGGAATACGCAGCCTTGCGGAGGATTTGCCGGGCTCGGCAATTCTCCCTTCAGGACAATCCGCTCCCGTCTTGCCATACCTGCTTTTCTTGGAACCGGAACGGCTGAAAGCAGTGCTTGGGTATAAGGATGCAGCGGCTCAGAGTAGAGGCTGTTTTTATCAGCCAGTTCCATCATTTTGCCGAGATACATCACTCCGACACGGTCGCTTATGTGTCTCACAACACTCAAGTCATGCGAGATGAACATATAGGTCAGGTTAAACTCATCCTGCAGATCTTCTAATAGATTAATAATCTGTGCCTGAATCGACACATCAAGCGCCGACACGGCTTCATCCGCAATGACCATCTGAGGATTCAGGGCAATGGCCCGCGCGATCCCGATTCTCTGGCGCTGTCCTCCTGAAAATTCATGAGGATAGCGGTTGATGAAGGATGCATTCAATCCTACCTTTTCAAGCAGCTCTTCTACTTTTTCAGTTCTTTCTTTTCCTCTGTAAAGATTATGGGTGTTCATCGGTTCTTTAATGATGGAACCTAATGTTTTTCTCGGATTTAATGAAGCGAACGGATCCTGAAACACCATCTGAATATTTTTCCGGACGGTTTTGCGGAGCTCGCTTTCGGGTAAATGGGAGATATCCTGTCCGTCGAACAGAATTTTCCCGCCGGTTGGCTCATACAGACGGATAATCGTCCGCCCTGCAGTAGATTTTCCGCAGCCTGATTCACCTACTATTCCAATGGTTTCTCCCTTTTTAACAGTCAGGTTGATTCCATCTACGGCCTTTACATACCCTGCCGTTTTTTGAAGAATTCCCGATTTGATCGGAAAATGCTTCTGTACATCTATCAGCTGAAGAATCGTTTCATCGTTTTTCAGCTGCGCTGTCTTTCTTTCTGCATCTGCAACTTTCATTGAACGGCAGCCTCCTCGTCATCATATAAAAAGCACCGGACAGAGCGATGAGCTGAATGCTGCGTCAACTCAGGAAGAGCGCTGAAACATTTATCAAATGCTTTTGGGCATCTTGGTGCAAACCTGCAGCCTGCAGGAAGATTATCCGGTGTTGGAACGTTGCCCGGAATTGAATTCAGCTTCTCAATTTCACCGTCTATTGAAGGAATGGAAGCCATGAGTCCCTGAGTGTAAGGGTGAAGCGGTGCATCAAACAAATCATCTACGGACGCTTCTTCAACTACCTGTCCGCAATACATGACTACTACTCTCTCGGCTATTTCAGATACAACGCCGAGATCGTGAGTGATTAAGAGAATACTAGTATCAAATTTCTGGCTGACATCTTTCATCAGGTCCAGAATCTGTGCCTGAATGGTAACATCCAGTGCCGTTGTCGGCTCATCCGCAATCAGGAGCTTCGGGTTGCAGCTCATCGCGATCGCGATCATAACACGCTGGCGCATTCCGCCTGATAATCTGTGAGGATAATCATAAATAATTTCATCAGCCCGGCTGAACCCTACTAATCTCAAAAGCTCAATTGCTTTTTTGACAGCCTGATTTTTTGGAAGCTTCTGATGGTACATCAGCACTTCTGTGATCTGGTCGCCGATGGTCAGAACAGGATTCAGAGAGGTCATCGGCTCCTGGAAAATCATTGAGATGTCATTTCCACGCACCTTGCACAATTCCTTTTCGGAAAGCTTGGCCAAATCCTTGCCGTTAAGCAGAATTTCTCCATCAACTATCTTTCCTCCTGGACTTGGCACAAGTCCCATAATCGAAAGAGAGGTAATACTTTTGCCCGATCCCGATTCCCCTACAAGTGCAACCGTCTCACCTTTATGTATTTTCAAGTCAACGCCGTCCACAGCAGGAACAGCTTGCTTCTTTTTGTAAAAATATGTTTTCAGATTCTTAACTTCCAACAGTACTGACAATACCCTTCACCGCCCTATGATGTAAAGAATTCCCTTATTAATTATATAAATCATCTTAACTTTTTGTAAACATAGAATAGTCAGAAAATATATATTTGTATAGTATTACAAAAGTTTTACAAAAGCAAGCGAATTTTTAAAATATTGTAATTTTTTTAATAAATTCCTGTCTTTACTAGGAAAAAATACCAACAAAAAAACCCTTACTTGGGTTTTATGAATGACTTATTAACTATTTCGTCTGACGAAACAAAAAAGAGATCTGTCATGTTTATTTTTGTCTTTTCCATATAGTCCTTCACGATATGATAGCCTGCTGCGTATCCCAGCATCTTTGGATAAAAGCCTGTTCCGAACATGATTTGAGTGAACTTTCTTGAATCGCTTTTCAGCTCAAGATTGGGTTTTAAGATTTTCTCATAGAAAGACTGAACCTGATCCTTGGTATAGCGCTTCGTCCAGGATCCTGCATATTCTTCCCCCATCCTCACCCTGACTGCATTCTCTGCCAAGCCCTCAAGAATGACCGCATCCATCAGCGTATAGTCCCTTTCCTTTTTCGGGTCTTTTGCAAGCCTGCAGACATGATGATATTCATGAGTCAGGATTGTCTGAATGTCTCTTTTGCTGTTATCCGACAGAAACAAAAAGAGTTTATCATGAAAGGCAAGACCTGATTTCCCGCCAAATTCATCACGCATTTTCCTGTTGGCCGCATCAGCAGGCAGAATGAATACAGGCACATCCGGACCTGACCATTCCTTTTTGAGCAGTGCTTCATCCGCCCTCACAATATCCCACACCTTGTTTTTCTTCAAATCTGCAAACAGCAGTCGACCTGCTTCTTCCCCTTTGTACATACCAAAAGAATGCAAATAGCCGCTGATTTCCCTTGTGCTGCTATTATGAAAGTACGGCTTCAGCCGTCCGCAAATTTTAAGATGATCGGTTGATTCTCCGAGCCATTCATTTGTCTTGATTACAGTCATAAAACATCCGCACTCCCCTCTGCGGTATCTTATGAAGAGGCGCGCGGGAGGGTGAAAGGGGAAATGAAAATGGGAAGTGTGCTGTCGTTTTGCGGTAATGTATTCCAGTTTGTGTAATCGCTGAAAGTTCTGCCACTTTTCTCGGACTTGGGCCATTGTTCGTGGCGTCACTACACCGAGTGATACCACTTTTCTCGGACTTGGGCCCTTGTTTGTGGCGTCACTACACCGAGTGATGCCACTTTTCCTGCACTTGAATCCTTGTTTGTGGCGCCACTATAACGAATGATGCCACTTTTCTCGGACTTGGTCCCTTGTTTATGGCGTCATTACACCGAGTGATACCACTTTTCCTGCACTTGGATCCTTGTTTGTGGTGCCACTACAACGAGTGATGCCACTTTTTCTCAAAATTGAACCTTGTTTTTGGCGCCACTACACCGAGTGTTTCATTGGCTCTGATAAAAATCATTTATACAAAAAAATCCGAACTATTAATCATAGTCCGGAAATTTCTTTGCTATCTGACTTTTGCCTCGTTCAGATTATCATTGATATTTCTTAAAAATAATCGTTGCGTTATGTCCGCCGAATCCAAGTGAATTGCTCAGAGCAACATTCACTTCCGTTTTTCTTGCCTCGTTTGGAACGTAGTCAAGGTCACATTCCGGATCCTTTTCATGAAGATTAATGGTTGGAGGAATGATGCCTTCTTTGATGGCAAGAATCGAAAGAATGGCTTCAACACCGCCCGCTGCTCCAAGCAAGTGCCCTGTCATGGATTTTGTTGATGAAACGGCAAGCTTGTATGCGTGCTCTCCAAATACTTCTTTAATGGCAAGCGTCTCAAATTTATCATTATAAGGAGTGCTTGTGCCATGGGCATTTACGTAATCAACGTCTTCTGGTAACAGGCCGCCGTTTTCAAGCGCCATTCTCATTGCGCGCACGCCGCCTTCTCCTCCAGGTGCTGGAGCCGTGATATGGTGAGCATCACCGGTAGCTCCGTAGCCGACGATTTCTGCATAAATCGGCGCTCCGCGGTCGAGTGCATGCTGCAGCTCTTCAAGAACAAGAATTCCCGCTCCTTCTCCCATGACAAATCCGTCGCGGTTTGCATCAAACGGTCTGCTTGCCGTTGCCGGATCCTGATTTGTGGATAGGGCTTTGCTTGCGCTGAAGCCGGCAAACGCCATTCTTGTAATCGGTGCTTCTGTTCCGCCTGTGATCATTACATCGGAATCACCGCGCTGAATAACTTTAAATGCATCACCAATTGAGTTTGTGCCGGTAGCACATGCTGTTACCGTACATGAGTTAAATCCTTTTGCCCCTAAAGCAATCGACACCTGGCCTGCTGCCATATCCGGAATCATCATTGGAACAAAGAATGGGCTTACGCGTCTTGCACCTTTTGTCAGCAATGTTTCAAACTGATTTTCAAAGGTTTCCATCCCGCCGATGCCTGATCCGATCCATACTCCAACACGAGGTGCAATCTCATCTGTAATTTCAAGCTTTGCATCTTTAACTGCCATAAAAGAGGCTGCTACTGCATATTGAGTAAAACGGTCCATCTTTCTTGCATCTTTTTTATCCATATACTTCTCAACATCAAAGTCCTTAATTTCTGCCGCCACTTTTGCAGGGTAATCAGCAGAATCAATCCGCGTCAGCGGGCCGACACCTGATACCCCTTTAATTGCATTGTCCCAAGTGGACGCTGCATCGCTTCCAATTGGAGTAATGGCTCCAAGTCCAGTTACAACAACTCGCCTGTTTGTCATCTGTATACACCCTGCCTTTTTTGTTTTTTTGAAAATTTATCTTCCCCAGCGCATAGCAATGGCGCCCCAAGTTAATCCGCCGCCAAAACCTACCATGACTACAACGTCTCCGTCCTTGACCGTCCCTGCCTCAATTTCCTCTACAAGTGAAATCGGAATGGATGCCGCTGAGGTGTTTCCATATTTATGAACCGTTTTTGACATTTTTTCAACTGGAAGCTCAAGACGCTCTCTCGCTGCTTCCATGATCCGAATGTTTGCCTGATGCGGAATTAAAAAGTCAACATCCTCTTTTTTAAGGCCCGCTTTTTCAATGACATTAACACTCGATTCACCCATCTGTCTGACGGCAAATTTAAAAACTTCCCTGCCGTTCATCACAATTTTTTCATCCTGATATAAGTGTTTTCCGCCAGAACCGTCTGAACCGAGCTCAAAAGAAAGAAATCCTTTGCCTTCTGATACACTGCTGACAACGGCCGCTCCGGCACCATCTCCGAAAAGGACGGCTGTGTTGCGGTCATCCCAGTCTGTAATTTTTGACAGTTTTTCAACACCTACAACGAGCACATTTTTATAAGCGCCCGTTTCAATGAACTGCTGAGCTGTAATCAGTCCGTACATAAAGCCCGCACATGCCGCGCTCAAGTCCATGGCAGCTACTTTCCTTGCCCCGAGTTTTTCCTGCAGCATGCATGCAACCGTAGGAAATGGCTGATCGGGCGTTACAGTGGCCACTAAAATCATATCCAAATCCTCTGCAGTCAGTCCAGCGTTTTCAATCGCTTTTTCAGCTGCATAGTAAGCCATATCGGAAGTATCCATATCATCATCTGCAAGACGGCGTTCTTCAATACCTGTCCGTGTGCGGATCCATTCATCTGATGTATCCATCACCTTCTCAAGATCGGCATTTGTTACAGTACGGTCCGGAGTATACCGTGCAATCCCAATAATTCCAGCACTCATATATGCAGCTCCTTTTTCGCTTGTTTTTAGAATCAATTATTATTACCTGGTACTAATTTTATCGTATTCTTTTCAAAATTTCAATCCAAATCTGTGCGTTTGCCTCGCTCCGCTTTTGAATCAGAACATACACTGTCAGTAAGGAAAACTAAGAGAGGTGTTTATGTTGAGCGAAAAAAGACAGGCGGATGAGTCCGGAGATTTTTTCAACTCCTTCATGTTCGGCGATAGACGTGAGCTGCGCACAGATCAGGAGGAAACAGAAAAAAGGCCCGCTCTTGATGAGCAGGAACCTCAGTCCGGAACCGATTACTTCAGCATTTTCATGCAGATTGATGACATTATGGACTCGATAAAAGAATTAAAGCCGGTCGTAAAAGAGTTTTCACCGATACTGGATTATTTCAAACAGAAGCTCAAATAAAAAAGCGCAGCTTATCTCACCGCGCTTTTTCTTATTTTCCTGCTTCATTTTTTCCAAGTTCGTATGCATCGTTCATGACTTTCGTTAAAAGCTCCATCATTGGCTGAAGGTGTTCAGCTCTGATTTCAATTCCAGCTTCATCAAGCTTCGCTTTTGCCTCTGGAAGATATTTCATGGCAATCTGCATAAATTCAAGTGTTTTAGTATCCTGGCTCATTTTAAATTTCTCCTTTACAGCTGATTTGGCAATTTGTCTGTTTGCCGGTAGGTTTCAATTTGCTGCTCTAATTTCTCCTGAAAGGCTTTGTCGACTTTCGGACTGTATGTACCCATTTCAATCACGTTTTCCTGAAAATCAAAATAAAGATTTCCGCTGGCCAGTTCTCCGGCCTCGTATTTCTTTGCGACAAGCTCATAAAGCCTGTCCACATGCTGAATTGTGCTTGTCAGAACGGTATTTTCTCCAAGGTCTGACTGATCGGACACATAGCCGATGGCATACAGGCCTTTTTCTTTCATTCTTTCGATTACAGGTACATTATAGCCGTCGCCTGCCGGATATACAACATCCACGCCTTCGGCAAGCATTTCATCTGTATAATTCAGAGCTGTCCGCACATCATCCCAGCTCTCGACATATTGAATCTTCACTTCAATATCAGGGTTTTGATAGAAAGCCCCTTCATAAAAACCGTCAATTTCCGGCTGCCATTCATACGCAGCAAGAATTCCCACTTTATTGGTGCTCGTCATTTCCCCGGCGATCATGCCCCCAAAAAACCCCATGGCATTCGCATTAAAGTTGAGGCTCGTCACATTCTCTCCATCTGCATCACCATTGAAAAAAACAAACCTGATATCTTCATATTCTTCATTCAGCCCTTCAAAATAGGCTTCATATTCGCTTCCATGGCCAAAAATGAGATTGACTCCTTTGCCGCTCATCTCATTGACGGCTTCTCTAACCGCATCTTCATTATTCATGCCTTCTTTATAAAAAACTTCGGCCCCGTATTGCGATTGTATTTTCAAAAGTCCTTTGTATCCTTTCGTTCCCCAGACCTGATCGCTGATCGTATCAGGTACAAGCAAGCCTACTTTTTCCAGCTCATTCTGACGGGGTTGTCCGCATCCAGCCAGAAAAAAAAGGCACATCGCGAAGAGAATACTTTTCTTCAGCATGGCAAGCAGCTCCTTTAAGCTTGTGCTAGTCTAGATTCCTCTATATTTTAGACTGTATGGTTCATTCGGCACAAGGATATATTTCCCAAAAAACAAGCAAATGAGAGATTTTATCTAAAGGGACTGAAAAATATAGAGGTTTTGCCTGATCCACTCGGTTTGGGCGCTTAATCCCTCTTTTAGTGATACGCTGCTGCGCACAGTATATTTTATGTCCTCTGAAACTTTGCAGGCGATCCCGCTCTCCTTTTTTTCATTTAAAAGCATTGCAGCCTCCCTCCACTGATTTTCTTTTCCGGACGACAAATGAACGGTATCTCCTGTAAATGTTTCAAGTTTAGACAGCTCAATCAGGGCATTAACAGCATCTTCAATGTAAAGCAGGTCTCTTCTTTCCTCTCTTTCATCCTGAACAGGGCTCCCGCCGGTTAAAGAAGCAACAATGCGTTTATGAATGCTGCCCGAATTTGGCTGCCACGGACCGTAAAGACCTGGAAACCGGATGATTTTCAGCAGCCCTGACTGGTTAAAAAGCTTTTTCAATGTCTGTTCCTGCTTTAAATGAGCAGCTCCATTAATAGTTGTTGGAACCGGTACCGTGTTTTTATCAATGACAAGCTGATTCTCCCCGTATACTTCCATCGATGAAATTAATACTAGAGGAATCTTGTGAGTAAGGGAAAGAGAAGCACACTCTTTTAGAAGATTTTCATGAATCCTGCTTTCTTTGTCAGCAGGATCCTGAATGCAGCAGAAAATAAGATCATGCTCTTTTTCTTTTGGAACCGACTCCACGCTTTGAAACAGAGCATTTCTCCCGATCATCATCAGCTTTTCTTCAGCAACTCTCTGTTCGAGCTCATCCTCATAATCATTGCTGATGCCATCAACACATACGCCCTCTTCAAGCAGCCTGCTGCAGAGGGAAAAACCGACAAACTGCAGGGTGCCCGCAATGAACGCTTTTTTCATGTTACGAATCCTCCTTATAAGAGCGTTATAGTAATCGTATGCTTAAAAACAGCGCAAAAGAATCGTTCCTGATGCAGGAACGATTCCGGCTACAAATTTTTTTCATTTTCTTTAAAAAATTTCACGACCGAGTGATGCAATCTGTATTGATTGTCGGCAAGATGAAACGTGAGATCAATCGGATTTCCATGCTTGCTTCTGTGCTCCTCATACATTTTGCTGTGATCCTGATAAGGGTAGGTGATGCTGTTCATCCGCTGCCATATATGAACCGGGATGTCTGCTGTATCAAAGCTTTCATCAAATGTCATGCTCCCTGCCTCTTTTGGATCCTTGTCATATGCCAGGGCTATTTCGCGGGAAAGCCGTTTGTAGAAAAATTTGTTTTCTCTCTCTTTTTCAAGGTGGGCGTTTAGATTCAGGCAGGGATTAAACATGGCAGCAGATCTGATTTTATCGCTTGATTTCATAAGTTCCTTTGCAACAAGCGCGCCCATTCCCTCGCAAAGAATGTGTACACGCTCATTTAATATCTCTTTTTTCATGACAATATGATAAATCCTCATTGCGAGCTGCAGTGCTTTCGGACTTCCCCAATTCGCCCCGTACAAATTGGACGTAAAGACCGTGTAACCCGCTTCCAGAAGGACGCCAAGCAGCTGATTTCTTCCATAGTGCTGAAGCCAGAAGCTTGTTTGCGAATCGACGAAATGAGTTTTGTCCCCAAAAATATAGACCCCAAACCCATTCGGCTGATACGGATAATGAATAATGCTCCATTCGGAATCAAGCTGAAAAAACCGTTTTGTAATGCCCATCTTTGCCCACCTCCTTTCAGTCGTACTTTGAATCTCTATACAACGTATGTTCACTTAGCATAAAACGAATGGATTTATACCCAGTCCCGCCATCCATTAACGTTCATCAAATGGTCACGTTCAGCAGAAATAAAGCTTTTATTCCTCAATCTATGTATGATAATATGGACATAGAATTGTTTGAAGAATGAGGTGAACAGATTGCGCTATTTTTGGACTTTTTTCTGGACGTTTTTATTAATGCAAATGATGGCATACGTTGTTGCTTCTATGACAGGTGTCGCCTATAACTTTGTTACAGCTTCTATCCTCGCTGTAGCTGTAACCGTTGTCATCCTGATCTTGGGTGAAATTGTTCCTGACAAATCGGCAGAAGGACATCATTAATACCTGACTTCGACTCTGCATGCAAAAAACCCTACTGAAAACAGTAGGGTTTTTTTGTATGACCGGATGTCAAGGTTTGCGCTGGTATGTCCATTCACGGTCGTCATTTGACGTTTCCGGAAAATGGTCTCCTGCCTGAAGCTTTATTTTACGGGGATTTTTGACCATTGATCCTGTCTCCCCAATTTCTACATACACACCGTTATTAGGTGCTTTTTGGCCTGATTTAAAGCGGTGCTGCTGCCCCAAATTAATTCCCTCCTTAAAGGTTTCATACACCTGTAGTATGGTTTAAACGAGGGTAATCCATGTAAAACACGGGTTAAGTTTGTCTTTACACTCTTCTTTTACCTGTAGTTAAATAAGAAGGGAAATGGAGGATTTTATCTTTATGGAAGACTTTTATTTGATACTGAAATATTTACTGCTTGGGCTGTTTCAGGGTTTTACAGAGCCAATCCCTGTCTCCTCCAGCGGACATCTGGTGTTTGCCCAGCACTTTCTTGGCGTGAAAATTGAAGGACTGAGCTTTGAACTCCTTGTTAACGCTGCCTCGCTACTTGCTGTTTTGCTTATCTACAGGGAAGACCTTATCAGGCTGTCTGTAAATGGCGCCAGTTACGCAGTAAACAGAAACCCGGAGAATAAAAAGGATTTTCAATTTATTCTTTATCTGATCATCGCTACAATCCCTGCAGCTGTTCTCGGAATTTTATTCAAAGATGTCCTTTCAAGCAAGGATGTCAGGCTTGCTGCAGGATCCCTGATTGTAACGGGAATTGCCCTTTATTTAATTCGAAATCTGCGCGGCAATAAAAAAGACGGAGATTTAACCGTTAAGGACGCTGTCTTGATCGGTTTTGCTCAAGCTGTAGCCCTGATACCTGGAATCAGCCGATCCGGAGCTACCATAGTAGCAGCCATGGCTCTCGGGACAAAGCAAGAAACAGCGCTAAGATTTTCGTTCCTTTTGTTTATCCCGGTCAGTGCAGGCGGTATGATCCTCGGCATCAGCGATCTTTTGGCAGATGAACATTTTAATGAGCTCATTATGCCATATGCAGCAGGCTTTGCTGGATCGCTCATCATGTCCTATTTTTCACTGAAGTGGTTTATGGGCATTATGGAAAAAGGAAATCTGAAGTACTTTGCTTATTATTGCTTTATTGTTGGCCCGGTTATTTTGATTTTGACTCTTTTTTCTTGATAGAGGAAAGCACCCCTGAATGAGCTTTTCATTCGGGGGTGTTTTGTCTGCAGTAATAGTCCTGTAGCGGTGAAGTTGGTAGTAAATCAATGATTGTCGGCTGTTAATTTGCGATTGTTGGATGTAAATGTTGAAAGGTTGGCTGTAAATAGCGAATTGTCGGCTGTAAAAAGAAAATCAGCTAGAGAAGATACGTGTGCGGCAGGTGTTTGCAGAAAAAAATGGCTCAGTCAGCCCTTAACCGGGCAGACTGAGCTCACATTTAAACCTTTTTATCCAGCAAGAATCTCCTTCAGCAATGCTTTTTGCACATGCAGCCGGTTTTCGGCCTGCTGGAAGACCGCTGACTGGCTGCCGTCAATGACTTCGGCTGTAACTTCTTCGCCGCGGTGGGCCGGCAGGCAGTGAAGGAAGTTGCTGTCCGCCTTGGCGCCTGCCATGAGTTTGCTGTTGATTTGATATCCATCAAAGGCAGCTAGCCGGATTTCATTTTCTTCTTCCTGCCCCATGCTCGTCCAGACATCCGAATAGACGATATCAGCACCCTGCACCGCTTCTGCAGGATTCGTGACAGCCGTAACAGCTGCTCCGGTTTGTTTACAGACCTGCTGGATTTTTTTCATGACTTCAGGATCTGGCCCATACCCTTCCGGATGCGCGATGACTGCATCCATTCCGACTTTTGCACATGCGATCAGCAGGGAATGCGCAACATTGTTGCCATCACCTATGTAGGCGACCTTCGTTCCTTTAAATGTCTTTTTCAGCTGAAGGATGGTCATTAAGTCGGCTAGCGCCTGGCAAGGATGATACGTATCGGTCAGTCCGTTGATGACCGGAATTGATGCGTGGCGG
The DNA here is from genome assembly GCF_000708755.2 of Metabacillus indicus LMG 22858. Taxonomy (GTDB): domain Bacteria; phylum Bacillota; class Bacilli; order Bacillales; family Bacillaceae; genus Bacillus_P; species Bacillus_P indicus. The sequence goes on along the minus strand of NZ_JGVU02000001.1, from coordinate 29,391 downwards.
GCAAGCTCCTCGACTTTTTCATGCTGGAATGTCCGGATCATGATAGCGTCCACGTAACCCGATAAAACCTTAGCCGTATCCGCAATGCTCTCACCGCGTCCAAGCTGAAGATCCTGGCTGCTTAAAAACAGAGCATTTCCTCCAAGCTGCTGCATGCCGGCTTCAAATGAGACACGGGTGCGGGTTGATGATTTTTCGAAAATCATTGCAAGGATTTTGCCTGAGAGCACCGACTGAATCGGATTTTTTTTCATCTCTATGCCCTCGTGTATGATGTGAAGAATTTCTTCGGTTGTATAATCAAGCAGGGTCAGACAATCTCTTCCAAAGAAAGAGGACTCCACCCGGGCAAGTTTCACTGAACTCATCACGCCTTCACTCCTGTTCGTGTTAATTCTTTTATTGAATACACTTTGTAATCTTGTGCAGCCTGCAGATAAGCGGCAAATGTTTCCCGATTTGAGAACACTTTAATTCCTTTATCCAATGCTTTCAGCCTTAAATCTGCTGATTGTTCCTTCATAAGACTCACAAGCAAACCATTGCGGGCATTTTCGGCCCATTCATCAAAATCTTCTGTGACAGCCGTTATTCCTGCGTCTTTCATCTGGCTGAGAAGCTGCTGATCAGGCGTATCCAAAAACACATTTGTTTCCTTCCCGCCTTCTTCATCAAATACTTTGCCGAGTGCTTCTTCAATTGTCGGTGCCAGACACATGCCTTCTCCCGTTGACCTCATTTCAGGTCCAAGCAGCAAATCAACATTCTGAAGAGCGTGACTTGAGAAAACAGGATATTTTACAGCTACATACTCTTTTTCTTCTATGGAATGATGAGAGAGCATTTTTCCGTCAAGCGCTTCTGCGGCAAGGCGAATCATAGGCACATCCATCACTTTGCTGACAACAGGTGCAGTCCGGCTTGCACGAGGATTGACTTCAAGTACGAAAATCTCATCATCTTTTATTAAAAATTGAATATTCATCATGCCTTTATATTGGAGCTTCTGCACAATTTTCTGAGCAGCTTCATGCATGCCTGCTTTAAGTTCTGCATTGATTGACCGGGAAGGAATAATCGCCATGCTGTCACCTGAATGGACTCCTGCAGGCTCAATGTGCTCCATCACCGCCGGAACGAAAATGCCAGTTCCATCAGCCACTAAATCAAGCTCTGCTTCTTTTCCGATGACAAAACGGTCGATCAGCACAGGAAACGCGTGCTTCCCTGCTGTTTCCAGCTGCTTTTGAAGCTGCTCTTTTGTTTCAAGAACGAGCATTCCTTTTCCTCCAATCACATAGGACGGTCTGATCAGAACCGGATAGCCGATTTTCTCAGCTTCCGCGAGCGCCTCTTCCTCGTGATGGGCCGTCGCTCCAGGCAGATGGGGGATTTCAAGTTCGTCAAGCAGGTGATAAAACCGTTCACGTTCTTCAAGAATATCAAGGGTTTCTGAGTCTGTCCCAAGGAGAACCGCTCCTTCGGCCTCAAGGGCCGCAGCCAGATTGATTGCCGTTTGTCCGCCAAACTGAACAATCGTCACATCAATGCCCTCAGCCTCAATCACATTCATAACGTGCTCTACTGTCAGGGGTTCAAAATAAAGACGGTCTGCGGTTTCAAAATCCGTGCTGACGGTTTCCGGGTTGTTGTTGATCATAATGGTTTCATATCCAAGCTTTTGCAGGGCTTTAATTCCCTGAACAGCACTGTAGTCGAACTCAACCCCCTGCCCGATCCGGATGGGGCCTGAACCCAGTACAAGTGCCTTCTTCTTTTGAGGAGAAGCTTCTTTTTCAAGCTCGCACTCTCCAAAGTACGCAGAGTAATAATAGTTCGTTCTCGCTTCGAATTCCCCGGCGCATGTATCTACCAGCTTATATTTAGCGGTAATGCCAAGTGATTTTCTCACCTTTGACACTTTCGGTTCTTTTACATTCAGCACGTGGGCAATATATGCATCTGAGCAGCCCTTTTCTTTGATGCGGGTGAAAAACTCGCGTGTCATTGTATCAAGGGAAGAAGTCTTCAGCTGCTGTTCAAGCTCGATAAGAGAGGCAAAGATGTTCAGAAAATAATAATCCATGCCGGTTTCTTCATGAATAACATGGATGGTTTCGCCTCTTCTCAAAAGCTCCATGATGGCAAAGAAGCGCTGATCGGTAGCGTATTTCAGCAAGCTCAGAAGCTCCACATCAGATAGACCGGCCGTATCTTCATGCCAGATTCCAATGTTTCCGAGCTCAAGAGAAGCTGCTGCTTTTTGAATCGCTGCCTCCAGGTTCCGTTCGATTGACATCACTTCGCCCGTTGCCTTCATTTTTGTGCCCAGAACACGGTCCGCATCTTTAAACTTATCAAACGGCCATCTCGGAAATTTAACCACTGCATAGTCAAGTGCAGGTTCAAAGCTTGCAAACGTTGACTGTGTCAGCGGATTCTTCAGTTCATCCAGCGTATAGCCGCAAGCAAGCTTCGCAGCAAGTTTGGCAATCGGATAGCCGGTTGCTTTTGATGCAAGAGCTGAGGAACGGCTGACACGCGGATTTACTTCGATGACATAGTATTGTTTGCTTACAGGATCAAGCGCAAATTGAATGTTGCATCCGCCGATTACTTCAAGCGCTGAAATAATCGTCAGAGATGCAGACCGGAGCATTTGGTACTCATGATCGGTCAATGTTTGGGAAGGGGCAACAACCATCGAATCACCGGTATGAATACCCACCGGATCAATATTTTCCATGTTGCACACCGTTATGCACGTATTGGCGCGGTCTCTCATCACCTCATATTCAATTTCCTTAAACCCTGCAATGCTCTTTTCAACGAGGCACTGATGAATGGGACTCGCATTCAGCCCGCTTTTCATCAGCTGCTTCAGCTTTTTCTCATCCTCTGCAATGCCGCCTCCCTTGCCTCCAAGTGTATAGGCTGGCCGGACGATAATTGGGTAGCCTATACTTTCTGCAAAAGCTAGTGCTCCCTCTGCGTCTGTCACGATTTCACTTGCAGGAACCGGCTGATTTAAGTCATACATGAGCTTTCTGAATTTCTCCCGGTCTTCCCCTTTTTGAATTGAATCGACGCTTGTTCCAAGCACTTCCACCCCATATTTTTGAAGAATGCCTGCTTCATGCAGCTTGACGGCAAGATTTAAACCTGTTTGGCCTCCGAGCGAGGCAAGCAGGCCGTCCGGGCGTTCTTTTTCAATAATTTTTGTGAGACTTTTCACCGTCAGAGGTTCAAAGTAAATCTCATCAGCGTACTCATGATCCGTCATGATCGTGGCAGGATTGTTGTTTACAAGGATGACTTTATAGCCTTCTTCTTTTAACGCGATGCACCCCTGCGTTCCTGAATAGTCAAATTCCGCTGCCTGACCGATGATGATAGGTCCTGAACCAATTACCAAGATGCTTTTAAGATCATGTCGTTTAGGCATATACCGTTTCTCTCCTTGTCTTTTTCACCATTTCCAAAAACTCGTCAAACAAGTATTCACTCTCTGCCGGTCCCGGATGTGCTTCCGGATGAAACTGAACGGACAGAATCGGAAGCGACTTATGAAGCATGCCTTCCACTGATTGATCATTCACATTCAGAAAACGGACCTTAAACGCTTCTTGATGCGACGTCACGACATAGCTGTGATTTTGGGAGGTCATGAACACTTTCCCCTTAACCTGATCAGCAACTGGATGATTCGCTCCCCGGTGGCCAAACCGCAGCTTCTTCGTATCTCCGCCGTATGCAAGAGCTATCAGCTGATGGCCAAGGCAAATACCGAGTGACGGGTAGTCTTCCGTCGCTTTCTTGATCGCCGGCAAATACATCTCAAGGCTCTTCGGATCTCCTGGTCCATTTGAAAAAACAATGGCATCCGGCTTTACCGAGCTAAGCTCATGTAATTTTGTATAAGGAATAGTGGTCACTTTGCAGCCCCTCTTTAAAAAGGAAGCCCCAATGGATTTTTTAAACCCGAAATCAATGAGGGCAACATGGACATCCCCATCGCCTGCCGTTGTCAGAGTTTCATTGATGCTCGGCAAATGTTTTTCCGGAATGACAGAAAGATCTTTTTTTACGGCTGAAAGCTCTGCTTTCATCGTTCCGTGCTTTCTGATCTGTTTGACGACAGACCTTGTGTCCACATGGCTGATAAACGGAACATTCCATTTCTTCAAGTACTCCTTCACGCTGTAAGCTGCCTCGTAATGGGAAAAATGCTCGCAGCATTCATAAAAGACGGCCCCTTTAATCTGAGGTCTTTCACTTTCAAAGTCTGAAGCATTAATCCCGTAATTTCCGATCAGCGGATACGTAAAGACGATAATCTGATTTTGGTAGGACGGGTCTGTCAGCACCTCCTGATAGCCGGTCATGCCGGTATAAAAAACGATCTCGCCCCCTACGTGCCCGCCGGTTAAATTTCCTTTATAGCTTGTGCCGTTCTCAAGAAGCAGGTAGCCGCTCATGTTCCGTTCACCTCGAAATGAATTTTTATATAATTTTAAGTATATTTATGCGTTGGTGTGTAAAAAAATTTAGGGTTGTGATGGTTGGTGCCGTTTAGCAGGATTTTCTGATTGTTGATGGTTCTATTCTCGATGTTGAGTGCCATCAAATCTGATTTTCTGCTCGTTGGTGGTCCCATTCTCGATGTTGAGTGCCATCAAGACTGATTTTCTGTTTGTTGGTGGTACTATACTCAATGTTCAGTGCCATCAAGACTGATTTTCTGTTTGTTGATGGTTCTATTCTCAATGTTCAGTGCCATCAAATCTGATTTTCTGTTTGTTGGTGGTACTATAATCAATGTTCAGTGCCATGAAAACTGATTTTCTGTTTATTGGTGGTACTATAATCAATGTTCAGTGCCATCAAAACAGGATTTCTGTACGTTGGTGGTCCCATTCTCGCTGTTCAGTGCCATCAAATCTGATTTTCTGTTCGTTGGTGGTCCTATTCTCGATGTTCAGTGCCATCAAATCTGATTTTCTGCTCGTTGGTGGTCCTATTCTCGCTGTTCAGTACCATCAAATCTGATTTTCTGCTCGTTGGTGGTACTATAATCAATGTTCAGTGCCATCAAATCTGATTTTCTGTTCTTTGATTGCACTCTTCTCCCCTGTTTGGTGCCTGGCACCATCCCAGTCCAATGTTCTAGCTCAAGCTTCCAGCCGTTTTCCTCAACGTTTTTCCGATAATGTCTGCAGCTGCAGTCATTTCTTCATCTGTTACGGTAAGCGGCGGCAGCAGCCTGATCACTGTCGGTCCGGCCGGGAGTGCAAGCAGCCCGTTCAACCGGAGTTCTGCAATGAGGGGAGCTGCCTCCTGTTTCAGCTGAATGCCGATCATGAAGCCTTTTCCTCTGATATCTTCCACTTCTTCTGCACCTGATAGGACATTTTTCAAAAGATCTGTCATTTTTTCAGCTTTTCTGTTCACGTCTTCGAGGAAGACAGGGTCAAAGATTTTTTCAAGTGTTGCTTTGGCTGCTGCCATTGCAAGCGGATTGCCTCCGAATGTGGTTCCGTGTGAGCCTGGCTGAAAGGAGGAAACCAGCTCTTTTTTCCCGATCATGGCCCCTGCCGGAAATCCATTGGCAAGCCCCTTGGCTGATGTAATGATATCGGGGTCTGCACCGTAATGCTGATAGGCGAACGGCTTGCCTGTCCGGCCAATGCCTGTTTGCACTTCATCAATAATCAGCAGGGCTCCAAGTCTTGTGCAGGCTTTTTTTACTGCATTCATGAATGTCTGCTCTGCCGGAACGACCCCGCCCTCTCCCTGAATCACTTCAAGCATAATGGCTGCATAGTCATCTCCGGCAATCTGTTCCAATGCTTCCGAATCGTTATACGGAAGGTATTCAAACGACGGCAGCAGCGGGCCGAAACCGTCATGAATCTTTGACTGGCCGGTCGCAGACATCGTCGCGAACGTTCTTCCGTGGAAAGACTGTCTAAATGTCAGGATTTTCGACTTTCCCGTATGCTTTCTTGCAAGCTTAATCGCCGCTTCATTCGCTTCTGCCCCGCTGTTGCAGAAGAAGACCGCATCTCCTGAACTGTTTTCAGTAAGCAGCCGAGCTGTTTCCTCCTGGATTGAACTTTGAAAAAGATTGGAAACGTGCCATACCTTATCAAGCTGCTGTTTTACAGCTTTTTTTACATCCTCATCGCAATGGCCTAAATTGCACACGGCAATGCCGGATATAAAGTCCAAGTATTCTTTTCCATTCTGATCAACTGCGACCGCGCCTTTTGCATCTTTTATTTCAACATCATAACGGGCGTATGTAGGGAATAAATGAGTCATTTTAATGCAGCCTCCTTGCCGGCAGTTATTTTTGTTCCAAAGATGGATGATTCAGATGCAAACTTCCTCTTTCCGCTGACGATCATCACTTCTTTCAGCGTTTGGGAAAGTGATTTTATGGCAGCCTGGACCTTTGGAATCATTCCGCCGCTGATAATGCCTGTGCCGATCATTTCTGCTATTTCATCGGGAGTTGTATGCTGGATGACGACTTGTTCCTTCATAATGCCCTCTACATCTGTGACAAACAGAAGCTGGTTTGCCCCAAGTGCACTTGCTACAGCCGCAGCTGCCGTGTCCGCATTCACATTCAGCGTGCCGTGATCTTTTGTTTTAGCTAGCGGTGCGATGACCGGGATATATCCGCCTTTCAGCAGTGTTTCAATAAGATGGTCATCGACGGCTGTAATCTGGCCTACGTGCCCAAGCTCCTGTTCATTCAGATGCTCTCCTGTCAGAGTCCCTCCATCGCAGCCGGCAATGCCCGCTGCTTTAAATCCGTGCTGCTGCAGGGCTCTTACCAGCTGTTTGTTGATTTGTCCTGCAAGCACCATTTCCGCTACATCAAGAACCTGCTTTGTCGTCTTCCGCTGGCCGCCGATAAACTCCGTCTGCACATTCATTGACTTTAAGGCCGCATTGATGGCTGGCCCGCCTCCATGAACAATGACAACCCGGTGTCCATGACTGATCAGCTCGTGCAGGCTTTCAAAAAAATCACCTGACAGCTCATCCACTGTACTTCCTCCGCATTTCAGCACCACTGTTCTGTCCATAATCCGCTCCTTACGTTCTGTAGCTTGCGTTGATTTTGACATAATCGTATGTCAGGTCGCAGCCCCATGCTTTTCCTTCACCGTTTCCAACCCGGAGATCAATATGAATGGCAACCGTTTCTTTTTCCAGCGCTTTTTTCGCCAGTTCCTCTGAAAATGCCTGCGGCTGGCCATTATGAAAAAGACACTGGCTTTCTAAAAAGATGCCGATCCCCTCTGGATTTACTTTTGCATCACTGTGCCCGATTGCCCCGATGATTCTGCCCCAGTTGGCATCAGAGCCATAAACAGCTGTTTTCACGAGGCTTGATCCGACGACTTTCTTGGCCGTTATTCTCGCTTCCTCATCTGAAGCAGCACCCTCAACTGTCACTTCAATCAGCTTTGTTGCACCTTCGCCGTCTTTTGCGATGCTTTTTGCTAGATCTTCGCATACCTTTTTCAGTCCAAGCTTAAAGTCATCCCAATCTTCATGTTCCGGAGTGAGCATAGCATTGCCTGCAAGGCCGTTTGCCATGACAAGCACCATATCATTTGTCGATGTTTCCCCGTCCACCGTAATCTGGTTGAACGAAACATCCGTCAGCTCGCCCAAAACCCCTTGGAGCACATCGCTTTCAATTGCTGCATCTGTCGTTATAAAGGCAAGCATCGTGGCCATATTCGGATGGATCATCCCCGAACCCTTCGCACACCCTCCGATGGTTACTTTGTTTCCGCCGACGATAATCTCATAGGCCGTTTTCTTTGTCACAGTGTCTGTTGTCAAAATCGCTTCTTCAAAAGCAGATGCTCCAAGCTTTGCAGGAGAAACGGCCCCTACTCCGCTGCGGATGCAGTCCATTTTCAGGAATTCTCCAATGACACCTGTTGATGCTACCGCCACATATTCTTCTTTCAATGAGAATGCTTCCGCGCACAGCGATCTCATTTCATACGCATCTTTCAGCCCCTGCTCCCCTGTGCAGGCATTTGCAATCGCGCTGTTTACAATCAGAGCCTGCAGCTTTTGTTCTGCCTTTGTGCTTTCCTGCGTCACTTTTAATGGAGCGGCCTGAAAATGACTCTGTGTGTAAACTGCTGCACAGCTTGCCGGAACCTCGCTGATCAGGACACCCAAATCTCTCTTTGCATATCTCAAGCCGGTATGTACTCCGTCCGCCTTAAACCCCTTCGGTGATGTGACTGAACCTTCTTCTATTTTCTGAATCCCAGCGGACTCTTTTACTTTTAGCATCGATAAGCCTCCTTATGGATACAGCGGCGCCATTTCAAGACCTGCTGTTTCATCAAACCCGTTCATCAGGTTGAAATTCTGCACTGCCTGCCCTGCTGCACCTTTCATTAAGTTGTCAATTACAGACACAACGGTAATCCTGCCTGTTCTTTCATCAAATGCAATTCCGATATCACAGTAGTTTGAACCGTATACTTCCTTAGTTGAAGGAAATTCCCCGACCGGCCTTACTCTTACAAAATAGCAATCTTTGTAAAACTCCTTATAGAGATCATGCCACTCTTTTAAGCTTCCGCTTTTCGCACCTGCGTAAATGGTCGTCATAATTCCCCTAGTCATCGGAACAAGGTGAGTCTGAAACGTAAGAGGCTTTACTGCGCTGTTCATTTCTAACAGAGCCTGTTCAATCTCCGGAATATGCTGGTGTTCATTTACTTTATAAATCTTGAAATTCTCATTTGTCTCGGCATAATGGACGCCGGCGCCAGGCTTGCGTCCAGCACCGGAAACCCCGGTTTTCGCATCAATAATAATAGAAGATTCATCAATTAATTCCCCGCTGACCGCAGGCGCAAGGCCAAGGATTGCTGCCGTTGGAAAGCAGCCGGGATTTGAGATAACGGACGCTTTTCTGATTGCGTCTTTATTCAGTTCAGAAAGCCCGTAAACCGCCTTCCGGGTGATGGCCGGATCTGCTGCCTTTCGTTTATACCAGCTTTCATAAGTCTTTGAATCTCTTAATCTTAAATCGCCCGACAAATCAATAACCTTTACCTTTTCCGTGCAGATCTCAGGCAGCAGCTCTGCCGCTGCACCAGGAGGGGATGCCATAAACAGGACATCCACCTCGGACTCAATTCCTGAAGCGTGAATGGCAGTCAAGCTTTCCCCGCTGATGTCAGTCAGGTGGGGATAAGAATCCCTGTATGCCTTCTCCGCTTCTGATGATGTATATAAAATACATTCTTTTACATGCGGATGCTTTGAGAGAATCCTGTATAGCTCATTCCCTCCGTAGCCTGTAGCACCTATTATACCTACCTTCAATTGAAATCACCCTTTAATTTATATCGTACATATGTGAGATTTAGTACCCATTATAATACTGCATAAAAATAAAATCAATTGTATTTTTATATATTTTTAATCAAAAAAATCCCGATCCTTAAAGGACCGGGATTTACATCTTATTGAACACCGAGAGCAATTTTAGCAATTCGGCTCATTCTGTCTTTTGTCCATGGCGGATTCCAGACAATGTTCACTTCTGTTTCTTTAATTTCAGGGATATCGCGAAGGGCAGCTTTTACCTGATCGATAATCGTGCCTGCAAGAGGGCATCCCATTGAAGTTAATGTCATTGTGACGAGCGCTGTGCCATTTTCATCAAGGTCAACATCATACACAAGACCAAGATTGACAATGTCGACTCCAAGCTCAGGGTCAACCACAAGCTCAAGCGCGCCATATATATTCTCTTTCAATGCTTCATCCATTTTTATCACTCCTCTTATCTAGTATACCTGACAAAGTGACCGGCCTAAACTTATTTGCTTTCGCAAAGAAAATCAGCAAACCAGTCTACCGTTGCTATCAGTCCCTCGCGCGATACTTTATGATCGGCGTTCGTATCGGCAATAAATTTCAGATATTCCGGTTTTGTCTCATAAGCAGATTGAATTTCCTTGAAAAATGTGTATGTCGGGTCAAACGGCACCACATTATCCTTTTTGCCATGCCAGAAAAGCAGAGGCCGTGATGCAAGCTTTTCTGTATGCAGGCTGAGGTCATATTCCTGGAGGCTGAGAAAATGCTTCTCCAGCTCTTCATCTGTAAGAGGGACCTTCATGCCCATTTTTTGTACATATTGTATTTGCTGACGGGAAAACTGCTCATAATAAGGGCTGCCCATCAGGCTTGCTGCAGCTTTGATCCACTCGTACTGAGTCAGAGCCCCAAGAGTGACGATGCCTCCCATCGATGTTCCGGCAACGCCTATGTTTTCAGGATCAATCAGGCCGTTTTTTTCAAAATGACTCTTTATGACATCGAGTTCCTTGATCTCATTTATTACAATGCTCCAAAATTGCATATTTAACTCCGTGCCCTGAAGTTTTCCGCTTCGTTCACCGTGGTGAAGAGCATCAGGGAGAACGACGCGAATTCCTCTTTCCGCAAGAAGGTAGGCATAGTGAAGGTTGTGTTCCTTTGCGCTCGTAAAGCCGTGGACAAACAGTACAAACGGCGTCTTTTTATTTTTATCCGCATCCCTTGCGATGTGCAGGACGGGAATTCCATCAATGGTCATTTTTTCAACAGCGATCATGAGGTATACCTCCTTTTTGAGACTTCTTTTCTTTTCTAAACATAAGTGTAACATGTAGACAATAATCTTGGAAAAAAGATACACTGTAAGGGGACTTTGTTTTTCAGCCGTCCCTCCAATCATAAAATAAAGGAGCTTCTATGACGACACTACCTCATTTAATTGCACTCGATTTAGATGGTACTTTATTAAAGGATGATAAAACGATTTCTGCCTATTCAAAAGAAATCTTAAAAAAAGCGAGAGAAGCGGGACATATCGTCTGCATCTCAACAGGCCGCCCATACAGAGCAAGCTCCATGTATTATGAAGAGCTCGAGCTTGATACACCTGTTGTCAATTTCAACGGGGCATTTGTCCATCACCCGAAAGACGATCAATGGGGAGCTTTTCACACTACGCTGGATGTGGAAACTGTCAAACAGATTGTTGAAGTATGTGAAAAGCACAACGTGAAAAACATCCTGGCCGAAATAATCGATCATGTTTATTTTCACTATCATGACGAAAAATTACTCGATGTATTTACAATGAATACATCCGACATTACAGTGGGAGATCTCCGCAAAAATCTCGGTGATGATGTGACAAGTATTCTGATTCATGCATCAGAAGAGGAAGTGGAAAACATCCGCACCTATCTGTCGGATGTGCATGCAGAGCTTGTTGACCACAGACGCTGGGCAGCTCCTTGGCACGTCATCGAATTAATCAAGCGCGGCATGAACAAAGCCGTCGGCCTGAAAATCATTGCCGATTCCTACTCGATTCCCGCAGAAAGAATTATTGCCTTCGGAGACGAAGACAACGACCTTGAAATGCTGGAATACGCAGGACAGGGAGTGGCAATGGGTAATGCCATCCCGAAACTGAAAGAAGTCGCAAACCGCGAAACGAAAACAAACGAAGAAGACGGCATTGCCGTATACTTAAAAGACGCCCTATCTCTGTAAGGCGTCTTTTTTTAGTGAAGTTTTCCATCCATAAAACGCCTCCGCATGAGACAAAATAATGAGGACGCAGCAGCAGCGTCAACCATTCATCTTAGGGGGAATTTCGCATGAGCAGTAATAAATCTAAACGCTTTGTTCAGCAAGGTAAAGATTCCGTTTCGAAACATGATGAACGTTTCCCTTATCATACAACAATGGCTGAGTCAGAAGAGCGCAAAGCTCAAATGGCAGAAAAATCCTCTTTAGGAGGCTTTTAAATTATGGGTAACCAACTATTTCAGGCAGCACGCAAAGCAGTCGAAAAAGCCGGAGAAGTTCTAACCGGCAAAATGGGTCATGACCATGGTCATGAACACCGTTCTGAAGAAAATCAGTACAGCTCGCAGCAAGGAGCTCAGCAAAATGGACCCCATAGCTACGGTGCAAATCACAATGAACATCAAAACTACAGCTCTCAGCATGGCGGTCAGCAAGGCGGGGCTCAGCAGCATGGCGGCGAAAGCGTAGACGCAGATTCTAAAGCAAAAGCCGAAAATGCACTTATGTCCGCATTTGCCAACGCTTCACCGGCAGAGCAAAAACAGCTCAGCGAACTTCAGGATGAACTGAAGAACATGTAGGTATGATGGCGGTCCCCGGAATCTGTATTCCGGGGATTTTAAGTGCTGAAAGAACAAAAAAAGCTGCGGATAAACCGCAGCCGTTTTATTCTGAAACTGTAAAGGTTTTGACTTCCTGAAGAGGCTTTTCTCCTTCAGCTTTTCCGGCAAACTGAGCGGTTACTGTATAGTCTCCCGCCTGCAGGCTTCCTGCTGATTTCATGTCCCATGTCTCCTGGTAGGTTTTGCTTTCACCCGGAGGAATGGTTAGATACTGCAGCGCCTGTGTAAACATTTTGCCTTTAGAATATTTGTAGACCTCTGCCCCGTTCGGATCGGTAATAATGATTTCGTACTTTTGTCCGGACGAGAATTCAAAGTTTTTTTCTTCATCTGAGTTGTTTTTAACCGTCATGGTGATTTGGACAACACCTGATTCTTCTTTTGTTTCAACTGAAAGCTCGACATCTTTTTCTTCCATATCACCCGACACCTCTTCCGCTTGTTCTTTTTCTTCCGGCTGTTCAGCACTTTGGCCGCAGCCTGCAAGAATCAAAAAGCCAAGAATGAACAAAAGTTTTTTCATTGCGCGTTTCTCCTATTCTTTGCGGAAGAATCCAAAGATGCCTGTTGTCTGAAGAATGTTTGTGAATGCCTTTGGATCCACTTCCTTAATGATTTTTTCTAAATCATAAAGTTCATAGCGCGTGATTACGATCATCAGCATGTCCTTTTGTTCGTTAGTAAAGGCCCCTTTAGCAGGAACCATCGTGATGCCTCTTACCATTTTAGCATGAATTGCCTTTTTCAGGTCATCAGCTTTTTTCGTGATAATCATGGCCGTCAGTTTTTCATGACGGGTATGGATCGCATCGATGACCCTTGTTGAAGCGTAAAGAGTGACAAGGGTATAGAGTGCTTTTTCCCACCCGTAAAGCAAACCGGCTGTAAAGATGATGATTCCGTTCAAAATGAAGAAATACGTTCCCACGGGCTTGTCTTTCATGCGTGAAAGAATCATGGCAACAATATCAAGACCTCCTGTTGATGCCCCGTATTTAAGCGTGATTCCGACTCCGATTGCTACAATCACGCCACCGAATACGGCATTCAGCAGGATGTCTTCAGACAGCGGATAGAGCGGGACAATCGACAGAAAGAAGGTTGTCGCTGCGACGCTCAGCACACTGTAGAGCGTAAATGATTTTCCTACCTTCTGCCAGCCTAAAATCGCTACAGGAATATTCAGCAGGAGCAGCAGTACCCCGGTCGATATGTTAAGCGGCGTATATTCAATCAAAACGCTTGATAAAAGCTGGGCAATCCCTGTAAATCCGCTGGCGTATACATCCGCAGGAATCATAAACAGGTTAAGGCCGACAGCGTTCAGCAACGCGCCGAAAATCACAATTATTCCTTTTTTGACTTCTTCATAAACCATTTGCAGAAAATCCTCCCGGGCTATAAGATATTAATAGTATTTCTGATTTACCCTTTTTTCTTGCAGACCAATACAAATATTGTCTTTCAGGGCTTTCGTTGTTCTTTACTTCTATTTGGCTAAGTGCTACTTTTACTATAAGATCAATCAAAATGAGACTATTCTCACGCAAATTGGAAAAATCACGTGAAATGAGGTGCAAAAATGACGGTTCACATCCTCGCAGACAGCGCAAGCGACCTGCCGCTTGAGTTTTACGAAAAGAACGGAGTCACGCTGCTTCCGCTGGGCGTACATATTGATGAGCATGATTACCGCGACCTTCTGACCATTACACCGAAGGAAGTATACGATGCAATGAGAGAAGGAAAAGTCGCGAAAACAACGCAAATTTCCCCTCTGGATGTCAAAGAGATCTTTACCTCTCTTGCCCAAAAGAAAGTGCCTGCTCTGTATGTAGCCTTTTCTTCAGAGCTTTCAGGCACATATCAGACTGCGGTCATGATCGGCAATGAGGTCCGAGAAGAATATCCAGATTTTGAGCTTGTCATTATCGATTCTAAATGTGCATCACTGGGACTTGGCCTTGCTGTAAAATACGCAGCAGAACTCGCCGGTAAAGGAAAAACTCTACACGAAATCGCAGAGTCTGTAAAGGACTTCTGCGTGCATACAGAACACATTTTCACAGTCGATAATCTCGAGTATCTCGCAAGGGGCGGCCGCATCAGCAAAACGTCCGCATTTGTCGGCGGTCTGCTGAACATAAAGCCTCTCCTGCACGTTGAGGACGGAAAACTGATTCCTCTTGAGAAAATCAGAGGAAGAAAAAAAGTATTCCGGCGTGTCATCGAAATCATGAAAGATCGCGGCACAGACTTAAGCAATCAGACAATCGGCATCAGCCATGGCGATGACCTTGATTCCGCTAATGAAATCAAGTCCATGATCCAGGCTGAATTCCAGCCTAAAGAAATCTACATCAACACGGTCGGCTGTTCCGTTGGAGCACACTCAGGCCCCGGCACAATCGCCATCTTTTTCTTAAACAAACAGATCTCATAATATTTTTCTTCTCAGGGGGCATCCTAAACGTATCATTTTTAAAGGAGTTTTGATGATGTCCCATACAAGCGATAACGACAAAAAAGCAAAAGACAACAATGCCAAGCAGCATGAAAAAAACATGATGCGCGAAAAAAGCCGCCAACAAGGCGAACGTCAATATTCTAAGAAAACAGATCACTTGTAATCAGAAATGGAAACAGCAGCGGGGGAGGATCCGCTGCTGTTTTTTTAATTTAATTTAAATTGAGTTACTGTTTGCTTGAGATCAAAGGTCAGCTTTCTCAGCTCTGAAACCCCTTCAGCCATTTTTTCAAAAGCAGCAAGCTGCTCAGCAGTTGAAGCTGAAATTTCCTCGCTTCCCGCTGCCGTTTCCTCCACTACAGCGCTGATGCTTTCAACATTTTGCAGAACATTCCCTCCTAGTGTTTTCGAGTGATTCACACCTGCTTCAAGGCCAATCAGTTCCAGGGTAATATTCTTCATTTTTTCATCAATCGCATCAAAAGCCTGTGTCGTGATGTCCATGCCCGTCTTTTGCTTTTCTGCAAGGGAAACCCCTTTTGCTACAGATTCAGAAATGTTTGCAATACCGGATTGCATCAGGCTTGCCATTTCAAAGATTTGGGAGGTGGCATTCGTAGATTCTTCTGCAAGCTTTCTGACTTCTGCTGCCACTACGGCAAATCCCTTTCCCGCTTCCCCTGCTCGGGCAGCCTCTATTGCTGCATTTAACGCAAGAAGATTGGTCTGATCGGCAATGCTTGAGACTACCTTCGTCATATCTTCGATTTTCGTCATATAGCCTAAAAAGGTTGTTGTGGACTGGTTGATCAGATTCATAATGACGCCATTTTCTTTAAGTAAATCGCTCTGGGTGCTGATTGCCCCCTGCCCCGCTTGAATAGCGCCTGCCGCTTCTTCTCCAAATTTTACAGACTTTTGGGAGCGGATGACGTTTTCGCTGAAGCCTGCATCCATCCGCTCAATCAGAGAAACAGCATCCTGAAGATCAGAAGAAATCGATTGGGAGCCGGCAGACAGTTCATCTGTTGATAAAACGACCTGTCCACTGATTTCACTTAAGATACGTGTTTCACCGTCAAGGGTTTCAGCAAATCCATCGACCTGTTTGCTTACAGTGTCAATGGATAGAATCAGCCCTTTCAGCTGATTTACCATACTTGAAAACGAATCATTTAATGCCCCGATTTCATCTTTCCCCTTATAGGTCAAAGACTGCACGGCAAGGTTCCCCTGTGCAATAGCCGCCGCCTGTGCTGACATGCTTTTTAGTGGCTTCGTAATCGACGAAGTCATTCTGATCACAAGAACACTTGAAACAAGAATTAAAAGGGCCGTTCCAATGGCCGCCGACAAAATGACAAACTCAATCTGTCCCTTTACTTCTTCTTGAATAAAGGTGTATCTGTCATGAACATGGAGATTCACAAAATAAATATCATTTGAGATCCCGTCCACTCTAACAGCCTGGCGTTTCACTTCTGCCTGATTTTTCTCTTCAAGTGCAGGCAGCGTTTTCTGCTTGAGTTCATCGAATTTGGCTGATGCCTTTTTTAAAGCATTCTTCCCATTTTCATCCTGCAAGGTCTGATTCAGGCTGTCTAAAAGCTTTTCCGTCCTGTTCAGCGACTGCAGCGCCTCCTCCTTGTGTGCATCGGATAGAGAAAAGGCGAAATTGTTTAAGCTTTGTTTAGATGCGTTTAACTCCCCCTGCAGTTTTTCAACGTTCAAAAGCACAGGAACTTCATTCTGGTTTGTTTTTTGAATCATCAGCATGTTAAAGACGATAAAGCCAATCATAAAGGTAGCAAGTATGATAATGCCGACAGAATTGAACAATAATTTTTTCTTTAATGACACGGTGATCCTCCTAGTTGCTCTCTGCTAATTTTTGCTTCCATTGATCAAGCGTTTTCTGCTGCTGTTCGGTCAGGCTCAGTACACGGATCGGAGCCAGCTGAACCCCATTATCCTTCACACCAAGTTCAATATGCCCATCAGGAAGCTCCTGTTTTTTCACATAATCTTTCAGAAGCTGAAAAATGCCGATATCCACATTTTTCATCATCGACGTCACAACAGCCTTTTCCGCATAAAAATACTGATCACTGTCAACACCAATTGCATATACCCCGCTGTCCTGGGCGGCCTTTAAAACACCTGCGCCCGTAAAACCGGCTGCTGCATAAAGCACATCCGCCTTTCTCTTGATCATGCTGTCTGCCATTACCCCGCCCTTGATGTCATTCCCGAAATCATTTGCATACTCCGTGTAGATGACAATCTCAGGCTTGATCGTTCTTGCCCCTTCTGCAAATCCGTCAGCGAACTTGTTTATAAGCGGAACATCAGCGCCGCCGATAAAACCGATTGTATTTGTTTTTGTAGCCATCGCTGCAACAACTCCGGCGAGAAAGCTCCCTTCATCCTCTTTAAAAGTAACGGACGTAATATTTTCGAGCTCGGAAACCGCATCAATCAGCATAAACTGCTGTTCCGGAAACTTCTTTGCCGCTTTTTCTAAATCTTCCTGAACCATAAACCCAAGTCCAACGACAAGATCATTCCCCTCTTCAACAAGCTCGGTAAGTCCTTTTTCATAAGTGCCCGTTTTTTCGAGCTCCCGGTAATCAAACAGAATCCCAAGTTTATCACGGGACTTGACCAGACCCGCAAACGCCGAATCACTGAAGGACTGATCCCCAAGCCCCACATCCGAGAGCATAATCCCCACTTTTATTTTTTGATCCGCGCTGCTGACTGCCTCACTCTTCCCGCACCCGGCGGCAAGCAGCATACAGGACGCTATCATGATCAGTATTTTTTTCATTGATGTCTCTCTCCTTAAATAGTTCTACTAGGAGGTTATCGACGGGTTTTGGTGAAAGTTTATTTTTTTGGTGGGGAAGGGGGGTTTAAGGGGGAGTATTGAGTGGTGGTATTTTTTTGGTGGTACTTATCTCTGAGTTTGGAACTATCAAGCGGTGGATTTTCTGTTTTGATGGTACTTATCTACGAGATCGGAACCATCAAGCGGTGGATTTTACTTTTGATGCACTTATCTCCGTGATCGGAACCATCAAACTAAGGATTTTCTGTTTTGATGGCACTTATCTCCGTGATCGGAACCATCAAGCGGTGGATTTTCTGTTTTGATGGTACTTATCAACGAGATTGGAACCATCAAACGGAGGATTTTCTGTTTTGATGGTACTTATCAACGAGATTGGAACCATCAAACGGAGGATTTTCTGTTTTGATGGCACTTATCTCTGTGATCGGAACCATCAAACTAAGGATTTTCTGTTTTGATGGCACTTATCTCTGTGATCGGAACCATCAAACTAAGGATTTTCTGTTTTGATGGCACTTATCTACGAGATCGGACCCATCAAGCAGCGGATTTTCTTTTTTGACAGCACTTATCTCTGTGATCGGAACCATCAAACGGAAAAATCCTTTTTTCAATGTCACTAATCTTATTTATCTACAAAGTGAGATGACCTCCCGCGCCCTATGTGTTTAAAATGCGCGAACAGAATCTTTCGTATTGTCTTTTTTGATAAAACAAACTTACACCATTCATGAATCTGATCTGTAGTGATCCTCTTTTCCGGGAAGAGAAGCCTGAATTCTCCTATTGCCCGTAATACTGCAGGTAGAAGCGGTTCGGTTGTTTTACAATTAGAGCATATAAAATTCCTTTTATTAAAGAGGGTATACAGCAATAGACATTGAGGACATATAATACCTTTTTCCAGCCCCTCAAACCCATACCCCGGAAGCTTCAAAAACGGATATTCTTCCACATGCGAATCCAGAAGTTTTTTCGCGAGCATGTCATGAAAGCCGGTTAACTTGCCCCGCTTTTGATTGAGTTTTTCCGCAAAGCGGTTCAGCTGGGGATAATAAATGATGGGTTGGTCAAGAGGTGCGTTGTAAAGGTGGAATCGGGGATTTACAAAGACAACGAATGGTTCGAGGGAGAACTTAATGGTCTTGTCCTGGAGAAGCCGAGTGAGCAAGGCTTCGCTTCTTTTGAGCTGAAGCAAAGGGTTTTTCATTTCTTTTTTGGCCGGGGTCGACCACCTTTCTCCTTCTGCGAAGTAATCACCTTCCGAGTTCTTTACGTTGAACACGTACATTTTATCAGGTTTAATAAACAGGGAATCAATTTGTACGAAAGATCCGCCAATTTCAAAGAGCAGATCGCTTAACACTATGCCATCCCCTCCATTCTCCTTAAGCCACTGCTCAAAATACTTTTCTCCCTGGAACCCTTTTTCAAGCTGCCGCAAGCAGGTGAGAGCTTCTTCATCCAAAACGGATCTGGCGTTCAAACTCCGGTATACTAGCAATTCCCGGTTTTCTTTTAAGTCCTTCAACTAATAAACATCCCCTTTCATTTTTCAAGTATCATCATAAGACAATTTCATTTTTTCAAATCCATCATAAAACAATTCCCCTCCTCCCGGCAAAAGCCCAAAATCAAATTTTGCCCATAAAAAAACAGCAAACGCATATGCGCTTACTGTTGTTCTTTTTTAAAATAGGTCCAGCCGTCTTCCTGATAAACCTTGCCTGCTTTCATGAGTGAGCCGAGCGCACGCTTGAATGCACCTTTGCTCATGTTGAAGCGTTCTTTGATGTCATCCGGGTCGCTCTTGTCAAAGAAGGGCATGGCTCCTCCTCTTTCTTCCATGTAATCACAGATCACTTGTGCATCTTCATCCAATGCCTCATGTTTGAACGGAAGGAGAGAAACGTTAAGGGTGCCGTCTTCTTTCACATCAACAACTCGTCCAGTTACAAGTTCGCCAAGACGCGGCTCTCTTTTGCGCTGGGAGGAGTGGATGAATCCTTTGTAGCCTTCTTCAGTTATGATGAAAGTTCCTGCAATGATGATTCGGTAGACTCTTCCTGTAACGGCCTGATTGTTCCGAACTCCTTCAGCCGGGACGATGTTTTCCTGCATGACATCTTCCGTTGCAAGCTTTGTGAAGAATCTTCCGTTTTTCGTCACTTTCAGGGAACAGTAGAGTTTGTCGCCGTCTTTTGGCCATACACTGACGTAAGCCGGGAGAATATCGTTGTCGACAAGTGCATCTTTTGAAAGGCCAATGTCGACGAATGCCCCCATGTCTTCCCTGACACTGACTACTTCTACCCATCCGAACCGGTCTTCTGATATCGTCGGCTTTTTCATCGTTGCCGCAAGGCGGTCTTCATGGTCAACAATCAGATACACTTCAACCTCGTCCAATTCTTCAATCGGTTCAGTGATTTCCGTTTTGTGAAGCAGCACTCGGTCTTCTCCATCTGTTAAATAATATCCGTAATCTACTTTTTCATCTATTTTAAGCGTCATAAACGTTCCGGGATTCATTTGTTCGTTCCTTCCTTTGCAGCTGAACTGCCGTTAGTTGTTATATCATGTACATTCTACTATAATCTAAGGATAATACAAACTTTTGGGAGGATTCTTATGGCCAAGGACAGTTCGTTTGATATTGTGTCGAAGGTGGATATGCCTGAGGTAACAAATGCCATCACGATGACGATGAAAGAGATCGGCACACGCTATGATTTTAAAGGAAGCAAAAGCAGCATTACGCTTGAAAAAGAGGAGCTTGTTTTAGTTTCTGATGATGAGTTTAAAATGGATCAGCTGAAGGATGTGTTCATTTCAAAACTGATCAAGCGCAACGTGGCGACGCGCAATATTGACTATGGAAAAATTGAAGGCGCATCAGGCGGGACCATCCGCCAGCGTGCAAAGCTTGTCCAGGGTATTGATAAGGACAATGCGAAAAAGATTAACGCGATCATAAAAAATGCAGGACTTAAGGTGAAAACGCAGGTTCAGGATGATCAGGTCCGCGTTACCGGCAAAAGCAAAGACGACCTGCAGCAGGTGATTGCAGCTGTCCGCGGTGCGGATCTGCCGATCGATGTTCAATTCATTAATTTCAGATAAACGAGAGGACTCAGCAGTTTTTCCTGCTGGGTCTTTTTTTATCCGGACTGGGGCAAGAATTCCTCATCAATTCAGAAAACTTTTACTTTTCGCACTTGAATCTCCCGAAAAAAACATGTAAATTAGATATAATATCATTTAGCCAATTTCATATTTTTCGATTCTTATCTAGAGAAGCTGAGGGACTGGCCCGTCGAAGCTTCAGCAACCTGGCGCAATCCAAGGTGCTAATTCCAGCGATGCATCCATCGGACGATAAGAAGAAGCCGCGCATACTCAAAAGTCTTCTTCTTGGAAGGCTTTTTT
Organism: Metabacillus indicus LMG 22858; assembly: GCF_000708755.2. Classification (GTDB taxonomy): domain Bacteria; phylum Bacillota; class Bacilli; order Bacillales; family Bacillaceae; genus Bacillus_P; species Bacillus_P indicus. The sequence goes on along the minus strand of NZ_JGVU02000001.1, from coordinate 8,363 downwards.
CTTTTTTCCATTATCAGCTGTATTTTAGGAGGTTTATAGCTTTGGCACTTTTAACAGACTTGCAGACAAAAATTCTGATCGGGGACGGAGCAATGGGCACCTTGCTTTATTCCCACGGTGTGGACCGGTGTTTTGAAGAACTGAACCTGTCAAAACCGGATGACATCCTGAATGTTCATAAGGCGTATCTTGATGCCGGCGCTGATGTCATTCAGACAAATACGTACGGGGCCAATTATATCAAGCTGTCCAGATACGGGCTTGAAGATGAGGTGCGCGCCATTAACCGCAAGGCTGTGCAGATTGCAAAGCAAGCTGCGGAAGGCACCTCAGCCTATGTTCTCGGCACAATCGGCGGGGTCCGTGCTTTTAAAAAGGGGGCTTATTCGCCAGAAGACCTGCGGCGAAATTTCAGGGAGCAGCTCTATCTTCTGCTGAACGAAGAACCCGACGGCCTCCTGCTTGAAACGTATTATGATCTTGAAGAAATGAAGACCGTTCTCGAGATTGCAAGAAAAGAAACAGACTTGCCGATCATAACGAACATTTCCCTCCATGAAATCGGCGTTCTCCAGGACGGCACTCCTCTTTCTGACGGCCTGTCTCAGCTTGAGGAACTCGGGGCGAATGTTGTCGGGCTGAACTGCAGGCTTGGGCCGTATCATATGCTCTCATCTCTGGAGGAAGTTCCTCTTCCAGAAAAGGCCTTCCTGTCCGTTTATCCAAACAGCAGCCTACCGACTATCGAGGAAGGCAGACTTGTTTACGGATCCGGTGAAAAATACTTCGCTGAAAGCGCACTTGCTTTTAGAAATCAGGGTGCGAGATTAATAGGCGGCTGCTGCGGAACGACTCCTGATCATATCAGGGCAATGGCTTCTGCTCTTAAAGGACTGCCTCCGGTGACTGAAAAGAAGGTGAAAGCAAGGAAAGAAGAAATCTCTATTGCCTCAGCTGCAGAGAGAAAGTATCCTCCGCTGCAGGATATTGTCAAAGAAAAACGCTCCATCATTGTAGAGCTTGACCCGCCGAAGAAGCTCGGGATTGATAAATTTTTGAAAGGAGCAAAGGCCCTGCAGGAGGCTGGAATCGATGCCTTAACACTTGCGGATAATTCCCTTGCTTCACCAAGAATCAGCAATGCAGCCATGGGATCCATTGTCCAGCAGACTCACGGGATTCGCTCACTGATTCATATCACATGCAGAGACCGCAACTTAATCGGATTGCAGTCACATTTAATGGGGCTGCACACCCTTGGATTAACAGATGTTTTAGCCATAACAGGAGATCCGTCCAAAATCGGGGATTTCCCGGGGGCAACTTCTGTTTATGATCTTTCTTCCTTTGATTTGATCAGTCTGATTAAGCAATTTAATGACGGGCTTTCTTACTCAGGAAAACCGCTTGGCGAAAAGACGAACTTCTCTGTAGCCGCCGCCTTTAACCCGAATGTGAAGTATCTTGATAAAGCCGTCAAAAGGCTGGAGAAAAAAATGGCGTGCGGAGCTGATTATTTTATCTCCCAGCCGATTTATTCCGAAAAACAGCTGATTGATGTCTATGAAGAAACAAAACACTTAACTGTACCCGTTTATATCGGCATTATGCCGCTCACAAGCAGCCGGAATGCTGAATTTATTCATAATGAGATACCTGGCATCACCCTCTCTGACAGCATCCGCGAAAAAATGGCCAATGCCGGAGATGATAAGGAAAAATCCTATCAGGAGGGTCTGGCCATTGCCAAAAACCTGATTGATGCTGCGTTTGATCTGTTCAACGGCATTTACTTGATCACACCGTTTTTGAATTATGAACTGACAGTGGAGCTAACGAATTATATCCATAAAAAAGAGTCTGAGGCCACCGAAAGGAAGATTACGCATGTCTGATATAAGAAAACAGCTTGAGAAAAAAATCCTCGTTCTTGACGGGGCGATGGGCACCATGATTCAGGACGCAAATCTTTCTGCAGATGACTTCGGCGGAGAAGCCTACGAAGGATGCAACGAATATTTGACTATAACTGCACCTGAGGTCATTCAATCGATCCATGAAGCTTATTTTGAAGCAAAAGCAGATATTATTGAGACAAATACGTTCGGAGCTACGAAAATCGTTCTGGATGAATACGATCTTGGGCACCTTGCCTTCGAACTGAATAAAAAATCGGCTGAAATTGCGAAAAGAGCAGCTGAAAAATACTCAACATCCGAATGGCCCCGCTTTGTAGCCGGTTCAATGGGACCGACAACAAAAACGCTCTCTGTAACGGGAGGAGCCACATTCGAGGAACTGATTGAAAACTATGAAGAACAGACACTTGGACTGCTTGCAGGCGGAGCCGATCTGCTTCTCCTTGAAACGAGCCAGGACCTGCTGAATGTAAAAGCTGGCTTTTTAGGTATCAGGCGTGCGTTTGAAAAGACCGGAAAAGAAATTCCCCTTATGGTATCAGGCACGATTGAGCCAATGGGCACGACCCTTGCCGGACAGGACATTGAAGCTTTCTTTATTTCTCTTGAACATATGAAGCCTATTTCTGTCGGCCTGAACTGTGCGACAGGGCCTGAGTTTATGACAGACCATATCAGGACCCTGTCCGGAATGGCTCATACAGCTGTCAGCTGTTATCCGAATGCCGGCCTTCCTGATGAGGAAGGAAAATATCATGAATCACCGCGTTCGCTTGCGCAGAAAGTGAAAGGTTTTGCGGAACAGGGCTGGCTCAATATTGTCGGCGGCTGCTGCGGAACCACACCCGCACATATCACGGCTATCGCAGATGCAGTCAGCGAACTGAATCCCCGCACCGTCCCGGAACGTGATCCGGCACATACCGTTTCCGGTATTGATCCGCTTATTTATGACGACTCCATGAGACCCCTGTTTGTCGGGGAACGGACAAATGTTATTGGATCAAGAAAATTTAAGCGTCTGATTGCCGAGGGGAAATTTGAAGAAGCATCTGAAATTGCAAGAGCACAGGTCAAAAACGGAGCACATGTCATTGATATTTGTCTTGCAGACCCTGACCGCGATGAACTTGAAGATATGGAAGCATTCATAAAAGAAGTGACCAAAAAAGTAAAGGCGCCGCTTGTCATCGATTCAACCGATGAAGCTGTCATTGAAAAAGCACTATCTTATTCCCAGGGAAAAGTCATCATCAACTCGATTAACCTGGAAGACGGCGAAGAACGCTTTGACGCAGTTGTTCCGCTGATTCATAAATATGGTGCCGCCGTTGTTGTTGGAACCATAGACGAAAAGGGCATGGCTCTTACAGCTGAGGAAAAGCTTGATATTGCGGTCCGTTCGTTTGAACTGCTTACTGAAAAGCACGGCCTGAGTCCGTCAGATATTATTTTTGATCCCCTCGTTTTCCCTGTGGGCACAGGAGACGAGCAGTATATTGGTTCTGCTGAAGAAACGATTAAGGGCATCCGCCTGATTAAAGAGCGCCTTCCGCAATGTCTTACTATGCTTGGCGTCAGCAACGTATCCTTCGGGCTTCCGCCTGTAGGACGCGAAGTGCTGAATGCCGTCTATTTGTATCACTGTACACAGGCGGGTCTCGACTATGCGATTGTCAACACGGAAAAGCTTGAGCGTTTTGCTTCCATTCCGAAAAAAGAAGTTAAAATGGCGGAGACTCTTCTTTTTAACACAAATGACGAAACACTGGCCGCTTTTACAAATCATTACCGGGGAAAGAAAAAGACAGCCAAAAAACCTGTACAGTCCCTCCCGCTTGAGCAGCGTCTCGCCCAATATGTTGTAGAGGGCACAAAAGAAGGACTGATTTCAGACCTTGAAATCGCCCTTAAGGAATATGATGCACCTCTTGATATCATTAACGGTCCGCTCATGGCTGGAATGGCTGAAGTCGGAGAGCTGTTCAATACAAACCAGCTGATCGTCGCCGAAGTTCTTCAAAGTGCAGAAGTGATGAAAGCTTCGGTCTCCTTTTTAGAGCAGTATATGGAGAAAAAGGATGACAGCGGAAAAGGAAAAATCCTGCTTGCAACGGTTAAAGGCGATGTGCATGATATCGGGAAAAACCTTGTGGATATTATCCTGAGCAACAACGGCTACAAAGTAGTGGATCTCGGAATTAAAGTGACCCCGCAGGATTTAATTACAGCTGTCAGAAAAGAGAAACCGGATATTGTCGGACTTTCAGGCCTGCTTGTGAAGTCAGCCCAGCAAATGGTTCTGACCGCACAGGATCTGCGTGAAGCTGACATTTCTGTTCCGATCCTGGTCGGCGGCGCTGCCCTTTCCAGAAAGTTTGCAGACGGAAAGATTGCTCCGCAATACAGCGGACCGGTGGTGTATGCCAAGGATGCGATGGACGGCCTTTCACTTGCAAACCGAATCCGAGTCGACCCGGCCCAGTTTAAAAAGAAAGAAGTGCGGTCTGAACAGTTTTCTGAAAAGAAACCGACTGCCGCAGTGACAGAACTGCTTGAAAAAAGAGCAGAGCTTGCACCGTCCCCTGTTTTTGTGCCTGAGGACTGCAGACGCCATATCATTAAAGATTTCAATCTGCAGCACCTCATCCCTTATATCAACATGCAGATGCTGATCGGCCATCACCTCGGCCTCAAGGGAAAAGTAAAGGAAATGCTGAAAAACAATGATCCAAAGGCGGTTGCTCTAAAAGAAACCATTGATGTGCTCCTGAAGCAGGGAGAAGCGGAAAAATGGTTTGAACCTGCTGCGGTTTATCAGTTCTTCCCTGCTGTATCAGAGGGAAATTCTCTGCACATTCTGGATCCGGAAACAGAAGAAAAGCTGCAGACCTTTGATTTTCCAAGACAGTCAAAACTGCCGCACCGCTGCATTTCTGACTACGTTCGACCTGAAAGCAGCACAAGAGACTATGTATCCTTCTTTGCTGTTACGGCAGGAAAGAAAGTCAGAGAGATTGCAAACCGATTTAAGGAACAGGGCGACTATTTGAAAAGCCATGTTGTTCAGGCACTCGCCCTTGAGCTTGCTGAAGGTCTTGCCGAGCGGACGCACCAGCTGATCCGTGATCAGTGGGGCTTCCCTGATCCTCCGGATTTCACAATGGATCAGCGCTTTTCAGCCAAGTATCAGGGCCAGCGTTTTTCATTCGGCTATCCGGCCTGCCCAAACCTTGATGACCAGGCCAAATTATTTGATCTGATACGTCCTGAAGACATTGGAGTGAATCTGACAGAAGGCTTCATGATGGAACCTGAAGCATCTGTTACAGCCATAGTCGTTGCCCATCCTGAAGCACGTTATTTCAACGTTTTAAACTGAGACTTCTGTCTCAGTTTTTTTTTGCGCAAAAACAAGTGTTTTATCAAGGACTGACAGGGAATATAAACAGCATATCCAACATACTTATCGGATTTTTCACCATACTAAACTTGATAAAAACCTGGAGGGATTGTAAATGAGTCAAAACAGCCAAACAAAAAAAACGATGCCTGCGCAGCATCAGGATGTGCAGCCCGGGCATGAAGATCAGATGAATCCTAAACCCGAGTTTGACAGCCATCAATACAAAGGCAGCGGAAAGCTTTCGGATAAAACAGCGATCATCACAGGCGGTGATTCAGGCATCGGGCGGTCAGTTGCCGTCCACTTTGCAAGAGAAGGCGCAGATGTTGTCATCTCCTATTTGGATGAACATGATGATGCAAATGAAACAAAGCGCCTTGTGGAGCAGGAAGGCAGACAGTGCCTGCTTATTCCCGGAGATATCGGAGACGAGGCTTTCTGCGGACAGGTCGTAAACGAAACCGTCAGCAAGTTCGGTAAAATAGACATTCTTGTCAACAATGCGGCCGAGCAGCATCCGCAGGCCGGTATTGAGGAAATTTCAAAAGAGCAGCTTGAACGCACATTCAAAACCAATATTTTCTCTTTTTTCTATATGACAAAAGCAGCCCTTCCCCACCTGAAGCAGGGAAGCAGCATCATCAACACGTCATCCATCACAGCTTATGCAGGAAACGAACAGCTGATTGATTATTCGGCCACTAAGGGCGCTATTACAACGTTTACACGATCCCTTTCCATGTCTCTTGTGAAAAAAGGCATCCGGGTAAACGGAGTAGCTCCTGGTCCAATCTGGACACCGCTTATCCCTTCAACGTTTGATGCAGAAAAAGTTTCAGAGTTCGGCGCGGATACGCCAATGGGACGCCCCGGACAGCCTGATGAACTTGCACCAAGCTATGTATTCCTTGCAAGCAGCGACTCAAGCTACATCACCGGACAGATGATTCATGTGAATGGCGGGAAGATTATAAACGGTTAATAAGAAAAGCGGAGCCGACCGTTTAGACCTGACAGGCAGAAAAGAAATCCCCCAAAAAGTCCGGTTCCCGCCTTTTTGGGGGATTTTGTTCTGACGGAGGAGTTGGCTGATGGAGCTGGACACCACGAAAAGCGGAATCGCTGGTTTAGACCTGACAATTACAAAAATCTCATAAGTTTACCGCCAGCAGAGAAAGCCCGTATGAAAAACGGGCTTTTTTTGTGCTTATATTTTATGGATTCTAAAGAAAATGTGCATGTGACCTATACTATTAAGAAAACGCTTACATATACTGTATTAGGAAGGAGGGGATAATGATGGATCGATTAATTTTCTTATTCCTTGCAGCCATTCTTGCAGGCTTTGCTCTAGTTGAACTTCCGCTTGCCGGAACATTCCTTGCAAGCCTAGCACCTTTTACGACAGTCGTTGGCGTTTTAGCAATCTTAGTTTTTTCTTTCGTTTTAATTTTCCACGGCGTCAAAAGCTTATTTAATAAGTAGCTGAATTCAAGGCCGGAGATCTTTTTCTCCGGTCTTTTTTGTGCTGTTTCTCCAATATCTCTCCGCTTTCTCTCCGTCAGAGAGATCAGTGTGCAGCAGATAAATAGGCTAACATAATTCTCCCTTCCGCATACCCTAAATTTGAGCAAGAGAAAAGCTCACGATTTCATGATTGGAGGAGACACAACCATGAGTAAAGATGGATGCGGCGGCGGATACAATAATGGATTCGCGCTAATTATCGTATTGTTTATTTTGCTGATTATCATTGGTGCTTCTTTTGTCGGCGGCGCTGGTTATGGTCCTGGACCTGGCTACTGCTAAAAACAATAAAACGGCCTGCGGTGCAGGCCGTTTTTCTTATGAAATTTAAAGTGCGTTTGTCAATACTTCTGTAAGAACAGGTACAATCTGTTTTTTACGGGAAACAACGCCTTTAAGCACCGCCATGTTATCAATAAGCTTAACATCGTATGCCTGTTCAACCGCGCGTGTTTCACGGCCAAGGGCAATTGCAACGGAATCGTTGATTAAGATATCTGTTACAACAAATACGAACAAGTCCAATTCTTTTTCAGCGATAACAGCTGAAACCTTGGCTTCGATTTCTTCTTTATGAACAAGAATGTCGTTAGGATCTACCGCATTTACCTGTGCAATCTCAACTTTGTAATCGCCCATTGAGAATTCTTTTGCATCAAGAGAAATGAGTTCAGATACTGTTTTGCCGCTGAGGTCAGCACCTGCTTTCAGCATATCAAGTCCGTATACTTCCGGATCAACGCCGGCAATAGCAGCAAGTTCTTTCGCAGCTGCTACATCCTGCTCTGTGCAGGTCGGTGATTTAAACAATAATGAATCAGAGATGATGGCAGAAAGCATAAGGCCCGCAATTTCTTTTGGAATGCTCACGCCGTTCTCTTTGTAAATTTTGTTCAGGATTGTAGCTGTGCATCCTACAGGCTCCGCGCGGTAATAAAGCGGATCGCTTGTTTCAAAGTTAGCGATGCGGTGATGGTCAATGACCTCAAGGACATGAACCTGGTCAATGTCACTGACGCTTTGCTGGCGTTCGTTATGGTCGACTAAAATGACCTGGCTTGTCTCATTTGCAGCTGTTTCGATCAGTCTAGGGACTTCAACTCCAAATGTATTCAGAGCAAATTCTGTTTCGCCGTTGATTTCTCCAAGGCGGACAGGCTCTGCGTTCATGCCAAGCTTTGTTTTAAGATCAGCATACGCAATTGCAGAGCAAATCGTATCTGTATCCGGGTTTTTATGACCAAAGATCAATACTTTTTCCATCTGAAAAACTCCTTTATTCTATCTGTTTTTGCTGAATTCAGCATACATTCTCTTATTTTAACAGAAAAATGTCTTTAATGGATTGTTGTTTTTGATTATACCCGTTCCTCTTCGCTTCAGGATTACCGCGGGAAGGAACGGGAGCCTGGCTGTTTTCATAAATGAATTCAAGATATACCCGTTCCCTTGCGCTCCAGTCACTTGCTTTCCGCGGGGAGTGCCTGGAGCCTCCTCGCTGCGCTTGCGGG